>NZ_CP097810.1 GCF_000364165.2 Clostridium sp. MD294
TATTCTATTTTACCCTCTTTTTTCATTGTAATCAAACATAACTTAGAATGTACTTTTAAATCATCTAATCCATATATTACATGACAGCCTGCTTCTTCTAATCTTCTTGACCATTCAATATTATTTTCTTCATCAAATCTCGCTTTTAATTCTACCAATACATCTACTTGTTTTCCACTTTCTACTGCTTCAATCAATGCACTTACAATTTTGCTTGATTTTGCCAAACGGTACAATGTCATTTTGATAGAAACAACATTCGGGTCAACTGCTGCCTCGCTGAGCAAATGCAAAAATGGCCTCATACTTTCATAAGGATAGCAAAGCAATATATCCTTTTTTTCAATTTGCTCTATCATATACTGTTTGCGGTTAAAAACAGCGGCAGTTTGAGGTACTCTTTTATCAAAAAACAATTCGCTTTTTGCTCTCAAATAATCTCTAATATAAGAAACAAAAGATAAATCATAGGAGCGTGAGAATAAAATGTCTGTTCTTTTTTTAATTTCATATATTCACACAGTTTTGCAACAGTAGTGCCATCTAATTCTCTTGTATGTTCTAAACGTACAGGAGAAAGTTTTCTTCTACGTTTTACTACCTCTTCCATATGCTGTCTATAATCTAAATCTTCGTCATATATTTGTTCTGCATCAATATCAGCATTTCTTGTAATACGTATTAATGATTTTGCACTAATTTTATAACTTTTAAATACTTTAGGTAAAAAATGCAATATTAATTCTTCTGCAAGCATAAAACTGCCTTTTCTAGATGGAATTTCTATCAATCTTTCAAATACACCTGTATTACATGGTATAATGCCAATTTTTTCTTTTTCATTTTTGGTACTTAACACCGCTACCGCATAAATGTCTTTATTTTTTAAAAATGGAAATGGTTGTTTTTTTCCTACTACAATACTAGAAAGTAAAGGAGCAATTTCTCTTTCAAAATATTGTTCTAAATATACTGCTTCTTTTTTAGATAATGATTGAAAATTAATAATATGAACGCCTTCTTTTTCTAGTCCTTGAAGCAATTTTTCATATATTTTATCTTTTTTATCTCCTAATTCTTTACAACGTTTTAATATAGCTTCAATTTGTTTGTTGTGCTGTCATATTTGTTTTATTGTCTTTTGTATTTTCTGATAAAAGCATTTGATCTCTTAAAGAACCTACTCTTACCATGAAAAACTCATTAATTACTTTGAAAAATAGACAAAAAAGAAGTCTTTCACAAGAGGTACATTTTCGTCTTCTGCCTCTTCTAGAACTCTTTCATTAAATTGTAACCAAGACAATTCCCTATTTTGAAAACAAACTCTTTTTTCCTCTTTCATATTTTTTCCCCCTCTTATATCATTTATTTCTATATTTATGGTACTATGAAATTACATAGCATACCCGTTTTATTCATAAATAACTTATATAATCATACCACATATTTCGTTGATAGGAAATGTTATTTTTATATATTCTATGGACAAACATCATGTATGTTTCTATTTCATAGTATTTATTTCATATTACTTTTTATTAATATTCCAATCCTTTTATTGCTTTTATTCCTTTTTTATAATAATGTTTTATATTTTTCATTTCTGTTACTAAATCTGCATATTCTATCAATTTTGTACTTGCATTTCTTCCTGTTAGTACAATATCCATTGTTTTTTTTGTATTTTGAAGCACTTCAATTAAATTTTCTTCTGTTAAAAAATCAGATACACAAATGTTTTCATACAAAATACATTTACGATTTCATCTAATATTATCATATCATATTTTTCGCAAAGTAATACTTTTTTGCACATTCCCATGGCTTTTTGAATACAGTCTATTTGCTGTTGAGGTGTTTTAGTCCAGAATATCCTAATCCTGTTTGGTATAATGTTACATTAATTTTTTTAATAATTTTATTTCTCCACTTTCAAACTCTGGCGATTTTAAAAATTGTATCATACAAACTTTTTTTCCCCAGCCTAATGCTCTAATACACAGTCCTATTGCTGCTGTTGTTTTTCCCTTTCCTTTTCCTGTATATAACAATACCATTTTTTTCACCTCTTTATTATTTTACTCTACTTTGTAAATCATTTCTATAAAAATGATTGTATCCATATTGTTTTTGCTTTATAATAGAAAAAATCAATGTAACATAATTTATATGAAGGGAGATTTTTTTTTGTTAAATTACACTTTAGAAGAAAAAATAAAAACACTTTCTACACAATACATTGAACAGCAAGCTACTGCAAGTCTTTTATTGCTTTTAATGAGTGCTTTAGACAGAGAATACCAAACAACAGATATTCATTATACCATACACAATGACATTTTAGAATTACAAAATGCAGTAAAACATTATATCATACAACTTCAGTATATATTAGATAATGACGATGAAAAAGTACGTCTTTCTGCATTAGACAATTGTATTCAGCTTAAAAAGAAATTACTTTCTATTTATGAAAATATCTACCAATATACTTCTTTGTGGAATATTCATTATACTAGAATTGGCGATGAAGTTGCCATTAGAAAATATAAAGAAGAAAATATTACTCAAAAAAAGGTAGAATGGGGAAATTTTTTATTTGGATTGTTTAGAATTTTTAAAAACTTCTGAAGATGTTTTGACACAAAAAAGCAGAATGGGACAGCTTTTAAAATGTATTCCCTTTCAAATAGCACGCTCTAAATATTATGATATGATAAATCAAAGTTTACAATACTCTTTTAGTGGTGAAACAGAGCAATTTATTTCTTATTCTTTAAATACTTTTTATCATATTATTGTTCCCGAAAAAAGTAAATATTATGGAAAGTATTTTACAGAATTGTCACAATGGCTTTGTTCTCTACAAAATGTTGTACCAAGCGAATTATCTGATGAGGCATTAAATGAACAGTATAGTGATTTCAATTCTGTTTTTGAAAATTTAGAAAAAATAGAAGATATGTTTCATTGCCTTTTTAATGATATTAATTCACTGATATTACTTTTTTATTTGGGATACTCTTTTTCAGAGCTGACTGAAAAAGATGTTTGTCATGCTGACCTATATCATACAGTATGTGAAATGTTCAGTGGAGAATTATCTGAAGCAGAAAAAGATGCTTATTTAGAACGAGTTAGTACTTCTTTAGAAAATGCTGTAGAGCCTATTATTGACAAAGCGAATGATATAGGAAAACAAGAATTAAATTACATGAAAAAAATAAATGATTTTTCAGAATTAACTGATGACACCAAAAAAATACTGTTAACAGAAGATTTTATTCGCAGTTGTTATTATGGTGACTTAAATGAAGAATTATTTCATTTTGATGCACCTCAAGACCAGCCCCTGCTTCTCAAGAATGGAAACAAAAAGCATTTGATGATTTTATAGCTCACATAAAAGAAGCATTTTCTGCTATGCCTGTGGCTGTTAGAAAGGCAACAATGCAATTATTTTTAGGTGTTTTGCCTCCTATGTGTACAGTAGAAGAAGTCATTTCTATGATTAAAAATGCTATAGAAACTGCCCAAACATTTGAACAAAAAATACTTATTGTGGACAAAGTGGGCATGATATTTGAAGGACATGGTTTTCAATGTGCTAATCAATTACAACAGCATTGTGGCTGCGGACATGAACATCACCATCATCACCACCATGAACACGAACATCACCATGACTGCGGTTGCGGACACCACCATCATCATTAAACAATAATAAGGGAGATAATAAACATGAATTTTACATTTAACCATTACAACTACAATGTATTAGATTTACAGAAAAGTATGCAATTTTATGAAAACGCCTTAGGTTTAAAAGAGGTAAGAAGAAAAGAAGCAGAAGATGGCAGTTATATACTTGTTTATTTAGGAGATGGCAAAACAGATTTTACATTAGAATTAACTTGGCTACGTGACAGAAAAGAAGCCTACAATTTAGGAGAAAATGAATTTCATTTAGCATTTGTAACACAAGATTTCGAAGCAGCACACCAAAAACACAAGAAATGGGTTGTATCTGTTTCGAAAATCCTTCTATGGGTATTTATTTTATAAATGACCCTGACAATTATTGGTTAGAAATTGTTCCTGCAAAATAACAAAAAAGTCCACCTTTTTGGTGGATTTTTTATTATTTTATACTTTTTATTATGAAATCAACTTTTTCCTCGAAAAAATTTTTCCCATTATCTTTTTCTATATCTTCTTTTTTTATGTTATGTAATGTATGAAGTAATATTTCTAAATTTTGTTTATCTAATCTCTTAATAGCAGAAATATAATATTCGTATAAATTTGGTGTCCATAATACCATTCTGTGAAACATTTCATACCAATCTACAGCATACTTTATCATTTTATAGCTATTAGATAAAAAAATATAAATGCCTTGTTCTAATTGCTTATATTTTTCTGATATATAGAATATCGTATTTAAAATATCCTCCATAGCAGAACAAGGCCCTTCTGTTTTATCATCAAGTATATTACATAGTCTTTCAATTGCACTCATATCAGCTTCTGTTCTCACTTTATATAATGCTTCATCAAATATTTCAATGTCATCATCTTCATTACACATCAATTTCATTTTGTCCATAATTTGCAAACATTGTTCTATAGAATTTAAACTATAATCCATAGTACTCTCCCTCATTTCATATTAATTCAATAAAACGATATTAAAAATTTCTTTTATTTCAATATAATAGCTACTATTTTTTTTGCTAATTCCCACAATATAAAATAATTATTTATTTTTATTAACTTATATAATACCTACTTCTTTTCGTATAAAATCAATACTCTCTTTATAATAGCCTTCTTCATCATATTTTTCTATATCATATAATGTATTAAGCAATATGTCTAAATTTTGTTTATCTAATCTTTTTATAGCAGAAATATAATATTGCTCCAAATCATACGAATTTAATAACAATTGATGAAACATTTTATACCAATATGCAGCATACTTTATCATTTTATAGCTATTAGATAAAAAAATATAAACACCTTGTTCTAATTGATTACATCTTTTAGCTATATAAATTATACTTTCTAAAATATCCATCATAGCAGAGCAAGGTCCTTCTGTTTCATCATCGAGTATATTACATAGTCTTTCAATTACACTCATATCACCTTCCATACTCACTTTGTATAATGCTGCATCAAATACTTCAATATCATCATATTCATTACACATCAATTTCATTTTGTCCATAATTTGCAAACATTGTTCTATAGAATTTAAACTATAATCCATAGTACTCTCCCTCATTTCATATTAATTCAATAAAACGATATTAAAAAATTTCTTTTATTTCAATATAATAGCTACTATTTTTTTTGCTAATTCCCACATCATAAAATGGATATGTAGCAAAAAAGAAACTACAACAATACCAAAAAATGCCCCTGTAAAAAATCGCAAAGCATTATTACTAAACCATTTTGTTTTTAATTGCAATGTGCCATCTATTATTAAAGGCATTGCAAACACAATACACCAACCCCAACTAGCATACCAATGCAATGATAAAAATAACAAACATTCTAATATCATTCCTACTAATTCACCAGTACATCTGGCACAAATAGGAAACTGTTTTCCTTTCCAAAAAAAAGAACGAGCAGGCAAACTATGACAACCAAAAAATATTTTTAAAAAAAATCCTATTTTTTTCATATTCCTATTTTTTTAAATCAATAAGGAACTCCCATTGTAAACATAATACCATACAATATCGCATAAAATGCAATAGGCAGTACAGTACCTATTATAAAGCCAATCAATGCACCTATGCCTGCCTTTTTACCGCTTTTTGGTTTCGTATCTTTCCACACAATATACAATATCAATCCTACAATAGGAAAACAGCAGCCTAATACACCCCACCATGTACTGCCGTTATCTTCTACCAGTATTTGATTTTGATTTACTGGTACATTGCAATAAGGACATTGTGCTAAATTGTTATCGATTTGTTTTCCACAATTTCTACAATACATATTTTTTTACCTTCCTTTTTATAATCCATAACTTGCAAAGGCTAAAATAATCATACACAAATAAAATAATATAGGAATTAATACACTTAACACAAATCCAATTAATGCACCAATACCTGCCTTTTTACCGCTTTTTGGCTTGGTATCTTTCCATACTATGTACAACACCAATCCTGCAATAGGAACACAACAGCCTAATACACCCCACCATGTACTGCCATTATCTTCTACCACTGTTTGACCTTGCATTACTGGTGTATTACAATAAGGGCATTGTGCTAAATTATTATCTATTTCTTTACCACAGTTTCTGCAATACATAAAATCTCCCCTTTTCATTACTTTACAACAACTATCGTAAACAATACTATTATAGCAATAATTGCTATTCTAATCAATATTTTTGCTTTATACAGCAAAAATAGCAGAGAACATTTTTTACATTTCTCTGCTATTTTTATTATTTATATGCTATTATTTTTTCATCTGTGCTAATCTTTGTTCTACTTGTGCTAACATTGCTCTATATTTTGTTTCTTTTGCTTTTTCTTCTTCAATTACTTTTTCTGGTGCTTTTGCAACAAAGCCTTCATTACTTAATTTCTTCACAACTCTTTCAATTTCTTTTTGAAGTTTTTCTTTTTCTTTTGTCAAACGCTCTACTTCTTTAGCAATGTCAACCAATTCTGCAAATGGCATATATATTACTGCATTATGAATTACAACAGAAACAGCATCATCACCTATATTATTTTTATCAGATTGTACAAAAACATCACTTGCATAAGATAATGTTTTAAAGAATACTTTTGATTTTTCAAATATATCTGTAGTTTCTTTATTTTCTGTTACTACAAATACTTGTGCCTTTTTAGAAGGTGCTACATTCATTTCTGCTCTAATATTACGGATACTTCTAACAGCTTCTTTGATTACATCAATTTCTTTTTCGTTTTCTGTAAATGCCCATTGTTGCTTAAATTCTGGCCATTGTGAAATCATAATACTTTCTTCTTCATTTTGTACATTTAAAAACAATTCCTCTGTAATAAAAGGCATAAATGGGTGAAGCAATTTCAATGCAGTAATCAATACTGTTTTTAATGTCCAAAGTGCTGCAATTCTGGTATCATCTTCTTTATTATAAAGACGTGGTTTTACCATTTCAATATACCAGTCACAATATTCGTCCCATAAGAAATCATGTACTTTTTGTGCTGCAATGCCCAGTTCATAACCTTTCATATTTTCCTCTACATCTTTGGCTAATGTATTTACTTTGGAAAGTATCCATTTATCTGCTGATGTCAAATTTGAAGGCATTTCTTTTTGTAAATCTTCTTCCAAATTCATAAGCACAAAACGACACGCATTCCACAATTTATTTAAGAAGTTTCTACTAGCTTCCAATCTTTCCCAATAAAAACGCATATCATTTCCTGGTGCATTTCCTGTAATTAACATCAATCTCAAAGCATCTGCACCATATTTTTCAATTACTTCTAATGGGTCAATACCATTACCTAATGATTTTGAGAATTTTCTGCCTTTGTCATCTCTTACCAAACCATGTATAAATACATCATGGAAAGGTGTTTGTTTCATCCATTCCATACCAGAAAATGTCATTCTAACTACCCAGAAGAATATAATATCATATCCTGTTACCAATACACTCGTAGGATAAAAATGTTTTAAATCTTCCGCATTTTCATCAGGCCAGCCTAATGTAGAGAAAGGCCACAATGCAGAGGAGAACCAGGTATCAAGTGCATCTTCATCTTGTGTTAATGAAGTGCAACCACATTTTTCACATTTTTCTGGTGCTGTTTTAGAAACAGTAATATGACCACAATCAGCACAATAATATGCTGGTATTCTATGTCCCCACCAAAGCTGACGAGAAATACACCAATCTTTAATATTATCTAACCAATGTAAATACACTTTACCAAATCTATCTGGTATAAAACGAAGTGATTGATTTTTGTATATTTCAATAGCTGGTTTTGCCAACTCGTCCATTTTTACAAACCACTGTAATTTTATCATTGGTTCTACAATTTTATTGCAGCGTTCATGTGTGCCAACAGCGTGTGTAATATCTTCAATTTTTACTAAATAACCTTGTTCTTTTAATTCCGCAACAATTTTTTCTCTTGCTTCATATCTATCCATACCTTGATATTTTCCAGCATTTTCATTCATAGTACCGTCATCATTGAGTACATTAATTCTTTCTAAATTGTGGCGAACACCTACTTCAAAGTCATTAGGGTCATGTGCTGGTGTGATTTTTACAACACCTGTACCAAATTCTCTATCTACATAACTATCTGCTACAATGGGAATTTCTTTTCCTACCAAAGGTAATATACATTTTTTACCTATGAGATGTTGATATCTTTCATCATCTGGGTGTACTGCTACTGCGGTATCTCCTAGCATTGTTTCAGGACGTGTTGTAGCAAGAAGTAAATTTTCATCGCTTCCTACAATAGGATAATTTACATGATAAAAATGTCCTGCAGTATCTACATGGTTTACTTCTGCATCAGATATTGTTGTCTGACACTCTGGACACCAGTTAACTATTTTTTCTCCTCTATAAACATATCCTTTTTCATATAGTCTAACAAATACTTCTAATACTGCATCAGATAGGCCTTCGTCCATAGTAAAACGAACTCTTTCCCAGTCACAGGAACTTCCTAATTTTTTAATCTGATTTAATATGATGCCACCATATTCTTCTTTCCAAGCCCATGCTCTTTCTAAAAATCCCTCTCTGCCGACATCTGCCTTAGTTAAACCTTCTTCTGCCATTTTTTGTACTACTTTTAATTCTGTAGATATACTTGCATGGTCAATGCCAGGTAGCCATAATGTATTATAACCTTCCATTCTTTTCCATCTAATTAATATATCTTGTATAGTATTATCTAATGCGTGCCCCATATGAAGCTGTCCCGTAATATTTGGTGGTGGCATAACAATACAATAAGGTTTTTTTGTTTTATCAATTACTGTATGAAAATATTTTTTTTCCATCCATTGCTCATATAAACGTTCCTCCACTATGGAAGGGTCATAATTTTTTGTCAATTCTTTCATTCGTTTTCCTCCTATACCTTCACGTTTGTTTCTTTTTTATATTTTCTTTCAAAAAAAAAGAGCTTTCTATCCTATAAAGGACGAAAGCTCGTGGTACCACCTTTTTTTCTGTTTTAAAAAAAACAAAAACAGACACTCAAAAGTCTATAACGTGACAAACCGTTTTTGCTTACACACAAATATTGCTTCAGCAAAAAAGCTCCAAAGCTACCTTCTCTATTTCCACACTGAAAAACTTACAGCATTTGTTTTTCTCTCTGAAAGCTGGAAAATAGATACTCCTCTTTTTCTTTGCTTTTTTCTTAATACAAATTTTATTAAACCTTTTTCATTTTGTCAACACCTTTTTCTATAACAACATACACAAAATGAAAAATTAGTACAACATTACTCCATTCCCTTTTGATACTTAGATATATTCAACAATATGCCTATCATAGCCATAGCAATTGTTAATGAAGTACCACCATAACTTACAAAAGGCAACGGCTGACCTGTATTCGGTATTGTATTTGTTGTAACAGCAATATTGATAATACTTTGAAAAGCAATTTGTGCTGTAATACCTGTTGCTACTAAACTTCCAAATTGGTCTTGTGCATTCATGGCAATTTTAATGCCACGCCACACTAGTATGGCAAAAAGCAGTATTATGAGTGCTGCTCCTAGCATACCTAATTCTTCTGCAATAATAGCAAATATAATGTCATTATATGCCTCTGGTAAAAACGTTTTTTGTCTGCTCTGTCCTAATCCCAATCCAAATAGTCCCCCAGAAGCTAAAGCATAAAGCCCTTGTATAATTTGGTATCCCTTACCTGTTGGGTCTGAAAAAGGGTCTAACCATATTTTAATACGTGTCAAGCGATAACTTAATGCTGGTATCAATACTAATATTGCTCCTGCACCTACCACAGGCCCACTGATATAAGCAAAATATTTTATATCAAATCCTGCTGCAAAAAGCATTGTTCCTCCTATTAAAGCCAAAAGCAAAGCAGTACTAAAATTTGTAATTGCAATCATACCACAAGGAATAGCTACAATAGCTAAACATTTTACAAAACCTGTAAAATCTTTTAAATACTCTTTATGTATACATATAAAATGTGCTAAATATAATGTTGTTGTGATTTTTACAATTTCAGAAGGCTGAAATCCCCAAAGCCATCTTTTTTGACCATTTGCTACTGTACCAAATGGTATTAACAGCAAAAGTAATATACAACCTACAATATATGCTGGTAATGTAAAACGCCTCAAATATCTATAAGGGAAATTTGCCATAATAAACATACCTACAAAACCTAATAGGCCATTCCTAATTTGCTTTTTTACAAAATAAAGCATATCATTGTTGAACTCTTCTGTTGTCATTGCTTTATAATAACTAGAACTAAATATCATTACAATACCAAACAATACCAATAATATCACTACAAAAAGTACCATATAGTCATAAGATGCTCTTGTTGGTCTTTTTTGTATTGTTGTTGTTTTTCTTTTTTTAGCCGCAGAGGCTTCTGCCATATAACACACCTCTTTTTACTTTATATACGATTTTACTAACTTCTTAAACAAATCTCCTCTTTGTTCATAATTGTCAAACATTCCCCAGCTTGCACAGGCTGGAGAAAGTAATACGCAATCCCCTTTTTCTGCTTTATCATGACACAAAGCAACCGCTTGTTCAAATGTTTCACATTTTGAAATTGCTGTAAATCCTGCCTCTATTGCTTCTTTTTCAATCTGTTCTGCTGTTACACCAATTAACACAAGATGTTTTACTCTACCATTAAAAAGACTTACCCAATCTGCAAAAGATACACCTTTATCATATCCTCCACCAATTAATACAATAGGACGTTTCATTGCTAATACTGCTCTAATAGAGGCATCTGTATTTGTGCCTTTGGAGTCATTATAATATTCTACATCATCTATTGTTGCTACATATTCTATTCTATGCTCTACCCCTGCAAATTCTTTCGTTATTTTTATAATTTTTTGCAAAGGTACTCCAGCACAAATAGCAATCGCACAGGCTGCCATAACATTTTCATAATTGTGTATACCTAACAGCTTTAATTCATCTACATGAAATAATGTTTCATGTATGTCTTGCCAGCAAACTTTTATGTTGCCATTTTGCAAATAAATACCTTCTTTTAAAACTGTTTGACTACTAAAGAAAAATACTTTTGCCTTTGTTTTTTCTGCCATAGCTTTACAAACAGTATCTTCCCAGTTTAATACACAATAATCGTTTTCTGTCTGTTTCTGCCATACTCTTTCTTTCATAGCAATATAAACTTCCATTGTTTTATGTCTATTTAAGTGGTCTGGTGTAATATTTAGTACAGCACTGATTTTAGGGCAGAAAGTATGTGCTTTTTCCATTTGGAAACTACTTATTTCTGCTACAACCCAATCATCACTTTTTAAGCTTTCTACTTTTTCACTGTATGGTACACCAATATTACCTACTACTACTGTATTTTGATATTGTGATTTTAATATTTCTCCTACTAATGTTGTTGTTGTTGTTTTGCCATTTGTTCCCGTAATAGCAACAACAGGGCATGGTGTCATAGTATAGGCAAGTTCTACTTCACTCCATACAGCAATATGATTTTTTTCTGCCTCTTTTAAAAAAGGTAAATCACAAGGTACACCGGGACTTAATACAATTAAATCTTGTTTCAATACTATATCATCTGGATTTTTTCCTGTATACAATACAATGCCCTTTTTTTCTAAATCTTCTAAATCTGTGTCTTTGCTCAATTCTTCTCTTTTTTTCAAATCCTGTAGTGTTACAAAAGCTCCTTTTTTGCAAAGTAATTCCGCAGCAGATATGCCACTTCTTGCCATGCCACAAACAAGTACATTTTTTCCTTTATATTCCAATGAAAACCCTTCTTTCTATGCCACAAACAAATATCGACAAGCCAAAAATGCTATCAAACAAAGCATTGTAGTAATTACATAAAACACTGTTACTACTTTTGTTTCACTCCAACCACACAATTCAAAATGATGGTGAATAGGTGCCATTTTGAAAAAACGTTTTCCACCTGTTTTTTTAAAATACAACACTTGTATCATAACAGAAATAGACTCTAAAAGATATATAAACCCTACAATCACTATGAATATAGGCATTTTTAGCAAAAATGCAGACGCTGCAACAAATCCGCCTAGTGCAAGAGAACCTGTGTCTCCCATAAATACCCTTGCTGGATAAGCATTAAATATCAAAAATGCAAGTAATGCTCCTATGACACCCCCACAAACAGGCAATATCGTACTTCCTGCTCCCCAAGATACCAACATAAAAAAAACAGCTATAATTAATGTTATACCACCAGCTAATCCATCTAAGCCATCTGTTAAATTAACACCATTTACAGTACCTAACACAGCTACTATTAAAAATGGTACAAAAACAATACCTAAATCAACTGTCATGCCTTTTGTAAATGGTATATAAATTGTTGTTCCCAAATTGGATTTATAGAGATACCAAGCAAATAAACCAGTAATAACAAGCTGCCCTACTATTTTTTGCATAGGTTTTAGTCCTAAAGAACGTTTTTTTACCACTTTGATATAATCATCTATATAACCTATTATGCCAAACCCTAATGTTACAAGTACAACAGCTATACCATCATAATTTTGTTTTAAAAAGAAAATACTACCCCCACAAAATGCAATCAGTATGGCTATGCCTCCCATAGTAGGCGTACCTTGTTTTTTTAAATGACTTTGAGGGCCATCATCTCTTTCTGTCTGTCCGTATTTCATTTTATGCAATATTGGTATAAGTATAGGGCAAAGTATTACGCCTATTACAAACGCAATCATAATTGCATAAATCCCCTGTATCAACTGTTCCAAAATTTATTTCACTCCTTGTAATTTTTCTGCTGTTTTTTCAAATTGTTTACTTCTTGAAGCCTTTATTAAAACAGTGTCCCCCTCTTTTAATAAAGAAATTCCATTTTGCCAAAAATCTTCTTGTGTATCAAAATGGTATACCTCTTTTGTGCCTTTTTGCTTTGCACTTTCACTATAAATATCTGCTACTTCTCCTATTGAAATAAGTATATCAATATTTTTTTCTGCTACATATTCTCCTACTTCTTTGTGCATTTGTGTTTGATTTTCTCCTAGTTCTCCCATAAAGCCTAGTATAGCAACTTTTCTGCCTTGTGCTGCTGCTAAAACATCTAGAGAGGATTTCATAGAAACAGGATTTGCATTATAAGTATCATTTATAATAGTGAAACCATTTGCTTTTACAACATTCATACGCATTTTTGTAGGCACAAATGTTGCAATTCCTTTTTGAATTTGCTCCAATGTCAATCCTAATTCTAAACCGACAGCAGTTGCTGCTAGTGTATTCATTACCATGTGTTCTCCAGGTACATTAATATTAGCTTGAAATGTTCCTTTTTTGGTATGTACATCACAAGTAATTGCTTCTACACCATAAATTTTGATATTATCTGCATAAATTCCTTTTTTATTTTCTACGCCATACCACAATATATTTTGTTTTATTTTTCCTTCTAATGTTTGCAGTTTATCATTGTCTGAATTGAGTATAGCAATTCCTTTTTCGTCCATACCATCAAATATTTCACTTTTAGCTTTTAATATGCCCTCTCTACTTTCTAACATTTCTATATGTGCTACACCAACATTTGTAATTACTGCAATTTTAGGTTTTGCAGCAATAGAAAGATTATGTATTTCTCCAAAGCTATTCATACCCATTTCTAATACTGCTATATTATGTTCTTTTGTCATTTGTGCTGCCATAAGTGGCATGCCTATATTGGTATTATAATTTCCTGCTGTTTTAAAAACACAATATTTTTGTTCCAAAACAGAGGCAATCATATCTTTTGTTGTTGTTTTTCCTACACTACCTGTTACAGCAACAACAGGTATAGACAGTTCCTCTATAATATATTCTGCTAAATCCAACATTGCTTTTACAACACTTTTTACAGAAATGCCATATTGTCCTTGTTTTATATCACATTCTTTTTCACAAAAACAACACACTGCTCCTGCTTCAAATGCTTTTTGTATAAAATCATGCCCGTCTACTTTTGCTCCTACTATAGGAGCAAATATATCCCCTATTTTTACTTTTCGGGAGTCACTTTGTAATCCTATAGCTTTTTTTTGTAATCCTTCTATATTACCCAAAAAAGTACCATTTACAATTTGTGTTACTTTTTCTAATGTAATTGCTATCATAAAGCGTCCCCTCCAAAAGCTTTCCTTACTTCTTCTACATCATCAAAATGTATTGTTTTATCTGCAAATATTTGATAATCTTCATGTCCTTTTCCTGCAATAATAATCAAATCTCCTTTTTGACCATATTCTACTGCATGACAAATAGCTTCCCTTCTATCTACCAATTTGACATATTCACAATTTGTTTTTTTGACACCTACTTCTACATCATCTAATATAGCAGCTGGGTTTTCTGTTCTAGGATTGTCTGATGTAATAATACAATAATCAGACAATTTTGCTGCAATTTCTCCCATAATAGGCCTTTTTGTTTTATCTCTATCCCCACCACAGCCAAATACTGTAATAATTTTTCCTTTTACAAATTCTTGTGCTGTTTTTAATATATTTTCCAATCCATCTGGTGTATGAGCATAATCTATAATAGCATTTGCTTTTTTACTTTTTACTGTTTGAAATCTTCCTGCAACTCCTACATTACTGTTTAATCCTGCAATAATATCTTCTATAGCAATGCCCATAAATATACAAGCACCAATAGCACCCAAAGCATTATAAATACTAAATCTACCTGGTGTATGTAATGATAGTGTATATTGCTTATTATCATAACATAATGTAAATTTTACGCCATCTGCTGATATATCAATTTCTTTTGCTGTAATATCTGCTTGTTTGTCTATACCAAATGTTAATACTTCTCCTTTGGCATATTGTTTCATAAATTCTCCAGCTTCATCATCTATATTGATAACACTTTTATCACTTCTTTGGAAAAGCAATGATTTTGCTATTTTATAATTTTCCATTGTTTTATGATAGTCTAAATGGTCTTGTGTTAAATTTGTAAAAATACCAATGTTATACTTTATACCATCTACTCTATGCAAATCAAGAGAGTGAGAAGATACTTCCATTACAACATCTGTTACATTTTCTTTTTTCATTTCACAAAACAATTCTTGTAATTCTAAAGATTCTGGTGTTGTTCTATCTGCATGAAGTACTTTTTGTCCAATACGATTTTCTATTGTTCCTATAACACCTACTTTATGACCAATAGTATCTAATACTGATTTTATAAGATAAGTTGTAGTTGTTTTACCATTTGTTCCTGTTACACCAATAACATTCATACTATCACAAGGGTGTTTATAATAATTTGCAGAAAGTACTGCCAAAGCATGGCGAGTATTTTTTGTTTGTACTATTGTTACATCTTTATTATCTGATTGTATTACTTTTTCACAAAGTATTGCTACTGCTCCTGCTTCTATTGCTTTTTGTGCATATTTATGGCCATCTGTTTGAAATCCTGTAATACACACAAATAAATCACCTTTTTGTACTTTTCTAGAGTCGTATGTTATTGCATTAATTTCTTTATCTTCTCCATACAATAATGTCCATTCTATATCTTGTAATAATGTCGAAAGTATCATGTATTTTTAGCCTCCTTTATGCTGTTGCAGCGGAATATCATATCGTTTTATTATAGCACAATTCTATAACATTACAAAAGATTTTTTAAAACTATGAGTACCTAAACAAATATTTTTAAATTATAAAACATTCGTAAATAGTATTTTTAATCATTATTTTTTAAATACTACTTATCAATGTATTTTCTATTCTGCTGAAAGAAGTATTTTAGTATTTTTATTTACTTCTTCCCCAGAATTAGGAAATTGATATGTAATAGTTTCTCCTTCCCCTTGTATTTCATACTCAATTTGTTGCTCATACAATGCTTTTTTTGCTTCTTGTACTGTCATACCCACAAAATCAGGTACTATTATTTTTTGTACTTCTTCCATTTCTAACTCTTTTTGAGAATATATTGTTTCAATGCCTAAATATGGCAATATGTTCTGTAACAATTCTTTCATAACAGGGCCTGCTACACTTCCACCATAATAATTACCCTGTGGTTCATTTATTAAAACCAATGATAACACTTGAGGATTTTCTGCAGGTGCAAATGTCAAAAAAGATGCGATATATTTTCCACTTCTTCTTGGTAATTTTTCAGATGTTGCTGTTTTTCCACCAATACGATAGCCTGGTATATATGCTTTATTTCCTGTTCCCTCTGAAACAACACTTTCTAATATTTTTTTCATTTGTTCTGAAGTATTTTGAGAAATGATTTGTGTTCCTTTTTCATATTCAAATGTTTGCACAATATTGCCATTTTCATCTAATACCTCTGTAGCAATATGAGGTGTAACTAAATTTCCACCATTTATAATAGCTGATACTGCCCTCAACAACTGCAAAGGTGTAATTTGAAAAGACTGACCAAATGACATTGTTGCTAATTCTACTGGGCCTATATTTTCCGTTTTATGTATAATACCTACTGCTTCACCAGGCAAATCTATACCTGTTTTTTCACGAAATCCAAATTTTGTCATATAATCTGCAAATACTTCTGCTCCCATTCTTTCTGCTACTATCATAAACACAGGATTGCAAGAATTTTGAACACCTTGCACAAATGTTTCTGCTCCATGCGTTCTTGGGTATCTCCAGCATTTTATTTGTCTATCTCCTGCTACATAATAACCATTACATACAAAAGAACTTTCCGGTGTTACAACACCTTCTTCTAATCCTGCAGAAGATGTAATTGTTTTAAATGTACTTCCTGGTTCATATGTATCATTAATAGCAGTATTTCTCCACATTTGATTGAGTGCATCATTTTTTTCTTGTTCGCTCATATTTCCCCATATACTCGCCAATTCTTCACTATTGATTGTAAAAGGGTCATTCAAATCAAAACTAGGATAGTTTGCCATAGCATATATTTCTCCATTTTGAGGGTTCATGACAATAATAATACCATTTTTTGCTCCCTTTGCTTCTACTGCTTTCGCTAGTGTTTGTTCTGCATATTGCTGTACTACAACATCAATACTTGTCACAAGTGTTTTTCCATCTTCTGGAGGAATTCTTTCTTGTGCATTGTCTACTGTTAGCCCTCTGGAGTCTGTTAATGTCAATATTTTTCCAGATTTTCCTTGCAAATATTCGTTATATTTTGACTCCAAACCAATTATACCTTGATTATCTTTTCCTACAAATCCTAATACTTGAGAAGCTAAACAAGAATAAGGATATACCCTTTTAATATCTTCATCTACTACAATACCTGGCATCGCTTTTTTTCTAATTTCTAGTGCAGTTTGTTTATCAACTTTATTTTTAATACGTACTAATGCAACATTCTGTTTTACTTTTTCTAACACAGTATTATAATCTAATTCTAACATTTCTGACAAATATTTTGCAGTTTGTTCTTTTTGTTTTACTTGTATAGGAATAACACTAATCGTATTAACTGTTTCTGTCAGTGCAAGTCCTACACCATTTCTATCTAATATACTCCCCCTTTTTGGTGCAATCAATCTATCTCTTGTTTGTTGTTCATATGCTTTACTTTGCAAATCTTCCCCTAACACCACCTGTATATATACTACTCTAGCAAACAATATTAGCCAACCTATACTAGCTAAAAATAAAAATATCAGTAATCTTTTTTTCATCAGTATTGTAATTTTTTCCATAAAAAAACACCTTGCCTTTCTCAATATAGTTCAATATATTGACAAAGGCAAAGGCATATTCATAAAATATTGTTATATTTACTATTCATTTGTAGTATTATCTTCTTCGTCTTCTTTTTCTCCCATTGTCAGAGTAATTTTTGTACCTAATTCTACAGAAACACCATATTTAGGACTTTGCGACAACACAACACCTTTTGTTTTTTCTTTGTCTGCTTCTGCTTCAAATCCACTATCATTTAATAAAGTAACTGCTTCTGTATAAGTTTTTCCTCTTACATCTGGTACTGGCATTGTTCCTTCGTCATCTTCTCCTTTTTCTACATAAAGTGTAATTTGACTGCCTTCTTCTACTTGTGTACCACCATGAGGAAATTGATTTACTACTACATTGCCTGTACCTACTGTTTGATAATTTAAGTTTTTACTATCTAATGATAACAGTGTAGAAAAAATATCAGAACCTGTATAGTCATCTACTGTTACTGTACCTTGTTTTTTATTAATAATTGTACCATCTTCTGCATAACTTGGCTGTATATTTTTATATTTGATAATACTTTCCATCATTTTTTTTGTCATAGGAACAGGTGTCTGTACACCATCTTGATAATTTTCTGGCATATATATCAATGTTAACACAACATATTGTGGATTTTCTACTGGAAAATATGTTAAACAACTTAATGCCCATTTATTATTTTGTTTACGGCTACCATTTTGTGCTGTACCTGTTTTACCACCAATAGAATAACCTTCTATTTTTGCCTTTTTTCCTGTACCTTCCTCAATCGTTGCTTTCATCATAATACGCATAGCATCTGAAGTTTCTCTTGAAATTACATGATTTTTTATTTCAGGTTCATTTTCATAAACAATATTACCATCTTTATCAATAACTTGTGAAACAACATAAGGTTTCATTAAATTGCCACCATTTATAACTGCTGAAAATGCTGTTATTGCCTGTACTGCTGTAGCATTAAAACCTTGTCCGAATGACATTGTTGCTAATTCTACTGGGCCAATAGCATCTTTTGCATATACCGCTTTTGCTGCACTTTCTTCAGCTGGCAAATCAATACCTGTCCTAGAACCAAATCCAAAATCTTTAAAATATTTATACATGGTTTCTCTACCCATTTTTTGAGAAATATATATCATAGAAGGATTACAAGATTGTGCTAATGCTCCTTGTACATCTAATACACCATGACCAGAACGCAAATGACAACGCATTGTTTCTTCATACATTTCTACTGCACCAGTACAATTAAAAGTATCTTCAGGGCGAATAATACCTTCTTCTAATGCTGCAGCTACTGTAACAGGCTTAAATATAGAACCAGGCTCAAAAGAACTCACTACATTAAAATTATTCCACATAGTATTTTTATAATCTATTTGGTCTTCATTTGTCATAACTTCCCATTGTTGCTGAAATTCTTCATCAGCCATTGCAGGTATTTCATCAGGGTTATTTAAATCAAATGAATTGGAGTCTGCCATAGCATATATTTCTCCTGTGTTTGGGTTCATTACCATAATTGCAACGGTTTCAGAAGGCCATTGTTGTGCTGTTTCTTGTACAATAGTTTCAGCATATTGCTGCATGGTATAGTCTATTGTTGTTACGACAGTATTGCCATCTTCTGCATTGTATTCTTGTCTTACCGCCGTACTATTGCCATCATAAGCAATAAAAGAACGTCCTGGTGTACCTGTCATATATTTATCATAATAATTTTCAATACCCCATTTTGCATCGCCTCTCATAAATCCAATGACATGACAAGCCAATGTTTTTAAAGGATATGTTCTTTTTGTTGTTTGTTCAAAATAAATACCTATTAATTGTTGTGCTTCTAAACTTTCTTTAATTTCTTTGTCTACACTTTTAGCCAAAACCTTCCAGCTATTGTCTGTATAAGGTTTTTGTGTTTCTGGATTAATTTGTACACCATGTCTTAATTCTGCATAATCTAGTTCAGGAAAATTTTTTTCTAATGCTGCAAATGTTTTGTCCTGTTGTTTTTTTCTTGTATCTTCATCAGAATTTGGTAAAGCTAACACACGTGAGTCTAATATAACGTTATATACAATAGTACTTACAGCAAATGGCTGATTGTTTCTATCTACAATAGAGCCTCTATTCGCTTGTACCATAACATCATAACGGTTAACCTGTTGTTCTTTTGCTCTATTTTCAAATTCAGCTCCTTTTACTGTTTTCCAATAATAAACACGACCCCCTAATATTGTCAAAAATATTACAAAAGCAAAAAATGTAAAATATAACCTTCCCTTAATAGGTGCTATTTTTATTCTTTTTTTCTTCATATATTATACATCATTCCTTTTTAAATAAACCCACTATTGTTCTTACTAAAGCATTTTCTGTATTTTTATCTTCTGGCTTTTGTGTATCATCTTTATAGTGAATGGTATAACTTTGTTCTGGAACATCTATGTATTGTATTTGATAAGGCTGAGGCTCTACCATACCTAATTTTTCTGTTGCAACTTGCTTTACAGTATCTAAATCCATCTGCTCTGCAACATCAATTGCTAATATTGCATTTTCACTTTTTAAATCTGCTAATCTATCTTTATATTTTTGTGTTTCTACTCTTTGTGACGTTACTAATGCACTAGACCACATAAAAGCTAATGTTCCACAGAAAAAAACACCTAACACTAAAGCAACTTTAATACTATAAGCACGGTTTGCTCTACTCTGCATTGCCAAATTTTTTCTAGCAGATGTTTTACTTTTTGGTGCTTTTTTTTGTTTTTTAGTTTGTTTTTTAGGGGCTGCATATTCTTCTTCTATAGGCTCTATATCATATGCTGCACCACCATGCGTATAATACGCTTTAGCATTTTGATACATTTTTTTAGATACTTTTGTTTTTTTAGCTGCCATATTTTATAACACTTCCTTATTTTAGATTTTTTCCAAAACACGCAATTTTGCACTTCTGGAACGATAATTTTGTTCCAGTTCCTCCTCACTAGGCAATATTGGTTTTGTTGTAATGACTTTTGCTATGGGTTTTTTATTACAAATGCAAATAGGAAATTCTTTAGGACAAGTACAAGGATTTTGCTGTAAACGAAAAGCATTTTTTACAATTCGGTCTTCTAATGAATGAAATGTAATAATGCAAAGTCTTCCTTGTACATTCAATAATTCCACAGAACTCATAATTGCCTTTTCCAATACTTCTAGTTCTTTGTTTACTTCTATGCGTATTGCTTGAAATGTTCTTTTTGCTGGGTGAGGGCCATCTTTTCTAGCTCCCTTTGGTATTGCCTTTTTAATACATTCTACTAATTCAAATGTAGTTTGTATTGGTTTTTGTTTTCTTTGTTCCACTATAAATTTTGCAATTCTTTTTGCCCAGCGTTCTTCTCCATATTTCCATATCAGTTGATATAGCTGTTCTTCACTATAGGTATTGATAACATCATATGCTGAAAAATCGCTTGTATTATCCATTCTCATATCTAATGCTGCATTATTTTGATAAGAAAAACCTCTTTCACTTTCATCAAGCTGATAAGAAGAAACTCCTATATCCAATAATATACCATCTACTTTATCAATACCTAACTGCTGCAATATTGATTTTATATTTACAAAATTGTCGTGAACAAATGTTATTTTTTGTAAATGTTGTTTTAATGTTTGTTTTGCTGCCTCATGAGCTTGTAAATCTTGGTCTATAGCAATTAGTTTTCCTGTAGTCAATTTTTGACATATAGCAAGAGAATGTCCTCCTCCTCCCATAGTGCCATCTACATAAATACCATCTGGCTTAATGTTTAAATTTTCAATACATTCTTTTAATAACACTGATATATGATGAAATTCCATACTCTTACACTCCTAGATGGTTTTTATTATTTTATCCCTATTGTAATACAAATGTAACAAAAATACAAGAATAAACTCTCAAACCATTCACTTTTTTCGCCATATATAGTGCTGTTTCTACACAGTTATACACAGCATAATATTTTATATCAAACTACTTTTGAGCTTTTACCTCTATACCAAAGCAATACTATAGCACCTACTATTAGCAATGCTGACAGAAGTTGTGAAACAGCAAAATTTGCTATTTTTAATTGGTCTGTTCTCAGTGCTTCAATCCATACTCTGCCACAGGCATATCCTAATAAATATAAACCAAATATTTCTCCATTAAATTTTTTTCTTTTTTTCATTATAAAAAGCAACACAAATACACACATATTCCACATAGACTCATACAAGAATGTAGGGTGTACTTGTATATATTCTGTACCATTTATTGTTACCACTTTCTCTAATACAGAAGCTGAAACATTATGCACCTGCTCTTTTAAATATCTCATAGCAAAAATATTGTTTGTATATCCTCCAAATGCTTCCCTATTAAAAAAATTCCCCCATCTACCTATAATTTGCCCCAATAATAAACTAGGTGCTGCGGTATCTGCTACTAACCAAAAATTCAATTTTTTTATTTTAGTATATACAATTACTGTAATAATTCCTGCAATAATTCCGCCATATATTGCAAGGCCACCTTCTCTTAATGCAAATATTTTAAGTGGTTGACTGGCATAAAATTCCCAAGAAAATATTACATAATATAATCTTGCACCAATCACAGAAAAAATCACACCAAATAGTGCAATATCTATATAATTCTCTGGATTTTGTTGTGTTCTTTTTGCTTCATGTATCGCTAATGCTAATGCAACTAATACACCACTTCCTATAATTACACCATACCAATATACATCATATCCAAATATCTGAAATATCACTCTACTTAAATGCTCGATTTTAATTCCCAAATGCGGAAACCATATTTCTGGCATATTTCCCATACAAATTCTCCTTTCTACTTTTCTTATTTATGGTATTATTTTACAACAGAAATTGTCATGTTATTTTCTAAAAAATCTTTTTGAAAAACTCTTTGTATTTCTTCTTTTTTAATACTTTTCAATGTATGAAATCCATCAAACAAATCTCTGTTTTTTAATGCAAGTTCTAGTTGACTCATACAAATAGCATAAATAGAATTAAATCCCCTCACCATTCTACCGACTTGTTTGTTTTTGGCTCTTTCAAAAACTTCTTGTGAAATGCCTTCTTTTTGTATTTTTTCTATTTCTTTTAATAATAATTCTGCTGTTTTTTCAGCATATTTTCCTGTTGCTGAAAATGCAGTAAAAGCATATCCATCACCAGAAAAAAATTCACAATCTACAGTTTGCTGTATCCATTGCTTTTGATAGGCTTGTTCAAAAAAAGGAGAACTTTCTCCTGCTAATATATCCATAGCCATACGCATCAAATAAATTTGTTTTAAATTTTTGCTTTCTTCTAAAGGTTTTTGTTTAAATCCTATTTGAAATATAGGCTCTACTAATGACATATTTTTTTCACAATATTGTTTTACTACGCTTTCTGGCTCTTTTTCAAATAGAGATACTGCTCTATGTCCATTAGTGGGCTTCATAATTTTATCTGCTATTTCTAATACTTCATCACTTTGTATATCTCCTGCACAAACTAGACAAAAATTTTCTGGTGTATAATAGGCCTCATAACTTTTTTGAAGTATTTCTTTTGTTACTTGTTGTATAGAATTTACAGTACCTGCAATAGGATTTTTTACAGTATGATTGTGATACATATTTTCCAGCAAATTAAAAAACACTATCCAACTTGGTTCATCTTGATACATTGTAATTTCACTTGCTATAATCTTTTTTTCCTGCTCTGTAGATTGTTGTGTAAAATGTGTATGTTGCACAAATGATAACAACAATTTTAAATTCAATTCAAAATTTTTTTGACAAGAAAAATAATATGCTGTTTTTTGAAAATCTGTAAAAGCATTTGCTGTAGCAGACTGTTTCGAAAATGCTGTAAAAGCATCTCCCCAAGATTGTTCAAAAAGTTTATGTTCTATAAAATGTGCTGTACCTAAAGGCATATCGTGCTTTTGTTCTTCTGTAGGTCTTCTATAAACAATATCATTTGAACCAAATTTTGTACAAAGTACTGCCATTTTTTCTCCATATCCATTCTTGGGAATTATATAACATTTCATACCAGATGACAACTTTTTTGTAATAATGGTATCTCCTATTACATTATTTTCTTTTCTCATTTCCATGTTTTTTCACTCCTTTACTGTAAAAAATAAATGGTATTTAAACACAGTTGTTTTGCTCTTTTTTGTATATCTTGTTCTGTTACCTGTTCTATTTCTTTTATAAATTGTTCTATTGTCCTATTTGTTTTTAATATCCATTCATTTAATGCAAAATCCATCAAAGCCGTTTGACTATCTTTCATTGAAATATAATATCGTATGATACTTTGTTTTGCTTGTTCTAGTTCTTGTTTTTCTATTGTTTTCTCTTGTAATGATTTCAAAGAATTTTTTATCATTTCAACTGCTTTATTATAATATTGTTTTTCTATACCTGCCTTTACCATAAGTATAGGACATAATCTAAACAAAAAAGAATTGATGTCATAACAGGCTCCCTCTTTTTCTCTCACATTTTGAAATAAAAGCGATGTAGGACTGCCCCCAAATAATTCATTACAAATCAAAAGAGAAGCAAATTCTTTTTGTTCTGGCATTACATTGGTATCAAATCCTAATACAATACGGCTTTGTGCTGTATGAAGTGTTTGTTTCACTTGTTTGATTTCTTTGTTTTGTTTTAAAATAATAGGCTCTGTTTGCCATAAAAAATCACTTTGAAAAGGCATTTTATTTGCTAATTCTATCATATCATTTTTTTGTTGTTTTTCTCCTGTCATAAATATTTCTACTTTAGAGTGTTTTATGATATTTTTATAGTGCATTAGTAATACCATTTCATCTATTTCTTTTATGTCTTCTATATAGCCATCTGCAAATATACCAAAAGCATTTTCTTTGCACATTTCTTCTAAACATCGTATTTTAGCATATTCTTTTTTATCATCTTGTCTACTTTTTATTTTTTCTTCTAGTATTTTCTTTTCTCTCTGTACTATTTTTTTAGGAAATCCTTTTCCTTCTTGCAATGGTGCAAACAACATATTTTGTAAAAAATCAAATCCTTGTTTTAATAACTCTTTTTCATATTTTACTGTTTCTAAATAAAAAAACAATATTTGTTCTTGTCCCTTTTTCAATATAGAAACATCAAACACACTTCCTAGCATATCGTCCATTTTTTGGCTGACCTCTCTTTTAGAAGGATATTTTTTACAGCCATTTTTTAATACTTCTGCTAATAGAGCTGTTTTTGTAGTATTTTGTCTAGTAAGAGGTATTCTTAAAAGTATAGTAATCACATTTGTTTTAAATTGTTGTTCTTCTAAAAAATGAATGTGACATTGTTGTATTGATTTTTTTTGTTCCTGTATTGTTATTGTCATAGTTATTTCACCTCAATATTATATAATTACTTATTCTTTTCTATTCTTCTTCAAAATATCCAAATAAAAAACACAATATATATCTTTTCTATTTCACACAGTAACATGGAAATAAAAAGCAGTATGTATTTTATGTTTTTAGAAATAATAAAAAGTAAAAAAGGTGGTGATAAATATTGGATATTTATATCAAACCGAATGAAAAAATAGCAATCACAGGTAGAAAAATAGTCTACCTTAAAGAAATAGGAGAAATTTGGATACCTGAACAAAGTACTGCTTGTATAGAAAATTTAGTAATATTTGAAATACCAGAAGATACAGAAAAAACGTATTTAATTAGTGTAATGGATATTATAAAAGCCATTACACTAAAATTTCCTGATGCTACTATAAATAACGTAGGAGAAATGGATATATTAGTGGAGTATAAACAAAAAAAACAATCACAAAATAAACTATGGCTTTATACTAAAATTGCTTCTATTGCCATTATATTATTTTCAGGTGCATCTACTTCTATTATGTCATTTCATTCTGATGCACAAATACCTAAAATATTCCAAAATTATTACTATATTTTTTTTGGAGAATATAATGATATGCCTTTGATATTGGCAATTCCTTACACCATAGGGCTAGGTGTAGGTATTATATTATTTTTTAATCATTTTTCAAAAATATATGTTACAAAAGACCCTACTCCTATTGAAATTGAAATGACAACATATGAAAAAGAAACAAACACAAGTATTATTGACGCTTTAAATCGTAAACAAAAAAGTGGTGACAGCTCATGAATTTATTTTATACTGTCATATTAGTAGTATTAGGACTTGCTTCTGGTGGCGTAGTAGCAGGAGGTATATTTGCATTTATTTCTGCTATAGGAATTGTGCCTCGTATGGCAAAAAGGACAAATACACAAAAATACATTCCTTTTTATGAAGATGCCATAACATTAGGAGGTATATTTGGCACTACAACGCTATTTGTTAGATACCATTTACCTATTGGCAATATTTGTGCAGCTATATTTGCTTTTGCCAATGGTATATTTGTGGGTTGTTTAGCACTTGCATTAGCAGAAGTGTTAAATGTCATTCCTATTTTTTTAAGGCGTTCTCGCATAGTAAGAGGCATACCTATATTTATTTGTTCTATAGCTTTTGGCAAAATACTAGGCTCTATGTTGTATTTTACAATAAAAGGATTTTTTATAATGAATTAAGGAGGGAATACAATTGGAAGAAACAACACAAGCAAAACAAATGTACGATAAAATGGTAAAAGAGGCCTCTCCAGATAGCCCTATTGTACTAAATTGTATTAAGGCATTTGTGTCAGGTGGCATTATATGCACAATAGGACAGCTTTTAAGAAATTATATTGAAACATTTTCACTAGGAGAAGACACAACTTCTTTAATTGTTTGTATTATACTAATATTGGCTTCTGCTATATTAACAGGATTAGGTATTTATGGTAAATTAGGAAAATACTGTGGAGCTGGTACTATCGTTCCTATTACAGGATTTGCTAATTCTGTAGTATCACCTGCTATAGAGTTTAAAAAAGAAGGTCTTGTATTTGGTATGGCAGCAAAAATGTTTTTAATTGCAGGGCCAGTAATTGTATATGGTACATTGACATCTATTATAGTAGGATTAGTATACTATTTTGTATCTTAAGGTGGTGAAAAATATGAAAAATAAACGTATTGGCACACAAACAGTAAAATTATATCAGCCAGTTGTTATTACAGGAGTATCCTCTGTAGTTGGGCCAAAAGAAGGGGAAGGTCCTTTAGGCAATCTTTTTGACAAAGTCGCACAAGAAGCATTATATGGTGAAGACAGTTGGGAAAAAGCAGAAAGCAAATTTGTCACAGAGGCATTACAATTAGCAGTAGAAAAAGCAGGCAAAAAAATGGAAGATATAGATTATATATTATGTGGTGATTTACTTAATCAATGTACAGGTACCACATTTGGTATTAAAGATTTTAAAGTTCCCTATTTTGGACTATTTGGAGCGTGTTCTACTATGGGGGAATCTATGAGTTTAGGTGCTATGTTATTAGATGGAGGATTTGCAGAAAATGTTTTAGTAGGTGCTTCTAGTCATTTTTGTGCAGCAGAAAAACAATTTCGATTTCCCCTTGCACTAGGAACACAAAGGCCTCCCAGTGCTACATGGACAGTAACAGGAGATGGCTCAGCTGTATTATCTAAAACAGGAAAAGGTCCCGTTATTACAGAAATTACAACTGGTAAAATTGTAGATATGGGTGTAACTGATACTATGAACATGGGGGCAGCTATGGCTCCCGCAGCAGTAAATGTACTAACGGCACACTTTAAAGATACGGGCAGACAGCCTAGTTATTATGATGTTATCGCTACAGGCGATTTAGGTTATATTGGAAAGCAACTTGTAATAGAGCTTATGGCAAAAGAAGGGTATGAAATGGGAGAAAATTTTACAGATTGTGGTATTGAAATATTTGATAAAGAAAATCAAGATACCCATTCTGGTGGAAGTGGCTGTGCTTGTTCTGCAGTAACATTTGCAAGTTATTTTTATAAAAAATTACAAGAGGGTACTATAGGCAGAATGTTATTTTTGCCTACAGGTGCTTTAATGAGCCCTACCACATCTCAACAAGGTTCTACTATTCCCGGTATTGCACATGGTGTAGTAATTGAAAGTAGAACAGAATAGGAGGTGATATTATGGATTTGGTAAAAGCATTTTTAGTAGGCGGTGCAATATGTGTAATAGGGCAAATACTCATTGATAAAACAAAGTTGATGTCTGGTAGAATATTAGTGATGTTTGTGTGTATAGGCTGTATATTAGGTGGTTTAGGCTGGTATGCTCCTATAGAAGAATTTGGTGGAGCAGGTGCAACAGTACCTTTAACAGGTTTTGGATATAATCTTGCAAAAGGTGTTATGGAAGAAGTAGATAGTGTTGGATTTTGGGGTATATTTACAGGTGGCATGAAAGCCGCAGCAGGAGGTATTACTGCAGCAGTTGTATTTGCTTTTTTAACAGCACTTATTTGTAATCCTAAAGAAAAATAATATAATATGGAAAAAGATTGAGCGTTCATTTTTGCTCAATCTTTTTTTATAATTATACAAATTATATTTGATTTGTTTGCATTTTTCACTATAAAATATTATAATAGTATAAAATACTGTTTTACAATAGGAATACAGGGGAAGGAATGATTATTGCTATGGAGTATGAATATGAACACATAACAACAGAAGAAAATACTATTGAAAAAATTGCAGAAAATTTAACTTATAAACAACAAGGAATTTTTTTGCTTATGACAACAGAAAGAATGTTTCAAGTATACAAAAAATATGCAAAAGGACAACAATGGGACAGAACAGAAAAATTAAATGCTTTTTTAGAAGATTGTTGGGACGCTATGATAAATGATATGGAATTTGATTACATTACAGATAGAATAAAACCAATACTAGATGAATCAGAAGACCAAGATAAGTTTCTTTATGAATGTATGGACGATTGCCCTCAGTACATTATGGAAATTGATGAAGAAAATGATGAAATACCAAATTATATGGAAATATTATCTAAAATAGTAATATATATACATAAACTACTGCGTCAAACAGCAGTAATATCTATACTTAAAAAAAAGGATAACATAAAAAAAGAATTAGTTGTTGGAATATTTAACTTTCCATTTTTAGAAAAATTTTTATGTTATTATTCTCCACAAATTTTAGAAGCCAAAGAAAATGGTATTGACGATTTATTTAGCCAGCACGAATTAGTAAAATTAGAATTTGAAAGAGAAAAACGAGATATAGAATATTTAAAAAATGAAAAAAATATGCAAAATATATATAAAAAATATCATTATGACTTACAAGAAAATATACTAGGGGAATATTGGCTTAATAGTGATAGTCAAAAAATTGATGAACAACAGTTTGAAGAATGTGAAGAAGAAAAAAATACACCAGAATATTATTTTAAGTATGCTTGTAAAGGTGATGAAACAGGAAATTATGAACATGCCATAGTACTCTATGGTGCAGTAATTGTATTTCAACCAGATAATGTAGAGGCATATAATCGTCGTGGTATTGATTTTATGCGTTTAGGGCAGTTTCAACAAGCAATTTCTGATTTCAATAAAGTAATTGAATTAAATCCAAATGATGCAAGGCCATATTCTTCTTTAGGAGCAATATATACTTATTTTCAAGATTATAAAAAGGCATTTCCTTATTATAGTAAAGCGATAGAAATTGAACCTGACGAAGAAGCCAATTATCATAATTTAGGAGTACTTTATAATAAATTAAAAAATTATAAAAAAGCAATTCCTTATTTTGAAAAGTCAATTGCATTAAACCCTAATTTTGAAGTAAGTTATTTTAATCGTGCAGATAGTTATATTGCTTTAAAACAATATCAAAAAGCAATAGAAGATTTGAATAAGGCGATTGCATTAAAATCAGACTATATAGATGCTTATATCAATCGTGCTGAAATTTATGATAAATTAAAAGAATATCAAAAAGCAATAGAAGATTTTAGTAAAGTGATTGCATTATGTACAGATATTATAGGGGTATATTGCAAACGTGGAGATATATATTTCAAACTAAAAGAGTATCAAAAAGCCATTTCTGATTATAGTAAAGAAATTGAAATAAACCCAAATGATAAAGAAGTCTATTTAAATCGTTCAAAAGCTTATCGTGCTATAGGAGAAAAAGAAAAAGCAGTTGCAGATAAAACAACTGCAAAAAAATTACAATAATTGCACTACTTAGGAAGTGATAAATATAAAACCAGAATACATTACAATTATCAAAATAGTTAATAAATAAGGGGAAGGAATGATTATTGCTATGGAGTATGAATATGAACAAACAAAAGAGTTTATGATTGATGAAATAGAAAACAGTTTAACACTTAGACAACAGCAACTTTTTTTATTAATGGCAACAGAAAGAAAATTTATGGTTTATAAACAATATGCCAAAGGCCAAGAATGGGACCATACAGAAAAGTTAAATGCTATGTTAGAAGATTGCTGGGATATGGCAGTAAATAGAACAAGACATGAATATATTATGGACAGAATGAGAGAACTAACAGAAGAAGAATATAACAGTGATGATGATTATGAAGGACCAGATAGATTTTTATATGAATGTTGGGACGACACACCTTCCTATTTAATAGAAAATTATAAAGAAGTAGATTGGATAGAAGTACTATGCAGAGTAGTAGAACACATACACTCTATGATAGCTCAAATAGCTTCACTAGAAGAACATATAATAAATGATGATGATAATGTAATAATGTGTACTCGTAACTTTACATTTTTAGAAGATTTTTTATCATATCATTCTCCAGAGTTAATAGATAAAATGTACGAACAAAAAGAAGAAGAATTATTTGAGGAACATGAATTAGTGCTTTTAGAATTTGAAAGAGAAAAAAGAGATATAGAGTATTTAAAGACTGAAAAGGATTTACAAAAAATATATCAAAGATACCATATTGATTTACAGGAAAGTATAATAGGTAATTATTATTTTGATATTATTAAAAAACAAAAGCCCTATAATCAATAGTATAAAAATATAGCAGGTGATAAAATATGAAACAAGAATATATCGCAATTATCAAAGCAGTCGATAAATTTTTAAAACAAGGGGAAGAACCTGATACTGCTATGATTGCAAAACAAACCTCTTTCACTAGCCAACAAGTATATGATTTTATTACAGAAATGGAACAGCAACAGCTTCTCATTGCATTCGAAATTGATATGTGTTGTGGAGAGGAGTATATTATAAAAGAGCTAACAGAAAAAGCTAAACAAATATTATAAATATTGTATAACATTACTTATTATTTTTTTGTAAAATCAAGTGCATTTTAGCATATACTATGTTATAATAACGGTAGCATAACATATAAAAATATTCATTTTTTATTTTTCATAATATTTATGCTATATTATATTACAATATAAAGGAGCAAACTATGCAAAAAGCGATTGGTTCTAAAGTCGATTTGAAAAATATGGAAGATATGTTAGCCGTAGAATATATGTCCTGTGTATGGGACTTAATGGACGAACAAAAAATTCAAAAATTAGATGAACACGTACAGCATTGTAATACAAGCAGATTACAACATAGTATCAATGTATCTTATTATAGTTTTTTAATTTGCCGTTTTATGGGTTGGGATTATCGTTCTGCTGCAAGAGCAGGATTACTTCATGATATGTTTTATTATGATTGGAGAGTAACAAAAGGTAACAGAACAAATCATGCAGCATGGCACCCTCGTGTAGCTTATGACAATGCTAGAAAAATTACAGAATTAAATAAAATTGAAAAAGATGCCATATTAAAACATATGTGGCCATGTACATTTATTCCACCTAGATACAAAGAGTCTTATGTATTGACATTTGTAGATAAAACTTGTGCTGTAGTAGAAGCTGTAGGTCAAAAATGGCAAAAAGTAGTAGGTGCTCATTAATCAAACGGCTTTAGAAAAAAACAAGAAAAAGACTTTTTAAAAAGTCTTTTTCTTGTTTTATGCTTTTTCTGGAATATCTAATATCACTTTACGACAGTCTAAACAGTAATAACATTTTACTACATCTCCTACCCAAAGTGAAAGAGGTGTTAAATGGCCAGTTGTCAAAGGTATTTGTTGCTCTTCATCAATATAAAGTTGAGGGGCAACAATAGGGTGTTTCAATTTTGATGTAATTTCTCCTAATTTCATTTCTTTGTTACAGTAAGGACAAATCATATTATACTTTTCCCCTTTCCATTTTTATAAAAATACTATATTATTTTTATAGATGTGTTCTTCTTTGTATTTCTGAAAAAAACAAATCTCGTCGGAATAAAAATAATCCTCCAAAAAGTATAATACTTACAGAAACACATATTGCTGAAGGATACAATACATTTAATTTATGTTCCAAAAGAAGTATCAAAGGAATTACTGCTAATATGCCATCTAATATCAAATATAATATGTATTCACTTGTGTGTAATTTTAAAAAATAAGCAAGCAAACAAGTACCTACCATAGCACCAATACAAAGAAAAGGTAAAACATACTCCAATGCCCAACCTCTATACCCTGTGTTTATATCCCAAATATAAGCAAGTACAGAAAGTATAATGACCTGCCACAATATATTTTTAGGAACATTATGCCATTTTTTCATAGCAATAAAAATAGAAAGCCAAAAACAGCCACTTCCTGCAATGACAAACATCACCCACCAACCATATTGAGGTTTGGAAAGATTGATACCAATACAAACAGCAATAGCAATTAATGTAATAAACATTCCTATGCGAAACATTTTTTGACTGAGAGGACGCTGCAATTCTATTGCAGGAAATATATTTTGTTCTGCTGTTCCTGTTAATTCTCCTTGACAAAGAGGACAACGTTTTATATCTCCTCTCACTTTAATGTGGCAATGTTTACATTCATACATTTTCAACCCTCCTGTTCTATATTTGTTGTAATTTCAATTTCTAAACCCATATCAGACAAATGACAAAAAAATCTTTTTGGTAAATCTCCCTTTAAAGCAGTTGCAATGCTAATTACAAAATTGTCTTCAAAAGAGCAAGTTGCAATTTGTGTTGTTCTTGTACTGACAAATAAATCAAAAAGGCGAATGTATGGTATCATTTCTGTAGGCATTTTTACTTTTCCAACATTAGAAAGACAAGAAGTTGCTTTTTGGTAAGAAAGCCAATTCGCAAAACGCAACACATAATCTTTTGTAGCAAGTGGAACTAATTTCATAGTAATATTGTGTTCTAATGCAGAAAGGGCATTCATACCTTTCCTTAATTCCTCTTTTGTCAATTTCTGCTGAAACTGTTTTTTGACAGAGCATAAAACTGTTTCTAAATCTTGTTTTTGTTCTGCAAAAGAATAAATAATTTGTATTACTTTAAAAAAGTTTCTTGCACTTTCAGAAGGAAAATAATTTCTCAAATTGACAGGGATACTGATTACAACGGGTTTTTTCTGCTCTTTTACACTCATACCTTCATAAATAGAATATATCCAAACAGCAACAAGAAATTCTGTCACAGTAGATTGATATTTTTTAGAAAGCTGTAATAATGCTTTTACAGACACACAGCCCTCTATTACTCCCATTTGCCCTATATCAAAATATTCTCCTTTAATATGATAGGCAAAAGGAACTTTTTGTTGTTTTGAAGTGTGTTCTTTTTGAAAATATTTCGAAAAACTATCTATACTTTTTTCAGAAGCAGTTGTTGCATTTTCTAAATAAATTTCTTTATTACAAAATGCTTCACTATGTTTTTCTAATATATAATAATATACAAGCGTTCTTAAAAAAAGTAATGCCCCTGAACCATCAGAAAGTACATGATGCACTTCCAAATTAATTCTATTATGATAATAAGAAACATCAAAAAGAAGGCTTTTTCGATTCGGAAAATACAAAGGAGAACATGGATAATTATTTTCTATGTGAATAAGTGGTTTTCTTTCTGTATTTTCAATATAATACCAAAATAGTCCTCTTTTTAATATAGAACAATAATAGGGAAATTTTTGTAATGTTTTTTCAAGTGCTTTTTGTAAATAGTCAGGGTCTATTTGCTCATATAGTTCACAGGAAAATCGAAATACTTTTGTGTCCCTTTTATCTGTATTTGCTGGAAATATTTTTGCAGCATTATCTAATTTATGCCATTGTGGTTTTCTTTTCATTTTCAAAATAAGCTTCACTCCTGAAGAAATTGATTTATAATTTTATAAGTATATTGTATTAAATGGTTTTTATTAGGCAAAGAAGAAAAATAACCATGTAAAGCATTTGGTATTCTTTCTATTATGACATCATTTCCTGCTTCTTGTAATTTTCTTCCATAGGCCTCTCCTTCATCTCTTAAAAGGCAATACTCTGCTGTAATAATTAATGTGCGAGGTTGCTTGCTAAAATCTTTTTCTAAAAGCGGTGCAAAATAAGGATTACGCCAATTTTTTTTATTAGGACAGTACATTTCCATATAATCAGAAACCGTTTTTGATGTCAATATATAATCTGTACCATTTTCTTTAACAGAAGAAAATGGTGATGTTTCACTATGGTTATTAAATGTAGCAGGATAAATTAATATCTGTCGTTTTGGTAAAAATTCTCCTCTATCTCTTGCCATAAGAGATAATGCAGCAGCTAAATTTCCTCCAGCACTATCCCCTATTATAGTAATTTCATCTGCTTTTGTTTTTAGCAGTGTATCATCTAAAAAAATCTCTTTTGCTACACAATAACAATCCTCTAATGCTGTAGGAAAAGGATATTCTGGTGCAAGTCTATAATCTACAGAAACAACAATATGGTCAGTCATAATTGCCATATTAGCACATACGCTATCATAACTTTCAATATTGCCTGTTACCCAACCACCGCCATGAAAAAATAAAAGCACAGCATGAGGCAAATCACTAGGAGGAGAAAATATGCGAACAGCAATATCATATCCATCTCTTGTAATTTTATGGTTCCATATTTTATAATAAGGTGGTTTTATTACTTTTTTATGTGCTAATGTCACAAGCTGCCTATGTATTTTATATGTTTTTTTAATATCTGGACTAGAATGGCTTAAAAGCTTTAATGCAGCTAATGTTACTTTATGAAATGCCATATTAAAAACAGCTCCTTTTAAAATAATCATATTTACTATAACACCATTACACCATTTTCGTCAAAGATATTTATTATAACAATATAAAATAATATAAAAAAACTAATACAATATCACAAAAATGAAATCATATTAGTTTTATATTTTATTATTTATTATTAGTGCAGTTTTATTTTAATAGTCTTGTCTTTCTCTTTCTCTTAAAATTTCTTCTCTTTGTAAATAAAGCACAAATTCACGAATACTATATTCTTCATTTGGTTTTATATCTTCAAAACAGCAACCATAACAACGAATTTCTTCTTCACCATCTTTTGTTTGTCTTTTTAAATCTTGTATTCGCAATATTCTAGCTTTTACGTCAAAATTTGCTTTAGGAGATTTAAAATGGTATATGACGATTTCTTTTTCCATGAGCATTTCAGATGGATAACTGAACATAATTCCTCCAGCACTAATATCTATTAATTCAGCAGTCACTTCTTTCATATCACGAAATGACAATGTTAAATTAATTTTCATATCATGTGCTTTTACTTTTACATCTTGACGACGTTGTATTGTTTCTAATTTTTGTAATGAAGAAAATACAACATTTACTTCTTTTGGAGCACTTCCACTATAAATATTAGTAGACTCTGCATGAAAATAACACATACCCTTTATATTATGCGTCATTAAAAGAATGACTTCATTTTGAACAACATCATTTTCTAGTAGTTGTTTTATTTCATCTCTTGATGTTTTATGAAAAGCAAGTGTAACATTATCGTCACCTTGTTTTATCAATACAGCATTTTTAATTAATTTTCTGTCTAGTGTATAAACTTTAACTTGTTTGTTATACTCATTAATCGCCATAGTTTTCCCCTCTTCCTCAACTGTGCATTAAAACGTTAGTAATGGATACCACTTCTATTATACATGAAATATAAAAGTTTTGTCAAGAATTTAACTTTATAATTAGTATATTTTGACTATATTTATTTATAAAAAAGAAAATAGCTTCTGTTTATTGTCGTTGACAGAAAGGAATAAAACATAGTAGAATAATAACAATAAATTATAAAGTAGGAAGTGAAACGATTGATTTCTTATATAAAAGGAATAATTACATATAAATCAAATTCATTTGTTGTAATAGAATGTAATGGCATAGGATATAAAATATTTGTTTCCTCTGCTACACTTTCTCACTTAAATGAAAAAGAAACAATAATGATATATACTTTTATGAATGTAAAAGAAGATGATATTTCTCTTTTTGGTTTTTTAACACAGCAAGAACAAACCATATTTCACCAGCTTTTAAGTGTTTCAGGTATTGGCCCAAAAGGAGCATTAGCTTTTTTATCTGAAATGACACCAGAAGAAATTATTATTGCCATACTTTCAGAAGATATTAAAACACTTAGTAAAGCACCTGGTATAGGAAAAAAGACTGCTCAAAGATTAATATTGGAACTTAAAGATAAAGTAAAATCAGAAGAAATTACACAACAAACATCACAAAAAGACACAAGTCAAAAATGGGAAGCGATAGAAGCATTAACATCATTAGGATATAGCAGAAGTGAAGCTATGCAAGCTGTTAACGCTTGTTATAAAGAAGGGCTTTCTGTAGAAGAAATATTAAAATTATCTTTTAAAAAATTGATAAAATTTTAACGAAAATAGGTGATTTATGTGGAAAACAGACGAATTATTACCTCTAGTTTTCAAACAGAAGATATAGAAGTAGAACAAAAACTACGCCCTCAAACACTTGATAACTATATTGGACAGCAAAATATTAAAAATAATATGAAAATATTTATGCAAGCAGCCAAACAGAGAAAAGAAGCACTTGACCATGTATTGCTTTACGGCCCTCCCGGATTAGGTAAAACAACACTTTCAAACATCATAGCTAATGAAATGGGAGTAAACATCAAAACTACTTCTGGTCCAGCAATAGAACGACCTGGAGATATGGCAGCAATATTAAATAATCTTTCAGAAGGAGATATTTTATTTGTTGATGAAATACACAGATTAAATCGTATGATTGAAGAAATACTTTATCCTGCTATGGAAGATTTTGTAATTGATATTGTAATAGGAAAAGGGGCAGGAGCACGTTCTGTTCGTTTAGATTTACCTCATTTTACATTAATTGGTGCTACTACAAGAATTGGCTTACTGACAGCACCTTTACGTGACAGATTTGGTGTAATACATAGATTAGAATTATATACTATTGAAGAACTAAAAACGATTATTCATCGTTCTTCCGATGTACTTCAAATAGAAATAGAAGACAAAGGTGCAGAAGAAATTGCAAGGCGTTCTCGTGGAACACCTCGTATTGCAAACCGATTATTAAAAAGAGTGCGAGATTTTGCACAGGTAAAATACAAAAGTCATATTACAGAAGAAGTTGCAAAATTTGCTTTAGATTTATTAGACGTTGACAAAGTAGGACTTGATTATATAGATAGAAAAATGCTTTTAACTATGATAGAAAAATTTAATGGTAGAGCTGTAGGATTAGATACTATTGCAGCATCTATAGCAGAAGCACCTGAAACAATAGAAGATGTTTATGAACCTTATTTATTACAATTAGGCTATATACAAAGAACACCAAGAGGGCGTATTGTAACAGAAAGAGCTTATGAGCATTTCGGAATACCTTATCATAAGGAAGGAGAAAGTATATGAAATTGTCTGTACAAGAAGTTATTGAATTAGTAAAAGAAGAATTACTTTGTTATGAAGATATGGAACAATATACACAACAATGGGAAAAAGAATTTATACAATGGGTAAAAAAGAAATATCCTAAAAAAGTATATGTTATGACAATAAAAGACGAAGAGGAAATATTTGAAATTGCAGACTCTTACAGAGATGCTATAGAACAAAATAGCATAAAACAATATTGGAAAGAATTTTAAAATAACTATGCAGTCTGTACAATACACTTTATTTCATAGCATATTTGTACAGACTGCGAAATAACAAATAAAAACATATTACTTTGATATAGAGGCTTGTGCAAGCCCTTTTTCTACTGCATCTAATATAAGCTGAGCAGTATATGTATTTTGAGAAGACACATCTATAGTAGTAGATTGTTGTTTTACAATTTCTTTTGCTAATTCTTGTGCAGTAGTTTCTACAAGAGGATAGAATACAGAAATTGTTTCAGGAGTATCTGTTAATGAAACAGATTTAATATTATTTTTATCTACAACAATTTCTACTTCTGCAACTTCTCCATTGAGTGTAAATTGTGCATAATATGTACCTGGATTATAAACTGCTGTTTGTTCTTCTTTTGGTAAAAAGAAATAAATAAGCCCTATTATAATCACTACGCCTAATATGGCAAAAACTGCTGTTTTTACCAACTCCCTAAATTTAATGACCACAAATTTCGTTCCGTTCATGCTGTGACCTCCTAAAATGAATAATACATTTACAATACTGTATGAATTTTTTGCTACAATTATGCCATTTGTACAAGCTAAAAAGAAAGAAGGGATAACTTATGAGTTTGCGTTTCATCATTGGACGAGCAGGCAGTGGAAAAACACAATACTGTTTAAATGAAATCACACAAAAACAACAGCAACAAAAAGGTCATTTTATGTTACTTGTACCTTCACAATACTCTTTACAGGCACATAAAGAATTAACTGAAAAAACACAGGGAAAAACTATTTTATATGCAGAAGTATTTGATTTTAATAAACTTGCTTATACTGTATTTCAAAAAAGAGGAGTATCAAAAACAATTCCTTTAAACACTGTTAGTAAATCTATGATATTAAGAAAAATATTAAATCAAAATAAAAACAATTTTTTATATTTTAAAAATAGTTTAGACCAGCAAGGATTTATAGAACAGTTAAGCAGTACCATTTCAGAATTATTTCAATTTCAAATAGGAACACAACAATTAAAATCCTATCAAAACAATAATAATCTTTCTCAAAAAGTAAAAGAGAAATTATATGATTTAGATACGATTATGCAAAGTTATCAAAAATTTTTAGAAAACAATTATATTTCTGGAGATGAATTATTAGACTTACTTGTACAACGTTTGCAAAATGTGCAGCATTGGCAAAATACTGAAATTTGGATAGATGGCTTCAGAGGCTTTACTCCTCAGGAATATGACGTAATACAGCAGCTTTTACGTTTGGCAAAAAGGGTAACTGTAACATTAACAATAGACGATTATACCTTTTTTCAACATAATGTTCCTATGTTTAATGGCTTTTTTGAACCCTCTATTACAGCAAAAAAAATAAGTGAAATTGCTCAAAAACAAAATTGTAATATAGAACAACCTATTATATTAAAACAAAATAAAAGAACAAACAAAAAAGGGCTTCTTTTTTTAGAAAAAAATTATTTTAGATATTATAGAAAAAGTACAGAAGAATTAGAAGGTATTACTTTATTTTCTGCTTCTAATCAATATGAAGAAATGACAATGATAGCAGAAGAAATTATTTCTATTATCAAAAAAGAACAGCTTCGATACAAAGACATTGCTATTGTCACAAATGGTTTACCTCTTTATGAAAAGAGTTTACGAGGTATATTAGAAGAATTTAATATTCCTTATTTTATTGATACAAAAAGAGAAATTATATCTCATCCACTAATGGAATTAGTACGTAGTGTATTATATGCACTATCTCATCAGTTTACTTATGAAAGTATGTTTCGTTATTTAAAAACAGGATATTCTCTTTTGACACAAGAAGAAACTGACAAATTAGAAAACTATGTACTTGCTTATGGCATAAAAGGGAAAAAATGGTTTGCAGATACTTGGGAATATGGTATGCAGCAAAAGTCAGAAGAACAAAAAGCTGAAATCAATATATTAAAACAAAAAGCGATTTCTCCCCTTGAAGAATTATATCAAATGTCACACAATAAACAAAATCAAACATTATTGAATTGGTCAAAAGCACTTTTTCGCTTTTTGCAGTTTGTCAATGCCAGCGAAAAAACGGTACAAATGGCAGAACAAACACAATCAATAGAAAAAGCCAAAGAATATCAACAAATTTGGTCTATACTTATGGAACTTTTAGAAAGTGCAGCAGAAATATTAGGCGAAGAAAATATGACTATAGAAGAATTTTACAAAATTATAGAGGCTGGTTTAGAACAAAGTGAAATAGGTATTGTACCTCCTACAGCAGACAGTATTATTGTAGGTGACATTGAAAGAAGCCGTTTACCAGAAATTAAAGTGCTTTTTGTATTAGGTGTTAATGAGGGAATATTGCCTTCTCCTGCAGAACAAGGCGGTATTTTTACAGAAGGAGAAAGAGAAAATTTAATTGTACAAGGAGCAGAATTAGCACCTAGTGCCAAAAGAAAGGCTTTTGAAGAACAATATCTTATTTATAAAGGATTTTCTCAGCCTTCTGAAAAATTATATGTCAGTTATTGTATTGCCGATATAGAGGGAAAACCTTTACGTCCTTCTTCTGTTATTATGAAATTAAAAAAAATGTTTCCAAATTTAAAAGAAACATTTGAGTTAGATACATTGCACCACATGGCAACACCAAAAACAGCTATACATTTTTTAGGAGAGCAAATGAGAAATTGTTTTTTATCTGAAAACAATGATATGGATACTATGTGGAAAGATGCCTACAGTTATTATAATACAAATGAACTATGGAAAGAGCATATTGCTATGTTAAAAAGAGGTCTTTTTGCACAGGAAACAGTAGAGCATATTTCTAAAAAAATGGTTAAAAAAATATATGGCAATCAAATCAATACAAGCGTTTCTCGTTTAGAAAAATATTGCTCTTGTCCTTTTTCTTTTTTTGCAGAATACCATTTAAAAGCAAAACAAAGACAGTTATATCAAATTAGAATACCTGATTTAGGAATATTATTTCACGAAGTAATGGAAACATTTTCAAAACAATTACAACAAAAAAATATTTCTTGGCATCATTTACAAAAACAGCAGTCTGACGAAATTATAGAGTATGCTGTAGAAGAGGCAGCACCAAAAATAAGCAATCAAATATTATTTGATACTTCTGGAAACAGATATTTATTACATCGCTTAAAAAGGATTTCAAAAAGAGCAGCTTGGACACTTACAAAACATATACAAATGGGAGATTTTGAACCATATGGTTCAGAAGTAGTTTTTGGTTCTACTTCTTCATTGCCCCCTATTGTAATAGAATTGTCTGGTGGAGAAAAATTACTGCTTAATGGAAAAATTGACAGAATTGATATTATGGACAAAAATAACACCAGATATGTTAAAATTATTGATTATAAATCTGGTCAAAAATCTTTTCAATTCAGTGATATTTTTTATGGTTTGCAATTACAGCTTCTTATATATTTAGATGCTTTTTTAGAAAACAACAAACAACATTTTAATATCAAACCAGGAGCGGTATTTTATTTCCGTATGAAAGACCCTTCTATTAAAATAGAAAAAGAAATGACTTCAGAACAAATTTATGATGCTTTATTTAAAGAATTAAAAATGTCAGGATTAGTATTAAATGATATTAAAGTAATACAAGGACTTGACCACATTTTTGACAGCGGAGAGCAAAACAGTATTATGCCAAGTGTAGAGTCTTCTATTATACCAGTTTCTTCTTTAAAAAATGGTGCTGTAAGTAAAAGAGCAAATGTAGCAGATGAACAAAACTACAAAAATATTATGGACTTTGCAAAAAAGAAAGCACAACAAACAGCAGAAGCATTATTAAAAGGAGAAATTGCTCCTTATCCTTATAAAAAAGGAAACGATACACCTTGTATATATTGTCCTTATAACAGTATCTGTCGATTTGACAAAGACTCTCCCAACAGTCAATACAGAATATTGCAAAACATATCGTCAAAAGATTTTTGGGATATTATTTCACCAAAACAAACAGAACAAAATAAAACAGAATAATATTTTGTTATACTTGTTTTACTATATTTTGTTGCTATTTTGTTTTAGTATTGATACAATATTATTATATTTATTTCATATTGTACAAAAATCGAGGAGGATTTTATATTATGGAAAAATCAAAAGTATATTTTACAAATTTTAGAGCAAAACCGGGTACAAATTTACAGCAAAAATTGGCTCGTCTTATCAAAACAGCTGGTATTGGTGATATTGATTTTAATAAAAAATATGTTGCTATTAAAATTCATTTTGGTGAACCAGGAAATTTAGCTTATTTACGTCCTAATTATGCTAAAACTGTAGTAGATGTTGTAAAAGAATTAGGTGGAAAACCATTTTTAACAGACTGTAATACATTATATGTAGGTGGTAGAAAAAATGCACTTGACCACATTGACTCTGCTTATTTAAACGGATTTACTCCTTTTTCTACTGGCTGTCATGTCATTATAGGCGATGGCTTAAAAGGTACAGATGAAACACTTGTTCCTATCAATGGCGAATACATTAAAGAAGCAAAAATTGGTAGAGCAGTTATGGACGCAGATATTATTATTTCTTTAAATCATTTTAAAGGGCATGAAATGGCTGGTTTTGGCGGTGCATTAAAAAATGTAGGTATGGGCTGTGGCTCTCGTGCTGGTAAAATGGAAATGCACAATGCTGGTAAACCTCGTGTGAAAGACAGAAAATGTGTGGGCTGTGGTATGTGTCAAAAAATTTGTGCTCACAGTGCTATTACTATTACAGAAAAAAAGGCTGCTATAGATCACAATAAATGTGTAGGTTGTGGTAGATGTATTGGTATCTGTCCTCATGATGCTATATTTGCTGTAAACGATGAAGCAATAGACATTATGAATAAAAAAATGGCAGAGTACTCTCTTGCAGTATTAAAAGACAGACCTCATTTCCACATCAGTCTTGTTATGGACGTTTCTCCTTTCTGCGACTGTCATGCTGAAAATGATGTTGCTATTGTACCAGATGTAGGTATGTTTGCCTCTTTTGACCCTGTAGCATTAGATGTTGCTTGTGCAGATGCTGTAAACAAACAGCCTGTTATTTCTGGCAGTATATTAGAAGAACATATTGCACAACACAATCACAGTGAAGAAGAGGACTATTTCCATTTAGTTTCTCCTAACACAAGCTGGCGTTCTTGTGTAGAACACGCTGAAAAAATTGGCATTGGTTATCAAGCATATGAGTTAATTGAAATTTAATAACAATATGAAAAAATATAGTATTCCTTTTTTCGCATTGCTTTTTGTATTTTATTGTGTATGCTGCCAAAGCAGTTCTCAAACACAAACAAATACAGTTGAACAAACTGCTTCTACATTTTCAGTATGGAATAGTATGTTATATGCGGAAATAGAAAAATCATTTGCTTCTATATTTGCTCAAAAAACAGAACAAATACACTATAAAAACTATTCACAATGTTTGTCACAGCAGCAACTACAGCAATTAAAAGATATGGCAAAAAAGTATTATGAAAATGAATTTTCATATGATTTACTTTCTTTAAATATAGCTGAAAATGATTGTCACTGGTATTATGACTATCCACAATACCAGCAAGGAAACATTATCATATTCAAAGCTGAAACAGCTCATGCAGGTGAAGGAATATATCGTTATATTGTATTTGCAAAAGATACTAATAGTGAACAATGGAAGCAAATTAACGAAGGATATTAAACAATAAAGGAGTTTTCTAAAAAATTAGAAAACTCCTTTTATTTTTATTTATAACAATATATACCACATAGCAAATGCAAAGCCAGCTCCCAAAAACAGCAAACTTTTTGACAAATTATCTTTGAATATTTGTTTTCCACCTTGAGGATATACTGTAAAATACACATTTTCTTTTGGTATTACTTTATCCATTTTATGGTTAAACAAATATACTTGACAAAGTGCTATAATACCATCTGTAATAGAGCCTATTGTTCTAGCTACAAATGCTCCTAAAAATGGTAACAAACCTAACAATATTGGTCTATAAATTTGATGTTCTAAATTCCAGCCTTCTGCCCATCTATCTAAATATACTGTTTCTCCTTTTGCACCTTTTTCTGTAAGCAGTTTTCGTATAAACAACAAATAAACTACTGCCCCTACTGCAATAGAAATAACCGCTCCTTTTAAATTTGCCCATGAAAAATAGTGTATTGTATGTGCTGGTGCATGGCCATATACAAAACCTCTTGCCATTTGTGCGATATTTTCTTGCGTCTGGTGGGGAAACAATCCAAATAGCAAAGGCAGTACTGCACAAAATGAAAGCAATATTTTAGAAATATTATTCATATATTCCTTTTTTTCATTCCATTTTTCATCTGGTTGTTCTACAAATACAGCAATAAATAGTTTTGTCATATATGCAACAGTTAAACCGCCAGCAAACAAAAACAAATATTCTATTACTCTCATTTGTGTTACACTTTGCCCTGCTTCTGCTAAAAATAGTATTTCTTCTACAATGCTCTCATGTATTAATGTTTTACTGATATAACCATTACAAAGAGGAACACCCATAACACCCAATGCTCCCATAATAAATATTATTTTTAAAAGCGGTTTATTTTTGCCATATCCTCTTATGTAATTCAAATTCAAATTTTTGGTATTGTAATATATAATACCTGTTACCATAAATAATATCAATTTTACAATGGTATGGTTTGTTAAATGTAATATACTACCATCTACTGCCAAAGCATTATGTTCTCCCAATATTCCCTGCATACCTATTCCTACCAATATAAAACCAATTTGCGATAGTGAAGAACAAGCTAATGTTCTTTTTAAATCAATAGAAAATACAGCCAATATTCCACCTAAAATCATAGTCATAATACCAAAATAAACAATCAAAATACCCCATTTTGCATCATGCAAAAACACAATGCCACCTAATATCATTATGCCATAAATACCTGTTTTAGAAAGCACACAAGAAAGCAATGCTGTTGCTGGAGCTGGTGCTGCTGGATAAACTTCTACAAGCCATGTATGCAATAAAAACATACCAGCTTTTGCACCAAAACCAAACAATATCAATATACCTACTATATATAATTGATTTCTATTTTGCAAAAGCGAAATCGCTTGAGGCAATTCGTCAAATACTAATGTTCCTGTCATATGATACAGCATAAATATTCCCATTAATGTTACAAGGCCACCTATTACTGCTACAGCCAAATAAGTCGCTGCTGCATAAAGTGCTTCTCCTGTACCTCTGTGCATAATCAACACATAAGAAGTAAATGACATCATTTCAAAAAATATAAATGTCGTATACAAATCTGCTGACAGAAATACTCCCATTGTCGCACCTAATGTCATAAGCATAAAAAAGTAATATCTGTTTCTATTTCTATCTTTTTGAAAATATTCTTTTGAAAGCACTGTTGTAATAAACCATACAAATGCTGTCATTACAGCAAGTACTTTGTGTATACCATCTGCTCTAAATGCAATACCCAAACTGCAAAATCCTGCTATACTATATGTTTGTTCTGCTGTCAAAGAAATACTAGCTGCCAATATCACAGCTGTTACTATCCAAGTAAAATAATCTCTTGCTGTTTTATTTTTTTTACCAATTATATATGCAATAAATGCACTCAATATAGGAAAAAAAACCATAAATGCTAACATTGTTTTCCTCCTTTACTATAATATCCCTTGTGCAATAGCGTCAAATATCTGCACAAAAAATTTAGGATACAATCCTATTACAACAGAAATAGCACTTAAAACCAATAAAGGCACTGTCATCAATTTGTTGGGGTCTGCTACACCATCATAATACCATGCAGGATATTCTTTTTTTACAGGAAAATAAGCTCTGATTACTAATTCAAATAAATATAATGTAGTAAGTAATGCAGATATTATCAATGCAGCAATGCCTAAAAAAGCATAAGGATTTCCTGCTTCTACTGCTGCCGTACCTAAAGCATATTTACTGTGAAATCCTGCAAAAGGTGGTATACCTGCCATACCAATTGACACAATTGTCATACTCAAAAATATCATAGGCATTTTTGTACCAAATCCTTGTATTTCATAAGCATATTCTCTATGATTTTGATACAATATTGCACCTGCACAGAAAAATAATGTAATTTTTAATACTGCATGATAAATCATATGTAAAAGACCTGCTGATAACCCTGCTGGTGTCATCAGTGCTATACCAAACAATATATAAGACAAATTACTTATAGTAGAATATCCGTATCTTCTTTTAATATGAGGTGTTCTCAATGCCATAGTAGAACCGAATACAATTGTCAATGCTGTCATAGCTAATATTACATTTTGCACCCATGTCCCTTTTAAAAACTCTGTACCAAAATTATAATATGTTAATCGTATGATAGCAAAAACACCTGCTTTTACTACTGCTACTGCATGAAGCAATGCTGTAACAGGTGTTGGTGCAACTGCTGCAGTAGGTAACCAATAATAAAATGGCAGTATTGCCGCTTTGACACCAAATCCAAAAAAAGCAAGTAAATATACTACATGAAGCATTTCGGCATCTTTTGAAGCAAGTTCTGTATTTAATATTCCTCCCATTACAAAATCAAGAGAATTTCCATATATTACAAGGAAAACAAGCCCTATAAACGCAAGAGAAGCTCCTGCCATCATATAAATTAAATAAATTCTACCTGCATATCTTGTTTTTCCATCTGTACCATGCATAACAAGCGGTAATGTTACCAATGTCAAAAATTCATAAAATAAATACAATGTTACCATATTCCCCGAAAATGCTATTCCTATTACTATGCCAAATGTCATCATAAAAAAGGAAAAGAACTTTGTTTCCATACCTTCATGTTTCATATATTCAAAAGCATAAAATGTAGTGATTACCCACAATATAGAAACCATTGTACCAAACACTATTGACATACCATCTATATGAAGTATCAAAGAAAGCTTTTCACTAAAACGGTATAATACAAATGCTTCTTTATTATCAAAATACAATATAGATAATACAAATATAGCATTTAATATTACTACAAAACTGACATATTTTTGTCTTTTTTGTCTATCTTCCAGTTTTGAAATTAAAAGTATTACTCCAGAGATAACTGGAAAAAGAATAGGCAAAAGTAATGCTAATTTTTCGTTCATAAACTATTCCACCTCTCTTTTTTACAGTGATACAAACTGAAGTATACTATTTGAAATTTGTGTAATTTGCGTTATAATGCTATTTGGAAACATACCAAAAAGTAGTGCTAAAACAGAAAGTATACATAATGGTACTGTCATTAAAAAACAAGGCTCTTTATTTTCTCTATGGTAATATTCTTCTGCTCTGCCCGGAAAAAACGCATCTGCTACTATAGGCAAAAGATAACCTGCAGTCAGTAAAGCACTCACCATCAATATCAATATCGTTGTTCCTATCAATCCCAATACTGCATACTCACAACACAATCCTCCTTGTGCTAAATACCATTTACTTACAAAACCACTTGTAGGAGGTATTCCTACTAATGACAATGACGCAATAGCAAAACACCACATGACTATAGGCATTTCTTTGCCTATGCCTTTTAATTCATTGACATATGTTTTACCTGTTTTATATATAATTGCTCCTGCGGTAAAAAACAATATATTTTTTGCTACAGCATGAAATAATATTTGAAGCAATGCACCACAAAATCCTAATGGAGAAAACAACATTAATCCAAATAGTACATAAGATACTTGACTTACTGTAGAATAAGCAAGCCTTTTTTTTAGTAATCTTTCTTTATAAGCAAGCATAGAACCCATAAAAACAGTAAACACCGCAAGCACTAAAAGCACTTGTTGTGCCCATGTGCCTTTTAAAAATTCTGCTCCAAACAAATAATATGCTACTCTTATTATAGAGAGTACACCGCCTTTTGTAATAATACCAGAAAGTACAGCACTTGCAGGAGAAGGTGCTACAGGGTGTGCTGTTGGCAACCACCCATGCAAAGGAAACATACCTGCTTTTCCTCCAAAACCTATCATCATTATCAAAAATACTACAAGTAATATATTCTCATTTCCTTTTACAAGTGTCATATTTAATGTACCACCTGCTGAAAATGTTGTTGTATAGCAGTAATAATTTAAAAAGAATGCTCCTAACAATGCTAAACCAGCACCAAATATAGAATAACCTAAATATTTCATTGCCGCCTTTTTTGCTTCCATTGTACCACTATGTATTACAAAAGGCACTGTTAAAAGTGTCATCATTTCATAAAACAAATAAAGTGTCATGAAATTTCCAGAAAAAGATAATCCTATCAAAGCACCTAATGTCATAATATAAAATACAAAAAAGCGTTTTGTATTTTGTTCATGCTTCATATATTCTAAAGAATATACTGCTGCCAAACACCATATTATACTAATTAAACAAGCAAAAAATCGAGATAAGCCATCATTTTGAAATGAAATAAATACATTTTCGCTCATATGCCAAAATGTTATTTGTCTATTTTGCGTAAGGCATAAATACCATACAAATACTACTTCTAATAATACTACACTAAATATATAAATTTGTTGCTGTTTTTTCCCCTTCACAGTTAAAAAAAGCAGTCCAGCTATTATTGGAAACAATACGGGAAGTAACAGCATTTCATTACCAATCACACACATCACTCTTTTCTACAATTTTTCAATTACAATAAACGAATACCTAATTCAATCATATCAATAATAGGTTTATAACAAATACCTAAAAAGAAATTTGTGACGATAAATATACCTATACCAATTTCCATTTTTCTGGAGTGTTTTGTATATTCTGCCTTTTTGTCCACTGGTGTCCATATCGCTATTGCTGAAGGTATAAAATACATAGCATTTAATATCATACTTACTGCTAATGTCAATAACGTAATTACCATTTTTTGAGGAGAATATATTGTAGCAGAGGCAAAATATAATTTTGAAACAAATCCTGCTGTCAAAGGAACACCTACCATAGAAAGCCCCCCTACTGTAAATCCAATTCCTGCCATAAGATTTCTATGTGCTGCACCTCTCAAATCATGTATGCTATCACTGCCCTGTGAAACAGTCATAAGGCCTCCTGCACAAATAAAAAGCATTGCTTTTGTAGCAGCATGAGCTAATATATGAAAACAAGCTGCTACCATACCAGCATGATTTCCTAATCCCAAGCCCATATAAATATAACCAATTTGTGCTGCTGAAGAATAGGCAAGCATATGCTTAATACGTGTTTCTTTTAATGCAGAAACAGAGCCTACTACCATGCCTATTAGTCCAAACAAAAATAATACATTTGTAATTCTTAAACTTCTGATTAAATCTATTGTGAAAACACAATAAAACATTTTGATATTTAATATAATAAAACTTTTGAGTACAAGACCAGATAATATACTACTTGATGGTGGTGTTGCAGCAGGGTGTGCACTTGCCAACATAAAATGAAAAGGAAATACAGCACTTTTTATAGAAATGCCTATAATTATCATACCAATTACTACTGCAAAAGGAAAAGCATATTCTCCTGTTTTTGTAAGCTGTATAATAGACTGTTGTATATTAGACATCAAAAGGTGTCCTGTAATGCTATATAATAATGAAATACCTATTAAAAAAAGTCCTGAGCCTAAAAGACATATAATTAAATAATGTAATGTTGCTGCAATGCTTTCTCCTGTCCCTTTTGCCATAATAATAGCACAGGAAGCAATGGTATTGATTTCCAAAAATACATATGCTGTAAATATATCATTGGTATATATCAATGCAAGCATAGAGCCAAACAACAAATTTATCATAACAAAATATAAATTTTGTTTTTCAGGTAATATATCTTTTTGTACAAATTTCGCCCCACCTAGCAATGTATTTGCCATTACAAACGAAAATGTCAATGCCATCAATGCCTCTAATGGGCCTGCTCTCAATTCATTTCCCCAAGGAGCAGGAAAGTGTCCCATCATAAAAGTAAAGCTTTGTTCACTTTTCCAAACACTCACTAAAAGTATTGCTGATAATATTCCTACAATACATACAATAATAAAATTAATTTTTTGTGCTAATTTTCCCTTTGCAAATAAAGGAGTAATAATTCCTCCAAACATTGTTAAAAAGATACTAATAAAAGGAATATTATATATATAGTTTACACTTCCCATTAATGTCCCTCCTTTTTCGCTTTTTGCATAATTTCATCTAAATCAAGAGAGCCATAATGTTTATATAATCTTTGCACTAATGCTAATGAAAACGCAGTGATACTAACAGAAACAACAATACCCGTTAATACTAATCCACTTGGTACAGGATTTATAAATTTTTCTACTGTTGCTGTTGTTCCTGCAGTTACTATAGGTGCCGCCCTTCCTTCTATAAATCCCTTTGCTGCTAAAAATAAATACACCGCTGTATCCATAATATTCAAACCTATAAATTTTTTAATCAAATTACGAGAAAGAAGCAGGTTCATAAATCCAATGCCAAATAATATTACTGCTGCTGCCTCATAATGATTTGTCATTAAATTTGTCATTCAAATTTCTCCTTTTGTGAATAAAGCATAAAAACCATATATTGTACAAGCTACTATCATTCCAACACAAATATTTAAAGGTAATATTAGTCCTCCACTAAGCAATGCCCCCGGTGTACCCTTTGGTATAATATTAGGCAAATGATTTGCTCCTGTAAAAAAAGAATATCCTTTTAATACACAATATGTCAGTAAACAAGTAACATTAATGCGTACAAATATTTTATAAGTAAAAAATTTCTGCATTTTTTGCTGTCCATTTACAGAGGCATACAATACCAGTCCTGCCCCTATAATTGCTCCTCCTGAAAATCCTCCTCCCGGAGAAATATGACCATTTAATACTACATAAATACCAAATAAAAATAGCAAAGGTGTTAATAAATTTGCTATTCTTTTCAATATAATATTTGCATCTTCTTTTTCAAACATTTCATCTTCTTTTTGTTCTCTTTCCTCTTGCTCTGTTGTATTATATTTATCTTTTTTCAAAAGCATTATGACACATATTACAGCTAAAAACAGTACATTAGACTCTCCAAAAGTATCAAATGCTCTATAATCTAATATCATACCCGCTACAATATTTGTTGCTCCTGTTTCTTCTACTCCGTTTTCAATGTATCTTTGTACTACCTCATTTGATGCAGGGTTATTGCTTCCTCCAAAATAAGGTAATGCTGCTACAGTATGCAATAATATTGCTATAAATGTTGAACACACAAACACACACATTGCCATATAAAATATAGCTTTTTTTCTTCCACTCCATATATACTTTTCAAAATTTTCCTGCAATTTTTCAAAATCTATTTTTTTAAATGAAATCTTTTTTGGCATTTCAATGGCTTCCTCTCCATTGACCCAATCCACAAAATGCTGCCATTTTGATTTCTTATTTTGCTCATTCATCATGCGTTCCCTTTATTTCATGCACTTTTTTTAATGTGAGGAAGAATAATATACTTGTAATACCAGTGCCAACTGCTGCCTCTGTAATTGCTAAATCAGGTGACTCCAAAAATATCCATACCACAGACATTACAATACTATATGCCATAAATATAATTACTGCTCTTAAAAGCCTTTTTGTTACAGAAACCAACAAAGCACATACAATTAAAAATAAAAGTAATAAATTTTCTATTAACATATTATTTGTTTTTCATCCTTTCTTCTAAATTCAAATTTGTAAGTATCTCCGTTTTTGAAATCAAATGGCTACTTACTGGGCTTGTTATCCACAAAAACAATACTACTAAAAACAATTTTAATACATGAAATATATCCAGTCCTAATATCATTAACCCTATCATAACTAACGCTGTACCTAATGTATCTGCTAATGCTGCTGCGTGCATACGATTTAATGTATAGTGAAATCGATATAATCCCAACACTGATACTGCAAAAACAAACATACCTACCAACACAAATAGTATCCCTATTACATTACTCACGTTTTTCCTCCTCTCTCCTTTCTTTATAAAGAAACCAACCTTTATGATATAATGTGACAATATGACACAACACCACTACGGCTAAAAAACTCAGCATAGAATATACTAATGCAATATCTACTAAAAAAGACTCTTCTAAGTATACAGAAAGTATACAAATAAAACTAACTCCTAATGTTGCTATTACATTAATACAAATCATACGGTCTGTATATCTAGGCCCTTTTAATGCTTTATACAGACAGAAAAACATTAAAATAGAAAGAAAAATCATACACCCAAACAATACCATATACAACAAATTTTCACTTTCTATCATTTTTTTCTCTCCTTTCTATTTCGAAAAGTTTTTGTGCAAATACTCCATGTTCTATTTGTTCCTCCCCTCTGCTGTCTAATACATGTACTGTAAATTCTTTTTCTTCCATTCCTACCGTAATTGTTCCTGGTGTTAATGTAATAGAATTTGCCAGTAACACTCTCATTCTTTCATCTTCTAATTCAGAAGTAAATGTCACAAAACTAGGGTGCCACTGTTTCATATTAGGGTTTAATATCAATTTCATTACAGCAATATTTGATTTTATAATTTCTATAAAAAGCACAAAAGCATATTTTGTAAAATCAAATATGTGACCACTTAAAATACTTTGTCTTTTCTCCTCTCTTATAAATTTTTGAGTGAAATAATACAATGCTCCACAAATCAACAGACCAATTATGGCAAGTTCTATTGTTACCCTTCCATTAAACAAAAACCATAATAAATACATTACAATAAACAGCATAAATTTTCCCTCCTTATATTATATATTTTTATATTGAATAAAAAAGGCACAATGAAACAAAATTCATTGTACCAAACATCACTAACTTTTTTTATTTTTGTCACTTTTGCAGGTACTTTTCTGCAATAATTTATGTAATGCAAAACCACACGATATTTTACTATAAATAAATATGCTTCATTGTCTATTATGCACTACTCTGCATAAATTGTCAATATTGCTTGTATCATTCCATTTACGCTTTGTTCAAAAAGTAATACAAAAACACTACATTACTAGGCTATTTTTACTAAAAATATCACGTTTTATTTATTGTATCATAATTAGTATTATTTTTACAGACTTTTTTTTCATACAAAAAAATCCCTCTTTTATTTATAAAAAGAGAGATTTTTATTACTTAAATTCTATTTTAATCGGCTAAAACTTTATTTTGTTTTAAATTTTTGCTCATTATTTTATAAACTGGTAAGCCTATCAATGTAATAATAATACTAACTATAGAACGAAGTCTATTATCTGTAGAAATGGCTTCTACAAAATTCCCTGAAGATAATGTTTGTAATGTTTCTGACAATGTAACACTATCACAAATCAAAAGTTGATTAAATATAACATATACACCACTTATAATAGCAATTGCTGGTATAATAGGATACAAAGGTACTTTATATATTCTTTCTACAGTTGCCCATTTTGCTTCTTTTCTCAATTTTATTACTGCCACAAATGTTAATGTATAAAATATCCAGCAAGAAAATACTGCCACGTCTGTCAATAAATTAAATTGTCCTGTTAAAGAATATATACAGCCTATTGCACCTACCAATATAATAGAGTTCATAGGAGATTTTGCTGCATTTAATTTTGAAAATATTTCACTTGCTGGAAGTGTACCTTCTACTGCAAGAGAATAGGCTACTCTAGAACCAGACAATACAAATCCATTACACGCACCAAACACAGAAATCATAATACCTACTGCTATAATTTTTCCTCCCACTTCTCCAAATATTGCTGTTGCAACATCTGCTGCTGGTGTAGGTGTTGCAGCCAATGCACTCGCTGGCAATACCCAAAGATATGCCAAGTTAATTACAAAATAAACTGCCATAATTACAGAAACACCACCTACAATAGCAAGAGGCAAATCTTTTGCAGGATTTTTCATTTCTCCTGCAATCGCTCCTACATTTGTCCAACCTTCAAATGCAAATAATACTGCTAAAAGCAATGAACTTAAAGCATTTCCAGCACTTACTCCTTCCCCTACCATAGGGCTAAATATAGGATTTTCTCCAGAACCTTTTATAAATCCAAATATCATAAGCAATATTAAAGGTATGAGTTTACAGACTGTTGAAATAACTTGTACTGCTCCTCCTACGCCTGAACCAAGTGCATTTAATATAATTATAATAATAACAATAGCGATTGTAACGGCAGGCGTTAATGAGGGATTTCCTGTAAACAGTTCAAATTGTTGTGCACAAATAACAGAAAGTGCTGCAATCATAGCAGGATAAAATAATACTGTTTGCATCCAGCCAGTTAAATATCCTACTTTTTTACCAAATGCTTCTTCTAAATAAGCTACCATACCACCCGTTTTAGGAATTAATATTGCAACCTCAGCAAATGTTAATGCTGCTGCAATACTTGCAAGACCACCTATTATCCAAGCCATCATACCTAGTCCAGGTGCTCCTGCTGTGGTAGTATAAATAGACTGTGGTTTAAAAAATACTCCAGAGCCAATAACAGAACCTACTACTGTCGCCAATGCAGTAGATAGACCTAATGTTTTTTTCATTTCATTATTATGATTTGACATATAAAGCCCTCCTTTAATTTATTATAGTATTGCGGTTTTAAAACTGAAAGATCTCCTTTCTATGTAAAAATATAGTAAAATAGTATTTTTTTGCCAAAAATAAGTACAAAAAAAAGGAATACAGACACGCTAAAAAACGTCGCCTCTATTCCTCTGTATTGTAACCTGAAAGCATTACTCCTACGGTGATTTTATTTCTAAAATTCTCTCCAGAGTTCCATCAACAGCAGGTCGGTTTGCCTGAAAGTTTCTTTAAAATTTGGCGATTTTAAATTGCTTCATCGGCTTCCTTATTATACAAATTGAATATATTTAGGAATTTTCCTGCTGCTTCATTTGGCAATATTTTATTTTTATTCATTATACAATGTCATTTTTTATTTGTCAATGCTTTGTATAGCAAAATATACAAAATATTTATATCTTTCTACTTTATATTTGAATTTATTCATTTTACAAAAAAAGAAGCCTTTTTATATGCAAGCATATTTTATTGCTTCTTTTTTATTTATTACTATGAATTTTGTAACAGTTGTTTTCCTTGTTGTATTATTTTTTGGTATCTTGTTTCATTGACGCTTTTTAGCCATGCAATTTTACCAGAAATTTCTTGTTTTGTTTGTTTTGGTATAGCCTCTCCTGCATTTTTTAATTTCTGTGCATTATGTATAGAAGCTCTTAATATTTTTATCCAATTTCGAGTAACACCAATTTCTGCATTGTTTATTACAATACCTGTAATATACTGTCTGTTATGTTTTCTCAATATATGCGTTTTTTGTTTATTGATATGAAAGCCTTCTGCCTCTATTATTTTTTGTATACTATTTAAAAAGCTGCCTATAGCAAAATTTTCTAATTCTCCTGTATAACTAAAACTCATATCATCAGCATATCTTGTATAAATGACACCTAATTTTTGACACAATCCATTGATACGTTTATCCATTCTTTTACATATCATATTGGTAATCATAGGACTAGCAGGAGAACCTTGAGGCAATATTCTTTCTGATGTTTTAATATATTTTGTTTCTCCTTTTATTTCCACTGCCATTCTTTCGCAATAAGTACAAATCATAGCAAGAATAGAAGAAATATAACCAGAATAACCTAAATATTGAAATAATCCTCTCACTCTTTCAAATGTAATGGTTGGGAAAAAGTTTTCTAAATCAATATTAATCAATAAATCAGGGCTTGTCTGATGTGCTTTTGCACCTGTTAATACAGATTTTGATTTTATAAAGCCATGTGCTACATCAGAAATTTCTGTTTTTTCTAATATTTTCTCTAATATTTGTTTTTGTGCTGTTTTTAATTGTGTTTTTGGGGCAGCAATATGACGCATACCACCACTTTTTTTAGGCACATCAAAGCGATAATAATTATCAAATGTCACGACATCTCTGTGATAAGCCAAATAACGTAATGTACTATATTCTATTTGCAAAAGCTGTGCAATATCTTTATCTGTTTCTAATATGGGCAAATTGTTTTGTTTGAGTTTTTGTATATCTGTTTGTTTTTTATGCAAAATATTAGAGTAGCCTCTACCTATAAACAATATATTTTCTGATTTTCTTTTTTGCCATTGTTCTGTTTTTAGCTGTTTTTGTCTTTGTCTTTCTGCCTTTCTTTCTGCACGTCTAGCAATAGAAGCTTTCATAATTTCCTGTGAAACAACAGCACGGATTTTTTCATAATCCCATGTATCTTGATATTGCTTTTGTAAAGAAGAAAGTTTTATTTCGATTTCTCTTTTTTCTTTATAAGCCTGTGCAATTTGCTCTGACAATTTTTGAAATTCATCAAGCAATTTTTTTCTATTTTGAAAATCTTGTTCTGTTTCATTTTGCTGACGTTCATAAGGTGTTGGTAAATGGCTTGGCCAGAAACCATATTCTTGCATTTTTAAAAATGTAAACTCTTTTTTGCCCATTTCATTTATTAGTTTTCTATATTCAGACTTTGTATCCATTATAGCAACATCTCCATAATATCATTAATTTTATATTCTTTGTTATATTCCAAATTTTCTAGTTTTAATAGTTTAAAAGAAGCAACATACAGTGCAAGGATATGGGCACAAGGCTCTGATATATTTTTTGCACCTCTTTTAAATGTTGCACAACTGCAATTCAATTTTACAATTTGTGCATCTTGGTCAATAACAATCTCTGTATTACTAGGGGCATAATAATTGCCTTCATTATATGTTGTAGTGAATATAAATTCTTTTTTAGGAGTATACATTACTCTCATATTGTTAAATGTCTTTTTACTATATTTTTCAACTTGTTTTTCTATATTTGTAATTTCATAAAGCTGATGTGGTATAGGCTCATTACACAAATGACGGAAACGAACTTTATTGTTTACCATATCAAAATAGCCCTCTCCTTTTCTAAAGAGCATACCAATACCTGCTTTTACTTTATCTTGTATTACACTATCTTTAAAATGGTCAAATATTTCCTGCATAGATAAACAACGTTGCTGTTTTAACAATTTATAAACTTCATTATAATTTCCATTTCCTGTAAATCCAGCCATAATATTAAATGCTGTACCTTTTACCCAGTCATTAGAACTCCAAGAAGAAAAGCCAACTGTCATCTGTAATGTTCCCATATCTGCCCTAATAAACTGAGGCATACCAAATCCCAAAAATTTTACATAAAATGCTTTTGCAATAGGAAGCAGTTTTTCCATTACCAACCAACGTCTTCTACCCCAAATTTTTTCTTCTCTCTTTTTTTTGCCTTTATACACAGCATTTAATGTGATTACTTTACCAAATGGTTCAAATACAATTTGTATTCTTTGTTCTGGTTCTAATATCCATTTCATGTAGCGAGGGCTTTTTTTCTCTTTATGTTTTCTTAAAAAAGCACAAATATCATACATATCAGAAGGACTTAATTCCAACTCTATACCATCTAATGCTGCCGCTGAGGAAACTTGATTAAATCCTTTTATCCACGTTTCAGGTAAATCAATTTTCTTTTCTACATATTCTGGTACAACATCATTTTCCACTGTAAAACCATCTGGATTAACAGACAATGTTACATCAGTATAACTACGAAATCTTTGCATTTCTTTTTCCAGCTTTGCAGAAAAATCAATATTGGTTGTACCAAGTTTTGGCTCTTGCAACAAATCAAATTCTTCCATAGCTACAGACAAACAACCATAAGTAGACTCATCTACTGAAAAAGCTTCAAATGAAACTTGGTCTTTGTGTACCGTAATGACAGGGTCTAACACAAACCATAAACTATAATCTCTATCTCTTATAAATTTCCAGAAATCTCTTTCTATTTTATAATAGTCTTTCCACGCATCATATGCGTCAATTTGTTTTTGCAAATTTCTTTGTATATTCTGCAATTTTTTGATTTCTTCATTTTGCTGTGACAATTCTTCATCACAAACAGACATTTTTTGTTTTAATCCTTCTCTAATTTTAGGTGCATACTGTTCATGTGTTTTAATACGTCTTTCAATTTCTTGGTCTAGCCACTCAAAATATTCAGGTCTTTCTTTTTGTTTTTGGCTCATATCTGAAACAACAATATCTCTTAACATAAGCATAGCATCTCTAAACAATAATGGGTGTTTTAATTTGCCTGAAAAAGAAACTTTTTCATCTCTTGACAAATCTGCACTAAATCCTAATGTTGTTTGATTATTGACTTGTCTACACTGAGAAGGACTTGCATATTTATAATTTACTTGCATTAGTACTACACCTCCTTCTGTATTTGAGCAAATGTTACAAGTGCTTTTTCTGCATTTATTTTAACATTTGTACTACCTATATCAAGCAATATATTCTCTATTTCTTTTTTCTTTTGTGGACAATATTTTACAAATGTTGGTATAGTAGAATATACATAATCTTTACTTTTTGCTGCCTTATTTGGTAAATAAAGCAATGTTTTGACATAATAAATATACAAATCGGGCTGCACTTTTTCTAAATGTTCAAACGCTTTTTCCATTTTTTCTGATAAATAAGATTTTACTGCTATGCAAGGGTGTTCTAGCATACGGAAAACAAATTTCTGAGGTGTTTTATCCCCATACCATTCTTCCAGTTTTTGCAAACCATATTGATATGCTCTTTCCACTGGGGAGTCCAACAATATCATGTGCATTTTTTCTCTTTTTTCTATTTCCATATTCTCAAATATACTTTGTGCGATTTTATTTAATGTACTTGCATTACACTCCATAAGCAACAGCATTGTTGTATTTCTTTCTATTAATGTATCTTTTAAAATGTCTACAATTTCTGTAAGTGTTTTTACTACTTTTGCTGTGCCTGTTTCCAATATAGACAGTATTATGCCATCTTTAAGCATATTGTCCTCTTTTACCGCTTTTAACAATGCAATTGTATTATAATTTCTCTCTGATATTGTACTATGTTTTAGTTCAATATTTTGTAATGTTTCTTTTAGTTGTTCATATGGTAAATAGAATATTACATTTTCTGCAATTTCAGTCATAAATTCTGGCATTTTTTTATTGTTTAACAGCAATACAATAAAATGCTTCATAAGTGTTTGTTTTTGTGTTATTGTTGCAGTATCTAATTTTTTTACAGAGTTTTGAAGCAATTCAATGATATTTTCTGGATACTCTATATTTATATTAGAAGTCAGTTCTTTTATAAATGCTATATATTCTTCTGCATTAAATACATCTATATTTGTTTTTACTACTTCATACCAGTCTTCTATGGTATCCATACACAACATATTTGCTATATTTTCTGGACTGAATTTGCCATTTGTTTTTACAAAATATTCTTTTGCCACATTCTGCAATACTTCAGATTTCATATTCATTAGTGTTAACATAATTTCCGCATCAAATGCAGTCAATGCTTTCAATTTTGGCATTAACAATTCTTCAAAGAATTTCGAAAGTGACTGATTTGGTACTTGAGAAAGTTGTATCAATTCTTTTAGTTCAAATTCAGGAAGCAAATTTTGTTTTTGTGCCTCTTGCAATACTTCATAGCAAAAATAAAGCACATCATTATGTGTAGAATTTTTTACGATATACATAATATCATCTATATGCCTATACCATACTTCTTTTTTTTCAAAATATTTATCAATGAAAAAAGAACTACCATACATAACATCATAATATTGCTTACTTGCAAGAAATTCTCTCGTCATCTCTACAAATTTATTTTCATCTGTTGCCTTATAATTATCCCATATTCTTCTGAGGTATCTTTGATAATATTTATATGCCTCCTCATTGGTGTTTTTAAGATAATTTTTTGTTCTTTGTGAATCAATATAATACGTAATTTTTCCTATAGCATCAGCCATATCATATGCCCTTGCCATTTGTATGGTATTTTTAAATGCAATATTATTGATATTTTTGCCATCTGTATAGGTATTTTTATCATACAATTTTTGGCTACCATACTGCATAACCCAATAATTATTATAAATATCACTATAATTACCACGACTTTGTTCTATATATTCCTCTAATTCTTTACCTGTCAATGTTTTACCATAAACTTTTAACCTTTTTACATGAAAATCCATTTCAGGCAATGTTTTGTATATAAATTCTTTTTGCTTTTGTATTAATTTTTCATCAAATACACTGATGTAATTTTGAGCAAAACGTATCAATCCATTATGATATTCTTTTTTTGCCCACCATGTTTCACTTTTTACAATTTCTTTTGCTTTTTCAAGCAATATAGGGTTTTTATCTATTGTAAGCTGTTCGAATATACCACAAGCCAGTTCTACACTTGCAACTTTAAATACTTTTTCATATTCTTCTACAGAAGGACTACTTTTGATAAATTCCTTCATTTTTTTAATTCTGCTATACAATCTTTGTTTTGAAAACATATCATATACAATGTTATAATATTTACTATTTTTTTCAAAACCAAATAATGTACTTGGGTCTTCTATTATCTCAAAATCTTCAAATGTAATATTATTTTGTTTGAAATATGTCACATAGTCTTCATATTTTGTTTGTTTATAATAATCTAACTCCGCCTTTTGTTCTAATTCGTAAAATTCTTTCACAATATAGTTGTCGTCAATAATGAGATGTCTTATGTACCTACGTTGCTCTCTATTATAATCCCATTTTTCTTTTGCCGTTTTATATCCTCTTTTATAACAGAGCAACTTTTCTTCTATATAATAATATGTATTGGGAATAGAAGGTAAATGTTCCTTCTCGCCATGAAATACTGCATAATGTGTATACTTTACTACTGGTTGTAATAAATAACCATTCATATAATATTGATTAGAAGACTTTTTTACTCCTATTTCAACTCCTTGTATACCATATAATACCAGCAAACAATTATTTTCTTTGCTGTCTTTTCCCCACAGCATTATTTTACGAATTGGGTCGTTATTATAATAAAGTCTTTGTTTTTGTTCTTCTGTCAATTCAGACATTAGTATAAATTTTTCTCGTGCCATTAATAGAAATCCCTTCTTTCTCTCTATAATATTTTTTGCTGCACAATATTACTTTTCAAAAACAAACAAAATAATTAGCATATTTACATTATAGCCGTGAAACAAATTAACATTACATTATTTATAGAAATACTATATTGAACAATTTACAAATATTTCTATGATAATTATACAGATTTTTATTTCATTTTTCAAGTAATATTATAAAATATTATGAAAATATGTAAAAAAAGTTGACATTTTAAATTACTATGTTATAATATTTTACAATAAAGGTTGAATTTTCTGGTCTGTTTACTTTGGAGTTGCTTCAAAGTTGTTTTTAAACTACCATTTCATCACAATGTTTTGCGTCACTCGCTCACTGCGACCGGTACTCTAGCTTTAAACAGTATCCTGCGGTAAAAGCCAGAGTACCGGTGCAGTGGCTAAAGTGTCAAAACAGTATATTATTTTGTTTGCAGAAAATTCAACCTATTCGTTTTTAAAATTTTATATTTGTAATTCATTGGCTTAGGTTTTCTGGTCTGTTTGCTTTGGAGTTGCTTCAAAGTTGTTTTTAAACTACCATTTCACCACAATGTTTTGCGTCACTCGCTCCTCCATGACACTAGATGAGGTAGGTTAAAGTATCCTTTGGAACTACCTCATCTAGTGTACGGAGGGCTAAAGTGTCAAAACAGGATATTTGTTTTGTTTGCAGAAAACCTAGCCTTTTTTTAAAATTTTATATTTGTAATTTATTGGCTTAGGTTTTCTGGTCTGTTTGCTTTGAAGTTGCTTCAAAGTTGTTTTTAAACTACCATTTCACCACAATGTTCTGCGTCATCGCACATCGATGTAAATATATTCAGTTATGACAGTAGCCTTCGGAAAACTAAATATATTTACGGATGTGCTGAAGTGTCAGAACAGTATATTTGTTTTGTTTGCAGAAAACCTAGCCTTTTTTTAAAATTTTATATTTGTAATTTATTTAAGTTAGATTTTCTGGTCTATTTACTTTGGAGTTGCTTCAAAGTTGTTTTTCAATTACTTTTTCATCACAATGTTCTACGCCACTCGCGACCATACGGCACCGCGGACGGGTTAAAACAGTATACTAGCGTTTAACCCGTCCGCGGTACGTATGGTGCTAAAGTGTTATAACAGTATATCTGTTTTGTTTGCAGAAAATCTAATTTTTTATGCTTTTATTCCTTATAATATCTATATTATAGGGAATTTTTTTTATAACACTTCAAAGGACAATGTACCATATTTCATTCTATTACATAGTATTGTAATAACTATTTTACAAGCTATTTTCAGGAGGTATTTTATATGAAAAAAAGTAAATCTGTAATAGCACTTTTTTTAACAGGTATATTGTCTTTTTCCCTTTTTACCGCTTGCTCCCAAAAACAAGAAACTGCTTTAATACCTGTTCGATTAAATGAAGTTGTGCATTCCGTTTTTTATGCTCCTCAATATGTGGCTCAAGAACTTGATTTTTTTGAACAGGAAGGTTTAGATGTTTCTGTTTCTATAGGGCAAGGTGCGGATAAATCCATGACTGCGCTTCTGTCTAATAATGCTGACATCGCCCTTCTTGGTACAGAGGCAGGTATTTATGTTTATAATGAAGGAAAACAAGATTATCCTTTAGCATTTGCTCAACTTACACAACGTGCTGGTAATTTTCTTGTTTCACGTGAGCCAGAACCCAATTTTCAATGGAGCGACGTCAAAGGAAAATCCATTATAGGGGGCAGAATTGGTGGTATGCCAGAATTAGTACTTGAATATGTACTCAAACAAAACGGTATTACACCTAACGAAGATATGGAATTGATAAACAACATTTCATACACTTCTACATCTGGTGCATTTGTGGGAGATATAGGAGATTATACTGTAGAATTTGAGCCTACTGCCACAGCACTCGAGCAGCAAGGAAACGGTTATATTGTTGCCTCACTAGGTACAGCAAGCGGTTATGTACCTTATACAGTATATATGTCTACAAGCGATTATATACAACAATATCCAGACGTAATACAAAAATTTACAAATGCCATTCAAAAAGGGCAAACATGGGTAAAAGAGCATACTTCAGAACAAATTGCTCAAGTAATACTTCCTCAATTTCCTGATACTGACATAGAAACACTTACTACAATTATTGAACGCTATAAACAGCAAAACACTTGGAAAGAAAATACAATTTTCGACAAAGATGGCTTTACTCTTATACAGGATATTATGGAGCAAGGCGGAGAACTTTCTGCTCGTATACCTTATGAAGATATGATAGTTACAGAATTTTCTGAAAATGCCATAAAATAAAATACTCCCCCCAACACAAAAGGAGCGTAGTTTTACGCTCCTTTTAAATATCTCTTTTTTCAAACAAACTTTCTATAGATACATCAAGCACTTTAGAAAGTCCATACAATTCAATATCTGTTACCATTCTTTGTTTTTCTTCTATTCTAGAAATAGAACCTCTACAAATATAAATCGCCATTGTTTCAAGTTTGTCTGATAATGTCTGCTGACTTAATCCCTTTTTAATACGTAATTCTTTTATTTTACTTCCTATCATATTTTTTTGTTTGCCTTCTATTATTCTCGCCATAAAAACCTGTCCTTTTGTATTGATTATGATAAAAGAGAAATAAAATTTTTGATTTATATTACTTTTATTGACAATATGAAAAGTAAATATTATGATTTATTATTTATTTGAGTTGATTGCTTTAAAGTAATATAATTATTTATAAAGCGTGTAGAAAATTCTATTTCTGTTTCATCTAAAGATAGCAAAAGCTGTTTTAATTTTATTTCATAGTATAGAGGTGAAAAATTATTTTTTAAAGCATGAATACTATCACAAAGAATATCGTCTAATGTGACATTTAATGCGTCTGCGATTATATTTAATTTCGCAATATTAAAAGTGCTAATATTACCTTTTTCAATATTGGCAATCGTTGATTGTGACATATTACATAAATTACCTAGTTCTTTTTGAGATAAATTCTTACGATTTCTGTGTTCTTTTATTCTTTTTCCTAAAGCGACAGCGTCAAACATTTTTAATTCGTTCCTTTTTTACTATAGATATAATCCAATATTGTATTATATAAAAATTTATATTCTTCATTTGAAAGAGAAATAGCTGTTCCATATAGTATGTTGTTTATATCAGATACTATATTAAAACTAGAGTAGTCATTTGAAGTCATACCAAAATAATTTATAATAAAAACAAATAAAGCAATAGAAGGAATATTTTTACCATTTTGTATTTTATATAAATAATCTTCACTTACATTTAATTCCTGTGCAAGTCGATATGCTGTTATATTGTTCATTTTACAAAGATTTTTAATTGCATTTCCAAATTTTACAGTGTCGAACATAAATCATCACCATATTTTAAAATACTTATTTAATAATGCTCTATTTGTTTTTTATATTTTATAAGAGATTGAACTGTGTTAATATAGAAATCAACATCTTCCTTTTCTAATGTCGTTAAAAGTTTTTCTAATTTCATTTGATATATAGAAACAGTATTATTTTTATTATTTGAAAATATTTCTAAACTATCGCATAAAAGTTCATCTAAATTAGTGTCTAATGCTTGTGCAATACAACTCAATTTATAAATATTTAACAAACTAATATTTCCTCTTTCTAATTCAGATATTCTAGTCTGAGAAGTGTTACATATACGTGATAATGCAGCTTGTGATAATCCCTTTCTCTTTCTAAAATGCTTTACTCTTTTACCTAATGCAACAGAATTAAATATTTTAATCACCCTCTATTTTTTTATTTGAAATATGATTTAATAAAATTTCATAAAGAAATTTATAATCTAAATCTGTAAAATCATTACAAAATGTTTGTTTTATATCTATATTTGTTTGAATAGGCATAAAGTTTTCTAAAGAAATTTTCCAATAATTTGCAATTAGAATGATTACCTCTATAGATGGCTTTGCAGTTCCTCTTTCTATTGCACCTAAATAAGACTCACTTAAATTTAATTCTTGTGAAACATCAAGTATTCTAATATGCTGTTTTTTTCTCAATTCTCTGATTGTTTTTCCAAACTTTTGTAAGTCAAACATCTATTATCACCAAAATAAAAAAATTTTCTTATTAAAATCATAAAGAAGTATTTTTATATAAATAATTTTAAAACGAATATTAAAAGTTTTAATTCAAATTGACATTTTTAATCATAGATTATATAATTAACTTAATATTATGAATTTTGATAATATGTATACTATAAAAAATATATAATAAGGAAGATGATATTATGCAATTTTCGCAAAGACTTAGAGAATTAAGAAAAGAACAAAATTTAACACAATCACAACTTTCTAGTTTGTTAAATTATAGTTATACTGCAATAGCAAATTATGAGAATGGAAGAAATGAGCCTCGTATGAGCGACTTTATAAAATTAGCGAATATACTAGGTGTAAGTACAGATTATTTATTAGGAAATTCTGATATAAAATATTTACAAGAAGATAGTTTATGGTTGGAAGAAGTGTATAAAATTCTGAAAAAAAGTCATATTAGTTTGACAAAAGCAGACCAGATATTCATTGATTTTATTTATTTTAATACTAAAAAAACAGCATTACAAAAAAATATCACACAACAAAATTTTAATGAAATATATAGTAAAATTATAAAAGAAAGTTCGCAATATTTATTAGAAACAATATTGTTGTTATTTCAAAATAAGTTATATTATAATATTATAAAAAGAAGCATTATAAATGAATTAAATATATAAAAAAAAGGAGTGTAAAACTACACTCCCTTTTTTAATACAATATTACAATGTAATTACTGTTCCCATCAATTTTACAAAATCTGCTACAATAGCAGCATCGCCAGGCCATGCTGGAGAAGTTACCAAATTACCATCAACAACTGTTTTATCTGCATCTACTGCAACATATGTGCCACCTGCTAATGTAATATCAGGGCCTACTGCTGGATAAGCTGTTGCTTTTTTACCTTTTAACACACCTGCTGCTGTTAATATTTGTGGACCATGACAAATCGCTGCAACTGGTTTATTTGCTTCAAAAAATTCTTTTACAATTTCAATTACTCTTGGTGTCAATCTTAAATATTCTGGAGAACGTCCCCCTGTGATAAACAATCCATTATAATCTGCTGTATTTACTTTATCAAAATCTGCTGTCAATGCAAAGTTATGACCTCTTTTTTCAGAATATGTTTGTTCGCCTTCAAAATCGTGTATCGCTGTTGTAATAATATCACCCGCTTTTTTATCTGGACAAACAACATCTACTTGATAGCCTATTGCCTGCAAAGCCTGAAATGGTACCATTGTTTCATAATCCTCTGTAAAATCTCCTGCTAACATTAACACTTTTTTCATGATATTGTCCTCCTTTTACATAGACCAAACTGATTTACTTTTTATTCCTTTCTAATAACAGTATAACGGAATTCCTAAAATATTGCAAATTTTTTTATAAAATGGTATCATAAAATAGTAAAAAAATTCATTCTAAAAAACTATGTTTTTTATTTATATGATACGATATTGACAAAAAGGAGTGTACTCTTATGGAATTAGAAAAAAATTTAAAACAAGCCGCAGATTATTTAAAACAACATACTGCTTTTCGTCCTAAAGTAGGCATTATATTAGGTTCTGGTTTAGGAAGTTATGGCGACAGTTTAAAAAATGCAGATTATATTTATTACAAAGATATTCCTCATTTTCCTATCTCTACAGTAGAAGGCCATGCAGGTAGATTTGCTATCAATGAAAATGTAATTTGTATGCAAGGTAGATTTCATTATTATGAAGGATACGATATGCTAGATGTTACATTCCCTATCAGAGTAATGAAGCTAATAGGCGTAGAAAAGCTTATTGTAACAAATGCTGCAGGCGGTGTGAACAAATCATTTACTTCTGGCGATTTAATGCTCATTACAGACCACATCAATATGCTAGGAAAAAATCCTCTCATAGGCAAAAATTTAGACAGTTTTGGTATTCGTTTTCCAGATATGTCAGAGGCTTATTCCAAAGAGCTTATAAATGAGGCAAAACAAATTGCAAAAAATATTGATTTGTCATTAAAAGAAGGTATTTATATGTACTTTTCTGGCCCTAGTTTTGAAACACCTGCTGAAGTACGTGCTGCTGCTATATTAGGTGCTGACGCCGTAGGTATGTCTACTGTACCTGAAGTAATTGTTGCAAATCATTGCGGTATTAAAGTATTAGGTATTTCCTGTGTTACAAATATGGCAGCGGGTGTTATGGAGCAGCCTCTTTCTCATATTGAAGTAATGGAAACAACAGAAAAAGTAAAATCAAAATTTGTAGAATTTGTAGCACAGTTAGTAGAGCAATTTTCAATGTAAATATAGTAGGGGGATTTTCCCCCTATTTTTTTGAAAGGAATGATACTATGGCAACAGTAAGCATTTGCATGATTGTAAAAAATGAACAAAAAGTATTACAACGTTGTTTAGAAAGTTTAAAAGGACTTTACGAAGAACTCATTATTGTAGATACAGGTTCTACAGACAATACTAAAAATATCGCTTCTGCTTATACAAACAAAATATATGATTTTATATGGATAGATGACTTTTCAGCTGCTAGAAATTTTGCTTTTTCTTTATGCACACAACAATATATTTATACTGTAGATGCAGACGAAGTGCTTAACGAAACAAACAGAAACAAATTTTTACTCTTAAAACAAAATATACTCCCTGAAATTGAAATTGTACAAATGTATTATGTTAATGTGCATAATGAAAACAGTGTTTACAATTTTCAAAAAGAACTAAGACCAAAATTATTTAAAAGATTGAGAGAATTTGAATGGATAGACCCTATACATGAAAGAGTACGTTTACAGCCTATTGTATACGACAGTGACATTGAAATACTACATATGCCAGAAGGAGAACACACTAACAGAGATTTAACCATACTTACAAAATTAGCACAACAGGGAAAAGTATTCTCTGATACGCTTTTTAATATGTATGCCAGAGAATTATTTAAAGCTGGTACAACACAACAGCTTATTACAAACAAAAATTACTTTTTAAATGTTTTTGAAAACAACGCACTAGGAGAAAAAAGACAGCTTTGTCAAATTATATTATCTAAAATTGCACTTATTGAAAATGATACTCACAGTTTTTTAAAGCACTGCCTCAGCCAAAAAGCAGAAGGTATTACAAGTGAAATTTGTTGTTTATTAGGAGAATATTTTTATAATCAAAATGATATACAAGAAGGTCTTTCATGGTATCAATATGCACTAGAAACACTTCCTTGTATAGACATTCATTGTTGCGGAGATAAAGCACTTTTTGCTATAGCAAAATGCTTTGAATTACTGGGACAGCAACAACAAGCACAATATTGGTTACAAATGGCTCAAAACTGGACACCTCCCGAGCAGTCAGACTAACATAAATAAGAAAGGAATGATAGTATTATGAAGCAATATAGTAAACAATTTCAACAAGCCATATTAAACAACAAATCATTTTTTATTGCTATAATATTATTTTCTATACTATTTCCTTGTATCAACTTTGTTACTTTTTTTATTGCTGCATTTAGAATAATTGATATGCCTATTTATCAATTATTATGGATAGCATTTTATGCCATCATTTTCAACATCATACTATTTCGAAATAATACACTATTGAGAATAGTATTGATTGGTATTAATATAGCATCTCTATTTATATGGTATTTTGTTTCTCTTATGGGAGGGCTATTTGGTATATTTACAAGTTTATGTTGTTCTATTATACCCTTTTTTCCCTTTTGGGTAAATTTATTTCGATAATATTCATAAAAGGCAAATACTATTTCAATTTGTATTTGCCTTTTATTTTCTATGCTCTTGGGTGTGCTTTTGTATATACTTCTTTTAAAGTTTCTTTCTCTTTTTTAACATATATTTGTGTAGTAGAAATATCAGAATGTCCCATCATTTCCTTTACAGACTGCAAATCTGCACCATTTTGCAACAAATGTGTTGCAAAAGAATGTCTTAGCATATGTGGTGTAATCTCTTTTTTAATATTCGCTTTTTCAGCATATGCTTTCAATATTTTCCAAAATCCTTGCCTAGACAAAGACCCTCCTGAACAATTTAAAAAAAGTTCATTATCATTTTTATTTGTTCTGGATTGTCCCCTCTCTAATAATACCGGTCTACTTTCTTGTAAATACTCCTGTATTGCTTGTTTTGCTCTACTACCAAAAGGTACTATTCTTTCTTTTTTACTTCCTTTACATTTAATACAGCTCAAATAAATATCTACATCTTCTACTTTTAATGACACCAACTCAGAAACTCTTATACCTGTAGCATACAACAGTTCTAGCATTGCCTTATCTCTTATCGTTCTGGCATCTTTTTCCTCTTTATCTGGTTGTTTTAAAAGTAATTCTACCTCCTCCAAAAGCAAATATTCAGGCATTGTTCTTTTCATTTTAGGGAGTTTTATTTCTGCTGCAGGATTTTCACCCATTTCTCCTATCGCATTCAAATATTGAAAAAATACTCTCAATGATGCAATTGTTCTTGATATAGTGGAAGTAGCTTTTTTTTGTTTTTTCATTTCATAAGTATAAGCTAATATTGTTGTTTTATTTACAACACTAAAATAAGGTATTTCCATTTTATTTAAGTATTTTATAAAGTTTTTTAAATCTCTGCCATAGGAAAGTATTGTATTTGCAGAGGCGTCTTTTTGATTTTTTAAATGTGATAGAAATGATGTTACTTTTTCTTCCATAGTAATATGCTCCTTTTTATATTATAAGATGACATAATGCCGATTTTTTTTATTTATTATACCTTATTTCTATAAAAAAGTCTACATAAATATACCATCATTTTAAAAGTACAACTAACATATTAATAAAACGACTTGACAGATATACCTCCACAAATGAAGCTGCTGCTATTGCCAACACAGAACCCCAAAGCAATATAGCATATTCTGTCCATATTCTTGTTACTTCTCTTTTTAATGCCCCTTTACCAGACTGCCCTTTTTTTTGTTCTAACCAAAAACAAAAAGCAAGCCATGTCATAAAAAAATAAATAGGCAACAATATCAAATTTTGAGGTAGCATAGCACATATTATAGCAAATATTCCTTTTGCTTGATATGTCATAAAAAGTACTGCCGCAGTATATCCCAATGAAATGCCCCTAAAAGCTAATACTCCCGCTGAAAGTATTGCCCCATAATAAAAGCAACCTCCCAACCATATCAATATATCATATTTTAAATATTTTAAAAATACACTCCAAACAGTAAGCGTATATTGTTGTTCTGTTTGAAATACTGTATTTATACTTTGCTGCAACATCTCTCTTTGTTCCAAAGACAAGCCATTCGCTAGTAATGCCCCTGCTATGGTAGAAAGTAAAAACAAAAGGCAAATCATGACAGCCATCATTTGCCTTTTTTGTTCTTTGTTTGCATCTTTTGGCATATAATTCCTCCTTTGGACAAGTCACTGCTTTCTTGTCCTATTTCAAATCATATGCACAACTTTATAATATTATGTTTTTTTATATCATTTTTTATTTAAAACAATTATTTTATTTTTTGGGACTGATAAGCATAAAGAAGTAATATTGTTTTTGCATCTTTTATTTCTCCTTTTGAAACCATATCAAGTGCCTGTTGTAATGTATATTTTTCTACTTCTATAAATTCATCTTCATCAAAATTTTGATGTCCTTTTTCCAAGCCTTCCGCAATATACAAATACAGCACTTCCATACAAAATCCTGGTGTAGGATACATTTCACATACAAACTGCAATTCTTTTGCTTTATAGCCCGTTTCTTCTTCTAATTCCCTTTTAGCACAATCACAAGCTTTTTCATCTGCTTCCATAATGCCTGCTGGCACTTCTAAAAGCATTTTTTTAAAAGGGTGTCTATACTGACGCACAAGTATGATATTCCCCATATTATCTACAGGCAATACTGCTGTTGCTGCTCCTCTTTCCACTACTTCTCTAAAAGCAGTATTTCCATCAGGTAACACAATTTCATCTTTTTTTACAGATAAAAAATTGCCTTTATATGCTGTTTCGCTCTTTATTACTTCATAATTCATGCTATTTCCTCCCTATTTATTGCAATTCTTTTACAAATTGTTCTATTCTATCCATACCTTTTCGTATTAGTTCCATAGAAGTAGCATATGACAAACGAATATAATCCTCCATACCAAAATCTGCACATGGTACTACTGCTACATATTTTTGTTCTAGCAATGCTTGTGCAAAATCTGCTGCACATTGTATTTGTTTTCCTTCTGCTTTTTTACCATATGTTTTTGAAACATCTACAAACAAATAAAATGCTCCTTCTGGTTTGAGTGCAGAAAGCATAGCGATATTTTGTTCTCTCTCAAATATATAATCTCTCCTTTTTTTAAATTCTTCTGTCATATCTTCTACACACTTTTGAGAGCCTTTTAAAGCTGCTACAGTTGCCTTTTGTGCTATAGAATTTGGGTTTGATGTCATATGAGATTGCAAAGCACTAATACATTTTGCTATTTCTTTTGGTGCTGCTGTAAAGCCAATTCTCCAACCTGTCATAGCATAGCTTTTTGATACTCCATTGATTACAATTGTTTTATTATAAATTTCTTTTCCCAATGATGCAATGCTAATGTGTTTTTTATCTTTTTCATATATCAGCTTTTCATATATTTCATCTGAAATTACAAAAACATTTTTCTCTAAAGCAAATTCTGCTATTATTTTTAAATCTTCTACTGTAGAAACCATTCCTGTTGGATTAGATGGGCTTGTAATAATAATTGCTTTTGTTTTTGCTGTATAGGCATCAAGCATTTCTTGTTTTGTCATCATAAAATGATTTTCTTTTTTGGTATATACCATTACAGGAACACCTCCCGCAATTTTTACCATTTCAGAATAACTCAGCCAATAAGGTGCAGGTATAATCACCTCATCTCCTTCATTGAGTATAGCCATAAATGTATTCATAAGAGAATGTTTTGCACCATTACTAATAATAATTTGTTCTGGCTGATATAGTATGTCATTATCTTTTTTTAGTTTTTCACACACCGCTTGTCTTAATTCCATTGTACCTGATGCTGGAGTATATCTTGTTTCGCCACTTTTTATCGCTTCTATTGCTGCATCACAAATATGTTTTGGAGTATCAAAATCTGGTTCTCCTACTCCAAATGTAACAACATCTATACCCTCTGATTTTAATTGTGCAGCTTTTGCTGAAATTGCTAATGTAGAAGATGGTTTGATTTTTAATGCTCTTTTTGATAATTCCATATTTTTTCTCCTTTTTGCTATTACAATTTATATATTATACTAAAACTATCTTTCAAATTACTTTATTGTATATATTAGCACTGTAACACATTGCTTGTAAATATCAAATGCTATATTTTAACATTTTTTAGCAACAACTTTTTTATATGTTATAAATATATACATAAAAAATCATCGTTTTATAAAGCAATGTTGTCACGTCTTACAAAGAATTGGACTTTATTGACAGAAATAAAATAATTTTGTAATATAGTTATAATCTCCTGTCTATACAGACAGGAGATTTTACGAATAAAATATAATGAGGTATAAAAATATGGCGATTATAGTAAACAAACAATGTAATACTTTTACATTACAAACAAAAAATTCTACTTATCAAATGAAAGTAGACAAATATGGTGTTCTACTTCATTGCTACTATGGTGAAAAAACAGACAATACTGATAAATCTCTTTTATATTATCATGCAGACAGAGGTTTCTCTGGTAACATTTACGAAGCTGCAAAATTAGATGATAGAACATATTCATTAGACTCTCTTTCACAAGAATATAGTGGCTTTGGTATAGGAGATTACAGAATTACAGCTTTAAGAACAAAAAATGCAGATGGCAGCCAAGCAACACAACTACGTTATGTAGGGTATTGTATTCAAAAGGGCAAATATACCATTGACGGATTACCTGCGGTATATGCAGACGATACACAGTCAGAAACACTTATTATTCAACTTCAAGATATTTACACTGGTTTAGAAGTTTCTCTTTATTATGGCGTACTAGAACAATTAGACATTATTACTCGTGCTGTTAAAATTACAAACAAATCAACAACAGATATTACATTGCAAAAAGCAGCAAGCTGTCATATAGATTGGGAATATAGTGATTTTGATTTTATTTCTTTTTATGGCAGACACAGCATGGAACAAAACATACAAAGAACAAAAATTCATCATGGTATACAATCTATAGGAAGTATTAGAGGTATCAGCAGCCACCAATACAATCCTTTTGTAATGTTATGTGAAAGTAATGCTAATGAAACAATGGGTAGCTGTTATGGTTTTTCATTTGTATACAGCGGAGAATTTTCAATTGAAATAGAAAAAGACCAAATTGACAGAACAAGATTGATTTGTGGTATTCATAGCGATAATTTTGAATGGACATTACATAGTAATGACACTCTTTTCCTTCCAGAAGTGATTATGACACATAGCCAATATGGTACGGGTGGCGTCAGCAGAAATTTACACAAAGTTATAAGAGAACATATTTGCAGAGGCATATGGAAAAACAAACGCAGACCTATTTTAATAAACAGCTGGGAAGCTGCCTATTTTGATTTTACAGGAGAAACACTTGTTAACATTGCAAAAGAAGCTTCAAAATTAGGCATAGAATTGTTTGTTATGGACGATGGTTGGTTTGGAAAAAGACAAGATGACAACAGTGGTTTAGGAGATTGGTTTGCTAATGAAAAAAAACTTGGCTGTACATTAAAAGAACTGTCAAAGCGTATTACTGCACAAGGTATACAATTTGGTATTTGGATTGAACCAGAAAGCATATCACAAGACAGCGATTTATATAGAGCTCACCCAGAATGGGCTGTACAAATTCCTCAAAGAAAACCTTGTTTCAGTAGAAATCAACTAATACTAGACTTTTCAAGAAAAGATGTACAAGATTATATCATACAAGTTATATCTGATTTAATTACAGACGCTTCTGTTAGCTATATCAAATGGGATTTTAACAGAGCTATTTGTGACAAATTCAGTTGCTTACTTCCTCCAGAAAGACAAGGAGAGTTTTCTCACAGATATATACTCGGTTTATATAGAGTATTAGAAAAATTAACAACAAAATTTACTGAAGTATTATTTGAAAGTTGTGGCGGAGGTGGTGCAAGATTTGACACAGGAATGCTTTATTATACCCCTCAAATTTGGGGCAGCGACAACACAGATGCTATAGAAAGATTAAGTATACAATACGGTGCTTCTTTTGGCTATCCTATTTCTGTTATGGGTACTCATGTTTCTGCTGTTCCTAATCACCAAACTGCACGTGTTACACCTCTTTCTACAAGAGCCTGCATGGCTATGTCTGGTACATTTGGTTATGAACTTGATATTGCAAAATTGACAGATACAGAAAAACAACAAATTAAAAAGCATATTGCTGCATTTCAAAAATATTATGCTCTTATACAATATGGTGACTACTACAGAATATCTACTCCATTAGAAGGCAGTTGCACTATATGGGAATTTGTAAATACAGATGGTACAGAAGCATTAGTCAATGCAGTTTATCATCATGTGCAGGCAAATGCTACACCCGTTAGAGCTAAAGTTTATGGTTTAAAAGATACTCAAATGTATCAGCTTTCATTAAATGAATATTTTACAGAACAGTGCCCTCAAAAACAGCTTCCTTATGGCTTTCGTTCTGGAGAATTGATTAGTGGTGCTTCATTAAGACAAGTCGGTTTTGTAATACCAAGTGCAATAATTGATTTTCAATCATGGCAAATTTATATCAAACAATGTTAATAAAAAAAGGTAGAACAGTTTTGTTCTGCCTTTTTCTATTGAGTATATTGTTATTACACTTTTATTTCTTTCTCTGCATATAAATTCCTACTATTCTACCAATTACTGCTGCCGCAACAATAACACCAATTCCAAAAAGTCGTATCGCAAGCAATGGTTTTGATTGTTCTATAGGCTGTACAAATAATTTTGATTTTTCATTTAGCTGATATTTCATTTCATACTGAAAAATGTGGTCATCTATTATAATACGACTACCGTCATATTGTATTTGTTGTCCTTCTTGTAACTGTAAAAAATAATATAGTTTCCATTGATTACAATATAAACTTTTTACATAAGTTGCAACTGCCTGCTGTCCTTTTTTATTTTCAAAAAAAATCGTTTTACTATTATTATAATTATATTCTTCTATTACAGAGCCTTCTGCCATTCCTCTTTGAGAAATCTCATTTAAAAAATGACTTTCAATATTCTTTTCTGCTACAGTATGTATTGTCATTCCATTTAAAAAAAACATCACTAATACAACTGCTATAATGAAAAAAAACATTGTAATAATACGATTTATTTTATTTATCATATTTCACCTCAAAATAGTATTCTTTTTCATAAAAAAGCTTGAGGCAATATTTCTCCTCAAGCTTCAAACTGTTTTTATTTTGCATATTCTACAGCTCTTGTTTCCCTTATCAAATTTACTTTGATTTGTCCTGGGTATTCTAATTCTTCTTCTATTTTTTTTGCAATATCTCTTGCCAATAATGTCATATCATCATCTCCAACATCTTCTGGTACAATAACAATACGCAATTCTCGGCCTGCTTGTATTGCAAATGATTTTTCGACACCTTTAAAATTATCTGCAATTTCTTCCAGTTTTTCAAGCCTTTTAATATAGGACTCTAATGTTTCTCGTCTTGCTCCTGGTCTTGCCGCAGAAATAGCATCTGCTGCTTGTACCAACACCGCAATAATACTCTCAGGCTCTACATCACCATGATGTGCTTCTACTGCATTGATAACAACTGCGGACTCTTTATATTTTTTACAAAGTCCCACTCCTATATTTACGTGAGAGCCTTCCATTTCATGGTCAACACTTTTTCCTATATCATGCAGCAAACCTGCACGCTTTGCTATGCTTGCATCTATTCCTAACTCTGATGCCATCAATCCCGTCAAATGTGCTACCTCTATAGAATGTTTTAACACATTTTGACCATAGCTTGTACGATATTTCAGTTTTCCTAAAAGGCGTATCAATTCTGGGTGAAGTCCATTGACACCTGTTTCAAATGTAGCTGCTTCTCCTTCATCTCTTATAATGACATCTACTTCTTTTTTTGCTTTTTCGACCATTTCTTCAATGCGTGATGGGTGTACACGTCCATCTACAATTAACTTTTCAAGTGCAATTCTTGCAATTTCTCTACGTATTGGGTCAAATCCAGACAATATTACTGCCTCTGGTGTGTCGTCAATAATCAAGTCAATACCTGTTAATGTTTCCAGTGCTCGTATATTTCTTCCTTCACGCCCTATTATTCTACCTTTCATTTCATCATTTGGTAGCTGTACTACAGATACAGTTGTTTCTGCAACATGGTCTACAGCACATTTTTGTATAGCATTTGCTACAATTTCTCTAGAACGTCTATCTGCCTCCAATTTTGCTTTGCTTTCCATTTCTTTAATCATTACAGTTGCTTCATGTTTTACTTCATTTTCAACACTTGCCAATATATAGCTTTTGGCTTCTTCCAGTGTTAAACCTGATATTCTTTCCAGTTCCTGCAATCGCTTTTGCTGTAACTGATTTATTTCTTCTTTTTGCCTTTCCAGCTCTTCCATTTTTTTAGACATTTGTTCCTCTTTTTTTTCATAAGACTCTACTTTTCTATCTAAAGCGTCTTCTTTTTGCAACAAACGTCTTTCATTTCTTTGCAATTCATTTCGTCTGTCACGTGACTCTTTTTCTACTTCGTTTTTCATACGAATACTTTTTTCTTTTGCCTCTAATAATATTTCTTTCTTTTTCGCTTCTGCATTTCTCGTTGCTTCATCTACTATTTTATCTGCTCTTTCTTCTGCTACGCCAACTTTTGCCTCTGCGATGCGTTTTCTATAGTGAAAGCCCATTATAGCTCCAAATAGTATTCCCACAATAATGCCTACTATAGTGATTAGCCCGTCTATGAAAAACACCTCCCCTATTTTTATTTTTTTCATTGTATTGTATCAAAAAAATGGTATTTTTTTCTGAAAAGATTTACATTTTGTGCAAGATACACCCCTTCTATTTTAGAACGTTTCTATACGCCTGTCAAGACAGAACTTAAAAGCTCCTTTTCTCTTTTGTATTGAAAAACGCTTATAAAATTTTTCCATCATCAAAATGATGAGATAGGTAGTAATTTAATATAGCTTATTAGCTGATAAATTGTAATTGTTATTTTACATTAACTGCTTCGGTTTTTGCCCGTGTATAAACAACATATTCAAATAATTTTCTATACAATCAGCTGATAAGAAAATACTGTCATCAAATAACGTATAAATTTTTTTGCTTTTAGCAACACAGCTTATTCCATCTGGTGCAACAGTCCCTATGAGAAATAGTTCTTCACCTATCACCTGCTCTGCCGTTTTCAAATCAATTACAATGTCAATGTCTAAAAAAGCAGCCCACGCATCAAAAGTAAATGTTGCTCCGTTGTAGGTATCAATAGATTTCTTTCCGCTTAGACTATTTAATCGTTCCAAAGGACGCAGATACTCTTTCTCCAAACGATTGACATCACCATCGCATTTTTCTAAAAAATATTGTCCACATTTCGGTGAGTACTCTCGAAACTTCATGCCTCCAAATAAATGTAAAATTTTACTTGCATACTCAAAGCATTTCATGTCACTTTCTTGTTCTATTTTTTCTATCCAACTATCCGCTAAAAGAAAATTCCTTTTTTCTGTCCAGCCGTTATCTATCAAAACTAAATACACATATTCGTCTATCAATGAGATATTTATACGACTCACTCCTTCATGTTCTGATTTATCAAATCTATATTTTCACACTTTCTTACATCAAACATTCCAAACATCATATTTTCATTCTCTACACAAATTATTTTTTTATTGAACTCTTTTTCTAATTCTTTTTGAAATATTTGCTTTTCTCCACAAAATGTATTTAAAACTGTTTTATTCGCTTCTACTACAACACTTTTATAAATTGTATTTTCAAACAATGCAACAACTTCCTGTCTTATTTGTGCCACAACAGTATATAGAGAAGGTACTTGTCCTATACCATCACAACATTTACATTTTACCATCATTGTCTGTTGTAAAGAAGGTCTTGCTTTTTTTCTTGTCATTTGTAACAGTCCCAGTTCTGTCATACCTACTACTGCTGTTTTCATAGTATCTTTTTTAACTGCCTGTTTTACTGCTTTTATTACTGTTTCTTTATATTGCTGTTCTGTCATATCTATAAAGTCAACAATAATTATGCCTGATAAATTTCTTAATCTAAGCTGTTTTGCAATTTCTTCTGCTGCTTCCAAATTTGTTTTCAATATTGTTTTTTCTAAATTCTTTTTTCCTGTATATTTTCCTGTATTGACATCAATTACAACGCAAGCCTCTGTTTGTTCTATTATTATAAATCCGCCACTTTTAAGCCATACTTTTTTTTCTAATGCTTTTTGTGACTGCTTTTGTACATAATATTGTGCAAAAAGAGAACTCTTTTTTTCTGATAGTACTACATTGTTATATTCTTTACTAATTTCATTAAAAATATTTTTATCATTTACTACAATTTCATCTATATTTGCTGTATAAATATCTCTTAACTGTTTTAGTACTACATTACCATATTCATACAATAATGCAGGAGGTTTTACATATTGCCCTTGTTGTTTTATTTTTTCTGCTCTTTTTACAAGCATATCTATTTCTAATTGAAATTCACTTTCTGTTTTTGTTTCTCCATTTGTTCTTACAATGACGCTATAATTATCAGGCAATATATTTTTTATACATTTTTCAATACGTATTTTTTGTTGTTTTTGTTCTATTTTTTTAGATATACCTATTTCACCTGCTTCATCAGGTAACAACACAACAAATTTTCCTGCTAATGAAATATGGTCTGTTACAACAGCCCCTTTTTTAGCTACAGCATCTTTTTGCACTTGTACTATTACAGTATCCCCCACTTTAGGCTTTTTACTTTTTTGTTCTGGTTTGTCTGTTTCTGCTCTGTTATTGCCATAATAATAATACGCATTTTTTTGTTCTCCTATATTGACAAATGCTGACTGCATACCAGACAGCACCGCCTCTACTCTAGCAGCATAAATATTGCCTACAATACTCTTATTTTGTTTGTTCTCAACAAAATATTCTACTAACTGTCCTTGCTCTACAACACCTATATTAATTTGATGTGCAGAACAATCCACAAGTATTCTATTCATATTATCCTCCAATACATCGAACACCTATTTCTTCTGCTAATGCCAGCCAGCCCTTTCCTTGCTGTTTTCTCATCAAATCCAGCCTATGATATTTCATACAATATTTTTCAAATTCTAATCCCAAATATTCATAAAAGCTTTTCATTACAGGCTCCGGTTTTAAATTTTTTCTACTACCTGCTGCCAAATACAAATAAATTTTTACATCTTTTTCATCAGATATATTTTTCATATCAAATATGTCTTTTCTAATATCTGTTATTTTTTCATTATTTTTAGTCTTTTTCATAACCAGTATTTCTTTTTGTGCTAAAAATTGATTTATATTATTTTCTAGTAATTCCCTTGTCAATTTTTTATCTGCATAAACAATATATTTTGCTCCATCAATAGAAGCCATAGCACTTGATACATTTTGTGTTATCAAAACACTATCCAGCACTTTTACTCCTTTTGGCAATGTTTTATTTAATTCATTCATTACAAATGCAGGTTCTATTTTTTCTGCCATTTCAAAATCTCCATATTCTCCCTCGCTTGTTGTACCCAATGTCAAAGGGTTCGCAAATGACAATAACTGATGTGGATTAAATCCTTGTGAATATGCTACAGGCAGCTTTGCTCTTTTAATTGCTCTTTGAAACAATCTCATAATGTCCAAATGTCCTATAAATTTTACTTCCTCCCCTTTTGTAAATTTTACTCTATATATATAATGTTCTTTGGGCTTTGTATATCCCTTTTGACTATAGTCTATCTGTTTTTGCTCATTCATAACAAACACCCTTTCCGAAACACTTTGCACCACAGTGAGAACACTCTTGTCTACAATTTGGTGTCACTTCTTCTCGCATTGCCTTTTCTCTTTCATTTATTAAAAACTGTTTTGACACACCCACAGAAATATGTTCCCATGGCAATATCTCATCATAACTTCTTTCTCTATTAGCATAAAAAGCTGGGTCAATGCCTACTTCTTCAAATGCCTGTATCCATTTATCATACTGAAACAAATCATTCCAACCATCAAATTTACAGCCTAGCTGCCACGCCCTATAAATTGCTTTTGCTACTTTTCTATCCCCTCTCGCTATAACACCTTCCAGAAAACTCAATTTTACATCATGGTATTGATATTTTAACTGTTTTTTTGTAATTTGTTTTTTGACTGTTTTCGCTTTTTGCAAAAATTCATCAAATGTATTTTGTGCGTCCCACTGAAATGGTGTAAATGGTTTTGGTACAAAACAGGAACTACTCGCTACTACTTGTACTGGTCTAGGGCGTTTTTCTTTAGGCAATTCATAATACTTTTCTACAATTTTTTCCGAAAGTTCTGCAATACCTTTTATATCTTCTTCTGTTTCTGTAGGTAGTCCTATCATAAAATACAGTTTTACTCTTGTCCAACCTCCAGAAAAAGCCAATGCACAACCCCTCAATATTTCCTCCTCTGTCAAATTTTTATTTATGACATTTCTTAATCTTTGTGTACCTGCTTCTGGTGCAAATGTTAATGAACTTTTTCTTACTTCTTGTATTTTTTCCATCAATTCCAATGAAAAAGCATCTATTCTCAATGAAGGCAATGACAGACTAACCTCTTGTTTTGAAAATTCTTCCAGCAATCCATTCGCTAATTCTTCAAAACAAGTAAAATCACTTGTGCTCAATGAAATCAACGATATTTCTTCATGTCCAGAATTTTTTACTAATTGCTCTGCTTGTTTGAGCAATGTTTTTGCTGTTTTTTCTCTTACGGGACGATATACAAATCCTGCTTGACAAAATCTACAACCTCTAATACAGCCCCTAAAAAGTTCTAATGTTACCCTATCATGTACAACATCTATCAGTGGTACAAGCTGTTTTTCAGGATAATACACACTATCCATATCTAACACAACTGCTTTTTGAATGACTTTTCTAGCATTTTTATGATTAGGCAAAAAAGAGGCAATTTCTCCATTTTCTTTATAAGTAACATCATAATATTTTGGAATGTATATACTATCAAATTGTAAAAGTTTTTCTAAAAATTGTTGTTTTGTTCCACCTGCTTTTTTATTTTGTTTATATAATTCTAATATATCATTATATAATACTTCGCCCTCTCCCAAATAGAAAAAATCTACAAATTCTGCTAAAGGCTCTGGATTATAGGCACAAGAGCCTCCACACACTATAATAGGGTCTTTTTCTGTTCTATCTTTAGAAAAAAGAGGTATTCCTGCTAAATCAAGCATATTTAACACATTTGTATAGCTCATTTCATACTGCAATGTAAAACCTAAAAAATCAAACTCTTTTACACATTGTTGCGTTTCTATTGAAAAAAGAGCAATGTTATTTTCTCTCATTTTTTGCTCCATATCTATCCATGGTGCAAATACTCTCTCACAATAAGTATCTTCTCTCCTATTTAAAAAATAATATAATATTTGTAAGCCTAAATGTGACATACCTACTTCATACACATCTGGAAAGCAAAATCCAAAACGTATCTCTACTTTACTAGGGTCTTTTATCACTATATTTATTTCATTTCCTGTATATCTTGCTGGCTTTTCTACTTGTAATAGTATTTCATCTGGTATACAATTTTTCATGCTTTTTCCTCCTAAAATTTTACACAGTATATTCATAATACCCCATTTTATCAAAAATTGCACGAAAAATATAATATAACTATAAAAAAAGGCTATCTATATTAAAACAGCCTTTTTTACAGTTTAAAACAAAAATATTATTTATTATTTTAGTAATTTTTTCAATCATTATTATCTACTACTAACACAACATTTTTTCCATTTTCATTTAATGCCCCTTAATTATTTAATGCATAGTCAGCAAAAATATTATTTACTATTTCAGTAAGTTTTTCAATGGTATATGCTTCTTCAGAAGATGTCACATTCACCACCAATACTACACCCTCTCCATTTTCTTTTAACATATCTCCTTCATTTTGTTGTTTTTTCTCTTTTAAATATCCTGCAAAGTTTGTATTTATATTATTTATATCATATTCATTTTCTTTATGAATTACTGTTCCAAATACTCCATATGTTGTATACAGCTCTGTATTAAGTTCACATACATTATCAAATGTCTTTTTCATAATATCATTTACTATTTGTTTTGTTTGTGCTGAAATAATAAAAGGCTCATCACTTTGTTCCTCTTTATTTGCTAATTCACGATATACTTGTGCAATATCTGTACTATTTATAATGGTATCATATCCTATTAAAGGCATTACATTATCACTTAACATCACACCAATACTACTTAAATCATACAACACTTGTTGTTTTTTATCAAAATCTTTCCATATATTAATAATTGCTGGATTATTTAACAGTTCCATACTTTCTAATACTGTTTTTATTTCTCCTTGTGTAAAATTCTCTTTAGAGCGATAATACTCTCCATTATATTCTGCAGCAGAAACATCAACACTTTCTTCTAATAAAACACCATTTTCTATAAGAGAAGCATACACTATAGGTTTTAAAATATTTCCTGGTTCAAAGTTATCATTAACATCTCCATAACTTCCTAAAACTTCCCCACTTTTTAAATCCATTAACAATATTGTCCAGTCTAAATCTTCTGCATTTTCACTAACTATTTGAGCAAAATATTCATCATAACTTCTATCTAACTCATATTGATTATTTTCATTTTCTTCTGATTGATTTTCATTATTATTTGTTTGATTTGTATTGTTGCACCCAACACATAACAATACTAAGCAAAATATGAGTAATATCGCAATTTGTTTTTTTAATTTTTTCATATTACATAATTCCTCCTTTTATAAAAAAAACTATATTTTTAGTACACTATAATTATAGATTACTACATTTTTATACAAATTACAATATTATTTTTATAATAAATTAAAAAACCTTTCAAACAATACACTTACTGTTTGAAAGGTTATTATACTTTTTTTATTCTTCTTTTTTTTCGGCAGAAATGGTATATACAAAATTCGCACATTCATATACTTCTGCATTAATGTGTTCTCCTGTTAATATTACGTCCATATAAGAAGCTCTTTTACATAAAGCAGATTGTATTTCTTCTACTGAAATGTATTCTTTTTCCAAAGCATCTAATATACCATTTAATATCAATATATCACATTCGCCTGTTTCTAATATTTTTTTTGCAAATGTAAAACCTACTCTAACTTCATTTGAAATTTCTTTTTTAATACATTCATCTGTTTCGTCAACGCAATCTCTTGCTTTTTCAAAACAAAATATTCTAAAATCTGGTTCTAATTTTTTTAATGGCGTTATCTCTGTTTTATTATCATTATCCATAAACTGTATCATTGTCACAGAATGACCTTGACCCAGTTGCCTAATCCCTCGTCCTATTGCAAGAGATGTTTTTCCTTTTCCATTTCCATAATAAACAAATACATTGCCTTTTCTCACTTTTATTCAGCCTCCATATAAAAAATAATACAAAGGCAGGCAGACAAACCTGCTTTTTTTTATTTCGCTTCTACATGGAAACTTCCTTTTTCTGTACCATTTACAACATAATAACAGTTGCCTTCTTCTGGTTTATAGTATAAATCTAATTCTCTCATGTCTTTGATTTTTCTTCCTTCTTCTTTCCACACCAATTTTGCCTCATCTTCTAAATCTTTTGTTGAAATCGTTTTTCCATAAAATTCTATATTTATATTCGCTTTCATTTTGAAAACCTCCCTCGTTTAATATCATAATCTTTTTGTTATGATACTAAACTTTTATAAAAATGTCAATGTTTGATGTTCAAAACGAATGATTTCCTATTGATTTTTGTTTTTCTCTTTTTTCAGATGCTACTTCTATTTTTGAAATAGAAACTTCATATGCTATTCTTTCTTCTACAGCGTCTTCCACTTTTTTCTGATATTTTCTACTTTGTACTCGTCCCCATATTTTAATATTTTCTCCTACTGACAAATTAGACAAATATCTCGCATTTCTTCCCCATGCAATACAAGGAATATAATCAGATTTATTATATGCTCTATTTACTGCTACCAATATATCAGAAATTTCTCTACCAAAAGGCGTCTTTCTATATACTGGAGGTTTACATATAAATCCATTCAAAAATATTTGATTTGGATTTTGCTCTGTATTTTCTTCTAATAAATTAATCTCTCTGGCAAATATAGTCAAAACTAATTTATTCTTTTTATTGCCATAATTATTATAACTTCTTAATTGTCCTATCACTTCTACTCTAGTATCTATTGTTAAACTTTGTCTATCAATTAATCTTTCTGATATAGTAATAGGCAATATATCTTCGTTATCACTGAGTCTTTCAGAAGAAATTTTAAACAAGTAAAATCCTTCTCCATATACTTCATGGCTAAATTCACATTCTTCTATTATCTTACCTGAAATATAAATGCTATTATTTTCTAATAATCCTTCTGTATGCATATCCAAATCTCCCCTCATTGTTTATTAGACCGCTTTTTTATGCTCTTAAAAAAACATCTGTCCTTTTTTACAACCTTTTTTTGAAATTAACAAACGGTTCTTTTTTCATTCTGTATAGTATCATATTCTATTTCTTTTATCTTTAGAAGCATTTTATTTCATCTTTATATACCATAAAAAAACCATTCTCTTTTTTATTTCAAATTTCACCAATTTCTACATCAGCGGCAATCAATGTGGTAATGGCTGCCAATGCACCAGAAACGCTTTTTTGTCCCTGCTTCAATATCAACGAAAATTCTTGAGGTTCAAAAATTTTGCCTGAAACAGTAGGTATATTTCTCTGTATACAACATTGTATTTTACTGCTTTTCTCATCTCCCATAGGCTCCAAATAGCTAGAAAGCGTTACACTTGCTCTATGATTTACGCCACAAGTAATCAGCCTATTTCCTGTTTTTAATTTTAGAGGAAAAACTCTTCTGTCATCTGTATTAACTACTAGTATAGTATTTTTTACCAAACAAGCAATGTCCTCTTTGGTATATTCATAGTTTTTTGTACTTCCTAAATGGATAAAAATAGAAAATGCTAAATTTCTATCTTTACAATACTTTACTGTTTTTGCATACACAGGTACTAAAAAAAGCGAATTTTTACTGTTTCTTGCCTTTTGATATGCTTGTTCAAATTCTTTTTCTTTTTTTGTTCCACAAAAACATATATAGTCTTTGCCATATTGTTTTACAAAATATACTATTTGTTCTATCGTTTGTTCTTTTAAATTCTCCCCCAATATACCAATGCACAACATAAATACAGCCTCCCTTTTCTTTTTATGTGAAGCCATATTTATATTTTGTCCATTTCTGTAAAAATATGCAGTGCCAATATTAAACTTATGCTTTTTTCAATTACAAAAAGTCTTACACTTGTAAAGCAGTGCAAGACTTTTTATTCATAGTAAAATGATATTTTTAATACTGCTCTACTATTTTTAACATGATGGGATATTTAAAACTTTCATTTGTTTTTTTACTCATCAATTCGTCGGTTGTTACGAAAAACAAAAGCAATCTTTACGCAATCAATAGCAACAACCATTGTATATTCCCTTTTTTGATAAACCATAGGTACTCCATTTCTTTTTACTATGACAGCATTTATTCTCTTGTTTGGTTTTATCCAATAAGAAAGGAAATAAAAGTCTTCTGTGCTACAAACTGTCCATTCATATTCCATGAGCGGTTTTATAAAAAAATCTCCTTCACATTGAAAAAAATCTAACACCTTTTTTTGCGTCTGTATAAATTGTTGTACCGCATCTCCATCTTTTGTCATTTGAATCCTCCAAAATCTACTAAAACCTAGCTAATTATATGGTACAATCTTGTTCTGGTTTTGTCAATACCTAAAAAAATACAACATTTTTTTTCATTTTTTTATGCAACAAGTCATAAAATAATACTAACATTTTAATTTTAAAAACTTTCTTTTTTAATTGTTTTTATTTCATTTTTAAACAATTTTATCAAATGCCAATCATATTTTCTTCTTTTTTTACTCATATTTCTGTAAAACTTTTTTTAAATAAATTCCTGTATAAGAATTTTCTACTTCACAAATTTGTTCTGGTGTGCCTGAAGCTATCATTGTTCCTCCTTTATTACCTCCTTCTGGCCCTAAATCTATAATATAATCTGCTGTTTTTATTACATCTAAATTATGTTCTATCACTACAACGGTATTTCCTCCCTCTGTTAATCTTTGTATGATTTTTACTAATTTATGCACATCTGCTGTATGCAATCCTGTTGTAGGTTCATCTAATATATACATCGTTTTTCCTGTGCTTTTTTTACTTAATTCTGTTGCTAATTTTACTCTTTGTGCTTCTCCTCCTGACAATGTTGTAGAAGACTGTCCCAACTGCACATAACTTAGTCCAACATCATACAATGTTTGTAATTTATTTTTTATTTTTGGTATATTTTCAAAAAATATCAATGCCTCCTCTACTGTCATTTCCAATACATCAGATATTGTCTTTCCTTTATAATGTACCTCCAATGTTTCTCTATTATATCTCTTACCATGACAAACATCACAAGGTACATACACATCAGGCAAAAAGTGCATTTCTATTTTTAATATACCATCTCCTGCACACGCCTCACATCTACCCCCTTTTACATTAAAACTAAATCTACCCTTTTGATAGCCTCTCATATTCGCCTCTGTCGTTTGGGCAAATAATTCCCTTATCATATCAAAAAGCCCTGTATAAGTTGCTGGATTGCTTCTAGGTGTCCTTCCTATAGGTGATTGGTCAATATTGATGACTTTATCTAATTTTTCTATTCCCAAAATATCTTTATGTTCTCCTGCTTTTACTCTTGCTCTATTTAAGTCTTTTGCTAATCTTTTATACAATATTTCATTTACAAGAGAACTTTTTCCAGAACCGCTTACTCCCGTAACACAAGTGAACAACCCTAAGGGAATAGTAACATCAATATTTTTTAAATTATTTTGTGTTGCTCCTATTATTTTTAATACAGCATCTTTTTGTATTTCTTTTCTTTGAGAAGGAATTTCTATTTTCTTTTTACCACTAATATAATCTCCTGTAATAGAATTTGGGCATTTTATCAAATCTTGCACATCACCAGCAAATACAATTTCTCCTCCCGCTTTTCCAGCACCAGGTCCAACATCTACTATAAAATCTGATGCTAACATAGTATCTTCATCATGTTCTACTACAATAAGAGAATTTCCTATATCTCTTAAATGTTTTAATGTACTAAGCAATTTATCATTATCTCTTTGATGCAGTCCTATACTTGGCTCATCTAATATATACACAACCCCTACCAATCCAGAACCTATTTGTGTCGCAAGGCGTATCCTTTGTGCTTCTCCTCCTGAAAGTGTACCAGCAGGTCTAGATAATGTCAAATATTCTAATCCTACATCTATTAAAAATTGTATACGTGCATTGATTTCTTTTAATATTTGTTTGGCAATTTTAGACTGTTTTTCTGTTAATACCAATTCTTTAAAAAACTGCTGTATTGCATTTACAGACATTTCTGTTACTTCTGATATATTTTTATCTCCTACTGTAACTGCAAGTACTTCAGAACGAAGCCTTTTTCCATTACAACTAGGACAGGTAATATTTGTCATATATTCTTCATATTCTATTCTCATTGTTTCTGATGTTTCTTCATATCTTTTTTGTAAATTATTTATAATTCCATCAAATTGATATTCATATGTTCCAGTTCCTCTAAAATTAGTATAAGTAATATTTACTTTTTCCCCTTTTGTACCATAAAATATAATTTCTTTTATCTGTTCACTCAACTCTTTAAAAGGGGTATTCAACGAAAAATGATATTTTTCAGCCAGAGCATCAAAAAGTAAACGACTCATACTTTCTTTATTATTTCCTATAGATTGATACCCTGGTGCAGCTATTGCTCCCTGCAATATACTTAATTGTTGATTAGGTACTATCAAATCTATATCAAATTTCATTTGTCTTCCTAATCCTGTACAAACGGTACAAGCACCCGCTGGATTATTAAATGAAAATAATCTTGGTTCTATTTCTGAAATATTGATACCACAATCCGTACAACTAAAATTTTGACTAAATATTAATTCCTGCTCTCCCATATTAACATCTACTACTATAGTTCCTCCAGAAAGTGCAGAAACTGTTTCTAATGACTCTGTCAATCTTTTTTGCATATCTTCTTTTACTATCAATCTATCTACTACAATTTCAATATTATGTTTTTTATTTTTTTCTAGTTCTATTTCTTCTGATAATTCATACAATATACCATCTATTCTCGCCCTTACATAACCACTTTTTCTAGCGTCTTCTAACAGCTTTGTATGTTGTCCTTTTCTTGCCCTAACCACTGGTGCTAATAACTGCAATTTAGAACGCTGTGATAACGCCATAATTTGGTCTGCTATTTGGTCTATTGTTTGTTTTTTGATTTCTTTGCCACATTTTGGACAATGTGGTATACCAATTCTAGCAAAAAGCAATCTCAAATAATCATATATTTCTGTTACAGTTCCCACTGTAGAACGAGGATTGTGGCTTGTTGTTTTTTGGTCAATAGATATAGCAGGAGAAAGTCCTTCTATATATTCTACATCTGGCTTTTCCATTTGTCCTAAAAACTGCCTTGCATAAGAAGACAATGACTCCACATATCTTCTTTGTCCTTCTGCATAAATAGTATCAAAAGCAAGAGATGTTTTTCCTGAACCACTTACTCCTGTAAATACTACAAATTTATCTCTAGGTATTTTTAAATTAATATTTTTTAAATTGTGTTCTTTCGCTCCTCTTATTATAATATCATTTTTAGACATTGCCCTTCTTCCTTTCTCAAAGTACTTAGTCCATAGCCTTTTTTAATTCTAGTATTTTATCCCTTAATTCTGCTGCTGTTTCAAATTCTAAATTTATTGCTGCCCTTTTCATTTCTTTTTCTAATTTATTTATTTCTTTTTGCAGTTGTTCTATACTCATAGATTGAGGGTCTTTTTCAAAATCAAATTTATTTTTCTTTTCTACTGCTTTTGTTGCATATATTACATCATGTACTTTTTTTATAATTGTTTTTGGTATAATGCCATGTTGTTCATTATATTTTTTTTGTATTTCTCTTCTTCTTTGTGTTTCTGTAATAGCTTTTTTCATACTTTCTGTTATAATATCAGCATAAAGTATTACTCTACCTTCAGCATTTCTTGCTGCTCTACCTATTGTTTGTATCAGAGCAGTTTCAGAACGCAAAAATCCCTCTTTATCTGCATCTAATATTGCTACAAGAGATACTTCTGGTATATCCAAGCCTTCTCTTAATAAATTGATACCTACAAGCACATCAAACACATCTGTTCTTAAATCTTTTATAATTTCTAATCTTTCTAATGTATCAATATCAGAATGTAAATAACGCACTCTTATATCAGCCTCTTTTAAATATTCTGTCAAACGTTCTGCCATTTTTTTAGTAAGTGTTGTAATCAACACCTTTTGTTTTTTCGCTGTTGTTTTCTGTATTTCTACAATTAAATCGTCTATTTGCCCTGTAATGGGTTTTACTACTACTTCTGGGTCTAACAGCCCTGTAGGCCTAATAAGCTGTTCTGATATTTGCTGTGAATGTTTTTGCTCATATACGGAAGGTGTTGCTGATACAAAAAGTAATTGATTAATGTGCTTTTCAAACTCTTCAAATCGTAAAGGTCTATTGTCTAATGCAGAAGGCAGTCTAAAACCATATTCTACAAGTGTTGTTTTTCTAGATTTATCTCCCTCATACATTCCCCTAATCTGTGGTATAGATACATGGGACTCATCTGCTATGATTAAAAAATCATCTGGAAAAAAGTCAAGTAATGTATAGGGTGTTGCTCCTGCTTCTCTTAATGATAAATGTCGTGAATAGTTTTCTATGCCAGAACAAAATCCTATTTCTTTCATCATTTCTATATCATAATGTGTTCTTTGTTCTAAACGTTGTGCTTCTAATAATTTATATTCTTTTGTAAACTGTTTTACACTTTCGCTTAATTCTTGCTCTATTCTTGTAATTGCTATTTGCAATTTATCCGCAGGCGTTACATAGTGAGAAGCAGGAAATATAGCAACATGGTTTCTTTCTCCTAATACTTTACCTGTCAATACATCAATTTCTGTAATTCTATCAATTTCATCTCCAAAAAATTCTACTCTGATAGCGTGTTCATTACTTGCTACAGGAAATATCTCTACAACATCTCCTCTTACTCGGAATGTTCCTCTCTCAAAATTGACATCATTTCTGTTATATTGTATTTCAATGAGTTTTCTTAATACATCATCTCTATCTTTTATCATATTAGGGCGGAGAGAAAGCATCATTTCTTTATAACTTTTAGGGTCACCTAAACCATATATACATGAAACACTTGCTACAATAAGCACATCTTTTCTTTCCAACAAAGCCGCTGTTGCAGAATGTCGTAATTTATCAATTTCATCATTTATAGCAGAGTCTTTTTCAATATAAGTATCTGTACTAGGTACATATGCCTCAGGTTGATAATAGTCATAATAACTGACAAAATATTCTACTGCATTGTCTGGAAATAATTCTTTAAATTCATTATACAACTGTGCTGCTAGTGTTTTATTGTGTGCAATGACAAGTGTAGGTTTTTGTAATTTCTCAATAACATTCGCCATAGTAAACGTTTTTCCAGAACCTGTTACTCCCAATAAAGTCTGATATTTCAACCCTTTTTGAAAACCTTCCGCTAATTTTTCTATTGCTTGAGGCTGGTCGCCTGTAGGTTTATATTGTGAACTTATTTTAAAATCCATGCTTTTTTAACCTCCCATTTTTGACCTTTTTTTAATTTAAAATAATTTTTTATATTGTCATTTTTTACAATATTTACCTAAAAAACACACTCATTACGAATTTAGGTCACAAAAACTATTTTACAAATTATTTCACACAAAATATATTTCTATCATACTTATTTTTATATTTTACCATAAAAATAAAAAAAGTACAGAACATTTATTCGAATAAATCATTTGTACTTTCAATAGTATAGAAATCAAATAATGGATTTTATTTGATTAGCTTCATTAAGTATTTCTCTTTTTTAGAGCAAATCAACCATACTACTATATTTACTTTTCATTTTCTGTATATGACTTGTTTGCTATACTTTAGTGCAAATTATTTACATTACTAATGTTGAAGCTCTTTTATGCTAAAACAATAAAAATGCTCTGTTTCTAAGTCATAGAAACAGAGCCAAAAAACAATATACATGACCTCTCCCTGTAAGGGAGCAGCAATAGGGCAATATATTTATTTTTTATGTAGCATTTACTTTCGGGACAATTATAAATGCTTTTTCGATCATTTTATATTATAGGGCAAAGCTATTACCGCATCAATGTTTTAATTTTTTAAGGATTTTGTATCAATGTTTTACCGTTTGGACACGAGCCATTACAGTATGGCTTTATTATTCACTTACTGTACTTGCTGTTGCACTATCAACGTCAGCAGCAGTTACAACTTCAGCACTATCAAATGCTGCTATAAGTATTTTAACAGTTATAGCACTTCCATCTAATTCTGAACCACTATCAAGTGTTAATGTTACTGTCTTATTACTGTTAGACAACACAGCAGTACTTATTGTTTTACCATTAATTGCATAGTTTGTAGCTACTGCTCCTTGCGTTGCATCAAATGTTCCTTTTGATAATACAATTGTAATTGTATTATCTCCTGATACTGTACTATCTACAGATGCCGTTACATCTTGTTGTTCTGTTGGTGCTTCTTCTGTACTTGCTTCTGCTGTTACATTATCTGCTGTTACAACTGCATCTGATGTAAATGCATCTGCTGCTATTGTTACATCTACTGTTCCTGCACTTGCTCCTGCTGCAAGCGTTAATGTAGCTACTGTGTCGTTGCTGGATAATGCTACACTACTTACTGTTCCGCTGCTAAGTGTAAATTTGCTAGCTGCTACTCCTGTTACAAATTTTCCACCGCCTGCTATTGTAAGTGTAATTGTATCATTTCCTGCTGCTGTTGTTACTCCTTTTTTCTCTACTGCTGCTTGTGTGCCTGCATCATCTGCTGTACTTGCTTCTGCAGTCACGTTAGTTGCAGTTACAACTGCATCTTCTGTAAATGCGTCAGCTGCTATTGTTACATCTACTGTTCCTGCACTTGCTGCAGCAGCAAGTGTTAATGTAGCTACTGTATCATTGTTGGATAATTCTACACTACTTACTGTTCCGCTGCTAAGTGTAAATTTGCTAGCTGCTACTCCTGTTACAAATTTTCCACCGCCTGCTATTGTAAGTGTAATTGTATCATTTCCTGCTGCTGTTGTTACTCCTTTTTTCTCTACTGCTGCTTGTGTGCCTGCATCATCTGCTGTACTTGCTTCTGCAGTCACGTTAGTTGCAGTTACAACTGCATCTTCTGTAAATGCGTCAGCTGCTATTGTTACATCTACTGTTCCTGCACTTGCTGCAGCAGCAAGTGTTAATGTAGCTACTGTATTATTATTGGATAATGCTACACTACTTACTGTTCCGCTGCTAAGTGTAAATTTGTCAGCTGTTACACCTGTTACAAATTTTCCACTGCCTGTTATTGTAAGTGTAATTGTATCATTTCCTGCTGCTGTTGTTACTCCTTTTTTCTCTACTGCTGCTTGTGTTGGTGCTGCTGGTTGTACTTCATATGGTACTTCAAATACCAAATTACCAGCTGTTTCACTTGTACCTTTATTAACAGTTCCAGTTACTCCACCTACAGTAGCAATAGTATCATCAAGAGCATAACCATCTGTTGGTGCAAATTCAAGTACTAAGTTAACTGTTTCACCTTCTGTAAGATCAGTTGCTGGATTACCGCTATCATCTTGCCATTTAGCAGTTACTGTATATTGAGTAGGTTCTCCAGGTGTTACAGTAACTGTAGGTGCTGTACCTGCTTTTACATCTGCTGCTTCTGGAAGGCCTGTTACACCTATCGCTATTACTTTCTTACCATCTTGTGCTGCTACAGCAGTTTCAAAAGTTTCTTGTGCTGTTGTTAAATTTTCTATTGCTTCATTTATTGCTGTATCGTCTGTACTGTTATTGTCTATTAAAGTTTGTGCCGCATCAATTACAGCTTTAAAATCAGTTTTTTGTGCTGTTGTTGCCCATTTTGTACCTACTGCTACATCTTTACCATCTCCACTTGTACTTAGTTGTGTATTGTCATGTAATGTTTTTGCAGTAGGAACCATTGCTTTTAATGCGTCTAAGCCTGCTAGTGTACCAAGTTTTTTTGCACTTTCAAAAATTTCTTGTGCTGCTGTTAAGTCAGATACTGCTGCATCTACATCATCTTGTGTTGCAGTATCGTCACTAGCTACAGCTTGTGCTGCAGTAATTGCTGCTTCAAAATCAGCCATAACAGCTTTTGTTACCCAGTATTGGTTTGGTGCTACATCAGAACCATCATCAGCGTCAGTTGTTATTGCAGTAGCTTTTGCTTCTGTTGCAGCTGTAATTGCAGCAGTTAACTCTGTTTTATCTACTCCTGGTGTTTCATCTGCTGCTTTTACTGTTACAGTTGCTGTAGCTGTTACATCACCTGTTTTAGCTGTTACTGTAATTGTTCCTGCTGGTGCATTTGCAGGTATTGTTAATGTAGCTTTTGTGCTATCATCTTCATTAGCTGCTATAGTAGCACCTGTTTCACCTGCAGTTGCAGACCATTCTATTGTAGCGTCTGCTGCAAATCCTGTTGCTGTAAATGCAACTGTTTGATCTTGTTCACTTGCTGTAATTTCTTTTGTTTCTGGCGTAATTTTTGCTGTTTCTTCTACTGGTGGTTCTGGGTCTGGTGTAGGATCTGGTGTAGGTTCAACTGGTTTATCAGATACATCAGGGATATTATCTCCAGAGTCAGAAGTATCTATAGTACTCTTATCTGTAGCTTCAATTTTATTTACAGTACCTTCACCTGTAACTTCTGAGCCTTTAGCTGTAGACGTAGATGTAATTGTATCTACTTTTGCATCTGCAGCTACATCTACTTTAGCTGTAGCTGTGTCAGAAAGTTCTACTTTGCCTACTGTAGCACTATCTTTTACAGCAACGTCAGCACTTGCACTATCGCTTACTTTTACATTGTCCACTGTAGCGTTTCCGTTTACAGCAACACTTGCTTCTACACTACCATTTACTGCTACATTTTCAACACTTGCACCGTTTCTTACAGCGATATCTGTGCTACCTTCGCCATTCAATACGATGTCTTTTGCATCGCCTGTTACATTCACTTTGTTAACGCCATCTGCATTTTCTGCAACTTCAAGGCTTGCCTCTTTACCTAATTCTACTGTGCCTACACTTGCACCTTCTGCTACTTCCAATGGAGCAGTTGCTTCAGCACTGTCTATAGTAAAGTTTTTGATTGCAGTTGCAACTTTTGCTACAACAGTTGCAGCTAATTTTCTTGGAGTGCTTGTTGTGATTACTACTTGAGAACCTGGGACATTGTTTTCTATTACTGTAATAATACCACTTACACTTGTTTTTCCTTCAAAGAAAATGTTGATTTTTGCAGTATATGCTGCAGCTACTGCCACATCACTATCAGCATAAGCACTTGCTACTACTGCATCGCTTTGTACTTTAATATCAACATCACCTTTAAATCTAATGTCATTTAATTTCAAGCCGTTGTCTGGATAAATTGTTGTAGTACCTGTCAATGTTTTACCTTCGTAGTCATCTGCATCAGATTGAGAACGAATAGTTACATTGTGTGTTTTTTTGTCTTTGTCGCTAGAGCTGGAAGAGCTAGAACCTTTGCTGCTTCCGCCGCCGCCACCGCCGCTAGTCCATACCATGTTACCAGCTTCAGCTGTTCTGTTGTCTTCTGTGCTAGTGTTATCTCTATCAGTTGTGTCAATTTCACCTGATGGTGTGTTTGTGCTTCCGCCGCCTAATACTCTATCTAATGTAGAAACAGCTTCTGCTCTTGTCATGCCTTTGCTACCACCAAAGCTACCATCAGGGTAACCACTTAAATAACCTGCTGCAACTGCTGCTCCTACTGCACCTTTTGCCCATGCTGGAATTTGTGCTGCATCTGTAAAGTTATTTGCTGCTGCTTCATTTGGTGTTAAACCTTTTGCATTGCAAATAAATACTGCTGCTTGCATTCTTGTTACTGTTTCGCCTGGTCTGAATGTACCATCTTCGAAACCACTTGCTACTCTACCACCTACTGCTTTTGCTACATCAGCATAGAACCAGTCACTTTCTTTTACATCACTAAAGTTAATAGATGCACTAGAAGTAAATGCTGTTGGTGCTGCACTATTTAACAGTCTTACAAATTCTGCTCTTGTAATTGCTCTGTCTGGTTTGAATGTGCCGTCTTCATAACCGCCAATTCTACCTTCATTTTGCCATTTTGTAATTGTAAATTCTGCCCAGTGGCCAAAAATGTCATTAGATGCTCCAAATACAGGAGCTACACTGCTTACTGTCATTGCTGTTGACAGCAAAAATGCTACTGCTTGATACTTCTTCATTTCTAAAATTCCTCCTTTTTAATAAAAATAAACTTTGTTAATATTGTTGTAACAGAGAGTTTGCCCTCCTCTCTTTATGTAATTATAAAAATTTACATTGTCCCAAAAAGTATACTTTTTGAGAAATTTGCCACATTTCCAAAAAGATACATTTGTTATAAATTTTTATGCCTATACTATAACACAATTTATTTAAAATGTCTAAGAAAATTTTTAAAAATTTACAAAATATGAAAAAAAGCTATTTTTTCAAAAAGTATACCTTTTGAATTTATATTGATATATAATTAATCTACCTTATTATAGCAAATTCATATATAAAAAAATGCTAATCAAAAATTTAAGTATTTTCCCTTCTTTATCAAAGAACTTCTTATTAACCACACAAAATACTTTACTATATTATTTGGAAACAATTTTTTTAAATTCATTATATAACTACACAACAAGTGTTTTATTTTATCATAATAAATTTAAAAAAGTACATATAAAAATAGAACAAACATTCTTAATTTTTCCAAACAAAAAAGGTTCAATATAGTACAATATTGAACCTTAAAAATTAATGATATTAAACACAAGTAAAACGTTTATATTTTCAGCAGAAAATACTTCATCAATATCGTTTTATAAACAACATAATTTTCTATAAAACACTATCTATTTGAATAACAAATTTTGCTATTTTTTTAAATAAAACAGAATATTATTCTTCCATTTTTTTGAGTGCATTTTGTGCTGCTGCCTGCTCTGCTTCTTTTTTACTTTTTCCTGCTCCTTTTCCTAACACTTTATTGATATGATGTACTTCTGCCACAAATGATTTGCTGTGGTCTGGGCCTGTTTCCGACACAATAACATATTTTACAGGGTATCTACTTGTTTTTTGTATTACTTCCTGTAAATGTGTTTTATAATCTTTCATTTTAAAGCTATCTTTTGTTTGTTGTATTTCTTTTTCCATAAAGCTTAAAATGTATTTCGTTACACTTTCCATACCACCATCAATACAAATTGCTCCAATGACAGCCTCGAAAGTATCAGCCAATATAGAATCTCTATTTCTTCCTCCTGTAGTTTCTTCTCCTTTACCTAAAAAAAGATATTTTCCAAATTCTAACTGTCTTGCTAACTTTGCTAAAGAACCTTCACAAACCACACTCGCTCTCAGTTTTGTGAGTTCTCCTTCTGGCATTTGTGGATACATTCGATACATATATTCACTCACTACCATATCTAATACAGCATCTCCTAAAAATTCCAATCGTTCATTGTTTTCATGTTTTCCTTTTTTTTGTTCATTCGCAAAAGAACTGTGCATAAATGCCAAAAACAATATTTCTTTATCTGAAAATGTGTATTTTATTTTGTTTTCAAACTCTAGCATTTGTTGTGTATCCATATTATTTCTCCACTGCCATTTTGATATATTCTATTGCATCTCCAACTGTTTTTAATTTTTCTGCTTCATCATTGTCAAATTCAATTTCAAATTCTTCTTCCAATGCTGATATAATTTGGAACAAATCTAACGAGTCTGCTCCTAAATCCGCTAACACAGTATCCTCCTCTAATTCTGATGTTGAAATACCTAATTGCTCTCCAATAATTTCAATTACTTTGGCCTCTTCCATACTTATTACCTCCCAAACGATAGAATAATCATTTTTATACTTGCGAATGAAATCAGTATATTGATTATCAACATAAACTGATTTCTTATACCAAATACATTTTTTATTAATGTATGTATGGTATTATTTTTTTATAGCTACAAGCAGCACAAAATGAAAAAACATAACACAATATATGTTACTTTTAATTTTTATGATACATACAACAATTAATAAAATTGTACTGCAAATTTACTATTTTTTATAATATACTCCAAAACAAAGATTTTGTCAGCATTAATTTGATAAATTTGATATAAATTCAAAAAATTTATATTCTAAAAAGTTTCACACTATATGTTTTCCCCTATTTTAGAAACAATATCCGCTTCTATAAATAACATACATTGTTTAATGGCATTTTTTATTGCCTTTGCATTAGAACTGCCATGTGCTTTTACTACAAGGGATTTTAAACCTAAAAACGGTGCTCCTCCTATTTCGTCAGCATCTAATTTCTTTTTAATATTTCCAAATGGTTTTTTGAGTGCAGCCGCAGCAATTTTATAGTGTCCTACTGTAATTTCCTCTTTTATAATGCCCAAAAGTGCCATACTCAAACCCTCTGACAATTTTAATATGGTATTTCCTAAAAATCCATCACACACAACAATATCTGCTTCTCCAAAAGGAATTTCTCTCGGCTCTATATTTCCTATAAAATTCAAATCTGTTTCTTCCAGCAATTCATATGTTTCTTTTGTCAGTGCATTTCCTTTTTCTTTTTCTGCTCCTATATTTACAAGTGCTACTTTAGGATTTTTTATATCAAACATATTTTCTACATACACAGAAGCCATTTTTGCAAATTGTTGCAAATATTTTGCTTTACAGTCTACATTTGCACCACTATCTACTAAAAATGTAAATCCTTTTTTATTTGGTAAACAAGTACCCAATACAGGACGTTCTATCCCTTTTATACGTCCTACTATAAACAATGCTCCTGTTAATAATGCTCCTGTACTTCCTGCCGAAACAAAAGCATCTGCTTGTTTTTGTTTTACTAAATTCAATCCTACCACCATAGAAGAATTTTTTTTCTCTCTAATTGCTTTTGTAGGGGACTCCTCAGTTGTTATTACTTCTTCCGCTTCCACTATTTCTATACTATCACTATCATAGCTATATTTATTTAGTTCTGTTTCAATAGATTGTTTTTGTCCTACCAGTATGACATGAGCATTATATTGTTTTACACTATCTACAACACCCTTTACAATTTCCGCTGGTGCATTGTCACCACCCATAGCATCTACTGCAATTTTAATCAAATAAAACACCTCTTTTATGTTATATAAAACAGTTTCTAAAAAGAAAAGACAGCTGTCTGCTGTCTTTTCTTTTTGTTTATTAGTCTACGTTTATAACAACTTTTTTATTATAAGAACCGCAAGCTTTGCAAACACGGTGTGGTACCATTAATTCACCACATTTACTACATTTTACTAAATTTGGTGTCGCAATTTTCCATGATTGGGCTTTTCTTTTATCTCTTTTGGATTTAGACACACGTCCCTTTGGTACAGCCATTTCTACACCTCCTCATCAATATTGAAAAGAGTACGCAAACTTTCTAACCTTGGGTCAAATTCTGTATGATTACAGTTACACTGTCCTTCATTCAAGTTTTTACCACATTTTGAACATAATCCTTTACAATCTTCTTTACAAACAACTTTCATAGGCAAATTTGCCAATATACTTCGTTGTATTATATCCGTAAAATCAATTTGGTCGTCACAAAAAGTTTCCGCTTCTTTTTCATTTTCTCGCTCTATACTGCCTGCTTGATAAAACATTTCATTTATATCAAATGAAATAGGTATTTTTACTGTTTCTAAACAACGGCTACACAAAAATTCTGCTTCTGTATTGCCTTCTGCTTCTAACAGCATTCCCTTTTTGGTATTTGTCAAAGTACCTTTCACCTTAACAGGCTCTGAAAAACACACAACATCAGGATAACCTGTAGTATTTTCTATATTTTCAGAAAAAGACACTTCCATGCTTTCGCCTGTCTTGCCTATTATCTGAGAAATAGTCAGTATCACTCACATCACCCCAGTCGTACCTAAAGTATTATACAAAAAGGCCTATTATTTGTCAAGCAAGTCTTTTGTATCTCTTGCAATCATAAGCTCTTCATTTGTTGGTATAACAAGAACTCTAATGCGAGAGTCTGGTGCAGAAATTTCAATTGCTTTTCCTCTTAAACTATTATTATAAGAGTCAATATGAACACCTAAAAATGCTAAATAGTCACAAATTAAACGTCTAATGGAACCTGAATTTTCTCCTAATCCTGCTGTAAATACAATGGCATCTACACCATTCATAGATGCTGCATATTCTCCAATATATTTCGCTACACGATATGCAAATATATCAAGTGCTGCTTCCGCTCTAACATTTCCTTCATCTTTTGCACCTTCAATATCTCTAAAGTCACTAGATACACCAGAAATACCAAGTACACCAGATTTTTTATTCAATACATTATCCATTTCTGCTGGAGTTAAATTTTCTTTTTCCATCAAAAACGTAATTACTGCTGCATCAACGTCACCAGCACGAGTACCCATTACAAGCCCTTCCAATGGTGTAAAGCCCATAGAGGTATCAATAGATTTACCATTTCTTACTGCACAGATACTACCACCATTTCCTAAATGGCAAGTAATAATTTTAGACTCCTCTATTGGTCTGTTTATCATTTTTGCTGCTTCTTGTGCTACAAATTTATGGCTTGTACCATGGAAACCATATCTTCTAATTTTATATTTTTCATAGTATTCATATGGCAAAGCATAAAGATATGCTCTTTCTGGCATTGTTTGATGGAATGCTGTATCAAATACTGCTACCTGTGGCACACCAGGCATAATTTTTTCACAAGCATCTATACCAATTAAATTCGCTGGATTATGCAAAGGTGCTAATTCACAGCATTTTTGTATTGCTTGTTTTACTTCTGGAGTAATAACAACAGAATTTGCAAAATATTCTCCACCATGTACTACTCTGTGTCCTACTGCATTAATCTCTTTTACATTAGACACTACACCATGATTGCTATCTAAAAGAGCATCTATTACCATTTTTACTGCTACTGTATGGTCTTGCATATAATCATTAAATATTACATCATCTTTTCCTGCAGGCTGATGTTTTAATTTAGAACCTTCAATACCAATTCTTTCACAAAGGCCTTTTGCTAAAACAGCTTCTGTATCACTATCAATTAACTGATATTTTAAAGAGGAACTACCACAGTTTAAAACAAGAATTTTCATTTTTTTCTCTCCTTCATTCATTACAACTCAATACATTTACACTTTTTTATTTTTGCATTTGTGCCTGAATTGCTGTAATCGCAATTACACCAACAATATCTTCTGCAGAGCAACCTCTAGAAAGGTCATTTACTGGTTTTGCAATACCTTGCAGTATTGGACCATAAGCTTCTGCACCTGCTAATCTTTGTACTAATTTATAACCAATATTTCCTGCATCTAAATCAGGGAATACTAATACATTTGCTTTTCCTGCAACAGAACTGTCTGGTGCTTTTTGTGAGCCTATTTCTGGCACAATTGCTGCGTCTAACTGTAATTCACCATCTACTTTTAATTCTGGATATTTTTCTTTTGCAATACGAACGCCTTCTACTACTTTATCTACATCAGCGTGTTTTGCACTACCTTTTGAAGAATGGGAAAGCATAGCAATTCTTGCTTCTGCATCAACAAATGTTTCAAATGATTTTGCAGAACTTGCTGCAATACCTGCTAATTCCGCAGAAGTTGGGTTCTGATTTAATCCACAGTCTGCAAACAAAAATACACCATCTGCTCCATATGTTTTATCTGGGCATACCATCATAAAAAATGCGGAAACTAAATCTGCACTTGGGTCTGTTTTTAATATCTGCAATGCTGGACGCAATACATTTGCTGTTGCATGAATTGCTCCAGACACCATACCATCTGCAACACCTAATTTTACAAGCATAACACCGAAAAATAATGGGTCTTCCAACATTTTTCTTGCCTCATCTGCTGTAATGCCTTTACTTTTTCTAATTTCTACTAATGTATTTACTACTTCATCCATTCTTTCATAATTATCTGGGTCAATAAATGTTGCTTTTGATAAATCACACTCTGGTGCTACCTCTAATATTTTGTCTTTATTACCTACCAAAATAATATCAGCTAATCCTTCTTTTAGTGCTGCATCTGCTGCTTTTAAATTTCTAATTTCATAGGATTCTGGCAATACAATCGCTTTTTTGTCTTTTTTTGCTCTTTCTTTGATTTTTGTTATAAAGTCCACAACTAAAACCTCCTGCTCCATAAAAAAATAGTTATTTTGCTGTCTAATAAAAAATAATAGTTTTTTTTATTATTTGCTTTTACTTTTTATTAGTAAAATATACAGTAACAAATTGGTAATTTGCACCTTTTGTTATTATTATAAACAATCTATTAGTTGTATACAATAGCTAATTCAAAAAAATTCAATTTTTTCATTAATACAAAACTTTTTTTTATTATACTAATGGAAATTCCATTAAAAAAGTTGTTCCTCCATGTTGTCTACTTTCAATTTCTATTGTACCCCCTAATGCTGCTACTCCTGCATTGACTACATCTAATCCTACCCCTCTACCTGAAAATAAACTTACCATACTTTTCGTTGTAAAACCTGGTTTTAACAAAAAGTTATATATTTCTTGGTCTGTATAACATTCTTTTTCTTTTTTGAGTACACCTCTTTTTTCTGCAATTTGCAATATATTTTGTTTATCTAATCCTCTACCATCATCATAAAATGCTACAGAAACTTTTTGCCCTACTCTTTTAATTTCAATTCGTATTCTTCCTATATCACTTTTTCCCAACATTTGCCTTTCTTCTTTGGCTTCAATACCATGGTCCATACTATTTTTTACCATTTGCATTACTGCCATAGAAATTTTTTCATAAATATCTTTTGGTACTTCCGTTTCTTTTCCAATCATTTGTATTTGTACCTTTTTATTCAATTCTCTACCCATTACAGTTACCATTCTTTCTGCTTTTTGCAATAAACCATCAAAATTCTCAAAAGGAATTATCTTTCTTCCCTTTCTAGTATATTGCATATTTTCTGCATTAGGGTCTATTTCTTCTCCATCAATATGTTCTAAAAAATTTTTTATTCTTTTCACAATTGCCCAGCCAAAATCTGTAATCTCCTCTCCTGTTTCCATACGCTTTAATTCTCTTTTTACACAGCTGGAAACTGTTTTTGTTAAGCGAAGCAATGTTTTTAAATCTTGTTGATTAATATTATCTTCTTCTTGCAAATAGGAAAATAAATCCTCTGCTCCATGTATCATTTCTGCAATTGTTTGGTGTCCCATCATAAACGCAGAACCTTTAAAACTATGCAGTGTACGAAACATCTGTTTGCTCTCTTCTTTTGTAATAAAAATCTCTTTTTGGTCTATATATTTGCTTTCTAAAAAAGCATCAATTTTATCTATGCTTTTCCAAGCTTCTTCTATAAATATGTCTTGCAAAAAATCAAAGTTCAGGTTTTTCGTATCCAAAGTATCATTCCTCTTGACTAAAGTCATTTCTAAAAATACAATATAACAGACGTCATTCACATTTTTTTTAATATATTAAGTATATATCGAAATTACAAACAATACCATAGTAAAATTTAATAAATTGTAATAAATTTGTTACACTTTTACTGTTTAAATACCATGATAACTTTATGATATATACTATTATAAAGCTTTTTTTATTCTATTTTTTGTTTTTTTAAAAATTGTTATACTTTTTTTATATTTTTACTTTTTTTGTTCATAATTTTTTAAATTATAATACAGTATTAAATAATACAATAATTTCAGAAAGGAGAAAGGCATATTATTTTATGCCTATAAAATAAACATGAAAATACTTGGTATTATTGCAGAATACAATCCTTTTCATAATGGTCACAGCTATCAAATACAAAAAGCAAAACAAATAACAAATGCTGATGCTGTTGTTGTGATAATGAGCGGAAATTTTGTACAAAGAGGAGAACCTGCTATTTTAGACAAATGGACAAGAACACACATGGCACTTTGCAGCGGTGCAGATATTGTAATAGAATTACCTGTGATTTATGCTACTGCCAGTGCAGAATATTTTGCTCATGCCTCTGTAAAATTATTTCATGATATGGGTATTATTACCGATATTTGTTTTGGCTCAGAATTAGGAGAAATCACTCCTCTACAACAAATTGCTAAATTACTTTTAAAAGAACCAGAACCATTTCGCAAAATATTAAAACAAAAATTACAACAAGGTGTTTCTTACGCTTCTGCTCGTTGTACTGCTCTTTCACAATACTATCCAGACAGTGAAGCAATACTTTCTCAACCCAACAATATACTTGCTATAGAATACATTAAAGCTTTACTTAAACTAAATAGCCATATTTCTCCTCACACCATTACTAGAAAAAATTCTGACTATAATAGTATTTATTTATCTCATAAAAATATGGCTTCTGCTTCTGCTTTAAGAAATGCTATAGCACAAAATAATATCAAACAAATCAGTCAATACATTCCTTCAGAATGTTACAATATTTTATGTGAAAGTATTTCACAAGCAAAATCACCTATATTTTTAGAACAATTTACTTCAGCTTTACATTATTGTATTCGTAACAAAACCCCTGATGAAATCAAAAATATATTTGAAGTAACAGAAGGATTAGAAAACCGTATATACAAAGCATTTAATACACAATACGAACTCAAAGACATTATTTCTTTTATTAAAACAAAGCGATACACTCAAACACACATACAAAGAATACTTTTACACATATTACTACAAATAAAAAAAGAAGATATACTTTATTTTAATGACACAACATACTGCCCTTATATTCGTGTATTAGGATTTCATAGGCAAAAACAACAAATATTATCATTGCTTAAAAAACACTCTTCACTACCCTTACTTACCAATTTAAAGCAATACCAAACTATTTTAGATAAAAAAGGGCAATACTTAGTATCCATCGAAACAAAATCTACTGACATTTATTTTATGGCATCTCCTAATAAAATATACCGTTGTATGCGTCAAGATTTTATACGCCCTATGGTTATGATTTCTTCTACTCAAACATAATATTAATTATTAAAAAAATATTATATTACACAAAGGAGAATAAGCCATGAAATCACAAAATTTTTTTTTAACAATAGCTACACTTTTTTTACTCTTTTGTCTTTTATGCTTTCCTCAAGCACTTTTACAAAAATCAATAGAAAGTGTAGATTTATGGTTTCATACAGTGCTGCCTTCTTTATTTCCTTTTTTAACAGCAACAGGCATTTTAATCCGTTTAGGCATTGCTCACAAATTAGGTTCTATTTTTCAGCCTATTATGAAACCTATATTTGGGCTTTCTGGTATTTGTGCTTTCCCCCTTATATTAGGTATGATTTCTGGCTATCCTTCTGGTGCAAAAATAACTGTTACACTTTATCAAAATAAAGCTCTTTCTCAAAAAGAAGCTCAAGCAATACTTGCCTTTTGTAACAATCCTGGCCCTCTTTTTGTAGTAGGCACAGCAGGCACTGCCTTTTTAAAAAATCCAGCAATGGGATATTTTATGCTTTTTTGTATATTTGCTGGAGCAATTACTACAGGAATATTTCTTCGCTTTTTTTATAAAACAGAAAATAATATTAGTCTAAATTCTTGTTATACTATTACTACTCCTTCTAACATAGAACCTATAGGAAAAATATTAGCAAATTCTGTTGCTGATGCTATGGAAACAGTGACTCAAATTGGTGGTTTTATTATTCTTTTTGGTGTTATAATAGAAGCATTTTATCAGACAGGCATTATTACATTTTTTGCAAAATATCTTTCTAATATATTTTCTCTCTCTCATGCTGCCATTGCAGCAATATTAGGCGGCATATTAGAAATGACAAACGGTGCTTTTCTTTTAAGTCAGTCACCAGAACAAATACATACACAACTTACAGCGATTACTGCAATACTTTCATTTGGTGGATTATCTATATTAGCACAAACATTAGGCATATTATCCCCTATTGCTATATCCAGTGCAAAGTATTTTTTTTCAAAATGCCTCAACAGCATTTTTTCAGCTATAATATGTTTTTTTTGTTATCCTCTTTTTCAAAATAAATTAATAAAAGCAGTTTCTGTAAGTTCCTTTACTACAAAAACTGCTCCCATTTACAATACTTTTTTTGTTTTTTATTTGTGTTTTTTATTGTTCGCATTATTATTACTTTCTCTTTATCGTTTGCATCAAAAATAATTTTTATCTTCCTAAACGTAATTCTTGTATGTTTTCAGACAATACTGACAGTGTATCACCAAAGTATTGGTCTGTTTTCATACTTTCATCATACACTACATTTTTAAGTTCTCTTAATCTCTCCTGTGCTGTACCAAGCACTTCTTCTGCATATTCCATAGCACCAATACGCAGTTCTTTTGATGTCTTTTTCGCATTGTCTACAATCTCCGCTGCTTGCTCATATGCCAATTTTGTGACCTCATTTTCATCTACCATACGTTTGACACGTTCTTCTGCATTTTTTACAATTTCATCTGCTTCTTTTTGAGCATCAATTAGTATCTTATTTCTTTCTTCAATCACCCATTTTGATTGCTTTAATTCGTTAGGAAGTTTCATACGAATTTCTGTAATAATCTCATACAGTTCTTCTTTGTCAACAGATACTCTATTACTAAAGGGTACTGCACGGCTATTATCTAATGTTTCTTCCAATTCGTTTAACAAATCTAAAACTGTTTCCATATTGCATTCCCTCACTTCTTATATTTTTCTGCTATAAACTTCCTGATTTCTTTTGGCACCATAAAATCAATATTTCCTCCAAACACTGCAACTTCTTTTACATTTGTAGAACTCAATGCCAAATGTTCCTCATCTGCTGCTAAAAAAATTGTTTCGATTGCTCCATACAATTTTCTGTTAATCAAATACATTTGAAATTCGGCTGCAAAATCTATACTATTACGCAATCCCCTAATGGCAACTGTTGCTCCAATTTCTTTCGCAAAATCTACAAAAAGCCCTTGAAAAGACGCAATTTCTACATTTTTAATCTCTTTTGTAACCAATTCTAAATGATGTTTTCTCTCTTGTACTGTAAATAGTGCCTTTTTATTGGGGTTTTCCAATATCGCTACTACTAAATGGTCTGTAATCTCTGCTGCCCTTTTTATAATGTCAAGGTGTCCTAATGTAACAGGGTCAAAACTCCCTGCATAAATTGCTTTTATCATACTTCTTTTTCCTCCAACGCCAGAAATGTCATCACTGTCGTTTTATAGTTCTTTTCTTTTACCATATTTAAACCACAAATTTCTTTTCTCTGTATTTGTGCACTTCTTTCCCATATAATATAGCCTTGCTGTTTCAACAATCCATATTCCACAATTTTACTACAAACCTCTTCTGCCAATACTGACTGATAAGGCGGGTCTAAAAATATAATGTCAAACTTTTTCTGCTGTAGTTTCAATAAAGAAAGTGCTTCTTCTACATCTTTTTGCAACAAAACAGCATATTGTTGTAATTTTGTATGTTCTAAATTCTCTATTATTATTTCACAGGCTTTTTTTGACTTCTCTACAAAAATACATTGCTGTGCCCCTCTACTAAGTGCCTCAATACCTATTGCACCACTACCTGAAAACAAATCTAAAAATTGACACTGAGGCAAATCAAATGCAATCATATTAAATAATGTTTCTTTAATACGGTCTGTTGTAGGTCTTGTCTGAAAACCTTCTATTGTTTTTAATTTATGTCCTTTTGCCTTTCCTGAAATGACACGCATATTTTGTCACACCTTTTTTTACAAAATATTTCTTATTTCGTCAAATGAACAAACTTTTTTTCTATTTTCTACATCTTTTAGAGTATAGCAAATAATATATAAAAAAACAATAATAAATCTTTTACAAAAAACTTACTATTATGATATTTTTCCTAATTATATAGACAACTGTGCATCTTTCCACAACGCTGTTACTTGTTGTTTTAGTTGTTGATGTATTTCTAACTGCAACAGTTTATCTTTTTCAAGCAATGTTTCTGCTGCTTGTTGTGCCTCTTTTAATATAGACATATCTTTATATAAATTACCGATTTTTAATTCTGGTAAACCATGTTGTTTCGTTCCAAAAAATTCTCCTGGCCCTCTTAATTTTAAATCCATTTCTGATATGACAAAGCCATCACTAGACTTTGACATCACATTCATTCTTTGTTTCGCTATTTTATTCTTTCCTTCATTTATCAGTATACAATAAGACTTTTCGCTTCCTCGTCCTACTCTACCCCTCAACTGATGTAGTTGTGCCAATCCAAAACGTTCTGCATTTTCAATAAGCATAATTACTGCATTTGGTACATTAATGCCTACTTCAATTACTGTTGTAGAAACCAATACATCAATTTCCCCTTTTGAAAACTGTTGCATAATACTTTGCTTTTCTTTTGCTTTCATTTTACCATGCACACAAGTTACTTTATACCCTTTTAATGTCCCTTCTTGCAATGCCTCTGTATAAGAAAGTACTGCTTGTACTTCCATTTTTTCATTTTCTTCTATCATAGGACAGATAATATAACATTGCAAACCCATATCAGCATACTTTTTTATAAAATGGTATATCCTTTCTCTATAAGCAGGTGTTACAGCAATAGTATCAATTTTTTTCCTTCCTGGAGGCAATTCGTCAATAATAGAAATATCCAAATCTCCATACAATATCAATGCTAATGTTCTAGGTATCGGTGTCGCTGTCATAACAAGTACATGAGGATTGTTTCCTTTTTCAGACAATGCACTTCTTTGCCTTACACCAAAACGATGTTGTTCATCTGTTATAACCAATCCTAATTTATAAAATATTACACTTTTTTGTATAACAGCGTGTGTACCTAATATCATTTGTGCTTCGCCTGTAGAAATTTGTTCTAATATTATCTTTTTTTGTTTCGCTGTCAAAGAACCTGACAACAATACTGTTTTTATACCCAAATGCTCAAATATTTCACAAAAAGATTGATAATGTTGTTCCGCTAAAACTTCTGTAGGCACCATCAACGCCACTTGATAGCCATTTTGTATTATCCAATATGCTGCTGTCATAGCTATAGCAGTTTTACCACTTCCTACATCTCCCTGTACAAGTCTATTCATTACTTTTCCTTTTATCATATCTTTTTTGATTTCTTCTAATACTTTTTTTTGTGCATTGGTCATAGTAAAGGGCAGCATATTTTCAAATTCTTCTACAGCATATTCTTTTTGTAATACAATACCTTTTTTTCCTTCCTGCAATGTTTGTTTCATCAAAAGCAACCCCAACTGCAACAAAAAAAATTCTTCAAATACAAGTCTTCTTTTTGCTTGAAAAAACCTCTCTTGTGTTTGAGGAAAATGTATATTCTCTATTGCAAAATTACACTCACAAAGCAAATATTCTTTCCTTATCCAATAAGGCAAGCATTCCTGTAACTGTCCTTTCAACTGCTCCAGCACTTCCCCTATTAGCTTTCTCCATATTTTTTGTGACAAGCCATTTACAGAAGGGTATATTGGTACAATTTTATCTATAGCAATTTCTGCTTTTTCATATTCTGGAGAAGCTACTTCTAATTTACCATATTTTTTTTGCAATTTGCCCGTAAACAAATATTGTGTTTTTTCATCAAACGCTTTTTTCATATATATCTGATTATACCAAACAGCAAAAACACTCCCTGTTTCATCATACAATTTTAAACGAGTAAATGTAATATTTTTGACACGTATACTTTCCCCTTGTCCCTTTACACAAGCAATAAATGTATTTTCTTCATTTAATACCAAATCTTTTATTTTACACACATTACTTCTATCATTATATTCTCTTGGAAAATGTGTCAATAAATCTTTTGTGGTATAAATACCAATACGATTTAATTTTTTTGCTCTCTGCTCTCCTATATTGGGTAGCTCTGAAACAGTACAGTTCAAATCCATATTTTTACACTCCTATAAAAAAACGTCATAAAAAAACGTAATCGTTCTTTCATAACGCTCTTTTATTATTCTACAAATTTTATTCTACAGAAATAATATAATAATATAATGGTTGTCCTCCTCTTTGCAATTCTACATCACAATTTGGAAAATTCTTTTCTGCATATTTTTTTACATTTTCTGCTTCTTTTTGTGTCACATCTTCTCCATAATAAATACTAATCATTTCTGATTGTTCTGTTACTACTTTTTCAAGCAAATCTTTTGCACCTTTTTCAGCACTTTTTGATATGATAGCAATGCTATCTTCCTGCATACCTATGATATCTCCTTCTTGTATTTGTTTTCCATCAAATACGGTTTCTCTTACTGCATATGTGACACTTGCCGATGAAACAGTTTCCATACTTTCTATCATAGTTTGCTGCATTTGCTGCACATCTTGTTCCATTACATTCAACATTGCTGCAATACCTTGAGGTACTGTTTTAGAAGGTATTACTATAATCGTTTTATCCTTCACTAATTTCGCTGCTTGTTCTCCTGCCAATATAATATTTTTATTATTAGGTAATACAAAAACTGTTTTTGCATTTACTTTTTCTACAGCATTTAATATATCTTCTGTACTAGGGTTCATCGTTTGTCCCCCTTGTATCACTTCATCTACACCTAAATTTTTAAATATTTTATTTAAACCATCTCCTGGAGAAACTGCAACAAATCCAATTTCTTTTTGTTCTAATGTTTTTTGTTCTATTTGTTCTGTTTTATATTTTTGAGAAGAAGAAAAATCAATGCGATTAGTATGTTGTTGCCTCATATTATCAATTTTTAATCCACTTAATTGTCCTATTAACAACGCTTTTTCTAATGCAAGTCCAGGGTGGTCTGTATGCACGTGTATTTTAATTAATTCCTCATCGCTTACACAAACAATAGAGTCCCCTATTGTAGCAAGATATGTTTTCAAATTTTGTACTACTTTTTCTTCCACATTATTTACTAATATAAAAAATTCTGTACAATATCCAAATGTAATACTAACATTTTCTACAGAAGCCAATGCTTCAAAATTTTCTGATTGATTTTGTGAAGGTTCTGCTATTTTTAGCACTTCTATACTATTCCTACTTTCAAAAGCTCCCTCTAGCAAATAAAGTAAGCCTTTTCCACCTGCATCTACAACACCTGCTTGTTTTAATACAGGCAACATTTCTGTTGTTTGCAAAAGCATAGCATTTCCATCTTCTATTATTTTTTGAAAAAATACATCAATATCCTGTGTTGTTTCTGCTATTTTAGAAGCACTATCTGCACAAGCTTTTGCTACCGTCAATATCGTACCCTCTTTTGGCTTCATAACTGCCTTATATGCCGTTTTTACTGCCTGTTGGAGTGCTTGTGCTAATTCTTTTGTATCAGCTTCCTCTAAGTCCTGTAAGCCTTTTGAAAAGCCTCTCAATATTTGAGAAGTAATTACTCCAGAATTTCCCCTTGCTCCACGCAATGCACCATTTGATATAGCTTTTGCTACTTCGCTTATAGAAAGAGAATTTATTTTTTCTGCCTCTTTTGCTGCTGCCAGTGCCGTTAATGACATATTTGTACCTGTGTCACCATCTGGTACAGGAAATACATTGAGTGCATCTACAATATGTTTTTTTTCATTTAGACGGTTTGCTCCTGCAATCATCATTTTTTTCAGTATCAAACCATTTAATTTTGTTAATGCCACTTTGTTTTTCCTCCTCAATTAGTTATCTACACGAACGCCATCTACAAAAATATTAATACCCTCTACCTGCAATCCAGCATATTCTTCTACTTTATATTTTACAGTGCTAATAATATTATTTGCAATAACAGAAATATTTGTTCCATATTCTACTATAATATGAAATTCTAAATTGATTTTATTTTCATTAATTGTCATTTTAATTCCTTTTGTCAAACTTTCCAATTTTAAAAGCTGTACTAGTCCATCTTTTACATTTTTTGCTGCCATGCCTACAATGCCATAACAATCCAAAGCTGCATAACCTGCAATTCTTGCAATTACTTCATAATCTATTGTAATAACGCCATATTCGTTTTCTAATTTTGCCGTCATAATGTTTCAACCTCCCAAAAATAGTCTTATATTATGATTTTGTTTCAGTATACCATTAAACACTACTTTTTTAAATGGAAAATATAAAAAAACTTTATTAACAATAACATATTTTCATTTTTTTGACAATACCAACCATTTATCCATTTATTTTATCAGAAATAATATAGTAAAAAACAAAATACTGTATTGCAAAAAATATTGTTTTCTGATAAAATACTTTTGTTGTGTCACATAAGCAAGCAAGGAGGTGCTTTATAATGGCTAAATGTGAGATTTGTGAAAAAGGTCAAATGAAAGGCCACAGAATTAGTATTAACCGTAGTCAGGTTAGTAGACGTGCAAACAGAAAATGGAAACCTAATGTAAAAAAGGTAAAAATCATTGATAGCGGAACAGTAAAATCAATTTACATCTGCACAAGATGTTTACGTTCCAATAAAGTAACACGTGCAATATAATAAATAATACCCACTAAAATAATAGTGGGTATTATTTTTTTATATTTCTTTAACAATCAGAAAATAATAAAAATCCTCCTGTTGCTACTAATATTACTGCTACTATAAATCCCCACCAAGGTATAATTAACACAACTAACATACCGCACCCGCCAGAAAACAATGCTAAACCTAACAGACGCTTTTGAGGCACACCACCAAACCGTCTGCCCATACATAGCCACCTCATTTTTTTTATTTTATTATTATATTATACTCCCTATTCATAAATTTATATTACAAAATAAATATAAAAAAAGCTCTGCTCATTTTATTTTTAGCAGAACTTTTTTATTTTTTATCAGTCTTTTGATTGTATTACAAACAAATATCCTGTTTTAATAGAAATTTTACATTGTTTCTGTAGCATAACATTACTTACTGCTACAATGTCATCATCTATTGTTAAAGTATGGTTTGTTAATGGATAGGCAAATCCTTCTAATGTAATTCCTGTTACTTCCATAGAAAGCGGAATAGTAGAAACCAAATCGCCTTTTTCTCCTTCTATCACAATACTACTATCAATCAATTCTACACAATTTTTTTCATCAACAAGTCTTGCTCTTACTCTCTTTTTTAAAACTCTTAAAAGTAAATGTGCATTTGCTAATGTATGGTCAAATCGGCTGCCTATACCTCCAAATATTACAATATCATTTGCTCCCAATTCTATAGCAAAATCTAATCCTAATTCCATATCTGTTTCATCTTTATGTGTTGGAACTGTTTTAATAGGAATATTCAAATTTTTATAATATTGTAAATCTTCTTTTTTACAAGAGTCAAAATCTCCTAATATATAGTCTGGTGTTAATGCTAATGCTCTTGTATGCCCTATACCACCATCACAACACACAATTATATCTGTATTTTCTATATATTTTTTACAAAAGTCATATTCCTTTATTTCTGCACCTGCAAATAATATTACTTTCATTTTTGTTTCTCCTGTAATATATTTAAAAATTCTTTTGTTCTATTCTCCACATCTTCCGTTCCAAAAACAGCAGAACCTGCTACAACAACATTTACTCCTGTATCAAGTATCTCTCTTACATTATCTTTATTTACACCGCCATCTATTTCAATATCAAAAGAAAGATTTTTTTGCTCTCTTATTTTTACCAACTCTGTTACTTTTTTCATTTTATCTGCCATAAATTTCTGTCCACCAAATCCTGGTTCTACTGTCATAATAAGCACCATATCCACATCTTCTAAATAAGGTACAATTTCTGATACAGGTGTGTTAGGTTTTATTGTAATGCCTGTTTTTGCTCCTAAACTTTTTATTTTGGAAAGTGTAGAAGCTACATTTTTTGTTGCCTCTACATGAAAATTAATAATGTCTGCTCCTGCTTTACGAAATGCTTCCACATAACGCTCTGGTTCTACAATCATTAAATGTACATCAAATATTAAATTCGAATTTTTTCTTATACTTTGTATCACAGGAATGCCAAATGATATATTAGGCACAAATATACCGTCCATAACATCTAAATGGATATATTCTGCACCTCCTTTTTCTATTTGTTGCAATTGTTGTCCAAGTTTTGTAAAATCTGCTGCTAATAATGATGGGGAGAGTATATTTTTCATATTATTTTTTCCTTTCTTTTTCCTCTAATTCTTCATAAATTGTTACATATCTGCGGTATCTTATTTCACTAATATCTTTATTTAACTGTTTTTTTACAGCACAATCTGGTTCATGTGTATGGCTACAACTTGTATAATAGCATTTGTGTACATAATCTTGAAATTCTTTAAAATAATATTGTAGTGTTTCTGTTGTAATCCCTTCTAAATACAATGAAGTAAATCCGGGTGAGTCTACTATATAACTTTGTTGTCCTATTTGTATTAATTCTGCATGACGTGTAGTATGACGTCCTCTTTGTATCTTTTTACTGATTTCACCTGTTTCCATTTTAGCATGAGGAAATGCTATATTGATTAAACTAGATTTTCCCACGCCTGACGGGCCAGCAAATACAGATATTTTATTTTGAAGCGTTTGTTTTAATTCTTCTATACCAATCTCCTTTTCTGCACTGACACAAAGCACAGTATATCCTACGGCACGATACAATTCTGCTATATTTTCATATTGTTTTGTTTTATCTTTATCAATTTTATTAATACAAATTACAATATCAAGCTTTTGTTCTTCTACTAAAAGTAAAAATCGGTCTAATAAATCTAAATTCAAATTAGGACTTTTTGCTGCAAATACAATCACTGCTTGGTCAACATTTGCTACTCTAGGACGAATTAGTAACGTTTTTCTTTGCTGAATGACGTCCAAACTTCCCTCTTTATTTTTTTCATCTAATATAGATATTTCAACATTATCTCCTACAGTAGGTTTAATTCCCTCTTTTCGGAATATTCCTCTTGCACGACATTCATAAACACCTGTTTCTGTGTCTACATAGTAAAAACCACCAATTCCTTTTATAATTGTTCCTTTTAACATAATTCTCCTTTCTTATTCAGTCAAATAAGGCATTATTAAATTTACGCTATCAATTTATTTATAACAGACAACATTTGACAATACATTGTTATACAATAAAAAATTATATCGCTAAACAACATTAGTAAATATTTTCCGCCACTCAGGCGGAAAATTTACTAAAAATCTATTAAAATGCGTCACTCCACATTTGAACACCATCTATATAACAAGTGATTTGTCCCTCTCCTGAACCTGAAATTGGTACAGAAAATGGCAATGCCCTTTGTTCATCTAACACGACTGTTTCACCATTATCATCTGTCTTCACTATTTTAATGTGAGCATTTGTAATGCCTGCTGCTGGTGGATTAACAGTATATGTTTTTGTTTTCGTTTTTTGTGGTGGCTGTGTTTGTTCTGTCTGTTGTGTTTCATCATCTGTATTATCTGGTGTCTGTTCTGGTGGTGTTGTATTATCTGTATTTTCAGTATCTTCTGGTTTTTCTGATTGTTGTGTGTCTTTTTTACCCAAACTAATTACTAATCCTACTTCTGTTCCTTCTGGTACTTCTTCTCCTGTTTCTTTTGTTTGTGTAATAACAACACCTTGTTCAACTGTATCACTTTCTACTGTTGTAATATCTCCTACATTCAATTTAGAAGATTTCAATGCTTTTTCTGCTCTAGATTGTGTCAATCCTTCTACTTTTGGTACAATTGTTGTTTTGGTTTCTTCTCCCCTTGAAACCACTATTCTAACTGTAGTATCTGCTGTGATTTTTGTACCAGAAACAGGATTTTGTTCCATAACAGTATCCATTTCAGCATCTTCATCATATTCATAAGATACTTTCGGTTCTTTTCCTATGAGATTTTTTATTTTTTCTATTGCAACATCGCCTTTATCTCCCAACAAATCAGGCATTACTTCTTCTACTACTTCTGAACCTAAGCTGACTGTAACACCTACCTCTATTCCCTTTTTAATTTCACTGTTTTCTGGTGTAGATTGTTCTACAATAATGCCTTGTGCATATTTTTCATTATAAACTGATTTTTCTTGTACCACACGATAGCCTTCTTTTTCTGCTAATTCTTGTGCTGCATTTAATTCCATTCCTACAAAAGATTTTACTTTTATATTATCAGAACTATCACCAAAAAGTCCTGCTTTTGTTCCAAATGCTTTTACTCCTATTGCACTAATTAACGCAATAATAATAAGTGCTGTTGCTACTGCTGCTACAACAACTTTTGTTTCTTTTCCTCTGTCATAGCTTTGTTCATATCCTTCTTCCTGTCTAGGATTTCTTCTGTTTTGCATATCCAATTTAGGGCGTCTACTTCTTCTAACTGGTTCTACCTGTTCGTATTCTTTTTCGAAATCATCATCTTTTGAAATTCTAATATTTTTGATAGGCTGTTTTTCTTGTCTTGACATCATTTCCTCTGCAGCAGCTAATTCTTCTTGTTGTCTTATCTGCTCCGCACGTCTTGCTTCTGCCTCCGCTTGTTTTCTATTGTTATCTACAGCAGAAAGATATTGTATTTCAGGAGGAGGAGATGATGGCCTTTGTGGTGATTGCTGTACAAAATTTCCATTTACCTCATTTCTTGCTTTTATCAAGTCTTGTATCATTGCATCTATTGTCAAATATCTTTCATCTGCTTTTTTTCTTGTCGCTTTTCTAATAATCATTTCCAAACTTGTGGACACTTTAGGATTAAACTGACGAATATCTGGCAATTCTTCATTAATTTGTTTCATAGCAACAGCAACAGATGTATTTGCCTGAAAAGGTAGTTGTCCTGTTACCATTTCAAACATTGTAATGCCTAATGAATAAATATCACTTTTTTCATCTACATAACCGCCTCTCGCTTGTTCTGGTGAAAAATAGTGCACAGAACCCATTGCTGTATTACTTGTTGTCACAGTTGCACCATTTGCTGCTCTTGCAATACCAAAGTCTGTTACTTTGACAATACCATCTGTACCTACCAATACATTTTGTGGTTTAATATCTCTATGTATGATATGGTTTTTATGTGCTTGTTCAATTCCCGATGCAATTTGTATTGCAACATTAATAGTTGATTTTGTATCAAAAGGAGCTTTCTCTCTAATTGCTTGTTTTAATGTATCTCCATGAACATATTCCATTACAATAAAATAAACATTACCCTCTTGTCCTACATCATATACACGTACAATATTAGTATGTGAAAGTTTTGCAGCTGCTAATGCCTCTGAACGAAAACGTGTTTTGAACTCTTCATCTCCAATAAATTCTTCTCTCAATATTTTTACAGTAACATATCTTTGAAGTGTTCTATCTTTTGCTCGAAACACGATTGCCATACCGCCAGAGCCTATTTTTTCCAGTAATTCATATCTATCTGATAATACAGTACCTATTTGTAACATTGTTATTCACCTCTTTATATTTCAATTAATATTAATGAAATATTATCCAAGCCACCTTTTTCATTTGCTAAAGCAACCAATTTTTTTACTTTTTCTTCTGTAGAACATTGTTCTATTAAAATTTTCGTTATTTCTTTTTTTGATACCATATTACTTAAGCCATCTGTACAGAGAAGTATTTTATTTCCCTGTTTAATTTCTTCTATTATTGTATCTGCTTCTACTTCTTCACGAATGCCTATTGCTCTTGTAATAATATTTCTTTTGGGGTGTACTTCTGCCTCTTCTCTTGTGATACTTCCAATTTTTACTAATTCCATAACATAAGAGTGATCTGTCGTTATTTGTTGTAAATTATTTTCTCTAAACAAATATACTCTACTATCTCCTACATGAACAACAAACATTTTTTCGTTTTCTATTGTTACTGCAACTAGTGTTGTACCCATATCCAAAAATTCTATATTTTCTTTGGATTTTTTGTATACTTTTTTGTTACATTGTGCTACTGCATTTATCATTTTATCTAATGTTTCTCCATTTACTGCATTTTCCATTGCTTCTACAAATGCAGTAATTGCCGTACTGCTTGCTACTTCTCCAGCATTACACCCTCCCATACCATCAGCTACTAAATATAAATTTTTTTGTTCATTGATATATATTGCATCTTCATTATTTGTCCTTCTCATACCAATTACACTATTACCAACTGCTTTCATACTAACACCTCCTAAAACATCATGGTATACCAAATTATTTCTATTTGGTATTACGTTTTTTTACCTTTTTGATAACTTCTTCTAAGTTGTCCACAAGCTGCATCAATATCACTTCCCAATTTTCTTCTAATTGTTACTTCAACACCTTTTTTTTCTATTATTTGAGCAAATCTTTGCACTCTTTGCTCACTACTTTTTATATATTCTCTTTCTTTTACAGTATTCACAGGTATCAAATTAACATGGCAAAGCATATTATGTAATTTAAAAGCTAATTCTTCTGCACAACTATCACTATCATTTACACCTTTTATCAAAGCATATTCAAATGTAATACGTCTTTTTGTTTTATCACTATATTCTTTACAAACTTTTAAAACTTCTTCTATACTATATTTTTTTGCAACAGGCATAATACTTTGTCTTATAGTATCATTAGGTGCATGAAGAGATACTGCTAATGTAATTTGCAAATCTTCCTCCAATAAATTATATATTTTTTCTACCAAAGCACAAGTAGAAAGTGTAATATGTCTTTGTCCTAAACAAAGTCCTTTTTCATCATTTGCTAGACGAATAAAGCGTAACACATTATCATAATTATCCAAAGGTTCACCGCTTCCCATAAGTACCACACTTGAAATACGTTCTCCTATATCTTTTTGTATTTCATAAATTTGTGAAAGCATTTCTCCTGCTGTCAAATTTCTTTCTACACCATTTATTGTAGAAGCACAAAAACGGCAGCCCATACGACAACCAGCTTGTGTAGAAATACAAGCTGTATTTCCATAATGATATCTCATTAAAACACTTTCTATTACTAAACCGCCCTCTATTTCAAACAAATATTTTATAGTGCCATCTATTTGTGAAACTAATTTTTTTACTTGTTTTACACCAGAAATAGTACCATATTTTTTTAATTTTTCTCTTAGATTTTTAGAAATATTTGTCATATCTTCTATTTCTGTTATGTGCTTTTTATGCAGCCAATCAAATATTTGTTTTGCTCGAAATGTAGGTTCTTCCCATTGTATGAGTATTTCTTCCCATTCTTTTAGTGTTATAGAAAGCATATCCATATTTTGCATATTTGTTACTCCTTTCGCCTAAAGCGAGCAATAAAAAACCCGTCCGTATGATGTATATGAGGATATAATGAAATATATCCCTTTTTTGCTGTTTCTGTTTCCATTTTAGAAGATAAAAATGGGCTAATATCTTCTAATTCAAAATTTTTATGTTGCTGTAAAAACCATTCCACATTTTTCTCATTTTCTTTTTTACATAGTGTACAAGTGCTATATACAAGTATCCCATTTTTTTTCACATATTTTGCGGATTGTTTTAATATATCTTTTTGCAACAACAATATACTGTCAATATCATTTCCATTCTTTTTTAATCTTATATCTGGTTTTTTTCTTATCAATCCTAGTCCAGAACAAGGAGCATCTACTAAAACCCTATCAAATGCTTCTTTATAGCTTTGTTCAAATACACTACCATCTTGCTGTTTTGTAGTAATAATAGTAATGCCTAACCTTTCTGCTCCTTCTTTTAGTAATTCTAATTTATTTTCATAAATATCACAGCAGTAAATTTGTCCTTTATTATTCATTTTTTCTGCCATCAAAAAGCTTTTTCCTCCAGGAGCAGCACAAATATCTAATATCTTTTCTCCTGACTGGGGAGAAAGTACTTCTACTGCAGTAACAGAACTTTCATCTTGTACATGAAATTTTCCTTCATAAAATGCTTCTAATTTTCTCATGTCCGCTGTTTTAGATAAGTGTAACACATTTTTATAATAATTTCCTTGTTTTACTAAAATTCCTTTTTGTTCTAATTCTTTTTTTAGCTGCTCTGTAGTATTACATAGCGTATTTACAACAACTGTTACATCTGGTGAAATATTATTATATTTGCAAAGTTGTTTTACAAAATCATAGTCATACTGATGTAACCACATTTTTAAAAGCCATACAGGGTGAGAATATTTTAAACTAATATACTCTACAGGACATTGCTTTTCTTCTGGCAAAACAATACTTTCTTTTTGTCTTATAATATTCCTTAAAACACCATTTACAAAACCTGCTAAACTACCTAAACCTCTTTTCTTTGCTAATTTTACTGCCTCATCACATACTGCATTTTCTGGCACATTCATAAAATATATTTGATATACTGCTGTTCTTAACACAGCTAACAAATATGGTTTTATTTTTTGAATTTTTACAGTAGAAACACTATCAATTACAAAATCAATGTAATATAAATTGCGTAAAGAACCATTCACAATTTCTGTAACAAATGCTCTGTCTTTTTGAGGCATTGCTCCATTTTGACGAAGTAGCTTTCTAAGCACTATAGTATTATACTTTCCTTCTTTTAAAATTTCTACAAGAGCCTGTGTTGCTATTTCTCTTGGATTAATTTGTATTGTCATTCTTTTTTCTCCTAAATTTTCATACCATATTAAACTTTAAAATTATTATAACGATTACTCTTATAAAACAATATTTTACATGATATATTTTATTGTCGCAACTGTTTTTATTTTTCTGTTTTTTGAAATAGAAAGGGGAAAGACACTTTACAGTATCTTTCCCAATTTATTACTCTATTTTACCATTTTTTAATCTCTGTTACGACTAGATATTAATGACAACAATCTTAACAAGTTTACAATCGCTGTTGCTGCCGCTGCAACATAAGTCATAGCTGCTGCTTTTAATACTTTTCTTGCACCGCTCAATTCTGAGCCATATAAATAGTTTCTATCTTCCAACATATTTAATGCCCTTCTGGAAGCATCAAATTCTACTGGCAATGTTACCAATGAAAATAACACTACAAATAAAAATAGCACTACACCTGCTACCATTAAATAGTAACTCCAACTACTGTTAATAGCTAATCCTATTATAACCAAAGGAATAGACCACTTAGAGCCTATATTTGTAAAATGAACCATGGCACTTCTTATCCACAAAAAGCTATAATTTTCTGCGTGCTGTATAGCATGGCCTGTTTCATGTGCTGCAACACCTAATGCTGCTACAGATGGACTGCCATATACAGTAGAGGATAGCCTTAGTACTTTGTGAACAGGGTCATAATGGTCTGTTAAACTTCCTGCAATACTTTCAATTCTAACATCTCTAATACCTGCATGCTCTAACATTTGCCTTGCTACTTCTGCTCCTGTCAGTCCTTTACTATTGGCTACACTTGAATACCTTTGAAATGTACTGCTTACGCCAATTTGTGCTACAACACTAAATATCATTACAATAAAAAATAACCCTAAATAAGATGTGTTATATCCCCAAAAAATAATAATCACTCCATTTCCAAACTACTTTATTACTATTTTTTATTTTATTTACGACATATAGTTCTATTTTGTCTGTTTTTAAATTAAAATTGTTCCTATTTCTATGTTGTGTCCTCTCAAATAAGCATCTGCTCCCATTCTTTTTTTGCCTTTTGCTTGTACCTCTGTCACAACAATACTACCATCTCCAGCAGTTACAACAAATCCTTTTTTTGTCACTGCTGTTACTTCTCCTATTTTTGAAGCAGTTTGTTCTATTTTTTCTGCTTGCCATATTTTCAGTACTTCCCCATTATAAATAGTATATGCTGTTGGTGCTGGGTCTAAACCATGTATCAAACAAATAATTTCATCACATTTTTTTGACCAATCTATATGACCTGTTTCTTTTGTAATCATAGGAGCATAAGTAGCTTCTTGTTCTTTTTGAGGTATTCTTTGCAATGTGCCATTTTCCAACCCTTCTATTGTTTTTAAAAGAATATTGGCTCCTATTACAGATAATTTGTCATGAATACTACCATAAGTATCTTGTTGTGACACAGCAATACTTTGTTTTAAAAGCATATCTCCTGTGTCCATTCCTTTTGCCATATACATCGTTGTAACACCTGTTTCTTTTTCGCCATTGATAATAGACCATTGCAAAGGTGCTGCGCCTCTATATTTTGGTAGCAAAGAACCATGTACATTGATACAACCATATTTTGGCATATTTAATATTTCTTCTGGTAGTATCTGACCAAATGCTGTCACTGCAATCAGTTCTGCATTGTATGTTTTTAATTTCTCTATAAATTCTTTTTCTCTTACTTTTGCTGGTTGAAGTACTTCAATATCTGATTGCAATGCTTTTTCTTTTACAGCAGAAAAAGCCATTTTTTTCCCTCTACCTTTCGGTTTATCCGGTTGTGTTACAACAGCAACTACATCATGATGCTGTAAAAGTATTTCTAATGAAGGTACAGCAAATTCTGGTGTACCCATAAAAATAATTCTCATTCTTCGTCCTCCCATACTGTTTCTGTATCAGGTATTGCTTTATCTGTATAAAGTATACCATCTAAGTGGTCTGTTTCATGACAAAGTGCTACTGCTAATAGTTCTGTACCTTCTACTACAATTTTTTCTCCTTCTCTGTTTAATGCTTCTACTTTAACATATTCTGGACGTTCTACATGAGCACTTTTTCTAGGTAAGCTCAAACAAGCCTCATCTCCTACTACTGCCCCTCTTGTTTCTACTATCACAGGATTGATTAACTCCATCAGTCCCTCCCCTACATCAATTACAACCACTCTTTTCAATATACCAACTTGAGGTGCAGCAAGTCCAACACCATTAGCTTGATACATAGTATCTGCCATATCATCTAACAATGTAGTGATTTTTGGTGTAATTTGTTTTACCTCTTTGCATTTTTTTCTTAATACTTCATCACCTTTTAAGCGAATTTCTCTAATAGCCATTATTTTTTTCTCCTTCCAATATTATTATTCTACTATTACACGAAAACGACATTTTTCAGAGCCGTTTAATACTGTTTCAATGGTTTCTACTGTAATTTTTTTATTTGGTATTAAATTTTCAAGTACATATATAATGCTTTGTCTAGAACATTCACAAATAGAAATATCTTTATTTTCTCCACATAATACCTCTGGACAAAAACATTTAGGATAACCAATTTCATAAATATGCTCTGGTTGTATTATTTTTGCAAAAAAATATTCTGTATTTCCATATTTTTTATACTGCTCGTCTAAACTACAGCCGCATTGCTTAAATTGTTTTAACATCATTGGTAAAACAGTATCTTTTACACAATTTATTGCTTTACTTCTATAATCCATATTTTTCTCCTTGAAGCTATTACTTTCATTATATAACATTTATTGGGTTCATTGTTAAATTTAAAAGCACGTCCCATTTTTTAAGAGAATACCACTTTTCACAGCAATATATTACAAACTGACGTAGAAGTTCCTCTTGTTGACATTTTATTAATATTCTCCAGCGATACTCTTGACGAAATTTAGAAAGTATTGCAGGGGTAGGGCCTAATATTTCAAATTGTTTTTTACGATTATAATATAACATAATATCTGCTAAATACCTAGCACTTTCTATTACTTCCTTTTCATTTTTTCCAGAAAATACAACAGTAAATATATGACAATAAGGAGGGTAATTCATCATTTTTCGAATTTGTATTTCTTGTTCATAAAATGCTTCATAGTCTTGTCTTGCTGCTAATACAATACTATAGTGTTCTGGTGAATATGTTTGTATAAACACCTCTCCACGCAATTCATCACGTCCTGCTCTCCCTGCTGCTTGTGTAATAAGCTGAAAACTAATTTCACTTGCTCTATAACTTGCCATATGTAATGACAAATCTGCCGCCAATATACCTACCAATGTTACATTAGGAAAATCATGTCCTTTTGCAATCATTTGTGTACCTATCAATATATCTGCTTTTCCTTTTCCAAACTGTTCTAATATTTTTTGATGACTATTTTTAGATGTGGTTGTATCCAAGTCCATACGCAACACAGTTGTTTCAGGAAATATTTTTTTAATTTCTTGTTCTATTTTTTGTGTTCCTGTTCCAAAATATTTAATATATTTTGAACCACATACAGGACAAATAGAAGGATTTTGTACTCTTTCACCACAGTAATGACACACAAGTTCTTGTTCCGAATAGTGATATGTATATGCAATATCACATTGTTCACATTTCATAACGTGTCCACACTGTCTACAAGACACAAATGTCGCATATCCTCTCCTATTTAAAAAAAGTATTGTTTGTTTTTTATTTTGTATATTTTGTTTCATTGCTTCCAAAAGCTGTCTACCAAACACAGAACGATTTCCTTCTTCCAATTCCTGACGCATATCTGTTACAGTAACATGAGGTAAATGACTTCCTTTTGTTCTGTTTTTTAGTGTTAAAAGTATATATTCTCCTGTAATTGCTTTATGATATGTGACTAAATCTGGTGTAGCACTCCCCATCAAAAGTAAACACCCTGTCATATGGCTCATTTGCATTGCTACTTCTCTTGCATCATATTTTGGTGTGGTATCAGAACGATAACTACTTTCATGTTCTTCATCTATTATAATCATTCCTAAATTGTCAAAAGGCATAAAAAGTGCAGAACGTGGTCCAATAATAATAGAAATTTCTTTTTCTCTTGCTTTTTTCCATTGGTCATATCTTTCACCATAGTTCAATCTACTATGAGTTACAGAAACTTTTTCACCAAAACGAGATAAAAATCTTTCTACCATAAGAGGCGTTAATGAAATTTCAGGTACTAATACAATCGCCTGCTGTCCTTTTTGAAGTACTTTTTCAATCATTTGCATATAAATTTCTGTTTTTCCGCTGCCTGTAATGCCATGTAGTAACACAGGTTTTTTTTGTTTCTGTTCTAACATATCGGTTAAAATAGTAAGTGCTTGTTTTTGTTCTTGTGTTGGTATAAATGCCTCTGTAGGTAATATATTATTTTTTGTTACTTGTCTTTTTTCTACCCTTTTTATTTGTTTTAAAACATCTTTTTTTAGCAATGTTTTAATAGGGGAGTCTGTCAAAAACAGCTCTTGTTTTAATTGTTTTGCTGTTACCTCTTTACCATCTGCCAAATATTCCATTATTCTTTTTTGTGCTAACATATTTGCTTTATTTTGTACTTTTTCCCATGTTTCTTTTATAGCGATGTCATTGTCACTCAATGTATACAATATAACTTGTTTTTCATAGCTTTTTTGATTTATTTTTTGTCTTAAAACAATTACTTCTTTTTCTTTTAAACATTGTATCGCATTTTGTGTATTTTTTCCAAGTTCTTCTTCTACTTCTTCTATAGAAGCAATTCCTTGCTTTTGTTTTAAAAAATTTATTAAAGTTTTTTCAATAGAAGAAATGAAAACATCTTCTTCTACTTCCTTTTTTAAAACAATCTGCCACTGAAATTTTGTTTTAATTCCTGCAGGCATCATTGTTTGAAGGCACTGACTTAATGTACAAAAATATTTCTTTTGCATCCATTTTGCAAGAAGTATACTTTCTTTTGTAAAAATTGGGTTTCCTTTATCCAACACTTTTATAATGGATTTTAATTTTTGTGATGGTACTTCTGTCTGTTCTGCTATATCTACAACATAGCCTTCTGTACTTTTATTTCCTTTACCAAAAGGGACAATCACACGAACACCTACACAAAGAGGACAATATTGTTGTGGTACAAAATAATCAAATACTTTATCTACTTCTTTATTTTTTAGACTTAATATGACTTTTGCATACATAATATTTGCCCTCTTTCTATTCTACAATTTTTCACAATATATATTCTGTAAAAATAAATTGTTATATTTTATCAAATAAAGGGAAACCAATTCCTATCAGTTTCCCCCATACTGTCAAAAAACAATTTTTACACTTCGTATATTTTTTATAATATACTTTTTTATTCTTCTGTGTCTTCCTGCCAAATATCTTCCTCTTTTCTTGAAGAGTCATTTTGTATAATTTTAATTTTTCCTTCCCACAACTCATTTACCGCAATAGAAACAGAACGGTCCACTTGTGTTCTTGTTGTCATAGGTTCTGCATGGTCTACTAATTGTCTTGCTCTTTTTGCTGCTGCAATTACTATAGTGTATCTACTACCTATTACATTTTCTGTATCAGCATCTTTATTTAATACTTCTAATAAATCAGAATAAGATGGTCTTAACATAACGCAATCTCTCCTTTAAATAAATTGTTCTTTTATATTTATATTTCTACTGCTTTTCATACCTTCTGCTTTCACAATAGCACAAATTGCTTCTGCTGTTTCTGTTATTGTATCATTTATTACAATATAATCATACTGTGGTACAAATTCCATTTCTTCTACCGCTCTATTCATACGTCGGTCTATTGTTTGTTTATCTTCTGTACCTCTTTGTGTTAATCTCTTTTGGAGTTCTTTTATATTAGGTGGTACCAAAAACACTAATATACAATCAGAATATAGTTTTTTTATTTGTAAAGCACCTTGCACTTCTATTTCCAATATGACATTTTTGCCTTGTGACATTTGCTGCTCCACATATTTTCTAGGTGTACCATAATAATTACCACAAAATTCTGCCCATTCTAACAATTCATTTTGATTTTTCATTTCTTCAAATGTTTCTTTGCTATAAAAATAATAATGTACACCATCTATTTCTCCAGTTCTTGGAGTACGAGTAGTTGCTGAAATAGACAAAGCAAAATCTTCTTTTTGTACTAATTCTTTTACAACAGTTCCCTTTCCTGAGCCAGAAGGTCCAGAAATAATTACTAACATTCCTTCCTTTTTCATTCTTCTTGCATTCTCCCTTCGGCAGCCTTCTCTATCTGTTTTACCGAGTCTAACCTTCCCCCTATTGTTACTGGTACATTAGGTGAAAGTACAACTTGTCCTGTATCCATTATAATAACGCTTCTTGTTTTTCTACCATAAGTAGCATCAACAAGTATTCCTTTGTCTTTGGTTTCCTGCACAATTCTTTTAATTGGTGCGGAGTCTGGACTTAATATAGCAATAATATGATTTGCACAAACCATATTGCCATACCCTATATTTAAAAATTGTATACAATCCATATTTTTCTCCATTATTCTATATTCTGTATTTGTTCTCGTATTTTCTCAATTTCACTTTTCATTTCTATTGTAACATTTGTAATTTCAATATCATTCGCTTTTGAAGCAATTGTATTAACTTCTCTGTTCATTTCTTGCACCAAAAAATCTAATTTTCTGCCAATTTGTCCTCCTTTTTGTAATATTTCATTTAGTTGCACAATATGACTTTCTAATCTTGTTACTTCTTCATCTATACAGCTACGGTCAGCAAATAATGCTGTTTCTATAGCAATACGTTGTTCGTCTATTTCTACTGTAGACAAAAGTTCTTTTATTCTGTTTTGGAGTTTTTCCTTATATTCATTTACTATAAAAGGACATCTCAGTTTTATTATTTCTAACATTTTTTGTATTTGTTCTCTTTTATTCAAAATATCATTTACAAGTGCTGTCCCTTCTTTTTCTCTCATTTCTATAAATTTTGAAATGGCTTGCTCCAGTGCAGGCAGAAGTATTTCCCATAAAACATCTTCTTGTCCTTCTGTTTTTTCTACTGTAATAACATCTGTAAAACGTGCTACTAAATCTAATTTATTTTGAGAAGATAAATCAAATTTTTGTTCTAATTGATGTAATTTTTCTATATATGCCATCGCCAAAGGCTCATTTATTTTTACAACAACATTATCGGCAGAAAACGTTTCAAATGTAATATATACATCTGTCTTTCCTCTTGCAATTTCTTTCATAATTTTTTTGCGAATTGCATCTTCCATGCCATTCATAAAACGTGGCAGTTTTATAGATATGTCATTATATCTATGATTTACAGATTTAATTTCTACTACAAAATGGCAATTCTCTGCCATATGTTCCCCTCTACCATAACCTGTCATGCTTCTTACCATACTTCATACCTCTTTCCTTCAAAACACCTACAAAAACAGACTCTTTTTGTATGGTCAAAAATAGGTCAATTTATTTTATTGTCTGCTTTTATACAGAGTGCCTTTTTGTAATCTTTCCTATTATATAATACTATAGCACTTTTTATCAAGTAAAATCAAAATAAATTCCCTAATTTTAAACTGCAAATTATTGTTTTTTATGTTATACTAATTTTTAAACTATTAAAACACAAATGATATATTTTTTGAAATATATCTTCTATATATAAGAAAGGAGAGATATTATGGCACTTGACGGCATTACTGTTGCAGGCATTGTATCTGAATTAAATCAAAAATTAATTGGTGGCAGAATTGACAAAATTTATCAGCCTTTATCAGACGAAATTCTTTTTACAGTAAGAAGCATAGGAGAAAATTTTAAAGTTCTTGTTTCTGCTAATTCTAATCACCCTCGTATTCATATGACACAAATACAAAAAGAAAATCCTATTTCTCCCCCTATATTCTGTATGGTAATGAGAAAATATATTGCAGGAGGAAAAATCACTAAAATATATCAGCCTGATTTTGAAAGAATTATTATTTTAGAAGTAGAGTCTATGAACGAATTAGGAGATATTACAGCCAAAAAACTTATACTAGAAATTATGGGAAAATATAGTAACTTTATTGTTACAGATGAAAATAACAAAATACTTGATGCTATCAAAAGAGTTTCTTATGAAAAAAGTTCTGTCAGAGAAGTACTTCCTGGAAAACAATATTGTATGCCTCCCTCACAGGACAAACAAAATCCTCTTTTTATGACAAAAGAACACATTTTAAAACAGCTAGAAAAACAATCTGGTGCAAAAGTACAAGAAATACTTTACAAAAGTTATACAGGAATTAGCCCTATATTTGCTAGTGAAATTTGTTTTAGGGCAGGTGTAGACCCTTATTGTTTTTGTGAGCAGCTTACTCAACAAAACAAACAAGCACTTTTTACTGTTTTTTATGATATATTGGAGCAAATTAAAAATCAGACATTTTCTCCTTATATTTATTACGAATTAGAAAAACAAAAATTGTTAGATTTTAGTGTGATAGACATGAAGCAATTTCAATCATTTTCAAAACAAAAATATCAAACAATTTCAGCACTTTTAGAACAATTTTATGCTGAAAAAGACAATATCTACCATGTACGTCAGAAATCTCATGATATGCGACGCATATTAAATACAAATATAGAACGTTGTGCTAAAAAGAAAGAAATACAAAAAAGGACGGAAAGAGAAGTAGCAGCAAAAGATACATGGAAAGTAAAAGGTGAACTATTAACTGCTAATATACATTCTATTCCTAAAGGTGTTACTACATTTCGTACTGTTAACTTCTATGATACAGAATTAAAAGAAATTGATATTGCCATTGACCCTACCAAAACACCAGCAGAAAATGCTCAAAAATATTTTAGCAAATATAATAAAGCAAAAAGAACGCTAGCTGCATTAGAAATACAAAAAAAACAAAATGATGAGGAAATGATTTATTTAGAAAGTGTACTAAATTCTCTAGAAACTGCCAAAGAAGAGGCTGATTTAGATGAAATTCGTACAGAATTAGCTGAACAAGGCTATATGAAACGAAAAACAGCTAAAAAAAATAAATCACAAAAACCAAAAAAAGCAAAACCATTACATTATATTTCTTCTGATGGTTTTGATATTTATGTAGGAAAAAGTAATATACAAAATGATGAACTAACATTACGTTTTGCACAAAGTAATGACATATGGCTTCACACAAAAGAAATTCCCGGTTCTCATGTTATTATCAAAACAAATGGTACAGACATACCAAATCAAACACTTTTAGAAGCAGCTAATATTTCTGCATATTTCAGTAAAAGTCAAAACAGCTCTCAAGTACCTGTGGATTATACTTTTAAAAAATTTGTAAAAAAGCCTAATGGTGCAAAACCAGGTATGGTTATATACGAAAAATACAAAACAATATATATTACACCAGATGAAACTATGGTAAAAAATTTAGAAAACAAATAATTCTATTTTACTGATAATGCAAACAAACCCAAGCTATTGCTTGGGTTTATTATAAATAATGAAATTTCATTCATTTTTATACTCTTAAATATTCTGACATAATTGCAATGAATTGGCTATTTGTTGGTTTTTCTATAGGAGAATATCCTGCTAGTTCACTATAAATTTCTTTTCCTGTTCTTTTCCATGCTGTTTCTATAGCATGACGCATTGCTCTTTCTACCTTCCCTGCTGTTGTATTATATTCTTTTGCAATATCTGGATACAACCCTTTTGTCATAGAAAGAATAGCATCTTCATTTTCTATTACCATCATAACACCTTTTCTAATAAAATGATAGCCTTTTATACTTGCTGTAATTCCCATTTTATTTAGTAATTTTGATATGACAGTTTCCAATTCATTTCTTTTTTGTTCTTCAAAATTTAAATTTATCTTTTTTTGTAAATATTCTTGCTGTAATAAATTAGTATTTTGTGCTCTTTTCTGCGTATTTAAAATTTGTGTAACTCTTTTGAGCAATATATTAGACTCTACAGGCTTTACCATATAATACATAGCACCTAAATCTATAGCTTGTCTTACTACATCATCTGTACCAATAACAGATAAAATAATACAATTACTGTTAATCCTTTTTTTGCTTAACTCCTCTAATACCCATAGACCGTCTTTTTCCCCTAAAAGAACGTCCATTAATATCATATCTGGTCTTTTTTCTTCTGCCCTCTCTAAAGCTTTTTCCCCATTGTCGACCATATCCACTACTTCTACTTTTTCATCTTCTTCTAAATATTGTTTTATACTTCTCATGTAATTTACATCTCTGTCTGCTAAAAGTATTGTTTTTTTCAAAGTATTCAGCATAACATCGTTTCCTCCTTTTATCGTATTTTTAACTTCTTCAGTAAAAAATGCAACAAAATGAGTACTTTCATAAAATTGTAGTTAAGAAAGTATTCCCTTTCTCATTTTTTTATGCATGATATTATTATACAACTCGTTACAAGTTTTTTCTACAAAATTGCACGAAAAGTTCGTTTTTCTTCTCGAAAAGTACATTTTTATGTATTTCATTTCAAATTGTGATATTTTTTTAATTGTAAAATAATTTTTATATCTTTAATTAATACAAAAAACATTTATCATTTTACCCATAATATTATTATTTAAAAATTACTATTACTAATTAAACCATATCTCTTTTTACTATATTAAATACTTACAAAACCTTGAAATAAACAAATTTTTTCGCTTCAATTATTTATTATTCATATTAGTACATTATAGCAAGTCTAATAAATACTGCACATATCATTTCTTTATAAACTATGTTTTATTACTCTTTCTTGACTTTATTGCTATTACTCGTATAATATTATTTATAACAAATTACATTTTAAACTATTACAAAGGAGGATACTTTTTTATGCTTTTCTCAAATTGCAGTATTTTACGTCCTAGTGGGGAAATACTAGAAAATGCATATTTGCAAGTAACAGATGACAAAATCACTTATATTGGCACAAAAAAACCCACCAGACATACAGGTACTATTTATGATTATACAAATAAATTACTCTTACCTGGTTTTGTTAATACTCATTGTCATGTGCCTATGACATTACTTCGCAGTATTGGTGCAGATTTACCTCTCGACCGTTGGCTCTCTGAAAAAATTTTTCCCTTAGAAGATAAATTGAATAAAGACTGGGCTTTTTCTGGTACATTATTAGGCATTGCTGAAATGTTACGTAGTGGTGTTACTTCTTTTTCAGATATGTATTTTTTTGGAGAAGCTCGTGCAAATGCTGTTTTAGAAACAGGTATTAATGCCAATCTTTCTATGGGTATATTATGTCTTGACGACAGTCCTTTTGAAAAAGCACCTATGGTACAAGAAAGTAAAGATTTATTTCAAGCTTATCATAATGCAAATAGTGGACAACTAAAAGTAGATATAGGTCTTCATGCAGAATATACTTCTAATCCTACTATAGCAAAAGCAGCTTCTGAATATGCTAAAGAAATTGGTGCTAATATGCATATACACCTCTCTGAAACAAAAAAAGAAACTGATGAATGTATTGCACGTCATGGTAAAACTCCTGTTGCTTATTTTAATGATTTAGGTCTTTTTGACAATCATGTTACTGCTGCTCACTGTGTTTGGTTAACTCCAGAAGACAGACAAATTTTAGCTGATAAAAAAGTATTTGTTTCTCATTGTCCTATTAGTAATTTAAAATTAGGAAGTGGTTTAGCTGATATGTCATCATTATTAGAAAAAGGCATTAATATTTCTATTGGTACAGATGGCGTTGCAAGCAATGATAATTTGAATTTTTTAGAAGACATGAAATTAACAGCACTACTTCAAAAGGGTATTCACAACAATCCTGCTCTTTTCTCAGCAGAAACAGTGCTTAAAATGGCATCTTATAATGGTGCTTTATCACAAAATCGTACTCAAACAGGTGCTTTAAAACTAGGTAATCAAGCAGATATTATTGCTATTGATTATCACTCTATTAATCTTTTACCTTGCATTGATGTTATATCTTCTCTTGTTTATGCTACACTACCCTCTGATATTAAAATGACTATGGTAAATGGTAAAATACTTTATGAAAATGGTCAATTTCATACCATTGACATCGAAAAAGTAATGCATGAAGTTAGTCGTATTGGTAAAAAACTTTACTAGCCACTAATATTAATATATAGCATCGTTCTTTTTCAGACTATTTATAAAATTTACACAAACTTTTTTAAAGTTTATATTATTTAAAGTGCCATTTTTATATTTCTAATTGTATTTTAAAAGAGGTTTGGAAAAACTTTTCATAAAGTAAAAAAGTTTTCAGTCTGTCAAAAAACCTCATTTTGCCGTAAAAAGCAAGTAGTATGGGGAGTGCAACTCCCCATTCTAATCCGCAAGGCGAGCTTTGTCCGCCTGAGGAAAACAGCGAGTTTCAAGGCTTTTAAGCCTATGGAACAAGCTGTTTATACTTCTATTTAAACAAGTCGAAAACCTGTTTTCGACTTAGCGTGTCGACTTTATCGACACGCTGAAAAGTTTTTCCAACACTTTTCTTTTTTAATAACATAAAATATAAAAATATATTTTGACACAACATCAGAAATCATATCATGTTGTTATTATTTTTTTATTTTATATTGTTTGTTTCTTTACGAAAGTAATAATTGCAAAATTTCTGTCAGTGTTATATAATTTTCATAGAGTAATATTTATCACTTATCACTAAATTAATACATATTTTAAAATAAGAATTTTTTGTTAAAATTACACAACTAAAACAGAATTTGCATAAATTGATACTGACACAAAATATAAATTGCAAAATATAAACTATCTAATGGCTTACAAAAGCAAATTCCTAATCATAAAAAAACTGTGTCATTTCTATGAAAGATTTCTTATTCTGGGGGGAATAATATGAAAAAAGCAATGAACCAATCTACTATTACACTCATATTAAATGGAATTTGCATATTTGTACTATTATTAATGGCATTTTCACTGTTTATTTACCACAATGTAAATAAGCAATTTGATCATGCTATGGAAGCACGTTTTAATTTAACTTATAATGCCAATCGTTTCATGAATGGTTCTTCTTATTTAACGAATGAAGTGAGAGCATTTGCTTCCACAGGAAATAAAGAACACTATGACAACTATTGGAACGAAGTAAACAACTTAAAAAATCGTGATTTAGGTGTTGCTGCTATGCAGGAAATTGGTATTACTAGTGAAGAACAACGCATGATTGATGATATGTCTTCTCTTTCTAATGAGTTAGTACCTCTTGAAGAACAAGCTATGAAAAAAGTTGAACAAGGACAAATGCAGGAAGCTATTGATTATGTTTATGGAACAGAATATAATACCTCTATTTCACAAATTAATGCTTTAAAAGAAAAATTTTTAGAAACACTTAACACCAGAACAGCACAAGAAGTAAAACAAATTGCTTTAGAAAAAAATATCATTCAAATTTTTATGATTTTTACATTAATTTTAGTAGGTATCATTCAATTCTTTAATATGATTATTATTAGAAAGCGTATATTATATCCTATTATTACAGTAAAAGACCAAATGACAAAGATTTCTCAAGGTAATCTTTCTATGGAATTTCCTTTAGAAGCAGATACATCAGAAATTGGAATGTTAATTGCATCTATTCATGAAACCAAACAAGAACTAAAAAAATATATTAACGATATTAATTCTAAATTAGCACAAATGGCTCAAGGAAATATGTCTTTGACAGTAGATACTGATTATAGAGGAGAATTTTTACCTATTCAAAAAGCTATGGCACAAATTTTAGTTTCTTTAAATGAAGCACTTTCTCATATTAATTTAACAGCGGAAAAAGTATCAGAACAATCTAAAAAAATGGCTTCCAGTGCAGAAATATTATCTGACGGTGCTGTACAACAAGCTTCTACTGTAGACAAATTATCTAATAATATTCAAACAATTTCGCAGCAAGTTAATCAAACTTCTTCTGATGCAGACAATGCAAAAGAATATTCTGCTAATTCTACAATACAACTAGAAATTTGTGAGCAAAAAATGAAAGATTTAACTAATGCAATAGAAGATATATTAAAATCTTCTCATCAAATTGCAGGAATTATCAAGACAATTGAAGATATTGCCTTACAAACAAATCTTTTAGCATTAAATGCTGCTGTAGAAGCAGCACGTGCAGGAGAAGCAGGAAAAGGATTTGTTGTAGTAGCAAACGAAGTCCAAACTTTAGCAAGCAAAAGTTCAGAATCTGCTAAAAATATTACAAAATTAATTGAGGAGTCTGTACATTTAGTATCTTATGGAACATCTTTATCTGAGCAAACTACCTCTGCACTTGACTCCGTTATATCCAGTGCGGAACAAACAGCAAATATTGTAGAACGCATTGCAGCCTCCGCCACAAGCCAAGCACAGGCTTTACAACAAATAACTTATGGTATGGAACAAATTTCTAATGTAGTACAAACAAACGCTACAACAGCAGAAGAGTCTGCATTATTTGCTAAAAATTTAGAACATCAGGCAGAAGAATTAAAAAATTCTGTACAAAAATTTCAACTTAAAAAACATCACTAATTATATAAAAAGGCATTGAAATTACTTATTTCAATGCCTTTTATCTATTTTATTATATTGCACTTTCTTGTTTTAACATATTTTCAATAAATATTCCATATCCTTTTGTAGGTTCATTTACAAATACATGAGTAACTGCTCCTACAATTTTTCCCTCTTGCAATATAGGAGAACCAGACATTCCTTGTACAATACCTCCCGTTTTTGAAAGCAATTCTTTATCTACAATTTTAATTACCATACCTTTACTTTCATTTTTGCTATAACGATTAACACTTTCTATTTCAATTTCATATTCTTTTACCTCTTCTCCTTCTATATTAGACAATATAGTGGCTTTTCCTTCATGAATATCCTGTTGTAATGCAATAGGCAATTTCTGACCTGTAAAATAGCTCTCTTTGCCTTTTTCCACTTTTCCATAAATACCAACTTCTGTATTAATAGAAATACTACCTAAAACTAAATCTCTTCCTACATTTCCTGTTAAAGCACCAGGTTCTCCCTTTTCTCCTTTTTTTACATCAATAATAGAAGATTGCGTAATCTGTCCATTTTTTATTTGCATTAATTCTTGTGTATCTACATCATAAACACCATGACCCAAAGCACCAAAATTATTCGTATCAGTATTAAAATAGGTAATTGTTCCAATTCCTTGTGTGGAGTCCCTTACCCAAATACCTATTTTACAGCTATTATCCTCTTGACTAAACACAGGTGTAATTTCTACTTTTTGTTGTACCCCATTTCTATCTACCAAAAAATCCATACTTTTCTCCCCATTTTCTTCTACAGCTTTCATTAAATCTTCTTTATTTTTTAAACTTTTTCCGCCTGCTTGCAATATCATATCTCCCGATTGTAATATTCCTTTCGCAGGTTCATACACTTTATTTCCTATACCATTAACATATCCTGTACCAAGTACCATAATGCCTCTTGTATCCATAGATACCCCTACTGCAATGCCCCCTGCAACTACCTGCATATTTGGTATTACTTTTGCTTCTACTGTCTTTACAGGCAATATTCCCATTACAGACACTTCTAATTTTGCTGTTCCTTCTTTTTCTGATTTTACTGTAAATGGCTTTGCCAAATTAAAATGAATATTTTCTGAAACAGCTTTATTATTTACATTTAACACTCCAATATCTTCTTCTACTATTTCTGCTTGTAAAGGCAAATTTCCATCAAATACTACTTCTTTTCCCTTCATAATTCTAATTTCATCAGGAATAGAATAGGCAACACTGCACCATGATACAATTACTGCCAATATACAGCCTACTGGCAATATTTTTCTTAAATATTTTTTTTTAGGTTTTATAAACATTTTTTCAACTCCTGACTGTAAAAGGGTATAAAATTTTGTAAATTTGTTATACTATTAATACCATAACAATATATATTTTATTGAATTTTTAAATCCTACACATATTAAAATAACCCGATTACAATGGAGTTATACAACCAATACTTTTCAAAAAATCTACTGTATATTTAAACTTTTGTATTATCTACTACAAAATTATTATTTATTTATGTTTTCTTCTCTTTTATAAAAAAAACCTGCTATTAAAAATTAGCAGGTTTTTTTACACTATATTATACTAAGCCAGTAAAAAATTTATTTTTTTCAAGCAAAGTATATTTTATAAATTAACAGTAATTACCAAATACAATATAAAAACTTATTTATTATATTTCTTTTTCTTTATATTCTGCATCAATACAGCCATCATCTATTGGAATAATACAAGCACAAATAATATATAGCAATATGCCTGTCATAAATGCTGTCATAAAAGAACCCACAATCCAAAGTAATCTTACTATTGTTACATCAATATCAAAATATTCTGCTAAACCACCACATACTCCAGCTAATTTTACATCTTTTGCAGAACGATATAATTTTCTTTTCATTTATAATTTCTCCTTTTTTTTATTTTTGTTTTAATTGTTTCATAATGCCTTCTTTCACAAAGCTAAAATACTGGTCTTTTGCTACAATAACATGGTCTGTTACATAAATATTTACAGTATTTAAGCCCTCTATCAATCTAATGGTTAATTCAATATCTGAACTAGAAGGGTGCAAAGTTCCTCCAGGATGATTATGCGCAAATATTACACTAGTTGCTTTACAAAACAAAGCTTCTCTTACCACAGTTGTCAGTTCTACTTGTACTCTTGACTGAGAACCTTCTGCAACATTCACTACTTTTATCAAATTAGCTCCTGCATCTAAACAAAACATATAAAATTTTTCTGTTGTTTCATATTTTAACCAATCAACTGCATATTGTCCGCCTTTTTCCATTTCATTTAAAACGACTTTTTGTTGTAATTTTTCTCTTTGGTATCTTTTTGCTAAATCTCCTATGATATTTAAAAAAATTGCTGTATTCGTTGAAACATTCCCTTTTTCCACAATATCTCTATGGTCACCATCTATTAACATTGCCAAAGAATTATTAAAACTATTTAATAATCTATGAGCAATTACATTTGTATTTTGCATAGGAATTGTATTATATAATGCTAATTCTAATAATTCATGTGTTTCAAAAGAGTCAGCACCTTCTTTCAAAAAACGCTCTCTCATTCTATTTCTATGACCAGCATGAGGATTGGGTTTCTTTTTTTCACTCATTTATTTAACCCCATTTCAAAATATTTTTCTGTTTTCTGTTTCCACGTACCATCATATATCATACAGAGTAATGCGTCTAATCTATAAAGTGCTTTTTTTGCTAATGCTACAGACAATATATCTTTTTCTAATGCTTCTGCAATTTCTGCTATATCTACTACTTTTACAAAATTATTTTCATATATCAGTACATCTGCTAACAAATCTGTGAAAATATAAGTGTTTTGTTCTGCAATAAATTCCGTTTCTATAATATCACAATAATAATAAACAATATTGTCATATTTATTAATAAAACAACTAATTTTATAACCTTCCTTAATAAAATAACAAGAAATGCCCCTTGTAAAGTCCTCTCTAGGCTTTAATACATTCCATTTTGTTACAATTACATTTTCATCTTGAAATAATACAACATCATCTTTTAATAAAATCGTTTCCATTGGAATAAAACGCTTACGATATAATATCAAATCCTTTTCCATTTGCTACTTCTTCCCCCAGTATATTTTTTAAATACTTTTATTTTAATAAATCAGGTCGCTTTTGTTTTGTTCTTAATATAGACTGTTCTTTACGCCATTTTTGTATATTGCCATGATGTCCTGATAGAAGTACCTCAGGTACTGTTCTACCCATAAACACCGATGGTCTTGTATATTGAGGATACTCTAAAAGCCCGTCAGAAAAACTCTCTTCTTGAAAAGAAGCTTCTTTTCCCAAAACACCAGGCACTAATCTAGCCACAGCATCAATAACTGTAATTGCTGCAATTTCTCCCCCTGTTAGTATAAAATCTCCTATTGAAATTTCCTCTACCTCTAATTGCTCTAATACTCTTTCATCTACTCCTTCATAATGACCACAAAGAAATACTATATTTTCTTCTTTAGCTAATTGTTGTGCAATTTTTTGTGTAAATGTTTTTCCCTGAGGAGATAGATAAATCACACGACCTCTTTTTTGCTCTGGTATACTTTGATAAGCATCATAAATAGGTTGTGCCTGCATCACCATACCTACACCACCTCCATAGGGATAGTCATCAATATGCTTTTGCTTATTTTTAGAAAATGCTCTAATATCTATTGCTTCAATACTAATATAATTTTCTTTTTGTGCTCTTGCTAATATACTATGTGAAAATGCTTGTATAATCATTTCAGGAAATAATGTTAAAACTGTATACTGTTTCATTATCTCAACCCTTCCAACAATTTTACAATCATTTTTTTATTTACAATATCTACTGACAAAATACATTGTTTTATAGCAGGAATAAGCAAATCTTTTTGCCCTTCTTTTCTAACAGCATATACATCATTTGCTCCTGTTTCATAAATATCTGCCAATATGCCTAATTCTTCTCCCTCTTGTGTTATAACAGCTAAGCCATATAAGTCACGCATATAATACTCATTTTCTTCTAATGGTAATGCTTCTTGCTCTGGTATATAAATTGTTGCACCCTTATAATATTCTGCCTCATTAATATCTTTTAATTCTTTTACTGTTACTAATACAAATTTTTTATGATATGCAATTTTCTCTATATGAAAGGTTTCTTTTTTTCCTTTATTTTCTACTATAAATTGTTTTAATAATTCAAAACGAGATGGGTCTTCTGTTGTAGGAAATACACGTAATGTTCCTTTTAAGCCATGTGTTCCTGCAATTTTACCTATTTCAAAATAACGTTCCATACTATAATACACCTCTTTTTTCTTAAAAATGCAAAATAGCACAGGGAAACTCCCTGTGCCAAAACTATTTTTAATTTTATATACCAAACTATTTGGCATACTCCACACAAGATAGTTCCCTATGCTTATTTTATCATACTTATTGTACAATGTGAACTACCGATTTTTAAAGCCATTGAAATTTTATTACATAATTTCAATTACAACTCTTTTATCTTCATGAATTGCAGATGCTTTTACAACAGTACGAATTGCTTTGGCAATCCTTCCTTGTTTTCCAATGACTTTTCCCATATCCTCCGGTGCTACATGAAGTTCTAGCACTAATGAATGTTCTCCTTGTATCTCTTTTACTTCCACTTTTTCAGGATAATCCACAAGATTTTTTGCAATTACTTCCAATAAGTCTTTCATATGAAAGCCCCCTTGCTTACTCGCTAATTACACCAGCTTTTTTCAACAGAGCTTTTGCTGTGTCAGAAGGTTGTGCACCTGTAGACAACCATTTTTTTGCTTCTTCAGCGTCTACTTTTAACACATTTGGTTCTTTTGTAGGGTCAAAATAACCAATCTCTGCGATAGACTTACCATTTCTTGATGTTCTGGAATCTGCAACAACAATTCTATAAAATGGAGCCTTTTTTGCACCTAATCTTTTTAATCTAATTCTAACTGCCATTTGTTTCACCTCCCATAGTTTTCTGGCAAATTTATCTAAAAAAAGGAAATTTCATTTTTCCTCTTTTGCCCTTTTGCATATCGCTCATTTGTTTCATTAGTTTTTTCAGTTCTTCAAACTGTTTTACCAAACGATTGACATCTGCAATACTTCTGCCGCAACCATTTGCAATTCTTTTTTTTCTAGGACCATTTAATATAGAAGGATTTGCTCTTTCTTCTTTTGTCATAGATTGTATAATTGCCTCTGTACGACTCATTTCTTTTGCAGGGTCTACATTATTTAAAGCATCTATATTTAACTGGTTCATACCTGGTATCATACCAATTAAATCTTTAATAGGCCCCATTTTTTTGACTTGCTGCATTTGCTCCAGAAAATCATCTAATGTAAAATCATTTTCACGCATTTTCTTTTGCAATTCCATTGCTTGCTTTTCGTCAAAATTTTGCTGTGCTTTCTCTATTAAAGAAAGTACATCTCCCATACCTAATATACGAGAAGCCATTCTATCTGGATGAAATGGTTCTAAATCCTCCATTTTTTCACCCATACCAATATATTTAATAGGTTTACTTGTTACACTTCTAACGGAAAGTGCAGCACCACCTCTGGCGTCGCCATCTAATTTTGTTAATATAATACCATCAACACCTAATTGACTATCAAAACTTTCTGCAACTGTTACAGCATCTTGTCCTGTCATAGCATCTACTACAAGAAGTATTTCTTGAGGACGTACTGCTGTTTTAATATTTTTTAGTTCTTCCATCAATTCCTCATTGATATGCAAACGTCCAGCGGTATCAATCAATATTACATCATGTTTTTGTTCTGTAGCATATTCTACAGCTTTTTTAGAAATTTCTACAGGACTTATTTTATCCCCCATATCAAAAACAGGTATATTATATGTCTTTCCTACTACCTGCAATTGTTTAATTGCTGCAGGACGATATACGTCACAAGCAACCAAAAGAGGATTTTTTCCTTGTTTTCTCAAAAGCCCTGCCAATTTTCCACTACTTGTTGTTTTACCAGCACCTTGCAGTCCCACCATCATATATATTGTAGGTGGTCTATTTGCAAATGTTAATTTACTTTGTGTTGTACCCATTAAGTCAATTAATTCTTCATTTACAATTTTAATCACTTGCTGTCCTGGATTTAATCCTTCTAGTACTTCTGTGCCAACAGCACGTTCTGTTACTTTTTTTATAAACTGTTTTACAATTTTGAAATTGACATCTGCTTCCAACAATGCAATTTTTACTTCTCTCATTGCTGCCTTTACATCATTTTCTGTCAATTTTCCTTTACTTCTAAGCTGTTTAAATACTTCTTGTAATTTATTCGAAAGACTTTCAAATGCCATATGCTTTCTCCTTTACTCAGCCTATGATTTCAGCGGCTATTTTTTGAATAGCTTCAATATTATTTTTTGCCTTGCAAGAAAGAGTTTCTTCTTTTTCCATTTCTTCTATGATATTTTTAATTTGTTGTACAGCCATTTTTTGTTTTAAAAATCTTTCTACTAACTGTAATTTATTTTCATAGTTACATAATATATTTTCGGCTCTTTTTAATTGGTCACGAACCGCTTGACGGCTAATAGAAAGTTCTTCTCCTATTTCACTTAGTGATAAATCATTCTGGTAGTACATTTCATATACTAATTTTTGTTTTTCTGTTAGTAATTCTCCATAAAAATCATAAAGTAGTGTTAACTGTAAAATCTCTTTCATAATTGCTTGCCTCCATATCAGGCTGTAAAGTATTTTACCTTCACCTCAAGTAGGGTATCATATTTTAAATACTATGTCAAGCTTTTTTACTTTACATCAATTATTTTTTTATTAATACTTTTTTATTTTTATGTTATACTCAAATAAATTGATTATAATAGGAGAAAATTTATGTTTAAAATAGATGTTTATAATATGCACTGGTTAGACGAGCTTAGTAATAAAGAAGAAGATTTATGTTTACATGGTCATGCTACTACTTTCATTGGCACAAAAAAATTAGAATATGATGCTACAGTAAGTGCAACTGCTTTATATTTATTAAAATCTCTTACAGAAAATCACATTATAAATGAAGATAATCAAATGTTACCTTGTTGTGGCTTTTCTCTGATTGCTGATGATAAATCAGAAAATGTAATAATAGTTGGTTGTAATAATGGTATTGATTGGTCTATTATTCATGAAGGAGAAAATATAAAATTGATTTTAGAAGATGACTCAGAAACTATAGTATCACTACAAGAATACAAAAATGAAGTATTTCAATTTGCGGATAAAGTGGAAGCATTCTATAAAGCAAGTCCTCCCAGAAAGCTACCAAAATGTGAATTTGATAGAAATGGATATATTACATTTTGGAAAGAATGGCATAGAAGAAGAACAGAATAAATAATTAGGGAAACTTTTCATTTATGAAAAATTTCCCTTTTCTATATTATTTAAAATAAATTTTTTGATACTTCTTGATTTGTACGAGAAATCAATTCTTTCAAAGAAATATCTATAACAGTATCTCCTAAAATATTTAACTCTCCACTGTTAAGCATAGCAGTTAATTTTGCTTTTACTGCTGTTTTTTGTTGTAATTGCTGAGTAGAAAGTGTAGGCATATCAAGTGATTGTGACAATTTCATTATTCCGGACAAATTTGCTGCACTCAATGTACCTCCAGCCAAATCAAACAATCCAGAGGAATTTGGAGTACCTGTTAAACCATACAAAAGCATTTCATGTCTTAATTGTCCCTCTAATTGCAGCTGCATGAAATATTTATGACGTAAAGAGCGTTCTGTCCAAAAATCTAACGCCATATCAGTACCTACACCACTACTACTTTCAGAATAAGAAAATCTTCCTTGACTATGTGATTGTGCATTGACAATTTCTCCATTTTCTCCTATTGCTACACAGCGAGAACTTCTTGCAGTAATTCCTGGCATGATTGCTTCATTTCTTGCTGCATCAAATTCAAACCATTTATTAATCCTATCATATATTTCTTTTGCATATTCTGGTTCTTTTTCCATACGTTCCTGTACTTTAGGGTGAATTACTACCGCCGTTGTACCTACTGGCACAGAACTTAAAGCTTTTATTTCTTTTGGAGCAGTAAATACACCACCTATAGAACCATAAAAAGGATTTTCTCCTGTAGGTTTCCAATTTTCTAATGCTTCTGTATCAATATCATCTTGATAAAGTAAATAATGTGGATAGTCGTTTCTTGTTCTCCAATAACTACTACTTGCATCAAAAACATGATATTTTAAATTTGGATATTTTGCTTTTAACATACCTTCTAATGTTGTTTGTTGTACTTGTGAAGTATCTTCTACTGACGAAATATTTCCTGCTGATGGAACATTTTGTGTAGAAGAAATCATATCTGGAGATAAAACAAATTCTATATCATATTTTGGTTTTGTTGATGCTGTTGGTATTGTTGAAAAATCTATTCTGTTTGTTGTTGTATTTGAACTTGTCTTTGTTGTATCTTGTTTTTTTGTTGGTATTGTTGAAAAATCTACTCTCTTTGTTGTTGTATTTGAACTTGTCTTTGCATTCGTTTTTATAGGAACACTTGGTTTTGTCTGTGTTTTTGGTTTTGTCTGTGTTTTTGGTTTTGTTTGATTATTTGTTTTTGTTATCATATCTTTAAATGTTGTATTTTCTGTTGTATTTTTTTTAGAATTTTTGTTTGTTTTTGGTATATTTACATTTACAAACTCTACATTATTCGATTTTACTGTATTTGCTTTTACTGTTTTTGCTGTAGTTACTTCTGGTTTACTAGCATTTGTAAATTTTACATTTCCACTCACTGTCTGCATACTTTTTTGCCCCCATATCTATATTAAAATGTTTATATTTTTAAATTTAACATTGAATTTGTAGTATGATGAAATTGTTGTGCTGCATCTTCTTGTATTGCCTTCATTATATTTTTCATATCTGTGTCATTTATATGGACTATACCATATTTAGAAGCAGCAACTTTTTCATTTACAATTTTTTCCACTTTACTTTTTTTGTTATCTGTTTTTTCTGTTTTCTTTTTTTCTAATGTTTTTTGTAATTCTTCTTTTTTTTCTGTAACCTTTTCTTTGGATTTTTCTATAAATTTTTCGGTATTTTTCTTTGTTTTTTCTCGAATTTTAGCATTTAATTTATCTTCTTTTTTGGTAAAAGAAATAGAACAATATTTTCCATTTTCATCTATATAGCTATGACGATATACAACTGTTCTGTCAGTAGCCTTATTAATACCATCTACTAACCTCGTCATTGTTTCAACACCTTTTATCATTTCCATAGTTTCTTTTTCTTGTTCTGGATTATTTTGCATTTTTTCTATTAGCTTTGGATTTACTGTAAGTGTTTTTCCTGTTTTTGCTGTTGAAAATCCATATCCAACTTTAAATTCTACACTTGGGACAAGTTTTTTTAGTTTGTTTATATAATCTGTTGTGCTTTCTGATTTACTATTTGTTGTTTCTATTACTTCTCCCTTTTGTGTTGTTTCTTTTTTTGAGGAAGTATATTTATTTTCGTATACATTATTATAATTTCCCATTCCCACAATTGCCATATTTTTGCCCTCCTTTATAACACCGCCTGCTATACTAAATGCTAATATTATAGTATCAATACCACTATAATATAATATCGTCAAAATATGGTAATACTTTACACTTTTCCATAAAAATAAGAAACCACTCCATATACAAATATACTTTATGATTTCCTATTTTTATTATTATTCTCCAAATAGTGCCTTTGCAAATTCTTTTGCATCAAATTTTTGCAAATCTTTTATACCTTCTCCTACACCAATATATCTTACTGGCAATTTCAATTCAGATTTAATTGCAATAACAATACCACCTTTTGCAGTGCCGTCCAATTTTGTCAATATAATTCCTGTAATATCAGCTACTTCTTGAAACAGTTTCGCCTGTTGCATAGCATTTTGCCCTGTGGTAGCATCTAGCACTAAATAAATTTCTTTATGTGCTTGAGGATATTCTCTTTCAATTACTTTTGCAATTTTTTTCAGTTCCTCCATAAGATTTTTTTTGTTATGAAGCCTACCAGCAGTATCACATATCAGCAAATCTACATTTCTATTTTTTGCTGCATTGACTGCATCAAACACTACTGCTGCTGGGTCAGAATTTTCTTGATGTTTAATCACATCAATGCCTGCCCTTTGTCCCCAAACCTCTAACTGGTCAATAGCCGCTGCCCTAAAAGTATCTGCTGCTCCTAAAAGCACATTTTTTCCTTGTTCTTTAAAATTATGAGATAATTTCCCTATTGTAGTTGTTTTTCCTACACCATTTACACCTATTACTAGCATAACTGTTGGAGAAGGTAAATTTTCCTGTTGTTGTGTATCTTCTTCTAATATTGCTGTAATTTCTTCTATCAACATTCCTCTAATTGCTTGAGGGTCAGTAATATGTTCTTTTTTGACACGTTTACGCAAATTCTCAATAATGTTCATTGTTGTCTGAACACCTATGTCTGCCATAATAAGTACTTCTTCTAATTCCTCAAATAAATCTTCATCTATTTTTGTAAATGCTCCTAGAACATTATCCACACCGCCTAATATGTTCTTTCTTGTTTTATCCAAACCAGCAAATAATTTTGCAAAAAATCCTTTTTTCTTTTCTTTTGTTTGTTCTGTGTTTTGTTCTTGTTCTGCTTGCTGTATTTGTTGTGAAACTTCTTCTGCTTCCTGTTCTACTTTTTCTATTTGTTCTAATTCTTCTGCTCGTTCTATTTGTTCTGTTTGTTCTAATTCCTCTGTTTTTGATGTAGACATTTCTACTGCTTTTGTTAATGCTTGTTGTATTGTTTTTGCTTCTTCCTCTGTTAATGGTGGCACTTGTTTTAAATCCGCTGTTTCTTGATAAAGTTTTCCTCCTGTTGCAGTATGGAGTTCTATTTCTTCCCCATCAATGGCTTTGTGTACTGCTTGATTGATAGCAGTAGTGTTGTCTTCTCCTACTAAGTCTAATTTTATTGTACTTTCTTTTTTTTCAGCAGAAGATAATTCTATTTCAATATCATTTAATTCTATGCTATCGCTATATTGTTTAATTTCTATTTCTTTTGTTTCTTCTTTCTTTTTTCCTTTTAAAAAATCAAATAAACCCATTTTTTTATACACCTCATTTTTATTTATATATATGCTTTATCTTCAAAATTAACAGAAATCATTTTAGATACTCCTTTTTCTTGCATTGTCACACCATACATTACATCTGCTGCTTCCATAGTACCCTTTCTATGTGTAATTACTATAAATTGTGTATCTTTTGAAAATTTTTTCAAATAATCTGCATACCTTTTTACATTTGCATCATCTAAAGCTGCCTCAATTTCATCTAATATACAAAAAGGAGAAGGTTTCATTTTTAATATAGAAAACAATATTGCAATCGCTGTCAATGCTCTTTCTCCTCCTGATAGCAGCAACATATTTTGAAGGCTTTTTCCTGGTGGTTGTGCAATAATTTCTATAGAGGACTCCAATACTTTCGTTTCATCACTTAGTTTTAAATAGGCTTTTCCTCCCCCAAACATTTCACGAAATACCTCTCCGAAATTTTTAGATATGACATCAAATTGTTCTCGAAATCTATCTTCCATCATTTGAGATAAATCTGAAATAAGCAAACGTAATTTTTGTTCCGCTTCTAATATATCTGTTCTTTGTGCTGTCAAAAAACTATAACGCTGTTTTACTTCTTTATAATTTTCAATAGCTTCTACATTTACAGCACCCAGTTCTTTTATTTGGTTTTTCCATTGCTTAGCGTCAGATTTTAATTTTTGATAAGAAATTGACTGCACTTGTGTATCATATTGTTGTTTTACCATCTGATACGTCATTTCATATTCTTCCCATATTTCATCAAAAAGTCTTTGTTTTTCTTCTGTAATTTTTTCTTGTTTTGTTTCTATACGAAATATTTCATTGTCTAATCGAGAAATTGTTTCTGTCATTTCTTTTTGTTGTTGTTCAAATATTGTAATTTCTTTCTTTTTTTGTTCTCTTTTTTCTGTTAATACTGTAAAAACAGACTGCTGTTTTTGTTCTTGTTGTTTATAATAAATATTTTTTTGTTCTAATTCTTTTTGTTCTAATTCTTTTTGTTCTTTCAATTCCTGAAAAGAAATAATTTCTTGTTGTTTTTGTTGTTGTTCTTTTTCTAATACAACATTTTGCTGTTTCAAACGTTGTATATTATCTTTTATAGCTTTTTTATTTTGTTGTTCTGTCGAAATGTTTACTTTTAATTCTGTTATAATATTTAAAATAGTTTCTCTTTGTTGTTTTTCTTCTGTCATATTATATTGAAATGTAGAAAGTTTTTCATTAATATCATTCATTTTTTGTTCTGCTTGTTCTAATATTTTTTTAAATTGTATCATTTCTTTCTCAGCATATTCACATTGTTCTATTATCTGTTTTTGTTCCAAATCATATAGTTTTTGTTTTTGTTGTCTTTCTAACAACAAATTTTCTGTATTTTGTTTATCTTGTTCATTTTTTTGTAAAGATAATTGTATTTCTTGCTTTTTCATTTGTTTCTGCATAGAAAGCTGATTTGTTTGTTCTAATTGTTGTTCTAGTGACTGCAAATGTTTTTGACAATTTTGTAAAAGTATTTGTTCTTTTTTTATATCTTCCGACAAATCATTGATTTCTCTACTTCTACTAAAAACACTTGTTGTTTTTTTTGCTATACTTCCACCTGTTATAGCACCGCCTATATTAAATAAATCTCCTTCTAATGTTACCATACGATATTGATTATGATACTTTTTAGACAGCAAAACAGCAATATCAATATTTTCTACTATCACTGTTCTACCTAAAAGAGATTGCATTACATTGTCATAAACTGTATCATATTCTACTAAATCACTTGCTACACCTAATACACCACTTTCTGACAGTATTTCCTCTTTTATTAATTTTTTTCCTTTTACAGAAGTAATAGGCAAAAACGTAGCACGCCCTAAATGATACTGTTTTAAATACTGTACTGCCTCTTTGGCATCATATTCTGTTTTTGTAACAATATTTTGTATACTACCTCCTAATGCAATTTCAATAGCCGTTTCATATTTTTCAGTTACATGAAGCAGTTCTCCCACTACGCCACAAATTCCTTGCCACTTTTCATTTTTAGAGTATTTCAAATGTAATATACTTTTTACACTTTTATAGTATCCTTCATGCTCTTTTTCCATTTCAGAAAGAACAGAAAAGCGAGAACGTTTTTGTGTCAATTGTTGTTCTCTTTCCTTCTGTTCTTTAGAAATATATTCTTTTTCAGTACACAATTTTTTTATGTCTTGTTGTAACTGTAAAAGTACTGTATCTATTTCTTTTTGTTGTATTTCAAAATCTTTTTTTTGTTTTAAAAGTACTTCATTATGTATTTGCTGTGTATGAATTTGGTCTTTTAAATATTCTTTTTCTGAAAAAAGTTGTTTTTGCCTTTGCTCAAACTGTTCCAATAAAGACTGTCTTTGACTCATATCACCCTTTGCTTCTGTACTAATGCGTATTTGTTCCACCATTTCACTTTTATAATCTTCCATATTTTTCTCATTCTCAGAAAGATTAGTGTTTAATTCTTCAAAAGCTTTTTCTTGTTGTTGTAGTTTTTCTTTTGCACTCTTTGTTGTCATATCAACAGCTGTTATTTTTGTTAAAAGTAATTGTTCCTCTTTTTTATTTTGCTGTTGTTGTTCTTGACAGTAAGTATTTTCTTTTTCTAAACGTTGTATATTTTGCAAAAAATGTTGTATTTGTTCTTTTGCTAAACGAATATCACTTTCTGTTTTTTCTTGCTGAGAGCGAAAAGAAATTATTTGTTGTTGCGTTTTTTGTATTTCATTTTTTAATTGCTCTGATTGTTGTTGTATATTTTGTTTTTGTTCTGCTTTTTGTTTATTTTCTTTCAAAAAGTTTTGTCTATTTTCTAATGCAATGTCTTTATTATTTTGCTGTTTTATATACTCTTTTTCTATATTATCTATATCTGTACAAAACATAGTCAAAATTGCATATTTTACTTTTGCTTTTAAATCCAAATATATTTTTGCTTTGCTAGATTGTTTTTCTAAACCTTCCATTTGTCCCTCTAACTCTGCAATAATATCTTCTACTCTTGTTAAATTTTGCTGTTCTTTTTCTAATTTTATAATTGCTTCATTTTTACGCACTTTATATTTTACAATGCCTGCTGCTTCCTCAAATATACGCCTTCTGTCATCTGCCTTTGCACTTAATAATTCATCAATGCGACCTTGTCCTACTATAGAATATCCTTCTCGTCCTACTCCTGTATCCATAAATAACTCATGAATATCTTTTAATCGGCAGTTTGTGCCATTAATTTGATATTCACTTTCTCCTGAACGATATACTCTACGTATTACAGTAACTTCTGTATAATCAATGGGCATTTTTTGGTCTTGATTATCAATGGTAATAGCTACTTCTGCAAATCCCAATGCTTTTCTTGTTTCTGTACCAGCAAATATAACATCTTCCATTTTATCACCACGAAGTGATTTCGCTTTTTGTTCTCCTAGTACCCATCTTACTGCATCAGATACATTACTTTTTCCGCTTCCATTTGGTCCTACTACTGCTGTAATACCCTTATTAAATTCTAATTTTACTTTATCTGAAAAAGATTTAAAACCATGTACACTTAACTGTTTTAAATACATTGATACACCTCTTTGATATAAAATAATTATGTCAATATTCTACCACCCACTATAGTACATATTACTTTACCTTTTACTCTTTTTCCTGCAAAAGGTGAGAATTTTGCTTTTGAAACAAATTTCTCAGGCTGTATAGTATAACTTTCTTCTAAATCTACTATTACTAAATCCCCGTCCATACCTTCCGCAATTTTTCCTTTTTTTTGTAATCCTAATATTTCTGCAGGTTTTGTAGAAAGCAATTCTACCAGTTTACTTAACGGCACTTTTTGTTGTACTACTAATTTACTATAACTTAATGCAAATGCTGTTTCAAATGCAGAAATACCATAATCTGCATTATCAAATTCTTTATTTTTATCTGTTAATTTTGTAGGGCTATGTCCTGATGTAATAACATCAATCGTTCCATCTAATATCCCTTCAATAATTGCTTTTACATCTTCTTTTGTTCTCAGTGGCGGTTTTACTTTTGCCAATGTATTATAATTTTCAACAGCTTCTTCTGTTAATAAAAAATAATGAGGACTTGTTTCACAAGTAATACGTGTTCCTCTTTTTTTGGCTTCTCTAATTAACTGTACAGAGCCTTTTGTTGTAACATTTGAAATATGTAATTTTGCTCCCATACCTTCTGCTAATATAATATTTCTTGTCACAATTACTTCTTCTGCTTCTCTTGGTATACCCAAAAGTCCCAAACTAGAAGACATATATCCCTCATTCATAACACCCTTTCCTGCAAGATTTTTGTCCTCACAGTGTGTTAACACAGGCATATCAAACATTTTAGAATAGCGAAATACATTCGCTAAAAAAGAGGCGTTCATAATAGAACGTCCACCATCAGCAATCCCTACAATACCTGCTTCGTGCATTTCTCCAATTTCTGACATATGTTCTCCTAAACACCCTACTGACATACTACCATAAGGAAATATATTCACAAGAGAATATTCTTTACTTTTTGAAACAATATATTCTACTACTGTTTTATTGTCTATTGCTGGATTTGTATTTGGTTCACAAGTAATACTCGTAAATCCTCCTCTTGCTGCACTACAAGAAGCTGTTTCAATATCTTCTATATATTCATATCCTGGGTCACAAACGCTACAATGCATATCAATAAATCCAGGTAATATATATTTTCCTTCTGCATCTAATATTTCTGCTTCATTTTCTTCTAAATTTTCACCAATTTTACGTATTATACCATCTTCCATATAAATATCAAGGCGTTTATGATGATTAAAATCTTTTCCTATAATACGACCATTTTTTACAATACTTTTCATTTTAATCCGCCTCCTATCTGTGATAAAATATACAGCATTGCCATACGTACTGCCACACTATTGGCTATTTGGTCATTAATAATACATCTTTTACTATCTATAACATCAGCAGAAATTTCAATACCCCTTTGTATAGGTCCTGGGTGCATTATAATCGTATCTGGTTTTGCATAGTGAAGTAAATTTTCATCTACTCTAAAAAAATGTTTATATTCTGTTAAAGAAGGCACTAAATTTTTATTTTTTGTTTCATTTTTCATTCTACTTGTCAATATGACATCTGCCCCTGCTACTGCTTTTTTAGCATCATAATAAACATCTACACCAAATTTTTGAATGTCTGAAGGCAAAAGTGTAGGAGGACCTGAAACACAAACACTTGCCCCTAATTTCGTCAACGCCCATATATTGCTTTTACAAACGCGACTATGTATTAAATCTCCTATAATTGCTACACGGAGTCCTTTAAAATCTCCTTTTTGTTCTTTTATTGTCATCAAATCCAACAAAGACTGTCCTGGATTTTCATTAAATCCATCTCCTGCATTGACAACAGATGCACTTACATTTTTTGCTAATAATCTTGCTGCTCCTGCCATAGGGTGACGCAATATAATAAAATCTGCTCCTGTTTGGTCAACCAACTGTCCCATATCTTGCAATTTTTCTTGATAATCATTTGTTGCCATTGTCATATCCACTACATTCGCACTTAAATGTTGTGCTGCCATTTCATAGGACAATTTTGCTCTGGCACTTGGTTCATAAAATAATATAATAACAGATTTTCCCTGTAAATGAGGCGACTTTTTATTCTTTTGATTTAATATATATTTCATTGTTTCTGCTGTGCTTAATATATATCGTATTTCTTCTGCTGTTAAGTCACGCATACCAAAAAAATCCTTCTTTTTAAAAACCATATATTAGCCTCCTATCTATCAGAAATACAATTCTATTTTATAAACGTACTTTTAATTTTTCTATCAATTTTAAAAAATATTCTGGAAGTGGTGCTTCAAATTCCATATATTGCTTTGTACTAGGGTGTACAAAGCCTAATACTTTTGCGTGTAGTACTTGTCCCTGTAATGAAAAAGGTTGTTTTTTACTACTATACACCATATCGCCCAAAAGCGGATGTCCTATTGACGTCATATGCACTCTAATTTGATGTGTACGTCCTGTTTCTAGTTGTGCCTCTATATAAGTATAATTTCCTAATCTTTCTAATACTTTATAATGTGTAACTGCATGGCGACTATTTTTTTGCGTAACAGCCATTTTTTTTCTATCTTGAGTGCTTCTTCCAATAGGTTTATTTATTGTTCCTTGTTCTTCTTTCATTCCATTAAACACAATAGCATGATATTTTCTTGTAATACTATGTTCCGCTAACTGCAATGCCAAACACTGATGTGCTTTGTCATTTTTTGCTACCATCAATACACCAGAGGTATCTTTATCAATTCTATGTACAATGCCTGGTCTTTGCTCCCCATTGATACCAGAAAGCTGGTCTTTACAGTGATACAAAAGTGCATTAACAAGCGTCCCTGTCATATGTCCTGCCGCAGGGTGCACTACCATACCCTGCGGTTTATTGACAACAATAATATCTTTATCTTCATACAATATATTAATATCTATATTTTCTGGCAATATTTTTACTGCCTCTACATCTGGTATTGTCAATACAACAACATCTTTTTCTCTTAATTTATAATTTGATTTTACATTGTTATCATTTACTTTTAAATGTTGTTGTTCTATTAACTTTTGTATTCTATTTCTAGAAATTGTTTGTTCTAATTCTTCTATTTGTTCTGTTACAAATACATCAATTCTTTTTGATTTATCTTCTTGTTCTGCTACCCATGTTAAAACTTCCATTTTTACTCCTTTTATGTTATGTTTCTTTTTTTTCTTCTTCTTTTATTACAAAAAGACTTAAAAACAATATAAAACAAGCTCCTATTACAACATAAATATCGGCTAAATTAAATACTGGCCATTTTATAAATGTCACTTCTAAAAAATCTACTACATATCCTCTTATAGCTCTATCAATGACATTTCCTATCGCTCCCGACAGTACAAGAACTAAACCACATTTTAGCCAACTATATTCTTTTGTTTTAGGTAATTTATAAAAACTATAAATAATGCCTACTGTAACAACAACTGTCAAAAGAATAAAAAATACTCTTTGTCCTGACAATATGCCAAATGCTGCTCCTCTATTTTCTACAAATGTAAAATCCAAAAATCCTTTTATTACAACTGTATTTTTAATTGGTTTTAGCTTTGTCAATGCCTGCCATTTTGTAATTTGGTCTAATAATACTAGTACAATTACTGTTATTGCAGAAATAATATAAAATTGTTTTTCATTGTTATTTTTCATTATATTTTCACCACGAAATTGATTGCTTCCATAATTTCTTTTTCTGACACTTCACTTGTAGTATAAACCTCTCCTATTCCTTTTGGCAATACAAAGCGAATTTTATTTTGTTTTACTTTTTTATCTAAAAACATTTGCTCATAAATACTTTTTTGTGATACATTATTTACACAAATAGGTAAATCAAAATATTGCAAAAGTTGTTTCACTTGTTGTAATTGTTGTTGTGTTATTTCTTTTCTTTTTCTTGCTAATTCTAATATTGCAATTATTCCTAATGCTACACATTCTCCATGAAGTAGCTCAAATTCTAACTTTGTTTCAATTGCATGGCCAATAGTATGACCAAAATTTAATATTTCTCTTAAACCATTTTCTTTTTCATCTTTAGAAACAACATCTGCTTTCATTAAACAACATTGTTTTATCATATCACACAAAACAGTATGCTCCATAGATTTTATAGATTGTTTTTGTTCTATTAGAAATTGAAAAAATTGTTCCGAAAGTATACAGCCATATTTTATAACTTCTGCCATGCCTGCTGAAAATTCTCTTTTAGGTAATGTTTCTAATGTAGCTGTATTGATATATACAAATTCTGGCTGATAAAATGCTCCTATACTATTTTTGGCTCCATTAAAATCAACACCTGTTTTTCCTCCTACACTACTGTCTACTTGTGCTAATAATGTAGTTGGTATTTGTATAAAAGGTATTCCTCTCAAATAAGTAGCTGCTGAAAAACCAGCCATATCTCCACATACGCCGCCGCCTAATGCTACAACAACTGTTTTTCTATCAAAACGATTTTGTTGAAAAAATTTATAAAAATCGTATATTGTTTCTAAATTTTTATATTGCTCTCCTGCTTTAAAACAATAATAATACACATCATCTGTTACTTTTTTTAATTGTTCTGTTATAGCTTGTCTATACAATTTATCTGTATTTTCATCTGCCACAATACACATTTTTCTATTTGAAAGTTTTTGCTCTTGTATTAATTCTGACAAATTGTTAAAAGATTGTTCTATTACAATAGGATATGTTTTTGCTGGTGTTGTTACTAATATACGTTCCATTTCTTCTATTCACCTCATTTTATTATTACAAAAGCTGCTGTAAATACTGATAAAACAGCACTCACCGCAGCTTTTCGCTTAGGATTGTTGTGGATTTTGAAATTCTTCTTCTCCTTGTTGATAGTTGGCTTCTTTCTGAGAAATAATTTCGTTTTTATCCAACAATTCAATTTCTGCATATAACAACAGTTTTACACGAGTTTTCATAAGCTCATAACGGCTTTCTAATCTATGTATATCTTGTTCTAATTCAAATGCTCGTGTTCTTGCACTGCCAATAATTTCTTCTGCTTTTGCAACAGCACTCTCTGTAATTTGTGCTGCTGCTGCTCTTGCATTTTCTTTAGTTTCTTCTGCTACTCTTTCTGCTAATGTCAATGTTTTCGCTAATGCTTTCTCAATAGATTGACTTGTTTGCTGTGGTAAAACTGGTGCTGCTGGTATTGGTGCTGTCTGTTGTTGTACCTTTGGTACTGGTGCTGTCATTTGAGAAGTATTACTATTTGACATATTGTTTAATTTCATTTTCATTTCTCTATTTTCTCTAAACAACTGTTCATAGTCTACACAAATTTCATCTAAAAAACGGTCAACTTCTTCTGGAGAATATCCAACTGCAACTTTTTTAAACTCCTTATCTTCAATATCAGATGGTCTAATCATGAAATAAATCCCCCTCGCTACAACAAAAAGCAGTATCATTCCCGCCCTATTGTTACAAAAATTCTATCTTTTTTTGTTACATTACCTATTTCAAAAAGTTTTGCACGTCCAAAACCTCTTATAGAAATCATATCTCCCTCTTTTAGTAGTAAAGAAGGATTTATTACAGTATTCCAATTTACTTGGACAATTTCTTTTTTAATATGCTGCTGCACTTTTGCTCTTGATATATGAAAAGCTGCACTTGCTACAGCATCTAATCGCAATGATGCTACTGTCATAGCATGATATTTCCATACTTTTTCAGGTAAAGTTACAACAAAAATATCACTTACAGACACCTTTACTTTTGTACGAGAAACAAATTCTAATGTCATCTGTACATATTCTGCTAAATCCTCATGAATATAACATATTGTTTCCTCTTCTAAAACAATAATATCCCCTACTTTTGCTCTATCTATACCTAAACCTAATATAGAACCTAAATAATCCCTATGACTTAAATTTGCTTGTCCAAATTTATTATTTTTAGTAATGTGCAATGCTTTTATAGGAAAATCTTTTTCTGTTAATTCCATATTATCAGGTGCAAATGCTATCATGCGTCTTTCACTTTCTGAACTTCCTCCAAAAGTCATTGCCTGTAAATATTGTATTTGTTTTACTTCTTCAAAAAAAATACTACTCTTTTCTCTATCTATGAAGTCTGTTGTTGTTTTTTTATGATGTATCATACTACTTTGTGCTGCATCTAATACTTTAGCAAATAAAAGTCTTTGTTGGGGTTGCATTTTTTTAAGCCATTGTTCTTTTTGCAAAGAATACTCCCCCTTTTTTGTCAAAATAGTTCCATTAATAGACTAATTATGAGCATTTGAACAAAATACAGCAATATTACTGCAAACCATGCAGAAAAATCTAACATCATACCTCCTAAAGGTGATTTATCTAACAATGACCTAATAGGAGAAAGTATAGGCTCTGTCAGTGTATACAAAAGTTGTACCAATGAATTGTTTCTTCCAATAGGAAGCCATGATAATATCACTCGAGCCAATATTAAAAACTCTAGTAATTTAAAAAAAGTATTCACTGTTTGTATTAATAGTATCTGCATATATTCTGCCTTTCTTTCTTAATTATTTATTACTTGCCCAAGGAAATACGACACTACTTCTGCTTTTGATTTCCTCTTTAAATTCACCAGAAATTTCTACATTTTCAGGAGCAATTACAAAAATATTATTTGCTACTCTTTGTATGCTACCCTCTAATGAATAACAAGTTCCACTCAAAAAATCCATAATCCTCTGTGCTACAGGATATTCTACTTGTTCTAAATTTACTACAACAGGTTTTTTTGCTTTTACTTGGTCACAAATTTGTTGTGCATCTTCATAACAAGTAGGCTGTATCACAACTACCTGCATTTGTACATTTGTGTTAATACTATATACATTAGGATTTGTTCTGCTACTTGAGGAAGTTCTTCTGCTTGGTGAACTATATTCTGGTTCTCTATTTCTATTTACATCTCTTAAAGGTGTACGACGTTTTGCAGGTGGTTCTTCATATTCTTCTTCCTCTTCATATTCGTCATCATCTGGGTCATCATAATCTGGGTCATCATATTCGCCAAACATCAAGTCCCTTAATTTATCAAATACTTTTGCCACGTTACAAATTCCTCCCATATCTTATTTGACTTTGGTCACTATCCTCTTTTTTTATTTATTTCTGAGGATAAACTCTTTTGCCGAAAATATTGGTTCCAACTCTAACAATAGTTGCTCCTTCTTCAATGGCCACCTCAAAGTCATTAGACATGCCCATTGATAAAACGTTCATATGTACATTATCAATTTTTTCACTGTTAATGTCAACCAATAATTGTTTCATTCTTCTGAAACAATCCCTGTTTTCTTCTGGATTATCGACAAAAGGTGCTACTGTCATAAGACCTTTCACGGAAATATTGTCTAAAAAAGCAATATTTTGTATGAAAGAAAGTGTTTGTTCTGGTGAAACACCAAACTTACTTTCCTCTCCAGCCATATTCACTTCTACCAAAATATCCATATTTACATTTGCTTGCTTTGCACGCTTGCTAATTTCTTCTGCTAATTTAATACTATCCACAGAATGTATCATTTTTACTTTATCAATTATATATTTTACCTTATTTGTTTGCAAATGTCCAATTAAATGCCAACAAACTTCTTTTCCCATAGGTTCATATTTTTCTAAAATCTCCTGTACTCTATTTTCTCCAAGTTCTTTTAGTCCACAATCTACAGCTTGTTTAATATGTTCTACATCAATTGTTTTACTTACTGCCAACAATAAAACATCTTCTCTTTTTCTACCACTTTTTTGTACTGCTGTTGCAATTCTTTTTTCAATTTCTGCTATATTTTGTTTTATTTCGTCCATTTTTTACATTCCCTTCTGAAACTCTTTTAATACAATGTTTGATTTTCTCCAATATTTTTCGCATCTGAAACAATGGTATCATAAGCCTGTAATTCATAAGAACTGCTACCAGGACTTACAATAGTATATTCTTCATTTTGTCCTATAATTGTAATTGCTGTAAATTTTGCAATAGAACTATTTCCTACAAAAACGCCTTTCATTGTTTCTACTTCACTAATAGCATATGTATTTGGATTTTCTTCTACTGGTTCTATTACAGTATCCCCAACTTTTAAATTGCTAAAATCTTGTACCACATAGCCAAAGCCTTCTATAATACTATATCGTGTTAACTGTAAAGTAATAAATTCTTTTTTTCCATTTACTACTTTAAACACTCCCTGCTCTCCTTCATTTTCAACAATATAATTAATTGGTATTTTTAACACTGTTTTTTCTGTAATTGCATTATTTGGTATTTTAATGCCCTCTACTGATGTACTTTGTACACGGAAAGAAATATTTCTTAGCCCAATAACACTCAATATGTCTTGTGTAGCACTAAATACTACTCTAGCTTCTTTTTCATTAATAGAAAGTGTTTCTATTATAACTGGAAATCTTTTTTCTTCTTCATTAATTGTTGTATATAAATATTTTAATTCTCCCTCATTCCAGCCACTTACTACTTCTGGAGGTAAATAGGAAACGATATACCATTTATTATTTGTTACAATTTTAAACATCACTTCATTTTGTTCTACAGCACCTGTTTTAGAAAGATATTTTGGTGTTACTTGTGTAGAAACTTGTTTTTCTTCTATGGCATCTAAATTTTCTGGTGTTAAAACATCTTCTTGACCATCAATTTGAAAAGAAAGTAATCCACTTTTTTCTGCTTTTATTGTAGAAATACTATCAGCTAGTTGCTGTTCATATTGATTTTTTTCTTCAGAAAGATTAGATACTCCTTCTATATTTTCTGTTAACCAAATTTCTGTTCTTTGGTCCATTTCTGCCGCAATTTGATTTTTTAAAGAAGCAATATCCATAATGTTTTCATTCATAAATTTTCCATTATAAGTACTAATTAGTTGTGTAATATTATTTTCAATACGAGAAACATCTTCTTGAAATATAGAAAGGTCACTTCGCTTTTGTAAACTTTTTAAAATATCTTTATCTATATTATCAATTTTATCTTCTATTGCAGAAGAAGTTTCTTCATCTTTTATTACACATATCGTTTTTCCTTTTGGCACTTTTTCATTTTCAGAAAAATTATATACTGGCATACCTGCTCTATCACTTGTTACAATATATTCTTCTCTTACAATCAATCCCTTTAAACTAGAAGCACTTTCTATGCTTCCATATGTCACCATCTCTACTGGTACAGATGGTTTATTCAAAAATGCCCATATATAACCACAAAGATATATTGTAAAAAATAAAAATATCATAACAGTAAATACTTTATAACTTCCTTTTGGTGCTGGCATTTTTCTTGCAATGTGTTGTTTATTCTTTTGTGTTGACACTTTTACTTTATTTGTCTTTTGCGATTTTTGTACTTTTTTTGGTGTTGTATTTTTTTGTTGCTTTTGTACTGATGATAATTTTTTTCGAGTACTTGTTCTTTTCGGTATTGTAGTTCTTTTTTTATTTGAAGTATTCCCTGCCATAAACACCCTCCTTTAACGTTACGCATTTAGGCATTGTATCATTATAATATATTTTTTGTCATAGGTAAACCCAAAATTATAGAAATACTATAACTTAATTTATAATGTATTTATATTATTTCACTTTCTTATTATAATAAATTAGTATTAACATCACAAATCAACATCTATTGTAAACAAAATTCTACATTAAAATTACAAATAATGATACCACTAAAGCATATCATTCCATTATTTTTCATATACTGCATTGTATGGATACATTATTTTAATATAATAAGGAGGTTTATTTTATGGAACAATTTGATATTTATAAAGACATTGCAGAACGTACAGACGGTTGTGTCTATCTAGGAATTGTAGGTCCTGTTCGTACTGGAAAATCTACTTTTATAAAGCGTTTTATGGATTTACTTGTATTACCTAATATAGAAAACAGCTATGCAAGAGAAAGAGCACAAGATGAATTACCTCAATCTGCATCAGGTAAAAATATCATGACAACAGAGCCAAAATTTGTACCAAATGAAGCAGTTGCTATTACAGTAGGTGATGATGTCAATTTAAAAGTACGTTTGATTGATTGTGTAGGCTATATTGTACCAGAAGCAGAGGGACATATGGAAGAAGAAAATGTCCCTCGTATGGTATACACTCCCTGGTCACAAGATGCTATTCCTTTTTTAGAAGCAGCAGAATTAGGAACAAAAAAAGTAATTACTGACCATTCTACTATAGGTATTGTTATTACAACAGACGGTTCTGTAACAGATTTATCTCGTGATAATTACGAAGATGCAGAACAAAGGGTAATTAACGAATTAAAACAAATTGGAAAGCCTTTTGTTGTACTACTAAACACTGCAAGACCTTATAACGATGATACTATTTCATTACAACAAGAATTAGCAGAAAAATATTCTGTTCCTGTATTGCCTGTTAACTGTGCTCAATTAAAAAATGAAGATATTAAAACAATATTAGAAAAGGTACTTTACGAATTTCCTATGAAAGAGATACGCCTTCATTTTCCTACATGGATTGAAACATTAGAAGAAAATCATTGGCTAAAACAAAGTATTATAACAAGTTTAAAAAATTTAATGAATGCTGTTGAAAAGTTGACAGATGTAAAAGAAAATCTAAACACTTTAGAACAAAATGAATACATAAAAAAAGCATATACTGATGGTATTATGTTAGGAGAAGGTGCTATTGACATTGCACTGTCAGTAGATGACAGTTTATTTTATAAAATATTAAGTGAAACCATTGATATGCCTATTGAAAATGACTCCCAACTAATTTCTACCATCAAAATGCTTTCTGATATTAAAAAGAAATATGATAAAATAGAGTGTGCACTTCATGACGTAAAAAGAAAAGGTTACGGTGTAGTATCTCCTGTATTTGAAGAAATTAAATTAGAACAACCTGAAGTATTTAAACAAGGTTCTCGTTTTGGTATTAAATTAAAAGCAAAAGGTGAGTCTATTCATATGATTAAAGCAGATATTGAAACAGAAGTATCTCCTATTATAGGAAATGAAGAACAATCTAAGGAATTTATAGACAGTTTAATACAAGATTATGATGTTAACCCTCAAAAAATATGGGACTTAAATATATTTGGAAGAACATTACAATCTATGGTAAGTGATGGTATGCAAAACAAAATTTATAGAATGCCTGAAGAGGCTCAGCTAAAATTACAAGAAACATTACAAAAAATTGTCAATGAAGGTAGTGGCGGCTTAATTTGTATCATACTATAGTATAAAAGGACAATGCAAAAGCATTGTCCTTTGTTTTAATATTAAAAATTTTTAAAATATTACTCTCCATTTTATACAATAAATGCTATACAACAAAAGTACTATTCCTATTATTATTAAAAATATTCCTATCTTTTCTTTTTTAGTTAGCCCCTGTTGTTGCTTGTTCTTCCGATGCACCACTATTTTCTCCCCTTAAAAATTCTAATTCTTTTTGAATGATTTCAATCAAATTTTCTTTAGGTCTTGCACCTAAATAATATTCTCCTATAATATTTCCTTGTCTATCTACAAAAAATGTTTCAGGAAAAGCAGTTACCCCTTTTAATCTTCCTTCCATCAAAACGCTATCTGGCACAATAATATTATATGTGATATTTAATTCCTCTTGTATCGTTTTTGCTAGTTCTATTACTTCTTCCTTTTTTTGTTCTGAAGCATCATACAAAATACCAATAACATTAACAGATTGTGTTTTCACTATTTCATCTGTAAAAACTTTTTCTAGTTCTACCATTTCATGTAAACATGGTGTAGATTGTGTTGTAAATACACTTACTAATGTTAAATCATAATTTGCAAAAATATCTTTTGTAACAGTATTTCCATAAATATCTGTTGTTTGAAAATTTCCCATATTTTGCTCTATTTTTCTTTGTTCTGCAAATATACTTACTCCTTGTGTAAATGGTACCATATCATATATTGTTACAAGTGTTCTACTAAATCTTTCTGCTGCTATGTGTACTTCTGCTATGTTATTACTACTAATATAATATTGCCATGTACCGTCAGGTGTTTCTCCTATATTTTTATTTTCTGTACAATTCGTTAATTCAGAAATATCTGTTTGTTCCAAAACACTTCTTTTATATACACCAATATAACCAAGTTTTTGTGCTTGTTCTCTCCAATTTTTTATTTGTTGTGCATCATTTTCCCATATTTTTTCTCTATCTTCTTTTGGTACATACAGTACTGCTTGGCGAGCATATGCTAATTCTTGTGTATTTTGCTCATATCCTGCATCAAGATACATAAACAGTTTTCCTTCTTCTAATGCTTTATTAACTTCTTCTCCTAATTGAAAACGCATACCCAAATAATCATACACATATTCTGTTTGTATTGGCATAGAAAAAGCAGACAATTTATAATTTTCTGTTTTTTCTTGTGTTTTAGAAACTTGTGGCTGTGTTTGTTGTGTAGTGCTACAGCCTATTACTCCTCCTATCAATATACAAAATATTATTATTTTATTTAATAATTGTTTCATATTACTTTTTTCCCTCTCTAATTATTTTTTCAACTATTTCTGGTAGTTTTCCTTCTTCTTGTTTTGTTATTTCTGCTGTTTCAATGGGTTTATGAACATACACATTGACTTTTGCAGGACAAATGCGATAACGATTTCCTTCCATTATTTTATAAGAACCATCTATTGTAACAGGCACAATAGGCACTTTTGATTTCGTTGCCAATTTAAAACTACCTGCTTTAAATTCTCCTATTTGTTCTCCTTTACTTCTTGTACCTTCTGGAAAAACTACCATAGAATGCCCACTTTTTAATAGTTTCACACCCTCTAATATTGTTTTTGCAGATTGTTTTATGTCTTTTCTATCTAAAAAAATGCAATGTATTCTTTTCATCCAATCACTTAAAAAAGGTATTTTTTCCAATTCTACTTTTGCCACAAATCCCTCTTTTTTTTCTGGAAGCATAGCCAAAAATATCGCAATATCAAAATCACTTTGATGATTACTTACAAATAGCACTGTTTTATCTTTTGGAATATTTTCTTTTCCATATACTTTAATTTCTGCACCACTATCTTTTACTCTTGCCATAGCCCAGCGGGAAACAACATTATAAACATATTCATTATAAGCTTTTTCTCCTTTTTGTTTTAATATCTTGTCTGCTTTTTTTGCATCAATAGATTTCCACATAAGACAAAAAACAAATTTAAAATACCACTTTATTGTACGCAACATATTATACAGTCCTCTCTCTTTTTTTTATTATTCAAGCAATAAACAACATTACTATTATATACAGAAACACTACGAAAAAAAAGCACTTTTTGCCAAATTATTTTACAGCAAATACTTTCAATTTTATAAAGCTATCTGCCTTTTATTTGCATTTCTGTTCATTCCGTATTATAATAAAAAAATACATTAATGTATCAATTTACATTAATAATGCAGCACAAAACAGTCTATCAATTTGAGCTGTTTTTTAATAAGGAGGGTTACAATGGACGAAACTGTTATTGTTATTATGCTGAAAGATAAAAAAACTGGCTTTTTAGAAAAAGAATTAGGCTGTTATCATTTAGGAGAACAGCACAATATTATGTTAAACATCTATGCTGAAGAAGACGAGCAAAACAGTATTACTGTTTTTTTAAAACTAACCTGTGAAAAAGATGTATCAGATTGGGAATATAATGCCATATTAGATTATTATGATACAGAAACGGTAAAGCCTTTTGTAGATACAATAGAAGAATTGGAACAAGAATATAATCCTGTTTGGCTTGTATCATTTCCTTTTTTACAGCAACAGCACCAAATGGAACAAAAATTACATTTGATATTACAAGCACATCAAAAAGAATTAAATTCTGTATATGAAGTTATAGCAGACAAAAAGGATGATTATATTGAATAAAATTTTTAAATTTTTCTCTGCTTTTATTGTACTTCTTATGGGTTTTACTGGTTGTGATACTATAGTAGAAACTTCCTCTGTACAACCAAAATCACCTAAACAATCTCAACAGGTGATTATTGAAGAAAGTACTCCTTCAAAACCAAATACAGAACAAACACAACAGCAAACACAACAACAAAACCAAATACAGAACAAACACAACAGCAAACACAACAACAAAACCAGTACCAAACAGAAGTACAACAGCAGCAACAAAATCAAAATCAAAATGAAGAACAAACTGCAGAAATGCCAGAAAAAACAGAATACCAAGCTTCTTCTGCTCCAACAGAAAAAACGAAATCTCCCCCTTTTTTAAATTGGGGAGAAACAAATAATCAATATTGGACAAAATTAAAAACAGTAGCAGAGGCTGCAACAACTTTTTATCAAAATAATGGAAACCGTTTTACATTACTTAGCAAAGGCGGAAAACTTTATAGCAGTAGTAATGACTGTTATATTACTACTAACTATTTAAAAAATAACGGTTTTTTAGAACAAGATTTTTCTGAATTTTTATGTGACATTCTTTTAATAAATGGTTGTGATATTGCAAATTATATTGATATTGATATGCCTTCTTCTTCACTAAACATAGGCATTTTTACAGCAATCAAACAACCTTCTGGAAACAAAATAATGCTTTCTTCTTCCACAGACAAAATAGCAAGTATTTCAGAAGAAGATTATTCCAGACTTTTAAAGCAATATGACGCTTATCATGGTAGTGTAAATGTACTTTCTCCTGAAATGGAGGAATACGAAAGAATATTAAATTTTATACGTGTTTATGAAGGAAATTATGATAAATATTATGTTAGAGATATTAGAATGGATAAAAAATATGCTGTTGTTACATTCTCTACTCAAAATGCTCCTAATAATATCAAACAATATGTATTAGTTAACAAAGATGGTTTTTGGGAAGTAGCAATTAATAATTTAGATAAACAATCTAATTTATATTTTGCTGTCAACAGTATATTACCTGATTTTAATTTATCTTTATTACCACCTTATAATGTATATTTTTATAAAAACGATATGAAAGCAGATTTTTCAGATGTATTAAAAAATATGGTTTTTTATGAAATGATAGAGCAACAAAGTCAAGTGCGTTATATTTGTGGCACTACTAATTATTGTTATATTATACTTTATGGCAACGAACATTATTTAGGCAAAAAAATAAATGATGATTGGGACATTAAAAAAGTACAATCTGCTTCAGATGCTATACAATCTATGCAGCTAAATAACAAAAATGCACCTACATTTATTGTATTAGATGAATAAAGGAAGTAATATTTATGACAAAAACAAATGCTATGCGTTTATTAGAGCAATATCATATCTCTTATGATACAGCAAAATATGAATACGATGAAAATAATCTCTCTGGTGTTCATGCTGCAAAAGCTATTGGATTACCTCCGGAACAAGTTTTTAAAACACTTGTTACAAAAGGAGATAAAACAGGTATACTTATTTTTTGCATACCTGTACATTTAGAATTGGATTTAAAAAAAGCAGCTTCTGTTTCAGGTAACAAAAAAGTTGAAATGACACATATGAAAGAATTATTACCACTCACAGGATACATAAGAGGAGGCTGTTCTCCTATTGGTATGAAAAAAAAGTACATTACCTATATTGATGAAACTGCAATACTTTTTGAACAAATTGCAGTTAGTGCAGGCATTAGAGGTCAGCAAATACTGATTTCTCCAGAAACATTAATTACTTTTATACAGGCAAAACAAGCAGATATTACAAAAGATACAAATTAATATTTCATGAAAAAGGAGGGCTGATAATGCGTCACAATATTTATGAAAAGGGATATGGATACATTCCTCGTTTGATTATGGAAGACAGAAGGCTTTCTGCCCTTTCAAAATCAATTTATGCCTATTTCTGTAGTTTTTCTGAAGGGAAAGCTTCTCTTTTTCCTCCTCAAGACAAAATTATTGCAGACTTAAATATGACAGAAGAGGTTTATCGCACTCACTTTCAGCTTCTTGTAAAATGTGGTTATATATCATTGCAGCAAGAAAAACGTTCTGATGGTGGTGTTAGAAATATATTTACATTGCAAAAACAAATTGATTTTTAAATAACAACGTGTCAGCTTTGTTGACACGTATTTTTGTATGAAAAAAACACACAATAATAGAAATATTACAAAGTATTACTTTTACTATATTTTTAAATAAAAAAAGAATATCTTTTGATATTCTTTTTTTATTATTGTGTTATTAATATTACAATCCATTTACCATTCTTGTTAAACTAGATTTTTTTCTAGCTGCTGTATTTTTATGATAAACACCTTTTGAATATGCTTTATCAATAGCAGATACAGCACCTTTTAATGTTGCTGTTGCTGTTTCTTTATCTCCTGCATTCACAGCCACTAATACTTTTTTAATTGCTGTTTTTGTTTGAGATTTAATCATTTTATTTCTTAATGTCTTTTTTGTGATGACTTTAATTCTTTTTTTCGCAGATTTAATATTTGCCAATTTTTGTTCCTCCTATTTTTTATAATTTTTTTTTTAATAATTTGGATATTTTGGGGAATATCACTTTTTACACTTCTATTAACCACAAAAGCAATTTTTTATGCTCCGACACATCTGTGATTAATTCAACACCATCTATTTTAACCCAAAGCAATCCATAAGTCAATGTATATATTTAAAATTCAAGGTAAAAATAATGGCAAAAAGGAATTAATATAGGAGGCAGCATTATGGAAAAAAATATAGCATGGAATTTTAGTCCTAGAACAGACTTAGCAATTGAAGCAAGAGAACTTGCACAGCAAGAACAACAAAATACACAAGAAATAGATGGTGTGAAAGTAAAAACAAAACAGACAGACATCTGTCAAATTACTCATGTTCAAATACTAAATGAAACAGGCAGTGAAACAATGGGAAAACCTATAGGAAATTATATTACAATAGAATCAGAATTATTAAAAGAAAATGACATTACAAGTCACGAAGAAATGATGAAAGTTGTTGCAAACCATATCAACGATTTAACAAATCTAAATGAAAAATCTACTATACTTGTTGTTGGTTTAGGAAATTGGAATATTACTCCTGATGCACTAGGGCCCAAAGTAATTGACAAAATACTTGTTACACGTCATTTAGAAGGTGTACTTCCAGAAGAACTGCAACAATCTGTCAGAAGTGTTGCAGCACTTAGTCCAGGAGTTATGGGCATTACAGGAATTGAAACAGGTGAAATTATAAAAGGTGTTGTTGAAAAATTAAAACCTGATTTAGTTATTGCTATAGATGCTTTAGCTGCTCGTAAATTTAGCAGAATCAATAGCACAATACAAATGTCTGACACTGGTGTCGCACCTGGTGCTGGTGTAGGAAATAAACGAATGACATTGAACAAGCAGACACTTGGTGTTCCTGTTTTAGCATTAGGTGTACCTACTGTTGTAGATGCTGCAACACTAATAAACGATACCATGGACAGAATGTTAGAAGAAATGATTATTCAAACAGAAAAAGGCAGTGCTTTTTATCAAATGCTTCAGTCTATGGATACAGATGAAAAATATAAACTTATTGTAGAAATATTAAACCCATACGTAGGCAATATGTTTGTTACACCAAAAGAAGTAGACGCTGTAGTAGACCGTCTTGCAAACATCATAGCAAATGCTATTAATATAGCACTACAACCTGGTATCACTATGGAAGATATAAATCGCTTTACTTACTAAATATTTTACATTACACAAACACAAACAAAAAATATTATTTAGAAATATTCATTTGTTTTATTAGTTCTAATACAATATAACTTTGTTTTTCTGTTAATGTACGAAAATGGTATACAAGTTCTTTTTCAATATCATTCAGATAAAAAACTTCTGTATCATTATTGAAAAATTCAACTAAAGTTACTCCCATGCAGCTCAAAAGTCTTTCTAGAATATAAATACTTGGCTGACTGATACCTTTTTCTATTTTGTGAATATGAGTTTCTGAAATATCAGAAAGAATTGATAATCTGTAAACACTAATCTTTTTTTGTTCTCTTATTGTTTGAAATCTTTTTGCAATATTCATAGTATATACCCCTATAAATATTATGCTATATACTACATCAAATTATAATCTAATTAAAGTTTTAGTTTTTACTAAATTATAGTTGTGTTTCTTATCTATTTATTTTATAATAAAATTAAATAACAGTCATTCCTAAATCTATACCAGAAAGGGTGATTATTTTGGAATTTAAAGACAGATTAAAAAACTTAAGAAAAGAAAAAAATTTAACACAAATAGAACTTGCTTCTATACTTCATTATGGTTATACTGCTATTGCAAATTATGAAAATGGCAGAAATCAACCCAGAATAAATGATTTAATACGTTTAGCAAATATCTTTGGTGTATCTTTAGATTATTTAGTAGGCATTTCTGATGTAAAACATTACATGACACAAGATACTATACTACAAGAAAATATTGCAAAAAAAACGTATGAAAAAGGTATGGAGCTAACACTTATGGACAAATTAATTATTTGTTTTTTATATAATACATCAAAAAGTTCATTACACACAAAAAACCTAAATCAAGAACAAATTAATAAAATACTACTCAATGCAGAACAACAATGTTATGTTGAATTTTCAAAAAGATTTTATATTTTTTTAAAAGATAATTCTTTCAGAAAAATTATACTAACACAAATTCAAAACGAATTAAAACAATTTTATTTACAATAGTAACTTATCAATATCTAGTCAAATATATTGTGATATAAAATAGCCTTGAAAGTTATACTCTCAAGGCTAAAATAATAACATCAATTTTTAAAACTGTGTATTGGTGCTGGTATTCTTCCGCCTCTTTTTATAAATCCTTCACAGCTATAAGTATTTACAGGCATAATTGGTGCATAACCCAAAAGTCCACCAAACTCTACTTTTTCTCCTACTTTTTTTCCTATTACTGGTATCAATCTCACTGCTGTCGTTTTATTATTTATCATACCAATGGCTGCTTCATCTGCAATAATACCTGAAATCGTTGCTGCTGAAGTATCACCTGGTATAGCAATCATATCTAAACCAACAGAACAAACACAAGTCATAGCTTCTAACTTCTCTAATGTTAAGGCACCTTTTTCTGCTGCAACAATCATGCCATGATCTTCACTGACAGGAATAAAAGCACCGCTTAATCCACCTACATAAGATGATGCCATAACACCACCTTTTTTTACATTATCATTTAATATAGCAAGTGCTGCTGTTGTACCTGGTGCACCTGCTTCTTGTAATCCCATTTCTTGAAAAATTTCTGCAATACTATCTCCAATTAATGGTGTTGGTGCAAGTGATAAATCTATAATACCAAAAGGTACATTCAATCTTTTTGCTGCCTCTTGTGCAATAAGTTGTCCTACTCTTGTAATTTTAAATGCTGTTCTTTTTATTGTTTCACAAAGTGTTTCAAAATCAGCTTCTCTTACTTCTTCTAATGCTTTTTTTACTACACCAGGACCACTTACTCCTACATTAATGACACAATCTTTTTCTCCTACTCCATGAAAAGCACCTGCCATGAATGGATTATCCTCTACTGCATTACAAAATACTACCAATTTTGCACAGCCTAAACAGTCCTGTTCTTTTGTCAATTCTGCTGTTTGCAGTATAATTTCTCCCATTTTTTTTACAGTATCCATATTTAAACCATTTCTAGAAGTACCAATGTTTATAGAAGAACAAACAACATCTGTTTCTTTTAATGCTTGTGGTATAGAATTAATTAAAATTTCATCTGACTTTGTACAACCTTTTTGTACTAATGCAGAAAATCCACCTATAAAATTTACTCCTACTGCTTTTGCTGCTCTATCTAAAGTATGTGCTATACTAACATAACTATCTGTTTTACAACCTGCTGCTGCAATAGCAATTGGTGTCACAGAAATTCTTTTATGTACTACAGGTATACCAAATTGTTTCGCTAATTCATCTCCTACTTTTACTAAGTCTTTTGCACAAGTGGTAATTTTTTGATACACTTTTTCATTAAACTTATCAATATCAGCATCAGCACAATCCATAAGATTAATACCCATAGTAATAGTACGCACATCTAAATTTGCTTCTTCTATCATTTGATTTGTTTCTAAAACTTCACTTCTTGTAATCACAAAAGATTTCCCTCCTTAAACACGATGCATACAATTAAAAATGTCTTCATGCTGCATTTTTGCTATAACATTCATGTCCTTGCCTAATTCTACAAGTTCATCTGATAAAACAGTAAATTCTTTTTTTGCCGCAGATAAATCTACAATCATCATCATATTCAAATAACCACCTACAATGGTTTGAGAAATATCTAAAATATTAATACTATTTCGTGATAAATATGTACAAACAGTTCCTATAATGCCTACATGGTCTTTTCCTAACACTGTAATAATACCCTTCATGTATATCCTCCTTTATTTTTATCACATCAGTTTTACAAAATAATTGTATACATAAAATCACTTTTTTGCAATAGAAAGTCAAAAAAAGATTTTTTATTTTTATAAAAATTCTAAAAAAGCCTTGAAAGTATACACTTTCAAGGCCTTTTTTTACAAATCTTGTTCTGCATTAATAATTCTTTGCACTTTTGCACCATCAAAATAATGTTCTAATATCTGTTTATAATCAAATCCTTGTTCTGCCATACCCATAGCACCATACTGGCTCATACCTGCACCATGTCCATTACCAGCACCATATATTGTAATACTTTCTAATTCATTCTCTGGTGTTTTCTGTTGTTCTATAGCAATAAAAGCACTTGGCAATATGGCATAGTTTATTTTTTCACTACCATCTTTTAACTGCAATATCACATCATTTTCACCTGCTTTTACAGGCTTTAATATATTCCTAATAGCATACTCTGTTTTAATACGTGCAGTACCATTTTCGCCTGTTACTGTCAAAAACATAGCATTTCCTCCTTCTCCTCTTTGTGAAACAGTAATATCTTTTATTTTTCCTAAATTAGAAGGGTCTGCTACTTTCCATGTACCATCTTGTTGCAATACTTCCACCAAATTATGATTAGACTGGTATACTTGTTGTATTCTTGCATTAATATCATCAATTACCTCTTTTGGCAATGTTGTTTTCCAGCGAAACCATGGTGAAGCACTGTCATAACTTTGCACTTCCCAATTTTTAAAAAATGCCTCTGCATTTTCTTGTTTTGTTAAATCTCCTATTTCTTCTGTTAATCCTTGTTTTTTACTAATTAAATACCCTTTATTTTCAGAGGGAAATGTTTTTCCATTATCTGCTGCCCAAACTTCTCCCGAATTTGCTGTAACACCCGCTGATGTAGAATAAAAATTCGCATTTACTACTTTATCTCCATATGTTACTCCCATACCTTCCGTTTCTTCTACAGCTCTATCTGAAATTTGTTGTGTTTGACTGCCATTATACACTTGGCTATTTGTAGAGTCATCTACATGAGCACCATAATCACTATAGCGATTAGCAAAAAATTGATTAAAAGCATAACTTCTTGCAGAAACAGCTTGTACTTTTAAAGGTTCTAATCCAAAACTAACAGGCATTTCAAAAGGTACTACTCCCTTCAAATAAGTTTCAAAAGGTACTTCATTTATTATTGTAAATCCATCTGCTGTTTTTTCTAACTCTAAAGTTCCCCTATATTGTGGAGAAACACCATTTCTTGAAATACTTTTTATTGTAAATTGTCCATCATCTTCTGTTGTAACATACACTCTATTATTTTCAAAAAGTCCCATATCATTCTCTGGTGTCAATGTAACTTCTTCTCCTGCTTGAAATGTTTTTATAACATCTCCTCCTTGCAATGTAAAAGGCCTGTCGGCTGTCAATATAATATTTTTTTGATTATAACCTGTATAACCTGTATTGCTCAAAAGTACTCTAATATTATTTGGAACTGCCTCTCTTGTTATTACAGCTGCTGCGACTTTTCCATCTTTATAATAATAATCTGCTATATCTGTACCACTAATCAAACGTGTTATAGGTCTTCTTGTTACAACACCATCATTTTCTTCATATATTTTTGCATTTTCTGCCCATTCTAAAACACCATGATTTTGCAATTCTATACTACTATTTGTTGCCTTTTTAATTATATCACTTCCACCATTTTCTAATGGTGTGATAGAAACAACACTATCTCCTTCTATTTGTATATCTGCTATACCACTTTGTGGCAAATTTTCTATATCTGCATATTCATATAATTTTATGCCATCTCCTGTATCAATTTCCACACCATCTTTTGTAGTGGTAAAATAAGCATTTTGTATGATTGGACTTTCTTCTAATATTTCTTCTATTGCAACAACTTCTCTATCTTTTTCTAATATTTTTATTTTTTTATTTCTTAAAGGTTTTAAATCTCTTCCTGTTGCTGTAAATATGCCATCTTCCATTAACAATATTGTACCATTATCTGCTGTATCTAATAAAACTTGCTCTCTAGGTTGTATACCATAAGAGTATAAACTATCTTCTGCTCTTCTGCCTTTTAATGCTTCTTGAAACAACTCTAACCATAGACTATATGCTACTGCTTTATTTTTATTTTCATCATTTATTGTAATTTTTGTTTCATTATCTGGATTTAATCGATTGATTAAAAATTGTGTTTGTTCTAGTGTCACATTTTCTTCTGGTAAAAAGCTTTCTCCCTCTCCTGAAAGATAGCCAGCTATTACAGCTGCATTAATATAGGGATAATACCAATCTTCCACACTCACATCATTGAATTGAATATTATTTTTCATTTCTGCTATTTCTTCTGGTGTATAAAATGATAATGCTATCATTTTCGCCATTTCTCCTCTTGTTACAGGGACATCATCTCCAAATCTCCCCACATTTGCCCCTTCTATTTGCAGTAATGTACCTGTTTTGGGCGACTGCATAGGCTGTTCTCTAGATTGTACATTTTCTCTTTTGCAGCCTCCTAATAAAAGCATAGCAATACAAAATAAAAGAGTTGTTTTTTTCATGTTTTTATTCTCCTTCCTCTTTTGCAAAGACTTGTACCATTTTTATCATTTTATTCCAAAAGAATAAATTTATTCCTAATAAAAAAGACCTTTCTATATGAAAGGTCTTTTTATACTTCATATTTGTGACATTACAGCATCTCTAATCAAGTCATTTCTTATAAAATAGTAAAATCTTTCTGAAAATTCTACACAACACTTTTTTTCTACGGATTGCATTATATTTTTCATGGCTTCTTTATCATTATGCAAGTTATTTTTCTGTATTTCATCTGAATAATTCTTTTTTAATGTTTGATATACAAACCATATAATCAATCTATCCATAGCTACCAAATTTATATCATTTTGTATTGCTGTTTTTAATATCTTTTTTTCTATCATTTTATATGGTGTCATTTCATAACGAATATCAGAAACTCCTAACAAATAATCTATAGAAGTATCAAGAACATCGGCTATTTTAATTAAATCTTCAAATTTAGGTCTATTTATTCCTCTTTCATAATTAGCGATTGTTGTATAACCATAATTTAAACGCCTTGCAAGTGCTTTTTGTGTAAATCCTTTTTCTTTTCTTAATTCTTTTAATCTTTCGCTAAATTTCATTAACATTAAAATCCCCCTTATATATATTTATAAATAGTTACAATTTGCTTTTAACACTGTACAAATATTATTTTTAATGTATTATTATATTTATGAGATTTTAGTAAGTGCAACACAAAATATATTTATTGTTTTCAATACGTAAGATATTTATCTATATATTACATATATAATAATATATATAGTATATTATTCACCTCTTAAAGTCAATCATATAAAATAAAAAAGAGGTGAATTACATGGATAAATATGACAGTAGATATATTCAAATTGGATTAAAAATTGCATACTATCGCAAAAAGAATGGTTTTACTCAAGAACAGCTAGCTGAAAAAATAGATTTGAGTGTTGGCTATTTATCTCAAATTGAAACACCAAGTGTTGCTCAACCAATCTCATTAAAAACATTATTTACTATAGCGGATATTTTTCATGTTCCGCCATCTAAATTTTTAGAATTTGATGATGATTGATAGGAGGAAAATTGTATGGATAAATATGACAATAGGTATATTCAAATTGGGCTAAAAATTGCATATTATCGTAAAAAGAATGATATTACTTTGGAAGAATTAGCTGAAAAAATAAATCTAAGTGTTAATTCTTTATCTCAAATTGAAACACCAAATGTTGTCCAACCAATTTCATTAAAAACATTATTTACTATTGCAGATGTTTTTCACATTTCACCAGCCAAATTTTTAGAATTTGATGATAAATAAACATTTTTACTAAGAACAAAAAAATACTCTATTATCTAAAAAGATAATAGAGTACAAAATTTTAATCCCAAAATGCCGGTTCCCACCTCTTGACACCTAGCCTACGCCAGGTGGGCAACCGCAGCAAAGACTCTGCCTTCCTCTGCCCAAAGGGAATTATGTTGAGGCCTGGCATATCTTTTGCATATAGGAATCCCGTTTAAGTCATGTAGGTTCAAATACGGCAGGAGTGTCGAACACTTCAGGAATTTAAAATATATTGTAGTTATTTGTTTTACAGTATATATTATAGTATGTTTTTTTCAATATGACAATACCTAAGTGATATAAAATTTTATTTTTCTTTTTGTAATATTGCTGAAAGAATAAATATGGTTGCTCCTAATGCCACAAAAACATCTGCTACATTAAATATTGGCGTACTTTTTTGAATTATTTTATTCATAAAAACATTTTTATATTTTTTTTGATTATTAATATAAATAAAATCTGTTACTTCTCCATATTTTACCCTTTCTATAAAATTTCCTAATCCTCCACCTAATAATAAACTACAAGCAATGCTATTGATTTTATTACTTTTACCTATCTGAAAAGCACAATAAATCATACTAATTACAGAAACACATTTTATTGCTTTTATATGACCTTCAAAACTATTATATGCTGCACCTTTATTTTTTATGTGCCAGAAATAAAGCCGTTTTTTTACAATTTCTTTTTTCTCTCCCACTTTTATATTTTTGCATACCATTTTTTTCGTTAAATTATCTACTATCGTTATTAATGCTACTATAATAAAATAGTCCATGCTTCATCTCCTCCTGTTAAAGTATATCATATTTTTATAAAAAATGCTAAAAACTCTTGTCACAAACAAAATGCTGTATTATAATTTAGTAGAAGGTATTTTATTCAAAATTTTTTAAATAAAAAGAGAGAGGTGTTTTAAATGGCTTTAGTTACAACAAAAAAAATGTTTGAAAAGGCTTTTGAGGGACATTATGCAGTAGGTGCATTCAACATCAACAATATGGAAATTATACAAGGTGTTGTAAATGCTGCAAAAGCACAAAATTCTGCTGTTATATTGCAGGTTTCCAAAAGTGCTTTAAAATATGCTGGTCCTCTTTACTTAAAAGCAATGGTTGATGCTGCCGTACAAGAAACAGGCATTGATATTGCTTTACATTTAGACCATGGCCCAGACATCGAAACAGTAAAAGAATGTATCGCAGCTGGATTTACATCTGTTATGTTTGACGGTTCTCACTATGATTATGAAGAAAATGTAGCAAAAACAAAAGAAGTTGTTGACTTTGCTCATTCTCATGGTGTTGTAGTAGAGGCTGAATTAGGTAAATTAGCTGGTGTAGAAGACGATGTAAAAGTTGATGCTGCTAATGCAACATACACAGACCCAGACCAAGCTGTTGATTTTGTAAAACGTACTGGTGTTGACTCTCTTGCTATTGCAATTGGTACAAGTCATGGTGCTTATAAATTTGCTGGAGAAGCAAAATTAGATTTTGACCGTTTAGACACTATCACAGAAAAATTAGAAGCAGCTGGTATACACAATTTCCCTATTGTACTCCATGGTGCATCTGCTGTTGACGAGTCTTCTGTTGAAACTTGTAACAAATACGGCGGAAAAATTGCCGGTGCAAAAGGCGTTCCTAATGAAATGCTTCGTAAAGCAGCTTCTAAAGCAGTTTGCAAAATTAACATGGATACTGATTTAAGACTTGCTATGACAGCAGCTATTAGAAAGAGCTTCGGCGAAAAACCAGAAGCATTTGACCCAAGAGGTTACTGTGGTGATGCAAGAAAATTAATTCAAGAATTGGTTGAAATGAAAATCAAAGACGTACTCGGTGCTACTGACTCTATGAAATAATTTTTTATAATAATAAAAACCCTGTGAATTTGTTCATAGGGTTTTCTATTTTGAAAGGATATGATATTTTTGTACGAATTAGTTCAAGTAGCAGAACATACCTATTATATAGAATGTCCTGCAAAAATAGGCGTTTATGAAGATACAGACGGTGTTTATATTATTGATAGCGGAAATGATAAAGATGCAGGCAGAAAAATCAAAAAAATATTAGAGGAAAAAAACTGGAATTTAAAAGCAATATTAAACACACATTCTAATGCAGACCATATTGGAGGCAACCAATTTTTACAAAAACGTTTTCATTGTACCATCTATTCTACACCTATGGAAAATATAGTAACAGAAAATACTATACTAGAGCCTTCTTTTCTTTATGGCGGTTATCCTTTTGCTGCTTTACGTCATAAATTTCTTATGGCACAGCCAAGTCAAACACAAAATATTAAAAATGCTTGTTTACCTGAAGGTTTTGAAATACTCTATTTACCTGGACATTTTTGGGATATGATTGGCTTTAAAACACCTGACGACATTTATTTTTTAGCAGATTGTGTTTCTAGTGAAGCAATATTAAATAAATATCATATTTCATTTATATATGATGTTAGAAAATATTTGGAAACATTAGATTATATTAGCACATTACAAGGAAAACTGTATATACCTGCTCATACAGAAACTACAGAAAATATTGCTGCACTTGCAGAAATAAATAGAAAAAAAATTTATGAAATTATAGAACTCTTGCTATCACTTTGTAAAACACCTTCTACAGCAGAAGAATTGCTCAAAAAAGTATTTGACCATTATAAATTAGTAATGGACGCAAGCCAGTATGTTCTGGTAGGTAGTACTATACGTTCCTATTTGTCTTATTTAATAGACGAACAAAAATTAACAACAGAAATTGTTGATAATAGATTTTTGTTCCATACCATAGAATAAATTTATATTTTGTCTGGGGAAACTTTTCATAAGTGAAAAAAGTTTCCCCTTATACTATTCAATTTAGTTATTTTTCAACCATTTTATATAATTGCTTTCGCTTCCATTCCAATAACAATAAATACATTTTCCATTTTCAAAAATGTGCTTACAATTTGTATAACCATATAAATAATGTGCACATTCAGGACATAAATTTATCATATGAGAACTTTCTTTTAAAAATTCACTTCCACATTCGTCACAAATTGCTAGCTCTTTTTTGTCCATAAAACCATACCTTTCTATTCATTAAATGCTGGAGAATAAAAAACAGAATAAACATCTATCATCATTAAACTACCTAATTGATAGCCATATATAAATTCCTCTGTTCTGATAATACCTCGTAAGTCACTTGTTATATTATTATACTCATCAAATAATTTTTGCCCTTCATCATCTAATTTTTCTATTATCATTTTTTCTAATTCTTCTAACCTTTCATATATTTTTAAATGCTCTTTGCTATATTCATAGCTTCTCGAATTAACTTTTATTTCGTCTTGTGAAAATAATTCTAATATAGTTTTCATAATAATATTCCTTTCAAAAATATATTTTATCTATTTTTTATTATAACTCATTCAATAAATAGTGTCATTATACGAACACTATTATTAAATCAATTTTACAAGGATAATTAATAAAATGCAAGTATTATTTTGAAAAAAGTAGGAATAAAAATGATAAAATATGACCGTTTATGGATAACTATGAAAGAAAAAGGAATTACACAATATGACCTTTATACAAAACACAATATAAATCGTTCTCAATTAGATAGATTACGCCATAATAAAAATATAGAAGTGAACACAATAGACAGACTTTGTAACATTCTACATTGTAATGTTGAAGATATTATGGAACATTTTGAAGATGATAATATTTTTTAATAAATTTTATATATTTTTTAAACCTATTAAAAAAAGAAAAACTTTTTTTCACTTGTGAAAAGTTTCTTTATCGCTTCCTTCCTCTCCTTCAAAAGCACATTTGGAGTAAAAAATCTTGAAAGCTCTGCTTTCAAACTTTCGCAAGCTTTTTAAAATTTTAATGGAAAACACTAATAAATCTACTCATTCTAGACATTCCTTTTTTTCTCTTTTATATTTTTACTTTTATAAATTCTATATTTCTTATAATCATTGCAATGATAGTACTTTTTTTATATAATAACAATAAGAGGTGAAACAATGAACACAAATAAGAAATACAAGGACTCTGTTTTTACACGATATTTTTCAGATGAGCAAAAACTTCGATTACTTTACAATGCTTTAGAAAATACCAATTATGGAGAAGAAACTGAAGTAAACATCATTACATTAGAAGATGTACTTTTTATGAACCAAAAAAATGATATTTGCTTTACCATAGATAACAAATTTATACTTCTCATAGAGCATCAAAGTACTATTAATAATAATATGCCTTTACGTTGTTTACTTTATATTGCCAGAGAATACGAAAAATTGATTGACAGAAATATTATTTATAGAAGTACTTTACAGAAAATACCAACTCCTCATTGTTATGTATTATATAATGGCACTAGAAACTATCCTAAAGAAAAAACACTAAAACTATCAGATGCCTTTCTAGTAGCACAAAACCCTCCAGAACTGGAATTAAACATAAAAGTTATCAATATTAACTATGAGAAAAACCATACTATTATGCAACAATGTCAATATTTAAAAGAATATAGCTATTTTATATCAGTTGTAAAAACTTATTTAGAAAAAGGCTTAAAATTGAATGATGCTATTATTAATGCTGTAAAAATTTGTATCAATGAAAACATAATGAAAGAATTTTTACAAGAAAATGCAAGCGAGGTGATAAATATGCTATTTACAGAATTTGATATGGATACTGCAAAAAAAATTTGGAAAGAAGAAGCAAGAGAAGAAGGAAGAGAAGAAGGAAGAGAAGAAGGAAGAGAAGAAGGAAGAAAAGAAGGAAGAAAAGAAGGAAGAAAAGAAGGAAGAAAAGAAGGAAAAGAAGAAGGAAGAAAAGAAGGAAAAGAAGAAGGAAAAGAAGAAAAACAAATTGAAATTGCTAAAAACCTACTTGCTATGCTAGATGTTAAAGATATTAATATCATATCAAAAGCAACAGGTTTGTCTATTGAACAAATTAAAAAATTAATGTAATCATTACAAAAAAGCTATTTCTTTATTTTCAATATTTTAATTCAAATAAGGACATACCGAAAGGTATGTCCTTATTTATAAGAAGTAAAAAAAGAAATGAATTATTATAATTTTCCAATTTGTTTTAAGAACGCTTCGATTTTGCTTATAGCAAATTTCAATTCGTCCATAGAGTAAGCATAAGAAATTCTAATAAATCCTTCACCACAGTCACCAAATGCTGTACCTGGAACAACCGCTACTTTACCTTCAAATAACATTTTGTCACAGAATTCAGCAGATGTCAAACCTGTTAACTGTATAGATGGGAATACATAGAATGCACCCTTTGGTTCAAAGCAAGTCATACCTAATCTATTAAATTCACCGATTAAGTATTTTCTTCTTTCATCATAAGATGCTCTCATTTCTGCTACGTCTTTATCGCATTGTACAGGGTCTTTTAATGCTTCAATACCTGCATACTGGCTCATTGTAGGAGCACACATAATAACATAAGCATGAACTTTATTCATAGCTAATATTAAATCTTTAGGGCCTGCTGCATAGCCTAATCTCCAGCCTGTCATAGCAAAAGATTTTGCAAAGCCATTCAATACGATTGTTCTTTCATACATTCCAGGAATGGAAGCAATAGAAACGTGGTCTAAACCGCCATAAGTAAGTTCTGCATAAATTTCATCACTAATAACAAGTATGTCATGTTTAATTAAAACAGGAGCAATTTTTTCTAAATCTGCTTTTTCCATAATACCACCTGTAGGGTTATTTGGATATGGGAAAATCAATGCTTTTGTTTTAGGTGTGATAGCAGCTTCTAATTCTTCTGCTGTCAATCTAAATTCATTTTCTACTTTTGTTGTTAAAACAACAGGTACACCACCCTGCAATGTAATACTTGGTTTGTAGGAAACATAAGAAGGTTCTACAACAAGAATTTCGTCGCCTGGTTCAATAATTGTTCTTAATGCAATATCAATTGCTTCAGAAGCACCTATTGTACAAAGAATTTGGTCAGCTGGGTCATATTTTGTATGAAATCTTCTGTCAAGATAATCAGAAATTACTTTTCTTAATTCAGGCATACCTTGATTAGAAGAATATCTTGTTTTACCTTCTTTTAAAGAGTCGATTGCAGCCTGTCTAACGTGTTCTGGAGTTTTAAAATCTGGTTCTCCAACACCTAATGAAACAACATCTTCCATTGTTGCAGCAACATCAAAAAATTTTCTAATACCAGAAGGTGGCATTTCTTCAACGTGTTTTGCGATAAAATTTCTCATTGCAAATCAATCCTTTCAATACATAAAATTATCACATAGATACTGTTTTGTTTTGCTTTTGTTGCATTTTATTTTATTACTTTATTTCTTTTTGCAGAAAAGTGTTATTTTTTCAACACTCTTTTTTCTTATAGAAATATCATACAATAAAATACTATAAAAAGCAATAGATAAATATGATTTTGACGAAAAATATTTATTTTTTATATTTTTAAATAGTATACAGTACTATTTTTTTTATCAAAATTTATAAAAATATTGTTTTATTATTATTTCATTACTTATTAAAATACTTTTTATCTATTTAAAACTAGTGGCTATGAATAAAATAAATTACAAAGTTGTGAAATATTTATCTTTTTTTAGCAATAAAAACAAATAAATAGTATATTTTTATTTCATTTTTTTTATTTTTGAAGTTTTTTCTTCAAAATTTATACTATATGAAATACATACATTCTTTCCAATATTTCTTGTTCATCTTTTACCATACAAAGAAAATTCCAGCCACATCTCTCATAAAATGCTGTGTAGTCTGTTACCAAATATAATTTTTTAATACCCATATTTTTTATATCTTCTATCACAAAATCTAATATACATTTTGCAATGCCCTTTTTTCTATATTCTTCCTCTACAAACAAAGCACATAAATTTGGTTTTAAATGTTTATATTCATGAAAATCATTTTCTATTACTCCTGCACCTGCTATTATTTCATTATATTCATTCATCATAACATACCATTGTGGTATTATACTTTTTTGACAAATACATTGTTTCATACTATTCTCATATTCCTGTTTAGGGATATCCCACTTTTCTGAAAACCATTTTGCAGCTTCTAGAACAAGTTGGGGATTATGTCGCAACTTTTTTAACACTGTTTTTTTCACATTATCACCATTCTCTTTATTATATTATTCAAATTTTACAGCATATAAAGCATCACTTTTAGGTTGATTTAATTGTTGAATTTTTCCATTTTTTATAATTTGTTTTTCTTTTTCTGTAATACTCCCTATAATAGCACATTCAATATTTTGTTGTTGTAATGCTTTTACAATTTTTTCTCCTTCAAAAGCAGTAATAATCAAACTTCCACTTGAAATCAATTCATATGGACTAATTTGTGCTACTCGACAAATTGCTTTTGTTTCTTCCTTTACTGGTATTTTATCCAATTCCACTATAATACCTGTGTTAGAACAATCTGCTATTTCCCAAACTGCACCTAATATTCCTCCCTCTGTAACATCGTGCATTGCAGTTGCTCCCAAATTTTTAGCAATATTACTTTCTTTTACTACAGACAAAAATCCTCTCATTTTCTTTGCTTTTTCAATTAAATTTTTCTCTATATTGTCTGACAATATTTCCTCATACTGTTTTGCTAATATTACAGTTCCTTCCAAACCTGCACATTTTGTCATAATAACATCTTGTCCTACTTTTGCACCTCCTGTTGCAATAAAATTATTTTTATCTGTTCTACCTATTACTGCAGCAGATACTATAGGCTTGTTCACAGCAGATGTTACTTCTGTATGTCCTCCTAATATTTCAATACCTATTTCTTTTGCTGCTTCATATGCCCCTTCCATAATGTCAGACAATGTTGCCTCTGTACTTTTTTCTGGTAACAATATTGTCAAAAGTATTCCTACAACTTCTGCTCCGCTTGATGCAATATCATTACAATTAATGTGTACTGCAATATATCCTATATCCTGCTCTGCTCCTGTGATAGGGTCTGCTGATACTACACAAAGTTCTTCTCCAAATGTAATAGCAGAACAGTCTTCTCCTGTTTTAGGTCTTAAAAATACATCTTTTCTTTTTACAGCAAAATGATTTATAGGATTTAATACAATACGATTTAATATTTCTGGTGGTATTTTTCCAATTTCCATAATATTCCTCCTTGTTATAAAAATACTCTTTTTCCTAACCATACTCCTATTATGCAACACAATATACTACTTGCAATGTAACAAAATGCCATAACAACATTTTTTTGTTCTATTAATGTAACACTTTCTAGCGAAAATGTTGAAAATGTTGTAAAACCTCCACAAAGCCCTGTTTTTAAAAATAATACTACAGTTTCTGATACAGTATACTTCATTGCTCCACTTACTACAAGCCCTATTATAAATGCTCCTATAATGTTGATACATAATGTTGTAACAGGAAATGCTATTTCAAATGGTAAATTTATTTTTCCTATCATATAGCGAAACATTGCACCTATGCCGCCCCCTAAAGCTACTATTAAACATTGCATCATTACTATTTTCTCCTTTAATTTAATGAACATTTCATATCATTTTTAGTCATTACTTCTTTATTACTATAGTTTTGCTAAAATAACATAATTTTATATGGTATATTATTTTTTATTATATATAATTGTACTTATTTCTAATTGTTCTAGCAAAATAGTAATTAAAATACAAAAGCGTGTCGCATAAATTGACACGCTTGTTTTTTATTCTGCACCAACTGGTGTACTATCTGCTTGTTCTTGTTGTTCATTATTTGTATTTTCTTGTGTTTCTGTTACATCTGTTGCAGGCGTTTCTGGTGTTTCTATCGTTTCTGTTGGTTTCTGTTCTGGTTCTGGTGCTACTTCTGCCTTTTTTGTACCAACAGTTACTTCGTCCGCTGTTGCTCTATATGTGGAACTAGAAAACCATTCTTTACTAATCTGTTTTCCATTTTCCATAATAATTTTATAAGTGCTGACTTTACTACCTGTTTTTCCAGTATAGGTTACTTGTCTATATCCTTCTGGTTTTGAAGCATCTTTTGTTATTTTTTCTGCAGGTTTTGGTATTGTTCCATCAAATACCATTTCAAAATCAACTTTGTGTCCTGCATCATGTATTTCGTGTCCATATAAATTACATACCACTTTTCCATCTCTTGCATAAGCCTCTAAATAAACAGGATATTCTGTATCATTTCTAAATTTTAAATCTTTATAATCTCCTGCTACTGCGGCATCTCTACCCAATGGCACATATCCTACTGTCATAGAATGAGGATACCTTTCTACTACTTCTAATTCTGCTAATATTACTGCATTATACAATGTTGATGTTACCTGACAAACGCCTCCTGCAACTCCTTGCTCTACTTTACCATTTACATATACTCCTGCATCTTTATAGCCATTGGCATAAGTTTGAGGGCCAAGTCCCACATTCATAGAAAATACATCTCCTGGTGCTATTACAGTACCATCTATATTAGCACAGCCTACACGAAGATTTTCATTTCTTCCTGCTGCATTTGCTGAATATGTTGTACTATATGTTCCTATCAAATCTGTTACTTTTTCATTGTCCGCTTTTGTCACTTTAGGTTCCGTTACAGTAATTTCTGGTTCTACAATACCTCCTGTATTCTGTTCCAGTAATTCCTCTACTTTAGGTACTGTTTTATCTACATCTAAAGCATAACCTTTTTGTTCTTCTGTAATTTGAAAAGCACCATTTTTTCTTGTAATCGTACTATCTTGTGCATCAACATTAAATTCTGTAGCAATTTGTTGTAATCTCTCTACTACTTTTTGATTATCATGTGTATAAGATATAGTAATGTTTTCTTTATTTTGTGCAACATCTGTTACTATTTTATATCTATCTTTCAATTCTCCTGTTCTTCCAATTTCCCACGCTTGTTCTACAGATGCTTCTATATCATATTTTACATCTAAATCAGAAAATGGAATTTCCCAAGTTTTATCTTGTTGTTGTATTGTAATTTTCTGGCTGCCTAAATGTACATCTGCCTCTTGCTGTAGCTGTTGTAATGCTTCCTCTTTTGTTTTTCCTGAAACATCTACACCATTAACAGAAATACCACTATAAATTGTATTTATATTTACAGCTTCCTCCATTTTGTTTTTCATGTATTGGCCATAAGCGAATACACTTCCTCCTACAATCATACCAACTGCTAATATTCCAACAAAAAATATTTTTCTTTTTGCTTTTTTTCTTCTTTCTGTCCTTTTCTGTGTTCTCTTTTGAGAAACATTATGGTTTTTGTAAGTAGCATGATTATTATAATTGTTGCGACTATTATGATTGTTATGATTACTACGACTGTTATGCTGTTGTGACACAGTTGGCTTCCCCCTTTCCCTCATTATAAATACTTTCCTTATTTCTATCCATATGCTTAAAATATACTTTTTAAATATATTTTCAAATAATGATAGCATATTATTCTATAATAGCGGAGCAATGTTGAAATATGGTGTCAAATATATTAAATTTTCTTTACAAAGTTATAAATTATTATAAACCGATAAAATTGGACAATATACAACAAATAAAATCCTTTTTCTGTAATATAATGGCGAAAAAAAAGCAGTTTTATACTGCTTCTCTTTCTATTTATCTTTTCCTTTTTTTCTTTGCTTCTGCTAGTTGTGTCGCCATATTATTATTTTGCTGTTGTTCCTTTTGATTTTTTTCTTTTTTTTGTTGTCTTTTTTGTGCCTGTTTCATTTCCTTTTCAAAATTATTATATTGTACTGTTTGTTGTGGTACTGTTTGCTTTTTCTCCTTTTTTAGATTTTTCAATATATTTTCTAATTTTTGTGTTACTATGTAAAATCTTCTGAAAAAGACATCTAACAAAAATACAATTAATGCTAGTATTAAAAACAAATTTGTTAAGCTTTTACTTTCGGATACTGCTTGAGGTTTTTGTGTAAATACTTCTTCTCCATTTGTCAGTACACGTCCTCCTGTTGCTTCTGCTATTCTATTTAAAAGAACCTCTCCCTTTCCCCAATTTCGTCTGTCATATTCCTTAGGGTAAGCAATAGCAAAACCTGTATTTACACTATCTGTTTCTCCCTTTGTATTTGTTATTTGTAAATTTAATATATATCCACCTTCTGCTATAGTATCCATAGTTCCTACATATACATTTGGTGCTGTTCTATTCAGTATCACATTGTATGTCTTATTGTCATTTGAAACAACAGTCCCTTCTACTTCTGAAACACTTTCATCATATGCCATTGTAACAGTCAAAAGACTTTTTTCTCCTTCTATTACTGCTGATGCTGTAATATCTTTACTACTTTGTTTTTTCATTATCCAAGAAATACTATTTTGTAATATTTGTCGCCCTTGTTGAGAAGCTAGCCAGTTTTTACTCCATTTTCCACTAACATCACTTGTCCAAACAGCTGTTCTTCCCAAACCATACTGCCATGTAGCAAGTATAGGTTCTTGTTTATCGCTCTCTAATACAACATCTGCTCTTGGTTTTGCTGTTGTACCAATATATCCTTCTAATGTTGCTACACTACTAATATCAGCCATAATTGCAGAAGCATTTTTTTGTTTTGGATAAAATGTTCTATTGTTTATATATTCTTTTCCTGCAAGTAATGTTTCTTTCGCAAAAATTTCAGGTAAATCACTAAATTCATTTGTAAAGTAATATCTTCCTCCACCTTGTTCTGAAAGTCTTTTTAATAATGCAGTATCAGCTCCCGTTCCTACTGCTACAGTAGATAATGTAATACCATTTGTATTCATTCTTTCTAATAAACTATCATATCCTGATTGTTCTGCCTGACCGTCTGTTAAAAGTATAATATGCTTTTGTTTTGTATTAGCATCTTTCAGCACATCATAGGCTGCGTTGAGTCCAGGCAATATGCTAGTACCTCCTCCAGGTTGTATACTACCTATACCCATGCGAATATCTGTTATATTATCTTGCACTGTTTGAAAAGGTACTGCCCATTGTGCTATATCATCAAATGCTATAACACCTATACAATCCCCAGGCATAAAACTGCTTAGACTTCTTATACAGGCCTCTTTTGCCATTTCAATTTTTGAAACACCATATTCTCCTCCGTCCATACTTCCAGAGCGGTCTATTACCATTACCATACCTAAACTATTATTTTGTCCTTCTGTTTTTAATTCCATTTCTACCGGCAGTATTTCCTCTAGTTTTGTTTTATAATAACCGCCTAATGCAAATGAGTTTTCTCCTCCTGTTACAAGAAGCCCTCCTCCTGTTGTTTTAACATAACTTTCTAGAGCGTCTAAAAATCCATTTGGCATACTTTCTTCTGAAACATCTGACAATACTACTGCATCATACTGATTTAATTGTTCCACTATAACAGGTGCATTTTCTATTGCTATTTTTGTCACATTTACTTGACTGTTTTGTAAAAAGTCCTCCCATACATTTCCACTATCATACTGTTCTATCAGCAATATTTGTGCAACATCTGTAATATAGCAGTAAGCATAGGCTTTATTATTTTGAGAAATCGTATCTTGCTGTGCTGACAATTCTGCTCTATACAATATACTTCCACCATTTTCTGTTTTATCAGAAAATACAATATTACTTTCTCCTTTTACTACTGCAATTTGTTCATTAGCAATTAAACTATTTCCTTTAAACAATTTTACATTTGCTTGTGTATCTATATTACTACTTATTTGCAATGTAACATCATATTCTGTATTTTTATTTATCAAATTAGAAACTTGAAGTGCAGAAAGCTGTACCTCTGGTTGTTCTTTTGTTTGTAATGGAAATACATCTATTGTAATGCCTTGTGCTTGCAACAATTTTGACTGTGCATAACCATCTCCTACTGTTTCAATGCCATCAGAAAGTAATACAATTCTTTTTCTTGTTTTTTCTGGTATTACTGCATTTGCTAAATTTAATACACTACTAATATTTGTTGCATTTTTTTGTACATAAGACAAAAAATTTTGAGGAAAAGGTACATTACTCATAGGGGACTGTTCTAACACAGCATCACCACCAAAGCATAACAATCCAATGTTATCTTTTTCACTTCTTGCACTTTCTGCCTGTTTTAAAAATGTTTTGATATTTTGTTGTGACTGTTTTGTACTATCAGACAAATCTACTGCAAATATTGTTGTTACCTTTTGAGAAGTGGTTTGTATACTAATATCACACAATGCTAGTATAAGCAAAAGAGCGACTATGCTTCTCATAAATATAAAAAATCTATGGCTAAATGTATTTTTTATATTTCCTTTTTTTGCAATCACATACAACAACAGCACTACTATAACAAAAAACAATATACAATAAGGTTTCATTACACTAACGTTCATTGCAATTCACTCTCCATTCTAACAGCAGAAGTAAAAGTAACACAAATATTACAATATTTTGAATACTTTTTCCTACTTTTATTGTTTTTTGGGCATTATTTTGCTGTGTTTGTGTTTGTTCTCTTATTTGATATTGCTGCATCAAATCAGACTCTCCTGCTGTTTTCGCATTAACAGCAAATGTATTTGTTGTTTGTTGTTGTAATTGGTCTTTTTGTATGAGTGTATAAATGCCTGTTTGTTGTGTATCTGTAAAAGTTTCTGGAGGAAAAGGAGGTGCTATTTTTGTAGTTTGTCCATTTGGAAACTGTATAAAAGCCTCTTTTGTTTCTGGTAAAAGTGAAATTTCTATTGTTTGCCCAGACTCTATACCCTTCAAAGATTTTTGTGCACTCTGTTCAAAAAACCAATTTTGTAAATTATATATTAATATAGGAAATTCTTTTTGTAGTGGCAAATCTGTATTATGAATGTCAAATGCAAATACTGCCATTTTGACACCATTTTGTTCTCCTGCTATAGCAATAGCTTTTCCATCTGCTTCTAATATAGGAGATGCCCAAATTGGTACAGAAAATGATTTTGCTTTTTCAATATCAAATTTTAATGTTTCTGAAAATGTCATATTGCCATATCCTTGTGTAGTTGCTTGTGCTGTTATATTTCTTTCTGTTCCTAAAGGCAATATATTGTTATCATTAGGTAAATTCCAAAATATATAATAACCATCTTCTGGTAAAACTTCTGGTACAACGCCATCAAATATATATAGTGAATATCCCTTCAATACTTCAATATGTTCTGTATCTGTTTTATAAAGTTCTACTTCAGGCAAAAGGCTATATACTTTTTCTAAAAATATATTTTGGTCTGTTACTAAAAGCACTTTCTTTTTTGTTTGAGAAAATGCTCCATCATAGGCTCTATCATCTGCTATTAAGACATCTTCTGGTGTCAATGTTGCTGTTAATGCTGTTGTCTGTTGCGAAATACCTGTAAATATTACATCTTTGCTATTTCCGCCTTGTATTGTAATTTCTTTTCTATCAAATGCCTTTCCATCACAAAATAAATTAACTGTTTTAGTAATTTCTCCTTCTCCAAAATAGCTCACTTTTACAAGTGCTTGAAAACCGTTTTCTCCTTGACTATGAGAAAGCAATGTAATTGCAGTATTTTGACTATTTTTTCCTAATATATTTTGTTCTATATCTAAATCTTGTAATGTTGGTTGTAACTGGTCTGTAAAAATACAAATTTGACCGTTTTCTGCCCCTGCTAGTTGTAACAACTCTCTGCTATTTTGCCAGTTTACTCCTCCATTTGTAGGCTGAATAGTTTCTATTTGATTTAACAATGTTCTTTTATCTGTACTGTTACTAGATAATATTATTGGTGTATCTTGTAAAAGCACAATACTAAACATACCATTAGGAGGTGACTGTTCTATTTGATTTTTCATTTGCTGTTTTGCCTGTTCTAAGCGACTTTTGCCCTCCTGTTCATCTTTTGCCTGCATACTCAAAGAGCAATCTAGTCCAAATACAATATGACTTGTTTCACTTATTCCCATAATATAAGGATTAGCCAGCGCTACAGCTAACAATATAACAGCAATTATCTGCAAAAACATTAATAAATTCTTTTTTAATTTTTGAAAAGGTTTTTGTGCCATACTATAGCTTTCTGCTCTTTTCCATAAAAACAAACTAGATACTTGCTGTTCTTTATACTTTTGTTTCATCAAATACATCAAAACAATAATAGGAACTCCTATTAACGCCAAAAGTCCTAACGGCTGAAAAAAACGCATTGATTACACCCTCCTTATTGTTCTAATGTTGAAAAGTATTCAGAAACCAATTCTCTCATACCATAAGGTACGTCACTATTTTCAATATCTTTTAAAGCATCATTTCGGTAAGACTGATATACTTGTTCATAAGGCAAACTTTGTCCTCTTTCTCCTATTGTCTGCTCTCTTGTAATATTTGTTTGTCCTTGTTCATTTTGCTGTCCTTGCAGTTGTGTTTGGTATCCTGCCATATTCTCCGCTTTTCTAGTATATATTTTTTCTGTTTCTTGATGTCCATTTCCTCTACCTTGACCACTGTTCATACCTTCACCGCTACCTTGTCCTTGACCACCTTGACCGCTTCCGCTTTGTTCTCCTTCTCCTTGTCCCTGCCCTTGTCCATCTCCTTGCTGTCCTGATTGTCCTGACTGTTCTGTTTTAGAAGAAGCATTTTCAGCCAATGCTTGATTTAAGTTTTCCATATTTTGTATAAAATCAGTATTCTCATTTGCTAATGATGCTAATTTTCCTTTTAATGCTTGTCCTTGTGTAATTGCCTGTGCCATATTACCACTAGAAAGCTGTTGTGACAAATTTTTAAGCAATTCTGCTAATTCTTCATCATTTACTTCTCCTATATCTTCTAATGCCTGTGCAATTTTTTCTAATACTTCCTGAGGCAATTCTTCCATTTCAGACAGCAACGTGTCCATTTGTGTACGAATGGCTTTTGTATCTCCTGTTTCTAGTGCATTCGCTAATTCTTTTGTTTTCTCATTTTGAGAAAGCTTTTCTGATACTTTTTTTAAATCTTCTGACATATTTTCTTTTTCAAGTGCTTTTACTGCTTGTTGTGCTTGTTCTACTATTCTTTTACTTTCTTCTACTGTTTGTGCTTTTTTTAAATTTTTTGTTAGCGTATTCATTTCTTTATTAAATGCTTTTAAAGCATCTTCTTTTATTTCTTGTTCTTTATTAATATCACTTTTTACTTGTTCTATTTTTTTTAGCTGTGCTGCTGCATACTGTTCTGCTTGTTTTTGTTGTGGAGTAGTAATAATATTTGTACCAAACAATGCCACAAATAGTACTGCCAATATTTGTATTTCTTTTTTAGAAATAGTTAATTTATATTTTTTTGAAATATCCTGTTGTTGTGCTTTCTGCAGAGCATCTTCTATTACCAGTTTTTCTATTTTTGTATATTCTCTTTTTTGTTCCAATAATTCCAATGCTGTAATAAAACGTTCCTTATATCCTAATTTATCCGCAATTTGTGCTGTTTTTTTCCACGTAATACGTTTTAAATATGTAACAATAAAAGAACAAAATAAAACAGCTAACACAATGATTATAAAAAATATATTATCATCAAATAAATATTTCCATTTTGAAATTAAAACATATATAACTGAAATTGCTGTACCTACTATTACAAATTTTAAAAATATTTTCAGCCACAACTCCCACATTAATTTTATTTTTAATTTCAAAAGTCTTTTTTGTAGCTGTTCCATATTGTTCTCTCCTCTCTTTTTTTACTTCTGTATTTACTTTTTTTATTTTTTATTTCTTACTGGGTTGATAAAATGTGCTGACAACAACACAAACAAAAATGAAACTACAATATTAAACACAGTATTTACTATCCAATAATGCTGCACTATTGTATTTATTGTAGTATTTTGGCTAGCATAGCGATAAAATAAATCAGATGCTACATTTGTCCCTAATTGATTATCTATCAATGAAAAAAATCCTACACCCGGATTTGCAGAAAGTATTGTTAATGGAAATGCCAAACTTGGGGATGTTTGGTACATTGTCCAATGTAAACTTTGCTGCAAAAAAACTGCTATCAGTGTTCCAAAACAAAATACTCCTCCTATAAGCAAATATACTACAACAATAGATACTACTGTCTTTTTAAATATGCAAGAAAAAAATATAGAAATAGAACAAGCCATGCAAGTCGTTATCATAATATAAAGCATCATTACTAACAAAGAAATAATTGTAACACCACCAAAATAGAATGCTATAGCAAAAACAGGTAATGTTGCTATCATAATTAATACAAGTGTTGCAATAGAAGACATCAATTTTCCTATTACAATAGATAGCGATGACATTTTTGTCATCAAAAGTAAATCTAATGTTTGCCTTTCTCTTTCTCCACTGATACAGCCTGCTGTCATAGCTGGAGCTGCCAAAAGCATCAATCCCATTTGCATAGCACAAAGTACAACATACATATATGTCATTTGTTCTGGGTCAAATGAATAATTGTAAGAATTAAACATTGTACCATATAAAAACAGTATTGCTCCTAGTGCTACTATAGCAACATACACTGTCAATATTGCAAACATTTTCCAACTTCTTAGTGTTGTTTTTGTTTCTCGACGCAATACAGGGTTCATCATCATTTTTGTTCGCCTCCTGTTACCTGCATAAATATTTCTTCCAAATTTCCTTCTTTTTCTTTAAAATATATTATTGCAATATCTGCTAGTACAATTTGTTTTAAAAGCTCTGCTAATTCTTTGTCTTCCCCTTGATAAGAAAATTCTATATCAAATGTATTTTCAATTATATCTTCTACAAGCGGTTGTTCTTCTAACAATTTCATAAGAGCAGTCATATTTTCCAGAGGGCGTATTTGTATTCTTCTTACTTTTGTCATTTGTTTCATAATTTCCTGTACTGTTCCTTGTACAACAATATGCCCTTTATCTATAATACCTACTTCTGTACACATTTCGGCAAGTTCTGGCAATATATGAGAACTAATAATAATTGTTTTTCCCATTATCTGGAGTTGCTTTAATACTTCTTTCATTTCTACTCTTGCCCTTGGGTCAAGTCCAGAAGCAGGTTCATCTAATATTAGCAATTTGGGGTCATGTATTAAGCTTCTTGCTAAACATAGTCTTTGTTTCATACCTCTTGATAGACTATCTACATATGTATCTTTTTTATGAGAAAGGTCCACAATTTCTAACAAATTATTTATCAAACTTTCTCTTTGTTCATAAGGTATATAATAAGTTCCTGCATAAAAATCCATATATTCTGACACTTTTAAGTCATCATACACACCAAAAAAGTCTGGCATATATCCTATATGTTCTTTCAATGCTTTAGGATTTTTGGTAACATCTACACCATCAATTATAACACTTCCATCTGTTGCTTTCAAAAGTCCTGACATAATTTTCATTGTAGTTGTTTTTCCCGCACCATTTGGTCCTACAAATCCAAATATACTACTTTCTGGTACTGTCAAATTTAAGTCATCTACTGCGGTAAATTTTCCATATTTTTTCATAAGATGTTTAATTTCTAACATTTTGCCCTGCCCCCTTTATTTTCATTTCTGGGTATCTGACTTCTGTTTCTTTTTGTACAAAATATTTTACTTTTATGCAGCCATTTGGATAATCTTCTGTTATCCATATATAATTTGAAATATCGTTATATGGGTCACTGCTCAATGCTTCCCACTGTTCTGTTGCCGCATTATATATTTCTGGTGCTTGATAAAAGTTTCCTGTATCATTTAATGAGCGGAACTGTACACTTTCTATTTGTGTATTTGCAGGTATGCCAAATGTCCATACTGCTTCTGATGCTGTTTCTGCATAAATACTATTATCTCTATAATCATTTATGCCATCTGCACTTTCTTCTAAAAGCACAATACCAGACAATACACCGTAAGGTATTTCAAACATTTCTGCTTCTGACAAATATACGCTATATTCCATAATATACAAATTTAATGTATTTTCTAATGCACTCTCTCCATTGATATTAATAGGTTCAGGTAATATTCCCTCTTCATCAAAAGCATACAGATATACCTTCATATCTCCCTCATTTACTAATCGCATTTCTGCCTCATTCCAATTTACATAGTCCTGTACTAAATCTCCTTCTCTCATTATACGATAAGCGTCTTGTCTTGTCATTTCTCCTGATTTTATTTTTTTATTTAATTTTGTTCTATCATACACATCTCTAAATATTTCCCATACTGCACTTGATAAATTTGTTATTTGCTTGTCTACAATTTCCTCGTTAATATTGATGCTTTCTCCTATTTTTAGACTATCTATTTTTATAATTCTTTTTCCTACTACAAATAATATATCTTTAAAATTTCTATTAGTATTATTTGTAATTGTACCAACTAATTTTTCTCCTTCCATTTTAACGTCACATACTACAGTACCACCCATATCTGTTACAGTTTGCATTTCAAATTCATTGTTATTCCAACTGCCCTTATTAAAATATGTAATTTCTGTTTTATCTCCTATCAATACTTTATTCAAATAAATATCTTTTGCCTCTTCATAATAATTCCATCTGTCTTCAGAAGCTACTGACAAATTCATTGCTTTTTCTGCACTCAATACAACAGTTCCTTTTTTATTTGATTTTGCACAACCATATATTTCTGTTTTAGCTATATTTTGTCCTTGTTCTATTTTTGTAGCAGACACAATATTAATTAAGCCACTTTTATACTGACTATTTATACTTAACACAAATATAATCAGCATAAATATTGCAGAAATAGCTGGTATTGCTATCCAAGCGAATTCTCTTTTATCTTTTCTTTTTAGTACAATATACAATATAGGGCCTATTACAATGACATAAATTATTACAGCAAACAATATAATATAAATACTATTTTCTTTTAGCTCTGGAAATCTTTGTGCAATATAAGACATAGGATTATAATTATAACTGTCTGCATATTCTACTTTCATCAACTCTTCATCAACATACTCGCAGTAACTTTTTATTTCATTTACAAAGCCTGCTGTACTAATTACAGGCTCTAATGATAATGATATATCATATAGTATCACTGCTCCATTTCCTATTGCTAGCAATGAAGCATTTTCAAAAATATCTGTTTGTATGTCCTCTATTCCTAATAAATTCAATTCCGCTACATCAGCTCTTACACTCTGCCCTGCTAATATAATATTTTTTTGTACAGTACTCTCACTTGTAATAGATACAATATTTTGTAATCCACTCATTGTTTTGGAAGCATTTACTCCTGTACCAATAACACAAATACCTCCCTGTTGTATCCATTGTAAAAGTGCTTGCTTTTGCTTTTCTGACAACGACTTTGTGTCAAAATCGTCTATCACAATTACTTTAAAATGATTGATAACAGATTGCTCACTTGGAAATGTTTCGTTATTTAAATACACTGTTTTTGTATATTCTCCTGTATAATCTTGTTGCTGTGCAAAATGAAGTGCTGACAAATATGCCATATCTGCTGGTCTTTCACTAAGTACTCCTATTAATATTGTTGCAGGGTCTAATGGCTGAGCACTAACATATTTTCTATATACAATTTGATTTTTTTCATTTACTAATGTTATTTCAAAATCTTTTTGTATTGTCTGTATTGGTACAGATAAATAAATCTGTTTTATTGCCCCTTTTGAAAGTTCCAAAGGTTGATAAAAAATAGAATATCTTCCTCCATTATTACTATTGCCTATAGTGGAGTATATTTTTATTTGAAATTCTCCTTTAAAATCATTACTATTATTTACCATAACAGCACTAACAGGGACTACTTTTCCTACAATAAATTGCTGTTCAAATCCAATTAAAATATTGGCAGAAAAATCATTTATACCAACTTCTCTTTCTTTTTTTTGTTTTTCAGAAAGTGCTGCATCATTTTGTATTGTATCATCATTTAAAATAGTTGAAGCAGTATCTACTGCTACTGCTGGTGCTGCCATTGCTCTAGCAGAAAATATTGGTGCAATTAAGCTCAATACCATAGCAATTACAAGTAATATAGCAACAATTGCTGCGATACGTCTTTTTCTTTGCTCTCTTTTATTTATTTTCATATTATTACAACCTCCCTTGTTTATTTACTGTCACTATTATATCAATTTCCAAAAAATATAAATACTAATTTTTTCTTACACTTTTATTATTAATATATTTCTATAGTATCAATAAATAAAAATAATATTTTGTTATAATCCCAATTCTTTTAAAAAACAAGAGCGTTTCGTTTTTTTATCATGTCTTTTTGTTATTTCAGACAAATATAATATACTTTTTGCTCTTGTTACAGCAACATAAAACAATCTACGTTCTTCTTCTATTTGTTCTGATGTTTCACTTTTTTTATGTGGTATTATTTCCTCTACAATGCTAGGCACAAACACTGCTTCAAATTCTAGCCCTTTTGCAGAGTGCATAGTAGAAAGTGTTACACCTTGTATTTGTTCCATATTACTTCTTTTGTTTTTTTGTATCATTTCATTTTCCATTTCTTTTAATTTATTTAAAAAGCTTTCTGTATCTTCTGCAACACTCGCAAATTGTGTAATTTCTTCTGCAATTTCTAAATATCCCTCTAAGCTTGCCTTTCTAAAACTAGCATATTGTTTTAAATAGTCATCATACCCTACAATATTCCTAATATATTTTAATGCTTCCAACGGTTTTCTCTTTTTTATTTGTATTAAATGAGCTTCTAAATCTTGTAAATACTGTGCTTGATATTTTCTCAAATGTGGGGACGCATACAATGCTTTTAAAAGTGGAAAATCACTTTTTTCTGTCTGTTCCAAAAGTTCTCTACTAATGTATCTTTTAGGCTTATTTACAATACGACGAAATTCTGCATTATTATAAATATCTTCTGCTAAAATTAAATATGAAGTCAAATCTTTTGTAATCCAGTGGCTATATAAATTAGAACCTTTATCTTTTAATATAAATGGTATACCTTTTTGTGTTAATGCTCCTGCAATAATGCCTCCCTGTATATTTGTTCTATATATTACTGCCATTTCAGAATAGTGTATACCTTTTTTTCTTAATTTCATCAGCAAATAGGCAATTCTTTCTGCTTCTTGATAAGCATCTTTTTCTGTAAAAAATATAATTTTTTCTCCTTCTCCTCTTTCTCCATACATATTTTTTGCAAAACGTTTTTTATTATGACAAATGATTTTTTCTGATAATTTTATAATTTTTTCTGTAGAACGATAATTTACAGACAATATAACTTTTTCACTGTTTTCATATTTTTGAGGAAACTGCAATAAAAATTCTGGTCTTGCTCCTCTAAAACAATAAATACTTTGGTCATCATCTCCTACTGCAAAAATATTATTTTGAGGTTCTGCCAACATACTAATACAAGCATTTTGTGCTTGGTTAATATCTTGATATTCGTCTAATAATATATATTCAAAACGTTGTTGCCAATATTTTCTAGCTTGTTCCTCTAGTGTTAAATATTCATAACACTGTGTAAGCATATCATCAAAATCAATTTTATTTTTATATGCTTTATATCTTTCATATTTTTTTACAAAAAATTGAAACAACTCTGTTTCAAAATTGATAGGCTGATATTGTTTTAATGATAACAATTCATTTTTCATTAGTGATATTTCTCCCAATAAATCTTTGACATATTCTTCTATATCATTTGTTTCTATTTCGGACTCTATTATTAATTTTTTAAAAAAATTCCACTTTTCATCTTCGCTCATTATTTGCTCTAATCTATAATGATATGCCTTTCTCAATATTCTAAAAAAGATATTGTGAAATGTACCAAATATAACTTTATCTCCTCCTATAACATTTAATTTTAAAAAACGTTGTTGCATTTCTGTTGCCGCTGCTTTGGTATAAGTTACAACAAGTATTTTTTCTGGTGCTACATTATGTTGTTCTATAAGGTATTTTATTCTATATATAATTACTGTAGTTTTTCCACTTCCTGGTCCTGCTAGTACTAACATTGCTCCTTTATGATGTTTTATCGCTTTTTGCTGTTGTATATTAAAATCCATATTATTCTCCCTTATTTACTTCTATTACCTTTTTTATAATTCAATTATAGTATAATACCACAATACAAACTGTCAATAAAATCAAAACAAATTATTTTATGTCAATTACTTAAAGTATTTCAAAACAATATAATACTCATATTTATACTATGTCTATCAACATTTTTCAATTTTATTTCAGCTTAAATTTTTCTTACTTTATTTTTATAACAGTTGTCAACTTCCTTTTTTTATATTAAAATGCCATTAGTTTATTTCGCAATTTTATAACTCACAATTAGGAGGTTTTTATATTATGAATATTGGTTTATTTACAGACACTTATTTTCCACAAATTAATGGTGTTGCTACCTCTGTTCATACGCTAGCTGGTGCATTAAGAGCCAGAGGACATCAAGTTTACATTTTTACACCAAAAGACCCTAAAACAACACAACAACAAAAAGATGAATATGTAATTGCTATGCCTAGTTTGCCTTTTATGCTACTTCGCAATTACCGTGTAGGTTTGATTTATTCTCCTCGTGCATTAAATCAAATATCACATTTACATTTAGATATTGTGCATACACAAACAGAGTTCCCACTAGGTATATTTGGGAAATTACTTTCCTCTGTAAAAAAAATACCTATGGTACATACATATCATACTATGTATGAAGACTATGTTCACTATATTGCTAATGGTTATATTGTTACGCCTACTATGGCAAAAGAATTTAGCAAACTCTTTTGTAATAGTGCAACTACTGTTGTTGCTCCTACAGAAAAAGCAAAACATTTTTTAGAAGAATATGGTGTTACAAAACCTATTGAAGTAATACCTACAGGCATTGATACAGCATTATTTGCTAAAAAAAATTTTTGTTATGAAGATACTATAGCATTGAAATCTTCATTAGGATTAGAACCAGATACACCAGTTATATTATCATTAGGACGTGTAGCAAAAGAAAAAAGTATTGATGTAATATTACGTGCTTTACCTACACTATTTCAAAAAATACCTCAAGCTCGTATGGTTATTGTAGGAGATGGTCCTGAAAGAGAAAATTTAGAGCAATTAGCCAAAGAACTAGATATTGCACACAAAGTTCTTTTTATAGGAGCAAAACCTTGGTCAGAAATTGGAAAATATTATCAAATTGGTACAGTATTTTGTAGTGCCTCTGTATCAGAAACACAAGGTTTAACATTTGCAGAAGCTATGGCTGGAGGTATCCCTGTAGTAGCAAAAAGAGATGAATGTATTGAAAATATTGTAGATAACAATAAAACAGGATTACTTTTTGAAACAGAAGAAGATTTAACAGAAAAACTTTATATGCTTTTAAATACGCCTTCTCTTCAAAAAAGACTTTCTGATGCTTCACTTACCAAAATGGAACTATTGTCTGTAGAAGCATTTGCTGAACATATGGAACAATTATATCAAAAAACGATATCTGATTATCATGCAGAAACAACACATGAATATTTTCCAAAACGTCCTCTTTCTGTAGGTGTCAAAGCAGTCAAAAACATTTCTATATTGCCTAAAAAAATAGTAAAAAAAGGATTATATTTACCTTTACTTCATAAAAATATAACTGCTCGTACAGTAGTAGAAAGTAATAAAATAAATACAGAAAATAATGAAATAAATGCAGAAAATAATGAAAATAGCAAAATACAGCAATAACACACTATTACAAAATAATAATGAGGTGATTATTTATGTCAAATTGGGAAAAAAATCTTCGTCAAATAGAACCCTATATTCCTGGAGAACAATCCAAAAATCAAAATATTATTAAATTAAATGCAAATGAAAATCCTTATCCTCCTTCGCCTAAGGCAATAGAAGCATTAAAAAATATAGATGCAAACCGCTTGCGTATTTATCCTAGTGCCACCGCTTCTAAATTAAAAGAAGCGATTGCCAAACATTTTAAATTGAGAGAAAGTCAAATTTTTGTAGGAAATGGTTCTGATGAGGTTATTGCATTTGCTTTTATGGCTTGTTTTAACTCTAAAAAACCTATACTATTTCCAGATATTACTTACTCTTTTTACCCTGTTTGGTGTTCTCTTTTAAAAATAGACTATCAAACAATACCTTTAGATGAACAGTTTCATATTAATATCTCTGACTACAATAGAGAAAATGGTGGTATTATATTACCAAATCCTAATGCTCCTACAGGTATAGGGCAATCTAAAGAGGACATCATACAACTTTTAGAACAAAATCAAAATTCTATTGTAATGATTGATGAAGCCTATGTTGATTTTGGTGCTTATTCTTGTATAGAATTATTAGAAAAATATCAAAACCTTCTTATTATACATACTTTTTCAAAATCTCGTTCTCTTGCAGGTATGCGTATTGGTATGGCTATGGGAAATGAAAAATTGATACAAACGTTAGAAGCAGTCAAAAATTCTTATAATTCTTATACTATGGATAGTATCGCTATAGAAGTAGGTGCTGCTTCTATATTAGATGAACAATATTTTCATGAAACTTGCCAAAAAATTATGGCAACAAGACAACGCTGTACAAAAGAACTTCAAAATATGGGCTTTTATGTATTTCCTAGCCAATCTAATTTTTTGTTTGTTACACATAGCACCATACCAGCAAAACATATTTTTGAAACACTAAAATCAGAAAACATATTTATACGTTATTTCAATTTACCTCGTATTAACAACCATTTACGTATTACAATTGGTACAGATACCGAAATGGATACATTACTACAACACATATCAAATATTGTATCAATATAAATAGCATAAAAAAACGAGATTGGTAAAATACTCCAATCTCGTTTTTTTACAACATACCACCATCTATTACTATAATTTGTCCTGTAACAAAAGAGGCACTTTCCTCTGCCAAAAAGACTGCCAAATTAGCTACTTCTCTTGTTTTTCCCATTCTCATAAGTGATATTTCTTCTATAAGCATTTGTTTTTCTTGTTCGTCAAAACAATCATTCATTTCCGTATCTATTACACCGCAACTTATTGCATTTACTCTAATGCCAGAAGGGCCTAATTCTTTTGACATAGCTTTTGTAAAAGCATCTACACCACCCTTTGATGCAGAATATACTGCTTCGCAAGATGCTCCCCTTTGTCCCCATATAGAAGAAATATTGATAATACTACCTTTATGACAGTGTAGCATATGTTTTAATGCAATATGGGTACAATTTAGTACACTTTCTAAATTCACAGATAATACATTTTTCCATTGTTGTGGTGTCATATCTGAAAACAGTGCAATATGAGAAATTCCTGCATTATTTATCAATATGTCTACACCACCATATACTTTTTGTATTTCATCAAAAAGCATTTGACATTGCTCATATTTTGAAACATCTGCCAAAACAGCAATACAATCAATATTTTGTTTTAAAAATTCTGTTTTTGTTTGTTCTAATGCTGTTTTATTTTTACTTCCATTTAACACTACTTTATATCCTTTTTTACCAAAAGCATAGGCGATTGCTTTTCCGATACCTCTGGAAGAACCTGTCACTAACACTACCATGTTATCTCTCTCCCAATTTCAAACTAGGGTTTGCATTCAAATCAAAAGCATCTCTTACCCCTTTTTGATATTCATAATAAGCTGCACAACCTATCATTGCTGCATTATCTGTACAATATATAGGTTCTGGTATATGAAGTGTATAGCCTTTTTTATCACATTCTTGTTTCATTGTTTGTCTTAATGCACTATTAGAGGCAACTCCTCCAGCCAATGCAATAGTATAAACACCTTTTTGTTTTACTGCTTTGAGCGTTTTTTGTACCAAAACATCTATTACTGCTGCTTGAAAACTTGCTGCAACATCTTCTGATACAATTTTTTCTCCTGTCATATTTGCTTTATTGATATAATTTAGCACAGCAGATTTTAAACCACTAAAACTAAAATCATAACTATTTTCTTCCAAAAATACTCTTGGAAAATCAATAGCCTGAGAATTGCCTTTTTTAGCTGCTTCATCTATTTTAGGCCCTCCAGGATATCCCATTCCTATTGCTCTTGCTACTTTATCATATGCCTCTCCTACAGCATCATCTCTCGTTTTTCCCATAATTTCATATTTTCCGTACTCTGGAACAAATACAATATGTGTATGTCCTCCTGAAACTACCAAAGATACAAAAGGGGGTTTAAATTCTTCATTTTCTATATAATTGGCACAGATATGTCCCTCTATATGATGCACACCTATCAATGGCTTTTTCAGTGCAAAAGCAAGTGCTTTGGCCTCTGACAGCCCCACAAGCAATGCCCCCACCAATCCAGGACCATATGTTACCGCAACAGCATCAATATCTTGCAATGTTACATTTGCCTGTTTTATTGCTTCCACAATCACATTATCTATTGCTTCAATATGTTTTCTAGAAGCAATTTCTGGTACTACACCACCATATACTGTATGTAATGCAATCTGTGATGAAATAATATTTGACAATACATTTCTACCATTTTTTATAACTGCTGCTGCTGTTTCATCACAAGAACTTTCTATAGCAAGTATCAGCTGTTCCTCCATATTACTTTTCCCCCTTTATTACATTTCTCATTTTATTCCTGTCAAATTTTTGTTTCTGTTGTTCCCATTCTACTGTAAAACTACATTTATATACAAAATAATATACTATCAAAAGCATATCTACTCCTAATGCTATTACAGGAAATACAAAAAACAAAAAAGCACTTCCTATCAAATATACATTTTCAAACAAAAGCATTACAAAACTACCTATAATATAATATAAATATGTTTCTCCTTTTATCTGAAACTGCTGTAAAAGCAAATAGCCCAAAAATATCGCAATAGGAATACGTCCAAATACTACTGCGATATGCCTTAACAAAAGCAATATCGCTCCTATAGGCAATCCTACTACAGAATAAACAAACATTACTATTACTGCAAATAGCATAACATACAAACAAATGCCTGCTTTTAACACTTCATCGCTCTTTTTTAAAAGTATCATTGCTCCTTGTTCCCATATATTTCGGAACAAAAATAATATTAAAAATCCTACAGCAATTTGTATACTGCCTATACAAAACAATATCCATTTTATAGAAAAACTATGCAATATATCAAACAATTTCGTTAATCCGAAATAACCTATAATATTTTCTGTTAATTCTACAAAACTGCTTAAAAACTGTACCAATTCTTTAGGGTATCCTCTAGAAATTCTCAACAACGTAATACCAATTACTACTGTGACATAAATTAAAAATAAATTCAATTTTTTCATTTTATTCATTTATGTTGTATCCTATCTGTTTGTTTTTTTCTTTTTAATATTACATATTGTACTGCACAAACAATACAAAGCAACAAAAGTAATACGCCAAAGCCATTTACTAATACTTTATCTATCCATAATATCACATTTTCTGTAATGTCTTCAAGCACTTGCCCCTGCTGTGATATATTTTGCTCAATAGGCATTATATTTTTTACCCATTGCTTTAAAATATCATTTTTTTCAAGTGCTTGTATAATAGGTTGTTTATAAAATACCAATATCGCACCTGTTCCAAAAAGTACTGTAAAAACACTCCAAATATGTCCTAATATTCTATTATTGACATAACTTCTTTGTTCTATTTTTTCTAATGCTTGTATCTGCATCATTACATTACTTTCAAAGTCTTCTGGTGCTTCATATAAGGACATTTGTTCAAATACTTGTAGCATATTATCATAAAATAAAAAACTTTCTTTACATTTTTGACATTGTTGTATATGCTGGTTTAATTCTTCTGCTTCTTTTTTTGTTATTTCACTATCCATATACTTCATAATATATTTTTCCGCATCACAACATTTCATATACCCTCACCTTTTCCTTTTTCTAAGTTCTCCTTAATCATTTTCCTCCCTCTGAATATTCTGTTTTTTACTTTAGACAAAGGTTCTCCTATTGTATCTGCTATTTCTTGATACTTTAACCCCTGTTGATGATATAATACAATAGGAATTTTATATAAATCTGGTAATGTTTTTATGGCACATTCTAATTGTTTTATTTCTTCTTTTTTTACATATTGTTTTTCTGGTGTCATATCATTTGTTAATTCATAAGAAATTTCTTCTATACTAACTGTTTCTTGTTTTCTTTTTCTATGATAGTCAATGACATGATTTGTGCTAATGCGTATCAGCCATGTAGAAAATTTATATTCTGGTTGATATTTATCCAAATTTTTATATAATTTTATAAAAATTTCCTGTGCTAAGTCATTGGCTTGTTCTACATCATTTACCATACGCAATACCACAGAATACACAAGATTTTTATATCTTTTTAATAACTGTGCAAAAGCATACTGGTCACCAGAAATAGACTGCTTTATCAATTCATAATCTTCTACATTCTTCACATTGTTTCCTCTTTTCAAAACAGTACACTGTTTTATCACATCATACATCAATGTTATGCCATATTACTATAAAATACGAAAAAATACTTTATTTGTTTTTTAGTATTACTTTTTATTATTTTACCATGATACACTTTTAACTGCAATCTATACATTTACTCTTCTGTAAAGTAAAGTGAAATCGTTTTTCTTTCTTCTCCTAATTCCGCTCCTTCAAAATATTTTGAAGCATTTTGTAAATACAATTCAGGTTCTGAAAGTGCAGGGCTAAAATGCGTTAACCATAAACGTGACACATTTGCTTGTTTTGCTAACATTGCTGCTTCTGAAAAAATCATATGTTTCTTTTCAATTGCTTTTTTCTTTTTTTCTTCTTCTCCATACATTCCTTCACAAATAAATAAATCCGTTTGTTTTGCAAAAGGAATTAGCCTGTCCACTGGTCGGCTATCTGTACAGTATACTACAGAAATACCTTTTCTTTCTACTCCCATTACCATATCAGCATGATATTGTTTTCCTTGCCACACTACACTGCCTTGTTTTTGTAATTTCGACCATATTTGTTTTGGTATATTTTGTTGTTGTGCTCTTTCTAAATCAAATTTTCCTTTTCTAAGTACATCAATTCTATATGCATAACAACGTACCCTATGGTCAGCCAATACATAAGAAATACGAAATCCATTTACTTCAATAGTATTAGGGCCATGCTCTTTTAATTCTATATATTCTAATGGGAAAGGCAATTCTGGTGCAATTCTTTTTAGCCCTTCTACTACATATTGTAATCCTTCTCCTCCTATAAGCGTTAGAGGTTCTGTACGTCCTGCATTTCCTATTGTCAAAAGTATTCCTGGTAATCCTGAAATATGGTCTGCATGAAAATGTGTAAAACAAATGACATCTATTGTTTTAAATCCCCACCCCAACAATTTCATACTTACTTGTGTACCTTCTCCACAGTCTATCAAAAGTAATCTACCATTTAATCTTGCTAACATAGCTGTTAAAAAACGGTTAGGCATAGGCATCATACCTCCCGTTCCTAATAAACAAATATCTAACATTTTTTTCTCTCCTTTTTTTACATTTGATTATATCATAAAATTGTGTAATATATTTATTGTCAATTACAAAAAGTAGGCTAGTTATAAGCTGCCTACTTTTTCATCAAAATAAATTCATTAATTTCCATATCTGCTCATTGCAGTATAGTCTACAGTACCGTCTGCTCTTATTCTTTTTAAAACATACGCTCCATCTGCTTGGTGGATAACATCTATTTTAATATTACCTACATTTGGATTTTCTGTTGACAAAAATCTTACTTTTAACTTACCATTTTGCATAACAGACTCTATTTTTACTGGTACATTTAAATCATTTCTAAATTTAAAATCAATACTACCCCAAGATGCTGTAGCATCTGTACCCTTAGGCATATAAGCCACAGGTAGAGAATGATTTTTTCTTTCTGTAATTGTCATACCAGAATACAATGCTGCCTGATATAATGTGGAAGATATTTGACAAATTCCTCCTCCTATTCCTGTAGCTGCTTTACCATTTGAATAAATGCCTGCTTCTTTATAATCTTTACCATTATGGCTATTTTTTAGTATGACATCATTATAAGAAAAACTTTCTCCTGGCTCTAATATAATACCATTAATAGAGTCTGAAGCAAGGTGCATATTATAATTTCTATTGTTAGTATCTGCTCCTGTATATTTTGTAGTATAAGATGCTATGTCATAATCAAAATTACGTTCTTGAGGCATTTGTTCTTCTGGTTGTGGAATAGCTTCTGCTGGTGTTAATTCTTGCATAGGTTCTTCTATTATAATAAATGGTTCTTCTTCTGCTACGCTATTTTCTGACACAACTGGTATTGTACTATCTTGTGGCAATTCTGTTGCAGGCACATTTCCTGCTATCATAGTCAATACCAATAAATCTGCCACTGGTTTTAGCATATGTATTCACTCCTAGTTTTCTATATTACAGCAATGCTGTTTCTTTATTATAACCGTTTTATACCATATATGCAATACATTCTCTCTCCCACATTCTGTCAAAAATTGAACAAGCAACATCTGTGCTATATAAATATTTTTTGCAAAAAACTATACTATTTATTATATCTTTATTTATAATATCATACAAATAAATTAAGTAATATATTTATACTATTTTTCGAAATCAAAAAAGACGAGAAACAACTACTTTCTCGTCTCAGTCTGTCAAAAAAACTCATTTTGCCGTAAAAAGCAAGGGGTATGGGGAGTGCAACTCCCCATTCTAATCCGCAAGGCGAGCTTTGCCCGCCTGAGGAAAACAGCGAGTTTCAAGGCTTTTAAGCCGATGGAACTCGCTGTTTATACTTCTATTATTTAAACAAGTCGAAAACCTGTTTTCGACTTAGCGTGTCGACTTTATCGACACGCTGAGACGAGAAACAACTACTTTCTCGTCTTTTTTCATTTTATTATTCAATAGGCTCTACTGCACCTTGATATTTTTCTGCAATAAAATCTTTTGTTTCATCGCTTCTCAATGCTTCTACCAATTTTTGAAGTTCTGGTCTGCTTTCATTTCCTTCTTTTACTGCAATAATATTAGGATATGTTTGTGCACCAAGTGAGTCTTTTTCTTCTTTTGCTAAAGCATCACTAACATTCAATCCTGCACCTACAGCATAGTTACCATTGATAACAGCTAAATCTACATCTTGTAAAGAACGTGGCAATTGTGCTGCTTCCATCTCAATAATTTCTAAATTGTGAGGATTTTCCAATATATCTAATTTTGTTGCTTTAATACCTGCATCTGCATTAATTGTCAAAAGACCATTCGCTTCTAACAAAAGTAACGCTCTTGCTTCATTTGTTGTATCATTTGGCACAGCAACTTTTGCACCATCTGGAACATCTGTTAAAGAAGTTGTTTTTCCACCATAAATACCCATAGGTTCATAATGTACATTTCCTATAGATACCAAATGTGTGCCTTGTTCTTCATTAAAAGAAATCAAATATGGCTCATGTTGGAAATAATTTGCATCTAATTCTCCACTTTCTAATGCTGTATTTGGTTGTACATAATCTGAAAATTCTATGACTTCCATATCAATGCCTTCTGCTGCTAAAGCTTCTTGTGCCTGTCTTAATATTTCTGCATGAGGTGCTGGAGATGCTCCTACTTTAATAGAAACTGTTTCTCCTTCTGTTTGTGATGGTGCTTCTCCTTCTGTTTGTTGTTGGTCATCTGTTGGTGCTGGTTCTGATGTTGTACTACTACAGCCTGAAAATACTCCTGCTGCTAATACACTACCTAACAATAATGCGAATACTCTTTTTTTCATTTCTTTTTTCCTCCCTTAAAAGCATTTTATAATCTTTTATCGCTCATTGTAGCGATTTTCATGCCTACTTCCTGCATAATTTGTACAATTACTACAAGAAGTATGACTGTTATAAACATAATATCTTGCTGATATCTGTAATAACCATAGTTCATAGCAATAGCACCCAATCCGCCACCGCCTACAATACCTGCCATAGCAGAATAACCTAATATTGTTGTAATAGAAATGGCTGCCCCTACTAAAAGAGAAGGTCTTGCTTCTGGTAGAAGTACTTTAAACATAATTTGAAAAGGAGATGCTCCCATAGACTCTGCTGCCTCAATAACGCCTCTATCTACTTCTTTAAGAGAAGACTCTACCATACGTGCTATAAAAGGTGCTGCTGCAATTACCAAAGGCACAATGGTTGCTTTAGAACCTATTGTAGTGCCCACAATTGCCCTTGTAACAGGCATTACTGCAATTAATAATATCAAAAATGGAACAGAACGCAATATATTTACTACAAAGCCTAATAATTTATTGAACCATATAATAGGTATTTTTATATTAAAAAATGGAATAATAAAATATCCTTCTTTATCTGTTGATACAAGTGCCAGCCCTAAAGGAAGCCCTATCACATAAGACATCAATGTAGAAATCAATGTCATATATAATGTTTCATATATTCCAACGCCCAGCACTTGCAACATGCCCTCTTTAAACATACTATGTCACTTTCTCCTTTCTTAATATACTATATCAAATTAATTCTGACAACTGTTCAAAATTTACATCTTGTGTTTCCAAATATGCTATCATTTTTTTTGCTGTTTTATCATCTGGGGGTAACTGTACAATCATTTGTCCATATGCCTGCCCGTCTATGTTTCTAGTGTTAGCATACATAATATTTACAACATCGTTACATTCTAATATCATATTTGCTAATATTGGTTTAAAAGAAGTTTCTCCTTCAAATACAATTCTACAATATTTTTTATTGGTATCATCAAATTGTGTTTTGGGTTTGCTTTCACTATATACAAGTTGTTTTCCTATATTAGATTTTGGGGCAGTAAATATTTTTTCTACTGTACCTATTTCTGCAATTTTACTGCTGTCTATAATTGCCACTCTCTGACAAATTTCTTCTATCACACTCATTTCATGTGTTATAATTACAACAGTAATACCCAATCTTTTATTTATATCTTTTAATAATTTTAATATACTTCTTGTGGTATTAGGGTCTAATGCACTGGTTGCTTCATCACAAAGTAATACTTTGGGGTTTGTCGTCAATGCTCTTGCTATTGCTACTCTTTGTTTTTGTCCTCCTGAAAGTTGTGAAGGATAAGAATTTTTTCTTTCTTCTAATCCTACAATTTCAAGTAATTCTTCTGCTCTTTTTTTAGCTTCTTCTTTTTTTACACCAGAAATTTCAAGAGGAAAACAAACATTTTCTAGTGCAGTTTTTTGCATTAAAAGATTAAACTGCTGGAATATCATTCCCATAGAGCGTCTTGCTTGTCTTAAATCCGCAGGTTTTAACACTGTTAAGTCCTGACCGTCAAATAGCACTTGTCCCTCTGTAGGTCTTTCCAACAAATTGATACATCTTACTAATGTACTTTTGCCTGCACCACTCATACCTATGATACCAAATATTTCTCCTCTATTAATTTTTAAATCAATTTTATCCAGTGCGTGTACTACACCATTTTTTACTTTAAATGATTTACTCATTTCTCTTAGTTCAATAATTACATCTTGCTGTTCCATATGCTACCACCTCAAATAACGATACTACTGTTTTATTAAATACTATTATCGTCAAAAAATTCTTTTATTTTTCTCATCAAACCACAAAAAAACTCTCTCCCTAGGAAAAACATTCCATAGGGACGAGAGCATAGCTTCGTGTTACCACCCTATTTTGCTCTTATCTCACAATAAGAGCCTCATCAAGTGCGAGTTAAAAAAAACTGACACTCTAACGCTGTTACGGGCGTTCCCGTCATAGCCTACTTACATAAAATATGCTTTCAGTATGCAGCTCCAAGACCATGTTCTGCTTTTTCCAAACCGTTCCCTTTCAGCATTGTAGAACTCTCTGTTGATTTTTTCAAAGCATACTCTTCTTTTCATTGCCTTTTTTATTCGTTACTTAATGATATTCATTATACTTTTTTTATTTTATTTGTCAAGTCATTTTTAGATATTATGGTGATTGTTCTTTTTAAAAAACTTAAAAATAAAATATTTCTGCCATCTTTTTTAATAAAGACGGCAGATTTTATTATAGATTTATTGCTGGTCAAACGGTATATCATCATATATAAATTTTTGAAGCATATTTGTGGCTTCTTGTAAATCATAATGATATACCCACAATTCAACACCTTCTACTTCTGTTTTTGTTTTATAGCCATCTGTTTGTATATAATCATTTGGAAAACTGTCTTGTTCTAGTACCAAATTTTTATTCATAGCAACAGGTGCTAATTGCAATATTTCTGAATCTATCATAGAAGTTTCCATCATAGGCATAAGTATTTTGACATAAAAAGGATACTGAAAAGGACTTATTTCTTTTAATTTTTCAAACAAACACATCATTACTTTTCTTTGTCTGCTTGTTCTCATATCGTCACTATCACATTTCCTAATTCTGGAATAACTTACTGCTTGCTCTCCATTAAGATGTACCGCACCCGTTTGTTGTATTTTTTCTACACCTGGTGCAACATATTTATTAAGTTCTTGTCTTTCTGCTTCATTTAGTTCTACATCAATACCACCCATGTGTTCTATAATTTCTGCCAATTGTTCAAAATTGACTGTAACATAGTCTGTAATATCCATACCAAAATTTTCATTTAATGTTGCTATAGCTAATTCTGGTCCTCCATAGGAATAGGCATGTGTTATTTTTGTTTTTCCATAATTAGGTAAATTCACATAAGTATCTCTTGCAATAGAAACCATTTTAATCTTTCCTTTATTACCATCTATAGATACTATCATAATTGCATCAGAATTTCCTGCATCTTCTCCATTTCTGGAGTCTACACCAAATACAGCAATATTTTTAATTTTCATTTCTACAGATTGTATTTTCTTTTCTTCATTTACTTGTAATACTGTTTCATCTATTGTTTCTCTTTTTAAATCTTTTGTATAATACTTAAATGCTGCAAACACTCCTCCCGTTCCTAAAAATAATACAAAAAATACAATCAAAAATGTTCTAATAAATATTTTTCTTAATCTATGTTGGTTTTGTTTTCTTTGTGTTCTTCTTCCCAGCTGTGCTGATTGCTTATTACTGCCTATTTGTTGAGGTTGCCTATCTATATTCATTTGCTGAGATTGTCTGTTCATTCCCATTTGCTGAGGTTGCCTGTTCATTCCCATTCGTTGAGATTGTCTATTCATTCCCATTTGCTGAGGTTGTCTAGCTTTATTCGTATGTACAGATTGTCTATAGTTCATTTGCGATAGTTGTCTATCCATCTGTTGTCTATTTTTATCCATTTGTGGCATTTGTCTATAATATTGTTGCCTTCTTTTTTGTTCTTCTTCTTTACTCACAAACTTCCCTCCATATTATATTTTTTAATACTATAACATAAAACATTGTTTTTTGACAATATTTTTAAAGTACAAAAAAGACACCTTATTTTATTTAAGATGTCTCTGTCTGTCAAAAAAACTCATTTTGCCGTAAAAAGCAAGGGGTATGGGGAGTGCAACTCCCCATTCTAATCCACAAGGCGAGCTTTGCTCGCCTGAGGAAAACAGCGAGTTTCAAGGCTTTTAAGCCGATGGAACAAGCTGTTTATACTTCTATTTAAACAAGTCGAAAACCTGTTTTCGACTTAGCGTGTCGACTTTATCAACACGCTAAGACACCTTATTTTATTTAAGATGTCTTTTTTTATCTTTTTAATCTATTTGTATTGCTGCTTTTTGATATAATTCATAAAAGTGATTTGTAGGTCCTACACCTTTTCCAATATTTAAAGAATGTTCTATTGCAGTTATAATATATTTTTTGGCATTTTTTACAGATTGTTCTGCTGTATTTCCTTTTGCTAAATTTGCTGCTATAGCAGAAGAAAGTGTGCAGCCTGTACCATGTGTATTTTTTGTTTGTATTCTTTTTGCTTCTAAATATACACACTCTTTGCCATCAAAAAAAACATCAGTAGCGTCATTTTCCAAATGCCCACCTTTTATTAGTACATTTTTTGCTCCCATATTACATATTATTTTTGCTGCCTTTTCCATATCTTTTAAGTTCTTTATAGAAATACCTGTTATTACTTCCGCTTCAGGTAAATTAGGTGTTACAATATCAGCAAGAGGAATTAATTCTTCAATTAGCGTTTGTTTTGCCTCTGGTTTCATTAAATCAAATCCGCTTTTAGAAATCATAACAGGGTCTACTACCACATTTTTTACATGATATTGTTTTAATTTTTCTGCAATGGCTTTTATCGTTTCAATTTTAGAAACCATACCTATTTTCACTGCACTTACTTCAATATCTGTAAATATAGCATCTATTTGTTTTTTTATAATTTCTGGTGTAATATCTTGACAGTCAAAAACGCCTTGTGTATTTTGTACTGTAACTGCTGTAATAACACTCATACCATATGTACCCAATGCAGAAAATGTTTTAATGTCTGCTTGTATGCCTGCTCCTCCACAAGTATCACTTCCTGCAATGGTTAAAACGTGTTTCATAATTTATTTTCCTCCCTATTCTTCCACTATCTTTTTAGCTATAGATACAAAAGTATTTGATTGCAATATTAACAAAGCGATAATACTTCCTCCCATTGTGCTAATTAAAAATGGTATAACATATGCAAAAGCTCCTACTGCATTACCCATTATAAATACTGCTATAGGTACTGCTAAAAATCCGCCTAATATTGCTGTACCAAATATTTCACCAAATGCAGTAATATAATTATTTTTAGTCAAACGATACATTTGCCCTGCTAATAATGCTCCTACCATACTTCCAGGAAAAGCCATTAAAGAACCTGTTCCCATAAAATTCCTCAAAAGAGATATACAAAAGGCATTTATCACACCATACCATGGCCCTAATAATACTGCTGAAAGGACATTAATAGTATGTTGTACAGGGAAACATTTTGATGCTCCTATAGGAATATAAATGAGTTGCCCTGCCAAAGCACCTATTGCAATAAGTAATGCAGATATTGTTAATTTCTTTGTTTTCATAAACATACTCTCCTTTTCTAAATTATTATAATACAAACAATATAGTAAAAATAAATTATACTAGGGAAATGCTTCAAATAAAAAAAGCATAACAAACATTCTTTATTTGCTATGCCTATTTTGCACTAAACCGCTTCCCTCCGCTAGCATTATCTAGTTCAGGTTTAAGGGTACAAAACATTCGTTTTATTCTCAGCCAATACCACATTGGCACCCCTAGCAACATTTATAATAATAAAAACAATATACATTGTTTTTACTATATTTTGTTATAGTATACTATTGTTTTATTTATTTGTCAATATTTTTTATGTTATTGTTGCTACAATATATCCCTTTCCATCTTGTTTCTTTTGTGCAGTCATACCCAATATTTGAGCAAGCTGCTCTATATCAAAATACAAATCGCCATCTATAGTATAACATTGTGCTTCTACAGCTGTACCATCTACTGCAATACGATAGTTACTTTTTTTAGTAATATATTTCTCACTATTATCTAGAAGCATTTCATTTCCTATAGAAGTATATACACCACCTTTTATAATATTTACTGTATTCGTTTTACTATCATATTTTATTTCAAACTGTGCTTCTGTATCTGAAACAACACTTGCAAAATCTCTCAGTCTAATATAATCCTTTCCCATAATAGTATTAAAATTGACAGCCATTTCTTTTTGATTGACTAGTATTCTTCCAGACCAAAAAGGTGTTTTTTTCATATTTACAATGTCTAAATCATAAGGTTTTATGTAATCAGTATAAATACCATAACAGCCTGCTTCCAGCATCATTTTAAAATCTAACATTCTATTTACAGTATGAGCATATACTCTAATTCCTTTTGCAGTCAATTTTTGTATATTTTCTTTTTTCACTATTTCATAATTGATTGTAACAACATCAATACCATTATTAGCACAGAATGTTGCAATATCATCATAATTAGGGTTAGGTGTCTGATACAGTGTATATATCCAATTTGTAAAAGGATATATTTGTTTTACAGTATCTAACATTTCTGTATTATATATCTGTACCACTACTCTATTTAATATATCTTCTCTACCCATTGCTTTAGCTGCATTCACAATATCTGTAAACTCTTTTTGTATTTTTTGTGTATCAGTATATTTTGTATCAGTAATCAAATAAACATCTTCATATTCTGCTAATAATGCTAAAATTTGTGTTGCTGTAATAGGAGTATAGCGGAAATTAATTTTTTCATTACTAAAACGACTGCTATTCATTTCTGTAGAACCATTTACTTTTTGTTCTAAATTATAATAAGAATCTTGGTCAAAATCATGTCTTACTACTAAAATACCATCACTTGTAAAACTAAAATCAGCTTCCATTACTTTATAACCATTTTCCCAAGAGTGAATAAAAGCTTCTTTAGAATTTGTTTCTTTTTTATCTTCTATTGCTCCCAAAGCATGAGCAACTAATCTATTGTCTTCATACCATTTTTTGTTTTGTTCAGCTCTAATAGGGGTACAGAAAAATACTGTTACAAACAAAACTGTCACAATCTGTTTTAATTTCACTTTTCTCACCTCATTATATTATATTGAGATATTTTCTCATATAAACAGTATTATTGATATAAAAAAAGCAATGGAGTGGGGAAAAATATTCCCCACTTTTATTGCTAACAATTTTTTTATTCTTCTTCATACAAATCATAAAAGGCATTTGACACTTTTTCAAATTCTTCATCTTCTTCAATGACATCTAATTCAATTTCTTCTCCATTTTCTCTATATTCATACAAATATACTTCTTCTCCATCTAATGGTAAAAGTGCAATATATTCTTTTTGTTCTATTCCTTCTACCTCAAAAACACCTAATATACCACACTCTACTTCAGTATCGTCATCTAATGTTAGTGTCATTGTTTCTAGTTCTAATTCCTCGTCGTGTTCATGTCCACAGCTGCATTTTTTTTCATTCATAATGATTACCTCCTTTATTTTTTTTGATATATTGTTTTTTGGTGTTTTTTAAATTTTTAGTATACGATATTTGTTTTTTTACATTAGTGCTATCTATTAAATTTCCAAATGACATTTCTTTTTGTTCAAATGAAATATTCCATGTTTTTTGATATTTTTTTATCCATTTTACTTCATAAGGTGTTACAATAGAAATCACTTTTCCTTTTTGGCCTTTTCTGCCCGTTCTGCCAGCTCTGTGTAAATAGTAAGAAGGTTCTTCTGGTATATCTATATTGATAATATGTGTAACACCTTCTATATCTAGCCCTCTCGCTCCAATGTCAGAAGATACTAATATATCAATATTTCCTTGTCTAAATTTTTCTATAGCATATTGTCTTTCTGTTTTATAGGCTTTTCCATAAATACCATCTGCTTTTAATCCATGATAACAAAGTTTATCCACTGTTACAGCAATATTTTCTGCATTATTCAAAAATACAATAGCCTTTTGAGGTTTTTCTGCTGAGAGTATTTTTCTCAACATAACAAATTTTTGTCTTCTTTCTGCCACAATATAATTATGTGATATTTCTTTTGGTACACTGGTATTTTGCATAGTAATATTTATAGCATCTGGTTTCATTATTTCATTTGCTTTTTGTATTGTTTGTTGTGTAATCGTTGCTGATAATATAATTAACTGTCTTTGTTTCAGTGTTGTTTTGATTACAGCTTTTACACTATCTCTATTCAAATCATCTAAAAGCCTGTCACCTTCATCTAATACAATGGTTTTTACAGTATGTGCTGTAATTTTTTTATGTTGTATAAAATACAATATACGTCCTGCTGAGCCTACTACAATATGTGGTTTTTGTTTTAATTTTTCTATTTGTCTTGTCATACTAGCACTGCCTATTATCAAAGCACTTTTTACAGGTATTTCTGATGCTTCACAAATCAATTCTATTTGTTTTTGCACTTGAGATGCTAATTCATGTGTTGGTGTAATTACTATAATTTGTGTTTTTCTCAATTCTAAATCTATATTTTGAATTAAAGGAAGTAAATACGCAAATGTTTTTCCCGAACCTGTTTCAGAACGTGCTATTACATCAGTACCTTTTAATATAGGGGGGATTGTCTGTTGTTGTATTTGTGTAGGTATAGTAATACCTATACTGTTAAGCCCCTTTTGCAATGCTGGAGAAATACCCAGTTGCACAAAATTTTTTTCATTCATATTTTTTTTCCCTTTCTTTGTGTATTTTCAAATTATAGCCTTTTTCTGTTAAAAGTGCAATACTAAAAACATACAATATCATTAAAATCCATATTATTACACTATAATATAATTGCACTTATTTTTTTACAAAAAAAATCTGTCGGAAAAACCGACAGACTTTTTCATTTTTTATTGTGCAATTTCAATTACTTTTGTTCTAATTCTTGGAATACCGTGTCCTATAGTCACTTTTATAACAACAGTACCTGTATTTTTTGCAACAAGCACATTTTTCTCAATTACAGAATTTGTTCCATCGTCTTTTACAATAGACCATACTGCATTTTGATAATTTGTACCTGTACCATCGGCATTTTTAGCATACAACAATATTTCATTATTTGTCATAAGTTCGCCTTTTGTGCTTATCACAATACTCTTATCTTCTGGTATTGCTGGTACAGCTGGAGTTGTTTGAGTACCTGCTGGCTGTGTTGGAACTGTTGGAGTATCCTCTGGCTGCACTGTAACAACTGGTATTTCTTCTTTTTGTTCTGGTACTACTGGAGTTTCCTCTTTTTGTACTGGCACTTCTGGAGTTTCCTCTTTTTGTACTGGTACTTCTGGAGTTTCCTCTTTTTGTACTGGCACTTCTGGAGTTTCCTCTTTTTGTACTGGTACTTCTGGAGTTTCCTCTTTTTGTACTGGCACTTCTGGAGTTTCCTCTTTTTGTACTGGTACTTCTGGAGTTTCTTCTTTTTGTACTGGTACTTCTGGAGTTTCTTCTTTCTGTGCTGGCACTTCTGGAGTTTCCTCTTTTTGTACTGGTACTTCTGGAGTTTCTTCTTTTTGTACTGGTACTTCTGGAGTTTCTTCTTTCTGTGCTGGCACTTCTGGAGTTTCCTCTTTTTGTACTGGTACTTCTGGAGTTTCTTCTTTCTGTTCTGGTACTACTGGAACTTCTTCTTTTTGTACTGGTACTTCTGTAACTGGTTCTGATTTTGGTTCTACAAATGTAATTTCAAAATCCTTTGTATAAACATCGCCATCAGCTTTACCGCCCACAACAACCGCTGTCATAACAACGCTGCCTGTTCTATCCATACATACAGTAGTATCATCTGGCATATCAGCATAACCTCTGCCTACAATCCAGCTAATATTGAAATTATTTTTGCCTGTTGACTGTAATTGTGCTTGGCTTAAATCGAAATTTTTACCTACTTCACACTCTTGTGTAGGCAATGTAATATCAATCACATATGGCTTTTCGCTAACCGGTTGTACTTTTGGTGCTGCTGTCATTTTGTTAGGAGCTGCCTGCCTAGCACTGAATGTAGATGGTGCTGCGTCATTTTGTACTTTAACAGCATATTCTTTTTTTGTATTAGCATCACCTGCAACACTTATTTTTAATGTAGCATTTCCTACTGCTACTGCTTCTAAAGTATACTCTCCTGGAGCAGTAGGATTTTCATTACTAACTGTAAATACAGCATCATCACTGCTTTCTACTGTCAAACTTTTGTTTTCAAATTTTGGCTGCAAAAATGCTTTTACAGTAATTGGAGTACTATCAGTAGATGATAAACTAATTGTATCAGTTACTCCTACTATTGCATTATCTTTTACTAAAACGATATTATCAGCTGTTAGTGTTTCTGGTTTTGCAATAGGAATACGGAATTTTGCCACAAATGGTTGATTATATCCTACTCCATGTGCTACTTCCCCTACAACTACTACATTCTCTGGGATAGTAACTTGTGTTTCATTAGTCATATCTACAGTAACGGTTAATTTATTATTATTTATGCTGTAATTCATTCCTTCAACTTTTAATGCTTCATCATCTACTTTCCATGTAATGTCTCGTGCTAATCCTCCTGATTCAACTGTTGCTCCACTTAAATCATATGGTGTACCTAATGTAATACTACATGCTGGACCAACATCTACTGTATTACCACTTGTACCTACTGTTACATAATTGAATTCTACATGGGATACTGCTGGAATTGCTGTCAAGGTTTTTTCTGAAGACATTGATATCCCAAGAGGTTTTTTGTCATAAAGCAATGTTGCATTTATTGTCACTTCTCCTGGACCTGATTGCCTTACTGCCTGACTAGACACTATTTTACCAGTATCATCCTTAGCAAAAGGTGTAAGCATATAAGCTTCATCTGCTTCATCTTGTTTACCATTTACTAAGGTTACCATTCCATGTCCTACACCCCATTTTACACTATAATCCCCTATATCCTTTTCGTTTATACCAGTTAGATTTACTGATAGTGCTGTTGGAGTACCATCTGGATATATAATACTGTCTAAATCTGCTGTTATTTCACTCATTTGTGGTGCATCAACTTCAATCTCTTTTACAACTGATGTACCTACTGTTTTGCCATCTTTCTTTAATGTTGCTTTTATACTTAGCGTTCCTTTTTTTTCTACTTTTTCCGAGCTTTCTTGTAGATTTGTTGTAAATGATGCCGTTGTTGTATGCTGTGCCGACGCACCATTACCAAACTGTGTAGTTATAGAATGTGCACCTGTAGGGCTTTCAGGTAAATCAGGTAAATTAGGTAAATCAAACCATCCCGGCGTTCCATCTTTACTACTTATCTCCCAATATACACTATAATCATCTGTATTCTCTACAGTCTCAGAAATACTTACAGACGCTACTCCTGCATTCTGAGCACCAGCAACTAATTTTTCTGGGTCTACTGTTATGGCACTTAAAGTTACACCATCTGCTGGTGGAATGTTTGTAATTGTAATTTCCTTTGTTTTTTTAACTTCTGGTGTTACTGCTACTCCATCTTTCTTTAATGTTGCTGTTACAATTACTTTTCCTTCTGATACTGCTGTTAATGTTATTTCTGTATTTTTTTCACTATCAAAAGTTGTATTTTTTGTAGTTGGAAGTGTCGCATTTGCATTATTTACACTCCAATCTACACTATATCCTGTTGTATCACTTACATTAGTGATACCTACTGATAATTTTGATGTTTTATCTTGATCATTTAGATTTATAGTTTCTGGAGTTGCTGTTATATTATCTAAACCTGCTGCTGTTGTTGCTGGTGGATTTGTTGAGCCTTCAGTTGCTGCAATTTTAATTTTTTGTGATGCTGTAAATATAACAGGGTTACCATTAATTACTCGTGCTTGTATTGTTAATTCTTGCTCAGAATTTGTTTGTGCACTTTCTCCAATAGTTATTGTAGCTGTTTTTATTTTTGGATCTGTATTTGTAGTTGTACTTGGTAGTATTGTTGCTACAGTATTCGCTATAGTTCCACCAAATGACCACTCTATACTTTCCCCTTCTTGTAACTCTCTATTCAACGTTGCTGTTGCAGTAAATACATTTCTATTTTGTGCTGCATTAACATTTGCACCATTATTTCCTGTTATTGTAATTCTACTTATTGTTGTTTTAGTAGTATCTATTGTCCCTTCTGCTTGCACTTTTATGACAATAGAAGCAGGTGTTGTATTTCCTACTTTTGCTGTAATTGTAATGTCTTTTGCACCGCTATTATCTGTTTTTAATACTTTTGCTGTTGCTTTTGTACTATCTGTATTATCTGGTGTTACAGTAACATAGCTTGTATCTGATGACTCCCATATTACTTTATCTGTTCCTAATGTACCACCTTTAATATCTGCAAATAATTCTATTGTATCATTTGCTTTATAGCTTGTTCTATTATCACTCTTTGTAATTTTGTTTACTGTTACTGGTGTAGATGGTTCTGGTGGTGTCACTGTACCACTACCATAAGAGAATGTTACTGTAAAGCTCTTTGTATATGCTGTACCAATGGCTTTACCATTATCTATTGTTGCAAGCAAGCGTACTTGACCATCTTTTGTTGCAGTTAACACTCTATCATCAGAAATACTTGCTCCTGCTGTATTTAATCCACTATCTATACTCCATTTTACAGTTTGATAAGAAGCATTTGTTGGTTGTACGCTAGGAGATAATGTCAAGCTATAAGAGGATTGTATACTTGGAATACCTAATATATCTGTTACTGCAACAAATGTTGATGTTTGGTCATCATTTACAATACCGCTGTCTGTTGTAACAGTTTTACTTGTTCTAATTGTTTTTACAGTACCATTTCCTCTTATTGTCAAATCAGAATTAGAGTCTATCAAATTGATATAACTGCCAGTTTCCATGCGAAGCGTAATATCTCTATTAGAATTGATGTCTACTTTATCAATTTTACTTCTGCCTGTTATTCTAACATCACAATCTCCAACTAATTTTAATGTATTTACTTTTGCATCAATAATCAAATCTTCACTTAATTTTCTATCTACTATGATATTATCTAATTTAATATCACTTTCGGCTCTAATAATGGTGTCGCCTCTTACTTTGATGTCGCCATCTACATCAGTACCATCTTCAAATTCTAATGCAACAGGCTCATCTCCATATCTGCTATCATCTGTATCTTTATAGCTTATAATGTCGCCTTGTATATCACAGTTGCGGAATATAACAGAGTTTTCGCCGCCACCATAAATATAAACATCACCACGTACTCTAACATCATCTAATATAACCTCGCCATCTTCTACATCTCTTGTAATTGTCAAGCGATTATATACAATGGCATCTCTTAATGTAACACCGTCTGCTTCAATAGATACATTATGGTATCTTTCTCCATCTGCATCATATTTTCTATCTTCACGGTCTAATGTTAAATCGTCATAGTCAGAGCCATTATTTGAAGAAGAACTTCCACTTTCTCCACTGGTATAAGATGGTTTTTCTCCATCTCCTCTTGTAGTTACTCTATCTGGTTTTACACTAGAACGAATACCACTTACATATGTTGTCATATCATTGATGTCGCCTTTACCATAAATGCGTATTCTTCCTCGTATTGTCATATCATCTACTTCTGCACCACTTGTAAATGTGACTTCACCATCTTTTGCATTTGATGTTACTTCCAATGTAGCAACATCTGCATTTTTGTACAATTTTAAATTTGCATCTGTATCCAATTCTAAATATTTTACTGTAGCATCAACAGTTGCTTCTGATAAACTACTGTCTTGTACATACACATTTTCATATCCAGAACCTTCTATTTTTCCCCTTTGCAAATATTCTAAATTTCTAATTTTTGTATTATTACTTGCATTAAGTGTGACACCGCTCTTATCCATTTCTACTTTATTAAAATCACAAGACTGTGCTTTTATAGTACTACCGCCTTGTATTTTTACAGTGCCTTTTACTGTTACACCATTCAATGTAACATCTTTACTACCCAATGAACTAGATATTATCAAATTACCATCTATTGTTCTATTTCTCAATGAACTATCTTCTAATGTATAATCAGAAGCAGAGCTTGAAGAACTAGAAGAATTTGAATTCGAATTTGAAGAACCAGAATTTATATTTGTATTTGTGTTTGTGTTTGTATTATAATCTGGTTTTGTAGAAGATGATGAGCCATTAGAAGACTGCGTTGGTGCAAATATAGCATTTTCTAATGCTGTAACAGCTTCTGCTCTTGTCATAGATGTTTGTGGTCTAAATGCACCATTTGGAAAACCTTGCATAATTTTGACATTAGAAACCGCTCCTACATATGGCTTTGCCCAGTTTGCAATAGAATTATAATCTGTATAACTCAATGCACTATTGGCATTTTGTTGCAATTTTTTAATTTGTGCCATCATAACAGCAGCTTCTTGTCTTGTTACGGCTGCACCTGGACGAAATGTACCTGCTGCATCTCCTTTAATATATCCTGCAGAAACACCTTTTTGTATTTCGCTATATGCCCAATGTGATGTATCTAAATCTTTAAAAGAAATACTTGTAGGTACATTGTAGCTAAATGCTTTATTTGCTAATGTAACAAACTCTGCACGACTTATAGCATTATTAGGTCTAAAAGTGCCATCTGGATATCCGCTGATATGTCCACTTGCTGTCCATTTATTTATGGTGCTTTCTGCCCAATGACCATTAGTATCTGTTGCAGCAAGTGCTGTTACAGTAGGTACCGATGATATTGTCATTGTGCTAGCAAAAAGTATCATGGCCATAAATGATGATAAATAACTTTTCTTTGTCCTTTTCATAATAAAATAACCCCCTTTTCTATACTAAATTTTAACACAAGAGTTTTATAAAACCCTTTTAAATATACAGTATGATACTGCATTAAAAATTACCATTTTTTTCTGTCATTTTTGATACAATATTTTATGAAATGGACATGATACCTTTTACTATTTATATGATAAGAATACAACGATTGGTCAAAATTTACAACTCATTTTATGTATTTGAAAGAAAAATGTAACAAACAAAAAACCAAATGTAAAACATTCTCTACTTTTTTAGTATTTATTACCATTTATAAATAATTTTGCATATAAAAACGGGGCATTTCGCCCCGTTTCATCATTGTTATTGTTTTCCAGCCATTTTCTTTTCTTGTGCTTCAATCATTTTTTTAACCATATATCCGCCTACATATCCATTTTGTGCAGATGTTAAATCACCATTATATCCTTTTTTTAATGGTACACCAATTTCACTCGCTACTTCATATTTAAACTGTTCTAATGCCGCCCTTGCTTCTGGTACTGCTTTTCTGTTTCTACTTGTCGCCATAATTGTTACCTCCCTATAATTACAAATATAAATTTTTATATTGCAATCAAAACAACACAAATCCTTTTTTAATATGATTTTTAAGTGTTATTTTCATTGCACTGTTAGTATGGCTCAGTCAAAAAATTTCATACAAACACTTTTTTCCACTTTATTAGACAGCATTTTATATTCAAAAACATTATTGTATCAAAAAAAGATACATCTACCAAAATATTAGAAAAATAAATATATTACTTTTTTTTGAAAATATGTTCATTTTCTTTTTTTACACTTTATTAATATTTTTAACACATACCAATAATTGTATTTTTATACTACTTTTTAATGAGATATTATTTAAAATTCACTCCTTTTTAGTATATATCACAATATTAATATACAAATATTTTTATTAAAAAAACATATCCTTTTTTTTACAATTCTTTTTTTCATAATATATTCACTAAACTATTGTTTATTCAAAATACTGTTATCGTGCATGAAACACAATAAAATGTGCATAAAAAACGCCTTGATTTTTTGTTTGATTTGTTTTAGTATCTTTATCATACTACAAAAACAAATTTTAAAAAAGGAGGTAGTATAAAATAAAATCATATCGTATCATATTAAGGGAGGAATATTTATGACAGAATTCGCAGAAACATTAAATGGTTATGTAAGTATTGTCAATGGTTGGGTATGGGGTCCAGTAATGTTGATATTATTATTTGGAACACATCTTTTTTTAACAATTAGAACAAGAGTAATACAATTACATATTTTTAAAGCAATTAAACTTTCTGTTACAAAAGACAGTGCTGCAGAAGGTGATATTAGTCAATTTGGTGCTCTTACTACAGCACTTGCTGCAACAATTGGCACAGGTAATATTGTAGGTGTTGCAACAGCAGTTGCTGCTGGAGGGCCTGGTGCAGTATTATGGTGTTGGTTAACAGGTGTTGTTGGTATTGCTACAAAATACGGTGAAGCATTACTTGCTGTAAAATATAGAGTAAAAACAAATGACGGTTCTATGTTAGGTGGCCCCATGTATGCTTTAGAATTGGGCGTTGGTGAACACTATGGAAAACTATTTGGTAGAGTACTTGGTATTGTATTTGCTCTTTTAGCAGGTATCGCTGCTTTTGGTATTGGCAACATGACACAAGGTAATTCTATTTCCGTTATGGTACAAGATACTTTTGGTGTATCTCCTATTGTTACAGGACTTATTTTAATGATATTAACAGGAGTTGTTGTGATAGGTGGCGTAAAATCTATTGCAAAAGTTTGTGAAAAATTAGTACCTTTAATGGCATTTTTCTATATTATTGGTTGTATTGTTATTATTTTTATCAATCATTCTTATATTGTACCTGCATTAAAAGAAATTTTTTCAAGTGCTTTTTCAGCACGTGCTATGGGAGGCGGTTTTGTTGGTGCAACAGTAATTACAGCCGCTCGTTATGGTATTGCAAGAGGTTTATTTTCAAATGAGTCTGGTTTAGGTTCTGCTCCTATTGCTGCTGCTGCAGCTCAGACTAGAAACCCTGTTCGTCAGGCATTAGTTGGTATGACAGGTACATTTTGGGATACGGTTATTGTTTGTGCTTTAACAGGTATTGTACTTGTTTCAAGCATTATAAAAGACCCTGCTAGTTTAGAAGGTCTTTCTGGTGGCAATTTAACATCTGCCGCATTTAATGCTATTCCAGGTGTTGGACCTGTTGTATTAACGATAGGATTAATTACATTTGCTTGGTCTACTATACTTGGCTGGTCTTATTATGGTGAAAGAGCTTGGGAATATTTAGCAGGTAAAAAAGCTGTATTTCCTTTTAGAGTAGTTTGGGTAATTGTTGTATTTATAGGCTGTGTTACAGCACTTGACCTTGTTTGGAATATTGCTGATACATTAAATGCTTGTATGGCATTTCCTAATTTAGTGTCATTGCTTCTTTTGAGTGGCGTTATTGTAAATGAAACCAAAAAATATCTATGGGAAAATAATTTAGATGCTACTTCCACAGATATTATATTACAGATAGATAAAAACTAACTTTGCTAACCCATTTCATTATTTATTTTATACCCCCTCTAAACAATATTATGCTGTTTAGAGGGGATTTTTTATATTTTGTATTTTCTTTTTTTAGTCTTCTACAATAGGAGGAATTTGTGATAACAAATTATCTACATCTTCAAATATAGCACTTTTTGTTGTACCTAAATTGCTTGCTATTTTAATATGCTCTTGTACATCTTGATAACGTTCATTTATTTTATCAAAAAAACTACATACTGTTGTCAATGCTGTCTGTGACTCTTCTATTACCATTGAAATATCTGATTGTACAGAAGTAGCTCCTTCTGCGGCCTGTGTAATTTTATCAAATGTTTCATATGTTTTTTGTACTTTTCCTGTTCCTTCCATCAATGTCTGTTGAGATATTTTAATATTTTCATTTAATTCTTTTGTACCATTTTCTACTGCTTTTACACTAGCATCTACATCTGTTGCCAGTGTTTTAATTCCATCTGCTAGTTTTCTGACTTCTGTTGCTACCACAGCAAAGCCTTTTCCTTGTTCTCCTGCTCTAGCTGCTTCAATAGAAGCATTGATAGCTAATATATTTGTTTGGTCTGCTATAGACTCTATTTTTTCCATACATTGTTCTATTTTTTCCATATCCTGCTGCAAACGAGTGAATATAGCGTCCATTTCTCCAAAATTTGTTTCTAGACTCATAGATATATTTTTTAAAACTTCAACTTCTCCTTCTGCCTCCACTACAGAATTTGAAATATCCCCTTTTACTGATATAAAACCATCAGACGCTTGACTGATACGATAAAAATTTTGTTCAAAATTTTGCAGTTTTGTTTGAAATTGCCCTGCTTCCTCTAAAACTTCATCAAAAGAACGACTTACCATATTCAGCTCAAAGAGAGAAGAAACTTCTTTTTGTACTAAATCCTTTTGATAATTTTGTAAACTTTTTATAATATGAAGTATTGGATATGATTTTTTTCCTATTTGTTGTTTTTGTTCTATATCACTATTTTTTATTTTTTGTTTTCTTTTCAAAAACATATTTTCACCCCTCTATTCAAATACAACACACGACATAGACTGATTTACAAATTGATTGTTATAATGTTCTCCATATCCTATAAAACCAGCATGACTACCTAATATAGACATATCATTCAAATATTGTTTCATATAATTGCTTTGACTAAATAATTTATATCGAAACAAACAATTAACAGAAAATACAGCAGATGGTTTTTTAAAGTCATTTTGTATGGTTTGTATAGTTTCTTTTACAATCGCTTTATAATCCCCTAATTCTAATAGTACAAGTACATCAGAGTCATTTACTTGCCTAAAACATGCCAATGCTTCCCCTTGTACATCTTTAATAGACACAATACAAGTTTCATCTCCATTTATTTTACCAAAAGGATTTTTAAATGTTTGTGTCAATATTTGTTGCTCTGTAACATGAAGTATATCTTGGTATACCTTTTTGGCTGGACGCCCATTTAATGCTCCTAGTATATACTTTGATTTATCTGTTTTAGAAGCAATAAATCTATAATTTTTCATTTTTCTATAAATATTTTCTTTATATGCTTTCACCCTTCCATTTTGATTTTTAATCAAAGCATATGCTACACTGTCTTCGTAAACTTTACCATCTACAGATACTTTTCCAGCGTCACCTGTTCCCCCTACAAGAGAGATGCCCAAAGGTTTTAAAACAGTACACATTGTAGTTAATACACAAGCATCATTTCCAGAACAAAAATCAATACAAATAGTATCTTTTTTATCCGCATTGACTTCTTTTATATCCCTTTGCAATCTTTCAATATATCTTACAGGCATTATAGATACTTTTTCAAGTACATTTGTTGCAACCTTTATGCCATCATAAAATGCAATAATACCAACACCTGTTTCTTCTACAGCTCTACTGTAACTCATACCAATACAACCAATACTTGGTACTCGGGGATACATATGTTCCAATTCTTTTACGTGAGCATCAAACTGCTTCTGATTGGACAATAACATAATAAATGATGGTTCATGCAATCCTTTTGCCGCTTCTTTTAAATCTCCTCGGTGGCTGTTTCCAAAAAATTGCTTCATTTTGGTGCTCCTCTCTTTTGTGCTATTTATTTACTATATTTCTATTATTATACTTCAATACCACATATCACTTCAACTAAAATTTTTTGAAACAAAAAAAGGAATTTTTCATTCCTTTTTTTGGTAAATTTCTATTTATTTTTACAAAATAATATGTAATTTTAGTTTTTATATTTTATTTATTACATTTGTTTGTCCCTGATAGGTAGCACTACCAAAGCCTAATATCATGTAAAATATTCCAGGCAAAAATGCTATTCCTAATCCAAACAATACACCTCTACCAAATGCTTGTGCCATTTTTATACCAAGTATAATATTCAAAATAAAATTTACAACTGGTACAAAACTAACTAAAAATAGCCAGCCAACACCAAAACCTATTTTACATAGTTTATACAAATTCATAAATGGCACAATGGATGCCCAACCAGGTTCTCCTGCTTTTTCAAATGTTTTCCATATACCTGCTATTGTAAATACAAAATATGCAATTATGACACCTGTAAGTGCCATATCAAAAATAATAAAACCAACGTCACTGCTTGTCATAACAAAATTCCTCCCCTTAATTTTAGCACACATTGTCTACCTTAGTATATATTTGTCTATTGCATATGTCAAGTACTTTGCTTATAATATTAGTAATTCATTTTTATGTACTTAATTCATCAAAATCTTTCTCTTTTTCTGCTTTATTTCTTTGTATTACACAATTAGATTTTCCAAATCCTAATATCATATAAAAAATAAAAGGAAAATAGGATAATATTGCTCCAAATACTTCATTTTTTCCAAACGCCTCCGCAAGTTTTGCACCAAATACAACTCTTACAATAATATTCGCAAGCGGTATCATACCAAGTAGAAAAAACCAGCCACTTCCAAAAGCAATTTGATACAATTTATAACAATTATATAATGGTATCAAAGCAATAAAACCAGGTTTCCCTGCCTTTTCAAATGTTTTCCACATACCCAATAGTAAAAACAATATCATTACTGTAACAACGCTGATATTCTCAAAACGAGAAATAATGAATGCAATATCTGGATTTACTATATCCAACAAGAAACTTGCAGCATCTGCATCTATATTTTTAAAAACAGTAGATAGCATATCAACATCAAACATAGTAAAATATCTCCCCTTTCTAAATTACTATTACATAAATTATATCTCTATCTACTTTATATGTCAATTATTTTAATTATAATACTAGTGACAGATTTTTATACACTAATCGTCAAAAATCTGTTACTTTTTTACTTTATTAATCATTTATTGCTTCAATTCCCTGTTTTTTTAGTTCCTCTAAATTTTTATACATTTGTTCAAGCATATCTTTACTATGTCCCTGCCAATGCAAAATTTCATCTACTACACATAAAGGATATTTACTGCGATAAGATTTTGTAGGATTTCCCTTAAATTTTTTATCAGTCAAATTAGGGTCATCTTCAAAATCACCTGTAGGCTCTATTATATAAATTCTGCCTAATGTATCCCCTTGTGCCAGTTCTGCTCCCCAAATTGCTGCGTCCATAGTAGCAGAAAAATATACAAAATTTGCTTTTTTTCTACTTCCATAATTAGAGTGATAACCTGCTTTAATCAAATCTCCTTTTTTTAAGTCAGCTTTTGTACCATGATAAAAAATTTTTTTGTTATTACATACTGATGTTTTATTCATATTTACCCCTCCTTTTTTAATAGTGCTATTTTACAGTTTTAATATAATCAATACAAGTCTTGTATATTTTTAAAATTTATATTATACTATTAACAGAAGCAATAAATTATTTTTATAAACAAAAAAGTAGAATGTTTTATATTCATTCTACTTTTTTAAATAAAAATTGATTTTATTCTTCTTCCAATTTCAATACACTCATAAATGCCTGCTGAGGTACTTCCACATTTCCTATTTGCCTCATTCTCTTTTTACCTTCTTTTTGTTTTTCAAGCAGTTTTCTCTTTCTACTTATGTCACCACCATAGCATTTTGCTAAAACGTCTTTTCTCATAGCACTAACAGTTTCTCTTGCTACAATTTTACTACCTATACCTGCTTGTATTGGTATTTCAAAAAGTTGTCTAGGAATTTCTTTTTTAAGTTTTTCACATATTTTTCTACCTCTTTCTACAGAAGTAGATTTATGAACAATAAAAGAAAGTGCATCTACAACTTCTCTATTTACCAATATATCTAATTTTACAAGTTCGCTTTGTTTATATCCTATCAAATTATAATCAAATGAAGCATAGCCCCTACTTCTAGATTTCAGCACATCAAAAAAGTCATATATAATTTCATTTAAAGGCATTTCATACAGTAACATTGCTCTAGTTTCATCTAAATATTCTGTACTAATATATTCTCCTCGTCTTTGCTGACACAATTTCATAATTGCACCTATATATTCTTTAGGAAGCATAATTTCTGCTTTTACAATAGGTTCTTCCATATGTTCTATTTTAGCAGGGTCTGGCATATTACTTGGATTTGATATTTCTATTTCTGTACCATCTGTTAAAAATAATTTATAAATAACACTTGGTGCTGTTGTTACCAAATCTAAATTATATTCTCTTTCCAATCTCTCCTGCACAATTTCTAAATGAAGTAATCCTAAAAATCCACATCTAAAACCAAATCCCAATGCTACCGATGTTTCAGGTTCAAAAAATAATGCAGCATCATTAAGTTGCAATTTTTCAAGTGCTTCTCTCAAATCAGGATATTTTGCACCATCTGCTGGAAACAATCCACAATACACCATAGGGTTTACTTTTTTATATCCTGGTAATGCTTCTGCTGTAGGGTTGTCCGCTTCTGTGACAGTATCTCCTACACGAGTATCTGCTACATTTTTAATACTTGCTGTAAAATAGCCTACCATACCCGCTTCTAATACATCTGTTGGTATAAATCTTCCTGCTCCAAACACACCTACTTCTATTACATCAAATTCTTTTTCTGTTGCCATCATTTTTACTTTTGTACCTTTTTTTATAGCACCATCAAACACTCTCATAATAACAATAACACCTTTATATTGGTCATACACAGAGTCAAACACCAACGCTTTTAAAGGGGCATCTCTATCACCAGAAGGTGCTGGTATATCTGTTACAATTTTTTCTAACACTTGCTCTACATTTAAACCATTTTTTGCAGAAATCATAGGAGCATCTTGTGCAAATATTCCTATAATATCCTCAATTTCCTGTTTTGCTAATTCTGGATTAGCACTAGGCAAATCAATTTTATTAATTATAGGTAATATCTCTAAATCATTATCTAAAGCTAAATACACATTTGCTAATGTTTGTGCTTCAATGCCTTGTGCGGCATCTACAATCAACAATGCACCCTCACAAGCTGCTAAACTTCTTGAAACTTCATAATTGAAGTCAACATGACCTGGTGTATCAATTAAATTAAATACATATTCCTCTCCATCACTTGCTTTATATACTAAACGCACTGCTTGTGCTTTTATTGTAATACCTCTTTCTCTTTCTAAATCCATATTATCAAGCACTTGCTCCTGCATTTCTCTTTCTGTTAACAATCCTGTTTTTTGTATTAGTCTATCTGCTAATGTAGATTTACCATGGTCTATATGGGCAACAATGCAAAAATTTCTAATATTTTTTTGTGCTGTAGAAGACATAAATCTTCTCCTTTCTATTTACTTTAATTTACAATATGATATGATTATACCACAGCAACATAAACAAAGTAAATATTTGCATAAAACATTGTATTGATGCTAATAAGGCAAACTTTCTTTTACAAAAAAATTTGTTTTTGTTTCTACTACTGCATCTGTATTTTGTACTTGTTTTTGTTCACTATAATGATGTAATACTATAATACCTTTTATCAATATCAATGTCAGAAACAGTCCAATTATAACATATTTTAATTTCATTTTACTGAAATGTATTTCTTTTTTATGCTTTTTAGGTATTGTTTTCATAGTATAATATGAAAAACTATTTTTGTTTTTATGTTTAGTAGAGTAATTTGGTTTTTTTAAAATATTTTTTTGATTTTTGATATTTCTTTTTGGAATATTCTTTTTTATTTTTGTTTTATTGTTTTTTTGTAATAAATTAAATTTAGGCAGTTTAATTTTAATGACTTTATATATTCCCATAACAATTCCCCCTTTATAGCAGTATATGCAGTAATAAAGTTTAAAAACACCATATAAAAACGGCTGATGAGGGGTTCATCAGCCGCAAGAGAGGGGGGTAATAATTATGTTGACAGTGCTCTAAGTGTGAGGAGGAGAGCCTGTCATATTGTCAAACTTTTCGAAATATATAGTCATTCGGCTTTAAGAAAAGCCGATACAAAGCAATTTTTAATTATTTCACCAAAAAACATTTTTTTATTTTTTTGTATTTTTTCTTTTTTCATTTGTACAATATTCATATCTACAATTTCGCCAGTACAAATTTCTAATATCTCTAATTTCTTTTTTGTCATTTTTATATGCCTTCTTTACATATCATTTCATTAAGGGGGGCGTATCTCCCTTGGGGCTGGGAGATACGGTTGTTTCAGAAGCTAGAGAGGGGTGCTTGTTTGTTTTCTCTTAACTTCTGAAATCAGTATAATGGAAAAATATGTCCATTTTATGAATAAATACTTAATAAATTCTTAACCGTTATTAAAAAAAGTCTAATTTTATAGTGCATAATTTATAACATAGCAAAAGACTCTATTTCAACAGAAATAGAGTCTTTTTTATAAAAAGGAATATTATTATTTATTATCAATTATTTTAATTTCATCATCGGAGAATGCGTCCATATTATCATCCCAAAGATATTTTTTTGTTTCAGAAACAATAACACCGCTCAATCCTAACAATGCAATACAGTTTGGCCATGCCATCAAACCATTTAATATATCGGCAATCAGCCATACCAAGTCAAGAGCTGTTACACAACCTACAAATACTATACCTGTCCAAACTATTCTAAAAGGCATAAGTGCTTTTTTACCTAAAAGATATTCCCAACATTTTTCACCATAGTATGACCAGCCAAGTATTGTTGACCATGCAAATGTTATCAAACCAACTGTTAATACAATAGGTCCAATACCTCCAATAGCAGCAAATGCGTGTGTTGTTAAATCTCCGCCTGTAAATAAGCTACCTGTTGCAGGGTTAATTGCTGCTTCAGGTTCTTTAATAATTGTAGAAACAAGTACAAGACCTGTCATAGCACAAACAACTATAGTATCCCAAAATACACCAGACATAGAAACCAATGCTTGACGAACAGGATTTCTTGTTTGAGCTGCTGCGTCTGCGATAGGAGCAGAACCTAAACCAGACTCATTTGTAAACAAACCACGAGATACACCAGCACGAAGTGCTACTGAAATACCGCCGCCCATGAGACCGCCAGCAATAGCTTGTTTTGTAAATGCACTACTTACAATTAATGCAACTGCTTTGCCCATATAAGGACCATTAATAATACAGATAATAATACAGCCAAGAATATAAAGTCCAGCCATCAAAGGAACTAATTTTTCACAAACTTTTGCAATAGATTGTACACCACCAAGTATAACGCAGCCAGTACCTATTGTTAAAACAGCACCTGTAATAACTGGAGATACTCCAAAGTTACTTTGTACCATTGTAGAAATGGAGTTACCTTGTGTCATATTACCAATACCAAAACAAGCAATACCTGCAAATACTGCAAATGCTACACCAAGCCATTTTTGTTTTAAACCATTTTCCAGAGCATACATAGGACCACCCAACATCATACCGTCAGCTGTTTTTACTCTGTATTTTACTGCCAAAAGACCTTCGCCATATTTTGTTGCCATACCAAATAAACCTGTTAACCAACACCAAAATACTGCACCAGGACCACCTGCCGCAATCGCTGTTGCTACACCAACGATATTACCAGTACCAATTGTTGCTGCAAGTGCTGTTGCAAGTGCTGCAAAAGAACTAACGTCACCACTTGCTTCTGCATCAGGTGTAACCGACAATTTAATTGCTTTAAATGTACTTATCTGTATAAATCTTGTACGGAATGTTAAAAATAAGTGTGTTCCTACCAAAAGTACCAACATAGGAAGACCCCAGAGTACGTCATAAATACTTTGTAGTATTGCCATAAGTATTTCCCCCTTTTCATTATAATTGCATTATTCAAATTAGTTTTATTTTGAAAACATTTCATACAGTACTTTGATTATAATAGAAATAAATCAATTATAGCGAAATCAGCAAACACACAGTATTCGTAAATACTATAGTGCAAATTTACTATCATTTTTATGTAATTTTTTATAACTCCTTTCATCTGTTCGTATGTTATCTGTATCAAATGTCCAAAATATTATAACTAATTATTATTTTAATTGTCTTTTTTGATTTTGCAAGCATAATTTTTTGTTCATTTTATAGTTTATAACATACAAAATGAACAATAATAAAATTATTTTGCATTTTTTATTATTGATTTTTTCTATTTTGACGTCATTACTTCAAAAATAATGTTAATTTTGAAGTAATATCGTATTTTTGAAAATGTTTTATACTCCTTGATTTTTAAGCAATTTCATTTTACTATGTTATCATGTCATACAAGCAGTAATAAAATTTATTTTATTTACAATATTTTATTTTATTTTTCTATTTGACTGAACTTTTTTATTGTTAGTGAAATAAATAGATAAATTTTTTTTATTTTCTTAACGTTTTCTTAACGCTTTCTTAACGGAAAATAAACACATTACTAAAAATTTGTATACTTATCAAACACATCATTATACATTTTGAATATCGTGTTGCTCAAAATAATTCATAATACCCACATATATCGCCCATGCCACTTTTTGTTGATATTCTTCTGTATTTAATTTTTTCTCTTCGTCTGCATTAGATAAAAATCCACATTCTACAAGTGCTGAAGGTAATTCTGTTTTTTTGAGTATGTAATAATTTGTATTTTCTTTTATTTCTCTAGTGTTTTCATTATCTACATATTTTTTAAGAGATTTTTGTATTTCTTCTGCTAACTTTTTTCCCTCCTCTGATTGTTTATGGTAAAATACTTGTGCTCCTTTTGCACTTCCCTTTGGAAAAGCATTCTGATGTATGCTCACAAATATATCTCCCTCACTTTCATTTGCAATACGTTTTCTTTCTTTCATATCTTCCCCCTTTTTTTGTCCTAATGCTTCATCGCTATCTCTTGTCATATATACAACTGCTCCTCCTTGTTCTAAATACTGTTTTAATTTTTGGGCAATTTGTAAATTGATATTCTTTTCATTATCCCCTTGTGTGCCTGTTTTACCAGGGTCCCAACCTCCATGACCTGCATCTAATATTACAACTTTAGCATTAACAGGTAACATTGTTTCTACTACATTTTGTTTTTGTATTGTAAAATATAGTCCTGACACAATTATCATAAGCAATACAAATATACTTAAATTTTCCATTTTTAGAGAAAATACCTTCATAAAAACGACACTCCTTTAGTTTTTTATATCAGTATATGACTTTTTTATATAGCTAATACCTCATAGTATAAGTATTACAATATAAAAAACTGATTATAATGTATTCGTTTTTCTCTTTACAATATACATAGAAACGTATAAACTAATATGGTAATGTTATTTAGAAAGGAAGAAATTTAAATGGAAATTAGAACAAGATTTGCTCCAAGTCCTACAGGTTATATGCACATAGGCAATTTAAGAACAGCACTATATGAGTATTTAATTGCAAAATCTCAAAATGGAAAATTTATATTACGCATAGAAGATACTGACCAAGAGCGTTTGGTAGATGGTGCAACAGATGTTATTTACAACACGTTAAAAATGACAGGACTAAAACATGACGAAGGCCCAGATATAGGAGGAGAATATGGCCCTTATATACAAAGCGAACGTATGGGACTATATATGGATTATGCTAAAGAATTGATAAAAAAAGGACAAGCTTATTACTGTTTTTGTTCTAAAGAGCGTCTTTCCTCTTTAAAATCAAGTAATGAAAAAGGCGATGCTTTTGCTAAATATGACCGTCACTGTTTAGGACTTTCTGCTGAACAAATACAACAAAATTTAGATGCAGGTATTCCTTTTGTAATTAGGCAAAAAATGCCTACAGAAGGTACAACAACATTTCATGATGTAGTATATGGTGATATTACTGTTGAAAATGAAGAACTTGACGACCAAATACTTATGAAAGCAGACGGCTATCCTACTTACAATTTTGCCAATGTTGTTGACGACCATCTAATGAAAATTACTCATGTAGTAAGAGGAAGCGAATATCTTTCTTCTACACCAAAATATAACCTTCTTTATGAAGCTTTTGGTTGGGAAGCACCTGTTTATGTGCATCTGCCTGCTGTAATGAGAGATGCTCATAACAAACTTTCAAAGCGTCATGGCGACAAATCTTTTGAAGATTTAGTAAAAGAAGGTTATTTAGTAGAAGCTATTGTCAATTATATTGCTCTTTTAGGCTGGAGTCCTTCTGACAATACAGAAATATTTTCACTTTCAGAATTGGAAAAAGCTTTTACTATAGAAGGACTAAGCAAATCTCCTTCTATATTTGATATAAAAAAATTGACATGGCTTAATGGAGAATATATCAAAAATATGAAACCTGATGACTTCTATATTTTAGCCGAAAATCGTTTAAAAGAAGTTATCAAAAATACTGCATTAGATTTGAAAAAAATCGCTTTACTACTTCAAAAACGTTTAGAAACATTAAATGATATCCCACGATTGGTTGATTTTTTTGACAATTTACCAGAATATAGTACAGAATTATATATTCACAAAAAAATGAAAACAACAAAAGAAATTGCTCTTTCTAGTTTAAAAGAAGCATTACCTGTACTCGAAAATTTATCTGATTGGACAGAAAATGCTATACATGATACTCTTATGGATTTAGTACAAAAATTGGGTATCAAAAATGGTCAACTTTTATGGCCTGTCAGAACAGCACTTTCTGGAGAACCTACTTCACCAGGCGGTGCTATGGAATTAGCAGATATATTAGGAAAACAAGAAAGTCTAAATAGAATACAAATCGGTATTTCAAAACTAGAAAACGAAAATTAATTTTAAAGCTCTCAACAACTAAAATTATAGTAAATTGTTGAGAGCTTTTTTTATAATATAATTCTCATATTTTATTTTTTATAGAATATATTAAAATAATATTATTAAAATGGTGATATTATGTCAGAAAAAGTTGCAATTTACTGCCGCATTTCAAACGAATACAATAAAAAAAATCAAAGTGAAAGTATACAAAATCAAATATTACTTTTGACACAATATGCTCATCAAAATAATTGGTCTATATTTGATATTTATTATGATGAAAATTACTCTGGATTAGATGATAATCGTCCTGCATTTAAACGTATGCTGCAATATGCTCAAAAAGGATTATTTTCTATTATACTTTGTAAAACACAATCTAGATTTACAAGAAGTATGACAACTGCTGAAAAATATCTACATTACATATTTCCTATTTGGGGTATTCGTTTTATTACTATAGTAGACAAAGCAGATACTTATGACAATCAAAACAAAAAAACACGTCAAATCAATGCCCTTGTAAATGAATGGTATTGTGAAGAATTATCTCAAAATATCAAAAAAGTATTTCGTCAAAAACAAATGCAAGGACAATATTTAGGTAATTATGCTCCTTATGGCTATCAAAAATCTCCTTTAGACAAACATAAACTCATTATAGATAGCACTACTGCCCCTATTGTACATTTTATATTTGAACAGTATGCTTTTGAAAAAAAATCCTATTCTTCTATTGCTAAATTTCTTACAAATCAAAAAATACCTACTCCCTCACAATATAATGCTATGCAAAACAAAGATATAGGTAGAAAGGGTATCAAAAGTGAAGGTGTATGGTCTGCTTCTACTATAAGAAATATACTACATAACGCTGTATATATTGGTGATATGGTGCAAAATAAAGAAAATAAAATCAGTTATAAATCAAATAAAGTTGTTTCTGTACCCCCCAAAAATTGGATTGTTGTACATAATACACATACTGCTATTGTTTCAAAACAACTTTTTGCACTTTGCCAAAATAAAAATACTATTTAAAACTGATATAATACTTTATGCTTTTCATTGCAATGTCATTTTTTTTATGCTATGCTTTTTAGCATATAGTAACAAATTAATGATATTGGAGGTCTTTTTTATGCTGCAAAATGTTATATCTAATGTAAGAGAACAAACTCCTCTTATACATTGTATTACAAATTATGTAACAGTAAATGATGTTGCAAATGTCTTGCTTGCCTGTGGTGCTTCTCCCATTATGGCGGACGACGAAAAAGAAGCTGAAGAAATGACATCTATTTGTAAAGGCACTGTCATAAACATAGGCACATTAAATGCCAGAACAGTAAACTCCATGATATTAGCAGGAAAAAAAGCAAATGAATTAGGTCATATTGTTATACTTGACCCTGTTGGAGCAGGAGCTACAAAGCTACGTACTCAAACAACAATGCGTTTATTACAAGAAGTAAAATTTAGTGTAATTAGAGGGAATATTTCAGAAATCAAAACAGTATATCAGGGAAGTGGCACAACAAAAGGTGTTGATGCAGACATAAGCGACACTGTAACAGAACAAAATATTGACGAGGTAATTACATTTGCTCAAAAATTAAGTCAAAAAACAGGTGCTATCATTGCTATTACAGGAGCGATTGATATTGTAACAGATGATAAAACAGCATATATTATACGAAATGGTCACCCTATTCTATCTAAAATTACTGGTACAGGCTGTATGTTAACTGCAATAATTGCTGCTTATTGTACTGCAAACACCAAAAATATATTGCAATCAACTGTTGCTGCAATTTGTGCTATGGGGTATTGCGGTGAAATTGCTTTTGCAAAAGTACAAAAAGAAATTTCTGGCACTTCTAGTTTTCGTATGCACTTAATAGATGCACTAAGTACATTAGATGATGTTGCATTGATAGGAGGTAGTAAAATTGAATATAGAACGTAAAAAAATGCTTGTTTATGCTGTAACAGACCGCAGTTGGCTAAATGGTCAAACATTAGAACAACAAGCTGAAAAAGCAATAAAAGGTGGTGTAACATTTTTACAGTTAAGAGAAAAAAATTTGTGTTATGATGACTTTTTAAAACAAGCAGTAGCATTAAAAAAAATAACAGATAAATATAACATTCCTTTTATAATAAATGATAATGTAGACATTGCCATTGCTGTAGATGCTGATGGTGTTCATGTAGGTCAAAAAGATATGGAGGCAGGAAAAGTTCGTCAAAAATTAGGACAAAATAAAATCATAGGCGTTTCTGTACAGACAGTTGAACAAGCTATATTAGCACAAAAACAAGGGGCAGATTATTTAGGAGTAGGAGCAGTTTTTTCTACCTCTACAAAATTAGATGCAAGCGAAGTTTCATTTGAAACATTACAACAAATTTGTAATGCGGTTTGTATACCTGTTGTAGCAATAGGTGGTATCAACACCAAAAATATATTACAATTAAAAGGTAGTGGTATAGATGGTGTTGCTGTAGTTTCTGCAATATTTGCTCAAAAAGATATTACGCAAGCCACAAAAGAAATTGTAACGCTTTGTAAACAACTTTAATAAAACATTAAAAAGAACTTGAGGTCTTTTATAATTTATCTCAAGGTCTTTTTATTTTTTATATTACTTTCCACTGATATAATACTGCTTTTGCATAAGCAGTTTCATTTGTTTTATAAATATAATCAAAAAATGCTGTACTAACACTTACACGATATATATCGTCTTTCATTACATTTTCTGAAGTCATAAAAAATGTTTTGACTGCTTTTTCATTTTGATATAATGTAACAGCATAGCGATAAATAGGCTCATCTGCTTGTATATTTTGCTTTTCAATTTGATATATTGTAGTATTACACAATATGTCATATATTTTTTCTAGTTCCTTTTGCTCTGTAATAGTTGTAGTATAATTTGTTTTTTCATTTTTAATACTTACTTTTGTAAGAGGTTGTTGTTGTATATTTAAAAATTTTTCAAATGACATATCTTCAAATATTGTTTTAATATTTCCATAAACTTCAGGAATTCCTCTCAATTTTTCCCATCTTTCATTATGATTTTTAGGCTGTTGTATCGTCAATATTTTTAGCGTATTATCCCATGCTGTAGTATAACCTAATAATTTTGAAAACTGTTCTACTGATATATACACTACATCATCTTTTTGTTGTCCAAAAAGAAATTTCTTTTGTCCATTTATTATTACTGTTTGAGAGGTAATATTATATACTGCATTAGTATCTAAAACAGTATTTAATGTTTTAAATTCTGCCATAACACCATTGTTTTGTTCATAATATGGCTGATTTTTTGTAAATATAATAGCATTATCTTTCCAAAGTATATTATTTTGATAAAAGTCTTCTTCTGTAAAAGTTTTTTTATAATTTTGTTTTGTTAGTATCATGTATTTTGCAAAATAATAAAAGTCATTTGGCATTTGTTGTGGAAATAATACCCATTTATTTGTATATATTTTGTCTTGTGTAATTTCTAATTGTTTTACAACATTATTTTTTTGATAAAAATTCATGCTATAATCGCTTGTACCTATACTATTGTCCCTTTGATAAGCATCATATGTCATAATTTTACCAAATTTCATTTTTTTTAATATTTCATATGTCTTATTTAGTTCCTCCTGTTTTACTATATTTACAATATTTCCTGTCGCCTTTTCTATAATTTCTATTCTTGCTACAGTATCACCATTTCCTAAATCAAAAAACTGTTCCCTATCCATTACTGCCCCAAACACTGCTGTAGTATATAGTATACAAAGCAATAAAGCAAGCAATGTTTTTACTATTTTCATGCCCCTTTTCCTCCTACATAAAAAGACTTTTTATTATGATAGCAACACAACTTTTTTTGTAAATATTGTTTTAAAAAGTGTAGCAAAATTATAATTGATGTATTTTTTCCCTTTTTTATTACAATATTAAATTTATTATAGCACCAATAGAATATAATTTCAAATTTTTACTATTATTTACTACTTTTTTATACAAAAATCGTCTTTTGTAAACAGTTATAGCACTAATGTAATATATCATTGCTTTCTTTTTTATAAAAATTTTGCTATGATAAAAACAACAAAAGAAAGGAGAATAGTTATGGATTTAGGAAACAAAATTTGTGAATTAAGAAAACTTTCTGGTATAACACAAGAACAATTAGCAGAAAAATTAAATATCTCTCGTCAAACATTATCAAAATGGGAAAAAGGAAATAGTTTACCAGATATAGAAAGTATTGTAACTATTTCAGAACTATTTCAAATATCATTACAAGAATTATTATTGAAAAAAGAGCAACAGCAAATGGAACAACAGCAAAACACACAAATTACATTAGAAGATTTATCACGCATCAATGCACATAACAGAAAAATGAATTTAATTTTATGCAGCGGACTATTATTTTTAGCAATCGCCATACTTATAGCAACATTTGAAAATATGCTTAGAAGCACCACATTAAGTTTAAATTATATATTATATCGTTACATTGTCACAGGACAATACGATTATGCACCTGTAAATTACACTAAATTGTTTATTCCTGCACTTTTAGCTGGTAGTATTGGTATTATTTTATGTTTTTTCTATCTTACAAAAAACAATAAAAATTGATTTTATTCACACTCTTAGCACAATGATTGTAATTACGACATTTTTTTTATATAATAGAGTAACGAAGGTGGTGATATTGTGCATGGAGATGCGAAATATCTAATACGATTTTTAGGAGGTACTGACAAACGTTTCGTCATTCCTGTATATCAAAGAAATTATGCTTGGAAAATACCTCAATGTCAAAGGCTCTATGATGATTTAGTAAAAGTGATTACAATGAATAGAGAAAATCATTTTTTAGGTAGTATTGTTTCTTTTTACAATCCTGATAGTTATGCACAAGAATATGTTATTATTGATGGACAACAAAGGCTTACAACAATATCTATTATATTGTTGGCATTATATAATTTATTAAAAAAAGGTACTGTTGTATCAAAAGATAGCAAATTAGCACAAAAAATTTATGAAGAATATTTAATTGACAAATATCAACCAGAAGAAACAAAAATAAAATTAAAGCCTATTCAAGAAGACAAACAAGCATTTCAAACACTTTTTGACACCAAAAAAGAAGCTATTGAAAGTTCTGATATTACAGCAAATTATGCTTTTTTTAAAGATAAAATAAAATGGGGAGAACTTTCTGCGGACCAGTTATTTGAAAGCATACGTCGTATTATTATTATTGACATCAGTTTAAATCATAATGACAATCCTCAATTAATATTTGAAAGTCTTAATTCTACAGGATTAGAATTAGAAGAAGGGGATAAAATAAGAAATTATGTCTTTATGGGAATACCTCCCCAAAAGCAAACAATTTATTATAAAAAATATTGGAGCGTTATTGAAGAACACACCAAATATCATTTAAGTGATTTTCTACGTCATTATTTAAGTGTTAAACAGCAAAAAATACCTGCTATTAAAAAAGTATATACTGCATTTAAAGAATATACAGAACAAAAAGCTGATGGAGATATAGAACAAGTACTGAAAGATATGCAACAATATGCACAATGGTATGAAAAATTAACTTGTGCAAAAACTTATTCTAAAAATATTAATGATGTTTTAAAGAGATGGAAAAAACTAGATTTTACTGTAGCAATACCATTTTTTTTAGAAATATTTCATATATGGACAGAGGGTATTATTACAGAAGCAGAAGTTGTAGAATTGCTTAGATACATAGAAAGTTACTTATTTCGTAGAATGATATGTGACTTACCTACTAATGCACTCAACAAAATATTTATTGCATTGGATAAAGAAATTACAGCACTAGATGGAACGAAACAACAATATGTTGAAAAACTAAAATATATATTAGAAAACAAAAAAGAAAGAACACAGTTTCCTACAGATACCATGTTTTTAGAATGTTTAACAGTAAAAAATATATATGCTATGTCAAATAAATCAAAACAATATATTTTAGAAAGATTAGAAAATGGAAATCACTTAGAGAGCAAAAATATATACGAAATGCTTGAAACAGGTAGCTGTTCTATAGAACACATTATGCCTCAGCAATTAACGCCTGAATGGAAAGCTGCTTTAGGACAGGACTGGGAAGTAATCCATCAAGTATGGTTACATAGACTTGCTAATTTAACATTAACTGCTTATAATTCTTACTATAGTAACAAAATATTTCAACAAAAAAGAGATATGGAAGAAATTGGACTAAAAAACAGTGGTTTCCGTATGAACCAAATGATTGCACAAAAGCAAAAATGGACATTACAGGAATTAGAACAAAGAAATGAAGAATTGAAAAAATTAGCTTTACAACTTTGGGCTTTTCCTAAATCAAATTATCAGTCACCTCAGCAATTTCTGACTGCTTATACATTAGAAGATGATTACTGTTTTACAGGAAAAAATATATTCAAATTTCAATTTCAAGGTGTAGAACAAAGTGTAAAAAACTGGACTGACTTTTTTCAAAAAGTACTTATTATGCTTCATGAAACAGATAAAACAATATTAAATCAATTGGCAGAAGATAAACAAAACAAACAACTTTCTCTCTATGTTTCTAGAAGTAAAAAGCCACTTCAAAAAAAAGGGTATTGTGCCATAAGCAGTAATATATATGTTTTTGTAAATACAAGTACACAACATAAAATTAATATTTTAAAACATTTCTTTCAACTATATCGTATTGAAATGAGCGAATTGGTATTTTATTTAAAAGAAGACAACTAAATATTTTATATCATAAAAAGGGTATTTGTACTATAAAATTTACAAATACCTTTTTTGATTATTATTCTTTTTCTGTCTGTTCTGTTTCCTGTGTTTGTTGTTGTATTTTTTCTATTGCTGTTTTTTGCTCTTCTTCAACAACATTTTTTTCTGCTTCTATATTGTCTTTAGCAATTTGTTGTACTTCTGTCAATTTTTCGCTGACGTCTTGCATTAATTGTTGTGATTTTTGTTCTAGTTTAGAAAGCTTTTCTTCTTTTTTATCAATAAAGTCTTGTCCTAAATTATAGCTTTTGTCCATTGCAATCTCTGAAGACAATGTTCTAGCTTCTCTGTCAACACTATTTTTTACAGAATACATTGTATCTGCCTGTTCTGCATTTACAGAAAGCTCTGTCAATGAAGCAAGTTTTTGCTTTTCTGCTTGTTCTTTTGTTTTTGGTGTATTTTTATCATATTCTTTTGGTTTTGTTGTTTTTTCTGCTTCTTCTGTTTGTATTTTTGCAATTTGTGCATCTATATTTTTAATTTGCATATCATAAGTTTCTATCAATGTATTTACTTCTTGTGCACTTTTACCTTCTTCTAGTGCCTTCGCTCTGACTTCACTTTTTCTTTGCATTAATGCCTGTTTTTGTTTTTGAAGTCCTTTTATCACATTAGCAGTTTTTCCTTTTTTGCTGATAGATACGCTATCTTGTTTTATTGGCTTTTGTTTTGCTACACCACTTTGTTTTTCATTGCTTGAGATATGTGCATTTTTAAAAATTTGGTTTGTTTGTACTGCTGAAAAATCAACTCTCATCTGTCATTGCCCCTTTCATTTTTTACTTTATTACATATATTTAATATCGGAATAATGATACAAAACTTAACAATAACAGTAATAAATTACTTTTTATTGCACTATTAGCTATTTTTTGCAATAAAATGATTTATTATCTATTGCTTTCATTGTCGCTAATATACCATCTAAATGGTCATATTCATGCTGTAAAAGTTCTGATAAATCCCCCTCTAGTTCTATTTTTTTCTGCTTCCACGTTGGCGTCATATATGTAATGGTACACCTTTTATATCTCATCACCTTTACAAGCAAATTAGGAAATGACATACAATCATCTAATACTTTCATTTTTTCATTGTCTGGAAATGTCAACACTGGATTAACAAATACAATTTCTTTGTCTGTATAAAAATAGATTACTCTTTTTTTCACACCTATTTGCGGTGCTGCAATGGCACGACCTGCATTATATTTTTTTCTGTAATCTAGTAATGTATCTTTCAAATTTTGTATCAGTTCTGTTAAATCTTCTTCTTTGTTTACTTCTTCACTTACTTCATATAATTGTGTATCTCCTAATAACAATATCTCTTTTACCATAGTTTTTCCTTCTTTCATTGTTTATTTATAGTATATAGTTATCATCGTACTATTTATATAAAACTTAATAAATATGTCATAATAATGTATCTACTACTCCTACAGCATTACTTTTATAACACATTTTTACCAAATTTTATTTTTTAAAATATAAAATTTTATGCAATTATACTAAATTTTAATGTTTTTTACCTTGAAATAGTATCATATTGATGTTACACTATATACAATATTATAATTAAGGAGGAAAAAGCAATGAAAAAAGTAAAAATAACAGTATTAAGAAAAACATTAAATGAAGATTTAGTAAAAGAATATGCTGTAGAAGGTTTTACTTCCTGTCCTATGCTGGAAGAAGGACAAGAATTTATTACAGAATATGAAAAACCTGAGGGACTTTGTGATGAAGCTTGGAAAGGACTTTTTCAATATGTATTTGCTTTAGCACATGGTGCAGAAAATGAACTTATTTATGGTGGAGTATGGGTAAAAAAACCAGGTGTAGCAATTTGTACTTGCAATGATGGATTAAGACCTGTTGTATTTAAGTTAGAAACAGTAAAAGAATAATATTACATATTTTTTATGAAACAAAAAAGACAACAAATTTTAAAAATTTGTTGTCTTTTTTACTATTTATTTTTTTATTTTCCCTGTCCATAATACGCATTAGGGCCATGTTTTCTCATATAATGCTTTTGTTGTAAATAATGTGGTGCAGGTTTTACATTATTGTTTATCCATTCACATTGTGCAGCCATTTTTGCTACTTCCTCCAACACAACAGCATTATGTACTGCATCAAAAGCATTTTTTCCCCAAGCAAAAGGCCCATGATTTTTACAAAGTACACAAGGCATTGCTTTTGGGTCTAATTCTTTTTTATCAAATAAATCTGCTATCAACACACCTGTATTATATTCATAATCTTGTTCAATTTCTCTTGATGTTAAATTTCTGGCACAAGGAATTTCTCCATACATATAATCTGCGTGTGTTGTACCATAGCAAGGTATTGCTCTTCCAGACTGTGCCCAAGAAGTTGCCCATGTACTATGCGTATGTACAATTCCGCCTATATTAGGAAATCTATTGTATAATACTAAATGCGTTTTTGTATCTGAAGAAGGATTTAATTTTCCTTCTATTTGATTTCCTTTTAAATCTACAACTACCATATCATCTACTGTCATTTTATCATATTCTACACCAGATGGTTTTATGATAAACACACCTTTTTCTCTATCCACTGCTGAAACATTTCCCCATGTAAATGTAACAAGACCATATTGGGGTAAAAGCATATTCGCTTCATAAACTTCTTTTTTTAGTTGTTCTAACATAATATGTTCTCCCCCTTTATTATTTCATAAACTCAACTGCTGCTTTTTCTATAGTAAGCCCCTTTTGATACAATGCTATAAATTTGTCAAATCCTTCACTATCCTCTTGAGAAGGTGCTATTGTAACTGCTTCTCCTCCACAGAATACTTTATCATTTAAATACTGCTCTAATGTTTGGTCATTTTGTTTTTGTTTCATATAGTCTGCCAATAAAGCAATACCCCATGCACCGCCTTCCCCTGCTGTTTCCATAACAGAAACTGGTACAGAAGCTGCTGCTGCCATTACTTTTTGACCTACTCCTTTTGTTTTAAATAGTCCACCATGTCCCATAATAGTATCTAATGTAACACCTTCTTGTTTAAACAATATATCTAATCCTATTTTTAATGTAGCCAAAGAACTATATAAATGTGTTCTCATAAAGTTTGCTAAATTAAATTTACTATTTGCCATTCTTGCAAAAAGTGGCCTACCTTCTTCAAAATCTGTAATAGGTTCTCCTGACAAATAGCAGTAAGAAAGCAATCCTCCACAATCTACATCACCTTGTAATGCTTTATTATATAATGTGGCAAAAATATCATTTTTATCTGCTTTTAATCCCATTGCTTCACTATATTCTTGAAACAAATTTACCCAAGCATTTAAGTCAGAAGTACAATTATTACAGTGTACCATACCTACTAAATGTCCTGTTGGTGTAGTAACTAGATCAATTTCTGGATATACTTTTGAAAGTTCTTTTTCTAAAACAACCATAGCAAATACAGATGTACCAGCGGAAACATTACCTGTTCTAACAGCAACACTATTTGTAGCAGTCATACCTGTTCCTGCATCTCCCTCTGGAGGACAAAGAGGAATACCTTCCTGCAAGTTGCCACTAACATCTAACAGTTTCGCACCTTCTTCTGTTAATATACCTGCATTTTCTCCTGCTGAAAGCACTTCTGGCAATATCTGTTTTAATTTCCAGTTATAATTTTTATTTGCTATTAGCTCATCAAACTGTTTTATCATACTTTCATAATAGGTACCTGTAGTGCAATCTATAGGAAACATACCCGAAGCATCGCCCACACCTAGCACTTTTTTGCCTGTAAGTTTAAAATGTATAAAGCCTGCTAATGTGGTTAAAAAGTTAATTTGTGAAACGTGTGTTTCTTCATTTAATATAGCTTGATATAAATGTGCTATACTCCATCTTTGTGGAATATTATAATCAAATAGTTTTGTTAACTTTTCTGCTGCTTGTTGTGTTATGGTATTTCTCCATGTCCTAAAAGGTACTAACAATTCACCTTTTTTATCAAAAGCCATATAGCCGTGCATCATAGCACTAATGCCTATACTACCTACTGTTTTCAGTACAACACCATATTCTTTTTTTACATTTTCTGATAAATCACTATAGCAATGTTGTAAACCAGTTATAATATCTTCTATATGATATGTCCAAATATTATTTTCAATACGATTTTCCCATTCATAGCTACCTTGTGCTATAGGTGATTTTGTTTCATCTATTAGCACTGCTTTTATTCTAGTAGAACCAAATTCAATACCTAGTGCAGTATTGCCTTGTAATATACTTTCTTTTTTCATATGATTTCCCCCTCATCAGCGGAATTTATAATACATATCATTCCATTTCAATTCATTTCTAAATTGACGAATATTAGTATTTTTGTCAATATAAACTGCCTCAATACCCATACAAGCTGCCCAATCTCCCATTTGCTCTGCTGTTAAGTCATAAGAAAATGCTGTATGATGTGCTCCGCCTGCATAAATCCAAGCTGCTGCACCAATTTCAAGATTTGGTTCTGGTGTCCAAAATGCTGTAGCAACTGGTAATTTTGGCATATCTTTTTCTGCTTTTTTTACTTCTACATCATTTATAATAAAACGAAATCTGTCACCTAAATCAATCAAAGAAGTTGCAACACCATGTCCTTCTTTTGCTGTAAATACCAATCTTGCAGGGTCCTCTCTATTTCCCATACTAAGAGGACATTCTTTTATAGCAATTTTGCCATCTGCAATACTAGGACAAATTTCTAACATATGTGCTTGTAATATTCCCTCTCTACCTTTTACTAAATTATATGTATAGTCTTCAAAAAATGTAGTGCCTTTTTCATTTTTTGTACCTTGTGCCATAATTTTCATAAGACGTACCATTGCAGCCGTTTTCCAGTCGCCCTCAGCACCAAAACCGTAACCTTTTTCCATCAGTCGCTGTATTGCCAATCCCGGAAGTTGTTTTAATCCTCCCAAATCTCCAAAATGTGTCACAATAGCATGGTAATCTTTTTCTTTTAAAAATCTTTCAAATCCAATTTCAATTTGTGCCTGTACTGCTACGTGTTCTCTAAATTCTTTTTCTTCTCTACCTTCTAAAAGAATATCATATTTGTCATAATATTCTTCTACTAATGTATCTGTATCTGATTTTGATACAGCATTTACAGCCTCTACAATTTCATTTACTGGATAAGCGTCTACTTCCCAACCAAATTTAATTTGTGCTTCTACTTTATCGCCTTCTGTTACAGCAACATTTCTCATATTATCTGCTATTCTCATTACTCTGATATGAGAGGACTCCATAACACCGATTGCTGTTCTCATCCAACTTGCTAATTGTTTTTGTACTGCTTCATCAGCCCAATAACCGACAATTACTTTTCTTTCAATGCCCATACGGCTTACAATATGCCCGTATTCTCTTCCGCCATGTGCAGATTGATTTTCATTCATAAAGTCCATGTCAATCGCATCATAAGGAATTTCTCTGTTAAACTGTGTATGCAAATGACAAAGAGGTTTTCTATATTCCTGTAATCCTAATATCCAGCTTTTTGCTGGTGAAAATGTGTGCATCCATGTAATCACACCTGCACAGTTTTCATCTGCATTTGCTTCATTAAATGTTTTTCTAATCACTTCATTTGTAATTAAAGTAGGTTTCCAAATTACTTCAAATGGTAAATTTCCACTCTTATTTAATTCTTCTACAATAATTTTAGAATGTTGTGCCACGTGTTCTAAACATTCATCACCATACAAATCTTGAGAACCAGTACAAAACCAAAATTGATATTTTTTCATATACAATACCTCCTACATATTCAAATATAAATTCATTTAAAACTTTCATTTTTTATTTATTGTTTTTTTGTTTTCATCATGGACAAAACAGATTGCAATACTATAAAGAAGCATAACAATGCCGCAATAGTAATACGTGTCCACCAAGAAGAAAGTGTTCCTTGAAATGTAATAAATGCTTCAATGGTTGCTTTTATCAATACACCAAACAATGTACCTATAACATTTCCTACACCACCAGTCAAAAGTGTACCGCCTATAACAGAAGATGCAATTGCGTCCATTTCAAAACCTTTCGCTTGTTCTACGAAACCGCCTAATGTATTTAGACAGAACAATATACTACCTACACCACACAAAAAGCCATCTAATACATATGCTTTTAATTTTACTTTTCTAACATTTAATCCTAACATCAGTGCAGACTGTTCATTACCACCTACAGCATAAATACTTCTTCCAAATTTTGTATATTTAAGCATTATAAATGCTGCTATCAAAAGTAATATCGCTATTACTACTGTTGGATAAATGTATGGCTGTATCAAAACACCTTTTTTATTGTAATATCCTCCAAATGGTAAATATATTCTTAATTTTGCCCATGCCATAAATGTTTGGTTTGTAATACTAATCATATCTTTTGATATAATTGCTGTCATACCTCTTGCAAAAAACATACCTGCAAGTGTTACAATAAACGGCTGTATATCCATATAAGCAACTAAAAATCCTTGTACTAAGCCAAACACAATACCTGTTACCAATACAATAAGTACTGCAGGAACTGCACCAATATTTCCCTTTTCCATCATATAAGCAAGCATCATACAGCCCATAGCTACAAAAGAACCCACACTAATATCAATGCCACCTGTAATCATAACTACTGTCATACCAATGCCTATTACTATCAAACCTGCATTTGATATAAATAAATTTAAAAAGTTTTGTGTTTTAGAAAAGCCTTGTGCATTAAACAATACACAACCAATACCATACATTACAAAAAATAATACTATTGTAATCATTAAAAGGAAGGTCGTTTGATTTAATTGTTTTTTATTTTTCATATTAAGCCGCCTCCTTTTGAGTAATGTTTATACTTTTCTTTTTTGCTAAATTTTTTCTCCATCTTGCAAATCCTGGTGATTGCAATGCTACAATAATAACAACAACAATTGCTTTATATACTGGTACTTGGTCAGAGGAAACGTGCATAGCATAAAGTGTTGTAGTAAGTGCCTGTATGGTATAAGCACCTATTACAGAACCTGCTATTGAAAATTTACCGCCACCTAATGAATTTCCACCTATTGCTACTGCTAATATAGCGTCTAATTCCATATTTAAACCAATGTTGTTAGCATCTGCGGAATAAATACGGCTAGATGCAATCAAACCAGAAAGTCCAGAACAAAAACCACAGTATGCGTAAGTTAAAAATATAATAAATATAGATTTAATACCAATAAAACTAGATGCTTTTTTGTTAATACCAACAGATTGTATATACATACCTAATGCGGTTTTACTTAATAAAAGTGTTGTAAACACTACCATTATTACTGCCACTATAAAAGGTGTTGGTATTGGTATTCCTGGAAAAGATGCTCCTAATAATCTATAACTATCTACACGAACATATGTAATTTGCCCATCTGTAATCAGCTGTGCAATACCACGTCCTGCTGTAAACATTATTAATGTTGCAACCATAGGCTGTATATTTAGTTTTGCTACTAAAAAGCCATTAAAACAGCCTATCAAAACTCCTACTACTATTGCTGCTAAAAATCCTAACATTAATGGACTTGCATATTCTGTTACCGCTCTTTCTCCACCACTTAATAAATTACAACAAACAGCAGCACTTACTGCCATAATTGCACCTACTGAAATATCTGTTCCTGCAGAAGCAGATACTACTAATGTCATACCTATGGCCAATATTACAAGTTCAGAGGCTCTATTTATAATGTCTATAATATAACCATATAATACACCATCTCTAATAGATATAGAAAAAAAGTTTGGTGTTGTTACAACATTTACCAAAAGTACTAATATAAGACAGAATATAGGTAAAAATAATCTTTGAGATGTTATTTTTTTCATTTTTTCACTATTCATATTTAATGCCCCCCTGCTATGGTAGACATAATTGTTGATTGGTTCATATCCTCTCCATATAATTCTCCTACTTTTGCACCATCTCTCATAACAACCATACGGTCACAAGTTCTAAGCATTTCTTCAATTTCAGAGGATATAAATACAACTGCCATACCTTCTTCTGCTAATTGTAACACTAATTTTTGTATTTCTGTTTTTGTACCAATGTCAATACCTCTTGTAGGCTCGTCTAATATCAAAAAGTCAGGATTTGTCAAAAGCCATCTTCCTATAATTACTTTTTGTTGATTACCTCCCGAAAGAGATTTAATTGTAGTTTCTCTACTTGCTGTTTTCACTTGAAGCATTTTAATATATTTATCCGTATATTCTTCTTGCTGCTTTCTGCTCAATAAATGGAATATACCTCTTTTTGCTTGCAATGCCAATATTAAATTTTCCCTTACAGAAAGGTCTGCAATAATGCCTTCATTTTTACGGTCTTCTGGCAAATATGCCATACCTGCATTCATAGAAGTTAATGGATGTTTTGCTATAACTTTTTGTCCTTTTACTAAAAGCTCTCCTGTATCTGCTTTTTCTGCGCCATATAAAAGACGAACTGTTTCAGAACGTCCAGAACCTAAAAGCCCTGTAAATCCTACAACTTCTCCTTTATGTATTACCAAATCAAATGGTTTAATATATCCGTTCTTTCCAAGTCCTACCGCTTTAATTGTAATATCTTCTGGATTTTCACTAAATTGTTTTTGATTATCTCCTTTGATAGATGCCAAATCATCAAAATCTTTTCCCATCATTTTAGCTACAAGCTGTACACGTGGTAATTCTGCTGTTGTAAATTCTCCTACTAATTGTCCGTTCCTCAATACTGTAATTTTATCACAAACAGCATACACTTGCTCTAAAAAGTGTGTTACAAATATAATTCCTACACCTTCATTTTTGAGTTTTGTCATAAGTTGAAATAATTTTTCCACTTCACTATCATCTAATGATGATGTTGGTTCATCTAGTATCAAAACTTTTGCAGACATATCTACTGCCCTTGCTATAGCAATCATTTGTTGTATGGCAATAGAATAATTATCTATTGTTTTTGTAACGTCTGCATTAATGTCTAAACTACTTAGTAAATCACTTGCTCTTTTGTTCATTGTTTTCCAGTCTATCAAACCACCTTTTTTTGGCTCTCTGCCTATAAAAAGATTTTCTGCTACAGAAAGATTAGGACAAAGATTAACTTCTTGATATACTGTACTAATACCATTGTTTTGTGCTTCCTGTGGACTATGATTGATAATTGGTTTATCATTTCCATCAATCATAATTTGACCTGTTTCAAATTCTTCTACTCCTGTCAAAACTTTTATCAGTGTAGATTTACCTGCACCATTTTCTCCCATTAAAGCATGAATTTCTCCTTTTTTGAGTGTAAAGTCTACATTTTGAAGTGCTTTTACGCCAGGAAATGTTTTATAAATGCCTCTCATTTCTAAAACAGAATTGTTTTCCATAAAAGTAACCCCCCTTTTTTTACCATTTTTACCATTTTTCTGTTGATTTTTTTGTAAACAAAAAGAAAGTGCAGAGTTGGAGCCAAACTCCGACCCCACACTTTCTGATTTTTGAAATCAATACTGGGCTACTACTATAAATTAGTATGCTCTATCAGGTAATATTGTTTCTAAGTCCATGCTTGTGTCAAAATATGCTTCGTCTACATATTGTATTTTTTCAACACTTTCTCCAGCTTCCAATTTTTGAATAATTTCAGCTACACGAGGACCATGAAGTGGATTACATTCAAATGTTGCATTTAAGTCACCAGCTATCATAGATTCAAAAGCTGCTTTTACAGAGTCAAAGCCAATTACAATAATGTCGCCGTTAGGTCCGCAAGTTTTTCCTGCTGCTTTGATAGCATCAATAGCACCAAATGCTTCGTTATCGTTTTCACATATAACTACATCAATATCATCATAGCTCTTTAAGAAAGACTCCATAACTTCCTGTCCTTTTGCCTGTGTAAATTCACCAGATTGCATATCAAGCATTTTCCAGTTGTCATGTTGTGCTAAAATATTGCCAAATCCTTCTGTACGTCCAACCTGTGCAGACGCACCGATAGTACCTTGTATTGTTACCATATTAATTTCTTCACTGCCACGTCCTTGTGCTTCTAAGTAATCAGCTAACCATTCTCCACAAGTTTCGCCTTCTTTTACAAAGTTTCCGCCAACCCATGCAACATACAATTCATCATCAGATACTTGCATCATACGGTCAGAAAGTATTACAGGAATGCCTGCCTCTTTTGCTTCTTCTAATACAGTTTCCCAACCTGTTTCTACAACTGGTGCAACTACTATGTAATCAACATCTTGTTGTATAAAAGAACGGATTGCTTTAATTTGATTTTCTTGTTTTTGTTGTGCATCATCAAATATCAGTTTATATCCGTTTTCTTCTGTGAAAGTGGATTTGAATGATTCTGTATTTGCTGTTCTCCAGTCAGACTCTGCACCAACTTGTGCATAACCTACTGTAATCAAATCTCCTGCATCACTGGAAACTTCTTCTCCTCCTTCTCCATCTGTTGGAGCTGGAGCTGGTGCTTCACCGCCACCACAAGCTGCCATAGAAACCGTCATAGCAAGCATAGCAATAATTGATAACACTTTTTTCTTCATAATTTTATTTCCCCCTTAAAATAAATTTTATTACTTTCGTTTTTATTTATGTATTTATTATAATATACGAACAAGGATTTTGAAACAGACCATCTTTTAAAAAAAGTTGATTATTTTATAAATATTTCATACCATTACAGTTATTTTTATTAAAAATGTTTGATATTTTTAAAAAAACGTTTAATATTTTTAGATTGCCTTTATTTTGTTCTTCAAAAATTTTTAAAAAATTTTCTCTTTTTTATTATAAATATACTATTATATTTTATTATATTATTTTATATGTATACAATTTCTACAATACATTTTATTTTTTGATATTTCCTAATATTATTTTTACACAAGTACCTTCATTTTTTTGAGAATAAACAGCAATACTAGAATTTCCACCATAATACATTGATATTCTTTTTGCTACATTATTCATACCAAAGCCACCCTTTTGTTTGACTTCCATAGTACTATTGTTTCCTTCTAATTTTTTGCGTAAACTTTCAAGTGTTTTTTCCTCCATACCAATACCATTATCTTTTACTTCAAATACAATATTACATTTTTCCACATATCCTTTTACTATAATAATACCTCCTCCTCTTTTATTTTTAATGCCATGATAAAGTGCATTTTCTACTATAGGTTGCAATATCATTTTAAGTACCGTTTTTTGTTTCATTTCTTCTGCTATTTGTATTTCATAGTCAAGTACATCTTCATATCTTATTTTTTGTATTTTTAAATAACTTCTGATATGGCTTTCTTCTTCTTCTATTGTGATAAAGTCATTACCATTTGACAATATTGTTCTAAAAAAGTCACTCAAATCTGTTGTCATTTCCACTACTTGCTTATTATTTCCTCCTTCTGCCATCCATACAATGGAGTCTAATGTATTATATAAAAAGTGAGGATTAATTTGCTCTTGATGTAATTTCAATTCTGCAAGTCTAAGATTTTTTTGTTCTTGTTTTGTTTTTTCCATAAGTACTGCAATTTCATCACTCATTTTATTAAATGTTCTTGACAATATATTGATTTCCTCTAAATTTCCCAATGTTGCTCTTGCTTGTAATTCTCCTTGTCCTAATTTTTCTGCAGTTTTTTTCATATCATCAATAGGTTTTGTTACAGATTTTGTAATAATAATAGATAATATAATGCCTATCGCAAGTATACACATAAGTAATGTTACAAATACTTTCACAATTTTCTTTGTTTGTTGTTCTAATTCATTTTGTAGTTCTTCCATATTTAATATTTCATAATGTATATATTCATTTACATAGTCTTGTATCATAGAACAAAGTCCTTGTATATCATTTTCCCATATTGCTTTATTTTCATCATAAGTACCTGCTTGTTTTGAATTTTCTATCATTTTCTGAACAGCTGTTTCTAAAGACTCTAAACAAGATAATATACCATTTATTTTTATATCACTATAACTATCTGGTTCTCTTTTAATAACATATCTAAAATCCATTTTTGCTTTTTGTATTAAATTTAAAGGGTTTTTTAATATCATAGCATATTCTGTCTGACCCTCTTTCATATCTCCTGCTTGAAATTCGTCCGCATTAATAAGTCCTATCATTACCCTATACATAGTATATTCCATCTGTTCTTTAAATACAGTATTATACTCATTTGCTACTTTTAAATTTGCCATAATTTTATTGTAAGAATAGGAATAATTTCTTATCATACCTAATATACCTGCTACAATAGCCGTTAATGGTAATATAATCACTAATATCAATAATATCAATCTTATTTTTAGTGTAAATGCTTTTTTCATTTTTGCCATATTCTATTTCTCCTGCTGATTTGTACTGTCGTTTTTAAATTCTTTAGGCGATTGTCCTATAACTCTTTTAAATGTTGTACTAAAATAGTGAGGGTCATGATAACCTACCTGTTCTCCAATCTCTGCTGTCCTTAGTGTAGTACATTTAAGCAACTCACACGCTTTTTCCATACGTGTTTTTGTGAGATATTCCACAAAAGACTGTCCTGTTTTTTGTTTAAATATAGAACTAAAATAACTAGCACTAATACCTATATGAAAAGCAATTTTATTTAATTTCTTGAAAATGATTTGAAATATATTTTTTAGCATCTTCTATTAAATCGCTATATCTATCATTGGAAACATTATCTCTCATTTGTAATGCAAATGAAAAAAGCTCTTTTAAATAATTTTTAGTACTTTCTACAGTATCTATACTTTTAGGTAGTAATTTAATATCCTTTTTTTCTTCTGGGACATTTTCTGATTTTATTTTAATCTCTTTTAAAAATTCCTGCACACAATAAAATATATCCATTGTCATATATTGCCTAAGTAAAAGAGATTTATAATTATGCTCTCCTACTGCTGCAAAATATTCCTCTATAAAAGAACTACATTCTTCCAAAGAACCCAATTTTAAAAAATCTTCTATTAGTTTTCTATCTACACCACTATAATCTGTTTTGTCTAAAAATTCTGTATATTTTTCATAACTTACAAAATACCTTTCCAATAATTTGCTTTTTTCTCTTTCTTCTATTATAACATCAGCTACTTTTTTTAATGCTTCAATTAAATTTGCTGAAGTAATTGGTTTTAACAAATAATCACTTATACCAATTTTAATGGCTTCTTTAGCATAGTCAAATTCATTGTATCCACTTAATATAATAATTTTGGTTTCAGGTAATGCTTTTTTTACAAGTCGGCTTAATTCCAAGCCGTCCATAAAAGGCATTTTAACATCTGTAATCAATATATCTGGTTCTGTTTTTAATATCATAGGATAAGCATATTCTCCATCTCCAGCTTCTCCTACAAATGAAAATCCGTTTTCTTCCCAATTAATATTATCTCTAATACCATGTCTAATAATTACTTCATCTTCTACCAAAAATACTTTAATCATTATTTTTTCCCTCTTTACTTTTCTCCACAGCAACAATACTCTCTTTTATCATACCATATCTATTTTTTGAATACTACACAAAAATAAGCCCTTGAAATTTTTCAAAATATTTTTACATTTCTGCAAAAAAAGAAAATCACTTTTTTTATAAAAATGATTTTCAATGTACTAATTTATAAGAGCAATACAAAAATAATTTTTGACTATAAAACTTTATTAAAACAAAGTACAAGCTATTTTGTTTCATTTAATTTATTTCTGTACATTAATTAGGTGGAGGAAGTACAGTAATAATATCCTGTCTTAAAACACTACTAATAACCCAAAACCAAATTAATATACTAAATATATCAAGTATTAATTTCTTTTTATCTGCAATTTGTTTTGTTTGTTTTATTTCTGTAACATATTTTGGAAATCTATCCATTTCAGACATTACAGTAACAATAAAAAGCAAAAAGTATTTGAAAGGCATAGGTAAAGAAGATAATATTGTAATTGTCATTATTAGTATTGCAATAGCTAGTAATTTTAATTTTGTTTTTGTACTTTTTGTCATAATTATCACCAAATTTTCTATATTCTGATATTAATATATGACTATAATATAATATTTTTTGTGTTTTGTCAACTATTGCAATAATTTTTTAGGGTACTGGACATAAGGTTCTACATAACCACATTCTGGACAAACTGCTATAGCTATTGGCAGCCTATTTTGTGTCAGTGTTTCTCCTTTATGAATATAATAGTCATGTCTTTTTTTATAAATACTGCCTACTCCTTCTGAAAGGCTTAATTGACAATTTAATATCATACTTTCACCACAGCGTATACATTTTCTTTCCATACTATTCCCCCTTATAAATAAAAAACAATTACAATAATTTTTCTGGAAATTGTACATAAGGCTCTACATAACCGCATTTCGGACAAACTGCAATTTTAATATCTTCATCTTTTCCCCAGCCTGTTGTTTCTCTGTATATAGAATAAATCGGTCTATGTGCAAAAAGAGCTCCTCCGCCCTCATAAACTTTTAAATTGCAATTCAATATCATATTTTCATCACAGCGTATACATTTTCTTTCCACAATATCACCTACTTTTACCATTCTATTTCCAATGCTACGGGGCAATGGTCAGAACCTAATATATTGCTGTGTATCTCTGCTCCTTTTAAATAAGGCGTCAGTCTTTCAGATACAATATAATAGTCAATTCTCCAGCCTGAATTATTTGCTCTAGCATTTGCTCTATAACTCCACCAAGTATAGGCATCTTTTAAATCAGGATAAAAATGTCGGAAAGTATCTACAAAACCATTTTGAAGCAATAGCGTCATTTTTTGTCTTTCTTCATCTGTAAATCCTGGATTTTTTCTATTTGATTTAGGATTTTTTAAATCAATTTCATTATGTGCCACATTTAAATCACCACAATATACAATAGGCTTTTTGCTATCTAAATTTTTTAAATAAGCAAGTATCGCTTCCTCCCATTGCATACGATAGGCTAAACGTGCTTGTTTTGGCTGGGAATTAGGAGTATATACTGTAATATAATAAAAATTTTCAAATTCTAATGTAATCACACGGCCTTCTTTGTCGTGTTCTGGTATTCCTATACCATATGATACAGTAATAGGTTCTTTTTTTGTAAACACAGCAGTACCCGAATAACCTTTTTTTTCAGCATAGTTCCAATATTGATAATATTCTGGTAAATCTAACGTAATTTGTCCTTTTTGTAACTTTGTTTCCTGCAATGAAAACAAATCTGCATTTGCACTATTAAAATAATCTATAAACCCCTTGCCCATAGCAGCACGAATACCATTTACATTCCAAGATATTAATTTCAATTTTATTCCTCCTTATCTATTTTGCACTATATTATAGCATAGTAAAATTATTTTGACTACCATAAAATAACATACTGTTACAGTTGTTTCTTTTTGTATTTTACTGTAAAATACTATTATCTATAATTTGTATAAAGGGGGTAAATAAGGCATGAAAGTTGCTTTAGCACAATTAAATATTGTATGGGAAAATAAACAAGAAAATAAAAAACAATGCAGTACTTTGATAGAACAGGCAAAAAAACAATATGTGGATATGATACTTTTCCCAGAAATGACATTAACAGGTTTTTCTATGAACACTGAAAAACTTGGTGAAGTTATTGAAAATTCTGAAACAATAGCATTTTTTAAACAAAAAGCACAACAATATGATATAACTATTTGCTTTGGAATGATTATCAAAAATGGGGAAAAATCAGAAAACCATTGTATGGTAATCAATAAAAAGGGAGAATTGATTGCAGATTATACCAAAATACACCCTTTTTCTTATGGTACAGAGTCAAAATTTTATAGTGGCGGAGAACATATTACATATTATACTATTGATGACATTACTTTTTCTCCTCTTATTTGTTATGATTTACGTTTTCCAGAAATTTTCCAAGTATGTTCTGAAAAAAGTTATGTCATTACTGTCATTGCAAACTGGCCCACACCTAGAAGATGCCATTGGATTTCACTTTTAAAAGCGAGAGCTATAGAAAATCAGTGTTATATATTAGGCATCAATCGTTGCGGAAGTGGCGACGGTTTAGAATATAGTGGAGATAGTATGATAATAGACCCTTACGGAAAAATAGTAGCAATGGCAAAACAAAGTAATCAAATGCTTGTAGTTGGAGATATTGATGCCAATATTGTAACAGAATATAGAAAAGAGTTTCCTCTCAAACAAGATAGAAAATCACAGCTTTATAGTCAAATGTATCAAAACAAACAATAAAGGAGAAAATATATGGATTTTTTAGACATACTACTCAAAAAAAGAAACGGGCAAAAACTTACAAAACAACAAATAGAATATTTTGTAAAAGGTGTAACAGAGAGTACTATACCAGATTATCAAATTTCTTCTTTTTTAATGGCAGTTTACTTTCAATCTCTTGACATAGAAGAAACAGCACAGCTAACACTTGCTATGGCAAAATCTGGAGAAATGTTAGACTTATCAAATATAGAAGGATTTAAAACAGATAAACATAGCACAGGAGGTGTTGCAGACACCACTACATTAATATTAGCACCTCTTGTAGCTTCTGTTGGTGTACCAGTGGTAAAAATGAGTGGCAGAGGATTAGGTTTTTCAGGTGGAACAATAGACAAATTAGAAAGTATTCCTCACTTTCAAACAGAAGTGACACAAAAACAAGCATTACAGTGGGCAAAACAAAGCAATATAGTTATTATGGGACAAAGTAAAAATTTAACACCTGCTGACCAAAAATTATATGCCCTTAGAGATGTAACAGCAACAGTAGAAAGTATTCCTCTTATTGCCTCCAGCATTATGTCAAAAAAAATAGCTTCTGGTGCAGATGGTATTGTACTTGATGTAAAATGTGGAAATGGTGCATTTATGAAAACTCTAGAACAAGCACAGCAATTAGGTAAATGTATGGCAGATATGGGACGTCATGTAGGTAGAAAAGTAACTGTTGTAATTAGTAGTATGTCACAACCTTTAGGCAACAACATAGGCAATCGTTTAGAAGTCATAGAAGCAATAGAAACATTAAAAGGAAATGTAAAAGGAGATTTGTTGGAAGTTTCTATAACATTAGGGGCATATATGCTTTTACAGGCAAATAAAGTACAAACAGTACAGCAAGGAAAGCAATTGCTTTTACAAAATATCGAAAATGGAAAAGGACTTTTAAAATTTGAAGAACTCTTAAAACAGCAATATGGCGACAGCAATATTATATATGACTATAGTATATTAGCTCTTTCTGATTTCAAATTGTGTTTAAAAGCACAACAACAAGGTTATATTTCTGCTATGGATACAGAAACCATAGGTAGAGCATCACAGCAGACAGGTGCAGGTAGAAAACAAAAAACAGATAGTATTGATTTTGGTGCAGGTATTATAATGAAAAAAAGAATAGGAGATAGCGTACAAAAAGGCGAAGTAATAGCAGAAATATATAGCAGTAATGAACAAAAATGTCAATCTGCATTAGAATTGCTTCAATATGCTGTAACTATAGCAGATACTCCTCCTATTAGTACACCATTGATATTAGATATTATTTCATAGAAAGGCAGTTTGTTATGTGGAAAGAATGTATACAACATTGTTTAGAACAAAATGAAAAATATTTAAAAAATATAACATTTGAAGCACAAAACATACAAGACAACAATTTAACAAAATTTGACTTTCAAAATATTGTATTTGATTGCTGTACATTTATCAACTGTGATTTTTCAGAATGTTGTTTTACAAAATGTGAAATAATAAATTGTCATTTCTATGACTGCTGTTTTGCTAAAACTTATTTTAAACAAACCCTCATTACAAATAGTATTTATAGCAAAGGTAGTATTTTTGTAGGGGCTTGTATCAAAAAAAGCAATTTCCAAAAATGTAGTTTTGCTTATACTAATTTTTCAAATACATTGTGGGAAAAATGTCATATTCAAAAGTGTAACATGAAATATGCTTTTTTTCATAAAGTGACATTTAAAAATATAATATTAGAATATGTTAATTTTCAAAAAGCAGATTTTTTCAAAACAATGTTAAAAGGAATTGATTTTTCAAGTTGTGATATACAAGCAATTACTGTTTCAGATACTTTTGAAGAAGTAAGAGGAATGAAAATAAATGCAGAACAAGCAGTTTCTATTGCACAAATACTAGAAATGGAAATAGTATAGTAAAAAAATGCTACAATTTTATGTTTCATAAAAGGAGGGAATTATATGAAAAGAGCAATTATTATTGTATTAGATAGTGTAGGCATTGGAGAATTGCCTGATGCTGCACAATATGGCGATGAAGGCAGTAATACGCTTGTTAATATCAAAAAAGCAATGCCTGATATGGATTTAAAAAATATGTGTGCATTAGGACTAGCAAATATAGAAGGAAAAGATATTCATTTACTAGGAAAAGTACAAACACCTAAAGGTTGTTTTGCTAAAATGGCAGAAAAGTCTATTGGAAAAGACACTACAACAGGACATTGGGAAATGACAGGTGTCATTACAAAAACACCCTTCCCTACATTTACAAAAAATGGTTTTCCTAAAGAATTAATTGAAGCATTTGAAAAACAAATTGGTACAAAAATACTAGGAAATTATGCTTGTTCTGGTACAGAAATTATAAAACAACTTGGTGAGGAACATATCAAAACAGGTTATCCCATTATATATACTTCTGCAGATAGTGTATTTCAAATTGCAGCACATGAAAATGTTATTTCTGTTTCAAAACTGTATGAAATTTGTCAAAAAGCAAGACAACTACTTACAGGAGAATGGGGAGTAGCTAGAGTAATTGCTCGTCCCTTTATAGGAGAAAAAGGCAATTTTACCAGAACAAAAAACAGAAAAGATTTTTCACTTCCTCCTACTGGTACAACAATATTAGATTTAGCAAAACAAAAATGTCAAACTGTTGTTGCTATAGGAAAAATAGAAGATATATTTGAGCATAGAGGTATGACTATAACAGACCATACTACAAATAATGCAGATGGTGTTGAAAAAACAATACAATATATTCAAAAAGATTTTGAAGGAATATTGTTTACTAATTTAGTAGATTATGATATGGTTTATGGTCACCGCAATGATATAGAAGGTTATAAAAATGCACTACTTTATTTTGACCAAAAACTACCTGAAATTATTGACAATTTAAAACCTCAAGATATACTTTTCATTACTGCTGACCATGGTTGTGACCCTACTACACCTAGCACAGACCACAGCAGAGAATACGTTCCATTGCTTATTTATGGTAAAAACATAAAACAAAATGTCAATTTAGGTATACGCAATACATTTGCAGATTTGGGACAGACCATTTCTGATTATTTAGATTTAAAAGCAGATTTTGACGCACAAAGTTTTTTAAATGACATACAGAAAGGCTGATAACATTGCAAATACAAATACTACAACAATTAGAAGGAGCAAAAAAAGCAAAGGGCATCGCTGTAATAATAGATGTATTTAGAGCATTTACTACAGAATGTTTTTTTATAGCAAACGGTGCTAAGCAATTATTTGCCGTAGGAGAACAAAATATAGCATATGCACTCAAAAAACAATATCCTGACTATATTTTAGCAGGAGAAAGAAACGAAATTATGTTAAAAGGCTTTGACTATGGCAATTCTCCTGCCAATATTGAGAATATTGATTTTACAGGCAAAACAGTAGTGCATACTACAAGTGCAGGTACACAAGGCATTGCAAATGCTTGTTATGCTGATGAAATATTGACAGGAAGTTTTGTAAATGCCCTTGCTATTTCGAAATATATCAAACAACAAAATGCTTCTGTAGTAAGCCTTGTTTGTATGGGTAAAGCTGCACTTTCTCCTACTGAAGAAGATACGTATTGTGCAGAATATATCAAAAGTCTTTTATTAGGAGAAAATTACCCTTTACAACAAAAGCTTTGTGCATTGCGTCATTTAGAGGGAGAACGTTTTTTCAATCCCCAAAATCAAATACAATGCCCTGAAAAAGATTTTTATTTAGCCACAACACCTAACCAATTTGATTTTGTATTACGTGCTATACCAGATAAAAGAGGCTTTCATAGCATACAAAAAATAGAAATATAAAAATTTTTCTTGTAAATATAGTAAGACCTTGTTTTATAAAAACAAGGTTTTATCATTTTCTATCATACATTGCATATAAAGTTCTGCAAATTCTTCAAAAGTATGTACTTTTCCCTTTCTAGGAACAATACTTTGAAACTTTTTTGTTCCTTTGTAGTATTTTTATACGTTTTATTTAATATTTGTTATAGCATTTGTTTCATTTCTTCTACAGAAAATTCTGACTTTTTTCTTTTCATAAATTTCTTCCATTTCTATGCCATATATTTTCATAAATGCCTCCTTTACTATTCTTCACTTTGTTTTTCTAACAATTTCTCTACTTTTAGTAAATAATCCCTTTGAAATTCTTCCCAATGTTTTTTTACATCAAATGGTGGTATACCTTCCAAATCCATTAACTGCTCAGATAAATAACACATCAATTCATATTGTACTTCATTTAGTCCGAACTTTTCTTCAAATAAATAAGGTATTTCTAATTCCTGTTCTATAAATTTCTTTTTTCTTCTATATTTTAATTTTTTTGCACATTATTTCCCCTCATTAAATTTTTCATTATCTATTAGCTTAATAAAAACATTCACTAAATGTCATTTATGTTCATATTATATCATATAATTTTAAAAAGACAATGCTAATTTCTAAAATTAAAGGTGAAATGATAATGTATAAAAATAAAGCAAATGGACGAAATAATATTTGTGGTACTAAAATAAGATTTTTTAGAAAACAACTTGCTACAAAAACTTCTCAAAAAAAGTTAGCAGATATGTTGCAAATTGCTGGACTAGATGTGGATAAAAACGCAATACAAAGAATAGAAGATGGTAAAAGATTTGTTACAGATATAGAACTAAAAGCATTGGCAAAAGTTTTAAATGTTCAATATGAGGATTTATTAGATTAATAGAATAAGAATATTTTTAAATAATAGGCATTATATGAAATATGTTTATATTAGTATTATAGAATTACTTTCAATACTTTTTAAATGAACTTTTGAAAGTGAAGAAGAAATTGCAAACATATCTAATTATAATTTTATATCTTTGAATATTATAACAAAGCAGAACTAACCAAAAAAGATTTCACAAAGAAACAAAATTTAAAATTATTTATTGAATATCTAAAAGCCCTTACCTCAACAAAGTAAGGGCTTTTATTTATTAATATAACAATTTTTGCAATTTATTTGCTTGTTCCTTTAAAGCAATATCATTGATATTTTCTAGTATTTCCCCACAATTTAAAAGTACCTGATAGGAATAATAGTAAAAACTATAAGCTAATTGATCAGAACAATTTTCAATATCTTCTTCCCAAAACGTTTCTTCCTCTTCCTCATCATCACATTCTTCAGGAAATAAATATTTTTCTTTCAGCATATCTACAAAATAGGGTAAAGGCTCAACATTTTGTTCTACTCCATATTGTTCTGTTTCATGGAAAATTTCTGCAATTAATTTAAAAAAACGTAACAGTTCTTTTACTATATCATATGCAATGTCGTTTTTATCCATTTGTAAAACTGCTTTTTGAAATATACGTTTTAAAAATATCATAGCAAAAGGTGTTGCTCTCCACAATGTGCTTTGATGTTCTATATTTCTCAATATCTCTTCAAGTGCTGTTTTTACCTCTTTTTTATTTTCCATATGCTCTATGGTACTGAAATATTTTGGAAATTCTGTTGCTCTGACATATGCCGTTGTAAGCCTATTCCAAATAATATCTTCTATTTTTACATTACAAATATACTTTTGATTTTCATTCATAGTATCATGCCAATATCATTTTTGTTAAATCAATAGGGTCTACAATACTACCATTTTTATATACTCTCATGTTGCCAGAAGCAATTTCATCAATCAATATAACTTCATCACCATAATAGCCAAATTCTAATTTAATATCATAAAGGTCTAATTCTTTTTGAACAAGTGTATCTTTTATAATAGTACAAATTTGTTTTGTTTCTGCTACAATAGCATCAAACTGTGCTGATGTCATAATGTCTAATGCTTGTAAACCTTCTTTTGTAATAAGTGGGTCACCTCTACCATCGTCTTTACAAGTTACTTCTACATAAGCATCTAAAGGTGTACCGTCTTCTATGTAATTACCATAGCGACGTATAAAGCTTCCTGTTGCTTTAAAGCGACAAATAATTTCTAAACCTTTGCCGAATACTTTTGCTGGTAACACTTCCATTGTAGAAGCATCTACATCAGCATTAACATAATGTGTTTTTATACCTGCTTTTTTTAATATTTCAAAAAAATAAACACTTGTTTTTAAATTCTCTTTGCCAATACCTTCTATAGAAAGTCCTACTGTATTCGCACCTGGGTCAAAAACACCATTTTCTCCTGTCACATCATCTTTAAATACAAGTTGGAAATTGCCATTATCTAATTTGTATACATCTTTTGTTTTGCCTTGATATATTTTTTCCATAAAAAAAACCTCCTAAAATTGATATATTTGTAGTATATCATCGAATATAGGAGGTGTAAAGGTTTTATACAAAAACCTAAAGTTTTGTTTTAAATGCTCTTAATCTTCAAAAGAAGCTAATTTTTCTAAAAGTAAATTACTTCTATCAATAAATGCTGTCATTTCTTCTGAAGAAAGTGATTTATGACTCATTAATGCCAAATCATATACTTGTTTACAAATCAAATCCAAATTCTCTTTTTTATCTGCATTACCTTTCCATTTACATATTAATTTCACTAAATTGTTATTACTGTTTAACACTAATGTTTCATCTGGTTGTGCTGTTGCAAAAAGCATTTTCATTTGTTCATTTTCTCCATATGCTTCTTTCATTTCAAGCATTCTACGAGATTCTTCTGTCAATACTATCATACCAGAAACTTTTTCTGCTTTTAATGGTTCTGCTTTTACTTTGAGTGTTTCACTATTTAATATGCCTCTAAATAGATTTTGTAATTCTTCATTTTGTGTTTGTTCTGCTTTTTTCGTTTCTTCATCTTTTTGTTCTTCTTTTTGTTGCAATGTGTCACTAATATCTGCATCAATTCTTTGTACTTTTACACCAGCATTTTTATATTCCAAAAATGATACAAATGGTTTATCAATAGGAGTAGAAAGTATTGCTGCCTCTAATCCTTGCTCTTTAAACAAACGAATATATTGTGCTTGCTGATTTTCATCAGAAACAAAGAATATTTTATTTTCGTGTTTTTGTTTATTTTTTTCTAAGTATTCACTTACTGTTTCATAAACATTATCTGTTGTTTTTAACAATATGCTATCTTTAATTTTATCATACAGTTTTTCCTCTCTCATACAGCCAAATTTAATAAATATACTTATGTTGTCCCAGAAACTTTCATATTGCTCTCTTTCATTTTTGAAAAGATGGTTTAATTTATCTGCTACTTTTTTAGTAATATAATTTGACATTTTTTGTGCATAACCATCATTTTGCAAAGCACTTCTGGAAACATTCAAAGGCAAATCTGGACAATCCATAATACCTTTTAACAACAACAGAAATTCAGGAACAACTTCTTTGATATTATCTGCAATATACACTTGATTAGAATATAATTTAATTTCGCCATCTGTAATATCCATTTGTTGTACTAATTTAGGAAAATACAATATGCCTTTCAGTCTGAAAGGATAATCCATATTCAAATGTATCCAAAAAAGAGGGTCATTCATATCCATAAATACTTGATGATAAAATGCTTTGTATTCTTCTTCTGTACAGTCTTTAGGCTGTCTTTGCCAAAGAGGATTGGTTTCATTTAATGGTTTTGGCTCTTCCTTTTTTTGCTCTTGTTGCAATTTTTTAGCATCTTCTGCAGAAGTAATATTTTCTGCCTCCTCTGGAGAAACGTGTATTACATTGCTGTTTTCCTCTGCTTTTTCTTCTTCTTTTTGTTCTTCTTCCTCTTTTGTAATGTGTATAAATATTGGTACAGGCATAAAAGAACAATATTTCTTCAAAGCACTATATAGTGTACTTTCTTCTAAAAATTCCTTACCATCTTCTCCTAAATACAATGTAATAGTAGTACCTCTTTTTGTTCTTGTACCCTTTTCCATTTCATAATCAATACCGCCTGTACAAATCCATTTTGCAGCTTCTGCACCATTTTGATAAGACAATGTGTCAATTTCTACTTTATCTGCTACCATAAATGCAGAATAAAATCCTAAGCCAAAGTGTCCAATAATTTCATTGTCTTCTCCAGTTTTTTCTTCAAACTGTTTTAAAAAATCTGTCGCTCCAGAAAATGCAATTTGATTAATATATTTTTTAATTTCCTCAGCTGTCATACCTATGCCGTTATCTGTAATAGAAAGTGTTTTCGCTTGCTCATCTAATGTTACATTGATTTCGAATTTTTCATCTTCTGCAATATCTGTTTCTCCCATAGAACACAGTTTTTTCAATTTTGTAACAGCATCACAGCCATTTGAAACTAATTCTCTTATAAAAATGTCTTTATCTGTATAAAGCCATTTTTTAATAATAGGTAAAAAATTCTCACTGTTAATAGAAAGATTGCCTTTTTCCATGTTATATTTCCTCCTTGTATTTTCAAAAAAATAATTTTTGTATTTACTCTTTAAAAAATATTTTAACACTGAAAATAAAAATGTCAATAAAAAATTAGCACTCACTTCATACGAGTGCTGATATTTTTTTTGAAATTCTTCATTTTATCACTGTTTTGTAACTGCTATTTTTAATTCGTGAAAAAATGCTATTACCCAATTATCCCAATCATATTCTACTGTTTTATCCATGGAAAACGTTTTTAAAGAACAACCAGTAGTACACATCAATGTATTTTGTTCAAAAATTATATTTAAAAAAAATGTTGCTGGTGTACTGCTTACAGCATCTGCTTTATTTTTAGGTAGAGAAAACACAATTTTAATACTTTTAGGCAATTTTTGGCCTTTTACTATTTGAAAAGCATAAGGTCTTATTTCTTCCCAAAAACAATAGTTATCTTTGATTAGTTCTTGCTCTGCTAAAGAATAATATTGTTTATTTCTTTTACCATCAATTTGAAAAAGTGTAAATGTAGTAATATCTATCTGCCTCATATAAAAATCATCAAAACTTTTTTGCTTTAACAACAAATTCATAAACTCTTTTGTATCATGTATTAGTAACGCTATCATATTATTTTGCCCTTTCTACATTTTTTAATAAATTTTATTTTACAATGAATTACAAAATATTACAATCAAAAACAAATATTATTATTTTCAGTTTGTATGAAAAGTAGGTCTGTGGTAAAATAGTCTTTAACATATATCTAAATTTGGAGGCATCTATGAATTTAAAAAATACAATTGCTAGAATATTCTTTTTTGGCATATTATTAGGCATATTGATGTTTATAATAGGAAAAATATTTCATTTATCTAAAAATACATTATTTACAACATTATTTATTTCTTATATTGTATTTATTATGATAGTAATACCTTATCAAATAAGAAAACGAAATTTACTTAATCATAAAATGGAACTATTATTACAGCAAATGTACAAGGGTAATATACAACAATATATTACAGGTATGACGCAACTTTTAGAAAATACTGATAATGATTATTTAAAATCAATACTTACTATCAATTTATCTACAGGCTATACTGTAAAAGGAGAATTTAAAAAATCAAATCATTATCTAGAACAGATTGATGTTCATGCTATTAACAAAATGGGGCAAATGCTACTTTATCACAACATTGCTCTAAATTATTTTTGGTCTGGTGAAATCAAAAAAGCTTGTGTGATTATGGAATTACATCAAAATTTACTACAAAAAGGATTACAATACCCTTATTTAAAAAACAGTTTTTCTGAAACATTTGCCTTATGGTATTTTGCTCAAAACAAAAGACAACAAGCTTTTACTTATTTAGAAAATGTTATAAATGATAAAAATGCAAAACCATTACAAAAACAGGCTGTTGAAGTAATATGGGCTAGAGAAAAAATTGCAGATGGAGAAATTATATCATCACAGCAAATACTTCAATCTGTACTTTCTGAAACAAATATGCCTTATCTAAAAAAAGAAGCACAAAATATACTGAATTCATTGAAACAATAGAGGTGTCATATGTTATTTAACTCTTTTCATTTTATATTATTTTTTATTATTGTTGTGGTACTATATTATCTTTCACCACATAGATTTCGCTGGGTACTTCTTTTGATTGCAAGCTACTATTTTTATATTTGCTGGCGACCAAAAGAATTGATATTTATATTACTTATTGTATTTTCTACATTTATAAATTATATTTTTTCTATAGCTATGTATAATCAAAAAAACGCTATCAAAAGAAAAAGGTATCTATTTATCACACTCTTTATTAATTTTGGTTTACTTTTTTTATTTAAATATGCTGTATTTTTAAATGAAAGTTTTATGAATATTATTTCTAAAGCAATACTGTGGTATTACAGAGATTTAGGTACAGAGGCGGCAATTTTAAAATCACAATTTTTTTTAGAGCATTATCCTGCAAAGAATTTTGACATTATACTACCTATGGGAATTTCATTTTATACTTTCCAAGCTACAGCATATAGCATAGATGTCTACAGAAAGCAAATCAAACCTATAAGACATTATGGTATATTTTCTCTTTTTATTACATTTTTCCCACAGCTTGTAGCAGGGCCTATTGAAAGAAGTCGCAACTTACTACCTCAATTTTACAAAAAACATAGCTTTCAAAAAGAAAATGTATTATTAGGATTAAAATGGATGTTATGGGGATTTTTTAAAAAAATTGTTATTGCTGACAGAGTTTCCACTGCTGTAAACACAATATATAATGCAGCACAAAGTTATAGTGGTTTTTATTTTGTATTTGCTACAATATTATTTGCATTTCAAATATATTGTGATTTTAGCGGATATTCTGATATTGCTTTTGGTAGTGCTAAAGTATTAGGTTTTGATTTAATGCACAATTTTGAAAAACCTTATTTATCTAAAAGTATAAAAGAACTTTGGAGGAGATGGCATATTTCATTATCTACTTGGTTTATGGATTATATTTATATTCCTTTAGGTGGTAATAGAAAAGGAAAATTGCGAAAATGTTTCAATTTATTTATTACATTTTTTGTAAGCGGTATATGGCATGGAGCAAACTGGACATTTGCATTATGGGGTGCTATGCACGGTATCTATTTAGTTATAGGCATACTAACAGAAAATATTAGAAAACATATTAAAAAATTATTGCATTTGAATAATAACATTATTTGGAACTTTTTTAGTATTGTTTTTACATTTCTGCTTTTTTGTGCCAGCTTAATTATATTCCGAGCAAATACAATTTCAGATGCTATTTATATATTCCAACATATTTTTGATAACATACAACAATGGACAAATGCACAATATATTTATGAAATTATTACAAGTATGGGTATTAATTTGTTCGAATTAACTATTGTAATATTATCTATACTATTTTTGATTTTGTTAGAAGTGTTTACAGCAAAAGATTTTGTAATTGTTGGTATAGAAAAAACAAATTGTATTTTACGTTTGGCTTTTTATATATTTCTAACTGTTTGGATACTTTCCACAGGTGTATTTTATAATTCAGGAGAATTTATTTATTTTCAATTTTAGCAATATAAAAAAAGTCTTAATTAACAAAGGAGTTTATACATGAAAAAAAGAGTTATTTCCAATTTTAGATTTTTCACAGGTATATTATTATATGCCTTATGTGTTATCATAATATTTCAGCAAATAGGATTTCTCTATCAAAAGGCTGCAAGCCACAACATTATAAATGCCTTTACACAAAAACGTTTTGAAGATTTTTATGCTTTACCTCACAATAGTCTAAATATGGTATTTATAGGTTCTTCTCACTCCTATTGTACATTTGACCCTGAAAATTTTGATAGTTATTTTAATATATCTAGCTATCAAATGGGTACACCCTTACAGCATTTAGATACAAGCTATTATGAATTACAGGAAATTTACAATACACAAACACCTGATGTAGTAGTATTAGAAATTTATTGGGACGTTTTAGACGATACTTTTGAAATGAAACAAGCAAATTCTTTTTTTGAAGTACTTCAAAATGAAGCATTAAAAAAAGACTATATCAAAAATGTATTTCCTTTAGCAGAAAAAATAAAATATTATTTATTACCTATGAGATTTCAGCAAGATTTTTTTGCTTATGAAGCAAATGAAATGACCAAAAATATAGAACAAAAATATGGTTTACAAAAGAAAAAAGTAGAATATCAAAAAGGTGAAGAATATTATCGTTCAAAAGGTTACGTATACTGTAATATGGGTATGTTACCAGGAGAATATGACCAAACAAATCAATTTAAAGGCTTAGATGGTAAACATTGGCAAATGGACGATACACAATCAGGTTATGTTAAAAAAATTGCAGAATTATGTAAACAAAAAGGGAGTGAATTAGTTTTAGTTACAGCACCTATCGCACTAGTTTCTATGGATTATATCAAAAATTATGATAATATTCATGCTAAATTAGCAGCATTAGCAAAACAAGTCGGTGCAAACTACATTGACTACAATATTGTCAATCAACAGACTTCAATGCTCACAAACGACAACTTCAGAGATGATGCTCACTTAAATGATAGTGGTGTACAAATTGTAGATAAACATTTCAGAAATTGGTTAACAGAAAATACACTATTTTTCAACAAATATAGACATTGAGTATTGTTTTATACAAAATGCTATATTATAATAAAATATAAAATTTGTGTTTAAAATGGAAATAAATGGGTATGATAATCATAACACATTGAATTGATAAAAACACGGGAGGTAATTTTTTATGGAAGAAAAAAAAGAAAATAGTTTGAGTAGCACAGGAAATTTTATACATAATTATATTCAAGAAGATTTAGAAGGAAAATTAAATAAAATACACACACGTTTCCCACCAGAACCGAATGGTTATCTTCATATTGGCCACGCAAAATCTATTTGTTTAAATTTTGGTTTAGCACAACTTTATGGTGGAAAGTGCAATTTACGTTTTGATGATACAAACCCTACCAAAGAAGATACAGAATATATTGACTCTATTAAAGAAGATGTAAAATGGCTAGGATTTGATTGGGAAGACAGATTATATTTTGCTTCTAGCTATTTTGAAAAATATTATGAAGTTGCTTTAAAACTTATCAAAGAAGGCAAAGCTTTTGTATGTGACTTAAATGCAGAAGAAATTAGACAATATAGAGGAACACTAAATTCACCTGGAAAGGAAAGTCCTTATCGTAATAGAAGCGTAGAGGAAAATTTAGATTTATTCCAAAGAATGAGAGCAGGAGAATTTCCAGATGGTGCTAAAACATTAAGAGCAAAAATTGATATGTCTTCTCCTAACATTAACATGAGGGACCCTGTATTATATAGAATTGCTCACGCAACACATCATACTACAGGAGATGAATGGTGCATTTATCCTATGTATGACTTTGCTCACCCATTAGAAGATGCTATTGAAGGCATTACACATTCTATTTGTACTATGGAATTTGAAGACCACAGACCTCTTTATGACTGGGTAGTAAAAGAAGCAGGATATACTACAAATCCTCCTAGACAAATTGAATTTGCAAGGCTAGGATTAACAAACACTGTTATGAGTAAAAGAAAATTGAGAGCATTAGTAGAAGAAGGGCTTGTTGACGGTTGGGACGACCCTCGTATGCCAACTATATCTGGCTTACGTCGTAGAGGATTTACTCCAGAAGCTATAAGAGATTTTTGTGAAAGAATAGGTGTTTCAAAAGCAAATAGTGTTGTAGATAGTGGTTTGCTAGAATATTGTATTAGAGATGATTTAAAATCAAAATCAAAAGTTGTTATGGCAATACTCCACCCATTAAAATTAGTAATCACAAATTATCCAGAAGGACAAATTGAATTGATGGATATAGAAAACAATCCAGAAAATGAAGCACTTGGTACAAGACAAGTTCCCTTTACCAAAACACTTTATATTGAGCAAGAGGACTTTATGGAAGAACCTGTCAAAAAGTTTTTCAGATTAGCACCAGGAAAAGAAGTACGTTTAAAAGGTGCTTATTTTGTAACTTGTACTGATGTTATAAAAGATGAAAACGGTAATATTACAGAAGTACATTGTACTTATGACCCTGAAACAAAAAGCGGCAGTGGCTTCACTGGCAGAAAAGTAAAAGGTACATTACATTGGGTAAGTGCTGACCATTGTATTCAAACAACAGCAAGGTTGTATGACTATATGATGTTAGATAATCCAGATAGCGAATACGGCGAAATGATTATGAACCCTAATTCACTAGAAATTATAGAAAATTGTTATGTAGAACATTCTATTGCAGAAGCAAAACCAGGCGACAAATTTCAATTTATGAGAAATGGTTATTTTTGTGTAGATACCAAAAATACTACAAAAGATCATATGGTATTTAATCGCATTGTATCACTAAAAAGCTCTTTTAAATTAAAATAATATAAACAAAGCACTTACAATATAAAGTAAGTGCTTTATTTTTTTAGAAATATACATTATTTTTGTATACACATATATTACGACATTCTACACTATCAAATAATGTGATAATGTGGCTAAAATAGGAAAAATATTATATACTACAATGTTTCTTTCAGCAAATACCAATTTCATTAAATACAGATTTTTTCATGGCATTAAAACAACTATATGATATTTTTTAGAATATCAAAATAGTTTGTTAAAGTATAAAAAAATTTAAAAATCAATAATATTTTATATCTAAAATTTTTATTAAATAAAACAAATATTATGATTTTATTTAATAAAATCACACAACATAATGTAATCTACAAAAGTAAAGTTTTATAAATGGCTTTCCATACGTTTTATAACTGTTAACATAACATTTTTAAATCACTACCTTTATTTTCCACAACTCTTTTTATTGTGACAAATAAATGTATATTTTTATAAATTGTGAAAAAATAATTGACTTTTTCACAAAAATATATTATAATTTTGCCATCGCAAAAGAGAGGTGATAGCAGTGCCTAAAATAGGCAGACCATTAAAAGGAGAAACACCTAAAAATATTAGTTTACAATTAAGAATTAGCGAAAAAACAGCCTATCAATTAAAACAATGTTCTAATTCTCTTCACATTTCTAGAACAGAAGTGATAGAAAAAGGTGTAGAAACGGTTTACAATGAAGTAATTAAAAAAGAATAAAATTATAACATTTTGTGACTTTTTTAAAATATAAAATTTATAATAGGGGGGGTTTTTTTATGATATTAGAACATATATATGATAATTTATCAGATGAAAACAAAAGCTCTACAACTTATAAAGAATTACATGAAACAATGGCTAAAATTGACACAATGCTACATAATCAAACTTCTTTAGATGAAACAAATATTGTAACTTTATTTGATTTAATATCTGATACACAATATATTATGCAAAAGCAAAGTTTTATAAGAGGTTTTCGATATGCTGTGCAAATGTTAAAAGAATGTTTTTAAATGTACTACATTGTAACAAAGACATTGCAATAAATTCTCGCAATGTCTTTGACTGTTTTTATATAATGATATATCTTCCATCTCGTCTTGGTGGCATTTTAGGAGAAATTGCAGGATATCCTAGAGTAAGCATTGCCAAATACTGCCCCTTATCTGGTGCAAATTTTTGGCGGAGTTCTTCTCCTATGCCTACTCTTAATGCTGCTGTCAGCCAGCAAGTTGCTAAGCCTTTATCATATGCCATAAGACACATATTCTGTATTGCGGCAGAAGTGCCTTCTACTACTGTTGTAAAATCTTCATAATTATCTTTTAAAAGAAATACTAATATGCAAACTTTTGCACCACCCATACTATTCAAAAACTCTTTTGTTTCTTCTATTGCTTCTGGATTTTTTGAAAAACGGTTATCCAAAACAGGTTTAAATTTTCCAAACACCTGTCCTGTAATTTGTGCCAATTCTTTTAATTTTTCTTCACTTTTTACTACTACAAAATACCAAGGTTGCAAATTAATGCCTGATGGTGCCATAAGTCCTGCATTTATCACTTCCATTAAGTCCTCATCAGATACTGGTTTATCAGTATACTTTCTTACACTTCTTCTTCCATAAATTGCATCTTTTGTTTCCATACACATTACTCCTTTATTTTTATATTCATTAAAAAATGCTATGCCATAACATTAACTAAGTTTTTCTCTCATCATACTAACATCTTCATTTTCTAAATACTCATCATATGTTTCTCTTCTATCAATAATACCATTAGGCAATATTTCTATTATTCTATTGGCTATGGTATGTACAAACTGATGATCATGAGAATCAAAAAGCAATGTACCCTTATAGTCTATCAATCCCTCATTTAATGCTGTAATTGCTTCCAAATCTAAATGGTTTGTAGGCTCATCTAACACTAACACATTCGCACCAGAAATCATCATTTTACAAAGCATACAACGCACTTTTTCGCCTCCAGAAAGCACTTTTGCCTTTTTGAGTGCTTCTTCTCCTGAAAACAACATTCTACCCAACCAGCCCCTAATATCAGCATCATATTGTTCTCCTTCTTTTGCATAAGGACGAAGCCAGTCAATTAATGTATCTTCGCATTCATCAAAATATTTTGAATTATCTTTTGGGAAATATGCTGTAGATGTGGTAACTCCCCATTTAAAACTGCCCTCATCTGGTTCTAATTCTCCCATCAATATCTGAAATAATGTTGTTCTAGCAATCTCATCTGTTCCTACAAAAGCAACTTTATCATTTGGTGAAATCAAAAAACTTACATTATTTAATACCTTTTTACCATCAATCGTTTTTGAAATTCCATTAACTTCTAGTAAATCATTTCCAACTTCTCTATCTTGTTTAAAACTAGCAAAAGGATAACGTCTAGAAGATGGTTTTATGGTATCCATTTGTAAATTGTCTAATAATTTTTTACGAGAAGTCGCTTGTTTTGATTTAGAAGCATTCGCACTAAATCTTTGTATAAATTCCTGCAATTCTTTCATTTTTTGTTCTGTTCTTTTGTTTTGGTCTTTCAGTTGCTTTTGTGTCATTTGTGTATAGCCATACCAAAAATCATAATTACCTACATACATTGTAATTTTTCCATAGTCAATATCTGCAATATGTGTACAAATTTTATTTAAAAAATGTCTGTCATGTGACACTACTACAACAGTATTTTCAAAATTCATTAAAAAATCTTCCAGCCATTTTATAGAAGCAATATCTAAGTGGTTTGTAGGCTCGTCCAAAAGCAATATATCAGGATTTCCAAATAATGCCTGTGCTAAAAGCACTTTTACTTTTTGATTACCTGTCAATTCTTTCATTTTGACATAATGTAATTCATTTGTAATACCTAAACCATTCAACAATATTTCTGCATCAGATTCTGCTGTCCAACCATCTAATTCTGCAAATTCTGCTTCTAATTCTGAAACTTTAATGCCGTCTTCATCACTAAAATTTTCTTTCGCATACAGTTTCTCTTTTTCTTCCATAATTTCATACAATCTTTTATGTCCATATAATACTGTTTTGACTACTTCAAATTCATCAAACATAAAGTGGTCTTGTTTTAAAACAGCCATTCTTTCTCCTGGTGTTACAAATATAGAACCACTATTTGGCTCAATATCTCCAGATAATACTTTTAAAAATGTGGATTTTCCTGTACCGTTTGCACCAATTAAGCCATAACAGTTCCCTTTTGTAAAATTTACATTGACATCTTTAAAAAGTACCCTTCCTCCATATTGTAATGTAACTTCTTGTGCACTTATCATAATATTCTCCTTTTTATTTTACAATTTATATTTCTTTTCGACAAGCAAAAAGCCCGACTTCTATTTATAGAAATCGAACTTTTGTTATTTTTAATTGTTTATTCCACAGCCAATTCTTCGCCATTTTCTCCTACAGGTATGTCTTCTGAAATAGAAGCATTTTCAATTTGTCTTTCAAAATCAATAGCACTATCCAATGTTTCTTTTGGAATTTCTATTTTTTTCGTTTCATTTATATCACTGCAATCTACTGTCAATGTATATTCATTTACTACTGTTTTGACAGGCTCATTACCTTCTGTGCCTCCGCCAAATGTACTACTGACATTATTCATAAGTGTTTCTAATGTATTTGACAAATCAACAGTATAACTAGTAGGCAGTAATGTCTGCTTGTCTACTGTTACAGTAATTGTTGTATCTAAAACACCTTTATAATATTCTTCTGTTAATCCTGCCATACCTGTCATTTGTAATGCTTTTGTATTTTCTACTACCTCTGCTAATATACCTGCTGGTAACACTCCTTGAAGTACATCAAATGTATCATTTGTTTCTGTTTGCTGCCAATCTGCAGCACTCTCTAAAAGCAATATAGCATTCTGTTTAGTATCATACATTTTTAAAGATTCTAGTACAATATTAGGCTCTAATGACTGTTTCATCCATTGTCCCGCATATTCCATATATGTGGTAGCCATGCCATTTGCTTCATCAACATATGTTACAAGTTCATTACTAGATGGTAAACTGCTTTTGCTCACAATTTTCATATTTAAAGGACTATATACTGCTGTGACTTCTGTCTGCGTAGAAACTTCAGAAACAGACTCCCCTGCTGTCATATTTGATTGTGTTGTAATTACACTTTTCATACTTTTTACTTGTTTTAAATTTTCTAAAACTTTTGTAATAGTTTCTTGTGGTGTTGCTGATTTGACTTGTGTTACTGCTTTATCACCACAAGATGAAAAAGCAAAAGCAACTACTACCATAGAAATCAATGTTATTACTTTTTTACAAAAATTCATAGTTTTCCTCCTTAATATTTGTTTGCTGTGATATTCACATTTTATAGGAAATACTATTGTAATTCAAGTTATTTTTATATATTTAAAAAAAATATAAGATTTTTCTATACTACAAATACTTCTTTCTTTTTATATTTCATTATTAATGAGTAGCTTTGACGTTTATGAAAGTTTCGACCAAACATTACGCAATAATGTAGGAGAAACTGTAATGTCAAAGTACGAATGGTTTTTCATGCAAAGCATGAAAAAAATTACATTGTATAATAGTACAGATAAGTAAATAATTCGTACTATATATTCTATTACTAGTAATATAAATTATAAAAGGACAATCATAGAACATACTTATATAGAAAGCATTTACTCATTTTATCATTACAAAATAAATCAAACACCAGCAATATCTTTTATAACTTCTCCTGCCAACAACAATCCTGCTACAGAAGGCACAAAAGAAACACTTCCTACTATTTGATGTTTTCCTTTTGGTATATTTTCATTCGATTTTTGTATCTTTATTGCTGCTTCTTTAGAATAAACCACTTTTACATTTTCTATTTTTCTATTTTTTAATTCCTTTCTCATTATTTTCGCCAGTGGACACACGCTCGTTTTACTAATATCTGCTACTTCAAATTTTGTTGCATCTAATTTATTACCTGCCCCCATACAACTTATTACTGCAACATTTGCTTTTTTTGACTGTTCAATTAAAAGCAATTTAGAAGAAACCATATCAATAGCGTCTATAATATAATCGTATGCAAAAAAATTGATTAAATTAATATTTTCTGCACTATAAAAACATCTATGCTCTTCTACTACTGCATTAGCATTGATTTGTTGTATTCTTTTTTCATCACATCTGTTTTATATTTTCCTATTGTTTCCGTTGTAGCAATTAATTGACGATTAATATTGGTTTCATTTACAACATCTCCATCTATCAATGTTAAATGTCCTATACCACTCCTTGCTAGTGCTTCTGTTGCAAAAGAGCCTACTCCCCCTATACCAAACACAGCTACTTTTGAATGATACAATTTTTCCATTCCATTTTTGCCAAGTAACAATTCTGTTCTCTTAAAATATTCTTCCATAAAATACTCCTTTTATAACAATGTACTTTTTTTATTAGGTTTTTGCAATCCCTTTTTCCAAATTAAAGGTTCGTAAATTTTTCGCATTGTTTTTGCAACACTGTCTAAATCTTGCCTTTTTAAAACATAGTCAGATACTTCTTTTGCCTGTTGTATAGAATTTTTCATAGCAATACTTAAATCTGCTGACTTCAGCATCTGTATATCATTTTTGTTACTACCAAATGCTACTGTTTTTGTAATACCTAAACGTTGCTTTAATGTTTCTACCATAAATTGTTTTGTAGCATTTTTATGATATATTTTTAAATGACAATAATCTTCTGGTGTTTCAGAACTATCTCTCAAAAAAAGCAATTCTTCACCATATTGCTGTTGTTTTAATTCCTTTTCTATAATATCAATATTTTCTATAGTATCTACTAAAAGAAAATAAACAACATCACCATCTTCCGGAAATTCTCCATAAACATAATTTCTATAAGGTGATTTTCTCATATCTAAATATAGTTTTGCTTCTACATCATTATGAAATGTACCATAAAATATAAGTAATGCATCCTCTAATACCAAATTAACAAAATAATGTTTTCCCATTTGCTCAAATATTTTACACATTTTTTTTACAATTTCTAGCGGTATCGCCTGACAAGACAAATATCTCTTTTCATTAGTATCAAACAATACTGCTCCGTCCATAGCAATAACAGGTAATTTTAATTTCACATCTCCTAATACAGATAATAATGATGCTGGTGTCCTTTCTGTAGCTATAGTAATATTTGCACCATCTGCAATTAAATAATTCAATTCTATATTGGTATAAGCTCCCATTTTTCCATCTTCTCCTAAAAGAGAACCATCTAACCCTGTTACAAGAAGCATATCTTTTTCATGTCTTCTAGGTAATTGTATTCTATTGACACATAGTGACACTAATATACCTATAATTGTTTCTAATACTCTGTTAAACACAAAATAAAATAAACTTGTATTTGTATCATGTACAATGGTAATACTCATAAGTACTACACAAGACAAATAAGATGCTGTAGGCTTTTTTAACAAAAGCGTAATATATATTGTGGGAATAATAGAAAAAGATATAATAACATACTTTAGTAAAAACCAATCATAAGGAATACAGTTTTGTTCTATTGCCAAAACAATACTACCTACAAATGCTCCTACAAGAGTGCCTAATACTCTATTCCATGCTACTTTTCTGCTATTTTCTACTTGAGGCTGCATACAAAGTATTGCAGCAATTACAGAATAAAATGGGTCACCTTTTGCTCCTCTTATAGTATGAACAAAAAAACAAATTAAAACAGCTACTGCTGATTTTATCATTCTCATACCAATTTTAGGCATTACTATTTTCTTTTCTTTCATAAAGAAAGCCTTCCTTTCTTTTTATTTCATTAACTTAAAAAATTGTAACAAATGCAATGAAAACGGTCAAGTTTTTCTATAATGATTGTATGATTAAAAAATGAATATATTACAGCGTGTCGATAAAGTCGACACGCTAAGTCGAAAACAGTTTTCGACTTGTTTAAATAGAAGTATAAACAGCTTGTTCCATAGGCTTAAAAGCCTTGAAACTCGCTGTTTTCCTCAGGCAGGCAAAGCTCGCCTTGCGGATTAGTATGGGGAGTGCACTCCCCATACCCCTTGCTTTTTACGCAAAATGAGTTTTTTTGACAGACTGTATATTATTTACATCTAACAAATATAAAAAACTGTTTACAAAAAAAGTAAACAGTTTTTTTTCTATTTAATCATTTATATCTGTTTGTCCTGTACCAATAATAATTTTAATGTCTATACCATCAGGCAAAGAGCCATCGTCCATTTCTATTTTTGCATCTACAAAATAATCTTTTAAATCTTGCCCAATACCTGCCTCTTTTATTATAATACGAGTATGTTCTTCTTTTCCACCTGTATAAGTAGAAACTTCTGTAATAGTATATCCATCTGATTTTAATTTTTCACTTACTCTACCTGCTAGTCCTTGTGTATATCCTCCATTTGCAACTTCTATATTATACTCTTTACTATCACCTATCTGTTCTGTATCTTCTTCTAATCCAATACCATAGAATATTCTATTTACCATTTCTTTCGTATCTTCTTCATCATAAATATAATAAGAAATTCCATTTATATCTTGTGGTACACCTGGCAATGTTTCCATTTTAATTTTAGAAGCATCTACTGAATTGATATAATTTACATATTTTAAAGCATCTGACAATGTAACATCTGTTTCTACATCAGAATAAACCATTTTAATATAGTTTGGTATGTTTTTGATAATACTATCACTACTCATTACTTTTTGTGCAAATGCTTTTAAAAACTGCTGTTGTACTTCTACACGAGCAATATCTCCCATAGGATAATGTCTAAAACGTACAAGTTGTTCCGCTTTATCTCCATCTAATACTTGTTTCCCTTTTTTCAAATTGATATACAAATCTTGGTAAGGGTCTTCATAGTACATATTTTGAGGAACATCTACTTCTACACCACCAACAGTATCTACAATTTTTCTAAAAGCATTCAAATCTACTTTTACATAATGGTCTATTTCTACTCCTAACATATGCTCTAATTGTTTTACAAGCACCTCAGGGCCATCTTCTTTACCTGCATAAGCGTGTACAGCATTCAATTTTGTAGGTGATTGATAGTATTTATTTTGTTTTTCCATATAATTTACAACATCTGGTGCAAATTTTACTCTAGTATCTCTAGGCATAGATACTAAATTTGTCATTTGTTTTTCACTATCAAAATGTACTACAAACATAACATCTGTTCTTGTACCATCACCATCTACTCCAAACACTGCTACATTAATTTTTAAGTTCTTTTTTTTCAAGGCGTCTAAAAAACTGGTATCTTTTGCATTACTAGAAACTGGTTTATCTTGTGCTTGTTGCTTTGCTGTAGGAAATCCTCCTGTTATTTTGTAATAAGCAAATGCAGCACCGCCTGCTCCAATACAAAAAATAAGTAATGTAGTAAATACAATTTTAAAAAATGTAGCAATTAACCCAGGCTTTTTTTTCTGCTTTTGTTTTGGCATACCTCTTTGAGAAAAAGACTCTTGTCTTCCTCTTTTTTTGTTGGCATACCTATCCATTCTTTTACCCATTTTTCTCCACCTTTATTTTTGTGTTTTACAGAATTGACTACTTTTATTACTGTTCATTATTATACAATATTCTCTGTTGCTCATTGTCACTTTTTTGCTCTTGTTCTTTTTCGCTATATTGTTCTATTTCTGTATTTTCCTCAGCTTCATCATTCTCTTTCGTTTCACTATTTTCTTGTGTTTGCTGTTCGTCTTCAACACCATAAAATACTCTATCTACTAGCTCTTTTGTACCTTGTTCATCATGGTCAAAATATGCACCACCTGTTCCAGGTATCGTTTCCATAGTAATACTATTTATATCAATATCTTTAATATATTTTGCATATTTTAAAACATCTTTTAGTGTTGCATCTGTTTCTATGTTCTCCCAAAGTACCTGTGCAATACTTGGCAGATTACTCAGTATTGTTGATGTAGAACTCACTTTCTCCAAAAGTGCCTTCATAAAGTCCTGCTGTACTTGTATTCTTTTTAAATCTTTTTGAGCATATCCTTCTCTAAAACGCACAAGTTGTTCTGCTTTATCTCCATCAAGATGCTGATAACCAGGCTGTAAATCAATATATAAATTTTGATAAGGGTCATTATAATACAGTCGTTGTTCTACCTCCATATCTACACCACCTACTGCATCTACAATGTCATGAAAAGCATCTAAATCTATTTTTACAAAATAATCTATATCAATTCCCAATAAATTCTCTAACATAGTTACAGAAAATTCATTTCTGTATTCCTCTCCTGCATAAGCATGTACTTCTGTCAATTTACATTGCCCTTTTACACCATTTCTATAAGGAACAAATTTTTTTCTTTGTTCTAAAGAGGCTATCATATCATCTGTCATTACTACACGAGTATCTCTTGGAACAGATACAAACTGTATTTTTTTAGTATCTTCATTAAACGAAACTACAAAATTGACATCTGTTCTAAAACCATCATTATCTACACCAAATACTGCTACATTGATTGGTTTTGCAGGTTCTGATATTTCTTGTTTCGTTAACTGTTCTACTTTTACTGGTTCTGGATTGATTGCTTTTTTTGTATGGTCTTTTGCAATGCCATCTTTTCTTAATGCCATACGAAATCCTACAGCCCCCAAACATACCATAACAACAAGCAACAACAAAGAAAAAAATAATTTTTTTCTTCTTTTTTTCTTTTTATATTCGTATCTTTTCATTCTTGTTCCATTCACAACAATTCTCCTATATACTATACCAATTACTTTACACCCACTCATTTACAATATAAGCCACTCCTGCATAAAATGCTTTATATTGCAATTTACTGTTTTTTATTATAGCAAAGTTCAAAATACAATACAATATTTTTTAAAAAAAACATTGTTATGATATAAAATATTAAGAAAATTGTTAAATAGTTTTGATTTTACAGTTATAACAGTTGTTGTAACAGCTTTAAACTTTTTATTTTATTTTTTGGTCAAATAATTTATAATATTGCCAACCTGCTAAATAATCTATTTTTATACTTTCTCCTTGTGTAACTTCTTCTTTATATTTTCCGTTTCCTTCTATATAAGCACCTTGTGTAATAACAGGTATCTCTTTTCTCATATTATTTACATAGTCATACAGCGGAGAAAGCCCTTCTAGTCCTAATAATTCCATTGTCATAGCTCCTAAACAATGAGCACTTATAATATTTTGTTTTGGTAGTGCTATTTTTTGTTTGTTTTCCAATATTTTAGTACTACTTTTAGCACTTTCATTTTGCCAAATAAAATATGGTGTTTCATAAATAGCAAGTTTCTGTTTTGTTGTTCCTTCTATATCAATGTCATAATCCAATATTTCAAAAAAGTCCATTCCGTTGGCAAATCCTGGCAAATGGTCACCAAAATATATTAACACAACAGGTTCATCTAATCTATCTAATTCTGTTACTAATTTTTCAATTTCTTCATCTGCATCTTTTACACCGTTAAAATAATTGTAAAGCATATTTTTTTCTTTTGAAGTTAAAAAAATATCTGTATCAAAATTTTGTTCTGTTTCATTATATTTGTCTTGATAAGGTCCATGATTTTGTATTGTAACTGTAAATGAAAAAAGTGGCTTGTCGCTTTGTTGTATATGTTCCTTTAATGTATATAATATTGTATCTATTGTTGCCTGTTCACTAATATAGCCTCCTTTACTTTGCCCATGTGGGTCAAATGAAGACAGATGTATAAAATTATCAAAACCAAAATAAGGATAAACATTATAGCGATTATAAAACCAAAAATAGCCAGGGTGTATAGCTAATGTATCATAACCAATTTGTGATAGCCTTCTTGGCAAAGCATCGAATTTTTTTCTAACAAAATCATAAGATGGAGAGGTATTATTCAAATATCTTGTAGGACAAGCTGTAAGCACATCATATTCTGTATCAGAAGTACCTCCTCCAAAATTTGGTACTACAATATGTCCTGCTATAGTATCTTCTTGACTTATAATTTCTTTATATGTTTTCATAGGGTCAACATAATTAGAAAAATCAATATGTTTGTTTATACTTAAATCAGAATAAGCTTCACCCATTATCATAATAATGTTAGGTAAATTTTCTGTTTGTTTTTCATTGATAGCAGGTGGCTGTTCTAATTGAGCATACTGCATTTCGTTGTAGCCATTTGGCTTTTTAATTTTCATGCTATTGACATTATGAAAAAAACAATATACAAAACCTTTTGAATTATATTGATTTACTGAAAAATAAATATTTCCTAAAACAGGATATTTAATATATTCTCTTTCATTAGCATAGTACATATGATTTACAACAATACCTACAATCATTACTACAACAATACCACCTATTCTAATTTTTGTACGCATCTTTTTATTTTGAGATAGTAGTAGCACAAGCAATAACACCAATAAAAACAAACGTATTTTTGATTGTATTTCCTCCAATGTCACTACATCAAAGCCTTCTATAATTCCCATCACTTCTCTTATTAATTTAATATCTGAAGGAAGTACAGGGTCTTGTCTCATTTCTATTTTCATACTGTTTGCAAAAGCAAGACTATAAAAAGTACCCCCCCACAATACTATACTAAAAAGTGTATGGTTTGTAATAAAATAAAAAAGTAGTATCAGTAAAAATATAGGTAAGCAATTCAGCCAAAATAAAAATGGATAATTTTCTAAATTTTCCTGAAAAAATAATAATTCTTCTTCTGTTGCTGACAAATTTAATGACATTACTGTTTCTGCTATTTTGATAGAACAATAACAAATTAATACTATGGACAATATATGTCCTATTACAATTCTTTTACTGAAAACATCTCTAATTCCTTTTATAATTGAACTCATTTTCACTCTCCTACTATTTTTCAACGAATAAACACAAAAACATCACTTTATTATAGTTTTAAAAAACAATAAACATAATATTTTGTAACAGCATTGTTTTTTTATCTATTTTAAACAAATAGCTTTTTATTATGTTAAATTAATTTAAAATAAATGTAAAGCTTTTCTTTATCACTACAATTCAAGTAGTTTTTCCATATTAAAGTACAATATAGTACTTCTATTATTTTTTATTAAAAAAGTATTGACAAATATTTTAATTTATTGTATTATAACTCTTGTCTTTATTTTAAATATTTTGTGAGCATAGCTCAGCTGGATAGAGCGTCTGACTACGGATCAGAAGGCCGGGAGTTCGAATCTTCTTGCTCACATCAAAAAACACATTGTTTTTATGACAATGTGTTTTTTTTATTTATTATTTTAATAACAATAATAAAAAATCCCCTTGAGTATTCAAGGGGTAAAATATGCGGATAACAGGAATCGAACCTGCACCCTCTCGGACTGGATTCTAAGTCCAGCGCGTCTGCCAGTTCCGCCATATCCGCACAAGTATTTATTATACTATATTAGTAAGTACCTACTGTTTTTTAGACAATAGGTACTTATTTAATATTTCATAAAAGTGAACCAGGAGGGATTCGAACCCCCGACCCACGGCTTAGAAGGCCGTTGCTCTATCCAACTGAGCTACTGATCCAAAAAAAAGAAAGCGGGTGATGAGAATCGAACTCACGTGTTCAGCTTGGAAGGCTGACGTTCTACCATTGAACTACACCCGCATAAAAATGAACCAGGAGGGATTCGAACCCCCGACCCACGGCTTAGAAGGCCGTTGCTCTATCCAACTGAGCTACTGATCCAGAAAGAATAAAAGCGGGTGATGAGAATCGAACTCACGTGTTCAGCTTGGAAGGCTGACATTCTACCATTGAACTACACCCGCAAAATAAATACTATAATCAACGAAAAACATTATGCCATATTTTAAACACAAAGTCAATACTTTTTTTTAAATTTTTTAAAAAAAGTATTCATACTGAAAAACATATGAATACTTTTTATACAATCAGCCTTTTCTTAAAAATGTCTGAGAGTCAATATATTCCATTATAGAGCCATAAAACATACCATTTTGAGCAATTTCTAATACACCAAATGTAGGTTGTGGAACACCTCTAGGAAGGGAAATGCTACCAGGATTAAATAGCATTACGCGTCCTTTATTGTCATTTACAGGACTATGTGTATGTCCAAAAAGCACTGCATCTGCTCCCTCTTGTTCTGCCCAATAAGATATTGTATCATAACTCCAATACACCTGCTGCATATGTCCATGTGTTAAAAGTAATTTTTTTCCATGTATTGTCAGCATTAATTTATTAGGAGCTTTATCACCAAAGTCATTATTTCCTCTTACAATGTAAAAAGGTAAATCGGGATATTCTGTTTGTAAATCTGTTGCATCACAAGCATGGTCACCCAAATGAATAACACCATTCATATATTTACCAATACGATTAAGCACATCTCTGGCATTTGCTAAATAGCCATGTGTATCACTGAGAACCAATAATTTCACTGTTTCATCTCCTCCTGTTGCATTAATAATTGTTTCATTTTTTGGAGTGCTTTACCCCTATGACTAATAGCATTTTTTTGTTCTGGAGGTAATTGTGCTGTTGTTTTGCCTAGTTCTGGCACAAAAAATATAGGGTCATAGCCAAAGCCATTTTCTCCCTGTATTTTATGTGCAATACTACCTTCTATAGTATCTATGGCAGTAAGCACTTTTCCATTAGGAAATGCTGCCGCAATAGCACATACAAATCTTGCTGTTCTTTGTTTTTCAGGCACATCTTTCATTAAATGCAGTATATGATTATTTTTTTCAATATAAGGAGTATTCTCTCCTAAATATCGTGCAGAATAAACTCCAGGTTTTTTATCTAAAAAATCAATTTCCAAACCAGAGTCATCTGCAAGTGTAATTTTGCCAGATACTTTTGAAATTTCAGAAGCTTTTTTTATAGCATTTTCTTCAAATGTTTTACCATCTTCTACAACATCTACTGTAATTCCTATGTCATACATAGAAACAATTTCAAAAGGCAAATCTAACAATATCTGTTTTACTTCTTTTATTTTTCCACTATTTTTTGTTGCAAATACAATTTGTTCCATATTCATTTACTTCCTTTTCTTGTTGTATTGTATCATACCTATATTTCATATCCATTATTATACAATGAAAATAATGAAATGAACAGAATGTATTTTCAAAGGCTTGTACTTTTCTTGGAATACATAAAAGCATTACCGCAACAATAACACCAATTCGAAACAGTTTCATATTACATCACCTCTTAACTATGATTGTAAAAGAGCATTAAAATGTGTACAATATTTTTTAAAAGCAAATTTTTACAGAAAATTACAACTAAAGTATTGTTTTTATTTAAAAATAAGAAAGTGTTTGTAATTATTTGCGTTATTTGTTATAATGAAAATTGAGAGATTTTAGCAACGAGGTAATTTTTTTGAGTATAAAATATAGAAAAATATTACAGGAATTATAAAGTAATATATTAGCAAAAAAAATACAATCAAATAAAAAAATTACCTACATTTAAAGAAGACTTAATAAATCAACATCAAGTCAGTAGAACAACTATTCGTAAAGCAATTTCTATATTAGTCTAGTCAGCAATGGATATATTTATCAAATACAGAGTAGTGGCATATTTTTAAAAATATCTGTACTAAAAGGGTATCTAAGTTTAGAAAATTTAAGGGGGTTGACAAGAGATTATACTAATAAAAAAGTAGAAATTAATATTTTAGAATTAAAATTAGTACCAGCAGAAAAACAAAAGTCTGTTATTAATGAAATTATAATATCAATGCTCCTTTATATTTTTTAAAAAGAGTAATATTAGTAAATAGAAACCCTTTTATAATAAAATGTATCTATTTTGACAAAAAAATAGTTCCTTAATACAAATGAAAAGATTGCTAAAAAATCAATATATAGCTATATTATAAATGATTTAGGACATAACATAGGATTTGCAAACAAAGTAATTTATACAGACAAATGGAATAAATAAAATGCACAATATTTTTATTTACAGAAAGGGAGAACAAACTTTTATTATAGACAATACAAAATTTCTAAGTACAAGAGAAGTGTTTGCAATATCCACTTCTATACATAATTACAAAAGTACAAAATTTTAAAAATTAAATAAAAAAGTATTTAAAAATAGATAAATTTATGTATTTAATTAACATTAATTCTATCAAAAGGTATACTTTTTGACAAAGTTTACCATGCTTTTATAAAGATACATTTATACTAATTTTTATATCTTTACTACAATAGGATTTGTTTAAATTGTTCAAAAAAATTTTTGAAAATTTACAAAAGGTGGAAAAAATCTATTTCTTCAAAAAGTATACCTTTTAAGGCAAACTAATAATATAGTTATTCATTGCAAAAAACATTATTTTTCAAAATATATTATTTATTTTTTAATTCGTTGATGTTACATTAATAAAGTAATATAATATAATAAAAATAAAATGTACTATGATGGGGGAGATAACATTGTTTAAAAATCAAAATGACGAAAACATGGAAAACGCAGAAATTGTACAAAAGCAAACAAAAAAAAGTACTAAAGGAACAACAAAATACCAAATACTGAAGGGTTATTTAATGATAACATCTATTACAGTACTTGTAGTGGTAGTGTTATTTGCCTTTCAAGCTTTAATATACGGCAGATACAAAGTTGTTTCTGAAAGTTATACTTCAGAAAATATTTCAAAAGATATGGTTTCTGCTCACTATGATTGGGTATTAAAATTAACAAATGCTTTGCATACAGGAGAAAGATTTGAAGGAAATCTTGACCCAAATACTTGTTCATTTGGCACATGGCTCTCAGAAAATGAAGCAAAAATTACAGATAATGAAATTGCAAGCAGAATTAAACTCATTAAAGAAGTACACGCTGAAATACATGCTTTTGCTAGTGATGTCAATACTTTAAATGCAGAACAAAGATTAGAAAAGTACGATGAATTTATTACATCATATGAACCAAAAGTGAATACATTGATTGATAACTTAAGAGGAATTGCTAACAGATATACTTTTATAGCACAAGAAGCTGCAGATGCACTAAGTATGCTTCTTTTGATTTCTATTATTTTTATATTAATATTAACAGTAATTGCTATTGTTGTAAGTGCATATTTAGCAAATTCTACTTCTACAAAAATATCAGCTCCTATGACTTCTATAGCTGCATGGTCAAAAGAGCTTTCAGAAGGTGCTGATACACTAGATTTCAATTTTGATTATGGTGATATTGATGAAAATAATGAAATTGCTATTATGATTGATTCTTTTAAGCAACTTGCAAACAGTATACAAGAAAATGTTAGAGTCGTAAAACGTGTTGCAGATGGTGATATGACTGTTTTTGTTGATATTCGTTCTAGTAAAGATACTTTAGGAAAAAATTTATATAGAATGGTACAAAGCAACGATGCACTTTTTTCAGAAATATTAAGGGTAGCACATAAAGTAGCAGAAGGTTCTACTTACATCGCAAACGTTAGTCATCAATTAGCAGAAAGTGCTCATGTACAGGCACAAACAGTAAATGAATTATCTTCTTCTATTAACAACGCTGCAGATTTGATAAGCAAAAGCTCAGAACATATGGCAGAAGCTTCTTCTATTTCTGATATTATTAAAACAAATGCACAAGAAAGTAATGAAAAAATGAATGTGCTTGCGGGCTCTGTAGAAGAAATGAAATTAGCATCACAAAAAGTTTCACAAGTTATTAAAACAATAGATGATATTGCTTTCCAAACGAGTATACTTGCATTAAATGCTTCTGTGGAAGCTGCAAGAGCAGGAGAAGCTGGAAAAGGGTTTGCTGTTGTAGCAAACGAAGTAAGACAGCTAGCTTTAAAAAGTACTGTAGCTGCAGATGAAAGTAAAACATTAATTCAAAATACTATTGATAAAGCAGTCATGGGAAGTAAAATTTCTGTAGAAGCATTAACTATGTTTGAAACAATTGTAGGTGAAATCAATAATATTACTTCTATTATACAAGAGGAATCTATATCTTCTGCTACACAGTTAGAATGTATAGAAGATATCAGAGCAAATATTGCAGGTATTATGAGAGAAACATCAAGCAATGTTGATATTAGTAAAAATTCTGCAAATTCCAGTAAAGAAATGCAGACAAATGCAGATTTACTTAAAGCAGAAATGGAAAAATTCAATTTAAGACAACGTCAGCCAGGTAAAGCTTATATTCCACCAGAAAAACAAGGTGACTATGAATTTATCAAAAAGGCACAAGAAGATTATGATAGAACACAAGAAACAGGACAATTCCATTATAATTATGACGAATAAAAAAGGGCTTATGCCCTTTTTTATTCTGTTGGTTTCTATTATTTATATTATTAAATTAATATTTCTTGTATTATTTTTATTTTTTGCTTTTATAGCATGAATTTCTTTTATTTTGTTTTGTTGTTGTTTTTTCTGTTTTATTGCTTCTTCTTTTTTCTGTTGTACTTTTTTATTTTCTAATCGTTTTGTTTGTTCTTCTTTCAGTTCTTTCCACCCTTTTACATCATTACCTGAAGTAACTGTTGTAGAAGCTATCATTGTTATATTTCCTGTACTATCAATACTCCAACTTTCTGAATAATCTACTAATTTTGCACCTATAGCAGTTGCATTTGATTTTGCATTTATATAACCACTTCTACAACTTTCATTATAAAAAGAAAGATTTTGTTCTAATTCTTTCGCTTTTTCACTATTTTTTGCACATTCTTTTAAATATGCTCCTGATATTGTTACACTTCCATTTTTTACACAATTATATTTTTTAGACAGATAATCAGAATAATCAGAAACATTACTACTTTTTGTATTTTCTAGCTCTGATTTTTCTGTTACTTGACTTTTGTTTGAAACATATGGATTTTGATACAAATTACTTTGATAATTTCCAATTACTGTAATCGCCATTAGTATTCCCCTTTCCTATTGTACTATATTTGCTACATTTTTATGTCACTTTATACACCAAATATTTTATAAAATATATCGACCTATATTTCATAAACTTAAACATTATGATATAAAGTTTATGATTTTAATTCTACAAATTTATTTGCTATTTTTTGTGTAAAAGCAGCATCATGTTCTACAAACAACATAGTAGGCTGATATTGCAAAAGAAGCGTTTCTATTTGTATACGAGAAAGTACATCTATAAAATTAAGAGGTTCATCCCATATATACAAATGGGCTTTTTGACAAAGGCTTTTTGACAAAAGTACCTTCTTTTTTTGTCCTCCACTAAAATCTTCTATTTTTTTATCAAACTGTTCTCTTGAAAAACCAAGTTTTCTTAATATCCCTAAAAATAGACTATACTCTATATCTTCCTTTTCTGCATACTGTTGTAATGTGCCTTTTAAAACACTTGTATCTTGACTAACATAAGAAATATTTAATCCACTTCCTTTTTGCATTTCTCCCTCAAAAGCAATTTGTTCTCCTAATATCCATTTTAAAAGACTTGTTTTTCCTGTGCCATTTTTTCCTTGTAATGCTATTCTATCGCCCTTTTGTATAGAAAAGCTAACAGGTTCAAATACTTTTTTTTGCCCATAATACAATGACACATTTTTACACTCTAGTAGTGTCTGTTTATGATACTGTAAAGGGGACAATTTTAAGTTTTCTTCTTTCTCTACATTTTGAAGTAATTTTGATTTTTGTTGTATTGCTTTTTCTTTTCTGTTGGTAATGGATAGAGAACGTTTCATCATCTTTGCTGCTTTATGACCTATATGTCCCTTATCAGGTTTTATACCAGAACTATCTCTACCTATCTTTTTTGTTTTTTCCACTTTATTAGACCAATCTGCTGTTTTTTTTGCTGCTGCTGTTAATGTTTTAATTTCTCTTTTTAATTTTTCATTTTCTGTTAGCTCAAAAACATCTTGTCTTTGTTTATTTTGCTGCCAAGTGCTGAAATTGCCTTTTTGCAAATCAATATTTTGTTTATTAATAGAAAGTATATGGTCTATAACATCATCTAAAAACTGCCTATCATGACTAACTATCAAAAATCCCTTTTTACTTTTTAAATAGTTACTTACTGTTTTTCGTCCTAAACTATCTAAATGGTTTGTAGGCTCATCAATAAGCAAAAAATGATTTTCTCTTAAAAATAATACTGCTAAAAGCACCTTTGTCTGTTCTCCATTGCTCAAACTATCAAATGCTCTCCACAACACATCTTCCTCTACTTCTAACAATGACAGTTCTTTTTTGATTTGCCAATACTCACATTCTGGTGCAATTTCTTCTATTATTTCAATAGTATTTCTTTGTTTTTGTGACACATCAAAAGGAAAATAATCAAATGCTACAGAAGCTGTAATGTTTCCTCTATATTCGTACTCTCCTAAAAGCAATTTTAAAAAAGTAGTTTTTCCTCTGCCATTTCTTCCTGTAAAACCTAATTTCCAATCTGTATCTAACTGTAATGAAACATCGTCAAATATGACATCATAGCTACCATCGTATCCAAATGTTAAATGAGAAATTTGTATCAAAGACATTACTATCTCCTCCTTACATCAAAAATACTTTACAGCAGCAAAAAAACACAAAAAAAATCTCTTGAGAAAATGCTCAAGAGATAACAATGTCCATACAAAAATATAATATTCATGTCATGTTATTTTACTGAGTTAACGTGTCATTTTCCTGCTGTATACAACAAAAGCAAGGCTCAATAAATAAAGCCCTTCTTTTCATAATACAATTATTATCTGCAAGAAAATGTAATTATCACACTGTCAACTCCTTTTTTAAAATATTACATTTATCATATCAAAACAATATTATATTGTCAATACCAAACTTTATCATTTACTTGTTATTGCTATTAACATACTATATAATAAAATATAGGAGGTATACACTATGCTAATTACAGATGGAAAAAACTATATCAATGAAGTACGTAATCTCATTACAGAATATACACAAATGTTAGATAGAGATTTGACATTTCAAAATATTACAGAAGAATTAAAAGACCCTTCTAAAAAATATACACCACCAGAAGGAGAATTGCTTGTTGCTATTGAAAAAGAAAAAGTAATTGGAATGATTGCTTATCATAAACATTCCTCAAAACGATGTGAAATGAAAAGGCTTTATGTCAAACCAGAATACAAGGGTATGAAATTAGGAGAACAGTTGATACAAAAAATTATAGAATTAGCAAAACAGTCAGGATATACTGAAATGGTTCTTGATACACTTGCACCTTTGCAATCCGCTATTTATTTATATCAAAAAATAGGCTTTCAACAGTGTGAACCTTATTACAACAACCCTATGAATGACGTCATCTATTTTAAAAAAACACTATAATATTTGATAAGGAGGAAAAATTATGCAGCATAAAGTAAAAGTGACTGTAATAGACAAAAAATTATATCCAGAATTACAATCAAAATACTGTGCAAACCCTAATTCAGGTATGTGTCCTTGTTATAACATAGGAGATGAATTTATATTTGAAAGATATGGTAGTGCAGACGATTTTTGGCATATGGGATTAAATACATTAAAACAAAGTGTCACTTCACAACATACTACAGCAGGAGGAAATCGTTTTCCTCATTGTTCAGAAGCATGGGACGCCATAAGTAGATACATCTATACAGCATTACAAGGTGGCTCTATTATGAGAGGCTGGATGAATGACGAAAGAGTAATGATTGCCTGTTGTTCTGATGGCACAAGGCCTGTAATATTTAAAATTGAGCGTTTGGATTATAAAGCAGTATATATTAACGGAATTTGTTCTGATACAGACTATGCCAAAATAAAACAGTCATTAAAAAAAATAACATCTGTAACAAATATAACATTCCAAAATAATGAACTACATCAAGAATATATTGAAGTATTTGTTGACAACAATATAGATAATCATTTGATTGAAAATGCTATAAACAGTTGTGGGCAATATCAAGTATTACATATAGATTAAATAAAAGTCCCCTTGCAAATACACATAAATATGTATTTACAAGGGGACTATTTTATTCTCTAATTTGGCCATTACCATATATAATATATTTTGTAGTTGTCAATTCTTTTAATCCCATAGGACCTCTTGCATGAAGCTTTTGTGTACTAATCCCTATTTCTGCACCAAAACCAAACTGTCCTCCATCTGTAAACCTTGTAGAAGCATTTACATAAACTGCTGCTGCATCAATTTCATTTAAAAATCTTTGTGCATTGGTATAATTTTCTGTTACAATGGCTTCAGAATGTCCTGTAGTATACTTTCTGATATGTTCAATGGCTTCATCAATATTTTCAACTACTTTTGCAGAAATAATATAATCTTCATACTCTGTTGCCCAATCCTGTTCTGTTGCTAAAACTGCACCTTCTACTAATTCCATAGTAGAATTATCTCCTCTAATTTCTACATTTTTAGACTGTAATGCTTTGCCAATTTCTGGCATAAATTTTTGTGCAATATTTTTATGTACTAACAGACTTTCGCAAGCATTACACACACCTGGTCTTTGTGTTTTGGCATTGATTACAATATTGGCTGCTTTTTGCAAATCTGCACTTTCATCTACATAAATATGACAATTTCCTATACCTGTTTGTATCACTGGAACAGTACTATTTTCTACTACATTCTTTATCAATCCCGCTCCACCTCTTGGTATAAGCACATCTAAATAGCCATTCAAACGCATCATTTCATTTGCAGTTTCTCTACTAGTATCTTTTACAATTTGTACACATTCTTTAGGTAATCCTTGTTTTTGAAGTGTTTGTTGGAATATCTCTACAATAATTTTGTTAGAGCCTATTGCTTCTTTGCCTCCTCTCAATATTACAGCACTTCCTGCTTTTAAACAAAGTCCAAAAGCATCTGCTGTCACATTAGGACGTGCTTCAAATATAATGCCTATTACTCCCATAGCTACTCTTTTTTGTCCTATAATCAGGCCATTGTCAAGTGTTTTCATAAATGTAACTTCCCCTACAGGGTCATCAAATGATGCTACTTGACGCAATCCTTCTGCCATAGAAAGTATTCTTTGTTCTGTTAATGTCAATCTATCAATAAAGGCACTTCTTACACCTGCTACTTTTGCTGCTTCTACATCTTTTTGATTTGCTAACAATATTTTATCCATACCTTCTATGAGTGCCTCAGCACTTTTCAAAAGTACAACATTTTTTACTGGCGTAGGTAATGTTGACAATGTAATGGCTGCCTGCTTTGCCTTTTTTCCCATTTCTAATAGTTCACTCATAATTTTACACTCCTTAATATAACAATATTCCTTTTTCTGTTACTACACCATCTAATGCAATATCTGTTACTACTAAAGCTTCTATTTTTTCTAATTGTTGTGCAGAAAATATAAATCCCATTTTTAAACCATATTGATATTTTGAAAAATAAGTATCATAATAGCCACCACCATAACCAATACGATTACCCATTTTATCTACAGCAAGTGCAGGCACTACAAAAAGACTTTTTTGTGTTGGTTCTGCCAAAACACTTTTTTCTTTATTTGGTTCTGGTATTCCCCATTGTAGTTCTGTTAGTTCTTCCAATTTATTCAAATATACAAAACTCATTTGTCTATTTTTTTCTGTAATAGGAACAGCTATTTTTTTTCCATCTTTCCAAATTTTTTCAAAAAAAGGTGTTGTTTCAACCTCTGTGTTCATTGAAACATAAGTAAATATAATATCTGCTTTATGATATTGACTTGTTTGCATAAAATGTTGCCATATCATAGCACTTTTTTGCTTTCTTTGTTGCTGAGAAAAACGATTTCTTATTTCAAGCATATTTTTTCTAATTATTTTTTTATCCATATATTATCCCTTTCTAGCTTTAAAAAAAGTTCCTACATCTTCACCTTCTATAATTTTATGTACTACTGTAGGGTCATCTCCCAATGCTACTATCATATTGACACCTGCTTTTTGACAAAGTTCTGCTGCCTGTACTTTTGTTTCCATACCTCCTACACTAAATTTAGAACCTTTTTGTCCTGCCATTTTGTGTATTTGTGCTGTTACTTCTGGTACAAAAGAAATTCTTTTTGCATCTGTATTTGTTTTAGGGTCTTTATCATAAAGTCCATCAATATCTGTAAGCAATATCAACAAATCTGCTTCTATCATATCCGCTACCATAGCAGAAAGATTGTCATTGTCACTAAATTCAATTTCATAAGTAGAAATTGTATCATTTGCATTGATAATAGGTACAATACCCAATTCTAAAAGTGTATGAAGTGTATTTAATGTATTGGTACGCCTTTGTTCATTTTCAATTTCTTCTTTTGTAAGTAATATTTGTGCAATCGCTTGATTATATTCTTTAAAAAAATTTTGATAAATTTGTATCAAAACTGCTTGTCCTACTGCTGCTGCTGCTTGTTTCTTTTTAATTTCTTTTGGTCTTTGTGCAAAAGAAAGACGTGTCGCTCCTACACCAATCGCTCCAGATGTGACAAGCACTACTTCTTTTCCTTGATTTACTAAATCAGATAACACCCAAGCCATACGCTCAATGCACTTTAAATTTAAACGCCCATTTTCATATGTCAGCGTAGAAGTACCTACTTTTACTACTATTCTTTTGCTTTGTTTCAATATTTCCCTCATAACATTTTCTCCTCTTTGCTGCTTTATTAATTTGATTGTTATTCTACTACAAATGTTATATTTGTGCAATAATCCAAATGTATAATAAAATATCATTCTATACTAAAATAATATTAAAACATAACTTGATACTATTACAAATCAAATGCTATAATAAAACGTATTTATAAATTTTATAAAGGAGTATTTTAATGAGTATATCCTATTGGAAAAATTTACAACCTTTCAGAATTCCACAATGTTGGACAATTGTACAACATCAGCTAATGAATATAGAGCCTGAAGAACTAGACAAAAATGATGATAAATGGCTTATTATGTTTGTACAAGATATATTACAAATAGAAAAGTATTTGAAACGTAAAATCAACAAAAAAGTAGAACAGCAAAAATTAATTATTGATTTAGGCTGGTATCCAGATGGTGACCCTTCTGGTCATTTTCAGCTAGTAGCAATATTAAATAGTAATTGGGAATTTCCTTTACTTCAATTTACATCACGCAGTAAAAAAGAAATTGTAGAAACATTAGAATACTGGTTATTTGAAATATTTTGCAATATATATTTTATTGAAAATGAACAAAATTTTCGTAAATGCTACAAAAGCTATCAATAAATAATGCCCTCTATCAAGAGGGCAATTCTGTTATTATTTTACTGTCATTTCTTCTATCAATTTTGATTTCAATGCACTTAATTTTTCAGACAAATCTACAGGCACAATATGAGGATTTTTATTTCTTTTGTGTTCTTCCCAAAGTGTATCTTTTTCTTTGTTACAATATGTCTGCATATCCATTACTTTTGGAGATTGATAAACACATTTTCCATTTTCAAATATAGGTACTAAAAGCTCTCTTACAGTATAAGTACCTGGTTGTAATGTCATTCTTTTCCATTTTGCACTGTCGTCAAACAATGTCAATACTTTTGTTTCGTCAACAGTTTCTTCTTCTAAAGCAATGACATCTGCTTTAATTTTTCCTGTGTTTTTGTCATAAACACGGAATATTTTTTTAATTCCTGGATTTGTTACTTTTTCTACATTATTTGAAAGTTTTATTTTAGGTATAAAATTACCATTTTCGTCACTTTCTGCTGCCAATTTATATACTCCACCAAATGCAGGGCAGTCATCACTTGTAATCAATTTTGTTCCTACACCCCACAAACCAATTTTTGCACCTTGTAATTTTAAATTAGCAATCAAATATTCATCTAAGTCACTAGAAGCACTAATCACTGCATCTTCAAATCCTGCATCTTCCAACATTTTTTTTGCTTGTTTAGATAAATAAGACAAGTCACCACTATCTAAACGAATACCATAATTTTTCAGTTCAATACCTTTGTCTTTCATTTCTTGGAACACCTTTATTGCATTAGGCACACCAGATTCTAATGTATTATAAGTATCTACAAGCAATGTACAAGCATTTGGAAACAATTCTGCATATTTACGAAATGCTGTCAATTCATCAGGAAAACTCATTACCCAGCTATGGGCGTGTGTTCCCTTCACTGGTACATCAAATAATTTTCCTGTTAAAACATTACTTGTACCACAGCAGCCACCTATTACAGCTGCTCTTGCACCATAAGTACCTGCATCAGGCCCTTGAGCCCTTCTTAATCCAAACTCCATAACGGGGTCACCTTGTGCTGCCCAAACTACACGAGATGCCTTTGTAGCTATTAAGCTTTGATGATTTATAATATTTAAAAGTGCCGTTTCAATTAATTGTGCTTCCATTATAGGAGCTTTCACACGCATTAAAGGCTCGTGAGGAAATACAACGGTACCTTCTGGTATAGCATAGATTTCACCCGTAAAACGAAATTGTTTTAAATAATCAATAAAATCTTCTGAAAAAATATTCAAACTTTTTAAATAGTCAATATCTTGTTTTGAGAATTGTAATTGATTGATGTACTCTATTGCTTGTTCCAATCCTGCCGCTATAGCATAACCATTTCCACTAGGATTTTTTCTGTAAAATAAGTCAAATACCACTATTTTGTTTCCTAGTCCTTTTTCATAATATCCTTGCATCATAGTAAGTTGATATAAATCTGTTAAAAGTGTTAAATCATTTTTTTCCACGAGAAATCTACTCTCCTTTTTTTATTTGTATATTACAAAAATATACAAAAAACAATATTATAATAGTTAACATATACTATTATACACTTTTTTTTAGTAAAATCAAACAAATTTCGCATTTTTTTATATAAAATATATTTTGCTGTCTAAAAAGTGCTTTACAAAAAATAAAAGCCATTGTATAATACTTGCAAATATAGAAAACACTGTGAAAGGGACAGTTGGCTTTTTGAAATGTATACAGAGAATTGTCATTTGCTGAAAGACAATACAAGTAAAAAGTTTTGAATATCCCCCTGGAGTGGCAGACCGAACAGCTCTTTGCTCAGTAAGTTTCGACGGTTTTCCCCGTTATGGAAAGCATAATGTTTGTTATGTGCATCAAACAATTCCTTACTAGGAATATCAATCAGGTGGTATAATAAGTCTTTTTGTCCTGTTTTGGAGAAAAGGCTTTTTTATTTTATTTACAGTATGATATAATAATTTATAGCAAAAGGCTCTGTTGTGTTAAAATGATTTAAATAATGCTAGCAAACTTTTTGGAAAAATTTTACTTTTCCAATTATAATTACAAATGATATATTTTTATATTAAATTAACAGAACCTAGTAAAATTAAAGGAGGATTTTTTATGTATGACAAAGTGTCTACTAACCTCAATTTTGTTGAGCGTGAAGTAGAAGTCCAAAAATTTTGGAAAGAAAATAACATTTTTGAAAAAAGCAATGCTTCCAGAGAGGGCTGCCCTGTTTTTACTTTTTATGATGGCCCTCCAACAGCAAACGGTAAGCCACATATTGGTCATATTATCACACGTGCTGTAAAAGACTTAATTCCTCGTTATAAAACAATGAAGGGATACAAAGTATTGAGAAAAGCAGGCTGGGACACACATGGTCTTCCTGTAGAATTAGAAGTTGAAAAATCTCTTAATATTAGTGGTAAACCACAAATTGAAGAATATGGTATTGAACCTTTTATTTCTAAATGTAAAGAAAGCGTTTGGAAATATGAAGGCGAATGGAGAGAAATGAGTGACCGTGTTGGCTTCTGGGCTGATATGGATAACCCTTATGTTACTTATCACAATGACTATATTGAGTCAGAATGGTGGGCTTTAAAACAAATTTGGGACAAAGGCCTTCTTTATAAAGGTCACAAAGTTGTACCTTACTGCCCTCGCTGTGGTACAGCACTTTCTAGCCACGAAGTTGCACAAGGTTACAAAGATGTCAAAGAAACATCTTGTATTGCAAAATTTAAGGTAGAAGGCACAGAAAACGAATATTTCCTTGCTTGGACAACTACACCATGGACATTACCTTCTAACGTTGCATTAACAGTAAATGCAAAAGATGAATATGCTAAAGTAAAATATAAAGACGAATATTTCATACTAGCATCTGCTCTTTTAGATGATATATTAGGAGAAGGCAATTATGAAGTGGTAGAAACCAAAACAGGTAAAGAATTGGAATATATGAGATATGAGTCTTTATTTGAATTTATTCCTTCTGACCCTAAAGGATTTTATGTAACTTGTGATGACTATGTTACATTAACAGATGGTACTGGTATCGTTCACTCTGCTGGTGCATTTGGTGAAGACGATGCTCGTGTATGTCAAAAATATGACATTGTATTTCGTCAATATGTAGACAATCAAGGTTTTATGACACAAGAAACAGGCCCTTTTGCAGGTAAATTTGTAAAAGATGCTGACCCTCTTGTATTGGATTATTTAAAACAAAGTGGTGCATTATTTGCTGCAATACCTTTTGAACACAACTATCCTTTCTGCTGGAGATGTGATACACCATTGATTTATTATGCTAGAAGTACATGGTTTATCAAAATGACAGCATTAAGAGATAATTTAGTAGCAAATAATAGAACAATCAACTGGTATCCAGACAACATTAAAGAAGGACGTTTTGGAAATTTCTTAGAAAATGTTATTGACTGGGGATTAAGCCGTGAAAGATACTGGGGTACACCACTTCCTATTTGGGAATGTGAATGTGGTCATAGGCATACAATAGGCAGTATTACAGAATTAAAAGAATTGTCACCAGATTGCCCTGAAGACATAGAATTACACAAACCTTTTATTGATGCAGTACACATCACTTGTTCAAAATGTGGTAAACTTATGAAAAGAGTACCAGAAGTAATTGACTGTTGGTTTGACAGCGGAAGTATGCCTTTTGCACAATTCCATTACCCATTTGAAAATAAAGAATTGTTTGATACAAACTTCCCTGCAGACTTTATCAGTGAAGCAGTTGACCAAACAAGAGGCTGGTTCTATACATTACTTGCAGTAAGTACATTACTTTTTGACAAATCTTCTTTCAAAAACTGTATTGTATTAGGACACGTACAAGACAAAGACGGACAAAAAATGAGTAAGCACAAAGGCAATGTTGTTGACCCTTGGGACGCATTAAATAAACAAGGTGCTGATGCTGTTCGTTGGTATTTCTATGCAAATAGTGCTCCTTGGTTACCTAGCCGTTATTATGAAGAAGCTGTAAACGAAATGCAAAGAAAATATATGGGTACTCTTTGGAACACATATGCTTTCTATGTACTTTATGCAGAAATTGACCAGTTCAATCCAACAAAATATAAATTAGAATATGATAAATTGTCTGCTATGGACAAATGGATACTTTCTAAATTGCAAACATTAAATAAGTTTGTTGACGAAAGCCTTGAAAGCTATAAAATTACAGAGCCAGCCAGAGCAATGGCAGAATTTGTTGACGATTTGAGCAACTGGTATGTCAGAAGAAGCAGAGAACGTTTCTGGGGAAAAGATATGCCTCAAGACAAAATCAATGCTTATATGACACTTTATACCGTTTTAGTAACTATGGCAAAATTAACAGCACCATTTACACCATTTATAGCAGAAGAAATTTACAACAATATTGTTAAAAATGTAGATGAAACTGCAAAAGAAAGTGTTCATTTATGCGATTGGCCAGAATATCATGCTGAATGGGTAGATAAAGACTTAGAAAATAATATGGATTTGGTATTAAAAGTAGTTGTAGAAGGTCGTGCTGCAAGAAATGCTGCAAATATCAAAAACCGTCAGCCTATGTCTGTAATGTATGTAAAAGCTGAACAGGAACTATCTGAAGACTATCAAGCAATTATTAAAGAAGAACTTAATATCAAAACTGTAACATTTACACAAGATGTAGAAGGCTTTACCACATATACATTTAAGCCACAGCTTAGAACATTAGGTAAAAAATATGGCAAACTTGTTCCAAAAATTGGAGAAGCATTAAAGGCAGTAGATGGTACTGCATTTATGGACACACTAAAAGCAGATGGTAAGGCAACACTTACTATTGATAATGAGCAAGTTATATTAGAACAAGATGATGTATTAGTAGATACAGCACAAAAAGATGGTTTTGTTACTTCCAAAAACAATGATGTTACTGTAGTAATTGATACTAACTTAACACCAGAACTTATTGAAGAAGGTTTTGTAAGAGAAATTACAAGTAAAATACAAACAATGAGAAAAGAAGCAAACTTTGAAGTAATGGATAAAATCAAAGTATATCATGATGGTAGTGCAAAAGTTGCTGAAGTTATAGCAAATAATGACATCAAAACAGATGTACTTGCACAAGAAATTATTTCTGGTAAAGGTGGTACTCATGTAAAAGAATGGAATATCAATGGTGAAAAAGTAACACTTGGTGTTGAAAAAATATAATAAAAAAGCCTTGAGCAAATGCTCAAGGCTTTTTTTATTTTATTCATTTAAAAGTTGTTTTCTATATTGTTGGTATTCTTCTGTAGACTCTTTTATTTCTTCATAATCTTCTTTTTTCAATTTTCTTATAATTTTTGCTGGTACACCATATGCTATATGTCCTTCTGGTACAATCATATTCTGTGGTACTATAGCACCTGCACCTATAATACAATTTTTTTCTATAACGACACCATTCTGTACAATTGCTCCCATACCAATAATACAATCATCTGCTATAGTACAACCATGTACAATAGCATTATGTCCTATTGTTACATTTTTTCCAATATTGACATCTATGCCAATTTCTGTATGAATACAACTATTTTCTTGTATATTTGTATTATCTCCTATACTTACCTTATTGTCTTCTCCTCTTATCACTACATTAGGATATACAATACAATTCTCACCCATCTCTATATTACCTAACAAAACTGCTTGTGGAAAGATATAACTATCTTTTCCTACAATAGGCGTATATTGTTTATACTTTTTTATCATATATTTCACCTTTTTGTATATTCCATTTTAATATTTATCAAAATTTTCTTCTACAGTAATATGGCTGTTATCATAGTTTGGTTTAAAATTACTACTATCATCATAATAAGTATTATTGTTGATGTTAATATTGTCGTAACTTTCTGTATTCATTTCCTGTTCTGTTAATTTGAATTTAGAAATTAAATCTCTTAATGTTTGTGCTTGTGCAGAAAGTTCTTGGCTAGATGCAGCATTCTCTTCTGCTGTTGCTGTATTGGTGTGTACTACACTGGAAACTTGACTAATTCCTTCTGTTACTTGTGCAATAGCTTCTGCTTGCCATGCAAAATCAGATGCAATTTTATCTACCACTGCTGCAATACTTTTTGAACCTTCTACTACAGAAGAAAGTAAATTTGCTGTTTCTCCTGCAATTTCTGTACCATTTTTTACTGCTTTAATAGAAGTTTCAATCAATGTTGTAGTATTCTTTGCTGCTTCTGCACTTTTACTTGCTAAACTACGCACTTCATCAGCAACTACTGCAAAACCTTTTCCTGCTGTACCCGCTCTTGCTGCTTCTACTGCTGCATTCAATGCTAATATATTCGTTTGGAATGCAATATCTTCTATTGTCTTAATAATTTTACTGATTTCGCTAGAACTAGCATTAATGTTTTCCATAGCACTAATCATATTTTTCATTTGGTCATTACAGTTTAATATTACTGTTGTAACATCTGTTACCTGTCCATTTGCTACTTTTGTACTCTTTTCATTTGTTTCTACATGGTTACGAATATCTTCTGTTGTTGCAACTAATTCTTCTACAGAACTCGCTTGCTCTGTGGCACCTTGTGAAAGTATCTGTGCACCAGTTGATACTTTTTCTGACTCATTTGCAACTAACATACCTGCTTTTTGTATATTTTTTACTATATTAGACAAAACACCTTGAAATTCTATTATAGAATTTTGAATTTCCTTAAATTCTCCTCTAAATTCATATTCTGATACAACATTCAAGTGTCCTTCTGCCATCATCTCCATAGAATATCTTATTTCTTTTACATAATTTTTAAGTTCTTTTACTGAAAAATTTAACGTATCTGCCAATATTCCAATTTCGTTATTAGATGTATAAGGTATTTCAAAATCTAATCTTCCTTCTGATAGTTTTTTACTAGCATCTGTAATAATTAAAATAGGATTTACAATACTTTTTATGTTATATCTAAATAGTATTAATACTGTTATAAATACAAGTAATATTACTACTACTGTACACATTGTAGAAAAATTTGCCAATCTTGTAATACTGTCTTCACTTTCTTGTAGTATTTCATTTATAATTTCAATAATTTCATTCATTTGACTAGAAAGTCCTAAAACATACTGTTTTGTTTGGTCTGTATAAATTTCTTTTGCTTTTTCATAATCTGTATCTTTTATAGATAATATTTCTACTGCAGAAGTATGTATTTTTTCATGTATATTTTTTAAACTCTCTAATTTTGATGAAACATTTTCTGGCCAATTTGTACGATCTGTATCATAAAGTAATTTTCCTAAACCACAAGTTTTACAATCTAAACTGCCAGTAAATTCATCTCCAAAATTTAAAGAAGAATCTAAACTCTCCAACCACTGAAAATGGGCTGTTTGTGCTGTTAAAACGGCATTATTTAATGTAATAATTATTTGTTCTCTTTCACTTGATTTTTTTACTTTTTCAAAACATCCAACAGTAACTGTTCCACTTATAATTACAGCTATCAAAATAATAAATACACGTAAAAAAATGGAACGTTTAATTGACTTATTCAAGATATATAACCTCTTTTCTTTTGATTATTTTTTATTGTTAAAAGCCATTATGACATATAAAAAAAGAAAACGAAATATTCATACTACATTATATGAACTATTAAATACTATATTCACAGCTTTTTACTATGAAATAAAAAACTGCTGATAATTCAGCAGTTTTTTATTACCTTTATTGCATTTGTATAGCATTTTTTGCTTCTTCTGGAATTTCAAAATCTGCTGCATTATTGAAGTTTTTATTTGTCATAGAAATTTTCATAGTATCAACAGTAAATGGAATAGATAAATCTTGTTGTTCTTGCTGGCTAATTGCTATCACTTTATCCATTAAACCCTGCATCATAGTTGTCATATCCATTTCATATTTTACAGGATATTGTTCTGCATTTATCCATATACTCATTTTAATATCTGGTAAATCTTCATAAAGAGTTGATGCGTCTAAGTCTGTACCAGCAAACATAGGTTCTAAATCATCTAATGCACCTGATGCTTTTAATACTTCACTTATTTGACTTCCTGTAATCACACCATCATATTTTGTTGCATCTTCACCATTTACTTGCTCTGTTGCTACTTCTGTAACATTTGTAGAACTATCTAAATATGTAGACAAATTTTCCTTTGTATTATACTGTGCTAATTGCTCTTCTGACACAACTTGTTTATACCATGTATCCATCATATTTATATACATTGTCATATTACCATCTGTTTCGTCAGCATAAAATTGCATCATTTGAGTTCCACCTAATTGCTCTCCCATATCTATAGCCATATCCATTTTTAATTTCATAGGTTCTGTAAAAGAAATCATATCCATATTTGTTTTCATATTTACAGTTTGCCCCTCTGCTGTCATAACCATATCCATAGTCATATTGGACTCTACACTTGTTGCTTCCTGCATTTTTTCTTCTGCCGCTTTTACAATTTCTTCAGGTGTAAGTGCTGCACTTTCTTGTTGTGAAACTTCCCCTCCTTCATTATCACCATTACCACCACTACAAGCAGCCATAGAACACATCATAACTATTGCCATAGCGAAATAAATCAATTTGTTATAAAACTTCATTTTTACTCCTCCCTATTATTTTTTTCATACTATTTTTATGCTTCATTTTAACACATTAAACCTTATTTTGTCAGCATTATTTTTAAATTTAATATAAAATATGTAAAAAAATTTTTATAAAAGCAAATAATTTTTTGTTAATAAAATATATCTTTTACTTTTGTTTTGCTTCTTTTGCTTGTTGTGGTATTTCAAAGTCTTTAGCATTATTAATGTTTTGATATGTGATTGTCATTGTCATAGTATCAATGGTCATATCATTAAATATTTCATATTCTGATGAAATATTTTGTCTTGAAATATCCCATACTGTTTGCATCATATTTTTTAAATCTATTTCAAATTTAACAGGATAGCCTTGTTCATCAATGTATATAAAAACAGGAACATCTCCTATTTGCTCATACAATTGTTGTTCTGTCATATCTGTATTGATGATAGCACCCTCTAGCATTTCGCCATCGCCTATTTTTTTAATATCTTCTCCTACAATCATACCACTATATTTTGTGGTATTTTTGTTATTTACCTGTTCTGTAGCTACATTTTCTAATTTTGTTACAGCACCTAAATACTGTGTTACGTCTCCCTCTGAAAGAAATCCTTGTAATTCTTCTTCAGTAAGTGTTCTTTGATACCAGCGTCCTTCAGTATTACTATACAATTTAGCACTACCTTCTGTTTTATCAATATACATTTCTATTGTTTGTATTTCCTGTCTATTTTCCATTATCGTTTCTATTTTTGTTTTTATAGGATTTCGAAATGAAATAGTATTAACAATCATTTTAGAACTATCGCTTTCTTCACCCATACTCATTTGTTCATCAATAACCGTTTCGCTCTCAAAACTGTCTACTTGTTCCATTTTTTGTACTGCTGCCTTTATTACTTCTTCTGGTGTTGCATTTGACATTTCTTGTTTACTACAAGCTGTTGCAGAAAATACCATACATACTATTAGTGATATTTCCATTACATTTTTTAAAAATTTCTTCATGAATTATCCCTCCTATTTTTTAATTACTATTTTAATATTCTATCATACTATAAAGTATATTACTAGTGTGATATTGTAATTTTTGTCCCAACATAGAAAAAGCTGTCGAGTAATCGACAGCTTTGTTTATCTATTCATTATAATTCAATTTCTAACGGTTTTAAATTCCATATTTCATCTGCATATTGTTGTATTGTTCTATCACTAGAAAATTTACCACTCTTTGCCACATTAATAATTGCTTTTTTCGCCCATTCTGATTGATTTTTATATGCTTTATCTACTTCCTGTTGTGCTCTTGCATAATCAGCATAGTCTTCTAATATAAAATATTCATCTGGTCTATTGCCACAGCCATTTAACAAAGAGTCATACAGTTCACGGAATAAATCTGGGTTGCTGTCAAATGTACCATCAATTAATTTTGTTAATATCATACGTACATCTTGATTGATATTATATATTGCCCATGGGTCATAAGAACCATCTTTATATTTTGCAATCACTTCATCTGCTGACATACCAAATACAAATATATTCTCTTTTCCTACTTCTTCATAAATTTCTACATTTGCTCCGTCCATTGTACCTATTGTCAATGCACCATTGAGCATAAATTTCATGTTACCTGTACCAGATGCTTCTTTACTTGCTGTAGAAATTTGCTCACTAACATCTGCTGCTGGTATCAATTTTTCAGCAAGAGATACTCTATAGTTTTCCATAAATACTACTTTAATTTTGCCTTTAATAGAAGTATCATTGTTTATTACATCTGCTACACTGTTAATAAATTTGATAATTAATTTTGCTCTGTGATAGCCTGCCGCTGATTTTGCACCAAATATAAATGTTCTTGGTGTAATATCTAGTCCTGGATTTACTTTTAATTGATTATACAATCCAATGACATGGAATATATTTAAAAGTTGTCTTTTATATTCATGTAAACGTTTTACTTGTATATCAAATATAGAGTCTGGATTGATTTCAATTCCTTTATGGTCTTTAATATATTTTGCAAGTGCAATTTTATTTTCTTTCTTAATTGCCATAAATTCTTTTTGGAATTTTTTGTCTTCCGCATAAGGAAGTAATTTTTCCAATTTCGATAAATCTGTTATCCAGTCATTACCTATTTTTTCTGTAATTAAATCAGCTAATTTTTTATTTGCATGACCCAACCATCTTCTTTGTGTAATACCATTTGTTTTATTATTAAATTTTTCAGGATAAATATCATAGAAATTTTTTAATTCCTGTTTTTTCAATATTTCTGTATGCAATGCTGCAACACCATTTACAGAATGGCTTCCTACTATTGCAAGGTATGCCATTCTAATTTGACCATCTGCTATAATTGCCATATCTCTTATTTTTTGAGGGTCATTTCCAAAACGCTCTATCAATGCTGCACAATATCTCTTATTGATTTCTTCTACAATTTGATAAATACGTGGCAGCAAACGGCTAAATAATTCTATTGGCCATTTTTCTAATGCTTCTGACATAATTGTATGATTTGTATAGGCACAAATTTTTCTTGTCATAGCCCACGCTTCGTCCCATGATACATCATTATCATCTACTAATACACGCATTAACTCTGCAACTGCAACTGCTGGGTGTGTATCGTTTAATTGGAATGCAATTTTTTCTGGTAATTTACTAAAATCTTTATGGTCTTCTTTATACTTATTAATTGCTCTTTGCACTGTTGCAGAAATAAAGAAATATTGTTGTTTTAAACGAAGTTCTTTTCCTGAATAATGTTCATCTGCTGGATACAATACTTCTGTTAATGTAGTAGCAAGATTTTGTTCTGCCAATGCTTTTTGATAATCTCCTTGATTAAAAGAACGTAAATCTAATTCATTCTTTGGTTTTGCGTCCCATAAGCGTAATGTATTTACTGTATTATTGCCATATCCTAATACTGGATAATCATATGGTACTGCTATAACAGATTGATAGCCTTCTTGTACAAATCTATAATTACCATCACCTTTTTCTACTGCTCTAACATAACCACCAAATTTTACTTCTACAGCATATTCATTTCTTCTAATAGACCATGGGTCACCATGTTCTAACCAGTTGTCAGGTACTTCCACTTGATAACCGTTTTCAATTCTCTGTTCAAATATGCCATAATGATAACGAATACCACAACCATAGGCTGGAAGATGTAGTGTAGAAAGAGAGTCCAAAAAGCACGCTGCTAAACGTCCTAAACCACCATTTCCTAATCCTGGGTCTGGTTCCATATCTTCAATTAAATTATAATCAATTCCTAATTCGTCAAATGCTTCTTTAATTTCATCATGCATCATTAAATTCATTACAGCATTTCCTAAAAAACGTCCCATCAAAAATTCCATAGAAAGATAATATACTATTTTAACACCTTTCTTTTTATATTCATCGTGCGTTTTTATCCATTTATCCGTAATAATATCTTTTATAGCAAAAACTGCAGCTTGATAGATTTCTTGTGGAGTAGCGTCTTCCATTTTTTTTCTATAAAGACTTTTTACATTGCTAATAATTTCTTGTTTGATTTCCTCTTTACTTAAATTTGTGTAACTCATCTCTGACCTCCCATATCATAAACACCTTCATAGTAAAATATACTACCATTTCTACTATAACAGATGTTCTGTAACATTGCAAATATCTAATAACAAATATTTACATTATCAACAGAAACTTTATTTTTATTTTCCATATTTTTACTTTTATACTGTTTATTTTGTTCATATTACAATGCTATGCTATGGGAAAAATCAGCAATATGCCAATTAAAAAGCCTGTTACTCCTAAAATTGCTAGTTTCATTTTTTGTTTTCCATTATATTCTTCTGGTAGTATTCCACCACAAGCAATTAACAAAAATAGTCCACTCAATAGCGAAAGTAAAAAAGAAAGCATATTTTGTTCTATATTAATACATTGTAAACACAATACTGCTGTAAAAAATACAATACCATGCAGTAAAGCATATCTCTTTGTATTATAATAAAAATTATTCGTTTTTTGTTCTAATAACGAGCCTCCTAATACTCCTAGTACAAGCAATATAGAATTTGTCCAAAAATATTCTCCTTCTAATGCTACAGGTAAAAAGCAAAAACACATAAACGCTAAAAATAATCCATCAAAAAATCCTATAAAATATGAAAAACGCTTCCAAAAAAATATTATAAATATAAAAAATGCCACTGAAAATAGTAACCAACATTGCATATACCATAACCTCCCATACAAATGGTGTTATAGTATATTCTAAATATTTTGATTTATGCCAAAAATTTATTTTATTGTGATTGCTTTTGTAGCATTATTCCAAGTAACATTATTTTGTCTATTCCATATCATTGCTACTGTTCTTAAACTAACATAATATATGTCCTCTTTTTTATCTAAAACAGTTTGAAACAATGTTGTAGTTTCGATATTGTCTTCCACTCTATGCTGTTTTATATATTCTAGCAATTTGTTATGTACTTTTATATTATCTTCCTCTTTCATTTTTTCAAAACCAATGTGATACAACTTTTCTGATAATTCCATATAATCGTCAAAAGAAATCATTGCTATACCTTTTTCATTTATAAAAACATTGTGTTTTAGTTGCACCTCTGCTCCATTCCAAAACATAGCATTTTTGTTTGCAGTAAATGAAAGTGTTGGAAATTGCCCTATTAATTCAATTCCTGTAGAAAAAGGCACTATTTTTAAAAACTGCTCATTTAATATAATATTTTGTTCTTCTATACCTGAAAATAAATTATTTTTCTTTGTTCTGTCTGTATTTAACTGCAATGAAAATATAGTACCTATGTCACATTGTCTGCCTACATAAATATCACTATATATTTTAATTTCTGCTGGTTCATTTGTATTTTTTCTGGAAATACGTACAGCAAATTCATTTTCTTTTTTTTGTGGTATTTCTTCCTTTCCTACTTCTTCCGCAGAAAGTCCTTTTGTTTCTATATGTAAATATTCATTTTGGCAATAAATTTCGCCTTGTCTGCTTGTTTCAAAATATATTACATCGCCATCTTTTAATGTGCCTGCCTTGTCCTCTTTTATTATAATATCCATTGTTGGGTAACATCTACAATCTTTTTTATGTTCTTCGTTTTTTACCATAAAAGTAAGTGTTCCATTTCTAATAGAAACTTGTTTTTCTGTGTATTGTTCTGTATTTTGTTGCTCAGCAAACACTGTTATACTCCAAAATAGCATAACACTGCACAATGCTACCAATATTCTTTTTATTTTTATCATTGCTATTCCTCCATTTTAAATATTTACTCCCATTGATATGTTTTTACTATCATCATTCCAAACAATATCACAATCAAATATTTCTGCTACTGCCCTCAAACTAATATAATATATATCATTTTGATTTTCTATTGTAATATCTTTTCTAATAACTCCATTTTGATTAAAAGAAAAATCATATAATGATATGCCACATACATACATTCCCCTTGCAACTGCATATCCTTTTTCACTTTGTTTTAGTATTATTTTATCAATACCATTTATTTGATTTAATTTATCAACTATATCTATAAAATCATTTAATGAAAGCATTGCTACACCATTTTGATTGATATAAACATTATGTTTTAATGACACTTGTTCCTTATTCCACACCATATTATTACATTCAGGTGTAAATATTATATTAGGAAATGCTTTTTCAAATATTTGTTTTCTTTCTTTTTCTTTTTGTTCCTTTTCATATTCATAACTTGTAAGTACTAAAAATTGCTCATTCAACAATATGTTTTTTTCTCCAGAAAACAAATTATGTTCTTTTGTTTTATCTGTATCTAAATAAAGTGAAAACGGAATAAAATACTCCTCTCTATAGTTTTCGCCTCTCAAATCTACTCCAAGCCTTACATCAATTTGTGCCAATTCATTTTTATTTGTTCTGGATATACGCATTGCAAAACAATTTTCATTTTCTTCAGGCAGCTTTACTTCTTTTACTGTTATACCTTTTGTTACAAATTCATATGCAACGCTTTTAAAATACTTGTCATGATATTTACTTGTTTCAAAATAGAGTATATCACCATCTTGTAATATCCCTACATTACTTTCTTTTATACTAATATCCAATTCAGGAGAACATCTGCAATCTATTCTATGTTTTTCACATCTTGTTGTAAATGATATTGTACCATTTCTAGCTTCTACTTCTTTTGTAACATACTGTGGCGGCTGTGTATATTGCCATGTTACATTTTGCTCTTGTGCAAATGTTGGTATATTACATAATATTACAGCACTACACAACACTACTAATACTTTTTTTATTTTCATACGCTTCCCTCCTTATTTAATATGTATTGTTTTATCCCATCTGTGCCAATAAATATCTTCCCCTTTACCAAACAAATCGGCCATTTCTCTCAAACTAATATAATATACCCCTTCTTTTTGTTCTAAAGCATTTTGTATGATTTCTCCTTGTTGTTTTTGTATACAGCAGTTTTCTATATCTATGACATATTGATTTTTTCCTGCTGTAATATAATATTGATTATTCTGTTGTAAAACTGTTACACCAATATCTTCTAGCTGCTTTGCTATATTTATAAAATCATCAAAACATAACATTGCTGTACCTGCAGAATTGATGTAAACAGGTTGTGTTAATTGCTTTATACTGTCCCACCACTTCATATTACTTTCTCCTACATAAAATATCATAGTAGGAAGCTGTATTTCTAATGCTCTTTGTCTATTTTCTTGTATTACTTGTTCAGATTTTTCTGTACTCCATACTTTTAAAAAATCATCAATCAAAAGTATATTTTCGCTATTTTCATTTGAAAATAAATTATTTTGTTTCGAACTGTTTGTATTCAGCCACAATGAAAACACTGGTAAATTTTCTTTTTCATTATTTGAAATTCCTTTTACTTCTGCATCAAAATTTATTCTAATAAATCCCTTTTCATTTTCATCGCTTCTTGAAATAGCAACCGCAAACTGATTTTGTTTTCTTTCTGTCAAGACTTCTTTTGCTATAAGTCCTTTTGTTTCTATATGCAAATTACTACTTTCAACATAGCTATTTGCTTCTTTGCTTATCTCAAAATACAATATGTCACCATCTTTTAATACTCCTTTTTCACTTTCTTCCAAAGATATACTTAATTGTGGTACAATATCATATCCTAGCATAGTAGCATTTCTTCTACTATAAAATGTAACTATTCCATTTCTAACTTCTATATCTTTTTGTTCTGGTGCATAATTCGTTCCTGAGCGATAGTCTTGTATTTCTTTTTCTGTAATGTCATGTGCAAATACAGGTATGTTCCATACTACTAACATACTACACAATACCACAAAAAACTTTTTTATTATCATGTCTTTTCTCTCCCTTTTATAATAATTTATTTCAGTATATCACTATAGTAATAATGTGTCAAATATTGTAAAACAAAAAAGTGCATTAACACTATTGTCAATGCACTTTTTTTTAAACATTTTCTCTTTCTAATTTATTTTTTACTTTTTCAAAAATGGAATATAATACCAACTACAGCTGCCAAAGCAATATAAAATATAGGGTGTTTATCAAACTTATTCATAAGCACAAAAAACACAATAAATAATATACACTCTTTAAACTTTATTAAATTCATCCAGTCAAAATCACCATTTTGTATTATTTCTAAACGAAATAATGCTTGTGCCAACACAGCAAAACCTGCAGATGCTATCAATCCTGTTACAGTAGGACGTAATGTAGTAAACACTTTCTCTACATACACATTATTTCTAAATTTTTCTAAAAATTTAGAAACCCATATAATAATAATTACAGAAGGCATTACAAGTCCCACTGTTGCAATAATCCCCCCCAAAAACCCCATATTTTGAAATCCTGTATAAGTTGCCATATTAATACCCATAGGGCCAGGAGTAGACTCTGATATTGCAATCATATCCGCAATCATATCTTTTGTAAACCAATCATATTTATCTGCCATATCATACAAAAAAGGAAGTGTAGCCAGTCCTCCCCCTATAGCAAAAAGACCTGTTTTAAAAAATTCTCCAAAAAGTATCAGCATTTCCATCATACTTTTTTACCACCTTTCAAAAACAGTCCTATTCCTCCTCCAATTACTACTACAATAATAGGAGAAACATCAAATAGAAATGATGCAATAAATGCAATCACTGTAATAGCAATACAAATTTTATCTATTGATGTCTTTTTCCACATACGAATAACAGCATTAAGTATTAATACACCTACTACAGTACGAATTGCTCCTAGTGCATTTTGTACTACAGCAATTTCTGCAAAATTATTTAAAAATGCTGCAATAATTGTTACGATAATAATAGAAGGAAATACAACACCTGCTGTTGCTGCAATTCCTCCTAATATACCTTTCCTTTTATACCCTATAAATGTTGCAGTATTTACTGCAATAACGCCTGGTGTACACTGCCCTATAGCAAAATAATCCATTACCTCTTCTTCTGTTGCCCATTTTCTCTGCTCTACGATTTCTTTTTGTATCATAGGCAACATGGCATAACCGCCGCCAAATGTAAAACCACCTATACGGCAAAATGATAAAAACAAATCTGCTAATTCTTTCATAAATGGTCACTTCCCTTTTTTCATACAAAAATATGATTTTATCAATATTTTTATCAGCTCATTTGTAATTTTTTCGCTTGGTCTGTTGTAATAAGTGTATTCATAATTTCATCTAAATCTCCATCTAATACACCATCTAATCTATGAAGTGTCAAGCTTACTCTATGATCTGTAACACGTCCTTGAGGAAAATTATATGTTCTTATTCTTTCGCTTCTGTCACCTGTTCCTACCTGAGAACGTCTATCTGCTGAAATTTCTGCATCATGTTTTGCTTGCTCCATTTCATACAAACGAGCATAAAGTACTTTTAGTGCTTGTGCTTTATTTTTAATTTGAGATTTTTCATTTTGACAAGATACAACAATGCCTGTAGGGATATGTGTCACTCTTACTGCTGAGTCTGTTGTATTAACACACTGGCCACCATTTCCTGAAGAACGAAATACATCAATACGCACATCATTCATATTCAAATTGACATCTACTTCTTCCGCCTCTGGTAACACCGCCACTGTAACAGTAGAAGTGTGTATTCTGCCACTACTTTCTGTAGAAGGAATTCTTTGTACTCTATGCACACCACTTTCATATTTTAAACGAGAATATGCCCCTTGACCTTGTATCATAAATGAAATTTCTTTAAAACCACCTAAATCACTCTCATTACTATTCATAATTTCTGTTTTCCAATGGCGACGTTCTGCATAGCGGCTATACATACGAAATAAATCCCCTGCAAAAAGTGCTGCTTCATCTCCTCCAGCACCTCCTCTAATTTCCACAATGACGTTTTTATGGTCATTAGGGTCTTTAGGCAAAAGTAATAATGTTAATTCTTTTTTCAACTGTTCTATATTTTGTTTGTTTTCAGACAATTCCTGCTTTACTAATTCTTTCATATCTTCTTCTAATTTTTCATTCAAAAGTTCCAAATTGTCCTGTATCTCTTGTTCTATTTTTTTGTATTGCCTATAATTTTCTATAATAGGTGTTAAATCACTATATTCTTTCATACGCTTTTGCCATTCTGTTTGATTGGCAATGACATCAGGGTCATTTACTTGTTCAGACAAATCAATATATTTTGCCTCAATTTCTGCTAATTTCTCTAACATATTATTCTCCCTTATTACAAATTGATTTTATCATTACACTATATTTTATTGACTGCAGATATTACTCTATCTAATGCTGCTAAGTCTTGGTATACTTGAATATTTTCAAATTTATATTGTCTTAATATTTCACAAACATCATGTGCTTGTTCACAGCCAATTTCAAAAAACAAATAGCCACCTTTTTTTAAAAATTTTTTTGACTGTTTTACAATTTCTCTATAAAAATAAAGCCCATCTTTTCCTCCATCTAGTGCTATATGAGGTTCAAATTCTTTTACAGATTTCATAAGTGTTTGTATTTGTTCTGTAGCAATATAAGGCGGATTAGAAACAATAGCATCTACATTATATAGCCAACTATCAGGTACTGTTTCAAACAAATTACTTTGAAACCATTCTATACAAACGTCATTATTTATTGCATTTTTTTGTGCTGTATGCAACGCTGCAGCACTAATATCAACGCCACATAATTTCATACTACTATACTTTGCCAAACTTACAGCAATACAACCTGTTCCTGTACAAACATCTATTACTTTTTTAAAATGCTCTTTATTATGATATTGTAATACTGTTTCTACTAATACTTCTGTATCTGCTCTAGGAATTAAAACACTATCATTCACTACAAAAGGTAATGCCATAAATTCACAAATACCTGTAATATATGCTATAGGTTTTCCTTGTTTTCTTTGCTCTAAATTACAAAAATATTGTTTTTGTTGCTCTGATGTCAATATAACATCATTATGAGTATAAAGTTGTACTTTTGTAAATGAAGTTACTTTCATCAAAAGCAATTCGGTATCCAAACTATAGCTTTCTATACCACATTGCTTTAATTCCTTTTTTCCTAAAAGTAATGCTTGTTCTATATTCATTTTTTCATTTCCTCTATTTTTTGGCTGTCATCACCTTCTACTTCAAGCACTTTTTTCATTGCTGCAATAGCAGTTTCAATTTGACTGCCATCTGGTTCACTTGTTGTAATTTTTTGTAAACAAAGTCCTGGGTAACTTACCATTGCTACTAATTTATTATCAGAATTGCCTGCCCATTTTATTACTTCATAAGAAATACCTGCTATAAAAGGTACTAGCACAATACGACTTATTAAACGTAATGCAATATTATCTGTTTGTACAAAAAATAACACTATCATACTAATAACCATTACAATAAGCAAAAAACTTGTACCACATCTTTTATGCAGTCTAGTGCAAGTTTTTACATTTTCCACTGTTAAAGGTAATTCTTTCTCAAAACAATTTATTGTTTTATGCTCTGCTCCATGATATTGAAATACCCTTTGTATTTCTTTCATTTTGGATATAGCAAATATATATACTAAAAATATACTAATACGAATTAAACCTTCTACAATGCCTAATCCCCATGTAGGTATCACTGTTTTAAAAAATCCTCCTAGCCAAACTGGTAACATAAAAAACAATACTACACTCATTACAATAGACAAAAATACACTAATGTAAATAACAATGTCATTCATTTTATCGCCAAATTTATCCATTACCCATTTTTCAAATTTAGAAGGTTCTTCCTCTTCCATAATGGCCTCTCCTGCGATTTCAGCAGAACGCATCATAATTTTAGTACCTGTTACAAGAGAGTCCACAAATGCTGCCATACCTCTAAATATTGGTAATGTAAATAATTTATATTTTTTAGAAAGTCCTGTACAGTTTTGCTCTTCTAATGTAATTCCACCTTCTGGATTACGTACTGCCATAGCATATATCGTTTTTCCTCTCATCATAACGCCTTCAATTACTGCTTGACCACCAATACTTGTTTTTTTCAATCTATCAGCTTCTTTCTATAATTTTTATTATATTATACAAATTTTTCTATATAAAAAAGGCGGGATATGATAACCACCCCACCCTTTTGACATTTTATATTATTTTCTGCCATATTTTTTGTTAAATTTTTCTACTCTACCGCCTGCTTCAAGCAATAATTTTTGGCTGCCTGTATAAAATGGGTGGCATTTTGAACAAACCTCAACTCTGATTTCTTCTTTTGTAGAGCCTGTTACAAATTCATTTCCACAGTTACATTTTACTGTCACCTGATTGTATTTAGGATGTATTCCTTCTCTCATTACCATTCACCTCTTTCTGTTGATCAATAATTTACATTATTTAAAGACAACGCTAGCAGTATATCACAGTTTTTATGATTTTGCAATATATTTCTTTTACAAAATCAGCATACAAATACAACATTTTTATATTTTTGATACACTGATATTATTTCTCTGTTTTCGTGTTTAATGTCTTTTCAAATATAGGTAATCTTCCTATAAATTCATTATTATCTGCTGTTTTTTTCAGCCACTCTAAAACACTTTCTGTTACATCTACTGTAGGCATATTGCTTGTTACTTTTCTGAGCATATAAATGCAATCCATTTCTTGCTTTGTCAAAAGTTTTTCTTCTCTTCTTGTACCAGAACGGTTAATATCTACTGCTGGAAAAATACGTCTTTCCGCTAATCTTCTGTCTAAAACTAACTCCATATTGCCTGTACCTTTAAACTCTTCAAATATTACATCATCCATTTTGCTTCCTGTATCTACTAATGCTGTGGCCAATATAGTCAAACTGCCACCATCTTCAATATTTCTCGCTGCTCCAAAAAATCTTTTAGGCATATAAAGTGCAGAAGGGTCAAGTCCTCCCGAAAGTGTTCTTCCACTAGGAGGAATGATTAAATTATATGCTCTGGAAAGCCTCGTAATACTATCTAACAATATAATTAAGTCTTTTCCTTGTTCTACCATTCTTTTAGCTCTTTCTAATACCATTTCTGCTACTCTTTTATGATGTTCTGGCTCTTCATCAAATGTAGAATATACAATATCAACATTTTCTCCTGTAATAGAACGTTGTATATCTGTTACTTCTTCTGGTCTTTCATCTATAAGCAAAAATATCAAATGTACCTCTTTATGATTTTTAGTTATAGCATTTGCTAATTGTGTCAAAAGTACTGTTTTTCCTACTTTAGGAGGTGCAACAATAATGCCTCTTTGTCCTTTTCCTATAGGAGCAATCAAATCAATGAGTCTACCAGAAAATGCTGTTCTACCTGTTTCTAATTTTAATTTTTCTTCTGGATAAATAGGCGTTAAATCTTCAAATGAAGGCCTATTTACTGCTTTTTGAGGAGAGTCCCCATTTACTGTTTTAACATAAAGTAAAGCATTATATTTTTCATTTTCTCTTGCCAGACGCATATTACCTCTTACAGCATCTCCTGTTTTTAAATTAAATCGTTTTATTTGAGATTGTGAAATATAAATATCTCCACTACCTCTCAAAAAGTTTTCTGCTCTCAAAAATCCATAACCATCAGGCATTACTTCTAATATACCCTCTCCTATAGGAGCATTTTCTAAACATTGCAACATTTTTTCTTTTTGTTCCTGTTGCACTTCTTTTTGTTCCTGCAATGTTTCTTTTTGCTCTTGCAATACTTCTCTTTGTTCTTGCAATGCTTCTTTTTGCTCTATAAGCAATTCATTTTGTTTGTCTTGTTTCATTTCAAACCCATATGTTGTAATATTTTTAATTATAGAATTTTGCTCTGTTTTTTTCTGTTGTTCTTTATATAATTGTATTTGTTCAATCAATTCATTCTTACGAAATTTTGTGATAGACTTTAATCCAATTTCTTTTCCTATTTGTTGTAATTCTATCAAGGTTTTTTTTTCAAAATCTTCTTGCCCCATATCAGTTCTCCATTCTATATTGTATTGTGGGTATAATATCCCTTCATAGCTGTGGTCTTTTCATTTGTAAAATATTTTATTTACTTTTTCGGTATTTTTAGCTTATCTCCTGCCTTTAAATAATCATTTTCTGTTTTTCCATTTGCTTCTAATATTCTGGTATATTGTGTACCATCACCATAAAATCTTTGTGCTAACGTCCACCATGAATTATCACTTTCTGTTACAGTATACCAGTCAAAATTTCCTGGGTCATCTCCATTTGCTTCACTATTGTTACTATTTTCTTCATTATTTTGTTGCGTATTCTCCCCTTCTGCTGTTGGTGTTGTGCCGCCTCCTTTTAATGTTTTTATTTCTTCTTCTAATTTTAATTTATCCATTTCCAACGTTTCATATCTTGTACTTAAATCTTCTTGTTCTGCAATCGTTTTTTGTGCCTCTCTAAGTTTACTACTCAATGAAATACAACGAAATCCCAAAAAGCCTATCAAAACAATTACAATGATAGAAAATACAACACTAAGCTTTTTGCCTGGACGAAAAGAAATACTTTCTTCATCATCATAATCATCGCTGTACAATTCATCTAAATCCATTTGTTTCGCCCCTCTGGTTAAATCGTAATCATTATAATTACTATGGCGATTTCTTCTGTTTTCTCTCATATCGATGTTCTCTTCTCTTGTACCATGAGAAGGTAATGTGATTTCAATTTCTTGCATCAAAGGGCCTTTTCTTTCTGTTGGTTGTGGTATATCATAAGATTTTTGCTCTCTATTTTCATATCCACTTTGTGTTTGTTGTTCTTGTTGGTATCCTCCTTGATAAGAATTTTGGTAAGCATCTTGATATGTATTATAATTTGTATTTTGAGATACTTCGTTATAATATTCGGGCTGCTGCTGATAAGTATTGTCATAATCATTATCATATTGCTGCTGATGTGGTGAATATTGCGGTGAAAAATCTATTCTTTGTGTATGATACATTCCTTCTTGATTATCATATACCATTTGTGTATGATACATTCCTTCTTGTATATCATTTTCAGACTGTATTGTCTGAAATCTCATAGTATATTGTTGGTCACCATCTTCTTGTGCATAACGACGCGTTCTTCTGCCTATCATTGTTTCTTCTGATGGTTCTACGTTTCCTCCACTCCAATCTACATAGTTTGTATCATTATTTTGTGTGTTTGTTTTTGCATAATGCGTTGATGCAGTATCTACTTGTTCATTTTTTCCCATAAGGGGATGTGTTTCCATAAGCATATCCACAATTTCTTTTGGCAAATCATCATATAACTTTGGTTCTGTATTGTCTTGATTGTATCCGTTATTATAATTTTCCTTTTCCATTATTATCCTCCACTTTATTTGTTATCGTGCCAAATAAAAAAGCTATATCATATACATATTAACATAAAAGTATCGTTTTTTTAAATACTTTCTGTTTTTTAAGCATATATTGTCATTATCATTTTAACCATTACAAACATAAGTGTCAACTAATACCTCTCTTTTGACATCAATTCTTAAAATCATTTTTATCAAAATATGTCCAATATTACTATTTTTTAAAAAAATTTAAATATTATATATTGTTAATACTATACATTTTTTACAAAAAAGTATTATTTTTCTGTATGAATTATCCTCTTTACTTTAACATCAATATTGATTATACTTTACTAAGAAAATAAAAATAACAACATAATCCTTTTTACTCATAACATTACATATATTGTTTTTATCTTATATTTCACATTTGTGTAACAATTACTGCATAATATTTGTATAATATAAAAAAATGTGCTATGATATATATGTATAATATTATTTGTGTTCTAGTAAATGTATTTCATAAGGATGTGATTAAATTGAAAATAGAAAAAATAAATGAGAGCCAAATCAAACTAATACTGACAGAAGCTGATTTAACAGAACGTGATATTAAATTAGAAGATTTAACAATGCCTTCTGAAAAAACACAAGCACTTTTTCATGATATTATGGAAAAAGCTCTGGAAGAATATGATTTTATATCAGAAAATACGCCTCTCATGGTAGAAGCTGTGCCAGTAGGATTAGATGGTATTATGATTATTGTAACAAAAATGGATTCCAAAAATTCTGAGGGATTTAGTGCAAAAATGCTCTCTCAACAAAAAGATTTACATCGTTTTAAAAGAAAACCTCTTGTGTTTCAAGAAGGAGAAGCAGATAAAAACAGTGATATTTTAATTTATTCTTTCTCAAAATTAGATGATGTCATTGATTTTAGTTTGCGTGTTGCTGATACTTATCATGATGCTAGCTCTCTATATAAAATGTATGATAGATATTTTATTGTATTGCAGATAAAACAAGATGGAGATGAAAACAAAGCAGAAGAACTGGAATTAATATTAGGAGAATATGCTAAAAAACATATGTCTGTTCAGCTTTCCAAATATTATCTTATAGAACATGGCGAAACAATGATTGAAAACAAAGCAATTACACTTCTTTCAAAATGCTTTGCTTGTTAAAAAACAACCACCAGAAAACTGGTGGTTGTTTTTTTATTACAACAAACTTCCAATGTTTAAAAACAAAGGTGCAAATACTAATGCTACAATTGTCATCAATTTAATCAAAATATTAATAGAAGGGCCAGAAGTATCTTTAAATGGGTCACCTACAGTATCACCTACAACTGCTGCTTTATGAGCATCACTACCTTTTCCGCCATGACTTCCTTCTTCAATATATTTTTTAGCATTATCCCAGCTTCCTCCTGCATTAGACATAAATATTGCCATCATAACACCTGTTACAAGTGCCCCAGCAAGCAAACCACCTAATGCCCCAGTTCCTAGAAAAACACCTACAATCAATGGTACTACTACTGCCATAATACCTGGTACAAGCATTTCTTTTAATGCTGCTGTAGTAGAAATTTCAACACATTTTTTATAGTCTGGTTTTGCTGTACCTTCCATAATACCTGGTATAGTACGGAATTGTCTTCTTACTTCTTCAATCATTTGGAATGCTGCTTTTCCCACAGACTCCATTGTAAAAGCAGAAAACAAAAATGGAAGCATACCACCTATAAACAGACCCATAATAACTCTAGGTTCTAATATAGAAATGCTACTTAATGAAACTGCTTCTGCATAAGAAACAAACAATGCTAATGCTGTCAATGCTGCAGAACCTATAGCGAAACCTTTTCCCATAGCTGCCGTTGTATTTCCTACTGCATCTAATTTATCTGTAATTTCTCTAACACTATGTTCTAATCCACTCATTTCTGCAATACCACCTGCATTATCTGCTATAGGACCATAAGCATCTACTGCAACAGTAATACCTGTAGTTGAAAGCATACCTACTGCTGCTAATGCAATACCATACAATCCACTTACGCTATATGCTGCAAAAATACCTATACATATTAATATTACTGGTATTGCTGTGGACTGCATACCTACTGCCAAACCGCTTATAATTGCTGTTGCAGGACCTGTTTCTGCCTGGTCTGCTATTTTTTTGACAAAATTATAATCTGATGAAGTATATACTTCTGTAATTCTACCAATTAAAAGTCCTACCGCTAAGCCTGCTATTACTGCAATAGCTGCTTTCATATTACCAAAAAGCATATTACTTAACACCAAAGAACCTACTACAACAAGTGCTGCGGAAACATAAGAACCCATTGTTAACGCCTTTTGAGGATTGTTATTTCCTCCACGTACAAAAAACGTAGCAATAATAGAAGCCAATATGCCACAAGCAGAAAGTACTAATGGAAACAATGCCCCTTCTGCACTAAAATACACAATACCTAATGTCACGGCAGAAACAATAGAGCCAACATAAGACTCAAACAAGTCTGCTCCCATACCTGCTACATCACCTACATTATCACCTACATTGTCTGCAATAACAGCAGGATTACGAGGGTCATCTTCTGGTATGCCTGCCTCTACTTTACCTACTAAGTCTGCACCAACGTCAGCCGCCTTTGTATAAATACCTCCACCCACACGTCCAAACAATGCAATAGAAGAAGCACCTAAACTAAATCCAGATAACACAGCTACATCTTTTGTAATAATATACACAATACTTACACCAAACAAACCTAATCCTACCACAGACATACCCATTACAGCACCACCTGAAAACGCTGTAGAAAGTGCTTTATTCATGCCACCTGTTTTTGCACCATTTGCTGTACGAACATTTGCTTTTGTAGCTACATTCATTCCAAAATAGCCAGCTAATGTAGAAAACAATGCTCCTACTGCAAAACAAACTGCTGTTGTAATACCTATACCAAAACATATCAACACAAATAATATCAATACAAATATTACTAGTATTTTATATTCTGCTTTCAAAAAGGCATTTGCACCATCTCTTATAGCAAGTGCAATTTCTTGCATACGTTCTGTACCTTCTTCTTGCTTGCTAATTTTTGATGCTAATGTAAAAGCAAATATTAGTGCTATTATACCTAATATTGGTGCAGCAAAAATCATACTGTCTAAAAATTCCATAAAAAAACCTCCTTTTATTGTTATTGTTTTATATCATTATAAACAATAAAAAGAGGTTTGTCATTATGAAATACAATTTATATTCTTTTCTTTTTCTGTTTTACTATTCTATGCCATTGACAGAAAGATATATTTTCTAATATAACATAAAACATATCACTATCTGTTATAAATTGTATTTCTAAAGTAATCCCATTTTTCATACCATAAGTAAAAAGGTCAAAATATGCCATACAGCCATATTGTGTTTGTATTATTTTTAGTGCATCAGTATGTGTCATTTCATAAGGTACATCAATATATACGGGTTTCTGTTTTTGATTTCCATAACGTAATATCATATAAATTTCACTTTGTTTTACACAGCTACTGTCAAATTTGTCTATAAATGCAGCAATATCATATTTTGCTAAAACTATAACTGCTTCTTTCAAAAAACTTGCTATTTCTTTTTCAATGTTTTTTGTTATTTTAATCATATGATAACCTTTTAGCATAAAAATTTTGCTGTAAGAGGCAATGTAATTACAGAAAGCACTGTTGATACAAATACATACTCTGATGCTCTTTTTTCATCATTTCCATATCCTCCTGCAAAAGAAGGCAGTGCTGCAGCAGCTGGTGTTGCCATTAGTATTACAATAACTCCTAATGCAATGCCATCTAAAAACATTCCCATTAACAACTTTGTTATTACAGGCATTACAATAAGTGTAAAAAAGCTAAATATATATACACTTTTATCTTGAAGAACTTGTTTTACTTTTGCTGCTGCCAAAAGAGAACCTATTACAATCATAGATAAACAAACTGTTGTAATAGAAGCATAATTTAAAGCATTATAAAGGGGTTCAGGCAATGATATAGAATTGACAAAAAGCACAACACCTATTATTGCAGAAAAACAAATCAAATTGAAAAAGGCATCTTTTACCATTTTAGCTGGAGGTTTTGCTGTGCCACATTTATAAGAAAACAATACAGAACAAGCAGTAAATAAATAAACATTACTTGCAAACATTACAGCAACACAAAATATTAATCCCTCTGCTCCAAACATCGCTGTAACAAGAGGTTGTCCCATAAATATTACATTGCTGTAAACGCCACCTCCTGCAAAAAGTCCAAGTTGTGGAAAGTCCATTTTTAAACATTTTCCTACAATAAAAAATATAACAGTTCCTAATAAACACATTAAAAGCGTTCCGCCGCCAGTTTTTAAAAATCCTATTAATATTTCATGAGAATATTCTCTCTGGAGCAACACTATCATATTTGCAGGTACTGCTACTTTTGTTAATACAATAGAAAGTCCTTTTGTGTCTTTTAAATATCCTGTTTTACTTAATAAAAAACCTACTATCATCAACAATACCATTGTTGTAAGCTGTCCAACTACTGCTAATGCCACATCGCCATCTCCTTTTTTGCAAAACCAAACACAATACCCATACTACAATATAAAATTCTCCTGTTACTCTTTTATCCATTCATTCAACTTTTTCATTTCTTTCAATATGAAAAATGACACTATAGCACCTGATGCAATATCTGCTACAGGGCCTGCCACTAATATACCATCTAATCCCCAAAACAGAGGGAATAATAATATAAGCGGTATCAACAATATTACTTGACGAAGCATAGAAAGTATAGAGGCTTTTAATGCTTGTCCTGTTGCTTGAAAATAACCTGTTGATATAATTTGTATACCAGATATAAATATACCAAACATAAACACTCTCATACTTTTTATAGCAAATGTCATAAATGTTACATCACCTGAACCAAATATCATCAAAAGATATTTCGGAAAAAATACACAGCCTGCCCAGCCTACTATAGAAAAAGCAGTTGCAACTTTAACAGTAAGCAAATAAGTATCTTTTATTCTTTGAGGTTTTTTCGCACCATAATTAAAACCTACAATAGGCTGTGCTCCTACACTAAGACCAATATTAATACCTATCAATATCGCACTGACTTTTAAAACAATACCCATAGCACTTAATGCTACATCTCCTCCTACAGCACAGGCATTTCCATAATGTACCAGAGAATTGTTTAATATTACCTGAAGCATAGTATTTGCAACTTGTACAATAAAACTAGATACACCTAATGAACAAAAATCAAATACTAATTTTAATTCAGGCTTGAAATACTGTTTTTTCAAACGCATTCTACTTCTTGTTTTAAAATAAAATACTAATACAACAGAAGATAATATTTGTGATGTAATTGTAGCAATAGCAGCACCTTTTACGCCCCAATGCAGTACAAATATATAAATAGGGTCTAATATAGTATTTAATATTGCACCTACCATCATACTCATCATAGCCATTTTAGGGCTACCATCTGTACGTGCCATATTGGAAAGCCCTGCACCTACCATCATAAACGGCATACCTATCAATATAATACTAGCATAATCTTTTGCATACTGCATAATGGTATCTGTTGCACCAAAAAGCCTCAACATAGGCTCAAAAAAACAAAAACCTATACCACAAACGATGAGACCTAATACAATCAATATTGTCATCATATTGCCTAATACTTTTTCTGCTATATCAAATCTACCCTCTCCCAAACGGATAGACGCATAAGCACTTCCCCCCGCCCCTACAAGCATAGAAAGTGCTAAGGCAATTGTTACAATAGGAAAGGCAACTGTTGTTGCTGCATTTCCCTGATAACCTACTCCTTGTCCTATAAATACTTGGTCCACAATATTGTATAAATTGTTTACCAAAAAAGATACTACAGAAGGCACAGCAAAGCTTCTCAATAATTTCGAAACAGGCTCTATGCCTAGTGGGTTTTCATTATCATTTTGTTTATTCATAAGTATTCCTCCTTTACAAATTATTTATAATATAAAGAGCAAATGCCCTACACTGTGACTAAACCATATTTTAGCATATTTCGTCATTTTATCATACTAACATATCTATTTTTGATATGCAATAATGAGTTTATATTACTTTTTTATAGCAATAAACAGTAATATAGTATTGTTAATCAATTATTTTAGTATTCAAATCATTTGCATATGCTCCAATAATATTTTAAATCCTACTACAATTAATACAATTCCCCCTGCTATAGAAGCTTTTTTTTGTAAAAACTCTCCTAAATGTTTCCCTAACATACCACCTATGTAACTCAAAATAAATGCAACAGCACCTATTATAACAGAAGCAAATACAATATTAACCTGCAATATAGCAAAACTAACACCTATTGCAAGTGCGTCAATACTTGTTGCAATTGCTTGTAACACTAAATTTTTATTTGTCAATACTGTTATATTTTTTTGTTCCTCTTGTTTTAAACTTTCCCATATCATACTGCCTCCTATCAATGCAAGCAGAAAAAAAGTAATCCAATGGTCTATTGCTTCCATAGCATTTTTAATACTAATTCCTAAAACCCAACCCAGTAAAGGCATTAAAAATTGAAATAAGCCAAAATAAATGCCTTGTTTTAATGCCTCTTTTCTGGAAAAATGTGTAACAGATACTCCATTAGCAATAGAAACTGCAAAAGCGTCCATTGCTAAACTAAGTGCAATTAAAAAAATTGTCATAACTTCCATAAGAATTCTCCTTAACTATGTTTTTTATTTACGATATGCTAAAAATAATATTGAAAGAACAAATACATTTTTAATATATCATATAAAAAAGAAAAAACAAAAAGAATGTACACATTATTTGTACATTCTTCATTATGGGAGTTACAGGGCTCGAACCTGTGACCCTCTGCTTGTAAGGCAGATGCTCTCCCAGCTGAGCTAAACTCCCTTAAAACAGTAATAGTATTTACTTTTAATTATTTGCTGACCCGTAAGGGAATCGAACCCTTGTTTCAGCCGTGAGAGGGCCGCGTCTTGACCGCTTGACCAACGGGCCTCATATAGAAAAAGTAATAGCGGAGAAGGGATTTGAACCCCTGACACCGCGGGTATGAACCGCGTGCTCTAGCCAACTGAGCTACTCCGCCACATCAACTATTTTCTTTTTATTTGTTTGCTACTTGACCTATTATAAAGGGCAATTTTATATTTGTCAATACTTTTTTTGACATTATTTTAATTTTTTGAATTATTTACATAAAGTATTTCATTTGGCATAACAAGACCTAGCTGTTGTCTTGCTACTTTTTCAATGTAGGCATCGCTGTTATAATATTCTTTTTCTCTAATATATTCAGCGTTTTTTTGCTGCTCCTGTTGTATCTGTACTAAAATTTCTTCTGCTTCTTGTTTATATTTTCCATACATACTTAGCTGACTTGCTATACCTACTGAAATAGCAATAAAAAACAATACCATAAAAAATAATACAATTGTTCTGTCAAAAGGTCGTCTTCTTTTTGCTGCTTTTATGGCTTTTTTCATAATAAAATTCTCCTTTTGTACAAAAGACAGTTCCCTTTTTTGCTTCTTCTATTTCTTATGAAACAATATTTTTACATTTCTACGAATATTTCTTTTCTTTATTTTTACATATCCTTTACAAAATTGCAACACTTTTTTCATTTTTTTGCGTAGAAATGTATCTGTTTTTTGTACAGGTTTACGTACTAACATATAAACAAGCCTAAAAGGTGTTAACAGTATTGTAATAAAAGTGATAATTATTTTGTGAATTATTACAACAATTTTGTCAGAAATTTTGTTAACAATGGGACTTATTGTCAAAAAATACAGTATCATTCCTAAAAAAGCCCCTATGATAACAAAAAAACGAATTTCACCATGATTTTTTTGTAAAAGCATAAAAAAGAGTAAAAATGCCATGCCCAACCAATAAAAAGCATCTTCTAATTGTATTAATATCATATTATGTGGTATCATTTTTCTAAAAATACGTAATCCATCATATACAGCTGCAATCAAAGCACCTACTATTGTAATACATAAAAACAGTTTTGCTTGTTCATTGAGAGAAAGTATCATATTATTTTCCCCCTTATTATTTAAAAATACGGTTTAAAAAACTGTTTTTTGTTTTTGTTATACCATTTTCACTATATTCTATGCTATCTATTGCACCATCAATGCTAACTTCTCCTTCATCTAAATTAAGTTTGCCCACATGAATATTATTTCCTCGCAATATAAGCATACCTTTTTCTGTTTCTGCTATAATGCTTTCTTCGTCAAAAGATAATACATCTAATACACCAGTAATGCTCATTCTTTCTCTGTCTTCCAGCGTCAATTTATGTCGTGTATCCTTTTTTGTTCCTTCTGCCAAAACAATCCCCTCCAAAAATAAAATACAAAGACATAATAATACTACCTTAAAGTTACAATACTTTTGATATTTGCTCCAAAAAAGGTATTTTAGCCTTCTGTCTTTGTTTCATTATATGGACAGAGATGTCATTTCAGAACAATATTACAAACTTTTATACATAGCAGAAGCATCTTCTTTTTTAATTGCTTCATTTAAATTAAGTACTTCTACTTTTGTGATACGACTGCCAAATTTAATTTCTATTATATCACCTATTTTTACATCAGCACCAGCTTTTACCACTTTTCCATTTATTGTTACACGTCCTGCATCACATGCTTCATTTGCTATTGTTCTTCTTTTAATGATACGAGATACTTTTAAAAACTTGTCTACTCTCATATTTTCCACCTCTTTATTTAATATATTGTTTACAGCGATAAAAAAATCTACACAGTAATTGTGTAGATTTATTTTTAACGCAGTATAAAAATACTGTAATAATACTGTGCTTTATTCTTTATTAATTGCGTCTTTTAAAGCTTTACCTGCTTTAAATCTTGGTGCTTTTGATGCTGGAATAGGCATTGGTTCTCCTGTTTTTGGATTTCTGCCTTCTCTTGCAGCTCTTTCTACTACTTCAAATGTACCAAATCCAACTAATTGTACTTTACCATCTTGTGCTAATTCGTTTGTAACAACTTCCTCAAATGCTTTCAATGCTTTTTCAGCATCTTTTTTACTCATTTCTGCTTTTTCAGCCATTGCTGCAACTAAATCGGATTTATTCATATTTTGTCCTCCTTATAAAAAAGTTATTCTTCTGTTGGACTTTTGCTGTGCTTCGCCTGCAACCAAAACAGTTCCAACTCCTCCAGAGTCATGTCAGAAAGACTTCTGTTGTCCATCAGAGCATACTGCTCGACACACTCAAATCTATTTATAAACTTTTTAACAGCTTTTGTCAAGGCAAACTCTGGATTTATTTCTAAAAATGTTGAAACATTTACTAATGCAAGTAGTAAATTACCAAGTTCTTTTTGTTGGCATTGCTGTGATTTTGTAAAAGAATGTTCAAATTTTTGAAGTTGTTTCTGTACATTTTCAATAGATTGCTCTATCGTTTCAAAATAAAAGCCTGCTTGTTTTGCTTTTTTTTGTATTTTTTGAGCTTTAATAAGTGCTGGCAAAGCATCTGCAATATTTTTCATACTTTCTGCTTGTGTTTTATAATTTTTTTCTTTGTTTTTGATTTGTTCCCAATTTTGTAACACTTCTTGGGGTGTATTTACTTTTTCTTTTGCAAATATATGAGGGTGTCTTGTTATCATTTTTTCACTGATTGCTGTAATGACATCAGACAAATCAAAATTTCCTTTCTCTTCTTCTATTTGAGCATGAAATACTACTTGCAAAAGCACATCTCCTAATTCTTCTTTTAAATTTTGTATATCATTTTTTTCTATAGCGTCTACAGCTTCATAAGCTTCTTCTAACATTGCTACTTTTAATGTTTGATGTGTTTGTACTTTGTCCCAAGGACAACCGTCTTCTGCACGTAGGTGTGCTATAATTTTTTTGAAATCCTCTAATGTATATTTCAAATTGTTTTCCTCCTAAATTTCTATCAATATTGACAGTTGATAAATGTAATGTTTATGGTATAATTGTAACAAATTTCTTTCAAAAAACAATACATACAAGTGTTTAAATAAAAAAGGAGATGGGTATATGTTTAAAATTGTTTCAAAAAAGGAACTGAATGAAGCAGTAACAATGCTTGAAATTGAAGCACCTTTTGTAGCAAAAAAAGCAAAAGCAGGTCAGTTTATCATATTTAGAGTAGATGAATACAGTGAAAGAGTACCTTTAACTATTGCAGACTATGATAGAGAAAAAGGTACTGTAACAGTAATATTTCAAAAAGTAGGATTATCTACAAAATTATTAGGTGCAAAAAAAGAGGGAGAAAGTATTACTGATTTTGTAGGGCCGTTAGGTGTTGCAACAGACTATGAAAACTTTAAAAAAGTAGCAGTAATAGGCGGTGGTGTTGGTTGTGCTATTGCTTATCCTCAAGCAAAAGCTTTGCATAAAATGGGTGTAGAAGTAGATGTTATTGTAGGCTTTAGAAACAAAGATATTGTCATATTAGAAGATGAAATGAAAGCAGTTAGTACAAATTATTATTTGACTACAGATGATGGTTCTTACGGCGAAAAAGGATTTGTAACAGATAAATTAAAATCACTCATAGAAGCAGGAAACAATTATGATGCAGTGATTGCAATAGGGCCTATTCCTATGATGAAATTTGTAAGTATTGCCACAAAACCATACGACATCAAAACCATTGTAAGCCTTAATCCTATTATGATTGATGGTACTGGTATGTGTGGTGGCTGTCGTGTTACAGTAGGCGGAAAAATAAAATTTGCTTGTGTAGATGGCCCTGATTTTGACGGTCACAAAGTAGATTTTGATGAATTAATGAATAGAAATTCTATTTATAAAGAGAGAGAAGCAGAAGAAGCACAAACACATATTTGCCGTTTGACTGGCGAAAAACGATAAATATAATATATGTTTTGATAGTAAAAGGGGGATATTAGCAATGCCTAATATGAATACAACAAAAATGAAAATGCCTGAACAAGCACCAGACATTAGAAATAAAAATTTTGAAGAAGTTGCACTTGGTTATACGGAACAAATGGCTATAGAAGAAGCACAACGCTGTTTAAATTGCAAACATAAACCTTGTGTTAGTGGTTGTCCTGTCAATGTTAGAATACCAGAATTTATTGCAGAAGTAGCAAAAGGGGAATTTTTAAAAGCATACGAAGTGATTACTACTACAAATGCACTTCCTGCAGTATGTGGTAGAGTATGTCCTCAAGAAAGTCAATGCGAAGCAAAATGTGTTAGAGGAGTAAAGGGAGAGCCTGTTGCTATAGGTAGACTAGAAAGATTTGTAGCAGATTGGTATATGGAACATCATGGCAATATCATGCCTCAAAAACCAGCTTCTAATGGCAAAAAAGTAGCAATAATAGGTTCTGGACCTTCTGGACTTGCTTGTGCAGGGGATTTAGCAAAATTAGGCTATGATGTAACTATATTTGAAGCATTTCACACTGCTGGAGGTGTTTTAGTATACGGCATACCAGAATTTAGGCTTCCTAAAGCAATTGTACAAAAAGAAATTGACAAACTTTCTGCTATGGGTGTCAATGTTATGACAAATATGGTAATTGGTAAAGTACTTTCTATAGATGAATTATTAGAAGATATGGATTTTCATGCTATTTTTATTGGTTCTGGTGCAGGACTACCTTCTTTTATGGGCATAGAAGGAGAGGCACTTGTGGGAGTGTATTCTGCAAATGAATACTTAACACGTATTAATTTAATGAAATCTTATATCGAACAATATGATACACCTATTAAAAAGAGTAAAGCAGTTGCAGTTGTAGGTGGTGGCAATGTCGCTATGGACGCTGCAAGATGTGCTAAAAGATTAGGAGCAGAACACGTATATATTGTATATCGCCGTTCTGAGGTAGAAATGCCTGCTCGTTTGGAAGAAATCCACCACGCCAAAGAAGAAGGCATTGCATTTCATTTTTTAAGAAATCCTGTTAAAATATTAAATGATGGCACAGGAAAAGTTTGCGGTATAGAATGTCAGGTAATGGAACTGGGAGAGCCTGACGCTAGTGGAAGAAGAAGACCTATAGCAGTAGAAGGTTCTAATTATGTTTTAGATGTAGATACTGTTGTAATGTCAATAGGAACTTCTCCTAACCCTCTTATTAGAAGTACTACAGAAGGGCTAGAAACAAACAAAAAAGGTTGTTTGATAGTAAATGAAGATACTAATGAAACAACAAGGCAAGGCATTTATGCAGGCGGTGATGCTGTAACAGGTGCTGCAACCGTAATACTTGCTATGGGTGCAGGCAAAAAAGCTGCAAAATCTATTGATGAATATTTAAAAAATGCTTAACCATATTAAATAATAGGAGTGTGTAACAATGAGAAGGAAAGAAAGAGAAATTACACAGCCAGAACAAATATATGAAATTATAAAAAAATGTGATGTATGTCGTATTGCCTTTTTTGACAAAGATTTTCCTTATATTGTGCCTCTAAATTTTGGTGCAACATTCGAAAATGGTGTATTTACACTTTATTTTCATGGAGCAGATGCAGGCAAAAAAATGGCTTTATTAGAGCAAAACAATGCTGTTGCATTTGAAATGGACTGTAAACACACATTAGTAGAAGGACAAAAAGCCTGTGATTATACTATGAAATATCAAAGTGTATGTGGCACAGGATATTTACAAAAATTGTCAGAAGAACAAAAAGTACAAGCTTTTTCTATTATTATGAAACAATACACAAATAAAGAAGTTTGTTTTCAGCCAGAAAGAATAAAAGCAACTGTTGTATTAAAGCTAACTGTAAATCAAATTACAGCAAAATCAAATATATAAAATTTTTTAATGATAAAGGAGTAATAACATGACTATTCAAACATTTGAAATGGGTTCTATTGGTACAAACTGCTATGTAGTATCTGATGAAAAAGGCAACTGTGCCATTGTAGACTGTGATGGCAACACTACAGAACTTTATAACTACATTTCAAAAAACAATTTAAAACCTAGCCATATACTTTTAACACATGGACATTTTGACCATATTGGTGCAGTGGAAGAAGTACAGCAAAAATATGGCTGTAAAATATATGCTTGTCAAAAAGAAGCTGCATTACTTTCTGACCCTGTATTAAATGCTTCTAATATGTCTTACAAACCTCTATGTTTAACTGCTGATGTCTGGGTAAAAGAAGGAGATATTATCACAGTAGGAGATTTAGAATTTAAAGTACTTGAAACACCAGGACATACAGAAGGCAGTATTTGTTTTATGATAGAAAATGCTATATTGTCTGGTGATACATTATTTTTAGGTTCTTGTGGTAGAGTAGATTTTCCTACAGGCGACCCTACTGCTATGATGGCTTCATTAAAAAGACTGAAAAATTTAGAAGGAGATTATACTGTATATCCTGGACATGGCCCTTCTACTACATTAGAATATGAAAGAAAAACAAATCCTTTTATGTAAAATATTAAAACAAAAAAATATTTTAATTTAATAAAAAAATTTTAAAACACTTCACTTCGCTTAAATTAGGCAAGTGTTGTGTTTTTCATTAAAAATAGAATAATTGTGATATATTGCACATTGATACAATATGTGGTATTGTTATATATCAAAGAACACTTTATATTGTGTTTTATTTGCAATAAAAATAATGCTTATATTGTTTATCAAGGAGGTTTATGCTATGTATGTCATAAAAAAAGACAATACCAAAGAAGCATTTAATGTACAAAAAGTAGTAGTAGCTGTAAACAAATCTGCTTACAGAGCACTTGTTAAATTCACAGAAGAAGACTTAAATTTTATATGCAATTTTGTAGAAGAAAAAGCGAAGTCTTTAGGAAAAGAAGGGATACATATTAGCGAAATGCACAACATTGTAGAAGGAGCATTAGAAGCTAGAAATACTGTTGTAGCAAAAAGTTATAGAGATTATCGTAATTACAAACAGGACTTTGTACAAATGCTTGATGAAGTCTACAAAAAGAGTCAATCCATAATGTATATAGGGGACAAAGAAAACAGTAATACAGATAGTGCTTTAGTATCTACAAAAAGAAGTTTAATATTTAATCAGCTTAACAAAGAATTATATCAAAAATTTTTTATGACAACAGAAGAACTGCAAGCTTGCAGAGATGGTTATATTTATATACATGATATGTCTGCAAGAAGGGATACTATGAACTGTTGTTTATTTGATGTCAAAAGTGTTTTGTCAGGTGGCTTTGAAATGGGTAATCTTTGGTATAACGAACCTAAAACACTTAATGTTGCATTTGATGTGATAGGAGATATTGTACTTAGTGCTGCAAGTCAGCAATATGGTGGTTTTACAGTACCTTCTGTAGATTTACTTTTAGAACCTTATGCTGAAAAAAGCTATAAAAAATTTTATGATAGATATATAGAATTAGGCTTAAATGAAGAAGTAGCAGACAAAGAAGCACTTAAAGATGTTTTAGTAGATTTTGAGCAGGGATTTCAAGGTTGGGAATATAAATTTAACACCGTTGCTTCTAGTCGTGGCGATTACCCTTTTATTACTATGACAATGGGTACAGGTACTGGTCGTTTTGCTAAAATGGCATCTATTACTATGCTAAATGTACGTAAAAATGGGCAAGGCAAAAAAGAATGTAAAAAACCTGTACTTTTTCCTAAAATTGTATTTTTATATGATGAAAATTTACATGGTGTAGCAAAGCCTTTAGAAGACGTTTTTGAAGCAGGTATTGCTTGCTCTAGTAAAACAATGTATCCTGATTGGTTGAGTTTAACTGGTGAAGGCTATGTTGCTGGAATATATAAAAAATATGGCGAAATTATAAGTCCTATGGGTTGTAGGGCATTTTTATCCCCTTGGTATGAAAGAGGAGGCATGAACCCAGCTGATGAAAATGATAAGCCTGTATTTGTAGGCAGATGGAATATCGGCGTAGTAAGTTTACATTTACCTATGATATATGCCAAGTCAAAACAAGAAAGTCGTAATTTTTATGAAGTACTTGACTATTATCTAAATTTAATACGTCAACTTCACATCAGAACATATGCCTATTTGGGAGAAATGAGAGCATCAACAAATCCTCTTGCCTATTGTGAAGGTGGTTTTTATGGAGGACATTTAGGTATACATGACAAAATCAAACCTATTATGAAAACAGCAACTGCTTCATTTGGCATTACAGCATTAAATGAATTACAACAATTACATAATGGAAAATCTCTAGTACAAGACGGAGAATTTGCACTAGAAGTATTAACATACATAAACAAAAAAGTAGAAGAATATAAAAAAGAAGATGGTAATTTATATGCTATATATGCTACACCAGCAGAAAATTTATGTGGATTACAGGTAACACAGTTCCGTAAAAAATATGGTATTATAGAAAATGTTTCTGACAAAGAATATGTTAGTAATGGTTTTCATTGTCATGTTACAGAAAACATTTCTCCTATACAAAAACAAAATTTAGAATATCGTTTTTGGAATTTGTCAAATGGCGGAAAAATACAATATGTTAAATATCCTATTGACTATAATTTAGATGCTATAAAGGCATTAGTAAGACGTGCTATGGATATGGGATTTTATGAAGGGGTCAATTTATCTCTTGCTTATTGTGATGACTGTGGACATCAAGAATTAGAAATGGATATTTGTCCAAAATGTGGTAGCAAAAATTTAACCAAAATTGACAGAATGAACGGTTATTTATCTTACTCTAGAGTAAAAGGTGATACCAGATTAAATGATGCCAAAATGGCTGAAATTGCAGAAAGGAAAAGTATGTGATATGAATTATCATAACATTACAAAAGATGATATGTTAAATGGTGATGGCTTGAGAGTGGTGCTTTGGGTATCTGGTTGCAATCATCACTGTAAAAACTGTCATAATACCATTACATGGGACGCAAAAGAAGGTTTACTTTTTGATGAAAGTGCAGAACAGGAACTATTTGAACAACTACAACAGCAATATATTAGTGGTATTACATTAAGCGGAGGCGATCCTCTTTTTCCAGATAACAGAAAAGAAATCACCACTTTGGTAAATAAAATTAAAAAATATTTTTGCCAAAAAACAATATGGTGTTATACAGGATATTTATGGGAAGAAGTCAAACAATTAGAAGTAATGAAAAATATTGATGTACTTGTAGACGGAAAATTCATAGAAGAACTGGCAGACCCTCAGCTACATTGGAAAGGTAGTTCTAATCAAAGAGTGATAGATGTACAACAATCTCTAAAACAACAAAAAGTAATATTAAAATGTTAAATATTTTAATACAACATTTTTTAGTCTTTTTATTCTTTTAACACTCATATTTTTAGGAGGACTGTTATGAAAAAAATAGCAAAATTTGAAAAAGTAAGTTTTTCACAATTTATAAAAGACTGGCAGGAGGAATTTCCACAATCAACACAAAAAGAATGTGAGCAAATTTATAAACAGTTGCTTTTGCCTTGCCGTGCTACAAAAGGTTCTGCTGGATATGATTTTTTTGCACCTATTGATATTACACTTTCCCCTCAGCAAACAATCAAAATACCTACTGGTATTAGAGTACAAATTGATGAGGGTTGGGTATTAAAATGTTATCCTCGCAGTGGTTTAGGTTTTAAATATCGCCTTCAATTAAACAATACTGTAGGTATTATAGACAGCGATTATTATTTTTCTGATAATGAGGGACATATTTTTGCTAAAATTACAAATGACAGCAACGAAAACAAAACAGTTGTCATTTCAAAACAAAATAGTTTTATGCAAGGTATTTTTGTAGAATATGGTATTACAATAGATGACAATGTAGATACCATTAGAAATGGTGGTATTGGCAGCACTACAATATCAAAATCATAACACTGAATACTAGCTATTGTAAAGAAAGGAAGTGTTGTAATTGGTAGAATTGTTTACATTTGGTATAAACAACTGTTATGTGCTTTCTGGAGAAAAATATGCAATACTGATTGATACTTGTCCAGAACGCTATGCAAATACACTTTTTGAAACAATAAAACATAAAAATATTACAATGCTTCTTATCACACATGGTCATGCTGATCATATTGCTTGTGCAAAATATATTTCTAAAAAACTGCATATTCCTATTGCTATGCACCAAAAAGACCAAATACTTATACAACAACCTTCTGCACAAAAAATGTCTGCACTTACACCTTTAGGAATTGTAATGTGTCAAAAAGTTAAACATCAAAAACCAGTAGCTTTTTTTGAGCCAGATGTTTTTTTAACACATGGTCAACGTTTAGAAGAATTTGGTGTAAAAGGAAGAATATTTGCACTTTCTGGACATACAGATGGTTCTATAGGCGTCTGGACACCAAACAAAGAATTTTTTGTAGGAGATGCTATGATGCACATAAGCCCTTTATTAAAACCTTGTATTTATCACAATAAATTAGACATGGAACACAGTTTTTACAATATATGTCAAAGTGATGCTACAGCAATTTATATGGGACATGGTAAACCAATATTTAGGCAAAATACATTAATAAAAAGTCTAAAATTGCAATATAAAATAGATACAAATTGTATTTCTATGGGTTGTCGTCAACATATTGAAATACAAAAAAAGAAAAAATAATATCATTTGCAAAGGTAAAAACACAACAGGGTTGGTAGTCCCTGTGCAGTCATAATATGATTGTCAGTAGCCTTCCTCACCTGTGCATATTGCACACAGGTCGTCCTTCCTTTGTTTATTATAAGGAGGAAGAACCATATGAAAGCTACATTTACTGTGTTTTTTGAAGCACCTTTTTGGAAAGGTATTTATGAAAGAGAAGAAAAAAATAACCTTTCTGTTGCTATTATTATTTTTGGAGCAGAACCAAAAGATATAGAAATAATGCAGTTTATAAATACTCATTTTCAATCACTTCGCTTTACAAAATCGCTTCAAACACAACAAAAAATAAAAATAATACAAAATTATAAAAGACTGCAAAGAAGCATCAGAAAACAAACAAAACAAAAAGGTATTAGCACAAAATCACAGCAAGCATTGCAGCAACAAAGAGAATTGTTAAAAACAGAAAACAAAAAAAAATACAATATACAAAAAAAATTACTGCAACAACAGCAGTTTGAAGCAAAACAGCAAAAAAAGAAACAAAAGAAAAAAGGACATTAAAATTTTAACAGAAATGATTTTATATGAAATATTAACAACATTTATTATAGAGATAAATATTACAGAGAATATACTATAATAATGAACAAGTTTATACACAACATTAATAAAAAAAGAAGTACAGTAACAACTTATTACTATACTTCTTTTTATTTTATTATAATAAATATTATGCTAATTTTGCCTGATGAGATGTTTGCACCATTTTACACTTCCATCTTTCAGACTGAAAACAAACGTATTACAAACAATGCACCCCTAGCACATTCATCTATTGCCATAGCAATCCATATGCCAACAAGCCCCATACCTTTATATACTCCTAAATAATATCCTCCCATTACAGCAACAAGCCACATAAATATGATGCCTATTACTACAGGGAATATCACATCACCCATAGCTGTAAGACATTTTGTCATTAATATATTAACTGTTCTACCCATTTCTAAAAACAACTCTATAAACAATATTTTTTTACCTAAAGCAATAATTTGTGCATCTTTTGTAAAAATATGAAATATATTTTCTGCATTCAAATACAATATTGCTGTAATACCTACTGCAATCACCATAGAATAAATCAGTGTTGTCCAAACACGTTTTTTTACTTTTTCAAATTCTCCTGCACCTATCAAATAACTTACCATAATTTGCGTTGCTTGTGAAAGTGCTATAGAATATACATAAGCTACATTTGCTAAAATACTACAATACACTTTTGTAGCAATTACTGCTGTACCAAACAGATTGATAAGTTTTAGTATACAAACTTGTGACAAATTGTAGGAAAGTTCTTCTCCTCCAGAAGGCACAGCAATATGCAACAAACTATGAAATGTTTGTGTTGGAAATGGTTTTAATATTTTAGGTGATAGTTGTATATTGATATTTTTACGGAATAGTCTATATAATATTACAAGTCCTATCAATTTACTAATATCTGTTGAAATTGCTGCTCCTATTATACCAAGCTGAGGCAATCCAAATAAGCCATTTATTAATACTGCATTTCCTGCAATATTTATAACATTCATTACAACAGAAACATACATCACTTGTTTCATAAATCCAAAACTTCTTAATATTGCTGCAAATGTAATATAAATACCTTGCACAATAATAAACAATCCTACAATGCTTAAATAATTACCCGCTTCCTGCAATATTTCCTGTGGTATTCTAATCCATGTAAATATCATGGTATGTCCAAATGTAATAAAAAGTGTTGCAAATACACTAAATACTGCAATCATTAAAAGAGAAACATTACAAGTTTCTGCAATTTTTCGTCTATTCTGTGCTCCTAAATATTGAGAAATCAGTATTGTGCTTGCTACACTTGTTACATTTAATACAATAATAACAATATTCATAATTTGATTGCCATTACCTATTGCTGCAACAGAAGCTTGTGAATAGCGGCTTATCATAATTTGGTCTACATTACCTACCAAAAGCTGTAAAAGTAATTCTATAAATATAGGCACAGACATTTTAAAAACTGCCTTTTGTGTCATATCTTTCATATTTTTCCACTCCCTTAAATTCGATTTTCTCATTATAGAGCGGTTTAATTATTTTTGCAATAATAAATTTAATAAAAAAATGCTGAAAAACGGTAGTAAAATCATACTATTTTTCAGCAACTATATAATATAACACTATAAAGTAGTTTATATTTTATGCTATTAAAATTTATTTTCTGTTATCACAATAGTTATATAAAAAACATTCTTGACATTTCGGACGCCTTGCAATACATATTTTTCTGCCATGTGTAATAATCTGTGTATTATATCTTATCCAATGGTCTTGAGGCAAAATTTTCATTAAATCCTGTTCTATTTTGGCAGGGTCGGTGTTTTCTGTTAACCCTAAAAGATTAGAAACTCTTTTGACATGGGTATCTACCACTACACTAGGAATATTATAAATATTTCCTCTTACTACATTTGCTGTTTTTCTTCCTACTCCTGCTAATGTAATCAGTTCTTCTATATTACTTGGCACAACACCACCATATACCGTCAAAAGCCTTTGACAACACGAAATAATATTTCTTGCTTTATTATTATAAAATCCTATAGAATGAATATCTTGTTTTAGCTCTTCTAAATCTGCCTCAGCAAAGTCCTTTAATGTAGCATATTTTTGAAATAATACTTTTGTTACTTCATTTACTCTATCATCTGTACATTGTGCACTTAATATTGTAGCAATGAGTAGCTGCCAATCTGTTTGATAATTTAAATGGCATTTTACAATGCCATAATGTTCATCTAAAAGTGTTAATATTGCATTTATTTTCTCTTCCATAAAAAAATCTTCCCCTTTTTATTACACTAACTGATAATAATGATATTTTTTAGTTAAAATATCTCTTTTACCATAATCAAAAAGTATTACTATTTGTTTTTTGTATTTGCTTTCTGAAAAAATATCATACTCTAAAAAACAAATATGACAACGTTTAGAAAGTTGTTTTGGTGTTTGTTCTGACAAATGTACTGCCTTGTGTTTTATCAATGCTGTATTATTGTAATACTCCCAGCGTTTTTGCTTTTCTTGTTCTTCTTCTATCAGCCAGTCAGGCAGCGTTTTGACATTATCATTCATAAAAATATCTAATTTTAAATATTCTTTGAATATATCTTTATGTTGTGCAGTACATTCTGTATCACAAACAAAATGATAAAGTATTGTATATAATTCTATTTTACTATGCTGCATTTCATTATAACGCTTTTCTATCCAATAATCCCCTAATGCTTCATAAAAATCAAAAGGTGTTTCAAAAAAAGAAATTGCATATTCTATTGTTTTACAAGCCTTTCCACTGTTATAATAAGTTTCTACCATATCCTCTATTTGTTTTAGTCTAAAAATATCATCACATTTTAACTCTTTTGTATATAATACTTCATAAACAGCATCTTTTCTATAAACAATGCCATATTTTTCTGCATCTTTTCTTAGTCCAGAACCTTTTAAAAGTTTTAAAAATCCTAGTTGAAATTGTTCCGGCTGTAGCATATACACATCATTAAAAGAATTACGAAAAGAAGCATAATCTTCATAAGGTAGTCCTGCAATTAAATCCAAATGTTGATGAATATTACCATAATTTTTAATTTGTTTTACTACTGCTTTTAATTTTTCAAAACTGGTATTTCTTTGTATTGCTTGTATTGTTTTGGTATTTGTAGATTGTACACCAATTTCAAATTGAAAAAGTCCTTTTCTTGCTTTTTTTAATATTTGTAAACTCTCTTGCTGCAATATGTCTGCTGTAATTTCCATATGAAAATTGGTAACACCATTATCATGCTCTATTAAATAACTCCAAATGTAATTAGCGTGTTCTGCATTTGCATTAAATGTTCTATCAACAAATTTTACTTGTGTAACATAATTATCTAAAAAGAATTGTAAATCTTTTTCCACTCTTTTTTTTGATAAAAAACGAACACCTTTTTCAATAGAAGATAAACAATATTGACAGTTGTAAGGGCAGCCTCTTTGTGTTTCATAATACAGTATTCTATGCTGGAATGGTTTTATATCATCATAAACAAAAGGCAAATCATCTAAAGCAATGGCTGCTCTGTTTGCATTACTAATAATGGTATTTCCTTTTCTGTATGTAATGCCATCTATATTTTCTAATGAAAGTGTATTTGTAATAAGTCCTTTTATAATTTCATAAAATGTTGCTTCCCCTTCTCCTCTTATTATAATATCTGCAGGTATTTGTTGTAATGTCTGTTCTGGCTCATAAGACACTTCTGCTCCTCCCAGTATAATCATAACATGAGGCAATATTTTTTTTAAATTGTCTACAATTCTACTTATTTGACTAATATTCCATAAATAACATGAAAAACAAACTACATCTGGTTGCTGTCTGTAAATCTGCTGTAGTATAAAATCTTCTTGATGATTTATGGTATATTCTTCTATTACTATATGTTGTTGAAACTCTTTTGCATAGGCTTTTAAACAATATAATGCCAATGCTGTGTGTATATATTTTGCATTTAATGCAGTAAGTAGTATTTTCATTTTTTCTCCTTTCATTACCAACGTTTCACTCTGTCATTTATTTTCCATATACAGACAACAAAGCATCATTCCATTCTGCTCCCATCAATATAACAATCGCACTAAAATAAAACCACATCAAAAGCACTATAATCGCACCAATAGAACCATATACTACAGAATAATTTGCCATATTATCTACATAATATGCAAAAGCAATAGAAAATACAAGCCAGCTAATTAAAGCCATAAATGCCCCTGAAAATACATATTTTCTTTTTGGTCTTTCATTTGGAGAAGCATAATATAGTGATGATAATACACAAAATAATATTATTGTCAAAGGTAAAAAACGTAGTTTGCTCCAAAGTGTTATTAGTTGTATTGGTATTGAAAAAGGTAAATAATTTCCTGCCCACTGCAATACATTTTCTCCTATTACTACAATAAAAAGTGCAACAATAATAAATAACATAACCACTATCATATAAACAAATGTAAATAATTTCTGTTTTAAAGGTGACTTTCGAGGCTTTCCTCTATATGCAATATTAATTGCGTCCATAATAGCATTGATTGCTCTCAAAGGAAACCAAAGAGCAAAAATAAATGAAAATGCCAATACAGTACTGCTTCTATTTTCTGTCACTTGTACAATACATACATTTAAAAGCATTATCATATCTTCTGGTAAAAATTGTGACAAATGTCCAGACAAAGATACCAAAGGAATATTTAAAAAACCTAACAATGTACTCACAAAAAGCAAAAAAGGAAATAGTGCAAATATCATGTAATATGTTAATGCTGCGGCAGATTTTGCTACATTATCATGTTGATATTTTTCTATTAATTCTATAAAAAACAATACCCATTTTTTATTTCCTTTGTATCGTTGTTTTAAATTCACATTATTCCTCCCTTAATGCTTCTAGCAATGCCTTACCAAAAGCACTCAATTCTTTTTTCTCCTCTTTTTCTGCCTTTTTTTGATTTCTCATATAATTTTGTACAGTATTTTTAGAAGCTCCTTTTTGTTCTGAAATTTTTTTATGCAATGTATCTGCTTTTTCTCTAAACCCACATACACAAACATATGTTTTTTTGTCGCCTTCTCCAAATAATTCCATTTTCTTATGGCAAGTAGGGCATCTCATATTTGTTGCCATACTAATATGAATACGCTGTCCGCATTCTCTATCTTGACAAATAAGCATTTTACCCTTTTTACCATTTACTGCAAGCATAGGCTTACCACACACAGAACATTTTGTTCTAGTAATATTGTCATGTTTATATTGCTCTGTGTTGTCTTTAACCTCTTTGATAAGTGTATGTGTATATTGTTTTATATTTTCCATAAATTCCTTTTTTTGTTGTTTTCCTTTGCTTATAGCTTCTAATTCTTTTTCCCATTTTGCTGTCAAAAGCGGTTCTTTTAAATCAGAAGGTGCTAAGTTAACAAGCTGTATTCCTTTTGAAGTAGGATAAAGGGCATTTCCCTTTTTTTCAATATAAAAAGAAGAAAATAACTTTTCAATAATATCTGCTCTTGTTGCAGGTGTGCCAAGTCCTCCTTCTATATATTCCTTCATTGTGTTATCTTTTAAATAAGCAGAAGGATTTTCCATAGCAGAAAGAAGTGTCGCCTCTGTATATCTAGAAGGAGGTGTTGTTTGTAACTGTTTGAGCTGCACTGTTTGACATACAAAACTATCTCCTTGTTGTAATGCAGGCAAATTTTGTTGTTCTTCTTCCTGTTCTGATGTGTTTTCTGTAATTTCTTTCCAACCTTTTTCAATTATAACGCTACCTGATGCTGTAAATATTTTATTATCACATTCCAATATTGCTTTTATTTTTTCATATACATAATTGTTATAAAAACAAGTTAGAAATCTTTTTACTACAAGCATATATATTCTTTTTTCTGCTGTAGTCATAGAAATCATATTAGCACTTTGTTCTGTAGGTATAATAGCATGATGCTCTGTTACTTTACTGTTATTGATACAATGTTTTGAAATGGCTTGTTTATTTTTTATAATATGTGATACAAAAGGTACAAAATCTCCTTTTGATACTGCCTTTAATCTTTCTACCAATGTTGGTACAATATCATCTGTCAAATAGCGAGAGTCTGTTCTGGGGTATGTGAGTGCTTTGTGCTTTTCATATAAATTTTGCATAGTATTTAATGTTTCTTTTGCTGACATATCATAATATCTGTTAGCATCTCTTTGTAACTCTGTTAAATCATAAAGCATAGGAGGATGGGTTACTTTTTTTGTTTTGCTAATTTGTTTTACCACAAATTTTTTATTCTTTATACTTTCTGCAATTTCTTTTGCTTTTTGTTTCTCAAAAATATTCGTTTGTTTTTTATCATTTTGATATGTCACAAAAAATTTGCCTAAATCTGCCCTTACAATATAATAGTCTTTAGGAACAAATTTTTTGATTTGCTGTTCTCTTTGTACAATCATAGCTAATGTAGGTGTTTGTACACGTCCTGCTGAAAGTTGTGCATTATATTTACAAGTTAATGCTCTTGTCACATTTAGTCCCACTAGCCAATCTGCTTCTGCTCTGGCTTGTGCACAGCGATACAATGACAAATACTGTTTTCCATCTTTTAAATTAGAAAAACCTTGTTTGATTGCTTTATCTGTCTGAGAAGAAATCCAAAGTCTTTTGATAGGCTTTTTTACCCCTACCTTTTCCAATATCCATCTTGCAACAAGTTCTCCTTCTCTGCCAGAGTCTGTTGCAATGATAATAGAAGATACTTCTTTACTCAAAAGTAACTTTTTAACAATACCAAACTGCTTTGCTGTTTGAGGTATGACTTTTAATTTCATATTATCAGGCATAATAGGCAATGTTTCCATAGACCACTGTTTATATTGTTCTCCATAATATTCTGGCTCTACTAATGTTACTAAATGCCCTAATGCCCATGTTACAATATATTGGGCTCCTTCTATATATCCTCCAGCCACTTTAGTACATTTAAGCACTCTAGCTATTTCTTTTGCTACAGAAGGCTTTTCCGCTAATACTACTATTTTTGACATATTAATTATCCTTTCTTATTTTGAAAATGATAAGCACAACTTAACAATAATTTTTCTGGTAAAAATCGCTCTACTATATGTGTTATTTTCATAGTGATGCCTGGTATAATAATCATTTTTCCCTCGAACATTTTTTTCAGTGCATATTTTGCTACTGTTTTACTTTTCATGCCTTTTAAACTAAATGACACATTTGCCCTTTCATTAAATGCAGTATTTACTGGCCCTGGACAAAGTACAGATATTTTAATATTGCTGTTTTGTTTTTGTAGTTCTTTATAAACCGCTTCTGTTAAACGAAGTACATAAGATTTTGTAGCATAATATGTTGCCATGAGAGGCCCTGCTAAAAATGCTGCAGAAGATGAAACATTCATAATATAGCCTTTGTCTTTTTGTTTAAAATATTGTATAAATAATTTTGTTAGTATATGCACTGCTTTTATATTCAAATCAATCATATTGAGCTCTTTTTGTAAAGGAATATTACAAAACTGCCCAAATGCACCAAAACCTGCATTATTTATTACTATATCAATATCTTGCTCTTTCACCATATCATACAATTTATAGCAGTCTTTTTCACAAGATAAATCTACTGTAATTATTTGTACATTAGTATATAATTTTTTTTGTACCTGTTTCATTTTTTTTGTATCTCTTGAAGCGATAATTAAATCATATCCCTTTTGACTTAATAATACAGCAAAATCTCTGCCTATACCAGATGTTGCACCTGTTATCAACGCTTTCAAAATACATCATCTCCTTTATATGATAGTCTGTACAAACATTATACTGAAAATAACACAAAATAGCAATTTTATGCCTTTGACAATGTTTTTGTTTTATATTACAAAATTGTAATAAATTTGAAAACTTTTTTTGTTTATTTAACAATGACAAAACATTGAAATCCTGTTATAATAAACATAAAAATAATATTAAATTTATGTTAAAATTACATAAATTCTATATTAAAATGATATTTATATAGGAGGTTGTACAATGAAAAAATATATAAGTTTTCTGTTGGCAGGTGCTATGACACTTTCTGTAACAACAGTTAGTTTTGGTGCAAATTTTTCTGATATTAATAATGTACCTTGGCCAGGTGTAGAAACATATATCAATCAAGTAGCAGATAGCCAGTTAATGGTAGGAGAAAATATTGATGGTAAAATGATATTTCGTGCAAAAGACCCTGTTACATTGGTAGAAACAGCACAACTTGTTTACAATTTATTAAAAGCAACAAACCATTTAGAAAACAAAACAGATTTACCTACAAAATGGAACAGTGCATTAACAGCAGCAAATATTCCTGAATGGGCATACACTAGTGTATCTTATTGCTTAGAAACAAATATCACTACAGAGGCAGAAGTAAAAACATTTATGTCTGGTACAACAAGTGTACAAGCCACAAGAGAGCAAGTAGCAGGTATGATAGGAAAAGCAATTGCTTCTGTAGATAATAGTGTTAATGCAAACAGTACTACTACAAAATTTGGTGATAACAGTGCAATTTCATCAGACAAAGTTGCTTATATTGCATTACTTTCTGAAAAAAGTATACTTTCCGGAGATGATTTAGGTAATTTTAATCCTAAAAATAAAATCAATAGAGCAGAAATGGCTGTTATGATGACAAAAAGCAATGATGTACTTAAAAGTGTAACAAAACCAGCGGAAAATACAACAACTACTACACCTAATACATCAACACCTAATACATCAACACCTAACACACCAACAACACCTAATACATCAGCAGGAGGTTCTTCTTCAACAACATCTCCTACTATACCTACTGTTCCAGAAGCACCAACAACAGGTACTTTTACAGCACAAATAGAACAAATGCAAGTAACAGGAAGCAACAAAATGTTAGCTCTTTACAATGGCTCTCAAGTAATGGGTTATTTAGGTGATAGTAGTGTACCTACAACATATCAAGATGGTACAGCGGGTAATTTTGATGATGTTGCTGTAGGTACAAGTGTAACAATTACATACAATGGTTCTCGTATTACAAAAATGGTAATAAATACTACAGCACCTAAAAAAGAAGAAGTAAAAGACCAAGTATTAAAAGGACAACTTGCTAATATTACAAGAGATGAAATTCGTGTTGTAAAAGGTCAGCCATATTATTTAGCAGGAGATGTTGATGTTACAATCAATGGTAAAAGTAAAAAAGTAAAGGACTTAATAGAAGAATTTGACGATAAAGATGTAGATAATATTGAAGTAGAATTGACATTGGATTCTAGAGGAGATGTTTCTAAAATTGTAGCAAAAACAAAAGAAAAAAGCTATGAAGACTCAGGTACTATTAAAAAATTGACTAAAACAAGAATTTTATTTGATAATGGTACAGAATATAAAATTAGAGAAAAAGACGTTACTGTAAAACTTGATGGTGGTTCTTCTACATTGGAAAAAGCGATTGATAAAATCAATGATGCAGACAAAGATGATACATTTACAGCAGAAGTAGACATTGATAAAGATGATGACGATTATGTAGAAAGAATAGAAATCAAATCAAAATCTTCTAGTAGTAGTAAAAGTGGAAGTGGTACTGTAAAAAGTGTCAGTGGCAAAAAAATGACTGTAGGAAGCAAATCTTATACTACAACAAGTGATACAGATTTTGATATTGATGATGGCGAAGATACCATTGATAGCATAAAAGAATTAGAAAAAGCAGTAGATGATGGTAAAACAGTAGAAGTAGAAGTGACTGTAAAAAGTGACGAGGTCACAAAAGTAAAAGGCTATGTATCAAAAGCTAAAGGTGAATTAACTGATGTTGGCAGCAATAAAATTACAGTAAAATTTGACTCTGGAAAAACTACTTATAAATGTAAAAGTAATGTAGATATTGATGCTGGAAAATGTGATGACTTAGATGACTTAGACGATTATAATGATGACGAAGGCAATATCGATGTAGAATTAACTATAAACAGTAGTAACCAAGTGACTAAAATTAGAGAAAGATAATTATGAGAAATAGAAAAAATGCTTTGAAATATCGAAAAAAAAAATACAATGGGAACAAATAGCTTACTATTTAAATACAAAGTGTCCTAAATGTAGTCAAAAAACAGTTTGGCAAGTATATGAATATGATGCAAAATGTTGCATACTATGTAACGAATGGCTTGATGATGTTTGTGGTGATGAAAATTGTTATTATTGCAATAATAGACCTCAAACACCATATGAAGTTTATTATTTTTCTGATATAAGCCCAAACAATGCTACTCAAAAAAAGAATTGGCGACGTCAAAATTATCAACACAAAACAAACGGAAAAATAAAACATAATACCAAAAAGAAATTAATACAATACTATTATCATAATAATGAATAGTATTATAAAAAGCCTTGAGAATACTATACTCAAGGCTTTATACTATTATTTATTTTAAATTTTCTGGATTTAACACTTCTAATTCTGGTAATACAAATATACCATCTTTTCTAATTAAAACATCATCAAAATAAATTTCACCTCCACCATACTCTGGTGTCATAATCAGTACCAAATCCCAATGTATAGCAGATTTATTGCCATTTGGTGCATCATCATAGCAGTTACCTGGTGTAAAATGGATACTGCCCCTAATTTTTTCATCAAAAAGTATATTTGTCATAGGTTTTGTAATATAAGGATTGACTCCTATAGCGAACTCTCCTATATATTTCGCTCCTTCATCTGTGTGGAATATTTTTTCAAGACGTTGTTTGTCATTTCCATCAAAATCTACAATTTTACCATTTTGAAATGTAAGCTTTACATTTTGAAATGTAAAACTGTTATACTCTGAAGGTGTATTATATGTGATAGTACCATTGACTGAATTTTTAACAGGTGCTGTATATACCTCTCCGTCAGGAATGTTACATCTTCCAGCACATTTTACAGCAGGAATGTCTTTAATAGAAAATGTCAAATCAGTATCTTTTGCTACAATTCTGACTTTGTCTGTTTTATTCATCAATTCTACTAAACTATCCATAGCATTTGACATTTTTTCATAGTTCAAATTGCAGACATTAAAATAAAAATCTTCAAATGCTTCTAAACTGGTATGAGCAGACTGTGCCATAGAATTAGTAGGATAACGTAATACTACCCATTTTGTATGAGGTACTCTAATGTCATGATGTACAGGACTTGAATATAATCTTGTATGAAGGGAAAGCTTATCACTAGGAACATCTGATTGCTCTGCTAAATTGTCTTCTCCACGTATGCCAATGTAAGCATCCATTTGTTTCATTTTCATACAGTCTACTTCTGCCATCAATTTCTGTTGTTCTGCTGTTGCACCTAATAACAACTCTCTTTCTATGCTGTTTGTGTTTAATTCTACAAAAGGAATAGCCTCTACAGCATAAATTTCTTTTATAAGTGCCTTTACAAGAGGAATAGGGTGTACACCATTACAACTGATAAGTACTTTTTCTCCTTTTTGCAATTGACAGGAATGATGTACTAATTGTTTTGCTAATGTTTTAATTCTTTCGTCCATAATTTTATTTGCTCCTTTTTATTTTTTTAAAGTATAGTATTTTACAATTATATCAAAAAATATACAAATGTACATTTTTATTCTGTATTTGATTTGACAAGCTATATTGTTTGTTTTACAATATCAATCGTGTATAGTAATTTGTATGTGAAGCAAATTAGGAGGAGGAATAAATAATGAGAATTGCAATACCATCAGAAAACGGTATGGTTTATCAACACTTTGGACACACACCAGAATTTACTATTTATGAAGTAGAGTCAGAATTAATCAAAAACAAAGAATTTGTTTCTACAGACGGTTCTGGACATGAAGCATTAGCAGATTTTTTAACAGTACATTCTGTAAATGTCGTAATATGTGGTAACATTGGAAGCGGTGCAAAAAATGCACTTCGTGAAAAAAGAATTGAATTAATCCCTGGTGTTTCTGGAACAGCAGATGATATGATTGTAAAATATTTAAGTGGTGAAAAAATGGGTAATCCAGATACAGAATGTACTCATCATCAACAAGACGGACACGAATGTTGTGACCATCATTAAACTATAAGAATAGAGGAAACAACTATGTTGTCTATTTTAAATACTATATTTCCAGATATTTATATTCCGTCTGTTTATGAATTGCCTTTAAATGAATTGAAAAAAAAAGGAATTAAAGGACTTGTATTTGATATTGATAATACAATTGCTCCTTATGATGTAGCAGAACCAGATGAAAATATTGTTGAGTTGTTTCAAATGCTTAAAAAACAGGGGTTTCGCATTTGCATACTTTCTAACAACAATAAAAAAAGAGTTAAAATATTTAATCAAAAACTAAAAGTATTAGCCATACACAAAGCAGGAAAACCTGGTATCAAAAAATTAAGAAAAGCTATATCCGCTATGAAATTGACAGAAATAGAAACAGCAATGATAGGCGACCAAGTATTTACAGATATGTGGTGTGGACACAATGCAGGATTATATTGTATTATGACAGCACCGATATGCAATCGCGACCAATTTGTTACAAAAATAAAAAGAGGATTAGAAAAACAAGTAATGAAAATTTATTTTAAACAACTAAAAAAACAGCAGCAGAACAGTAATGTTACTAAAATATAGTAATCAAACAGCTTATATTTTAACATTTTGCTGTAAAATTATATTTTTTTATTGAAAAAGTTATCATTTTTCAGTAAAATAATAATATGTTTGTTTTTTTAATGACAAGGAGGAAAATACATGATTTCAGCAGGTGAATTTAGAAACGGTGTAACAATAGAATATGAAGGCGATATATTTATTATATTGGAATTTCAACATGTAAAACCAGGCAAAGGTGCCGCTTTTGTTCGTACAAAAATTAAAAATTTAAAAACAGGTAGTGTTGTAGAAAAAACATTCCGTCCTACAGAAAAAATGCCTAGAGCACACATTGATAGACAAGATATGCAATATCTTTATACAGACGGAGATTTATATCATTTTATGAATTCTGAAACATTTGACCAAATTGCTATTAATGCACAAGATGTAGGAGATACATTAAAATTTGTAAAAGAAAATGAAATGGTAAAAATACTTTCTTATGAAGGACAAGTATTCGGTATTGAACCACCATTATTTGTAGAATTAGAAATTACAGATACAGAACCTGGTTTTGCAGGCAATACTGCTCAAGGTGCAACAAAACCTGCTGTAGTAGAAACAGGTGCAACAGTACAAGTACCTTTGTTTATCAATCAAAATGAAATTATAAAAATTGATACACGTACAGGAGAATATTTAGGTAGAGCAAAAGAAGCATAATTATCCCAAAGGGAGGCTGAAATATGGAATATTTTGAAAAAAAAATCACCTATTTGCGAGGACTTTGTGACGGCAGCGGCTATCCCTCAGACAGTAAAGAAGGCAAAATATTTCATGGCATATTAGACGTATTGGACGATATGGCTTTTATGTTAGAAAGTTATATGGAAGAAGTAGACGACTTTGATGATATGACGTGCGACGATGAAGAGGAACAAATACAATATTTGTATTCTTTTATTTGTCCAGAATGTGGTCAGGAAGTACAAGTAGAAGATGAAACAATGGAAAAAGAACAAGTACTTGTTTGTCCAAAATGTGGTAATTCTATACCTGTAGGAACATTAGATGTAGACGAATTAAGTTTTTAAATGAAAAAAGAGAAATCTGTAAAAAGATTTCTCTTTTTGTTATATTTTACAATTTGATATAGGTATAAAAATAATATATTTCCATCATACTATTTTATATGATAACAGGATTTTTTATATATGGTATGTTAGGTTGGTTTATGGAAATATTGTGGACAGGACTTCATTCTCTGTTAAAAAAAGACTACTCTCTTATGGGACAAACTTCTCTTTGGATGTTTCCTATATATGGTACAGCTGTATTTTTACAACCATTGTTTCTTTTTTTAGCTGAATTTCCGCCAGTGGTGAGAGGAGGGATTTATATGCTTTGCATATACATGGCAGAATATACCTCTGGTTGGGGATTACAAAGAATTGCAGGTGTTTGTCCTTGGGATTATAGCCAAAGTAAATATCACATAAATGGTTTAATACGTTTGGATTATGCTCCTATTTGGTTTGGTGTAGGATTATTTTTTGAAAGTATTTTTTATCATTTTTTGTATTAGGGCATTGGATAAATTTCCAATGTCTTACTCTTTTTCAGACAAATATAAAACACTTTCGTATGATGTTACATAATGCTTTTATAGCAAGGAGGAAAATTATGCCATCAAGCAACAATCAAAAAAATTCAAATCAAAGTGATTTTAAAGTGCTTATTAGTTTTATTATTATGGCTGTAATATTTACATCTATATTTAATATTTTTGTATCTTCCATTACAATGAGAAAAGCAACAGAAATTACTTACACACAATTTTTAACTATGCTAGATAATAAACAAGTAGACAGTGTAGAAATACAGTCAGACCGCTTAGTGATTACAGAAAAAGCAGAACAAAATACAAACAATACAGGATTTTATGCTAATATTGGAAAACAATATTATACAGGTATTGTAAATGACCCAGAATTAACAAATAGAATTATACAAGCAGGTGCAACACAATATAGAGAAGTACAAAACAACTCTCCTATTGTTACATTTTTAGCATCTTGGGCGTTGCCATTTTTATTGATATATGTCATTTCTGGTCTGATACTTCGTTCTGTAAGCAAAAAAATGGGTGGCGTGGGTGGCCCTATGAGCTTTGGTAAAAATACAGCAAAAATTTATGCTCAAAAAGAAACAGGTGTAACATTTACTGATGTAGCAGGGCAGGAAGAAGCAAAAGAGTCACTCAGAGAAATTGTGGATTTTTTGCATCAGCCTCAAAAATATACAGAAATTGGTGCAAAGTTGCCAAAAGGTGCATTACTTGTAGGCCCTCCAGGAACAGGTAAAACATTGCTTGCAAAAGCAGTTGCAGGAGAAGCCAATGTTCCTTTTTATTCTCTTTCTGGTTCTGATTTTGTAGAGATGTTTGTGGGAGTAGGAGCTTCTCGTGTAAGAGATTTGTTTAAACAGGCATTAGAAAATGCTCCTTGTATTGTTTTTATAGATGAAATTGATGCTATAGGGAAAAGTCGTGACAATCAAATGGGTGGTAATGACGAAAGAGAGCAAACACTCAATCAGCTTTTATCTGAAATGGACGGCTTTGACGCTTCTAAAGGTGTTGTAATATTGGGAGCAACAAACAGACCTGAAGTATTAGACAAGGCACTTTTACGTCCAGGACGTTTTGACAGAAGGGTAATTGTAGACAAGCCTGATTTGAAAGGCAGAGAGGACATACTAAAAGTACACAGTAAAGATGTAAAATTAAGCAATGATGTAGATTTACACCAAATTGCATTAGGTACAAGTGGCGCAGCAGGTGCAGATTTGGCAAATATTGTAAATGAGGCAGCATTGCGAGCAGTACGTTTTGGCAAAAATATGGTAGAACAGTCTGACATTATGGAAGCAGTAGAAATTATTATAGCAGGACAAGAGAAAAAAGACCGCATTATGACAGAAAGCGAAAGAAAAATTGTAGCATACCACGAAGTAGGGCACGCTTTAGCAACGGCATTACAAAAAAATACACAGCCTGTACAAAAAATTACTATTGTACCTAGAACAATGGGAGCATTAGGCTATACCATGCAAATGCCAGAAGAAGAAAAATATTTAATGAATAAACAGGAAATATTAGACCAAATTACAACCTATTTAGCGGGTAGAGCCGCAGAGGAAGTCATATTCCATAATATTACAACAGGGGCTTCTAATGACATTGAAAAAGCGACAGAATTGGCTAGAAATATGGTGGCACAATATGGTATGAGTGACAGATTTGATATGGTGGCACTGGAAAGCATACAAAACAAATATTTGGACGGTAGAAATGTGCGAAACTGTGCTGAAACAACTTCTGCTGAAATAGATGAGGAAATATTACGTATTATAAAGCAATGCCATAAAAAAGCTATAGAACTGTTAGAGCAAAATCAAAAGGCACTTCATACCATTGCAGCATTTTTGTTAGAAAAAGAAACTATTACAGGGCAGGAATTTATGACATTACTAAAACAATGTAATGAAATAACAGAAAAAGAGTTGATTTAAAAATGATACTGTGATAAAATAGTTTTAAAATTAATAGTATATATTCGCCGTCGGGTGAAAGACAATTACGTCAGTTTTTCTATCGTTAGACCTTAGAAGATAGAAAATACTGGCGTTTTTTTATCACAAATAATCAAATAAAGGAAGGGAAAACTATGGAAGGGAAAAATAGTATATTAAAACAATATTGTAATTATACCTTTTTTGGTATATTGGGTATGATAGGACTTTCTGTTTATATACTTGCAGATACCTTTTTTGTATCAAAAGGACTTGGCACGAATGGACTAACTGCATTAAATTTAGCAATACCAGTATATAATTTTATACATGGTACAGGATTGCTTTTAGGTATGGGCGGTGCTTCAAAATATGCCATTTGCAAAGGGCAAAAAGACAATAAAAATGCAAATATTATATTTACAAACACCATATATATTACAATACTATTAGCCTTATTATTTATATCTATAGGAATATTTTTTTCTCAAAAACTCTGTTTGTTTTTAGGTGCTGATGAAACAGTGTTTGCTATGACAAACACTTATGTTAAAGTATTACTTTTGTTTTCTCCTGCTTTTTTATGTAACAATGTACTGATTTGTTTTGTAAGAAATGATGGAAAGCCACAACTATCAATGGCAGCAATGCTGGCAGGCAGTTTATTTAATATCATAATGGATTATATATTCATATTTCCATTTCGAATGGGAATATTTGGTGCAGTGCTTGCTACAGGATTTTCTCCTATTGTAAGTATGCTTTTGTTGTCATATTATTATACTTCAAAAACAAAAGGATTTTATATTGTAAAAACAAAACTGCTTTTCAATAATGTAAAAGTCATTTTTTTGATGGGATTTCCCTCTTTTGTAGCACAAATTTCTTATGGTATTGTTATGATAACATTTAATAAAATAATACTTTCATTGCAGGGAAATGTAGGTGTTGCTGCTTATGGTGTAATAGCCAATTTATCGCTTGTTATGACTACTGTATTTTCTGGACTAGAGCAAGGAATACAACCTCTTTTTAGCCAATACTATGCTTGCAATGAGCAACATAATACTATAAAAATATTAAAATATGCTGTAATTACAGTAATATTGAGTAGTATTGTCATTTATAGCACAGTATTTATATTTTCAGAAAATATTGTACAATTATTTAATAGCGAAAATAATTTACAAATGCAGTCTACAGCAGTCTATGGCTTAAAATTATATTTTACAGCAACACTATTTGCAGGAATGAATATTGTATTTTGTATCTTTTTTACTTCTACAGAAAATGTAATACCTGCACATATATTATCATTACTTAAAGGGCTTATATTAATTATTCCTATGGCTTTTTTACTTTCTGCATTGTGGAATATGACAGGTGTATGGCTTTGTTATGCAGCTACAGAATGTATTGTTACAATAATTGCTATAATGTTTTATTTTCATATTAAAAAATATAAGAAACAAGCTCAAATGAATGTTTGAGCTTGCAAAAAGCGATTAACTTTCTAAAGTAGTTTGTATTTGTTTTGTTATTGCTCATTGTCTTTATCTTTTGAAATAAACTGTAAATTATCTAGTGCATATTGTAAAGCCATACACATTAACTGATTTCTGGAATAATCACTTTCTCCTGCTAATTTATCAAATTCTTTCCTTATCTCTTTAGGCATTCTTAATGTTATTATATCATATAGTTCTTCTTTATATTTTACAGTTTTAGATGTTACAATAAATTTTTCAGACATTATTTCACCTCTATAGTATATAATGATATTACATTTTAATATCATTATATATTTATAGTGTTTATTTTTATATATTTAAAATATAATATGATATTTGATATCTAATTTAATATCTAATAAAGAGGAGAATACCCATGGAAAAATTATTAAAAGATTTTTACAATGGCAATTTGATACCAATAGAACAATGTCGTTCTGAAATAAAAAAGAAAAAACAGTTGTACAAAGAACAATATAAACACTATGAGAATTTTATAGAAAAAATAGGAAGGGAGTTTGAAGAAGAATTTAATGTCATTTTAGACGAACAATTTGATACAATCAATTCAGAAGTAGAAGAAGCATTTTGTTATGGCTTTCGTATTGGTGTGAAAATGATGCTAGAGGTATGTCAATCAGAATGATATAACAGCAATAAAATGAAATGTATAGGGAGGATACTATAACAAATACAACAAATTTTGATGTAGAATTAGAGCGATACAATAAAGAAACAATAAAAGCTATGCTTGAAGCAGAACATATTGCATATAATATAAATGTAAAACGTTATTCTGATATAGAACAATCACTTATGAAGTTAAAAAAATGAAATATGATAAAGGGGGACTTTTCACAAGTGAAAAAGTCCCCCTTATATTATTTTGTTTCTTCCATAATTGTTTTAAATAATTCTAATGATTTAGAAGGTATGAACTCTATTATTTCATACTCAGCAATTTGTTCCTTAAAAAATGGGTCTTCTTTTATAATTTGTTCTGCTTCTTGTTTTGTAGCACAATTACAAAGAATAATGCCTCCTGTTCTTGGAACTTTTCTTCCAGAACAAATAAATTTTTTGCTAGTATAATATTTTTCTAAATATTGAATATGTTCCTGCAAAAACTGTTCTACATCTGAAATTGGTTTGATATAAGTTAAATTAAAAATAAACATAATAAACCTCCTAAAAAATGTATTATAGAAATATGTCGTTTATGCTTCTTTATAGAAATTAATTAAACAACCAGAAAGTATTATTTTCCTTTCGTCATCTGTCAAATCACCTAATTTTAATGTAAACTGTTTCATATCTTTTCCCACAACATAAGCAGTTACTTCTGATTGTTTTTGTAAAATGATATTACGTATATTTGGTATAAATATATAATCACCATTTTCAAAAGGCAATTCTTTTTGTTCTAACAATAAAGGAAGCATACCCCAGTTAATCAGATTAGAGCGATAACGTTTTGTAGCATATTCGCTAGCAATATTTGCCCAGCCACCTAATACTTTTTGACAACTTGCAGCTTGTTCTCTTGCAGAACCATCACCTGGTTTTACAGCGTAAATAGTGGAGCCAATACCAGTATCTTTTTCACTAATGTCAAATTGTTTTTGTATCGTAGCAAATACTTCTTTTAATTCTTCATAAACTTGTGTAGGAGCTTCTCCCGCAATACGTGCTTTTTCTGCTTTTTGTACTTCTTTTGCACGACCTACATAAGTAGGGTCTTTTCTGGATAATGTAAATTCTGCCAAACCTAAAGGATTGGAACGATAAGAAGAGGTTTCTCCAGAAGGAATTAACTCATCTGTTGTTGTAACAGGGTCTGTAATAACAGATACCACTTTCAATACGATATTTTCTGTTAAATTGCTCATAGCAGGCCAATCTGTAATATTAGGGCCAAATTTTAATTCTGTAGTACTATCAGGAGCATTAAAGCCAAAATAACAACGGTTTTTGTAAATTTCATCATTAAAATGGTATTCTGGTCTAGTATAGTTTACATCAATTTCTGTTGCAGGTGTCAATTTTCCTTTGTTTATAGCTGTTGCTGCAATAGAACGAGCGTCCATTAAAGCTACAGAAGCAATTTGTCCATTTGTAATTTTAGAGCCTTCTCTGTTAGGGAAGTTTCTTGTAGAATGACGAATACTTAAACAGTTATTTGCAGGCACATCTCCTGCACCAAAACAAGGCCCACAAAAAGCAGAACGTACTGTTGCACCAGCAATCATAATATCTGCAATCGCTCCATTTTCCGCTAAGCTTACAAATACAGGCTGACTAGAAGGATATACACTTAATGCAAATTCATCTGTACCAATAGAATGTCCTTTTAATATATCTCTTGCATCACAAATATTTTCATATGTACCACCAGCACAACCAGCAATAACACCTTGTTCTACATATAAAGCACCATTTTTTACTTTGTCTTTTAATGTAAATGTAATTTTATCACTATCAAGTTGTTTTGCACCTGTTTTTTCTACTTCGTCTAATATGTCCATTAAATTGGCGTTTAATTCTTCTATAGTATATACATTACTTGGGTGGAAAGGCATAGCAATCATAGGGCGTATTTTAGATAAATCTACTTCTATCATACCATCATAATAAGCAATATTTCCTGGTTGCTGTAAAGCAAATTCCTCTATTCTACCGTGCAAAGCATACCATTGTTTTACTTTATCATCTGTTTTCCATACAGAAGACAAACAAGTGGTTTCTGTTGTCATAACATCAATGCCATTTCTATAATCTACACTGATATTTTCAACACCATCTCCGAAAAATTCCATAATTTTATTTTTTACATAGCCTTTTTCAAATACAGCACCAATAATAGCAAGTGCAACGTCTTGAGGGCCTACACCAGCGATAGGTTTTCCTGTCAAATAAACACCTACTACTTGTGGGCGGTCAATATCATATGTTTTACACAAAAGTTGTTTTACTAATTCAGGTCCACCTTCTCCTATTGCCATAGTACCCAATGCACCATAACGTGTATGGCTATCTGAACCTAATATCATTTTACCTACACCGCTCATCATTTCCCTCATATATTGATGGATTACTGCCTGATGTGCTGGAACATATATACCACCATATTTTTTAGCACAAGACAATCCAAATAAATGGTCATCTTCGTTTATAGTACCTCCTACAGCACAAAGAGAATTGTGGCAGTTTGTCAATACATAAGGCATAGGAAATTTTTCTAAACCGCTTGCACGAGCTGTTTGTACAATGCCAACATAAGTAATATCATGAGAAGCCATTCTATCAAATTTAATTTTCAAATGCTCCATGTTATCTGATGTATTGTGATTTTTTAGTATATTATAAGCCATAGTATTTTGAGAAGCTTGTTCTTTAGAAGGAGCATTTCCCAATTTTTGTTTTAATATTGCAGCAGCATTTTCATCATCTGCCACAATTTCATTGCCATTTAATAAATATGCACCAGTATTATAAAGTTTTATCATTTTTTTGTTTCCTCCTTTGTCTGAAAATGATATGTTTTATTATAGAGAAATTGCTGTCGTTTGTAAATAGAAAACAGTTTTTACTGTATATTGTCATTCTGTACCATACTGTGCTAAAATAATGCCATTATAATATAAGGAGGACGCTTTTATGGGACGTTTCAAAAAAGTTTATAATCAAGGTGTCATTAATAATGCTGAAATTTGGGTAGATACTGTAACAGGTATTAATTATCTTTTTCTGGCTTCTGGCAATGTAGGCGGAATTACACCACTTTTAGATGAAAATGGAAAGCCTATTGTAACAAAACAAAATGAAAAAAAAGAATAACAAAAAAGGTGTTTCCAAAGCTATGGCGTAACTTCTGGAACACCTTTTTTATATAGGGAGTATTTTTTATATATTATCTATTATAGATAATATGCTGTTGTAATAAGTGATGTTTATTTATGGTATTTTTATTCTGATACATTACTTTTAGGGTCAACTTTAATGCCATCTTTTGCAATAGAAAAATCTACGTGTTCTCCTAATGCAACACTATATTTTGTAGGCTCTGCTACAAAACCAATTTCTTGTCCTTTTTTTACTTTGTCGCCCTCTTTGACTACTACATCCTCTTGTAATTGGCTGTATGTAGTCTGCCAGCCGTTATCATGGTTAATTACTACAGTAATACCTCTTTCATCATCTGTTTTAATACTTTCTACTGTACCATCTTCCGATGCTTTTACTGCTTCTCCTTTTTTAGCACCAATAGAAATATGGTCATTTGTGCGATATTGGTCTAATGTGGCATCATATATTGCATGGTCTGCACTATAATCCATTACAATATTGCCTGCCAAAGGCATAGCAAAAAGTGGTTCATTTTCAAAAATACTTGCTTGTTCTGTATTTTGTTGTTGTGTCACATTTTGCTCTGTATTTTGCTGTGTTTGTGCATTAGCAGTTTCTAATGGTTTTTGTTCTTGTTCTGGCACATCGGCAGTTTGTTGCTGTGTTTGTTCTAAAATTTCTGTTTCTCTTTGTGCAACTGCTTCTTCTAATGCTGGTGTATTGTTTACAATGACTTGATGTGCAGTTTGATGCCTAGCTTGTTCCGTTGTCTGAGGGGGTGTTGTATATGGCTCTGTGTTACTGTTTCTGCTGGCAAAATAATAAATTCCTCCAGCAATTACCACAACAGCAAGACAACCCCACAGTATACGGTAATAATTTTTGTTCATTTGTAACACCTCCAGCAATAGTATTGCCCTAATAGACTGTTTTTTATTCATAGTATTTGCCAAATTTAAATAGAAGGTGCATAGTTAGAAAAAGAAATCCCTGTATAATAATGTTGCAATATTTCACGATATGTTTTTCCCTCTCTTGCCATGAATTCTGCACCATATTGACTCATACCAGCACCATGACCGTAGCCTTTTGTTGTAAATACTATGGTATTGTTTTGTATGTCCACTATAAAATTGCTGCTGCGTAAATTTAATATTTCTCTTACCTCTCTGCCAGTGAATGTTTTGTTGCCTATTTGTATTTGTTTTACATATCCTGCAGGGGTATGGCTTAGTATTTTAATTTGATTGTTTTCTAATGAAAAATCTTTGTATGTATTAGAAAAACGTCTTGTTATTTCATCAAATGTATAACAAACACTTTTTTCAAAATCAGGAGCATTTTTATCTAAACTGCTGTCTACACTTTTTAAATAAGGAATTTGTTTTTGCCATACATTTTCAGCATCTTCTGTTTTGCCTGCACTTTCTGAATGAAATACTGCTAATATTGGTTCATTTTCATATACCATAATCTCTCCTTTTGTTTGTTCTACTGCATTGCTTATTTTATTATAATATTGTGTAAAATGTTCTCCCCATTTTTGTTCCATTTCTTCTATTGTAATATACGCTTGTCCTATGTCATAAGGCACAACACTAGCATTGCTTTCATACATTTTTCTTGCGGCATATGTTCGAGCAGAAACAGCCTGTGCCTTAAGAGCTTCTGTTTCGAACAACGCAGGCATTTCTGCCGCTACTACTCCTTTTATATATGCTTCAAAATCAGAAGAAGTTCGTATGATTTCAGGAGAAGCAATTTCTGCTTTTTCCTGTTCATTTTGTTGTTGTGGTGGTACTTGTGTTTGTTGCTTATTTTGAGAGTGATTAGAGCAATATGTAATCAGTGCAGGTAGTATTATCATAGCAACAATGATATAAATAAAAACCATTGAAAATATTTTTTTTACCAAAAAAACACACCCTTTCTATATATTATATGATATAGTAGTGTGTTCCATACAAAAAAGTAATCAGTATTATATTTCTAATATTTATTTTATTGCTTTTTTACATAAAAAAATAGCTGCCTTCATAAAAAGAGAGGCAGCACAATCACTTTTTTATTTCTTTTTTAATATTACTGCTACAGCACCTATAAAAGAAAGTAACACTAAACCAGCAGTTACAATGAAATATTTTTGTTGTTCTTCCTTTGTGACATAAACACCTTCATATGGGTCTTCATAAATTTCTCTTTGTGCCACTCTGTAATGTCTTCTTGTATTTTCGTAAGAATGTTTTTTTGCATTTTCTCTCATAAATTATCAAATCCTTTCCCAATATAAAATATTTACTACAATGCTATAGTATATTCTAAAATGCTATAGTAAGTATATGTAGTATACCACAATTTTATCAAAAACAGAATAACATTTTAAAAGCATACCAAAATTTTATGATTATAAAATATAAAAATGACATCATACTAATTTTAATATGATTAATAAAATAAGGGGCTGGAAAAATATGAAAAAAATACTACTTATACTATTTTGCTTCACTACATTACTTTGTGGTTGTCAATCTCGTACACTCCAAAACAATATTTCTCAAATACGTATTGCCAAAGCAGCAGAATTAGAACAACAAAAAACAAAAGCACAAAGAGCACAAGAAATTAAAAATAAACTATTACAGCTAGATGAAATACAAAGTGCTGCAGTAATTATAGAAGGAAAAACTGCACTAATAGGACTACGTTTAAAACAGCATTCTCAAAAAGATGTTATTAGATTGAAAGCAGAAGCGGATATATTGGCAAAACAAACTGATAATAGCATTGATGGAACAGCAATTACAGCAAATGAAAATATTACTGCTATGATAGAAAAAATAGAAAAAGAAAGAGAAGTATCATAAAATAATTGTCTAAATATTGCCAAATATGGTATTGACATATATAGATAACCAATATATATTATATATAGATAATCTATATATAATAGGAGGCAATATTATGGCAATAGATAAAAGTTTAATAACAGGCTCTACTACAATGCTTTTGTTAAAATTATTAGAGGAAAAAGATATGTATGGCTATATGATGATAGAAGAATTATCAAAAAAGTCAGATGATACTTTTTCATTAAGAGCAGGTACACTTTATCCTTTGCTTCATGCTATGGAAGAAAAAGGACTTGTAACATCTTATGAAGCAAATAGCGAAAGTGGCAGACAAAGAAAATATTACAGCATTACTAAAAAAGGGAAAGGGCATCTTAAAGAGAAAAAACAAGAATGGAAACAATACAGTACTGCTGTAGATAAAGTATTGAAAGGAGGTGCAACATTTGCTTACTAATATAAAGAGTTATTTAGATACTGTTTGTGAACAAATTCATTTTCAAAAGGCTCATAATTTTGTCAAAAAAGAACTGCAAGATCATATCATTGACCAAACAGATGCTTTTATACAACAAGGATTTGAAAAAGAAATCGCTGTGCAAAAAGCCATTGAGCAAATGGGCGACCCTGTATTAGTTGGTACAGAACTAGATAGAGTGCACCGTCCTGCTATGAAATGGAGTTTTATAGTATTTGTAATATTATTTTCACTTGCTAGTTTTGCTTTAAAATGGATAATATTACCACAAAATGCAGAACTTAATATGCCTATTACCAAAATAATACTTAGAACTGTGATGGGTATATTGACAAGTACTATTACTATTGTATTATTTTATAAAATTGATTTTACAGTATTAGCAAATCGTTCTTTTAAAATTTATTTTTGTTATGTATTACTTATAGGATTTTTATTTTTTTATGGGCCAGTATATGGTATTCAGTATAGAAGTCGCATATTTTTATATGGTTTTATGATACCACCTTTGATATATTTTTTCCCTGTAATATTAACTGGTTTACTATATGATTGTAGGGGAAAATCTTATAGTGCAATATTATTGTGTGCTGCTTCTTTTTTGCCGCCCGCTTTTTTTTCTATACATATGGCAAACGGAACTGCTACTTTTATAATTGCTGGTATTAACCTTTTATTAATATTATATGCCATTTGTAAAGGCTGGTTTTCTATAAATAAACGCAACGCCTTATTGATATTATTTGTACTTATGGTATTATCTGGTGTGTTTGTTTGTTTTTTATCACCTGAGTTTATTTATAGAATAAGTAGAATATATATTAGTATAAAAGACATAAATACGGATTGGATAAGAAATACATTACAACATAATGTCAAGGGGGCCGCTTTATTTGGTGAAGGAAATTCATTTTCTTATTATGGAGCTGACGGAAAATTTATAGAGTTAACACCTACTGTACAGTATTTAGGTACCGAATACTTTGTAAATTATGCCTTACACTATTTTGGTTGGATTGTTTTTATATTGTCTTTAGCAATATATACATTTTTTATAGTAAAAGCTTTTATACTTGCTCACAAAGAAAAAAGTCAGTTAGGTTCTATGACAGCATATGCTATACTTTTGACTATATCTGTTATAGCAGTTTGGAATATTGTTTGTACAAGTGGATATTTTATAACCATAAATCCTTTAGAATTACCCTTTTTTTCTAGTGCGAGCACTATTAACACAGTATATTGTGCATTAATGGGAATATTACTTTCTGTATTTAGAATAGGAAAATATACAAGTGATGAAGCAATAGAATGTATTCAAACAGTACATAAAAATAATGGTTTGTTTGAATTAAAAAGAAATAAAGAAGAATTTTCAATTACCATACATTTGAAAAAAGCCCCAAAAAGCCAAAACTGCCAAAAGGGGGAAGATTTGCTTGAATGATATTAAAAACTATTTAGATACCGTTTGTGAACAAATTCGTTTTCAAAAATCTCATAATATTATTAAACAAGAACTGCAAAATCACATTACTGACCAAACAGATGCTTTGATACAGCAGGGAATAAAAAAAGAAATTGCTATACAAAAGGCCATTGAACAAATGGGCGACCCCGTATTAGTGGGTACAGAATTAGATAGAGTACATCGCCCTAAATTAGAATGGAGCATTATATTTTTTGTTGCTTTGCTTTGTATTGCCCATTTTGCAATACCTTATTTCTTTTTGAAAGGAGTATTTTATACTGCACCATTGTTTCAAAATAGCATTATACTACTTATTTATATAGGTATTATGATAGCATTTTACCATATTGATTTTACTATATTAGCAAATCATAGCAAATTATATTATAGCATTTATACTTTAATATTGTTTTTTACTAATGGTTTTACATGGCAATCTGGTTATTTTATGTCAATAGATTTCACAAAACCGGCTGGTATTGTTATAGGAGCATTTACAGATATTTATTTTATTGTATTTGGTACATCAAATAATGACTTTGCTATTAAACTGCCTGTATTGATATATATTTTTCCTATTATATTAGTAGGATTATTGTATCACTGTAGAGCAAAAAGTTACAATGCACTATTTTGGTGCTGTTGCTCTATATTTCCAATACTATTTTTTTGTTATGGTAATTTATTAAAAATACCTTGTATTATAGTCTCTATAGTCAGCTTACTATTAATACTTATTAGTATTACTAAAAATTGGTTTGCTATCAAAAAGTATTATGCTATGTTAATTGTTGGTATTGTAACAATAGTTGCTATATTATTTATGATGTGGTTAAATACTGTAGATTATAGCTTTAGAGGAAGTAGTTTTTATGATTATGTTAAAAGTATACATACAATACTACAAAGTAATATAAAAGGCAGTCGCTTCATAGGAGAAGGTAACTATATTTTTATACAAAATAAAAATGGTTTATTAATAGATGGCATTGATTTTTTAAAACAGTATATAGAATATTTTCCTGCTTATTTGCTGCACTGTTATGGCTGTATTGTACTACTACCTATACTAATAATATACTTCTTTTTTATAGTAAGAGGTTTTTTATTGATAAAAAAACAAAAAAGTCAATTAGGTTTTATGACTGCCACAGCAATATTATTAACATTTTTTATCATAAGTATATGGAATATTATTTCTAACAGCGGAGTTTTTACAATAGATAATCCTTTAGGAATACCCTTTTTTTCTACAAGTGACAGTGTAAATATTGTATTTTTTGCTATGATGGGAATGCTGTTGTCAGTGTTTAGAACAGGACATATTACAGCAGACAAATATATAACAAAACAACAAAATACAAAAAAGAAATGGATTTCTGTTTCTGAAAATCAAATTAATATCAATATTTCTGTTACTATTCCATTTTTAAAAAAGAAACAAAATAAAACAAGTCAAAACCCATAAAACAATGTGGTTTTGACTTACTTTTACTGTATCACACTTGCTAAAACCTCTGCTAAAGGTGTCATAGCATTGATAGCCTCTTGTTTTGTATTCATTTGGCTACCTACTTCTATCAATAAAGAACGAGGTTTCATATGTAAACTATAACGATAAGCATGAATATATATTCTTCTTGTAAAATCTGGGAAAAGAGATTGTGCTGTTGTCTGCATTTGTAAACTAAATGCTAAATTATCTTCTAAATTTTCATTGCTAAGTCCTTCTGTAGGCTGAGGCACACCATCTTTATTAAGGCGACACATACCATTAAAAAACATAATTTTAGCACATTGTTTGCCGTTGATTTCTGTCACTAAATGTACATTTTCAGGTAAACCATCTCTGTGCATATCAATAACAACTTGTATACTAGGATTTTCATTTAATATTTTTTGTATAGGAGTTTCCATTCTTTCATACGCTCCTAATATTTGACCTTTGCCATCTACCATATCATATCGTCCTGTATCATGTAGTACAGCAATACCATATTTTTTTTCTAATATGTTTTTTAATTCTTCTCCTACTCCCCATATACCTTCACTCATATCTTTTGACATATCACTGTCTATAAAACCCTCTGTAGAGTGGGTATGAAATATTAATACTTTGGGTTCTTGTCCACTATTATCAATAGTAAAATCTTTTTCTAAAAACTGTTTTGGTTTTATATCTCCATCAAGCAAAGCAGTTCTGGAGTCTACTAAATAATAATTTTGTTTTAAAAAATCTATACTCTCCATTTGTTTTAATAGTTCTGGTGTAATTTTTGTCGTTGTTTTGGAAGCGGTATTTTCTGGAGTTTGATAACTAATATCATCAAATCCAATTACATTTTCAGAAATTTCTTGTACTAGTTCTGGATTTTTTTCATCTTTACTATCGTCTTGCTGAAAAAATTTATTCATAGGTACAGAGGTTTTTACTTCTGCTATATTAGGAACTGCTTCTTGTATCAATGTAGAATATGTTTTTTTTGTTACAAAAAAAGCTGATAGTATAAAACAAGCAAAAAAACCTATTAGACACTGTACTACAATTTTTTTAAATTGATACTGCTGAAAACGCATTTTATACTATCGCCTCCCTTTTGATATAGATAGTAAAACCCTATTTACAGTGTATGTATAAAGTATAAAAAAAGAACTAAAAAAAATTTACTATTTTTTTATTTTTTTGAATACAATTTTGTTATTGTTTCGTCTAACATAACAAAGGAGGAATTAATATGTTAAAATTAAAACAAATTTTTAAAACAAAGTATTTTATTGCTTGCATAAGCATATTATTAATTTGTTGTATGTTTACTTTTTATATTGTTTTTTTATGGAAAAATACAGAAACAAAAACAGTATCATTACCTACATTACCTGTAGAAGATTATGCAACTTATTCTGCTTCAGAAGGATATTTAGCATATGACATTTCTGAAATTTACAATGGAAGTCCTTGGAAAGAAGAATGGGATATTACAACACTTCCCGTTTTTTATAATGTGGATTTTAAAAACAGTAGTAATGCAGAAAATTATGAACATAAAATAAATATTATGAAGAATAAAATGAAGTATTTAGAAGAAATTGCTCAAAATTTTGGTGTGACTGATAACTATACTATTAAATATGGTACAGAAGAAGGAAAACTTGAGAATAAAGAAATTTCATTTCAAAACTATATTTATGACAATACTATTTTGATAACATTTAAAAAGCCTATAAAATTGCCTTTTGAAAACACACAGCAAAACAAAGAACAATCAGAAAAAATAATTTCTTATTTTATTGATAATTATAAAGACTGTTTCGGTTGGAAAGAAGCCGAAAAAGCACTTCATTTTGATTATAGTATAGAAGGAAAAAAATATTTTTTATTATATGCCTACGAGAAAGGAAATACACTAGAACAGGAATTATTAAATTATCATTTCAATAATGTTTGTATTATTACAAATGAAAAAAATGAAATTACTTCTGCTTTATTCAAAAAAACTGACCTTTCTGACAAAATAGGAGAATATGCTATTATTACATCAGAACAGGCAAAACAACTGTTGTATAGCGGAAAATATACCTCTACACTGTCTAATACTTTCTCTCAAAATATGACGATAGTAAAAACAGAACTGGTATACCGAAATACTATTTATGATAGCATTTATATGCCTTGTTATAAATTTTTTGTACAGTTACCTCATATAGAAGGAGATGGTTTGCGTCATTATGATGTTTATTATATTCCTGCAATAAAACAACAATATTTAGAGTATACTAATGATATTGAATATCAATTTGACTAAATTTATCATTATATTTTATTTTCTCTAATTTTCTCTTGCACTTTTTTACTGAAACAGCTAAAATAAAATTGGTACAATGATAATGTTGTGCAAGTAAGGGACAGGTAAATTCCCAATCAGTGGGAGGTCATGAAACTTGGAAAATAATCAAAAGCAAAATCATACAGAAAATGGTACAAATACAGAACAAAAATCAGATGCCATTTCACCTATGTTTTGGGAAGATTTTGATAAAGTAGAAACAAAAACTGTATTGGAAAAAACAAAAACTTCAACTGCCTCTATGGAAAAAACAAAAAATATAAATGATAATAATGATGATGAAAACATAAATAAATTATCTGACACACAAAAAACAGTAGAAATTAATAGTGTTATTCTTTCTACAAATAAAGAAATTACTGAAACAACACAATGTAACAATAATACAGATACAAATACAGATAAAACAGTAGAAATCAGTAGTGTAATACTTTCTGCAAATAAAACAGATACAGCAGATGTTACTATACAACAAACTTCAAAAATTAATACAACGGAAATAGAAAAACAAAACATACAAAATAATGATACAAATATAACAGAAAAAACATCTGTGGTACATAATACAGATGCTGATATAGAAGAAAATATGGAACAAACAAAAGCCATTACTCCTATACAGCAAAATGCTTCAGAAGCAACAGATAAAACACAACGTTTAGAAGCCATACAATCAGACACAACTAAAAAAGGAAAATTTTCACATTTAATAGAAAATAATAAAAATGATGATGATGATTTAGGAGATAAAAATGCCTATTTAGACACTTTTGAAACTGAAAATTTTGAAGATGATGATACTAATTCTGAAGAACAATATACTCAATATGATGATGATATGTATTATGATGAAGAAACTTCTTTTGCTTTATATCAAGCAGAAAAAAGACGTTTAAAAATCATATTGCTTTGTTCTGTTACCGTTGGAATTGTTGTTTTTCTGGTAGGTTATATGATAATGGGTATGCACCAGAGAGAAATTCGACTAGAAATAGAAAGACAAAAACAACAACAAGCTGCGGCTCTAGCTGATAAGAGATATGTTATGGTACGTACTGTTGCTACAAACAGAGAATTATCTGTACATGATATTAATACAGATGAACAATATATTATAAAAACAAACAGTGATACAAAATTTCTTGACCGTATTAGAAAACAATCTTCTGTTACCAAAATACAAAGAGGGGATTTAATTTGTGTTACAATGGCTGAAGATGGTGAAACTGCACAAGAAATACATTATTCTGTAAATACTTGGACTGCACAAGAAGTAAGTGGCCTTTCTGTAAATACCGAACAAAAAACAGTTTCTATTACATTTGTAGATGGAACAGAACCGAAAACATATCGTTATACTGACGATAATTTATTTTTATATAAAGATGGAGAAATCCCTCCTCAAAGTATTGCTGCCTGTGATATTATTACAATGCAGGGACGAGGAGATAGAGTATGGTCTATTAAAGTACTAGAGTCACATGGAACTATGACATTAAAAAATGAACAAGATATTGTTAATGGTGTTTTAACCGTTGATAATAGAGAAAGATATGCTTTGGAAGGGTTTGGTAGTTTAGCTCTTACAGAAGGTGTACATAATATTTCTGTAACAGGCGACAATATAGAGTCTTTTGAAGACACTATATTTGTTGTGCCTAGAGAAGATTTTGTATATGATTTGTCTAATGCACAATCTAAAACAGGTGTTGTGATTATTCGTGCTAATGTATATGACTTTAAATTATATATCAATGGAGCAGAAGCAAATGGGTCAAAGCCTATTGTGTTGCCTTTGGGCAAATATGATATTACAATACTGAAAAACGGATATAAGCCTTGGAGCCAAACAATAGAATTGACAGAACCTTCCATAACAGTAGATGCTTTTATGGAAGAAGATATACAAGAGGGTATTATATCATTTCATAGTGTGCCAGAAGGTGCTACAATAGTATGGAATGACAAAGAAGTAGGTGTAACACCATTTGACCAGAAAGTGCGTTATGGTGTTTATACTGTAGATGTGATATTAGAGGGATATAAACCTCAATTAGAAACGGTTGTTGTGGATAAATCTGCTGTTACAGTCACATCTCATTTAACGGCTGAACAAAATACAGCAGAGGAAAACCAATCACAATAGAAAAAAATGAAAAAAAGAGGAGGAAACAAAAATGGATTACAAACAAAAGTATGCTCAATGGTTAGAGGACGATTATTTTGATGCCGAAACAAAAAAAGAACTTCAATCAATTTCAGGAGATGACAAAGAAATCAAAGAACGTTTTTACAAAGATTTAGAATTTGGTACTGCTGGTTTGAGAGGTATTATTGGTGCTGGTACAAATCGCATGAACATCTATACAGTAGGAAAAGCAACACAAGGTTTAGCAAACTATATAGTATCTCAGGGAGAAGAAACAGTAAAAAAAGGAGTTGCCATTGCTTATGACTCCAGAAATATGTCACCAGAATTTGCAGAAACAACTGCTTTAATTATGGCAGCAAATGGAATACCTGTTCACATTTATCCTTCCCTTCGTCCAGTACCAATGCTTTCTTTTGCAGTACGTCATTTGGGTTGTACAGCAGGTGTTGTTATTACAGCCAGCCATAACCCTCCAGAATACAATGGCTATAAAGTATATTGGTCAGATGGTGGACAAGTACCTGCACCTCGTGATGGCGAAATTATAACAGAAGTAAATAATGTAACTGATTATAAAGACATCAAAAAAATTAGTTTAGAAGAAGCAAAATCCAAAAAACTTTACAATGTAATTGATAGCTCTGTAGATGATGCTTTCATTGAAAATATCAAAGCACAAGCACTCAATAGTGATTTAGTAAAACAATTAGGTGACGATTTTAAAGTAGTATATACACCGATACATGGTTCTGGTAATGTCCCTGTACGTCGTGCTTTAGAAGAAGCTGGATTTAAAAATGTATATGTTGTAAAAGAACAAGAACAACCAGATGGAAACTTTCCAACAGTAGGCTATCCAAATCCAGAAAATCCAGATGTATTTACATTGGCTATTAAATTGGCAAAAGAGAAAAATGCAGATATTATTGTTGGTACTGACCCAGATGCTGATAGAGTTGGTGCTGTTGTAAAAGATGATAAAGGAGATTATATTGTACTAACAGGAAATATGACAGGTGCATTACTTACAGAATATATTCTTTCTCAAAGAAAAGCACAGGGTAAATTACCTGCAAATGGTGCAGTTATCAAAACAATCGTTTCTACAGAAATCATTCGTCCTATTTGTAAAGAATATGGCGTTAAATTATTTGATGTATTAACAGGTTTTAAATATATTGGCGAAAAAATAAAAGAATTTGAGCAAAGCAACGAATATCAATATGTATTTGGTTTTGAAGAAAGCTATGGTTCTTTACCTGGTACATATGCAAGAGATAAAGATGCTGTTGCAGCAACATTTTTAATTTGTGAAATGGCAGCATATTATAAATCTAAAGGTATGACATTATATGATGGTCTTTTAGCAATGTATCAAAAATATGGTTTCTCTAAAGAAGGCATTAAATCTTTGACATTAAAAGGTATTGAAGGTCTTGAAAAAATACAAAAAATTATGGCTACTTTTAGAGAAAATACTCCATCAGAATTTGCAGGCATTGCTGTAACATGGGCAAGAGATTACAAAACAAAAGTATTTAAAAATATAAAAACTGGCGAAACAGAAGAAGATACCCTTCCTGTATCTGATGTATTACATTACACATTAGAAGATGGTACATGGATTTGTGTTCGTCCTTCTGGTACAGAACCAAAATTAAAATTCTACTATGGTGTAACAGGTACAAGCATTGCAGATGCAGATGCAAAAATTAAAGCACTTGATGAAGCAGTAGATAAAAAATTAGCAGAAATTTAATTTTCAGCATTTTACAAAAAGACTATCATATTATTATGGTGGTCTTTTTATTTTGCTTCTTCCAAAAAATATAAAACAATTTTATGTATTTTTTTCTTGTCTGTTTGTATATTTTAATATACAATATTGTAATAAGGTGGTATACAGTATAAAATAGGAGGGGACAATTTTGGAAGAAATTAGACTAAAAGCAAGAGCAAAAATCAATTTAACGCTAGATGTTACAGGAAAACAGTCAAATGGTTATCATACTGTACGTATGATTATGCAGACATTGTCCCTTTATGACAGCATATATATAAAAAAAATTGATAAGCCTGTTATTCGTGTAAAAAGTAACTTGGATTGGCTTCCTACTGATGAAAGAAATTTAGCTTATAAAGGTGCAGAATTATTAAAAAATACATTCCATATACAACAAGGCATATTTATACAATTAAACAAAAAAATACCTGTTGCTGCTGGATTAGCTGGAGGCAGTGCAGATTGTGCCGCAGTTATGGTAGGTATCAATAAATTATTTAATATAGGTCTTTCTAAAAAAAAGCTTATGAAATTATCTCTACAATTAGGAGCTGATATTCCTTATTGTATATTACAAGGAACAGCACTTGCAGAAGGAATAGGAGAAAAATTAATGCCTATTAAAACTGGCTGTCCCTTTTGCTATGTTTTATTAGCAAAACCTAATATTAATATTTCTACAGCATCTGTTTATCAAAGTTTAGAATTAGACAAAATAACACAACATCCTAATACAGAAGAAATGCTTTCTCAAATGCAGCAAAAAAATATAACTGAAATGGGAAAACTTCTTTGTAATGTATTAGAAACCGTTACCATTTCAAAATATCATGAAATTGCACTTTTAAAACAAAAAATGATGACATTGGGGGCATCAGGAGCACTCATGAGTGGTAGTGGTTCTACTGTATTTGGTTTGTTTTTAGATAAGCAAAAAGCTATAGAAGCAGAAAAAATAATAAAAAATGAATTTACATTAAGAGATGTTTTTGTAACAGAAATATGGAACAAAAAGCAACATAGAAGGAGAGGATAAAAATGATAGATTACAAATTTAGCATCAATTCAAACGAATATTTACCTTTAAGAGATGTTGTATTTAATACATTAAGAGATGCGATATTAACAGAAAAATTACAGCCTGGCGAAAGGCTTATGGAAAATCAATTAGCTGAAAAGCTTGGTGTAAGTCGTACTCCTATCAGAGAAGCATTGCGTATGTTGGAATTAGAAAATCTTGTAGAATTAACTCCTAGAAAAGGAGCACAAGTATTAGATATGAGTGAAAAAGATATCATTAATGTATTAGAAATTAGGGAAGTGTTAGAAGGGCTAGCAACACAGCTTGCTTGCAAAAAAATGACTTTTGAAATATTAGAAGAATTAAAAAAGGCAGAACTAGAATTTGAACAATTTGCTAAAGAAAATGACCTTGAAAAAGTGGTAAGTATAGACGAACGTTTTCATGATATTATATTTGCTTCTACAGAAAATGAAAGATTAATACAAATCTTTAATAATTTAAAAATACAACTATATCGTTATCGTATGGCTCATGTCAAATTAGATACTGGTATAGAAAATATTATTGTACAACATAGAGCTATATTATCTGCTATTGAAAATAAAAATGCTGTAGAAGGAGAAGATTTAGCAAAAAAACATATTCAATACCATACAAAATTTATATTAGATGCTTTACAAAAAAAGAACAACGAATAAATATTCCTATATTTGTATAAAAAAGGATATAACAGATGATATTCTACAATGTAAATTTCCTCCGCCCAAAAAGGCGGAGGTATTACTAGTATATAATAAAGTTATATTTATATTGTAATATTATGTCGCAATCTGTTGTTTTTTTCGTTGTTTTTTTTATCCTTTTTTCTTGCATTAGTACAATAGATAGCATAAAATGAAATATAATATGTCAAATGTATTTGTAGAGAAAGGAGTGTGTGAATGGACTCTAAGGGAAATTTTCCAAAAAGGGAAGAGCGTATACCTTATGGTCGAGCCATACCAAACGAACCCCCTAAAAAAACGAATAAAAAAAGTAAAAAAAAGTTATCTCCCTACAGACAAAAATATAATGCACAACACAATATTAAGCCTGTAAAACGTAAAAAAATACCTAAAAGAGTTATGCCTGCAAAAAATCGTCGTTTACTGACACTTATTATTAGTATACTTGCTGTTGTGCTACTTTTTCTTGTTATATTTCGTCAAAATGGTAAAGAAGTATTTATTGGAGAAACAAGCATGGGAATTATAAAAGATAAAGCAATTACAGCAGAATCTTTAACAGAGTCACTCACAGCACAATTAGTGCAGGAAGTTGGTGCAAATGTACAAATAAATGAAACTATTACAATAAAACCAATTCATATATCAAAATCACGTGAAAAAGATATTTATCAAATGGACTCTTTAGCTCCTTTGCTTAGACAAAAAGTAACCTATTTAGTAGAAGCTGCTGCAATTACAGTAGATGGAAAAGATGTCATCATTGTAGCAAATCAGTCTGTAGCAGATGAAGTATTCACAGAAGTACAATCAGAATATATTCCAGAAGATGAAACAAGAGATATTACAGCTAGTTTTGAGGGAAATGTACAAGTTCAATTAAAATATGTAGACCCTTCTGTCATTGTAGCAAAAGAAAATGCTGTACAAACATTACAAAAGGGTACTAAAGTAGAAAAAACCTATACTGTACAACCTGGAGATGCTCTTTATAAAATTGCTGCACAATTTGATATGACACAAGACGAATTGAAAGCAATGAACACAGACAAAATACCATCAAATGGTAATATCATGGTAGGTTGGGAACTCAAAGTAATGGCAGAAGAACCTATGGTTTCTGTAAGAACAGAAGAAACTGTAGTATTGACAGAAGTACAAGAAAGAAAAACAGTATATCAACAAGATGCTACAAAAAACAAAGGCTATCAAAAAGTAACAGAAGCAGGCAAAGATGGACAAAAAGAAGTAACCAAAAAAATTATTCGTGTTAACAATGAAATTGTTTCAGAAGAAATTGTTAGTGAAAAAACAACAGTAGAACCTGTTGACGAAATCATAGTACAAGGAACAAAATAACAAAAAAGGAACAATTCATAAAAAATTATTGTATAAAGTTGTACCATTTTATATAAAATATGGTATAATAAATATTGTAAATTACTGTACTACAGTAAGTAAAATACAGAGAGGAGAAATTTCAAATGGCAGTAAAATTAAAATTACAAGGAGTAAAACCTTTTGTAAGAGAACATGAATTGGGATATATGGCACCATTAGTAAAGGCTTGCCATGAACAACTGCATAACAGAACAGGTGCAGGAAATGATTTTTTAGGTTGGATAGACCTTCCTGTAAACTATGACAAAGAAGAATTTGCTAGAATTAAAAAAGCCGCAGAAAAAGTACAAAAAAATAGCGAAGTTCTGATTGTAATTGGTATTGGCGGCTCTTATCTTGGCACAATAACAGCTTTAGATTTTATTAAATCTCCATATTATAATGAAGATAAATCTAAAAAAACACCTGACATTTACTTTGTAGGTAATAATATTAGCTCTACATATATCAATGATATATTGAATATTATGGGTGACAGAGATTTTTCTGTAAATATAATTTCTAAATCTGGTACAACAACAGAACCAGCAATCGCTTTTAGAATTTTCAAGCAAAAATTAGAAGAAAAATATGGTGCAGAAGGTGCAAAAGAAAGAATTTTTGCAACAACAGACAGAGCAAGAGGTGCTTTGAAAAACCTTTGTAACGAAAAAGGTTATGAAACATTTGTTATTCCTGATGATGTAGGAGGAAGATTTACTGTATTAACTCCAGTTGGTCTTTTTGCTATGGCAGTAGCAGGTATTGATATTGATGCTGTTATGAAAGGTGCTGCAGATGCTCGTGAAGCATACAGTGTTGATGACATTACAAAAAATGAAAGCTATCAATATGCAGCTTACAGAAATATTTTCTTTAACAAAGGTAAAAATGTTGAAATTCTTGCAAACTATGAGCCACATCTAACATCTTTTGGAGAATGGTACAAACAACTCTTTGCAGAAAGCGAAGGAAAAGATGGAAAAGGGATTTTCCCTACAAGTGCTAACTTCTCTACGGATTTACATTCTATTGGTCAGTTTATACAAGATGGCAACAACTTTATGTTTGAAACTGTTATCTGGAGCAAAGAGCCAAAATCTAATATTACAATACAGCAAGACCCTGAAAATATAGATGGATTAAACTTTGTTGCTGGTAAAGATATGCACTTTGTAAATAACAAAGCATTTAATGGCACATTACTTGCTCATATGGACGGTGGAGTACCAAATATCATTGTTGAAATAGATAAAATGGACGCTTATAACTTTGGTTATCTTGTATACTTCTTTGAAAAAGCAGTAGGTATCAGCGGTTATCTTATTGGCATCAATCCATTTGACCAACCAGGTGTAGAAGCATACAAAAAGAATATGTTTGCACTTCTTGGTAAACCAGGATTTGAAGATAGAAAAGAAGAATTAGAAAAACGTCTTTTATAATAAAATAATTTTGATAAAATAAACTAGAAAGAGATGTAATATCACATCTCTTTCTTTTTCATACTTTAGAAAGGAAAAGTTATATGAAAACAGCAATATTATTTGATTTAGATGGTACATTAACAGACTCTGCACCTGGCATTATTGAAACATTAAAATACGCATTAAACAAACAAAATATTACACCACCTGATGACTTACAGTTTGTATTAGGCCCTCCTCTCATGGATACTTTTATAAATACTTTTCATATGTCACAACAATCAGCACAAAAGGCTTATCAAGACTATCGTCAAAAATATACTGAAAAAGGAATGTATCAAAACAGTGTTTTTGAAGGAGTAAAAGAAATGCTTTCTGAACTCAAAAAACGAGGCAAAAAACTTGCTGTAGCTACATCAAAATCAGAAGATTTTGCAAAACAAATTATAGAACATTTTGGCTTGTCTGAATACTTTGATTGTGTTGCTGGAAATTATTCAAATACAAGAGATAGCAAAGAAAAAGTTGTTTGTTATGCTTTGGAACAGCTTCAAGTAAGTGCAAATTCTGCTGTACTTGTAGGTGACAGAATGTATGATATTATAGGAGGAAAAAAAGCAGGTGTAACAGTAATAGCTGTATTATATGGCTATGGTGAAATAGAAGAATTTAAAAAGTATGGTGCAGATGTTATTGTACAAACACCTCAAGATGTTGTTGATGTAATATTAAATTGGGATACAAAAGAACCATCAGTATAACTGATGGTTCTTTTGTATTATTCTATGTTTTCAAATATATCTTCTGGTGTAATATTATTTTGAATTAATCCTTCTTTTTTAAGCCAATCTATATTATTTTGCCATACTTGAGTATTTTGTGACAAAAATGCTGCGTTTTCTGTTTCCATAACAGGTAGTAATATTTCCATACTTTTCTGCTCTACTTCTTTTTTTAGTGGAAAATTTTCTTCATTTTGATTATCTAATAATATTTGTAATGCTTCTTCTGTATGTTGTTTTGTGTATTCAAAACCTTTTTTAGATGCCCTTAAAAATTTCTGTATTTTTTCTTTATTATTTTGTAATGTATCATTTCCTACCAGCAATACCAATTCATAATAATCTGGTACACCATATTCATTTGGATAGTAATATTGTATTTCAAAACCTTCTTGTTCCATTTGAGGTACTTCATGGTTTATCATACAGCCTATTGTTGCATCTACTTTTTGTGTTGTCATAGAAGACATTAAATCAAATCCAACATCTACTAATTCTACATTACCACTTTTTCCTACATATTCTAAATTTGATTTTATCATACCTTCTGATATTACAGAACCACTATGTCCTACTTTTTTGCCTTGTAAATCTGCTGGAGAAGAAATATTTTTCTCTTTTAATGATAATATAATATTCAAAGGAGATTGTACTAAAGCTCCTACTGATTTTACTGGTATATTCTCATTTGCTACTGTTATAATAGTATCATGTAAATAATAAATACCCATATCTGCTCTACCTGCAGCTGTTAAAGAAAGTGCATCATTTGTATTTGCAGGAAATCTTACATTCACATGAAGTCCTTCTTCTGCATAATATCCCTTTGCCATAGCAACATAAATAAAAGAGTGTATTGCATTAGGATACCAGTCTAATACAATATCAAATTCTTCTAAATCCTCATTGTATTGTGCTGTTTGTTGTTCTGTTTGCTGTGCAGGCTGTGTATTACAAGCCGCCATTAGCATCATAACACCCACTAAAAATATTGCTGTTATTCTTTTTTTCATTTTTTAAATCTCCTTTCTCCATGTAATTAACTTTTTTTCTATCATATTTACAATAGCAACACTTATCATTGCTACAAATGAAAGTAATACCACAGGTGCAAACACTCCTGCACCATCTAACTGTGTCATCATTCTTTTACTGAAATAACCTAATCCGCTTTGTGCTCCTAACCATTCTGCAATTGCTGCACCTATAATGCTCATAGGAATTGCCATTTTAATAGCGGAAAAAAAATAGGGTAATGCTGTAGGAAATTTTAATTTTACAAAAATATCTTTTTTATTTGCACCATAAGTAATAAGTAATTCTTCCATTTCTCTTTTGGTAGATTTTAAACCATCATATACTGTAATAGTAATGGGGAAAAATGTAATTAATATTGTGACAAGTACTTTACTCCATATACTATATCCAAACCAAAGTACAAAAAGAGGTGCAATTGCTGTAGTTGGTATTGTTTGAGATGCTACAATGATTGGATAAAGAGCATTTTCAATATTGGTATTACTATCCATAATTACAGCTAAAAAAATACCTAATATAATAGAAATTAACAAACCTAAAAAAGTAACTCCCATTGTTGCTGGCAAATGTACTAACAACAATATTTCCTTTAGTTGCCACATTTTTAAAAGTATCTGCAAAGGGGAAGGCAATATGTATGCTGCACCAATACTCATAGCAATAAATTGCCAAAACAGTATTATAAAAATGCCTAATGCCAAAGCAGGCATATTTTTTTTCATAGTCTATTCCCCTCCTATTGTCTTAATTTTTTGATAAGCTGTTCTTTTAGTTCTACAATATCTACTTTTTTTAAATCTTCTCTTTTTCTGGGATATTGTAATGGTACTTGTATTTTTTCCATACAACAAAAAGGGCTGTCTTTTATAATAAATACAAATTTTGATAAAAATATAGCTTCTTCTACATCATGTGTAATAAACAATATTGTTTTATGAAAGTGAAGCCATTGCTGTAAAAGCCATTCTTGCATGTCTACACGAGTCAAATAATCTAATGCACTAAAAGGTTCATCTAACAATAGCATTTCTGCTCCAGCTAATAATGTTCTTGCAAAAGAAATTCTTTGTTTCATTCCTCCAGACAATTCTCTAGGATATTTATTAGCATATTCCAAAAGTCCTATTTCTTTTAATACTTCATAGCATTTTTTTTGTTGTTCTTTTTTAGGCACTTTTTGTAATTCCATAGGTAAACAGATATTTTTTTCAATAGTGTTCCAAGGAAAAAGTAAATCTTTTTGAGGCATAAAAGCACTATATTGTTTTATTTGTTGTATAGGTTTACCATCAATCAGTATCTGTCCCTTTTGTGGACTTTCTAAGCCATTTATCAAACGAAATATTGTACTTTTGCCACAGCCACTTTTTCCAATAATAGAAATAAAATCTCCATTATCTACAGAAAAATTAAAATTTTCCATCATTACCTGTTCCTCTTGTGCATACTGAAAGAATACATTTTGAAATTCTAGCACAATTTACACTCCTTTTTATAGGACATATCCCAAAAAGCATATTCATAACGACTACAATTAATAAATATTGTTTTCAATTCTTCTATTCTTTTCTGTGAAATATCTTCTCCTAATTTATCTGTTAAATCAATTAATTCTTGTGTATCTTTTCTATACTGTTCAGAAGAATATCCTTTTATCCATTCTCCATAAAGAGGGTGTTGTGTTGCATTTGGTATGTTTGCATGATGTTCTCCTATTACTTGATAACTCCATGCACAGGACAATATCGCAATTAAAACATCTAATACATCACCATTATAAGCTACTTCCATCATATAGCTTGTATAAGAGCGATTTGCAAGAGATTGTTTTGCTTCTTTTATTTCTTCTTTTGAAATGCCAAGTCTTTGCATATATATTTTATGTATGCTCATTTCACCATACAATGTACTATGTACCATAGAAGCAAATTTTCTCATCAATTCCTCTTGTTTGCTTTTTATGACACCTAATGCAAATACTTTAGAATATTCCAACAAATATAAATAATCTTGTACCATATAAAAGCGAAATAAATCCGTAGAAAGCGTTCCTTCTCCTAACTGCTTTACAAAAGGGTGTTCTAAATAGCTTTTCCAAATTTCTTCTACACTTTCATATAATATTTTTGATAGCTTCATTTTCACAACTCCTCTTTTCATTTTTATAAATAAAAAAAGACAAAAAATAAAACTTCCCAAAAAAGAAAGTTTATTTTTGCCCTTATAATTGACAATTTGCTTCCTTTCGTTGGTACTAACCACGTCAAGTTCAAAGGGTCAAGCAATATGCTTTCTCAGCCAATAAAAGGCCCCCCTAGCAGAATTTATTTTATTATATACAAGTATAGTATGATAAACATATTTTGTCAACATTTACTTTTTTATATTTATTTTATTTGTTTTATTTATCTATTTCTAACAAAAAATAAATTTCACAATATGCTGTCATTTCTTTTTGCTTCTGATTGCAGTATAATGTCTTTACTAACAAACACATCGTATTAAAATGGCGAAAATAGTATCAATACAGTACTTTCACCACATCATTACATAAAAAGGAGATGTACTATGGACGATAATATGCTTTTAAATTTAGCATTAGATGCAGGAGAAATTATGTTAGCTGCTGGTGCAGAAACACATAGAGTAGAAGATACCATGGAACGTATACTTTCTATGGGAGGAGAAAACCTCCCAGAAGCAATTACATTTTCAAATGTACTAATAGTAAGTATTCATAGCCCTCTTTCTGGCTGTCTTACTATGTCAAGAAAAGCACCTTCTCGCAGTACTGACTTTGCTAAAATATGCCGTGTTAATGATTTATCTCGACGCTTTACATCAGGAGAAATTCCTATTGAGGAAGCCTATCAACAATTATATACCATATATAATGAGCCACTTTTTTCTGGTTTTTTAAATATACTTTCTTATGGCATTGCTTCTGGTGCTTTTACATTGATGTTAAAAGGTACTATTGAAGATAGTATTAGTGCTTTTATTACAGGTATTTTATTGGGACTTTTTATGAGTTTTTTATCCCAAAAAAATGTACCTTATTTTTTGCGTTCTCTTTTTGGAGGGGCATATACTGCAATTTTTGCAGTACTTTTTTATATTTTGGGGCTAGGTAATCAATACAGCTTAATTATTGTAGGTAGTATTATGACATTACTGCCAGGTGTTACATTAACAAATGCAATACGTGATATTATGGAGTCTAATTTTTTAAGTGGTACTTCTAAAATTATGGAAGCATTTTTAATTGCAACTTCTATTGCAGGAGGTGTTGGTATTGTGTTGACATTTTATCATGATATACTATCTATATTAGGAGGTATCTAATTTATGGAAGTTATATTTCAAATTATAATGGCTTTTTTTGCTTGTGTTGCATTTTCTATTATATTTAATGCTCCTAGAAAAGAATTACCTTTTTGTGGTATCTCTGGAAGTATTAGTTGGGGAGTTTATTTCTTTGTAAATCAAATGCTTTCTCAACAAGTACTTGCTACATTTCTCGCAACATTGGTTGTTACAATTATATGTCGTTTTCTTTCTTCTATCCGTTTAGAACCTTCTACAATGTATCATATTGCAGGTATATTGCCTCTTGTACCAGGTATGAATATTTATAATGCTATGTCGGGTATATTGAGTAATGACCTTTTATATTGTTTTGGTCAAGGTGTTATAGCTTTAAAATTAGCAGCAGCAATTGCTATAGGCTCTATATTAATATTGTCATTACCGCAATCTATGTTTCATATTCCTTCAAAATAATACATAAATAAATCTCAAAATTTTGTTTTCATATTTATGTGTAAATTTTAGCAATATATAAAGTACTAAGGCAATGAAACAAAGGAGTACTCGTATTATGAAAAATTTTTTAAATCAAAACAAAATATTATTAAAACATATTAGTATATTATTGATTACTATATTTTCTGTTTATATCTTTTTTCAATATTTATTTCAATTTATAGCACCTTTTTTTATAGGTTGGCTATTTAGTTTATTATTTGTACCATTTGTTAATTTTTTAGAAAAAAAGGCAAGTATTCCTCGCTGGATAGGCAGCTTTATATCTATATTACTTTTGATAGGATTTTTTGCTATCATTGTATTTGGTTTGTGGAAAAAACTGTATACAGAAGCACAGCTTTTTTATCAAAATTTACCTGTTTATATTAAAGATTTGCAAATTTCAATACAAAAAATATCTTATGATGTAGATACTATTATGCAGCATTTTCCTGTAGATTTACGTCCTTATTTGACTTCCTCTTTGAATGCTATTTTAGGCGTTTTACCTTCTATCATACAAAGCGGAGGAAGTCAATCTTTTAATATTTTAAAAACAATACCAAATATTGTTATGATTATTATTGTGGCACTAATTTCAGCATATTTTTTTACAAAAGATAGGGCATTAATTTCTGCCTTCTTTCATAAACATTTTCATACACTATTTGAAGGACAGTTCAAACAGGCAAAAGAACAGTTAAAATACTCTATATTAGGTTATATCAAAACACAATGTATATTAATGTTTTATACATTTGCTATCTGTATTATAGGATTGCTATTGCTTCATTCTCCTTATGCACTACTTTTAAGTGTTATTATTAGTTTGATTGACGCTCTGCCCTTTTTTGGAAGTGGCTTTATATTGTGGCCAGGTGCTGTTATTTCTGTAATGATAGGAAAACCTTCTATTGCTGTAGGCTACATCATTATATATCTTTGTGTCAATTTTATGAGGCAAATTATGCAGCCTAAAATATTAGGCACGCAAATAGGATTGCACCCTTTATTGATATTAATTTCAATGTATATTGGGCTAAAATGTATTGGATTTTTGGGCATGATTATAGGTCCTATACTTGCTGTACTGCTCAAAGCAGTTTATCAGGCAAGCGAAACAGTAGATGTTGAAAAATTACTTCACTCAAATAAACCAAAATAAATATAAAAAAAGGCTTCTCTATATCAGGAGTAAAGCCTTTTTCTATATGTCAAAAATATTCCAATTTATATTTAATAAAATCAATATCATCATCAATATAATCTCTTTCATTTTCTGATAAAAGATTTTTTAATAAAGTAAAAGTATATAGTTCTATTAGTCTTTTATATTCGTTTTTAAAGAGTTGCTTGACTTCTTGTCGTATATCTTCTTTTATATATCTTGTTACCTGAACTAAAACGGTACTATAAAAAGCTAATGATTTTACAGTATTTTCTGATAATAGCAAAGTAAAATCTACAAAGCACCTTGCTGCTGCTTGTATATAAGTAAATTCTTCTTCGCAAACATATTTATAAAAATATTCCATTGCTAAAAATTTATATTCGAAAAATTCACTCATAAATAATACTCCTTATACTTTTATATTATTGTTTTGCTGTAACATATTGCCCTATAAAAAGTACTTCTTCTGTATCATATGTATGTGCTGTAATCATATAAATAAAAGGCCTGTCTGCTTTAAATACTACTGGTTGTTCCATATTCATTCCCCTGCCGGCAGTAGATACTGTACCACTTGCTGCTTCTGTACCTTGTTCATTTACTATAATTTTTGTTTTTTGAAATACATCTGATATACACATCTGATTTCCTTCTGTATACATATTACTGAAATCTGCACTATTTTGGAACATTGCATTGATACCCATTGCTTTTAGTGTATCTTTAAAGTCATAGCTTTGTTCTGTAGTAAATTTTGGCATAGTCACTTTTACTTTTAGTCTTTCTTGAAAAGTCAATAATGTGTTTATAGTATCATTATCAAGTGTTAATTCTTTTCCTTTTTCAGGTAAAAATAAATACATAGTATATTTTTTGTCACTGTAAGGTAAACCTAACATTTGCCAACCATTTACCTCACAGTAATATGGTTCATTATGTGGTGTTCCGTTTATAAAATCGGTTTCTGACTGTGTATTATCTATATTATAAAAAATGTCTTTTTTAGTATTTTCATTTTTAAATTCTTCTTCCCAGCTACATTTAAAATAAGTTGTATTAATTAAAGCTGTTTGAAAATTTGCATCTGAAATCATATTTTTTAACATACCATTTGTTTGCTGTTCTATCCATTTATTTATAACTGTTACTGCTGTATCTGGTGTGACAACATTCGCCACTCCTTTAAAAACAGACTGTATACGATTGTTAAAATTTTCATTAAAAATAGTGTTTTTTGTATTTTGTGTATTGTTGTTATACCACAAGCTATTTGCAAAATAAATGCTACCTTGATTATCGTTTAAATCTATATAATCTGACTTTCTTTCTTCTACTGTCCAGTTTAATACTTCTGAAACAAATTGATTACATTGTTCTATATTAGAATATCCTAATGTATTTAATATTTCCTGTTGTGTTTGTCCTGTTGTACCATTTGCTATCATAGCTAATGACATTTTCATACTAATAGGAGAAATAACACCATTTTTATTTTTCTCTATTACATTCAATAATGAAATACTGTCATAAAAATTATTCTTTTTAAACACTTTACTGCTATTTGAAATTCGTAATGCTTTTTTATTATTATTTTGTATTTCTTTTATATCAATAGACATTAAATCATAAAAATCATTCAGTTTTACATAAGATACACCATTTATATTTTTTATATCAAATTTACCCGCTGGTTTTCCATGTACAAAAATCGTATTTATGTCTAAACGATACTCTATTTTTTTCTCAAATTTGTCTGTCAATGTAATGACAGAAGGGGTATAGTCTACTGTATAACCAATCTGTTCTGCACATTCTCTTAGTGGTATAAAATAAGTATTATCTTCTATATAAATAGCATTATTCAATTTAGTGTTTCTGCCTAAATAATATAAATCTACATCTGCCTTCTCCATAGCAAATATTGTGCTGCAACAGCTTGCCAATATTCCCAAACAGACTAGCATTGTTTTAAAAAATTTCTTTTTCATTTTATACACACTCTCCTTTGTATTTCATATATTATTTACTTTATAACAAATTATAGCATAATTTTACTATAGAGTTATTACAAAATTCTTACGATTTGAGTGGTATTATAGTAATGTATAAACTCACATATTGTTAAATATTTATCATTACAATATTTCTATATTTTTGTGGTATATTAACTAAAAAATACTATATAACTATGGTATTGTTTTTATATTTTATGTAGCACTTTTTGTATTAATAAAAAAACAGTTATTCAATATTGATAATCTCTATGATAATATATTAGAGATTTTGTTATATTATATTGAAAAATATATTGTTTTTTGTTATAATTTTGTTATTATATTATTTATAATTTTATTATTATATTATTTATTGAAAGGATAAAATTGAAGGGGTTGGACATCATGAAAATGAAAAAAAAATTTATTAGTTTGCACTTTAAAATGTTAGGGGGAATATTATTACCAAACCTTATTGTATGCGTATTAATGGGTATGTTTATTACAAATTCTGTTGGAAAATCTACGCAAGGGCTTATAGTAGAACGATTATCCGCTGATGCTATTGCAGTTTCCAACGAAGCGAACGAATTCTTTTCACAGCATATCGCAAAAGTAGAAACCATTGCGGCAGATTGCAATATCGAACAATTATTAATTCAAACATTGCCAAATACAGCTCTCGTTGATGCACCTTTATTTCCTTCTGTCCAACAAACTGTAACAAAACAACAACAAGTAGACTCTGATACTGTATTATCTGTTTTTATCGCTGACGTTGACTCATCTCAATTTATGATGTCTGATGGTTATGTCACAGGCCCTAATTACGATATTGCTTCCAGACCTTGGTATGAAGCGGTTACTTCTAATAAAACATTCATTACATTGCCTTATACAGATATTAACACAGGTGAAATTGTAGTTACAATTGCTTCTCCTATTACAGAAACAAATACAAGTAATGTTATTGGCGTCGCTGCTATTGATATGAGTTTAGAAAGTATTGTTAAGATTATGGATAACTACATAGTAGGAGATACTGGTTTTTTGGTTTGCATGGGACCAGCAGGAACAATATTATACCATCCAAATAGTGCATATATAAATCAAAATTTCTCAGAAACAGATTTTTCATCTGATATGAAATCTGCAGTTGCAAATTCAGCTTTTGATGATTATACTTTTAATATTGACAACACAGAATATTATGGTTCCTTAACTGAAATTGGTGATACTGGTTTTATGGTATTAACTTGTATGCCTGAAGATGAAGCAATGAGCGTTTATAAAAGCATTACAAAACAAATTGATGGAGCATTTTTTATTAGTTTAATCATAATGGCTATTTGCGTTTTCATACTTTCTAAAATGATTATAAGGCCTTTGATGTCATTAAGAAATGCAGCACAGTCTATTGCAGAAGGTAATTTAAATATTACAATGGATACTCATTCTTCTGATGAAATTGGTCAAGTTTCTATTGCTTTTTCCAAAACAGTAGAACAATTAAAAAAATATATTGTTTATATAGATGAAATTGCAAGTGTATTAAGTCAGATTTCATTAGGTAACCTTGTTTTTTCTCTTCAAAATGACTATACAGGAGAATTTTCTAAAATTAAGGACTCTCTTTTAGATATTAGAACCAATTTAACTACTACATTAAGTCATGTTTCAAACTCTTCTGATAAAGTATTAGAAAACTCTATGCATATGGCAGATAATGCACTTGCTTTAGCACAAGGTGCCACAGAACAAGCGAGTGCAGTAGAACAACTTGCTGCCTCTCTTAATGACGTTTCTCATCATGTAGAAGCAAGTGCACAAAGAGCAGAAAATGCAAATCAGCAAGCTATTGCTGTAGGAGAACATATTAGTGTTAGTGATAAAAAAATGAAGGAAGTATTATATTCTATACAACATATTAATGAATTTTCTTCTCAAATTGAAGCAATCATTAAAACAATTGAAGATATTGCTTTCCAAACAAATATACTTGCTTTAAATGCTGCAGTAGAAGCGGCTAGAGCAGGTACAGCAGGAAAAGGATTTGCTGTTGTTGCAGATGAAGTACGAAATCTTGCAGGAAAAAGTGCAGAAGCGGCTAAAAATACAACACAATTAATTATACAAACAATAGATGCTGTTGCAGACAGTACAAAAATTGCTCACACAGCTGCTTCCGCTATGAATGAGGTAGTAGTAGGAGCAAACTCCATTATTGCAGAATTAAATGAAATTTCAAAAATGTCATTAGAACAATCTCATGCTATATCACAAATTACAATAGGCATTGAACAAATTTCTTCTGTAGTATCTACAAACTCTGCTTCAGCAGAAGAAACTTCCGCTGCCGTAAATATACTTTCTTCCCAAGCAAAAGTAATGGAAAAAGAAATCAAACGTTTTCAACTTTCTTAAAAATATAAAAAACTGGCACATTTCAAAAAATGTGCCAGTTTTTTAATTTGTTTATTAGAGCAAGTCTATAAGCCGGGTTCTGTCGTGAATGGTCATCTATCTTGGTATACTGTCACCAGTATCATCATGCGGCTTTTTTACGGAACAGAACGAGCCATTCTTTATTGTTCCTTTCGCCTTGCTTCAAGTGGGGTTTACATAGCCTTTGCTGTTACCAGCAAAGCGGTGGGCTTTTACTCCACCTTTCCACCCTTACCTATATAATATAGGCGGTTTATTTCTGTTGCACTTTCCTTAGAGTCGCCTCCACCAGCCGTTAACTGGCACTCTGCTCTATGAAGCCCGGACTTTCCTCACTTTTTTAAAAAAATGCGACCATTCAACTTACTCTTATTTATTATATGTTATATATTTTACTTTTGTCAATTATTATATTTTATTTATGTTAATACATTTTGTTGTTGCAAGTAATTATATGTGCTAAAATAATGCTATCATTTTATGGGAGGAATAATAAATGGCATATTGTACTATATTTTATGAAAGTTGGCAAATGCAGTGTTGTGGTACAGAATTTAAAATTGGCGATGTCATTGAATGGACAGTATGTACTTCAGAAAATTTTACTCCTGCTAATATCAATATAGACTATTTTTACGAAGCACATAGTAATAAATGGAAAACATTATTTGTTTTGTCTGGTACAATATCAGAGATACAATTATTTTATCAAAAATATGTACATTCTCCTAACAATAAAAGATTTCTTATTCCTTCTCATCAATTTATTATAGAAAGCGTTCAAAATATAGATAGTTGTGAACAAAACAAAAATGATATGGAGCTTAGTGGGTATATTGTAAAAATAAATAATTACTCTGTTCGTAATGCAAAAAGGCAAGATATTACTTATACATAATATAAAAAGAGCAGTAAAAATACTGCTCTTTATTATTTTATCATACTTTAAAGCAACTACCTCCCAAAAATTCTTTTATAATAGAATTATTTGGTATAGCGTCGCCATTTGCACCTAAAAAATAATCTAAAAATTTAATTAATCTTTTGGCATCCACAAATTCACTTTGTGACTGTTCTATTTTAAACAAAAGTGGCTCAGCATATTGTTTTAACACACTTAATTCATATATTGTAGCTGAATTAAATATAGCATCTGCATTTTCTTGAAAAGGAAATATATTTTTTTCTTCTCCTCTTGTAACATAATCCCAACCAGCAATAGTAGTAGTAGCATCTCTACCTCTAAATTGATTATCCCTTACAATACGACGTATCAAACGGCTATCTGATGTAGATATTCTATTATGGTCATCAATATTTAATTGTGTCATAGCACTAATAAATATTTTAAATTTATTTTCTGTGGCAATAGAAGCTGTCAATAAATCATTCAGCCCATGTATACCTTCTATTACAAATATACCACCTTTTTCTAATGTCATATAATTTCCATTATACTCTCTTTTTCCTGTCACAAAATTATAGTGAGGCATTTCTACTGTTTCCCCTGCTATCATTCTTGTAATATGGTCATTAAACAACTTTAAATCTAGCGTATTAATATCTTCAAAATCTTTATTTCCAAATTCATCTATAGGAACATCTTCTCTATTGATAAAATAATCGTCCAATGAAATAGCGTAAGGAATAATACCCAACACACGAAGTTGTACACAAAGTCTATTCGCAAATGTTGTTTTTCCAGAAGAAGAAGGCCCTGCTATCAATACTACTTTTACCTTATCTCTTTTTTGATAAATTTTATCCGCAATTTCTGCTACTTTTTTTTCATGAAGTGCTTCATTAATACGTACCAAATCACCAAATTTTCCATTTGTAATTGCTTCATTCAAGTCAGCAACATTGTTTACTTTCATGAGAGAACACCATTTCATTTGCTCCATAAAAACACTAGAAACTTTTTCAGGGTCTGTAAACTTTAATATTTCATTAGGATTTTTTCTGTCAGGAAAACGTATCAAAAAGCCATTTTCATATAGCATGAGTTGAAAACTTTTTAAATATCCTGTAGAAGGTACCATATAGCCGTAAAAATAGTCATAAACACCATCCATTTCATAAAGGTTAATATTAGAAGCACGTCTAAAACGGAACAATCTTGCTTTATTTTCCATACCAAATTCCCTAACCTTTTCTATAGCATCATCTCTATAAAAAGCATATTTATTAATAGGAATATCTTTTTCTACCAAACTTTTCATTTTTTCTGTTAATGTATCCAAAAACTTTTGATTGACTTGCACATCTTTTTCTCTTATTTCGCAATATAAACTTTTGTGTAAAGAGTGTTCTATCACTACAGAAGCTTTTTTCCCTAGCATTTCTTTTACTGCTTTTATCATCAAAAAAGAAACGCTTCTATGATACACTCTCATACCTTCCATACAAGTAATATCATAAAATATTACTTCTCCACCTTGTTGAATTTTATTAGAAAGCTCTATCAATTTGTTATTTTGTTTTGCTAATAATATGGGAAATTTAAAATCACTTTGAAATTGTTTTGCTATTGTTTCAAAAGAAGTTCCTTCTTGCACTTCTAAATTTTTTCCTAATACTTGTATAGACAACATAATAAACCCTCCTTTATGATATATGCTCAAACACCTGTCCATTGACAGAAGATTGTATTACTTCTATATCCCAATGATATTGCTTTGATTTTTGTTCTAAAAACTGTTTTAATATAGGTACTACAATAACTTCACTAGCATAATGTGTTACATCTGCTACACAAAGTCCCATTTCTATCGCTCTTTGTGCTTCGTGAAATTTAATATCACCTGTCAAATAAGCATCTGCTCCCATTATTTTGGCTTGTTCCATAAATTCTACGCCACTTCCTGTACAGAGAGCAACTGTTTTAATATTTTTATTTTTTTCTCCCACAATACGTATACTGTCTAATGACAACTGCTTTTTCAAAAAAACACTATACTGTTCAAATGTCATACTTTCTTTTAGTGTTCCAATTCTACCTATACCATATTGTTTTCCTTTTTGTTCCACATCATAAATATCATATGCTGGTTCTTCATAAGGGTGTACTTTTTTTATAGTTTTTAAAACAGTATGCAATAATGAACTTGGCACAATAGTTTCCAATCTAACCTCTTGTACTTTTTCTAATAGTCCTGGTTTTCCTAAATATGGTTTTGTACCTTCCAATGGCAAAAACGTGCCTATTCCTTCTGATGAAAATGTACAATGTGAATAGTTTCCAATAAAACCAGCTCCTGCATCACATATTGCTTCTCGAAGTGTTTGTTGATGTTCCTTTGGTACATACACCACTATTTTTTTTAATTGTTCTGCATTTGTATTTTTTAATATTTTTATGTTTTCTAGTCCTGCTAAATTTGCCAAAACATCATTTGTTCCGCCAAAAGCAATATCTAAATTGGTATGAGCACAATAAGCGGAAATGTCATTTTTAATTAAATTATATATTTTTTTTCCTAAAGAGGTATCTGATTGTATATTCTTTATTTTTTGAAACAATATCATAGGGTGATGTGTTACAATTAAATCTGCACCAATATGAATAGCTTCTTCTATTACAGGAGTCATGACATCTAATGCTACCAAAACTTTTTTAACTTCTTTGTTTTTATCTCCTACTGTCAATCCTACATTGTCCCATTGTTCTGCTAAATATTGTGGTGCAAATGTTTCTATTTGTTCTATAATTTCTTTGCACAATACAGCCATTGTTCCGCCTCCTCTACTAATTTTTGATATTGTAAAATCTCTTGTAATCTTTTTTGTGACTGTTGTGTTTTTTTATCACACAATTGTAATTGTATATTTTGTAAACGATTTTTTTCATTTAAAATAAATTGTTTTAAAACAGTATCTTTACTATCCAGTAATATTTTACCAAATAAATATTCTATTTCTTTACTATATTTTTGTTCTCCTTTTATTGCTCTTAATATTGTATAAAAAATATCATCTTCTAGTATCATTTTTTCATCTACAATACTATAGCCAATGTAATGTAAATACTTTCTTACAGCAGGTACATCTAAATGAGGACAAAGTACAAATTCTTTTACAGTATCCACTATCTCTTTTGACTGCTTCAGTAATTCTATTATAAGCATTCCTCCCATACCTGAAATAATAACTGTATCTACTTCATTTGGCTGTAAAGTCTGTAATCCATTTCCTAAACGAGTTACAATCACATTTTCTGCATGATGTGCTTTTATATTTTGTTGTGCTTTTTGTAAAGGTTTTTGATTAATATCGCAAGCAATTATTTTTTCTGCTTTTCCTTTTTTATGTAAATAAATAGGAATATATGCGTGGTCTGTTCCAATATCTGCTACTGTTTTTTGTGTTACAAAATCTCCTACACAACGCAGTCTTCGTGACAATTCCAACATTATTCACCTCTCTTATGTTGCTTTTTTAATATTTTATGAGCAAATGCAAACAACAACAAACAAAGTAATACTGTTGCAACACCACACAGTATATTTGCTATATTTTGATATTTTAATATTGTTAACAATATATTAGATGACACTTGTGTTGTTTGTTCTTCTATTTGAACTGCTTGTTGTCTTATATTAAAAGAAACAACTATCATAATAAAAGAAACAACTATAATCATAATAGCAAAAATTTTTTGATGTTTCATGCTGGCATCTCTTCTTCCATTATTGAAAAAAGGTTTCAAGGGTGTATGCCCTCAAAACCTTATATGCACTTTATTCCAAATAATCCTTTAACTTCTTGCTTCTACTTGGATGTCTTAATTTACGTAATGCCTTTGCTTCAATTTGTCTAATTCTTTCTCTTGTAACATTAAATTCTTTGCCAACTTCTTCTAATGTTCTAGCACGTCCATCATCTAAACCAAAACGCAAACGTAACACCTTTTCTTCTCTATCTGTTAAAGTATCTAGTACTTCAATAAGCTGTTCTTTAAGTAATGTAAATGCAGCAGCTTCTGCTGGAGCAGGAATATCATCATCAGGTATAAAATCTCCTAAATGACTGTCTTCTTCTTCTCCAATAGGTGTTTCCAGTGACACAGGTTCTTGTGCTATTTTCATAATTTCACGCACTTTTTCTTCTGGCATTTGCATTTCTACTGCCAATTCTTCCGCAGTTGGTTCTCTACCATATTCTTGTAATAATTGTCTTGAAATACGAATTAATTTATTTATAGTTTCTACCATATGCACAGGTATTCTAATTGTTCTGGCTTGGTCAGCTATAGCTCTTGTAATTGCTTGACGTATCCACCATGTAGCATAGGTACTAAATTTATAACCTTTATGATAGTCAAACTTTTCTACTGCTTTAATTAATCCTAAATTTCCTTCTTGAATTAAATCTAAAAAAAGCATACCACGCCCTACATACCTTTTTGCAATGCTTACAACAAGACGTAAATTGGCTTCTGCTAGTTTCTTTTTGGCATATTCATCGCCATCTTCCATTTTCCTTGCTAATTCAATTTCTTCCTCTGCACTCAAAAGTGGTACTTTTCCGATTTCTTTTAAATACATTCTAACAGGGTCATCAATGTTGATACCTTCAGGAAGTGTCAAATCCAAATCCTTTTCGATTTCATCTTCTGCCTCAATGGTATTCAACACATCAATGCCCTTCGCTTCAAAAAATTCATATATTTTGTCAATACGGTCTGAATCTAGGTCTATATCACCAAGGTAATCCATAATTTCCTTGTATTCCAGTACCCCTTTCTTCTTCTTGCCGATTTGAATTAGTTCTCGCAATCGAGTAATTAATGTGTTTTCATCGACAGATTTCAATATGATCCTTCCTTTCTGTTCTCTAGTATTTTAACCATCTGCTATTGTAATATACAAACTGTCTAGTTTTCCTTTTTCTGCTATTAGCTTTTTAATTTGCTCAACAGATTGTGCTTGAGAAGCTAATTTATCCAAACTGGCTTTTTTTACAGCTTTGACTTCTTCTGTCAGTGCTTTTTCTATTTCTTTTGTAGACTGATATTCCAAAGCAACGGCAAAAATTTCTGTCACCATTTTTTGCTCTTCTGGTAACTCAAAATAATTGACCAATTCCGCCGGAAATACTACAGCACTTTTTTGATGAAGCAAATCTATTTTTTCATAAACCCTTTTATAAACTTCTTCTGCAAAATCTTCTGCTAACAGTATTGTCTTTACTTTGTTGTAAATTTGTATATTAGAAGCACATAAAAATAAAATATCTTTTTGTGCAGCAAATATGCCTGATGATTTTGTTATCAAATCTTTATTATTTTGATAATATTGTGTTTTTCTTTTTTGCTGTGCATTTTGTGCAAACACTTCATTTTCTTTTTTTACTATTTTAATAATCTCATTTTCTATAGCTCGCTGTGAAATTCCTGTCATATTGGCAATTTCATTTGTATAAACATTTCTTTCAATATCGTTATCTAATTTTGCTAAAATATTCGCTGTTTGTGTTGTAAATTCCACTTTTTGCTGTATTTGTGTGAAATCATACTGTTTTTTTAAACATTGTATTTGAAATGTAATATAATGCTGAGCATTTGCCAATAAATGAGAAAAAGCTTGTGCACCATTTTGTTTTATAAATTCATCAGGGTCTTTTCCGTTAGGGACTTGTAACACTTTCACATGAAAGCCATTTTGTGTCAATATAGGAATTGCTCTTTGTGCTGCTACAGTGCCTGCATCATCGCTGTCATAAAGAAGTATGACACTATCTGCATACTTTTTTAATACTTTTGCGTGTTCTTGATTAAATGCAGTTCCTAAAGATGCTGCTACATTTCTAAAACCTGCTTGATAGAGAGAAATCATATCCATATAACCTTCTACTAATATTATTTCTCTTTTTCTTGTATTTTTTGCAAAATTAAGGCCATATAAATTTCTGCTTTTATTAAAAAGAAGTGTTTCAGGAGAATTTAAGTATTTTGGTTCTCCTTTGGACAATATTCTGCCTCCAAATCCAATTACTCTACCTTGTATATCTAATATCGGAAACATTAAGCGATTTCGAAAACGGTCAAAATATCCTTTTTGTTCCTTTCTTTCTATTATTAATCCGCTTTTTTGTAATTCTTGTTGAGAAAAACCTTGTTTTTGTAAATGTTGATATAATTCTTGTTGTCCTTTTGGTGCATAACCTATACCAAATTTTTTCTGTATGTTGTTATTCATTTGACGTTGTTGTAAATATGCTCTTGCTTGTTCTCCAACAGGCTCATGCAATTTTTCATAAAAAAATCGTCCTGCCTTTTTATGTAAATCAAAAAGTCTTTGTCTTTGCATCTCTTGTTCTTTTGCTTGTTGTGTATATTGTGGCTGAGGCAATGTAATGTGTACTCTATCTGCAAGCCTTTTTACTGCTTCTGGAAAAGTATCATTTTCCATCTGCATAATAAAAGTATATACATTTCCTGCTGCACCACAGCCAAAACAATAATAAAATTGTCTTTCACTGCTGACAGAAAAAGAAGGTGTTTTTTCATTGTGGAATGGACAAAGACCAAAATAAGATGTTCCTTTTTGTTTTAATGGCAAATATTCTGATATGACATCTACAATATCGTTTTGAACCCGTACTTCCTCTAATATTTCTTGGGGATACAGCACAAGCACCACCTCATTTTAATTGTTGTGCTTATTATTTTATTATATTAAAATAAGCAACATTGTGGTTAATATTCAAATAGCAGAATATAACCATATAGTTTATTTCGACATTTTTTATAAAAATCCTTCTTATTTTTAAATATTTGTACAGTTCTACAAAAAACATATGATATTTTAAACGATGCTATATAATTTTTTTATGGAATATTAGTAAAATATACTCCTTATTTAGTTAAAAAACATTTATATTTCTATTGTGATATAACTGCCTCCTATCATTGCTTTTTTTACAACAATCTGTTTTTCAATACGCTCTTTTATTTCTGAAATATGAGAAATAATACCTATTATTCTATTTCCTTCTGTCAAATGATGAAGTACATTGATGGCTTGGTTAAGCGACTCTTCATCTAAAGAGCCAAACCCTTCATCAATAAACATAGCATCTATTTGTATACCTCCAGCACATGATTGTATTTCGTCAGAAAGACCCAATGCAAGAGAAAGTGAAGCTTTAAAAGCTTCTCCTCCAGATAATGTTTTTACACTACGTTCTGAACCATTATAGTGGTCAATAACATTTAATTCCAAACCACTTTGACTAACACGATTTTCTGCATCTACTTTTCTTTTTAATTCATACTGGCCATTACTCATTATCATAAATCTAACATTTGCCTTTGCTATTATTCTTTCAAAATAGTTCATTTGTATATATGTTTCCAGCATTATTTTATCTTTTCCTGTAATTTTTCCATTTACAGTATCTGATAAGCTTTTTACAAAATAATACTCTTTTTCTATTTTTTCTATTTCATTACCATATTTTTGTATCTCATAAAGTATTTTTTGATTAGAAGTATATTGCACATTTATATTATCTATATGATATTGTGTATCATTTTTTACTATAGTAAGTTGTTTTTGTTTTTGAAGTAACTGTTCTATATCTAATTCTATATCATTTGAAATTTGTTTTTCTAATGTGTCTATTGCTATTTTTTGTTGTTCTACTAATGCAGTACAACTTTCAAATTCCATTTGTGTTTGCTGTATTTTTTGCTCTATATCACTTTTTTCTTTTTTCATTTCTAAAATTTTAGCAGAAGCAACTTTTTTATTTTCATATTTTAAATTACTTTTTAGCTTTGCTATTTGTATAGTAATATTTTCTATTTCTTTTTGTAAAATAATACTATCTCTTTCTGCTTTTTGTAATTTTTCTGTCATTTGTAATTGTTTTTTTTCATTTTGTTCTATACTTTTTTCTGAAGAAATTTTTTGTTTTATTTCGTCATTAATTTGTTGTATATGACATTGTATTGCATTAATTTGTTCTGTGCTTTGCTTTCCTTTTTGTTCTATTATCATTGAAATATCTGAAAAAGGACATTTTCCAATTACTTTTTCTGATTTGACTACAATATTTTGGTATAATGTTTCTACTCTTCCTTTTATTTCTCCTGCATTTATACTAAAATAAGACATTTCTTTTTCAAAATTCGTAATATCATTTTTAAAATTTTCTAATTCTTCTCTACTAGGTGCTTTTTCAGTCATTTTTGCAATTTCAGGGTGTTCTATAGAACCACAAACAGGACATTTTTTTCCTTTTTGCAATTTAGATGCTAATATTCCTGCTTGTTCATCAAAAAATGCTCTTTCCATTAGAATTAACTGCTGTTTTTTGTCTTCACAAATTGATGCTGTTTTTTCATATTTTTGCTGTGCTATATGAAATTGCTTTATTGTAGTATCATACTTTTTAATAGAACTAAAAATTTCTCTATAAATTTCTCTTGTGGTTTCTAGTTCTTTTTTTTCTGCTTCTAGCTTTGACTGTATTGTTTCTATGTCTTTTAGTGCATTGACTGTTTGTTTTTCATTGAATAGCACTTGTTCTATTTGCTTTAATTTTAAAGTATCATTTTCTATATATTGTTTTAATATTTTCATATTTTGGTGGTATTGATTTATTGTATCATTCCATCTATCTAGTTCATCATAATCTGTTAATTTATTATTTTCTGTTTCAATGATAACTGCTAATTCCTCTATTTTTGGTGATTGCATTTGAGCCATTTCTACATTCTGTTTTAACTGATATAATAGTGGCTGTTTTTGTTCTAATATATTTTTTGCTCTTTGTATATCTTTTTTCGCTTTTGAAATATTTTCTGCTTTTCCTAACAATTTATTTACTTTTTCTAATTTGTTTTCTATCTCTTCAAAATGATTTTTTAAAACAGTCAACTCCTCTTGTTGTTTCATAATGATTTTTTGTGCTAAATCAGTCACTTCTTCTATAGAAGCTATTGTGTTGTTTGACTGTAAATTACTTAAAGGAATATAAAAATCATCTTTCTCATTACAGCAAATATTTTTTACATATCTTACAATATTTTTATTCATATCATCATATTGTTGTTTTAAAATATTTGCTTCCTCTTTTATTTTTTCTTGAAATAAAAAATAAGGTTTTGTATTAAATATTTCTCTAAATATTTTGCTACGCTCTTCCGTTTTAGAAAGAAGTAATTTTAAAAAATCTCCCTGTGCAATCATAGCAATTTGTATAAATTGATTTCTGTCAATTCCTATTAACTCTATTACTGCTTTTGTAACTTCTTTTGATTTTGTAATAGGTGTTCTATCGTCAGGAAATGTCAACACTGCATCTGCTTTTTGTGTTGTAAATCCTTCTCCTTTTTCTCTTTTTCTGATATATTCTGGATTTCTATAAATATGATATTGCTTTTTCTGATATAAAAAAGTAAATTCTACATAAGTAGGGGTGTCCTCTTTAGCATATTTACTGCGAAACATATTTGCTTCTCTTACATTACCACTAGCTTCACCATAAAGAGCAAATGTAATAGCGTCAAATATAGTTGTTTTACCTGCACCTGTATCTCCAGTAATCAAATATAATCCTTTTTCTCCTAATTTCTCAAAATCAATATTCACTTTCTCTGCATAAGGTCCAAAAGCCGATATTGTTAATTTTACTGGCTTCACAGTTCCACCTCCCATATTTTTTCCATAATGCGAGCAGAAAATACTGTTTGTTGTTCTGTCATAGCACAGTTGTTTTGTGCTTCATAAAACTGCTGTAGTAATTGTAAAGGTGTTTTGTTTTCTATATTTTCTGTTACAGGAACTGTTTGATTATTTTGTGTTCTTTTATTGTTATAATCTAATCGCATAATATTGGGATAAATGCTTCGAAGTTTTGCAATAGCATCTATAATATCTTGTTCATCTTTCAATATAATGTGCATATAATTTTGTACATTAATATTTTTATAATAACATAAAGAAGTAATTTCTTGATAATATCCTTCTATTTCACACATATCTCTTTGAGGTATTAACTCTATTTTTTCAATAGAAACATTATTTTTTTGTTTTAATGTTACTATTGTAACAGATTTTTTGTGATTTACTTCTGAAAAAGAATATTTTAAAGGTGTACCACAATAACGTATTGTTTCACGCCCTACATACTGTGGTTTATGTATATGCCCCAAAGCAACATAGTCAAAATCACTAAAAACATCTGCATCTACATTGTCAATTTCTCCCACAGAAATATCCTCTGAATTACTTTTTTCCGCTCCTGTTACAAATTGATGAGCAATTAATATATTTCTTCTATTTTTATTGATATTCATATTCTCTATTACTATCTTTACAGCATCATTATAAGAGTTAATTTCTACATTACTATAAAAGGGTCTTACTGTAGCAGGTTTTATAAATGGTAGCATATATATTGCTATTTCACCATACTCATCTTTTAATATAATTTCATTGACATTTCCGTCAAATACAGGGGAAAAATAAACACTACTTTGTTTCATTAATTCTGCTCCGAAAGCAATTCTCTCTGCTGCATCATGATTTCCACTGATAACAAATACAGGTATATTCTTTTTTGCTATTTTAGTTAAAAAATCATCAAATACTTGTACTGCTTCTTTTGGTGGTATTGATTTATCATAAATATCTCCCGCAATACACACACCATTTACATTTTGCTGTTCTATAATGGAAATAATTTTTTCAAAAATATATTTTTGGTCTTCTAACATAGAAAATTCATTTACTTTTTTACCAATATGTAAATCTGATAAATGTATAAATTTCATAATACTCCTCATTTTATTGTTGTATATTTTTCATAGTTAATGATATTCTTTTTTTAGCCATATCTACATTAAGCACTTTTACCTGCACAATGTCTCCAACACTTACTGCTTCTAGAGGGTGTTTAATATATTTTTCAGATAATTCTGAAATATGTACTAATCCATCTTGATGTACACCAATATCTACAAAAACACCAAAATCAATAACATTTCTTACTGTTCCTTTTAATACCATATCTGTTTTTAAATCTTCCATAGACAAAACATCACTTCTTAATACTGGCAAAGGCATTTCCTCACGAGGGTCACGTCCTGGTTTTTCTAACTCTTTTATAATATCTTCTAATGTAGGTACACCAATACCTAATTCTTCTGCTGTTTTTTCTTTAGAAAATATTTTTTGAGAAATATTTTTGACATTCTTTTTTTGTACATCTTCTAATGTATAACCTATTGTTTTTAAAAGTGCTTCTGCTGCTTTATAACTTTCTGGATGTACTCCTGTATTATCTAAAACCGTTTCACTTTCTGGTATTCTCAAAAAACCTGCACATTGTTCAAATGCTTTTGGTCCTAATTTTGGTACTTTTAAAAGCTCTTTTCTTGTTTTAAATTTTCCGTTTTCTTCTCTATATTTTAATATATTTTTTGCTACAGCATTGCTTACTCCTGCTACATAAGAGAGTAATGAAGGAGAAGCTGTATTCAAATCTACGCCAACGGCATTTACACAGCTTTCTACTACACCACCTAATGCTTCTCCTAATCTTTTTTGGTTCATATCGTGCTGATATTGTCCTACACCTATAGATTTAGGGTCTATTTTAACAAGTTCTGCAAGAGGGTCCTGCAAACGGCGACCTATAGAAACTGCACTTCTTAATGCAACATCAAATTCAGGAAATTCTTCTGCTCCCAATTTAGAAGCAGAATATACAGATGCTCCAGCTTCATTTACAATAACATAAAAAACAGCTCTATCTATTGCCTTCAACAATGTTTCCGCTACAAAAATTTCTGACTCTCTGGAAGCAGTACCATTTCCTATAGCAATAACATCTACATGATATTTTTCAATCATATCTTTTAATTTGTTTTTTGCTTCTTCTGTTTTCTTTTGAGGTGCTGTAGGGTACACAACAGCAGTATCTAATGTTTTTCCTGTTTGGTCAATTACAGCAATTTTACAGCCTGTCCTGAAAGCAGGGTCTAATGCTAATACTACTTTATCTTTAATAGGAGGTTGTAATAAAAGTTGTTTTAAATTTTCACGGAACACTTTTATTGCATTTTCTTCTGCTTGTTCTGTCATATCATTTCGTATTTCTCTTTCTAAAGAAGGAGAAATCAGTCTTTTATAACTATCTGCTATAACTTCTTGTAATATTTCTCTTGTATTGCTATTTTTTATAATAATTTTATAAGCTAGCTTTTGAAGTAAAACATTTTCGTCTTCTAAAGCAATTTTTACTGTTAAAAAGTCTTCTTTTTCTCCTCTATTAATTGCTAGTACTCTATGTCCTGCTACTTTTTTAATAGGTTCTTTAAAATCATAATACATTTCATATACAGATTGTGCTGTTTCATCACTTGCTTTTGCAGTTAAAAATCCGTTTTTTACGGTTTCTGTTCTGAGCATTTTTCTCAAATCTGCATCATCAGAAATACGCTCTGCAATAATATCTTTTGCACCAGAAAGAGCATCTTCTATTGTTTCAACGCCTTTTTCTGCATCAATAAATTCTTTTGCCATATTTTCTATACTATCTGGAACAATTTGAAGCCATATCAAATCTGCAAGAGGCTCTAAACCTTTCTCTTTTGCAATCGTTGCTCTTGTACGACGTTTTGGACGGAAAGGACGATAAATATCTTCTATTTCTGTCATTGTTTCAGCTAAAGAAAGTTTTTGCTCTAACTCTTCTGTCATATTTCCTTGCTCTGTAATGATATTTTTGACTTGCTGTCTTTTTTCTTCTAAATTACGTAAATAGTAAAGCCTTTCTGATAAAGAACGCAATACTTGGTCATCTAATGAACCTGTCATTTCCTTTCTATAACGAGCAATAAAAGGTATTGTATTACCTTCATCTATAAGTTTTATTACATTTTCTACTTGTGTTTGTTTTAGTTCAAATTCTTGCTGTAATTTTAATTGTATATCCATTGTTTCCTCCTATTTGTTTTCTGATAAATCAATTTTACTTTTACACTTTTCAGCACTATAAAGCAAACGATATTGATTAACATTTCCCTCTATTTTTTCAGCTACATGAATTGCAATTAAATAATCTAAATGTGCCATTGTTTCACCTACTGCAAACCATCTTTGTGTAATAGGAAAATCTTCCCAGCACTTTCCTCTCATAGACCATTTCATAAATGAAGCCGTTTGATATGCTGTTAAATTTTGTTTTTTGGCTAATATATCAATGGTATCTTCTAAACGCATTTTATGATGCAATAATATTTGATCTATCCTTTCATAAACATTAATATCATTTTTTCTATGAGCGGGAAGTGCTAATTGTATAGGTATTTTTTTTATTTTATGGAGACTTTGTATATAATCTTCTAGAGAATTTTTTATCCCTATCCATGATGTAACATTAGGTGTAATATCAAATAAAATATGGTCTGCTGTAAATAATATTTTTTCTTTTTCTATATAAAGGCACATTTGTCCCGGCGTATGTCCTGGCACAAATATTGCCTGTAATGTGCAATCACCAATTTTTATAGTGTCACCATCATTTAATGTAGTTGCTTCAAAAACACCACTAGGTGCAAAACTACGTGCTGGATTTGTATTTCGTAATGCTGTAGTATATTCTTTTGGAAAACCTTCTTGTTCAAATTTTTGTTCTGTTTTAAGCCACATATCTCCTGTTGTAGTTTCTACAAAATAATCATAGTCTACTTTTCCCATATAAACATTACATTTTTTGTTTTTTGTTAATTCATAAACTAATCCTACATGGTCAGAATGTAAATGTGTTAAAAAAAGAGAAATCTGTTCTACATCTATTTCTAATTCTTTCATTCCACATTCTAAAGCTTGTTTACATTCAGGTCTGTTAAATCCTGTATCAATCATCAATGTTTCATTGCCTGATTTTAGTACATAACAATTTAAATTTTTTAAAGGATTATCTGGCAAAGGAACATATATTTGATATATAGCAGGTACATCATTTATTTTTATTATCAAAAAATCAACTCTCCTTTTACAATATGTTACATTTTATTATATGTTTTTTTACTGCAATTCTCAACTAGGAAAATATATTCTTTTTTTAAATATTATAAATTTTTTGCTTGAAAAATAAAAAAAATTATATTATAATTTATTGTAAAAAATATCAAATAAACGCGTAAAATTGTTCAGCGTAAAGTCATATCGGCTTTACGCTTGTTTTTTTATGCAAAAAAAGGAGAGAATAAAATAATGGACTTTTACATGAAATTACCAAGAAACAAAAAAGAATTTGCAATTTTTATAGCTGTCATATCAATATTGTCTGTCAACATTATTGCACCACTCATTACTTGTTTTGAAGCAGGATTTCATCTGTATATTTGGACTGATGTTTTAAATGTTATTCCTTTTATATGGGTGAGTGTTATTTTTTTCGTACTATTAACATATAAACCTGCTGAATGGCTTACAGAAAAAATTGTTCAAAAAGGTGATAGTTTCCAATCCCATATTATTATAAATATATTATGTACTGTATTTTTAATGTCTATATTTTTAACAGTAGTAGGCACTTGGATAGGAAGCAGACAAATTAGTATTGAACCAATAAAGTCCTTTTTTTATAAATGGCCTCGCAATTTTTCCATTTCTTTCGCAGTAGAACTTTTCATTGCACAGCCTATTGCAAGATTTATTCTATTAAAATTACATCAGCAAAATGATAAAATTGATATTATAAAATCATAATTTTATATAGTATTTAAAATATTTACCACTAATTTCATTGATTAGTGGTATTGTTTTGTAAGAATATTATCCATAGTATTAAAAAGTATGATATAATAAACTACACTTAAATTCATAGAATGATAAAATAATCATTTTTATTAAAATAAAAGAATACACCAATATAGGAGGTTTTATATTATGAAATTAATTGTTGCAATTATACAAGATGATGATGCAGGAAATGTAATAGGACACTTAAATGATGACGGTTTTCAAGTAACACGTCTTTCTACAAAAGGTGGATTTTTGCGTTCTGGAAACACCACTATTTTAACAGGTGTAGAAGAAGAAAAAATTGAAAATGTACTTCATATATTAGAAACAAATTGTAAAAGCAGAAATCAATTTACAACATTGCCTGCTCCTTATGGAAGTGTTCACGGATTTATGCCAAAACCTATTGAGGTACGAGTTGGAGGAGCAACTGTATTTGTAATAGATGTAGAACAATTCCATAAATTTTAATATTGACATAGGAGGGAAATATGTACACATTTGAAGAAATTATAGGAAATGAACAAATGATAAAACAAATACAAAAATCTATACAAAAAAAACATATTTCTCATGCTTATATCATACAAGGAGAAGCAGGTACTGGCAAAAAGTTATTAGCGAATACTATTGCAAAAACAATGCAATGTGAAAAACAAAATATTACACCTTGCAATGAATGTACTAGCTGTCGTACATTTGACAGTAAAAATCACCCTGATATATTTTATATAACATCAGAAAAAAATAAAAATAGTATTAGTATAGAAGATATTAGACAACAGCTTATTAAAAATATGGAAATCAAACAATATAAATATCCTTATAAAATATTTATTGTAGATAAAGCAGATACTATGACCATCGCAGCACAAAATGCCTTATTAAAAACATTAGAAGAACCACCTTATTATGGCATGATATTTCTTTTAACAAATAATATAGATAAAATTTTACCTACTATATTATCTAGATGTGTTGTAATCAAATTACGTACTATTTCCACAGACAAAATAGAGCAATATCTTTGTAATCATCATTTTGCAGAAAAAGAAAATGCGAGCATTTTTGCAGAATATGCCCAAGGAAGTATCGGAAAATCAATAGAAATAGCTACATCTGAAACATTTTCTACTATGAGAAATGATATTATACAAAAACTACTCTCTCTTTCTAAACAAAATGATGATTTATCAGAAGCAATTTTTATGGCGAAAGAATTAGAAACATATAAACAAAACCAGCAATTTTTAGATATTATGTATTTATGGTACAGAGATTTATTAGCATATATTAAATGTAATGATGAAAAATATATTATACAAAAAGACCAGAAAAAAAATATTATTGCACAATCCAAAAAACAAAATGAAGCTGATATTATTGAAAAAATAAATGCAGTCTGGCAAGCAAAACAACAATTATCTGTTAACGGTAATTTTCAGCTTACTATGGAAGTGATGCTTATGAAACTAAAGGAGAGTTCAAAAATATGGTAGAAATTGTAGGAGTTCGTTTTAAAAAAGCGGGAAAAATGTATTATTTTGACCCAGATGGACTGGAAATGTTAAAAGGCAGCCATGTCATTGTTGAAACAGCTAGAGGAATAGAATGCGGTATAGTGATAAAAGAAAATACACTTGTACCAGATGAAAGTATTGTACAACCTTTAAAAAAAGTACAAAGACAAGCAACAGAAGAAGATTTATTAATAGAAGAAAAAAATAAAATAAGAGAAAAAGAAGCATTTGACATTTGTTTAGAAAAAATTGCACAACATGGATTAGATATGAAATTGATTGATGCAGAAATTACATTTGACCAAATCAAATTAATATTTTATTTTACTTCTGATGGTAGAGTGGATTTTAGAGAATTAGTCAAAGAACTTGCTTCTATATTTAGAATGCGTATTGAATTGCGTCAAATAGGTGTTAGAGATGAAGCAAAAATGAGAAATGGCATAGGCATTTGTGGCAGACCTCTCTGTTGTGCCACATTTTTAGGGGATTTCCAGCCTGTTTCTATCAAAATGGCAAAAGAACAAAGTTTATCATTAAATCCTACTAAAATATCTGGTATTTGTGGCAGACTAATGTGCTGTTTAAAATATGAAGAAGATATTTATGAAGAATTAAATAAAAATTTGCCTAATGTAGGAGATATTATTACTACAGTAGATGGTACAGGAGAAATACTTTCTACAAATGTATTGATGCAGACAGTAAAAGCAGCCGTTAGAAAAAAAGAAAATGATCCTCCTACTATTAATTTTTATAGTTTAGATGAAATTACAGTATGCAAACAAAAAAAAGTAAAAAAAATAAAAACTGTGGAGGAGCAGTATGAACAATGATATAGAAATCAAACCAGAAGAAAGAATAGATGACTTACACAGAAATGGTTATTTATTAATACAAAATACTAAAATGTTTTGTTTTGGTATTGATGCGGTATTGCTTTCTGATTTTACTCAAGTCAAAAAAGGGGAAAACATGATTGACTTAGGAACAGGAACAGGTGTTATTCCTATATTGTTAGAAGCAAAAACAAAAGGAAATCATTTTACAGGTATTGAAATACAAAAAGAAAGTGTAGAAATGGCAAGACGCAGTGTAGCATTAAATGGTTTAGAAAAAAAAATAACCATTGATGAAGGAGATATTAAAAAAGCAATTTCTATTTATGGTAGTGCAGTATTTGATGTTGTTACATCAAATCCCCCTTATATAAACGATGGCGGTGGTCTAAAAAATGATTATGCTCCAAAAGCTATCGCACGACATGAATTATTATGCAATTTAGAAGATATTATTTATAACGCTTCTAAATTGTTAAAAACAGGTGGTAGATTTTATATGGTGCATAAGCCTCATAGATTAGCAGATATTATTGCACTTATGCGACAACATCGCCTAGAACCTAAAAGACTACGTTTTGTACAGTCTTATGCAAATAAAGAACCTTCACTACTTTTAATAGAAGGTGCTAGAAATGGAAAAGCTATGATAAAAGTAGAAGCTCCTCTTGTCATTTATCAAAATGATGGTGATTATACAGAAGAAATCAAAAAAATATATTACGAATAACACCTTTTATTAAGGAGGAAAAAATGTCTGGAACATTATATCTATGTGGTACACCTATAGGAAATTTAGACGATATTAGCATAAGAGTACTTCATTTATTAAAAGCAGTAGACATCATTGCAGCAGAAGATACACGTCATACATTACATTTATTAAATCATTTTCAAATTAATACTGCTATGACAAGTTATCATGAACATAATAAACAAACAAAAGGATTACAGCTTATTGAAAAATTGCAGCAAGGTAGTAATATAGCACTAGTAACAGATGCAGGTATGCCTGGCATTTCTGACCCTGGTGCAGATTTAATAAAACTTTGTTATGAAAATGATATTACTGTAACCGTAGTACCTGGTGCATCTGCTTGTATTATTGCTTTGGTACTCTCTGGGTTAGATACTCGTCGTTTTGTATTTGAGGGTTTTTTACCTTCTGATAAAAAAGAGCGTTATATGATATTAAATTCATTATCAAAAGAACATCGTACTATATTATTATATGAAGCACCTCACAGATTACTTCATACATTAAAAGAACTTTCAGAAACGCTCGGACAATATAGAACAGTAGTTATCATGAAAGAACTAACCAAAAAATATGAGCAACGACGTAAAGACACCATACAAGGACATATTACTTACTACACACAAAATGCACCTAAAGGAGAATTCGTATTAGCAATAGAAGGTGTTTCGTTAGCAGAGCAAAAAAAGCAACAACAGCAAAATTATCAATCAATATCTATAGAAGAACATATGTCACAGTATTTGTCACAGTATCTTTCTGAAAAAGAAGCAATGAAACAAGTAGCAAAAGATAGAGGTGTTTCTAAAAGAGAAATTTATGCTTATTATCACAAAAAGTAAGGAGATAACATAATGGAAAATGTAGAACAAAAAGTATATGAAATATTACAAGAATTAAATGTTGATTACATAAAATATGAACATGAACCTTTATATACTATTGAAGCAGCAAAAGAATTAGATAAAAAAATGGGGTTTTCAATTTGTAAAAATCTTTTTTTGTCCTCCAGACATAAAACAGAATTTTTTTTACTTTTTATGCAAGGAAACAAAAAATTTAATACAGGAAAAGTATCCAAACAAGTGGGGGTTCCTCGTATGACATTTGCAGGTGAAGAACATATGTGGCAATATTTAAAAATTCATCCAGGTGCTGTTAGTCCTTTAGGACTTCTTTTTGATACAGAAAAAAAAGTACAATTTTTAATAGATGCTGATGTGTTAAATATGGAAAAAATTGCAATGCACCCTTGTGTTAACACTGCTACAGTAGCACTTTCTATAAATGACTTTATTCAAAAAATATTACCTGCTTCTGGACACGATTATAAAGTGGTGACACTAGAATGATAGAACTTTGGCAAGCATTAAAAAATCATTCACAACAACAATATTATCCTTTTCATATGCCTGGACATAAAGCAGGCAGATTAGGTGCTTTTACTGAAATATTTTCTCAAGACATCACAGAAATAATGAATTTTGACAATCTTCATAAACCAGAAGGCATATTATTGCAATCTCAAAAAAGATGTGCAGAATTATTTGGTGCAGAAGAAAGTTTTTTTTTAGTAAATGGTGCTACAAGTGGTATATTGGCAGCAATACTTTCTGTTTGCAGTATAGAAGATGAAATTGTTGTTGCAAGAAATTGTCATAAAAGCGTTTATAGTGCTCTTATACTTTCAGGAGCAAAGCCAATATATGTACTGCCTGAAAGTATAGAAAATGCTGATTTTTTAGGAAGCGTCACACTAGAGCAAGTGCAAAAAACTATTACAAAAAATACCAAAGCTGTCATTATAACAAGTCCTACTTATGAAGGTATTACATCAAATATTTTAGAAATAAGTGATTTTTTACACAAAAAAGATATATTACTTATTGTAGATGAAGCACATGGTAGTCATATGAAATTTCATGACTTTTTTCCAAAAACAGCATTACAACAAAATGCAGATATTGTAATACAAAGTTTACACAAAACGCTGCCCTGTCCTACACAAACAGCTGTAATTCACATACAAGGTAATAGAGTAAATAAAAATAGGCTGAAACAATGTCTTTCTATGGTACAAACTTCCAGTCCTTCTTATTTATTTTTATCTGCTATTGATTTTTGCTGTCATTGGCTTGAAAATGAAGCACAATATGCCTTCGAACACTATGTTCAAAATATAAAATGGTTTCATGAACAATCTAAACATTGGAAACATATTGTATTATTAAATGAAGCAGGCTATTGTAGAGATAAATCGAAATTAATACTGCAATTACCTCAAAGACAGATGACAGGTATTGAATTAAATGATATACTAATAAAGAGATATCATTTGATATTAGAAATGGGTTATTTACATTATGCTATTGCTATGACAAGTCCCGCAGATACAAAACAAGGATTTGATATGCTTTTAAAAGCCATTACACAAATTGATGCTGAAATTTGTGATGTTTGTAATGTAACACCATTACCTAAAATACAAAATACATTGCCTATTGTAAAATACTGTCCTAGAGATGCTTTTTTTGCAGAAAAAAAGCAAATTCCCTTTTCACAATGTCAAGGACAAATTTGTGGAGAATTTATAATTCCTTATCCTCCTGGTATACCACTTTTAGCACCAGGAGAAGTTATTACAAAACAAATTATGAAGCAGATTGTTATATTAAAAAAAGCAAACATTTCATTAGTAGGCTGTCATAATAACACTTTAAATACTATAGAAGTGATAAGTTAAAAAGGAAGTGAAGCAATATGAAAAATTTACTAGATACATTAACCATACAAGATTGGATATTGACAGCAATTATTGCTTATTTTGTGACACATATAATATTGCGTATCAATAGTTTTAAAAAAAGTATTAAAAACATAAAACAACGTCAGATGATTTCAATGGATTATAAAATAGTAGATTTAGAAAAATTAATGGCAAAATGTTATGAATTATTTCCTATTGATACTGTTTATTTTAAAGGAAAAGCATTTCATAGTGGTATGCGTGTTAGAATTACAACAATACAAAAAAAAGTCATTGAAGGGGAAATTATAGGTAAAAGTAAAATGGATTTACTATGTATTAAAACACAAAATCAAATTATTGCTCACGATTTAGATAAAATTGAACAAATGGAACAATTATAAAAAGGGTATATAATATACCCTTTTTGTATGTTATTATATTATGGCATTATCTCAATCATTTTTTCTAACAATTCACTAGAATTTTCAGCAGCAATTTTTACAAATTGTTCATAAGCAATATGTGCCTTATCTTCTGCATCATCTGATATAGAACGTATAATCACAAAAGGAATTTGATTGAGATAACACGCATGAGCAATGGCTGCTCCTTCCATTTCAGCACAATATCCTTGCACAGTTTGCCATATTTTCTGCTTACCCTGTGGTGTACTAATAAACTGGTCACCACTGGCAACTCTCCCTAAAAATACATTTGCTTTTGATTTCAATGACATACTACATTTTTCTGCTAATTCTATCAATGTTTTATCTGCTTTAAAATAACTCTCTTTCATACGAGGAATGATGCCAATAGGGTCACCAAAAACAGATGTATCCATATCATGTTGTACAGTATCTTTTGAAATCACAATATCTCCTATAGACAATTGTTTATAAATAGCACCTGCTACACCTACATTAATCACACAGTCTACACCAAAACGGTCAATTAATACTTGTACACAAAGTGCTGCATTGACTTTACCTATACCACTTTTTACTAACACAATTTTTTTATTATATAATGTCCCTTTATAAAATGTTAAACCAATAAATTCTTCTGTATCTGTAATAAATGCTTTTTGTTGTAATAATGCAATTTCTTCTTCCATTGCCCCAATAATACCAATATTTTGCAATTTTATTCTCCTTTCTTTTACAATAAAATATATTAAAAACTTCTTTATTTTAACATACATTTATGCTACCATACAATACATAAAAACTTATTGTACAAAGAAATAAAACAGAAATGGGGGGAATATTTTAAATGCAAAATATAATTTGTTTTCATAATCCTGATGAAATTAATGGTTATTTGAGTAATTGGTTTTTGTCAGAGTTTACAAAAAATGATATTTTATTTTCTTCTATGGAGCAATATATGATGTACCAAAAAGCAAAATTGTTTCAAGACAATGATATTGCTTCAAAAATATTAAATACATCAGATGCTGGTAAAATAAAAGCTTTGGGACGTTCCGTAAAAAATTATAATGATACTATTTGGAATGGTACAAGACAAATCATTGTTTATGAGGGATTACTTGAAAAGTTCCGACAAAATGAAGAAATTAGAAAAAAATTAATAAAAACAGAAAATGCAGTTTTAGCAGAATGTGCTGTACAAGACAAAATTTGGGGTATTGGTTTATCTATGAAAAACGAAAAGCGTTTTGATATGACACAATGGAAAGGTCAAAATTTGTTAGGCTTTTCCATTATGATGGTAAGAAAAACATTGTCATAAATTTTAATAAAAGTGATAAATATTTCTTTTTCAGCGTATGTATAAAATCATAACAAAAGGAGAGGAAATCAAATGAAACCAGTTATAGCCATTACACCAGATTACAATTATGAATTACAAAAGTATATACTATCTCAGCGATATGTTGATGCAGTTAAAAAAGCTGGAGGCTATCCTATTGCTATTTTTGATACAGACGATTTTTCTGATATCATAGATGGCATTATACTAACAGGAGGAGGAGATGTAAATCCCCTTTTATTTGGAGAGCAGCCAATTATTAACAATGGTGAAATCTGTCCTATAAGAGATAATTTTGAGTTAAAATTATGCCAATGGGGATTTCACAAAAAATTACCTATGTTAGGTATTTGTAGAGGTATGCAAATTTTTTGTTTGTGTAATGGTGGTAGTATTTATCAAGATATTTATACACAAACAAATACTAATATAAAACATATTCAAAAAGCACCACGTTTTGAAGCAACACATACTATAGATATTATAGAAAACAGTATACTATATCATATTACTCAACAAAAAAGCTGTACAGTAAATTCATTCCATCATCAAGCAGTAAAACAAGCAGGAAATGATTTCATTATTTCAGCAAAAAGTAAAGATGGCTTAATTGAAGCAATAGAACATAAAACATTACCTTTTGTTGTGGGAGTACAATGGCACCCTGAAGCTATGCCACAAGATACTATACAGCAAAAGCTGTTTCAAGTTTTTATACAAAATACAATACAAAAAAGGGGAAAACTCATTTGAATGAATTTTTATTATTATTTTCAGAAAAAAATATTGAAAAAATATTAGCATTAGGTTATAAATTATTTTATTGTTTTGTTGTATTTGCTGTTTGTCTTTTTTTTATACAATTAAGTCGAAAAGCAGTAAAACGTTTTTTACTAAAACAAGCAGCGAATAGTAAAGTACCTGTTGATGAAAGAAAAGCAAATACTATTTACTCTATTGTATCTAGTATTATAAAATATTTGTTATATTTTATTGCATTATGTACCATATTAACAGAACTAGGTATTGAAAAAAGTTCTTTAATTGCCATTGCGGGAGCTGGTTCTGTTGCTATTGGTCTAGGGGCTCAAAATGTAATACAAGATATGTTAGATGGTTTTTTTATACTTTTTGAAGACCATTTTGGCGTAGGTGATATTATAGAAATACAAGGAAAAACAGGTACTGTAGAAGCCATTACTATGAGAACCACTAAAATAAGAGATGCCAATGGTGCAGTACATATTTTTCCAAATGGTTCTATTGGTAGTATTACAAATTACTGTAAAGACTATATCAATGCTATTGTAGATATTGACATTGACTACAATGAAAATTTAGAAAATGTTATAGCAATATTAAAAAATGAAATGGAAAAAACAAAAGATATACCATATATTTTAGAAACACCTGAAATATTAGGTATCACAGAATTGGGAGCTTCTGCAATAACAATACGTATTGTAGCAAAATGTCAAGTTAAACAAAACTGGGGTGTAGAAAGAGTGCTTCGTTTACGTATAAAAAACAGACTAGATAAAGAAAATATTACAATACCATTTACACAAACAACAGTACATATCAAAAGAGAATAAAAGGAGTGATAAAAAATGAATTTTTCAATAGGTGATAAAGTACAAATGAAAAAACAACACCCTTGTGGTGGTAATGAATGGGAAATATTACGAACAGGCATTGATTTCAGAATAAAATGCTGTAAATGTGGTCATCTTGTTATGTTATCCAGACAAAAATTTGAAAAAGGTGTTAAAAAAATAGTAGAACAAAAACAGAGTGATTGAGGCAAATACCTCAATCACTTATTATTATGCGGCTTGTCCAATCTATTAAAGCAATAGAATAGCTTTCTAAATTTTGTTGTAAAAATTCATGTTGTAAATCAGAAAGTATAAAAGCATCTCTTTTAGAAACTCTTGACAACAATTCTGTTTTTGTTTTGCTATATATTCCCTTTTCTAAAAAAGATTTTGCTTGTAACAAAAATACAGCAGATTTATAAAGTGCTTTACATATTTCTATACTTTTTTCATGAAGCAGATTATGACAAGCACTATGATATATTGTACAAGCTGCTGTTTTAACAGCTTCTTTTATTTTTTCTTGTGTAATGAGTGGTAATAAATCATCCAATGTTCCTAGTATAGGAGTAGTATCATAATAAAATTGAAATAATTCAGAAGCTGTCCAATGTAATAATTCTTGCTTTCCTGAAACAAAACCGCAAAGTTTTTCTCTAAAAGGTAATGTGTCAATCATATTTTTATATTTTAATAGTTGTTCTGTTCCCAAATTTTCAAATATTACCACAATATCAATATCACTATTTTCTGTTGCTTCTCCTCTTGCATAACTGCCTTGTATACCAAAAAAGAATATATCTTTTTCAAATACTTCTTTTAATTTTTGCTGAAATAAATTCAGATATTGTTGTATTTCTATCATAACAAAACACCTCCTACTTTAGTGCAATAATACCTGCCATATTTCCTCTTTCATTTCCCATTACTCTATGGGAATAAAACAAATCTGTATGACACATAGTACAAATATTAGATAATTCAATATTTTTTTCTGGTACGCCACAATTTATTAAAATACGTTTATTTGTTTCCCACAAATCAATTTTATATCTTTCTGGTACAGTATCATTAATAATAACATCATCTGCAAAATCTAGTTTTTGGCGAAACTCTTTTACAACAGGGTCATCTACTTGAAAACAGCATTGTCCTATAGATGGGCCAATTCCTGCAATAACATATTTAGCATTTGTACCATAATTTTCTGTCATTTTTTCAATTGCTTTTTGTACAATACTATTTACAGTACCTCTCCAACCAGCGTGTACTGCACCAATTGCCTTATTTATAGGGTCTAAAAGTAATATAGGAGTACAGTCTGCCGAAAATACTGTTAATTGTATGCCTGGAATGTTTGTAATCAATCCATCTGTATCTTTTATAACACTTTGTTTTGTCACTCCCATGCCTCTGTCCTGTTCTGTTACTACTCTAATATTTGTAGTATGTGTTTGATGACAAAGTACAAAACTATTTTTATCAAAATCAAGTGTATTACAAATAATATCATAATTTTGTAATACTTTTTCTTTTTGTTCTCCTCTCGTAAAACTCATATTTAACTCTGCATAGACACCTGTACTTACACCCCCTAAACGTGTAGTAATACAATGTTTTACCATATTCGTATTTTCTAAATTTTGAAATGTAATATATTTTAAATTATTTTTTTGACAAATCATATTTTTCTCCTATTCTAGCCAAAAGGCGTTTTCTATATAACGAAAATAATATTTATTCTGTTTTTTCAATACTTCTGCTACATCAAAACGCATATTTAAATCCATAACATTATTTTGTGCAATATAATGTTTTGCTGTTTGTATAATCTTTTTTTGTTTTTGTTTTGTAACTGCTTCACAAGGCTGACCATTTTTTTCTGTTTGGCGAAGTTTTACTTCTGTAAATACAATCATATTCTGTTTTTGTGCTATAATGTCAATTTCACCATATTCACTATAATAATTTTTTTCTAATATAGTATAGCCTATTTTTTGCATTTCTTTTACTGCTAACAGTTCTCCTTTTGTTCCCTTTGCTCTATTATCTAATTTTGTTTCATTTTGTTCTGTAGAAATTATATTTTTTATAAACGTTTTTCTATGTATAGCGCAAATGCCATATTGTTTAATTGCCTGTATATGTTCTTGTGAACCATATCCCTTATTTCTTTCAAAACCATATTGTGTATATAATTTTGAAAATTCTTCCATCATAGCATCTCTTGTTACTTTTGCAACAATACTTGCTGCTGCAATAGAAATGCTTTTACCATCACCACCTATAATGCCCCTTTGAGGTATTGTAATATGAGGAATATGCACAGCATCAGCTAATACAAATTCTGGTGTAACAGAAAGCTTTGCTAATGTTTCTCTCATTGCCTCATAAGTTGCCTGCAATATATTGATTTCATCAATACGTTCTGCTGATACAACACCTACACTATAACAAATTGCTTTTTCGCATATCACATGATATAATTCTTGTCTTTTTTTAGCTGAAAGTTTTTTAGAGTCATTTACACCTTCTATTTTACAATTTTCAGGAAGTATAACTGCAGCTGTTACAACAGGACCAGCAAGAGGCCCTCTACCTACTTCATCAATTCCTGCAACAATATGATAACCTTTTTGATAACATTCTTTTTCAAATGTTAGCATAGTATCTAGTCGTAACTGTTCTTTTTGATAAGCTTCTATTCTTTTTTGATATTGGCAGAGTATATTTTGTACTCCCTTTCTTGTATCATATTGATATTGACAAATAAGAGCAGAAATCTCTTGTACTGATGCAGATAAAAACTTAGTTTTTATTTTGCTTATGCTTTCCACATTGATACCTCCTTTTTATATAAATACTTTGTTTTAATAGTATATCACATATTTGATTTCTAAAAAATAGTAAGTGATAACATTCAGAACAGTATCATAGTGAAAATATAGCACTTTTTATAAAAAAATATTGACTTAAAGTACACTTTAAGGAGTATAATAGTTGTACTACAGTAAAAATAGCTTTACACAAAGGAGGAAACAATATGGTTCATAAAAGTTTTAAACAATTAAAATTGTCAGCACTTGGTATGGGTTCTATGCGTTTACCTTTGGTAGAAGAAAATAATGCAAAAATAGATGAACAAAAAACAGAAGAAATAATTGCTTATGCTATGAAAAATGGTATTAATTATTATGATACGGCTTGGGGCTATCACAATGGAAATTCAGAAATTGTAATAGGAAATATATTGAACAAATACCCTCGTGAAAAATACTACTTAGCAACAAAATTTCCAGGCTATGATGTTTCCAATATGGATAAAGTAGAACAAATTTTTGAAAAACAGCTTGAAAAGTGCAAAGTAGATTATTTTGATTTTTATTTATTTCATAATGTATGTGAATTAAATATTGAACAATATCTTGATGAAAAGTATAAAATACACGAATATCTTATGAAACAAAAACAAAATGGTAGAATTCATTATTTAGGATTTTCTGTACATGGTAGTTATGATGTTATGAAACGCTTTTTAGAAAAGTATGGAAAAGATATGGAATTTTGCCAAATACAGTTAAATTACATAGATTTATCATTTCAACATGCAGATGATAAAATAGAACTTTTAAAACAATATAATATTCCTATTTGGGTAATGGAACCTCTTAGAGGTGGTAAACTTTGTAAACTTTCTGGAAATGACACAAAAACATTAAAACAGTTTAGACCAGAGGCAGATGCTACAGAATGGGCATTTCGATTTTTGCAGAGTATACCAGAAGTAACTATGATACTTTCTGGTATGTCTTCTTTGGAACAGTTAAAACAAAATATACAAATATTTCAAACAGAAAAACCATTAAATAAAACGGAAAAACAAGCATTATTTACTATTGCTGATGGTATGTTAAATGGAAAATTGCCTTGTACTTCCTGTCATTATTGTACAACACATTGTCCTCAGCAATTAGACATTCCTCGCCTTCTAGAACTTTATAATGAATATTGTTTTACAGGCGGCGGATTTATCGCCCCTATGGTAGTTGGAACACTTCCAGAACAAAAACGTCCAAGTGCTTGCATAGCTTGTAAAAGCTGTGAAGCAGTTTGTCCTCAACAAATCAAAATATCAGAAGCACTTGCTGATTTTACGTCAAAATTAAAATCATAATATTATATAAGGAGAGAAAAAAATGAATGTATTATTAATCAATGGTAGTCCTCACAAAAATGGAGCTGGTTTTACAGCTTTAAGTGAAATGGAAAAGGTATTTCAAAAAAACAGTATTGATACAGAATTAATACAGTTAGGAAGTCAAGCAGTGAGAGGTTGTATGGCTTGCAACTATTGTGCATCACATGGTAAATGTGCCATTGATGATATTGTAAATGAAATTGCACCAAAATTTGAAAAAGCAGATGGTATTGTTGTTTCTAGTCCTGTTTATTATGCTTCTGCAAATGCAACACTTATTGCATTTTTAGACAGACTTTTTTATAGTACTTCTTTTGATAAAACAATGAAAGTAGGAGCAAGTGTTGTTACGGCAAGAAGAGGCGGCTTATCTGCTACATTTGATGAACTAAACAAATATTTCACTATATCTAATATGCCTATAGCACCTAGTCAATATTGGAATAGCGTACATGGCAATAGTGCTGAAGAAGCATCACAAGATAAAGAAGGACTTCAAACAATGCGTTTATTAGCAGAAAATATGTCATTTTTAATCAAAAGTATTTCACTAGGAAAACAGAAATATGGTTTACCTAAAAAAGAAGAAAAAATTGCTACAAGTTTTATTAGATAAAATACTAGCAATATGTAAGAGGTGATAATATTTGAAACGTTGCATTGTAGTATCTGGAATAGTTACAAAAAAATAACATGATAATAAAGGAGAAATATTATGACTATTCCAGAAAAAATATATCCTCGTACAAGAGATACACAAACAATTTATTTAAAAAATGTCATTACAAATACAAATATCATTGTTGGAGAATATACTATATACAATGATTTTGTAAATAACCCTATATTATTTGAAAAAAATAATGTATTATACCACTATCCTATCAATCATGATAAATTAATAATAGGAAAATTTTGTTCTATTGCTTGTGGTGCTCGTTTTTTGTTCAACAGTGCTAACCACAGTTTATATTCTCTATCTAGTTATCCATTTCCTATTTTTTATGAGCAATGGAGACTGGACAGTAAAAATGTAGTAGATGCTTGGGATAATAAAGGAGATATTGTTATTGGAAATGATGTTTGGATTGGTTATGAAGCAGTGATATTAGCTGGTGTCACAATAGGAGATGGTGCTATTATTGGAACACGTGCAGTTGTTACAAAAGATGTACCTCCTTATACTATAGTAGCTGGTGTGCCTGCAAAAATAATACGAAAACGTTATTCAGACGAAATCATTTCTGAATTACTTCATATCAAATGGTGGAACTGGGAAAAACAAAAAATTGCTCAAAATATCAAAGCAATACAACAAGGAAATATACAACAACTAAAATAAAATATAGCAGGAAATCTTTTTTGATTTCCTGCTTTTCACTATATTGAAAAAGTATTTGTATATTTGACATTCAAATTTCTCCTACTTTTCTTTTAGGAAATTACTTAATTAAAACTTTTATTAATATCAAATATACTTACCAAATTAGGAGGGAAAATATGAATTATCGTAAACTTGGCAAAACAGGTTTAGAAGTAAGTGAAATTGGTTTTGGCTGTGAGGGTTTTTTAGAAAAAAATGATGCTTTTACAAACGAAATGTTTTCTCTTGCTTTAGAGCATGGTGTAAACTGTATGGATATGTACAGTCCTAATCCAGATTTACATAGACGTGTTGGAAAACTCATTCATAATCAAAGAGAAAAATTTATATTACAGGGACATTTGTGTACTATATGGCAAAATGAACAATACAAAGCAACACGAAATATTACAGAAGTAAAAACAGCATTTGAAACAATGCTCAAAAATTTAAATACAGACTATATAGACATTGGCATGATACATTATGTAGACTCTCTTAATACTTGGAAACAAATTGCAGAAGGGGAAATAATGAAATATGCACTAGAATTAAAATCACAGTGTAAAATAAAACACATTGGCATAAGCAGCCACAATCCTATTGTAGCTTTGGAAGCAGTAAACAGTGGATATATTGAAGTACTTATGTTTAGTGTTAATCCTTGTTATGACTTACTTCCACCAGATGAAGATGTTGAAAAACTATGGGCTCAATCCAGTTATGAAAAACCACTTTTCAATTTAGATCCACAAAGAGAAAAATTATACGAAACTTGTCAGCGTTTAGGTATTGGTATTACTGTTATGAAAGCATTTGGAGGAGGAGATTTACTTTCAGAATATTCTCCAGCAGGAAAAGCCATGACACCTAGTCAATGTATACATTATGCTTTAACACGTCCTGCTGTCGCTACTGTGTTTTCTGGTGTTCGTAGTATAGAAGATTTAAAAAATTCACTACATTATGAATATGCTAGTGAAAAAGAAAAAGATTATGCTACTGTTTTCTCTACATTTAATAACATAAGCTGGCAGGGACATTGTATGTATTGTGGACATTGTGCTCCTTGTACAAAACAAATTGATATAGCCTCTGTTACAAAATTTTTAAATTTAGCAAAAGCACAATGTGAAATTCCTGAAACTGTTTTTCAGCATTATATGGCTTTAAACGCCAAAGCAGGAGATTGTATAGAGTGTGGTGCTTGTGAAAAACGATGTCCTTTTAACGTTAATATTATAGAAAACATGAAACAAGCAAAAAAACTATTTAAGCAATAAAATATCGTACATTAAAATATTGTATATTCTTATGTATTCATTTACAAAGTAGTATGATTTTGATATAATGTGAATATAATGAAATATTTCATATTATTAAAAATGCAGAAAGGAGGCGTTTGTTATGAATATTAAAAAATTACTTGCAGTAGGAGCAGTTGTTGCAATGTCATCTGCTTTTGCTATGCCAGCATTTGCACATGGACATCACAGAAGAACACAGGCTACTGTAAATTATCCAGCTATTTGTACTATAGAAGGCTGTACAGAACCAGGTCGTCATGTACATGATGGCGTAGACTATTGTGGTTATGACCACGGCTGTGGATATTGTGACGGTTCTTGTGTAACACAAAGCAATTATGGTTATGGTTGTGGTGGAGGACATCACGGTTGTCACTAATCAAAACAATAATTTAAAATTATGACATTTTATATACTTTAGCAGAATAATAAGAACGAATGTCAATACAACATTCGTTCTTTTCATTTTATTTTTATATTTTTTTCATACTCACTACTGTTTCTACATGTACTGTTCTTGGAAACTGATTGACTAATTTTACTCTTTCTATACTATAGTTATTTTGTTGAAAAATTTGCAAATCTCTTGCCAAAGAACTAGGTTTACAAGAAACATAAATAATTTCTGGAGCATCAAAACCAATAATTTTATCAATGGCTTTGGTATGAATACCATCTCTAGGAGGGTCTAATATTATCAAATCTGGTTTTTCATTTAATTCTTCTATTTTTTTTAGTACATCACCTGCTATAAATTCACAATTTAATAATTCATTTCTTTTAGCATTTTCATAAGCTGCTGCAACTGCTTCTTCTACTAATTCTATACCTATTACTTTTTTAGACTGTTCGGCCATAATTTGAGCAATCGTACCTGTGCCACAGTACAAGTCAAACACAATTTTATTTTTGACATCTCCAGCAAATTCTTTTACAATTTCATACAATTTTTCTGCTCCTTTTGAATTTGTTTGAAAAAAAGAAAATGCAGAAACTTTAAATTCTAAATCAAGCAGTTTTTCTATAAAATAATCTCTACCATATAATACCTCTGTTTTATCACTCTGTACAATATCAGCTAATCCATCATTTTTAGTATGTAGTATACCACAGATATTGCCTTCTAATGTTAAACACAGTAGTTGTTTTTGATATTCCTCTAATGAAAAACAAATTTCTGATGTTGTTACTAAATTTACTAATATTTCTCCTGTTGCTTCTCCTTTTCTCACTACTAAATGTCTTAACACACCATCATGACGTGCTTTATGATAAAAAGGAATATTTCTTTTTTGAAAAAAATGTAATGTTGCATCAATTATTTTTAAAAAATCACTATCTACAATATTACAGTCTGTCAATGTTACTACTTCGTAATAACTCTGTCTTTTTCTCATGCCTAATGCTAAATTGCCACCCTTTTGTTCATCTCCAAATGAAAATTCACATTTGTTACGATATGCTTTTTGTTTTGGAGAAGATAATATTCCTTCCCAACTTTTTACAATAATATTTGCTTGCTCCAGTAATGTTTTTACTTGTTTTTCTTTCATAGCAATTTCTGATGCAATATCCATATTTTGATAAGTGCAACCCCCGCAAAGCGAAAAATGAGGACACTCTGATGGTTGTTCAAAAGGAGATTTTTGTAACACTTTTTCTAATTTTGCCTCTATGCCACTACTTCTTTTTTTTGTAATACGTGCTTCTATTTTTTGTTTTGGTAAAACATTTTTTACAACTACTTTTTGTCCTTCTATATATCCAATCCCTTTATTGGGAAATAATACTTCTTCTATGTCTAATACAATGCTATCATTTTTTTTCATATGTGTCCCTCCAAAAAAAGCCTACAAAATATTTGTATTTTAATATAAATTATGTTATACTTGTTACGGTAAATGAATACCTTTATGTAATACGAATGATTGTAACACAAAAAACTACGATTAAAATAGAATGGGAGTGTAAAATTTAATGTCAGAAAAAGTTCAAGTTGGCAATATTGTTGAAGGTAAAGTATTACGCATCAAACCTTTTGGTGCTATCGTTTCATTGGGTGATAAAGTGCAGGGATTGGTTCATATTTCACAAATAGCAAACAATTTCGTGCAAGATATAAACGAACATATTTCTGTAGGTGATATTGTAAAAGTAAAAGTTCTCTCTGTAGACGAAGCCTCCAACAAAATTTCTCTTTCTATACGAGAGGCACTTCCTTCTGCAACAAAAACTTCAAAACCATATAATTTTGAAAAAAAATTCCGTTCTAAAGAGCACAAGTCAAATTATGAAAATAGAACAATATATCCTGCTGACGATTATTTTAAACCACAATCATCTTCTTCTGACTTTGAAGATAAAATGAAAGACTGGCTAAAACAATCTAATGAAAGACAGGCAGGATTAAATAAAAGAGCAAATAAACGTTCTTAATCAGCAATAAAGCAGGGAAATTCCCTGCTTTTTATTTGTATCAACTACACTAGAATTTTTTTCTATTTTCACACATTTTTGGCATCTCCCCAAAGATGGTCTAAGCTATAAAATTCTCTTTGTTCTTTATTAAACAAGTGTACTAATATATTTCCAAAATCTAAAAGTATCCATGTTGCTACACTATATCCCTCTGAATGATGTAGTTTTACACCTACTTTAAATAATTTTTGTTCTACTTCATCTGCCATTGCTCTTAAATGGTTTACATTATTTCCACTTGCAATTACAAAGTAATCTGCAATATTAGAAATTCCTTTTAAATCTAATACTTTAATGTCTTCTCCCATTTTATCCTCTAATGCTTGTTGAGCAATTTTTGCAATTTCTACAACTTCCACAGTATTTCCTCCTTTATTTATTTTTAAAATATTCTAATGCTTCTAATGATAGAGAATGTAATTTTAACTTTCTTTGTTTGACATAAGAAATCGTATGTTCAAGTGTATATCTCATAGCCATATCCAAATCTAAATAAGAAAGTCTTCTCGCTTCTTCTAATCCATCAAAAGTTGCTCTATTCGGTTCAATATAGTCTGCTAAAAATATAATTTTTTCTAATAAACTCATTTCTTTTCTACCTGTAGTATGATAGCGAATGGCATTTAAAATATCCTCATCTTCTACTAAATACTCCCTCTTTGCAATCTCTGCTCCCAAAAATGGGTGTATCAAATCTTTCTGTTCTTTCAAAATATCATCTAATGCTATATGATATTCTTTACATAAACGTATTTTTAAATCATTAGGATAGTTTTTTGCACAATCATGCAACAGCCCTGCCACTTCTGCTTTTTTTCTGTCTTGTGCTGTGCCATAAATTTCTGCTAATTTCACTGCTTCTTCTGCTACGCCCATTGTATGAATATATCTTTTTACAGATAACGCAGATTGTAATTTTTCTTTCATAACATCTGTTGTTAGCATAAATTTTACCTCTTTTTCTGTATCATTTTCATATAAGCCAAATTTATAAATATAGTCCTCTACCTCCTGAGGCAAAAGGTATTTTATAGGTCTACTATTTTGTACACGTTTTCTAATATCAGAAGATGAAATTTCCAGTCCAGGTACTTCCATATAATGTATTCTACTAGCAAATTTATCTCTTATTTCTGTGATTTCATCAAATAATTTATTTTTTTTATATCCAGAACGAGTAACTGCAACAAAATCACACATTGTTAATAATTTTTCTGCATTTTTCCATGTAAAAATTTGATGTATGGCATCTGCTCCTGTAATAAAATATAAACGAGCATTTGGGCGACATAACCTTTTTAATTCTTCTATAGTATCTATAGTATATGTTTTACCAGGACGCTCAATTTCAATACGAGATACATCAAAATTTTCATTTCTCATTGTTGCTAATACTGTCATCAAATATCTATGCTCATGATGTGTCACTACTTTATCTGCTTTATGAGCTGGATTACCTGTAGGCATAAATATTACTTTATCTACTTTAAATCTGTGTCGAACTGCCTCTGCTGTCGCTAAATGTCCATAATGTATAGGGTCAAATGTTCCTCCCATTATAGCAATGCTTTTACAACTTTTAAAATCTTCTATACCACTTCTCATAAAACTTACACTCTTTCCATTATTTTGGCAATTCAATCACTGGTTTCTTTTTTGACTGACGAAACAATATAAAACGATTGCCAATTACTTGCACTACCTCTGCACCTGTTCTATCTGCCAATATACCAGCCGCTTGTTTTGCTTCTATCATATTATTATCTAATACATTTAACTTTATTAATTCTCTTGCTTCTAGTGCTTTATCTACAGTATCTCGTAATTCTGGTGTTATACCGCTTTTACCTATTTGAAATATACTGTCCAAGCCATTTGCCATACCTTTTAAATAGGCTCTTTGTTTACTTGTTAACATTTTTTCCTCCTACTACATATTATACCATAAAAACATTATAACTTATTTATAATAATCAAATTCTAAACCATAAATTTTTACAGTATCTCCCTCTTGTATACCCTTTTCTTCTAACGCTTCTATAATGCCCTTTTCTCTTAAATATCTCTGAAAAAATGCAAAACCTTTTTCTGTATCAATATTAGTATATCCAATCATTTTTTCAACACCTGTGCCTGTAACAACATAATAATTGTCATCAAATACTTCTATTGTAAATGGTTCTCTATCAATTTCTATTTCTTGATATTCTTCATATTCTTTTTCAAAAATAATATCTTCAGGGTATTCTTTTAATATTTTAGCAACTGCTTCCAGCATTTCATCAAGCCCTTTATTTGTTGCTGCTGAAATAGGAAACACCTGATAACCTTCTTTTTCATAAGTTTCTTTTAATCTAATAACATTTTGTTGTGCTTCTGGTATATCTGTTTTATTCGCTGCAATAACTTGAGGACGTTTCAGCAATTCTGTATTATATTCTGAAAGCTCTTGATTAATTTTTCTGAAATTTTCAACAGGGTCATCGCCTTCGAGTGCTGCTGCATCTACTACGTGTATAAATACTTTTGTTCTTTCTACATGACGCAAAAATTCATGTCCTAGTCCAACGCCTTCACTTGCACCTTCTACTAATCCAGGAATATCTGCTAAAACAAAATTTTCTCCTATTCTACTTTGTACTACACCTAAATTAGGTGCTAATGTTGTAAAATGGTAATTAGCTATTTTAGGATTGGCATTTGTTACCATAGACAATATCGTTGATTTTCCTACATTAGGAAATCCAATTAATCCCACATCTGCAATTAATTTTAATTCTAATATTACATCATATTCTTTTGCAGTTTGACCACGTTCTGCATAACGAGGTGCTTGTCTAGTAGGTGTAGCAAAATGCTGATTTCCTTTTCCGCCTTTGCCGCCTTTTATAATTACTTTTTGCTCTCCTGCTTTTGTTATATCAGCCATAATTTTATTACTATTTGCTTCTCTTATAATTGTACCAACAGGCACTTTTATTATAACGCTTTCTCCACTTTTCCCAAAACAATTTAATTTTCCGCCATCTTGTCCATTTTCTGCTTTAAAAGAACGTTTATATCTAAAATCCATAAGTGTATTCATGCTATTGTCGCCTACAAATATGACATCTCCTCCACGACCACCATCTCCGCCGTCTGGTCCTCCATGTGTAATATATTTTGCTCTATAAAACGAAACCATGCCATTTCCACCGTTTCCGCCTTTAATGTGAATTTTTACTCTATCTACAAACATTTTATCACCTCTTTTATACCTTTATATGAAAAAATAGGGCTTCAAATGCTCGTCATTTGAAGCCCCCCTGTTTTTTTATTCAGCTACTGCTAAATCCACTGGATATACAGAAACTTGTTTTTTATCTCTGCCTTTTCTTTCATAACTTACACGACCATCTACTAATGCGAAAAGGGTATCGTTTCCACCTTTACCTACATTAATACCTGGGTGGATTTTTGTTCCTCTTTGTGTATATAAGATGTTACCAGCTCTTACAATTTGACCATCAGCACGTTTTGCACCAAGTCTTTTAGCTTTGGAGTCACGTCCGTTTCTTGTAGAACCAACACCTTTTTTATGAGCGAAAAATTGAAGGTTACATTTCAACATATTGTTACACCTCCTCATAATTTAATCGGATATATTTTTTATATTCTTTTGATAAATCTTCCAAACCCATTACCATTGCTTTCAATAAAAGCTCTGTATCATGGTTTATGCCTTTTTCTGCATCAGAAAGTATTATTTTTAAATAACCGCCTTTTTGTTCATTGGCATTACAGTGAAAATGTGTTGTTGTAAGCTGCTCTATAGCATTTACTGTATTGATAGCCAATATTGATACAGCTGCACAAACAATATCTTCTCCTTTTTGTGCAAAACCAGCATGTCCAGAAATGCAGTATCCACAAAGTTGTTTTCTACTATTATGATATATCGTTGCTTTTATCATATCAATTATAATGAAATTGCTTTAATTTGTAATTCTGTAAAAGGTTGTCTATGACCTTTTTTCTTATGAAATCCTTTTTTGGATTTATATTTATATACAATTACTTTTTTTGCTTTTCCTTCGCCTAATACAGATGCAGATACTTTTGCACCAGCAACATAAGGAGCACCTACTGTTACATCGCTATCTTTAGCAACAACAAGTACTTTATCAAAGCTATATTCTTGTCCTTCTTCTACAGCAAGCTTTTCTACTTTAATAACATCGCCTTCTGCTACTTTATATTGTTTTCCACCAGTTTCAATAATTGCGTACATCTTTCGTACACCTCCTCACCACTAAACTCGCCGAATATGGTATTCTTATTAGAATTTATAACCTCTTCGTGCGGCTAAACATACTTCGTTATCGTATCACAAGCAACAAATTCTGTCAATACTTTTTGTTTAAAAATTCAATACAATGGCTTACCTTTTTTGATTAATTGATATTTTATATTATCTTTACTTTCTTTTAAATATTTTGTTAATGTTTCATATCCCTTTTTACTTAATATTTTTGTTTGTTCATAAACACATTGTATTTGATAAGACTGTTCCAAAAAAGAAATGCCTTGTTCTATTTTATCCAATGAAACATAAAAAACACCTAATTTACTCATTAATTTGCCATATATTTTACTTTCTTTTCCTTTTTCATTGCCAAAGAGTTTGATTGCTTCGTTTATATTTTGTTCTCCTTGTATATTATTTTTATCTATTTTTAAAAGAACTTCTCCTAATTTTAACAATTCTCTTGCTAATTCTAAACATTCTCCTTTATTTTGTTTGATATATTCTGCTGCTTCTTTATAATAAATGCTAGCTTGCTCCTTTTTTTTTAAACGTTCTGATATTTTCCCCATTCTTTGTATTCTTTCTAAGTATAACTGATTTTTTAATGTTTTATCATAAAATAATTTATGCCATATTTCATAATAACAAAGTGATTTTTCTATGTCTTTTAATGTAAAATAAAAATCTCCCATTAATCCCATTAAAATACAATATTCCTCTCCTTCTATAGACCCATATTCTTGCTGATATTTTATAGCATGAATAAATTTTTCAAATGCTTTTTTATAATTTCCTCCTAAAAGACATAATATTCCTATTTTTCTAACTGCCTCTGCATAAATTTTACCTTCTCCTTGTTTTTCTGCTTTTTCTAACCATATAAAAGCTTTATCATAAACTCCTATTTCTGCATAAAAATCGCCTATTTCAATACAGCATTGTTGTGCTTGCAAATCATTTGCTCCAAATTCTGCAATTCTTTGTTCATAACAATATAACAAATATTTTTCTTTTTCTTCAAAACTCATATTACTTTTTTCGGTTTTCTTTTTTTCTTCTGTTCTTTTTATTTTTTCTTTGTCTTTTTTTAGTTTTTGCTCATTTTTTTGTGCTAATGTTAAAAGAAATGTTTTTATCATAATACCCCATTCTTGGTCAGTATTAATATTACATTGTTCTTTTTTCTCCATAGCCTTTTCATAATATGCTTTTGCTTTTGAAAGATTTTCTAAATGTAAAGCACAACTTGCTAGCCAAAGTTCTATCTTTGCAGAAGCAAATCTTTTTTCAGTAGTTTCTTCAAAATTCATATTATATAATTTTTCCCAGCAATTCATTGACAACTCATAAGCACCATTTTGATAAGATACTCTTGCTAACATTTCTAAGCTGTTTTTATATTTTGGATTTTCTTCTCCAAGTGTTTCTTCCTCAATTTCTACTACTTTTTGAAGTGCTTTTAAAGCACTTTCTGATTTATTTGCTGCTATATATAATTTTCCTAAATGTTCCAGCACTCTTGCATAAAGAGGGTGTATTTGTCCATACATTCTTTTTTGCATTTCAACTGCCTCTTTACAAAAAGCAATTCCTTTTTCTATATTTTTCTCACTATAATATAGTTCTGACAACATTTCTAAATTTAATACATAAGCACTATCTTCTATTTCATTTAATTCTCTTCTCAATTCTCGGCTTTGTAATAAATATTGTTCTGCATTTTTGTTGTCTTTTTTGTGAGTATATACTCTTGCCATAGCCAACATGGTATCTGCACAAGCAATACTTTTTCCTTGATACAATTCATTTCTCATATCTAATGCCTTTTGATAACATTGTAATGCTTCATCATAATCTCCTTTTTTATCTAATATTGTTCCTCTGCTCAAAAGACTAATAACATATTGACCATGTTTTTCGCCTATAAGTTGTTTTTTTAATTCCAATGATTTATCATTTAATTCTAGTGCTTTTTTATATTCCTGAAGTCCACAATAGTCCATAGCCATATGATTTAAACCCTCTGCATAAAATGTATGATGATCACCCAAAAGATTTTTTACTATAGACTGTACTTTTTGATGTATTTCAAGAGAGCGTGTAAAATCATTTTTTTTAGCATATAATGTTGCAAGTGTATTCAAATTTGTGATATATTCTAAATGGCTTTCTGTAGTTATTTTTTTTCTTATTTTCATTGCTTTTTCACAGCAGTAAGCGGCTTTTTCCAATAGCCCTGCTTTTTCACATACTGTTGCCATTCTTAAAAGGTTCATCATATAATATTGGCTTTCTTCTCCTCTTTCTACTTTTAATATATCCAACGCCCTTTTTAATGCTTTTTCTGCTTTTTTATAATTTCCCTGTTTTTCATAAGCACGTCCTAAGCTTGTTAAAATGTCTGCTAAATCCATTTTTGAAACAGTACGAAGTCTTTGCCCTTTTAATAATGCTTTATTATGCATTTCTATTGCTTTATCATATTGTTTTACATCTTCATAAGCATTTCCTAAATTATACAAACTCGCTACATAATCTTCATGTCCTCTACCTAATAATCTATCTCGAATTTCTAAAACTTGTTTTTGTAATGTAACAGCATCTTCATATTTTGCCATATTGCTATATGTGATTGCTAAATTATTTAAAGTATCACTATAAGAACTACATTCTCCACCTATTTCTCTTTTTAATTCTGCTGCTTCTTTATAATATTTTTGTGCCTTTTCATACATACAAATATCATCAAATGCAATCGCTAAATTATTAACATCAATAGCATATTCCATTGTATTACAGTCATTATTTTCTCTATATAAATCATATATTCTTTTTCCTAAAGCAATTGCTTCCATGTATTCTCCATTTTGGTGTGCTTCTTGAAACTCTCTTCTTAACTTCATTATCTCGCCAATATAAAAAGCCATAGCTTATCAAATCCTTTCAAGTTCTTATAGTTCCCCTTTGCATTTATTTTTTACAACATATTCAAAACTTTCTTTTATTATATCATAGGAATAGCCTCTTCGCTGTAAAAATGAAATCAGTCTTTTTTTCTCTTTTTCGTCAATTTCTTCTAAATAAAAGCATTTCTTTTCTAATAATTTTACAGCGTCACTAAATTCATCTATATTTGACTGCTCTATCACTCTACAAATGATACTATCTTTTATTCCTCTTTGTTTTAATTCCATTTTTAATACATAACTGCCCTTTGGATTGCATCGCAATCTTTGTTTAATATAACTTTCACAATATTTTTCATCATCAACATAATGATACTCTATTAAAAAATTTATGACACGTTCTATTATATCCTCTGTAAATCCTTTTTCCAATAATTTTACACGAACTTCTTTTTCTGTTCTCATTTTATAGCCAATATAATATAATGCAGTATCTTGTGCTTTTACATATATCAATTCATTTTTTATAAAATCATATTTACTTTGTGTAATTTCTTCTCCTTCTTTTAGTTTAAAATAGGTAATATCTTCCATAGGTAAACCAAAAGCAAAACTATCATTTACAAATACAGAATATCTTTCTGGGTGATGTAGTTGTTGTGTAATTGCTGTAATTTTCAACAAAATTCCCTCCTGCATATTTTACTGTAAACAAAACGATATAAAAACAAAGCAGGTACTTTTTCCCTGCTTTGTTTTTATTATGATATTATTCGCATTTATTCCGTTACAGAAAAATCTATATAATAAGTATTTCCTATAAAATTATCGTCCCATATTTCATAATATTTCATGCGATAATCTTTTATATTTCTGGGCGTAATAAATACTAAATTTCCTGTTTTGCTCTCTCCATATTTTAATTCATAACTATCTGGTAACTGTTCCTCATTCATTTGATATTCTGGAAAAGTTGTTTCTCCTTGCAACTGTTCCCAAGTTAATTCAAAATCATCACAGAACATTGTAATACTATCAAAATCATCATAAGTATTTTCTACTGTTATATTTACTACAATAAACTGATGTGCAACATCTTGAGGTACATACTCATCATTTTTTCCTTGTATCTCATCTTGTGTTGTAACACTATTTACTTTTACTTTAAAAAATGCTGTTTGAACAGTATCCTCTATAGTATATGCTGTTTCTTTTCCATATTCTCTGCCATCTGCTTTCCAATCTATAGCAACTTCTTTTGCTTTTTGCTTTATGCTGCTACACCCCATAGTAATTATACAAATAAAAACTGCTACTGTTATTACTAAAATTTTTCTCATGCTTTTTCCCTCTTCACATTTATACATAAAAACAAAATATTCAAATTTATTATAAAGTGAAAATTTAAAACAGTCAAATATGTTTTTCTATTTTATCTACTTAATATAATATTTTTTCAGACAATTTTTCTAGCCAAATTTGAAGGAGTTCTTTTAAATCTTCTTGAAATGATTTTCTAGTTTGTTCTTCTCCTTTTTCCAATTCTTCTAGTACAATAAAACAAAAATAATCACTACCATATTGTAACCAATCTTGTTTTAATTTTTGTTCAGTACAATCGTTTATTTTTTTAGAAAAATCAAAAAGATTTTTAGAAGCCTCTAAATTATGACTTTCTTTTACAAACCATTTATCTGTTTTTGTATTTTGTATAGCATAAATGCCTCCTATTATCTTTTTTTGTTGATATGCTTTTTTAATTTCTTTTTTTTGTAATGTTTCCATAATTATTCACCTCTTTTTTTTGGTATTGTTTTTTATTTATTATTTATATAGTTTCTTTATAATGTAAAATATTTTTAATCTATAATATCTAACATTTCTATTGCATATTCTCTATTTGATTGCATTGTTTCTATATTTTCTGCAACTTGTGTAAAATAATAACGTGCTTTTTGTATATCTTTTTTTCCAAAAGTACCATAATAATATATTTCTCCTAATTTAACTTGAGCATAGGAGTCATAAGGAGCGGCTTTTTCATACCATATAACTGCTTGTTCATCTTTATTTTCTAAACAAATATCTGCTATTGTTTCCATAATGTATGCTGCTTTATTTTCGGATATAACTGTACCACTTTCTATCACATCTATATAATAGGAATAAGCCTTTTGTGTATCTCTTTTAGTAAGTGTACCTTCAAAATAAATATCACCTAGTTTTATTTGAGCATAAATATCATAAGGAGCAGCTTTTTCATACCAAGCAATCGCTTGTATATCTTCATTTTCTAAAAATATATCAGCAATCGCTTCCATAGCATATACTTTGCCCTCTTGTATATCAATATTACTTTCTACTACCTCTAAATAATAACAATAAGCCTTTTGTGTATCTTTTTTAGTAAGTATACCCTCATAATAAATGTCACCTAATATACTTTTAGCATATACACTACCCATTTCAGCAGCTTTTTCATACCATGTAATTGCTTGTATATCTTCTTTCTCCAAATAAATATCACCTAATCTTGCCAAAGCAAGAGAGGTTTTTGATGTAATAATGTCATTTTTCTTTTCAAAATCAATCACATTTTCATAATATTCAATTATTTTTTGTATTTCTACATTTTCAATAATATGATTTTGTGCCATATCAGCAAGCATAATATAGGCGTCAGCAGTATTTCCATCATTCTGTTCAGTAGCTTTTTGATAGTATTCCCAAGCCTTTTGATAATTTACTTCATTATCATAACCAAAATAATAATAATTAGCTATTCTAAAATAATTTTCATTGGAATAGTTAAGCAAATATTGTTCCATAGAAGGCAAATTTTGTCCAGAATATTCCTTCCACAAATCAGAAAGTGATTGCCCTGTTAATGCTTCAAATGTTTGATATTCCATATTACCCTGTTGGCAAATTCTATGAAGTTTCATAACAGTACCTTCTACCTTTTGATTTTCAATCCACATTAAAAAACCTGCAGCAACTTCATAGCCATCATAAAGTTCTCCTTCTATATATTGTTTAGGAATAAAAGAATATCCATAACTTGAATACTCAGAAGTAATATATTCTGCCATACCTTCACAAAGCCAGAAAAAACAATGAATATTATAGTAATCCTGTGCAATATGTACCAATTCATGTAGTATTACATTTTCTACTTCTTCTTCGCTATATTCAAATATATCTTCTCTTAAAATAATTGCATTATTTCCAAGTGTCATACCAAAAGTATTATCATCAATCATATCAGAACCTATTAAAAATGTAACAACAGGCATATCAGTACTATATCCATACTTATTCCATATTTCACTAAAATAGTTATTAAAAATTTGTTCTATGTATTGTTTTTGCTCCTTATTTAATATAGCATAATCATCTTTTATAATACATTTCGGTACATCGGTAAAAGAAAAATAGTATCTACTACCACTACTCAAGTTTGTAGTAGAATTTAGCATATCATCAATTTGTTCTGTATTTAATAGCAATTGTTGTTGTGTATTTTTTTGTTCTGTTTCAAAAATGATATGATAAAGTAAAACAAAATTACTTATATTTCCTATCATAAACAATACTAGAGTGATACAAAGACATACTTTTACTGACTTACTCATAGAAAAATTCCCCCCCAATCATAAAATCAAATATATTTTTTACACAAAATAGTATATGAAAAATACTACCATAATAATATCATATTTGATTAAAATAGCAAGGGAATGTTTATGATTTTTAATATCCCATCTCTTTTAGTTTAGAACTTAATACTTTTAAACGCTCTCCTATCAATTCATCATCTTGACTTAATGTATTCATAAAAAGTTTTATATCTTCTTCTAGCATATTATTTTCTGTACAAAACTCTACTGTCATGGCATCTCCTTGCAATCCAACTCTAGCAATAGAAGGATTTTGTTTGTCGTAAAAATTCTCATAGCGATATGCTTCACGAAAATATAATTTGCTTTCACAAATCAATATTGCTAAGTCAAGTACTCTATGTATAGGAAGTTCTTCTGATTGGCGTGACCATTTTCCTCCTGTATGACGCCATACTTTTGCAGAAATATCTACTTTTCCCCTGTCATTCCATTGTGCAAGACCAAGTGAAAGTCCTTTTGCGTCAGAATGATAGGCATATCTTCCATCTATATTTTCATAATTTTCAGAAATAACAACAGGTTTATGTTTTAAATTTGCAGGTATTTTCATATTTGTCCTCCTTATTTTTACTAAATTACTAAATTACTAAATTACTAAAACATTAACATATCCTTTTACTGTTGTCAATAATAAATTTTTATTAATATAAACGTTCTTAACATTTTATTAATTGCTTTTTTATCACTTTTATGGCAAAATAATAATGTCTGAAAAGACAATTACCCAACACAAAACCCTACAATTTTTCAAAAGGACACAGCAAAGTGAATACTTTGCTGTGTCCTTTTATATGCCATTATATTACTTCAATATGCAAATTTTTGATTTCTGCAAAATTACATTGTGTCTGAAAAATATTTTCTGCTAATGAAAACAAGGCTTCTGTAAAATATTTAATATGAAACAAACGAGAAAACAATTTATCGGATAAAATAGGTGTCATTATTTTAATAGGATAAGAAATCACTTGAAATTCCATATAAAATAAAATTTCTTCTGTATTTTGGTCTAGTGAAGCAGAAAGAGAAGCTACTTCTATAGTAAATCCCTTTTTTGAAGCTGCTTTTTCTATAGAATGACTTAATTTATTATGATATTCATTAACAAAATACACAATAGCATTTTGTATGTCATATTGAGAAACTGTTGTAGTAACAGTATCTGTAATTTCTTTTATACACATAGAAATACTTTTTAAAAAAGGTTGTAACACAGTGTTTGTATGCGACATCATTTTTTGAAGTAAAAAAGAAAAAGCAGCTTCATAGTTCAAATGATAAATGCTGCATTGTAATCGAAACATAACAATTTCTCCCTTTCTATTGTTTTTATTAGCATAACATTATTTTTATCAAAATACAAATGGTATGTTTTTAAAATGAAAAATAATATACTTAAAAATATCTACTTTTGCTATATATTGTATTATGCTATAATGAAAAAATAATATAAACAAAAATAAACGGTGGTGTGAATATGAAAACAGCATTATTACAGATGTCCGTTTCTGAGAGTAAACAACAAAATATAGAAAAAGCAATTTCTTTATTAGAACAAAGTAAAAAAGAGTGTGCTGATATTGCAATATTGCCAGAAATGTTTTGTTGTCCTTATGCTACAGAAAACTTTCCTTTATATGCAGAATTTCCAGGCAGTACAGTATGGCAAGCACTTTCTCAAACAGCTAAAAAACTCCATATGTATATTGTTGGTGGTTCTATGCCAGAAAAAGGAGAAAATGGAGTAGTTTATAATACTTGTTATGTTTTTGATAGAGAAGGAAAGCAAATAGCAAAGCATAGAAAAATGCACTTATTTGATATTAATGTGGCAGGAGGACAATATTTTAAAGAATCTGATACATTAACAGCAGGAAATGAAATTACTGTATTTGATACTGAATTTGGTAAAATGGGTATTTGTATTTGTTACGACATTCGTTTTACAGAATTATCTCGCATTATGGCACTAGAAGGAGCAAATATCATTATTGTGCCAGCTGCTTTTAATATGACAACAGGCCCAGCACATTGGGAAATATTATTTCGTACAAGAGCATTAGATAATCAAGTATATACCATAGGTGTCGCACCAGCTAGACAACAACATAGCACATATATTTCTTATGGTAATTCTATAGTGGTATCTCCTTGGGGAAAAGTGCTTACACGATTATCTGAAAAAGAAGAAATTGCTTTTTGTGATATAGATTTGAATGAAATCAATAAAGTCAGACAACAATTACCTATATTAGCACATAGGAGAAATGATATTTATACATTAAAAAGAAAAGAGTGATATATTTATGAATAAACAAAAAATATATTTAGCAGGTGGTTGTTTTTGGGGAACGCAAAAATATATGCAGTTATTAGATGGTGTTTTAGATACTACAGTAGGCTATGCAAATGGTGATGAAGAATATACTAGTTATGAAGCAGTATGTAATGGCAGTGGTCATGCTGAAACAGTAGAAGTTATTTTTGACAGTGACAAAATATCACTTTTGCAGTTACTAGAAGATTTTTATAGAACAATAGACCCTACTTGTCACTACAGACAAGGTATGGACGTAGGCATACAATATAGAACAGGCGTTTATTATATAGAACAAAGTCAAAAAGAAGTAATAGCACAATCTTTAAAAGAATTACAAAAACAGTATCAAAAACCTGTTGTAGTGGAAAATCTGCCCTTAAAACATTTTTGTAAAGCAGAAGAATATCATCAAAATTATTTGAATAAAAATCCTAATGGATATTGTCATATCAATATTGAAAAAATAATGAAACAAAAAAATCGTATTGTAGATGAAACAAAATATATAAAACCAGATAACGAAACATTGAAAGAAATGTTAACTCCTTTGCAATATGCAGTAACACAGCAAAACGAAACAGAACCTCCTTTTCAGAATAGTTACTATGATATGGAAAAAGAGGGTATCTATGTAGACATTACTACAGGAGAGCCTCTTTTTAGTTCTAAAGATAAATTTCAATCTGGTTGTGGTTGGCCAAGTTTTACAAAAGCCATAGACCCCAATACTATTTTAGAATATGACGATTTAAGTCATAATATGATAAGAACAGAAGTCAGAAGTAGATGTGGTAATGCACATTTAGGTCACGTTTTTGAAGAAAAATATGGCTTAAGATATTGTATTAACAGTGCTGCACTACATTTTATACCAAAAGAAGATATGAAAAAACAAGGATATGGAGAATTTTTAAAATTTTTGTAATTAAGAAAGAAGTGATAACATTGCATTTTATACAGATAAAAGAGATTTACAAAAATCAAAAACAATATGCACAAAAAGAAATTACTGTAGCAGGCTGGATAAAAACAACAAGGAGTTCCAAAACATTCGGATTTTTAGAATTAAATGATGGTACTTTTTTTAAAAATATGCAAATAGTGCTAGAACAAAATCAACTTAGTAATTATGCTGATGTAATAAAATGGAATGTAGGAACAGCTGTAATTATAAAAGGTATTCTGGAAGAAACACCTCATGCAAAACAGCCTTTTGAATTAAAAGCAAAACAAATATTATTAGAGGGAAGCTGTGACAATTCTTATCCTTTGCAGAAAAAAAGGCATTCTTTTGAATATTTAAGAAAAATCGCTTATTTACGTCCCAGAACAAATACATTTTCAGCGGTATTTAGAGTAAGGAGTTTAATTGCTTATGCTATACACACATTTTTTCAACAAAAAGGGTTTGTATATGTGCATACACCTATTATTACAGGAAGTGACTGCGAAGGAGCAGGAGAAATGTTTTCTGTTACAACATTACCATTAAAAGAATTTCAAAATATACCTGTTACAGAAAATGGTGATATTGATTTTACAAAAGACTTTTTTGGTAAACAAACTAATTTAACAGTAAGTGGTCAGCTTTCAGGAGAAACGTTTGCTATGGCTTTCCGCAATATTTATACATTTGGCCCAACATTTAGAGCAGAAAATTCTAATACTGCACGTCACGCTGCAGAATTTTGGATGGTAGAGCCTGAAATGGCTTTTGCAGATTTAGAAGATAATATGGAAGTAGCAGAAGAAATGTTAAAATATATTATATCATTTATATTAGAAAATGCACCAGAAGAAATGGCATTTTTTAATGAATTTATAGATAAAGGACTTCTAAAAAGATTAGAAAACATTGTTTGTTCTGATTTTGAAAGAATAACTTATACACAAGCCATTACCATATTAGAAAAAGTACAAAACAGATTTGTATATCCTGTAAAATGGGGTATAGATTTGCAAACAGAACACGAAAGATATTTAACAGAAGAAATATTTCAAAAACCTGTTTTTGTAACAGATTATCCTAAAGACATTAAAGCATTTTATATGAGAATTAATGATGACAACAAAACAGTTGCAGCTATGGATTTACTTGTTCCTAATATAGGAGAAATTATAGGAGGAAGCCAAAGAGAGGAAAGATTAGACAAATTAGAAAAAAGAATGAATGAATTATCTATGAAAAAAGAAGATTATTGGTGGTATGTTGATTTAAGAAGATACGGTAGCACACGCCACTCTGGTTTTGGATTAGGCTTTGAAAGAGCTGTAATGTATTTGACAGGTATGAGCAATATTAGAGATGTTATACCTTATCCCAGAACAGTACACAATGCAGAATATTAAAAGGAGGAAAATACTATGATTGATAAATATGTTATTAGTGGAATAAACGAAATATGGTATCACTTAAAAAAATATAAAGATAGAACAGATGAATGGAGAGCAGACTTTTATGATGTAGAGGAACAGTTAATTTGTAGCTTTGAAGGTGATGAAGAAACAATGGAACGTTTACAATCAGATGAAGAAACTTATGCTATGGTAACAGAAATGGTAGATATTGCTATTAATATGCTGGGAGTAGATTTTGTATTATAAATTTTTTGAACAGTTTTGATACTTTGTAATGCTTTGGGGGAAAAATATGAAAACTAATACAAAAGTAATATTATTAGCAATTTTGTCCTTTTTTGCATTTTATTTGTTTAACCAATATATTTTATGTGGCATAGGTTTTTTGTTAATAATAGGCAGAGATAGCTATGAACTGTCTTATCATATGCCTTCTTATACAGGAATAGCACTTATTGCATCACTTATTGTTACTTACACTTACATTATAATAAAAAAAATAAATGTCTTACTGGAAGAAATAAAAAAAATAAAATAATTAAAAAAATAATATTTTGTGGAACAAATCAAAAAAGCCTATCGTCTTATATTATAGAAAACAATAAATGATGTATATTTAGGAGGAAAATATTATGAAAAAAATGTGTGCAATACTTGCGACAATGATTGCTTTTTCTACAGTAAGTACAATGACGATATTTGCAGATGAGGTACAGCAGAAATTACCATTAGTAAAGGAATTACCAGAAATGAAAGAATTAGAACAAAGCGATGCAAAAATGGAAAGCCAATACATGACCAAAAGTGGAACAATAAAATCAATAGAAAAAGAAAAAGACTATTATACAATTTCTGTTGCACTACCAGATGATGAATTTGGTATAGTATATACTGTAAATGAAAATGCTTTTATTGTAAATAGTGAAAACGGCAATTTTATGACATTTGATGAATTAAAAAGTGACATGAATATTACTGCTATTGTAGCAAAAAATTCCCCTATGACAATGAGCCTGCCCCCTATAACAAATGCAGTAGTATTGGTAGTAGGAGAACAAAATTTTGCAGCAACAGGATATTTTAATGAAGAATTGATAAGCGAAGATACTCCAGCAATGCTACAATTAAATATTTCAGAAGAAACAAAAATTGTAGATATGGCAGGTAGCAAAAAATTATTTACACAAGATGATGTAAAAAATCAAGACTGTCTTGTAGTATATGGTATAACAACAAGAAGTATACCAGCACAAACAAATCCTGTATTTGTAATGATATTAGATAAGCAAGAAATAGAAGAAGAAAAGGAAGAAGAAATTATTGACACAATACAGCAACAGGAAATGGGAGAAAAAGAAGAACAAACAGAACCAACATCAAATGCAGTAAATTTTGTACCTTTGAGAGAAATTGCAGAAAATAAAGGCTTTACTGTAACATGGGCAGCAAACGATAAGCCAGTGTTATTACAAAAAGATGACGTAACAATAGAAATTGTAGTAGGACAAAAAGAATATAAAAAAGGAACAGAAGTATTACAAGCAGAAAAAGCTCCTGAATTAATAAAATCTAAAATTTATGTGAGCGAAAATATATTACCATAAAAACTATTATATTAAAGAAGCACTCCCCCTCAAAGTAATGAGGGGGTATATTATTATTTACATATTATTTTAATTGTTTGTACATTATCTAAACTTCTTATTTTATTGTCCATTACAAAATAATAATCCTGATGTCCATTTCCCATACCTTCCTGCACATCTATAATATTCATTTTTTCATCATCTACATAAATTTGCATATGTTCTTTTGCAAAATCAGCATTTTGTGCTATCACATGATTGTCAATATTAATAGTATACATTTTATTTAATAGTGCCATCAGTTCTGACGTATATTCCATAACATTTTGATAAATAGCCAAGTCTAAATAAGTTTTACCATCCTTTGAGCCATACATAGAAATATTACTTAAATATTGATAATTTTCTCCTGATATTTCAAATTCTCCCAATTTATTTTTAATCAATTCTATTGTAAAACTTGAAATAACTTCTGTTCTATTTTGGTCATATTCCGTTTTAATATCTATTCTCCAATCTGGAACATAATCAAAACATATTTTTCTTTCCTCTGGATACCATACAACATCACCAAAATATTCTAAATAATCCATCAATATAATTGTTTTACCACCAATATTATAAGAAGGAACTTTCTGTCCTTCAAAACATGTTATAATATCTGTTTGATAGATGTTTTTAAAAAAAGTGCCTATTGTTTTATTAGTTTTTTGTGGCACATAATCAGCTGTAATTTTTTTTGTTTCATTATATTCTATTACTAATTGACGCAGCCATTCACTATAGTCTACATCAAAACCATACTTTTCCAAATCTTCAGCAACAATACCTGTATACCCGTTAATGTTGTAAGAAGGTATTGCTTTTCCATTTACATAAGCAACAATATCTGTATATACTGCTTTTTCTACCACTTTTGTAGTAGCATAGCTAATTGTATGAAATGAAATAAATGCACTACAAAATATAAATAACAATAATATATGTTTTTTTCTCATAAATATATCCCTTTCTAGTAAATTATTTGTATGTTATTTCAAACGATTGTATATTTTCTTTATTTTTTATATCGGTATCCAAATATAAATAATAATCATGATGGCCATTTCCTAGCCCTTCTCCTACAGATTTAATATTTATTTTTTCACCATTAACATATATTGTAACATGTTGATTTGCTATATCAGCATTTGGATATCTAATTTCACCTTCTTTGTCTATTGTTACAATGTCATATAACATACGACCAAGTTCAGTTGTTTGAGATAAAACTCTTTGATAAAGAGAAAAACGAATGTATAATCCTTGTTCTTTATCCCAGCTGAGCCTAATATCTGATATGTAATTTCTGTTTTCTCCAGTGCTGTCAAATGTTCCATTGCTATTTTTATTTGCTTTTATAGTAAAATCCAAAATTTCTTTTGAAGTATCTCCTTTATGGTCATCTTCTAAAGTAATTTCCCAATCAGGTGTATAATCAAAACAAATTTTTCTTTGGTCAGCGTACCATTTTACATCACCATAAATAGCAAGGTCATCTATAAAAATAAGTATTTTTCCATTGACATTATAAGAGTTAATTTCATGGCTATACATATTATTGATGTGTGTAATAATGCCAGAAGGAGATACTTCTTCAGATACAAAAGTATTTTCCAGTAATATGCCATCTGCTGTAACCTCTTTCCAACTACCGTCATAATAAATTTCTAAAGAAGTATTAGAAGTTTCGGGGTCAGTATAATAAAACACTTCAAAACCATATTCGTTCAAATCTTCAGCAACAATAGCAGTATTCCCGTTTATATTATAAGATGGTATTGGTATGCCATTAATATATGCTGTAATATCTGTATATTCTATTTTTAAAATTTTTTCAGTGTTTTCAACAGTATTACAGGAAATAATAAAAAATGATACTAAAATGGTATAAAGTGAAAATAATAAATTTTGTTTTTTCATAGCAATCCCCCTATTCACATAACAAAGTAACTATAGTCATTTTAGCATATATATTATTAAAGTACAAATAAAAAATCCCTTTGTTATGCAAAGGGATTTTTTATTCGATAAAGGGACAAAGGGGAATTATAAATTGCATTCAGCAATCCACTGAGAAAGTGATTGTTTTGTTTGGCTACCATTTAATAATTTACCTTTTTTCTAATGAAGCTGAGAATATTGCTTTTTTAAATCTTTTTCGCAGTTTTCAATATCGCTGCTGCCAGATGCTGCAAAAGGAATTATTATTTTACCAGTCAAATCATATGTTTCTATAAATGTATTTATAATCGTTGGAACAATATACCACTACACAGGAAAACCAATAAATATAGTATCATATTGTGTTATATTTAGTGTACCTTTTACTATAGGAGGACGAAAAGCACTATTATTCATTTTTATAGAACTACGGCTTTTATTATTTATCCAATCAATGTTTGCAGAAATATATGCAAGTTTTTGGCTTAATTTCATATAAATCAGTATTTGTCACTTTTGATAATGTTTCTGCAACTGTTTTTATAACACCACTTGCTCAAAAATATGCTACTAATATTTTTGACATACTAAATATTCCTTTTGATTTTATTTTTTAAATTTTTCAAAAATACTTTTTTTCTTTTCCTCTTGATGTTCTTTTGAAACATCTCCATCACCATAAAACTCTTTCAATAATTGTTTTTGTCTGTCTGTTAAAGAAGTTGGTATTTGCACTTTAAGTGTTACAACTAAATCTCCTTTTGATTTTTCATTTCTCAATTTTGGAGCACCTGCTCCTTTTAATGTAATTACTGTTTCAGGTTGTGTACCTGCTTTTATGTTATATTTTTGTTCACCATACATTGTTTTAATACTAATTTCATCGCCTAATGCAGCCTGTATAAATGAAATAGATACATCACAATATAAATTTAATCCTTTTCTTTTAAATACTTTATCAGACTCTACATAAATTGTAACAAGAAGGTCACCATATCCGCCACCTTTTTCTCCAATATCTCCTTTACCACTTAAGCGAATTGTTTGGCCACTGTCAATACCTGCTGGTATTTTGATTTCAAATGTTTTTGTTTTTCTTACTTTTCCAGCCCCTCTACAACTTGTGCAAGGGTCTTTGATTTGTTTTCCTGTACCTCCACAAGCAGAACAAGTTCTAACAGATGTCATAGCACCAAAAAGGGATTGCTGTGTTACTCTTTCTTGTCCAGTACCATTACATCTTTTACAAGTTTCTGCATGTGTGCCTGGTTTTGCACCTGTTCCATGACAAGTATCACATTCATCTGTTACTGGTACAGAAATCTCTTTTGTGCCTCCAAATATAGACTCTGAAAATGAAATCTGCATATTGATATGAATGTCATTTCCTCGTCTTGGGCCACTTCTTCTAGTACTACCACCACCGCCAAAGCCAAACATACTGAAAATATCACCAATATCTCCCATATCAAAGCTACTGCTGTAAAATCCACCGCCACCCATACCACTACTTGGGTCAAATGCCGCATGACCAAACTGGTCATATTGTGCTTTTTTCTGTGGGTCACTCAATATTTCATAAGCTTCTCCCAATTCTTTGAATTTTTCTTCTGCTTCTTTATTGCCAGGATTTGCATCTGGGTGATATTTTTTTGCTAATTTACGATATGCTTTTTTAATTTCGTCATCACTTGCACCTTTACTTACACCCAACACTTCGTAATAATCACGTTTGTCAGCCACTTGCTTCACCACCTAAAACCTTTCTTTCTACAAGTTAAAACCTTGAGAACTTCCAAACCACATCAACACCTATTTAGTATTCAAATATACTAAAAAGTATTGCATTTGTTTGGGAAATATTCCCAAGGTTACTTTTTTGTCTACTTTTGTGTCTATTTTCTCAATGTTATACGCATAGCATTTTCTATATTACAGTTCTTTTCCTTCTCCGTCAACTACATTATCATCTTGTGGTGCTGCACCTTCTGCATTTGCTGCACCTGCTGCTTGATACAATTTTTCAGAAATTTTATAAAATTCTTGTTTTAATGTTTCTGTAGCTGATTTTATATTTGAAACATCACTTTCTGTCATAGTAGCAGGTTCTAAGTCTTTTACTGCATCTTTTAATTGATTTAATGCACCTTCTACACTACTCTTTTCTGCATCATCAATTTTACCTTCTAAATCAGCTAATGCTTTTTCTGTTTGGAATATTAAAGAGTCAGCTTCATTTTTTGCATCAATAGCTTCTTTTCTCTTTCTATCTTCTTCTGCAAATTGTTCTGCTTCTTTTACTGCTTTTTCAATTTCTTCATCACTCAAATTAGAACCAGCAGTAATTGTAATTTTTTGTTCTTTTCCTGTACCTAAATCTTTGGCAGATACATTTACAATACCATTTGCATCAATATCAAATGCAACTTCAATTTGTGGTACGCCACGTCTTGCAGGAGCAATGCCATCTAATTTAAATTGTCCTAATGTCTTGTTATCTCTTGCTAATTGTCTTTCTCCTTGTACAACGTGAATATCTACCGCTGTTTGATTATCTTCTGCTGTAGAGAATATTTGTTTTTTACTTGTTGGTATAGTTGTATTTCTATCAATCAATTTTGTAGCAACACCACCTAATGTTTCAATACCAAGTGAAAGTGGTGTTACGTCTAACAATAATACACTTCCTGCACCTTGTTCTCCAGAAAGTTTACCACCTTGTATTGATGCACCTACTGCAACACATTCGTCTGGGTTAATGCCTTTGAATGGGTCTTTTCCTGTAAATTTCTTTACTGCATCTTGTACTGCTGGTATTCTTGTAGAACCACCTACTAACAATACTTTATCAATATCACTTGCTGTCAAATCTGCATCAGATAATGCTTGACGTACAGGTGTCATTGTTCTATCTACTAAATCACTTGTTAATTCATCAAATTTTGCTCTAGACAGTGTCACATCTAAATGTTTTGGGCCATCTTGGTTCATTGTGATAAATGGCAGATTGATATTTGTTGTTGTTGTTGTTGAAAGTTCTTTTTTTGCTTTTTCTGCTGCTTCTTTCAATCTCTGCATAGCCATTTTATCTTTGCTCAAATCCATATTTTCTACTCTTTTAAATTCCTCTATTAAGAAGTTGATTACTTTATTATCAAAATCATCTCCACCTAAACGAGTATCACCATTTGTAGCCAATACTTCTATAACACCATCGCCAATTTCAATAATGGAAACGTCGAATGTACCGCCACCTAAATCATATACCATTATTTTTTGTTCTTGTTCATTGTCAAGACCATAAGCAAGTGCTGCCGCTGTTGGTTCATTTATAATTCTCTTTACATCTAATCCTGCAATTTTACCTGCATCTTTTGTTGCTTGTCTTTGTGCGTCATTGAAATAAGCTGGTACAGTAATGACTGCTTCAGTAACTTTTTCTCCTAAATAACTTTCTGCATCTGCTTTTAATTTTTGCAATACCATAGCAGAAATTTCTTGTGGAGAATATTGCTTTCCTTCAATAGACACTTTATAGCTATTTCCCATTTCTCTTTTAATAGAACTAATTGTATTGTCTGGATTTGTAATTGCTTGACGTTTTGCAGTTTCACCAACTAAACGCTCTCCATTTTTTGCAAAACCAACTACAGATGGTGTTGTTCTTGCACCGTCAGAGTTTACAATAACAACAGGCTGACCACCTTCCATTACTGCTACACATGAATTTGTTGTTCCTAAGTCAATACCAATAATTTTACCCATAATATATATTCCTCCTAATATAAAACCATTCTTTGTTATTTTAATTTATCATTTATACGAAACTGCTTTACAATTTGCAGTATTATTTTAATTTGCTACTTTTACCATACTGTGACGAATTACTTTATCTTTATATTTATATCCTTTCTGCATTTCTAGCATAATAATATTTTCACCATATTCTTCATTATCTTCATGTGCTACAGCTGCGTGCAAATTAGGATTAAATGTTTCACCTAGTGCTTTAATTGGTTCTACTCCCATTGTTGTCAATATTTCTTGAAATTGTTTGAGTGTCATTGCAACGCCTTTATAAAAACTATCTTCTGCATTGTTTTCACATTCTACTGCTACAGCTCTTTCTAAATTATCTATAACAGGAAGCAGTTTTTCTACTGTACTCCTTACACCATCATCATACATACTTGCTTTTTCTTTTATAGTTCTTTTTCTAAAATTATCAAATTCAGCAAAACATCTTTGATATTTATCCAGATAATCTGCACATTGTGCTTCTAATTTTGTTATAATGTCCTGTTGTGTTTGTTCTTGTTGTTCTTGCTGCACAGCATCTTCTTCTGTTGTATCAGCTTGTTCTTGTGTGGTTTGTTGTAATTCTTGCTTTTCTGTTTCTATTTCCTCTACTTCTTTATCCTTTTCTTCCAAAAGTAAAACCTCTTTTCTTTTTCTACTTTAATTTGCTATATTTGCTAAGTATCATTTTTATTTTCTACTAATGCTTGTAACACATTTTCTATATTTTTTACCATACCATTGAGTACTGATACCACTTGAGAATAATCCATTCTGGTAGGCCCTAATATGCCTATTGTTCCTCTTGTACCATTTCCCATTTTATACGTTGTTGTGATAACACTACAATCTTTTATACTTTGTAAACTATTTTCGCTGCCTATCATAATTTGAACGTCATCATTTTTTTGCTCTTGAAGTAATGTAATTAAAACATCTTTTTGTTCTAATGTTTGAAAAAGTGATTTTGCTCTTTGTATATCACTAAATTCAGGAAATGCCAATATATTTTTTGTACCACTTAAATGTACCTGCATACTTTCTGCACTTGTTGCTGTCTTTTGTATTGCAGATAACAGCATAGGTAATATATAACTATATTCCTGTAATTCTCTCCTTAACAATGTAATAATACACTCATCAATGTCTTCTATTGTACAGCCTTTCAATATGTTGTTAATACAACTTCCCATTTCAAACAGCTTTTTTTCTTCTGGTACTGTAGATAATTTTAATATATGATTTTTAATATAATTTCCATCTGTTGCAACCATCAATATAATGGACTCACTGTCAAGAGGTAACAATCTAATTTGTTTTAATTTTGCACATGTAAATATAGGCTCAGAAATTAATGCTGTATAATTAGTTAGCATAGAAATTACTTTTGCTGTTTCCTCCATAAGATAATCAATCTGACTAATATTTGTAGTAGCAACACTTTTTAAAAGCTGCTGTTCTTGTGGTGTCAACTCTTTTTTCTGCATTAATCTGTCCACATAAAGTCTATAGCCTAAATCTGACGGAATTCTACCCGCTGAAGCATGGGGTTGTATAATAAAGCCCATTTCTTCCAAATCACTCATTTCATTACGAATAGTAGCAGAACTAATACCTAAATTATATTTTTTTGCAATGGTTCTCGAACCTACAGGCTCTGCTGTTGCAATATAGTCATTGATGATTGCTTGCAATATTTGTATTTTTCTATCATTCAATGCCATATTGTCAACTCCTTCCTTTTGTTTGTTAGCACTCAATGATGTCGAGTGCTAATTTCTATTCTTAAAATAACACTTGACTTAAAATATGTCAAGTGTTTTTTTACTTTTTATATTTTATTTTTTTCAAAAATATACTATACTAATCTATCATAATATATTAATTACCATATTTTATACTATTGCTAGAAAGGAAGTTTATTATGAACAGTCTTTATATTCATATTCCATTTTGTATCCAAAAATGCCTATATTGCGATTTTACTTCTTTTGCCAACAAAGAATATTTATATGCTGACTATACAGATATACTAATAAAAGAACTGATACAAAAAGCTACTCTATGTCATAATGAAGTAATACATACTATATTTTTTGGAGGTGGAACACCTACAATACTGCCTATTTCTTTTTTACAAAAAATAATGAATACTATTTTTCAGTATTACAACGTTTTAAATAATGCAGAAATTACTATAGAAGCAAATCCAGGTACACTATCTAGTTCTGTATTGTCTGCATTGCATACTATGGGATTTTGTCGCATTAGCATAGGTTTACAAGCTTGGCAAAATGAACTTTTGCAGAAATTAGGCAGAATACATAATCGTACTACATTTTTAAAAAACTATGACAATGCTAGAAAAGCTGGTTTTGAAAATATTAATATTGACATTATGTTCTCATTACCAGAGCAAACATATAGTCAATGGCAGCAAACACTTTATAGTATATTACATTTACAGCCAGAACATATTTCTGCTTACAGCCTTATTATAGAAGAAGGTACACCTTTTTACCATTTCTATCAACAAAATAAGCTTTTACTTCCAAAAGAACAAACAGACAGAGCAATGTATCATCTTACACAACAACTTTTAGCACAATATGGTTATCATCAATATGAAATCTCTAATTTTTGTAAAAAAGGTTATGAAAGTCGTCACAATAAAGTCTATTGGCAAACAAAACAATATCTAGGATTTGGATTAGGAGCACATTCTTATTACAAAAACAAACGTTTTTACAACACATATGATATGCAAAAATATATACAATCAAAAGGAAATACATCTTTATTGACAGGAGGTGTAGAACATTTGACAATAGAACAACTTCAAAGTGAATTTATGTTTATGGGACTACGTATGACAAAAGGCATTTCTGAATATACTTTTCAAAAAAGATTTGGTGTCAGCATAGACAGTATTTACGGAAAGCAACTTTCGTTATTGATAGAACAAAAATTATTGCAAAAACAGCAAGGACATTATTATTTGACAAATAAAGGAATAGATTTAAGTAATATAGTATTTTGTGCTTTTGTATGATAAAAAATGATATAAAAAACAATTTTCGTCAGCATATTGTTTTTTTATTGAATATTTGACAATTTCCCGTTATACTTAAATATAGTTTAAAGTATTATATTTTGTAAAGGAGTTTGTCACTATGTTTCATTCTACAGATGTTTCGCCAGCGTTAGGCAATATCACGCCAAAGCAGACGGTAGAGCCTACCAAAACATCTCATAACAATATTTTAAAAGGAGTACTTACTGTCATTCGTTATATTTGCTTTTTGCCTTATCCTTATTTATTAACAGCATTAGCAAATTGTATTTCTTCTTATGACATCAATACTATTTCTTTTTTAATGGAAAATAGAACAGGTGCTTTTTATTTTGGATTAATAATTACTTCTGTGCTTTTTATATCGTTATGTTTGATTTTTTCCAGAGCATGGCTAGCAGGAAGTATATTAGGTATTTGTTATACCACACTTGCATTAGCAGACAATATTAAATTTTCAATATTACAGGAACATTTGCTTCCTTGGGATTTGCTTTTGAGTAAAAATATAGAAGATTTTCAACCTTTTTTAAAAGCATTACATATCACGCCTATTATGATATTGCTTTTATTTTCTCCTGTATTGTATAGTATATTGCTTTTACCTAGAAAACCTAAATCATACTCTAAAAAATACTTGCGTTTTATTACTTTTTTATTAGGAATAGTAATATTTACTGGTACAGGTATATTTTTAACAAACAATACTATGAGAATGAGTTACACAAAATGGTTTGATATTTCTGTAAATGATACTTCCACACAACAGAGCAATTATTATAAAAATGGTTTTTTAACTGCTTTTTTACTAAATATAGGTTACTTAAATATTGATGCACCTTCTCACTATGGTAAAAGTGCCATAGAACAGCTTAAAAAAGAATATTCACCTGCTGTACCCTATGCGGATTTTATAAAACCAGATGTCATAGTGATATTGTCTGAGTCTTTTTGGGATATGACAACATTGCCTAATACAACATTTTCGCAACACCCTCTAGAAAATTACAATGCTTTGTCACAAAATTATCCTAGTGGTACTATGATTTCAAGCACATTTGGAGGAGGAACAGCACGCCCTGAATTTGAAGTTCTTACAGGTATGACAACATCGCCTATGCCAGCAGGTTCTTTTCCTTATCAACAATATATGCAAAAAGATGTATTTTCATTTGCTCGTTATTTTAAAAATATGGGATATGACACTATAGGTTTACATACTTATGACAATACATTCTATGAAAGAAATAAAGCATATCCTTACATGGGATTTGATGAATTTAGAGGGCAAAGCCAACTAAAAACAGAATTATGGTGGAACAGCGGCCCTTATTTGACAGATGAAACACTTATAGATGAAATACAAAAAGAATTAGAACAATCACGTAACAATAGTGTTTTTTTGTTTGGTATTACAATGGAAAATCATAGCCTTTATCAAAACAAATTTGAAAAACAAGATTTAACTATAAAAGTACAAAATGATAATTGTTCTGCACAAGAAATCAATGCACTAGAGAATTTTGCAAAAGGAGTAAGCGACTCTGATAAAGCATTAAAACAACTTTATGATTACATTATGACAAGGCAAAAACCTACAGTAGTACTTTGGTTTGGTGACCACTTGCCTACATTAGGAAACGATTTTACTCCTTATACTACTACAGGTGCATTACATAGTAGTGAAGCAGAAAACTGGACAGAAAAAGAAATTGAGTATATGTTCTCTACTCCTTATATTGTATTTGCCAATTATGATACAGGGAAAGATTATATAGCAGACAAACAAGCAGTAACTTCTTATATGTTAATGCCTCTGCTTTTAAAGTATATCAATGCTCCTGAAACAGTACAAAGTAATATGTTATTAGATTTATATAAAACTTGTCCTGTTATTCACAGCAAATACAATTTATATCAGCCAAATATTGACCCTGAAAAAACAAAAAAATTAACAGATGCACTTTGGCTCATAACATATGACCAACTTTTAGGAGAAGATTTTATTAATCAATAATTTCTAATAAAACAAAACTATATTAAAAACGTATCATTATAATATAAAATATTAAAAAATACTTATTATAGTAAATAAGAAAGGAGATAAAACATCATGAATAGAACAAAACAGCTGCTTTGTATTTGTTTTTCTGCAATACTTGCTTCAAGCACTGTTACAACAGCATTTGCAGCAGTACACAATGATATTAAAAATAATTGGACACAAAACACCAAAAATATGATAACAGCACAAGCCTCCTCTGAAACGGAAAGCAATACAATAATATTACAAAAAAGTACCATGCAAAATCAGATAATAAATGGTAATTTAACAATACCTACTTCTAATAACAACGAACAAATTATATTAGAGCATATCACTGTTACAGGTTCTGTTTTTGTGCAAGGCGGCGGAACAATTAACATAAGAGGCTGTAATATCAACAATATACAAGTACAAAAACAAAATGTCATAATAGATAGTGATATTTCAAGCAACATCAATACTATGCAGATTTGTACCAATGCACATATCAAAGGAAATAGTTATAAAAATGTTTTCATTTCAGAAAATGTTGTTTCTACTGTAAAAGTAGATGCGGACATAGAGCTATTAGAAATTAACACACCTTCTTCTATTACATTGCTGTCAAATGCACAAATACAAACATTACAAATTTCTAGTAATGCACCAAATACGTCCATTAATTTTTTACAAAATGCACAAGTAAAAAATTGTATATTATATGCAAAAACAAAAATCACTGGTACAGCAGGAAAAATTAATGAATTAACAGCTTATGTCAATGATATAGAAACAGATATTAAACCAGAACAGCTTTATTTAAAACAAAATGCAAATAAAATTACTTATACAACAAGAGAAAATATAGCAAACTCTTCTACTGCTAAAACAGCAACATCAAAAGAAAATTTAATATTGAATACAGATGGACAGGGATTTAATGCTACAGCAAAAACATATCAAAATGCTACTATAAAAGCACAAAATGCCACACTTTATAATGCTGTAATTGAAAAAGATGTCACAATACAAGATGTTATCAAAAATACTTCTGCAACATTAAAAGATGTTACAGTAAAAGGCAATGTAAATATTTATGGTGGCAGAGATGCTGTTTATATCGAAAACTGTAATATACAAAATGATGTGATATCTTATCGTAAAGACAGAACACCTGTTACATTATTTTTTGATAGCAATACTAATGTTTCTGGTAATATTGCTATTAGAGGAAATACTATATTAAAAGGTGACCGCTATACCATACTGAAAAATGTACTTGTAGAGCAATATACTGGCAGAAAATTAGAAATAGACACTAATATTAAAAATATCACTTTTGATACTACAGCAGTAGAAGTACAATTAAATCAAAACAAAAAAATACAAACACTTAATATTTCTAATGTACCAAATACATTAAAAATAAATATGGCAGAAGGTTCTGTAATAGAAGAACTTTATGCTGATACCAATATAGAAATTACTGGTACAGGAACAATACAAAAACTTATTACAAATAAACAGTCAAATATCGCTTCCACTATTATGGTAGGCGAACATTCAGATGGTTTTATTTCTGTAACAGGCATTGAAAATGTGCCCACAAGTATGTATCAGGGAAAAAGTATTACATTATCTGGTGCTGTAGTACCTCATAACGCAAATAAACAAGCAATACGTTGGAGTATTAAAGATGCTGGAAATACAGGTGCAGCTATTTCTAATGGTAATGTACTTACTGCTTATTCAGAAGGAAGTATAATTGTAACAGCACAGGTATTTCATGGAATGGGCAATGCAAAACATTTTACACAAGATTTTATAATCAATGTAGAAGATGAATTCAAAAATTTTGTAAAAACAGAAGATATTATAATGACTTCTCCTACAGTATGGGATATTGATGAACCTCTTGTTTTAACAGGATATGTTACACCTTCTAATGCAACACATAATTTTATACAGTGGAGTATCCAAAACGACGGCAACACAAAATCAAAAATAACAAATAACGAATTAACTGCTCAGCGTACAGGTGTTGTTACAATATGTGCTACAGTAGAAAAAGGCGTTGACGGTACTTCTGATATTACAAAAGAATTTCAAATCAATATCATACCTATAGAAGAAAAATATACAAAAGTAAACAATATTGTACTTAATACACCAACTACTTGCAAATCAGGTGAAATGTTACAGCTTTCTGGTACAATACAGCCTAACAATGCCAATGCTAAAGAGATACAGTGGAGAATTGTAGATGCTGGCACTACAGGTGCATATATACAAAATCATACCAATTTATACACCAGAACAGCAGGAAATATTGTTATTTCTGCTACAGTATATGGTGGTGCTGGAAACAGTTATTCTAAAACATATTATCAAGAATTTAATATTATTGTAAAATAAAAAATTCCCCTTTGAATTTCAATTCAAAGGGGTTTATTATTTATTTCTTGTTTTCAATAATTTGTTGATATTGCTGTTGTGTGATTTTACCCAGTGCTACATATCTTAATAATTGGTCTTTTCTTACAAAATTTCTTTCATATTTTTGTTTCAATATTTCATACATTATTATTTTCCTCCTTGTAATATTTTCAGTTCCAATTCTGTCACTTTCTGAGTAATTTCATGTCTTTCTGACTGTGCCTCATAATTTTGTAATTCCAACTCTGCAATACTTTGCATTATCATTTCAGTATCAGACTGTATTTGTGTCTGTTGTTCTTTTTTTACTTCCTCCCAAACACCATTAACATATTTCTTTGTTAATGGTGAAGGTTCCTCATCTGTCAAAGGTATCATATTTTCTGCAATCACTTCTCCAGATAAAAAGGAGTCTGCAATACAAATGTCATTTTCATTAATTTGTGCATATCTCACTGATAATTCCTCCTTATTATTAAGTATAATTTTAATAAAATTCTACAACTTGATAACCAACAGTTCCTGCACCTATTGTAAGACTTGCACGTCCTGCACAATAATTAAAATAAGTTGATGCAACTGTACCTACATACCCTCTTACAGCAGAAGAACTATTACTATATCCTGCACTCAAACCACCATTTATAATAACAAACGTTTTTTGAGGATTAACTGTCGAAATAGTGATTTTAGTCGTTTTTACTGTTTCTACACTAAAGTCTTCTACAAAACTTCCCCTTTGTATACTTTTAATTCCTACACCACCAGATACTTTACTTAAAAGTGCATTTAGTTTTGCCATAACACTTCCTGCTGTTGCAGTACCTCCTGTACTACCTGTTGTACCTATAGCACTATTTATAGTGTCAATTTTTACTGCTCTTGCATTTGTCCAGTCTGTCAATAGTTTATTTAATTTTGCCATAGCTGTTCCAGCATTTGATGTTCCCCCAGTATTTGCTGCTTGTCCTATCAATTCTTTTATATCTACTTCATTTTGTAAAGAAGCATTCAATTTTGCCATAACAGTTCCAGCTTGTGTTGTACCACCTGTATTCGCTGTTGCACCAATGACATTATTTATTGTATCAATTTTACTAGCCCTACTATTTGTCCAGTCTGATAACATTTTGTTTAATTTCGCCATAACACTTCCTGAAGAAGCAGTTCCTCCAGTATTTGATGTTTGTCCTATCAATTCTTTTATGCTATCTATATCAATTTCTGTATCATCATTTTTATCCAACACAGCATTTAGCTTTGCCATAACAGTACCTTCTGTATTTGTGCCTCCTGTGTCTGTTTTTGTACCAATTAAACCACTAATGTCTACTACTGCTTCATTTAATTGTATTGTTTTTTGGTCTAATTTATCTAGTTCTATATCTACAATATCCATATTTCCATTGATATGTTCTATGTCATAAAAGTCTTTATCATCTGGTTTTAATAAATGATAGTTTTTAGTATATGAGCCATATTCTGAATTCATTATTTTTCCCCTTTCTTTTTTGAACTATTTTAAAAAATGATTTCTCTTGACCAAGATAAATTTATACTAAAAAATAAAAAGTATCAAAAAGTATCAATTTTTCTATTAATATGTAAAACAGTATAAAAATAAAAAGCTATGGTTAAATTTATATTGATAATAATAAATATTTTTTTAATTTTATTATTATTATGACACAAAATAATAACAGTACTGTTTGTAGCTATTGCATTTTTACCATGAAATTGTTATAATTTTAAAGATTATGGAGAATAAAGGAGCACCTTTTTTAGGAGGAACAATATTATGCTAGAATTAAAAAATATATCCTATTCTGCGGAAGGCAAAGAGGGAATATTAAAAAATATTAGTTTAAACATTGAAGACAATCAATTTGTTGTTATTACAGGACCAAACGGTGGTGGAAAATCTACTTTAGCAAAAATGATTGCAGGCATTATCTCACCACAGAGCGGACAAATTATATTAGATGGACAAGACATTACAACACTTTCTATTACAGACAGAGCAAAAGCAGGCATTAGTTTTGCTTTTCAGCAGCCTGTTCGTTTTAAAGGTGTTACAGTACACGATTTAATATCACTTTCTTCTGGCAAAGATTTGAGTACTGTTGCAGCTTGTCAATATCTTTCAGAAGTAGGACTTTGTGCTAGAGATTATATTGATAGAGAAGTCAATGCAAGCCTTTCTGGAGGAGAATTAAAAAGAATTGAAATTGCAACTGTTTTGGCAAGGAAAACAAAAGTCAGTTTATTTGATGAACCAGAAGCAGGTATTGATTTATGGAGCTTTAAAAATTTGATAAATGTTTTTGAAAAAATGCACCAAGAAATACAAGGTTCTATTGTAATTATTTCTCATCAAGAAAGAATATTAAACATTGCTGATAAAATTATTGTTATAAGCAATGGAGAAATTACAAAACAAGGTACAAAGCAAGAAGTATTACCTAGTCTTTTATGTCAAACAGAAGGTTGCCGCTTTATGAAGGAGGAACAATGAAATGGATACAGTATTAAAATCACTTTTAGAGCAGGTTGCTGATTTACATGATATTCCTGTTGGTGCTTATAACATACGTAATAATGGTCAAAGCGAAGGTAGAAATTCCACAGCAAGCATACAAATTGTACCAAAAACAGATGGAAAATCTGGTATTGATATTATTGTAAAAGAAAATACTAAAAATGAAAGTGTTCATATTCCTGCTATTATTACACAAGCAGGTGTAAATGATTTAGTATATAATGATTTTTATATTGGAGAAAATGCTGATATTGTAATTGTTGCAGGTTGTGGCGTTCATAATAGTGGAGAAGAGGCTTCTATACATGAAGGAATACATCGCTTCTTTTTGAGCAAAAATGCTAAAGTAAAATATATAGAAAAACACGTTGGAGAAGGAGAAGGTACAGGAGAAAGAATTATAAATCCTCAAACACATATTGAAGCTGGAGAAAACAGCTATATGGAAATGGACACTGTACAAATGAAAGGTGTAGACTCTACTAATAGAGTATCTACAGCAAAATTAGCTGATGGTGCAACACTTGTAATAAAAGAAAAAATTATGACACACGGCAAACAAACTGCAGAAACTTCTTTTGAGGTAGAATTAGATGGAAAAAATTCTAGTGCAAATTTAATTTCTCGTTCTGTAGCAAAAGATAATTCAAAACAAGTATTTCGTTCTATTATTAACGGAAATGATCAATGTTATGGACATTCTGAATGTGATGCTATTATTATGGATAATGGTATTGTAGCAGCAATACCAGAAATTACAGCAAATCATTTAGATGCCACACTCATACATGAAGCAGCAATAGGCAAAATTGCTGGCGACCAATTAATAAAACTAATGTCATTAGGACTAACAGAAAAAGAAGCAGAACAGCAAATTATAAATGGATTTTTAAAATAGTTTATTTATCAACAACAAACAGTATTTTGCAATCACACATACAGTATACTACTATTGGCTGTCACTATGTTTTTTTTGGGAAAAGGGCAATTTACAAAAAGTCAGCCTATTGTAATTGTCTGCTTGGTTAAAAAAACAAGCAGACAATAAGCCCCACATTTTAACAATATTGGAGGAAAAAATATGGAAAATATACATAAGAAAATTGGTATTATAGGTGGTGGACAACTAGGTAAAATGATGATACAAGAAGCAAAAAAAATGGGCTTTTATGTTGCAGTATTAGACCCTACACCAAAATGTCCTGCTCACACATTAGTAGATGAACATATTGTTGCAAATTTTGATGATAAAGAAGCAATTAGAAGTTTAGCAGAAAAAACAGATGTATTGACATATGAATTTGAGCATATTGATGCGGATATACTTCAAAAATTAGAAAAAGAAGGTAAAAAAGTATATCCTACTGCCAAAAGCTTAAAAGTAATACAAAATAAATATGCACAAAAAAAATTAATATTAGAACGTGGTTTACCTACACCTGCATTTTGTGCAGTTTCTTCAGAAAGAGATATCGCAAACGCAGCAGAAAAATTCGGTTATCCTATTATGCTTAAAACTTGCACAGGAGGTTATGATGGAAAAGGTAATTTTTTGCTGAAAAACAAAGAAGAAATACCAAAAGCATATGCAGAATTAGGAAAAGGAAAATTAAATTTAATGGCAGAAAAGTTTTTTCCATTTACAGTAGAAATTTCTGTGCTTGCTTGTAGAGGCATAAAAGGTGAAATCAAAGTCTATCCTGTAGCAGAAAATATTCATAAAGATAGTATATTATCTGAAACAAGAGTACCTGCCAGCATTTCAAAACATGTTATACCAAAAGCAATGGAAGTAGCAAAAAAAGTAATGGAAGTATTTCAAGGAGTAGGTATGTTTTGTGTAGAAATGTTTGTAGATAAAGAAGAAAACATAGCAGTTAATGAAGTTGCACCAAGACCACACAATTCTGGACACTATACCATAGAAGCCTGTGCTACTAGCCAATTTGAACAGCACATCAGAGCTATCACAGGACTGCCTTTAGGTTCTTCAGAATTATTAAAGCCTGTTGTCATGCGAAACTTATTAGGAGAAGTAGGAAGTACAGGAAAAACACATATATCTGGAGCAGATACTGCACTAGCAATAGAGGGAGTTTATCTGCATATTTACGGAAAAGGAGAATGTAGACCAAATCGTAAAATGGGACATATTACAACTATTGCAGATAGTATGTCACAGGCATTAAGAAAAGCAGAAATGGCAAAACGTGCTATCAAAATTTATGGAAAATAAACATTGTAATCTATTTTATGATATTGATTATTTCAAATGTTTATTGATGTCTAGTAAAAAAGAAAGATGGAAATTTCTCTATCTTTCTTTTTTATTTTTTTCAAAAGAATTGTACAAAATAATAACATTTATGATATAATATCAAATTGGAGACTTGGAAGATTTTGAAAAGGAAAATCATAGAAATCTCTTTTTTATTTCTATAATTACTTTAAATTTATATATAAAAGAGGTGTAATACATGGCGAAACAAAAAACAAAAACAGAGCAACAACAGCAGCGTTTTGGTGATAGTATGATAGATGAAGTAATACTAATTATTATTGTAGTTATTTGTATTGTTGTGTTGATTAGTTTACTCACCAAAAAAATGGGTATATTAGGCACTGCATTAGGGAGCGGTCTAAAAGGACTTTTAGGTATTAGCAGCATATTATTGCCTTTGTCAGTTATTATATATTGTTGTTGGCTTTTGGGCAGCGAACAAAAGAAAAATCGAGAAGTACGTGTTGCAGGAATAGCACTTTTTCTCGTTACAATTAGTGCATTAGCACACGTTATCAATCCCATTGAAACGTCTATTATGGCAAATTTAGCAGAAATTATACAGTCTTACTATCAAGAGGGAGAATTTACTAATGGTGGTGTACTAGGAGGAATATTAGGTGGTATTGTAAAAAAAGCATTTGGTAAAATTGGTGCAGGTATTATTTGGAGTGCTATACTACTTATTTCGCTTATTATGTCAACAGGAAAATCTTTTTTTAAAGGGGTAAAAAATAAAAAAAAGCAATACCATGAAAGACGACAACAAATGCAAACATCTAAAGTAAAAGAAATACCATTACAAGTAGTACCTAAAGTACCAAAAACACAACCTAAACCTCAGCCTAAACCTCAAATAAAACCTCAGCCTCAGCCTAAATCTCATAAAAAAATGCAGAAAAATCAAAATACAAAAAATAAAGCAAAACAAAAAGGAAATTTTAATATATTGCTGCGTGCAGATGAGGGTTATAATCAAAATAGAGAAGAAATCCCTATTGTTGAAGCAATGGTATTTCAAAATAAAAATAAACAAGAACAAACTTCAGTATTAGAGGCTGCACCAAAAACACCTGTTATATTTGACTATGGTAAAACAGAAAGTGAAGTATTGGCAGAACAGCAGCAAAATATTGTAGAACAACCATATCAACAAGCACCTGATATGGAAGTAAATGAAGTAAATAATGTAGAAACTCAATCAGATATACAAACAGATGCAGAAAAAGAAAAAAGAGAAGAAATGCGTCGTAGAAGAATAGAAAGAGAAAAGCTCAGAGAGCTAGAAAGACAGCAACAAAAACTATTAGAATTAGAAAGACAACAGCAACAACAATTACAACAGCAAAATCAAATATCATCAGATAAGCAAAATATAGATAGCAAACAAGAATTAACGCAACAGCAAAATACAGAAGAACAAAATCAAACAAATACTGTTCGTTATATGATATTTGAAGAAGAACAAAATCAACCTCTAGAACAAGCAGAAGAAGTAAAAAGTGATACAGAAGATATTGCAGATGTATTAGCACTGCTTAATAGTATTCATTTTGAAGAAGAAGTAGAAAAAGTAACTCAAAATGCAAACGAAAATACACAAGATATTATGGAAATTATAGCAGATTGGGCAGAACAGGAGCAAGAAATACCACAAAGCAATGGTTTATCACTTGTTTTAGCAGAAGACGATACAGAGCAAATAGAAGAAATAGCACAAAAAAAAACAGAAGAAGTAGAAGCAGAAGACACCATAATACAAAAATCTGATGAAATATCTAAACAGCAATATGTTATAGAACAGTCAGAAGTAACAGAAACTTTACATACAGAAGAAATAAATGATAACCAACAGAAAAAAGAACAAATTCAAAATAATACAGAACAAACAGAAAATTTACAGCAACAACAAAATATAAATGAAATCACAATAGAACAAATGGAACAGCAGCAAATGGAACAAAAACAAGAAATAGAACAAATAGAAAATATACCACAAATAGAAGAAACACCAACACAGCAAATCAATGAAACACAGGAAATAGAAGAAATACCACAACAATTAGAAGAAATAGAGCCATTAGAAGAAACAAAACAATTAAAAGAAATAGAACAAACAAAAAAAGAATATATATTTCCTCCTTTTGATTTACTTAGTAGAAAACAGGCAATACAAAGTAGTGAGTCAAAATCAGAAATGCTTGTTAATGCCAAAAAGTTAGAAACAACACTAAAAAGCTTTGGTGTAGATGCAAAAGTCATACAAATTAACAAAGGGCCTACTGTTACAAGATATGAACTTTCCCCTAGTCAAGGAGTAAAAGTAAGCAAAATAGTGAATTTAGCAGATGACATTGCATTAAATTTAGCAGCTTCTGGTATTCGTATAGAAGCACCAATTCCAGGCAAAGCAGCAGTAGGCATAGAAGTACCTAATAAAGAAGCACAATCAGTTTCATTAAGAAGTGTTTTGGAAAGTGAAACATTTCAAAAATTTCCTTCAAAACTTGCTTTTGCATTGGGAGAAGACATTACTGGACAACCTATTGTAACAGACATAGCTAAAATGCCCCATTTATTGATTGCAGGTGCAACAGGTTCTGGCAAAAGCGTTTGTATTAACACACTTATTACAAGTATATTATATAAAGCAAAACCAGAAGAAGTAAAATTGCTTTTAGTAGACCCTAAAGTAGTGGAGTTAAGTATTTATAATGGTATTCCTCATTTACTTATACCTGTTGTGACAGACCCTAAAAAAGCCTCTGCGGCATTAAATTGGGCAGTTCGTGAAATGCTTGAAAGATATAACGATTTTGCAGAAAATGGTGTTCGTGATATAAAAGGCTATAATGCTATGAAAAAAGAAAAAGGTGAAAGTGATTTTATGCCTCAAATTGTCATTATTATTGATGAATTGGCTGATTTAATGATGGCAGCACCTGGAGAAGTGGAGGACTCTATATGCAGATTGGCACAGATGGCACGTGCAGCAGGTATGCACTTAATTATAGCAACGCAAAGGCCTTCTGTAGATGTCATTACAGGAGTAATAAAGGCAAATATTCCTTCTCGTTTGGCATTTGCAGTATCTTCAGGTATTGATTCACGTACTATATTGGATATGACAGGAGCAGAAAAACTACTTGGAAAAGGAGATATGTTATTCTACCCTCAAGGAATGAGCAAACCAGTCAGAATACAAGGTGCTTTTTTATCAGATAAAGAAGTAGAAAGCATTGTACAGTTTGTAAAAACTGACAACACAAAACAATACGATAAAGAAATGATTGATAAAATTACAGCAACAGCAAAAACAGATACAGATACAGAAAATGAAGACGAATTTTTTGACAGTGCTGTAGAACTTGTGATACAAAAACAAAAAGCTTCTACTTCTATGCTTCAAAGGCAATTCAGAATAGGTTATAATAGAGCAGCAAGGCTTATGGAAGCATTAGAACAGAAAGGTATTGTAGGACAAGAAGAAGGCAGTAGACCTAGAAAAGTACTTCTTACAAAACAACAATGGGAAGAAACAACAGAACTAGAATAAATTTTAAAAATGCAGTATTTGCTTTATCACAAATACTGCATTTTTTTAAATAAGGAGAAGATATTGTGTCAAATATTATTATGCTTCATAAAAAATGTAGTGAATATATTTCTATGAGTAATGGCTTAACATCTGTTTTTATTGATGTAATGTTACTAAGTGGTTCTCAAATTGCTCAAACACAACAACAAAAAAATCTTATTATATGGTTGTCAGAAAAAGACCAAAGTAAAGTTGGCATAGGAGCAGTAGGATTTGCTATTTGTGATATGCCTTGGGATATACAGACATTTGAACAAGATAAATCATTTTTAATCAAAACAGCTTTAGAAGTAAAAAATAAATTGATGTGGGAGTATTTAAACTATACACCAAATGAAGAAATGCTTTTTTACTGTATTGATAAATTTATTGAACTTGTATCAAATATGAATACAACATATATTCAAAATGAAATATTACAGCAATGGCTTTCAGAAGAACAGCTTTATTATTACAAGTGTTCTAAACACCATACATTACTTACAATATTTGGGTGTCATATATGTAACAATTCCTAATGTTTATACAACATTGCCATTTGTTTATAAACAAAATCAGGAGCACAAGAAACAAAAATATTATTTTGAGGCATTTTATCTGCAACATAAAAATTATATATATAAATATTGTAATTCCATATTCCATCCCAATCTATACTACGTTCATTCCATATGATACGACCATATTGATATTGTTTTAATATAAAAGCAACTTCATTGATACAATTTTTTCTATAATATTGAGATTGTATATTATGATAGTCTTTATTATGTCCTCTTCTATAGTTATGATAACAAATTTCATATTCATATTGATTTTGGCAGATAGTAACATTATGTAAATGCAATTTTTCAATAGAAGAATAACAATAAATTTTTTTTCTAGTATGAGATGTATTTATAAATTTTGTATTATGTTGATAAAAATATTGATTATGCAACATAACATTATCGTATGTATCTGTTTGGGGTAATACATAGGCAAAAGGAAATTGTTTTCGTGCATTTGCAAATTTTGCACCTCTTTCCATTTTGTCCCAAGTAAGTTTTACACTTTGTACTATCAACATAATATTCCCCCTTTTTATCATCATACAACTAAAAAACATTTTATGCAATCATTAGAGATATTTGTTGACAAAAGTATTTGATTATAGTAACATAACTTTAATGTCATATGACTGACGGAAGTGGAAATAAAACCACATGGAGTATGACTTGTAAATTATGCCGACCGTCTGGGCAAACTGCTCAGCCTGTTGGCTTTTTTTAATAGGCTAAATAGTGTTTTTGAAAATGAAAAGGAGAGATGTCTTCATGAAAACAGATTTACAAATTGCACAAGAGTGTACTATGGAACACATTGAAAAAATCGCACAAAAAGCAGGTATTCCTACAGAATACATTGAATGTTACGGAAAATACAAAGCAAAAATCAGTAGTGAATACTATGACAAAATAAAAGAGAACAAAGATGGCAAATTAATATTAGTAACAGCAGTCAATCCTACTCCTGCAGGAGAAGGTAAAACAACTGTAACAATAGGCTTAACACAAGCACTTCAAAAACTGGGCAAAAACGCTATTGCAGCATTAAGAGAACCCTCTCTTGGTCCTTGTATGGGTATTAAAGGTGGTGCAGCAGGAGGCGGTTATGCACAAGTCGTACCTATGGAAGACATTAATTTACACTTTACAGGAGATTTACACGCTATCACAACAGCAAACAATTTACTTTCTGCTATGGTAGACAACCACATTCAACAAGGCAATGCTTGCAATATTGACGTAAGAAGAATTGTTTGGAAACGTGTATTAGATATGAACGACAGAGCATTACGTCAAGTAGTAGTTGGTTTAGGAGGAAAAGCACACGGTGTACCTCGTGAAGACGGTTTTCAAATTACAGTAGCATCTGAAATTATGGCAATATTCTGTTTAGCAAAAGATTTAAAAGATTTAAAACAAATGTTAGGTAAAATTATTGTTGGCTATAATTATAATGATGAGCCTGTAACAGCACATGATATAGGTGCAGATGGCGCTATGACAGCATTGTTAAAAGATGCTTTACAACCTAATTTAGTACAAACATTAGAAAATACACCTGCATTAATACATGGTGGACCATTTGCAAATATTGCTCATGGTTGTAACAGTGTTAGAGCAACACAAACTGCATTAAAATTAGCAGACTATGTTGTTACAGAAGCAGGTTTCGGTGCAGATTTAGGTGCAGAAAAATTCTTCGATATTAAATGTCGTAAAACAGCATTAAAACCAGATGCAGTAGTATTAGTAGCAACAGTAAGAGCATTAAAATATAATGGTGGTGTTGCAAAAGCTGACTTAAGCAATGAAAACTTAGAAGCATTAAAAAGAGGCTTTGTAAATTTAGAAAAGCATATTGAAAATATACAAAAATTCAACGTACCTGTTATTGTTACATTGAACCATTTTGTAGCAGATACAGATGCAGAAGTTGCTTATATAAAACAACGTTGTGAAGAAATGGGAGCAGATTTTGAAGTAGCTCATGTTTGGGCAGATGGCGGTGCTGGTGGCAAAGCATTGGCACAAAAAGTATTGCACACATTAGAAAACAAAAAAAGTAATTTTACATTGTTATATGAAGATAATATGACAATTGAACAAAAAATAAATAAAGTTTGTAAAGAAATTTACGGTGCAGGTGCTGTAAACTTTACACCAGCAGCAAAAAAGACATTACAACAGATTACAAAATTAGGTTTTGAACATTTTCCTGTTTGTATGGCAAAAACACAGTATTCTCTTTCTGATGACCCTAATGTTTTAGGCAGACCAGAAGGATTTACTGTAACAGTAAAAGAAATACGTATTTCTGCTGGTGCAGGATTTATTGTAGCACTTTTAGGGGATATTATGACAATGCCAGGATTGCCAAAAGCACCTGCAGCATTAAATATTGATATTGATGAAAGTGGAAATATTGTAGGATTGTTCTAAAATCAAAATAATATTTTTTACAAACAAGCCCAAGCAAACGCTTGGGTTTGTTTCAAAGTTTTATAAATTATGGAGGTTAATTATGAGTGCAAAAATAATTGATGGAAAAGCAATTTCATCAGACATAAAACAAGAAGTCAAAACAGAAGTAGAACAATTAAAAATAAGTGGCATCATTCCATGTCTTGCTGTAGTGCTTGTAGGAGAAAACAGTGCTTCTAAAGTATATGTAAACAACAAAAAAAAGGCTTGTGAAAATTGTGGTATTGCTTCTATATCTTATGAACTACCAGAAACCACTACAGAAGCAGAATTATTGGAATTAGTACAAAAATTAAACGATGATAAAAAAGTAAATGGTATATTAGTACAATTACCCTTACCAAAGCACATTGATGATACCAAAGTAATATTAGCTATATCACCAGAAAAAGATGTAGATTGTTTTCACCCTCAAAATGTAGGGGCATTGCATACAGGAGGAGAGGGATTTTTACCTTGCACACCAGCAGGTATATTAGAATTGATAAAAAGAAGCGATTGTGACATTACTGGAAAAGAATGTGTTGTAATAGGCAGAAGCAACATTGTAGGAAAACCTGTAGCAATGCTTTTACTTCAGCAAAACGCTACTGTTACAATATGTCATTCCAAAACAAAAAATTTAGCAGAGGTATGCAGACGTGCAGACATTATCGTAGTAGCAACAGGAAAAAGAAATACATTAACAAAAGATATGATAAAACAAGGTGCAGTAATAATTGATGTAGGCATGAACAGAGATGAGCAAGGAAAACTTTGCGGTGATGTAGATTTTGAACAAGTAAAACAAGTAGCAGGAGCAATTACACCAGTACCAGGTGGTGTTGGGCCTATGACTATCGCTATGCTTATGAAAAATTGCTTGACAGCAGCAAAAAAACAATCATAATAGTGATAAAAGAAAGTTTTTATTTTTTAATAAAAGTTGCGAAAGCAGTAAGGGAGGATACCATATGGCAGCAACAGTTGCATTTACTTCTTTAGGGTGTGACAAAAATAGAGTAGATAGTGAAGTAATGTTAGGAATATTGCGTAAAAACGGCTTTGAAATCGTAGCTGATGAACAAAAAGCAGATTTAATTGTAATAAACACCTGCTGTTTTATAAAAGATGCTCTAGAAGAAAGTATTGAAACCATATTAGAAATGGCAGAATACAAAAAAAATGCTGTTTGTAAAGGTATTATTGTAGCAGGTTGTTTAGGGCAAAGATATGAAAAAGAAATATTTCAAGAAATGCCAGAAGTTGATGCTATAGTAGGCACAACAGCATATGAAGATATTGCAGAAGTAGCAAATCGTATATTACAAGGGGAAAAAAGTATAAAACATATTCAAAGCATTGACAAAGCTATGATAAATGAAAATGCAAAACTTCGTATGGTTTCTACAGCAGGTTATTACGCATATTTAAAAATATCAGAAGGTTGTGATAATCACTGCACTTATTGTGCCATACCCAGTATGAGGGGAAAGCATAGAAGTCGTACAATAGAAAGCCTTGTAGAAGAAACAAAATTATTAGCAAAACAAGGTGTAAAAGAAATTGTTATTGTGGCACAAGATACTTCTATCTATGGTAGAGATTTATATGGCGAGCCAAAACTGCATATACTTTTGGAAAAACTTTGTGCTGTGGAAGACATTGCATGGATACGTCTTTTATATTGTTATCCTGAAACACTTACAGATGAAACAATACAAGTTATGGCAAAACAATCTAAAATATGTCATTATATTGACTTACCTATACAACACGCTAATGATACTATATTAAAAAAAATGGGTAGAAAAAGCACTCAAAAAATATTAAAAGAAAAAATAACAAAATTAAGAGAAGCTATGCCTGATATTGCTATACGTACTACATTTATAGTAGGATTTCCTCAAGAAACACAACAGGAATTTGAGGACTTAATGCAGTTTACACAAGAAATGCGTTTTGAAAAATTAGGTGTATTTTGTTATTCTCAAGAAGAAGGCACACCAGCGGCAAATATGGACTATCAAATAGAAGAAGAAATAAAAGAACAGAGAAAAAATGCTGTTATGGAATTACAGAAATCTATATCTGCACAATACTGTCAAAAGCAAATCAATACCATAAAAGAAGTAATTGTAGAGGGAAAATTACCTCAAGAAAATATTTATTGTGGTAGAACAATGCAGGACGCACCAGATATTGATGGACTTGTATTTTTTTCATCAGAAGAAGAGTTACTTTCTGGAGATTTTATAAAAGTGGCTGTAAAAGAAGCAAGTGACTACGATTTGATTGGAGAGTTATATTATGGAAATGAATTTAGCAAATAAGTTAACAACACTTCGTGTTGTGCTGATACCTGTATTTTTAATAGTATTGCTTTCTTCTTTTCTTTCAGAGCCTTTTGATAGATATGTTGCAGTAGCAATATTTATTGTGGCATCTATTACAGATTTTTTAGATGGATATATTGCAAGAAGTAGAAACATGGTAACTAATTTTGGCAAATTTATGGACCCTTTAGCAGATAAATTGCTAGTATGTTCTGCATTGATTGCTATGGTAGAATTAGATGACTTACCTGCTTGGGTAGCAATTATTATATTAAGCAGAGAATTTGCTATTACAGGATTTCGTACGCTTGCTATGGAAGCAAATATTGTTATGGCAGCAAGTTGGTGGGGCAAAATTAAAACCACAACACAAATGATAATGATTATTGTTGTTTTACTTAATATAAACGGTATGGAAATAATAGAATTTATATTGATACTACTAGCAACATTTTTTACTATAGTGTCTGGTGTGGATTATATTGTAAAAAATAAAAATGTTTTAAAAGGATAATTTTATTGATAAAGCCAAAGTATATATTACTTTGGCTTATTTTTTTATTATCAAAAAGTACTTTACACAAATAATAGTAAAATATAAACAATTGACTATAGCAACTAATAGTAAAAATGGCAGCAGAATTTTTCTAAAAATGTTATCATAAAAATAAAACAGAAAATTATGTATTAATATTTCAGATATATGAAACAAAACACCATTGGATATACTTGTATAAAAATAGTTTGTATGATAAAGTTTTGACAAGGCTTTCTATATCAATAATAAAGGAGGAATTTATAATGAAAGCAGAAATTATTGCAGTAGGAACAGAAATATTATTAGGCGACATACTAAACACAAATGCACAATATTTAGCACTACAATTAGCAAAATTAGGTATTGATGTATATTATCAGACTGTCGTAGGAGATAATCCAGAAAGATTAGAAAACACTATATTTCACGCATTTTCAAGAGCAAATGTCATTATTACAACAGGAGGACTTGGCCCTACAGAAGATGACCTCACAAAAGAAACAGGTGCAAAATATTTTGAAGAAGAATTAGTTCTTGATGAAAGAGCATTGAAAAGAATAGAAAATTATTTTAACAAAACAGGTAGAAAAATGACAGAAAATAATAGAAAACAAGCTTATGTACCTAAAAATAGTAAAGTACTCTATAATGATAATGGTACAGCACCTGGTATTATTATAGAAAAAAATAATAAAATATTGGTTATGCTACCTGGTCCTCCTAAAGAAACTGTACCTATGTTTGAAAAACAAGTGAAACCATTTTTATCACAAAAACAAGAATATACATTTGTATCTCGTGTATTGCGTATTGCTGGAGTAGGAGAAAGTGCTATGGAAACTATGGTAAAAGATTTAATTGATAATCAAACAAATCCAACCATTGCACCTTATGCCAAAGATTCTGAGTCACTTTTAAGAATTACAGCAAAAGCACAAAATAAACAGCAAGCAGAAGAATTGATAGCACCTGTTGCAGAAGAAATATATCGTCGTTTTGAACACAACATTTATGCAGAAGGAGAAACAAATATGCAGACAGTAGTGGCAGAACTTTTGTTAAAAAAACAAAAAACAATTTCTACAGCAGAGTCCTGTACAGGCGGAGCAATTGCTTCTGCATTAGTAGAATATGCAGGTATTTCTTCTGTATTTTTAGATGGCTGCGTTACTTATTCTAATGCTTCAAAACAGAATAGATTAGGTGTAAAATCAGAAACTCTTCAAAAATATGGTGCTGTTAGTGCAGAAACTGCAAAAGAAATGGCAGAAGGTGCAGCAAAAACAGCAGGTACAAATATAGGACTATCTACAACAGGCGTTGCAGGGCCAGACGGAGGAACAGAACAAAAACCAGTAGGATTAGTTTATATTGGTTTAACAATAGATGGTGTGACAAAAACAAAAGAATGTCATTTTGTAGGCAATAGAGAAAAAATACGTGTCAGAACAGTTTACACTGCATTGGATTGGTTAAGAAGGGAACTTTTGAAATGAGACAATACAAAGGCGATATTATGCTGATTGGAGCATCTGCAGTAGGAGGTACAGGTTTTGTATTTTTAAAATATCTTTTGGAAATGCAATATAGTGCTTTTCAAATTATTATGGTACGCTTTTTGATAGCGACGATATTGCTTTGTATTGTTTATTATAAACAATTAAAGCACATTACAGTACAAGAATGGAAAAATGGAAGTATATTAGGTATATTTTTATTTTGGGTTTTTGCACTTTTGATATTAGGTCTGCAATACACAACACCTTCTGTAAATGCTTTTTTAGGCTCTTTACCAGCAGTTATAGTGCCTTTTATACTTTGGGGTATATTTCATAAAAAGCCAAATACGATTTGTTTTCTATCAGCAGCACTTACAATGGTAGGAATTACTGTACTTTCTGATACAAATGGTTTACATGGTGGCTTAGGTATGATATTGTCATTTGGTTCTTCTGTAGCATTTGCATTTCAAATGACATTTATGGATAAGTTTTTGAAACAAGGAGATGCACTTCATTTAGCATTAGTAGAACATATTGTTGTATTGGTATTATCCTTTATTGTAGTGCTAAAACAATATAATATTACTTTTCCCGTTATTACATTATCTGCATTAAAATACTTTTTACTTTTAGGAATAGTTTGTACTGCAATATATTTTGTATTGCAGTCAATAGGGCAAAAATATACAAAGCCCTCTAGTGCTGCAATCATATTAACAACAGAGTCTGTTTTTGCTTCTATTTTTGCAGCAGTGTTGTATGGAGAACGTTTATCATTGAGAGAATATGCAGGCTGTGCAATTATATTTTTTGCAGTAATATTAGCGGAGAAAAAACCAAATACAAATAGCATCAAAAACAATGGTTGACGAAAATAGAGTTTTGATTTATAATAAGAACATAAGTTCGATATTTTTGATAGCAGAAAGGGTGGCTTCATAACTATGGCAGAAAAAAAAGGTTCTAAAAAATTTGAAGAAATTAAACCAGAAGATAAACAAAAAGCATTAGAAGCAGCATTAACTTATATTGAAAAACAGTTTGGAAAAGGTTCTGTTATGAAATTAGGAGATAATTCTGCAAAAATGAATGTAGAAGTAATTCCTACAGGTTCATTAAGTCTAGATATTGCTTTAGGTGTGGGAGGTATTCCAAAAGGTAGAATTATAGAAGTATATGGTCCTGAGTCTTCTGGTAAAACAACTATGGCACTTCATATGGTTGCAGAAGTACAAAAACAAGATGGTATCGCAGGTTATATTGATGCAGAGCATGCTATGGACCCTGTATATGCTAAAGCATTAGGAGTAGATATTGACAACCTATATATTTCACAGCCAGATGATGGCGAACAGGCACTTGAAATTGCAGAAACTATGGTTAGAAGTGGTGCAATGGATATTGTAATTGTAGACTCTGTAGCAGCACTTGTACCACGTGCTGAAATACAGGGAGAAATGGGCGACTCTCATATGGGACTGCAAGCAAGACTAATGTCACAGGCATTAAGAAAATTGACAGGTATTACAAATAAATCGAAATGTTCTGTAGTATTTATAAACCAGCTTCGTGAAAAAATAGGTATTACATTTGGTAATCCAGAAACAACAACAGGAGGTAGAGCATTAAAATTTTATGCTTCTGTTCGTATAGATATTAGAAAAGCAGACGCACTCAAACAAGGAGATAGCGTTGTTGGTAATCGTACAAAAGTAAAAATTGCTAAAAATAAAGTAGCCCCACCTTTTAAAACAGCAGAATTTGATATTATGTATGGACAAGGTGTTTCAAAAGAAGGTGATATATTAGATTTAGCAGCAGAAATTGATGTCATAAATAAAAGTGGTGCATGGTATTCTTATAAAGAAACACGCATAGGGCAAGGTAGAGAAAATGCTAAAATTTATTTAAAAGAGCATCCAGAACAATGTAAAGAAATTGAAATGGAAGTTAGAAAATATTATCATTTACCTGTAGATGGCCAAATTTTAGAAGAAATTGAAGAACAACAAGAAAATGAAATACTTTCTGAACAATTTGACGATTTAGAACAACAGAAAACAGACAATATAGAAGAAAACGAATAATATAGTATAAATATAATAGCAGAAATTAAAATTTCTGCTATTATATTGCCCTAAACTAAAGTATATTATTTTTCTATTTTTTCAAATATTGCACCATTTTGTGGTACAACACCAAAAGTAGTATCAAATATAGTTATTTTAGAAGATTGTTCTTCTAAAAAACACAATGTATTTTCATCAATCATTTCAAATATATAATGATATTTATCATCACTTGTTGTACAAGTCAAAATATTATCATTTATTTTATATATTCCAATATTCATATAATAAGAAAGTGCATCATAACAAAATATAAAACTTTTTTGTTTCGTATCTATTGAAATTGTTGGTGCTACTTTTTCACTATTTTGTTGTTCTTGACTTAATTTCATTTTATAAATTCCAGATGTCATTATTTTTGTGTCATTTTTATTACAAATCATTAACACAAACAAAAAGCATATTGTTACAATAATGAAAATATATTTTCTCATAAATATCTCTTTTTATATTTCTGTTTTTCTCATAGGAGGTAGTGGGCGATTTGTCAAAAGTGCTCTTTCTACACTCCAATAAAAATTTTCTTCTCCCAACATATCATATAAACCACTTCTATGCATCATTTCCATAGCACGAGTAGGCAGACCACAAACTACTACATCAATACCTCTTTTTTGAAAATCTTCTAACAATTCTATCATAATTTGAGCACAAGAAATATCAATATTAGATACCCCTCTCATAGAAAACAGCAATGTATCACAATTTTGTAAATGATTTGGTATATCTGCTACTGTTTGTGTATTAGCAAATATCATAGGACCTGTAATATAAGCTACTCTTGCATTATTATATCTTTCGCAAAGTACAGGGTCGTCCACTTTCATTCTTGCCATATCCACATTTTCATAATTGATTTCAATATGAGAAAGCTGTACTACAAGGAATATCAGACCAATTAATACACCAATAATAATCGCTGTTGTTAAGTCAAATAATATTGTTGCTAACATTGTTGCTATGTATTCTAACATTGCCCCTTTAAATTTATGTGTTAATATATAGTGAATAGCAATCCATTCATTCATGCGAAAAGCTGTTACCATCAAAACGCCTGCTAATGCTGCCAATGGAATTTTTGACATAACATCTCCCAATAAAAACATTGAAATCAAAAGTCCTACTGCATGAAAAACACCTGTTAATCTTGTTTTTGCACCAGATTTAATTGCTACACTAGTACGAGCGATTGCTGCTGTAGCTGGAATTCCTCCAAAAAATGGCAATATCAGATTACCAATACCTTGTGCAATTAATTCTTGGTCACTGTCTAATTGTTTTCCTGTCATTCTACCTGCACTTGCACCACAAAGTAAGCTTTCAATCATACCTAATATTGCAATACTAAATGCTGGTGCAATCAATCCTGTTACTTTATCTACACTAATGGCAGAAAATAATAGTCTTTTTTCTGGTAGTAACGTTTTTGGTATTTCTCCTACTACTGCTACATCTAAATCCACACCAATAGAAACTGCTGTTGCTAGTATAATACTAATTAATGATGCTGGCACAATTGCATTCCATTTTTTAGGAAATACAAACATAAATATCATAACGAATACACCTATAGCAACTGCTGTTATATTAGGAGAAAATCCTAATGTTTTATAACTTAATATTTTTTCTAATGTACTACTTCCTTGTGACATTACACCAAAAAAGTTATCTACTTGTCCTAATGCAATAATTACCGCAATACCAGATGTAAATCCTGTAATAACAGGTGCTGGTATAAATGATGTCATTTTTCCTAAATGAAATATACCCGCAAGCAATAAAAAAACACCTGCTAACATTGTTGCAACAAATACACCATCTAAGCCATAAGAAGCAATAATAGACATCAATATTGCTGCCATTGCCCCCGTTGGTCCTGATATTTGATAATATGCTCCTGAAAGCACACTCATTACAATACCTGCAATAATTGCTGTTACCAATCCCGCACCTGCATCTGCACCACTACTAACACCAAATGCTAATGCTAATGGCAATGCTACTGCTGCTACTGTCAAACCTGCCATAGCATCTTTTGCAAGTATCGCACCATTATATCCTTTAAACTCCTGTTTTAATTCCTTTCGGAATGCAGAAAACACAATAAATCCCCCTTTTTTCATACTATCAAAAAATACAACTTTGTATACGAAATACGCAACTTTTTTTATTTTAACAAATATTTCGTAATATTACAATATACCTTAATACTTTGAATAGAACAAATACATGAAAACGTTGTTTTATATAAAAAAACAACATTAAAAATCCAAACAAACAATGCTTTATAATAAATATGTTACAAATATTTATAAATAAATATTGAAATATACTAAAAAACATACTATAATATTTAATAATAATTATTAAGTAATTTTTATTATTATAAAAAAGGAGCGTAACATTTATGGAAATAAAAGGAACACAATCTGAAAAAAATATAAAAGCAGCACTTATGGGAGAGTCTTTAGCTCGCAACAAATATACTTTTTTTGCTGCAATAGCAAAAAAAGAAGGTCATGACGAAATTGCAGAATTATTTGAAAAAATGGCACTAAATGAGTCTACTCATGCCAAACTACTATATACAACATTATATGGTGAATTCTCTGATAGTTTATCTAATTTAAAAGATGCTGCTTCTGGCGAAAACTCAGAATGGACAAATATGTATCCCTCTTTTGCTAAAACAGCAGAAGAAGAAGGTCTTACAGAATTAGCACAGCTTTTTCAAAATATTGCTAAAATAGAACATGATCATGAAAGAAGATTTTTAGAAGCAATGCTACATTTAATGCAAAAAGGTAAAAAGACAACAGAAACACCTGTAACAGTAGAGCAAAAACAAAAAGTAATGGGCTATCGTTGTATGTTTTGTGGTGCTACATATGAACAACGTCCTGATGTTTGTTCAACTTGCCATGCCATTGGTTCTTTTGAGCCTTGCGAAATTTTAAAATAATATTTTTTAAAATAGTCTGTCACTTATCATACTATAAAAATGTGACAGACTATTTCTTAATTATATATAATAATTATTTTATACTATTGTTGTTTTAAAGAGAGCTGTCTTTTTGGTAATGACAATATACCTATTGTAGCAATAATAAATACAAATCCTACAAAATCTATAAAACTAAAATTTTGTTTGAGCCAAATAATAGAAACTACTGTAGCAGATAAAGGTTCTAAGCAGGCAATTAAGCTGCCTTTTGTTGCTCCTACAATGGCAACACCAGCCAAATAACAACAAAAAGCAAATATTGTACCAAATGACAATATAAATAGCATTGCTATCACTGCTCCTATGTCCATTGTACCAGTAAAACTAGTAATAGGGTGAATAGGAGAAATTGCAATACCTGCTAAAAGCATACCCCACCCTATTACAAAAGATGACTCCCATTTTTCTAACATTTTTTTAGGCTGAATAGTATAAAACGCCAATGCAAAAGCAGAAAGTACTCCCCAAAATAACGCTTTTGGTGACAATGCCAAACTATGTAAATTACCATTTGTAGCAAGCAAAAATGTACCAAACAATGCACAAAATACTGCAATACATTCTGCTTTAGTAGGCAACTTCTTTTGTCTTAGTGCCATATAAAGTACAATTAATACAGGGCCTGTATATTGCAATACTGTTGCTGTAGCAGCATTAGAGTATTTTATTGCCACAAAATAAGTATATTGTGCAGGTAACATACCAAATACAGCAAAAATAGGTAATGCTATTTTACATTCTTTTTGCTGCCATATTTCAAACACCTTTTTATTTTCTTTTAGAAATAAATAGCATAAAAGTAAAAATCCTCCTACAAGCAAACGACAAGATACAATCCATTCCAATGAAAATCCTCTTGTTGTTTTTAAAAATTGTCCTACATTACCTGAAATACCCCAACAACAAGCACCAAAAGCAACTAATAAAAATCCCTTCCATTTGTTTTTTATTTGTTGTTCCATACTATAACACCTTTTTTCTTTTATTATTTTCATTCTCGTATCATAACATATTGCTATAAAAAATCAATGTTAAATTGACAATATTTCATATACTTCTCCAAAAATTTAAAAAAATATTGCTAATATTAAAAAAAGATTGTATAATGATAAACATATTGAAAAAAGAGCTTTAAAAAGAAATGTCGAGGGGGGTTTCTGACACATTGTCAGGAATGGAGGCATTTTCTTTAATAGCAGTTTTTGCTATCCCCTGCTATTTTTATATTGATATTTTTTGAAAATTTCGCAGGTGGCTTTGGCTATCTGTTTTTTATTATAAAAAAATGGATAAACTACTCTATAAGCTCTAAAATTTTAGGAGGAGATACTATGATTTATGTTGTAATATTTGCGATTTACATAGGCATTATGATAGCCATAGGTATGTATTTCTCAAATAAAAATGAAAATATGTCTGACTATATTTTAGGTGGACGTTCTTTAAATGTCTGGGTCGCATCATTAAGTGCACAAGCATCAGACATGAGTGGCTGGCTTTTAACAGGTCTTCCAGGACTTGCTTATCTTTCTACCGCTGGAGCACAAGAAGCTATTTGGACAGCTTTAGGACTTGCTATTGGTACGTATTTAAACTGGAAAATTATTGCAAAAAGATTGCGTCAATATACAGAAATTGCAGGTAACTCCTTAACAATGCCTGACTATTTTGAACAAAGATTTCGTGATACTTCCAGAACATTACGTATACTTACAGCACTATTTATTATTGTATTCTTTTTAGTATACACTTCTTCTGCTTTCGTCACAGCAGCAAAACTATTTCAGACTGTTTTTGGTATTTCTTATTTAACAGGGCTTTTAGTGGGTGCTGTCATTGTTGTAATTTATACTTGCTTAGGAGGATTTAAAGCAGTTTGCTGGACAGATTTATTTCAAGGTCTTTTGATGTTTTTTGCTATTATCATAATACCTATTGCAGCAGTAAAATCAATAGGGAGTTTAGATACTACTATGGATATAGTAAATCAAAGCCATGAAGGAATATTAAATATTATACCAAATGGAAATAATATTTCTTGGTTTGTTGTTATCACTGGTATCAGTTGGGGATTTGGTTATTTTGGACAACCTCATATTTTAGCAAGATTTATGGCAATTAGAAGTTCTAAAGAAGTCGCACCTGCACGCTTGATTGCTATGGTATGGGTAATTATTTCACTTTCTTTTGCAATATTAGTTGGTATTTTTGGTATTGCTTATCTAAACCCACCACTGGCAGAGGGTACTCATGAAACTGTATTTATGACAATGGCTATGCGTCTTTTCCACCCTGTCATTGCAGCGATACTTCTTTCTGCTATATTAGCTGCTACAATGAGTACAGCAGACTCTCAGCTTTTAGTAACAGCTTCTTCTATTTCAGAAGATATTTACAAAGCTTTTGTAAAACCTTCTGCAACAGATGCAGAACTTTTGAAATTAAGCAGAATGACAGTGGTAATTATTACTGCGATTGCTGTTGTAATTGGTTTAGACCCTAACAGCAGTATATTCAGTTTGGTTAGTTATGCTTGGGCTGGCTTTGGTTCTGCATTTGGCCCTACTGTGTTACTTTCTCTTTATTGGAGACGTATGACTAGAAAAGGTGCTATTGCTGGTGTAATTACTGGTGGTGTTGTTTCTATTGTATGGGGACTATTAGGCTCTTTAGGAGGCATATTTGAAATCTATGCAATGGTACCAGGTGCAATAACTTCTATATTAGCTATTGTAATATTTAGTTTATTAGACAATCCTCCTTCAAAAGACATGACTGATGAATTTGACTCTTTAAAAAATTGTCATATATAATTTACAAAATTTATTTATAGACCTCGAAAAACAAAGTTGTTCGAGGTCTATATTGTTTATACAATAAATAATTTTATTCTTTTTACACTTTAGCATTGCAAAAAACTCTAAACAATTATAATATAGTAATAATACTATTTTTAAAAGGGGATTATAAATGATTACAATTATTTCAAATAATATTATACAGGAACAAAAACAGCAAACTTTTCTTTCTATTGTCAAAAAAATGGCAGAAGAAAGTAGAAAAGAAAAAGGGTGTATTTCCTATACAATACACCAAAATACACAAAATTCTCTCCATTACTGCATTATAGAACAATGGGAAGATGAAAACGCAATATCGTATCATAATAATACAGAACATTTTAAAACACTTGTACCACAAATCAGAGAATGTAGAACAGAACAAAAACAAATAAATCATTTTCGTATAATGAATATATAGGAAAGGTAATCGTATGAAAAATTTATTAGTAGCACAATCAGGCGGCCCTACTGCGGCAATCAATGCAACACTTTGTGGTGTTATTGAAAAGGGTATTGTAAGCACAGCAATAGAAAAAGTATATGGTGCTCGTAATGGCGTACTTGGTATATTATCAGACAAACTGATAGAATTAAAGCCTACTCTTTTTAATCCAGAAGCATTACAACTTCTTTGTCAGACACCTTCTTCTGCATTAGGTTCTTGTCGTATGAAATTATCCGACTGGAAAGAAAGTAGTTTAGAATATGAAAAAATAATATCTGTACTAAGAAAACACAACATAGGATACTTTGTATACATAGGAGGCAATGACTCTATGGATACTGTAGAAAAATTAGCTTCTTATTGTAAGGCAAAAAATATTAATGATATTAAAATTATTGGAGCTCCTAAAACAATAGATAATGACTTAGCTGAAACAGACCATTGTCCTGGCTTTGGCTCTGCTGCAAAATACATTGCTACCACATTTTCAGAAATTGCTTGCGATTGTCATGTTTACGCAAGACCTTCTGTTAGTATTGTGGAAGTAATGGGCAGAGATACAGGCTGGTTAACAGCTGCATCTGCTTTGGCTAGATGTAATGGTCATGCTTCACCTGATTTAATTTATCTTTCAGAACTTCCTTTTGATATTGAGCAATTTTTAGAAGATTTACAATGTAAACTTTCTGAAAGAATGGCTGTTGTAGTTGCCATTAGTGAAGGATTAAAAAATGAAGAAGGCTATTATATTGCAGAAGCTATGCAAAGTCAACAGACAGATGATTTTGGACATAAAATGCTTGCAGGCACAGGACGTTTTTTAGAGGAAATTGTACGTCATGAAATAGGTTGTAAAGTTAGAAGTATAGAATTAAATGTTATGCAAAGATGTGCTTCCCATATTGCAAGTACTTCTGACATTCATGAAGCTCGTCTTTTGGGAAATGCTGCTGCTGATAGAGTAATAAGTGGCTTTTCTGGCGAAATGGCTTGTATTAAAAGAACAAGTAATACACCTTATCAAATTGAAATTACATTTTCTCCTATTAGCAAAATTGCTAATCGTGTAAAATTTGTACCAAGAAATTGGATTACAGAGCAAGGCAATGATGTAACACAGGAACTCATTGACTACATATTACCTCTTGTACAAGGAGAACTTCCTGTCACATATCGCAACGGCGTTCCTGTTCATTTTAAATTTTAAATATAGTGAAGGAGGGATTTATTATGTTATTAAAAAAAGTAATTTGTTTTACAACAGCTATAATAGTGCTGTCTACAAGTGTTTTAGCCTCTCCTCGTCTGTCTACAGACACTGATGAGGTTACTATTTCTAAAAATAGCGAAGGAGCAGTAAAATTGTTGACTTCTGATGTTCCAAATCATCGTCTGCCTACAGACCCTGACGGTTGGATTACTATTTCTAAAAGCAGTGGAGGCGAAACAAAAGTATTGACTTCTACTGCTCCAAATAATCAAGGTTATGGAAATTATGGAAAAGTTGTGACATCTTATATGTATGTTAATGATGATAATACATTTTGTGTTATAGATTTTAGTAATAATACTATCAATATAGATACATATAATAGCCAAACATACGAATGGATAAAAAATAAAAAAATCGCTATGGAATTACCTCTTTTTGGTGGTGTATATTGTGGCAGTAAATACAATTTTATTGTATTTGGACAAAATAACATTTCTGAAAATGATAATGTAATTACTTTTAAAACAGTAAAATATACTAAAGATTGGGAAAAAATTGGAGCTGCAGATTACAGCAACAATAATACAATAAAACCATTTGAAGTAGGTTCTTTAAGAATGACAGAACATAACAATTATTTATATGTGCGTTCTTGTCATCAAATGTATCAGTCACGTGATGGTTATAATCATCAAGCTAATATTACATACAGTGTAGATATTGATAAAATGGAAATTGCAGACCAATTTAGTAAAGTAATGAATACCGACTATGGTTATGTCAGCCATTCTTTTGACCAATATATTGCTGTAGATGACGGAAAATTAGTAGCACTTGATTTAGGAGATGCCTATCCTCGTTCCGTTGTTCTTACAAAATATAATACAATACTAAACAAAGGAAAATTTTCATCAGATGGTATGTGTTCCTCTGTTGATATGCTCAAAATTGCAGGAAATACAGGAAACAATTACACAGGCGTCACAGTAGGCGGTTTTGAGGTTTCTGAAAATAATTATATTGCTGCAGTTAGCACTATTAATCAAAATAATGGAAATTCTACAAAAAGAGATGTTATGCTTTTAATAACAGATAAAAAAGATAGCAAAAATGTAAAACAAGTAAATATTACAAATTATGCAAATAGTAAAGAAGACTTATCTGCAAGTAAACCATATATTACAAAACTTCCAAATGGAAATTATATGTTATTATGGGAAGTATTTGCTGAAGGTTCTCCTCGTAATATGGAAGTAAAAATAGTAGATGAAAATGGTAATACATCAAAAGAACTAACAGCTGGTACTACTTTTATGGGAATGCTTTCTTCTGATTGTCAACCTATTTGTATTAATGGAAAAGTAGTATGGTATACAAATGGTGTTTCTCCAAGTGGTGAACCAGAAAGAACATTCTATAAATTAGATTTCCATGCTAAAAACTAAATTTATACAATAAAAAAAATCCACTATTACACACAAAATAGTGGATTTTTTTATTATTTTACAATATACACTGTAATATTTTTGATACCCCAGTTTAATGCTTCTGTTCTACTTTCATAGCACAAGTCTATTTTATTTCCTTTAATTGCTCCGCCTGTATCGGCAGCTACACCATAGCCATAGCCTGGTATATATAATTTTGTGCCAAATGGTATCACTTTAGGGTCTACCGCAATAGTTCCCCTTGTTGCCTTTGTTCCTGTATAAGTAATCCCTGTACAACCTGGGTCACCAGGTGTATAGCCTGTCGCCACCACATTTAAAGAAGTATTATTATTTGTTACTGCAGAAGCAGTAACACTCGCTGGCTGTTTTTCTTTCTTTAATTCTACGACTGGAATTGGAATTTCTTCTTTTTTTGTTCCTCTTTCAATAATTTTATTTTTTGCTTCTTTTGTAACTAATTCCTCTACTACTTCAGAAGAAATTAATTCAGCTCCAGAATAGTTCTCCTTTGTAATAATGGATAATTCCCCATTTTCCCCTTCTTGCAATACATTCTCCTTGCCTTCTTCTAAATTAGGATTTTCTCTAATTTCTGTATCATAGGCAATGGTCTCTTTTTTTGTTATCTTCTTTTCCGTGATGGAAGTCAAATCAATGACCATATTTTTCGTTAGTTCTGTGTTTTTGCTGATATCCCCTTGTAACACATAATCAGCAGAAACAATATCATCTAACGTTTTCATTAAATCGCCTACTGTTTCTTTGTCTGTATTTATCATACGAGGTACTCCATCTAAATTGATAATTACAGTTTTTGTGTAGGCGAAGGCCGTATTGCTGCCAATAGCCAGCATAAATACTACAATAGCTATTACTCTAATCAGTCTTCTTGTCATTTTCTCCTCCTCGAATGTCCTATGATGTTGCCTTTGATAGGATAGGACACCCTATTCGTTTTATTTGACATTATTCCTTTTTGATAAATGCCTTGACAGTATTTACAACTATTTTCAGTTGTGCCTATCTTTACTGCATAAAATAAAGATATACCTATTCATGATATATCCTTATCCTGTTACATTTATTATATTAACATATCTGTAATAAATATTCAACATTTTTTATGAAAAAAATAAATTTTTACCGTTTTTTAATGTTATATTCGCTATTTCGATAGGAGAAATCCCTTTTATTTCAGACAATTTTTTTACAACAAATTCCAAATTTCTAGAATCGTTGCGTTTTCCTCTGTAAGGAACAGGTGATAAATAAGGGCTGTCTGTTTCAATCAAAATATGCTTTAATTCAATTTTTTTTGCTACCTCTACCAATTTTTTAGCATTAGAATATGTCAAAACTCCTCCTATTCCTATTAAAAAACCCATTTTTACATATTCCTCTGCCATCTCTACACTGCCCGAATAGCAATGAATAACGCCTTTTTCGACACCACTTTTTTTAATAATATCAAAGCAATCTTGACTAGCTTCTCTTGAATGAATTATTACAGGAATGTGAAGTGATTTCGCAAGTGATAACTGTTTTTTAAACCAATATTTCTGCGTTTCTTTAGAAAAAGTATCATAATGATAGTCTAAACCAATTTCTCCTATAGCAACGCATTTTTTATGTTGTGCCAACTGACGGATTTCTTGTATAGTTTTTTCACTAATGTCATACAGTTCATTAGGGTGTACTCCTGCAGCAAAATAAATATAATCATATTGTTCAGAAAGTTTTTTCCCTATATAAGAACTTTTCAAATCTGAACCACTATTTATTACTACATCAACACCACATTGGGGCAGGCACTCCAAAAGTGCCTGCCTATCTTTATTGAACTGTCTATCATCATAATGTGCGTGAGATTCAAAATACATTAGCTTATGTCCGCTCCACTTGGAATATCATTTTTATCCAATGTCAATAATGAAAGTTTGTCTGCTCCGTCATCTGCACACAACAACATACCATATGACATTTCGCCCATCATTTTCCTTGGTTTCAAATTATAAGCTACTACCACTTTTTTACCAACCATTTCTTCTGGGCTATACCATTTTGAAATACCAGAAAATATCGTTCTTACTTCATCGCCTATTTTTACCTGATTTCTCAACAGTTTATCAGATTTTTCTACTTTTTCACTTGCAACAACTTCTCCTACTTTTAACTGTACTTTAAAAAAGTCATCAATGCTAATTTCAGAAGGCACTTCTGGTTGTTTTTTTTGTTCCTTTTTAGTTTCTTGTTTTTTCTCTTGATTTGCAATAGAACTTGCTTGAGATGCTTTTATTGCTTCTTCTAATTCAGCAATTTCTTTTTTCATATCAATTCTTGGGAATATTACATTTCCTTTTTTTACAGAAAGTGTTTTTGGTAATTTTCCCCATTGTTTTGCACTATCCCATTTTGTAAGTTCTCCAGCTTCTATACCAATTTGTTTCCATATTAATTCTGGTGTATTAGGCATAAATGGCTGAAGCAATATAGAAATAATTCTAATACTTTCTGTTACATTATACAGAGCATTTGCTAATTCAGAATGTTTTGCTTCATCTTTTATCAATATCCAAGGTTGTGTTTCATCAATGTATTTATTTGTTCTGCGAATTAAATTCCAAAGTTCTATTAACGCATCACTAAACATCATTTTATCCATGTCTGCCTCTACTTTTGGTACAATATTTTTTGCAGTTTCTATCAAATCTGCATCAAACTGTGTAGAAGACTGTGTTTCTGGCAATGTACCATTAAAATATTTTTCTATCATGCCTACTGTTCTAGAAACAAGATTACCCAAATCATTCGCCAAGTCTGAATTAATTCTTTGTATCAATGCCTCATTATTGAAATTACCATCTTGTCCAAAAGCAATTTCTCTTAGCAAGAAATAACGTATTGCGTCAACACCATATTTTTCAACCAAAACATTAGGGTCTACCACATTACCTACAGACTTTGACATTTTTCCACCATTGATAACAAGCCAGCCATGTCCAAAAATTTGTTTAGGCAGAGGCAAATTCAATGCCATAAGCATAGCAGGCCATATAATAGAATGGAAGCGTACAATTTCCTTTCCTACCACGTGTACATCTGCTGGCCAATATTTTTGGAATAAACTATCATCATCGCTATTATAGCCCAATGCACTAATATAGTTAGAAAGGGCATCTACCCAAACATATACAATATGTCCGGGGTCAAATTCTACAGGTATACCCCATTCAAATGAAGTTCTACTAACTGCTAAATCCTCTAAACCTGGTTTTAAAAAGTTATTAATCATTTCATTTTGTCTAGTATTAGGCTGTAAAAATTCTGTGTTTTCTTCCATATATTTTATAATTCTGTCTTGATATTTTGAAAGGCGGAAGAAATAACTTTCCTCTTTTACTTTTTCTACTTCTCTACCACAATCTGGACATTTTCCGTCAACAAGCTGATGTTCTGTAAAAAAGGACTCACAAGGAGTACAATACCAGCCTTCATATGTGCTTTTGTAAATATCTCCTTGGTCATAAAGTTGTTTAAATATTTTTTGTACTGTTTTAACGTGGTAATCATCTGTTGTTCTAATAAATTTATCATAAGAAATATTCAATGTTTTCCAAAGCTGTTTAATGCCCACTACAACATTATCAATATATTCTTTAGGTGTCATACCTTGTTTTTTTGCAATTCTTTCTAATTTTTGACCATGTTCATCTGTTCCTGTCAAAAACATAACGTCATAGCCACGTAGTCTTTTATATCTTGCCATAGTATCCGTTGCTACAGTACAATAAGAATGACCTATATGCAATTTATCACTAGGGTAATAAATTGGTGTTGTAATATAAAATTTTTCCAAAAAAATCCCTCCCAAATTTCTACTTTTGCAGTTTCGCAAATTTCGCATGATATGGTAGTATTATATCCGTTTTGGGAAAAAAAAGCAAATTATAGCCCATTTTTTACAAAAAAATTTAATATATTAAAAAATAATAGTATAAAATCCTTTTTTTCATTTGGAAAAAGTCCTCCCTAAACACTTTTATTTTTTGTCATCATCTTCTGTTTTATCATATCTTACAGGGGGGTCATCGCAATAATATATTGGTCTTTCTATATTTATTTCATAATGCGTTGGTTTTTCATCATCACAACATTCGTCTTCTCTATTAAAATCTTCTAAACCATAATAATAATATTTATTATCTTTTATTTTATGTTTTAGCTCATAATCTTCTTCATTTTCCTGCTGTTGTATACTCATTTGTATAATTTCATTTTCTCCTATACCTAATTTTAAAATTTCTTTTTGCATAGCATACCACATTACAATGCTTTCTCTCAATTCTTCAAATTGTTTTAGCTGGTCTTTTGTAAGCAATTTTTTAAAATTCTTTTCTTTTTCTATGTAGGCAATGTGGTCGTTAAGCGTGTCTACAATTGTTTTTTTAAAACAAGCAGTGCAATCTCTTTTTATTGCCCTTATCAAATTACGATAAAATGTAATTCTTTTACACTCTGGTAAAGGAACAAAATACTCTTTGGGTTTAAAATAGCACGCTGTTAAATAGTAGTTTATCAATTTGTTTTCATCTACTTTTGACTTTGACATAAAAATTCCTCCTTTAAATACCATTAAAATTTTACTTTGTATCACTTTTACAACCGATTTAGTTAAAAAAATATCATAAAATTTTAAAAAGTGCAAAAAATGATACAAAAACAACATAGAAAAGAGGTCACATATGCCAAAACCACGTAGTAAAACAGGTGAAAAGAATTTAATTGGTTCTCATCTAAAAATGCTTAGACAAAAATACAATTTATCTCAAAGAGACCTAGCCGATAAACTACAACTTTCTGGTCTTGATGTAGATAAAAATGTCATTACTAGAATTGAAACAAATAAAAGATATGTTACAGATATAGAACTGAAAGCTATTTGTGAACTATTTCATGTAACTTATGACTATTTAATTGATGGAAAAGACAATTAACCTCTTTTATACAGTATAATTTATTATCAAAAAATAATCTATATAATTATATATATTTCTTTTTAATTTGGAGAAATATATATAATTATTATAATCTTTATTGCTATTTGCAATTCAGAAAACGAAGTTTTCTGCAAAAGTTTTGCCTCGCTTTTTCAAAAGCGAGTGGAGTTTGAGGCAAAGCCTCAAGGTTTTTCTGCTCCAAGCGTGTTTTTGAAGGGGAAGCGGACTTTGTCCGCTGGGGGAACTTTTCACAAGTGAAAAAAGTTCCCCCTCTTAAAAAAATACTTGTTTAGACACTCCCCATATGACTATTTAATTGACGGAAAAGACAGTTAACCCCTTTTTATTACTATACTATATAATTAAAAAATAGTCTATATATAGTCGTTAATTTTTCTCTTTTATATTTATACTTAATAATAAAGTATATTTATAGAGGGATTTTAATGGATACAAAAGCTGCTGTCAAAAATAGAATTTTAGAATTATGCAATGAAAGAAATATTTCACTAAATTATTTGGCACATTTATCTGGTATATCACCATCTACTATTAAAAATATTATGTATGATGTTAGTAAAAATCCAGGTATTGTTACTATTAAGTTGCTATGTGATGGTTTGGATATATCACTTTATGACTTTTTTGATACAGAAACATTTAAAAATTTAGAACAAGAAATACGTTAATTGCTGTATTTTTTTGTTCTTTTTTATTTGAAAATATACTGATATAAATATATTTTTAATAATATATTAAAAATAATAAATTACAAATAATATATATAATTATTATAATATAATTTGGGTGATACTGTATGGAATATAAGAATTATGTCTTTCAAATTACGCTAGAAGATTATTTAAAAAAGGTCAATATAAAAAGAGGTACTCTTGCCAAACGTGTACAAAGTAGCTTTCAAATTATTGACAATTATTGTAAAAATAAAGTAGAAAGATTAGACAGCTATTTACTTTTAAAAATTTGTGTGGAATTACAATGTGAATTAAGTGATATTTTGAATATAGAACAAAAAAATTAGAAAAACATCAATACACAAGTCTTTTTTAACACTTTTATATTCAATTCTTTTGTATAAAAAAAGAGCGATATTTCGCTCTCATTTTTTTATATAAAATCCGTGCATCTATATTCGATATTGCTTTCCATGCGTTACCTTTATTATTAGCTCCGACTAAGCTACCCTGCGGCACACAAGAGTGCTTACTTAGTGCTGCTGCCTTCCGACCCTGACACGGTTCATAAGTTCCTGTTGCACAAGACTCAATCTTCATCACTAACGCAAAAGGGCAGACCATACAAAACAAATACCTCCTATAGACATCGTCCCCACTATAGCGGATTGTGGGTTACAAGACACCGCTAACGCCCCGACTAGCACGGAAATTTTTGTGCTTTTCAGTATTGTTTAATAGTATACATTATATTGCTCTGTTTTGTCAATAGCATTATTCCCCATAAATAAAACACTTATTCTATGCTTTACAAAATATAATAACAATGCTATAATATTATTACAAAAAGGGAGCAGTCACCACGTTATTGTGGTCACCCAGGTTAAGGTAAAAAACTACCCTAGCTTTGCAGGGCTATGATGGGTAGTTTTTTTATTACTTCTTGTTCATATAAGAAAGTAACGCTATGAGGAACAAACCAAAGGTCAGCATGACCATAATTGCTTCGTAAACCGTCATAGACACCACCCCCTCTCCCTTTTTGTATGTAAGAGGGTGACCACCCGTCATGACTGCTAATATTAGATTAACATATTATTCGCCATATTTCAACAAAAGTCACATATTACTTTTTTTTCTAAAATTTTTAAAAAATGCCCTCATCAATTCTGCACATTCCTGTTGCAACACATTTTCCTCTATTTCTACCTGATGATTAAAACGTGGTTCTTGCAATATATTCAATATAGAACCTGCACAGCCTGCTTTATTATTTCTTGTACCAAAAACAATTTTTGGTATTCTCGACTGCACAATCGCCCCTGCACACATAGGGCAAGGTTCTACTGTAACATAAAGCGTACAGTCTTCTAGTCGCCAATCTCCTACTATTTTGGCACTTTTATCAATAACATCTATTTCTGCATGGCAAAGAGGGTTTTTTGCACTATTCCTCAAATTATACCCTCTTGCAATGATTTCTCCCTTTCTTACCATAACAGCACCAATAGGCACTTCTTTCAATGCAAATGCCTTTTTTGCCTCTATCAATGCCTCTGTCATATAATATTGTTGTTCTGTCATATTTTTCTCCTACTCACTAAAATATACCATTGTGTCAGAGTTTTCTATATCACTCATACCAACATATTCTTCTATATTATCCCCATCTAAATCCATAGCGTATATTACTTGTCCATGTACAATATCATCATTTTTTATAGCAAGTCCTTTTTCTGTCAAAATATATCTCATAGCTGTTCCTGTTGTATCACAAACGTATATTTCTTTAACGCCATCTCTATTCAAATCACCACTATAAATACTACTTTCAATGCTCTTTATACCTAAATGTGTACTCCATATTTTGATAAAGCCTGCACCTGTTTTATGATACAAATACAAATCAAATCCGTCTGTTATAAAATATTCTAATGTGCCATCATTATCTAAATCTGTTATGTGCATATAGCTTGCACCATGTTCTAAATAGTATTGATTGGATATTGTCCAGCCTTCTTCTCCTTTTTTATAACATTCTAACGTTTTGTTATTCATTAAAAAAAGTTCTGTACCATCAAATCCTACACAGGTATAATTACCATGTGATAAATCTATATTTTCTGCTGTAATACCAAAATTGCGATTTAAAAATACTAATTTTTCAGAAAAAGTATGTGTGTTTTCTCCTTCTCCAGTTCCTTCTGTAATAGGTCGGCTTAAAAGTACTGCCATACCTTCTTCTAAAAATGCTGCACTATCTACTACAAGCCCTCTTTGCAAATAAATGTTACGATATCTTCCGAAATAATTGCGATAACGATATAATGAAAGCTTGCCATCTTCACTAATATTTGCTGCTAAAGTATTACCTTGTGCATCTTTTCCTATATCACAAAATCCTTCTGAAGGGAATGTTGCCTTTCTACCATGAAATGTAGCAAAAGATGTATCTGTTTCATATTTTGAAAAATGACCATCTGCTAAAAATACATTTCTATCTGTCAAAGCATAGATACCATTATTATAACCACCTACATAATAACTACCTATCAATTTATCTTTTACAAAATAACAATACAAAAGCCCTGCTATTTCTTCATTATAATAAAGTAAAGGAACTGTTGCTACAATTGCTTCTTTTGTTGTATTTGCAGTCATATCTAATGCTACAGCAGAAGATGCCTCAAATATTTTTTGATTTTCTTTTGTATTTTCTGGAACAATACCTTTAAAAAAAGTAATAGAACTACTATCGCATCTCCAATAATTATCATATAATAGCTTATCAATTTTTTCTTCATACTCTTTTGCTTTTTCTTCGGAAATAGAAAAAACTTCCGTTTGTTCATTTGCAGTATCATTACAAGCTGTTATAGTTATTAAAAGAAAACACATATATACACAAAGCCACTTTCGTATCATTGTTTTTGTCACGTCCCTTTTGTTCGAATATAATTATTTTATCTATTATATACTAATTATACTCTAATTTCAAACAACAATTTACACAAATGATACAATACCACTTTTATCAAACAAAAAAAGAAGTAATTTCCTTCTTCATTATTGGAATTACTTCTTTATTATTTTTTATATACTAATATCAATATTTCCTATTTCTGGCATAGTCATAGACAAATCTCCTCCTATATCCATAAAAGAGGCATTTTCTGAAGAACCTGTTGCAATATCATTTGAAGAATTTAGAACATCATTGATTTCTTTTGACATACGTTTTCTCTTTTTCGCTTGAAGTTCTGTTCCAATTTCTTCTGCTTCCTCTGCTTCATTTTTTTGTTTCATTTTCATTTGTAATTCCATTTTATTCTCTGCTATCAAAGCTTTTTCTTTGCTTTGTGCTTTTTTAATTACTTTTTTCATTTTTGCAACTGCTTTTTTAATTTGTTCCTCTTCTCCACCGCTTGACTTTGTTTGTGCCATTTCTCCTTTTATTCTTGCTATAATGCTGCGTACTTCTGATGTACTCTTTGCATTCATCAATTTAATTAAGTCCTCTGTTGCTTGATAATCTACATTAGACTTTTTTTGTTTATTTTGTCCTTGTGTAGGAAGTGTTTTATTTTCTTTTTGCTGTTGTGGCAAAAAAATATCCTTTTTCTCTGTTACATTTTCTTTGATATTTTCTGCTTCATTTTGTTTTGTATTTTGTACTGTTTGTTTTGTTTGTTCTTTTGAAATACTATTTTCCTTTTGATATTCTTGTTTACGATATATTGTATTTTGTTTTTGAATAGATGAAATTGCCATAATATCCCTCCCTTATTTACTTTGCCCTTTTATTTATATATCGGCAAAAAAGGAAGTGTTCTTAATCTCATTTTATATTAAAATTTTTTGTAATAATTGCTCCATTTCATTATAGCTATTTGCACGATTGATTTTTTCTCTAAGCTCTGCTGCTCCTTTTATTCCTTTCATATACCATGAAATATGCTTTCTCATTTCTCTTACTCCAATATATTCCCCTTTATATTCTATCAACATACGAGCATGACATAATGCTTTTTCGACTTTTTGTTCTGCTGTTGGTTCTTTCAGAAGTTCTCCTGTATTAAAATAGTGACGAATTCTTTGAAATATCCACGGATTTCCTTGTGCTGCCCTTCCTATCATAATAGCATCACATTTTGTATACTCTAGCATATTTTTTGCATCTTCTGGTGTAAAAATATCTCCATTTCCAATCACTGGAATACTAACTGATTGTTTTACTGCCTTTATAATATCCCAATCTGCTTTTCCGCTATAATATTGTTCTCTTGTTCTACCATGTACTGCAACCGCTGCTGCACCATTTTGTTCTGCAATTTTTGCAATTTCTATTGCATTAATATGTTCTTCATCAAATCCTTTTCTAAATTTAATTGTAACAGGTTTTTTTTGAGCAGTTACCATTGCTTTTACAATATCTCCTACTAATTTTGGATTTTTTGTTAAAGCACTTCCTTCGCCATTTTTAACAATTTTAGGAGCAGGACAACCCATATTTACATCTATAATATCAATATCATATTTTTCAATTTTTTTTGCCATAGCTGCCATAATTTCTGGTTGAGAACCAAAAAGTTGTACTGCTGCAGGTCTTTCTTTTTGTTCTACAGTAAGCAATTTTTTTGTATTTTCATTGTCATATAATATTCCTTTTGCACTTACCATTTCAGAATACACCAATCCACAGCCCATTTCTTTACAAAGTATGCGAAAAGGTAAGTCTGTTACACCTGCCATAGGTGCTAAAAAAATATTATTTTCTAATTCCACATTGCCTATTTTCATTTTTGTTCCTCTCTTGTTGTAATCAATATTATTTATTTTTTTCATAAAGTATTTTTAGCCCTTTTAATGTTAATGTAGGGTCTAACACATCAAATATCGTTTTATCAGGGTCAATTACTTTTGCTAATCCTCCTGTAGCAATCACTTTCATATTAGGTAAATTTAATTCTCTTTTTAATTCTCTTACAATATGAACAGTTTGTCCAATATGTCCTAGCACAATGCCTGCTTGTATACTACCTACTGTATTTTTTACAATAACAGACTTAGGCTTTTTAATTTCTACTTTGGGTAATTGTGCCGCTCTCTGATATAAGGCATCTGCACAAATAGAAATACCTGGTGCTATCAGTCCTGTAATAAATTCTCCTTTTTCATTGATAACATCAAATGTGTCCGCAGTGCCATAATCAATAACTATAGCAGCTCCTCCATAAATTTCTTTCGCTGCTACTAAATTTACAATTCTATCTGCACCTACTTCTTTAGGATTATCTCTTTTAATTACTATGCCTGTTTTCATACCTGCTCCTACTATCATAGGTTCTATATTAAAATATTTTCGTATGCCATGTGTTAAAGAATACATAATATCTGGTACAACAGAAGAAATAATCACTGCATCAATACAGCTTGCTTTTACATCAGAAGCATCAAAAAGAGAATGTATAAATATACCAGTTTCATCTGCCGTTTTTTTTGTTCCTGTTGCCATTCTCCAATATTTTACTATTTTATTGTCCTTATATACCCCTAAAACAATATTTGTATTCCCTACATCTATTACCAAAAGCATTAATATACCCTCCTATTTTCTATGTTTGTTTTTTTCATACAATATTCGTAACCCTTTTAAAGATAATACAGGGTCTATTACATCAAATATTTCTCCTTTTTCATCAATTACTCTTGCAAGTCCCCCTGTAGCAACTACTTTTAAATGAGGTTGTTGTAACTCTTGTTTTAATTTTTCTAATATATAAAGTGTTTCTCCAATATGTCCTATTACAATGCCTGCTTGTATACTATTTACTGTATTCTTTGCTATAATGCTTTCTGGTTTTTTAATTTCAATTTTGGGCAACTGTGCTGCTTTTTGATATAAGGCATCTGCACAAACCTGTACACCTGGTGCTGTAATTGCTGTAATAAATTCTCCATTTTCACTAATAACATCAAACATTGTTGCTGTACTATAATCTACTACAACAACAGGCCCACCATAAATTTCATATGCTGCTACCAAATTTACAATTCTATCGGCACCCATTTCTTTGGGATTTTCCATTCTTAAATTGATGCCTGTTTTCGTTCCTACTCCTACTATCATAGGTTCTATATGAAGCTGTTTTTTTATGGCATTTGTTAAAGAATACATAATATTAGGTACAACAGAAGAAATAATAACACTTTCAATCTCTTTTATATCCACATTAGAATGAGAAAAAAGAGAGCGAATTAAACTTCCTGTTTCATCTGCTGTTCTATTATTTAATGTAGTAATTCTCCAATTTGCTACAAGCTCTTCTTTATCATAAACACCTAAAATAATATTGGTATTGCCTACATCTATGGCTAAAATCATTTTTTTCTCTCCTTAAAATATTAAAAAAGAGCACGGGAACAATCCCGTACCCTAAAACATATTTTTATGCTATTTTATTTCTATAAACTGCTTTTTGAAGTGCCAACACAACAGAGGTACAAATTACTACTGCTGCCAACATTTCTACTACACCATATGTTGTAATAATTCCCCATATTACTGGCCCTGCCGCTGTACCTAATCTTTCTGTCATATCTTCTACATAAATAAAATAGATTAAGCCCATAGCACCTAGTGTATTTGTCAAAGAACCTAATGCAGAAGCAATAACAGAAGAAATTGTATTATTTTTTATAACACTCATTAATCCTTTATAACTATATCCTGCTACAACACCAATACATATTCTAGGCAATACAGATACTATAGGGTTCATAAAACAAGGGTCTAATATGCCTGATGGTTGTGTAATTGCTTTTATCATAGAAGAAATACCAAATGCTGCCCCTACAATTCCTCCTACAAGAGGCCCTTCTAACAATGCAATAATAATTGTAGGAATATGTACAATCGTAGCACTAACAGGCTGCAAAGGTATAATTCCTAATGGTGTGTATGACAATATCATTGTAATAGCAATCATCATACCTGTAACAGTTAATTTTCTTGTAGACATTCCTTTTTTTGAACTCATTTTTTTGAGTCCTCCTTTCATTCTCATTCTTTCAGATATAAGATGATAATATTTTATATTGTGTCTTTTTATTTCATAGAACTTTAGCGAAAAATTCATTCTGCCATGTTCTTTTTTTCAACACAAAACTATTATAACAGCAAATTTTCTAATTACAACATTTTTTTTAGTAATTCTACTATTTTTTTAATTAGAAATACAAATACTGTATAATATGTTATTTTTTATCATATTATGAATTATATCTCTTTTTTTTGTAATAATTGTTGTCTTAATTTTTTTCCTTGTTCTGTAAAAAATATTGTATACCACACTTTTAATTTTTTTAATAGCTCTTTATTTTCAGACTGTATTTTTTTAATTTCTAATTCTGCTCCAATATCATCAAAATCAATACATTGTTCTGGTTTTATTATTTCAAAATAAATATTTCCTTCTTTTTTAAATCCTATTAAAAAAGTGCAACATAATTTTTGTGCTGTTAAAACACATATTACTTTTAATTCTTTTTGTATTTCTTCTGGCAATGTTTCAAATTTTGGTTCTATAAAATATTTTTGTTTTTCATAATTTGCTACTGCTAATATCTGTTTTTCCATATTTTTCTCCTTTATACTATATTTCTAATAGAAACTTCTCCTGAAAATACAACTACTCTTTCTCCTGTTTGTTTTTGTACTAAAAGTTCTCCTTGCTCTGTAATATCAATACCTTTTGCAGTAAAAGGCTGTTTTGACAACACTTGTAACTCTTTTCCTATATTAATACAATACTTTTTATATTCTTCACGAAAAGGCAAAAAACTACATTGTTTTTCATATTGTAAATAAATTTTTTCAAATTCCTCTAATACTGATTTTATAATACTTTTTCTAGAAATGGTTTTTCCCATTTCTATTTTGAGTGAAGTAGCTATCTGTTCTAGTTCTTTTGGAAATGCCTCTATATTTACATTAATACCAATACCTGTTATTACAAAATGTACGCTATCCATTTCTGCATCTAGTTCTGTTAATATACCACAAACTTTTTTACCTGAAATCAAAATATCATTAGGCCACTTGATTTTTGATTGCAAACCTGTTTGTTGACGTATAGCACGACACACAGCAAGCCCTGCTAACAATGTTAAAACAGGTGCTTCTGATGGCATAATATTAGGCTTTAAAAGTATACTGAACCATACTCCTGTCCCCTTTGGAGACTGCCAGCTTTTTCCCCTTCTCCCTTTTGCTGCTGTTTGCATTTCTGCTACAGCAATAACTCCTTCTTGTTTTCCCTCTCTTGCTAATGCTCTAATACAATTATTTGTGCTGTCTGTTTGCTCATAAAAATAAATTTCATTTGCTATTTTTATAGTATTTAATGCTTCTTTTATTTCTATCTCATTATATAAATCCTGTTCTGGTACAAAATAATAGCCTTTATTAGAAACTGCTTCAATTTGATATCCTTGTTCTTTTAATTTTTTTACTCCCTTCCATATAGCAGTACGAGAAACTCCTAATTTTTCTCCTAATTCTTCTCCAGAAATATAATTGTTCGCTTTTTTTAATTCTTCTAATATTTTTTTATACATTATGGCTATCTCCTTATCAAAAAACCCTCGAATACTCGAGGGTTTTCAGTCTGTCAATAAACTTATTTCTACATTCGTAATTGTTTCATTATTCACCAATTGTTGCCACCATAACTGCCTTAATTGTGTGCATTCTATTTTCTGCTTCATCAAATACTACAGATTGTTTTCCTTCCAATACTTCATGTGTTACTTCATATCCTCTTACTGCTGGCAAGCAGTGCATAAATATTGTATTTTCATTTCCTGTAGCTGCCATAACTTCTTCATTTACTTGATAAGGCTGCAACAAATCAATTCTTTCTTTTGTTTTCGCCTCTTCTCCCATAGATACCCAAACATCTGTATAAATAACATCTGCATTTTTTACTGCTTGTTTCATATCTGATGTAACGGTAATACTACCACCACTTTCTTCTGCATATACTTTACAAAGTTCTATAAGTTGTTTTTCTGGATAAAGGCTTTCAGGAGATGCTACAACATAATGCAATCCCATTTTAGCACAACCAATCATTAAAGCATTAGACATATTGTTTCTACCATCACCAGCATATACAAAACGTATTCCTTCTAACTTTCCAAGTTTTTCTTTTATTGTCATAAAATCTGCTAATACTTGTGTTGGGTGGTCTTCATCTGTTAAACCATTCCAAACAGGTACACCACTATATTTTGCCAATTTCTCAACAGTTTCTTGAGAAAATCCTCTAAATTCAATACCATCAAACATTCTTCCTAATACTCTAGCAGTATCTTCTACAGTTTCTTTATGTCCTAACTGTATATCATCTTTTCCCAAATATTCAGGGTGTGCTCCTTCATCAACAGCACCTACTGTAAAAGAACAACGTGTTCTTGTAGAAGGTTTTTCAAATATTAATGCTACATTTTTATTTTTCATTCTTTTTTCATAAATACCTTTTTTCTTTTTCTCTTTTAACTCCATAGCTAAGTCAATAAAATATTCAATTTCTTCTGCTGTAAAATCCTTCAATGTTAAAAAACTTCTTCCCTTTAAATTTACTGCCATAATACAATCCCTCCTTATTTAATGAAAAAAGACAGTCAAAGTCATTTTGACTGTCTATATTTATTACGCTTTTTTGCCTTTTTCTTTGGTACGCTTTATAAAACGGTCTAATTCTACTATAGCACGTTTATGAATACCAGAGCCAATTTTATCTATTTCATCATATGCTTTTACTTTAAATGTCAATGCCTTTCCATCAATTTCAATCAATTCTGACACAACACGCACTTTCATACCTACTGGTGTAGCAGCAGAATGTTTAATTTCTACAGCTGTTCCTACTGTATCATATCCTTTTGGCAAAAATGGAAGTACTGCATTAAGTGAAACGCCTTCCATCCATGCAATCATTTTAGGTGTTGCTAATACAGTTACTGTTCCACTACCAAAATGAACTGCTGTATCTGCTTCTGTTACAACATATTCTTCTTCCATACTCATGCCTACTGATAAATTAAATTCCACAAAAGTACCCCCTTATTCTTGTTCTTTCTTTTCTAAATTAATAGCTACTGTATTTGTTTGTTGTTCTGTTTGTTTTTCACTGTCATTATCCATTGTTGTAATACCAAGAACATTATTTCTTTTTTCTTCTTCAAATAGTTCTCTAAATTCTTCTCCTGTTACTTTTTCTTTTTCTACTAAAAGTTTTGCAGAAGCATGAAGAATTTCCATATTTTCTTTTAACATACGAATTGCTTCGCTATATGCTGTATCTACAATACGACGTACTTCCTTATCAATAGTAGTTGCTACATCTTCGCTATAATTTCTAGCATGGCCCCAATCTCTGCCAATAAACACTTCATTACTATCATCACCAAATTGTATTGGGCCTAATATATCACTCATACCATACTGTGTTACCATACTTCTAGCCATTGCTGTAGCTCTTTGAATATCATTTGATGCACCTGTTGTTACGTCTTTTAAAACAATAAATTCTGCTGCTCTACCACCTAAAAGACTAATAATTTCCTGTTCCATATGCAATTTTGTCATATACATTCTATCTTCTCCCGGCAAAGGCATAGTATAACCTCCTGCCATACCAGTTGGTATAATAGAAATACTATGAACAGGATCTAATTCACTTAAAAGTTCAAACAATATTGCATGGCCACTTTCATGGTATGCTGTAATGAATTTTTCTTTGTCTGAAATAATTCTACTTTTCTTTTCTGTACCAATACCTACTTTTACAAATGCTTTTTGTATTTCTTCCATATCAATAGCTTTTTTATTTGCTCTTGCAGCTAAAAGTGCAGCCTCATTTAAAAGATTTGCTAAATCTGCTCCTGTAAAGCCTGATGTTGTTTGTGCTACTACTTTTAAATCTACTTCAGAAGAAAGAGGTTTTCCTTTTGCATGAACACGTAATATTGCCTCTCTACCTTTTACATCTGGTCTTCCTACATAGACTTGTCTGTCAAAACGTCCTGGACGCAATATAGCAGGGTCTAATATATCAGCTCTATTTGTTGCTGCAACTACAATAACACCTTCATTTACACCAAAACCGTCCATTTCTACAAGCAATTGGTTTAATGTTTGTTCTCTTTCATCATGTCCGCCGCCTAATCCAGCACCTCTACGTCGTCCAACAGCATCAATTTCATCAATAAAAACAATACAAGGTGAATTTTTCTTTGCTTGGTCAAACAAATCTCTTACACGAGATGCACCTACACCAACAAACATTTCAACAAAGTCAGAACCAGATATACTAAAAAATGGAACACCTGCTTCTCCTGCAACTGCCTTTGCTAATAATGTTTTACCAGTTCCTGGAGGGCCTACTAATAAAACACCTTTTGGTATTCTTGCTCCCAAAGCTTGAAACTTTTTAGGTTCTTTTAAAAATTGAACCAATTCTTCCAGTTCTGCCTTTTCTTCATCTAAACCTGCTACATTTGCAAAAGTTACTTTGTCTTTTTCGTCTATAGACATTTTTGCTTTACTTTTGCCAAAAGACATCATTTTTCCGCCACTGCCACCCTGCATTTTTTGAAATATAACAGTAAATATAATTACCATAATAATCATCATAATTAATGAGGGCAATATTGCTGTTAATATACTTGTTTTTGGTATATCAGGTACGGAAATTTTTAAGCTATTGCTTTGTGCTGCTTTATCGTCCAAACGTTGTTGAAGCACAGAAACACTTGGAATATTGACACGAATGGTTTCTCCATTTGTCAATCTTGCTGTAGCTGTACCGAAATCATTCGCTTCGGAACTTCTTTGTACTTGAATTTCTTTTACTTTGTCTTGTTCTAACGCTGTAATCAAATTACTGTATGTATAATTCACAGTAGATGACCTCTCTGCTTTTTGTCCTGCTACTGCAATCAACATTGCAATAACAACAAAAATAACAGCATACAATCCAAAAGACTTCCAATATTTTTTCAAATATCTCACTCCTTGTATTCTTTGCATATCTGTTCTCTTCACATCTATCATACGAAAAAGTTTTACTATTGTCAAAACTTTATGCAAATCTTGTTATGAAGTAACAGAAATTGATTTACAAAATATATAGTCTGTCAATTTTTAATTTTATCACATATATTCATTAAACACAACATACTTACTGAAAAATATTGCAAAAATAGTTGCTCTAATATTATCAAAAATACTCTGTTTTTGATAGATAAACAAAAATAAGGTGAAGATAAAACTATCTTCACCTTTAGATTGTCAAAAAAATTAAGTATTATTCTATATTTTTTCAGCATTGAAAACTTTTTTGTTTTGCTTATTACAAAAATATTGTATTAAGTACTATTACTCCTCCTCAAATGACAATACGCCAATATAATCTAAATTACGATATTTTTGTGCATAATCTAAACCACAGCCTATTACAAAAGCATCTGGAATAGAAAATCCAGTATAATCTACATTTACATTAGCAACACGACGGTCTGGCTTATCCAATAAAGTACATATTTTTAAACTTTTTGGTTTTCTGTGAGAAAGGTGTTCTACCAATTTACTCAATGTTCTGCCACTGTCAATAATGTCTTCTACAATAAGAACATTTTTTCCTTCAATGGGCTCATCTAAATCCATTAGTATTTTAATTTCTCCACTGCTTTCTGTTCCATTGCCATAGCTAGAAACGTCCATAAAATTCATTGTAACAGGTACTTTAATGTGTTTTGCCAAGTCTACCATAAACACAACGCCGCCTTTTAATACACAAATAAGTTCTAAACTTTCTCCAGCATAGTCCTGAGAAATATCTTCTGCAATTTCTGAAATTCTCTTTTGTATCGCTGTTTTTGAAATCAATGTTTCAATATTCTCTTTCATGTTTCTCTCCTTCCCAAACAGAAATCCATACTTTATTTTTTGTTTTTTCATCAACTAAAAAATCACCTGAAACACGATAACCAGGTATCCATAAAATTTGCTTTTCTACAGCAAACAGTAAAAGAGTTTCTCTTTGTTGTCTTGTAATTTTGCAATCAATAAAAAAGTCTTTTAATTTCTTTTGATGTCCATTTCCTATGGCTATCAAATCTCCTTGTTGTCTTGTCCGACAGATGATGTTTCCTTTTATTTTATCATAATCAAACACTTTCGTATATATCGTAAGCCTTTTTTCTTCTTTTTTATACGCATTGAACGATAATTTTACAAATTTGTTGATTTCTTTTATATAAATTGCTTTTTCAGGTGTTAAATTATAGAAAAATTTGGTATTTTTATTTTCATTTTCCCATGTTAAAACAAGTGTATGATACTCTACAAAAGCAACTCTTTTTAATGGCAATGATAATTTTTTCCCTGTTCGTTTATATAGAAGCTGTTCTATTTGTTGTATATGAATGTAAGACAAATCTCTCAAAGAACTATCTATCAAACAGAATGATTTTCTGATAATTCTTCTTCTCATGACACTACTTTGACATAACAATTCTTGTATATTTAATACAATTTTATTTTGTTCTTTTTTTAATATTATTTTTTGAAGTTGTTGTTCTGCTAACTCTTCTAAAAAAGCCTCCTCTTCTGCCAATAAAGAGGCTGTTGTTGCAATATGTTCTATTGTTTTATCATTGACTTCTTTCTCTAAAAAAGGCAATACTGACAATCTTATTTTATTCCTTGCATAATGTTGCTGTTCATTTGTACTATCTTGGCAATATTTTATTTCTTTTTCCAACAAAAAATATTCTATTTCTTTTCGGCTTATAAATAAAAATGGACGTATAATACTACCTCTTATAGGAAGCATACCAGAAAGACCTGTTAAACCTGTGCCTCTGCACAAATTTAAAAGTACTGTTTCAGCTTGATCATTTTGATGATGTGCTACAGCAATTTTTGCGGTGTTACCTGCTTTTTTATAAAATGTTTCATAACGACATATTCTTCCCATTTCTTCAGTACCTACACCTCTTTTTTTAGCTTCTGCTGCTATATCAAATTTCAGCACATCACATGAAATAGACCATTTTTCACAAAGCTGTTTTACAAAAAGTGCATCTCTGTCTGCTTCCTCTCCTCTCAAACCATGATGAATATGTACCACTTTTATATTTAACTGATATTCTTTTTGAAATGCACAAAGTGCGGTCAAAAGTGCTACAGAGTCTGCACCGCCCGAAACACCTACTACAATACTATCTCCTTTTTCTATCATATGATATTTTTCTATTGTTTTTTGTACTTTTTCTAAAAACATTATATTATTTTCTCCTTTAATTTTATAAAAACTAAAAAAAATATAACAAAAAAAGAGAGATTTGTATATACCAAATCTCTCCTACTATAATATCAATTTTTATTGTACTTGTTCATTACTTCTTCTTTTAACTGATTATATAATGGTACACATTCCTCTATAATATTTGCTTCTATAGTATCTACTTCTCCATTTAGTGCTTGTGTATCCTCTAAAGGATAGCGTCCAAAAACAGTACCAAAAACATTATACGTACCATCATCAAATTGTGTTCCTAAATAAAATATATATTCCTTACCTGGTGTAGAAGCAGAATAACCATCTGTTCTCATTTCTACTCCTACCTCAGTGGTACAATAAGCTTCTACTATTGTAACTATATCTCCTACATTTAGATTTCCTTTATATACATCAGTAATTTCTATATCTGTTTCGGTATACATACCTCCTTCTGGCATATTTTCACTTTCTAATACTTTCGCTTTTACAATACATTGTGCCATATCTTCAACATCATTAATATTCTTTATTTGTGTATTAAATTCAGAATGTAATATTTGAATTTTAGGAATTTCTCTAGTTCTATTTGTATTGCTTCTGTTTTTTGGATTTTTATAAGCATTATAAACACCATACGCATCATGTAGTGTTATTTCATTACTTCTTTTTTTAGAGTCACCATTTTCGCCTGATGGCTGCATAATAGATTTATATAAACAGCTAGCATTAGGGTGTCCTAATGTAAAAACATGACCTAATTCATATATTAATGTATAGCGATAAAATTCTTTATTCGTATTTTGTGAAACTTCCTTCGCAAATGCAACATTACAAAAACATAAATATATATTCAATATTGTTATTATGCTTATTATTCTTTTAAATAACATAACACACTCCTCCTCTTTTATTTGTATTAATTATAATACTTTTGTTTCATATTATCAAAAAAAGAGAGATTTGTATATACCAAATCTCTCCTACTACAATATCAATTTTTATTGTACTTGTTCATTACTTCTTCTTTTAACTGATAATATAATGGTTTATATTCCTCTACTATATTTGCTTCTATCGTATCTACTTCTCCATTTAATACTTGTGTATCCTCTAAAGAATAACGTCCTAAAACTGTACAAACTGTATCATAAAGTCCATCATCATATTTTCCAACAAAAAATAAATATTCTTTGCCTACTTCAGAAGCAGAATAACCATCTCGTCTTAGCTCTGTTCCATCATCTTCTATATAATAACGCTCCATCAATGGAATAACATCTCCTATATTCAAATCTCCTTTATATACATCTGTAACTTCTAAATTTATTTTTGTATAGCCACCACTATATTCTTCAAAAGATGTATTTTCTTTGCCTTCAAGTACCTTTGCTTTTATAACATATCCTGCTATATTCTCAATATCATCAATACTATGTATTGGTACATAATCAGAAATACTAATTCTTACTTTAGGAGTATCTTTCGTTTCTGTTTTATTGGTACTATTTCTATTTCTTGCATTCTTATAGGCATTATAATTATCATAAAAATTATATAATATTGCTTCATCATTTTCATAATTTAATTTTTCTTTTATTATTTTTTTAACATTTACATTTTCAGCATAGTCTGGATTTACATAATCAACCACTTTTATTACATTGCCATTTTTATCTGTATATTCTTCATGACTTGAAATTAGCGTTGAAGTATTATCATATTCTGAACCATTTTTTGCTGTTATAACACTATGTAAAATTCCTTTTTCATCTCTATATGTATCAGAACTAGCTACCACTTGAAAACAAAATATAGTAGAAATTACTAAAGATAAAAATATACATTGTTTCTTTTTTGACATAATATTCCTCCTTTTATATTTATTTTTTAAAAATAAATTTCTATATATTCTAAAAACTGCTTCATAATTTCATTTGACACTGTTCCTTGATATTTTTTTTTAGAATTTGCATTATAGCAATGTACTTTGACATTCCTTACTCTAACATCTTCTGTTGCAGAAAATTGTATTCTATCAAAATGCTGTTGTTGTTCATTTGTATCATAGTAAATATCAATAAAAAATGTCGTAATATCTTCTGTTGTAGTAGGAATACCCATTATTTTATCCAAAGAAATCCTTTTTTGAAAAGTATAATTTTTTAATTTTGAAATCATGCTTTCTATTTCTTTTTTGTCCTGTAATATTGCAGTTTCAACGCTATCTTCTATTTCCATACTAGGTACACTAAATATTTTTGATATTTTTATTTCTTGTATAGGTATATTTTTATTATGAATATAAAACCGTTGTTTTGTCAAAAAGGATATTAAAAATACACCACACAATAAAATACAACATATTACTATTATTTTTTTAAAGCGTATCATATTTTCACTACTTTCTTATCTATCTCATACTATCATTCCTTTATTTACAATACAAATTCTATAATTTCCACATTCTTTTACAGATTTTGCTTGTATGATATAACCATCTTTCATAAAATCTAAATCTTTTTGCTCTCCAAGTGCTACAAACAAGGGAGCACAAACAACTTCTTTATTTTCATCAAGTACTCTAACACAAATTGCATTATCATTATTTCCATCATTGATAATACCAAAAAAAGTACCTTCTATAGCATGAAAACTATTTATAGTATAAATTGTATTCCATTCTGCTGTATTCAAATCAATATCTTGTTTCATTACAGTATGACGGTTTAATGTATGTATTACAAAAGTCAATACACAAATTCCTACAACGATAAATAAAAATAAATTATTCTTTTTCATATATATATTCCTTCTTTCACTATAACATATTATTTTTATTAATATTACCATAGTATACTATTATTTTCAACGCAAAAATGTACTACTGAAATATACTAACAACAAAAAGCATCAGCAAATACCCTCTATTCAAAAAAATGAGGGTATCACTAATACATTATAAAATAGTATTTTTTTCACTAGTACATAGTAATATTTTATTTATTTTTATCAAAAATTAATAGATTTCCCAAAATCTTGCTGCAATTACAGTCATGTCATCTTTCTTATACTCTTTTGCTTTTTTCTGTGCTTGTTGCAATATATAATCTGCTACATCTTGAGGATTATTGCTGTAAAATGTTTCAAAAAGAGAACTAAGCCATTCTACATCTTCTTGTTCCTCTCCTACTGCTTCCATAACACCATCTGTCATAAGCAATATAATATCACTATCTTTTAATAGTATATCATTTTTTTCCATAGAAACATTTTGCAATATTCCTACAGGAAGTGTTTCAGAACGTATTGCGATAATTTTGCCATCTCTAAGTATATAAGCTGCTGCTGCTCCCATTTTCATAAATTCTGCTTTGGCAGTATACAAATTTACGGTACAAATATCTAATGTTGCAAATTTTTCTTGTGCAGAACGTAATAATAACACAGAATTAATCATATTAATAGCTAATTCTTTTTCAAAACCTGCTTCTATAAATTGCTCTAAAAGTTCTATGGCTGATTTACTTTCTTCTCTTGCTGCTATACCACTTCCCATACCATCAGAAAGTGCAATGACTGAAATGCCACTTTCTGTTTCCAAAAAACTAGCACTATCTCCCGAAATTCCTCCCTCCTGTTTGGGACAAGCTGCCGTCGCAACTGTCAATCTATATTTATTTTCCTCTATTAAACGTAATATACACTTTCCTCCTGCACCTGCATAACAAGCATATTTTCCTCCTACTTTTTTCATAGGTTTATGAAGTACTTTACTTACAAGTGGTATCACTTTTTCACGACACATATTATTGCCATTGCAAGATTTCATAGTAATCATCACTTCTGTACCTTGCTTTATTCTATCTTCCATTACTGACACTTCTTCTACGCTAATCCCTATTTTATCTAATTTCGCTTTTATTTCTTTTTCTATCCCCTCTAAAAAAACACCTCTAATATCTAACTGACCTGAAAGATTTTCTATAATACTACCTACAGCAAACAACTGCTGACTTACCAGTTCTCTACATTCTGCCAATTTATTTCTCCATATACTTTGCGTTTCAAAAACTTCATAGCATCTATTTACAACATCTACAAAAATATCTCCTCTTACACAGTTTTTTCGAAATGTTTCAGGAAGCTGTTCTAGTTCCACTCTACCTCTTTTTTCACATATGGAAAGTGCTGAAAATGCAGTTTGATATGTTGCATATAGTTCTGTGTCCCAGCAATATACAGCAAGTCCACAATTTCTACAAGCTTTATCTGCTATAGTATCTATTAATAGTGACACATCATTTTTTCCCATTGTTTTTTTATCTAATTCAGGTAAAAATGTTTTCCCTAAACTCCTAAAAGCTGCTGCAAATTGTGACAGTCTTTCCTCTGTCAATTCTTTCATTTTTAAAAAATAAGTATCTTGTTGCAATTCTTTTTCATGTACACCATAAGTATTAATAAAAGCAAATGCTTTTTTAGGTACAAACAAAAATAATATACTTCCTATCAATAGCCCTTTCAAAAAAGATATATTTAATTCTGCTTGATTACAATAAAACAGTACTACTACTACAGCAATAAAAAAACTAATTACAGAAGCTACTTTTCCTAATTCTTTCATAGCACCACAAAGCAATCCCCCTAAACTAAATGCACAAAATATTTCCATTTCTACTTTACCACAAACAAGAAGCAAAAAGCCAAACAATACACCTGAAGCTGTTCCTATGCCTGCACCTCCTCTATAACCTCCTATTAATATCATACAAGAAGACAATATCGCCATAATAGGAATTTTTAAAAAAGGAACTGTCATATTGGCAGAACCTGCTACTGCCCCTCCTAAAAGTAATGCAAGGCTAATAATTTCTTCACTTGTCATAATATGTCTTTTTAATCCTCTTTGTAAAAGCACAACTCCCTTTTCTACTACATAGGTCAACAAAAATACTGCTATTCCTTCTACTGTGGCTATTCCTCCATAAAAATAAGAACCACCTCTTATTGTTGCAAACAAAAGACCACCTAATATTGTTGCAGTACCTCCAAATGCTGCTTTTAATATGGTAGAAGGATATTTTATTTTATTACTAGCTCCCCAATGAAATCCTAAACATAATAGCATACATAATATGTATTTTTGTTTATTTTCAAAACTACTGCATAATATTCCTGCTGCTACTGCTACCATAACTCTATAAAAACGTTTTCCCTGTATTAAAAATGCAGAAATGTATGCTATTCCCATAGGATTTAGTATTTGAAATACTGTGGTATTTCCCCACAAAAAACCTATACTTAATAATACGCTTTCCTTCACAAATGCCCACTTTTTTGGTATCTGTAGTTTTATTTTATCTAAGGGCAATTTTGGAGGTAGCATTTTGCCAAATCCAGAACGTTCTGCAACTACTTCTGTTTTCTCCATAACGTGCCTCCCTATTTTTTTAATTCTGCTATATGCTTATTATACAAAATTAGAACTGCTTTTTTTGTCAAAAGCACAAATTAGTGTTGATTTTTTTACGTCTTTTAATGACAAAAAAAGAGAGCAAAAGCTCTCCTTTTTTAAAATATAGCATATTCTATGTGAGTATACCTTAATATTGTACCAATTTAAGTATACTTGTTTTAAATCTATTTTTGCTAAATTCATTCTTGTTAATAAACTTATTTCTGTTAATATAGAATTTTATATATTTGCACATCTTAAATAAGTACTCTCTAAATTTGTATTACATAAATCTACACTTACTAACTGCCCTTTATATTTTTCATAAAATACTGCTTTTTCCTTATTATGCTATAATTATACTTGATGAATAGCCTCTATTAACTTTTGTACGTTTTCCTCTTTTGTTGCCCAGCTTGTCACAATTCTAATTGATGTATGAGTATCATCTATTTTTTCCCATTCTGTAAATAAAAACTCTTTTTCTAATTTCTGTAAAACAACATTAGGTAATATTGGAAAAAGCTGATTACTACAAGGGGTAAATTGAAAAGAATATCCTTTTTGTTCTATAACATTTTTTATTTTTTCTGCCATAGCATTAGCATATTCTCCTGTTTTTTGATATAATTCCCCTTCAAAAAGTGCTTCAAATTGTATACCTAAAAGCCAACCTTTTGCTAACATAGCTCCTTTTTGTTTGATAGAAAAACGAAAATCTTCATTCAATGTACGTTTAAATATTACAAGTGCTTCTCCAAACAATGCCCCACATTTTGTGCCACCTAAATACAACAAATCTACTAAATTTGAATAATCTGCTATAGTGATATCATTGTATTTTGAAGCTAGAGCAGAGGCCATTCTCGCACCATCTAAATAAAATATCAAATGATGTTGTTTACAAAAATCACTTAATTCTTGTAATTCTTTTTTTGTATATAATGTTCCTACTTCTGTTGGATTAGAAATATATACCATTTTAGGCTGTACCATATGTTCATCTGTATGAATATCTAATGCTTTTTGTACTGCTTGTACATTTAATTTTCCTTCTTTTGATGGCATTGCAATCACTTTGTGTCCTGTCGCCTCAATTGCTCCTGTTTCATGTACATTAATATGGCCACTATCTGCTGCAATTACCGCTTGATATGGTTTTAAACAATGAGAAATCATAACTAAATTTGTTTGTGTTCCTCCTACCAAAAAATGAACATCACAATCATAACAATTTAACTGTTTTTGAATACATTTTGCTGCTCTTTTACAATGTTCATCTTCACCATATCCTACATTTTGAATAGTATTTTCTTTCTGTATTCTTTCTAAAATAATGCTATGTGCACCCTCACTATAATCATTTTTAAATGAAATCATGTTATTTCCTCCTTTTATTTTTGCCCTATCTGTATAATATTAACTTTTTATACTATTGTCAAATTCTTTTTCTAAATACTCTTTTATACTATAAAATAAAACTGACACCACTATATTATGATGTCAGTTTACATAAATTGTTTTATTATGCAATATTATATTTATACTGTTCAAATTATATTTAACAAATCAATTAAAAATGTCAATATAAATCATATTCTTCTTCGTCATAGCGAAAATGTCCTTTTGAACAATAATATTGTGTCATTTTTGGTTTACTGCTTTTCTTTTTTAATATATTATTTTTTCTTTTTTCCGCCTCTGCTTCCCTTTCCATTTTTCTTTTTCTATCATAGCGTTCTGCTTCTGATGCTTTTTTAGACACTTTTCCTTCCCTCCGTTATATTTTTAAAAATACATCATAAGTATACTCATTTATATTATGTAAAAATAACTCTTTTGTCAACCATTTTAGTCACAAAATAATAAATTTGCACTATTCCAATCATTTCTACAAAAATAAGAACAGCAGATAAAAATATCTGCTGCTCCAATAAAGTTTTTAATTTGTTACATTTATTATTCTGTCTTCTTTTGTATATTATTACATTTTTTCTTTTGTATATTTTAAAGAAGAAATTTATATTTCCTCTTATTAGTTTTATTTTAAACATTCTTTTTTATACTGTCAAGAAAAGAAAATAAAATTGCTTATTTTCCATAAAATGCCTAAAAATCAACATTGTTGTTTATGATTTTTTTATAATTTCCACTTTTTTACCATTTTTTTATGAAAATCATACAACTATTAAAAAAACAAAATCTTTGTATCATGCAAATTGCATGATATACTATTATTATACAAAATTCATTATAATTATAACAAAAATAAAACATTTATATTATATCAAAAAGATTTTTTTTACTATATACTATTCTTCTTAAACATCGCTATTCGATTTTAGTATTGTATATTTTGTAAAAATATATTTTCCTCTTACTAAATTCATGCTTTTTGGAATATCTTGTTTCATTGCTAAATGATAACTCAATTCAAAAATCAGTTCTGACTGCATTTCTGCATCATTTTTGACTGTTCCTAATAATTTTCCTTGCTGCATTGCTTCTATTGCTGGTGCAATACCATCAATTCCTACAATAGCTGGTAGTGTCTTATCTACATTTTCATAGGCATCAATCGCTCCTAATGCCATATCATCATTGTTACATAATATCAATTCAATTTCATCACCATATATTTGTAACCATTGGTTCATTTTTGTTTCTGCTTGACTTCTTAACCAATTTGCAGTATCTCCTGCTAATTTATCCATTTGTATACCTGCTTCTGTAATTGTTTTTACAGCATATTCTGTTCTCAAAAGGGCATCTTGATGTCCTTGTTCTCCTTCTAAAACAACATACTGCAATTTTCCATCTCCATTTTTATCCATACTATTGTTTTTATAATACTCTTCTGCTACAATTTCCCCTTCTAATTTTCCACTTTCACTCGCATCTGCACCTACATAATATACTTTATTCCATCTTTCCAAATCTTCTTTTACAGGTTCTCTATTAAAAAATACAACTGCAATATCTGCTGCCTTTGCTTTATCAATTACAGTTGCTGCAACTGTTCTATCTACCAAATTAACACAAAGTACATCACAACCTTGCTCAATTAATTTGTCAATATGGTCATTTTGTACTGTTTGACTTCCCTTTGCATCCATTGTATTCATTATAATTTTAATATTATTTTGTTGTTCTCCCTTTTTTACAGCTTCTTCTATATTAGAAACAATCATAGATATAAAAGTATCATCTCTCCTATAAACAGTAAGACCAATTTTAATTTCTGGAACAGTACTATCTATTTTTTGTTGTTCTGCTGTTTTTTTATTACACCCAATTTGAAATAATAAAAATAATATACATAAAAATATATTACACTCTTTTAAAAAGTATTTTAAATTCATGCTATTTCTCCCTTAACGTACAAAAGGAAATAATAATCTTTGATTTTCTTTTGTATACATATTTTGTCTATTTACAAAAGCATAATCAATCATTCCCTTTTTTTCTTTCTTTGTTTTACCTAATATTTCCATAGCATTATATATGCTTAAATACCCTAAATTAAAATCATTTTGTATCATAGAGGCTGCCACATTTTCTTTTTCAATATAAGAAGGTGTTTTTGTTGTCATACCAAAACCATATACCATAATATGATTTTTTTGCAAATGTTGCACTGTTTCTGCTGCAATATCTAATACTGTTGGTTCTAATGTAATAATAATATCTGGTTCTGTTTGCTGTATTATTTTACTTAAATTTTGTATATCATTGTCAGAAAATTCAAATGGTTGTTTAAATATACTTTTTGCTCTGTTTTCTAACATAGATAACAAAGCGGTTTCTCTTTTACAAATAGCATCACACTGTAAGCTACTTTCTAATATTAATATCTTTTTATTAAAAACCCCTTTTACAAATATCCTTCTTCCTAACTCTTTTCCCATTTCTTCATCTTGTCCCAATACAGTTGCTGAAACAGTAGTATCTTGTAATGAATTTGCCATATAAATAACAGGAATTTCTTCTGATACTTTTTCTATTGTTTTTTTTAATTCTTCATCTTCTATTGGCATAATTATTATAGCTTCTGCACCACTATTTATTTCTCTTTGTATTAATTTTTGTTGTTCCTGAGCATTATTTTGTTTTGTTAATGTTACAATACTCATTTCTACGTCCATGTCAGTTGCTGCTTGTTCCAATCCTTGCTGTAAATTTACAATTGCTTCACTGCTACTTTCTCTTGTTATTACAGAAATTTTTGTATAAACAGATTGTATATTTTCTTGTGCTACATCAAATGAAATAAAATAAATCATACCAAAAAAAAGAATGCCAATAGAAAAAAGGAAAAATATATTTTTTAATTTCACTCTTTTTCGCCTCCCCATTGTTCTGCACTTTCATAAGGCACTAAAGGCAAATGAATTCTTACTGTTGTTCCAACATCTGCTTCACTCAATATTGTCAAGCCATAATTTTCACCAAAATAAAGCTGTATTCTTTCATGTACATTTTTCAGTCCAATACCGCTGCCCTTTCCTCTATGCTTACTTTCTCTTTTTAAAAGACCATCAATTTCTTCTTCTGGAATACCCATACCATTATCTGTTACATCAATATAAAGTGAATTTTCTTTTGCATAGGCATTTACTTCTATTTCTCCATCTCCGTCCATAAATTCCACACCATGATATACTGCATTTTCTAAAAGAGGTTGCACAATTAATTTAATTGTTGCCATAGAAAGAATTTCTTTTTCTACATTAATACGAAATGTAAATTTATCTCTAAAACGCATATGTTGTATTGTTATATAACTGCCTGCATGATTTAATTCATCTTTTAATGTAATGATATTTTTTCCTTTGCTGAGTCCTACTCTAAAAAATCCTGCAAGAGAAGTTACCATAACAATAGCTTCTTGATACCTTTCATTTTCTACCATCCATACTATAGAGTCTAGTGTATTATATAAAAAATGAGGATTGATTTGACTTTGTAATGCGTCAAATTCACTTTTTCTTTTAGACTCCTGTTCTGTTACAATATCTTGCATTAATTTTCTCATTTGTTCTGCCATAGATTTTATGGTTTCTCCTAAATGACGTATTTCATAAGAACCACCTATTGCAATAGAAGCATCTAAATGTCCCTGCTCCAATTCTTTTACAGATTTTTCTAATTCCATAATAGGGTCTGCAATTTTAGAGGATACAAAAGTATTTGCTACAAGTAAAAGTAATATAGTAAATATGAATAAAAACAGTACAAACATTCTAATTTGAAAATTATTTTGAAAGTTTTCTTCCATAAAAGAAACTCCTACAATTTTCCACCCTGTATAGCCTACTGTCTTAATAGTTACTAATCTTTTTTGCCCTTCAAATCTCTCTACATGACTACCGTCTTCATATTTTGTTGCTTTTAAATTATTTTCTTGTTCCAAATTAGAATAAATTAACTGTTGTCTTGGGTGATATATTATCTCGCCTTTGTTACTCATTAAATAGATATATCCTGATTTTCCTAAATCTATATTTTTAAATATTTGTTCAATACCACTGAAATTCATATCTACCAATAATATGCCTGTTTCTGTTTTTCCTCCTGTAATTAATTCTACAGAACGGCTTAATGAAACTACCCATTTATATTTATAGTCAATATCTTCAAATAAATTTTGTACATGAGGAGTAGAAAAGTGTATATTTTCCATTTTATATTGTGCTTCATAAAACCAACTTTCTTTTTTAGGTTCAGCTGTTTTTTTCAGTCTTGCTAAAGGTGTTGCATCAATCAGTTTTCCCTGTTTATCAAAAACAGCAATACTAACAATACTCTCTCTATTGGACTCATAAAGCAAATTCATATCACTATTAAAGCTTTGTTCTGCCATATCGCAATTTTGCAGCACACGGTACCTCATAGTATCTGATACTTTCATTAGATTTCTAAGATAACCGTCTAAACTCATATTTACCTGATTTACAATTCTTTTATTATTTTCTTCTAATGTTGCTTCATTTGCAGCAGAAAATCTCAAATACAAAGAAGTACCTATAAAAATACTACCACAAACAGCTACAATAGTAAAACAAATAGAAATGACAAAACGAATATCTTTTTTAATAAAATATTGTATTATATTTTGTATATTTTGTTTCATATCCTTCTCTATACCCCCTACACACTTTTATGTTATCGGTTATTTCTATATTTAGAAGGAGAAATTCCAAAATGCTTTTTAAAAACATAACTAAAGTAATTTGGTTCTGTATATCCTACTTTTGCAGATATAATATAAGTTTTATCATCTGTTGTATTTAATAATTTAATGGCTTCTTCCATACGGACATCTGTTAAATAGCTTATAAAACTAGAACCTGTTTCTCTTTTAAATATCGTAGAAAAATAAGCAGGGCTTACATGAAGATAACTGCAAAGCATTTCAACAGAAACGTCACTATTTCCATAATTTTTTTGTACAAATTCCTTTGCCTTCTCTGCTAAAATTTTAGTAGAGTCTAACCTTTCCCTTTTTATTTTTACATTGATTTTAACAGAAACTTCTGTAATCCATTTTTTGAGTTCTTCCAAAGACTCATAATCTTGCATAGCAAAATAGCCCTTAAAATCTGTACCAAATATTTCATTCAAATCTAACTGATAAGATTTTACTATTTTAAACAATTCAGAAAGAAGCTCTGTCATATAAATCTGATATTGACTAATGCTTGTATTCACTTCTTTAAAATAATCTATCATATGGTTCACTGTTTTTTCTATATTATCTGGTATATCTAATTTAATCGCATTTATCAATGCTTTTTGTTCTGCCTCATCTAACTGTAATCCTTTTGCATTTGGTTCTACATCATCAATAAATATAGCTTTATCATCTAACAATACCCTATAATCTAAGGCAGTCAATGCTCCTTCAAAAGAATATCTCAAATGTGACAGTTTATGGCAAACAGAACCTATTCCTGCTGTTACAGAAAGTTCTAACACATCTCTTGCCATATCACAAATACGATTGATTGCACTAACATATCCTAAAACTTCTTCTTTTTTTTGAAACAATGATAGTATTACTAAAGCATCATTATATAAAAAATTAATTGTTTTATATAAGCGTGCTAAATTTTCAGTTACAATTTGTTGTAAAGATAATGGCACTAATTCTGCTTGTCCTGAAAGAGAACCTTTTCCACCATTTTCTTTAGTATCTCCTTTTATTACGGTAACCGCCCAGCAATTTGCTTTTAAATTAATATCATATTGTTTCATTAATGTTTGTATTTTTTTTTCTGAAAAACTTCCCTCTACTAAACTAGAAAAAAATTGTTGTCTTAATAAAGGCAAACTTTGTATATAATTTTGTCTTAGTATTTCTACATCTCGTCTTTCTTTCATTTCATGGTCTAATTGTTTTTTTAATTTTTGGAGCAATGTTGTTACTTCTTTGGAGTCTACTGGTTTTAAAATATATTCTGAAGCATTCATTTGAATTGCTTGTTTAGCATATTCAAAATCGTCAAATCCAGAAAAAAATACCAATTTTGTCAAAGGCATTTCTACTGCCAATATTTCTCCTAATTCCAAGCCACTCATAAAAGGCATTTTAATATCTGTCATAACAACATCAGGGTGAATTTTTTCAGCCAATTCTAATGCCTCTCTTCCATTAGAAGCATCTCCTGCTAATACAAAACCATTTGCTGCCCAATCTATTTTTTGAATAATGCCTTGTCTGATTTCTTTTTCATCATCTGCTAATAATACTTTGTAATATGCCATAAAAACACCTCCAAAACATATATTTCATTTTAACACCTTTTTATTGCAAAGTCATTTTTATTTTATCAATCAATTTATAAAACAGACTTTACAAATATTTTTAACTTACAATGATACTGTTTATTAGCATACTTTTCATTTTTTCATCATATAGTACAATATCATAATAGCCATAAAAGTAAAGGAGGCTTTTGGTATGTCTTGGGATTTAGAAAAAAAGAAAATCACGCTTGACCAACAAGCAGGAAAAGAATCTTCTCAGATATTATTAGAAGGCGATGTTATTGTACCAGACAATAAACCAGATATTGAACAAATATTACGTTGTAGTGGTATTGTGCGATTACAGGAAGCAAAAGGAAATGAAGACAGAGTTAATTTTTCAGGAGAACTGTTACTTTCTATATTATATCAAGGTAAAAAAAGTATTAAACCAATTAATGGTATGGAAGCGTCCCTTCCTATTGAGGACATTATACATATTGATGGTATTGACCAAAACGCAGATATTACGCTTTCTGCTATATTAAATCATCTGGACTGCAAACTATTAAATGATAGAAAAATCAATATTAAAGCAGTCATTACTGTTACAGCAGAAGCAACTACATCTTATACTGGTGAAATCATAGAAGATATTAATGATATGCCTGCATTACAAACAAAAAAAGGTATTATGAATATTAACAGTACTATTGAAAACAAAAAAGAGAGGTTTATTGTAAAAGAAGAACTTACAATACCAAATAATAAACCAAATATAGGAGAAATTCTGCAAACAACGGTTTCTATTGCAGACAAAGACATTCGTGCTATGGACGGTAGAGTATTAGTGAGAGGAAATTTAAAATTATGTACACTCTATACAGGAGATACTGATGACAGCATACTAGAAGTAGTAGAACATGAAATTCCTTTCAGTGGATACATTGATGGAAATGATATTACAAATAAAATGCTTGTGCAGGCTGATTTGCAAATTGAAAATAAAGAAATACAGCCTTTGGCAGATGAAGATGGTGAAGACCGCATATTAAACACAGAAATTACAATAGGTACTGCATTAAAGGTAACAGACAGCCAAGAAATGGAACTTATAGAAGATGCTTATTATCCTGGAAAACCTCTTTCTATACAAAGAGAAACAATACGTTATCCTAATATTATAGGTACTAGTAAAAGCCAGTTCACTGTAAAAGAAACATTAGTATTAGAAGATAACGCTACTCCTATTATGCAGATTGAAACTGTTTGGGCAAATGCTTCTATAGATGATGTGATTACCTCTGAGGATAAAATAGAAATACAAGGTGTTGTTACTTTTGAGGTGCTTTATATAGGTGAAAATGATACTTCTCCTATTGCTATTGTTACACAAAGTGTTCCTTTTTCTCAAGAATTAGAAGTAAAAGGAAGTAAAGAAAATTCAAATGTTCACATTACATCTTCTGTAGAAAATGTAACATCAAATATGCTTTCTAGTAACGAAATTGAAGTAAGGGCTACATTAAGTATTGACACTATCGTAACAGAAGAAAAAGAAGGAGAAATTATTACAGAAATTGAATTTGATGAAACATCTGATGAATTAAATCGTTCTTTTGCTAGTGCTGTTATTTATGTTGTGCAAAGAGATGATAGCCTTTGGAGTATTGCAAAACAATATAATACTACAATAGAAGATATACTGTTATTAAATGACATTGAAAATCCAGAAATTATTTATACAGGACAAAAACTATTGATATTAAAAAAAGCTGTTGCTTAATTTTAAAATAAAAACCTTGAGTAAAACACTCAAGGTTTTTATTTTAGTTTTTTTAATTTTTGATATTTTTTATATCTGTAGTCATTTTCTAGCCAATCCCCTGCTGTGTCAAAAGCGAATAAACATTGTGAATGATTATAACCAAGCAAAAAACTGACAGCACAATCTGTAATATAAAATTCTACTAATGGACTTTCATCATAAAAATCAACAAATATTGCTCCATTATACAATTTTATGTATTCTTTTGCTGTTCCTTCATTAAAAAACACTACAATTTTTTTATTAACAATAAAATCTTTTATCCATCTCCAAGCATCTGCCATATTTGTTCCTGACATATGGCTATAATCTAACATATCGAAAAAAGAAAAACTTGTTTTTACATCTTTTCTCATATACTTTGCTTTTACAGCATTTTTAATAAATTCTCTTTCTTCAGAATTTAATATCATATAATTTTGTTTTTCTTTTTCACAAAATTCAATTAAATCATCGTCCATAATTATTCTTCTTTCTCTACTTAATATTATATAAAATTATGTCAATAAAGTAGAAAATAAAACAACAACAAATTTCATATTTTTTTAAACTGCTACATCCACATGTTGTACTGTGCCAGAACCGCCACTTTCTTTTAAATAAAATCCTGTTCTTTTTATTTGTCCGTTTACTTCTCCTGTTTCATTTGATTTTAATGTAAAATCAGTAGAAACATTTCCTAAATAAATCGCTCCTACATCTGCATCTGCTAATCCTACTAATTTTGTATTACCAGAGGAATCTTGTGTCCAAATTTTTAATTTATCAAATATAGGGTCGTTTTCATCAATCCAGCCGTTACCATCTGCATCATATTCTGCCAATTCTGCAAAGCCGTTTCCTGTTTTTGCTCCAAAAAGTTCACTACCATCATCAATGATGCCATTGCCATTTTTGTCATATGCCAAATAACCGCTTCCATTTTGTAAACGAGAAATACTTTCTTTGTTTCCATCACCATCGATGTCAAATAAAAATTTTTGGTCTGTTAATTCTGCATTATTTCCTTCTAAATTAATCACAAGAGGGTCTGTACAAATCACTTCTTCTTGCCATTCTGCTTCTACTTGCTCGCAAAATCCTCTTGACATTTCTAAATCAATATTAAAATTAATTTCTCTACCATCTTCTGTTTTTGCAATACCTACTGTTGAAAATGTAGTATGTTCTACTTCTGCAAAAAATGTAGATGTTTTTACATTCCTTACCCATTTTCCTGGAGCAGGTCTATTGCCTAAATTTATGATTTCACTTTTATTGCCATTGTCAAATAATTCATATAAACTCATGGGGCTTTTTGTAACAGTTCCCTTTACCATTTTAGATAATGCTTCTAACATTTTTTCCATCAATTTTACTTTAAGTGAAAATTCATTTTCATAAGAAGGTGCTATTTTTTCTTGTTTAGCAGTTCCATATAGCTCTGCTTGTTTTTCTATCATGCCCTTTACAGCATCAGCAACAGAAGGTTGTTTTACATTTTCTGCTTTATCACCATTTTCTGCATCTTCTGTAATATATTGCATTTTTTCTTCTCTGACTTCTTGACGTATGGCAGTATATTTTCTTTCTGACTGCATTGCTATTGTACTAGATGAAATTTTCATAAACTTTTCTCCCCTTTCCTTACTGTATTATTTTGCTTGTAACATGTCAATCTTTATTATATTATCGTCTTTTTTGAAAAAGAAATAATAAAAAAATATCAAAATTTTTTTATAGTGTTAAAAGGATACCATCTTAATACTACCTTTCCTTTTAATTCACTTTCAGAAATAATACCCATATTACGACTATCATAACTATGACTACGATTATCTCCTAATACAAATATACCTCCTTGTGGCACTGTTAGAGAAATTTCCCCTTCTGTACTTTCTTTTATATATTCTTCCAATATTGCTACGCCATTGCGGTATACAATGCCTTGTTTTATTTCTATTTTATCGCCTTCTACTCCTATTACTCTTTTAATAACATCTCTTTGCCCATATTCATCTATCATATGAAATACTACAACATCTCCTGCTTTATATTTTCCTGTCATAGTTAATATACGAGATGTTACCACTTTATCTCCATCTAAAAAAGTAGGCTTCATAGAGTCCCCTTCTATTGTAACAGGCCATGCAGCAAAATAAAGTACTAAAACAATGATAAAAGCATATAATATTGTTTTGAGCCATTCTTTTACCATTTCCACTTTTATCCCCTCATTTTGATTTTCTATATTTATCAAATACACACAAATGTTAAATTCCTGCTACAGAAAGGCGTTTAATCATAACCATAGGTGCTCCCATTGTACCATTACTATTTGGTGTAATAAATTTCAAATCATTTCCTACTTCTTCAATTAATTTTAATATAGTATAAAAATTACCTCCTATTGTAATTTGCTCTACAGGACGTACAATCTGTCCCCTTTCTATCCAAAATCCTTCTGCTGAAAGTGAAAAATCTCCAGAAACTGCATTTGTTCCCGAATGAAGTCCTGCAATATCTGTAATCAAAAGCCCTTCTCCTAACTGTGCTATAAGTGTTCTTGTTGTTTTTCCTCCAGGTTGTATATAAAAATTAGTGCATTTTGTTTTTATAGTATTTTTATATCCATTTTTAAAACCATTTCCACTAGAGACTGTTTTATCTTTTGCTGCTGATTTTAAATTATACAATAAAGTCTCTAGTCTACCATTTTCAATCACTATTTTATTTTTTACTGCTACTCCTTCATCATCAAAAGGAACAGAACCAAATATATTTTCTAAAAGGCCATCATCTCTCAATGTAACTTTAGAAGATGCAATTTTTTCTTTTAATCTTCCCTTTAAAAGAGAAAATCCCTTCTGTACATTTTCTCCATAAAATATACTAGCAAATGCAGAAAGCAATTCTGCTGCTACATGATTTTCTAAAAGTACTTTATATTCTCCTGATGGCAAACTATATGCTCCTAAATGGCTTACTGCCTTTTCTCCCGCTTTTCTTCCAATTTCTTGAGGATAAAAAGCACTCCAATCATTACTTATCCAATCCTCTGAAGCTGTTTTGACATCACCATTTTGTTGTGCAATAGTAGATATATTTGCAACAATGCCATTTTTTTTATGACAAAGAGAAAGACCTTTACTATTTGATAAAGCAATGGTTTTTTCTATTGTTTGTAGTACACAATAATCAATAGAAACCTGTTCATATTGCTGTAATGCTCCTTGTTCCATTTTTTTTGCAGCTTCCATTTTCTCCTCTAAAGAAAGCATTTTTAATTTTTCATTATAACTATTAATAGGAGTATAATAGTTACTTCCTTCAAATATCACTTCTTTTTCTATTTCTTCTATTACTTCTGCATTTTCTTTTGACTGTTCAATTAAATATTGTATTGTTTGTTCGTTCATTGTTGTAGCATAGGCATAGCCCATATTATTTTTATAAATTCCTCTAAAACAAATACCAATTTGACTACTGTTTTCATAATGAGAAATTTCTCCCTCTAACACAAGAACTTCAAAATTTTCTGTTGCTTCAAAATATACCTCACAATGTTTAAATCCCTGTGATAATGCACTTTCCATCAATATTTTTTGAAATTGTTCTCTTTCCAATGTTTTACCCCCTTCCTCCTACTGTAATTTCACTTACTCTAATCATAGGCTGCCCTACATTAGTAGGTATAGAACCACTTATACTACCACACATTCCTTGTGCACTTTTTAAATTATTGCCCACTCTATCAATTCTAAGGAGTATTTCATCTCCTTTTCCTATCAGTGTAGCACCTCTTACTGGCTCTGCTATTTTTCCGTTTCGTATCATATAACCTTCTAGTACTGCAAAATTAAACACTCCTGTTGCTGGGTCAACACTACCTCCACCCATACATTTTGCATACAATCCATACTCTGTATCTGAAATGATATCTGCTGGTTTTGTATTTCCTGCTGCAATATATGTGTTTGTCATACGAGAAGTAGGAGCAAATTTATAACTTTCTCTTCTTGCTGAGCCTGTAGAAAACATATTCATTTTTTGCCCGTTTAGTGTATCTACTAAATAAGATTTTAATATACCATTTTCAATCAGTATATTTTTTTGAGTAGGTATTCCCTCATCATCAATATTCGTAGTACCCCAAGCATTTTCTATTGTGCCATCATCTACTGCTGTTACAATACTAGAAGCAATTTTCTGTCCTAGTTTTCCAGCAAATACAGAAGCATTTCTTGCTACCGCTGTCGCCTCTAAGCTATGCCCACAAGCTTCATGAAATATAACTCCTCCAAAACCATTTTCTATTACAACAGTCATTTTCTTACGAGGACAAACATCTGCTTTCAACATTGTAACTGCAATACGAGAAGCATTTCTTGCCACTTGTTCCATATCAATTTTCTCAAATAATTCAAATCCCATAGACGCTCCAGGACCAAAAAAGCCGCTTTGTTTTTCCGTTTGAGAAGAGGCAATCGCTTCCACTGTCATACGGCTGCGAACACGTTCATCTTTAGCTAATACTCCTTTTGTATTCGCAATTAAAACAGACTGTGTAATATCTTGATAGCCTAATCTTGTTTGAGAAATCAAAGTATCATATAAAAATGCTGCTGAAGAAGCTCCCTTCATTACTTCAATTTTTTGCTTTTTAGGTATGGTATTAGGCATTTTCTGTATTTTATTATAATTTGTGTGAAAAGGTTTTGTAAAATCAAATACTTCTTTTGCATTATGATTTTCTTTCATTGCTAAAGAGGCTTTTTTTGTAATTTCTATTAAATTTTTTTCACTTAAATCATTTGTATAAGCATAAACTGCTTGATTGCCATAAAACAAGCGTATACCTGCTCCTTTATCTATACCAGATAGAGCAGTATCCACTATTCCATTTGTCATTGCAATAGTATTTTTTTGTGTTTGCTCTACATATATTTCTCCAAAATCTGCATATTGTTCTAATGCTGTTGTTAGTACATTTTCTATAATAGAATTTTTTAACATATCATTGCCCTTTCTTTATTAAAATGATATTATATTACTTTAACGTAACTATCAAATTGTTATAAAATACTTTCAAAAAATAGCATAACAATGTTACAGCATTTATGCAATATATTTTCACTTATTCCATCATTTTCATCTGCTCAAATAAGTATTAATTGCCTCTAAATACTGCAATATACCATTTTTTTGTATAATACAGTATTTTTGTTCAAAAGCATCAAATGGTATAGATTTTCTTCCTCCTTTTTGTGATGCTATCCAATATTGTTCTAATGTTTCAAATGGCAGAAAATAAAAACTATCTATTGCTGAAAAATGTACTAATAAAAATGAAATACCATTTTGTTTTTGAAAATCCTTCATAAACTGTATTTGATGGGGGTGTATATTTTGTATAGGTAAACTTTTCAAACTTGTTTCTTTGGCATCAAAACACACAGCAATACCTTGTACAACACCCATATAGTCAACTGTACTTTGTTGTCCAAAATAAGCTAATGTAATTGTTCTTTTTTTATTATTCACCTCTACAGGCGTAATAGGCGTAGGTATTTTTTGAAATAGTGCTAGTCCTCTTTGTCTATAAAACTCATTTGTAAAATTGATTAAATCTTCTAATGCACTTCCTCGTAATCCTCTTGTATTCCAATAGCTCATAATTCCTCCTATTTATAACATTTTATTGATAATTTGCAATTCTTGTTTGATTTCCTCTGACTTCTCTATTTTTTCTATTTGTTTTAACATCAAAAATCCTTCTGGTATATTTAAATTGTATACTGCTCTTATAGCAGTATGTCTAATCAGTTCTCTTTCATCTTTTAATGCTTGTTCTAATAAGGGCAATGCTTTTATTGTGCCACTATTTCCTAATGCAATCACAGCATTTCTTTGCAGTATTTTTTTTCCTCTCCAGCCTGCTGCTGTTTTTGAAATATTTTGAGAAAATGTTTTATTAGAACAGTGAAGCATTTCTTCTAATGAAAAACTTGTTTGTTTTTGTTCAAAACATTGTAATGCTTTTTGATTTTTAGGGCAAACAATTTGACACACATCACAGCCGTATAATTGTTTTGACATTGTTTTCATAACATCTACTGATAAAACAGTTTTTGTTTGTGTTAAATAAGAAATACACTTTTTCATATCAAATCGCTTTTCTGACAATGCACCAGTGGGGCAAAAAGTAATACAGCGTTTACAGCTTCCACAATCCCCTATAATCTGTTTATTTTGTTTTAATGATAAATTAGTCATCATATAACCAAAAAAGGCGAGAGAGCCAAATTTCGCTGTATGAACACAGTTATTTTTTCCTATCCATCCTAAACCTGCCCTTACTGCAACTGCTCTATCTACAAGAGGCCCTGTGTCTACAAAATATTTACATTCAAATCCTTCTATTTTTTGTTTCAAAAACTGTTCTAATGCTTTGAAATGCTCTTTTAAAGCAATATGATAATCTGTTGCTACTGCTGCTATTGAAAATTCTCCCATTAAAGTAGTATCACATTGTTGTAGCTTTTTACGAACACCATATCCCATAGCAAAAACAATAATACTTTTTGCTTCTGGCATTGTTTTACACGGATATATTCTTTTTGTAATGTCTTGCTCTACAAAGCCTTGTAAATCACTGTTATTTTCTATCAGTATTTGCTGTAGTTCTAAAAAAGGTTCTGTTGTAGTAATACCTACTTCTAAATTTCTATGCTCTGCAAATTGTTTTATTTCTTGTTCTAGTGTCATATGTTCTCCTTTTGTTGTGTAAAAAGAACACCCCTTTCGGAGTGTTCTCTTACTTAATTTTTATTGTATTTTATAAATTTGTAATACAAATTATCAACCAAATGGGTGAGTAACTGTTACATAATCGTCATCTAATCCTGTTTCTTCCCAACTTGGTCTATATTCACGGAACTCGCCATTATAGTCAAGTATTGCTCTTTCTCTAAATACTAATGACAATGTACCACGTGCTCCTCCATTTGCATTAGGAATTGCATTACCTTCTACATCACAAATTGGATATGGGAATGTTATTCTTCCTTCTCCTAAATGAATATTAGTATAATTTAATGTGAATGAAGATATGCCTTCTCCTACTGCTCTACCTTCCATATCTCTTGCTACAGATACTGTAACATCATTTCGTGTCATTTTATATTCTGCTTTTCTTGACCTGCCTTGTGTATCTAATACAATTTCTCCACTTTTTGGTGTAACATCTAAAGCATTTAACAATACTTCATAAGTCAATGGATTGATAGAACCATCTCTACCCATATAATATAATGCTTCATCTGAACTTACTGTAACACTACCACTATATAATTCATCTGGGTCACCTGTATTCCAAGGGTTAACATTATATCCTATTGTAAGTGATGGTGGTATTAAATCCAATGCACCAAATTCATCAGACCATTTTACTTCTGAGTCATAACCTAATGCAGTACTTGTGCCCAAATAGTTTCTTGCTACTGCATGGAATATATATTTTACGCCTGGACGTAATCCTTTTATTGGAATATCCACAGTTGTCAATCCTACTTCTGGGTCTACTTCTATAATTTGCTGTCCCCTTACAAGAGGTTGGTTACTAGGCTCTGTATAACCATTTTTAATTTGTTCTGCATTAATTTGACCGCCAGCATAACCATTTGCACTTGTTGCTGCTGGATATACTACATAATACAATGTAGATGTTTTATCTACTGTAAGCTGTATTGTAACAGCATCTGCTGCATTTTCATCATTTAATACAAGTATATTTGTAATGGTTGGTGGTACTAAATCTTTTGTTCTAAAACGGTTGATATACAATGGTGAAGGGTCAGCTGGTGTTCCTTTCAAAACACTGTACATAATATAGTCTGTAGCTGGTTCTAATCCTTCTATTTCCAAATTGTCCATAACAATATATGGATTTGGTATAGAATGTCTTCCCTTTATAACATTTGCACCGTTTATTGTGCCATAAAATACGTCTTGTGCTGTAATAGTAGCGTTTTCTACATTTGTACGAGGCATTATCATATAATACATTGTTGCTTCTTTGTCTGTCTGCAAACGTGGGCGGATAGTATAATCAGATACATATTGATATGTAGAAGGGTACTGGTCTGGTGCATCTGTTTGGAATTCATCTAACATAGGATAACCTTCTATAAATTTAGGTACTACAGTATCTGTAAATGGTATTGTCATATTAAATGGCTGAGGGTCTGTTACTTCTAATGCACCTGCTGCAATAGCATCATCAAAACCTTTTACAGGAGCACCTGCTGCTGGTTGTAATGTTGTTCTAGAACCTACAACACATTTTATACTCATACTTACATTTGCTGTCCAGCCTGCACTTTCTGGCTTACCATCAATGCTACGTATTTTGATAGCGTATTCTTTTGGCTCTAACTGATTAAATCTTTCAAATAAATAAGTTGGCTCATTGTGCATTACTCTATCCAAAATGTGATGGAGTGAAATACCATTCGTACCTGTATCACTATCGCTAGCATTGATTTGTGCGTCATAGTCCACTTCCTGACCTGTTGTCAAATCTACTCTTGTACCTGTTAACAGTCTAAAGTCTGCATCATTTGGCCCTTTTTCATATAAGTCAAATGTAATATTAGAACTAGAATATATCAACATATCATAAAGCAATTCATCATTTGTATCATTTGACTGTGGTGTTGCTGTAAATGTTACATCATAATCTTGTGGTGCAATAGTCTGTATCAATGACACCAAAGAAGGTACTGTTCTAAACTCTGGCAGCATTGTTTTATCTTCCATTTTGTTATTGCTTGTATCTACAATGCCATTAAGTTCAAATTGATACCTTGAACCGCTGCTCATAGGAATAGCACGAGATGGGAATGTTACAACTGTTTTTCCTTTTTCTAGTGCAACAGTTGCTCTCTTGAAATTAATTTCTACTGTTTTTGTTTCTACTGTTGTAATGTCATATAGTGTAATATGATTTGCTAAATTTTCTGGAGCAAGGTCAACAAATTCATTGTCTTCTATTACTTTTACTTCTTCACTAAATACAATTCTTACATCAGAAGAAACAGTTGGATATTCGTCCATCATTTCCGTAAATTCCTGTGTTGCTGTTGGTGGAATTTCGTCTAATGTTTTAATCAGTCTTTTTTCAATTTCAGACATATTTCCTTCATTATCTACTGCAACCATATAAAGGTCATAAGCAATTTCTTCTTGCAGTCTAGTTACATTTACTTTACCTTCTACTTCTGATTTTGCTGTAGCTGAACCCTTTGAAATACCTGTTACACCGTTTATAATAGCTAATTTTGCTTCATCAGAAGTAAGTGGTGGTATTATCATAGAGCCAACTGGTGGAGGTGGAAAATCTTCTCCTCTATCCATAACTAAATAGTATACTTTTGCATCTTCATCTACTTTATAAAGCATCTCTACAGAAGTTTTTGTTATTTTATTTGATTTTGGGTAATCTTCCATAAAATGAGGTGCTGTTTTATCAGATGTGGTAAATGTTAGTTTTTTCATTGATGTATCTTTTTGTTCCACATCGTCATGACCTACAATATACAAATCATATGTTGTTTTTTCTTCTAATCCAGAAATACCAAATTCAAATTCTATGTTCTTTTTACAATCTTTTATAGTTCCCTTTGCTAAATGTCCACTGAGGTTTCCACGCCTTACTTCATATGCTGTTGGGGCTAAACTACCTGTTGGAAACAATGCCCAATAAGTTGTTAAATCTTTGTTTGTAACAGCAGAAATCGTTGCGGTAGTATTTGTAGTTTCTTTTATTCTAGGAGAACCAGATAAATATTGTGGTGATGTATTATCTGTTGTTGTAAATGTTATTTTTTCTCTTGTACTAACGTCTTTTCTATCATCTACTAAAGCAGCAGTAAGTGTGTATTCCGCATCTTTTGTTAAACCGCTGACATTGATAGTATATTCTGTATCTGATTTTGCTGTTGTAATACTTCCAGATTTTATAATATCTTTTCGTCTTTCTGGTTTCAACAAATCATCATCTGAAATGGAAGCTGCGTCAGACTCTGTTACTGCCCAATAAACAGTACCTGGTTTATTTGTTTTTACAAGTATACTTACTTTTGTTGCTTCTATCAAATCCATTTTAGGGTATCTGCTCAATATTCTAGGAAATGAAGAAGCTTCTTCCGCATCTTTGCTTGTCATTGTTTTACCATTTATTTTTGCAGTTGCTCCTGGACGTAATATAATGCTGTCTGGTAGCATAGAAATTGTTACACCATCTGCATTGATATTTGCCTGACCCATATCACCATTACCTTTTATGTCTGTTTTTACATCAATAAAAGCCTCTGCAACATAAGCACGTTCATCTATTGTTGTAGTACTGCCTGCTGCTGTTTCATCAATAACAAGTGTATTGATTTCTCCAGAGTCCAAATAAAGATTATTTTCTTCTCCTTTTATCGACACAGTACCATAAGTACCTCTCAAATGCAAATCTGTATCTTTTGGACCATTTAATTCTACATTTTCAAAGCCGCCTTCTAAATTAGAAAGTTCTTCTAAATAGGAATTTGACTTTATTTTTGTATTTGTAATTTGTGTACTTCCATCTACTTTTACAGAAACAGGTTTATCTTCTGGAGCATTTATAATCATTTCTTTTATAGTAGAGTCTGTAAATGTAATACTGCTTCCACCTACATTACTCTCTCCACCACCACTAATAATAACTTGTCCTGTTACTGTTACATTTCTCAAATTAGTAAAACCAAGTTCTACTCCTTCTGTAATATATAAATCTCCATTAATAACAGTATCATGAAGTGTTACACCTGATTTTGATATTGTTATATTTCCATTAATATTACCATAAGTATAATCACCAGATTGATTGATAATTTTTCCTAAAGCATTGTATAATATTGTACCTGCTTCTGCTCTTGTAATATTATTTTTAGGGCGGAATGTTCCATCTTTGTAACCATTAATAACACCTTTATTTGCTGCTGCATTAATAGAGCCTCTACTCCATGTTGGAAAATTCATACCATCTACAAAATCTGTATTTACTCTGTCATCTTCTTCATATTTTAAATTTCTTGTTAAAAAAGCAACTGCCTGTTCTCTTGTTAAATTGTCTGAAGCTCCTGAAAGATTTTTTCCACTTCCTACAAAATATCCCTGTGTTGTTGCAATATCAATTTCATTGGCATACCATTCTGTGCCATTAATATCTTTAAATTTTGTTTTTCCTGTTGTTTCATGGTATCCCATACCTTTATTAAGCATAGTAACAAATTCTGCTCTTGTAATGTCATTGTCAGGGTTCATATTTCCATTGGTATCTCCTGACATAATACCATTATCATATAAACTTCTTAAATAAGGTTCAGACCATTTGCTGCCGTTCATATTAAAGCCTGCTGCATATGTTTGTTTTAACAACAAACCTTCAGAAATAAAAAGCTGACTTGTCAGCATAGAAATTGCAGCAGCAACGGCTATTATTTTTTTGGCTTTGCCCTGCATATTTTTCATCATTTATTTTTCTCCTCCATAATTCTTTTGTGGTGACGACGCATTTGTATTTTAAATATTGCTTTTCTTAGCATACGTTCTTCCACAATATCTAAATCTGTAAATTTACTGCCATACACATATTGATTTTGTTCTGGTTGAAATTCCTTTCTCATAATAGTAAGGTCAATCACAGTAGGTGGGGAAGTAATAGGAATTACCACTTCATAATTACCTTCTTTATCAAAATCTGCTTTTGAAACAAATCCTATACCGCCACAACTAATATCATTTGTAACAATAGGAACAGCAACTGGTATTTTTTGTTCCTCTGGTGGAAATAATTTTATCAGATTTGTATCTACACGAATTTTTATTTTAATTTCAGTTCTCATTTGAGCACTAATATTAACTACTTCAGTAAAAAAAACATTATCTCCTTTTATTTCAGTTATTTCACCTTGATAAATTTCCGCATAACTTTGCATTTTATGAAATTTTACTAATTTTAAGCCTTTTAAAACGTTTACATCATCTACTACTTTCAAAGTCATTTTATTTCTATATTGTTCTATCAAAATAGCCTCACACAAAACCATGTCACTGTTTTCGGAAAGAACAGCATATTTTTCTTGTGCCAATAAAAACACCTCCTAAAGAATTATTCTTCCTCTTCCTCATATTGTTGTGCAAAATTCAAAAAGAAAACATAAATATCTACTACTGCCTTGTAAAGCTCCTCTGGTATTTCTGAGCCTAATTCCAGTTGAGTTAATATTGTTGTTAAAGAGGTATCTTCATAAATAGGAACTTTATTTTCTCCTGCAATCTCTATAATTTTTTCTGCAACGTGTCCCATACCAGATGCTACAATAACAGGGGCAATATTTTTATCAACATCATAACGCAGTGCTACTGCTTTTTTGTTTAATTTGTCATTAAATCCTGACATTGACTGCATTCATCCTTTCATATAGCTTAGGAAATACCTCTGATATTGTTTTTGGTGTTTGCAAAACATCTGTATAAAATGATTGAAAACGTAAACCATTTCTTTCCATAATATTGCTAACACCATCTTGAATCATTTTTTTATGAGTAGACAACTTTTCAGGATAATATAACTGCATATCTACATTTTCCTGTTTTGAAAGTAATATCATTTCAAAATAGCCTACATCCTTAATGTCAAATTTAATAAATAATCTAATTTGTTTTTCTTTTTCTCCATTGCTGCCATCATTACCATTTGATTGGTCATCAGGGTCAATCCACATTTCTGAAAACATTAATCTGCCACCAATATCTGCTGGTATCATTAAGTGAAGTAAAGGCATATAAACACTTTCATTTAATAAAAGAGAATTTATAATATTTGCAAAAACAGTTTTTGCTTCATGAGTAGACTCTGTTCCATTCATTCCTGTTTCTAATATTTCAGTTAGTTTATCCATAAGTGTATATTGTTGTGTTGCTCTTTCAAATTCTGTATTTGCTAATATTTTTCCTAATTGTTCTGGTGAAATATCGCCTAATTTTTCTCTTACACTTCCAAAAGTCATCATCTGAGAAAATGCTTTTAAAAATGCGGATTTTTCTCCGTTTTCATAACGAGCAATATTAAGAGTAAGCATTGTCATCCAATCTCTTGCTTTTCCTAAATCATATGTTGCACTAACATATTTTGACAAATAAGGTATGATTTCATTTTTCAGCACTGCTGTATTTGCAGTAGTATCTCCTTGTTCACTTCCAGTATATAACTTAGTCATCAATTCTGCAAGAGTATCTCCATAACTTCTTGGAATAGACTGTCTAATGTTTTGCAAATTTTGCATAATTTGGTTCATTAAATGAGGACCTGCAGACATATCATTATATCGTTTTAAAAAGTCTAATATACTTGTTTTTAACTCAATAGAAGGCGTTTGGTCTAATATTTGCCTTAAAACATTAAAAAATGCCCCTTTAAATTTAACAGCAGAAGCAGCTTGATTTTTTAAAAAATAAACAAGCTCTCCTTGTGTCATTTTGAGCATTTCCATAAAATTTGCAATTTCCTCCGTAAAATTTTCACCCATACCAGAGCTGACTACAATACCCATACGAGAATAAATTAAATCTGTAATCATTTGTGTTAAGCCAGGTGTATCTCTTACCATCTGCATAAAAGTTTCATAATTAGACTCATAATTTAGTGCCTTTCTTTGTGTATCTGTTGATACACCTTCTCTGCCATCTGGTCTAACTACTTTAGATGGATTTACTATATTTTGTATGCTAGAATCATTTTCTCTTATAGGATTTGTTCTTGTAGAATTTTCACTTCCTGTAAGGGGTGTTGTCACTTTCAATAAATCTGCCACTTTTTTCACCTACACTTTAATAAGATTTATACTATTATTTTTTTAATTAATCTGCCGATATAGATACTAGATAATAAAAACGTATGAGGGGTGTAAGTATGGATAACGGCATGGAAAATATGCTAGATATGTACCTTTTTGAAACAAATTCACTTTTAGAGCAACTCGATGAAGTCCTTCTTGATGCCGAAAGTGCTAATACTTTTACAGATGATAGTGTAAACGAAATTTTTCGTATCATGCACACAATTAAAGGTTCTTCTGCTATGATGGAATTTTCTTCTTTAATGACGATTGCACATCGTATTGAAGATTTATTTTTTTTCATTCGTGAAAATACCATTGACAGTATTGACGAAGAACATAAAAAAGAACTTTTCAATCTCATGTTTTTTTCCACTGATATGTTGCGTGCTGAAGTGGAAAAATTAGAAAATAACGAGCCACTTACCAGTAATGTCGACAGTTTTGTTGAAAAAGTTAATAGCTTTTTGAACAAAATCAGTAATAAAACAGACGAAAATACAGCTTCTAAAGAAGAAGAAAATAATAACAAATCACAAAGTTCTTCTACCGAATTACCACAAGATGGTTCTGGTGCATTTTTAAAAGTTACATTTGATGAAGGTTGTGGTATGGAAAATCTGCGTGCCTTTATGTTGGTTACTTCTATAAAAGACATTTATGAAAATCTAACATTCTATCCATCTGATGTAGAAACAAATCCTGATACAGCAGCAACAATTGTTGAAAAAGGATTTCTTTTAGGCTTTGATACAAAACAAACATTAGAAACAGCATTAAATCTTGTACAAAGTTCAGGTAATGTTCAGTCTTATGAAATATTAATACCACCACAAGCTGAAAAAGAAGAAGATGTTTCTGTTTCAAAAGAAAATGAACCAGTCGTACAAAATCAAGTTGAAGCAGCTCCTGCACAAAAAGTACAAGCTCCTGCACAAAATGCACAATCTTCTACACAGAATACAACAAATGTAACACATATTGGTGCAAACAAACAAAGTTTAATTAGCGTAAATTTATCTAAATTGGATAAATTAATGATGTTAATGGGAGAACTTGTTATTACTGAGTCTATGGTAACATCTTCTCCAGAGCTGCAAGGACTAAAATTAGATAATTTTACAAAGTCAGCTCGTCAATTAAGAAAGCTAACAGACGACTTACAAGATACTGTTATGTCTATTCGTATGATACCTGTAGCAGGTGCATTTCAAAAAATGAACCGAATTGTTAGAGATATGAGCAAAAGTTTAAATAAGAATGTTCGCTTAACAATTATTGGAGAAGACACAGAAGTAGATAAAACAATTGTAGATAGCATTGGTGACCCTATTATGCATATGGTTAGAAATTCAATGGACCATGGTATAGAAGAAACAGTAGAAGAAAGAATTAAAGCAGGTAAAAGTCCTCAAGGAGAAATTATACTCTCAGCAGAACATACAGGAAGCGAAGTTATTATTACGATACAAGATGATGGTAAAGGAGCAGACCCTGTTAAAATATTAGAAAAAGCAAGAAGAAATGGCATTTTAACAAAACCAGAAAGCGAATATTCTCAAAAAGAAATACTTGCTCTTTTAATGGCTCCTGGTTTTTCCACAAACGAACAAGTAACAGAATATTCTGGTCGTGGCGTTGGTATGGACGTTGTAAAGAAAAATATTGAAAAAATCGCTGGTACTGTTACAATAACAAGTGAGTTAGGAAAAGGAATGTGTACTACAATGAAAATTCCTTTAACAATGGCTATTGTAGATGGTATGGAAGTTTCTGTTGGAAAATCAATATTTACAATTCCTATTTCTGACATAAAGCAATCCTTCAAAATTACTCCTGAAGAAATTATTTATGATGCACAAGGACAAGAAATTGTAAAAAGAATGGATAATTTTTATCCTATTATTAGAGTACATCGTTTATATAATATTGATACAGAAATTACCAATTTGGAAGATGGTATACTCGTTTGGGTAGGTGAAGGAGATAAATCTTACTGCTTGTTTGTAGATGAACTTATGGGCGAACAGCAAGTTGTTGTAAAACCATTACCATCTTATTTAAGCACATATAATATTAAAAAATCTGGTATAGCTGGTTGTACTATATTAGGTGATGGTAATATTAGTATAATATTAGATATTGCAACTCTTCATCACAATACTACCGACTATGCTTACTAAGTTATTCTCAACATAGAAAATAATATTGGAGGAACTTAATTTATGACTGAAGAATTCAATGAAATGGACATGGAAAGAAGCCAAGCCCTAAATGTAGAAATAAAAGAAGAACCTAAAAAATTTCTTACGTTTTTATCAGATGGTTTAACATTTGCCATTGATGCTACAAACGTTGGTGAAATTATTACAAATTATCCTATTACTATAGTTCCAAATGTTCCTTCTTTTATTAAAGGAATTATTAATTTAAGAGGGCAGATTATACCAATTATAGATATTAGAGAAAGAATGCACAAAATGCCTCTAGAAGAAACAGATACTTCTTGTATTATTGTATTAGATATTAATTCTACTTCTATTGGTATATTTGTAGATGCTGTATCTCATGTAGTAGATATTTATGAAAGTAATATTTCTTCTATGCCTCCAAATAGTTCTCAAGAATTAGTAAAAGGCATGATGTCACTTTCAAAAGAACAGGTAATATTATTTCTTGATTGCGAACTATTGCTTCAATAGTTCATATAGTGGTATAATATATTAAAATAAAAAATAATGTTTATATTTTTAATATCTTTATAGAAATATAAAATATATCATTTTTACTAAATTTTAACACATTTTCAACTGCACAAAAATTCTTTATACTACAAATAGAGAAAGTGTGCAGTTGATAAATGGCATTTCATTACTGAGTAAAAACGAAACGCAGGAAATAAAAATATTACGAAAGGAGAAAGCTACTTCAAGATAACTTACAAAATAAATATTCTAACAAGTTATTATAATTTATTAAAAGCTATAATTGTATCATATAACACAGTTATATGATAGTTATCTTGATATGGGTATATTTGTCCATATTCTGAGTAGTAATTTATTATGCTTACAATTACAGACCAAGATTTTTTACGTCTTGTTGATTATGTGCAAAAAAATTTTGGCATTGATTTATCCAAAAAAAAGCAGCTTATTACTAGTCGTCTTTCTAATTCTATTATTACAGCTGGATTTGCCGATTTTTCTGCTTATGTAAATCATATTATACAAACTTCTGATAAAAATAGTATTGAATTAATGCTAAATAAATTAACAACAAATTATACTTATTTTTTGCGAGAAGCTAATCACTTTGACTTTTTAAAAAATACAATATTACCTCGTTTAGTAAAGCAGAAAAAAAATAAAGTGCTCAGCATTTGGAGTGCTGGCTGTTCTTCTGGAGAAGAACCATATACTATCTCTATGATATTAAAAGATTATCTTGGTGTACAAGCTGCTGGTTGGGATACTCGTGTTTTAGCAACAGATATTTCTCAAAAAGTATTAGGACAGGCTCAAACTGCAATATATGAAGCAGAGTCTTTAGAAAAAATACCTGATAGATGGAGAACAGAGTATTTTAAAAAACTTGCTGATGGACGTTATGCAGTAGCTCCGCATATTAAATCTAATGTAATATTTAGGACATTTAATCTTATGAGTCCAATACAATTTAAAATTAAATTTGATGTTATTTTCTGCCGAAATGTTATGATTTACTTTGACCAACCCACAAAAGATGCTTTAGTAAATCGTTTTTACAATGCAACAAATTCAGGTGGATATTTGTTAATTGGTCATTCTGAATCATTAAATAAAGAGCGTTTAGCATATAAATATATTATGCCTGCTACATACCAGAAACTATAATATCAAAAAATCAATATAATAAACAATCAATTATTTTATTACCAACCCGAAAGGATACGGTGTTTCTTTTATGGAAAAAAAAATTAGAGTTCTTGTTGTTGATGATTCTATGCTTTTTCGCAAAGTATTAATCGACAGTCTATCAAAACATAATGACATTGAAGTTGTAGGATACGCAGTAGATGCTTTTGATGCAAAAGCGAAAATACCTGTATTGCGTCCAGATGTTGTAACATTAGACGTAGAAATGCCACGTTTAAATGGTATTGCTTTCTTAAAACAGTTAATTCCACAACATCCTGTTCCAGTTGTTGTTGTTTCTTCTTTAAATATCAATGTATTTGAAGCACTTTCAGCTGGAGCTGTTGATTTTGTAAGAAAGCCAGATATGACAAAGCAAAATACAGTAGATGCCTTTTTAAAGGACTTAGCAGGAAAAGTTAGAATTGCTTCTAAAGCAATTGTGCATCAGCCAAAACCAAGAGAAGTTGTAAGACCAGCTGCACCTTCTCCATTAAATTCTGCAAAATTAAAATCTATGGTAATTGCTATTGGTGCATCTACTGGTGGAACAGAAGCCACATTAACCGTTTTGAAAGATTTGCCACCAGATACTCCAGGTATTGTTGTAGTGCAGCATATGCCTGAAGGTTTTACTAAAATGTATGCTGAAAGATTAGACCGTTTGTGTGCCATGAGAGTAAAAGAAGCAAAATCTGGTGATGCTATTGTTAGAGGACAAGTATTAATTGCTCCTGGTGGAGAATTACAAACAAAAGTAGTTCGTCAAGGTAGTGGTTTTGCTGTTACTTGTTTGCCAGGTGATAAAGTCAGTGGTCATAGACCTTCTGTAGATGTATTATTCACATCTGTCGCAGAAACAGTAGGAAAAAATTCTGTAGGCATTATTATGACAGGTATGGGGCGTGATGGTGCTGACGGCTTGCTAAAAATGAAAAAAAGTGGAGCTTTTACTATTGGACAAGACAAAGAGTCTTGTATTGTATATGGTATGCCTATGGTAGCTCAAAATATAGGTGCTGTTGAAGTACAGGCGTCTTGTGATAATATCGCTGGTGTTTTACGCAGACATTTAGTAAAAATACAATAAATATTTTTCAGCCTAATATTTCTATCATTTAAAAATAGCCGTTCTTTCAAAAAGAACGGCTTTGTTCCATATTAATGCCTTGAAAGGAGGCTTTTTTTTGAGAAGCAAAAAAATAGAAACTGTGTCTGAACCAATAAAAAAACCCCCTGTTACCCTTACGCAATCTAATGCCATATTTGCACTAGATATTGGTACACGTAGCGTTGTTGGTATTGTAGGTGTACATGATGGTAATATTTTTCATGTATTAGATTATGAACAAGCATTTCATCAAGAACGTGCTATGCGTGATGGGCAAATTGAAAATATTACACTTGTGGCTAGTGTTGTTACAAAAGTAAAATCTGCTTTAGAAAAACGAAATAAACTAAAACTAACAAAAGTTTGTATTGCAGCAGCAGGACGTGCTTTAATTACAAAAAAAGTAACTTATACACAAGAATTAAATCCTACAGAAGAAATTACTGAAAAATTACTTAATGCTATGGAATATTCTGCATTAGGTATTGCACAATCAGAATTTGACCAAGATTTAGAAGAACATACAGAAAATAAAACAACATTTTATTGTGTAGGTTATAGCATTACAAAATATCAGTTAGATAACTATCAAAGCAGTACTATTATAGGACATAAAGGAAAAGAAGTTACTATTGATTTAATTGCAGCTTTTTTGCCTCAAAATGTTGTTCAAAATCTTTATGCTGTTATGGCAGCAAATCAACTTACTGTTGAAAATTTAACATTAGAACCTATTGCTGCTATCAATGTAGTAGTGCCTGAAGATATTCGTTTATTAAACATTGCATTAGTAGATATTGGTGCTGGTACAAGCGATATTGCTATATCAAAAGATGGTAGTATTATTGCCTATGATATGGTAACAACAGCAGGAGATGAAATTACAGAAGCTATTATGCAAAAATGTCTTTGTAATTTTGAAAACGCAGAAAAAATTAAAATTGCTTTGGACACAGATAACTCTCAAATCACTTACACAGACATTTTAGGAAATATTCATAAAGAAGTAAAATCAAAATTATTAAAAAATTTAAAATCAGCTATTAAAGTATTGAGCGAAGAAATTGCAAATGGTATATTAAAAGCAAATGGTGCTGCTCCTACAGCTGTATTTTTAGCTGGAGGAGGCTGTCAAATTCCTGGATTTTGTCAAGCCATTGCTACAGAATTAAAAATTCCATTTGAAAATGTTGCAATATCTGGAAATCAGTCCTTTAAAAACGTCGCTGTATATGATAAAAAATTGCAAAATCCTGAGTTTATTACTCCTCTTGGTATTGGTGCAATGTCCTCTATTTATAAGGGTTGTGATTTTTTTTCCATTACTATTAATGGAAAAAAACAAATGCTTTTAAATTATAGAGAGTCAAAAGTAGCAGACGCTCTTTTACTTTCTTCTATCAAACCACAAAATTTAATTGGTTTTCCTGCTCGTTCTATCAATTATTATATTGATGGTAAAAGATATAATAAAAAAGGTGAAAACGCTGTTCCTGGAGAATTATATGTAAATGGCGAATTGGCTTCTATAGACACAAAAATAAAGCAAGGAGATGTTATTGTAGCAAAAGAAGCAATTCCTGGTAAACAACCTGTTATTTCTATTAAAGACTTAAAACAAGAAGAAAAATTTCGTTTTTCTGTTATTGTTGATGAAGTTTTAGCAGAAGTACCTGTAATATTTTATAAAGACGGTGAACAATTACAAGATGACTATATTATAAAACCTATGGACAGGCTCACTACAGAAGCTGTTATTACACTTACAGATTTACTAGATAATATGGAAACATCATTTCAACCAGAAGAAATGGTCATGTTAATCAATAATTCTGTAGCCAGTCCAGATGCTTTAATTGCTGCAGGTGACCAAATTTCTTTTATATCAAAACAACAATCTGAAAAATTACTGATAGAAGAAGAAAATAAGCAAACAAAACAAAATTTAGAAGAAGTAGATGACAATATACAACAGCAATCTGTTATCTTACAACAGACACAGGAAATTCATCAAACAGAAGTGCCACAAATAGAACAATATACAATACCAAATAAAACAGTATCCATATCAGAAAAGGAAGATTTTACTATAGCAGAACAGACTGAAATACTGCCAGAGATATCTAAAGAAGAAATGTCGCAACAAATTCCACCAATGTCAGAAGATGCTGACCATATTATCGTTTCTATCAATGGCGTATGGAAAACAATTCCTTTAGAAGATAGAAAGAAGCTACTTTTTTATGATATGCTTAATTATGTAGACATTGATTTAGAAAAACCACAAGGAAACATTATAATAAAATTAAATGGAGAAGATACTTCTTATACCGCAAGCATTTCTCAAGGTGACAGTATTGAAGTAGCATGGGACAAGCATAATTAAGTAATAAAAAATAATTTATTCAGCTAAAAATAATTTTAAGCTATATTTTATTTGTATTGTAAAATATAGCTTTTTGTTTTGGTAAAAAGTAAAATCTTGCTAGGTATTATGATTTACGTTCTTTTGCCGATATATGTAATAAGTAAAATTTTTTTAGAAATACTATATTATGATTATATATAACATCATACTACTGCATAAAAGTGAATTGAGGTGATTGCATGAAAATAGCATCTAATAGTCTTTATACTTCTTTTAATATACAAAAAGAAACAGCAAGGTTACACAATTCTGAAAAAAATCAAAGAAGGATTGATAAAAATTTTGATAAAATTTTAATCAATACTACACCTTCTTCTAATTCTGATGATAAATTTGTTAACGATACTACAACAAAGCTTTCTTTAGAGGTAAGAAAATCGGCATCTTCTGAAAAGCTAAAAGAACTTCAGCAAAAAGTGGCAGATGGAACATATCAAATTGATTTAGACGCTATTGTAAAAAAGATATTGTTACAATAAAAATAAACTGATTTCTTATTTTTTTGATAATATAACTATTGATTTCATTCGAAAAATCCTTTATTTTAGGAAGGAGTCATTATGCAAAAAACATTAGATGATTTTATAGACTTGCTAGAAAAACTCATTTTGCTTTTTGATGATTTAGCTGATGTAGAACAAACAAAATTAGAAGCTGTTACAGATAAAGATATTGATACATTAAGCGATTGTATGAAAGAAGAGCAAGTTTTTCTTTTGCAATTTCGTGGATTAGATAAAAAAAGAGAAACAATACAAAAAGATTTAGGTTTCGAAAATATGAAATTTTCAGAAATTGTTTCTCATATAAAAGATAAACAATACAAACAAGAATTTGAGGAATTATACAATACATTAAAACAAACAATGGATTATTATCAACAAATTCATAATAATGCTAAAAGTATTATAGAAATCAACTTAATAGGAATTGATAGAGCTTTAGAAGTATTAAATCATCAACCTCCTTCTGCTTCTCAGAGTGGTACTACTTATTCTTCTAATGGCCAAATTCATAATAATAATAAAACAAACTTTACAAATAAGATTATATAATATTTATAAAATGGAGGTAATGTGAATGATAAGGTCATCTTTTGCTGGTTTCACAACAGCACAACTTGGTATGTCTGCAAGTAATGCTGCATTGAATGTAATCGGTCAAAATATTTCAAATATTAATGTCACAGGATATACAAGACAACGTGTGGATTTAGACAGTTTTAATGTTACAACAGGCCCTAGACAATGGGGAAGTGTAAATGAAACGTTTATAGGAAATGGTGTTGTAACAAACCGCATTGAACAAGTACGTGACCCTTATTTAGATTTGCGTTTTCGTACAGAAATGTCAAGTGTTGGTTATTATGATAAAATGCTTGTTAGCTTGGAAGATTTGCAGAGCGTTTTGGACGAAGTTGACAGAGAAGGTAGTATTCACAATCAATTAGAAGCTATATTTAAAGCATTAAATGAATTTAACCCACAAGCTGCTAACAATGAGTTCCAAAATATGGCAAAAACAGAAATGCAGTTATTAACACAATATTTTAATAATTATTCTAATAGAATACAACAAGCAAAAGACGATAATATAAAAGAATTTAGAGAGCAAACTATACCTGAACTAAATCAGCTTTTAAAAGATATTACTAATTTAAACAGAAGCATTAAAGATAACGAAATTTTGGGTAATCCTGCACTGGAATTGCGTGATGAAAGAAATTTACTTTTAGACGAACTTTCTCAGTACGTAAAAATAGAAGTTACATATGAAAATAAATATCTTGGTCTTTCTGATAGAACAGCAGAAGAATGTACTGTTAAAATATTAGGTATAGATGAAAATGGTAATAATTATAAATACACTATTATAGATGATGATAAAGCATCACAATTTCAAATAAATGAAGATTGTTCTAATTTGACTATAACAGATGTAAATGGCAATCCTGTTGCTGATATAGGTAGTGCATTAAAGCCAACTGGTGGTGTAGAGGGTACTTTTACACCTGCTGACGCAACTGCTATGAGTGAATTTCTTGAAAAAATACAAGAATTAAGCAATGCTGTAAAAGACAAAATGACAAAGATAGACGAACAAAACAAATTAATCAGCAGTTTGAGTTCTCAAAAGAACAATTTAGTAAAACAAGGAAATAAGCTTCATGAAGATTTAATTAGTGCATTAAATTCTGTAAAAAGTATAAACAATGTCATCAATAACTTACAAGAACAATTAGATAAAATGGATGCTGATGGCGTTGATAAAACTTCTGATAAATATAAAGAAGTGGAAGCAAGTTTAGCTAGCAGACAAGAATTATTGAAAAAATATAATAATAAACTTTTTGGTCAAGATACTGTGCCTGCTGGTTATCCTGATGATGTTACTGCATTAAATCAATTAGACCCAGATGGTAGCGGTATTTACAATAAATTAATAAAAATTTATGGTACTATTACAGATGCAAAATCACAGCCACCAAAATATACAACTGATCCGAATGGACAATTAGCTGGAGGAGCATTAATTGATAAAAAGAACGAGTTAGCTACTGCAAAAGATGATTTGGAAAAAATGAGGGCAGACTATTCACTCACCATAAAAGAGTTAAAGGCTAACATATATGGAGGAAAAAGTCCTGAAGTTAATCTTGACGGTCTTGACCCTGCAGATAAAACTCGATTAGAAGCTATAGATGGTTTAGCAAAATATGCTAATATTACAGTAGATTGGGAGTCCTATCCAGTAGAAGGAACAGATTTCTTTGTTTCATTACCTACTATCACATTAACAGGTACTTCCGCTAGAGATGGTAATGGTATTCCTTTATTTGATGCAGATACAGGAAAAATTGGTAATATTGCTTCTGATGGTGTAGATATTACTATTACAGATACTAGAGGTGTAGAATATACAGAAAAGGCTGCTAATGTCGATGGTGACCCTTATGAATTAGATAACAATGGTAATCGTGTACTAGATGAATATGGAAATCCTATATTAGACATGGGTGACCAAAGAAATATGTATAAACATTTACAGGAAGACTCTGGTAGCATTAAAGCATCTCTGGATATGTTTAACCGTGCTGGTGAATTTAATGAAACGAGCGACCGTGGCTATGATTATTACTTAAATATGTTAGACACCTTTGCAAGACAAATAGCAAAAGTATTTAATGAGGCAAATACTATGGATAAAGATGGTAATCCATTGGTAGATGAAAATGGTAAACCTCTTGACTATGCTAATGCCCTTTTTGGTGCAGATGGTAAAGCACCAATCAAAAATTTAACAAATACAGATGGTCAATATTTTGATTATAATGGGGCTGTTACAACTACACCGCTTCCTGATGTTTTTAAAACAGACGCGAATGGCTATTTATTAGATGCGAATGGTGAAATACAAAAAGATGGTAATGGTAAACCTCTTTCTATAAAAAACCCTGCTAATTTAAATAATGCTTTATTAGACACTACAGCATTAGCATCTTATGGCTTTGTACAAAGCAAAACAACCTATGATATAAAAGATGCAGCAGGAAATGTAATTGATACAGTTAATGCTGGTGATTGGGTAGATAAGGATGGTAATAAGCTATTTAATGCTAATTCAGATGATATAAATAACGCAGCTAACAAAACACAGATATTAAATGGTATAGCAACTGGTACTTATGAAACATTAGCAGGCAAAGTACCAAAAATTGATTATGACCAAATTACTGCTGCTAATTTCACTATTACACAGGATTGGGTTGACTCCAAAACAAATTTTGTACAGACACATGACCCATCTCAAACAGCAGGTTATAACGACAATATTAACCATTTAATTGCTCAATTTAGTGAGAAATTAAATTATACATTTACATTACCAGATGGTACACAACAAAAAGTATTTAATGGTACTTTTTTAGAATTTTATGACAATATTGGTAATCAGCTTGGTTTGGATATTAAATCCTCTACTATATTGGAAAATAATTATATTACCATTGCAAACGACATTGCTAACAACAGAGATGCTATTTCTGGTGTTTCTTTGGACGAAGAAGGTATTGACATATTAAGATATCAAAAAGCGTATACTGCTTCTGCAAGACTAATGACAGCATTAGATGAACAATTAGATAAAGTTATAAACAATATGGGTATTGTAGGTAGATAAAATAATATAGGAGGTAATCAGTATGGGAGCTGGAATGCGTATTACAACAAACGCAATGATTAGAAAATATTCTACAAATTTAAATAAAGCGTTAGGCGATTTAGATGCCAAAAGAAATACTGTATCAACAAACAGAAATTTTAATAAAATTGCAGAAGACCCTGGTGCTGCAATGAAGTCTTTTAAATTAAGAAGTAATTTCGCTAGAACAGATGTACAAATCGAAAATGTAAAAGACTCTCTTGCAAAATTCGATGAAGTAACATCAAATGTTTTAAATTGTTCTAAAATGGCAAGACAATTTATTGATATTGATTTAAAAGGTATAAGCGGTCCAACATCTTCTTATGAAACACGTCAAGCATTTAAACAAGAAGTTGATGAATTAATAGACAGTTTTTTGCAGCAAATGAATGGTAAATATAACGAGAACTTTATATTTGGCGGAGCAAGTACAAAAGAATTACCTTTTGAAAAAAAAGGAAATGAAATTTATTATAGAGGCGAGCCTGTTAATACTATACCAGATACACACAAATATTTTAGTGAACATAGTTATCGTGATATTGGTTTTGGTATGAAAGAAAAAGATGGCGAAATTGTTTCTACTAGTGCATTTGATACTGCTGTAAATGGTTTAGATATATTTGGCTATGGTACAGATGCCGATGGTTTGCCAAATAACATTGTTTGTCTTGCTCAGGAACTTTCAAATCTTTTAGGTAAAGAGGAAATTACAGGTTCTGATGCAGAAAAATATGATAAAATTATAGACAAATTTCCTGATGTTTTGCATGATATGATTGACAATGGTCTTGCTGCATTGGGCACAAAACAGGCCTTTTTAGAAAAAACAGAAGACCAATTGACTCAAACATCTCAAATATTAAATGAGCAAATAAGCAATTTGGACTTCTGTGACCCAGCAGAAGCTATTACAAATTTAATGTGGTCACAATATACTTATAATGCTACCTTAAAAGTAGGAAATACATTACTTTCTAATTCTTTTATTGATTTTATGAGCTAATAAAATCAAATACGATCAAAAAGTTCTTCTTAAAGTGGAGAACTTTTTGGTGTTTCTATCAATAGAAAAGCCATCATTCTTTTTAAATGGTTTTTTAGCAGAAAGTAATTTCTGCACATATATTATACTGTAAAACATAAAAGTTTTACTAAAAATGTTCATTCTATTTCTGGCAAAATGCTAATATCATAAAAGGGGGATTGTACATGGAGCAATTATTAAAAATTACAACTGTTCCAATTTCTATTGAATTTAAAGTAAATGACGCCAGACTTGAGCAAAGAAGCGGTACAGCTGATTTAGAAATCAGTCGCAATGAAGGAAACTTTACTATCAGAAGCAAACCAATTCGTTTAAATATGGATACTTTTGAGGCAAGGGACTCCATTCGTCCATCTTCTGCCAGTTCTCTGGTAAAAAGTTTTTCTGAAAAAGGTAAAAGTGCCGCTTATGAAGCAACTGCAACATATGCTCAAGAAGGACAGATATTACTTAGTGCAACATTAGGCGATGACGCACTAGACCAAATTATAAAACAAAGAAACACTGTTAATACAGATTATGGCTTAGATTTTATACCAAAAGCACAGCCTAATATCAATTGGTCAAAGCCTAATATGACAATACAATATGAAATGGACAAATTAAATTTCGATTGGAAAATAAACAAAACTGGTTTTGAATTTGTACCAGGAAGCATTGAATTTTCTATTACACAACAACCAGACGTAAAAATTGAATATGTAGGTGACCCAATTTATGTACCACCTAGTGCTAATCCAAATTATACGCCTGCTGTTGACATTAAAGCATGAGGTGAATTATGATAAAAGAATGTAGTACAAAATACTTTGGCAACTATTCCTATAACGAAGAAAGTATTATACTATTTGAAAGTGGTCTTTTTGGCTTTGAACAAGAAAAAGAATTTTTATTGATACAGCTTGACTCAAACAATGAAAATGTGCTTTGTTTGCAAAGTTTGAAAGACACAAACCTTGCTTTTTTTACGGTTAATCCTTTTGCTTTTTCAGAGGATTACCACCCTATACTGACAGACAAAGAACTGGAGGTAATAGAGGCAAAAGATATGAGTGACGTAGCAATTTATGTCATATGTTCTATGACAGACGATATTTCTACAAGTACCGCAAATTTAAAATGCCCCATTATTGTCAACACACACAATAATAAGGCATTACAAGTGATACTTGATAACCCAGAATATCAATTTCGTCATTCTTTCTCAGAGGAGGCGAAAAGCTGATGTTAATATTACAGCGTAAAGCTACACAGTCACTTGTTATCAATGGAAATATACACATTACTATACAAGAAATTACAGCGGACAAAGTCAAAATTGCTATAGATGCACCAAGAGAAATATCAATTGTGCGTTCTGAACTTTTGGAGGCTGCTTCGGCAAATAAAGAAGCTACAAACGTTCCACAAGGCGATTTATCTAGCATTTCTAGCAGTTTGTCAGCACTGTCAAAGCTCACCAAAAAAGAATGAAAAATCCCCCTAGTATACTAGGGGATTTTTTTATAATACAAGTGCTGCCATATGTCCAAGTGTTTCACTTTCTGTTTCATTTAAGCATTTTTCTAACTCTGTCATATGATTTACACTATTGAACAATGATTTTGAAAATTCAGAAGTATAGTATATAAAATCCTCTTCTGTACTGTCTTTTTCTAAACAGCAAGTCCACATAAACAGCATCATACTATATACTGTTGCCATAGCACAATAATTTCTCCATATACCACCATTCATACGAAAAGGAAAACGATTAGCTAAAAATCCCTCTACCATTACATTTTCTATCCAATACTCTTTTCCTTTTATAAATTCTTCAAAGTCCCTTATAGCTTGCTGATATTTTTCAAAATCATATTCTATATTCCAATTTTCACTTTTTTCTTTTCCTATTTCAAATTCTGTTTTTAACTGTATTTTTACATCTATTCTATTATTTATTTTTTTCTGTATTTTTAAATCTTCTGCTGCTCTTGTTCCATTATAATGATAAACAATACTATTAAAAAGTCTTTTTCTACCACTTCTATCTGCATTTTCAAATAAATTACTATACATATCTTTATTTCTACTATCATTAAAGCTGTCTACAAACTGTTGTATATAATTTGATACTGCTTTTTCATTTGCAGTTCCATTTCTCAACATTTCATCAATTTTTTTAATTGCCATTCCTAATATTACCATTCTTTCCCCAAAATCATATTCTCTATTTTGGAGCACACCTAATAAAAGTATTTTAAAATTTACCCAATATTGAAACATAGAACTTGTTTTTACTTTTTCTCCATCTATCCTTGAAGCACCACTTTTTTCAGTATCAGTAACTTCTCTTTCTATTACTTCTAATTTAATACCTTCTTTTTCTTGTAATAATAATCTAATCACTTCTTCACAAGCTATATCTAAAAAACATTCATATTTTCCCATACAGTATGTTGTTTGTCTAGGAAATATTTTACAAACTAAGCTCATATTTTCTGGACCCATTTCTGCATAAATGCTACATAGTCCATTTTCATCTAAAAATTTACATTTGTTATTCTCATCTAATTTAATTCTATAATGAAAAATATCAATTTGATACTTTTCAAAAGCATCTTCAAATTTTTCTCTAAATTCTTCTGTTCTTATCTTTCTTTTCATATTTTTAAATTCTTGTTTTGTAAAACCAATATTCCAATCCCTACAGCAGTTATATTTACAGTCACTTCCTATACATTCAAATTTGCTATAAAAACTTGGTTGCAACACAATATACTTCATACATTTATCCTCCTAATTAGTGCGTATTTTTGACAACAGTTTTCCCAACATAACCATTTATTATTAAAAAAGCAGGCACGCTGTGCCTGCTTTCTATTGAGAAAAAGGAATTCAAACCTTTTTAATCTATTGTTAAAATATATTATTGTAATAACTGAAGAACACCCTGAGGTAACTGATTTGCTTGAGCCAACATAGCTTGAGAAGACTGAACAAGAATATTGTTCTTTGTATATTGCATCATTTCTTTTGCCATGTCTGTATCTCTGATACGGCTTTCTGCATCTGTCAAGTTCTCTGTTGTTGTTTCCAAGTTATTTAATGTATGGTCTAATCTGTTTTGAGTAGCACCAAGTTTTGCTCTTACTTTAGAAACAGTGTCAATAGCATCTTTGATTTTGCTAATGCCTTGTGCTGCACTAGCTTCTGTAGTTACATCAATGCCAGCTACACCTAATCCTCTAGCATGACAATCTTGAATACTTACAGTAACTCTGTTATATTCATCAGCTGTATCACCAATTTGAAGTGAAAGAGCACTACCGCCTACACCTTGACTAGAAGTTTTATCTGTCAATCCTAACAAACTAGCTGCTGTACCTGTAACACCATTATCTGTTTTTTCTCCAAAACTAAATGTAATATCTTTAGCATTGTCGCCAGTATATGTTACTTTTAAGCCACCGCTCTTATCTGCTTCAACAAGGAATTTAGTAGCATCAATTTCTTCTAATTTACCTGTAGTATTCATACCGGTATTAGCATTATAGTTGGCTACTGCAGCTTGAATTGCAGTTTGCACTTCAGTAGCTACTTCTTGTAATGTTTTTCCTCTTTCCAAGTTAGCAACTGTCTGACCACCAATATCTACTTCTAATTCAGTACCATTGATTGTCATTGTAAATTTATCATTTGCGGAAAGTGTATTATTAAACTTCATTGCTGGTGTTGCAACATTTGATTTACCATCTGCTGCACCAAAGAATATACTACCAACTGTTTTTGCTTGGTCTGCAGCAGCAGCTACATCAGAACCTACATAACCTACCGCAGCATTTGGGTCTGTACTCAAGCTCTTCATTTCAAATTTACCAGCAGCTGTTGCTTTAATTTCAATTTCTCCATTGATGCCTTGCTCTTTCATTGCATTTGTAAATAATTCTTGCAATTTTTTAGCAATGTCTTTTGTTCCATCAAGTGTTTTACAACCAGTATTCGCATGATTTACTGCAAGAGCGGAATCAAAAAGTTGTTTTGCATCACCTTTTGTCCAGTCAATTTCTAATGTTTGACCATTAATATTATATGTTTCTTTTGCAGCTTTTAAGTTAGCAGCTTGGCTAAGGTCAGTAGCTATAGCAGTTGTATTTCCTGCTGTTGGCTCGAAATGTGTACTAACACTAGAACCAATCAATTGTGCTGTATCTGTTTTCATTGAGCCACCACTTAAGTTACCATCCAACAAGTTAATACCGTTGAAATTTGTGGAGTCTGCAATTCTGTCGATTTCATCTTTCAGTTCTTGAATTTCGTTTTGATATTTTTCTCTGTTGCTGTCGGAATATGTTCCGTTTGATGCCAATGTAGAAAGTTCTACCATTCTGTTTAACATAGAATGAACTTCTGTCAAAGCACCTTCAGCTGTTTGAACCAAAGAAATACCATCTTTAGCATTCTGTTGGCAAGCTTCCAAACCTGTGATTTGAGCTCTCATTTTTTCAGAGATTGCCAAACCTGCTGCATTGTCAGCTGCACTGTTGATTTTGTAACCAGATGACAATTTTTTCAAGTTTGCTGCTACGTTTTTGTTGTTTGCACCTAATCTGTTATAAGAGTTTAAAGCTGGAATATTATGTTGTACTATCATAAAATCTACCTCCATGTAGTTACGCGGGAAACTCCGTTTTCCCACTAGTCTAATATTATTTAGTTACCAAAAGGCTCAAAGGTTTTAACCGGTATTACCTCATTGCCTCTTATTTACAATATCGGTCGTTCTCCTCTAAACTTAATACTTTTTGATACTTTTTTTAAAAAAAATTTTTTCTATGCCTAATCGACCAAATGAAACGCTTTTACGCCCCCTTGTGGTATATCTCTTGCCACATATCCTGCTCTCATCACAATAATTCTTTTTTTCATAAGTCTTGCTAACTCTAATGCGTGTGTTGCTACTATCACAGTAATACCACATCTGTTAGCTTCGTCTAAAAGACACATAATGTCCCATGCTGTATCTTGGTCTAAATTTCCTGTAGGCTCGTCCGCTATTAGTATAGAGGGATTATTTACCATTGCCCTTGCTAATGCTACTCTTAAGCACTCCCCTCCTGAAAGTTCAGATGGGTATCTATTTGCCTTTTTATTCATATTTACTAGTCCTAATGCTGCTGGCACATCTTCCGCTATTTTTTTTTTGTCTATTTCAAGCACTTCTAATGCAAATGCAACATTTTCATATACCGTTTTTTTGGGCAATAATTGTGTTTGTTGCCAAACTATACCCATAGTTCTCCTAAAATAAGGAAGTTCTTTTCTTGTAATTTCTGATATATCTCTTTCCCTTACATATATTTTGCCTTTTGTTGGCTCTATTTCTTTTGTTAGTAGTCTTAATGACGTGCTTTTTCCTACGCCGCTTTTCCCCACTAAAAACACAAATTCCCCTTTTTGTATCTCTAAATTAAAATGATTTAACCCTACTGCTTTATTTTCAAATATTTTAACAACATTTTTAAAAGATATTTCTGCCACTCTTTTCCCCCCTCTATACATTGTACGCTAAAAATGCTATAATAATTACTTAAATAAAACATTCAGGGCAATGCCCTATATTTCAAAAAGGAGGTATGACATTTTTGCGTTATTTGAGAATTACGATATTATTTATTGTTACATTTACATTTACATACAATGTTTGTTCAAAAAAAATACCAAAAACTAGTTTTCACTATTATAAACAATATTTAATGGAATATCGTGTTCCTTCTTTAGAATTTATGGACAAACAATATACAAAATTTATGCCTCGTCCTGTACCAAAATTAAGCAAAGACTACACACAAAAGCCCAAAAAGCAACCCCTATCTATATATAGTTTGACATCACAAGATGAATTAGCTGCCTCCGAAACTACCGAAACAAGTCTGTATACTCTCGAAGGTGTTACCTATTTGAAGGGTACTGCTCGAAATATCGTTTATTTTAATCAGGCTGACCCTCTTTGGGGAAATAAAATGTATGGTGGTAAAGACCCTATTTCTAAATATGGCTGTGGGCCTACAGCAATGTCAATGGTTATTTCTAGTATGACAGACCGTGTTGTATTGCCTGATGAAATGGCAGATTGGTCACGTATAAACGGCTATTTTGCTTATGGAAGTGGTTCTTATCATACTTTAATACCAAACGCTGCACAGGCTTTTGGTTTAGAAGTTACTTCTCTTACAGACTATACTTATGATAATATAAGAAAAGAGCTCTCTACAGGCAAAATTATTGTTGCACTTATGAAAAAAGGGCATTTTACTACCAGTGGACATTTTATACTTGTTCATAGTACTACATTAGATGGAAAAGTACTTATTGCTGACCCTATGAGTCTAGAAAACAGCCTAAAAGCTTGGGATATTGATATTTTAATAAATGAACTAAAAATAGGAGCAACAGGCGGAGGCCCTCTCTGGGCAATTAGTATACCAACCTCTTGATATTATTTCAAGAGGTTTTATTTTGCTTTCGCATAAAAAGAGTTTTTTCCTAATATTCTTGTACTCATTTGTTTATCTTTTTCTAGCACAGATTTTAAAACATTTCTTGTTCTTAAACTAATAAGCATAAGCATTTTTTCATCTTCATATTCTGTATTCATTGCTTGCTCTTGTGTGTCTACATTTAAAAGTCCTCTCAAAAAGTGATAACATTCTTCATCTCCACTTGTTAAAATATCCTCAATTTCTCCTTTAATACCATCTATTGCTTCCATAATTTCCATACGCATATTCAAAAACATTTCTGTAGAAATTTTATCATTTCTTTTCAGTACATTCTCTATATCATTTGTAACATTTTCAATTTTAAGCACTTCTTCATATTCTTTTTTCATCAATTTGATTAATTGTGCTATTTTTTTTTCTAATGTATCCATAGTTATATCAAACTCCTTTCTAAAATAAAGACGGCAGAATTTCTGCCGTCAATATTACATTTGTTACTTATTATTTGCTTTTTGCTTTTTCACCACTATTAATTTTATCCGCTTCTTTAAATGTATCACGCAATTCCATAATAAGAGGTTTGAGTTCTGCAATTATTTCTGTTTTTCTTCCTGCAGATAAACGAGCTAACTCAAATTGAAAATATTCATACATTCTTGACAATTCTTTGCTAATATCATATTTTTTATCTAATGTACTAGCTAAATAATCTACAATTTCTTTACAACGTGTCACAGCTTCTTCAAATGCTGTAAAATTTTGATTTTTCAAAGCCATTTCTGCTCTTGTTAATCTTTTAATTAATTCATCATATAACAATATGAGCATTTCTGCTTTTGTCATTGTATTTATAGATTGGGTTTTATATTGTTGGTATCCGTATTGATTCATAAATCAGCGAACCTTCCTTTTCCTCAACTTTTTGTTTATTCATAATATGTTATACTTCATTATCTCTTAATATCCGCCAGTAAGTTGTGACAAGTAACTGCTTTGTGAATTCATTTGTGCCATTAATACTTCCAAATTTGTAAATTGATTATTATATCTTGTTCTTTCTGATTTCAATTTATCATTTAATGTATCAATCAATGTTTGTATTTCTTCCATTTCTTTGTAGAAAGCATTATTTGTCAATGACAATGGTGAAGCTGTATTTCCTGCTCTCTCAATCAATATACCCTTTGTAGCACCTGTTGTAGAAGCATATTTTTTGCAAAGTGCTTCCATACTTGTCATAATGCCATCAAAATCAGCACCTGCATCTTTTTCACTTGTAAACAATGCTGCAATACCATCTGGGTCTGCTTCTACTGCTGCTCTGAATTTGTCTTCATTAAATGTAATTTTACCATTTTCGGTATAATCACTTGATATACTAATTCCTGCAGCTTCCAATGCTTGCATATCTGTACTAGAGAATATTGTTCTCAATTCGCTAGAAAGTCCACGAAGGTCAGAGTCATTGAAAAGCATACCAGCTTTTGCTTTTTCTTCCCAAAGTTTAATTTCATTTTCAGACATATCTGCTTTTTGTTCATCTGTCAGTGGTGCATAATCTCTGTCACGTTTTGTTGATAATTCTTTATTTACCAATTCAATCAATGCGTTGTAGTCATCTACCATCTGTTTTACTGCATCTACTGCTTTGTCACTGTCTACTTGTGCATCAAATGTTACTGCATCTTCTTTAGAAGCTACTTCATCAATATGTCCATCAGAACCATATGTTCCAAATGTACCTGTTACAGTAATACTCATACCATCTATGTCAAATACATTACTACTTCTTGTAATTTCCATAGCTCCTGCACCATCACCAAAGTCAACACTAATCGTAGCGTCTTCACCCGCTTTAAATTTAGAAGAAGCCACACTATCTCCATTTGCATTTGTTGGTGGATTTCCATTTGCATCTGTTACTGTTCTATCATAAGAAACAATATTTCCATTTGCATCTTTTACTTGTGTACCAAACATTACCTCTGCTAAATTTCCGCCACCATCAGCATCTTTAATGTCAATTTGTCCTGATGCTCCAGAATCACTTGCTTTTATAGAAAAGCTGTCTGATGTTTCATTATAACTCATTGTAACACCAGCATCAGATTTATTAATTGTACTAATAATATTAGAAATTTTTTCATCTTCTTTAAATTCAAAATCTACACCATTAATGCTAAATTTATAAACATTTTCATTTACTGGATTACCATCTTTATCTTTTACTGGATTTCCATCTGCGTCTAATTTTGGCACACTAGCTGGTTGTAAATTAGCTGCACCAAACAAACCTGAGTCTTTTAATGCAATATTCGTATTAATTCTGTTGGACTCTCCATAGTTGATACCCAAAACACCACTCTTACCTAAAAGACCAGTATCAGCAGTTGTAACTTTTAATACAGAAGTTTTATCTGTTGTCTCAAAAGTTAATTTTCCTTTGTTAGTTCCTGATGATTTTGTATCTACTTTAATCCTATCTTTACCGAATGCTTTGTCCAATTTTTCTTGTGTCAATTTCTCAAATGCTTCTAAATTATCAGTAATTCCATTTTTTGTTTTATAATCATCAATCTCTTCTTTTGTTGCCAATTTAATTTGTTTTGTAACACCATTATAGGAAAATGTCATTGATTTTCCACCTATTGCGTCCCATGTATCTACTTCTTTTTTCAAGCGGCTATCATTTGTTGCATCTTCTCCTGATTTATAACTATTTCCTGTAATAGTAGTACCAGGACCATTTAATTTAGACTCTGCTTTGATACCTAATGTATTTAATACACCACCTGTATCACCCAATATTTCAAATGAACTTCCTTCATATCCTTTGTCGCCTTTGAATATTAATTCACCATTATCTCCTACAGATGCCTCTACATTAATTTTATTAGTATCAAACTGACTATTAATTGCATCTGCTACGTCCTGCATACTATTAAATTCTCCGCTACTAGCAAAGCTAATACTTGTTATTTTATCAGCATATTTTACTCTAATTGTAGTACCTGCAATAGCACTAATTTCTGTTTTTGCTCCATCAGATAAATCCAAATCTCCAGACTCCATCAATTTATCAGAAGCACTTGCTACATTCATACTTGCACTAGAAGCAAGATTTTTTACACCCAATATAGACAAAGAGTCTACTGAATTAGAAGCTCCTGTTGCTTTAATATATTTACTATTTTCTCCAATTGTGCTAATCAAGTTTCTGCTAAAAAAGTCAGAATTTAAAAGATTTGTTGATGGACTTGTAAAAGAAGCATATTTATTTCTAAAACTTACTAACAAGTTACTAATAGAACGCATTGCGTCTGTTTTCCATTGTAAAAGTTGCTGTTTTTGTTTTTGCTTTGCTATTTTTGACCTTGTTGAAGCAGTCATATTTTCAATTAATGTTTCTGTATCTAAACCACTGGCAAGGCCACTAATTTTATTGTTATAAAAACCATTTGTACTTGTAGAACTACTTACTCCACTTACTGTTGCCATAGTATACACCCTTTCTATCATTTATTTTGAAAATAATCTATATCTTTTTTTCTAATTTATCCTCTATACTTATTTATCGACATATAGTATACTTTAATTAAGATTAATTTTAAAATAAATATTATTGAAATTCGCAAGTTTTTATGTTTTTATTTTTGATATGTCTTTTTATATTCAATAAATAAAACACAGTATTATCACTATACGAAAGGAATTTTTTTAATACACTATTTTATTTACAAATATCTTTATTAATTTTATAATGATTTTAAAAAGGGGGCATTACTATGTCAGCACAAAAAAACAATAAAACACCAAATACAACAGATTTTACTGCAAATAATCAAAACATAGAAGAAGAAAATATAGCGACTCAGCCATTTTCAAAATCACTAGATTTTACTCCTTCTATGGAAATTCAAAAGTCTGATGATACTTCTCATGTTTCTGAAATTATAAAAGAAAAATTAACTGAATTATTAGAACCAACAGAAATTATTACAGAAACAGTTACTCCTCCAGATACTTTTATTCCTTTTACAGAAACAGAAGAAAATACCATTCATTTACAACACGAAATAGAACCAGAAGAAGTTACACCAGAAGAAGCAGCTTTATTTGAGCAAACAGATATTATGCAAAAACAAACTATTATCAAAGATAACTTTGAAAATGTAATCAAAAATGACAGTAAACAAATTACACTAAACGATGAAGAATATGTTTATATGAATGTCATGGAAACATTTGTAAAAGAAATTATTGTAGATTATATGAAGCAATATGCTCATTGTAGTTGTAATCATTGTATCATTGATACTATGGCTTTAGCTTTGACAAATCTTCCTTCTAAATATATTGTTGTAAAAAAAGGAAGCCTCTCTCCATTACTTCATATGTATCGTACAAAATATTCCGTAATTATTTCTACTGAAGTATTAAAAGCTTGCTTAGCTGTAGGAAAATCTCCTCATCATGATAAAAAATAACATTTTTACATATTATAAAAAGGCTGGTAGATACCAGCCTTTTTTACTTATTTTATATCCTCTTCTACAGTAGTTGTTTTCTCTACACTATCATTTACTATATCATCAATGTCAATCTCGTCTTCTATGTCATCTCCTATGATTTCTTCAATTGTTTCTTCATTCTGTGCTGCTTTTACTTCTTCTTCATCATACTCTGCATCTTGTATTGTTTCCCAAATACGATTTACTTCTTCTACACAATTAAAATAAACTTGTGCAATCATATTTGTTGGTATTCCTAAAATATCAGCATAATTTGTAATATTTTGCCAATCTGCTCTTTCATAACAAAGTACCAAATCTAACAATAAAGAACAAGGCCCTTTATGATATATTAATGCCTGTTTTAATTCTTCTGAAATTGGTATATCCTCAAAAATTTCTTCCAATGAAGCATCAATTAAACTACCCATTGTAGAAAACATTCCCATCAAATACGCTTCATTTTTAGAAATAGGTAATGTTGTATTATACTCCATCAATTCAGCAGCAAAATTTGCTCTCAAAAAAGAACGTTTTAAAACATCTTCAGAACCAAAATCTTTATCTCCTTTAAAACTTAAAAGATATATCCATTGTTTCAACTGTCCTAATCCTAATGTCACTAATGCCTGACGAATAGAAGAAGTTCTATTTCTTAATGCAAAATAAACAGAATTTACCATTTTTAATAAGCCATATGTCAAAGCTGCATCTCGAGAAATAATTTCTTCTATCATTTCAACGTTTGGTTCATCTCTTGTTACTTCTACTACTAGCTGGAAGAAATTGCTTTGTAAATAATCTGTTTTATTTGCTTTTGTTTCTACTTTTTCTGCTACATATTGTCCTTGAAAATAGTCTACTCCTAAGTCTTTTGCTAAATCATATTGCTTTTGTGTATCAATACCATAGCCTATACATATTTTATTAAAGTTTTTTGCTAATTTTACTGTATTTTCTAATGATACTGCTTCATTCTTTCCAAAATCCAATTTAATATAATCCAAAAATTCCATTAAACCAAAATATCTTGGTGCAAATTGAAAATCATTAATTGCAAATTTATATCCTTCTTTACGAAATCTTTGTATTAATGTTGTTGCTAATGGATGAATAATTACATTATCCTCAATTTGTATTACTAAATCATTTTGTTTAAATATTTTGGGCGTATTTTTAAATAACAAATTGGGTGTAAATGTCATAAAAGTAATTTTATCACTAAATATTTTTTTATTATTTTGTGACAAAAAATTTGAAATGGAGTCTGCTGCTGCATAATCATTCGTTTGATTATACAATCCACTCCCCTTTTCTTCTTGAAATAATATTTCATATCCAAACAAATTACCTTGTATATCTTTTATAGGTTGCCTTACAACATATTTGTTCATATCTTTTCCACCTCATTTTAAGCTTTTCACCTAAAACCTTATTCATTTATAGAATTTTATATATTATTCTTTTCCAACAATTCATCAATAACTTCTACCAAATGACCGATTTCTGGCTTAGAAAGTTGTTCATCTGCTCCCAACTGTTTTCCCTTTATTCTCATTTCTTCATTAATCAAGGAGGAAAATATAACAACAGGAATTTTTTGTAAGTCTGGGTCATCTTTTACTAATTTTGTTAGTCTATGACCGTCCATTCTTGGCATCTCAATATCTGTAATGACCAAAGATACCTTCTCATATATATTTTCTTCTTGTCGAATACTTTTTAAGTATTCCCATGCTTCTTCACCATTATCAAATTTTAATACATTTTGATACCCTGCTTTATTTAAAGAATCTCTTATCAATTTTGCAAGAAGCACAGAGTCCTCTGCCATAACTATAGGCTTTTTATTTTTACTCCTTTTTCCCATTTTCTCAATTTCTTCAATCTGTATTGTAGTTTCTGGTGCAATCTCAGAAACAATTTTTTCAAAGTCAAGTATTGTTACAAGTACCCCTTCCGTCTGTGCAATACCTGTAGCAACTCCTTCTTCTCCTCCAGATATTGTTTTATCTGGTTTTTGTATGTCATTCCATGAAATCCTACTAATGCCTACTACACTATGCACTCTAAACGTTGCAAACATTTTATTAAAATTTGTTACAATAAACAAATCTTTTTCATCTTTTTCACTTTGTTTTCCAGTTAAATATTTTGGTAAATCTATTACTGTTAATACTGTTTCTCTAGGCTTGAAAATACCCTCTACAACAGGATGTGAATGAGGAATTGGTTTTACTTTATCTGACATCATGATTTCTGTTACTTTTGCCACATTAATGCCATACAATTCTCCATAAATCATAAATTCCATAATCTCTATTTCATTTGTACCAGACTCTAATAAAATCTCACCTTTCGTCTTTTTCATCGTTCAAATGCCCTCCCATATTATTTTTTGAACAAATGCTTTACTATTTCGCAAAATTTATTGTATTAAAATCTCCTTTAAAAAAATTCTATATACTTGATGAATACCCCATTCTTTTAAAAGTATTTTTAGTAAAATAATGCTAGATACAAAACATCATCTATTACAATTCATTTTTACAAAATATCAATATAAATCACTTCTATCAAAGCCCTTTTTTTATTTATATCGACTAAAAATGTTAAAATATAACTGTATTACTTTATAAATTTATATTTTTACAGCTTTTTATCAAACAAATCTTAATCTTGAGCATAAACAACTTACACAAAAGAAGCTATCTATGCTCAAGACTTAGATTTTATTGTTTAGAGAACTAATTCTTTTCTTCCAAAAGAACGCACCAACACTACTCCTGTTTCTGCATCTAAAAGTAATGTTCTAGCATAATTTAGTCCTACATCTTCTCTTGCAACTCTAATACCTTCTTTTGCTAATACTTTTTTTACTGTTTCTATATTCCTTTGTCCTATATTGCCTATGGAATTATTGCCCTGAACCTCGAACATTCTTGCTCCACCTGCAATTTTACAAACCATACGTGCACGTACTCCTCCAAACACCTCTAATTTTCTAAGGGTCGCAGGTATACCTGTATCAGCATATTTAAACACATTACTATTATTTCCTTCCATATTATTTGGTAACATAATATGAACCATTCCCCCCAAACGTATCATAGGGTCATAAAAACAAATACCAATACAAGAGCCTAACGCATATGTAATTAGCTTTCCAGGTCCTCGACAAATCTTCATGTCAGCAATTCCTACTACTAATTGCTTATCACTCATTCAAAACACCTAATTTCTTTAAAAGATAATTCAAAGATGGTATATCTGGCATCAACAACAAATTGCTATATACTTCCTTATCTTCTACAATAAATTTTCCATTTATAATCATTATTTTATCTGTTTGATGTCCAAATTCTACCATCGGCACAGACATAATTCCTCCCAACATATTTACAGACATAGCGGGTACTGATAAATTAATTGAAATCCCTGTCAATTTTGAAATCGCACTTACATAAGAAGAAATCATAATATTTCCAATTTCTACTAATGCCGATACTTCTAAATCTCCTAATTGACTAAAATCATCAATTTTTGATGTTAATACATGTTCTAACATAATATTAATCAAATCTAAATTCTGCAAATACAACATAACACCATTCAATTCTCCTGATATATTTACTAATACACCAGAAACAATCATTTCAGGGTCACCTAATTTTGTAATTGCTTCATTAAATCCTAATATCTGTACTTCTGGCATTGTCATTTTAATTTTTCTATTCATCATTTCAGAAAGTGCTGTCGCAGCATTGCCTGTGCCAATACTTCCTATCTCTCTCATAACATCTATTTCAAGGCCATTTATATCCTCATATTTTTTCATATAGCGTTTCCTCCTAATAAAGTGTCTTATCAAGACCTCAATCCATTAATGGTTGTTTCTACTTCGTCAGAAGTTTGTACCATTCTTAACGCATATTGATAGCATCTTTGTGCTTCAATCATTTTTGTTACTTCCTGTCCTAAATTGACATTACTCATTTCTAATGCTTTATTTGCTAATATTGTCCCATTACCAGCTGTTACTACAGGCTGACCATCTTTTTCCGCTGGTATAAATTCTGTTCCCCTTACACTCTCCATACCATTTTTAGAAGGAAATGTATATATTCCTATTTGTTCAATCAAGTCTTCTCCTGCTATCATTTCTTGAGAACCTGGTATTCCTCCCTCTGCTGTTGGAGGCAATGTTCCTACTATAATAGGATTTTGATTAACATCTAATACCCTTTTTCCATTTGCTGTCTGAAGATAAAAATTACCATCTGGCTGTAATGATGTCATAAAATTTCCATTTCTTGTATATGTAATTTCTTGCGTTGCAGGATTTTGTATTGCAAAAAATCCATCTCCCATAATCATATAATCATATTCTAAACCTGTTGTTGAAAGATGTCCCTGTGTAAAATCTACATTCGTCTTTTCTACATGTACTCCTGCCCCAGCAATATAATCTGTTGGTTCTTGTGCTACTGCATTCAAATTACTATAAATACATTCCGAAAATGTAGAAGGTTTATTTTTATATCCATGTGTATTTACATTAGCAATATTATTTGCTATAATATTCAATCTTTCTTGATGTGCAATCGCTCCTACAGCACCTGTATAAAATGAACGGTCCATATCTGCTGCCTCCTATTGTATTATTATACTCTACCAATTTCTGTTGTTGCTTTTCCCAGCAACTGGTCATACATTTTTAACACTTGTGCTGCACTTTGCAACGCTCTTTCACTAGCCATCATATCAGTCATTTGTTTTACCAAATCTACATTAGATTTTTCTAACATCTTCCATTCTATAGGGGTATTTACTGGTACAGGTTGCTGACCTCCTATTGCTGTAAACAATCCTTCTTGTTTTGATTTTTGTATTCCATTATAATCTTCAAAGTCTACTATGCCTAATCTTCCTAAAACAGTATTACCATCTGCTGCCAATATCGTGCCATCATCTAATGCCTGTATATTATCTGTACCAGTATATATAGGTTGATTATTTTCTCCCAGCACACGCCCTGCGTGCTGTAATGCTATATATCCTTCATCGTCTATTATAAAAGCACCATTTCTCGTATACATCAATCCATCTACTGTTTGCACTTGGAAAAAACCAGGCCCTGCTATTGCAAAGTCCATATTCATATCTGTTGGTTCAAATATTCCCTGTGTATAGTCTGTTATAGTTACTTCACCTGCTGTAATCATAGATGATGTTGTACCTAATTCTTGACCATCTTCATGATTGATATTTCCATATCTTGAAAACATCTCATTTTGAAATGTTGTTGTGATAAATTCATCAGATTTAAAACCTGGTGTTGCTGCATTTGTCATATTATTTGCTATTACTGATAAATTTCTATTTTGTGTAAGCATACCTGAAGTTAAATGATAAAACCCCTTTGACACACTTACTCACCTCCTATTCCTTTTCGTCAAAAAAACGTTGCATATAATTTCTTAATTTGCGTATTGCATTTGCATGAATTTGAGAAATTCTTGGTTCACTTACCTGCATTACTACAGATATTTCTTTCATATTTAATTCATTGATATAATAAAGAGATAGTACCATTTGTTCTTTTTCTCTTAAAGAAGCTAATCCCTCTTTTAATGCTGCTGCTGTTTCTTTTTTTTGCAAATACTGCTCTGGCAATAATTCATTCGTATTTTTTAATATTCCTCCAGATTTTTGCCCAACACCTTCTTCTTCCATAAGCATATCCAAAGAAAGTAAATTGAATGTTCCTGTCTTTCCCAAGTCTTCTTTATACTTTTTTATGCTAATTTGAAGATGGTTTGCTACTTCTTCATCTGTTGGTGTTCTTCCTAACTGATGACTTAATATGTTTTGTGCTTCTTCTATTTCTTTGGCACTTTTTCGTATACTTCTTGGAACCCAATCTTGTTTTCTAGCAATATCAATAATCATTCCTCGTATTCTTTTTGAAATATAAGTTTCAAATTTTACGTGCTTATTGATGTCAAATTTATCAATTGCTGTCATAATAGCTAAAACGCCTTCATTAATTATATCATCAATCTGAGAAAAACCCAAGTAAATTCCTCTCATTTGCATAGCAATATTTTTAACAATATAGACATATCGCAACACCAATGTTTGTTTGATTTTTTGGTCATTGGTTTGTTTATACAGTATAAGCAGCTCTTCATTTGTTTTTGTATCCAATTCTTTTTGAGAAAGCATACCTATCTCTCCTGTCCTTGTTGCTTATTTTACGATAATACAATGTTACCAATTGCTTGTATCTGCACATTATTTGCAATTTCGTTAAATGAAAGTACATAAATATTTGGAAAAAATTGTTCTATAAGTCTATAAAAATAGGCTCTGACTACATTACTTGTTAATATAATTGGTGTCTGTGAAAGTTCATTAAATTTCTTCATTTGTTCACTAATCTGTCCAATTAATTTTTGCATCAATTCTGGACTCATTGAAATGTAAATTCCTTGTTCACCTTTTGTTAAACCAGCAATAATCGCTTTTTCAACTTCTGCATCTAATGTAATTACTTTCATTTGTCCACCTTCACAGAATTTTCTTGTAATAGTACGTTTTAATGCAATACGTATATTTTCTGTAATGGTATCTAAATCTCTTGTTGTTGCAGAAGAGTCCACAATCGTTTCTAATATTGTTTCCATATCTTTTATTGGTACACCCTCTTTTAACAGATTAGACAATATTTTTTGAAATGTTCCATATGTTAGTACATTAGGAAATGTTTCCTCTATTAAATCTGGTGACACTTTTTTTGTATTTTCAATTAATTGCATTACTTCATTTCTTGTTAACAATTCATATGCGTGTTTTTTCACTGTTTCAGACAAATGTGTTAACATTACAGAAAGCGGGTCTATTACTGTATAACCATAGATTTCTGCCATTTCTTTATTTTCTGGAGTAATCCATTTACTTGGAATACCATACGACGGCTCTATTGTTTCAATACCATCAATTTCACCTGCTGGATTTGGTGGCTCTAAAGCTAAATAATAATCAATTAATATTTCGCCTTTTGCTATTTCTTCTCCCTTTATATTAATAACATATTGATTTGTATTTAAATTAGAACTATCTCTCAATCGAATGGAAGGAATAACAAATCCCATATCCTGTGCATATTGTCTTCTAAATATAACAATACGTTCTATCAATTTACCTCCACTTGACTCATCTACAAGAGGTATCAAGCTATAGCCTATTTCCATCTCAATAGGCTCTACATTTAACAAAGAATACACATTATTAATATCTTTATAAAATTCATTCTCGCTCATAGGTGCAGGTGCTTCTTCTTCTGGAGCTGTTCCTACTGTAGCACCACCAGGAGCAGTTAATGTAGCATCTGCTGCAATTAACGCTTTCATACGACTAGATGCTCTCCAACCAATTGCAAGCAATATAGCACCTACTACCATCAATGGAATATGAGGCATACCAGGCACTACAGAAACTGCTGCCATAATGCCGCCACCCATCATAAGTGCTTGTGGTTGTGCTAAAAATTGTGTTGCTACGTCATTATTTAAACTTCCATCTGAAACTGCTCTTGTTACTATCATACCAGTTGCGGTAGAAATCAAAAGTGCTGGTATCTGTGATACAAGACCATCGCCTATTGTTGCAATAGAATATACAGAAAGCACTTCACTAAATGTCATTGTAGACTGTACCATACCTATAATTGTACCAGCTATAAAGTTTGTTGCTGTTATGATAATAGACATAATAGCATCACCTTTTACAATTTTTGTAGCACCGTCCATAGAACCATAGAAATCTGCTTCCTTTTGTATTTTATACCTTCTAACACGTGACTCTTCTTCTGTTATTAAACCAGAACTTAAGTCTGCATCAATTGCCATTTGTTTACCAGGCATAGCGTCTAATGTAAATCTAGCAGCAACTTCAGCAACACGTTCAGCACCTTTTGTAATAACCAAAAATTGTACCAATACTATAATTAAGAATATAATAACACCAACAACAATATTCCCCTGTAATACAAATGTACCAAAGGCCTTTATGACTTCCCCTGCTGCACCTGCTTTTGTTAATATCAAACGTGTTGAGGATATATTTAAACCAATTCTAAACAACGTTGTAATTAAAAGCAATGAGGGAAATATGGAAAATTCCAGCGACTCTTTAATTTGCATGGAAATCAGCAATATAATCAAAGAAAGGGAAATATTTAATATAAACATCATATCCAACAGCCAAACAGGCAGTGGAATAATTAACAATAATACTATGATAATTACAAATATGGATACGATATAATTTAACGCATTTTTCATAGATTTCACCATTTTCCAATCAAAATGTTATATGTAAAAAATAAGTCTTTTTTTTATTACTTGTATTTTCTTATTTCTTTTTTCCCATTAAATCTTTACCTTCAAGTTTATAAACATACACAAGAATTTCAGCAACTGTACCATAAAATTCCTCTGGTATCATACCTGATACTTTTGTCATAGCATACAATGCCCTTGCTACAGGTTTATTTTCTACTACCTGAACACCATTTTCTTCTGCAATTTTTATAATCTTGAATGCAATCTTATCTTGTCCTTTTGCTACAACAATAGGTGCTGCGTCTTTTTCTCCATCATATTTTAACGCAACTGCAAAATGACTTGGATTTCTTAATACTACGTCTGCCGTTGGAACGGACTGCATCATTCTTGACATAGCCATTCTTCTTTGCAATTCTTTTATTTTTCCTTTAATTTGAGGATTTCCTTCTGTTTGTTTATACTCTTCTTTTACTTCTTGTTTTGACATCTTCAACTGCTTTTCATAATCCCACCATTGATAAAAATAGTCAAAGGCAGAAATTGCCACAAATGCAATACTTACTTTCATAACCAATTTTATTACACAATCTAAAACAAATGCAGTAGAAGAAATTAAATCTAATTTTAATGTTCTTTCAAAATTAATTAACTGCCCTATAAAAAAGTCATACATAATCCATATTAAAATAGTAATTTTTATTATTCCTTTTAATACTTCTACTAGACTTTTTGATGAAAATAATTTCTTAAATCCTTGTAAAGGACTTAACCTACTAAATTTTGGTTTTAATGCGTCTGTTGAAAATAAAAGTTTTGTTTGTGCTGCTGTTGCTACAACTGCCAAAAGTACAGCAATCATTAAAAGCGGTACACATACTTTTACAAACGTAATAATCATTTCTCTTGTCATATCTGACACAAATTCTGCTGTTACTTCCGTTTTTACCGAAGCATAGTTCATATATCTAATTAAAAATGTACTAATTGCTTCATACATACCCGGAAATAACAACTTTAAAGAAAAAAATGTACCAAGAAGCGATGCAACAACTACAACATCTTTACTCAAAAAGATATTACCCTTTTTTCGTTCATCTCGTCGCTTCTTGGGGGTGGCTTGTTCGGTTTTCTCATCTGCCGCCAATGTTGCTCCCCCCTTTATAGGCGTCTTTTTTCTATTTCTATATTACTTCAACAACTGAAGTATTTCTTTAAAACTATCTATTGTTTGTGGTATCAATCCCCTTATGAATTCCTCCATAGGTACAGACATCATTAATAATATTAATATTCCTATCAATACCTTTGCTTGTATATTGATAACAAACACATTGATTTGTGGTATTGTTTTCATCAGTATTCCTACACCCATTTCACAAATTAATTCTGCTGCTAATATAGGAAATGAAAGTTGTATTCCTGCAATAGTACATTGTATAAATATATCCCAAATCATTTGATAGGCTACCTGATTTAAAACAACCTCCCCATAAGGTATGACTTCAGAGGAGGTTAATATAGCATGTATTAATGCAATATGACCATTTAAAGCAAAAAATAACAACATATATAATATATTATAAAGTGTTGCACTCATTGAAATAGACGCATTACTTTGACTATCATATATTTTTGCCATAGATAAACCTAATTGCATATCAATAAATTCTCCAGCTAATATAATGATATATAAAAATAAACTAATGATAAATCCTGCAATATATCCTACTGCACATTCTTTTAACAACAATACAGCATATTCTACTATTGTATTAGGTGGCTCTATTGCACCATTATAAAAACTAGAAACAATTATTGTTAATGCCATAATCATACCAGCTTTTACTGCTGCTGGTATGTTCCTTCTTCCTAATATAGGATTGAACAATATCATACCTGACATTCTCATTAATACTAGTGTAAAAAACATAAAACGATTTGGCTCTAACACAATATGAAACCTCGCCTTTTATAATAACATCATTCGAAACAACTCATAAGTATAATCTTGCAATGTTTCCAGCATCCAACTACCACTGAATAAACATAATGCTATAATTATTATGAGTTTAGGCACAAATGTAATCGTTTGTTCATGAATTTGTGTTGCTGCTTGTATAATGGAAATTAATATTCCCAAAAACATACTTAATAACAATATAGGTGCTGCAAGTTTTACACCAACAACAAGAGCAGACTGCATGACAGACATTACTTCTGAATTTGTCATAAATTTCTCCTCCTTCACTAATTAAAACTATAAACAAGAGTCGAAAATAACAAATGCCACCCATCTACAGTCACAAAAAGCAATATTTTAAAAGGTAATGATATTGTTGCTGGTGGCAACATAATCATACCCATAGACATTAATGTACTTGATACCACTATATCTATTAATAAAAATGGTATAAATAACAAAAATCCCATTACAAATGCTCTTGACAATTCACTTGTCATAAATGCTGGTATTACAACTCGCATAGGCAAATCCATTACCTGCTGTTCCATTGTTTGCGGATACTGAATATCTGCAAAATCCAAAAACAAATTTAATGAATCTGGTTTTGTATTCTCTAACATAAACCTTTTTATTGGTATACTTGCTCTTTCTAATGCCTCTACTTGAGAAATTTCTTCATTTTTATATGGCACATATGCCGTTTCATTTACCTCATCTACAACAGGTGTCATAATAAACAATGTCATAAATAACGCAAGCCCTATTAATACAGAGTTTGGCGGTGTGCCCTGCAATCCAATGGCATTTCTCAAAAAAGAAAGCACAATAAGAATTCTCGTAAAGGCAGTTATCAGCATCAATATAGACGGTAATAACGAAATCACTGTCAACAAAAACAATATTTCTAATGTTTGAACACTGTTACCATTGACATTGATGAGTGCATCTGTCATGTTAAACACCTCTAAAACTGTCAGCTATTATTTCTTCTTTTTTGTTCTCCATTTTTCAAACATCATATTTTGAAATAATTTACTGCCGTTTTCTATATCATATTCTTTTTTTTCAATAATTATATCTTCTTCAGAAAGTTCTGCTAAACATACCATATTTGTTGCAGTATTTCCTATCAGAAAATATCTTTCATTCACTTGTATAATATCAATAGAGCGGTCTGTTCCCACAACCGCTCTGTCCAGCAATTTTATGCCTTTTGCCCTACTGTCTGTTTTGAAGGAGCTTTTTGCAACCAATTTACTAAACAAATAACTTAAATACACTATCAATATTATTACTACTACAAGAGTTGCCAACATAGGCAATGTTTGTGTTATGATAGCACTCAGTCCTCTCTTGCATTAACCAACAATTGTGGTTACTGTTTTTAAAACTCTATCAGGTTTGAATGGTTTTACAATAAAGTCTTTTGCTCCAGATTTAATTGCTTCAATAACCATTGCTTCTTGACCCATTGCAGAACACATTACAATATTTGCATCAGCATGCTTGCCCTTAATAGCTTTCAATGCTTCTAAACCATCCATATTAGGCATTGTAATATCCATAATTACTAAATCTGGTTGTACTTCTTCATATTTCTCTACTGCCTGCACTCCATCTGCTGCCTCATATAAATCTGTGTAACCATTTTTAGTTAATACGTCCTTTACCATCATTCTCATAAAAGCTGCATCATCAACTAACAAAATCTTAGCCATTTTACCATACCTTTCTTCACTATAAGCATTTTTTTATTTTTTATAATTTATCTGTTGTATAATAAAAATTACTTTATTTTTTATACAACAATTCTTACTTTTTGTTATTTTCCAAGACCTTTTATCAAATCTTGCTTTTTAATAATTTCAGTTATACGAATACCAAAATTATCATTTACTACTACTACATCACCTTTAGCTATACATTGACCATTTACATATAAATCAACTTGGTCACCTGCCAATTTATCTAATACAACAAGAGAACCTTGTGACAACTCTAATATCTCTTTTACTAGTTTTTTTGTTCTACCAATTTCAACAGAAACTTCTAAAGGTACACCAAGTATCATATTTAGATTTTCTTTTTGTTCCTCTCCCATGTTTTCCTTTGTTGCTTTTAAATTATCTACTGGTAAAGGTTGCACATTAATCACCTTCGGTTCCATTGATTGTTGTGGCATTTGTGGTTGTTGTGTTCCTCCCATCATTTGCTGCATCATATCTGGTGCTGCTGCTTGCATTTGTGGTTGCATCATTTGTGGCATTGGTTGTGGCTGAGGAATTGGTTGTGGTTGTGGTACTGGTGCTGGTTGTGGTGTTGGCTCACTTGTTGCACTACCTAGCAATTTTTCAATTTCTTCCTGCGACATATTACCACCACTACTTGATGTACTTGCTGCTGGTGTTGGCTCTGGTTCACTCGCCGTATTGCCTAGCAACTTCTCAATTTCCTCTTGTGACATATTACCGCCACTACTTGATGTACTTGCTGCTGGTGTTGGCTCTGGTTCACTCGCCGTATTGCCTAGCAACTTCTCAATTTCTTCTTGTGACATATTACCGCCACTACTCTCTGTAGTTGCCGCTGGTGTTGGCTCTGGTTCCGGTTCTGTTTCATTGCCCATTTCGTCCATTGGTACTCCAAAAGCAGAAACTAATTTTTTAGCCAATTTAACAGGCATCATATTCATAAATTCGCTCTCAACATAATCCTCAATTTTTAGGTCAAAGCTAATAACAACTTTTTCTTGTTCACCGCCAAAACAATCATCTTTAAATCCTTGAATATCCTCAATAGAAAATGCTTCTGGTGTTGAAATATCTACTACTTCTCCTAAAAATTCAGAAAGTGCTGTAGCTGATGCCCCCATCATCATATTCATAACTTCACAAATTGCACTTAAATTTAATTCATTTAATTCAAATTCCTCATCTGGAATTTCTGTCATCATTAAAATCTCTACTATAGATTTTACATCTTTTCTTTTTAAAAGCATTACATTTGTGCCTTCTAAACCGGCCACATATGTAATTTGCACTCCAATAGCAGGTTCTAAATTTGTAAACTTAAATTCTTCAGCAGTAAGAACTTGTACTCTAGGTGTTGTAATATCAACTCTTTTACTAAGCATTGTAGATACTGCCGTTGCTGACGCTCCTAAACTTATATTCAGTATTTCACCTATGGCGTCTATCTCTAATGGACTAAAACGATTTGAACTCATTTCTTTTCTCGCTCCTTCAATAAATCATTTATTCTTCATATATTCCGCTGATTTTTACCGCCATGTTCTTATTTTGAACACCAAGTTTTCCTTTAAACCATGGCTGGTCTTCAATATAGAGATAGATTTCAGAATCTTTTGGTTTGTTTAGATTGATAACATCTCCAACATGTAAATTATATATATCATTCAAATTTACTTGGGCTTGACCAAGCTCTGCCTTTATTTCTAGCGTAGAGCTCTTAATGCACTCCATAATTTCTTCTGCTGTATCTTCAATGTTACCTTTTCTACCTGCATTACTACTTCTATTATCAATTAAATTAAATACAACACTTAAAACCGTTTCAGGAATACAAATATTCATTCGTCCTGTTACTTTGCCTACCGTAATATCTAAAACTACAATAGCTATAGTTTCGTCCATACTTACTGTTTGCATCATATTACCATTTCTTTCTATTTTTTGTATATCAAATGATACATCATCTAAATAGTTCAGCCAGCCATCTCTCATAATGCGTATAAAATGTGAAATGATATCTCGATACAATGCTAACTCTAAATCTGTATACTTATAATCAAGAGATATGTTAGGCACTTCTTCTCCAGAAGCTCCCAACATTCTATCAATCATTAACAACATAACTTCTGCATTTGTAAATACAACGGTTGGTACTTCTTCTATCTCCTCTGCCCCTTTTGGTAAATGGACGTTTACTAATGTCAATATGTCATTTTCTCTCAAGGCATTACTAAATTCATAATACCTTTGTTCCTCTACACTGACAATCTCCACCTGACTATTCATACGAAGCAAACCATTTACTCTAGCATTTAATAGTCTAGCATAGTTTTCATAAATATTACTTAATATTTTTAGTTTATCTTTTGTAAATTTCTTAGGACTATAAAAATCATATTTTCGATACTTTTTCTCTGGGGTAGTTTCTTTCTTTTCTTCTTCAAAGCCTCCACTTGCCATAGAACTTAGCAGTGCATCTATTTGGCTTTGAGATAAAGCTTCCGCCATTTACCTTCCCCCCTCTCCTTATTATAATTATTTTATTGTTGTGTATTTTGTGCAGCTTCTTGTTGACTATCTAAAATTGTTTCTACTTTTATACTCTCTGACTCCGCGTAATACTCTTCTAAACTTCTTTCTACATCATCTGTTTTTGTAATTAGTATTTCAACACGTCTATTTCTTGCTCTTTCTTCTGCTGTGTCAAATTTACTGATTGGTCGAAATTGACCATATCCAGAAGCTACTAATTTTGTAGGATCAATAAAATTCTTTTGTTGCAAATATAGTAATACCTCTGTTGCCCTATTTGATGATAAAAATCTATCACTTACTGGCTCATTTGGTACATTTGGACTTGCTTGAGATGTATGCCCCAAAACAGATATTTCTTTAATATTATCTGTAATGCTATTTAAAGCTCCAGCTAATATATCCAATGTATCTTTTCCTTCTTGTTTTAATACATAACTATCTCCATCAAAAAATATGTTGTTACGAAATGTAATAAACGCAAATCCATCGCCTTTTGAAACTTCTATATCATTTTGCAAATTATTTTGTTCTATGTACTGCGACAATGTATAAAATAATTCATCAAAGTCATCTATTTGTTCTGGTTGTTCAGAAGATATCAGAGGATCTTCTCCTGGTTGTTCGTTAGAGTCAATGACAATTTGAGAAATTTCTGCTGCACTTGGATTAAAAGCTTTTACCAAAATTTCAAATTTTTCTTTATTAATATCTGACATAGAATATAATAATACAAAAAAACACAGCAATAGCGTTACCATGTCGCCATAAGTATCCATCCAATTGGCTCCTCCGCCTCCGCTACTTTTTTTCCTCCTGCCCATTATAACACCTGACCTCTAATTAATCTATTTAAAATTGATTTATTTTTTTATTTTCCTTCATTTTCTATATTCTATCATTCTCCGCCTTCCGCAGACGCTGCTTCTCTTTGTCCTTGTGGCAAGAAAGAAATTAATTTCTCTTTTAAAAATTTGGGATTTTCACCCGCTTGTATAGATAATACTCCTTCAATAATAATCGTTTTACATAATTCTTCTTCAGAATGTCTTATTCTTAATTTTGTTGCAATAGGATTAAATATCAAGTTCGCTAATATACAACCATAAAATGTTGTTACCAAAGCAACAGACATACTTGCACCTAAACTTCCTGCACCACTACTATCTTCTAAATTCATACTTTTTAACATATTAATCAAACCAACCAATGTACCAATCATACCAAACGCTGGTGCTGTTGTTGATGCTTTTTCATACATTCCAACAACTTCATCATGTCTTGCTACTAAATTATCCAAGTCATTATTAAGCATTTCTTTTACTCTATCTGCATCTGTTGCATCTACAATTAGCATCAAGCCTTGTTTAAAAAATGGGTCATCTATTTGGTTCGCTTTTTCTTCCAAAGCTAAAAGTCCATTTTTTCTAGCAATTTGTGCAAAATCTACCAATGTATCAATATATTCCATTGGGTCAAATTTTTTGCCATCTAACATAATTTTTAAATGTTTTGGTATTGCTTTTAAGTGTTTTGAAGAATAATTTGCAACAACAGCTGCAATAGTACCCCCTATAACGATAATTGCACTAGGAGGGTCTGCAAAATTTCCAAGATTACCTATAACATATTTAACGCCTTCACTTGTGTCAAGAGCAATACCATTAATAATAAATGCAATACCAACTAGTATACCAATAATTGTTGTTAAGTCCATAACACGCCTCCGCTAATTTCTCCATTACCACAACAAATTTTCTTCACCATTATGCTCTATACTCATTTTTTGATGCCATTCATATATCTTTGCATTATAATCAATAATCTTTTGTACAATTTCTTCAGCACTTTCCCTTACTACGTAATAATCCTTATTCATCATAATAATTTTACTTTCTGGAATTAATTCAATTCTCTCAATTTGTCCACAGTTAATAATAAATGGTTCTTTATTTAATTTTGTCAGCTTAATCAAAATAAGCCCCCCTCTTTTTATATTTATAATTTAGCCAGAGCGGGAATTTTCCCACTCTAGCTCATTATATTATTATCGTTTCATATTAACCAGTTCTTCCAGCATTTGATCTGTTACTGTGATAATTCTTGTATTTGCTTGGAAACCTCTTTGTGTTGTAATCATTTCTGCAAATTCATTTGCAATGTCTACATTGGCCATTTCCAAACAAGCTGTTTGCAATCTTCCTGTATTTCCTTCTCCAGGTTGGAATGCTTCTACTACACCAGTATTGTTTCCTATATTATAATAAGAATTTACATCAGCTTCCAAAGCACCAGGATTAGGAACATTTGCTACTGCAATAATACCTAATGCAAATGTTTCTCCGCTTGGCATTTTTGCTGTAACTACACCACTTTTATCAATGGAAATAGCAACTTTTGGAACTTCTCCTTCTTCTCCACCATTAACGCCGCCACCGCCTGCATTATCACCTTGTATTTCTGGTACTTTTAATGGTACTAGATTTGTTTGATCTATTGCTGCCCCATCTGGCAATGGAAATGTAGTTCCCTCTGGATAGGAAAAACCATATACTACATAACCATTTCTATCCACCAGATATCCATCTTCATCTTTATCAAAAGCACCTACTCTTGTTAATTTCAAAGCACTAATATCTAACTGTTCTCCATCTTCTGCTGCTCCCTGCTTTGGATTAACACCTTTTGTATCTTCTGGCAATTTAGTACCTACCAAAAAGAAACCTTGACCAATAATCATACAATCAGAAGCTTTTCCTGTTGCTGCTGGTGTACTCGTTTCAAAAAGTTTATCAATTGTTGATAAGCTACAACCATAACCTACTTGTGCTGCATTTGTACCACCAAAGGAGTCTGAACCTCCTGCTGCGTGTGATGTTGTTGTATACATAGCTTCATGAAATGTTGCACGAGATGCTTTATAACCATATGTGTTACAGTTTGATATATTATTGCCTATAACGTCCATTTTTGATTGATGTGTTTTTAAACCTGCTACTGCAGCATACATTGATCTAACCATTTATTATTTCCTCCTAAAATTTTGCTGTCATTGAGAGCAGACAGTCTATCTGCTCTCTTAGCCTCCATAAAATGGTCCAGCTTATAGTATAACAGCACTATCTATTTTTGTAAAAATATTATTTTTCATTTCAGCTCCACTTAATGTTGTTACAACGATATTATTGGGAACATTTACAATAAATACTTCTTTAGGGCCTATTATTACAACATCTTTTGCTCCTTTTTGTTTCGCTTTCGCTACTGCATCATTTAAATCATTCATAAGAGTTGTTGTTACTTCTATGCCCCTTTGGTCAATTCTTTCTTTGGCATGTTTTGAAAATTGTACCTCTTGCTTTTGTTGTATCGTTTCTTGCAAAAGTTGTTCAAAACCTATTCCTCTTTGACCTGCCTGTATTTTTTGTAGTTCGGAGCCTCTAATTCCATTTACTACTTGATTATTATTTACATTTTGAACCATACAACATTCCCCTTATCCTGTTCCTCTAAGTTTATGCCTCTGGTTTGACTTCTTCTGTGTTGTCTGTAGTATCGTCTTTGTCTATACTTTCATCTTTGTCTATGCCTTCGTCTTTGTCTACATCTCCATCTACGCCTTCATTTTTATCATTACCTTCATTTTCTATAAATTCTTCTGGAATTTTACCAACAGCCATAATTTGTGACAAACTATATGCTTTTCCATCTACAAAAACAACAGTTTCTCCTTGATATAATCCAGTTCCTGTAATTAAACCAACTTTTGTTTCTAATTCTCCCTTTGAATTTTCTACTGCAAGTGTAACTTCCTTTCCTACCAATGATGCAGAATAGTTTGTAACTGCAATATCATTCATATTTTCAATAGCTGATTTTAATTCTGACATTGTTTGTATAGATGACATTTGTGATAATTGCTGCATCATTTCTGAGTTACTCATTGGATTTGTCATATCTTGATTTTGCAACTGTGCTGCAATCAACTTTAAAAAATCTGTTGAGTCTAATGTTGTTTTACTATATGTGCCCGCTTTTCTAAAAGCATCTTCTGCTCTTTGATTATAAGCAGCACTTATATTATCTATTGCCATAGCAATTCCTCCTTTTTCATTATACTGCATTCCATAATCCTAATCTCATTTGTTGTATGAAATCTATAGATTGCTCTGCCTGCATTCTTTGTTGATGTTGTTTTTGCTGTTCTTCTTTTTGTCTTGCAAATCCATCACCTTTTGCTTCTCTATTTTGGTCTTGTGCTTGCATTTCTTTTTTGTCAACTACTTCAACATTTGTTTCATTTCCTGTATTTTGTTCTATAATAGAACTAATTTCTCTTGCTTTTTCTGCAAGCAGGCTACTTGTTTTTGCATTTTCAGCAAACATTGATATATGTGCCTGACCATTTTCCATAACTAATTTAATTACTATTTTACCTAGCTCTTTTGGCATAAGCTGTATTTCAAATTCATTTTCATGCTGTGCAAATTTTGCTAACATTTTATCAGATACTTTTTGTGCTACTTCTCCACCTGAAATTTGAGCATTTTCTCCTACTTTAATATTGATAACATCATCAGAAAATGTTTTTCTATTTGTAGTAGGAATTTCTTCTTCAAAAATGTTTGTTTCCTCTTCTGAAGTGTTTGTTTGTGCTGTATTTGTATTTGTTTCAGCTGTAGTTGCCTGTTCTGTTTTTACTACAACAGTTTCTTCTGTTGCTTTTGCGGTTTCCACTTTTGCATCTGTTTTTACAGCTTCTGTCTGCTGTTTTTGTTCTTGTTTTGGTTGTACTTCAACAGCTTTTTCTACTTCTACCTCTTTTGGAGCTTCTTTTACAACAGCTTCTTCTGTTTGTACAGTTGTTTGTTGTACTACTTGTTCTGCTCCCTTTTCATTTCCTTGTTGTATTACATTTCCTTCTACTGCTGTCTGTTGTGTTATATCAGCGTTTACTTCAGTTGTTGCCTGTAATACTTCTGTTTGTGCTACAGGGGATAGTATAGCACCATTTTCTGTTTGATTTTCTACTGGTACAATATTCGTGTTTACTGTTGCTACAAACATAGCTAAATCTACTTGTTGTATCATATTGCCCTTTGTTTGTTCTACATCTTTACTATCTGTTTCTTCCCCTTGCTGTTTCTCTGGCTTTGTAACATCTTCTTTTTCTTTGATACTATCTTCTTTATTTTTGGTATCTTTTGAAGATGTATCTTTTTTAGCGTTTGTTTTGGTAGCATTATTATCATTGGCTGTTTTTTGTGTTTGGGCTGTCTGCTGCATGAAACCATAAAATGCTTCATTTTTGTAGTCAGAACCCTTTGCTTTTGCTGCTGATACTTGCCCCTGCATTGTCACAAAGTCATTTAATTTTACGCTTGTATCCACAACGTCACCTCCTTAAAATAATAAAATATTTATAGTAAATTCTTTTTAGAATTACTACCAAAATTATTTTGTTGCAATACGATTAAATGAAACAAATTCTTCTACTAATGCTTCTTCTGCCTTTTGTTCTTCTTTATGATATATTTCTAATTTTTTTTCTTTCAATTTTTCTAATGATGAAGTATCCTGTTTTGCTGCAACAACTTCCATTCTCTTATTTTCTTCTTCCACTTTTATTAATGCTAATTTCTTTTCTTCTTGTTTTATAGATACTTCTAATTTTCTCAAATATGCTTCAAAACCTATAGACTCTATTATTGTAATGCCTTCCATTTTTTTCTGGTTAAAATCGTTATTACACTTTTTATATTCTTCTTCTAAGTTATGTATTACTTTTTCTTGTTCATTAATTCTAGCTAATATTTTTGCGTGTTCATTTTTTAAAGAGTCTAAAACTTGATTTTTATAACTTAATACGGTTCCTAATGTAAAATTAAATTTTTTCATAATACCATTACATTCCTCTCCTCAAATCACTTTAGAATTTTTTCCATTTGCTCTACTACTTCATCATATGAAAATTTATCTGTTGTGCTCTGCTTTAAAAAATTATTTATTTTATCTATTTTTGAAATAGCATAATCTACTTGTGCATTTGTACCAGCTTTATATGCACCAATAGAAATCAAGTCAGCATTTTTATCATACACACTCATAATATCTCTCATTTTTGAATTTAATTCTTTATGTTTTGGTGAAACAATACTACTCATTAAACGAGATATACTTGCATTAACATCTATTGCAGGAAAATGATTACTATTTGCTAGTTTTCTTGTTAATACAATATGTCCATCTAATATACCCCTTACTGTATCAGCAATAGGTTCATTTGTATCATCGCCTTCTACCAAGACAGTATAAACTCCTGTAATAGAACCTTTTTTAAAATTGCCGCTTCTTTCCAATAATTTAGGTAGCTCTGCATAAATTGAAGGAGTATATCCTCTTGCTACAGGAGGTTCTCCTACAGCAAGTCCAATTTCTCTTTGTGCCATAGCAAAACGTGTCAGCGAGTCCATCATTAAAAGTACATCATTTCCTTGGTCTTTAAAATACTCTGCTATTGTTGTTGCTACTAAAGGACATTTCATTCTTAGCATAGCAGGCTGGTCACTCGTGGCAATAATAAGTACAGAACGCTTCATACCTTCTTCGCCTAAATCTCTTTCCATAAATTCTACAACTTCTCTACCACGTTCCCCTACTAAAGCGATAACGTTAATATCTGCTTTCACATTTTTTGCTATCATGCCTAATAATGTACTTTTTCCAACACCACTACCTGCAAATATTCCAATCCTTTGTCCTTTTCCTATTGTTAATGTTCCATCAATGGCTTTTACTCCAAATTCTATTTTCTCTGTAATAGGTGGTCTTTCTAACGGATTTATGTAAGAACTCTCTACTGTATAATATTCTTCTGCTTTAAAAGCCCCTTTTCCGTCTATAGGATTTCCCATAGCATCTATTGCTCTACCTCTCAAAAAATCACCAACAGGTATTTTTAATCTTTGTTTCGTATTTCTTACAAAGCTTCCTACTGCAATACCACTCATATTATCATAGGGCATCAAAAATATTTTTTCATCTTTAAACCCTACAATTTCTGCTGGTATCTGTTTATTACTTCCTTCATTATATATCAGGCTAATATCACCCATACTTGCTTTTCCACCAGAGGCTTCTATGCCCATACCAACAATATTTTCAATTTTGCCTATATGACTGATTGTTTCAGACTCTAATACCAAACTAGCCATATTTTTAAACATATCCACCCCTCCTATTACTTATTTTAAATTTTGTTTGCTCAACAGTCAACCTTAATTCTACATCTTCTTTCTATTGTAATAAAAATTTAAAATAAATATAGAGGCTTTCCGTCTAATTTGGTAAAGCCCCTATTCAAATATTATTTCTTTTTTGTAAAGCTTATGCTTTTCAACATAAACACCGGGACAAAACCTTACTACCTATTATTTTTTTCATAACTACAAATTGTCCAAAAACAATCATTATTTGACTTACAGTGGTGCACTATTTAATATTTCTTTAATATTTACCATTTGTGTGCTCGCACTTGCGTCTATAATTTCATCTGGTAATTCTATAATACATGTTCCAGGTGCTTCGTTTTCCATTACAACAATTTTAACATGGTCAGATAGATGTGCCAAATGTTGGAGTAATGCAGAATCTCCTTCTACCATCAACTCTGCGTCACATCTAGCAATATATACTTTTGCCCATTCTCGTGTTTTTAATTTTTCTGTAGCAGAAATCACCATTCTTTCAATAACTTCTTCACTAGATTTTAAACTAACTTGAATTACTTTTTCTGCTACAGCTATTGCTACATCTTTTAACTGATTACGATATTTTTGAAGCATTTCTTCTTTCATTTGTTCTACATTTTCTATGACTAATTTAATATCTTCTAGAGCTTCTTTACTCATTTTATCATACTGCATTTTACAATCTACTTCTGCTTGTTGTCTACCTTGTATCATTCCCTCTTCATAACCAGATTGTTGTGCTGCTACTTTTAGCTTTTCTGCTTCTTTTTCTGCTTGTGTTAGTACTTCTTCTGCTTCTTCTTTTGCCTTTTGCAGTAATTCTTCAGCTTTTACAGCAGCTTCTTGCTCAATTTTTTTTGCTTTTTGCTTACTTTGTTCAATTTCTTGTTCTGCTCTTATTCTTTCCTCTAGAAATTCTTGCTCAAATTCTTGTCTAGCATCAAATTCATTTTCTTCTGTTTCTTCTTCAGATTTTTCTAAAATATCATTTTTCTTTTCTTCTTCTAAAGTTTCTTCTTTTGGTTTCTTTTTTTCCTCTTTTAATTGTGGTAAATCATCTAATATTCTGATTTTTTTTTTGATTTCTTGTTCTTCTTTTTCTCTATCGGCTTTATTACTAGGTATATAATCCATTATTTCATGATTATCATAGAACTTAAAGATATTACTACGCAATAATATCATCCCTTCCGCCTTTCATAATGACAATTTCACCCTGTTCTTCCAGTTTTCTGATAATACCAACAATTCTTTGTTGTGCATCTTCAACATCTTTTTTACGAACATTTGTTGTAATTTCAAGGTCGGATTTAATAGACTCAGCCATACGAGAAGACATATTTGCAAATATCATACTCTTTACTTCTTCATTTGCACCCTTCAATGCAAATACAATGTCTTTGCTGTCACAATCACGTACAAAACGTTGTATAGAACGATTGTCCATTGTTGTAATATCTTCGAATACAAACATTCTCTTTCTGATTTCTTCCGCCAATTCAGCATCTCTTTCAGAAAGACCATCAAATATACTCTTTTCACTGCTTCTGTCCATATTGTTCATTACTTCAGCAATATAATCAATACCACCCACTTGTTTATAATCTGTTGTGAGCATATTAGCAAATTTCTTCTCTAATTCTTTTTCTACAATTTTTATAATATCTGGTGCTACACTACTCATAGTTGCAATACTATGTACTACTTGTAGCCTTTTTTCATCACTTAAATTTTCAATTACCTGTGAGGACAATGTAGAATCTACATATGCCAGTATAAGGGCAATTGTTTGTGGTCTTTCTTGCGATAATATTGTTACCAAGTTTGGACCGTCTGTTTTTCTAATAAATGAAAACGCCCTTGTTTTTAACTGTTTAGAAACCCTTTCTAATAAGCCATGTGCTACAGACTCACCAAATGCTTTTTCTAATACTGTTTTTGCATATTCTAATCCACCATCTGTTACGACTTTTTGTGTTAAACACATTTTATAAAATTCGTCCAGAACTTCCTCAATTTCTTCAGGTGTCAAATGTTGTAGCTTTGCTACTTCTACAGTTAATTTTTCTAAATCTTCCTCGCTAAGGTGTTTATATATTTGAGATGCCTTATCTACTCCCAGAGAAACAACAACAGCCGCTGCCTTCTGCTCTGGCGATAAAGCTCGCTTATCTTGCTTTCCTTGTTTTTCTTGCTTTTCTTGCTTTTCCTCAGGCATTGTCTTCGCCTCCCCTTAGCCAAGATTTAATCAACTGTGCTGATATTTCAGGATTGTCTTCTGCAAATTTACGAATATTTTCTTTTAATTCCATACTTTTTTCATTTTGTATGCGAAGCAATTCCTTAGATGCCTTTTCATCTTCTGACTCTTGTGTTACTTCTGTTGCTGGTGGTACTACTACTGTTTCTGTTAATTGTACTTCAGCAAGTGCTGCTTCTTGTGCTTTTTTCTTTTTCCTTCTTAACAAGAATACTAAAAGTATCAAAAGCAATACCAATACTGCTGCTGCAATTGCTCCAATTAACAACCATCTGCTAAACTGTCCTGTTGTATCTACTGGTTGTGTAGTATCCATAAAGAACGTTGCACTTGCTAGAGCAATTTTTGTATTTTTATCTATATCATTGATACCTGCTGCTCTTGCAATCATATCTCTCAATTCATTTCTTGAGAGGTCACCAAAATCTGTGCCATTGATAACTACAGATACACTTAAATCTTCTAAACTACCTGTATCCATTTGTACTTGTTCTTTAATCTGGTCTACCAAATAATTTATATCTTGCTGGTTTCTAAGATAATTTTCTGTTCCTGTTGTTTCTAAGTTTTGTACTCCATAAATAGGTATTTCTGCATTTGTTTCTGTTCCAGGTATTCCTCCTACTGCTTCACCATCTGGTCTTTGCAATTCTTGGTCTATTGATACATTTCCTGGTATTCCAACTTTATCCTCTTCATTAGGAGGTGCAGAATAGTTTATAATCTCTCTTATTCTCTTATCAATATCAACTGTTGCTTTTACAGATACTTTAACATTACCTTCCCCATAAACTGGTTTTAAAATATCTAATATTTTGTTTTTAATACTATTTTCAATCGCTCTTTCTACGTCCATTTTCAGTTGGGAAGAAAGGCTTCTATCTCCATTTGTATCCCTTACTGTAACATCATTTCCATTACCATCAATTACTGTAATATTTTCAAATTTTATTCTAGATACACTAGTAGAAATTAATCTTTGTATACCTTCTACTTGTGCTGTTGTTGGTGTTGTACCATCTTTCATTGTTACTGTAACACTAGCACTTGCATCTATTGTTGGTGTATTTCCAATAACGTATTTTCTTTCTTCTGCTGGTGTAATTGTAACTACTGCCTCTTTCACTCCATCAAAAGCACGTATTGTTGCAGCCAATCTATCCTGCAAATAGAATTTTTCATAGTTTTGTCTATCTGCATCTGTCGTCATCATACTAATATTTGTTGTATATGTATCATAAGAAAAACCACTCTTTGGATAGCCTGCCATTATCAACTGTGCACGTAATTGGTTTTCTTGGCTTTCTGGTACTAATATTGTTCCTCCAGCTCTATATTTATAGTTCACACTTGCGTCATTTAATATTGTGACAATCTCTGCTGCTTCTGTTTCATTCACATCTTGAAAAAGCACAACATAAGGTCTTGTATTCAAATAAAACGCAAGCCCTGCAGAACCAATTAAAAGCAAAATAATCCCTGCAATAATAAGCCTTTTTGCTTTGGTATTCAATTTTTTAATCGTTTCTTTTATTTTAGTCCATATGGCTTTTAATTTTGTAACGTCCAATTTAAACCCCTCTTGACTTTCTTATATTCGTCTTACACTAAGCAGTTCTCACCATTTTTTAACAGCAAGAATTTTAAAAAAATTTTCTTTGTATATATTCTGAAAAATAATTTTAAACCCCTTAAAACTTTTTTATTATAATGCTTCTATACCACAAAATCTTGCTACCTAAAAAATAGAAGAATTTTTTTAACAAACCTATGTTTTGCTTCCTTATCTATATTTTATACTAAAATTATATTTTTTACAAATTAAGAGATTTTTACAAATTAATACGCATAATTTCATTATATGCTTCTAATGCTTTATTTCTCAACTGAACCAAAAGATCCACAGAAAGCTGTGCTTTTGCTCCTGCAATAGGTTCTGTATGTGCATCATCTGTCTGTCCTGTTGCTAGCATATATTTTGCTTTTTGATATTCATCTTCTGTTGTAATAACATCATTAATTGCATTTTGAAATACATCTGCAAATACAGTTTGTCCTACAAGAGTATTTGCACCTTGTCCTACTTCCGAATTTACTTTCTGTGTTGTACCAAATCCTTCTCCAAACTGCATCAACTGTATTGGGTCTATAAACACAACATATCCCTCCAAAATCTATTTATTATCACTATATACAAAAATGATGCAGTTTAGTTTTTATTGTAACCATAAGAAGTCTAAAACAGAAAATAAGTATATAAAGCACACTTATATACTACAATCTACTATTTTGAACAACACTATACTGCAAAATTTTTTTCCAAATAATATTTATGATACTACTTGTAATATTATCTTCCTATTTCTAAGGCTTTTGATGCCATTGCTTTTATTGCATTAAATGCAGTTAAATTTGCATCATATCCTCTGGATGCAGACATACCATCTATTGTTTCTTTTACTAAATCAATATTTGGCATCATAACATAACCATCTATATCTGCATCTGGGTGCAATGGGTCATACACTGGTTTAAAATCTCTATCATCTTCTACTATCTCAGAAACACGTACTCCTCCTGCTGCCCCAATACTACCTATTTTTTGGCCATTTCTTCCTCTTACACCACGAGCAGCTCCATTTAATACCTCTTGAAAACTTCTATCTTTTACTGTTTCAAAAACAACCATTTTTCTTTTATAAGGGCCACCATCTTCTGTTCTTGTTGTTTTTAAATTTGAAATATTTTCTGATACTACATCTAATCTCATTCTTTCTGCTGTCATACCAGAAGCACTAATATTTAATGCACTCAAAAATGCCATAACTAATCACCTCATTTTTATTATTATTGTCCTCTAATCGCAGTACGCAATCTTGTATAATCAAAATTAAAAGACTGTATTAAATACTGATACTGAAGCGTAGCTCTTGCCAGCTCTGCACTCTCTGCTGTAACATCTACATTGTTACCGTCCATTCTCATAAATTCATCATCTGTATCATGAACAGTCATTTTTGTATTTTTAATTGCCTCTCTCAAATCTTTATACGACCTATTTTTATCCCCTGTTAGCCTTAATCTTCTGTCTAATTCATCTTCAAACGTTAAATATTCTGCTTTAAAATTAGGTGTATTTTGATTTGCAATATTATTCATTGTAATCTTTTGTTTCTGCCACAAATAATTCAACGATTTTTCTGTCATCATTCCAGCATTTCCTAGTATAAAATCCAAACTTATCACCTCAATTTTTATGTATCATTATACAATTTGTTTTACAACTACATTTATGTCTTTTTCAATGATTATTATTATATGATAAAACCATATAAAAATCAACACATAAGCTTCTATTTCAACAAAAAAAATAATAATAAAATTACTATATTACCATTCATGCTATAAATTTCTTATATTTTTACTATTTTATAACAGTATGTATTATTATTTTTTATTTATTTTCTACAAAAAATGACATAAATATATTTACATAAATTTCTAAATTATAGAAATTTTCTCTATATTTTTCTCTATTAAATTTACATAACAAAATATTTTCCATTAATTTCATTATCCTTTATGTAAATTTTTTAACAAAATTTTTATAAATAAGTTCTAATTTTTACTATTGTTTTTATGCAAAAAGTATAACATATTGTATGTATTATTTTGCATTTATACTACATATTGTAATTTACTTTTTTTAATTTTTAATAAATTCTTTACATTTATTTTATCGCTTTTTTTATCTACTCCATTATATTCTGCTGTCCCTAAAAATAGCACACTATTTTTTAAAATAAAAAAGACTTATATACTACTATATTCATAGTATATAAGCCTTTTTCTTTATTACTCACTATAAGATACTATGGCAACAGAGCAATCTCCTTGTTTTGCCTTTTCTAATACAGCCTCTACCAGTGCTTTGAAATTTTTTCCAGAACTTGTCGCACCACTAATTGCATCAATATCAGAAGATTGTTTTTCTAAAAGTTGTGCTCCATATTGTCTTGTATAACGGTTTGGATAAATGCCTTTTGCAGGGTTCATCACTCTCATATATGCAATATCCCAAGATTTTATAAATCCTGTAGGTGTGGTTGCATTATATTCTACAGTTATAATTTTGCCATTACTTACACAAACAGTTATAAACTCTTGCCAACCATGCCCTTTATCATACCCGTCCATATGTGCCGTATAATAGCCATCTTTTAATTCTTGCTCTTTTACACAACTACTTAAAGAAAACAGCATGACTACTGTCAGCAAAACTATTTTTATTTTTTTCATCATACTATCTCTCCCCTTATTTCATATTTTCCCCTTTTATTTGAAATCTTTCTACCATTTTCTGCAGTGTTACTGCTTGTTGTGTTAACTCATCAATAGAACTTGCACTTGCTTTACTTACTGTCAAATTCTTTGATGCCATATTTGATATTGTTTCAATAGCATATGCTACATTTTCTAATGCAATCATTTCACTTTCTACAGAAACTAAAAGTTTATCTGTAATATCTGAAATTTCTTGAGATATTGACGCAATATCATTCATTGAAACAGATGTTTCATCTGCTATTTTTACTCCTGTATTAATTGCTGTACTAGAATTTTTAATAATCTCTGCTGTATATTTTGCAAAGTCAGAGCTCTTTCCTGCCAAACTTCTTACTTCATCTGCTACTACTGCAAAGCCTTTTCCCGCTTCTCCTGCTCTTGCTGCTTCTATAGAAGCATTAATTGCTAATATATTTGTTTGGAATGCTATATCTTCCATAAATTTCGTAGTTTTACTAATTTCTTCTTCACTTGTTCTAATGTCTTCCATTGCCTTCAGAAGTGATTTCATATGATTTATTCCTTCTTTTAGCTTTTGTTCTACTTTTATAGTTAATTCTTTTGTTTCTTTTGCATTTTCATCTACTGCTACAATGCTATCTGAAATTTCATTTGACTCTTGTATCAATTTTTCAATAGAGCCTGACTGTTCTTCACTTGCATTTTCTACTTCTCTAGCATCATTTGAAACGCCTAATGCTGCACTAGAAAGCATATTTGCTGCTTCTTTGAGCTGTCCTATCATCTCATTCAAAAAATCTATAATGTTATTTGTGGACTCTTTTAATATTACAAAATCTCCCACAAATTCCTTTTCTACTTCCACATTCAAATTTTCCTGTGATACAGACATCAGTACATCTCTTAATTCTACGATATACTCTCTCATATCTTTTACACTATATTCTAATGCCACAGACAGGTCTTCTGCTTCATCTCCTGTTTGCAATATTTCTACGGGACTTGTTATATCTCCCTCTGCTAATTTTTGTATTCTCTCTTTTACATTACCAATAGAACCTGATATTTTATTTGATATCAAAGTTGCTATAATTGCTACTACTAAACAGCTTATTATTGCCACTATAATATTTGTTATATTAACACGACGTGCTATTATAGTAAACTCTTCTTGAGGTGCAAATATGACCATATACCAATTTGCTCCCCTCACTGGAGTATAACAAACAAATTCATCTTCTCCGTTTATTGATACTTCTTTTATATTTGTTTCCCCTGTATATACCTTTTGAAATAAATCCATTATTTCTTGATTTCCTGAATATATTTGGGATATATTCGTTTTCTCTTTTATAATATCTGTATTAGGGTGTGCCATTATTACACCATTTTTATTCACTATTACAGCATAGCCTTTAGAACCAATTTGTAAATTACTTAACACATCATTTAATATATCATATTTATAACTACCTACTACATAATACGAAGTATCTCCTTGCCCTTGTATTGGTGTACCTATTACAATTTGAAGTTGATTATCTGCATATTCTACATCACTTACTACTAGATTTCCTGTTTCTTTCATTCCTTTAAATAATTCTGTATTTGATAAATCTTTTGGGCTATTTTCTGCACCACAATAAAATTTACCATCACTTGTATATAACGAAAGCCACACAAATTCTATACCTGCACTAAAATCTGTCAAAACTTGCTGCTTTTGTTCTAATGTTGTATATTCACTACATAATATTTCATTATCTGAAACAGTAAAAATACGGTCAGCAAGCATATGCAAATTCCCTTCTACTGTTTGGGAAGAAATTCTTGTTAAAGGTTTTAATAGCCTTTCTGTTAATGAATGTGTTAATGTATGAATACCATATGTCATTATTACTCCCATAAAAACAGTTACACAAAGCACTCCTATTATTGATATAGACATAATTTTTGTTTTTATACTTCTTTTTCGTACTTTCTTTTCTATTTCCAACTCTAACTCCCCTTTCTTTCCCACAACTATAATAGCAGCAGTGCAGAATATACTATTTCCACACTGCTACATCATTACATTTTTTTAATATTTGCTATCAAAATTTTGTTCTTGTTCTTCTTCAAAATTATATTCTGTAGTATCATAATCAATAGGTTTATATATTACAGTATCTTCCATTACTGTAGAACCTTTTAATTTAAACTGTGAAATTAATGACTTTAACATCTCTGACTGACTTGAAAGCTGTTCACTTGCTGCTGCACTTTGCTGTGCTGTTGCAGAGTTTGTTTGTATTACTGCAGATATTTGTTCCATACCTAAAGTTACTTGATTAATTGCAGAAGACTGGTCACTTGATGCAACAGAAATTTTATTGATAATATTTGCTACCTCCTGAACGCCTTCTACCACTTCATTTAATGATTCTGCTGTCTGATTTGCAATTTCTTCACCATTTTTCACCGCTTTAATAGAATTTTCAATCAGCATTGCTGTGTTTTTAGATGCCTCTGCACTTCTACCTGCCAATGTCCTTACTTCATCTGCTACTACTGCAAAGCCTTTTCCTGCTGCTCCTGCTCTTGCCGCTTCTACTGCTGCGTTTAATGCAAGTATATTTGTTTGAAATGCAATATCTTCTATTGTTTTAATTATTTTTCCAATCTCACTGGAAGAATTACTAATATCTTCCATTGCTTGTAACATATTTTTCATTCTGTTACTACTTTCAGATGCTTCGCTTTCCACTTGGTTCGCTTTTTGATTTGCTTGATTTGCATTTTCTGCATTTTGAGATACTTGATTTGATATTTCTGTAATTGTTGCAGACAATTCTTCTACAGAACTTGCTTGTTCTGTTGTACCTTGTGAAAGTGCTTGAGCACCACTTGAAACTTGAGATGCACCACTAGAAACTTGTACAGAAGACTCTGCTACTGTTTGCAATGTATCAGAAATTTTATCCACAAATTTCATTACAGAACTTTCTATACTTGAAAAATCGCCCTTAAACGGCTCTTTTGCTCTTTCAATTTTAAAATCGCCTTCTGACATTCTATGCATTATATCATCAATTTGAGTAATATATTCTGCTAATGTTGATACGGAAGAACGAACACTATCTGCCATTTCTCCAAATTCATCTTTTGACTCATATTCTACTGTAGTATGTACATTTCCTTTTGACATTTCATCCATTGCATACAATACTTGATTTAATGGTGTTAATATCAGTACACTTAACATTTTTATCATAATCATAGAAATGATAATACTTAATATCAATATGACAACAATTGCTAGATAAGCCCTTGTTGCTATTACATTGGACTCGTCTACTTGTTTCTGTATCATATCCTCCTGTGCATTAACAATAGTGACTAAACCACTCTCTGCTTGACTTAAAGCAGTTTCAAATTCATTTTTATATATTGCATATGCTTGGTTATTTAATTCTTCATCATCTGAAGCAAGCAAAGAAGACATTTGTTGTTCTGAATTTGCCATTTGTTTTAAAGCATTTTCTAATCCAGAAAACAAACTGACATCAATAGAAGCATTTTGTTTATACAAAGAAATTATATTATTCAAATTTGTTGTATCTTCATTTACTTCTTGTAATTGTTGTGAAATTAAATTTAAATCACTTTCTATTAAAGCCCTCAACATATTTATTTGTACTTTTTCTAACTGTGTTTGTATTTGTTGAGAATATTTCGTATTTGGTACAGCCTTTTGTGCAAATATATTAACCTGATTATTAATATGCCTAATACTAATAAAAGCAGTAATTCCTAATACAAGCGTTGCCAATATAATTACTGCAAGACTAATCAACAACTTCATCTTTAATCTCAAATTTTTCATAAAATAAATCCTCCAAGTTTAGTTTTAATATAAATTACTCCCTTCATTCTTTACTGCCTCGATTATATTTCCTCCCTTAATTTATAAAAATTTTTTATTTATTTTTTCTGTATTTGATTTTACATAGATAGACAAAACCCCTTTATATAAAATATTTCTTATTTTTATTTTTATGTTAATACTATTACTGCCATTTTATATTAATACCTATTTTAATATAACACCTTATGACAGCATAGTCAATGATATGCAACAATGTAAAACACATTTTAACGAAAAAAGCGATGCCATTTTTTAGACACCGCCGTGGAAAAGAATACAGACTTACTCCATTACCTGCAAACCTGCAAGTGCTGCCATCTCAATGATAGAACTTTTCGCCACTTTTTTACCTTTGTAATCAATTAAATCATCCATTGCACCTGTAAAAATATCCGCAGGCTCATATTTTTTTAGTATTACTTTTTCATCGTCTACAAAAATTTCCAAAGAATCTTTTTCTTTGATGTTTAATACCCTTCGCAGTTCAATAGGCAATACAACACGTCCTAACTCATCCACTTTTCTCACAATTCCTGTTGATTTCATATTTAAAAATCCTCCCGAATAGCACCTGTTAACAATTTTTAATACCTATCTAAATGAATATAACACATTTGTCAAACAATGTCAACTTTTAAAGAAACACAAACAAAAACCATTTATTTTTGTAGCAATTTTTTAAATTATGCAGAATATATTACTATAATATATAGAGAGGATTGGTTACTATGTTAAATTTTATATGGGTATTTTGCATATTATTTGGTATTTTATTTGCACTTATTACAGGAGAAATGAGTGCTGTTTCACAAGCAGTATTATCTGGAGGTAGAGAAGCTGTTAACCTTGCTATTACTATGGCAGGTGTTGTTGCTACTTGGAGTGGTATTATGAAAATTGCAGAAAAAGGTGGTATGATTTCTACATTATCCAATCGCTTCGCTCCTGTGCTACATTTTCTTTTTCCTGAAATCCCCAGAAAAAGCAAAGCAATGCAATATATATCAGCCAATTTTATAGCTAATTTTTTAGGATTAGGTTGGGCTGCTACTCCTGCTGGTATACTTGCTATGAAAGAATTGCAAAAATATAACAAAAATAAAGATACTGCAAGCAATGCTATGTGTATTTTTATGATTATTAATATGTCATCATTACAGCTTGTTACTATCAACATACTTGCTTACAGAGCACAATATGGTTCTGCAAATCCTGGAGAAATTATAGCTCCTAGTATTATAGCAACTTTATTTTCTACTATTATAGGCGTATTAGCTGGAAAATTATTAGAACGGAGGTGTAAATAATTGGTATTCTTTTTATATCTCTCTGATTTTATAATACCTGTTACTATACTATTTATTGTTGTATTTGCTTGTATAAAAAAAGTTAATATTTATGATGCTTTTATAGAAGGTGCTTTCGACGGCTTAAAAACAGTAGTAGATATTTTACCTACACTGATAGGACTTATGGTAGCAGTAGCAGTATTACGAAGCAGTGGCTTTTTATCATTCCTAACAGATATATTAAAGCCTTTTGTACAATGGACTGGTTTTCCTGCTGAAATTATTCCTCTAAGTTTAATGCGTCTTGTTTCTTCCTCTGCTGCCACAGGGCTTTTAGTCGATTTATTTACTACATATGGTACAGACTCTTTTATAGGTAGAATTTCCTCTGTTATGATGAGTTGTACAGAAACCGTTTTTTATACAATGTCTGTTTATTTTACTGCGGTTAAAATTACTAAAACCCGCTTTACATTAGCAGGAGCAATCATTGCTAATATTGCTGGCATTGTTGCTGCTTATTATATTACATTGTTACTTTTTGGAAAATAAAAAATAGTACCCTATTGGGTACTATTTTTTAGTATTATTCTCTCATATATTTCTCATATTCTTCTGCTGTTAGTTCTTCTGTAATTTTACCTGATACCATAAAAAGTACTCTATCTGAAACATCTCTTACAAATTTCTCGTCATGGCTTATAATCAGTATTCCCATGCCTTCTTTCGCCAGATTTCTTATGATTTTGATAATATCCAACACTAAAGCAGAGTCTAGTGCTGCTGTTGGTTCATCAAAACACAATAATTTCGGATTGGTTACACAGCTCCTTGCTATGGCTACCCTCTGCTTTTGTCCTCCTGAAAGAGAAAATGGTTTCTGTTCTAATTTATCCCCCATGTCTAGCTGTGTCAATATTTCTTTTGCTTTTAATAATGCCTGTTGTTTTGGCATTTTATACACTTCTGTTAATGCTAATGTTACATTTTCTGCTACAGTTAAATGTGGAAACAAATGATAATTTTGAAACACCATTCCTAAGTCTTTTCTTAATTCAAAAAGCTGTTGTTTCGTTGCTCTTTTGATACTTCCATTTTCCATAGAACAGATATACTTACCATTTATTTCAATGGTACCTTTATCACATTTTTCCAAACCAGTAATACAACGCAGTACTGTTGTTTTACCTGCACCGCTTTTTCCTACCAAACTGACTACCTCTCCAGGCTTTACTTCAAAAGAAATATCTTGTAATACTGCCACATTATCAAAGGCTTTAAAAAGCCCCTCCGCTCTCAAAAGCATATTTTCCTACTCCTCATATTGTACTTTTTTCTCTATTATTTCAAATAATTTTGTTATAACATAAGTCATTACCAAATAAAGCAGTCCTGCAGCAACATAAGCAAGCAATGTATTAGCATCTCTACCTCCTGCCCCTTTTGCTACTCTTAATATATCATTTACTGCTACTACATACACAAGTGAAGTATCTTTTACCAATGTAATGACTTCATTTCCTATTGCAGGCAATGTTCTTTTGATTGCCTGTGGTAGCAATATAAAACGATAAAATTGCATCGTTTTAAATCCTAATATATTCGCCGCTTCTCTTTGTCCTTTTTCTATGGATTGTATACCAGAACGGAATATCTCACCAAAATAGGCTGCATAATTCAATCCGCAAGCTAAATATGCTGCTGGTAATCTATCAAACACAATACCTACAGAAGGTAAACCAAAAAATACTAATGCTATTTGAAGCATAAGCGGTGTACCTCTCAATACCCATATGTAAAGTTTTGCAATACTGCAAATGATTTTATTTTTAGACAATCTACAAATTGCAACTACTATTCCAAGAGGTAAAGAGATAATAAGCGTCATAGCAAATACACTCAACGTAATGCCCAATCCTCTAGATACTTCTACTATGTAACCAATCAAAGATACTAACATAAACAATACCTCATCTCATTATTCCATAATGATGTCAGAGCCAAACCATTTTTCAGAAATTTCTTTTGTTGTACCATTTTCTTTTAATGTGTCTAATGCTACATTAAGTGCCTCTAAAAGTTGTGTATCTTCTTTTCTAACACCAATACCATATTCTTCTTTTCCAAAATCTTCTTCTAATATTTTATAGTTTTGTTCTCCTTTTTTAGAAACATAATAACGAATAATAACTTCATCTGCTACAACTGCATCTGTTCTGCCCGCTTCTAAATCCATAAGACATTGGTCATTTGTTTCAAATTCCCCTAAACTTCTAAATGTTTGTGCAATTTCTGGTTTTGCATTAATGGCATCAATCGCACTAGACTCTGCTTGTGCTGCAACTGTTTTATCTGTCAAATCTGCCAATGTATTAATATCAGAGTCTGCCATTGTTACAACAACCTGTCTATTATTCAAATAAGGTTGTGAAAATGCTACTTTTTGTTTTCTTTCTTCTGTAATGGTATAACCATTCCATATCATATCAATATTTTTATTTGCTAATTCTGTTTCTTTCATACTCCAATCTATAGGCTGCAATTCAAAAGGTACTCCCATAATATCACTTGTTGCTTCTATCAATTCTACATCTACACCTGAAAGATTTCCTTCTTCATCTCTAAATCCTAAAGGTGCGAAAGTATCATCTAATCCTACTACAATTTTATCATAGTCCAATGTACTTTCATTTTCTTGTGCTGTTGTCTGCTGTTGTTCGTCATCAGGCTGTTGTGTTGGCTGTTCTGAACTACCACAAGCTGCCATACCCAAAATCATCATTGTTGCCATACAAACACTTAATATTTTCTTTTTCATATTATTTTATCCTCCCTAATGTTTCCTAATTTATGATACTGTGTTATCACATTAGCATAATAAAGCAATAAAACCATTTTGTCAAGTGCTACATTTTATTACTATATTAATATCCTCTTTTTATACTTTTACTTGTATGACATCAATAACAATTCATTATAATATAGAATAATTTCACAAAATACTTGACGAAACACCAAAAATTTCATAGAATAATATTGCATTATTTTGTTCCCGTAGCTCAGCTGGATAGAGCAACCGCCTCCTAAGCGGTAGGTCGGAGGTTCAAATCCTCTCGGGAACGTTATAGAATAAATTTAGAGGCGAATTTTATAACGAAACTCGCCTTTTATTTATTATGTAATAATGATATACCATGATAATAGGAGAAAAACATTTATGGATAATATATTTAATAAAATTGGACTATATGAATTTTTTGGAACTTTATTGCCTGGTTTATTTTTTTTACTATCATTAATTATGATAGATATTCCTATAGTAAAACATATTACATATCCTAATTCAGAAATTTTTAAAATAATTTCATTAGTATTATTCAGTTATATTATCGGAATTCTTCTACACGAAATTGCTTCAATTTTTGATACAAAATTTACAAAGCTAAGATTAACGCCAAGAACAACATTTTTAAAAGAAAATGTAGTATTTAAAGACATTGAATTAGAAAATATACAAACTCACGCTAGAGAAATATTAAATACATCAGAAGGTTTTACTAACTTTTCAGATAAACATTGTAGTGCAATGTTTTTTGAGTGTAAAGCATTTTTAGAAAATGAAAATAAAATGGCAAAAGCAGATATTTTAGATGCTTTATTTTCTATGAGTTTTACATTTATTATTTGCAATATTGCAATTTTGATTTGTGCAGCAATATTATTTGTTTATGAAATACTTCATGAATACAATTATGATACTATTAAATTTATATTCATTTTATGTTATACTATTTTATCTTGTACTATATTTTATAAAAAAGCAAAACGATACTCAGAAATAAGAGTTAGAACTATTTTCAGACAATATATTGCTTTTAAAAAAACATTAAATTCTCAAAATAACAAAGCTTCTGTTTAAAAATTTAGGTTAATCTCTTGAAATAGAGGGGAAAAATTCTCTTTAAAGTCTTATTTATCTACTCTCAGAAACTTTAGTAAATTAGGAGGATTATTATGGCAAATAGACCTGTATTTGTGGTATCTCCTGATAATAGATACTGTATTCGCGAAAACATAGAATTTCAATATTTTAGTGGATTTTCAGACAAACAAATGCAAAGAAGCATAAACAGTTTACACCAGTCCTATATACAAAAACACCCAAATCATAAACTGCTTGAAATATCCACAAAATCAGAAAATGAATTAGGTGTAAAACTAAGTGCATTTAACCTTATGATAAAAACAAAAAACGGTAAAGAATATTCTGTTGAAACTGCTTTTCAATCTAGCAAAGTTTTTGAAAACGGTGGTCCTTATACAGATTTATTAAATGTTTCTTCCAGAGAAGCAAAAAAAGATGCACGCTTGAAAAATAGTGGCAAAATAATTGCTTTTTGTATTAAAAATAAAACATTCAGTACAGAACCTAAAACCTATTTTTATAACTGGTTATATATCAACACATTACACCACTTACATCATGACTTAGCAACACAAATATTAGAATATAATGCTTTCACTGACATTGCTTTCAATCCACAAAAATCTATAAACTGCCAAGCAGAAGCTGCTGCTATATATGTTTCTCTGTATACACAATGTTTATTAAGAGAAGCACTCAAAAATGAAGAAACATTTTTAGATATTGTATACCCCACTTATAAAAAACAAAATTAGAAGCAACTAAACACAAATAACGAAATTCATTTAATTTAATTGAATTATATTTTTGTTTTAATATATCATAATAAAAAGCCGTTAAGAGCAAAAGAAATTTTTTACGCCCTTAACGACTTTTATTTATGACATTTTTATTTTGCTTCTGCTAATTCTGCCTTTTCTTTTTTATAAAATCCTTTTATCATATGTAATGCTATTATCACACTTAATGCCGTTGTAGACAAATCCGCTGCCATTTGTACACGAAGCAATCCTTCCAATCCCCATATATAATTAAACAAATATAAATAAGGCACATAAAACAAAAACTGCCTACCCATATTTACTAAAAGTGCTCTAAATGCTTGCCCTGTTGCCTGAAATGTTGCCATAAGAGAAAGCTGTATTCCCATAAAAGGAACAGCCCATGCTTGTGCTGTTAAAAATTTCACACCAATATTTATAATTTCTTCATTACTTGAAAATATATTAATATAAGCTGGAGCAAGTACTGTAAATGGTATTAAAAACAGCAAACACAACACACTAGCTGTTATAATTGTAAATTTTAATGCTTTTACCAATCTTGTAATATTACCTGCACCATAGTTATAGCCTGCAAAAGGCATATATCCTGAAACATATCCAAACAATATCATAAATTCCATTTGTATCATTTTAATTGCAACACCATAGGCAGAAATTACCATATCACCATATTCTGCTGCCAAATTATTAAACAAAAGCATAACGGTACTACCCAATATTTGAGAAAGTGATGCTGGAAATCCAATTTTTAACACTTCTTTAAATATACGAGTACTTGGTTTAAAATCACGTGGCAGTATAGAAACCATTGTATTCCCACGCAAATAAATATAAATATAAAATGCAACTGCAGCAGCATTTCCTATAATTGTCGCCCATGCCGCTCCTGCTGCTCCCATACCAAATACCAGTATAAATATAGGGTCAAGCACGATATTTAATACAGTACCTATTATCATACCTGCAACAGCCTGCTTCACTTTCCCCTCTGCACGAAGCATTGCTGGCAATATAATCTGAAGCATAATCACAATACTAAATGTAATAATAATACTTAAATAATCTCTTGTAGGTGTAATTGTTTCATTACTTGTACCAATTAAATGCAGTATTGACTCCATAAATATCAGACCTAATACAGTTAAAACAAGCATTGCTGTTGCAGATACATATACAGAAACAGCACTTGTCTTTTTTACTTCTTCATATTTTTTCGCTCCCAAACATCTTGATATATAAGAAGGTGCTCCTGCACCAAACATATTACCTAATGCTTGAAATATCATAAACACAGGAAATGCAAGAGAAATCGCTCCCAACTGTATGGGGTCATCTAACAATCCTATAAAATAAGTATCTGTAATATTATAAATCAGTGATACAATCATACTTAACACAGTGGGAATAGCAAGCGTCAATATTGCTTTAGGAATAGGTGCACTTTCCATCAATTTTAAATTTTCATTATTATTGCTCATTTTTTCATCTCCTACTCTTGTTGACATTTTATTTACCCAACACTATAATAACAAAAAAGAGATTGCTATTGATATTGTAAACATAGTATTACAATGGATAAAATCGTACCATATTGTTTTTATTTTGTCAATAGCAACCAATATTACTTTATTATGATATTACTATAATAATAATAAAATATTACTTTTATTTTAGGAATTTATATTATGATTTTAAAAAAATATACACCACAATATTGTGCTACACTTGTAGAATTATTTTATAATACTGTACACAATATCAATAGAAAAGATTATACACAAATTCAATGCAACGCATGGGCAACTAAAACAGTTGATTTAGAACAATGGAATACTTCTTTTTTAAAACAATATTGTATTATTGCTGAAATCAATGGTATCATTGTTGGTTTCGGTGATATTGACAAAACAGGATATTTAGATAAATTATTTGTTCATCATAACTATCAACACAAAGGAATTGCTTCTGCTATTTGTGATGAATTAGAAAAAGCAGTAAATACTAAAAATATTACTGTTCATGCTTCTATTACCGCAAAGGGATTTTTTGAAAAAAGAAATTACAAAATAATAAAACAACAACAAGTAATAAGAAATGGAATTTTTCTAAAAAACTATGTAATGACCAAAACAAAAATAAATCCATTGTAATATAAAAAACGCATATTGCAGCGTATATTTAAAAACAAGAAAGGGGCAAATTACTGTAAAACGTGCAATATTATAAAAAGTAATACAAATTTTTATAAGTTTTCAGTAATATTAAAATATGAATTATTTAGAAATACAAGAAAATTTACTTTCCTTAATGCCTGTATGGAATTATCAAATTGCAAAACCTTTTAAACAACTTCTTGACGAAGGTGTCAGCCTAGAAATGTACTACTGTATTAGAACGCTACAGTGGAATGGTGGCTGTGCTACTATGACAGAAATTGCAAAGTGGGCAAAAATGCCTAAACAACAAATGACAAAATTAGTCAATCGTCTAGTGCAATGTGGTTTTATAAAACGTTTTGACGACCCTTCAGACCGTAGAATTGTAAAAATACAGCTTACTGACAAAGCTACTGAATTTATTGACTATTTTATGGAACATGACGCAAGTTGTTTTCGTCCTTTACTAGAAAAAATGAGTCCTTCTGATTTACAAAAATTTTCAGATGCACTAAAGCAATTGATACAAGTATTTCATAATATTCCTTGTTGTTACAATTATTCTTGTTGTGAACAAAAACAAAATATAAAATAATACTTTATTATAATAAAAGAACAGTGTTATATAAATTATAACACTGTTCCATCTGTATATAAACTCATATTTATAACTGGAAAAATAAAATTTTTCCATAAAGTTTTTGTTAAATTTTTAAAAAAGCTTGTAATATTTGGAGTAAAATTCTAATGTTTTTACAATTATAATTATATTTTAGTTTTACCACAGCAGTAATTATTTTCTTCTATATTTTGAAAGGTCAAGTGCAACCGCAATAGCTATAATAATACCTTTTATTACTTGTTGCCACATTGCACTAACACCTATAAACTGCAAGCCATACTGTATAATTGTAAATATCAATACACCTATGATAATGCCAGAAACTTTACCTACACCACCATTTAATGACACACCACCTACAACACACGCTGCGATAGCGTCCAATTCATAGCCAACACCATAGTTATTTGTTGCACCTGCTGTTCTTGCTGCTTCTAATACACCACCAACACCATACAATGCAGATGCTAATACAAATATACAAAGTATTGTTTTAAACACATTGATACCAGAAACAACTGCTGCTTCTCTATTACCACCTATAGCATACACATTTTTACCAAATACTGTTTTATTCAGCACAAACCATATTGCTAAAACAAATATTAATGCAATTGGTATCAATATAGGAATACCATTAATTGCCGGTAACTGTTCTTGAAAAAATCTTTTCTGTCCTAACAATGTAAAATCTGCTCTAATACCACCTATAGGCTGTGAATTATTTGGAGGTAAGTCAAAATACAATGAACACGCACCATATATTATAACTTGTACAGCAAGCGTTGCAATAAAGGGGTGCATATCAAATTTTGCTACTAAAAATCCATTTAGCAATCCAAATAACATACAAACTGCAATAGCTATTACAATAGGAACAATTACAGGAAGAAAAGGCAAATCAGGGAAAAATCTATTAGGATATTCTGGATTTTGAAGCATAGATGCAGAAATTACCGCTGCCAAACCTACCATTCTACAAGCAGAAAGGTCTGTACCTGCTATCAAAAGTGTAAAACAAATACCCAATGCTATAATCATTCTTGGAGAAGCTTGTGCCAATATATCTACAAGCACACGTCCCTGCATAAATCTATTTTCTTTTATTGCTATTACAATTACCATAATGACAAGTGCCAATATAATACCATTATTTAATAAAAACGTTTTTGCTGCTTTTGGAGAAGTATCCATCATAGAAGTTGTATCTCCCAAATATCTTCTCCATTTTAATACTCCAAACACTACAATACCACAGCCTAACAAAAATATAAACCATGGCAAATCATAAATATCTTTCCAAAATCCTGTTAATCCTCCAGAATTTTTTACTGCATTTTTTGCCAATATTAATATCACACCTACTGCTGCAATTGCTGCACCAATAAAGCTCATCATTTTTCCAAACTTTTCGCAAGTTAATTGTTTACTTTCACTCATATTACACCCCTCGCTCTCTATCACAAGTATGCAGTAGCAAGACGCATTACTTCTACTTGGTCTGCCTGCTCTTTATCTAATATACCTGCTAAATGTCCATCACTCATTACCATTACTCTATCACTCATACCCAAAAGTTCAGGCATTTCAGAAGAAATCATTATAATTGCTTTTCCTTCTGCTGCAAGAGATTGCATAATTGTATAAATTTCATATTTTGCACCAACATCAATACCACGTGTAGGTTCATCTAATATCAATATATCAGGTGCTGTCAAAAGCCATCTTGCAAAAAGCACTTTTTGTTGATTACCTCCAGAAAGATTTTGTATCAACGCTTCCATAGTAGGCGTTTTGGTATTTAATTTTTTATTTTCTTCTGCTGCGATGTTTCTTCTTTTTTTATTATCTAATACACCACCAGAAGCAAATTTCTTTTCACTAGCTATAATAGTATTATCTGTAATAGAAAGTACTCCAAATATTCCTGTGGCACGTCTTTCTTCTGTAAGTAGTCCTATTTTATATTTTTTCGCTTCTTCTACATTTTTAGCTTGATATGGTTTTCCATGTATTGTAATAGTACCTGAAGCAATTCCTCTCAATCCAAATATCGCTTCTACTAATTCCGTTCTTTGTGCTCCAACCAATCCACCCAAACCTAATATTTCGCCTTTATGTAAATCAAATGTAACATCTTTAAAAGAACGTGAGTCTGTTGCTGTCAAATTTCGTACTTCCATAATTGTTTCTGTACTTGTTTGATATGTTTTAGGTGGGAAACGGTTTGTCATATCTCGTCCAACCATTCTATTGATAATCAAATCTGTTGTTAATTCACTTGCTGGCCATGTGCCTACATAAGTACCATCTCTCATGATAGTTACTTCGTCTGAAATTTTTAATATTTCTTCCATTTTATGGGATATATATATAATAGAACGTCCTTCAGATTTTAACTGTTCAATGATTTTAAAAAGATGTTCTACTTCATTATCTGTTAATGAAGAAGTTGGTTCATCCATAATAATTATTTTAGAATTATAACTTACTGCTTTTGCTATTTCAACAAGCTGCAACTGTGATGCCGAAAGTGTACCAGCCAGCACAGCAGGATTAATATCTAAGTCAATTTTTTGAAATAAGTCCTTTGTCATTTGATACATTTTTTTATGGTCAACAGCAATTCCTCCTATCATAGGAAATCTGCCCAGCCATATGTTTTCCATTACGGGTCTAAAAGAAATTGGGTGTAACTCTTGATGTATCATAGAAACACCTAAATCCAATGCCATTCTAGAATTGTCAATAGACTGTTTTTTTCCGTCTAATATAATTTCACCTTCATCTTCATGATAAATACCAAAAAGACATTTCATCAATGTAGATTTTCCTGCACCATTCTCCCCCATAAGTGCATGAACACTTCCATGACGCACTTTTAATGTAACACCATCTAACGCTTTTACACCTGGAAAAAATTTAGAAATGTTATTCATTTCCAGTACATACTCACTCATATAATAAACCCCCTTTTTAAAGTTAATACTTCTTTATTGGGTTACAAAATAGGGAACGGAAAAATAAATTTTCCGTTCCGCAATATAGCATTATACTTATTTATAACGAATTATTGAAAATCTTTGTAGTTTTCAGCTGTAATTTTTACATATGGTACCCATACATATTTTCCATCTGTAATTTCATATCCAACAGTATCTTGTGTAATTTCTTGTCCAGCTGCTGCCATTGCTGCAATATTTGTTGTTGCAATACCTTGGTTTTCAGCATCGTTTAATACTGTTCCCAATAAAGAACCATTACTCATTGCTTCCAATGCTGGAGCAGTTGCGTCAACACCTACTACAGGCACAAATTTAGATGCGTCACCTGTGTTATAACCATTTGCTTTTAATGACTCTATTACACCAAGTGCCATATCATCATTATTGCAAAGTACTGCTTCTATAGAGTCAATACCTTGTGATGTAATAAATGCATTCATCAATTCTGTTGCTTTTACTTTATCCCACATTGCTGTGTCATTTCCAATTTCTTCTACTTCGATACCTGCATCTTGTAATGCTTTTACAGAATATTCTGTTCTCAATGTAGCATCTTGATGTCCTGGTTCTCCTGTTACCATAATGTACTGTAATTTACCATCACCATTTTTATCAGCTGTTTCTTTGTTTGCATTCCAGTAGTCTGCAATGATTTCTCCAGACATTGTACCAGACTCTTCTGCTTTTGCTCCTACATACCATACTTTGTCATAGCTTTGCATTACATCTGGTTCTGGTTCTCTATTCAAAAATACAATAGGCAAACTTGCTGCAGATGCTTTTTCTACTAATGGGCCTGCTGCTGTTCTATCAACAGGGTTTACTGCCAATGCTGTCATACCTTTTGTAATAAATGTGTCTACTTGGTCATTTTGTGTTGCTTGTTTGTTTTGAGAGTCTACCAATTCAATTTTTGCTCCCAATGTGTCAGCCTGTGCTTGCATATTATTTCTAACACCTGTCATAAATGTATCATCGAATTTATAAATACAAACACCGATTTCTACATTAGACATATCTACATCACCATCTGTTGCATCGCCTTCTGTTTGAGTTTCATCTCCTTCTGTTGGAGCTGGTGTATCACTACCACCGCCACCGCAGCCTACCATAGCACCCATCACCATCATAGAAGCCATCATTAATGCAAATAATCTCTTTTTCATTTCCTAAAAAACCTCCCTTTAAAACCTAGCATAATTTTTTTTATTCTTTCAGAATTTACTCTGAAATTTTATTTCTTGTCCTCATTATAAATGTACAAATTGTGAAAGACAATATAATATTCTTTTATTTAATATAAAAATTCTCTATATTTTCACCATATTTTTACATAATATTTTAAAAAAATCAGTCAATATTTACTATTTTTACATAATATAACCTTTTCATTATTGTATAATTTTATTTTATTACTCTATAAATTTCTATCCAATTATTACTATACTATTGACAAAAAATATACTATAATATTACTGATAACAAAATACAAAAGCTACATTACTTGAGAGGAGAATTTTTTGATGGACATATTTCAAAAATTATTAAAAAATGATTGCATGCAACAAATAAAAATGATTTATAATACAGACGAAAAAGGTTCCAAAGCATATACTGACAGATTGATTACACTAATAAAAACATATTCTACTGTTTTTCATGACAATATTACAGAAGGTATTCGCATATTTTCCGCACCTGGAAGAACAGAAATAGGAGGCAATCATACAGATCATCAAAGAGGTTGTGTATTAGCAGCTGGTGTAAATTTAGACATTGTCGCAGCTGTAAAGCCCAACGACAGCGACATTATCAAAATAAAAAGTGATGGCTATGACATGATTTGTATTGATTTAAAACAGCTTGAGCAAAATAAACAAGAAGAAGGTACTACTCTTTCTCTTGTAAAAGGTATTGCTGCTTATTTTATAAAATTAGGTTACAACATAAAAGGCTTTAATGCTGTTATGACTTCAAATGTTTTAAAAGGTTCTGGTCTTTCTTCTTCTGCTGCTTTTGAAGTACTAGTTGGTACAATATTAAATAGTTTATACTGCAATAATGAACAATCTGCTATTCAAATTGCTCAAATTGGTCAATATGCAGAAAATGTATATTTTGGAAAACCCTGCGGTTTAATGGATCAAATGGCTTCCTCTGTAGGCAGTTTTGTTGCCATTGATTTTAAAAATACACAGCAACCTAAAGTAGAACAAATTCCCTTTGATTTCGCAGCAGTACATCATGCTCTTTGCATTGTAGATACTGGTGGCAATCATGCCGATTTAACACCAGATTATGCTGCTGTTACAGCAGAAATGAAATCTATTGCTGCTTTTTTTGGTAAAGAAGTACTCTCTGAACTTTCTGAAAATGACATATACCAAAATATTTCTGCTCTCCGTCAAAAATGTGGAGATAGAGCGATACTTCGTGCGATACACTTTTTTGCAGACAGTCACAAAGCAGTACAGGAAGCAGAAGCACTCAAAAACAATAATTTTGAAACATTTAAAAAATTAGTGCTTTCTTCTGGTATTTCTTCCTCTACTTGTCTTCAAAATGTATACTCTACCTCAAATACACAAGAGCAAGGATTGAGTTTAGCTTTAGCACTTTGTCAAAAAATATTAGCTGACAAAGGTGCTTACAGAGTACACGGAGGTGGTTTTGCTGGTACCATACAAGCATTTGTTCCTATGGAATTATTAGATACTTTCCACAATGAAATGGAAGCTGCCTTTGGAAAAGGCAAATGTTACATACTTTCTATTCGTCCTGTAGGTGGCATAGAAATTGTATAACAACATCAAAAAAACCAACAAAATCATATTTTTTGTTGGTTTTTATTTTACAAATAAAGCGATATTAATCTTTATTATATTTTTCTGTTAAAAACAATATGCCAAATGCTGATGCACTATATAGTATACTAGCTGTTATACAAGGATGTAATATTTTCTTACTAAAATCATCAAAAGGTAATGTATTAGATAAAGTATGTCTTATAAATGTCAGTATAAACAGCACTGTACTAACTTTTATCAATAAATTATTGTACTTTGGAAATATATTAATAATACAAAATGTTGTCATAGTATACAACAATAAGAAACCTACAAATTGTATAGCAGATGGTGTTGTTGTGGTATAAATGTGATATTTTCGTGTGATATATATGAAAAAAAGTAATGCTAAAAAATAAATATATTTACTATACTTTTTCAAATTTATCACTCCTTATTCTTTTTTATATATTTTTTTACTATTATAAAAAAAAGTAATATTGTTGATATGAAAAAATATACCATAAAAAATTTTGTTATATCTCCAAATATATTTTCTATTAAATCATATAATAATGCTACAGCTTCTTCTGATATGCCTGGTATACTCAAAGTAGTATTTATCAAACAATTATATATAAAAACTATACTAAAAAAAACTGTATTTATATATATTATTATTATATTTTTCTTAATACTTTGCTCTTTCAAAAAGCATATAATACATAATACTGAAATAATATAAATAAAAATATTTTCTTTTGGATATATGCTAATACACTTCTTCATACTATATAAAAGCATCATTAAAATACAAAATAAATATATAAGTAAATATATATATTTATTATTATTTTTTTTCAATTTTACTATCCTCTTTTCACTAAATATTTATTATTCTCCAAAATAAGTTAAATTTCCCTTATAATCACATATCATTCTAAGTGCCTTATTCTTAGTACCTAGTCCAGTATTATGACGATAATCTAATCTTACAGTACATTTTGTTCCTGTTCCAGTATCTGTAAGGCTTTCACTTATTGGAGTCATTTTATTATAAGTTCTATATTTCGACACACAACTTACTTCTTTATTTGTAACATTATAAGAAAATGTTGCTGTTAAAGTGATAGAATAATTTTCATATACATTTTCTTTAGAATAAGTCACTCTTTCATATTCTCCAGACCTAGCTGAGGGATATGTTATTTTTCTAATTGTTGTTTTTACAAGCTCACCGTCTTCATCATAATATATTCCTTGATAAACAATTTCTTCATTCATTCCCTCTTGTCCTAGCATTTGTGCAGAAGCAACAGCTACTTGAACAAATATCATACTTATTGCCATAATAATACAACTAATTTTTTTAATGATTTGTACATAAAATTTCTTTTTTCATTGCTCTAACATTTTTGTATTATATCACTTTATTTCATAATATTATAGCACATTATGGCGTTGTAAAATATAGTAGTCTTTTATAAAAATAGTCAGTTTTATTTAGCAATATTTTACTTTTATCGTCATTTTTCGTTATTTATACCAAAAAAAAGGAGGTAAAGCCCTCCTCATTTTTTGACTATTTTTTTGGTTTTAACACTTCTGTACCGCCCATATATGGCTTATCATTTTTTTATTTTTTCCATAAAAATTCAGTTAGCATATAAATGCCTCTATAAAACAATACACCACCCATTATCAAAACTGCATTAGAATAATTTTTAAATATTTCAATTTCTGTAACTTCTCCAAATCCTTTATCGAATAAATACACATCTGTTAAGCCAAATGCAATATCATTATTTGAAAATAATAGTATCATTCCTATCACTATCAATATAAAACTAATTGCTAAATTTTTATTTTCCATAGTACCACACTTTCTATAAATAATTGATACAATATATTTCTATATTTATAACAAAAAGGAGGGAAATCCCTCCTCATTTTTTGACTATTTTTTTGGTTTTAATACTTCTGTACCACCCATATATGGCTGTAATGGTTTTGGTATGCTAATGCTACCATCTGCATTTAAGTTATTTTCCAAAAATGCTATAAGCATACGTGGAGGTGCAACTACTGTATTATTTAATGTATGTGCAAAATAATTGCCTTTTTCTTTATTTTTTACACGAATACCTAAACGGCGAGCTTGTGCATCTCCCAAATTAGAGCAACTACCTACTTCAAAATATTTTTTCTGTCTTGGTGACCATGCTTCTACATCAATACTTTTTACTTTTAAATCTGCCAAGTCACCAGAGCAACATTCCAATGTTCTTACTGGTATATCCAATGTTCTAAAAAATTCTACTGTATTTTTATAAAGCTGTTCAAACCAATAAGGACTATCTTCTGGTTTACATACTACTATCATTTCTTGCTTCTCAAACTGATGTATTCTATATACTCCTCTTTCTTCAATACCATGTGCTCCTACTTCTTTTCTAAAACATGGAGAATAACTTGTTAATGTTTGTGGCAATGTTTCCTCCTCTAATATTGTATCAATAAATTTACCTATCATAGAGTGTTCACTTGTACCAATTAAATATAAATCTTCTCCTTCTATTTTATACATCATATTTTCCATTTCTGTAAAACTCATAACACCTGTTACAACATTACTTCTTATCATAAATGGAGGAATATAATACGTAAATCCTTTATTTATCATAAAATCTCTTGCATAAGAAAGTATGGAAGAATGCAATCTTGCTACATCTCCACAAAGATAATAAAAGCCATTTCCGCTTGTTTTTCTTGCACTATCTAAATCAACACCTGCAAGGCTTTCCATAATATCAATATGATATGGTACTTCAAAATCAGGTACAACTGGTTCTCCAAATTTTTCTACTTCTACATTTTCACTGTCATCTTTTCCTATTGGAACGCTATCATCAATAATATTTGGTATGACTAACATTCTTTCTCTAATTTTTGCTGTCAATTCTTCTTCCAGTGCTTCCAATTCTGTCAATTCTTTTGCCATTTCTGCAACTTGTGCTTTTGCTTTTTCGGCTTCTTCTTTTTGTCCTTTTGCCATCATACCACCTATTGCTTTACTAATAGAGTTTCTTTGACTTCTCAAGTCATCGCATTTTCCTTTTGTTTCTCTAAATTGTTTATCCATTTCAATAACTTCATCTACCAACACTAATTTTTGGTCTTGAAATTTCTTTTTGATGTTTTCTTTTACCAATTCTGGATTAGTACGAATTAATTTAATATCTAACATTTTTTATTTCCTCCTTAATATTTTTTATAATATAAAAAGCCCTCATCTCTTTTTATTGTCATAAAAAGGGACGAGAGCAGTTCTCCCGTGTTGCCACCCAAATTGCTTATTTATATAAGCCTCTCAAAACAGCAATAAAGGGCTTACCCTCTTGGCTTTCACCAAGCAGCTCAGAAAGTGGAACATCTCTTTTTTACACCAATTTCCACCAAACATTGGCTCTCTGTAGTATTATTGCAAGATTTAGCTTTCTTCAAACGCTTTTTTATATTGTTTTTACTCATTGTATCACATATTTTGTCTTTGTCAATAAGCCCAATTATAAAATATCCATAAAGTTACATTTATTCGGTATCTTTTTGCTATTATTTATATAACAATAAATTTATTATCAATAGCATAAATAGAGTAGCATTTATTCAAAATTTGTATCATAATATAAAGCTCTATCAGCTCTATGAAATATAATTGACAAAGATATATACCCATGCTATCATTTAAAATAGTACATTTAAAAACCTATTTTATATTACCAATTAGAAATTTTATAAACTTCAACAAATCTATTTAGTAATCTTAAACGATATTATATAATAAAAATATAATTAGAATTTGGAGAAAATTAACATGGTTTTATTGATAGCAGGTGCATCACATACTGGAAAAACCGTTTTAGCTCAAAAAGCCCTTGAAAAATATGGATATCCATACATTTCTATTGACCATTTAAAAATGGGGTTAATTCGAAGCGGAAATACATCGCTTACTTCTATGAGCAATGATAAAGCATTAACAGAATATTTATGGCCTATTGTAAGAGAAATCATAAAAACTGTAATTGAAAATCAACAAAACATTATTATTGAGGGTTGTTATATTCCTTTCGATTGGGCAAAAGATTTTTCTCAATATTACATTCAACATATCAAATATCGTTGCCTGATAATGAGTGAAGCATACATACGACACCATTATCATGATATACAGGCATATGCTAATACCATAGAAACAAGGCTGTATAATTCAGACTGTACTATAGAAGCTTTAATTATTGATAATATGGAAGCTTTGACAATGTGCCAACGATATAATGTAGATTATTTACTGATTGATGACACTTATACTATTGATATAGATATTTAATTTTTGGCTTATATATCATAATAAAAAAACTATACTATCTAAGCATCAAAAATACAAAATAGAAATATGAACATTGTAATTTAAAGGAGAAATGATATGTACGAGTACAAAGTTGAAACATATAAAGTAAATGCAGCAGAAGAAGCAATGAACAAACTTGCAAATGATGGTTGGCGTGTTATTACTGTCAGTCCTAATATGGCTATTGGATATGGTATCATTGTAACATATGAACGTAAAAAAGAATAACACAGTTTCTCACTTATTATACTGTTATTCTCTTTTGGAGTTGTTCCTCTATATAATTTAACAAAAAGATTTGTTAACACCAATATTAAAAAGTAATAAAAAATAATTGACAAAATAGTTCAAATGCAGTATAGTATTTGTTGCAGCAAATAAAATTTGCCCAGATAGCTCAGTTGGTAGAGCAGAGGACTGAAAATCCTCGTGTCACTGGTTCGATTCCGGTTCTGGGCATACTGTTTTTAAGGAAGCCAAAAGCTTCCTTTTTTGTTTATACTTCATACAAAAAGGAGTTATGATTAATGAAAAAAAAAGAAATCATATTTTTTTTAATTATTTTTTTATTGGCTGGTGCTTTTTGTATATTCCATTTTACAACACATACTTCATCTACTATTGTTTCTGTTTCTATAAATGGCACAGAATACAAACAATTTGATTTATCAAAAGACCAAAACTATACTATACAAACCTCACAGGGATACAATATACTTCAAATACAAAATCATACCGCAACTGTAACAGAAGCAGACTGTCCAGACCAAATTTGTGTGCATCAAAAGTCCATTCGTAATACAGGAGAATTAATTGTTTGTCTGCCTCACAAAGTTGTAATTGAATTAAAATAAGGAGTGTAGCAATATTATGAACAGCCAAAAAATTGCATATTGTGGATTGCTTACTACCGTTGCACTACTTCTCAGTTATGTAGAACGTATACTTGCTATTCCTATGATTGTACCTGGCATGAAATTAGGCCTTGCTAACATTACTGTACTCATTACTCTTTATTTATTTGACAGCAAAACCGCTTTTTGTATTTCTATATTACGTATACTCATCTCAGGAATACTTTTTACAGGTTTTGCTAGCTTTTTATATAGTGCTTCTGGTGCATTGCTCAGTTTTATTGTAATGTCAATATGTAAAAAAACAAATGCTTTTTCTATTATTGCTGTAAGTATATTAGGTGGTATCAGTCACAATATAGGGCAAATATTTATTGCTTGTATTGTAGTAGAAAATTTAAAACTTTTTTATTATATGCCTTTTCTTGTGATATTAGGCATTACAACAGGTTTTATTACTGGTATTATAGCCAATAAAACAATACACTATATCAAACATTAAAAGTAATACACAAAAATTGTAAAATAGTTTCTTTTTCTCTACCAATAATTTTACAAAAATCGTTCTATCACAACACTTTTTATTGCACAAAATTTCTTTTGTGCTATAATAAATTCTATTAATATCATCATACACGTATTTTATCAGACATTTGTAATGCCCTTATTTTTTAGGCAATGGGTATTTACTATTGTTGTTTTATAAAAATGTTCTCTTTTATGGAATAGCAATGCGTTGTCAAACGCTGTCTGTTAGATGTAGATTTGTTTTACAAATTTACTTATATTTTCAATTCACTTATATATTTTTAACAGGAGGTAAATTATGGCAACTTATTTTCAATCACTTTCTCGTACATTTAGCGAATATCTTCTTGTTCCTGGATATTCCTCAGTAGAGTGCACTCCCGATAATGTTAGTTTAAAAACACCTATTGTAAAATTTAAAAAAGGAGAAAAACCTGCATTAGAAATGAATATTCCTCTCGTTTCTGCTATTATGCAATCTGTTTCTGATGACAAAATGGCAGTAGCATTAGCAAAGGAAGGCGGTATTTCATTTATTTATGGTTCTCAAACAATACAAAGCCAAGCTGCTATGGTACAGAAAGCAAAATCCTATAAAGCTGGTTTTGTTGTAAGCGACTCCAACATTATGCCTGAAAGTACATTAAAAGACATACTTGCTTTAAAACAAAAAACTGGTCACTCTACTGTTGCTGTTACTACAGATGGTACAGCACAAGGCAAATTAGTAGGTATTGTAACAAGTCGTGACTATCGTATAAGTCGTATGAATGGCGATGAAAAAGTAAAAGATTTTATGACTCCTCTTGAAAAACTTGTTTGTGCTCCTAAAGGCACTACATTAAAAGAAGCAAATAACATTATTTGGGACCATAAATTAAATTCTTTACCTATTATAGATGACGATGGAAAATTACTTTATATGGTATTTCGTAAAGATTATGACTCTCATAAAGAAAACAAAAATGAACTATTAGATATACACAAAAGATATGTTGTGGGTGCTGGTATCAATACAAGAGATTACCAAGAACGTGTTCCTGCTCTTATAAATGCTGGTGCTGATATACTTTGTATTGACTCCTCTGAAGGATTTTCAGAATGGCAGAAAATTACATTAGATTTTATACGTCAAAAATATGGTGACAGTGTTAAAGTTGGTGCTGGAAATGTTGTTGATAAAGAAGGCTTCCGTTATTTAGCAGAATGTGGTGCTGACTTTATAAAAGTTGGTATTGGTGGTGGCTCTATCTGTATTACTAGAGAACAAAAAGGTATTGGTCGTGGACAGGCTTCTGCAGTAATAGAAGTGGCAGAAGCTAGAGATGAATATTTCAAAGAAACCGGCATTTACATTCCTATTTGTTCTGATGGCGGTATTGTATATGATTATCACATGACATTAGCTTTAGCTATGGGTGCTGACTTTTTAATGTTAGGTCGTTATTTCTCTCGTTTTGACGAAAGTCCTACTAACAAAGTAAATATCAATGGTAATTACATGAAAGAATACTGGGGAGAAGGTTCTGCAAGAGCTAGAAACTGGCAAAGATATGACATGGGTGGAGATAAAAAACTTTCTTTTGAAGAAGGTGTTGACTCCTATGTACCATATGCTGGAAGTTTGAGAGATAATGTTTCTCTTTCTCTTAAAAAAGTAAAATCTACTATGTGTAACTGTGGTGCATTAACTATAGCAGAATTACAGCAAAAAGCAAAATTAACTGTTATTTCTGCTACAAGCCTTACAGAAGGCGGTGCTCATGATGTCGTATTAAAAGACAATCAAAGCAGCACATACAACAGCTAATATAATTTATAGTGCCAAATATTTCTGTTTGGCACTTTTTTTAATAAAGGAGAAAACAAATTATGAAAAAAATATTTGCAATTACTTTTATTTGTTCTATATTATCTATTTCTACTGTTTTCGCAAAAAATATTACTGTACTGCTTAATAATACAGCGATTGCTTACACACAACAACCAATGCTCAAAAACAACACGACTTGTGTGCCTATGAAACAAACAGCAGAGGCACTTGGTGCTACAGTAAGTTGGAATGTCCCTACTAAAACAGCAATTGCCAGGAAAGAAAATATCATTGTATCTGCCTGTGAAAACAGCAAAACACTCATTATTACAAAAGGAGAAACAACAAATCGTATCACTATGCCAACACCTGCTTATATTGAAAATGGTACTATGTTTGTACCACTTCGACCACTATTAAATGCCTTTGAAACAAATATGACATGGGACAGCAGCACAAATACAGCAAAAATAGAAAATACTAACTCATTTTTTACAGAAAAAATAGAACAAAAAACGCTCAAAAATAAAGACGACATTATAGTATGGGAAGCAAAACTATACTATCCAGAATTGAAGGGAGAAAGTGAAGCAATATCAAAAATAAATCAAGTTATTTTAAATGATATACAATCATCTCTTTCTGCTATGGGAAATGAAATAGCACCAGATGATATTAATACTGATTTATATAATATGTTACCTTATACTCTTGACTGTACTTACAATATTACTTATTTAGACGAAAATACGATATCACTTCTATTAGATTATTACGAATTTACTGGTGGTGCTCATGGTATGCCTTACCGTCAAGCGTATACATTTGATTTAAAAACAGGAAATCAATTACAATTAAGTGATATAGTTCATGTAGAAAATATAGACGAATTTGCAAAAAATGCCTTCAAAAATAATATTACTCAATATCCAGAAAGTTATTTTAATGGTGCAACAGAAACAGTAGACTCTGAATATTTTGAATACGACTTTTATATTCAGCCCAATGAAATTATACTTTTTACACAAGCCTATTTATTAGAGCCTTATGCAAATCATTTTCAGCCTACTATACTTACCAAAAGTGAAATACAAAATATTTTAAACATCAACATATAAAAGTAAAACGGTATAGCCTTTTTTGGCTATACCGTTTTTTGTTTATTACTCATTTGTTTGTTGTTCTTCCTGCTCAATTTCTTGTGCAGCTATTGCATATTTTTCTAATATTGCGCTCTGAATTTTTTCTCTGGTCACACCATTGATTGGATGTGCAATGTCTCGAAATTCTCCATCAGCAGATTTTCTGCTTGGCATTGCAATAAATAAGCCCTGTTCTCTTTCAATTACCTTGATGTCATGAACCACGAATTCGTTGTCGAAAGTTACAGAAATAACAGCTTTCATTTTTCCTTCTTTGTTGACCTTTCTCACTCTTACATCAGTAATTTCCATACGCTCTCTCCTCCCATGTGACCTGGGAATTATCCTCCTTTACGCTTTTACAATACTTACAATTTTGCACCTTTTCTTACTATTTGAGGATTATCTGGTGTTCCGATGACTTTTTGTCCGTCTGCTAATACTACATCTTTGTCTAATATAGCATATCTTATTTCACAGCCATTACCTACACGTGTTCCTTCCATAACAACAGCATTTTCTACACTAGCATGGTCGCCTACATATACTTTTCGGAACACAACAGAATTCTCTACTTTACTATTTATAATAGAACCACTACCTATAATAGAGTTTTTCACCTCTGCACCTGTATTATATTTTGCAGGTGGTTCATCTTTTGGTTTTGTTTCAATATAAGGATATTGATTTACAAAAGCATCCCTTACTTCTTTTTTCAAAAAGTCCATATTGGTTTTGAAATAATCTACAATACTAGAACCTACTGAACTCCAGTAACCTTCAAATTCATAACCATAAATTTTTAATGTCTTTCTTTGACGAATAATAATATCTTTTACAAAATCATATCTTCCTTCAGCATTCGCTTTCTCCAACAAGTCAATTAACAATTCTCTACCAATTACATAAATGCCTAAAGAAGCCATATTGCTTTGAGCTTGCAGAGGTTTTTCCTCAAATTCTTGTAATCTCTTATCTGTGTCCATTTGCATAATGCCATATTTAGACAAGTCTTTTCCTGACATATCTTTACAAATGACTGTAATATCTGCACCTTTTTGTTCATGATATTCCAAAACTTTTTTGAAATCCATTTTATATACTGCATCACCAGATGCAATAATAACATATGGTGTATTGCTTCGTCTTAAAAAAGACATATTCTGATACATGGAATCGGCTGTTCCACGGAACCAGTTAGAATCTGCTCTACTAGTATAAGGTGACAGTACAAATAGACCGCCTTGTTTTCTTCCTAAATCCCACCATTTTGCAGAACCTAAATGGTCATGCAATGAACGTGAATTATATTGTGTCAGCACTGCTACTTTTTGTACCCCAGAACTAGACATACTACTTAAAGCAAAATCTATTGCTCTATAGCAGCTACCTACTGGAAGTGCTGCAGATGCTCTCAAATCTGTCAATGCTCCCATACGACCTTCATTATTACCGCCAGCTAAAATTACACCAATCGCTCTCATAAGTTAACCTCCTCTACAATCACAGATTTACCGCTCTGCAAAACACCATCTGCAAAATCATTTTCTGTTGTTTTGCCTAACAGCACACAGTTCTTTCCAATTGTCACATTATTTGGAATAGTAGTCATGTGTCCTATTACAGTAATACCTGTATTATAAATTTTAGGTTTCATCTCATTTTCAATATTATCGCCAACACCAATTTTTACGTTGTCACCTACTTTTGAACCTTCGTCAATGATACAACGGTCTAACTGGCTATTTTCGCCAATTACAGTATTGCCCATAATAATAGAGCCTTTTATTACAGCACCCTTTTTCACAACAACATTAGGGCCTAATATGGAGTCATATATCTCTCCATATACTTCACAGCCATCTGAAACAATACTTGTTTTTACACGAGCATCTGGTCCAGTATATTGTGGTGGTTGATGGTCTGTATTTGTATAAATTTTCCAAAAATCTTCATAAAGATTAAAATCAGGCAATGTTCTGATTAATTCCATATTTGCCTGCCAATAAGATTCGATTGTTCCAACATCTTTCCAATAGCCTTTGAAGCGATAAGCATACATTGTTTGTCCTTCTTCCAGCATACGTGGAATAATATGATTACCAAAGTCACTATCAGGGTGAATTTTGCTATCTTCAATCAATGCTTCTCTTAAACGGCTCCATGTAAAAATGTAAATACCCATAGACGCTAAATTACTTTTTGGTCTTTCAGGTTTTTCTTCAAATTCATAAATTCTATCGTCATCTTTTGTATTCATAATACCAAAGCGACTTGCTTCGTCCCAACCTACTTCCAAAACGGCGATAGTTGCTGCTGCCTTTTTTTCTTTATGAAAATCTAACATTGCAGCATAATCCATTTTATAAATATGGTCACCAGAAAGTATGAGCACATATTCTGGATTATTGCTTTCGATATACTCCAAGTTTTGATAGATAGCATTTGCTGTACCCATAAACCATTCGCCAGAATCGCCACCACCTTTTACATGTGGAGCTAATATTGTAACACCGCCTGATTTACGGTCCAAATCCCAAGGAATACCAATACCAATATGCTGATTTAAACGCAATGGTTGATATTGTGTTAATACACCTACTGTATCTACACCAGAGTTGATGCAATTACTTAAAGGAAAGTCTATAATTCTATATTTTCCCCCAAATGTAACAGCTGGCTTTGCTACATTTCTTGTCAGTACACCAAGACGGCTTCCTTGTCCACCTGCCAATAACATGGCAATCATCTCTTTCTTACGCATGTCTTATAACCCCCAATACTTTTATAATTTTTTATAAAACTGAGACAAGCATTCGGCACAGATAAAATTGATATCTATACAAAATGATTATTGTATAATCATATTATAGCACATCTTTTTTTCATTGTAAAATATCAAATATTTTTTTTATTAGAATAATGATTTTTTAACAATTTTTACTAATTTATTTTGTAAAAATAGAAATCTTTCTTCATTTTTTTAAATTTTTTTATACATTTTTGACAATTTTTTGATTATTTTTTATCAAAATAAACAACTCTTTTTTAATATGTTATTATTTTCCATTCTATACTTTATTTTTTTCTATAAAAAATTATTCCAAAATGCTATTTTATTACTTATTTTTTAAGCCTTTTTTTCTTTTTTTTGATTGCTATTACTTTTTGACTGTACTATAATAAAAAAATCAATAATAGTATTAACAATATTTTGTTATTTACAAAATCTAAAACATATTTTTTGTTATTTCCAACATAATATTTATAACAAAATTATTTTATATGGTAAATTCTCTTTATATTATACACAATTTTGTAATAGAAAATGGGGCGATTTATTTATGAAAAAAGATTTTTTAAATCAATATCAATCTGTATATTTTATAGGTATTGGTGGTATCAGTATGTCTGGTTTAGCTGAAATATTACTTTCAAAAGGTTTTCAAGTATCTGGTACAGATATGAAAGAGTCCAAAGAAACACAACATTTACGCAGTATTGGTATAAAAGTAAACATTGGACACAAAGCAGAAAATATTACAGATGATATTCAACTAGTAATTTATACTGCAGCAATTAAACAAGACAATGCTGAATTGATTGCTGCAAAACAAAAAAATATTACTATTATTGACAGAGCACAACTTTTAGGCATGATTATGCAGCAATATCCTTACTCTATTGCTGTTTCAGGCACTCATGGCAAAACTACTACAACAGGTATGATTTCTGATATATTACTTTCTGCTAAAGCAGACCCTACTATTACAGTAGGTGGTATATTGCCTACTATACAAAGCAACACCAAAATAGGAGGTAATTCTTATTTTATAGCAGAAGCTTGTGAATATTTTGACAGCTTTTTACAATTCTATCCTTTTATTGGTGTTATATTAAATATTGAAGCAGACCATTTAGATTATTTCAAAAATTTAGAAAACATCAGAGCTTCTTTTCATAAATTTGCTCAAAATATTGCACCAAACGGTACATTGATTATAAACAATACCATACCTCAATTACAGCAAATTACTGAAAATCTTTCTTGTCGCGTTGAAACAGTAGGACTAGAATATGATGCCAACTGGAAAGCACAAAATATTACTCATGAACCAGACGGTAGAAATAGTTTTGATGTAGTTTATAACAATGTGTGTTTAGGTTGCGTACATTTACACATTCCTGGTGACCATAATATTACAAATGCACTTTCTGCTTTTGCCGTTGCTTATACACTTTCATTATCTACAGAAGATATTATAAAAGGGCTTGAAAAATTTCATGGTACACAAAGACGTTTTCAAAGAAAAGGCGAAAAAAACGGTGTGATTGTTATTGACGACTATGCTCATCACCCTACAGAAATTAAGGCAACATTATCTGCGGCCAAAAAAATTCAGCACAATACAACTTACTGTGTTTTTCAGCCTCACACCTATTCTCGCACAAAAGCATTGTTTGACTCTTTTGCAACTTCCTTTACAGACGCAGATGTTATTATTATAGCGGATATTTATGCAGCAAGAGAAAAAGACAACGGGACTATTCATGCTCAACAGCTTGCAGACGAAATCGCACATCATAACAAAAATGCCCTGTATTGTGGCAATTTCGAACAAATTACCTCCTATTTAAATGCTCATTGTAAAAAAGGTGATTTATTATTAACAGTAGGTGCTGGTGATATTTATCGTGTTGGCGAAATGTTTTTAAATGAATAATATGATTTTTTATAAATTTATCCACAAAGTTATCCACAGGCTGTGGATAACTTTGTGAAAATGATATAACTACTATATCTATAAAATTTAGATGATTTTTATTGTCTTTTTTTTAAATACATTTGTCTATATCATTTTAACATAATAGAAATAGATACCATATTTTGATTATATTTCTTTTTAATATAATATATATTGTATTTTTAAAAAATAATTTTGTATATCATTTTTTTGTTTTATACACTCTATTTTTACAAAATTTAGGGAATTTTTTATACTTTTCCACAGAAATTTTAAGTTATCCACAGAGTTATCCACAGAAAACTGCCTTTTCAAGTATTTATAATACTAACATTTATTACACATTTTTATTATTTTTTATTCATTATTTTTTATATTTATTCATAATTTTCAAAAAAATATTCTATTTCTTTTCTACTGGATTGTATTTTTCCTTGTATCATTTCTTTTGTACCTCCTCCATTGCATTGCAATACAGCAGACAATTTTTGTTTTAATTCTCTCATATCTTCTTTTTGACTCATAAGTACATAAGTATATCCTGTTTTATCTTCACCAGAAAATACTGCTGCAATATCTACTTTTTGACACAATACATTTGCAAAGTGTTGTAATGCTTTTGTATTAGACACCTTTTCAAATATAATTGCTTTTTTACTATGTTGCGTTACTGTTTCTGCAATTTTTTCTAATTTCTCTTTTTCTAACAAATTTAGTTGATACTGCAATGTATCTCTTTCTGATTTTAGTTTCTGTACTGCCTTTGCAATATCTTTTATTGGCACAGAAAGCATATAAGAAATATCTTCTGCATAATTACTTTTCATATAATAGTCAAACAATGCTCTCCCCCCTGCAATCATACGCAGTCGAGTACCTCCTTTATGTGGTTCAAAAGAAAGTATTTTCACACAGCCAATTTCTCCTGTTGTTTTTGTATGAATACCACAACAAGCACAAATGTCATATTCTGGTATCTCTACAATACGAACTGTTCCTTCTAATTTCTTTTTACTTCTATACTTCAGTTTTTCCAACTCTTCTTTTGTAGGATAGTATACTTTAATTGCCTTATTATACATAACTGCTTTGTTTGTAAATATTTCTAATTTTAAAACATCATTTTTACACAGTTTTCCATCAAAATCTAATGTAATAAATTCCTTTCCCATATGAAAACCTACATTGTGGAAGCCATATTTTTTATATACTAATCCAGATAATATATGTTCTGCAGTATGATTTTGCATCAAATCAAAACGATATTGCCAATCGATTTCTCCTTTTATAACACTTCCTACTGCTATTTGATTTTTTACAGTATGGTATACAACACCTTGTTTTTGTTGCACATCTAATACCTGTTGTCCATTTAATGTACCTTTATCTGCTGGCTGTCCTCCTCCTTCTGGATAAAAACAAGTATCCTCTAATACTACATCATACCCCTTTTTGCTTTTCACACACTCTATTACTTTTGTTTCTATTTCTTTTTGGTATCCGTCAACATAATATGCTATATTTGTTTTCAAAATATTACATTCCTTTCTATATAAGAAAAGCAGAGATAGTATCTCCGCCATTCCTTTTTAAATCTTTACTACTTTTTATTCACATTCTGTTAATGCTTCATCTAATATTTCAATCATTACATCAATATGTCTTTGTTCTGCAATCAATGCTGGCACAAAACGAATAACATCATGTCCTGCACCCACTAAAAGCAATCCTTTTTCTATACATTTATTTATGACATTTGTTGTTGGTATGCTCAACTCAATCCCCTGCATAAATCCAACACCTCTTACATCCGTAATACAATTATGTTTTTGTTGTAACTTTTTAAGCTGTTCTGTCATATAAATACCGTTTTTCTTTACATTTTCGAGTAAGCCATTTTCAAATAATTCTTTCATTACTGTCAATCCTGCTGCTGTTGCAAGAGAATTGCCTCCAAATGTAGAAGCATGATCACCAGGCTGAAATGCTTGTGCCACAAAATCTTTTGCCATCATTGCACCAATAGGTATACCACCTGCAAGGCCTTTCGCAAATGTTGCAATATCTGGAACTACCCCTAATGTTTGATATGCAAACAAATTTCCTGTTCTACCTACGCCGCACTGTACTTCATCAAATATAAGTAATATATCTTTTTCATCACATAATTTTCTTACTTTTTGTAAATATTGTTTATCTGCTGGCAATATGCCACCCTCACCTTGTATAGGCTCTAACAGTATTGCACAAGTTTTATCTGTTATTGCTTTTTGTAATGCTTCAAAATCATTAAATGCAACATAGTTTATATCTGGTAAAAGTGGTTCCAATCCTTTATGGTATTTGTCTTGTCCTGTTGCTGTTACTGCACCATATGTTCTGCCATGAAAAGAATGTATCATAGTAATGATTTCATTACCTGATTTTGATTTCATTTTAGCATATTTTCTAGCTAATTTTAATGCACTTTCTATAGACTCTGCACCACTATTACAGAAAAACACTTTATCAAAATCGCTATTTGCTACTAATTTTTCTGCTAATTCAATTTGTGGCTCTGTATAATATAAATTAGAACAATGTATCAATTTCATTGCTTGCTCTGCTATTGTCTTTTCTAAGGCTTCACTAGCATAACCTAGGCTATTTACTGCAATACCTGCAACAAAATCAATATACTTTTTTCCTTCTATGTCCCATACATACATACCATTGCCACATTCTATTGCAATAGGAAAACGGCTATATGTTTTCATTACTACCTTATTTCCCCTTGCTATGAGTTGTTCCATTTTTTCTCCCATTCACTTTCACCCTTTCTCATTTTTCTATCATTGTACCAATACCCTCTGGTGTAAATACCTCTAATATCAAACAGTGTTCTACTCTACCATCTAATATATGGACATTATTTACACCCTGTCGTATTCCTTCCATGCAACACTCTACTTTTGGTATCATACCCCCTGAAATAGTACCATCATCTATCAATTTTTGTATTTTTTTAGAACTAATAAAACTCATAATAGAATTAGGGTCATCAATATCTCTCATAACACCCTCTACATCTGTCAAAAATACTAATTTTTCTGCTTTGAGAGCACCTGCAATTGCTACTGCTGCATAATCTGCATTTATGTTATATGTTGTACCATTTTCATCTTTTCCTATAGGTGCTATAACAGGTATAAATTCATTGTTTATCAAAGATTGTACTAATGTAGGATCTACAGAAACAATATCTCCTACACAGCCATAATCAATACCATCTTTTTCAATTTTTTTAGCTTTAATAATACCGCCATCTTTTCCGCTGATGCCTACAGCTTTTACACCTTGTGTTTCAATTTCTGTTACAATGTGTTTATTCAGCTTTCCAGACAGCACCATTTCTACAATTTCCATTGTCTTCTCATCTGTTACTCTTAATCCATTTATAAATTTTGACTCTATATTCATTTGCTCTAAAAACGCATTAATATCTGGTCCTCCACCATGTACAATGACAGGGTGCATACCTACCAATTTCATAAGAGCAATGTCTTGTATTACAGTCTGTTTGATATTATCATTGATTAAAGCACTTCCACCATATTTTATTACTACTGTTTTATCATAAAATCTTTTGATATAAGGTAATGCCTCCATTAACGTTTTTGCCTTATCTATGTATATCTGCATAACATCTTTTTCCATATTATGATACCCTTTCTATATTTGCTATGCTGTTATTATTTATTTCATTATAGCAATTTATTTTTTTATTCTCAATACAAACCATTTTATTTTTTTATTATTATTGAATATATTTGTTATAATGGATATTTCACACTACAATATCCATGCCATCATAAGCAAATAAAATATTATCAAGTTTCTTTTCTAATTCTTTATAATAACCATATGATTTTCCCCATATCTCATCAATATGTGTTACAATCACTTTTTTAATTCTATAAAAATTTTTCATTTCTATGATTTCATCTAATGTAAATATTTCATATTTAAATGGAGCATATTCTAGTTTCGTTCCATCGTTTAATATACCATCATCTGAAACTAAACTAATAATTAAAACATCTGCATCAAAATATGCCTCATTATGATGAAATGGTTTGGCATTACAACAAGCGTATATTACTTTTTTTTGACACTGTTTTATTACATAAAATGTAATATTTCTATTTGGATTATTATTAATGAAATCAATATCAATATTATCTATACAAATATGTGATGTTTCATTTACAGAAATACAGCCAAGTACATCACCATAATATTTTAGGCAATCACAGTTCATATAGTTAATATCTTTTATTACTTCTGGAAGTGCATAAAAATCAATAGGTGTACTTTTTTCTTTTATAAAATTATATGCTATTTTTTCTACAATTCTAATTCCTTTTACATGGTCAGGGTCGCTGTGTGAAATAGAAATACGTTTTACTTCTGTTATGTTTTGTCTATTGCAAGCTACAGCAATATCTTCAGGAGTATCTATTAACATTTTTATATCATCAATATATAAACTTGGTCCTAATCGTTCATATCTTCCGCCTTTTTGTCTAGCTTCTTCACATATTTTGCATTTACAAAATGAACTTGGTATAATTGACATACCACCACTACCAACAATTTTTAATTTCAATGTTATCACTCCTTTTATAATGAAATATTGTTATATATTAAGAACGATAATCTCCATTAATACTTACATATTCATGACTTAAGTCACACCCCCATGCTGTTGCTTTTTCATTTCCTTCTTGTATTTTAATTTCTACTACAATTTCTTTTTCACTTAATATTTCTGCTGCTTTTTGTTCATCAAAAACAATAGGACTACCTTGTATCATTAAATCAATACTGCCTTTCGCACTATAATAAACAATATCCACTTTTTTAGTATCAAAATGAACGCCAGAATATCCCATAGCACACAATACACGTCCCCAATTTGCATCTTGTCCATACATAGCTGTTTTAACTAAATTAGATGTAACAACAGATTTTGCCATTATTTTAGCATCTTGTTGTGTTTTTGCACCAATAACATTAACTTCTATAAATTTTGTAGCACCTTCTCCATCTCTTACTAAATCCTTTGCTAATTTTGTATTTACAGTATGGAGTGCATTTTTAAATGCTTCATAATCTGCATTTTTTTCTGTAATTTCAGTATTTCCTGCCATACCATTCGCAAGTACAATTACTGTATCATTTGTGCTAGTATCTCCATCTACAGAAACCATATTATACGTTGTTTGTATACTTTGTTTTAATATTTCATCAAGCAATTCTCTTTTGATACATACATCGCTTGTAATAAAAGCCAACATTGTAGCCATATTAGGGTGTATCATACCGCTGCCTTTTGCCATACCACCTATTGTTACTGTTTTTCCTCCAATTTCTAATTGTACTGCTATTTCTTTAGAATAGGTATCTGTTGTCATAATACCTTCTGCTGCCAAATGCCCATGCTCTAATGTTTCTCCTAATTTTGGAAAAAGCATAGCAATACCATTTTTTACTTTTTCAATAGGAAATGTTGTACCAATAACACCTGTAGATGCTGTTAATATTTGTTCTTGTCCCACATTTAAACAGTTTGCTAATGTTTCAGCCATTTCTTGATTTGCCTTTTCTCCTTCTATTCCTGTACAAGCATTAGCGTTACCACTATTGATTACAATGCCTTTTATATATTGTTTCTGCTCCATAATTTCCATATTACGCAATACAGAAGTTGCCTTTACTACATTTGTTGTAAAAGCTCCTGCTGCTGTTGCTGGTACATCACTTATCAATATTGCCATATCTTTACTATCTTGTTTAATGCCTACTGCACCGCCTATTGCCTTATATCCCTTTGCTGCGGTAACACCGCCTTGTATTTCATTCATTGTTATTTCCTCCTTTTATCTTTCAAATATTTCTATTTTCTAGTAGTAAACACAATATCACTATTGCTACAATAATTTGCAATATCACTACCAATTCAAACCACGAAATTGCTGACTGAAATAAATATAGTATACCTATACATAATAACGAACAAATAATTTGTAATATCATTGCAATAACTACTAATATTGTTTTTTTCAGTATCATTGATAATAACAACAATACTAAAATATGAATTAACACTATAACATAAGGTATTAACAATATTAAAACAAAAAGAGAAGCAAACCCTGCAAAAGACATATATTTATTTGCTTCATATAATATAAATGCTACACCAACAATAATAATGTTATGGAGTAAAAAATCAATGCCAAAAAAATATTTTATATATTCTATATTTTGTTTTTGCATTATTAAACCTCTTTAATTATGTTCTCAAACGGTACTCTCCATTTATTCTAATATATTCGTGTCCCAAATCGCAGCCCCAAGCAATTGCCTCTTCTACACCATCATACAAAGTAATGTGTATAATAATATCTCTTTCCGCAAGTATTTCAAGTGCTTTTGCTTCATCAAATGAAATAGGTTTTCCTTGCTCCATGAGTGCCAAATATCCCTTTTCATTTTGAAATGCAATATCTACTCTCTCTGGATTGAAAAATCCTCCAGAACCACCCATTGCTGCCAATACACGACCCCAATTCGCATCTTCTCCATACATAGCTGTTTTAACTAAATTATCATTAATAATTGCTTTGGCTAATTTTCGAGCATCTTGTTTTGTTTTAGCTCCTGTTACTACTGCTGCAATGAGTTTACTTGCTCCTTCTCCATCATGTATTACTTGTATTGCTAATTTTTGATTAATATACAATATCGCATCTTTAAATTTTTTATAATCTTCACTATCTTCTGTAAAAGGCTCATTTTCAGCCATACCATTTGCCAAAAGCAATGCCATATCATTCGTACTTACTGCACCATCTACAGAAATCATATTATAAGTAATCTCTACAGCATCTGAAAGTGCTTTTTGAAGCAACTTCTGAGAAATTACAGCATCTGTTGCTATAAATGCCAACACAGTAGCCATATTAGGGTGTATCATACCGCTACCCTTTGCCATAGCACCTATTGTTACTGTTTTTCCTCCTAGTTCTAACTCTACAGCGACTTCTTTTAAAAAAGTATCTGTTGTAATAATACCTGATGCTGCTTCTTTAGCACTTTGTCTGTCTTTTTTTAGTTGAGGTGTTATTTTTTGAATACCCTGTTCAATTATATTAATAGGCATTTGTTTTCCTATAATGCCTGTTGCTGCAGTCAATACTTCCTCTGAGCTAATTTGAAGCACTTTGGCATAAACATCAGCCATTTTTTGGTTGTCTAATATTCCCTGTTCTCCTGTACAAGCATTAGCATTGCCACTAATTGTAACAAGACCTTTTATTTTTTTGTTGCTTTTTATCATTTGTTCATTTCTTATTACAGGAGCTGCTCTGACAACATTTTGAGTAAACATACCAGCAGCAACGGCTGGCTTTTCACTATATAAAAGAGATAAATCTTTTTTAATTTTCTTAATGCCTATATGTGCTCCTGCCGCTAAAAATCCTTTTGCTGCTGTAATGCCTCCATCAATAATTCTCATAATTGCTCCTCCCTTTTATTTATGCTGGAAAAATAGGTGCTTGACAAAGTCCAGTATCTTCTTTTAATCCAAATACAATATTCATATTTTGTATTGCTTGTCCTGCTGCTCCTTTTACCAAATTATCAATCGCACCTATTACTATAATTCTTTTTGTTCTCTCATCTACTGTAAAACCAATGTCTACAAAATTAGAACCTTTTACCCATCTTGTTTCTGGAAAAACACCTTGTTTTGTTATTCTAACAAAATGTTCTTTTGCATACCACTTTTCATATGCCTTTCTGACATCTTGTTCTGTTACATATTGTTTTAATGTTGCATAGCAAGTTGCTAATATTCCTCTATTCATAGGAGTTAAATGTGGTGTAAATGAAAGTGTTATTTTTTCTTTCGCAATATAAGAAAGTTGTTCTTCAATTTCTGGTGTATGTCTATGAGAAGCTATTTTATATGCTTTCATATTTTCATTTGCTTCACAATATAAACTGCCTGTGACAAGCCCTCTACCTGCTCCACTAACACCAGATTTTGCATCTATAATAATGCTTTTATTGTCTATCAATTTCTCTGCCAAAAGCGGTATCAATGACAATATACTACAAGTAGTATAACAGCCTGGATTTGCAATCAATTTTGCCCCTTTAATTTTTTCTCTGTTTATTTCACAAAGTCCATATACTGCTTGTTTTAAAAGCTGTTTTCCCTCATGAGGCAAATCATACCATTTTTCATAATCATTTACATCTTGCAATCTAAAATCAGCACCAAAATCAATAATAACTGTTTTTTGTAATATTTGCTCTGTTACTTTTTTTGCAGCTACACCATGAGGCAATGCTAAAAATACCACATCACACTCCTCTGCCATTTTTTCAATATCTTCTTCTTCACAAACCAATGTATTAATTTCTCTGTAATTTTCATACACTTCATTAAATTCTTTTCCAATATATCTTTGAGAAGTAAGTGTTTTTAATTCCACATTAGGGTGTTGCATTAACAATCTTACTAATTCATTTCCCGCATATCCTGTTGCACCAATTACGCCTGCTTTTATCATAAATCATTCCTCCGTTCTATAATGTTTAATTATACATAAGTTGTTATAATTATGCAAGTAAAAACATTTAAAAATCATAATTTTATATTTTATACTATTATAAGTTATATTGTATTTATACATATCATATGAATAAATATAATATCAGTAAATATCACTATTTATTTTACTACATTTTATTGTTGTAATATTTGCCAAAGTATTTATTTTGTTATACAAAATTTTAGCAATATCTATAAAAAACCCCCTGTATTTTTTACAGAGGGTTTTCATTATATTATTTAGTTTGATACTCTAATATCTTTTGTACATACCATTCTTTCACCAGAAGAAGTATATACAATTGCTCTAACTGTTACTGTACCTGTATTTGTTGCTCTTAAACGATTGTTATTTACAATTTTTGCATCTGTACCACCATCATATGCAATCTCCCAATCTACATCAGTATATTGTTGTCTTGTAGATTTTGAAACTGCCCTCAAAGGAAGACTAATTCCTTTTTTACATTCTCCAGAAAATTCTATACTTACATCTGCATTAGATATTGTACTATCTAATTTTCTTTCATTTTCTGTATATGTCGTTGTTTTTGATGATGTGCCACCACCCGCTGAATTTGTTGATGAAGTACCTACTTCTGTTGTACCTACAGACACTACCTGTCTTGTTGATGACTGTATTGTATTAGCAGGCATTTGTTGTGTTGGTGTAGTTGTACTTGTATTAGGTGTTGTAGTATTTGGCACATTTGTAGTTGTACTTTGTGGAGAAACCTGTATTGTAACTTGTTTTACAAAATCAACGCCTTCTCCACTACCATCTTTTACAACTGCTGATACTGTAAATGTACCAGAAACATTTGTTCCTAATGTCAATTTATTTGTTGTGTTATTCAATACACCAATCTTTCCAGATGGTATCATATTAACGCCTCCTGCTGCAGCAGTTGCAATAGGAGAACCTTTTTCTACACTCCATTTTACCGTTTTATTTGTAGCATTCTCTGGGAATACTTTTACTCCTGTATGCACTGAAACACCATTTACAGATGTAATACTATCTGCCAAATCCAATATAGTCTGTCTACTCTTGTCGCTTGTAACGGCATAGCCTCCTGCGATAGGCTGCAATCCTGCTATATCATCAAAACTAATGTCTGTTACTGCAACAAAACCATTTTCATCTGGAACACCTGTTGTTATTTGGTTGTTTGTATTGCTTCCAGTGCTTGGTAATTTGTTTGTATTGTTTGTTGCTTGATTTGTGTTATTTTCAGTGCTTGGTAATTGGTTTGTGTTGTTTTCATTGTTCACTGTTTCGTTTTTGTTTGTTTGTTCTGTATTGCTTTCCTCTGGAGTTGTTGTAGCATTAGAAGCTGGTGGTTTTTGTTGTGTACTTTGTTCTGTTGATGGTGTTGTCGTTCCAGTTCCTGGTGACTTTACTGGATCTGTTTTTTCTATTGTAATTGTTAAATGTGCAATAAAAGCTTGATTTTCTGCAGTACCACCTTCTATTGTTGCTGTTAACACAACATCTCCACCTGGATTACCAGTTGTAGGATCATTTTTCAATATTTCTAAATTATGTTGATTATTAAAATTAACATAATTACGCAATTCATCAGGGACTGCTACAGACCACTGTATACTTGCATTTGTACTAGCATCTGCAGGTAATTTTTTTGCTTTAGATAAAGCAATTTGCACTCTATCGTTTGCATAGTCATTTTTGCTTATTGTATACTTATATTCTGTAGAACCAGCAGGGTCAGGTTGTAAATCTCCCATTACTGTTTCCGAAAAATCTATACCTGTTACTGGTATTACAGGTTGTTTAATTTCTATACCAACTGTATTACTATTAGTAGCTGCAACATTGCCACTCGAAGTTAATTCACCATTTTTCCAAGAAGCAATAAAATAGATTTTTCCATTAGTATCTGTTGATAAATCATCTGGTATTGTATACGAGTAGCGACCATCATCTTCTTTTGTAGCATTAATAGAAGCTGCACCAGTTCCATTTGCATTTGCTCCCATTAACCACAATATTTTATCATCTCCTGTATAAGCATGATAAGTTGCATTTACAGGATCTACTTTACCAGGAACTAAATAAACAGTATCTCCTGGTTTTGCATTATCAATAACTGTACCGCCTTCGTTCATTATATCAAAACCAGATTTAGCCTTCTGAATTGGAACAAATGTATTAGTAATATCAAATGTCGTTTCTCCTCTGCTTGTTGTTGCAGTTACAGTAAATTTTTTATCTGGGTTTCCTTTTGTTACTAATACCTGACCATCTGTTTTATCTATTTCTGCAATAGTTTTATCTGATGTACTAATACTCCAGTCAATATTTGTACCATTATCCAATTTAGATGGTAATGTTACTTTATCCGCTCCTTTAATAGTATATACACCATTAGTAAGTGAAATCGTTTGTTCATTATCTGTTGTTCTTGGGAAGTCAACTGCTTGTGCTTTACACTCCACGCTAATTGTATTAGAAATACTTTTATTATCTGTAGGAGTATTATCCACATTTTTGTCATATGTTGCAATTGCTCTAAAATAAACTGCTTTTCCCTTATAGTTGTCACTAGTATTTAAGTCTTCTTGTTGTACTTTATATCCTACACGATAAGTACCTTCATCATCTGGAGACTCTATATCGTCCCCATTTCCATCTACATCTGTCAAAAAGCCACTAATATCTTCCCAATCAGTTTCTTTTGGTTTTTCTTTATATGTTTTTTGCCAGCCTGTTATTGCTGTATATGGTGTTTTATCAGCATTTGTTACCTGTGCAGAAAGTATAATAATATCATCTTTATCTGTTCCATTATCTACATTTGCCTTATTCATAGTAACTGTAGGTGCTACTACTCTAACTGTTACTGTGATTTGTTCATCTGTTTCTGCATTAAACAAATCAAAATCTTCATCTTTTCCCATACCATTTTTAATATATGGCCTTAATACAATTTGTCCGGGATAACCCGTTGTAACAATTTTAGTATTTGCACCATTTTTGCCTGCTTGTATTGTTGCAGTTTTTATATCTTCATTAGCACGTGTATCACTCTTAATTTTCCATTCTATTTGCTGATACGTTGCATTTTCAGGTAAAATTTCTATATTTTTTGTAATTGCTTCTGTATCTAAATCTACCTCTTGTATACCAGTTATTTCTACTCCATTTGTTTTTAGGTCATTAGAAATCATAATTTGTTTAACTGGTATTATTTGAGTACCTATAAATTGGATAGTAAATACCTTTTTATAATCTCTCATTTTTCCATATCCATTTGGTATGGTTGCCTCAATTTTTACCTCTCCTGTAGGTGTTGCCATCGTTTTCTCAGTAATACTGTCGCCTTCCTTATATACTTGCTTTACAACTAATGTAGGTACTGTTCCGCCATTTCCTGTTTTTGTATCATCAATTCCTACATAAAGGCTTTGTTGACCGTCTACTTTATCAATTTTTTCACTACCTGGTACTACTTTCCACTGAATATTTTGTCTGTCATTTGCTGCTGTTGCTTGTGATGGCACATAAGTAAAGTTTTGTGGTGACAATATATACTGATTACTTTGACAATACAGTTGATCAGAGTTAGAAAGCATCAATCCTGGATTTTCTGACAAAGGTACATCAACATGTAACTCTATGACATCTGACTGATAAACTGGTGCACTAACATTTGATTCCTTACTTGTATCATATACCTGCACTCTCAACATTACCGCATGACCATCATTTTCTGTTGTTTTTAATATGCCTAATGTACTATTTTCTCCCTGTGTCAAAGTAATGTTCATATCTGTGGTAGTATTTACAATAGCCCATTTTGTTTTTAAAAATTCCTCATTAGGGTCATCTGTTTTCAATTCTGACATAATTAATTGTATTGTTTCTCCTGCAATACAATAATACCTTCCAGTAGTATCATTATGTGTTAATTGGTTTCCATCTAAATCTGTGAGCAATGTAGTTACTTCATATTTATAACCACTTGGTTTTATAGCTGGTGTATCATCATCACCTGAACTAATACTAGTTTCATTTTTACCTGCTCCTGCTTTAAATGTCGCTGTAATGGTATGATTTTTTATCACATTTTTAAATGTATATTTTACTTTGTTATAAATTCCTTCACTTTCGCTTATTTTTCTCAAGCTTTTTTCTTCTGCTGTACCTGCATCAATAGTAATGTCATCAATATGATAACCAGGATCTGCTGTAAATGTAACAGAGCCGTCTTCTCCCTCTTTTACTTTAATCACATCATTATCAACGCGTCCACCTGTACCATTTACTATTGTAGAAATGATGTACCCATCTTCAGATGGTTTATTATTATCGTCGCCGCCATTATTTGTACCATTGCTTGCACTACCAGAGCCATCTGCACCTGCTCCTTCTGCAAATGACACTATAATTTCATGATTTGCTTTGACATTATTGAATGTATAAGTAAATCCACTATAAGATTTACCACCTAAATCCAACTCTTTACCATCTACTACTATCGCTGCTACATGATATGCACTATTTGGTGTAATGCGATATTCTTTAGAAGAACCATTTGCTACAGTTTGCTCTCCCAATGGTGAAATACTACCATAACCGCTGGAATTTGCAGCTATAGAAGATTTTATAGTATAATTTGCAGCAGCACCATCATCTCCTACATCACCTGTTTCGCCTATTGTAATGCCTGAACTAATTGTATTATTTTGGTTTGTCAAAAGTTTATCTATACTACCTGTACCCTCTATTTTTACAGGAGAACGTGCTGTTAATGTGCCAAACTTTCCGCCGTCCATTGTAATACTAACATCTGTCAAACCAGAAGCGATTTCTCCATTTGTTATTGTTTTACTTCCTCTCAGCTGTATATTATTATTATAATTTACAACTAATTTTTCTGCTTCTGCTTCCATTCTAAACGCTTTTGACAATGCTTTATTTAGTGTAACAGTATTTAACTTTTTATTAGACTCAAGTATAGTATCTCCTGTTACAAATATATTTCCTTTTACAGAAGTATCTCCTCTTAATTTAATTGCTACCGCTTCGTCATATCTTCCACTTGTATTTTTTCTGGAATAAATATGTCCTTGCAATGTACAATCTTCAAATATAACAGAGCTATCTCCTCCGCCTTCTACATATACATCGCCTTTTACTGTAACATCTTCTATCCTAATAGTGCTATCTCCTGCCGCACTTGTTACAATCAAGTCATCATGTGCTGTCAAATCTGTTACTGTAACATCTTCTGCTGCAATTCTAACTCTATCATAATCTTCTCCATCGCCGTCAAAATCTTCATCATCATCGTCAATAGTCAGATTTTCATAATCGTCATCATCGTCGTCTTCATCTGTATAGCTAAAGTTTGGCTTTTTAGCACCATCTTGTTGTATTAATCTTCTAGGTTCAATCTCAGAACGAACACCAGAAACATATACTGTCATAGTATCAATTTTTCCTTTACCAGAAATACGTACTTTATCATATATCTGCATCTCTGATACTTCTGAGTCTTCTCCTAATTTAATTTTTGCTTTATCTGCATTTTTTGTTATTTCAAACAAATCTATATTTGCATTAGCATACAATTTTACATCTACATCTGCATCTAATGTCAATGTATCTACATCTGCGTCAATGATAACTTCTGATACACTATCATCATCTATTAAAACATTTTTATATCCTTTGCCATCAATACGACCTGACTGTTCAAAATATACTTCTTCTACATCAGAACTACCATTATTTTTTAGCACAGCATTGGATTTATCCATTACTACTTTTGTAATATTACAGTTTTCTAATGTAATAGTACTTCCACCTTCTACATACAATGTTCCTTTTATTCTAACATTTTTTAATGTGACATTTTGGCTTCCAACACTGCGAGGTATTAACAAATCTCCTGTTAATGTTCTGTTTTCCATTCTTGTACCTTCTAAAACAGTAGCATTTACATAATTATCATATGTACTGTTAGAACGAGAAGTAGTATTAGTATTTATATTTGAACTTGTATTAGAACCAGATATTGATGATGTATTATTATTTGTGCTTGTGTTCATATTATAATTGTTGTTAGTAATTGTACCTGTATTACCAAAACGATTAGAATTATTTGCTACTTTTTGCAATGCTGCTACTGCTTCTGCTCTTGTTAAATCTCTTTGAGGGCGGAATGTTTTATCAGGATAACCACTCATTACACCATTACGAGAAACTGCACCAATAGCACCTACTGCCCAATTTGCCATAGCCCATCTATCTGTATAACCATAAGATGCTGCCTCATCATCTTCATATCCTTTCAGTCTTGCCAACATCATCGCTGCTTCTTGTCTAGAAACAGCACTACCAGGACGAAATGTACCTGAAGCATCACCTTGCACATATCCTGCTGCTACACCTTTTTGTATTTCACTATATGCCCAATAGCCTGCTTTTACATCACTAAAAGAAATCCCTTGACTACTTGTAAAACCAAATGCTTTATTTGCTATTGTCACAAATTCAGCACGACTAATAGCATTATTTGGACGAAATGTACCATCTGGATAGCCGCTGATATAACCGCTGTTTATCCAATTATTGATACTTGCTTCTGCCCAATGTCCACTTGTATCTGTTGCAGCAGAAACTTTTTGTGGTGCACTCACAACAGAAAATGCCATAGCTGTAGACAAAAGTCCTGCTAAAAGTCTGCTTTTTGCCCTTTTCATAAACATTTCTCCTTTCCAAATTTTTACTATTTTAAACGAATGAAAGACATTGCTTCATTAGAATAATATCGGCATAAATTTTAAAAAATAAAGAGTAATATAAAAAGAACTTGAGAGGTTTTCCCCTCAAGTAACTTTTACAATATTTGCTCCAATTTTTTGTAATTTTTTCTCTATATTATAATAGCCTCTTTCAATATGATAAATGTCACTAATTTCTGTTTTACCTTCTGCAGCAAGTGCCGACAATATCAGACCTGCTCCACCTCTTAAATCCATTGCTTTTACCTGTGTACCTGTAAGTTTATCTACACCTTCTATCACAGCTGTTCTGCTGTCAATACTAATTTTAGCTCCCATTCTTTGCAATTCCGAAGCATGCAAAAAACGATTTTCAAAAACGGTTTCTGTAATCATACTAGTACCTTTTATTACTGATAATAAACTCATAAAAGGGGCTTGCATATCTGTAGGAAAACCAGGAAAAGGCATTGTTTTAAGACTAACAGGCTGCAATTTCGTATTTGTATACACTCTAAAAGCATTTTCTTCAACTTTCTGTGTTTTAACATTTGTTTCAGACAATTTAGCAAGTATAGGTTTCAAATCTTTTTCTCTGACATTTTCCACAACAATATCACCTTTTGTAATAGCAGCAGCTATCATAAACGTGCCTGCTTCAATTCTATCTGGCATAACAGTATATTCTGCACCTGACAGTTTTTTCACTCCAGTAATTGTAATAGTATTTGTACCTTCTCCAGTAATATCAGCACCCATTTTTTTCAAAAACTCTGCCAAATCAATCACTTCAGGCTCAGCAGCAGCATTTACAATAGTAGTAATACCTTTGGCGAGCGTTGCAGCAATCATAATATTTTCTGTTGCTCCAACACTAGGAAAGTCCAAATAAATTTTATCCCCCTGCAATTTTTTAGCACAAATGTGTATCAAACCATGCGACTGTTCAGAATTTGCTCCTAGTGCATAAAATCCCTTCAAATGCAAATCTACAGGACGGCTTCCTATAGGGCAGCCTCCAGGCAAAGGAATAATTGCCTCTTGACATCTTGCCAGCAACGCCCCCATTATCAAAAAAGATGCTCTCATTTTCGCAGCTTTTTGATAATCGGTTTGTATACTTTCAATATTTTTTGCACAAACACTAACACATTGCTTTTTTTGGTCAATATCCAAAAAAATACCCATTTCTTTTATCATACTGCATAATGCCATCACATCAGACAACGGCGGCACAGCATTTATAACACATTTTTCTTCTGTGAGCAATGTAGCCGCCAATATAGGCAATATAGCATTTTTGCAGCCACCCACTGCAACACTTCCTTCTAATTTCCCCTTTTTTTCAATCACAAATTTCGACATGGCAATACTTTCCTTTCTGCAATCACAATTTCGCAAAAATAGTATAACCAAAATCGTTCAAAACATTTATAATACAAGCACAGCCATATGAGCAAGTGTTTTACTTTCATTTTCTTTCAAAATATTTTCTAAATATTCAAAAAACTTATCATTATGAAATGTAAATCTACCTAATTTAGAAACAATATACATAAAATCTTCTTTTGTGCTATCTTTTTCCAAATAACAAGTCAAATAAAACAAAAATATACTGTATATCATTGCCATAGCAATATAATTACTCCATATACCACCTCTTACAAAAAATGGTGCCCTCACATATAAAAATCCTTCCAGTATTACATTTTCTATCCAATGCTCTTTTCCTTTTAAAAATTCCTCAAAATCTGCTATCGCTTCGGCATATTTTTCATTATTATATTCTCTATTAATTTCTGCTATATATTTTCTTTCCTCTTGATTATATTGTTTAAAATCAGTAACTTTTTTATAATCTATTCTTTCAAATACTTTTTTATCTATTTTTTCATCACCTATTCCACCAATATAACTCAACATTTGCATTGCTCTTTTTTGTCCATTTCTATTTACTTTTTCAAACAATTTATTATATATTTCTTCATTTTTTTCATCATTAAAATCATTTATAAAATTTTCTACATATTGTGCTATATCATCTACTTGTCCATCTTTTTCCATATCAAAAATTTTTTTCATAGCAATTCCCAATACTACTATTCTTTCTCCAAAATTATACTCTCTATTTTGAAGCACACCAAATAACAACCTTTTAATATCATTATAATAGTATAATATTGGTCTTTCATCTGCTACTGCGGCTGACCAAATATCTGCTCCTTGTTTATCTGTACTAGTTAATTCTCTTTCTACATATTCTAATTTTATACCATTTTCTTCTTCTGTAAGTATTCTAACAACTTCTTCACAGCCTGGTGATAAATAATATTCATAGTCTTTCATATAATGTAATCCTTTTCTTGGAAATATTTTACATACTTGAGACATATTTTCAGGGCCTACTTCTTTATACATACTACACAAACCATTTTCATTTAAAAATTTACATCTATTATCCTCATCAAATTTTACTAAAAATTTTCCTCTTTCTTTGTCATATACAAAAGCATCATCAAATATTTCCTTAAATTCCTCTGTATGTATTCTCCTTTTTACATTTTTAAATTCCTCTTTTGTAAAATCAATATTCCATTTATAATGACAGCAGTTATTGACACATTTTCCTCCTATACATTCAAAATCTTTGTAAAAACTTGGCTGCAACACAACATTTTTCACGCTTTCCGCCCCCTTGTTATTTTAAATAGTATTGTATAGAAGTGAGAAAATACCTCACTTCCTTTTTTATGAAATAAAAAAGGCTGACAGTTTGCCAGCCCTTTTTAATTTTCGCTTTGTTTTGTTTATTAGAGAAATTTGTAATAAATACAAATTGATTGTTATTATTGTAATAACTGAAGAACGCCTTGAGGCAACTGATTTGCTTGAGCCAACATAGCTTGAGAAGACTGAACAAGAATATTGTTCTTTGTGTACTGCATCATTTCTTTTGCCATGTCTGTATCTCTGATACGGCTTTCGGACTCTGTCAAGTTTTCTGTTGTTGTTTCCAAGTTGTTGAGTGTATGGTCTAATCTGTTTTGAGTAGCACCCAATTTAGCTCTGATTTTGGAAACAGTGTCAATAGCATCTTTAATATCTTGAATACCACTTGCTGCACTCTTTTCTGTAGAAACATCAATTTTTCCTACACCCAATGCTTTAGCATGGCAGTCTTGAATACTTACTTGTATTCTATTGAAATCATCAGCAGTATCACCAATTTGAAGATTTAAGCCGTTTCCGCCTTTTGTTGTGCTGCTTGCTGGTGCTGGACGGAATATAACTGTTGTTTTAGTAGCATCTGCTTCCCATTTATTTTGAGCTGTACCTGTTGCACCTGTAGCTGCTGTATATTTACCTTGTGATGCATTGATACCAGTTTCAAAATTAATTTTTTCTACCATAGCTTTAACATCTGCTGCTGCAGGAGCACCTGCTGCTGCACATGTAACATAATGTTCAATACCTGCATCTTTCAATTTCTGCAAATTTTCTGCTGTGTCACTACCATTTGCAATAAATACAAATTTTTTACCATTTACTTCAAATGTAGCCTTTTCTAAATTTGTTCCATCATATGCAGCTAAAGTAGACATATCAACATATTGTGCTGAATTTTCTGCTTGTTTTACTTCTGTAGCATCTACTGCTAAATCTGTTGTATTAGCACCTGTTTTACCATTTGTAACAACCCTGTTAACACCTGTATATTTTAATGTATTAGCACCTGTTTCTTTAGAGTCTAATATAACATCTCCAGCAGCATTAACTGTAACTTTAAAGTTTTCACCTATTGTTTCATTTTTCTGTAATTCTGCTTTTACTGCAGTATCCCAACTTGTTTGTACTAATGTACCAGGTGCCGCTACTGTTGAAATTTCATATTCTGTACCATCAGCCGCTATCAGCTTATCTGCTTCTATATTTGCTGTACCTGATTTATAAGTAAAGCTGAGAGACTCTGTTTTAACATTGCCTTCTGCATCTGTGAACTCAAAATTGTAAGTAATTTTATCGCCACTTGCTAAAGCACCACCTGTACCACTACCACCTGTAGTAGGAGCTGGAGTAACAGCTGCTGTTTTGTACTGTCCTCTTGTAGCATCAAAATCTTCTACAGATATACTTGTATGGAATTTTGTTGTTACATCAGTAGCACCTTTTGAGCTTGTTACAGCTGTGTCAGATAAGTTACCATTTAACAAATCAATACCGTTGAAATTTGTGGAGTCTGCAATTCTATCGATTTCACTTTGAAGTTCAACGATTTCGTCTTGTAATTTTTCTCTGTTACTGTCAGAGTATGTTCCGTTTGATGCCAATGTAGAAAGTTCTACCATTCTGTTTAACATAGAGTGAACTTCTGTCAAAGCACCTTCAGCTGTTTGTACTAAAGAAATACCATCTTTAGAGTTCTGTTGGCAAGCTTCCAAACCTGTGATTTGAGCTCTCATTTTTTCAGAAATTGCCAAACCTGCTGCGTTGTCAGCTGCACTATTGATTTTGTAACCAGATGACAATTTTTTCAAGTTTTTAGCTACTGCTGCATTGTTTGCACCTAATCTGTTATAAGAATTTAAAGCTGGAATATTATGTTGAATAATCATAAATACGACCTCCTTGAATTTGACGGGGAGTATCCTTTCTCCCCCATTGTTTTTATTTTTTTATTTTCGTTTTCTATTTGATTGTGGGACACTGTCCCACGTTATATTTCAATCTCTGTAGTAAAGGGGCCCTCTCTCCTACATAGATTAAAATCACTTTTTAACGCTTGCGTTTCGCTCCTCCTAATGCCCTTGTTCTTTTAATACATTCTGGTACGTCGTGCGTCTTTTCATAATTCTCACCACGTTCAATACTCATTTCTTTTGGTGCATCTATCGCTAATCGCAAGCAGTTGTCTATAGAAACAACTTCTACAATAATGTTATCTCCTATGACAATGTACTCTCCGGGATTCCTTCCTACTGATAACATGAATAGTCCTCCTTGAATTTGAAATAATAGTGTTACTATTGTTAAAGGGTAAAAAAAATTACTTAAATTTTACTATTTTTTTCCCTCTTGCTTATTATATCGGCTCACTATTTTAAAACTTAATAGTTTTACTATTATTTTTTTTAATTGTTTTACTATATGGTGAACGACCCCTTTTTTTAATAAAATGTTCACAATGGGGGTGAATTATATTATGTCATTTTCATTCAGTCAAAAAGAAATAGGCAAAAGAATACGTGATCAAAGACTTAAAAATAAATTAACTATAGAAAAACTTTGCGAGCTTTTAGATGTTTCTCCTTCCTTTATTGGTTTGGTAGAGCGTGGTACAAGCGGCATAAGTATTGAAAAATTATATCGTCTTTCTGAAATTTTTCATGTATCTACAGATTACCTCATCAAAGGCAGTCAAGACATTAACACATCGCCCCAAAAACAAAATAATTCTGCTTTAGATGCCCTAAATGCCTATTTGTATAATTCTACGGAAGACGAAATTCTTTTTATATTGTCTTTAATTAAATTTATAAAACCTCGTGTCGAAATAAAGCAAACAGACAAAAATTGACACCAACAAGGCTTTTGCATTTATTAGCAAAAGCCTTGTTTTTTTACAGTAACACTATTTTTATCTTTCCCTATGTACATGGTAGCTATATAAAGGAGGTGAAAACTTTTTTGAATGCCGTGCTAAATATTTGTGTAGCACAAAAAAAGAAAGGAGGGCAGCATAGTTACATGACAATATTACGCAATACAAATATTAGAAGGGAATTGATATTTTGGTAGAAAGGGAATTCGAGCAAAAATTAGAAAAATTTGTAAATGAGTACATAGCAGAGAAAATACATCAAATTCGTCAACAGAATAAAGACTTAATTGCTAAAAAAGCAGCTATTGCTGAGCAGTTACAGTCTAATGAGGCATTTTTTGTTTATGAAGAACTGGAAACAGATTACATTATATTGTTAACTGTGGGTATTTATAAACAAGCTATGAGAGATTTTTATTTTTTTACAAATCACTATTTAAAATAATGTAATAAAATAAAATATATCATTTTTCTCTGCCTCTACTGGCTTTTTTTTTACCCAGTCTGGAGGCACTGAAAAAACTTCCAGACTGTGGTTCCAGTATAGCTTTTTTATTGCATATTTGTTTTTATTTTGGTAGAATAATACAAATATTTTTCATAGGAGGTATTTCTATTGCATAATGACGAAAAGATGAGTTATTTTTGGAAAGGTGTTACATTATTTGGTGCAATTTCTGCTTCTATATTGTTTTTCTTTTTCCTTTTTAAACTCCAAAATATTTTTTATGGTATCAAAATTATATTGAATATATTATCACCTATTAGTTATGGCCTTATATTGGCTTACCTTTTGACGCCTGTATATAACAAAATTGAAAAAAGAATAGAGCCTTTTTTAATACAAAAAATGACAATCAAAAAAGGAAAATCTCTTGCAAAAGCACTCAGTACATTTATTACACTACTTCTTATGATAGCTGTACTAACGGGTTTTTTTTGGATGGTTGTACCACAGCTTTACAAAAGTATATTAGGTATTGTGGACTTAGTTCCAGAAAGTATTGATAAAGTATATTCTTGGCTAGATACAATTTTTGAAAATAACCCTCAAGCACGAAAAATTTTCTCTGATTATTACAATCAAGCTAGCCAAAATTTACAGCAATGGTTTGATACTTCTTTGATACCAACTATACAAACAATACAGACACTTGTTTCTAATGTTTCCACAGGTGTTTATAGGATATTTTCTTTTTTGAAAAATTTTTTAATAGGCATTATTGTTGCAGTTTATGTACTCAATTGCAAAACAACATTTGCTTCACAAGCAAAAAAAATAATATACAGTATATTTAATAAAAAACTCGGCAGTGCCATAATACACGAAATTCGCTTTGTTCATCAAGTATTTGGCGGCTTTATTATAGGCAAATTAATTGACTCTTTAATTATAGGTATCATTTGTTATATTTGTCTAACATTAATGAAAATGCCTTATACTATGTTAATCAGCGTTATTATTGGTATTACAAACATTATACCATTTTTTGGTCCTTTTATTGGTGCTGTACCCAGTTTTATATTGCTTTTATTAGTTTCTCCTATGCAAAGCCTTTATTTTATAATATTTATATTTGTTTTGCAGCAATTTGATGGTAACATTTTAGGCCCTAAAATATTGGGTGACTCTACAGGATTAAGTAGTTTTTGGGTATTGTTCTCTATATTGTTTTTTGGCGGTTTAATGGGATTTTTTGGTATGATAATAGGCGTTCCCTTCTTCGCTGTAGCATATCATCTTATTTCTCAAGCTGTAAACAAAGCATTGCAGAAAAAAGAACTTTCTACCAATACTGATGACTACAAAAATATACCATAAATAAAAAAGCATTGAGGACAATGTTCTCTCTAAAAGGTATTGTCCTCAATGTTTGGCTTTTTTATATTTTGTTATTATTTTATTTTGCTATAGAAGGTACAAATGCCTCTTTATTTGGTCTGCCGCCTTCTGCCGCAACATATGTCATTAATTCTTCATATATTGTTTTTGCTTTTTGCATAGCATCTTCTGCTATAGCAATACCTTGTTTTGTAGTATATTGTGCTGCTTGTTGTGGACTTTGTGCATACAATTCTAATACTTTTTTGTCTACTTCTTGTTGATTATTTATTAAATTCTGCTGATACTCTGTCCAGTATTCTCTTACAGAAGAACCGAATTTTTCTCTATCTAATTCTGCCAATGTGGCAACACTACGGAATATCCAATAAGCACAATCTGGGCTATAGTTCAATGAACTTGATTTATATGCTTCATGAGTGTCTGTAATATTTCCGTATGTTGGCAAATAAACAGAATGTTCTGCATTTCCCATAGCAAGCCACATAATGCCACCTAATTCTGATGGATAATTTGGTTTTATTTGTAATACATGACACTCTGCTTGTCTTTCTGTACCAATTTCTCTTACTTCTGCATTTTTTTCTAAATTTGCATTATATTCAGTTCCTTCATAACGATATTTTTGTAATTCCATAACATCTTGTAATGATACTTTATCATCTGGTGTCATAAACAAATCAAATACCTCTGTATTATAGGAAATATTTTTGCTAGGTGCTAAAAAGTTTTGGCCTCCCCAAAGTCTTTGCCTATTTCCTTCTGTCAGTTCTTCTCCATAAGAAAGTGCTGCATGAAATTTTCCATTATATTCCTTATAAAAACCATTTTGTTGTGCAAATGTAATCAAATCTTCAGAAGCCATAACATTTTCTTTATCTTCTAAATTTACCTCTCCCAGCATAAAACAGTTTGGAAATACCATACAAGCATCATCAGGCACTTTTATCGCTGCATATCTATGTCCTGTATAAATTTCAATATACCATACTTCATTACTGTCACCTATAACAAGTATATTTCCCTCTGCCGCACCTTTTTCTTCTACAATAGAAGCAACTAATTCTACACCTTCTTTTGCTGTTTTTACTCTTGGCAACAATATTGAAACCATATTTGCCTCTCTAAATCCATCTTCTACAAATGGGTCTGCATTTTCCGCCTGCTCATTTGGAGAAGCAGAAATTGTAGCATCTACATATACACCAAATTCATTAAAACCAATTTCACCATAAATGCCATCACCTTCTACATCTGCATCTGGTACATATGTATATTTATAAGCATTTGCTGGTTGAGGATAAGTAAATCCTGTGTTTCTGTCTTGAAATACTGCACCTTGTGCATACTGCATTGCTGGCTGTACTAAATAACGTTTTGTGTGTCCCCCTCCTATGTCTTCTGTTCTTGCTACAAGCGTTGTGCCGTCTTCAGACATATTTTTGCCTATAATAGTACCTGTACAGGCAAATGCACTTACAGTGCCAGAAAGTGCAAGCACTGTTGTAAGTAATAAACTACATACTCTTTTTTTCATGTATATTTCCTCCTCAAAATATAATATTTATACATAATATTATTAAAACACATTTTTCTATTCTTTTCAATAACATATCACAAAATCATATATTTTCATATTCCATTTATTTCAGGCATATACATAATTATGATAAAGTATAGAGGAGTGCTGATTTTTGAAAACATATATAGAAGAAAGGGCTGTTGAAATTGCAAATTTTATGATACATTCTAATGCTACAGTAAGAGAAACAGCTAAAAAATTTGGTATTAGCAAAAGTACTGTACACAAAGATATTACAGATAGAGTAGAAAAAATTAACCCTGACCTAGCAAAAGATGTACGTAGAGTATTAGAAGTTAATAAAGCAGAAAGACATATCAGAGGTGGTTTAGCCACAAAAGAAAAATATCTTCACAAATTAAAATAAATATAGTATTCTAACTAAGTCAAAAAGAGATACAACAAATTCGTTGTATCTCTTTTCTATTGTTTATATAATAGGAGGTTTTTATAGCATATAATATGGCATTTATTTATTTTTATAAGGAGTATTATTGTTTAGTCTAATTTCATGATTGTTATATTTGCTTCTGCATAATCTGCACTCGTATTGCTTGCAATTAACCTAATAGTAGAAGGAGGGGTTACTACAGTAACAATTGCATTACTTGCTAATGTTGTTGCTTGGTTTAATTCAGTAATTGTTGCAGAAGAAGAACTTCCTTGTATTTTAACGCCATCTTGTTCTAAATGCAGTGTTGCTGTAATAGGTGGTGTTACTCCTGCTGCATCACTTGTTGTAGTATCATAGTGTATTACATAAATTCCTGTTTCATTTAACACAAAATCTCCTGTACCTGCAGTATGTTGTATGCCCGTACCTGCTTCTGCTCTATTTGTGTCAAATATTAAAGCAGTATTTGCTGCTGTTGGTGTCTGTTCTGCATTATTTATAGCATTTAATACATTTGTTGAGATAACACCTGTTGCCCCCGTTGCCCCTGTTGAAACATTTATTTATGCAAAACATTTTACTCTACTTTTGTAATATAAGGATTAGTAAAGCAAAATACAATTTCTATTTTATTGTTTTCATATATCAAAATTTTTTTAATTAGTTCTACTAATATTCCTCTATTTAAATTAGTAATATTTTGATATTTTAAAAATGTTTTTTTATATTGTTTTTGTTTTTCTATTTCTTTTTGAACAGTACTACTATTTTTCAAAGCATTTTGTATACTCTGTTCCATTTGTTTTATTTGCATTTCATATTTTAATTTTAATCTATTATATTGTTCAAAATCTATATATTTCTTTTTCCAATCTTCATAAAGTATATCAATGGCATAATTGTATTTTTGAATATCCTTTTTTTTAATTTCTATTATATTCTGAGTATACATTGTATTATATTTTTCTGTAGTAGCTATTACTTCTACAATTTCATCTATATTACAAAATAATGAAATTTGCTTTTGAAGTACTGTTAAAACAATTTTTAGTATCATCTGTTCTTTTATACTGTGTTTTGTACACAAGCTTTTTGATTTTTCTTTGTACGTTCTACAATAATAATACACATTTTGTTTCGTTTTTTGTCTTGTCATTGCTCTTTTACAATCTGCACAATATATTAGTCCTGCCAGAATATGTACTTTTTTATTTTTTGGAGCAACTCTTGTATCTCTCAGCTGCAAATGCTGTGCTTTTTGAAAGAGTTCTTTTTCAATAATTGCTTGATGTGTATGTGGTACAATATACCAGTCTTTTTCTGGTACAGAAACTACATTGTGTACTTTATAACTTATTACTTTTTGTTTTCCTTGTACCATAGTACCAATATACACTTCATTTTTTAATATAGCAGAAACAGTAGAAGCACTCCAATAAATATCACACATCTCTTTTTTAGGATTATAGTAATGAAAACCTTTATTTCTTTTATATGCTGATGGATTTAACACTCCTTGTTCATTGAGATATTTTGCAATACCCTGTTTACTCATACCATCATAAACAAACCATTTATAAATATTTTTTACAATATCTGCCACTTGTTCATCAATGACAAGTTTATTTTTATCTTTTACATCTTTTTGATAGCCATAAGGAGCAAATGCACCTATAAATTCACCTTTTCTTCTTTTTGTGTCAAAAGTATCTCTAATATCACGAGAAGTTTTTGCTGCAAAACGGTCATTCATTAAACCATTTATAGGAATTTCTAAGCCATTTAAAACATCTGGATACAAAAAACTATCTATTTTAGGTTCGCTTATTGTAATAAATCTAACACCATGAAAAGGAAATACTTTTTCTAAAAAATACCCTTGGTCGGAATAATTACGGAACATTCTAGATAAATTTTTGCAAATAATACAATTAATATTTCCTTTTTCCATATCTTGTATCATTCTTTGAAATTCTGGACGATAATAATCTGTGCCTGTTATACCATCATCAATATAAATATCTACTATTTTATATTCTTCTCTAAAATTATTTTCTAAATATTCTAATATAATTTTTTTTTGATTAATTACACTTAAACTCTGCTCATTTCCATCTTCTTTAGAAATTCTAATATATACTCCTATATTACAATGTTGTTTTTGTTGCTTCTGTTTTCTAATACGTGCCATATTTTTCTCCTCTTTCTATTATGACTACTTCTCCCTATATCTCTTATTATTGTTATTATTAAAAATATGTAAAATCACTTTTTGTTATGATAAATAAAAAATAGCTATTGACAAAAATACTTTTTTAAATATAATAAAATTATGAACATAATTACAATATGTGTTATATGTGCAAAATAAGAGGGTATGTTATGGCAAAAAATGACGAAAGATTTTTATTAAGAATAGCAGATATGTACTACCAACAAGAAATGCTTCAAGATGAAATTGCTAAAAAATTAAATGTATCTCGCACTACAGTTTCTAGAGCATTAACAAAAGCAAAAAAAGAAGGATATATCAAAATCATTATAGACTTTCCAGCAGAAAACGCAATTGAGTTAGAAAAAGAACTAGAAACAAAATATCATCTAAAAGAAGTCATTGCTGTAAAAGTAAACAATATAAAAGACATAGATATTTTAGTAGCAAAACAAGCTGCAAACTATATTGCTAGAATATTAAAAAGTGATATGACGCTAGGTATTGCTTGGGGACATACTATGAAAAAAGTTGTTGATGCTTTTGAACGATATAAAATAGGAAGTCAAATAACATCAAAAAATATAGAAGTTGTACCATTACTAGGAACAATGATACCAGAAACTGCATACAAAAACGATTTACGATTAAGTTATGCAAGTTTATTATCTTCTAAATTGGCAGAAATGGTAAACGGTATCAGTTATCATTTTGCAGCTCCTTTATATGTTAAAGATATTACAGTCAAAAATATGCTTTTAAAAGAACCACAAATTAAAGCAGTACTTCAAAAAGCAAAAAGTTGTCATATTGGTATATTTGGTATAGGTGCTTTAACAGAAAATTCTTCTATTGCTGCATTAGAAAGCGATGCTAAAAATATACTTTTAAAATTATCTGAACAAAGCGGTATAGGCGAAATATTAGGCAGAGTGTTTGACAAATATGGCAATACCATACAAAGCGAATTAAATGACAGAATAATAGGGCTCACATTAGAAGAAGCAAAAAAAATACCTGTTAGAGTAGGTGTTGCTTTTGGAGAACAAAAAGTAAAAGCTATACAAACAGCAATTTCTACAGGCATTATAAATGTATTAATTACAGACAGCATTACAGCAGAAAGTATTAATAAAATTTAATTATGATTATAGGAGGCTATACTATGGATATTTATTTAGATAGTGCAAATTATGAAAAAATTACAGAATATGTAGAAGCATACAACATAAAAGGGGTTACAAGCAATCCTACTATTATCGTAAAAGACAAAGCAGATATATTGAAATTAGTGGAAATTGTACCAAAACACAAAGACCTTTTTGTACAAGTTATATCAGATGAAGTAGAAGGTATTATAACAGAAACTAAAAAATTGATGTCATTATCAAATAATATTATTGTAAAAATTCCTGCCTCTCCAAATGGACTAAAAGCAATTAAATTATTAAAAGACGAAGGCATTAAAACACTTGCTACAGGTATTTATTCTGTACAGCAGGCAATTATGGCAGCAAACTGTGGTGCAGCATATGTAGCGCCTTATGTCAATAGAATATGTGATTTAGAAATAGACGGCGTAAAAGCAGCTTTGGAAATACAAAAAACATTCAGAACAAATAACACAGATTGTAAAGTACTTGCTGCAAGCTTTAAAAATATGATGCAAGTAAAAGAACTTATGATAAATGGCATTGATGCTGTAACAGTTAGTGTAGATTTAATGGAAAAACTAATACACAATAAAAATACAGATTATGCAGTAAAAGATTTTGTAACTGCTTGGAAAAACTATACAGGCAATGATACATTATGTTTATAATATCAAAAGCGGAAAACAAATTATTTTCCGCTTTTTTATAATTCTTTATTCATATTATCATAAAACTGGTACGATACATGATCACCATTTTTAGCCTCTCCATTATCTATAAAAATAATATCAGGACATTTTTCTATTACAAATTTTTGTGGTTTTTCATTGTTTTTACTTCTGTAAAAATAAGCTAATTGTTTATTGCAATTAAATAGAATATCATAATCATGTTGTTTATCATATTTATCAAAATAGCAAAAAGAAAATATTGCATATTTTTTATAACGTTTATGATATTGTATGGTATAAAATTGATAATGGTTTTGTTGTTTTTGAAAAGTAATTATTCCCATATACTCATTTTCACAAAATCCCACAATTTTATAATTTTCTATTATTGTAGTATTTACTATTTCAATATCTTCTTTTTCAATATTTTCCTTCATGATATAAATAGTATTTTTAATATTTTCTTCATTATCTCCATTATAATGACTTTTTATATATTTTAAATACATTATGATTACAATACATAATAATGCAATTATTAAAAATATAAATTTATAACGTTTTTTTGTTGTCATATTTTACTCTTTTCTATTTTTCGTTGCACTTATTCCTTAGCAAATAACTTAAGCTGGCTATTTTCTATGATTTCTAATAGATTTATTATACTATTCTTTAAAATCCACTCTCGTTTTTTGTCAATCAAGATTTTTAAAGCCAAATAGAGTCGTGCCTTTTCATTTGTTTAGCCTATCAAAATAGTACTAGTACCATATAATCATTACAATAACAATAAGACATATAGTCATTTTTATTATGTAACGCATTACTGACATAAAATACAGCAATCATTATTTTTTATATACTAAAACCCTTATAAAATAAACATTCAAAATCTCCTAAAGTATAACAGCACTTTTTCTATTTTCTATTTGGTTTTCTTTTAATTCTCAATAACCTGATAAAATCACCAAACAAAGAAGTATCTATTGGCTCAAACATTATCCATTTTCCATCATGATAAATTTGAGTTTCATCATAAATTCTTTGAACTTCATTTGAGTAATTTTCTCTATCTTTTTCAAATTTCAATTGTTCATCTTTTCCTAATATAATCATAAAGCCTATACAGTTTTCTCTTGCATATAATGCACATAACGTTTTACCGCCTCTACGATATTTATATTCATATGTCCAGGCTTTACCACCTTTATTCCACAAACAATCCATATCATATTTTTCATCAATTAAAGCACATAATTTATTCCATATTTCATATAAAGGTTTTCCAACTAAAGTTATCATTTGTTCTGTATTAGGTATTATATCAAGCATGATAGCCTCCTTATATGACTTTCGATTTGTCTACTTAATTATACTACTTCAGTAACAGCATAAATATGAATTACTTCTTCATTTTCTATAAAAATATAATAACCTTGTGTTGTTATTTGTTCTTTTTGTTTGTCTTTGAAACTAAGTATTATGGTGTTTTGTTGTTTCTTTACTAGCCTTGCAGCATATTGATTTCTATCAAATTTTTCATCAATATTATTTTTGATATAATCTGCAATAATATATAATTCTTCTCTTTTAAAATGATATGACATTTGTTTATTTACAGTATACTGCACAATGTGATATGGCTGGTTATTTTCAAAATGTACTTGTTTTTCCAGTATAGTATCTCTTGACCCTAAATCTGTAATATATTGAATATTTTTAATATTTGTAATTTCCATAATATTTTTCTTTTTTTCGTCTGTCCATTGTTTTGCCATTACTTTTAATCCATTGTTTATAGTGTCTATAGAATATGCTGTAATGTCCAAACTTTCTCTATTTTCTCTTAATATTTCAAAAGCAATATTTAATTCTTCTGAAGAATACACTTTTGCTTCATCTATTACAATATCAACATTTGCATTTTGTTTTATATCTGTTACTGTCTTGATACTTTTTTCAGTGTTGAATGGAATAATATGTAAAATATCATTTTCAATATATACTCCACTATATAATTCTGGCATAGTTTCTAATTGTTGTATTATTTTTTGGTATTCTATGTCATTTTGTTTTGTTAGTGCAAATGTTGTAACAACATTCATACACATTATATTAAAACATAATATCATTATAGCTATTTTTTTCATAACTCTTTCTCCTTTTCACATTGCTGTTTTTTTGTACAGATTTCTTTACCATACAAATAGAGCATAATATTACATATCATAACAATTATTGTAATAATAAATGCAATTCGTATACATGGTTCTGAAAAATATCCAAATGGGTCAGGGCGAAAATCTGTACCAGAACTTTTATCTATTACTTGTATCAATTGTAATCCATAAAGTTCCAGCGAAAACAGCATTGCAGTAAGTAATATACCTGCTATACCAATATATTTATAGTACATTATAAATACTCACTTCCTTATTGTTTACATCTGATTATTCTATCATTCCAGCTAATTGTCCATAACTAAAATATTCAGAATATTCTGACTTAAGTATTCTATCTGCATAATATTCCAACCAATCCAAAAAATTCATTGTTGTTTTTTTGATAGGATCAATAAGAGGAAATATTCCCGCATCATTTGCCATATCAAAATACCAAACGGTACCATAAGTATTTTTGTCCTCTGTATTCACAATTAATATGCTGTACATACCACAACCTTCATGACATAAATAAATATATCCTGCATCAAAAGTAATTTGTTGTTCGTTTTCTTGTTCAGACAGTTCTTCATCTTCATCACAAAATAATTCATCATACTCTTCATCAGAAAGTGCTGCAATATTTAAAGGATTTCTCACAGTATATTTGAACTTTTCATTTATAGCAACATCTTGCTGTATTTCCGAAACAATACTATAAAGTCCATAAAATGGCTGTGTTCCACTACTCGCTATTTTTGTAATAAATGTTTTATAGTCTTGAGGTAGTGTAATATGATGTATATTTTCAAATGCTGAAACTTGTTCTTCTGTCAATGGTTTTTCCCATACTGGAGGAAATTTTCCGCCAGAAAATCGTAGCTTTTTATCAGAAAGCTTGTCTATTTTTTTCATAATTATGTTTATTCTTTGTTCTATATCCATATCTGTCATACTCCTTTTTTAATAATATTATACTACTGATAATGTATAAATTCAAATATAAATTCACTACATTTTTTTAAAATTTGCATAAATATATGTTGCTGTTGCTCCCTGTGGTCCTGTTGCTCCTGTTGGCCCTGTCGCTCCTGTTGGTCCTATCGCTCCTGTTGGCCCTATTTCTCCTGTTGGTCCCGTTGCTCCTACTGGCCCTGTCGCTCCTGTTGGTCCTGTCGCTCCTGTTGGTCCTATCGCTCCTGCTGGCCCTGTCGCTCCTGTTGGCCCTATTTCTCCTGTTGGTCCTGTTACTCCTGTTGCTCCTGTTGGTCCTATTTCTCCTGTTGGTCCCGTTGCTCCTGTTGGTCCTGTCGCTCCTGTTGGTCCCGTTGCTCCCGCTGGCCCTGTTGCTCCTGCCACCGAAACAAGTTGAAAATCTGCTGAACTGTCTGGTATACCTGAAGGATTATTTACATTAGCACGATATAAAGAACCATTATAAAATAATAAATCACCTTGTACATATGACGTTCCTGCCACAAAATTTGTAGCAGCTGTTAATCCAGGTCCCATTGCTCCCGTTGCTCCTGCTGGTCCCGTTGGTCCCGCTGGCCCTGTTGGCCCTGATGGTCCTGTTGGCCCTGATGGCCCTGTTGGTCCTGATGGCCCTGTTGCTCCTGCTGGCCCTGTTGCTCCTGTTGACCCTGTTGCTCCTGTTGGTCCCGTTGGTCCTGTTGCTCCTGCTGGTCCCGTTGGTCCTACTGGTCCTGATGGTCCTGTTGCTCCTGTTGGCCCTGATGGTCCTGTTGCTCCTGTTGCTCCTGTCGCTCCTGCTGGTCCTGTTGGTCCCGATATTCCCGCTGGCCCCGTTGCTCCTGCTGGGCCTTGTGCTCCCTGTAAACCTTGTACACCTTGTGGTCCTGTTGCTCCTACTGGGCCTGTATTTCCTGTAATGCCTTGTGGCCCTTGTGGGCCTTGTAATCCTCTTGGACCTTGTGGCCCTGCTGGGCCTACTGGACCTTGTGGGCCTTGCGGACCTTGTGGTCCAGGACAAGGAATACCACCTGTACAATTAGGACGACAATTATTTTGATTTCCACAGCAACCACAAGAAGTATTAACACGATATCTGTTATCATTGTAATTTTGCATATTCCTTTTTTCCTCCTTTTGAGAGATATATTATACTTGTAATATATGTACATGTTTTAAAAGAGTGACAGCCATTTTTATTTTTTTGTAAAATATAAAACACACTATTTTTTAATAAAATAGTGTGTTTTCTTTAACTACAATATTATATAAAGTATTGATACTTTAAACAATATTACATTATTTATACATTTTATTTTGCATGAATATTTATCATACCATCAGCACTTTTTTCAATGGTATATTCTTTTACTTTTAAAAATCCATTTTCTCCTTTTATTTCTACTTTTAAATCATGTACTCCTACATTTAAAGAAGTAGAAGAAATTGTGCAATAAAATGGAATTGTTCTAGGAGAAGCAATAATATTGCCATCTAAATAGTAATTTGTCCAAGCTATAATACTTCCAGGCAATATACAATAGGTATACAAATTGATTTCTGACAAATTATCTTTATATTGTTCTGCTTTGACATAAGCATAATTTACTTGGTGATTTGAAATAAATGCCTTATTATTTGTGCCAGAAGTAATATATTGTTGTTTTACTATTTGATTGTGATTGAGTGCATAGTCATAAAGTGAATTACTCATATCTTGGTCAAAATAAATAATACCTTTTACTTGAGGATATACCATATTTACATAAGTATAAAGCATATTTATTCTATTTTTAGCGAAGTCTGTTAAATTTTCTCCTCCTTTTATAGTATGTCCTGAGCCACCTTCTGTAATAATAATTGGTTTTTTATTTCCATAAAGTGTTACAATTTCTCTTAATTTTGCAATAGGATTAGAATATGCTCCATTTCCATAAAACATTTCGCTAAAATCCTCATTTGCTTTAGCACTATTTGCACTTTGATATTTATTTGTATAAAGTGATACACCTACCCAATCTACATAGCTATCTCCAGGGTAATAATTTTGTATTTCTGTATTCCAATTTGAAACATCATTTGGTGAAAATACAAGTGCTACATTTGGAGCAATATCTCTTGCTATATTTGCAATTTTAATATAGGCATTTTTAAATGTTTGTGGGTCAGCTAAATTTGTCCAAACATTCATTTCACCACCAATTCTAAGCAGCACAGGGCTTTTTAATGTAGAAAGATATTTCATAGTGCTTTTAATATAATCATCAGAAGAAGATTGTAGCACACTATTTAATGTACTATTTTCATTTGGCATATTCAATGCAATATGTATTATTCTTTTTCCATCATCATATGGCCTTATCATATAATCATAATCTGCTATATTTTCCTGCAAACATTCTACATAAAAACTAACAGCACTCTCTTCATTCATAGGCTCATCAGATACTTCAGAATGTACTCTTCCCCAATAAGTACCGCTTTTTGGTTCATTTTTCATACCATAATAAGGTGTTTTTGAAGTATCTTTTGTAAGTGCATATACCTCTACATTTGGATTTATTTTTTCTATTCTTTTTGTACCAATTTTTACAGCATCTGTAAAATTGAGATATTGCCCATATTTCACATATTCTTTCAAACATTCTATTGCCTTATCATATTGTCCCATACTCTCATAAATAGGATACAATGCTTCATATGTTATAAAAAGTATGCCAGCTTTGTCATTATCCATAGGCAAATTGTTAAATATATCTATTATAGCATTTGATGTTTTTAATATTTCTTCTTTGTTGTTTGATGCTACTGCATTTTGAAATGGTTGCTGATATTGCCAATATGCTTGTGGTATTTGTGCATAAGTTGGTATATTTAAAAGCGTTGCAAATGCTATAGTAAATGTAATTATTCTTTTCATTAATATTGCCCCCCTTACAATAGTGAAAAATATTTATAATATTTAGTATAACATAAAACAAATATATTAGAAACATATATTCGCAATTTTATTCAAAAACAATTATACTGTTCAAAATCTTTTTTAGAAGGATTTCCTTTTGTTCTATACATTTTATTTTCTGTTAAATCATATATTACAGACCATATTGTATCCATACCTTTTTGTCTGTCATATTGACATAAAAATCCCTTTTTTCCTGAAAGCAAATCCATTGCATATTGTATAGTATATTTATTTTCATATTCAAATGCTTTTTGTAGTGTCTGCCATCTTCTATGAGAATAACAATCATCTTCTCCTTTATATTGATAAGAGTACATTTCTTTTGAAACAAAGTGATTTGTTGCAAAAACAGCTTTTTTATTTTTTGGTGGTATTGTTACAATCACTTTTTCACAATTACATTCTACAAGTGCAATTTCTCCTTTTTTATCTGCTATTGTAATTGTTTGTGCTGAAGCAATAGGTAATTTTTGTATTGCTTGTATTGCCTGTTGTGTATTTTGGCATTTTTCCAAAATATAACGTAAAAGCATACCTCCATTTAGTCCATAATCTATTTTAGTAGGATATACAAATGTCAAAGCTACACCAAGTCCCCATTCATTCATACCATCTTCTATTTCTGTCCATGCTGTAGTATTTCCTACAAAACGATAGCCTCCTTCTATATCATAATATACACTATCCCATATATTTTCTATAAATGTCAAAAAATCACTGTTTTTACCAAGTACTGTTTTACCGTTATCGTAAAAGGCAAAACTAGAACACCTATTCTGTACATCAAAACAATACATACTAAATAAAAATGTAGCAATATTTTCCCAATCAACAGACATTCCTTTTGCAGTTCCTTTTATCTCCTCTAATATTTCAGGATAATACTCTTGATATAATGGTATACAATTTTTTGTAAATGCCTTTTTTTCATCACTTAACATCATATTTAAAATATCATTTTTAACAATATGACTACCATATTCTAAAGCAGCTTGATAACGATTTCCTTTCCATATACTCATAACTTTTCCTCCTTATTTTAAACATCAATTTTTACTGACCAAAAGCTAGTATATTAAAAATTTTTTGTCAAGTAGTTTTTCGTTTATTTTTTTATAAAATAAAAATAAGGCAGTCATTTATTTTTTTATAACTACCTAACATATTATAATATTAAATTTTGAACAACATCATGATATACAGAACTTCCATCAAGTATTGTTCCAAACGTATCTACCCAAAAAGGCACATAATTACATTTGTTTGCTACCATTTGTGAAGCAATATTTGTAACAGAAGCAGAATAAAATGGAACAATATTTCGTGTTAACAATTCTTTTGTTAATTTACTTACTAAGCAACTTGCTATTCTAGCATTTCTATATTCCTTTATGACATCTACACCTATTTCCCATACAGTTGCTATAGAAGAATGAGATGCACCTGCAATTCCAATAATAGTATTATTATGTTTTGCAATATAAGTTGCTTTTGTTGATGTAAAACCATTACTATCAAAAGTTAAAGAATTTTCAAAACCTGTCAAACCATTCAATAATAAAATATTTTTATCAAAAAGATATTCCTGTTCACACTCTAGTAATGGTGATATATCACACATATTATTTGTATTTGCAACATAATGTATTGTCTGACCATATACAAATGGATTTTCAAAAATTTCATCTCTATTTTTTCCTTTTAAAAGTTTTTGTATTTTATAATGTAAATTTTTTGATGTACAGACCACTACACAATTTTGATAAGCTAATATTTTAATATATGGTTTTTCTATACTATCATGAACAGTATATACTATTTTATCTCCCTGTAATTCTTCTAAACTACAACAATATTGTTTTGACAACAATTTCTCAATATTATTTTTTATTATTTCTTTTGTCATTTTGTTCACAGCCTTTCATTTTCTAGTATAAAAATAGCATAAAACACCATCTATTACAATTAATTTTTTATTATGCAAACTATATTTTTATTGACACAACTTTTTACCAGTGCTATAATAATACCCAATAATATAAGTAAAACCGTTGATGCGAAAATAAAAACAAAATTTGCACTTGCAGAGAGTTTGGGTTGCTGGAAACCAAATAGTATGCAGTTTGTTAAATGGGTCGCTGAGGGTGCAGCCAAAAACAGTTTTTTGCTGTTGAGTATTCTGCAACGTAAGACATACGTTAGTTGTCGGAAATATGATAGTATTTCTAAGAGTGTACAGCTTTTATAAAACATTGACATTTTTTTCCATAAATAGTATTTTAGTAATGTTTTTATTGCTGTAAAACAAGGTGGTACCACGGACAGATTTGCCCGCCCTTGACAATATTTTTTATTGTCTTGGGCGTTTTTTTATTTTTCAAATAAATATTAGAAAGGAGTTTATAGACAGTACAAAAACAAAATTACAATAGTAATGATTTATAAAATATACCAATCAATAAAAAATAACATGAGGTGATAATTATGGAAAATATTTTAGAAGTTATTGTAAAAACAACTAGAACCAGAATTACAGAGGAACAGAGAATTTGTCCTCTTGTAGAATTAAAACAAAAAGCTGAAGCTATGAATGCTAACACAGGTTTTCCATTTTACAAAGCATTACAGTCAAAAAATATGGCTTTTATATGCGAAGTAAAAAAAGCTTCTCCTTCCAAAGGTATTATTTCAGAAGAATTTGACTTTATAAATATTGCAAAACAATATGAAAAAGCAGGAGCAAATGCTATTTCTTGTTTGACAGAGCCTTATTACTTTTTAGGTAGAGATGAACATTTAAAACAAATTTCTGAAAATGTGTCTATTCCTATACTTAGAAAAGACTTTACAGTATCTGAATATATGATATATCAAGCAAAATTGTTAGGTGCTTCTGCTATACTTTTGGTCTGCTCTATATTAAAAGAGGGACAACTTCAGGAATATTTAGAATTAGCACATAGTTTAGGCCTTTCTGCATTGGTAGAAGCTCGTACAGCAGAAGAAGTGAAAAAAGCTGTAGAAGTTGGTGCTAAAATAATAGGTATAAACAACAGAGATTTAGAGTCTTTTCGTATTGATATGACACAAAGTCAGCAACTTAGAAATCTTGTACCAGATAGCTGTATATTTGTTTCAGAAAGTGGTATACAAACACCTGAAGATGTTATAAAACTCAAACAAATTGGTACAAATGCTGTATTAGTAGGCGAAGTACTCATGAAAGCGGAAAACAAAGAACAAACATTAAAATTATTGCGTGGCGAAGCATAATAACAGATAAAGTAATACATAACAATAGAAAATTTTTAGCAAAACAAACTATCACACCAACATAAAAAGGAGAGAGAATACAATGTCTAAAGGACGCTTTGGTGTACATGGTGGTCAATATATCCCTGAAACACTCATGAATGCCATTATAGAACTAGAGGAGGCTTATAATCATTACAAAAATGATACACAATTTCAAAAAGAATTGTCAGATTTATTTCACAATTACACAGGAAGGCCTTCTTCATTATATTATGCTCAACACCTTACAGAAAAATTAGGTGGTGCAAAAATTTATTTTAAAAGAGAAGATTTAAACCATACAGGTTCTCACAAAATTAATAATGTATTAGGACAAACACTTTTAGCCAAAAAAATGGGTAAAACTCGTGTGATAGCAGAAACAGGTGCAGGACAGCATGGTGTCGCAACAGCAACTGCTGCAGCACTTATGGGTATGGAATGTGAAGTATTTATGGGGAAAGAAGATACACAACGCCAAGCACTTAATGTATACAAAATGCGTCTTTTGGGAGCAAAAGTTCATGCTGTTACTTCTGGTACAGCTACATTAAAAGATGCTGTTTCAGCAACAATGAGAGAATGGACAAACCGCATTAATGACACACATTATGTATTAGGTTCTGTAATGGGTCCTCACCCCTTTCCTACTATTGTAAGAGATTTCCAGTCCGTTATTTCAAAAGAAATCAAACAACAAATACTTGAAAAAGAAGGTAGACTTCCTGATGTAGTATTAGCTTGTGTAGGTGGCGGCTCAAATGCTATAGGTGCTTTTTATCACTTTATAGAAGATACTTCTGTAAAACTAATAGGCTGTGAAGCAGCTGGAAGAGGTGTAAATACTGCAGAAACTGCTGCAACAATCGCAACAGGTAGATTAGGTATATTTCATGGTATGAAATCTTATTTCTGTCAAGATAATTATGGCCAAATTGCTCCAGTATATTCTATTTCTGCTGGACTGGATTATCCAGGCATTGGCCCAGAACACGCTTGGTTATATGATACAGGCAGAGCAGAATATGTTCCTATTACAGATGAGCAAGCAGTAGAAGCATTTGAATATCTTTCTCGTGTAGAAGGCATTATTCCGGCTTTAGAGAGTGCCCATGCTGTAGCTTATGCTATGAAAATTGCTCCAAATATGAAAAAAGATAATATTATTGTAATAAATATGTCTGGACGTGGCGACAAAGATTGTGTATCTGTTGCAAAATTTAGGGGGGAGAATATCAATGAGTAATATCAAAAAAGCATTTGAAAAAGGAAAAGCATTTATACCATTTATTACTTGTGGTGACCCTTCTATTGAAGTAACAGAACAAATTGTATATGCTATGGAAAAAGCAGGAGCAGATTTCATAGAATTAGGAATACCTTTTTCTGACCCTACTGCAGAAGGTGATGTAATACAAGCAGCAAATTTAAGAGCATTAACAGGTGGCGTCACAACAGATAAAATATTTGATATGGTAGAAAAAATAAGACAAAATACAAATATTCCACTTGCTTTTATGACATATGCCAATGTTGTATTTAGCTATGGTGCTGAAAAATTTATTTCTAGAGCAGCACAATTAGGTATTGATGGATTAATACTACCTGATTTACCTTTTGAGGAAAAATTAGAATTTCTACCTTTATGTAAACAATATGATATAGATTTAATTTCAATTATTGCACCTACTTCTCATGAAAGAATATCTATGATAGCCAAAGAAGCAGATGGCTTTATATATTGTATTTGTTCTATGGGAGTAACAGAAATACATTCTAAAATTGCATCAGATATTTCTGCCATGATAGAACTTGTAAAAAAAGTGAAAGATATTCCTTGTGCTATAAATTTTAACACTTCTACTTCAGAACAAATCAAACAAATAGCAAATAAAGCAGATGGTTTTATAGTAGATTTTGAAATTGTTAAAATTTGTGAAAAGTATGGAAAGAACTGTATAACATATGTAGAAGACTATATAAAACAAATAAAACAATCTATAGTATAATAAATAAATTTATTACAAGTAAAACAAAAACACAGCCAATCATTTATATTGACTGTGTTTTTATTTTTATAGTGCTTCTGTTCCTCTTTCTCCTGTGCGTATACGAATAACTTCACAAACATCATATACATATATTCTACCATCGCCAGGCTTACCTGTACGTGCTAAATCCATGGCTACCTGCACAATCGCACCTACTTGTTCATCTTTTACTACCATTTCTAATTTTATTTTCTGTACTGTTTGAAATTTACATTCTTTTCCTCTATATTTTTGTATATAGCCCTCATCTTGACCATATCCTGCAATATTAGAAAGCATAATACCTGTTGCACCCATTTCATACAATTTTGTTTTTACTTCGTCTACTTTTTCACGGCGAATAATGATTTCAATTTTTTTCATACTTCATATCCCTCATTATTTTTAGACTTTTTACTTTTTTTGTCTTTTTTCTTTTCTCTCGTATCTGGTCTAACTTTATCTTCTGGTATTTTGACAGAAGTATTAAATTTGCTATAGTCTTGTTCTTCTTCTTGATATATATCTTTAGGAGGTTTTTTCCTTTTTAATTTATTTCTAAAATTTGTAATTCCTAAATACAATACAGGTATCAATACCAATGTAACGATTGTAGATATTGCCATACCAAATATAATAGCAATCGCCATAGGTTTTTGTGTTTCTGTACCTTCTCCTGCACCCAATGCCATAGGAAGCATACCGATTATTGTTGTCAATGTTGTCATTAATATTGGTCTTAAACGGCTTGGTCCTGCTTCTACTAATGCGTCAAAACATTCCATACCTCTTTCTCTTAATTGATTAGTATAATCTACCAATACAATAGCATTATTAACAACCATACCAACTAGCATAATAAATCCCATAAATGCCGTTGTTGTAATAGTATTTCCTGTTATCAAAAGGCCAAATATACCACCTGTTAAAGCTAATGGCATTGAAAACATAACAATAGTAGGATATATTAATGACTCAAACTGTGATGCCATAATCATATATACCAAAAGTATCGCTACAAGCAATGCAATACCTAGTTTTGTAAATGCTTCTATCATTTGTTCCGTTGTACCACCATATTCATATTCATAGCCTTCAGGGAAAGCATAACTTGACAGTTTTTCATCAATAAGTTTTTGTGCTGTACTAGTATCAATATCTTTTGTATTTGCACTAACACTCACATAATTTTTTTGATTTTCTCTATGAATTTGTAATGCACCATCTGTAATTTCAACATTTGCTACTTCTGTTAATGGTATAGATGCACCTGTGTTAGAACGTATTGTAATATTTCTCAAATCTGTAATGTAATTCATTTTTTGTTGGTCATATCGTATTCTAACATCAATTTCGTCATCATCTACTTTATATTGTGTTGCAACAGAACCAGATACTGCTGTATTTAATGTATTTGCTAGAGAAGATGTAGTAATGCCATATTGTGATGCTTTTTTTCTATCCAATACAACACGTGCTTCTGGCACAACATCTTCTGAAGAACCTTCTACATCAACCAGACCTGGTACTGTAGAAAGCAAATCTACTATTTCATTTTCTACTTGACGCAATGTATCAGAGTCATATCCTGTAATATTAAATGAAATATCAGAACCACCGAAAGAACCCATAGCACTGCTGGAAGCACTTACTGTAATATCTGCTCCTGCAATGTCAGAAATTAATTCTTTTATTTCATCACAAACTTCATCTGTGCTTCTTTTTCTTTGTTCCAATTCTACCAAACTAATCATAACAGTAGAGGAGTCTGTTCCACTTGAAACCATACCAGAGCCTACCATACCATAATAATAATCAATTTCTGGTATTGTTTTTATTCTGTCTACAACTTCATTTGTAATATTTTGTGTTTGTTCCAATTTAGAACCTTTAGGCAGTTCTATAGAAATAGATGCAGAACCTTCGTCTGTTTCTGGCATAAAGTCAAATCCTGCAAGAGGTGCACAAGCCAATGTTGCTATAAAACAAGCTACTACAACAATAATTGTTCTTTTTTTATGGCGAAGCACCCACACAAGCAATTTTCTATAAAAATTGTCTAATTTTTCAAGACCTTTTCCCCAAACATCTAATATTTTTGTAATAAAGCCTTTTCTTTTCTTTTTATTTTTTTCTCTCCTATTTAAAAGCTGTGCACAAGCCATAGGAACAAATGTTAATGATACAATCAATGATGCCAAAAGTGCAAAACAGATTGTAAATGATAAATCTTTAAACATCTGCCCTATTGTTCCTTCTACAAATGTCAAAGGCAAAAATACTGCTACTGTTGTTAATGTAGATGCTGCAACTGCCATACCGATTTCTTTTGAACCTATCATTGCTGCTTCTTTTGCAGAATATCCTTTATTCCAATACTTAAATACATTGTCCATAACAACAACAGAGTTATCTACAAGCATACCAATACCTATAGTAATACCACCCATTGATATAACATTTAATGACATACCTGATAAATACATCAATGCAAATGTTGCTAATATAGATGTTGGTATAGATACACCTATAATCAATGATGTTGTCGGATTTCTCAAAAATAAAAACAATACAATTACTGCTATAATCGCACTTTGAAATGCAGTCTGTGTAACATTATTAATAGATAGTTTGATATATTCTGCAGTATCTGTTAACATCAATATATCAATTTCTGGATATTCTTTTTCAATTTTATTTAATGTTTCTGTAATCAAATCACTGACTTTTACTACATTTGCTGTAGAATTTTTATCAATGGATACTAATATACCTTGTTTACCATTAACTAATGTGTAAGAACTTCTTTCTTTTACCACTTCTTCTACTTGTGCAATATCACTCAATGGCATTACTGCTCCTGTTCCTGTGGTAATCATAACATTTTTAATATCATCTAGTGACTTAAATTCTCCTATTGTTCTAACTTGTAATTTACTGTCACCTTGTGAAATACTTCCAGAAGGTAAATTTAAGTTTTCAGCAGATAATGCTTGTGCTAATTGTGGTGCAGTTAATCCATATCCTTCCATTTTATCTGGATTTAACGTAATTTGTATTTCATTCTCATCACCACCAGAAAGATTAACAGCAGATACACCTTCTATTCTTTCCAAACGGTTTACAATATTTTCTTCTAATAAATCATTTAATTGTGCCAAGTCTAAATTTTCACTTGTAACACCTACATAGATTGGTTGTGCATTAATGTCCATTTTCAATACCATAGGGTCATTAGCATCTTCAGGCAAAGAGCCCTTCACCATATCTATTTTTTCTCTCATGTCTATTGCTGCCATATCAATATCTGTACCATCTTGAAATTGTACTAATACAATAGAACTATTAGAAGAAGATATTGATGTAACAGTGTCTACATTACTAATAGAAGACAATGCTTCTTCTATTGGCTTTGAAATCAATGTTTCAATTTCATTGGGACCTGCACCTATATACGTTGTACTAACCAATGCAATCGGTATATCTATTGTGGGCATCAACGCTAAACTTAGCCCACTATATCCCAATATTCCTCCTAATACTACCATAAGTAATATCATTACTGTTGTAACAGGACGGAGTATTGATATTTTTGATAAAGAACCCATTCATTATTCCTCCTTTAGAGAAGCACTGTCAGCAGAATTCTCTTTTTGAGTAATTGTATTTTGTTGTTCTGTGTCTATTGTGCTGTCTGTAGCATCATCTGTTGTATCTGTTTTGGTACTACTTTCAGTATTGTTATCTGAAGCAATTTGTACTACATCACCATCATTTAAGTACGTTTGTCCCTTTGTTACGACATTCATACCTTCCTCTAATCCACTTGTAATCTGTATATTTTCTCCTGTATCAATGCCTGTTGTTACTAAAACTTTTTTTGCTTTTCCATTTTCTTCTATGTAAACATAAATTTCATTATCTTTTTCTATCACACAGCTTCTTGGTAATACAATGGTATTTTCTGCACTCTCTTTTGTAAAAGATACTTCTGCCAACATACCTACTTTCAATATACCATCTGAGTTATTCAATTCTACCTGTACATCATATGTTCCTTGTGTATTTGCTACAGGATTGATTGTAGTAATAGTTGCTTTAAAAGGTTCTTGTGATATAGCAGAAAGTACTACATCTACTTCTTGCCCTACAGACAATGTATTTATAACTTGTTGTGTTACTGCAACATTAATTTTTACTTTGCTCATATCTGTAATGACATAAGCAGGACTTGCTTGAGAAAGTACTGTGCCTGACACAATATTTTTTGTTGTAACAACACCAGAAATAGGTGCTGTTACTGTAGCATCTGATATTGTTTTTTGTGCACTTTTAATCTGTGCATTAATAGATGCTTGCTGTGCTACTGCAGAATTATAGGCATCTTCTGCTTTTCTTTGATTTTCAGCTGGCATTTTATTTGCCACTAAATCATAATTTTGTTCTGCTTGATTATAAGCTACTTCTGCACTATCATAACTTAATTGTATTTGGTTCATTTCTGTTTCTGATAATATACCTGCCTCAAAAAGCACTTTATTATTTTCATAATTTGTTTTAATATTGTCAAAATTCAATTTTGCATTTTCTAAAGCAGTTTTTGCATTTTCTATTTGTGACTGCATAGATGCACCATTTACTAATTCTAAATTTGTTTTTGCTGAAGTGATACCTGCTTCTACTGCTGTCAAAGAAGCTCTTAGTACATTAATTTGATTTTCTACATCAGCTGTATCCATACGAAACATTACTGCACCTTTTGAAACATTTTGTCCTATATCATAATTTGCTTGTGCTACCTTTCCTCCCACAATACTAAGTACATTTGCTTGCTGATTTGGTGCAACCTTTCCAGAATATGTATATTCACTTGCAATAGTATCATTGGAAAGTGTCATTACTTCTACCGCACGTGCCGCCTGCTCTGGTTCTGGCATTTCTGGTACTTCTTTTTTGCCGCAGCCAACTACTGACATTGTAACTACCAATGCTAGTAATAACGCTGTATAATTTTTCTTCATAACAATAGCTCCTCCTTTAACTATCTTTACTTAAAACATGACTTAGTTTTTCTATACCTATACTTAAATCGTTCCTTTGTTGTTGAGAAAGGCTGTCACAATACTCTACAAAAAATTGCAATGTTTTTTGTTCTCTTTCTTCTAAAGCAGAAATTCCCTTCTGTGTAACACATAAATAAACTTTTCTGCCATCATCTCCTTTTGGAGCAGGTGTTTTTTGTAATAAATCCTCTTTTTCCATTTTAGAAAGCGTCAAAGAAAGACTACTTTTACTCAAATTTAATAAACACGCCATTTGTGAAACAGATGTAATGTCCATTTTATGTATTAGCATTAATATAATAAACTGTTGTAATGTTAAATTATTATCTCCTTTACCATTAATATTAAATACTTGATTTATCACATTTTTATTCCATTGTCCCCATTGTATTTGGAAATCAAGCATTTTTTTGGCTAAATCTTGGGACAAGTCCCTTTTCATGTGCATACCCCTTTTATATATATATTATAAAAAACAAACATTATTTTATAATAAAACTGTTTTTCTGTCAATTCTATTATAGTATTTTCACAACATATATCTATACAAATTTTACGTAAAAAAATGAAATATGTTTATCACTATTTTTATAAAAACAATATTTATAAGTATGCCATAGAAATTTTAAGAAAAATGTAATATATTATTTCTCTGCTTTAATAATTATGTAACAAAATTGATTTATAATGATAGTAATTTTTTGTATTTACAATCATTATAATATTCAAATTTTTTGAAACATTTTTATGGTTTTACTCGTCTTATGTATTAGTAAGGAGGTACTTTTGTGGCAGAAACAGTTATCAAAATCAGAAATGTTAAAAAAATATATCGTATGGGCAATGAAAAAATACCAGCAATAAACAATTTAAGTTTAGATATTTCACATGGTGAAATCTGTTGTCTTTTAGGAAAATCTGGTTCAGGAAAGTCTACACTTCTTAATTTGATTGCAGGTCTAGAAAAACCTACAAAAGGTAGTATCATATTTAATAAATGCCATATGGAGCGTATGAATGAAGACCAATTAGCAAAATTCAGACAGCAATATGTTGGCTTTGTATTTCAGTCTTACAATCTTCTTTCTACATTAACAGCACTGGAAAATGTAACATTACCATTGATATTTCGAAAAGTACCCACAGCAGAAAGGAACAAAAGAGCTATGGAAATGCTCAATGCGGTAGGACTTTCAGAACGTGCCAATCACAAACCTTCTGAAATGAGTGGAGGGCAACAACAAAGAGTAAGTATTGCAAGAGCTTTTATAAACAGCCCTCAAGTTGTTTTTGCCGACGAACCTACTGGAAATTTAGATACCAAAACAACATATGAAATGATGGATTTAATAACCGATTTAGCACAAAAAAATAAACAGACACTTGTTATTGTTACACATGATTTAGAAATTTCAGAATATGCAGATAGAATTATACATCTTTCTGATGGAAAAATTGAAAAAATAGAACATAATAAAAACAGAAGACAGTCAAAACCTCATCAAGAGAAAGGAGAACATATAAAATGACAAAAAAAATTACAAGTATTTTTTTAACATTGTTTATTTTATTACAAATGATAACATTACCTGCTACTGTTTTTGCTGAAGATGATGACGAAATTATAAACCCTAATGCAGCACAACCAGAAATTATACTAATAAATGGCCCTGTGTATGAGGTAACACCTGGTAAAACAAACACCATTAAAATTAAATTAAGGAATGGCAGTGCTTATGGTGCAAAAGCTATTGTAATACAACCTACATTTACAGATATTGACAACACTCCTTTTACAGTAGGTTTTGCGGGAGAAGAAAATAGAATTTCTTCATTAGCTCCTAGAAGTGAAACAGAAATCGAATTAACAGTGGACGTAGAAAGAACTGCAGCAACTAAAAATTATCCTGTAACATTAAACTACAGCTATTTTAATACTTATAATATTAAGTTTACAGGAAAAGATACAATATATTTAAAAGTAAATAATTTATCAGGAGAGCCAGATTTTAAATTTGAAAATGTAGTCGTTACACCTTCTGAAATAGAAGCAGGAGAAACCACTACAATATCTGGTGAAATTGTAAATAACAATTTTATTACTATGCACGAAGTTAATTTGACATTAGAGGGACTTTCCAGCGATGGTATTAGTGTAAACAACAGTTTAGACAGTCAAAATTTTTCTCGCATTGCAGCAGGTGCTACACAGCAATTTTCATTTCCCCTCATTGCAGGAAAAGAAATCGCTGGGGGTACTTATCCTATTACATTAAAAATATCATATAAAGATGATGCAGGACGTTCCTATGACAAATCCCAAAATTATTACATAAATGTAGGAGGGAGTAGTAGCACAGAAAAACCTAGTTTAGAAATTAGAAATATGACAGAACCTACAGATACTTATGCAGTAAACCAAAACTTTGAAATTTCTTTTGATTTAGTAAATATTGGAGAAGGAGAAGCCAAAAATATAAAAGTAAGTGCTTCAGGTATGGGAGAAAGTGGTGCTGTTGTACCAAAATCTACAAGCATTAAAAATGTAAAAGTATTAACTCCTAATGAAACAAGCCATTTTTCATTTACATTTGCAGGAACTTCTTCTGCTTCTACACAAAATTACCCTATAGAGTTTACTATAGAATATGAAAATGAAGCAGGTACTGCAACAACATTTAAACAGTATGCAGGTGTGAATGTTTCTAATCCTAAAAAAGACAAAGAAGACGAAAAAGACGAAGAAGACGAGAAAAAAAGCAAACCTAAAATTATTGTAAGTGACTATATTTGTGACCCTCTTATTGTTATGGCAGGTAATGAATTTGATTTAACTATGACACTCATGAACAGCCATAAATATAAATCTGTTCACAATATCAAAATGTTTTTAACTATGGCAGAAGAAACCACTTCTGATACTGCAAAAACAGGAAATATATTTACGCCAGTAGATAGCAGCAACACATTTTATTTTGATGATATTGTACCAAAAGGAAAAGTAGACAAAGCACTTCGATTATATGTTGTGCCAGACGCTCAGCCTAAAACATATACATTAACAGTCAATTTTGAATACGAAGACCAAGACGGAAATGAATATACTTCTCAGGAACTTTTAGGCATCAATGTAAAACAAGTAACACAATTAGATATAGACGATTATACACTTCCACAGCAAATTGAAATGGGTATGCCTGTTACAGTAAATTTCAGCTATTACAATACTGGAAAAGTCACACTCAACAATTTAATGATACGTATTGAGGGAGATGTGGAAACAGAAAACAGAAATACATATATTGGTAATTTGGAATCCGGTTCTAGTGATTACTATGAAGCAAGTTTTACTCCTACATCTATGGGAAAAGTTCCTGTAAGTATTGTGGTAAGCTATGACGATGCTAGTGGAGAAACCATAGAAGAAAAAAGAGATTTTATATTAAATGTAATAGAGCCTATGCCTATGGAGGACATGATGGGTATGGAAGATATGGAAGGTAAAAGTGGCATATCAAAACCTATTATAATTAGTATTGTAGTTGGTATATTAATAATCATACTTATTATTGCAATAGTAATGATAGTAAAACACAAAAAGAAAAAAGCAGAAGAGGCATTTTTAGCAGCAGAGGAAGAAGAATATGACGATTTTGCACCAGAAGATGTAGATTATTATGAACAAATGCCAAATAAGGATACACAAGGACGTGATAACAATGAGCGTTTCTGATATGGTAAAAATGGCACTGCGAAATTTATGGAAAAGAAAACTCAGAACATTTTTAACAATACTTGGCGTTATCATTGGTACAGCATCTATTGTTGTTATGGTTTCTATTGGTATTGGTATGAATGAAAGTTTTCAAAAACAAGTAGAAGAGTGGGGTAGTTTACAAGTAATTAATGTTTATACTGCAGGCAATAACAGTTATTATTATGATGATAGCGAAAGCACAAGCAGCAAAAATGATAAAAAAGCAACAGAAATTACAGTAAATACCATAGAAGAATTTAAAAAAATACCCCATGTAGAAGCAGCAACGCCTGTTATGAATGAATATCTATATTTTGTTGCAGGAAAATATGTAGCAGATGCTTCTGTACAGGGCATAGACCCAGCAAGTATGGAAGCTATGGGATATAAAGCAGAACAAGGGCGAGTATTGCAGGAAGGTGACAGCAAAACACTTGTATTTGGCGGTGATGTTGTAAGTAATTTCTATAATCCCAAATTAAGCTGGAGAATGAGATATGACTCTCCTTCTCCAGAAATAGATATATTAAATGATAAAGTGATGATAACAACAGATTGGAATTATGGCACAAAGCACGCCGACAAAGCAATTAAACCCATTAAAGTAGATGTAGTAGGAACAGTAAGCAGCGGAGGCTCTGACGGATATAATGTGTTCATGCCCATTAAAGAATTAGAAAAAATTAAAATAGCACAATCAGAATATGAAGCCAAAAAATATAACAATAGAAATGCAGAAAAAATCAAAAAAGGCGTTTATCAAAGTGCTATGGTAAAAGTAGACAATATGGATAATGTAAAAGAGGTACAAGAAAGTATTAAAAATATGGGGTTTAGAGCTTCCAGCTTAACAGATGAATTAGAAACAATGAAAGAAACAACCAAAATGCTTCGTATGATGTTGGGAGCAATAGGAGCAATTTCACTTATTGTTGCAGCAATAGGCATTACGAATACTATGGTTATGGCAATATATGAAAGAACAAGAGAAATAGGAGTTATGAAAGTAATAGGTGCTTCTTTGGCAGATATTAAAAAATTGTTTTTGACAGAAGCCGCATTTATAGGTTTTGCTGGCGGTCTTGCTGGTATATTGGTCAGCTTGGGAGCATCCAAAATTGTCAATATTTTTGCCATCAGAACTAATAGTAATATGCTTTCCTCCATTCCTATTTGGTTGTGTGGTGCTTCTCTTGTATTTGCTACATTTATAGGCATTGCTGCAGGATATTTGCCTGCAAAAAGAGCTATGAAATTAAGTGCATTATCTGCAATTAAAACAGAATAAAAAAGAAAATAGGAAGGTTTTTTAATCTTCCTTTTTTATATTAATTTTCTATTGAAATTGTCGATAATAAAATCAAACAAAGGGAAAGGAGAGGGAATTTATGAACATTAAACTAAATCCGCTTGCTAAACAAATATCTACACTACACACTGCTCATTTTGCTTCATCAAAACAAACGGAAGGTAAAACTGCCTCAACTACAAATAGCGACCGTGTCACTTTTTCTTCAAAAGGACAAGAAGCTGCAAATAGCAATATTGAAACTTTAGCAGATAAAGTAGCAGCACAAATCGGCACTATAACAAAAGAGGATTTTATGGAACAAATAAAACAATTACAAAGTAAAAATCAATTAAAAGTAGACCCCTATAGAACAGTTGACCCTGATGGTTCTATTGCTCGTAAAACCTATTTTGAAACTTATATAGGACAGTTAATAAAACAAGAAGATAGCATTAAAAATTACTATGCTGATGCCTACAATGAAGCGGTTTCTAGTACTATTGATAGCTTATCCTTTATTTCTGGCAAATATTTATGTAGTTGGTCAGATTATTTTGACCCAAGTATACCAGAAAAAGAAAGACAATGGACACATCATCAACTTTATGCTATGTTAACAGATACTCATGTAGCATTAAATGACCCTTATGCTTTAGCTGCATCTGGTGGTGCGAAAACAGTAACACAAATGGACAAAATTGCAAAGCAAGCAGTAAAAAACAAATTAGATATGCTTTTAAAAGAACATAGCAATTACTAAATTTTAAAGACTTAAAAAGATGCCGATTACTCGACATCTTTTATATATATTATTTTATGTAGTTTTTTTGTAATATAATATCCTAAACTAAAACCTATACAAGATAACAATATTTTATCTATATCAAAAAATCCAATTAAAAGTACTACTCTAATAAATGAAATTACTGTAACAACTAAAAATATAAACAGCAAACTTTTTTTAAAATTTGCTTTACTATCTGCAAAAAAATATCCCATAGGAAGCCATAAAATAATATAAAATATAACATTTTGAAATAAATATTCATAATTTCCTACTTTTCTGCCAGTATTTAAACTATAATAAATAATATTTTTAAGAGGTACAAAATTAAACATTTCTATACTATAAGTATTATGAAAACTATATATATTTTTTACAAATGAACCAGCATCTATAATAAACAATCGTATTAAAAAATAAAACATTGCTAAAAATACAATATAAACTATAAATGTCATTGTTTTAAATTTATTCAAAAAATATCACACTCCTTTTTATTACATTATATCAAATTTTTATATTATTTTGGTTTTTCTACCAATTTTTACTACTTTTATATTATACTACTATACAAAACAATAGTCAATATGTAAAATATTACAATAATATTGTAATATTTGTTGATATATTGTCTAAAGTAGAGCACAAAAAAAGACGTCGATTACTCGACGTCTTTTTTACTATTATTTATCTTTATTCATGAAGTTATTTATCAAATCCATTACTTCTGCTACTGTACTTTGAATACAAATTTCTTTTGCCAATTTTTGACATTCTTTGTAATTCAAATTACGAACATTATATCTTGTAGAAGCAATTTCTGTTGCTGTCATACTAAATTCGTCTAATCCCATACCCAAAAGTACTGGTAATGCTTTTTCGTCACTTGCAAATTCACCGCACATACCTACCATTTTACCATATTTATGTCCAGACTCAATTACTTTATTAATAGCACGCATTACTGCAGGGTGGAATGAATTATACATTTTAGCAATTTTCTGATTTCCTCTGTCAACAGCTAACAAATACTGTGTCAAGTCATTTGTACCAATACTGAAAAAGTCAACTTCTTTTGCCAAATCATCAGAACACATTACACTTGCAGGTGTTTCAATCATAATACCTGTTTGTATACTGTTGTTAAATGGTATAGAGTCCCTTCTCAGTTCTTGTTTACATTCTTCCAATATTTCATTTGCTGCTAAAAATTCTTCTACAGAAATAATCATTGGATACATTATTCTGATGTCACCATAAGCACTTGCACGAAGCAATGCTCTCAGCTGTGTTTTAAATACATCTTTTAAATCCAATGAAATACGAATTGCTCTCCAACCCAAAAATGGATTTTCTTCTACATCAAATTTGTAATAAGAAAGTTCTTTGTCACCACCAATATCAAGTGTTCTGATGATAACAGGTTTTTTAAGTGTTTCAACAGCAGCTTTATATGTTGTAAATTGTTCTTCTTCTGTTGGGAATTTTGTATTTTCCATATACAAAAATTCACTTCTAAACAAGCCAACGCCTTCTGCACCTTTTGCAACAGCATTTTCAGCATCTGGAATATTACCAATGTTAGCAAACAATTCTACTGTTCTGCCATCTACTGTAGTAGCAGGCAAACCATTCATGCTTTCTAATTTTGCTTTCATTTCTTTATATTCTTCTGCTTTTTTGATGTACTCTTGTTTTGTTTTTTCATCTGGATTAATAATAATTTTTGCTCCTAGTGCATCTAATATGATATAGTCGCTGTTTGTTACTTCGCTTCTAAATCCAGCCACATCAACAATTGCAGGAATTTCTCTATTTCTTGCCATAATAGCAACGTGGCTTGTTACACCGCCGCCTTCTGTAATAAATCCTCTTACAAATTTAAAATCCATATTTGCAGTATCAGATGGTGCTAAATCTTCTGCTACAACAATAGTTTCTTCATTAATGCCTTCAAATGGATTGCTTCTGATGCCTTTGAGATGACACATAATTCTTTTGCCAACATCTTTCATATCAGCAGCACGTTCTCTCAAATATTCATCATCAAGATTTTCAAACATTTCAACAGTTGCGTCAATATATTCTTCTAAAGCTAACTGTGCATTTTTTAATTCACTATTGATTTTATCTACAGCAGAGTCATGAAGGTCAGGGTCACTGGCTACGTCCATATGTGCTGCAAATATTTCATTATCTTTTGCCAATATCTGCAAATCTGCTACAGTATCTTTTACTGCTTTTTCAAATTTTTTTACTTCGATTTCTTTTTCGCTATCACGTATTAATTTCTTATCTGCTTCCAAATTTTGCTGTACTACAAGGAATGCTTTCCCCATAACAATACCTTTTGAAGCAGCTTTTGTCACAGAAATTGTTTTCATTTATAAGCCTTCTCCTTTCTTTTGTGAGAACCACTTTTGAAACCTACGTATTAATTACTACTAACTCATGAAAAATTCATGAGTTAGTAGCACATTTTATCATTCTTTTAAATCAGCAATGTATTTTGCAATTTCTTCTACTGCTACTGCTTCATCAGCGCCATCAGCAACGATTTCCAATTCTGTGCCTTGTTTTGCTCCCAATGTCAAAACATTAATAATACTTGCAGCGTTTGCTTTCTTTTCACCATTGATAATAGTTACTGTGCTCTGGTATTTTTTTACAAATGCTACCAAATTGGAAGCTGGACGAGCATGTAAACCTGTTTTGTTTGTTAATGTTACTTTTTTAGATACCATAATTTTTTTCTCTCCTTCTCTTGTTAAAATTATTATTTTGTGTCTATGTTACACATATACATATTATACACCATTCTATATGATTTTGAAAAGAAAAAAGGGAAAGATTTCTATTTATTTTATAAATTTATAACATCTTGATAAGATTTCTCTATTTTATCTAATAAATCTTTGTCAGATATGCCAGAAATTTCTGCCATAGCTTCCTTTACACCCAATTTTGAAATCTTTTCTTGCAATTCTACACTTTGTTTATCTTCTTTATTATCATAGTGTAATGCTGCACCAATTCCTGTAATAATGTGGTCTACTGGAAGTCCATAACCAACTGCTGTCATAAGAGGTTTTACAAGTCTGTCTGTTTCACTTAGTTTTCTTAGTGGCTCTCTGCCTACTCTTGCTACATCATCTTTTAAATATGGATTTTTAAAACGTCCTATAATTTTGTCAATATATTTCATATGTGCTTCTGCATCAAAACCATGTTTTTTAATTAAACCATTTCCACTTTCTGTCATAGCAGCTTTTACTATGCTATATATTTTTTCGTCTGCAATACTTTCGTCTATTGTACTATATTTTTTTAAATATCCTAAATAAGATGTAATACAATGACCTGTATTTAATGTAAACAATTTTCTTTCAATGTAAGCCATTAAATTATCTGCTAAATTCATACCTTTAATTTCTGGAATTTCTCCTTTAAAAGAAGCTTGTTCTACATTCCACTCATAGTAATTTTCTACTACAACATCAACAGGATTTTCGCTTCTTACAGGTGGTACAATTCTATCAACAGAACAATCTGGGAAACCTACATATTTATCAGCATATGCTTTTGCAGCATCATCTAATTGACTATATACGTGTTCTTTTAACTGAGAACTTGCTTTAATTGCGTTTTCACAAGCAATAATGTTTAAATAACTTTCAGAACCTGCTTGCTGTCTCATTGTAATACCTTTTGCAATAGTTGGTGCAATACGTGGTAATATTGTTAAACCAACTGCTGTTGTAATTATTTCTGCCTCTTTGATTTCATCTAAAACAGCATCTGTTGTAGAGTCTACACCAGAAATGTTTTCAATTTTCAAATCAACACATTCTACGTCCATAATGTGAACAGTATATGTTTTATCTTCATTGATTTTATTTATCATATCTTTGTTTACATCTGCAAATACTACATGATAACCTGCCTGTGATAATAATGCACCAATAAAGCCCCTACCAATATTACCTGCACCAAACTGTATTGCTTTTTTCATATGTGTTTCCTCCTCTTTTATATAATATATCATTTAAAAATCCCACTTCCTCAAAAGAAAGTGGGATAACTACATTTATTGGAACATAGCCAAAACTTCTTCTGGACTTGTTACTGTTTTTAATTTTTCTAATTGTGCTTCTTCTTCTATAATACCGCCAATTTTTGCTAAAAGATCAAGATGTTCATCACCAATGCCTGCTATACCAAATACAAGATATGCTTTTTCCTCTCCAAAAGATACACCATCTGGATATTGCAGCATAACTATACCTGTTTTCTTTACTTCGCCCTTTGCTTCTGCTGTGCCGTGTGGTATTGCTACGCCAAGTCCCATATAAGTGCTAACTGTTCTTTCTCTTTCTTGCATTGCTGGAATATAGCTTTCATTTACATAGCCTAATTTATGTAACAATTCTCCTGCTGCTTGAATAGCTTCTTCTTTTGTTACACTAGACAAACCTGTTTTGATACCTTCTTTTATAATTACGTCTGATTTTGCTGGTGTTGCAGCTTCTGCTACTGGAGCAGGTTCTGGAGCTGATGCTACTGGAGCTGCTCCTCCGCCATTTGCTCTTTCTTCTAATGTTTTGTAAAGAGCATCTAAATTAGGGTCAGCTAAGAAGTTTCCTATTGTAATAATATGTGCTTGTGGTCCTGAAGCTTTTGCTCTTTCTTGTAATACTTCCTGACATACAACAATATCTGCATCAGCAGGTACGTTGTCAACTGATGTATTGATAACTGTAATACCTAAATTTAAAGATTTAATTCTGTTTCTAAATTTTGTAGCACCCATAGCACTAGAACCCATACCAGCATCACAAGAAAATACAATTTTCTTTACTACAGCAGGAATAGCACCTGTATTGATTGGAGCAGAAGGTGCTGCTGTACCTTTTGCTTCTGCTTTCATATTTTGCATTTGAGATGTTGCTTCTTCCAAATTTTTTGCACCAGACATTTTAATAATAGGAGAAGCTACCAAGAAAGATACGACTGCTGCAATTAAAACGCCAAGTAATACTGTAATTTGTTCTCCTTTTGGTGCTACTGCCATAAAGGCAATAATAGAACCTGGAGAAGATGGACCTACTAAACCTGCACCCATCATAGAATAGAACAATATTGCTACAACTGATGCACAGATAGGAGCAATCAATACAACTGGGTTCATGAGAACATATGGGAAATAGATTTCATGAATACCACCCAAGAAGTGAATAATGATTGCACCAGGTGCAGAAGATTTTGTTGTTTTGTCTTTTGAGAATAACCAATATGCTAACAAAACACCTAAACCAGGTCCAGGATTTGCTTCAATCATATACATAATAGATTTTCCTGTTTCCAATGCCTGCTCTGTACCAATTGGTGTAAATATACCATGATTGATAGCATTGTTTAAGAACAATACTTTTGCAGGTTCAATAAATATACCAACCAAAGGAAGTAATTTATGGTCAATTAAGAAACCTACACCACCAGAAAGGAATGCTAATACACCTGCCATAACTGGACCAATTACATAGTAACCAAATATTGCTAATATCATACCAATAATACCAACAGAAAAGTTATTTACAAGCATTTCAAATCCTGCTGGTATTTTTCCTTCTACTGCTTTATCAAATTGTTTAATTATCAAACCAGCAAAAGGACCCATTAACATACCACCAATAAGCATTTTTGCATCTGTACCACATATAACACCGACAGTTGCAATTGCTGCCATAACAGCACCTCTGTCGCCTCCTACCATTCTACCGCCTTGATATGCTATCAATATAGGCAGCATATAGGTAAGCATAGGACCTTGTATACTTGCAAGTTGTTCATTAGGAAGCCAACCAGCTTCAATAAATAATGCAGTAATAAGACCCCAAGCAATGAAAGCACCAATGTTAGGCATAACCATTGCACTTAAAAACTTACCAAATTTTTGGACTGCAGTTTTCATAATATCTCTCCTCTTTTATAATATTTTTTTAGGTTGATGCAATGTGTCAATACACTTTTGATAATACTGTCCTAAATACTGTTCTAATGTAATAACAAAAGCTTCTTGGTGAATACTATGTAAATAAGTAATCAATTTTTCATTTTCAATTAAAGCACTACTAATTGTACTTATAACTTCCAAACAAACTTTTGTTCCATACTCAGGTGTCAGCATTACTACAGCACCTTTTACCCACCCTGTACCATCTTTTCGGCAGAAAGGTTTTCTCAAACCAATGTAACCAAAGCGACAATGATTGACTACATCTGTTTTACAATGAAAAAGCATGATTTCTAAACTAGAAATATAAGTTTCTGATTTCATTTCTCTGCTTTTTAGTGCCATTATAACTGCGTCTGCCATTTTTTTTTCTTTTGTAAACATTCTGCCTGCTAAAGGAATAATATCCCAAATATCAGCTATTTGCTGTATCACCAAAAACCGCAAATTATTTAATAATTGTATTATTTCTGTTCCTATATCTGTTATGTATATAATATCTTGTCTTGTTGCATATTTTGTGGTATTTGTATATTTTACAGCTGTTGGCTTTTTTGCTTTTGTTTTTTGTACTTTTTTCATAATTTCTGTCAAAAGCAATTTGTCTTGCTCTGTTAATATAGGACTAACATGAGCATAAGTATAATTTACATCAAGCTCTACAGTAGAAACAATAAAATCAATTTCTTCTTCAGCAAGCTTTTTTGTATCAATATGTAATGCAGATAAAATACAACAAATTTCTAAATTATGAAATTCTTTTGCTAAATTTGCTGCCAACATACGAGAAGTACCCATGCCTGTTGGGCAAACAACAGCAATACAAAACTGTTTTTGTTTAGAACGCAATTTTTCTACTGCTGCACCAAAGTGCATAGCAATAAAAGCAATTTCTGTTTCTGGTATTTCTTTTACAGAAGTAAATTCTTTTAACAATACGCAGGCTTTTTCTGTTGCATCAAAAATGTCTTTATAGTTTTCTTTTATGATTTGTAATTGTGTATTTTTAATATACACATTCATAGATAAACGGCTTATAGCAGGAAGAATATGCTGTACTAAGTCCTCATAAAGCTCTTCGTTCTCTTTTAACGAAAACCCCAATATCTGCTCTACAATTACAATCATATTCTTTACAAGTTCTTTGACACTGCTTTTTTTGTCAAAAAGTAATGCATTATCATCTGAAAACCAAATTTTAGCACTCAATAAGTGCATTGTAATAAATCCAATTTCATCAACAGGAATTTCTACATCTAGCTGCTCTGAAAGTCCTTGTGCAATTTCTTCTGCAACAGAACATTCTGGTGTGAGCAAAAGCTTTTGTAATTTTTGTTGTTCCATTTCTATTTTTTCTAAATTTTGTATTCTCTTTATTGCAAGAGAAATATGAACAACTAAACCAATATATGCACTATCTGTATATTTAATTTTCAGTTTCTGTTCTGTTTCACTTAAAAGCTGTTCTACTACTTTTACAATTTTTTCATCTAAGAAATGAAGCAGTTTATTGTGAGAATATATTTCTATTTTAGGAGTATCTTCGGCAGCTTGACACCCACTTAATAAACTGAGTATTTCTTTTTCTTCCATAAAATCATAAACTACATTTGCTATTGCCTGTCTATAATTTTCTTCTGTTCCTTCCAGATAAATACCTAAGCCTTGTTTACGTATAATTTTGATTTGATAAGTAGAAAGCCATTTTCCTAATATATCTAAATCATTACTGAGTGTTCCATCTGATATTTTAAACTTTGATGTAAAATAAAATGATTTTCTTGGTTCTTTTGAAGCAAGAAGTTCCCCTAAAAGAAATTTGCGTCTTTGTTCCTTAGAATATACCTTCTGTACAACTTCTACATCTAAAAGTTTTAATATCTTTTTTTGATTTTCAAGGCTTTCGTCTAATACTAGCCCTACTCCCGGTTTTCTGATGAACTTAAATTCATTTTCAGAAAGCCAGCGTTCAATTTCAGGCATTTCTCTTAATATAGTACGAGAACTTAATTTTAATTTTTCTGAAATGGTTGAAATCGTAACAGGATTTGTTGCTGTAAATTTTGTTAAAATCTCAATGATGGCTTTTTGTCTTGCAGTCAAATTTGTTTTTTTATTTACATTTTCATTTGATGGTGACATTTTTAAAAACCAACCTTTCGATGTTATTATTATGCTATAAAATAAGCATACTTTCAACTAATTCATATTCCATATTTGTCTAGAATAATTAGTGACATTTTTAAAGAATGAAATCTTTTCATAAAAATTTAAAAGTATTTTTGTGAAAAAAATAATATGTTTTATAGGCATATACTTACTATTATAATTTTATGTATACAAAAACAAACAATATTTAGCGAAACTGCATAACTTTATTACCAATATTTTGTATATTGTTTTAAATAATATTGATGACAAAATTGAAAGTGTATAAAAGACAATACTTTACAAAAACATACTGACAACTTTATATACTAAAAATCCAATTAATATTTTAAAAATGCTTTTTATTTGTTTATATCCACAATAAATTATTTTTTCTTTTTAGGGAAAGGTAATTCTTTCCATGTAGCTTCTACCAAATTTTTCAAAAAATTTTTGTCATCTAATTCACTTATAAATAACATCATTTTTGCTCCTTCATAAGGCAGTTGTTCCTCAAAATCCTTACAAAGTTGTTTGCCTGCATTTGTAATTTTTATTAAAAAACGATTGTTATATACTCCTCCAAATACTTTACCTTTATAATAAAAAGCATATTCTCCAAACATTTTTTTATAAGAAATTTCTTCTAGTTCTGATAATTGTTCTGCTATAAATTTTACATATTCTAATGATGACGCCATATTATTCCTCCTATTCTTTCAAATACAAAAAAAGAAGTCATAAAACATATTATTATATGAAATGATTTCTTTTTTCTGTAATGTGCAACTACTTTAAATTAATTATTTTCTTCTAGCAATCCATTTATCTTTTTCCAGTACAGCATCAAATGCTTTTACAAGCGTACTTTCAAAACCATTTTCTTGTAAAGCACAAATGCCTTCTATTGTTGTACCACCTGGAGAACATACTTGATCTATTAATTCCCAAGGGTGTTCTCCACTTTCTAATATCATTTTTGCACTACCTAAAACAGTTTGTGCTGTAATTTCTAATGCTTGCTTTTTAGGCATACCCGCTTTTAATGCTGCTGTTGATAAAGCATCTATATACAAATAAGCAAATGCAACAGAAGCTCCCCCTATTACACTAAACATAGAAAACTGTTGTTCTGCAATTTCCAATACAGTGCCTATTGTAGCAAACATATCTTTTGCTGTTTGAAACTGCTGTTCTGTTACTACATCATTTTTACATATGCCTGTTGTAGATGCCCCAATTTTGCCGTTGATATTTGGCATTACTCTCACAATAGCTGTATCTTCTCCCAAAAAAGAAGCAATATATTCTAATTTTTTCCCTGCTGCAATGGATATTACAAGAGTTTTTTTATTTTTTATATATTGTTTTATATCAGGCAAAATTTCTGCTAATACATTCGGCTTTACCCCCAATACTAACACATCTGAATGTTGTATTACTTCTTGTGCTGTTTTGCAATACTGTGCACCACATTGTTCTGCTAACTTTTCTGCTGTAACGCCGGATTTGCTTGTAATATAAATACAATTTCCATTATAACTTTTTGTACCTATTGTCATACCTTTTACAATAGCACTTACCATATTGCCTGCACCTATAAAACCAAAGTTCATATCATTACCTCCTTTTATCAACCAATATAAAAATACACTGTATACTATGTTGTAATTTATTTTATCACTTTTTTATTTTTTAAAAAAGAAATTTTTTATTTTTTATATATTTGTGGTAGACTGTTATTAATATATAAATATAAAAATACTACTGTTTTAAAAAAATTATATAAAATTAGTATGATTAAAACAGCAAATAAAATTATTTTTTAATATAAAAGGAGGACTATTATGCAAAATCAATATCGTTTTGAAACATTACAACTTCATGCAGGACAAGAAACTGCTGACCCTACAACACATTCCCGTGCTGTACCAATTTATCAAACAACTTCTTATGTATTTGACAACTGTCAACATGGTGCTGATTTATTTGCTTTAAAACAAGAGGGTAATATATATAGCCGTATGATGAACCCTACTACAGATGTTTTTGAAGCTCGTATCAATGCTTTAGAAGGTGGTGTTGGTGCACTTGCTTTATCTTCTGGTTCTGCTGCTGTTACTTGTGCAATACAAAACATAACAAAATTAGGTGACCACATTGTTTCTGCAAATACGCTCTATGGTGGTACATACAATCTTTTTGCTCACACATTACCTAAATATGGTGTTACAACTACTTTTGTTAATCCAGATGATGTTTCTAATTTTGAAAAGGCAATACAATCAAATACAAAATTAGTATATATCGAAGCAATAGGAAATCCTAATGCTAGTATGATTGATATTGAAAAAGTTGCTGAGATTGCTCATTCACACAATATTCCTCTTATTGTAGACAGTACATTTGCCACACCTTATTTATTAAGGCCATTTGAGTATGGTGCAGACATTGTAGTGCATTCTGCTACAAAATTTATAGGTGGTCATGGCACTTCTATAGGTGGTGTGATAGTAGATAGCGGTAATTTTGATTGGGAAGCAAGCGGAAAATTTCAACACTTAGTAGAGCCTGACCCTTGTTATCATGGTACTAGCTTTACACAATTTGCAGGAAAAGCTGCTTATATTACAAGAGCAAGAGTGGTATTGCTTCGTGACACAGGTGCTTGTTTAAGTCCTTTTCATTCTTTTTTGTTTTTGCAAGGACTGGAAACACTTTCTTTACGTGTAGAGCGTCATGTAGAAAATACATTAAAAGTTGTGGAATATCTTTCAAAACACCCAAAAGTTGCAAAAGTAAATCACCCTTCATTGCCTGACAGTCCTTACCATGAACTGTATCAAAAATATTTACCAAAGGGTGGAGCTTCTATATTTACCATAGAAACAAAAGGCACAAGAGAAGATGCAAACCGTTTTGTGGATAATTTAAAACTGTTTTCTCTTTTAGCAAATGTTGCAGACGTAAAATCTCTTGTTATCAATCCAGCAGGTACAACACATTCTCAAATGACAGATGAGGAATTAGCAGCTTCAGGTATTTCTCCAACAACAATACGTCTTTCTATTGGTACAGAACATATTGATGATATTATTGCAGATTTAGAACAGGCTTTTGAAAAAATGTAAATGCTAATTTTTAATAAAAAATAAAAAAAAGTCGTTGACAGATAATTTATTTTGTGTTACATTTATTTTCAACAAAAAGTATATAAATAAAAACACAGTGATAAGAAGTAGTAGGTTTTTGAAACGATACAGAGAGTTATCGGTTGGTGTGAGATAACAAGATGGATAAAACTGAACTGGTCTTGGAGTGGTTCGCTGAACAGTAGTAGGCGATAACGTATGTTCCCCGTTACAGGAACAGGATATTAGGTTATACCAGTATCTGTATGAGGGTATCCCTTTTTAGGGGATAAATTAGAAGTGGTACCGTGGAAGGAATATGCCTTTCATCTTCTTTAATATAAGAAGATGAAAGGCTTTTTTAATATATTTTATAATATAGCATTTTATTTCACTAAAGGAGAGTAATATAATATGAAAAATTATAACAGATACCAAGTGTATCCCACAGTAAATTTAAAAGACAGAACATGGCCAAATCAAAAAATTACAAAAGCACCTATGTGGTGTAGTGTTGACTTGCGTGATGGCAATCAAGCATTGATTACCCCTATGGGATTAAATCAAAAACTGCAATTTTTTCAATTTTTGGTAGACATGGGATTTAAAACGATAGAAATTGGTTTTCCTGCTGCTTCTGAAACAGAATATGAATTTACAAGAGCACTGATTGACCAAAATTTAATTCCTGACGATGTTACAATACAGGTTTTGACACAATCCAGGGCAAAAATTATTGAAAAAACATTTTCTGCTTTAACAGGTGCTAAAAATGCCATTGTGCATTTATATAATTCTACTTCTACATTGCAAAGAGAAGTTGTTTTCGGCAATTCCAAACAAGAAACTATTGATTTAGCTGTATTTGGTGCAAAAATGATGAATGACATTGCTGGACAGTATACAGAAACAAATTTTACATTTGAGTATTCTCCAGAAAGTTTTACAGGAACAGAAATGGATTTTGCCGCAGAAATTTGTAATGCTGTAATAGATGTGTGGAAACCAACACCAGAACATAAAGCAATTATCAATTTGCCTTCTACAGTAGAAATGACATCTCCAAATGTTTATGCTGACCAAATTGAGTATATGTGTCGCAATTTAAAAAATAGAGAAAGCATTTTAGTAAGTCTTCATGCACATAATGATAGAGGCTGTGCTGTTGCTGCATCTGAATTAGGATTGATGGCTGGTGCAGACAGAGTAGAAGGTACATTATTTGGAAATGGTGAAAGAACAGGTAATGCTGATATTTTAACAATAGGTATGAATATGTTTACACAAGGTGTTGACCCAGAATTAGACTTTACACATATGAATGATATTGTAAGCATTTATGAAGACTCCACACAAATGAATGTACATCCTCGTCATCCTTATGCTGGAGAATTGGTATTTACTGCTTTTTCTGGTTCTCATCAAGATGCTATTAGAAAAGGTATGACAGCAATGAAAACACACCCAGAGCATTGGGAAGTACCTTATTTACCTCTTGACCCTAAAGATGTTGGCAGAAGTTATGACCCTATTATCAGAATTAATAGTCAGTCTGGCAAAGGTGGCGTAACATTTATATTAGAACAAAATTATGGTTTGTATCTTCCAAAGGCATTCCAAAGAAATGCAGGAGATGTTATTACAGGTGTTTCAGATGAATTACAGTCTGAATTAACACCAGAACAAATTTATGATGTATTCCAAAAAGAATATATTGATATTAGAACACCATTACAATTAAATTATTATAAAACACAAAGTGTTGACCAAGATTGGGATTTAGTTTCTATTGCAGCAGAAATTGAATTCAAAGGCAAAAAATATTATATTGAAGGAGAAGGCAATGGTGTTGTATCTGCCTTTTGTCATGCAATAGAAGAAATTATTGGCATACCAGTAGATATATTGGACTATAGAGGACATTCTATGGAATATGGTACAAAAGCAAGAGCTATTTCTTATATTGAAGCAAGAGGAAAAGATGGTAAAAAATATTATGGTGCAGGTACTTCAAGCAGTGTAGGAAAATCTTCATTGCGTGCCGTAGTCAGCACAGTAAATAAAATGTTAACGGCTGCTGAAGCTTAATGATTAGGGCATTGCCCTAATCATTTCAAAAATTTTTAAAACAAACAATATTTCATACTATATCACTATAGTTTTGGAGGTAATATGAAAATTGTTGAAATAAAACAAATAACATTGTTATTATTACAGCAACTATTAGAAATATGGGAAAGTTCTGTAAAAGCAACACATTTATTTTTATCAGATGATGAAATAGAAAATATTAAAAAATATGTCCCTCAAGCATTAAAAGAAGTACCTTATTTAATCATTGCAGAAAATGAGAATGAAACTCCTATTGCTTTTATGGGGATTGATGGGCAAAAATTAGAAATGTTGTTTGTTTCAAATGGACAAAGAGGAAAAGGAATTGGTAAAAGGCTAATAGAATATGGCATTGAAATTCATTTTATTAACGAACTGGCTGTAAATGAACAAAATCCATTCGCCAAAAGCTTTTACGAACATATGGGATTTCAAGTATATAAAAGAAGTAATTATGATGAACAAGGAAATCCCTATCCTCTTTTATATATGAAACGAATATAGCAATTTATAAATTGAAACATTTATAATAACAAAGGAGGTATATTATAATGGGAATGACAATGACACAGAAAATACTTGCTGCACACGCTGGTATGGACTGTGTAAGTGCAGGACAGTTAATACAATCAAAATTAGATATTGTTATGGGAAATGATATTACAACTGCTGTAGCAATACCAGAATTTAAAAAAACAGGTGCAAAAGAAGTATTTGATAAAGACAAAGTTGTAGTAGTATTAGACCATTTTACACCAAATAAAGACATTAAAGCAGCAGAACAGTGCAAAAGCTGTCGTCAATTTGCTTATGATACCAATATTAAAAACTTTTTTGATGTAGGAGAAGTAGGTATTGAACACGCATTGCTTCCAGAAAAAGGTATTGTTGTACCTGGTGATGTAATTATTGGTGCAGATAGCCACACTTGTACTTATGGTGCATTAGGTGCTTTTTCAACAGGTATAGGCAGCACAGATATGGCAATTGGTATGGCAACAGGAGAATGTTGGTTTAAAGTGCCTTCTGCTATTAAATTTAATATTGTTGGTAAACCTTCTAAATATGTTAGTGGGAAAGATGTGATATTGCATATTATAGGAATGATTGGTGTAGATGGTGCATTATATAAATCAATGGAATTTACAGGAGAAGGTATTAAAGAGCTTTCTATGGATGATAGATTTACCATTGCAAATATGGCGATTGAAGCAGGTGCAAAAAATGGTATTTTCCCAGTAGATGAATTAACCATTGCTTATACAAAAGAGCATTCCACAAAACCATATACAGTATATGAAGCAGATGCCGATGCAGTATATGATGAAGAATATACCATTGATTTGAGTACACTTCGTCCTACTATAGCATTTCCTCATTTGCCAGAAAACACTAAAACAGTTGATGAGGCTGGAGAAGTAAAAATTGACCAAGTTGTTATTGGTTCTTGTACAAACGGCAGATTTTCAGATATGAAAATTGCCGCAGATATATTAAGGGGCAAAAAAGTAGCAAAAGGTGTTAGAACAATTATTATTCCTGCTACACAAAAAATTTATTTAGATTGTGTAAAAGCAGGCTATGTTGAAGATTTTATAAATGCTGGAGCAATATTTTCCACACCAACTTGTGGACCATGTCTTGGCGGTCATATGGGCATTATGGCAGCAGGAGAAAGATGTGTTTCTACAACTAACAGAAATTTTGTAGGACGTATGGGACACGTAGAAAGTGAAGTATATCTTGCAAGTCCAGCAGTTGCTGCAGCATCTGCTATTGCAGGAAAAATTGCAAGTCCAGAAGAATTGGAGGGTTGAGTTGTGGAAGCAAAAGGAAAAGTATTCAAATATGGCGACAATGTAGACACTGATGTCATTATACCAGCACGTTATTTAAATGTATCCAGTGGCGAAGAACTAGCAAAATATTGTATGATTGATATTGACCCTGATTTTGTAAATAATATGAACAAAGGAGATATTATTGTAGCAACAAAAAATTTCGGTTGTGGTTCTTCTAGAGAACATGCACCTCTTGCTATAAAATGTGCAGGAGTTTCTTGTGTTATTGCAAGCACATTTGCAAGAATATTTTATAGAAATGCTATCAATATTGGTATGCCTATATTAGAATGTGAAGAAGCAGCAAATGATATTGAAAATGGAAATGAAGTATCTATCAATTTTGATACAGGTGTCATTACAAATATTACGAAAAATAAAACATATCAAGCTCAGGCTTTTCCAGAATTTATTAAAAAAATTATGGAAGCCGACGGACTTGTACAACAAACTAAAAAGAGATTAGAAAAATAAAAATATATTTATTATTAATGTCTTTTTTAGAAAGGAGAACATTATGGCAGAATTTCATATTGCTGTAGTAGCTGGTGATGGTATAGGCCCAGAAGTAACAGAGCAAGCTATGGCAGCATTAAATAAAATTGGAGAACAATTTCATCATACATTTCATTTTAACAAAGTATTGGCAGGAGGCTGTGCTATTGATGAAGTAGGAAAATGTCTTCCTGATGAAACATTAGAACAGTGCAGAAAAGCAGATTCTGTATTATTAGGTGCAGTAGGAGGGCCTAAATGGGACACTGTAGCAGGTGACCAAAGACCAGAAAAAGCATTACTTGGTTTAAGAGAAGGATTAGGACTTTATGCAAATTTACGCCCAGCCATTATACACAAAGCACTTTCTAATGCTTGTCCCCTCAAAGCAGAAATTACAGGAGATAGTCTTGACATATTAATTGTAAGAGAATTGACAGGCGGTATTTATTTTGGTGAAAAAGGTTATAGAGAAGGAAAATATGGACAAGAAGCATTTGATGTAGAAGCATACAGTGAAATGGAAATCAGAAGAATTGCAAAAAATGCTTTTGACGTTGCTATGCAGAGAAACAAAAAAGTAACCAGCGTAGACAAAGCGAATGTTTTGGAAAGTTCTCGTTACTGGAGAAAAATTGTAACAGAAGTAGCAAAAGCGTATCCAGAAGTAGAACTAAATCATATGTATGTAGACAATGCTGCTATGCAGTTAGTTAGAAATCCAAAACAATTTGATGTCATTGTAACTTCTAATATATTTGGTGACATTCTTTCTGATGAAGCAAGTATGATTACAGGCTCTATTGGATTATTACCATCTGCGAGCTTGGGAGAAACTGGAGCAGGTATGTATGAGCCAATACATGGTTCTGCACCAGATATTGCAGGAAAAGATATGGCAAATCCTATTGCAGCAATACTTTCTACTGCTATGATGTTAAAATATTCTTTTAAATTGGACAAAGAGGCAGAAGCAATAGAAAAAGCAGTTACTTCTGTATTAGAAGCTGGTTATAGAACAGCGGACATTATGAGCGAAGGCATGAAAGCAGTTGGCACGAAACAAATGGGAAAATTGATTTGTGATGCTATACAATAGTATTGTATAAAAATACATTCTATATTTTTTATTATATTGTTAAAACAAAAAATCTGTTAAATTTTTTTCAAAAAACTATTTACAAATTTTTAAAATAGGTGTATCATAATAAAAAAATTAAATATGATTTTCTTCAGGGCAGGGTGTAATTCCCGACCGGCGGTATAGTCCGCGAGCGAATAGATATTTGCTGACATGGTGTAATTCCATGACCGACAGTATAGTCTGGAAGGAAGAAGAAAAACAATACCATAGTTCTATGTTTTATTTGTGTAGCATAGAATAAATTATATTGTAAATTTGCCCTGAAATACATTGTGTGTTTCAGGGTTTTTTATTATCGTTATAAACATAAAAAGTGTGTCAATATATTTTTTGATATGCTGTTATTTTGTTATAATTTTAACGATAATATATTGTATTTTTTTGCCCTGTATATTAAATATGCAGGGCTTTTTTATTCGGAGGTATATATTATGGTTTTTATATGTGAAAAATATATGAAAAAAGCAATACAGCTTGCACAGCTTGGCAGGGGACACACAAATCCCAATCCTATGGTAGGTGCTGTTATTGTCAAAAATAACAAAATAATAGGAGCAGGATATCATCAATATTATGGAGGACTCCATGCAGAAAGAGATGCTTTTGCCAATTGTGTAGAAGATCCCTCTGGTGCTGATTTATATGTTACATTAGAGCCTTGCTGTCATTATGGTAAAACACCTCCTTGTACTGACATTATTATAGAAAAAAATATTAAAAGAGTATTTGTAGGCTCTGATGACCCTAATCCTCTTGTAGCAGGAAAGGGTATAGAAAAATTAAAGCAAAATGGTATAGAAGTATACACAGGAATATTAAAAGCACAATGTGATGAATTAAATACAATATTTTTTCATTATATCAAAACAAAAACGCCTTATGTTGTTATGAAATACGCTATGACGGCAGATGGCAAAATTGCCACTCATACAGGTGATAGCAAATGGATTACATCAGAACAGTCAAGAGAACAGGTACATCACATCAGAAATGCTGTTTCTGGCATTATGGTAGGTATTGGTACAGTATTAGCAGACAATCCGCTATTAAACTGTCGTATAGAGGGTGGAAAAAATCCTACTCGTATTATTTGTGATAGCACATTAAAAACACCTTTAGATAGTCAAATTGTAAAAACAGCAAATGAAATTAAAACAATTATTGCTTTTGCACAAAAAGACGAACAAAAACAGATAACATTACAAAAAGCTGGCATACAGTTATTGTATTTACCAAATGAGCAAAATAAAGTAGATTTAATTGCACTTATGACGGAATTAGGAAAACAAGGTATTGACAGTATATTATTAGAAGGCGGTGCAATATTAAATGAATGTGCATTACAGTGTGGTATTGTAAATAAATTGTTGGTGTATATTGCACCTAAAATATTTGGAGGAAGTCAATCAAAATCTCCTGTAGCAGGCAAAGGCGTTGCTATGGCAAATGAAGCATATGGCTTGTGTTTAAAAGAGTTTAAAACAATAGGACAAGATATTTTATTAGAATATGATGTCAAAAAGGCAGGTGAATAATATGTTCACAGGTATTATAGAAGAAATAGGACAAATTGTTTCTATACAAAAAAACAATCAATCTGCAAAAATCACCATTTCTGCAAATAAAATACTGCAAGATATTCATTTAGGGGATAGTATAGCAGTAAATGGTATTTGTTTAACTGCTTGCCATATCACACAAAATCATTTTACAGCAGATGTTATGGTAGAAACAATGCACCGCAGTAATTTAGGTAATTTACAAAAAGGTAGTATTGTAAATTTAGAAAGAGCAATGCCTGCAAATGGTCGCTTTGGTGGTCACATTGTTTCAGGACACGTAGACGGTACAGGTATCATAAGTAATTTAAAAAGAGAAGAAAATGCAGTTTGGGTAAGTATAAAAGCAAATCAAAGCATACTAAAATACGTGGTGGAAAAAGGTTCTATTACTATAGATGGTATTAGCTTAACAGTTGCTTATATAGATAATAGTTGTTTCAAAGTTTCTATCATTCCTCATACAGCAGAACAAACAATACTTTTGCATAAAAAAATAGGCGACAGTGTCAATTTAGAATGTGATATATTAGCAAAATATGTTGAAAAACTACTTTTTCATACACAACAAGAGCAAACAGAACACAAAACACAAAAAGGGATTACATTAGAATTTTTACAAAATAATGGATATTAAAAGGAGCGTAATAACATGAGTGAATTTGTATTTAATACCATAGAAGAAGCACTTCAAGATTTAAGAGAAGGTAAATGGATAGTAGTAGTAGATGATGAAGATAGAGAAAATGAAGGAGATATTATTGTCGCAGCAGAATTTGCTACCACAGAAGCAGTTAATTTTATGGCAAGCTATGCCAAAGGCTTAATCTGTATGCCTATGACAGAAGAAATAGCTGGAAAATTAAATTTTCACCCTATGGTGAAAAAAAATACAGACAATCATGAAACAGCATTTACTGTTTCTATAGACCATATAGATACTACAACAGGTATTTCAGCATATGAAAGAGGTATTACAGCCAGAAAAGTAGTGGAAGATGATGTAAAACCAGAAGATTTTAGACGTCCTGGACATATGTTTCCTCTTGTTTCAAAACCTATGGGAGTGTTTGAAAGAAATGGACACACAGAAGCAACTGTTGATTTAATGAAGTTAGCAGGATTAAAGCCTTGTGGACTCTGTTGTGAAATTATGAGAGATGATGGTTATATGGCAAGACTGCCTTATTTAATAGAATTTGCACAAAAACATCATTTAAAATTGATTACTGTTGCTGATTTAATCACTTATAGAAAAAATCACGAAAAATTAGTGGAATGTGTTGCAAAGGCAAAAATGCCCACTATATACGGCGATTTTACAATACATGGCTATATCAATAAATTAAATGGAGAACATCACGTCGCTTTAACTATGGGAGATATTTCAGATGGCAAACCAGTATTGTGTAGGGTACATTCTGAATGTCTTACAGGTGATGCACTTGGTTCTGCTCGTTGTGATTGCGGTCAGCAATATGATGCTGCTATGAAAAAAATTGCACAAGAAGGCAGAGGTGTATTGCTTTATATGAGGCAAGAAGGTCGTGGTATTGGTTTAATTAACAAAATCAAAGCATATGCTTTGCAAGATGAAGGCTATGATACTATAGAAGCAAATATTAAATTGGGATTTCCTGCAGATATGAGAGATTATACTATTGGTACACAAATATTAGCTGATTTAGGTATTAGAAAAATGCGTTTGATGACAAATAATCCTAAAAAAATAGAGGGATTAGCAAATTATAATTTAGAAATTGTGGAAAGAGTACCTATACAAATGGAATTGAGAGAACAAGATGCAGCCTATTTAAAAACAAAACAACAAAAAATGGGACATTTATTAACTTATTAAGGAGGAAATATTATTATGAAAATTTTAGAAGGTAATTTAATAGCACAAAATATCAAAGTTGCATTAGTAGCATCTAGATTTAACGAATTTATTGTTTCTAAACTGATTAGTGGTGCTGTTGATGGCTTAAAACGTCACAATGTTTGTGATGACGATATTACACTTGCTTGGGTACCTGGTGCATTTGAAATTCCTTTGATTGCTTCTAAATTAGCAAAATCTGGAAAATATGATGCAGTTATTTGTTTAGGTGCAGTAATAAGAGGTGCAACTTCTCACTATGATTATGTTTGTAATGAAGTATCGAAAGGTGTTGCTCATGTTTCATTAGAAACTGGTATACCTGTATTGTTTGGTGTACTTACAACAGATACTATTGAACAGGCTATTGAAAGAGCAGGTACAAAAGCAGGCAATAAAGGGTATGATTGTGCATTATCTGCTATTGAAATGATAAATTTAAGTAAAGAAATATAAAATACTATATAATAAATAGTATTGTAAAAATATAGGTGATGTATGAATAAAATTCATTCATCACTTATTTTTTTATATATAAAAAAATACTTGAAAATCATTTTAATTAGATTTACTATTTTATTACATCATACTATAAGGAGTGGTACTATGTGCTTTTATAACAAAATATATAAAGAAAATATAAATACAGCAACAGTATTATATAGTAGGAGAGTAGGTGCTTATGGTCATGAGAATGTTATATTGATGGAAAATTTTAAAAAATGGTTAAAAGAAAATAAATTATTTGATGATAACACTGTTATTTTAGCTATTCCATTAGACAATCCTAATATCATAAAAGCTGAGCAATGTAGATATGATGTTTGTATGATTTATTCTGGTAGTGATAAAATCAGTTCTGAGAATGTCAAAATGAGAAAAATTACTGGAGGAAAATATGTTATATTTTTAATAGAACATACAAATGAAGCAATTAAAAAAGCATGGCAAGAATGTTTTTTTGAATTAGAAAAATTAGGTTATTTATTAGATATTTCAAAACCAATAATAGAAAGATATGTTAAAAAATTAGTAGATAAACATTATTGTGAATTATGTATTCCAATTTTATAACATAAAAATACATTATATATATGATTATTATAGTATTGTTTGACATTTTTTGTCTATTTTTACTATAAAATAGAATAATATATACTATTTTACCATCAAGACATTGACATTTTATACAGTTTCAAATATGATAATAGAAGGAATTTATTATATTTTTATTATAATAATAGACAGGAGGGTAATTATTATGAATATATTTGATATTTTAGGCCCAGTTATGGTTGGTCCATCTAGTTCTCATACTGCTGGTGCGACTAAAATTGGCTTAACTGCAAGAAAGTTACTTGCTGAAAAACCTATTAAAGCAGATATTTATTTACATGGCTCTTTTGCTGCTACTGGTGTAGGACATGGTACAGATAAAGCACTTATTGCAGGTATATTAGGTATGCAAGCAGATGATATGAGAATACCTCATAGTTTTGAAGTAGCAAAAGAAGAAGGCTTAGCTTTCTCCATACAAAACAAAAATTTAAAAGAAGCTCACCCAAATACAGCACTCATTGAAATTGAAGGAGAACAAGGAAGAACATTAAAAATACAAGCTTCTTCATTAGGCGGCGGAAGAATTATGGTAAATAAAATTGATGATATTGACGTAAATTTCAGTGGCGAATACAATACATTAATTATACATAATGTAGACCAACCAGGTCATGTTGCAGAAGTAACATCTCTTTTAGCACATAAAGGTGTAAATGTTGCAAATATGCACTTGTATCGTGATAGACGTGGCGGATATGCTTGTATGGTAATTGAAATTGACCAGCAAATGCCTCAGTCTGGATTAGATTGGCTTAAAAGAGTAGAAGGAATTATAAAAGTAACATATTTTAATAGGGAGGTCGATTGATATGTCCTATCATGCAATAAAAGAATGGATAAGTATAGCAGAACAAAAAAAATTGCCTTTATGGGAAGTTGTATTAGAAGATGATATGTCAGAAAGAGCAGTTTCAAGAGAAGACTCTTTAAAAGAAATGGAAAAAATATGGGACGCTATGCTTTTATCTTCAGAGCAATATGACGGAACATTGCGTTCCAATAGTGGTCTTGTAGGAACAGACGGACAAAAATTAGAAGACTATGGTAAAAAAGGAAATACACTTTGTGGTGATTTTATAAATAAAGTAATGACAAGAGCAGTACAAGTTAGTGAGTCCAACGCTTGTATGAAAAGAATTGTCGCAGCACCAACTGCTGGTTCTTGTGGTGTTATGCCAGCAGTATTTGTAACATTATACAAAGAAGAAAAAGCAACAAAAGAACAAATTATACAAGCATTATATGTTGCTTCTGGTATTGGTAAAGTCGTTGCAGAAAGAGCATCTATTGCAGGAGCATCTGGAGGGTGTCAGGCAGAAGTAGGTACTGCTTCCGCTATGACAGCAGGAGCTTTAGCAGCATTGCATGGCGGTACTTCTAAACAAATAGGAGATGCTTTAGCTATTGCATTAAAAAATCTTTTGGGATTGGCTTGTGACCCTGTTGCTGGCTTAGTAGAAGTACCTTGTGTCAAAAGAAATGTAATTGGTGCTATTAACGCTGTTGCAGCAGCAGATATGGTATTAGCTGGTATCGAAAGCGTTATCCCTCCTGACGATGTAATAGACGCTATGGGAGAAATTGGACATGAAATGTCCTATAAAATAAAAGAAACTGCTTTAGGTGGTTTGGCAGCAACACCAACAGGACAAGCTATTGCAGATAGAGTATTACAAAAATAATTAAAAAACCTTCTTGTATAAATTGACATGCAAGAAGGTTTTTATATACTTTTTTTATTCACAATACGAATATATGCCCCTACACAACAGTACATCACTACAGCGTTACAAGTATAATAATTCAAATGGTTATTTTCTATTTCCGCTACAATACCTTCTAACAATATATCAAGTATTTTTATTGCCTTTTCTATTCCTAGTGTTGATACAGCAGACACTAATGTATCCATAGTTCCCTGCCAATAATATACATTTTGATTTTTTATAGCTTCTATATTATATAAATGTTTTTCTATCAAACAAAAAACATTTTGAGGTATTAAATCTTTTTGTTTTGCTATATAAAGTATTCTTTTTTCCATATGGTATCTCCTTATCTATTTATATACATATCATATCTATTATAAAATAATAAACAATTATTGTCTATCTATTAAGCAATCATAAAACAACTTCTTTATTTGATTTATTGTATTTTTATGCTAATATTGCTATAATGAAGTAACATAAATTTACAATAGGAAAGGTGTTTTTACTCTATGAAAATAAAAGATATTATATGCAAACAAAGACCTACATTGTCATTTGAAATTTTTCCTCCTAAACCTGGTGCAGACTTTGAACCTGTTAAAAAAGCCGCAGAAGAAATTGCAAAATTAAAACCAGATTTTATTAGTGTAACATATGGTGCAGGAGGTGGTACAAGTAGCAATACTATCAAAATTGCTTCTTATATACAACAATTAGGTGTTACTGCACTAGCACATTTAACTTGTGCTTCTTCTACAAAAGACGAAGTCGAAACAGTACTACAACAAATCAAACAAAGCAGCATTGAAAATGTATTAGCACTGAGAGGAGATATACCAGAAGGAAGTAATTTTCCTCAGCCAAATCAATATCATTATGCTAGTGAATTAGTAGAACATATTAAAAAAAGTAGCGAACTTTGTGTTGGTGGTGCTTGTTATCCAGAAGGACATACTGAGTCTGCTACAAGGACAGAAGACATTACTCATTTAAAAATAAAAGCAGATATGGGTTGTGATTTCTTGACAACACAAATGTTTTTTGACAACAATATATTATACAATTATTTATATCATATTAGAGAAGCTGGCATCACTACACCAGTGCTTGCTGGTATTATGCCTGTTACAAATGGAAAACAAATCGCAAGAATTTGTCAGCTTTCTGGTACAATACTTCCTCAAAGATTTCGTTCTATTGTAGATAAATTTGGCAATAAACCTGAAGCAATGAAACAAGCAGGTATTGCCTACGCCACAGACCAAATTATTGATTTAATTGCAAATGGTGTAAAAGGTATTCATGTATATTCTATGAATAAGCCAGACGTTGCAGCAAAAATAATGGAAAATCTTTCAGAAATTATAAGGTAACTGCTATGGAATTAAAAGATATTTCACAAAAAGAAGTATTTCGTTATTTAGGCTATAAAAATAATACAGTAGATGAAACTATACAAAATATTGCTATAGACTGTACTACAGAACTATTAAATAATTGTCGCATGAATTATACTTATAAAATATTTTGCTGTACTGTAGAAAATGGAAAAATTGTAATTGATAATAGAATTATAATACAAAGTAAAAATCTTTCTAAAAATTTAGCAGAATGTAATGAATTGATACTTTTTGCAGCAACACTAGGCATACAAGCAGATATGTTAATACAAAAATATACTCATTTGGATATGAGTAAAGCTGTTGTAATGCAGGCAGCTGCTGCAGCAATAATAGAGCAATATTGTGACCAATGTCAATATGATATTGAACAACAACTTGAAAACAAAAACCTTTTTTTAAGACCTCGTTTTAGTCCTGGCTATGGCGATTTTGATTTAAAACATCAAAAAGACATTATAGCACTATTAGACTGCAATAGAAAAATTGGTTTAACATTGACAGACAGTTTGTTGCTTGCTCCCTGCAAATCAGTAACGGCTGTTATGGGAATTTCTAATCAAAACAGGCACTGTAATAAAAAAGGCTGCGAAGTCTGTACAAAAACAAACTGTACATTTCGGAGAGGATGATACTATTTGAGCATATTGGAATTATTAAAAAATCGCATTATTTTTTTTGATGGTGGTACTGGCACACTTTTACAGGAAAAAGGATTACAGGCAGGAGAATTGCCAGAACTTTGGAATATAGAAAAAAAACAAGCACTTATTGATATACACAAAAATTATTTTGAAGCAGGCAGTGATATTGTACTAACAAATACATTCGGTGCAAACTGTATTAAATTACAAGATATACCATACACCATAGAACAAATTATTACAGCAGCAGTAGAAAATGCTAAACAAGCAGCAAAACAAGTCTGCCATAATAAAAAAGGCTATGTTGCATTAGATATTGGCCCTACAGGAAAATTGTTACAGCCTTTAGGCGATTTAACATTTGAAGCTGCTTATGAAGCATTTCAACAAATGGCTGTTGCTGGAGAAAAAGCAGGTGCTGACATCATTGTAATAGAAACGATGAGCGATATTTATGAAACAAAGGCAGCTGTACTTGCTGCAAAAGAAAATACAAATTTACCTGTATTTGTAACAGTAGTATTTGATGAAAAAGGAAAGTTGTTAACAGGCAGTGATATTGCTTGTGTAGTAAGTGTATTGGAAGGGCTTGGAGTAGATGCTATTGGTATGAACTGTGGTTTAGGCCCTCATCAAATGCTATCTCTTGCAGAACAAATGCTTTATTATAGTTCTATACCTGTTATTGTAAAGCCAAATGCAGGACTTCCTAGAAGTGAAAACGGTAAAACAGTATTTGATGTAACACCTGAAGAATTTGCAAAAGAAATGGTAAAAATAGTGGATAAAGGTGCTTGTATTGTAGGTGGCTGCTGTGGTACTACACCAGCTCATATCAACTCACTTTATCAACTCTGCAAAGACAAAAAGCCTTTACCTATTGTACCTAAAAATAAAACACTTGCTGCTTCTTATACAAATGCTGTTGAAATTGGTAAAATACCTGTTGTTGTAGGAGAACGTATTAATCCTACTGGAAAATCTCGTTTTAAACAAGCACTTAGAGAAAAAGATTTTGATTATATATTAAGAGAAGGATTTTCACAGCAGCAAAAAGGAGCACATATATTAGATGTCAATGTAGGTCTGCCTGACATTGATGAAACAGATATGCTTGTTACTGTTATAAAGCAACTGCAAAGTGTTATTGATTTGCCTTTACAAATAGATACTTCAAACATAGTTGCTATGGAAAAAGCATTACGTATTTATAATGGTAAAGCAGTTATCAATTCTGTAAATGGTAAAAAGGAGTCTATGGAAGCAGTATTCCCTCTTGTTAAAAAATATGGTGGTGTTGTCATTGGTCTTACATTAGATGAAAATGGTATTCCTGCCACAGCAGAAGAACGTTTTGAAATTGCAAAAAAAATTGTAACAACTGCAGAAAGCTATGGTATTTCCAGCAAAGATATTATGATAGATGTGTTGGCTATGACAATTAGTTCTGACCAACATTCTGCATTAGAAACATTAAAAGCATTAAATATGGTAAAACAAAAGCTAAATGTAAAAACAGTATTGGGAGTTTCTAATATTTCATTTGGTTTACCTCAAAGAGAAATTATTACAGCAAACTTTTATACTATGGCTTTGCAAAATGGTCTTGACGCTGGTATTATCAATACAAATTCTGATATGATTATGCAGTCTTATTATGCTTATAAGGCTCTAGCTGGTTTAGATGATAACTGTATGGACTATATCAGTCAATATGGAGGACAAGCACCTACTATAAAAACAGCAGCAAATACTTCTTCAGATGATATTTCATTAGGCACAGCAATAGAAAAAGGATTAAAAGAAAGGGCAAAACAAGCAGCAGAACAAAAACTTGAAAATACAGAACCTTTAACTATTATAAATGAAGAACTTATTCCTGCATTAGACCATGTTGGAAAAGGATTTGAAAAAGGTACTGTATTTTTACCTCAGCTTTTAATGAGTGCAGAAGCTGCAAAATTTGCTTTTGAAGCTATTAAATTGCATATGAACAAAAGCGGTGTTGTGCAAAATAAAAAAGACAAAATTATACTTGCTACAGTAAAAGGAGATATACATGATATTGGAAAAAATATTGTAAAGGTGCTTTTAGAAAATTATAGTTATGATGTTGTAGATTTAGGAAAAGATGTTCCTCCAGAAAAAATAGTAGAAACAGCAATTTCTCAAAATATCAAACTGGTAGGACTGAGTGCTTTAATGACAACCACTGTAACAAATATGGAAGAAACTATAAAACAATTAAAACAGAAAAAGCCTGATTGTAAAATTGTTGTAGGTGGTGCAGTACTTACACAAGAATATGCAGACAGTATTGGTGCTGACCACTATGCTAAAGATGCTATGGCCACGGTATATTATGCTCAAAAAATATTAGGTTAATGTTCCACGTGGAACAAAAAGACATTGAGAACAATACTCAATGTCTTTTTCTATTAACTTCCTAGTGAATTTTTATTCGACTTTTCATTCAAAGAAGTATCTTCTTTTGTAATTGCCGCTGCATTTTTAATTGCCTTTTGTACTGCTGTTTTAATTTCTTGTTCTGCTGAAATTACCATTTGTTCTTCATCAATTTGTTTGTTCGTTGTTTGATTAAATTGTTTTTGCTGTTGTTCTGTTTTTTGAGCAATTCTTTCAATAATATCTTCTACAGAATTAGAAATAACATCAATATTTTTTTCTTGTTCGTTTTCCACTGTATCAGAAGATATTTTTTCTATTTCTGATATAATTTTAAATTGTTCTGTTTGAAATGGCTCTGGTCTATGATATTTTTTTACTTTATTTTCTGTTGTACTTTTCTCCGTTAATAACAAAACTTGTTCTTCTAATCTACGAACTTTTTCTTCTGTTTCACTTTGTTGTGTTTCTTTTTCCATTTGTATCGTTTCTTTTACCAATTCTTTTACTGTTTCTTTGATATTTTCAATTTCTGCCTTCTTTTTTATGATAACTGTATTTTCAGAAATTTGTTGTGCTATTTCTTCTTCTGCCATAATAGAAGCTTTTTCATTCGTTGTTACATCGCCTATCATTTCAATTTTTTCTTTTTGTTGTTCTACCTTTTGTTTTGGTTCAAAAAGAGGCTTATCTTTCCACTTAAATATTTTTTTCGGTTTTACTTTTACTACTTTCTCTGCTTTTCTTTTATAAGCATTCTGTTGTGCTATTTCTACTGCCTGTAATTCTTCTGTAGAAAGCACATAAGTGCTGACACCCATTTCAATGGGTTTTGCATATGTAAAAGAGCCTGTCCTACTATGAATACCATTTAGCACAACACCATTATCTTTGGCATCTAATAAAGCCAATGCAAAACAAAGATTTCCTCCCATTTCATCAAAAGGATTATATCTGACAATACCTACTTTTTGTATGTTTTCAGACATAATTGCGTCCATATCTGTAACCATATCAAGCAACTTTCCATATTTTTGTTCTATTTCTTTTACACTTTCAAAATAAGCATTTATTTTCATTTCTAAATTCAAATCAGGCCTACGATTTGTACCCATAAAAATATCATATCGTTTTCTTTCTCGCCCAATTTTTAAAAACAATACAATACACATTGAAAAAAGTATTATTACTGCTACAATTAAGCCAGCTAATATAAAAGGTAAATAAAATTGTATTATTTCATTGATTACTTCCACGCATCACACACCTCGTTATCTTTGTATTGCTTTAAATAAAGCGAGTATCCTGTCTAAATCATCATTAGAATAGTATTCAATTTCAATTTTTCCTTTATTTTTTTTATTACTTAATTTTACTTTTGTTGCAAAAAGTGTTTTTAAATCATTCTCAATAGAATGATAGGCACTTGTATCAAAAAAAACTGTTTTTTGTTCTATCTGTTCTGTTATATTTTCATTTTGCTGCAAAGATTTTACTATTTTTTCTACTGTTCTAACACTTAAATCTTCGTCAATAATTTTTTCTGCTAATTCATATTGTACAGCATTGTCTGAAATAGGCAATAATGTTTTAGCATGTCCAGCAGATAATTTATTTTCTCTCACTAGCTCAATTACTCTGCTGTCTAAATTTAACAAACGCATAGAATTTGAAATAGTAGAACGACTTTTTACTACTTTATTAGAAATTTCTTCTTGTGTCAATGAAAATTCTGTTTGCAGTCTGTAAAAACTTTCTGCTTCTTCAATAGGATTTAAATCTTTTCTTTGTAAATTTTCTATCAGAGCTACTTCAAATGCCGCAATTTCATCTAAATTTTTGACAATAGCAGGTATTGTTTTTAATCCTGCAATTTTTGCTGCACGAAATCTCCTTTCTCCTGCAATCAGTTCATAATAGTCTTGTATCTTTTTAACAATAACAGGCTGTATCATACCATAACTTTTTAAAGACTCTGCTAATTCTAGAAGGCTTTCTTCATCAAAATATCTACGAGGCTGATTTTTATTTGGTTCAATTTTATTTATGTCGATTTCCAACAAATTCTCTTGTGAAAAACTTCCTTTTCCATAATTTATTGCTTTGGTATTAATAAGAGCTTCTAGTCCTTTTCCTTTAGACCCAAGTCCCTTTTTTACAGATGCCATACTACCCTCACTCCCTTTCTAATACCTGTTGTGCTAGTAGTTCATAACTTTCTGAACCTTTTGATTTTGGGTCATATAAATGAATAGGCAAACCATGACTTGGTGCTTCTCCTAAACGTACATTTCTTGGTATTATAGCATAATAATCTACTTCTATTTTCAATTCTCTTACAATGTCTTTTACCGCTTCTACTACTTCTGGTGATAAATTTGTTCTAGCATCATACATTGTAAATACAATACCCTCTAATTTCAAATACTTATTTAAACTTTTTTGAACTAAATCAATGGTATATATTAACTGCTGTAATCCTTCTAATGCAAAATATTCACATTGTATAGGCACGAGTACAGTATCAGAAGCCGTTAAGGCATTAACAGTAATAATATTTAAAGAAGGAGGACAATCAATTATAATAAAATCATATTGTTCTTTTATATTGTCTATTTCTTTTTTTAATATATATTCTCTGCCTTCTTTTCCAATTAGTTCAATTTCTGCACCTGTTAAATTGATATTTGCAGGTACTACTTCTAATCCCTTTACACAAGTCGAAAGTTTTACATCAGAAAGAGAACATTCTTCTAACATTACATCATAAATAGTACTTTCAATGTCATTTTTGTCTAATCCAATGCCGCTTGTTGTATTTCCCTGTTGGTCAGCATCAATAGCAAGTACCTTTTTTCCTTTATTTGCAAGCCATGCAGATAAATTAATTGCTGTTGTTGTTTTCCCTACGCCACCTTTTTGATTGGTAATGGATATTACTCTCACTTTACTCATATGTATTTGCCACTCCTAACTCAGTATGCACTATCAATAAAAAATTACAGTACATCAAAAAAATTTTTTGTTGTTGCTGTTTTAGTCATCGCTTTTGGCTGTCTGACTTTTTGTTTATGAACAAAAGGAGTATTGACAGTCTAATAAATTTACATTTTATTTTATTATACTAATAAAATAAAATAATTGCAATAATGTTCCACGTGGAACATTTCTCAAAATGATATTTCTTTTTGTTCCACGTGAAACATAACAAAAATAAGGTACACCTTTTATAGGTGTACCTTATTTCTATTGAAAAAACTATTTTAAAATTTTCCAAATATAGAAAGTCTTCTTGACAATACAGAAATATCTAAAGGCATATTAGGACCTCTTTCTCCATCTACTGTTGTTTCATGAAATTGAGAATGTTCTGTATCTAAACATTCAATTTTAAAACTTTTTTCTTTTAAATAAACAACACCACTATCCTTTACAAATTCTCCATTGAATATCTTTAAAAACAATATAGGTAATTCAATTACTGGTTTTGCTTTAATTCCTACAAAATCAAACATACCATCTGTAATAGAGGCAGAAGGAGCAATATGGTTAAACCCACCTGTTCCTGCACTATTGAGTACTAAAAATAAATATAAATCTTCTTGAAGTACTTTATTTTCTGTAGTAATACGAAATGGTATTTTTCTAAAATTAGCAAGCTGTTCAATACCTTTAATATAATACGATAAACTCCCTAAAGCAGATTTTAAATCCTTATCTACATTTTGAGAAACATTTGTAAAAAGACCACCAGCACAAACATTTATAAAACACTGTCCATTTGCAACACCAACATCGATTTTTTTAGGTTTTTCTGTTACAATAATATGACAGGCTTCTTCTACATCTCCCGTTTTTAAACCTAAAAATGTAGCAAAGTCATTTGCTGTACCAGAAGGAATGACACCCAATGGAATGTCAATTTCTCTTTCTATCATTGCATTTACAACAATGTTAATTGTGCCATCTCCCCCTGATACCACAATTAAATCATAATTAATATCCATATTTAATATATGCTGTCTAATATCTCCATTTAGTATACTGCGAAAAATATGCACTTCATACCCTGCTTGCTGAAATATAGAAAAACAAATATCTAAATCAAATTTAAACGTTTTGCTTCCTGAATGGGGATTATATATCAGTTTGCACTTTTTCATAGAATATTCTTCTCCTTTTTTTTGCAATTTGTTCCATATAAAACAGTAAAAAGAAAACAAATTTATATTACATTTGTTCAGGAGCTTTTATTCCTAATAAAGCTAGTCCTTTTTTCAATACTGTTTTTACTGCAATTACCAATGCAATACGTGCTTGTTTTATTTGCTCTTCACTTGTCAATATATTGTTGTCATGATAAAATTTGTTAAACGCCTGTGACAAACTAACAAGTTGTCTTGTCAAAATATAAGGTTCTAATTTATCTGCTGCTTCTTGTATTTTTTTAGGAAACTGCTCTAATATCTTACACACTTCCATAGAAGCATCATCTGTTAATTTACTATAATCAATATTTTGTGCTAAACTACATTCTCCTTTACGCAATATACTACAAGCACGAGCGTGCGTATATTGTACATAAGGACCTGTTTCTCCGTCAAAATTTAACATTCTTTCCCAAGAGAATACAACATCTTTTATTCTACTATTATATAAATCATTAAATATTACAGCACCAATGCCTACCTGTTCTGCAACCTCTTTTTTGTTTGGCAAATCTGGATTTTTTTGTTCTATAATTTTTTGTGTTTCTGATATTGCTTGATTTAAAAGTTCTTCCATAAGCACCACATTACCATGTCTTGTAGAAAGTTTTCCACTATCCAAACTTACTAATCCAAAAGGTACATGAATTAAATCCTTCCACCAATCATATCCCATTTTTTTAATAACTGTAAACCATTGTGAAAAATGTAAATTTTGGTCAAGTGCAGTTAAATAAATACATTTATCAAAATGATACGTATTTTTTCTATAAAGTGCTGCTGTGATGTCACGAGTAGCATATAATGTTCCACCATCTTTTCTAATAATTAAACAAGGAGTCATTTTTTCTTCTTCTAAATCTACTATCATAGCTCCTTCGCTTTGTTGTAAAAGATTTTTTTGTTTTAATTCTTCTACAACTGCTGCCATTTTATCATTATAAAAGCTTTCTCCTGTATAGGCATCAAAATGTACCCCCAACATATCATAAACTCTATTAAATTCTTTTATACTAATATTGTAAAACCATTTCCACAAAGAAAGAGCTTCTTCTTCTCCATTCTGCATTTTAACAAACCAGCTTCTTGCTTCTTCTTCTAATGCTGCATCTTTTTCTGCTTCATCATGAAATTTTACATAAATTCTCATAAGTTCTTGTATACCATATTGTTCCACAGCTTCTTTACAACCCCATTTTTGATAGGCAACAATCAGCTTTCCAAACTGTGTGCCCCAATCTCCTAAGTGATTGACACCCTCACAGTGATAACCTAACGTTTCAAATATTTGATATAAAGCATTTCCTATTACAGTAGAACGCAAATGACCTACATGAAATGGTTTTGCAATATTAGGAGAAGAATAGTCAATAACAATTGTTTTTCCTTCTCCTAGAGTACTATTTCCATATTTTTCATTTTGACAAAGTACTTTTTCAAGTACTTCTTTGACATATACATCTTTTGATACAAAAAAATTGATATAAGCATTTTGTATTTTAATTTCTTGTATAAAATCTGGTTTTACAATCTTTTCGCTTAATTCCTGTGCAATAAGTGCAGGTGCTTTTTTAAACTGTTTTGCTAGTTTAAAACAAGGATATGCAAAATCTCCCATATCTTTATTAGGTGGTGTTTCTATAGCATTTACAATTTCCTGCTGCTGCACACCTGTTACTTGTTCTAATAAATAAGCAATTTCTAATTTAAAATTCATTTATTTTTTCCCTCCAAATATAAACTATTAAAAATATATTAACACAATATCATGATATATTTTTATGGTATTATTGCTGTATATTTTGCAATATTTACTTTAAACAATTTATCACAGCAATGAAGAAAATGCAATATACAAGTTGTTAATAAATAGTAATGTTCCACGTGAAACATTTTTTTAAAAAGGAAATAGAAAAAGCAGCTTTCTAAAATGCTCATATGCAAAATTCAACACCAGCATTAAAGATGTAACATATCCAGCAAAAAAAATTACTTTAGAATAATAATTATCTCTTTTGCCAGAAAGTAATACATCTAATATAGATTGTATACAAATAATCATAAATATTTCAGCTGATAACCTCAAAAAATCCTGCATATTTTTCACTCCCTTTTTAAAATTTATGAATATTTTCCTTTTCAAAGAACTGTTTTTGTATCATAATATACTTATAACAATATTAAAATACAATAACTGATAACAAAAACAGCATTATAAAAAAAGGAGTGAAAAAAATGAAGCAAAGCAAAAAAAGAGTTTCGTTATTTTGTGCTGTAATGGCAGTATGCACTTGTACATTAAGTGCAGTACAGCATATACTGTTTTACATTGCAAATAAAAAACAAAACACACAACAAATTTCTCAAAAAATATATCAAAGTAAAGAAGGTGCTATAACTTATAGCGTATATGGTACAGGACGTCCTCTTTTATTGTTGCACAATACAGAAATTGGTGCAAGTAGTTTAGAATGGCAAAATAATATAGAAAGCCTTAGTCGTATGTATCAGGTATTTGTACCAGATTTACCTGGTTTTGGAAATTCTCAAAAATCTAAAATTACCTATACTGCTTATCAGTATGCACTATTTATCAATCACTTTATAACAGATATAATACAACGTTCTGCTTTTGTTGTAGCATCTTCTGCTTCTGCTGATTTTGCAGTAATGGCATATGCTTTAAATCATGATAATATTAGAAAGTTAGTATTAATTTCTCCTACAGCATTTCAAAATACTATACCAACAGAAAGAGAGAACCGAAAAAGAATATTATATCAATTACCTTTAATAGGAACACAAATTTTTATATTATCTGCTTCTAAAAAAGCAATCAAAAAAAATTTAACAGAAAACTTATTTTTTAGCAAAGAAATCGTTACAAAACAATTAATAGAAAACTATTATACTATGGCACATAGAGGAAATGAAATCGCTCGTTTTTCATTTGCCTCTGTACAGTCACAATTTTTATATGCAGATATACAAAAAACATTAAAGGAAATGAAAATACCTCTCTGTATAGTATGGGGAAAACAAAACAGATGTAATCCACCAGAACAAATGGACAATATAAAAAGTATTAGACCATATGACACTTATTTTTTATTTGAAAATACAAGAATATTACCTCATTTTGAAAACAGTAAAGTATTTAATGAAAATATACACAGTTTTTTACAATAACAAAAAGAAAGGAAAAACATTATGGAAGCTCTATGGAAAACAGAAACACAAAAAGATATGGAGTACTGGTTTCAAAAAGTTTTAGAACCTGAGGCCTATGTACTCAAAAGAGGAATTGTAGCTAGTATGAACCCTAAATTTGTACAATGCAGCTATGAACAAAAAACACTTACAATAGAATTTGTGGTACAAAAATGGCAATTAAATCCAGAGGGTATACTACATGGAGGTATGCTTGTTACAGCATTTGATACTGTATTTGGGTTACTTTGTCATTACTACAGCAAACAAAACATGATTAATACTATAGAAATTAGTGCCACATTTTTAAAACCTATACCAGAAAACTGCAAATATTGTATTATAGTAAAAGCAAATCATGTAGGACGAACCATTACTTCTATGACAGCAGAAGCACGTTCTTGTGAAACAAATTTACTTTTGGCAACTGCTTCTACTTCTTTTATGAGATTAGAACAAAAATTTGTAGACATATTACCTAAATAAACAGTATCATTTGCTATATTCTTATTTATAAAACATTAGTAATATCCTTCTACCTTTTAAGTACAGGATATTTACTAATGTTTTTTATTATTATTCAAATTATTACAAAATACTATTAAAATATGCTTGTACACTATTTTTTAACACGTATTGTAATTTCAAAACCATCTTCTTTTGGCGTATTCTCATAAAAAACAGTCATACCTGATTTTTTTATAATATTAATAGATTGCCTAATAGAATTTGTAAAAAGCCTTATATCTGTAATATATCTTTTTTCTTTTTGAATGTGTCTTTGTTGTTTTGGTTGACACATTTGTTCCATTGCTTCCGTTACTAGTTCTTCTGTCTGTTTTATTGTCAATTCTTTTTGTACAATATGTTCTAGCAATTCTAACTGTATTGCTTCTTCTGGTATTTTTGATATTGCTTTACCATATTTTTCTGTTAGCTGATATTGTATTATTTTATTTTTGACTTTGTCGCTTAATTTTAATAAACGTACTTTATTTGAAATAGAACACTGCCCTTTATCTATTTTGTTTGACAATTCTTCTAATGTCATATTATAATACTGCATAATATTTTGATAACCTTCTGCTTGTTCCAAAAAATGTAATTCTTGTCTTTGTAAATTTTCTGTCATACTAATAAAAGCACTTTGTACATCATTTACATTTAATATTACAGCAGATATTGTGCTATATCCTGCTAATTCACAAGCTCTCAAACGTCTTTCCCCTGCTATTAATTCATAATAAACACTTCCTACTTTTCTTACTATAATAGGCTGTAACAAACCATATTGTCTAATAGAAGCTGATAATTCTTCCAAAGCATTAAAATTAAAATACTTCCTTGTTTGATAAGGATTAGGTCTAATTTTATTAATAGGGAGTGTTTGTATTTTTGTATCTTTTTTGAAAAATGTCATATCAGCAAGTTTCAAAACTTCCATAAAGAAGCCCCCTTTTATTACAACAAATATATTTTATTTTCCAGATTATACCATACAATACAGCATTAACGCTATTTTTTTGAACGCAAAAAATTCGATTTGTTGACAAAAAAATAGAATACATTGCATACTATTATACAATGTATTCCTTAACCTAACTATACTACACTACTAATAAAACAACATTATATTATTATATTTTTGATATACTAAGCTATTATTATCTAAAATTGCAATGATATATTAATATTATTTATTGTATAGGGTTTTTTACTGGTTTTCCTGCTTTTCTAGGATATTTTGTTGGTGTTTGTGCTATTTTTTTAATCAATACAACTTTATGCTCTAATTCTGTATTTGGTATTTCAATTTGTTTTACTTCAATCAGTTCTCCTCCTAATAACTGTATTGCCTTTTGAGATTGTTCTACTTCTTTTTGAGCCTCTCGTCCTTTGAGTGCAACAAACATACCTCCTACTTTTACAAAAGGCAAGCAATACTCCAGTAATACATTCATATTTGCTACAGCACGAGAAAAACAATAGTCATACTGTTGTCTATAGCTATTTTCTTTTGCAGCACATTCTGCTCTTTCATGAATACAATTTACATTTTTTAAAGAAAGCTGGTCAACTACTTCTTTTAAAAATGTTACTCTTTTTTGAAGGGAGTCCAAAAGTGTTAAAGAAATAGAAGGACATACAATTTTAATAGGAATACCCGGAAATCCTGCTCCTGTACCTACATCTATTACAGATGCTTCTTCAGATATAGTAATATGGGATACAACACTGATACAATCTACAAAATGTTTTAATACAACTTCTCTTTCTTCTGTAATTGCTGTCAAATTTATATTTTTATTCCATTCCAATAACAATTTCTGATAGAGCATAAACTGTTGTATCTGCATATTATTTAATATAATACCCATTTTTTTGCAGCTCTGATATAATAATTTTTCCAAATATTTTCCCCCTTACATAAAATCATAATACATTCATTATTACTATTTATTTTGGTATTTTCAGTAATTAAAACATTGTAAAAAAATATTTTATGCACTTAAAACAAAAATATCATTTTTATAGTATTTAGTAAAATAATATAAAAATAAGTAAAGTTACAATAATACTTTTTATTTTAAATAGTTTCTGTTTTTTGTCTTTTATTTTGCTCCATATAAATCAAAAGTACTGAAATATCTGCTGGAGAAACTCCTGTAATACGAGAAGCGTGTCCTATAGAAATCGGTCTAATATCATTCAATTTTTGCTGTGCTTCAATTCTTAATCCTTTTATAGTAGTATAATCTATATTTTCAGGTAATTTTTTGTTTTCCATTTTTTGAAATTGTTCTACTTGTTTCATTTGTTGTTTAATATATCCTTCATATTTGATTTGTATATTTACTTGCTCTTTTATTTCAAAAGGTAATTCAGGGCGTTTTATATCCAATATAGATAATTTTTCATAATCTAATTCAGGACGTTTTATGAGTTCTGAAAGTCTTACTCCTGTATGAATTTCTGTACTATGATATTTTTCAAGCAATTGTTGTACTTGTTCAGAAGGTGCTACTATAATAGAAGAAACCCTTTTCATTTCCTTTTCAATTTCATATTGCTTTTGTAAAAGTGCATCATATCTCTTTTGTGAAATCAGACCTAATTCATACCCTAAAGGAGTCAATCTTTGGTCAGCATTATCTTGTCTTAATAACAACCTATATTCTGCACGAGATGTCATCATTCTATATGGCTCTTTTGTACCTTTTGTAACCAAATCATCTATCAATACGCCTATATAAGCATCAGAACGTTTCAATATCACTGGAACTTCTTTTTTAATATATTTTACTGCATTAATACCTGCAATTAATCCCTGTGCTGCTGCTTCTTCATAACCAGAACTACCATTTAATTGTCCAGCACTAAACAAACCCTTTATATTTTTAAATTCTAAACTAATTTTTAATTGTGTCGCATCAATACAATCATATTCTATAGCATAAGCATTTCTAGTTATTTGACAATTTTCAAGTCCTGCTATTGTTCTGTACATAGCAATCTGTACATCTTCAGGCAAAGAAGAAGACATTCCCTGTATATACATTTCTTCTGTATTTTCTCCTTCAGGCTCTATAAAGAGTTGATGTCTTTGTTTATCAGAAAAACGAACTACTTTATCTTCTATAGATGGACAGTATCTAGGACCAGTGCCTTCAATCACACCAGAATACAACGGAGAACGATGTAAATTTTGTTTTATAATATCATGTGTTTGTTCATTTGTATATGTTAGCCAACAGAGAACCTGTTCTCTTTTGATGTCTTCTGATTTATTTTCAAATGAAAAAGGTACAATATTTTCGTCACCGTATTGTGGCTGCATTTTTGAAAAATCAATAGAATTTTTGTTCATACGTGCAGGCGTACCTGTTTTAAAGCGATATAAGCGAATACCTAAATCTTTTAAACATTGGCTTAGTTTTGTAGCTGCCATTAAATGATTAGGGCCACATTCTGTAATAACATCACCATATAAGCAACGTGCTTTTAAATATGTTCCTGTGCAGAGAACTACTGCTTTACACTTATATAAAGTATTGCCATTTGTTTTGACCCCTTTTATAGTACCATCTTCTACTAACAAATCTACAATTTCATACTGCCTAATTTGCAAATTAGGTGTTTTTTCTAATGTATGTTTCATTTCTGATTGATAACGTATTTTATCTGCCTGTGCTCTCAAAGAATATACAGCAGGGCCCTTTGCTGTGTTGAGCATTTTTGTTTGAATGTATGTTTTATCAATATTTTTACCCATTTCGCCGCCAAGTGCATCAATTTCTTTTACAATATGCCCTTTGGAACTTCCTCCAATACTAGGATTACATGGCATCATAGCAATACTGTCTAAACTAATTGCAAATAATACTGTTTTCATACCCATACGTGCTGCTGCAAGTGCTGCTTCACAGCCTGCATGCCCCCCGCCTATTACTGCTACATCAAATTCATCTATTATATAGGACAACACTATTCCTCCTTTATTACTTTCCTAAACAAAATTTTGTAAATATTCTATCTATAATTTCCTCATCTACTGTATCACCTGTAATTTCTCCTAAAGCTGCATTTGCTTGCTGTAAATCCATAGAGATAAAATCTTCAGGCATATGTGTTGTAATCGTTGTTAATGCTCTTTGCATGGCTTGTTCCGCTCTATAAAGTGCATTTGTATGACGAACATTTCCTAATATACCGTCATCAGCAGTAATCATTTCTCCATTAAAAAATAAATTTTTTAATTGCTGTATTAATTGCTCTAGTCCCTTATTCTGTTTTACAGACACAGATAATATTGCAGCATTTTGTGTGTATTCTTTTAAACTTTCTGCTGTGATTTTTTGTTCTAAATCTGATTTATTTAAAAGTATAATCGTTTTTTTATTTTTGATAAAAGAAAGTATTTCTTTGTCTTCTTTTTCTAAATCATGAGAACTATCCAATAAAAGTAATATCAAATCTGCTTTTTCTGCATAACTTTTTGATTTTTCAACACCAATTTTTTCTACAATATCTCCTGTCTGTCGTATACCAGCAGTATCCACTATTTTCATAGCAATACCCTCTATATTGACATATTCCTCTACAGTATCTCTTGTTGTACCTGCCACATCTGTTACAATAGCTCTTTCCTCTTCTAAAAACCAATTTAATAATGAAGATTTCCCTACATTTGGTTTTCCTATAATAACTGTTTGTATTCCTTCTCTTATAATTTTTCCTCTATCTGCATTTTTTAAAAGTTGTTCCATTTCTGAAATAATTTCTGTTGTTTTTCTTTCCATATCATTATAAGTATCCTGTTCTATATCGTGCTCTGGATAATCAATTACTGCTTCTATAGAGGCAATCATATCCAACAATTTAGAACGCATTTGTGTTACTTTTTGTTGAAGCCTTCCTCCTAATTGATTTACTGCAGATTGTCTGGATATATCTGTTTTTGACTGTATTAAATCAATTACAGCTTCTGCCTGTGATAAGTCAATTCTGCCATTTAAAAAACTTCTTTTTGTAAATTCTCCTGGTTCAGCCAAACGAGCCCCATTGTTCAACACTAGTTCTAGCACTTTTTGAAGTACTATTATACCACCATGACAGTTAATTTCTACAATATTCTCTTTGGTATATGTGTTTGGTGCTTTCATTACTGTAACTAATACTTCATCAATAATATTATCTGTTTTGTTATCCACAATATAACCATAAGACAATGTATGACTTTTTTTTTCTAGCAAAGAAATTTTATTTTTAGATTGAAATAATTTATCTACAATAGAAATGCTATTTTCTCCGCTTATACGTACAATACCTATACCACCTGTAGCACCTGTAGATATTGCTGCAATAGTATCTTCTAATCCTATTACTTTCATTTTTGTTATCAATCCTTTCTATTGAAAAAACCGATATAGTAATATATCGGTTTAAACATCAATTATTTTAATGTAATTACTACATTACGATAAGGTTCTTCTCCTTCACTATATGTTGTTACATAGCGGTCATTTTGTAATGTGGAATGTATAATCCTTCTCTCATAAGGGTTCATGGGCTCCAAAACAACATTCCTTTTTGTTTGTTTTACTTTCTTTGCTAAATTATAAGCTAAACTTTCTAATGTTTCTTTTCTTCTTTGTCTATAATTTTCTGTATCTAACAATATACTAACATAAGGTGAATTTCCCTTATTTACAACAAGGCTTACTAAATATTGTATAGAGTCTAGTGTTTGTCCTCTTTTTCCAATCAAAACACCCATTTCATCACCGCTTAATTCAATAGCGAGTTGCCTCTCTTTTAAATTTGTTTCAATCAAAACATTCATATTCATAGCTTGAAACATCTCTTGTAAAAAAGTAACAGCAATTTTTTCTGGATTAAATTTTTTAACAACTTGTATTACAGCATCTTTTGCACCGAATACACCTAAAAAACCTTTTGTACCTTCATCAATTACAGTAACTTCTACTTCATCTCTGGAGGTATGAAGTTCTTTTAGTGCTTCCTGTAATGCGTCATCAACTGTTTTTCCACTTTTTGTTATTTTATCCATTCTGCTGTGCCTCCCCTTCAAACTTCTTCCTAAAATACTTCTTCAACAATAATTGCTGCACAATAGAAATTAAGTTACTAACCACCCAATAAAGCCCCAAAGCGGCTGGAACACTAATTGTCATAACTCCCATCATAATTGGCATAACATAAAGCATTGTATTTGTCATAGAATTTGTCATAGCCGCAGCTGGGTCGTTAGGGTCTGTTGTATTATTTGTTAATTGTTGCATAATTTTAGATTGTCCCCATGTTGTAGCTGCTGCCAATATAGGTACAATGATACCAGGAAATGATAATCCTGGATTATTAATTAATGAAATACCTAAAAACATTTCAATTTCATTTTTTTGCTGTAATAAATTTGGTAAATTTTGTATATGCTCTCCCAATGTGTCTAGTACATATGTCCAGTCAGCAGATTTAAAACTATCAATAAGTGCAAAATTTTGTATCATATTTGCATCATAACCTGCTTTTGAAAAGCCTTCTAATGCCTTTGTTAACATATCACTTTGCCAAAATTCTAAATATGGCTGGAATACCGCAGTTCTAACCGTTTCTGGTGCACTATTTAATACATTTGTAATTTCTGTATAATTTTGTGCAATGACATCTACATATAAATATGCTTGTTGGAAAATATAAAATAACGCATATAATATAGGCAATTGTATCAATAAAGGTAAACAACCACTTAACATACTAATGCCATTTTTTTTCTGAAATTCTTGTAATTCTAAAGCCATTTTTTGTTGTGAAAGCTGATCCTTTTTATCTTTATATTTTGCTCTGATTTTATTCATTTCTGGTTGTAATTGTTGCAGTTTAAATGATGAACGTTGTTGTTTAATCATCAAAGGAAATAATATAAATTTCACAATAATCGTAAACAATATAATAGCAATTCCCAAACTACCATTTGTAGAAATACCATATATAAAATTAAATAAAGCATTATAAACAATGCCTAAAACGTTTGCAATGGCACCAAAAACAAAATTCGGTTTTCTCAGCACCAGCAATACTCCAGTATTCATAAACAGTTTTTCCTCCTTAGCGAGAAGCAATATAGCGAAAATTACACTTCGAAATAAAGTTTCTAACTTCAATTTTTATTCTTTTTTTCTGGAACAGGGTCATATCCTCCCTCATGAAAAGGGTGACATTTTAATATACGTCTGATAGATAAATATACACCTTTTAACACGCCAAAACGACAAATAGAAACATAAGCATATTCTGAACAAGTAGGTATAAAACGACAATGAGCACCAATATAAGGAGAAATAGTTATTTGATAAAATTTGATACTAATTAAACATAGTTTTTTTAATATATCGCTTATTCTATTATTCATTTTTATGCTTCTTTCTCTGCTGTTTTTGGTAATAACAGATTATGCTTTTTTAATAAATGTTTTAAAGAATGGTCTATTTCTTGGAAAGAAGCAGTATTTGCAAAAACACGAGCAATTATTATAATATCATATCCTTTTGCAATCTGTTCTTCTCTCAAACGATAACTCTCTCGTATTAATCTTGTCACACGAGAACGTACTACACTTTTTCCTACTTTTTTGCTAACAGAAATACCTATGTGGTTTATTTGCTTACCTGTTTTTAAAACATATATCACCAAATGGCGATTTGCTAATGACTTGCCTTTGTTATATACATAGCGAAATTGAAATTTCTTTTTTAACGATTGTGTCTGCTTCACTTTTTTATCTCCTTCTAAAAAAAGAATTACGCTACATACAATAAAAGGCCACAATTTGCGGCCTCATGCTACTGCAGGTATAATTCTAATTAACATTATGCAGATAATACTTTTCTTCCTTTTCTTCTTCTAGCAGCTAATACTCTTCTACCATTTGCTGTACTCATTCTTTTTCTAAAGCCATGAACTTTACTTCTTTGTCTTTTTTTTGGCTGAAATGTCATTTTCATAGTAACTTGCACCTCCTTTATATTACATACCTATCCCTGCACACAGGCAAGCACTGAAAATATTATATAAAAAAATAGTAATCACGTCAAGAAAAAAATAGCTTTTTTCAATTATGCCAAGTATTTTTGGACTTGTCAATAATAACATTAATATTAAAAAAATTATTATTTAATATTGTTTATAAAATATCTAAAGTTTTTATCATACATTATACTATATTTATTTAGTATAATAATATTATTTAGTTATTTATTATCATTGTACAACTTTATATTAATCTTCTATATTATTTTTTTAATCTCAAAATTCAAATTTTTTTATTTTTTTTAAATACTATGTAAAAGCTGTTGATAACTTTTTATTCTTTTGATATACTAAGTTATCCACATTTCCACATTATCCACAGCTTATTTTATCCACACTATATACAGCAGATAAAAATTGTGGATAATTCTGTGGATAACTTAAGAGTTATCCACAATTTATCCACAGTATTATTTTTATTTATTGATTTTTCAATAGTTATTGCTTGTGGAAAAATAAGACAATCTACCTGTGGATAGTGTGGATAACTTATATATTTTTCTTATATAAAAAAGTTATCCACAATTTATCCACAGTATTTTATTAACTTATCCACAACTATGAAATAATTTACAGGGGGAAGACCATGGACGAAATAAAACAATATTGGGACAATGCTTTAAAAATATTAGAAGAAGAAAGTTCTTCTCCTGTCAGTTTTGAAACTTGGATTTTACCTATTGTTCCTTATAAAATTGAAGATAATTCTTTTATATTAAAAATAAAAGATGATTTTTATCGTGATATGATACAAAAACGATATTTATCTTTAATTCGTAGTGCTATACAAACTGCAACAAAAATAGATTATGAAATTAAAATGATAACAAATGCAGAAGTTTCCAAACAATTAGTATCTATGCCTCAAAATAATGTTATAACCACAACTGAAACAGTTTTTGTTGAAAGTAACTTAAATCCTCGTTATATTTTTAGTTCTTTTGTTGTAGGAAACAGTAATCGTATGGCACATGCTGCTTCTTTAGCAGTAGCAGAAGCCCCTGCTGAGGCATATAACCCTTTATTTTTATATGGTAATTCAGGACTTGGCAAAACTCATTTAATGCACTCCATTGCACATTATATTCTAGACAAAAATCCTTCTACTAAAGTGTTATATGTTACAAGCGAAACATTTATGAATGAATTTATTACTGCTATTCAAAACAATAAAAATGAAGAATTTCGTAATAAATATCGTAATATTGATGTTTTACTAATAGACGATATCCAATTTATATCTAAAAAAGAAGGAACACAAGAAGAATTTTTTCATACTTTTAATGCTCTTCATGAATCAAATAAGCAAATTATTATATCTAGTGATAGGCCTCCTAAAGAAATTAAAATATTAGAAGACCGTTTAAGAACTCGTTTTGAATGGGGATTAATTGCTGATATACAAGCACCTGATTATGAAACACGCATTGCCATATTACGTAAAAAAGTAGATGCAGAACATTTACCAGTAGGAAATGATGTACTTGCTTTTATTGCTAAAAGCATTGTTTCAAATATTAGAGAACTAGAAGGGGCTTTAACACGTATTGTAGCCTATGCTGCATTAACAAATCAAATAGTTTCTATTAAATTAGCTGAAACTGCATTAAAAGATATTTTCAATGAAAATGCCTCTACACAAATTACAGCAAATTTAATACAGCAAATTGTTTCAAACTATTATAATATTCATATAGAAGATATTCAAGGAAGTAAAAAAACAAAAGCAATTGCTTTTCCAAGACAAATTGCCATGTATCTTTGTCGAAAATTTTTAGATATTTCCTTACCTAAAATAGGAGAACAATTTGGTGGTCGTGACCATACAACAGTAATCTATGCTGTTTCAAAAATAGAAAAATCTTTAAAAAAAGATGCTCTTTTACAACAAGAAGTATCTGAGTTAGAAGAACAGATTAAAGAGTATTAATCTGTGGATAACTCTTGTTATTTTGTGGATAACTTTATACTAATATTCTATATTATAAATTCTGTGGATAACTAGGTAGTTTATCCACAGCTTATCCACAATTATTCACAATGTTATCCACAGCTGTTTTTATTGTAATTACATGGTTTATACGGGTTATCCACATTATCCACAGCCCCTACTACTACTACTAATTAATATTAATTATTTATTTATTAAACTTTATATAAAGGAGTTGTTCACAATTATGAAATTATATTGTTCAAGAGAGTTATTACTTAATGCTCTTACAATTGCTAATAAAGCGATTTCTAATAAAACAACTTTAGAAATACTAAAGAGTGTTTTATTAACGGCAATGAATGGAAAATTTATTGTAACAGCAACAGATTTAGAAATAGGCATACAGTCAGCTCCTATTGAAGCTACAATAGAAGAAGAAGGAATAATTGCCCTTGACGCACATCTCTTTACTGAAATTATTAGAAAAGTAAATGGTGATAATGTTTTAATACAAACTAATGCAAAATATGAAACATCTATTTCCTGTGGTTTCTCAGATTTCAAAATTATGGGACAGAATGGAGAAGACTTTCCAATATTACCTGAAGTAGAAAAAAATCAAAGATATAAACTATTACAATCTGATTTAAAAAATATGATTAGACAAACAATTTTTTCTATTGCACAAGATGAGTCTAAACCTATATTAACAGGAGAATTACTAGAATTAAAAAAAGACTGCATACAAATGGTATCTGTAGATGGTTATCGTATTTCTTTTAGAAAAGAAAATTTGTCTGAAAGTACAAAAGAAACAAAAGTAGTTGTCCCAGGAAAAACACTTTCAGAAATTAATAAAATTTTAAGCTCAGAACAAAAAGAGGTTTTGCTATATATAACAGAAAAACATATACTATTTGATATTGATGGAAATATTGTTATTTCTCGTCTTTTAGAGGGAGAATATATAAAATATGAGCAAAGTTTTTCTGATGATTATAAAACTAAGTTTTATGTTAATACAAATGATTTTTTACAAACATTAGAAAGAGCTTCTCTAGTTTCAAAAGATAGCAGAAAAACACCTGTAAGACTTGATATTACACAGAAAAAATTAAGTGTAAAGGCACAAGCTGAAATTGGTACAGCATATGAAGAAATTGAAATAGAATTAGAAGGAGAAACATTACAAATTGCATTTAATCCTAAATATTTAATAGATGTATTACGTGTAGTAGATGAGCAAAGAATTTCTATACAATTCACAACATCGTTAAGTCCTTGTATTATTAGATCATTACAATCAGAAGCATTTCGCTATTTAATATTGCCTTTACGTTTATAAAATGATAGGAGGAAATAATATGAATGAAATTATAATTAAAACAGAATTTATAAAATTGCAACAGTTACTAAAGTTGGCAGGAATAGTAGGACAGGGTTCTGATGCAAAATTATATATTAACAATGGTGAAGTAAAAGTAAATGGCATTATTGCAATAGAAAGGGGTAAAAAAGTGCGTTCTGGCGACATTGTAACAGTACAAAATATAGGACAATTTAAAGTACTACAAAAACGATAAATTAAAAATGTATTCTATAAAAAGTTTTACTTATGGGGCATCATTTCATTTTGAAAATAATGATGACCTCAAAATAAAATTGTTTTCGCATTTAGGAAGTGAATTGATGTATATACAAAAAGTATCATTAACAGGCTATAGAAATCTAAAAGATACAACATTATTTTTAAAAAATGGTGTTAATATTTTTTATGGAGAGAATGCACAAGGAAAAACAAACTTTTTAGAAGCATTATATTTATGTGCTTCTGGTCGCTCTTTACGTACAAAGAGTGATAACCAACTTATAGAATTTAAATCGAAAGAAAGCCATATACAAATGTTAATACAAAAACAAAATAGCATGAACAAAGTAGATATTCACCTAAAAAGAGATGCAAAAAAAGGAATTGCTGTCAATGGCATTCCATTAAAAAAATTAGGGGAGTTGTTTGGTACTTGTCATGCTGTCATATTTTCACCAGAAGATTTGAATTTAGTTAAAAATGGTCCTATAGAAAGACGTCGCTTCATAGATATGGAAATTTGTCAAATAAATGCAGTATATTACTATAATTTACAAAAATATTATAAAATACTAAAACAAAGAAATCATTTGTTAAAAGAAATACAAAAAAATCCTTTACTAAAGGATACTCTTTTTGTGTGGGATAAACAGTTAGTAGATACAGGAAAACGCATTATTGACACTAGAAACAATTTTTTAAGTCAATTGAATAAAATAGCAAGCGAAAAGCAAAATACGCTTACAGGTGGCAAAGATGCCCTAGAAATCCTATATAAACCAAACAGCACAATACAATTATTAGAACAAAAGCTTGTAAAAAATCATCAAAGAGATATTTTACTGGGAACGACACAATCGGGTCCCCACAAAGATGATATATTATTTTTAATAAATGGCAGAGACGTCAAACAATATGGTTCACAAGGTCAACAAAGAACAACAGCACTCTCAGCAAAATTAGCAGAAATTGATTTAATAGAACAACAAACAGCACAAAAACCTATACTGCTTTTAGATGATGTACTTTCTGAATTAGACAAAAATCGTCAAAATTTTTTAATGGAAAGCATAGGACATTTACAAACAATACTTACTTGTACTGGAATAGAAGATGCAATAAAGGGATATATCAAACAAGCATACCTTTTTCATGTAGAAAAAGGAGAAATTAAAAAAATAAAATAATTATTCTGTCGAATTGTTTCCCATTCACTAAAAGCCTTGAAATAAAAGGCTTTTTTTTGCTTGTGAAAAAGTTAAAAAAATGGTATAATATTTTTATCAAATAGTGGTAATCTCTCTCTTTCTTTATAAAATGAGAGAGATTACTATGAAAAGTACAAGCTCCCACAACGCAACAAAATGATATCAAATGTTTTTTATTATTCCTAAACTTATATAACAAATTTACAGGTGTTTTCGAAGTAATACAACTATAAAACTATTTTTTTATTTTAGATAATAAGTAATTTACTGTAAAATAATGGCAATTATATTTATATTGTTACAATATGCCAATATGGACTATGAAATATTAGGGAGTGTTTTAGTACCCTACAGGCTTTTTACAGCCTGTTATTTTTAAGGAGAGAATGAATATGTCATCAGAGTACAACGAAAATCAAATACAAGTTTTAGAAGGCTTAGAAGCTGTAAGAAAACGTCCTGGTATGTACATTGGTTCTACCAGTACACAAGGGCTGCATCATCTTGTATATGAAATTGTAGATAATGCAGTAGATGAGGCACTAGCTGGATATTGTGATGAAATTTCTGTTATAATACACGAAGATAATACGATTTCTGTAAAAGATAATGGACGAGGTATTCCTATAGGAATACAAGCACAAAAAGGAATACCAGCAGTAGAAGTTGTTTTTACAATACTTCATGCTGGTGGTAAATTTGGTGGAGGAGGATATAAAGTTTCTGGCGGTTTACATGGTGTTGGTGCTTCTGTTGTAAATGCTTTGTCTGAATGGCTAGAAGTGCAAATTTATATAGATGGTAAAATATATGAGCAAAAATATGCTAGAGGTCATGTTGTAACAAAATTACAGGAAATTGGAAAAACACAAGAACATGGAACTTATATTCGTTTTAAGCCAGATACAGAAATATTTGAGGATACTGTTTTCCAATTTGATATTTTGAAAAAAAGATTGAGAGAAACAGCTTTTTTAACAAAGGGACTAAAAATTAGTATAACAGACCAAAGAGAAGGAAAAAAACAACAAAAATCATTTCACTATGAAGGTGGTATTAAAGAATTTGTTGCTTATATCAATCAATATAGAGATACACTTTATGACAATATTTTTTATGCAGAAGGAGAAAAAGATGGTATATTGATAGAAGTAGCATTTCAGCATAATGATAGTGCTGATGAAAATATACACACATTTGTAAATAACATCAATACTTCAGATGGTGGTACACACTTAATAGGTTTTAAGTCTGGTATGACAAAAACAATAAATGATTATAGTAGAAAAGCAGGTATATTGAAAGAAAGTGATAAAAACTTAACTGGTGATGATGTAAGAGAAGGTTTAGCAGCTATTGTGAGTATTAAAGTTGCAGAGCCTCAATTTGAAGGACAAACAAAATCAAAACTAGGAAACAGTGAAGCAAAAGGTGCTGTAGAAAGTATTGTTAATGAGTATTTAAGTTATTTTTTAGAAGAAAATCCAGCAATAGGAAGACTGATTGTAGAAAAAGGAATACTTGCTTCCAGGGCGAGAGAAGCAGCAAAAAGAGCAAGAGAATTGGTGAGAAGAAAGAGTGTTTTAGAAACTTCACGACTGCCTGGAAAATTAGCAGATTGTTCTGATAAAGACCCTGTAAATTGTGAAATATACATTGTAGAAGGAGATTCTGCTGGTGGCTCTGCAAAAGGAGCAAGAGACCAGAGAATACAGGCAATATTACCGCTAAGAGGAAAAATACTCAATGTAGAAAAAGCACGTATGGATAAAATATTAAACAGTGATGAAATTAAAAATATGATTACAGCATTTGGCACAGGAGTAGATACCGATTTTGATATTACAAAATTAAGGTACCACAAAATAGTTATTATGACAGATGCTGACGTAGACGGTGCCCATATTAGAACACTACTTTTAACGCTGTTTTACCGCCATATGCCCCAATTAATCAAAGCAGGGCATATTTATATCGCTCAACCCCCTTTGTATCGTGTAGAGAAGAATAAAGAGCATTATTATGTATATGATGATAAAGAACTAGAAAATCTTTATACCAGAATAGGACGAGAAGGTATAAAAGAAGTACAACGTTATAAGGGTTTAGGAGAAATGGACGCAGAACAACTTTGGGATACTACAATGGACCCAGAACATAGAATATTGAAACGTGTTGATTTAGAAGATGCTGTTTCTGCTGATGAAATATTTACAAGACTAATGGGCGATAAAGTAGAGCCAAGACGAGAATTTATACAGGAATATGCAGAAAAAGTACAAAATTTAGATATATAATTGTTTTATTGTAAAAAAGACGACAATAATAAAATGGAATAGAATGGTTCTCTATTTTTAATGACTTAAATTTTGTAACATAATGCAGAAAGGACGTTAATATTGTTATGGATAATGCAAATAAAATGGATAAAATAGTTGGCATTAACATAGAAGATGAAATGAAAAATTGTTATATCGACTATGCTATGAGTGTTATCGTATCTCGAGCTTTGCCAGATGTTCGTGATGGATTGAAGCCAGTGCAAAGAAGAATATTGTATTCTATGGAAGAGATGAACTTAGAACCTAATAAACCCTATAAAAAGTCAGCACGTATTGTAGGGGATACTATGGGTAAATATCATCCTCATGGCGATAGTTCTATTTATCAAGCAATGGTTCGTATGGCTCAAAACTTTTCTATGCGATATGTATTAGTAGACGGTCATGGAAATTTTGGTTCTGTAGATGGCGACGGAGCAGCAGCACAGCGTTATACAGAGGCAAGAATGTCACGTATTTCATTGGAGATGCTTGCAGACATTGATAAAAATACAGTGGATTTTATACCAAATTATAGCGAAGAAGTCAAAGAACCTACTGTATTGCCTGCAAGAGTGCCCAATCTTTTAATCAATGGTTCTTCTGGTATTGCTGTAGGTATGGCAACAAATATACCACCTCACAATTTATCAGAAGTAATTGATGGTGTTGTGAAAATGATTGACAACTATGTACAGCAAAAGAGAGAAACTTCTGTAGAAGAATTGATGGAAGTAATAAAAGCACCTGATTTTCCAACAGGTGGTATTATTATGGGGAAAAATGGTATACGTTCTGCTTATCGTACAGGTAGAGGCAAAATACGTGTAAGAGCAGTTTCTGAAATAGAAGCTATGCCAAATGGTAGAGAACGTATTGTTGTAACAGAAATTCCTTATCAAGTCAATAAAGCAAGATTGATAGAAAAAATTGCTGATTTAGTAAAAGAAAAAAGAGTAGATGGTATTAGTGATATAAGAGATGAGTCCAACCGAAAAGGTATGAGAATTGTCATTGAATTAAAAAAAGATGCAAACACAGGTGTAGTATTAAATAATTTGTATAAATATACACAATTAGAAGACAGTTTTGGTGTTATTATGATTGCACTAGTGAATAATAAGCCTGAAGTATTAAATTTAAAACAGGTACTAGAACAATACTTAAAACATCAAAAAGAAGTTGTTACAAGACGTACACAATTTGAATTAGATAAAGCAGAAAAAAGAGCACATTTACTAGAAGGCTTACGCATTGCATTAGATAATATTGATGAAGTGATACGTATTATTCGAAGTAGTTATGATGATGCAAAGTCAAAACTGATGGAGAAATTTGGACTATCTGAAATACAGACACAGGCAATATTAGAAATGCAGCTACGTCGTTTGCAAGGATTAGAATATGAAAAAATTGATAAAGAATATAGAGAATTGACAGAAAAAATAAAAGAGTATAAAGCTATATTGTCAGATGAAACACTTTTATATGGTGTTATAAAAGAAGAAATATTGATAGTAAAAGCAAAATATGGTGATGTAAGACGTACTCAAATTATGCAGCACGTAGAAGTTATAGAAGATGAAGATTTAATTGATGAAGAAACAAGTGTATTTACATTATCTCATTTGAATTACATTAAAAGAACGCCTCTTATGACATATAAAAGTCAAAAAAGAGGTGGCAGAGGTATTATGGGTATGAATACAAGAGAAGAAGACTTTGTAAAAGACTTGTTTTTAGGTTCTACACATGATTATATATTGTTTTTTACAAATAAAGGCAGAGTGTATCGCTTAAAAGGATATGAAGTACCAGAAGCAGGAAGGACTGCAAGAGGTAATGCTATTGTAAATTTAATTGAAATTTCGAATGAAGAAACTATTACTGCTATGATACCTGTAAAAGAGTTTACACAAGATAGTTATTTAGTAATGATAACAAAAGAGGGTATTATAAAGAAAACAGATATGATGAGTTTTAGCAATATTAGAAAAGGTGGTTTAACAGCACTTAGCTTAAAAGAAGAAGATAATTTAATTGCAGTACTTGTAACAAATGGTAATGATGAAATACTTGTTGCTACAAAAAATGGTATGGGAATTAAGTTCCATGAAAAAGATGTTCGCCCTATGAGTAGACAGGCAATGGGGGTAAAAGCAATTACACTCAAACAAAATGACTATGTTGTTTCTTCTGTTAAAATTACAGAAGGTACACAAGTTTTAAATGTCACAGAAAAAGGGTATGGTAAAAGAACAAATTCAGAAGATTTTAATGTACAATATAGAGGTGGAAAAGGCGTCAAAATACATCAACTGACAGAAAAAACAGGACTTTTGACAGGTGTTTTAGTGATAGACGAAAAAGAGGAATTAATGTTGATTACTTCTGAAGGTGTTATAATACGTTTGAGAGGAAATGAAATTTCATCACTTGGTAGAGTATCACAAGGTGTAAAACTGATTAATCTGAATGAAAATGTGAGTGTTGTAGGTGTAGCAAAAATTTCAGAACAAGATATACAAATGGAAGAAGAACAAATAGAAGAAACAGAACAAGTAGAACAATAATAAAATAACGCATTAAAATCAAAGTAAATTTTTTAAGCTATAAACAAAAATTTGTTTATAAATTGTCCCTCAGTATATTTTACTGAGGGATATTTTATATTAAAATAATTTTAATACTTTTTAAGACTTTGTTACTTGCTTTTGCGTTATAAATAATATAGTATAAAAAATAATTTATATATGGTAATGTATGGAAAGGAGATGTTTTATGAAAGACTTAACAATAGGAGAAAACCTTCCTTTTGACTTCAAAAAATTAAATCCAGAAATTATAAACAGTCATGTTAGAGAAACAAAAGAAATGATGTTAATGTATGATTGTGGCATAAAAGAAGTAAAAACAAAATTAGAAATATTAAATAATGAATTTCAAATACAGAAAGAAAGAAATCCTATTGAATATTTAAAAAGCCGTGTAAAATCGTTAGAAAGTATTGTTATGAAATTACATAAAAAAGGGTATGCACTTTCTGTAGAAAATGCTATGAAACATCTACATGACATTGCAGGAATTAGAGTAATATGTTCTTTTATAGATGATATTTATAGTGTAGCAAATATGTTAAAAAAACAAGATGATATTACAGTAATATTAGAAAAAGACTATATTAAAAATCCAAAACCAAATGGATATAGGAGTTACCATATGGTTTTGGAAATACCTGTGTTTTTTTCTCAAAAAAAGCAGTATGTAAAAGTAGAGGTGCAAATTAGAACGATTGCAATGGATTTTTGGGCAAGTTTAGAGCATAAATTGTATTATAAAGAAACAGATGTCACATCAGAAGAAATTACAGAAAGATTGAAAAAGTGTGCTGATATTATTGCTGCAACAGATATAGAAATGCAATCTATAAGAGGTGTTGTGGAAGAATGGGAGCAGTTATCCCCAAAAAAAAACACATTTGTGGACAAAATTGTGGAAATTGTGGACAAGTAAATACAAGTTTATTTTTTGTTAATAAAAAAGATACCAACCAAACACAAAATAATACCGAGGAACTGTTGCTTTGTCACTTGCTCACGATAAACCAAAACACCAATAAACAAGAGTATGATGCCTAATAATATACTACAAATAAGAGAACAAATACTAATATTCCAACCAAAACGATAGGCTTGTATATAACCAAATTCTAAACCAATAATTGCAATACCTAATATAAAACTAGCCCAGTTAAGCTGAGTAAATGTGTGTAAAACAGATTTAAAATGGGTGTTGATAAGTAATAATAAAAATGTAATAATAGCAGCTACAGAATAAGTTACAAAAAGAGAAGCAAAAGGATTTGCCTCTTGTGCTGTAGATTTAGATGAAATGTGATAAAAAGTGTTTGATAAAACAACTATAATAACAGGTAAAAAATGTGTTAACATATATATAACTCCTTTCTATATTATTAGACTAAGTAAAGCACTTTTTAAATGTGTTGTCAATATTATTTATAAATAGGAAGTAGTTGAATAAACATTTTTTAATCTACTTTTTTAGACATTACTAAAAATATCAATATACTGTAAGATTTTTAATTGTTTTGAAAAACATAAAAATATTGTAATGAATTTTACTATTTCACTGTTTGTATAATGGAGGATTAAAAAATATGGATATTTTAAATTTTGATTTTTTATACAATATTTTGGAAAATGGTGATGAAGATACTAAAAAAATATTATTTTTTAGTTTAATAAATAATTCAAAAAATAATAGATATTTATATCAATATATTGATATAACTTGGATTGAATATATGTTAAGCAAAGTAGATTTTATAGAGGACATTTATGAAAAAGCTGATATTATAAGTTTTTTAGCAGGTGTTATATATGAAAATGAATTTGAAATAAAAGATATAGAAATAAAACATTTGTTTTATTTGTATTTAAAAACTTTACAAAGTGGATATGGTGCTGATGTTGTAAATACATTATATTATTTTTTAAATTTAGGAATTTCATTAGAAATTATAGTTACAGAATGTATAAAAATATATCGTAATGATGTGTTTATTCACCTATTTTCAAAATTACCTGAAATAGATAAATGTAAAGTAGGTAAAAACAATGAGAAATTTGTTTCTTTCATAGAACAACATAGAAAAATGATTACTAGATTTGATTTAGTATTACATTTCCACTTGATTACAAGCTATGATTATGCAAAAAATATTTTAATTGCAGAAGACTATTTAAACAAGTATTATAATTATATGATAATATGTGCTGATTGGGCATTTAGTAAAGAACATTCTCGTGATGATCTTGTAGTTGAAAACATTCTTACAAATAAAGAACTGCAATTATTTGTAGAATTAGGAGATATATTAGATAGGTGTAAAAAATTAGAAGTAAAACAAAAAGCTGATACAGAAGAAGAATTATTTGAATACTTGTATAAAGTATCAGAACAGTTAAAATTATTATTAAAATCAGATGAAATAAAAAGTATTAGAAAGCGTTTTTTTGGTGAAAAAGACTTTTTTGAAATAGCATTCTCTTTACCAAATAATTAACATTAAAATATATCTTTTGAAATCAATTATAAACTATATTTTTATATACCCTTTTTATAAATAGTGTGGTGATAAAAAATAAGTATTATAACAGAACCAATAGATATAATAGTTGAGATATATAATAAAATTGCAATGAGTTTTATCAAAAATATAGGAGAAAATAAAAATGAGAGAAATATCAACAGAATTGATTGCAAATAGTATTGCAGAGATGTGTATAGAAGCAAATTGTCATTTAAATAAAGATGTATATACTGCATTAGAAAAAGCAAAACACAAAGAAAGTTCCCCTATAGGTAAAGAAATACTTTGTCAACTAACAGAAAATGCAGATATTGCATTGCAAAAGAATATGCCTATTTGTCAAGATACAGGTATGGCAATTGTATTTTTAGAAATAGGACAAGAAGTACATATTACAGGAGGGCTTTTAGAAGAGGCAGTAAATGAAGGTGTTAGAAGGGGATATGAAAAGGGATATTTGAGGAAGTCAGTAGTAGAAGACCCCTTTTTAAGAGTAAATACAAAAGATAATACACCTGCTATATTGTATACAAAAATAGTAGCAGGAGATAACATAGATATTACAGTAGCACCAAAGGGCTTTGGTAGCGAAAATATGAGTCGTATCTATATGCTCAAGCCTTCTGATGGCATAGAAGGAGCAAAAAAGGCAATATTAGAAACAGTAAAACAGGCAGGAGCAAACCCTTGCCCTCCTATGGTAGTAGGTGTAGGGTGTGGAGGTAGTTTTGAATATAGTGCATATTTGGCAAAAAAAGCACTTCTTCGCCCCATTGGAAGCCACTCTGATAAAGAACATATTAGACAAATGGAACAAGAACTATTACAGAAAATGAATAATACAGGTATAGGTCCTCAAGGTTTGGGAGGAAATACCACAGTATTAGGTGTCAATATAGAAAGTTATGCAACACATATTGCAGGTATGCCTATTGCAATCAATATTAGCTGTCATGTAACAAGACATTGCCATAAAGTAATATGAAAGGGGAAAATAAAATTGAATGTTTCAGTGCCATTTACAGCCGAACAGGCAAAAAAATTAAAAGCAGGTGATGTTGTAACAATTAGCGGTGTAATATATACAGCAAGAGATGCAGCACATAAAAGAATGTTAGAAGAATATGATAAAACGGGAAAATTTCCTTTTGATATACAAAATCAAATAGTATATTATGCAGGACCAGCACCTGCAAAACCAAATGAAATAATAGGCTCTGTAGGTCCTACTACGTCATATCGTATGGACGCATATTCCCCTGTATTACTACGTTTTGGATTGAGAGGTATGATTGGTAAAGGTATACGAAATAATGACGTAATACAGGCAATGAAACAGTATACAGGAGTATATTTTGGTGCAACAGGAGGAGCTGGTGCATTACTTGCAAAACATATTGAAAGTGTAGAAATAATTGCTTATGAAGATTTGGGAGCAGAAGCCATTAGAAAATTGGTTGTAAAGGATTTTCCAGTTATTGTCATTATAGATAGTGAAGGAAACAATTTGTATGAAACGGAACCTGCGAAATATAATAAAGAATAAATATAAAAAGAGCCACTGTTTGTATTTGTGGCTCTTTTGTTTTGTCTATAGCAATTTTTCAATTTCATCATAAGAAAGCCCAGTAACTTTAGATATTGTGCCAATATCGCTAATATTTAATACATTAATTAAATTTTGAGCAAGTTTAAATTTTTCTTCTTTTCTGCCTTCTTTTCGACCTTCTTTTCTGCCTTCCTCTCGACCTTCTTCTTTTGCTTCTTCTTTCCAAATTTTTTTTGCAGTATTAATATCAAATTCAGTAAATAACATATTAAGCACCTCACTTGAATTTTTTTCTAAAAAATCCCTCATAATGTTTTCATTCACACAAGTTTTTACTGCATTAACAATAGCATCATTATTATTAAAGCCCTTTTTTAAATAAGTTCTTACAACAGATATAAAATAACTGTACTCTTTTAAATATTGACATTGCATTACAATATTATGATTTTGTTCATAATTAATGTTGATAACTTTGACATTCAATTCCAATTCTGTGGAATGGTTTTGCACTAAAAAAGCGTCAGATAATTTTAATATTTTTTCTTTAGGATATTTTGCAGTACCATTGTATAATACATAACAATAAGGAGTAGGTATTTTAAAAAGGGTACTTCTGTAAATGATATTTTTGTCAATTAGTTTTTCGTATTCTCTGGCAATATAAAGTAAACAACGTAAAGGCATATTGTTGTTTATAGTGCTTTGATGTTCTATCAATATAATAAATTTATTATCTATTGTAAAACAAATATCATTTTTTAAATTCATAAAAAGTACATCTTCCAGTGTAATAATATGTACTTCTGTTTGTTCATTGTAATTTGTACCTTCTAGTGCATTATAAAGGGAACGTAATTTATGTTCCTCCGAAAAAAAAGTTGTAAATAGAGAGTCTTTGTATTTTTTATTTGTTTTCATAAGTTTTGCACCTCTTAATACCATTATACAAAAAATGAAATAAAATAACAACTGTTATCAATATAGAACTCCCCTTCTCGTATAAAATAAAGAAGGGGAGTGGAATAGATAATATTAGCCATATTTTACAGTTAAATTAACATAGGAAATGTGTTCTCTCATAGTAGAATAAGCTGTTTGGTAATCTTGTCTTTTAATTGCTTCTAATATTTTACCATGTAAGTCTATAGTAACATCAATAACACGAGGATTTTTTGTTAAAGACTGACGCATAGCAACACGAATACAACGTTCAAAAGACTCTTTTGCTGCAATCATTGTGCTAATAAGTAATTTATTATGTGTGGCATCAGAAAGAAACATATGAAATTGAGAGTCATAATCTACAAATAAATTGACATCATCTTTATATTCTATCATGTGCTGATAACTTTCAGATATTTTTTCTATATCTTCTGGTGTAGCACGTTTTGCAGCATAGCTTGCTGTTTCAGCTTCTAACATAAAACGAAATTCTAATAAATCGTTTAAGTCTGAATTTTCTACTGTAATGCTAAAAGGTGCAATGTTAACAATATTATCAATATTATCAATATTATTTATAAAAGTACCTGCTTTAGAACGTCTAATAAAACCAAATACAGCTAGTGCAGTATAGGCTTCTCTTAATGTACTACGTCCTATACCTAATGCACTGCTGACGACATTTTCATTAGGTAACATATATCCTTCTGGTAATTTTCCAGTTAAAATTAATTCTTTAAATTTTTGAAAAAGATTTTGAGAGATGTTTTTCCCTAAATCTGATTTCAAGAAATCTACGTTTTCTAATAATATGTCTTTTTGCATGATAATCCCCACCTTTTGATTTGTAGATTTTTCAGTTGAAATCGTTTAAACGTTCTGTATTATTTAGAACGATAAGTCGAAAACAGATAATTATTTTTGTAAATAAAAATTAGGGAATTATAGTATTTGACCCTTTTTATTGTGATTGTTTTTCGACAGTATGATAGATAAAACAAAAATTTTATATACATTCTACTATATATTGCACACTTTTGCAAATAGAAATATGACATTTTTTTCCACACTGATTTTTTTATAAAAAATAGAAAAAAACTGCTTCTTTTTGAAAATAAGAAACAGTTTTTTTAGACAATATGACGAAAAATTGTTATGCGACACTGTTGCCAACATTGTTAGCTGTGCCGTTTTCTGCTTTCGCTTTTCTATTTTTAGCACATTTTAGTGTTAATATAGCCCAAACGATTGTAAATATAATTCCACAAACATAGGCGATGTTAATAGGTACATTCAAACCAATTTTAGCATTAATGATGAATGTAGATATAATGAAAGCATAAAACATACCTGGTATTAAACTGATAATATAGTTTTTACCTCTTTCATAAAGATAGACTGTTATCATAGCAAATGCAAATATAGCTATTGTTTGATTTGCGAATGCAAAATATCTCCATAAAATGTTGAAACCGCTTGCACTGACTTTTGCAAATACCAATATTGCAGCACAAATAATAAATATAATACCAGACAATGTAACACGATTTGACTTTTTGGATTGGTCATAATGTAAATATTCTGCTACCATTAATCTGAGAGAACGGAGTGCAGTATCTCCAGATGTAATTGGTAATACAATAATACCAACAATAGCAATAACACCACCTATAGAACCAAGTAAATCTCTTGCAACAAGAGTGATAACAGAAGCAGTACCTGCTACACTCATATCTACACCAGCAATAACACCATTTTGTATTTTGGCGTAAATACCCATAGAAGCGGCTGCCCAAATCATAGCAATAAAACCTTCTAATATCATCATGTTGTAAAATGTCATTCTGCCTTCTCTTTCACTTGTTACAGAGCGTGCAATCAATGTTGCCTGTGTAGCATGAAAACCAGAAGTAATACCACAAGCTACTGTTACAAAGAATATAGGCAATATTGGAGAACCGTCATGTAATGAGAAAAATGATAATGTTTCTGAGCTTAATGCTGTCAATTCATATCCCTGTGCAAATATACCAAAAAATACACCTACAGCAGAAAGTAAAAGTATAATACCAAATATAGGATAAACTCTACCTATAATGGCATCAATAGGGAATAATGTTGCAATTAAATAATAAATAAAAATAACAGCATATACTATCCATACTATAGGATTTGTAACAACATTTTCTGTACCTATTAAACCAACAATTAAATCACCTGGTGTATAAACAAATACAGCACCAACTAAAAGCATAAGTAAACAAACGAAAATATTGTATACATTGAATGTTTTGTTGCCTAAATACTTATGTATTAGAGCAGGCATTTGTTTTCCGTCTTCACGTAAACATACCATACCGCACATATAATCGTGCAAAGAGCCAGAAAGTACACAACCAATAGGAATAAGCAAAAATGCAATAGGTCCAAATAGTATACCTTGTATTGGCCCTAATATTGGACCTGTGCCTGCAATGTTGAGTAGTTCAATCAATGAGTTTTTCCATTTGTTCATAGGAACGAAGTCCACACCATCGTTCATAGTGATGGCAGGGGTTTCTCTGTCATCTGGTCCGAATACTTTGTCACAGTATTTTCCATAAAAAAAGCCACCTACAAAAAGTATTACTAAACCGATTAAAAATGTAACCATAAAAATACTCTCCTTTCTTTTATTAAGTGAGTACCTTTTGAAATTTTTCAGTATAAATAATGTTATGTACGTTATAATATAATTTCTTTATTTTTACTACTGAAAGAAAGTACCTCACTGTCGTGCTAAAGTATAGTACTCTAAAAACAATTTTTCAAGTTCAAAATTGCATAAAAATGAAAACTGTTTTTTACCATAAACAATATTATAATATGTTAAAAATGCACTATATATTAAATAATAAAATGATAATATTTGTAGAAAATTTGTTTATTTTTTTATAAAAAATAGCAGAATAAAATAAAAAATATTTTTTTTATGTGAAATATAATATAAATAAAATTTTATTTTGAATAATTTATTTATGTAATATATATAGTAAAATAATAAAGTAGTCAAAGTAATTATGTAAATAAAATATAAAAAATATAGTATAAAATTGTATTTGTCAAATAATAAAATATGATAAACAGTATGTATGCAGAAATGATAAAAATGTACGCAGAAATAGAAAAACTGTAAACATTTTCTTAAAAAATGTATGCAGAAAAATTGTCAAAATATAATACAAAATAAAAACAAAAATGCCATTATTGCTATAAAAAACAACACTTTGAGGCTATACAAACAATCAAAAAATAAACAATAAAAATCTCTTTGTGTGGAGAAAAACAAAAAAAGAAAAAAGAAAAAGAACCAAAAAGAAAAAAGAAAAAAAGAAAAAGAAAAATATATAAAAAGAAAAAGAAAGCCCAGTCGGGTGACTGGGAGTGTGTTTTTGAATATGAGACTTTTTGAGACTTTACTGCTTCTATACTAACAATAACTTTACTTTACTTTTACTTTATTGCTTATTTCAAGCAAAACGATACTGTACAAAACACAAATGCCATTGAAAAAGCATTGCATAGCACAAATAGAAATGATATAATTTTCCAAAGGTGGTTATACTTTCTTTACGAAACAAATACAGGAGGATATCAAATTGGAAAAAAGACATATCATTCAGGTAGAACAAAAGGTTCCAGTATCGTTGCTAATACCATTAAGCATACAGCATATGTTTGCTATGTTTGGAGCATCGGTGTTAGTACCTTTTCTTTTTGGCATTCATTCTGCTATAGTATTATTTATGAATGGTGTAGGAACATTGCTTTTTCTATTTATAACAAAAGGAAAATCGCCTGCTTATTTGGGTTCAAGTTTTGCATTTTTAGCACCAGGAGCAGTAGTGATTGAACAGTTTGGTTATTCATATGCCTTAGGAGCATTTGTAGTAGTGGGATTTTGTGGCTGTATATTGTCTTTTATTATATACAAATTTGGTTCTGATTGGATAGATGTTGTGCTACCTCCGGCAGCAATGGGACCTGTTGTAGCACTGATAGGATTAGAGTTGGCAGCTACAGCAGCGAGTAATGCAGGGCTTTTGCCAGTAGAGGGAGAAAGCATTTCTTATAGTAATGTTATAGTATTTTTTGTAACATTGGGTGTAGCAGTATTTGGTTCTGTTATGTTTAAAAAGTTTTTGTCAGTAATACCCATATTGATAGCAATGCTGTGTGGATATGGTGCAGCGGTCGTAACACATATTGTAGATTTTGAAGCAGTAAAACAAGCACCAATATTTGCATTACCTCATTTTACTACAGCAAAATTTGATATTAATGCTATTATGATAATGCTTCCTGTGCTGTTAGTGATTAGTTCAGAACATATAGGACATCAAATTGTAACAGGAAAAGTGATAGGAAGAAATTTACTCAAAGAACCTGGATTGCATCGTTCTCTTTTTGCAGATAATTTTTCTACAATGATTTCAGGTTTGATAGGCTCTGTACCCACTACAACATATGGAGAAAATATAGGCGTTATGGCGGTGACAAGAGTATATAGTGTATATGTAATAGCAGGAGCAGCAGTACTTTCTATTGTATGCTCATTTATAGGGAAATTGTCCGCACTCATTGGTACAGTACCTGGTGCAGTAATAGGGGGTATTTCTTTTTTACTGTATGGTATGATAGGTACATCAGGTATACGTATATTAGTAGACTCTCATGTAGATTTTTCAAAATCACGAAATTTAGTATTGACTTCTGTTATATTTGTAACAGGACTTTCTGGCGTTATAGTAAATTTAGGAAATGTACAGCTAAGTGGTATGATATTGGCGTGTATAGTAGGTATGATATTGAGTTTGTTGTTTCATGTGCTTGATAAATTGCATATGACAAATGATGAGGAGTAAATGTTATTATGGATTATGTAAAACAAAATTGGACAAGCAAAGAACAAAAAGAGTTAAGATGTGTGTTACAACAAATGGCAGAACAGAAATATAAAGAATTTAATGAAAAAGTTGTAAAAGGAAAATTGGAAATGTTGGGTATTAGAATACCCATATTAAGAAAAATAGCAAAAGAAATAACAAAAGGAAATTTTAAAGAATTTATAAAAACTTGTATTCCTATATATCATGAGGAGTTGTTGCTGTTAGGCATTGTTATTGCAATAAGTGATATGAAATATGATGATTTTAAAATGGAAATGAATGACTTTTTAAAAAGAATAGAAAATTGGGCAGCTTGTGATACATTTTGTAGTAGTATCAAAAAGCATATCAAACAAAATAAAAAAGAGTTTTGGAATGATATGACATTGTATTTGCGTTCTAAAAATGATTGGATAGTAAGAGTTGCATTAGTTAGTATGCTGCAATACTATTTAGAAGACGACTATATTAAAAAAGTGCTAAAACGTTGTGAAAGTGTAAAAAGCGATTTTTATTATGTAAAAATAGCACAAGCATGGCTGATAGCGGAAGCATATGTAAAATGTAAAGAACAAACGCAGTTGTATTTTAAGAAATCTACATTAGACAAATGGACATTTAATAAAGCAATACAAAAAATTTGTGAGTCAAATAGAGTATCAAAAGAAGAAAAAGAGGAATTAAAAAAACTTAAAAAATAAATTATAAAGGAGAAAGATATATGGAAAAAGTGGTTACAGTTTATTTTAGTCCTACAGGAAATTCTAAAAAATATGTAACATTGTTGGCAGATAAATTGAATATGCCATTTGATACATTAGATTTTACAAAAAAAGAAAATAGAAAAAAAGAAATTGTGTTTTCAAAAGAAAATGTTGTATTGTTTTCTGCACCAGTGTATGCAGGAAGGTTGCCAGATATTAATTTATTTGATAATGTAAAAGGAAATGGTGCATATGCTGTTTGTATTGTAACATATGGAAATAGAGAATATGATGATGCCCTTTTGGAATTAAAAAATATATGTGAACAAAAAGGATTTCAAGTAGTTGCAGCAGCAGCTTTTATAGGAGAACATACTTATAGTGAATATGTAGGGGCAGATAGACCAAATGAACAAGATGATTTAAAAATAGAAGAATTATCAAAATATATTCAAAATGGTATTTCAAAAGGTGTTTTTGAAGGAGAAAAATTAGAAGTAAAAGGAAATGAAAACTATTGTGAACATAAAGCAATACCACTTATACCACAACCTAATGAAAGATGTAGCCAGTGTGGAAGCTGTGTAAGAAAATGTCCTGTAGGAGCGATTGATGAAAAAACATTTTTAACAGATAATAAAAAATGTATTAGTTGTTTTGCTTGTGTAAAAGGCTGTACTAAAAAGGCAAGAGAAGTAAAGGATAGTATGTATTTTAAATTAGTAGAAAAATTAGAAACAAATTTAAGATATGTAGAAAAAGAGGCGGAAATATTTTTATTAAAATGAAAAAGGAAAAGTGTCATGAAAAAGTATGTTGTGATTATCAATGGAAAGGGTGGTGTAGGAAAAGATACATTGTGCGATATTGTTTCTAAAAGATATTGTGTCAAAAATGTATCTTCTATTACACCAATAAAGCAAATTGCTCAAATAGGGGGCTGGAAAGGTGGAAAAGAAAATAAAGATAGAAAGTTTTTAGCAGATTTAAAAAAATTGTTTGTGGAATATAATGACTTGCCATTTGAATATTTGAAGGAAGAAATGAATTTATTTTTGCAAAAAGAACAAGAGATACTTTTTGTACATATTAGAGAGATAGAAGAAATTAAAAAGTTTTTAGAGTATGTTGTTAGTAAGGACGTGATGTGTAAAACACTTCTTGTTACAAGAAAACAAGAACAACATAAGGTATATGGTAATGAAGCAGATGATATGGCAGAACAATATCAATATGATGTAGTGTATCAAAATGATATGCCTTTGAAGGAAGTAGAAAAAGATTTTATGATATTTTTTGAGAAAAATGTATTACAATAGAAAGAAATGTGCATAATAATTATAGTAAATAAAAAAAATAAAAAAAATGAAAAAAAGTGTTGCAAAATAAAAAAAGATATGGTATAGTATAAAACGTTCTTGCTGAGAGAGTAAAAAAATATTTTAAAAATAAAGTAAAAAAATGCTTGACAAGTAAGAAAAAGAGTGTATAATAAATACTTGTGACTGCCACAAAAGCAGTAAAAAAGCACTGAAAAATATTTAAAAAAAATAAAAAAAGTGCTTGACAAAACAAAACATCAATGATAAAATGTTTAATGTCGATTTCGAAAGAAGTCGAAAAAAGGAAATAAAAAACAAAGTAAAAAAAAGGAAAGAATTGATCCTTGAAAACTGAACAGTTAAGAAATAAACACAACCCAAGTCTATTCAAAGTTTTTGTAGATTTTTAGTTAAAAAAATCTAATATAAAAAGTCAGAGTAATCTGAGTAAAAGGATTTTAATATAAGAGTTTGATCCTGGCTCAGGATGAACGCTGGCGGCGTGCTTAACACATGCAAGTCGAGCGAAAATAATTAGGAGCTTGCTTTTAATTATTTTAGCGGCGGACGGGTGAGTAACGTGTGGGCAACCTGCCTTTTACTGTGGAATAATCACTGGAAACGGTGACTAATACCGCATACGGTTCTTAGGAGGCATCTTCTAAGAAAGAAAGGATTTATTCGGTAAAAGATGGGCCCGCATCTGATTAGCTAGTTGGTGAGATAATAGCCCACCAAGGCAACGATCAGTAGCCGACCTGAGAGGGTGACCGGCCACATTGGGACTGAGACACGGCCCAAACTCCTACGGGAGGCAGCAGTGGGGAATATTGCACAATGGGCGAAAGCCTGATGCAGCAACGCCGCGTGAAGGAAGACGGTTTTCGGATTGTAAACTTCTATCAATAGGGAAGAAAGAAATGACGGTACCTAAATAAGAAGCCCCGGCTAACTACGTGCCAGCAGCCGCGGTAATACGTAGGGGGCAAGCGTTATCCGGAATTACTGGGTGTAAAGGGAGAGTAGGCGGCAAGGTAAGCGATATGTGAAAGCCTTAAGCTTAACTTAAGGATAGCATAACGAACTATCTAGCTAGAGTACAGGAGAGGAAAGCGGAATTCCTAGTGTAGCGGTGAAATGCGTAGATATTAGGAAGAACACCAGTGGCGAAGGCGGCTTTCTGGACTGAAACTGACGCTGAGGCTCGAAAGCGTGGGGAGCGAACAGGATTAGATACCCTGGTAGTCCACGCTGTAAACGATGAGTGCTAGGTGTCGGGGAGGAATTCCCGGTGCCGGAGCAAACGCAATAAGCACTCCACCTGGGGAGTACGACCGCAAGGTTGAAACTCAAAGGAATTGACGGGGGCCCGCACAAGCGGTGGAGCATGTGGTTTAATTCGAAGCAACGCGAAGAACCTTACCAAGGCTTGACATCCTCTTGACGAATGTAGAGATACATTTTTTCTTCGGAACAAGGGAGACAGGTGGTGCATGGTTGTCGTCAGCTCGTGTCGTGAGATGTTGGGTTAAGTCCCGCAACGAGCGCAACCCTTATCTTCAGTAGCCAGCAGGTAGAGCTGGGCACTCTGGAGAGACTGCCGTGGATAACACGGAGGAAGGTGGGGATGACGTCAAATCATCATGCCCCTTATGTCTTGGGCAACACACGTGCTACAATGGCTAGAAACAAAGTGAAGCGAGACGGTGACGTTAAGCAAAGCACAAAAACCTAGTCCCAGTTCGGATTGTAGTCTGCAACTCGAGTACATGAAGCTGGAATCGCTAGTAATCGCAAATCAGAATGTTGCGGTGAATACGTTCCCGGGCCTTGTACACACCGCCCGTCACACCATGGGAGTTGGAAGCGCCCGAAGTCGATGACCTAACCGCGAGGGAGGAGTCGCCGAAGGTGAAGCCAGTGACTGGGGTGAAGTCGTAACAAGGTAGCCGTATCGGAAGGTGCGGCTGGATCACCTCCTTTCTAAGGAGACAAAGTTGTGAAATAGATTAACTGTTCAGTTTTGAAGGATTGATAAAATCTTTCAAAATAATGCACCTTGAAAACTGAATACAAGAAAAAAGAGTCAAAAATCGAGCAATAATAAATTTTTGAAACAAACTTCTATTTAAAGAAATAAAGTAATAACGCTATTACATTTAAGGTCAAGCAAGAAAGAGCACGAGGTGAATGCCTTGGCACTGGGAGCCGATGAAGGACGTGATAAGCTGCGAAAAGCTTCGGGGAGGCGCACATAGCCATTGAGCCGAAGATGTCCGAATGGGGGAACCTGCCTAAGAAAACCTTAGGTATCTGTATGTAAATCCATAGCATACAGAAGGGAACGCTGCGAACTGAAACATCTAAGTAGCAGTAGGAGGAGAAAGAAAAATCGATTTCCTAAGTAGCGGCGAGCGAAAGGGAAAGAGGCCAAACCAGAAGACATAGTTTTCTGGGGTTGAGGACTGTGTAAGGTATTGAATAGAGATAGTTGAAGTGTTTTGGGAAAGCACACCAAAGAAGGTGAAAGTCCGGTAAACGAAATTGAAATTCAGCCGACAGTATCCAGAGTACTACGGGACACGAGAAACCCTGTAGGAAGCCGGGGGGACCACCCCCCAAGCCTAAATACTCCCCAGTGACCGATAGAGAAGCAGTACTGTGAAGGAAAGGTGAAAAGGACCCCGGGAGGGGAGTGAAAGAGAACCTGAAACCCCGTGCTTACAAACAGCCAGAGGGAAACTGATGGCGTACTTTTTGTAGAACGGTCCGGCGAGTTACAATTACTAGCGAGGTTAACTGTTAATAAGGCAGGAAGCCGAAGGGAAACCAAGTCTGAAGAGGGCGATATAGTTAGTGATAGTAGACCCGAAACCGGGTGACCTATCCATGTCCAGGTTGAAGGAACCGTAAAAGGTTTTGGAGGACCGAACACACATCTGTTGAAAAAGGTGGTGATGAGGTGTGGATAGCGGAGAAATTCCAATCGAACTCGGAGATAGCTGGTTCTCCTCGAAATAGCTTTAGGGCTAGCCTTGAGAGAAGTCTAACGGAGGTAAAGCACTGAACTGACGCGGGTCCCAAAAAGGATACCAACTCATATCAAACTAAGAATGCCGTCAAGATATCCTCAGGAGTCAGACTACGTGAGATAAGTCTCGTGGTCAAAAGGGAAAGAGCCCAGACCGACAGCTAAGGTCCCGAAGTGTATGTTAAGTGGGAAAGGATGTGGGATTTCAAAGACAACTAGGATGTTGGCTTAGAAGCAGCCATACATTAAAAGAGTGCGTAACAGCTCACTAGTCGAGAGAACCTGCGCCGAAAATAAACGGGGCTAAAACATACCACCGAAGCTACGGATTTCCTACGGATGTAGGGAGTGGTAGAGGAGCATAGTGCAAAAGGAAGAAGTCAAAGCGAGAGCAATGATGGACGAAGCAGTAGAGAGAATGCCGGAATGAGTAGCGAGATAGAAGAAAGAAACTTCTAGGCCGAATATCTAAGGGTTCCTGGGTAAAGCTAAACTTCCCAGGGTAAGTCGGGGCCTAAGGCGAGGACGAAGGTCGTAGTCGATGGATAACTGGTAGAAATTCCAGTACTACAAATAATCAGAACTGTGGGGACGCAGGAGGATAGGTAAACCGGGGAAAGGAAAAACCCGGTCAAGCATAAAGGTATGTCAGATAGGAAAAACCGTCAGACTGAGCTGAAATGTGATGAGGACTGAAAAAGAGTAAGGAAGTTACTAAATCCACACTGTCAAGAAAAGCCGCTATAGCATTATTTGTACCCGTACCGTAAACCGACACAGGTAGATGAGGAGAAAATCCACAGGCTGACGGGAGAAGTGTTGTTAAGGAACTCGGCAAAAAGACCCCGTAACTTAGGGAGAAGGGGAGCCAGTGAGAGCTGGCCGCAGAAAAGAGGCTCAAGCGACTGTTTAGCAAAAACACAGGTCTCTGCGAAACCGAGAGGTGAAGTATAGGGGCTGACACCTGCCCGGTGCTGGAAGGTTAAAAGGAGAGGTAAGGCGTAAGCTGAAGCTTTGAATTCAAGCCCCAGTAAACGGCGGCCGTAACTATAACGGTCCTAAGGTAGCGAAATTCCTTGTCAGGTAAGTTCTGACCCGCACGAAAGGTGTAACGATTTGAGCACTGTCTCAACAACACGCCCGGTGAAATTGAAGAACCAGTGAAGATACTGGTTACCCGCAACAGGACGGAAAGACCCCATGGAGCTTTACTGCAGCCTGATACTGGGATTCGATGATATATGTACAGGATAGGAGGGAGGCTAGGAAGCGAGTACGCTAGTATTCGTGGAGCCGCTGGTGGGATACCTCTCTTATATCATTGGATTTCTAACTTGCATCTGTGAACCAGATGAAGGACAATGTCAGGCGGGCAGTTTGACTGGGGCGGTCGCCTCCAAAAGAGTAACGGAGGCGCTCGAAGGTCACCTCAGAATGATTGGAAACCATTCAAAGAGTGTAAAGGCAAAAGGTGGCTTAACTGCGAGAGCGACGGTTCGAGCAGGTACGAAAGTAGGACTTAGTGATCCGGTGGTAATAAGTGGGAATGCCATCGCTCAACGGATAAAAGCTACCCTGGGGATAACAGGCTTATCTCCCCCAAGAGTTCACATCGACGGGGAGGTTTGGCACCTCGATGTCGGCTCATCGCATCCTGGGGCTGAAGTAGGTCCCAAGGGTTGGGCTGTTCGCCCATTAAAGCGGTACGCGAGCTGGGTTCAGAACGTCGTGAGACAGTTCGGTCCCTATCCGTTGTGGGCGAAGGATATTTGAGAGGAGCTGTTCTTAGTACGAGAGGACCGGAATGGACATACCAATGGTGTACCAGTTGCATACCAAATGCATAGCTGGGTAGCTAAGTATGGACTGGATAAACGCTGAAGGCATCTAAGCGTGAAGCCACCCTCAAGATAAGATATCCCAAAACGCAAGTGAGTAAGGTCCCTTGAAGACAACAAGGTAGATAGGTTGGAGGTGTAAGTGCAGTAATGTATTAAGCTGACCAATACTAATAGACCGAGGGCTTGACCTAGTAAGAAAAAGATTTTTGATGATAGCTTGTATTCAGTTTTGAAGGTGTAAATTTGCCGATGTGGCTCAATTGGCAGAGCAGCTGACTTGTAATCAGCAGGTTAACGGTTCGAGTCCGTTCATCGGCTTATTTTTTATATGGATGGGTTCCCGAGTGGCCAAAGGGGGCAGACTGTAAATCTGTTGCGATAGCTTCGAAGGTTCGAATCCTTCCCCATCCAGTTTCATTCTAACGCGGGGTGGAGCAGTTCGGTAGCTCGTCGGGCTCATAACCCGAAGGTCGTTGGTTCAAATCCAGCCCCCGCAATTTTAAAAAAGCCTTAGAATTCAACAGTTCTAGGGCTTTTATTTTTTATACTTACAAAGATATTACTATGATTTGTTCTTTATTTGTTCTTTATCACTGTACTTTTTTAAAAATATTTTGTAATGTTGTATGTTGTGTATCTTGTTGAAAAAGAAAATCCATTTGATAACCTAATGCTTTAGATATTGTACTAGCAGATGTAGCAGAAATATTTTTACCCTTGTATGTTTGATTAAGAGTATTAACAGAAATATTAGCTTTTTTTGCTAAAGCAGTTTTAGTAATACTGACATTGTCAATCGCTTCTGTAATGTGTATAGTAGGCTTATATTTATTCCGTTTTCTGCTAGATTGTCATAGAAGTGTAAGAGATGTATAGGCTGTAGCTGGTTCAGTTTAATGTGTCCTATTGCTTGATTAACTCTTTTGAGTAAATCTTTATAGCGTGCGATTGTTTTTGCTTTTAGCTGTTTTTCTGCATAATCTGTAAACCACTTTTCAGCAAAATCAGCAAAGCGAATGTTATTGGAGAAGCACAAGCCTTGTCTGCATTTTTCTTCAAACAATATTGCTTGTCTTTGTACTTCCTTCTCCATCTGTTTTACTGTCATGTCTTTTTCTGGTTTCCATGTCATGCTTTTTATAATTTGTTTTCCCTGCATATCGTAGCCACAAGATACTCTAATAGAATAATTGTTCCCTCTTTTTTTGATTGTAGCCATAAAAAAAACTCCTATTTTTCAAAATTAGGTATAAAAAAATAAGGGGTATTCTGATATACTATATTTGGTTTTTGGGTGTATCAGATACCCCGTTTATAGAAATGTCCTTGTACTTGTAATACAGGGGCATTTTTTTATTTTAGTATTTGAAATGCGTAAATAGTGCTTACGCTAAAAATTACCGTTAAAAATATCAACGAATTATATTTAAGAGTATAAACAACATTTACAACTCTAGTTTTTAACAAATTCGTGAGAAACCTTTTTTTCCAAAAATAGAATATAGGTTTAGCGATTTGAAATCGCTAAACTACTTGTTGACTTATGAGTTTTAAAAACGCAAAAGTATAGTTGTGAATAATGTTCATACCCCTTTACTTATTTTTAAGTAAAAGCTAATGTGTTTTGTAAATATATTAGGTATGTCTGAAATGGACACACCTTCCGCCTATCAAGCGGATACAAATAATATTTGTACCCTAGTGATATTATTGCAAGAGGGTAAATAATGCTTACACCCTTTTAGATTTTATACAAACCTTTTTTCCAAAAATGGAATAAAGACTTTTGCTCATTTTTGAGCAGAAGCTGAAATGTATAATATACATTTTAGGGGTTGTTAAAGTACCGACACCTTTCAAGGCTGATACAAATAAATATTGTTTGTATTAGCTTTAAGGGGGATATGAAACACCGCCCCCTTTTGTAGTTTTTACTTGCTTCAACTTTGGGATAAGTATTTTCTCGATTTGAAATCGCTAAATTCAATCAGTGTTTCTCCAACTTCTCCAAATGGAGAAGCAAAAGAGTTACGTTTGAAACGGATACCCTAAAATACAGTAGCCCTTAATGCTCAACATTGATGTTGAGGGCTATAACAAATTGTTAGAGCTGTATAAGTATTGCTTAGAGTGCTTAATTGCTACTTGAGGGGGTAACAGAATACGACACCCTTTAATAACTTTATTGCTGCATAACAGTTGCTTTACTCAAATAATACAAATCATCAGGGCAAACATCTTGACCGTTTATCCATTCAACAGTATTGCCTGTTATTTTGACTGTTTTAAATATACTTATCCCCGAACCATTTCCCACTAATAAGCGGTTTTACATCAAATATTTTATGTTCTCCATTGTCAAATACAAGGGATAGCTTGTAGTTATTTAAAGGTGTTACTTCTATTGGTTTTGGTCTTAACATATCAACAACCCTTTCTTGATTGTGATGAAGTTTTCAATATTGATGTTGAAAAAGGTATTCGTCTTGTAGGGCGAATGGATTAGAATGGTAAATCATCATCATCAATTTCATCATCATCAATTTTGTGATTAGAAATACTAGAATTTCTATTTGGTAAATCAAATCTATATAAATCTAATTGTTGATTAGTCCATAATGAATATAAATTATCATCAATAGTATTAGATAAATGCAAATTTATCATTTTTTCCCAATTTTCAACAAAATGAGCCATTATTTCGTCATAGAATATAATTTCACCAGCAGCATGTCTACCATCAGGATTATCATAAAAAAGAATATTACAGTTAGTTCGTATATGTTTTTCTATTTCAACTAGCATTTTAATAATGTCACTATATGTTTTTATACTATCATTGTTAGAAAGGCTTTCTTTATCACTTAAACCGCAAAGCCAGTCAATAGAAACATTACAAGTTTCTGCAATATTTTTTAGTACAGCTAAAGACGGATTTTTGACACCTGTTTCATATGCTGAAAGTGTAGCAGAGGAAATACCTATCATTTTTGAAAATTCTATTTGATTTACTTTTAAGCGTTTTCGCAAAAGTTTTAGTCTTGTTCCGAGTATTTCAAATTCTCCCAAATTCTCACCACCTTTTATCGTTTTAAATTAGTATACTATAAAAGAATAAAAAATGTTAATGACATATATTATTTTAATACTATATAATACAATTTTATAATAACATATAAAAATAAAAAAGTAAATATAAAAAATATAATTTTATATATTTACAGCATGATAAAATAATGCTATATTCATACTTAAAATTGAAAATAATACTAAAAGAAGGTGATTATATGAACTTAAACAAACAAAAGCTAGAAATAACATTAGCACAAGCATGTAAAAATCCTTATGATTTGTGCAAAGATATTGGTATGCAATATCAGACTTACCGACGTGTAGCAAAGGGTGATAATTGCAAACCTGCAACAGTAGGCAAAATAGCCAAGGTATTAAATTGTGACGTCAAGGAGCTACTAGAGGATTGACAGGTGGTAGGCTGATAGGAACAATATTACCATTAGATAGCGTCGTATTTTGCGACGGTAGCTAAACTCAATATTGTTTAGTACAGATAATCAAAAGTCAGTATTATTGACTTTTAAACTGGCGTCAGTAATGCCAATAGATGAAAGCGATATAAACGCCTTTAGATTAACCCTTGAATTGAGGGCTACTGATATAAGGTGTAAGGTGTAGCTCCAAAAGCAACAAAGTGAAAGGTGCAAAAAAAATCCTATTTGGCAAAAAAACTCAATAAAAAAAGGTAAACAACACTTTAAGGTGTAATTTATCCTCTCAATGTGTTATGTCTGTAGAAGTGAGTTTCTCTTTAGAAAAAAAGGCCAAAAAGGGGTGGTGTGATATTGGCGGTAAGAGTAAGAAATATCAAATAAGCATACTTGTACATAAAACAGCAAGACAGCGAAACTGCATTAACAGAAAGTGCATTCAGAAGAATTGTAAAAGGTGGTTTAATACCAACGTTTTCGATAGGTAGTAGAATATTATTAAAGCTTGATGATGTAGACAAGTTTTTACAAGATGTTACAGGTATTGTTGTAGAGAAAAAACAAAAGCAACAAGGAATTAGAAAGCAAGATGTAAAGAGGTGAGTATATGGAAAATAGGAGAATATTTAGCCCTGATGTAATAGATACGGATAACTTTTTAGATATGCCTCTATCTGCACAAGGATTATATTTTCATTTGGGAATGAGAGCCGATGATGATGGTTTTATTGCTTGTCCAAAGAAAATAACAAAGTTAATCAATGCTAGTAATGATGACTTGAAGTTACTGATAGCAAAGGGATATTTATTGCCATTTGAAAATGGTGTGGTAGCAATAAAAAGATTGATAGCAAAAATATTTATTGAGGCAAAGGATTTAAAACAAATGGAGCAACTCAAGCAAAAAGTAATTAAACAATTAGTATTAAAAAAAAATTCCCCTACCACCAACCAAAGTGAGGGGAAAATATGATACATTATTTATTTTATGGCAAAATGATGTATTTGTAAATAGAAAATCAAAAAATAATACTGAAAAAGTGATTGCTATTTTAATAACTTTAAAGTATACTATATAGTAAAAGTGGGAGAATTATTTGTATCATACATATTTTTATGAGGACAGAAACGGTAAAAGCTCCATACAGGAATATTTACAAGAATTGGCAAATAAACAAGACAAAAACAGTCGTATAAAATTAAATAAAATAAGAGATTATTTAAAAGCATTAAGTGAGTACAGAACACAGGCAAGAGAACCCTATATAAAACATATTGATGGTGAAATATAGGAAATTAGACCAATAAAAGACAGAATATTATTTGCAGCTTGGGATGGAAAAAGTTTTGTACTCTTACACCATTTTGTAAAGAAAACACAAAAAACACCAAAGCGAGAAATAGAGCAAGCGAAAAGAAATTTAACCGATTATAGGGAAAGGAGTAAAGAGAATGAGTGAAAATAAGAAATATCAACAGGCAATCACACAGGCAAAAGAAAATTTAACAGACTTAAAAGAACGTGGAGCTTCTGCCATTGGAGGTGATGTACTAGAATTTATGGATACACTTTTTACACCAGAAGAAATAGCAGAAAGTGATTTAAGAGTTGCTATTATAGGGGAAATTATAAAGGCTAGACAAGAAAAAGGAATTAGTCAAAAGAAACTAGAAGAACTTAGCGGAGTAAAACAGCCAATTATAGCAAGAATGGAAAAAGGTAATACAAGCCCACAAATCGACACAATTTTAAAGGTATTGCTCCCATTAGGGAAAACACTTGCAGTTGTACCACTTGAAACTAAATGAGAACAAAGAAAAGTTCAGTTGTAATAAACTGAGCTTTTTTTATTGAAAATCATGATAAGAAAATATAATATTTATATTGTTATTTGCATAGCAATACTATAATTCATATAAGGTTCATAGCCCCCTCTAATTTCTTTAAAAATGCTTTGTACGCTTTTCCCACTATCAATTAAAGGTGCAAGAAATCCAGCAAGAATATGGGAAATATAACCTATACAGTAAGAACCTTTATTTTTTACTATAGCAATGACAGCTATTGCATTGTTATCATGTATATTGTCTTTTTCTCTTTTCAAGTGCAATGCAATATCAGTATTTTTGTAACGTCTTAAATGCTCTAATGCTTTTTGTCTTTTACCATATGTTACACCAGTTGCTTTTGTTTCTATTGTCTGCATTTTTATTAATACCCACGCTTTTACCATTGCATTAGCTCCTTTCTTTTTCATCAATATGTATTTTAAGAAGTGAACTTTACTAGTAAAGTGTTTGATGTGATTGCTATTGTTCAGAGTGAACCTTTTTTTGGAAAAGTCTACTAAAAGGGGCTTATTAAATAGCTGCTATCTTTTATGATTTTATTATAGGATACTGACTTCAGTATGAAAAATGTGATATAATTAAATATAAGGCGGTGAGATAGTGAGCAAAACATCAAGTATAGTAAAGGATAAATATAATGAAAAAGCATATAATAACATAACTCTTAGAGTACAAAAAGGGTTAAAAGAAAATATCCAAAATTATGCAGCTTCTAAAGGGGAAAGCCTAAACGCCTTTATCAATAGAGCTATCAATCAAGCAATGGAAAAAGAAAGCGAACTATAAATATTTACGGTGGGTATTTAGTGGGTAAATAGTGTCAACAGAAATAAAAAAGTTGCAATGTTGCAAAAAGTTAAAATTTAGGTTCAACTCAAAAAGGTTGCATTAAAAAATTAAAATTTAAGTTTAAACAAAACAATATAGTGTTGCAAATAAAATATTATAAAACATAAATTTCTAAACTCATAACCAAAAGATTATTAGCTTATATACAGCCCCTAAAATGTGAAAAAAGCTTTAGAATGTGAAAATTCTAGAGCTTTTTTATAAAATATTTTTTTTGTATTTTTATCCCAAAAGTACTATGCAAATTATTTTTTAACTATTTATGATTTTTGGTATAAATTAGATTACAAATATAATGATATTATCATATTTTTAAATAGATATACAAAGTGGAGATTATTGAATTTTATTAATGTAAATGATATAATTTTATAAATAAAGATATAAAAAATAAATGTATTGAAAAATATTTTAATTATGTAGAAAACGGTATGTTTTTCTAAAAATCCTAGAGTATACTAAATTAAAGTAAATATACTATGATAATAAAGGAGAAAAAGTGATGAAAAGTATTGTCTTAATGGAGGACAGTTGCGATAATTCACAGTATGAATATGAACATGGGCTAAGTATTTATATAAAAACAGAAAAGCATAAATTACTTATGGATACTGGTGCGAGTGAAAAAACATTATACAATGCAAAAAAATTAGGTATTAATTTACTGGAAATAGATACAGTAATATTAAGTCATGGACATTATGACCATTCTGGAGGAATACTTGCTTTTCGTAAAATCAATCAAAATGCAGTTATTTATATGCAGAAGAGTGCTTTAGGAGATTACTTTCATGGGCAGCGTTATATTGGAATAGACAAAACAATTGCAGAATTGCCAAATATAAAATTATTGGAAGGAGATTTTCAAATTGACGAAGAACTATCTCTTTTTACAAATATCATAGGAAGAAAGTTTTGGCCTCAGAGTAATTTAGCATTATCTATGATAGAAAGAGGACATAAAGTACAAGATGAATTTCATCATGAGCAATGTTTAGTAATAGAAGGAAAGAAAAAAATACTTCTTTCTGGCTGTGCTCATAATGGAATATTAAATATACTTGATAAATATCAACAAAATTATGGAGAATATCCAGATATTGTATTAAGTGGCTTTCATATGATGAAAAAAACAGATTATACAAAGCAAGAAAAAGAAATAATTTATCAAACAGCACAACATCTATGTCAAAAAGATATTGTTTTTTATACAGGACATTGTACAGGACAAAAAGCTATTGACATAATGAAGCCAATTATGGGAGAGAAATTAGTATCAATTCATTGTGGTATGGAGTTGTTTTTTTAAAATAATTTGATGAAAAAAGTAAAATATTTTATACTAACATTTTAATGAAGCTAAATGAAATATAGATAATATAATTTTAAAGAAGCTTTAGAAAGTAACACTTCTAAGGCTTATATTTTTGTATAATAATGAAAGAAGGATAATTTTATTAAATAATATAGTAGAATAAGTATATATTGACGTAATTATGAAAGTACTAAAATATATGGAAGATTTTAACACTATAGTAATATTAACATTATTTATAATCAAAAAGTATTTTATAAGTATGAAATTTGATTTATAAATATAAAATATATTGATATACAGTAATAAATACAATATACTATTATGAGGAAAGGGGTATCTTTTTATACTGAAAAAAGGAGTATTAATAGAGGGGGCATTTTTTTGTTATATATATATAAAGAAAATAAAACATTTATGGATATTTGGTAGTATTTTACATATAATAATTTTTACTGCTTATGTGCGTCTTTCGATAATAGGGGGTTAAGTATATTTTGTTTTAGACCGAAATAAAAATAAAAGGAATATTACAATAAGCAAAGTATATTTGATACAGTAGTAATTTATTTTATAAAAAAATTTTGTAGAGGGAGATAATCAAAGTAATTACCGAAAAGGTAACAGTACATAATATAGAGATAGTAATGTACATAAGACCTGTGTTATTTATGGAGGTACAGATATATGAAAAAGGACATAACAAAGACAGTAGAGTGGATGAAAAAGCTGGCGGAACAAGGGGATAGTGAAGTACAGTACCACTTGGGAGAATACTACTACTATGGCGAAGGCATAGAAGAAAATAAACCAGAAGCAGTACAATGGTGGATAAAAGCCGCAGAACAAGGACATATGGAAGCACAATATAGTTTAGGAGAATGTTATCACAGCGGTGAAGGAGTGGAACAAGATAATAAAAGTGCAATAGAGTGGTTTGAAAAAGCTGCAGAACAAGGACATATAGAAGCACAATATGCTGTAGGAAAACATTATACTTCTATAGGAAATGATAAAACAGCATTTGAATGGTACAGAAAAGCTGCAGAACAAGACCACATAGAGGCACAATATGCTGTAGGAAAGTATTATAACTCTATTGATGATGCAGAAAATGCTGCAAAGTGGTATGAAAAAGCTGCAGAACAAAACCATATAAAAGCACAATATCATATTGCTTTATGCTATGAGCAAGGTAAAGGAATACAACAAAGCTATGAAAAGGCAGTAGAATGGTATACAAAAGCCGCAGAACAGTATTATCACAAAGCACAGAGCCGTTTAGCTATGTGCTATTATAAAGGCAATGGTGTAACACAAGATTATCAAAAAGCCATAGAATGGTTTGAAAAGGCGGCAGAGAAAGATAATTTTGAAGCACAAAATGGTTTAGGACTTTGCTATTATAATGGTAATGGTGTAGAACAAGATTACATACAAGCAATACAATGGTATCAAAAAGCAACAAAACAGAACTATAGAGAAGCTCAGACCAATTTAGGAATATGCTACTATAAAGGCAATGGTATAGAACAAGACTATGCTAAGGCAATGGAGTGGTATCAAAAGGCTGCAGAACAGGGGGAAATTTCTGCACAATATTATATGGGATTATGCTATTACAAAGGAGAAGGAGTAGAAAAATCTCCTACAAAGGCTGCAGAATGGTGGACAAAGGCTGCAATACAGGGACATTCTGAAGCACAAACTAATTTAGGATTGTGCTACTATAAAGGTAATGGTGTTGAAAAGGATAAAATAAAAGCGGTAGAATGGTGGACAAAAGCCGCAGAACAATGTGAAAGTGCTGCACAATACTATTTAGGATTATGCTATTATAAAGGTGATGGTATTGAAAAGGAAAAAACAAAAGCAGTAGAGTGGTTTTTAAAAGCGGCAAAGCAAGGAGAAAGTACAGCACAATATTATTTAGGACTGTGTTGTTATAAAGGAGATGGTATTGCTCAGAACTATGCTCAATCCGTAGAGTGGTTTAAAAAGGCAGCAGAACAAGGAAATAAAAATGCAGAGTATTGTTTAGGAGTTTGCTATGATAAAGGCAATGGTGTAGAACAAGATAAATCACAAGCAGTAGAATGGTATCGAAAGGCTGCTGATAAGGGACATTCTGAAGCACAAACTAATTTAGCATTGTGTTATTATAATGGAGAAGGTACAGAAAAAGATGATACATTAGCAGTAGAATGGTTTTTAAAAGCGGCAGAACAAAGAAATAGTAAAGCTGCATTTTATTTAGGACTATGCTATTATAATGGTGATGGTATAGAACAAGATTATACGCAGGCAATACAATGGTATCAAAAAGCGGCAGAGCAAGGAGAGATTTCTGCACAAACCAATTTAGGTTGGTGCTATTATAATGGTAATGGTGTAGAACAGGATTTTACAAAAGCAGTAGAATGGTATCAAAAGGCTGCGGAACAAGGAGAAATTTCTGCACAAACTAAAATGGGACTTTGTTATGAAAACGGTAGAGGCGTTGAAAAAGACGAAGAAAAAGCAATACAATGGTACCAAAAAGCAGCAGAACAGTATGATAGTGAAGCACAATATTATTTAGGATTGTGTTATGATAATGGTATAGGTGTTAAAAAAGATACCAAAAAGGCAGTAGAATGGTATCAAAAAGCTGCGGAACAGGGAGAACTTGCGGCACAATATCATTTAGGGGAATGTTATGATAAAGGTAATGGTGTAGAAAAAAGTGCAAGAATTGCATTGGATTGGTATAAGAAAGCAGCAGCACAAGGAAATGCACAGGCACAATATACTGTAGGTAGACATTATGAAAAAGGTATTGTAGTAAGAAAAAACTGGGACAAGGCATTTGAATGGTATGAAAAAGCAGCTCAACAAGGCCATGTAGATACACAAAGATATTTAGGAGAGTGCTATTATTATGGCGATGGCGTAAAAGAAGACAAAAAAAAGGCATTTGAATATTATGAAAAAGCAGCTCAGCAAGATGATAGTGCATCACAAAGCATTGTAGCAGAGTGCTATAATAATGGTATTGGAATAGAACAAGATAAACAAAAAGCACTTGAATGGTATGAAAAAGCAGCTCAACATGGAGAAAGTGAAGCACAGAAATATTTAGGAGAATATTATTATATTAAAGCGATTTCTGTAGAAAATGATGTAGTACAAGCGGCACAATGGTATCAAAAGGCTGCTGAGCAAAATTATATAGAAGCACAATATTGTTTAGCAGAGTGTTACAGTAATGGCAAGGGTGTAGAACAAAATGATACAGAGGCATTTCAATGGTATCAAAAGGCTGCGGAACAAAGACACATCAAAGCACAATATTGTTTAGCTTGTTGTTATGAAAATGGTATTGGTGTTTTAAAAAATAGTAATGACGCATTTGAATGGTATGAACAAGCTGCAGAACAAGACTATACAGAAGCACAGCACAAATTAGCATATTATTATGAAAAGGGTATAGGAGTAGAACAAGATGATAAAAATGCGTTTTTGTGGTATCAAAAAGTAGCTGAAAAGGGTCATGTTGTATCACAATATCATTTAGGATATTGCTATGAAAATGGTATAGGCACAAGAAAAGATAAATCAAAAGCATTCAAATGGTATCAAAAGGCCGCTGAACAGTGCAATGCGGAAGCACAATATTGTTTAGCTCAATGTCATAAAAATGGTATAGGCACAAGAAAAGATAATGCGAAAGCGTTAGAATGGTATATCAAGGCGGCAGAACAGGGACATACAGAGTCACAATACAATTTAGCAGAATATTATAAAAATGGTATTGGTGTAGAACAAAATAATATAAAAGCTGTACAGTGGTATGAAAAAGCAGCAGAGAATGGCCATATAGAAGCACAATATAATTTAGCAGAATGTTATAAAAATGGTATAGGTATAGAAAGAAATGAACAGAAAGCATTTGAATGGTACCAAAAGGCTGCAGAAAAGGATAAAATAGAAGCACAAACAGAATTAGCTTGCTGCTATTACTATGGCGAGGGTATAGAAAAAAATGCTATGAAAGCAGTAGAATGGTATACAAGAGCGGCAGAACAAGACAATGACAAAGCACAATATTATTTAGGCTGTTGTTATGAAAATGGTATTGGTGTAGAAAAAGATGCAGCAACAGCAGTAGTATGGTATGAAAAAGCAGCAGAACAAGGTAATTCTGAAGCACAAAACCGTTTAGGAGAATGTTATAAAAATGGTGTTGGTATAGAAAAAGATGCTTCAAAAGCATTTGAATGGTATGAAAAAGCAGCAGAGCAGGGACAGCCTGAACCACAATTTCATTTAGCTTATTGCTATGAAAAAGGTAGAGGTGTAGAAAAAAATGATGCGAAAGCAGTAGAATGGTATCAAAAAGCGGCAGAACAAGGCAATGTCAAAGCACAAACCAATTTAGGCTGTTGCTATTATTATGGAAATGGTGTAGAACAAAGTGACACAAAAGCATTTGAATGGTATCAAAAGGCTGCAGAGCAAGGTAATGATATGGCACAAACTAATTTAGGTTGCTGTTATTATTATGGTGAAGGTGTAGAAAAAAATCAAAATGATGCAGCACAATGGTATGAAAAAGCCGCAGAGCAAGGTAATTCTGAAGCACAAAACCGTTTAGGATTTTGTTATGAAAATGGAAATGGTGTGGAAAAAGATGATACAAAAGCATTTGAATGGTATCAAAAGGCTGCAGAACAGGGCGATGATATAGCACAAATCAATTTAGGTTGTTGCTATGAAAACGGTATTGGTGTAGAGCCAGATGAAACATTGGCGATACAATGGTTTGAAAAAGCAGCAAAACAAGGTAATAGTATGGCACAAGTACTCTCTGTAGGGACTCGCAAAAATCGCAGTATTATAAAACATCAGCAAGCAATGCAGCAAGCAGTAGAACAAAGAGTAATAGAAGAACAGAAAACTATAGAACAAAGAGCATTAGAGGAAATAGAAGAAGTAGAAACAGAAGAAATAGAAATAGAGGAAGTAGAAACAGAAGAAGTAGAAATAGAGGAAGTAGAAACAGAAGAAGTAGAAACAGAAGAAGTAGAAACAGAAGAAGTAGAAACAGAAGAAGTACGAGTAGAAGAAATAGAAGCAGAAGAAGTAGAAGCAGTAGAAATAGAAACAGAAGAAGTAGAAGCAGAAGAAATAGAGGAAGTAGAAGCAGTAGAAACAAAAGAAGTAGAAACAGAAGAGCAACAACAAGAAGAATTAGAAGAAAAAACAACAGAACAAAAAATAAAAGAACAAGAAGAAAAAGCAAGTGCTCAAGAACTGACATTTCAACAGATTATGTCACAAAAACCATCTATAGATATAGAGTTTTTAAAACAACAATTAAATCAATAATAAAAAGTGTCTGAATATATTTATTCAGACACTTTTTATTTGTACTATAAATAAAATTATTTAATTACTAATATAGTAGATGTTTCATTGATATGTCCTAAAAATGCTTCACCAGCAGTAGAAAAACCAATGCTATTATAGCGTCCAAACAAAGAACAATACTGTTTTGTTAATTCTTTATTAAGCATTTCAAATGTACGATATAAACAATTAAAATTAATAACACCTGCTGGAGAATATGTAATTGTGCTATCTAATGCTTTTTTAGTATCTGCTACAATATCACCAATTTTTAAAACATTAATTTCAGCACCTTCTGGAAGACCACAATGAAGTGTAATACCATCTTGTTTTATTTGATCAAATGTACGAACAAAGATTTCACCTTCTGCTACAATACCCAAAGGATTTGACACAAAATAATTTTGAATTTGTTCTTTTGGTACACCAATCACTTCAGCATATACTTCACCACAAGGACGATTGTCAAATTCATAAACGATACGCTGCTGCATATCAGATTTTGTTACAACAATTTTACGTTCAGATAAAATACAAGCACTTTGTGTTTTTAATACATCATAACCATTTACTGTTTTTAAAATTGCTAATACTGCTGCTTTGTTATAAGACTTATCTCCTACATAAACTTTAGAGATATTGTTTTCTGTAGTAGAAGAAGAACCACCTACAAACAAAATATCTGACGCAGTTCCAAGAGAGTCCATAAAAGTTTCTTCTGCTTTAGCACTTGCTTCAAATAAAACAATTCCTACATAATGGTCAAAATGATTAAAAATTTCTTCCTGTCCTCCAAACTGAGCTTCCATTTGTTGCATTAAATTATGAAGATTTAGCTGTTTTTGCTCAATATTTTCTACTACTTGAATACAAACATCTTCTACACTTTGTTTGTCTATTGCCATGATACTAACAGAGTTTTCTGTATAATCAGAATTACAATATTCACTATGAGAAGTAGAACCAATAATTCTGCTGTGAGGAAATGCAATACTTAATTCTTTTGCTGGAGAAGATGTATCATAAAAACTGGAAGCAAAAAATAGTAATAATTCTGCATTGAAATCTTTTAATGCTGTTTTTGCTTTTTGAGCCATATCTTTACTATCCATTCCTTTAATAGAAAGTGTTTTTATTGCCAATGTTATTCCACCTTTACTTCAAAATTTTTTAAACTGTTAATCCAAATTCTTTTGCAACATCTTTCACTTTTTGTACCATAACAGGGTCATCAGGTGAAGAAGGAGTGTATTTGTCAACAGCAATTCCTTTTAAAATCATTTTTGTTTTAATACTTCTTGCTATAATTTGATTTCCTTTAGATTTTTGAGTGATGACACTCTGAATAATATGATAAATTTGCCCAGCCAATATCAAATCACCTCTCACACAATTTATAAATATGAATACTATATATCATAATATGCTAATTATAATTATTATGCCATATAGATAATATTTCGTCAATCTACTTCTGGGTATTATTCAAGGCGAAAGTATTGAATTATATAAATAAATATGCTAAAATTTTGGTGACAAAATAAAGTTATAAATGGTTTTTTTCTTATAAATTATAATAAATTTGTCCTATCAAAAATAATGATTGCGTATTGAATAATAATACTATATTAAAAAGTAGATATAATAGCAATAAATAGCACTGCTTGTGCTTAATTTTATATGAGAACATATAGAGAGACGATTAAAAATACAAATTTAAGTTGGCTACAACTTAGTATCATAGAGCTTTTGATAGAAGTAAAAAAATGAATTAACATTAAAACAATTAAGGAGGAGGTTAGAATTTATATCAATCTGTAATTGTTATAATACCAAATAATTTGATAATCAAGATAGATATACAAAAACTACAAAAAATATAAAGGATAAAAAAGTAAAAAATTCATTTGTTAAAAAAAGAGTTTCAATAATATAATGAAATTTTTGCTCCAATAAAAAAAGAAAAATAAACTGTGTTAAATGGAATATTATTTTAGGAGAAAAAATTTTCTTTCAGGAGCTTTTGAAAAGTGTGCTTATAAATAGTGTGAAAGTACAATGATATGTAAAAACAAATGAAAATAAACCAATAAATAATTTAAAATGACAAAGCATAAATAATATCAAAAAGAAAGGAATTAATAGTATGGAGCAGTTCCTAAAAAACCGAAAATTGGTTACAAAAATTAGTATATTAACTACAATAATTACTTTATTTGGTCTTTTTATTCTTTGGACAATAATATCAAATAACATAGAAAATATTGTTAGAAAAAGTATTACAAATGAAATGACAAATGCTGTACAGTCTAGAGCTTCTATTATTGATGATTATGTAGCATCTGCTGAAGAATATTTAGTTTCTTTTTCATTAAGTGAGGAAGTCAAAAATCTTTTGAAAGACCCAGATAACCCAGAATTTTTGAAAGAGGCTCAACAATATACAGAAGATTTTGCTAATGTAAAAGGAATTTTTGAAGGTTTATATATTGCTACTCCTGATACATATGTATTGACACATACTTCTCCAGAAGCAATTGGTATAACAACAAGAGAAGGAAGCTCTTTAAATACTTTTCGTGAAACTATTTTGTCAAAGGCTGAAATAACTAATTTAGGTATTATGGTATCTCCTGGTACTGGAAATATGGTAATTTCAATATATTATCCTATATTTGATGGTGAAGAGTGTATTGGTTATGTAGGTGCTGGAGTATATGCAAAAAGATTAATGGACTCTCTTCTAGAACTAGAACTCAAAAGTCTTCCTAATAGTGAATATGTATTTATTGATGTAGAAACAAGTACATATCTTTATCATAAAAATGAAAGTTTATTAAATAAAGAAACAACAGATAAGGGACATTTAGAGATTTTAAATCGTATACGACAACAAAAAAATACAGAGGCAAATGTATATGTATATAAAGATGAAAAAAATAAAAATCAGATGGTAACATATAAATATTTGGATAATCGTAATTGGGTGTTTATGGTACAGGATAGTGCTTCTGAAGTTTTTAAACCTGTTGTTACTGCAAATATTATAATAGGTTCTGCTTGTATTATTGTAGCTACACTGATTGTATTGACAACACTTTTTATATTAAAAAGGACAGCGAAAGAATTAATGGTTGTAGAAAATGCAATAGCTAGTTTAGGTAAGTTTGACCTTTCTGCAGATGAAGGATTAGAAAAATTTTATGATAGAAAAGATGAAATTGGTATGATTGCAAATGCGACACATGATGTTTGCCATCATTTAGCAAAATCTGTTGAAGATATTGGAAGAATATTAGGAGAAATGGCTGATGGTAATTTAACAGTTGATGTAGAAAAAAATAGAGTATACTATATAGGAAGTTTAGAGGTATTGGTAGAGTCTTTGCAGACAATACGTTCTAAATTGACAAAAGTGCTCAAAGAGATTGCTTATGTTTCAAAACATGTAAATGCAGAAGCAGAACAAGTTTCTACTAGAGCAGAGTCGTTATCAGAAGGAGCATCAGAACAAGCAGCTTCTATACAAGAATTATCTGATACTGTAAATTATATTTCAGAACAAGTAAATATTACGGCTAATTTTGCGAATGTTGCAGAGCAAGAAAATATACAATCTCATGAAAAAATTAAAACTTGTAGTGAGTATATGAATGAATTAGTAGATGCTATGGATTTAATTAATAAAAAATCAAAAGAGGTTATCAAAGTAATTAATACAATTGATGATATTGCTTCTCAAACAAAAATATTGTCTTTAAATGCAACAATAGAAGCAGCTAGAGCAGGAGAGGCAGGCAAAGGATTTGCAGTAGTAGCAGATGAAGTCAAAAATTTGGCAAATAAGTCAGCAGAAGCAGCAAAAAGCACAGAACTTCTTATTGAAAGTACTATCACGGCTGTAGAAAAAGGAAGCCATATTTCTGATATAACAAATCAATCTTTAAAAGAAGTTGTAGAAAGTGCACAAAAGGTATCTCATTCTGTAAGTTCTATTTTTGAAGCAACAAAAGACCAGTCTCAGGCAGTTAATCGTATGTCTGAGGGTCTAAAACAAATTTCAAATGTAGTACAAGTAAACTGTGATGTTGTTATGGACTCTGCTACAGCTAGTGGAGAACTGTCTGAACAGGCTAGTATATTGAACGAGCAACTAGTAAAATTTCAATTAGAAGAAGAATAATATCTTATAGCACAATAATTGTGAATAATTTTTTAATGATATATTGATTAGTAACTTGATTATTATAATAAAATAATATATTATATTTATTTATAGATGTTACAAAAATAAATTTTAGTTACTAAGTAAAGAAAGGAAACAAAAATGTCAAATAAATATGCTGGAACACAAACAGAAAAAAATTTACGTGCTGCATTTTCTGGAGAATCTGAAGCACGTAATAAATACACTTACTTTTCTAGTGTTGCAAAAAAAGAAGGATATGAACAAATAGCAGCATTATTTTTAAAAACTGCTGATAATGAAAAAGAGCACGCAAAAATGTGGTTTAAGGAATTAAATGGTATAGAAGATACAAGTAAAAATTTACTTCATGCAGCACAAGGTGAAAATTATGAATGGACAAATATGTATGAAGGTTTTGCAAAAACAGCTCAAGAAGAAGGCTTTGCAGAATTAGCACAAAAATTCCGTTTAGTTGCTGCCATTGAGAAACATCATGAACAACGCTATAGAGCTTTACTAAAAAATATTGAAACAACAGAGGTGTTTTCAAAAAGTGAAGTGAAAGTTTGGGAATGTCGAAACTGTGGACATATTGTAGTAGGTACAAATGCCCCAGAAATATGTCCTGTATGTAATCACCCTCAAAGTTATTTTGAAATTCATGCTGAAAATTATTAATGAATAAGTATTAATACTATAAAAACTCCTCTTACTTTATATAAAAGCAAGAGGAGTTTTTCGTAGTAGAGGTTGTAAAAAGATATATTTTTTCATCAAAATTTAATGTATTTATAATCTATTTTTAATTATTTTTGATTATACTGTGGTTTGTACATGAAATTCCCTTTCCTGTACAGTTGCCCCGGCTCGATATACAGTATGTATATCGAGCCATTTTGTTTTAATTATAATGTATATTAAGCTTCTGCTTTTTCTGTTTTTACAGAGTCATCAGTACTATTTGTTTCTTTACCTTCATTTGCCCACTCATCGAAGCCTTTCATAATCAAATCATATGTTTCATCTGTAATACTTGGCAGTTTTCCGCCCCATTCTTTTTCAGCAGCTTGAAAACCTTTTATTACAGCATTTTTCAATGTTTCAATTTTGGAAGCATCTCCGCCAGAAAGTGCTTTTGCCATATTTAATATATTGCCTGCAACATTTTCTGGTGACCATGCTCCACCTGGAGAAATTGCATCAATTGCTGCTTGTTTATCTGCTGGGCTAATAGTAATGCCTTCAAACAAAGATTTATTTAATGTTTTTACTTGTTTTCCAAGCATAGTCTGCACCATATTTTTGAAAGAAGCAACTCTTTGGTCAGAAAGTGCTTGCAATTGTTGTGCAGATAATTTATTTGGTTTTTCATAAGTTGTATTTTTGTTTTCTTCTATAGCATTGTTTTTAGATGTAGATGCAGATACAGAACCAGAGAAAACAAATGTATCTTGTTTTACTTGAGTAGATGATGTTGTAGTTTCCTTACCAGCTTCTTTTACTGTTGTACTTTGATGCTGAGCAACAGTAGAAGACGCATATACGCTTGCATTTACTTTTACATTCATATTTACGTTATTCATATTTTTTCCCCTTCCTTAATATAGTAAAATAATTTGACACAATATTGTTTTATATTATTTTTATAAAACTGTTTGTAACCTTCTAATAAATATATCGGAACATATTATTAAAAATTAAGCCCTATACTTTTATTTTATGTAAAAAAATAGTAAAATAATAAAAAATATATTGACAAATGTTAATATAAGTACTATGATTACAAGTAATCCATATTAAATTAGTAGGAATAATATAGAAAGAAGGCGTTATTTATGTCAGCAATTTATAAAAGTACATTAGACATGATTGGAAATACACCGTTATTACAACCAGTTCGTTTACAAAAACAACTTCAGTTAAAAGCAAGGCTTCTACTGAAATTAGAATATTTTAATCCCACAGGAAGCGTAAAAGATAGAGCTGCAAAGGGTATGATAGAAGATGCAGAGCAAAGAGGACTATTAAAAGAAGGTTCTGTAATTATTGAGCCTACAAGTGGTAATACAGGTATTGGATTAGCTTCTATTGCAGTAATAAAAGGGTATCGCATTATATTAACTATGCCAGAAACAATGAGTGTAGAAAGAAGAAATATATTAAAAGCATATGGTGCAGAACTAGTATTGACAGAAGGTGAAAAAGGTATGGCTGGAGCGATTGAGAAAGCAGAACAGTTAGCAAAAGAAATTCCTAATAGTTTTATACCTGCACAGTTTGATAATAAAGCAAATGCACAAATGCACAAAAAAACTACAGGCGTAGAAATATGGAATGATACAGATGGAGAAGTGGATATTTTTATTGCTGGAGTAGGAACAGGAGGTACATTAACAGGAACGGGAGAATATTTAAAATCACAAAATCAAAATATAAAAGTGGTTGCTGTAGAACCTGCAAGTTCTCCTGTGCTTTCTCAGGGAAAAAGCGGTGCTCATGCAATACAAGGTATTGGTGCAAATTTTGTGCCAAAAGTATTAAATACTTCTATTTATGACAGTGTATTTCCAGTAGAAAATGAAGACGCTTTTATAGCAGCAAAAAAATTAGCAAAGGCAGAAGGTATATTAGTAGGTATTTCATCTGGTGCAGCACTTCATGCAGGTATAGAATTAGCAAAAAAAGAAGAAAACGAAAATAAGACAATTGTTGTATTGCTTCCAGACTCTGCTGATAGATATTATTCTACAGCATTGTTCCAAGACTAATAAAAAAAGGCATTGATATGATTTGTTATCAATGCCTTTTGCATTATCTTGAAATATTAGCTACACCTAAATAAGATGCTGGATTTACAGCAGAACCATTTACACGTACTTCAAAGTGACAATGATTTCCTGTAGAATTTCCTGTACTACCACATTTTGCAATCACTTGCCCTCTAGATACAGTTTGTCCTTTTGAAACAGTTAAACTAGAATTATGACCATATAATGTAACAATGCCACCACCATGATTTATCATAACAGTGTTACCATAACCATTTACCCAGCCTGCTGTAATGACAGTACCACCTTCTGCTGCTACAATACTAGAACCATAAGATGCAGGAATATCATAGCCTGTATGTTTTTCCCAGCCACTACCTATAGGACGTTTTCTGTTTACAAAACCGCTGCTTAAACTGGAACTGGAGGCAGCTCTGGAAGGCACTGGCCAGTTTAATTTTCCTCCTGTATATACTACAGTGTCATTATTAGAAGAAGCAGTTGCTGCAGCAATTAATTTTGACACTTCTTGACTTGCAGCTTCATTGCTTTTTACTAATTGGTCATATTTTGCTTCATCTTGTGCATAAGCTTGCACAGTTGCCATTTTTTCTTGTTTTAACTTTTCAAGACTTGCTAATACTGCTTTTTGTTCTTCTACTAATTCAGCAGTTTCTGCTTCTTCTTGTTCCACATCTTCCTTTTTTTGACGAATAATTTGTTCTGTATTTTTTAAATCATTTAAAAGACTGTTGTCATGGTCCATAATTTCTTCTACATGCTGCATACGCATAAGAAGGTCACTGACATCTTTTGAGTCTAATATAACATCTAAATAACCTGTGTTACCATTTTCGTGTATATATTTTACACGCTGACCAAATAAAGTTAACTGTTTTTCTTTGTTTTCAGATGCTTCTTCTAGCATTTTTTTTGACTCCTCTAAACGTTTTTGCACTTCTGCTAAATCTGTTTCTACTTTTTCTAACTGTGCATTTTCAGCATTTAGTGTTTGGTCTAATGCAGCAACCTCTTGCTCTACAGATTGTTTTTTCTGTTTTGTTTCTGCTAAATTCTTTTTAGCTTCTTCTGTTTTTTTCTTTAAATCAGCACGTTCTGTTTGTAATTGTTGTAATGTTTTTGTTGCAGCTTGTACAGGTACTGGTGCAATAAAATATGAAAATGTTAATATAGTAGTCATAATTGTTATGAGAAACTTCTTCAACGGTAATTCCCTCCAAAATGAAATGTATTTACAAATTTAATTCAAAATCAATTCAATTATTTTACAATTATATAACGAATTTATGAATAAAATATGAACAAAATACATTTATTATTAAATTTTAATGTTTTGCAATACTTTTTCATGTTGTTATAATAATACTATAGTAAATGTGTAGTATAAAACGGTATAAATACACTTATTTTTAGGAAATATAACATAGTTTTGATTAATGCCTTTTAAACTTCGTGTTGATAATTTCACTATCGTCAAAATGACAGAATTGGCAATAATGCAGAATGACTCGCCGCCTGATAAACTGGAAGTTATCTGTTTCGAATTCTTCTCCACTCTTCCAGTTCTTTTTGGAACTGCTTTGTATCCAAAATAGAGTTAAGCCAGTTCTGGTAAAATTCCTGAAAACTTCTGGCTTCCAGTTCAAAGGCACCTTCTGTATCATAAATAAATACCTGACCATATCTTTCCCCAGCTGTAATCAGCCCAAAATCCCTCCAACACCCGTATGTGCCTAGGTGAAAAAATCCATATGGAGTATCATTATCCCAATTAAAACTCCCCCTGCCTCCCTGAAAATATTTTTCAGGATTTTTTTCGTACTCCTCTCTGGAAATACAAAAATCTTCCAGCCATTTAGGTTCTATCGGCAACAGCTGCAACTCTTTTCCAAGACCATGCAGATACCTTTCTCGTGCTTTGGCTTCTTTGATATTTTTCACTTCTGTACAATAGTAGCCAAAGGGATAAAGCCCATAACCTGGCCCTGCACCTCCGTCGCCAACTTCTGTAATAAACTGGACATAATCCTCCGGAAACCGAAAATGATATGCTTCCTCTATCGTGCGGACAAACGACAAATCAACAGGCGAACCAAGTTTATATTGATGGGCGTCAGCACCAAACATTTTCAGCTGTGAGTCCATGCACTGTGCCTGCTTAAGTATTTTTTCAACTTCCTTTCTGAAAAACATATAATCACCTCTTTAAATTCCAATTTGTTATACTGATTATAGCATATCCAATTTTTGAACTTCAAATTGTGATTGGTGAAATTGCTGGTAACTAGCAAAATAAACACAAAATGTAAAAGGATTTTTGATTACAATAAAAGAAGTCATAAACATTTTTATGACTTCTTCATTTTTAATAAAATATTAATATGCTTCAATATCAATAATTTGAGGTATGTATTCTTGCTTAAGAGCTTTTTTACACATACTGCTAAAAGTATCTGTGTCATCGCTAATATAAAAATATCTTTCAGAAATATTTTCTCCCTGCATAAGTAATTTGTGTTCTGCTAAAAATGATTTTACCATTTTTGCAGTAGCCTTTGCAGGGTCAACTAATTTAATATCACTGCCTACAGTTTCTCCTATACACTTTTTTAGTAAAGGATAATGAGTACAACCTAATACAAGTGAGTCAATGCCTTTTTGTATTAACTCTTTTAAATAGATTTCTGCTGTTAATTTTGAAACAGTATTTTCTGTCCAACCTTCTTCTACAAGTGATACAAAAAGAGGACAAGGTTTTGCATAAACTTCTATGCTACTATCTGCTTGTGCAATAAGTGTTTCATATGCTTTACTTCTTATAGTACTAGCTGTACCTATAATACCTACTTTTTTGTTTTTGGTAGAGCGAAGTGCTTCTTCTACGCCAGGAACAATGACACCAAATATAGGTATGTTAAATGTTTGTCTTAGTTCTTCTAGGCTGTTTGAACTTGCAGTATTGCAGGCAATAATAATTGCTTTGACATTTTTTGTTAATAAAAAACGTACAATTTGTTTTGAAAATTTAGTGACTGTTTTTTTAGATTTTGTACCATAAGGCAGTCTTGCCGTATCTCCAAAATAAATAATATTTTCTTCAGGCAATGTTTTCATAATTTGTTTGACTACAGTAAGACCACCTACACCAGAGTCAAACACACCTATAGGTCTTTTATCCACCGTTGCTTCCTCCTCATTTGTCATTTGCTTTGATGACTTTCTAGTGCAAATGAAATCAGTTCATCAATCAGCATTGTTTTTGTTTTTCCTTCTGCTTCCCAAAGCATAGGATACATACTGATAGAAGTAAATCCAGGTAAAGTATTTAATTCATTAAATATAATACGATTAGTATCTTTTTGTATTAAAAAATCTACTCTAGCAAGGCCAGTACCTTCCACTGCTTTAAATACTGTTATTGCAATTTCTTTAATTTTATCTGTAATTTCTTGAGATAATTCTGCAGGTACAACTGTTTTAGAAGCAGTATTGTTGTATTTTGCATCATAGTCATAAAATTCTGCTGCAGAAAATATTTCACCTACACCACTAGCAATAGGATTTTCATTTCCTAGCACAGCACATTCTACTTCTCTGCCATCTATAAATTCTTCTGCAATTATTTTTTTGTCAAATTGTGCAGCATAGTGAAGTGCTTTTTCCAGTTCTTCTCTGTTGTGTGCTTTTGTAATACCTATAGAAGAACCTGTATTTGCTGGTTTTATAAAACAAGGATACTGTAATTCTTTTTCAATTTGTTTTACTATTTTGTCACATTGCTTTAATTGATGGTCATAAAACCATAAATATTTTGCTTGTTGTATATTTGCATTGCTTGCAATTATTTTTGTAAAAACTTTGTCCATAGAAACAGAGGAAGCAAGTACACCATCTCCTACATAAGGAATTTGTGCCATTTCAAAAAGTCCTTGTATTGTGCCATCTTCTCCCCATTTGCCATGAAGTACAGGAAATATAACATCAACAGGAATTTCTTTTATTCTTCCACCTACAATTTTTAATATACTTTTTTGTGTAGCATCAGGACTGATAATAGCTGGTGTACTATATTTTTGCCATTCTCCTGTTTTAATGTGTTCTACAGGACCATCATATATAAGCCATTGTCCCTGCTTTGTAATACCAATAGGTACAATAAAATATTTTTCTTCGTCCATATGAGATATAATTGTAGAAGCAGAATTGAGAGAAACCTCATGTTCTGAAGACTGTCCGCCAAATATTACAGCAACTGTTTTTTTATTCATATTGATATGTTGTTACTGAAAAAACTTATAAAACAGATTATAATGTTGCTTGTTTTACAGTAACTTCTCCTTTACTATTATTTTACATATCATATTGATATGCTACGCTGCAACTTGCGTATTGTTTTATGGAGCATTTTGTAGTACTCTTATTTTTTTGTACAAGTTTATATTTGCTATTTTTGTTCAATGAAAGATATACTATTTCATTAAACATTTTTGACTGATATTAGTATAATATAAAATACAACATACTATTTTCTTTTCAAAAATATATGCTTTTATAATTATTTTTAGTCTATATTTCAGCCTTAATAGTACTATTATATTCACAAATGAATGCAATGACAATAAAAAAGTAAATTTCTGTGTAAATTGTTTTAATAAAATATATGTAATAACAAAATGACAATAAAAAAGGTGACAGAACATACTCTATCACCTTTATGATTTATTACTATTTTTTTGAAACACCTTTTAATATATGAGAAATAGATTTATATAACAAAAATGTAATCAAACAGTTTATAGAATACTTTAGCAAATTAAAAGGTATAAAAATAGGCACTAACATTGCTATGACTGTTTCTACAGGAGCTCCCATAAATAATGGTGTTAATATCAAATTCATGAATACCATTGCAAAGGTCATTATAATAACGCCTATGGATAAAGAAATGGCTGCTCCTTTTTTTGTTTTCATTTTTTGGTAAATAGTACCAGAAATTAATGTACAGCTTCCTGTTGCTACAATATGCATGATAATACCTATAATACCGCTTCCTGCACTTACTGTAATACCTTGTATCAATGAAACAACTACTGTTAATATAAATCCTGCAATAGGACCATAAGCAAATGTACCAATTAGTATAGGAATATCAGCAGGGTCATATTCTAAAAATGCTGCAGCTGGAAACAAAGGAAAATGTATTACAGATACAAATACAATAGAAATAGCTGCTAACATAGCCATACCTACCATTTGCCTAATAGTCATTTTTTGTTTTTCTTTTTGTGGTTTTGATTTAATTGATAAAAATACTGATTTGATGTTTTCCATAAATTTTACCTCCATTTGTTTTACTACTGTGTCAGATTTTTTTATTTACAACAATGTGCTGTAAAGTGCCAAAGGCAAGCTATTTTTTATTATAAAAATAAAAAAACAGCCTAAAAATCTTCAGACTGTTATCAAGCAAAATAAAGGATAGCAAAAAAATGTATTTATAAATATACAAAATATTGCTGTCATTTATTCTTCTCCCATCCAGACTTTATTACACTTGTAATATCACTGTCGGTTATGGAATTACACCATATCAGCAAATTTTAAAAAAATTCGCTCGTGGACTATTACCACCGGTCGGGAATTGCACCCTGCCCTGAAGAATTTTATATTTGAATTTATTATAAAACATTGTGAATAAAAAGTCAAATGTTTTTATGATTTATTTGCTTTATAATGTAAGTAATTTGTCATATTGTTCTATAAAAAAATAACCCAAGAAATGGAATTTATTTCTTGGATTATTGTCAAAAAGTTACATTATCAATTTTGCTGTGCATATTTTGCAACAAGACCAGCACAATAAGAAATTACTTGTTTACAATTTTTCTTTCTTTCTTTTCCAGCAAAATCTCCATGAGGTGCAGAAAGCTCTTTACAAATTAATGTTCCATATTGCTGTTCAATTTCTTGTACCATTTCTTTAAACGGTATATAAACTTGTTGTATTTGCTGTATTCTTTCTTTTGGAGTTTCTTTTTCAAAAGGATTTCTTCCTTTTAATGCACTCAGTGCTAATATTGCTCCTGTAATAGCACCGCAAGTATTTCTAGTCTGTCCCATACCTCCACCAAAGCCAGAAGCTAAAGAAATAACTTCTTTAGGAAGGTCAACATTCTGCATATCTAAACAACTTTGAAAAACACATTCTGCACAGTTTAAACCTTGCTTAAAATACTCGCCTGCAACAGTTTCTGCTTTTTCAATATATTCTTGTTTGATATTATCTGCATTTTGTTCCATAAAGTTTCCCCCTTTTGTAATACATACTATATTATTTTATTTATACTACATTGTGCTTGTTTTATTGTCAATAGTATAGTGCAGTTTCAACAGTATTTTATAGATATTGTGTATATTGTTTTAGCATAAAATTCCAATAAAATAGTATTTCTTTTCCATGCTGAATATGGTATCATAAGAATAATGTGTGTGTTTGTAAAGAAAATAAACACTTTTTTTGTTTTCATAAATAAAAATATTCAATTTAGAATGAAATAATAAATAAAGGTATATAAAATGAGAAAGGAGAAATTTATGGACACAAAGTATATTTTTGTAACAGGGGGCGTTGTTTCTGGCTTAGGAAAAGGCATTACAGCTGCTTCATTGGGACGCCTTTTAAAAGCAAGAGGATACAAAGTAACAATACAAAAATTTGACCCTTATATCAATTTAGACCCTGGTACAATGAGTCCTTATCAACATGGAGAAGTTTTTGTAACAGAAGATGGTGCAGAAACCGATTTAGACTTAGGGCACTATGAAAGATTTATTGATGAAAATTTAAGTATTAATAGTAGTGTTACAACAGGAAAGGTATATTGGTCTGTACTGAATAAAGAGAGAAAAGGGGAATATTTAGGAGCTACAGTACAGGTTATCCCTCATATTACAAATGAAATCAAAAGCAGAGTATATCGTGTAGCGAAAGCGTCACAATCTGATATTGTTATTACAGAAATAGGTGGCACAGTAGGAGATATTGAAAGCACACCATTTTTAGAAGCAATTAGACAAGTAGCAAGAGAAGTAGGAAAAGAGAATTGTTTATACATACATGTTACGTTAATACCTTATCTTTCTAAAAGTGGAGAAATGAAAACAAAACCAACACAACACTCTGTAAAAGAACTTCTTTCTATAGGAATACAACCTGATATGATAGTATGTCGTACAGAACATGAAATTAGTCAAGATATGAAAGATAAATTAGCGTTGTTTTGTAATGTAGATGAAGATTGTATTATACAAAATATGGACGCAGAAAGTCTTTATGAAATCCCTATTATGTTAGAAAAAGAGGGTATTGCAAAAGTTGCATGTAAAAAATTAGGCATTTTAGAAAGACAACCTGATATGTCCGAATGGCTTGCTATGCTGGAAAAAGAGAGAAATATGGATAAAAAAGTACAGATAGCTTTAGTAGGAAAATATGTAGAACTACATGACGCATATCTTTCTATTGTGGAGTCGCTTCATCATGGTGGTATTGCAACAGGAGCAGATGTAGAGATTAATTGGATAAATGCAGAGCATTTGACAGAGCAGAATGTGGAAAGTATACTTTCAAAATGTCATGGTATATTAGTACCAGGTGGTTTTGGAGATAGAGGTCTGGAAGGAAAAATTAGGGCGATACAATATGCTCGTGAAAACAATGTGCCATTTTTTGGAATTTGTTTAGGTATGCAATGTGCAGTAATTGAATTTGCAAGGAATGTGTTGGGTTGGAAAGATGCTTTTACAGCAGAAGTAAAAGAAACAGCATATCCTGTAATTGATTTGATGCCAGAACAAAAAGATATAGATAATTTGGGAGGCACTATGCGTTTAGGTGCTTATCCTTGTAAATTAGATAAATCTTCTTGTGCTTATAAGGCGTATGATACAGAATTAATATATGAGCGTCATAGACATAGATATGAATTTAACAATGAATATAGAAAGCAATTTATAGAGGCAGGAATGAAAATTGTAGGACTTTCTCCAGATGATAGATTAGTAGAAATTGTAGAAATACCTCAAAATGATTGGTTTGTGGGAGTACAATTTCATCCAGAATTTAAATCTCGTCCTAATAGATGTCAACCTCTATTTCGTGATTTTGTACAATGCTGTATTAATTATAGTGAAAAAGAAACAAAATAAAATCATAAAAATAACAAGAAATATGTTTTTCTTGTTATTTTTTTGCAATAAAATGATTTATTGGTAAAAATGTGCAAAAAAAAACAGAAAAAATTGATATAATATTTGTTGCATTTTTATAAAAATATGATATGATATTAATAAAGGGAAAATAATGATAGATAGCAAAATTTTGACATAGTATTCACAAAGTATATCGTCTGTAATGATATGAAGTTTTAGAAGGAGGTAGCGGATTTGTTATGAAAGAAGAAAAAATTGCAGTATGTATTACAGCACAGACAAGTTCTCAAAGATTAATTGATTATGGGTCAGAAATCGCACAACAATATAATGGTTCTTTGCATATACTTCATGTACAAAAAGGCGATAGCATTTTTCAAAATGGGCAAACACTAAAATTATTGACAAAATTATTAGCATATGGTGATAGATGTGGTGGAATTATACATGTTTTATGCGACCAAGATATACCAAAATGTATTAGCGAATTTGTAAAACAAGAAGAAATTACAAAGGTCATTATAGGAGAATTGCCTAAACAAACAACAAAAAAATGCTTAAAAGAAAAAGAAGAAACACAATTTCAAAAAATCATTACTATTTTGCCACAACAGGTGGAGGTCATTACAGTAGGACAGCAAGATGTGATTTGTACAGAATTAAAACAAAAAATTGGATAATATGTAAACAACAAAAATCTCTTGTATTTGTCAAGAGATTTTTTATTTTATATTAAAATTGTAATATTATATTTGAATAAAAAGGATTGTAAAAATGTACTAAAAAAAGAGAGATTTCCAATAATTTCAACTAAAAATTCAGTTGTATTTATAATTTTTTGTTGCATTGAAAGAGAATATATATTATTATTTCTATTAGTATGTTTTAATTTTAAAATTGATTATGATATATAAGGAGTGGCAAATAATGACATTATATGAAAATTGGATGAACAAAGCATTTAGTAAAGATGGTAAAAGTATGGAAGCAGTTTGGGATGACTTTTTACCAAAGGAACAAAAAATATATGAATATATTTTAGGAGAGAAAGTAAATGTATTAGAAGGAGCAGTTTCTGAATTAGCACTTCGTTTTGGCGTAACAGCAGAAGAAATTATTGCATTTATAGATGGTATCAATGAAGTGCTACCAAAACCATATGATATGAATGAATTAGAAGCAAACAGTTCTGTAAAATTAGAAATTGATTTTGAGAAATTGTATAAAAAAATGGTAGAATATAAAGCAGAACATCTCTATAAATTACCACAATGGGATAATATTTATACAGAAGAAGAAAGAAAGAATTTTACAAAAGAACAGAAAAAATCTCGTACCATAGTAAAAGAGAAAAAAATTGGCAGAAATGACCCTTGTCCTTGTGGTAGTGGCAAAAAATATAAAAAATGCTGTGGGGCGAATTTATAATTATGAAAACAATACTGGTGACAGTAGATAAACAAACGCCTGATAAAGAAAGTATACAACAAGCAGCAAATATATTAAAAAAAGGTGGTTTAGTAGCTTTTCCTACAGAAACAGTGTATGGATTAGGTGCAAATGGATTAAATGCAGTAGCCTGTAAAAAAATATATGAAGCAAAGGGACGTCCTTCGGACAACCCTTTGATACTTCATATTGCAGAAAAAAAAGATTTGTATCAAATTGTAAAAGAAGTTCCTCAAAAGGCGGAAAAATTAATAAATGCTTTTTGGCCAGGACCTTTGACAATGATATTTGAAAAAGAGGATTGTGTTCCTCAAGAAATTACAGGAGGATATTCTACAGTAGCGGTACGTTTTCCTTCTCATAAAGTAGCACAAGCACTCATTAAAATGGCTGGTGTGCCTATTGCAGCACCAAGTGCAAATTCCTCAGGAAAACCAAGCCCTACAAAAGCATCTCATGTTTTATTTGATTTAGAAAATAAAATTGATATGATTATAGATGGAGGAAATGCAGAAGTAGGTTTAGAGTCTACTATTGTAGATGTTTCTGGAGAAATACCTATGCTTTTGCGTCCTGGAGCAATTACAAAAGAAATGCTAGAAACTGTAATAGGGCATATAGAAATTGACCCAGCTATATTAGCAAAGCCAAATCAAAATTTAATTCCTAAAGCTCCTGGTATGAAATATACACATTATTCTCCTAAAGCTGATGTTATATTAGTACAATGTAATGACTTGTTTGTTGCACAACAGAAAATAAAAGAATTAGTAAAAAAAGAACTACAATTAAATAAAAAAGTTGGTATATTGGCAACAGAGCAAACAAAAAATAGCTATGATTGTGGTATTGTGCTTTCATTAGGAGATAGGCAAAATTTGGAAGAAATCGGTTCGAATTTGTTTAAACATCTCAGAAAATTTGATTTTTTAGGTGTAGACGTTGTTTATTCTGAAACAGTGCCTGAAAAGGAAGAAGGACTTGCTATAATGAACCGTTTGCAAAAGGCAGCAGGTTATAAAGTGATAAAAACAGAGTAATCATAGTAAAGGAGAATGATGGAATATGATAGCACTAGGTTGTGACCACGGCGGATATACTTTAATGCAGGAAGTAATTGACTACTTAGAAAAACAAAATATAGAATATCAAAATTTTGGAACTTATTCAGAAGACTCTTGTGACTATCCAGTGTATGCTAAAAAAGTAGCTCATGCAGTGGCAGATGGAAATTGTGAAAAAGGAATATTGATATGTGGTACTGGTATAGGCGTTTCTATTACAGCAAATAAAATAAAAGGCATTAGAGCAGCACTTTGCGGAGATTGTTTTTCTGCAAAAGCAACAAGAGAACACAATAATGCGAATATATTGGCTATGGGAGCGAGAGTAGTAGGTGTTGGACTTGCACTTGAAATTGTAAAAACATTTTTAGAAACGCCATTTTCAAATGATGAACGTCATATTAGGAGAATTTCACAAATGGAGTAATAATTTAGAAAGGAAGTATAGTATGGGCAAATTATTTATATCAGAACATCCATTAATACAGCATAAAATTGCAATGCTTCGTAATCGTGATACTGGTTCTAAAGAATTTAGGGAATTAGTGGAAGAAGTAGCAATGCTCCTTTCTTATGAAGCAACAAGAGAATTGCCTTTAGTTAATGTAAAGGTACAAACACCTATTACAACAGCAGATTGTAAAATGATTGATACAAAATTAGCAATTGTACCTATATTAAGAGCTGGCATTGGTATGACAGAAGGACTTTTAGCACTGATGCCTACAGCAAAAGTAGGACATATAGGGCTATATCGTGACCCAGAAACATTACAGCCAGTAGAGTATTATTGTAAATTACCTTCTGACATAGAAGAAAGAACAGTATTTTTAACAGACCCTATGCTTGCTACAGGAGGTACAGCAGAAGCAGCAATTAGATTTTTAAAAGACAAAGGTGCTAAAAAAATTACATTACTTTGTGTACTAAGTGCACCAGAAGGCGTAAAAAAAATACAGAATGTGCACCCTGATGTAGATATTTATACAGCAGCATATGATAATAGTTTGAATGACCATGGCTATATTGTACCAGGTCTAGGAGATGCAGGAGATAGAATTTTTGGCACAAAATAAAGCTATCTGTATCTGAGGAGAGGATAATATTGGATTATAATTGGCTTTTATATATTGCAGCTTTTGCAAGTGCTTTTGCGATTACATTGGTAACAACACCCTTAGCAAAAAAAATCTCTATAAAATTGGGTGCGATTGATATACCAAAAGATAGAGGTATGCACAAAAAACCTATGCCTCGTATGGGTGGTATTGCTATTGTAATGGGTTTTATGATAACAGTGCTTGTTTTGTATCGTTTTAATCCAGAAATGAATGTGAAGCAATTTGCAGGCTTTGTAATGGGAGCTAGTATTATTGTTGTGCTTGGTATGATAGATGATGTAAAAAATTTAAGGGCAAGACTGAAATTTTGTATACAGATTGTTGCAGCATTGATAGTGATATATTCTGGTACAAGAATTAATGTTGTTATGTGGCCTGTGACAACTTATTTACAAACATTTAGTGTTCCAATTACACTAGTATGGATTGTAGGGGTAACAAATGCAGTAAATTTAATTGATGGTTTAGATGGTTTGGCTGCAGGGGTATCTTCTATTGCAGCACTTTGTTTAATGATACTTTGTATTATGACAGGAAGTACTACAGCCGTTATGCTAACAGCTTCATTAGCAGGTGCTTGTTTAGGATTTCTGCCTAGAAATTTTAATCCAGCAGAGATATTTATGGGAGATACTGGTTCTACATTTTTAGGATTTGTACTTGCAGTAACAAGTATATTAGGTGTATTTAAAGGATATGCTATACTTGCATTAATTGTTAGTATGCTATGTTTAGGATTGCCTATATTTGATACATTGTTTGCTATGCTAAGACGTATGGCAAAGCATCAGCCTATTATGAAAGCAGATAGAGGACATTTGCACCATAGATTGATAGATAAAGGACTTTCACAGCGTCAGGCAGTGTTAATATTGTATATTGTTAGCCTTCTTTGTGGGCTTTTGGCAATATTTATATCATTTAAAGACTCTCGTACCATTGTAGTGGTAGTATTAACGATTATTGTACTAAGTATTTTAATCTATTATTTTAATGCACACATTAGAAATAAAAATCAGTAACATTATACTACATAAATTAAATAAGAAAGCGTTATTCTCAAAAAAGAGAGTAACGCTTTTTTATTATTTAGAGAATTGAAATAATACCAATCCTATCAATATCATTGTTCCTCCTATTAATGTGCCTATAGAAGGAATTTCTTTTAAAAATAAAAAACCTAATATTGTAGATAAAAGAGGCGTTACAAACATAAAATTTGTAACATCACTTGTTTTTTCTGCAATAGAAAGTGCTTTTCCCCACAGTACATAAGCGATACCGCTTGAAAATATACCTAATAAAAGTAGCACTCCTATTTGTGTAATAGAAGCAGTTGCCAATTCAGAAATACCTTTTGGTAAAAAGAACAATAATAATACTGTGCCACAAATCATACTATATGTTACAATTTCATTAGAACGATAACCCAATGAAGAAAGTTTTCTTTGATAAATATTATAAATACAAAATACAACAGCAGCACATAGTGTCCATATAATACCAAAATTAAATGAAAGTGTTCCTTGCCATAGTGATAAAATTATAATTCCTACAAATTCTATTGAAATAGCAATCCAGCCAAGCAATTTAATTTTTTCTTTATACAAAAAAGCAGAAACAACAGATGTCATAATGGGTGTTGTTGCAATGATAATACTGGAAGTAGCAGAGGTAAGGGATTGAAGCCCTATGTTAAAAAAAACAAGATATAGAAAAAAGCCAAATAATCCAGAAATAAAAAATTTAGGAATATCTTGTTTTTTAGGAATTGTAATTTTTTGACAGATACCTAACAAACATAAAAATAATGATGCAATAATACATCTTAATACAGCAACACTGTTAATATGAAAATGAGAAATGGCTATTTTAGAAAAAGGAAAGGCCATTGCCCAGAATAATACTGTAAAAAATCCTAATATATTTACTTTTGTTCTTGTTTTCATATTGTTTTCTCTCCTTTCTAAAAATGATTGTATTTTGTAGATGCTGTAATTAATGCAAATATAAAATCCCATACTTTTTTTATCATAATATAACCTCCTTATTTTGTAAAATACTTTTTTTATTTCTTATATCATAGCTCATTTATAATCATTTGTAAAATTCATAGTTTTAATAAAATACATTATTATTTTTAATGATATTATGTTATATTATATATAGTATAGTGAGGAGGAACATTATGGAAATAAGAAATTTAATGACATTTTTAAAAGTTGTAGAATTACAAAATTTTACAAGAGCAGCAAAGCAGTTAGACTATTCTCAATCTACTGTTACAATACAAATACAGCAGTTAGAACAAGAACTGAATGTAAAATTGTTTGAAAGAATAGGCAAAAAAGTATCTGTAACAGAAAAAGGTTGGGAAGTATTTCAATATGCAAAAGAAATTAGAAATTTAGTGGAAAAAATGACATATATGAGTACAGAACAAAATAATATAAAAGGACAGCTTTGTATTGGTGTAATAGAGTCCTTAATTTGTGCAGATATGCCTAAAATTTTGTCAGAATATCATAGAAAATATCCAGAAGTAGAGTTGATTGTCAAAACAAATTATGTAGATGAATTGATTGAAATGATGGTACATAATCAAGTAGATTTTATTTTTATAATTGATAGACCACTTTATCATAAAGAATGGATAAAACCTTATATGAAAAAAGAAGAAATTTCATTTTTTACACAGTATGGAAATAGTTTAACAAAAAGAAAAAATGTTTGTATACAAGAAATATTAAAACAACCTTTTATATTGACAGAAAAAGGTATTAGCTATCGTAAAGAATTAGATGAGTACATACAAAAAAATGATATTGATTTTAAACCATTTTTAGAAATAGGGGATACTAAAATTATTGTAGAACTTTTGAAAAGAGGAGAAGGCATTTCTTTTTTACCTAAAATTGTTGTATTAGAAGAAATGAAAAATCAAACTATTCAAAAAATAAATGTAGAAAATTGGAATGTTGTAATGTGGAAACAAATTATTTATCATAGAAATAAATATGTAACGCCTCAAATGAATACATTTATAAAAATGATGATAGAAATGCAACAGAATAAATGAAAACATTAATATTTTGTAAAGAATAGTGTTAATTTAATTTATTTTATACCGATAATTAAATATAAGAAATATAAATTAATAAGTGAAGGAGTGAATTTCATGGACGTTGGAGGTTTAGGATTAGCGGGAGTACAAATGCAAGCAGGAATTGCTTTAACAAAAAATTGTATGGAGTCAGCAGAATTACAGGCAGCACAGTTAATTGAAAGTATGGAAGCAGCGAACCCAGTAAATCTGCCATCTTCTCATATGGTAGATATGTTAGTATAATAATGCAAAAAAACCGAGAAAAACAAATTTTCTCGGTTTTTATTATTAATTAGAAGCTTTTACTTTAATCCAAAGTTCAGATAATTTTTCTTTTAAAACAGCATTATCTTGAAATACTTCATCTTTTTCATATCCAGTACGTGGCAGATAAGAAGGAACAAGTTCATATAAACCACCTTCACTACTCATATTGTCCATAACTTCCTGATTAGAAGAAGTATATCCTACTGCTTCAGAATTGCCGTAAGAAGCATCATATGTCAATACATAGTTTATAAATTCATTTGCTAATTTTGGATTTTCTGCATTTGCTGGTATTACCATAGCATCGCTCCATATATTGGTACCTTCTTCTGGCAAATAAAATGCCATATCTTCGTTTTCATATAGTATTGTTGTAGCATCTCCACTATATACAACAGCTAAATCTTTGTTGCTGTTCATCATGCCATCAATCACTTCATCTGTTACATAAACAGGTTCCATAGTATCATTTAATTCTTTTAACCATTGATAAGCTTGTTCAATTTCTTGTTCATTATCTGTATTCATAGAGTAACCAAGTGATTTTAAAGCTATCATAAAAGAGTCTCTTTCAGAGTCGTACATATATACTTTGCCTTTGTATTTTGGATTTTTTAATATAGCATAGCCTTGTTGTTCTAAATCTTTTATATCTACATTATTTTTGTTATAAACAATGCCTACAGTACCCCAAAAATAAGGAACAGAATAGGTGTTGTCTGGGTCATAAGGAAGATTTTTAACACCTTCTGATAAATTAGAAATATTTGGTATACTTTCTTTATCAATAGGTTGTAAGCTGTTGTTTGCTAAAAGTCTTTCAATCATATAATCAGATGGTACTAAAACATCATAGGCATCACCTGCTTGTATTTTAGTATACATCATTTCGTTAGAGTCAAAATATTCTACAATGACATTAACACCAAATTGTTTTTCAAAATCGCTTATAAGTGTATCGCCCATATATTCACCCCAGTTATACAATTTTAATGTATCAGAGCCATATTTTTCAACAGGGTCTTCTACTGCTGTGTTGTTGTTTCCACAAGAGGTAAAACTAAACAACATTGTTGCAGTAAGTAAAACAGAAAGTAATTTTTTAATATTATGCTTCATTTTTGTTTCTCTCCTTTTTTTGTTTTAATATTGGTATGATATTTACAAGTAGCAAAACTACTGTAATAATTAAAATAATAATGCTAGATAGTGCATTAATAGAAGGATTTACTCTTTTTGACATAGTATAAACAAGTATAGAAATATTGTTTACACCATTACCAGTTACAAAGTAAGATATAATAAAATCATCAAATGACATTGTAAAAGCGATTAAAGCACCTGATACAATACCTGGCATAATTTGAGGAACAATTACTTTTATGAGTGCCTGCCAAGGTGTAGCACCTAAGTCTAATGCAGCATCAGCTAAATTAGGGTCAAGTGAGCGTAATTTTGGTGCTACGCTTAATATAACATAAGGAATACAAAACATAATGTGTGCAAGTAATAATGTCATAAATCCTTTTTTGACACCTAATGCACTAAAAAACATTAAAAGACCAATACCTGTTACAATTTCAGGGTTCATAATAGGCAAATCGTTAATTTGCTCTACAATTCCTTTTAATATACGGTTTGACTTGGAGAGTCCTATTGCTGTAATAGTGCCTGCAATAGTAGAAATTAATGTTGCAAGCAAAGCAATGATAATCGTATAAAATATAGACTGCATCATAGTAGAGTCGTGAAACATTTTTTCATACCATTGTAATGAAAATCCTCCAAATTTTGTAAGAGAACGAGAAGAATTAAATGAAAATATAATAGTGTATACAATAGGCAAATAAAAAAATATTATCATAATTGCCATATAAATTTTACTGCCTATTTTTTTAGACTGCTTCAATGCAATATTCTCCCCTTTCCTGTACTGTTTCTAATTTCGATTTTTTTAGTAATGTACATAGAAATCATAATAATGATAGCCATAATTAATGAAATAGCACTACCAAAATTCCAGTTACCTGCTGTTAAAAATTGAGTTTCTATAACATTGCCAATTAAAACATATTGTCCTCCTCCTAATAGCTTTGGTATAAAAAAGCTAGACATTGCTGGCAAAAATACCAGTGTAATGCCACTAATAACACCTGGCAAAGAAAGAGGAAATGTAACTTTTAAAAAACATTGTAATTTATCAGCACCTAAATCGCTTGCTGCTTCTAAAAGACTTTTATCCATTTTGGTTAATGAGGTATGAATTTGTAATATCATAAAAGGAATGAAATTATAAACCATACCTAATATAACTGCAAAATCTGTATGAAGTAATTTTGTTTGTAAACCAAATAAAGATAATATATTGTTCAATATTCCATTATCTTGTAAAATACCCATCCAAGCATATGTTCTAACAAGCATATTAATCCATGTAGGAAATGTAATTAAAAGTATCAAAATAACTTTATTTTTTTCTTTGGCATTTGCGATAATATATGCTGCAGGATAACCTAATAATATACATATTATTGTAGTGATTATTGCAATATAAAGAGATTGCTTTAATACATTAATAAATATAATATCACTAAAAAAACGATTAAAATTTTCAAATGTAAACCAAAATGTGGCAACATCATTACCATGTTTTGTAAAAGCGTACATCAGTATCATAAACATAGGTACAACAATCATAATAGAAATCCATAGTATATAAGGGTATGTCATATTTTTAAATTGTTTCATAAATAGTTCACCCCTTTTTCATAATATGAATGTCTTCAGGCTGAAAAATCAATCCAACTTCGTCACCTACTTCATATTTATCTGTTGTATCAACCATATATTCATGTCCTTCTGTAGCAAATGTAACATTGTAAGTTCCTATTGTAATATTTTCTGGGTCAAAATCGTAATGAATATTTGTAATTTCAACAGGAGTATCTTCTTCTAAACTCCAAGCAGAAGCATTTGCCCATGTTTTTAAATCTGTTTCTAAAGCAATGCTTTCTTTGATTTCATCTGCTGTTTTGAAAAAGTTTACAGCAAATATTTTTTCTTGATATTCTTTGTTTATAACTCTGTTTTCATCTTTTACAATCATATTAACTGTTACACTTGTACCAGCAGCAGTAGAAAATGTAACAGGATAAGTACCATTTTCAGGTTTAATATCATACGTTATTTTTTGTATAGAAATCCATTCTTCTGTATCTGGGTTCCAAGCTTGAGCATCTGCACGAGCAACAATAGTAGCTTCTGTTAATTCTTCTATGTCACTAACATCTAAATAAAAGTCATTTGCACTCATTTTTTCATTTGCTTCTGTGTTTATTACAGGCTTCTCATCAGATACTTTCATTTGTACTGTGATACTTGTACCAACTTTTGTTTCAATAATTGTTTCATAATGAACACCTTTAAACAGTACAGAACGAACAATTCCTTTTAATTTACCTTCTTGTTTTGATACAATGTCTAAATCCTCAGGACGTATTACAACATCAATTTTTTCGTTTTTGTCAAATCCAAAATCCACACAGTCAAATATTTTATCTTCAAACATTACTCTGTAGTCATCTAACATAACACCATCTATAATATTGCTTTCACCTATAAATTTCGCAACAAATTCGTTTGTTGGTTCATTATAAATGTCAGTAGGAGAGCCTATTTGTTGTATTTCTCCGTCTTTCATAACAACAATTTTATCAGACATAGTTAATGCTTCTTCTTGGTCATGAGTAACATAAATAAATGTAATGCCAACTTCCTGCTGTATTTTTTTCAATTCGTGCTGCATTTCTTTTCGTAATTTTAAATCTAATGCACCAAGAGGCTCATCTAAAAGCAATACCATAGGTTCATTTACTAATGCTCTGGCAATAGCAATTCTTTGTTGCTGTCCTCCACTGAGTTCTGTTACATTTCTTTTAGCATAGTCTTCTAAATTCACTAATTTTAACATTCTTTGCACTTTTTGTTCAATAATGTCTTTAGGTTCTTTTTTTATTTTTAGTCCAAAGGCAATGTTGTCATATACATTCATATGAGGGAAAAGGGCATATTTTTGAAATACTGTGTTAATTTCCCTTTTATAGGGAGGAACATTGCTAATTTCAGTATTATCAAATATCACTTGTCCTTCTGTTTGATTTAAAAATCCTCCTAGTATACGTAATAATGTTGTTTTACCACAGCCACTAGGGCCAAGTAATGTAACAAATTCATTTTCATAAATATCTAAATTAATTCCTTTGAGTACTAATTGTCCATCAAAGTCTTTTACAATGTTTTTAAATTGTATTAATTTTCGCATTATACCCTCCTAAAACAATGGTGGTGTAGAAATCCAAAGTATTTTTGCAAGTGTCTTTTTTTCATTTTTAATATGGTGAAATGTTTTACCATTTAAGTAGAATGTTTCACCTTTGCGTACTATAAATTTTTTTTCTCCACAAATAAGTGAAACACAACCTTCTATGATATAACCAAATTCTTCACCACTATGAGGTGCAACTTCAAAAGAACTTCCGTGCTGAGGCAGTTCTACTAATATAGGTTCCATAGCATTTTTTTGTGTATTTGGTACAATCCAGTTTACAGTATAGTGTTCTCTTTGGTCTACAAAAAAATCTTTTTTTTGAAATACGATTTTTTCTTCTATGTCTTCTTTAAAAAAGTCAGACATACTGCTTCCAAGTGCTTCTACAATATCGGCTAATGTTGTAATAGAAGGAGATGTTAAATTACGTTCTAGCTGAGATAAAAAGCCTTTTGTGAGCTCACTTCTGGAAGCTAATTCTTCTAATGTTAATCCATTTTGAATACGAAGCTGTTTAATTTTATGACCAATATCCATATTTAACTCCTTAGTAAATATTTTACTATCATTATTTTTTTAGAAATACTAAACAAACGTATTATTTTTACTAAACAGATATTATTATACTATATTGTTTTTGAAATGCAATAGAAAATAAACAAAAAATTTAAAATTAGTAAACTATTCTGTCAAAAAATTTTATAAAAATCTCTTTTCAAAAAAAAAATTTGTGTTATAATATATTCCAATAAAATTAAAATATGGTAAATGCTGTGAAAAGGAGTAGTACACTGTAAATAAAAGCACAGAGAAAAGATGGGCTGGTGAAAATCTTTGTTTTATTGCTGTGGAAGTAGTCTTGGAGCTATGACGCGAAAGGAAGTATTTTCTGAGTAGTATTCATCGGGTTTTCCCGTTATAGAAATGATGTATTTTACTATTTTTAAAAATAGTTTTGTACAAATAAAGAGTGCAGAAAATTTTTTTCTGAATTTAGGTGGTACCACGAATAAAATCGCCCTAATCAATCACATTGATTAGGGTGTTTTTTAATATATATGGAAATCATATACTATACAAATGATATTTTGAGGAGGTTATTTTATTATGAAAAAAGGAACACAGCTTTGGCTGGAAGCATTAAAGGAAGAAGGCGTTGATACAATATTTGGCTATCCAGGAGGATATGTATTGGATATTTTTGATGAACTTTATAAACAAAATGATATTCGCTTGATATTGCCACGCCATGAACAGGCAGCAGTGCACGCAGCAGATGCTTATGCCAGAGCAACAGGAAAAGTAGGTGTCTGTGTTGCAACAAGTGGCCCAGGTGCAACAAATTTAGTAACAGGTATAGCAAATGCAAATTATGATAGTGTGCCTCTTGTTTGTTTTACAGGACAAGTTCCTTTAGATTTAATTGGAAATGATGCTTTTCAGGAAGTTGATTTTATAGGAATTACAAGAAGTGTTTGTAAATATGGTGTTATGGTAAGAGATAGAAAAGACTTGGGTAGAATTATAAAAGAAGCATTTTATATTGCCCGTACAGGAAAACCAGGTCCTGTAGTGGTTGATTTACCTTCTAATATTATGAAAGAGGTAATGAAAGATAGTTATCCAGCAGAGGTGCATATTAGAGGATATAAACCAAATTCTGATGTACATGTAGGACAGTTAAAAAGAGCATTAAAGTTGTTAAGAGATGCAGAAAGACCTCTTTTTCTTTGTGGAGGAGGTATAAATATTGCTCACGCAAATGAAGCATTTCGTCAGCTTGCTGAAATAGTAAACATACCAGTAATTACTACTGTTATGGGAAAAGGAGCAATTCCTACAAATCACTCTTTGTATGTAGGTAGTATGGGTATGCACGGCTGTTATGCGGCAAATAAAGCAGTAAGTGAATGTGACTTGTTATTTTCTATAGGCACAAGATTTAATGATAGAATTACAGGAAAAATAAGTGAATTTGCAAAAGAAGCAAAAATTGTGCATATTGATATTGATACAGCAGCCATTTCAAGAAATATTAAAGTAGATGTTCCTGTAGTAGGAGATGCGAAATTAGCTATTGAAAAAATGTTGACTATGGTAAAACAGAGTGAAAAAAGAGAATGGGTAGCACAAGTGAAAAAGTGGAAAGAAGAATATCCACTTGGCGTAAAATCAGGAAACTGTGTCAATCCACAAAGAATTATAGAAGGTATAAACAATATTTTTGATGATTTTATAGCTGTTACAGATGTAGGACAACATCAAATGTGGACAACACAATTTTTAGAATTAGATAATCATAAAAAATTATTAACTTCTGGAGGATTGGGAGCAATGGGATTTGGATTTCCTGCTGCGATAGGAGCACAACTTGCTTATCTAGAAAAACAAGTGATTTGTATTACAGGAGATGGTGGCTTTCAAATGAATATGGCAGAAATGGCGACAGCCGTAGCATGGGAATTGCCTATAGTAGTATTGGTATTTAATAATAGTTTTTTGGGTATGGTACGTCAGCAACAGCAATATTTTTGTGAAAAACATTATTATGGTACTTGCTTAAAAGAAAGAAAAAGTTGTCAGAAAACAAAATGTCATACACCAGAGGAGTGTCCTCCGTATTTGCCAGACTTTTTAAAATTTGCAGAAAGTTATAATGTAGAAGCATATAGAGTCACAGAAGAAGAGCAAATCGAACAAACATTAAAAATAGCTTCTGAAAAAGCAAAACAAAATAAAGCCCCAGTATTGGTTGAATTTATATTAGAAAGATATGATATTGTGCTTCCTATTGTAAGACATGGCGGTACATTGGATAATATGATATTGGAAGAGAATTAAATACTACAAGAGAAGAAAGGAAGAAAAGAAATGGATATTAAAAAGAGATGGCTTGCTGTATTTGTAGAAAATCAAGTTGGTGTATTGGCAAAAATATCAGGTATTTGCTCTAGTAAACTATATAATATTGAAACAATTACAGTAGGAACAACAGCAGACCCTACGATTTCTCGTATGACATTTAGTTTTTTAAGTAATGATGCAACATTTGAGCAAATTAAAAAACAAATGAATAGATGTGTAGAAGTTATCAAGATTATTGACTTGACAGACATACCCACACATATGAAAGAGCTTATGTTTATTAAATTAAAAATCAATTCACCAGTAGAAAAAGAAGAAGTAATTTCAATAGCAAAAATATTTAGAGCTTCTATTATAGATTATGATATGGAACGCTTGATATTACAGTCTGTTAATTCAGAAGTGGGTAATAATGATTTGATAAATCTTTTGTCAAAAGGATTTCACGATATGGAAATTGTAAGAGGTGGTGTTGTATCAATAGAGGCAATGAGTATATCAAATGGCTAAAATAAAGCAAAATTAGTGAAAAAAATAAACTATTATTGTTGAAGTCATACAACGGTATTTTTGTTTTAAAAAAAAACATTATAAAAATTGACTATAAATTCACAAAAATAATTTGACTTTCTGTACTTTTTGTGGTTAAATGGATATAAGATAATTAATTGCCCCATTCAAGAGCAGTTTAACAAAGAAAGAATAATAAATAAAAAAACAAAAATGTAATATGTTTATGTAAAACTGTTCTTGTACAATATAACCAACGAGCTAAAAAATAAAGGAGGAAATCAAAATGATAAAATTTTCAGACAGAGTAGAACAGTTGAAAGGTTCTGAAATTAGAGAATTGCTTAAACTCACACAACAACCAGACATTATTTCTTTTGCAGGTGGTTTGCCAGCGAAAGAATTGTTCCCTGTAGAAGGAATGAAAGCAGCAGCTATGGCTGTTATGAGTGAAAGCGGACAAGAAGCAATGCAATATTCTACAACAGATGGTATTGATTCTTTAAGACAAAAAATCGTTGATAGAATGAAAGCAAAAAATAACATTACTTCTACTATTGATAATATTTTGATTACAAACGGTTCTCAGCAGGGTCTTGACTTTTCTGGTCGTGTCTTCTTGAACGAGGGTGACGTTGTGTTAATGGAAAGCCCATCTTATTTAGGAGCAATCAATGCTTTTAAAATCAACTGCCCTAAATTTATTGAAGTTCCAACAGACAACAATGGTATGATTATGGAAGAATTAGAAAAAATCATACAGACAACAGAAAATATAAAAATGATTTATGTAATACCAGATTTCCAAAATCCAACAGGTAGAACATGGCCTTTGGAAAGAAGAAAAAAATTCATGGAAATTATAAACAAATATGAAATTCCTACAATAGAAGACAATCCTTATGGTGAATTGAGATTTGAAGGCGAAAATATGCCATCATTGAAATCTCTTGATACAAAAGGTCTTGTTGTTTTCTTGGGAACTTTCTCCAAAATATTAGCACCTGGCTATCGTCTTGGTTGGGTTTGTGCATCTGAAGAAATTCTTGCAAAATATAACTTTGTAAAACAAGGTGCTGACTTACAACCATCTACCGTTTCTCAGTTAGAAGTTGACAAATTTATGGATATGTATAACTTAGATGAACACGTAGCAAAAATTAAAGAAGTATATGGACATAGACGTGATGTTATGCTTAATGCTATGAAACGTGAATTCCCAGAAGGCATTGAATATACACACCCAGATGGTGGATTGTTTACATGGGTTGTATTGCCTGAGTACATGAATGCAAGAGAAGTTGCTGTAAAATGTATTGAAGAAAAAGTTGCTTATGTTCCTGGTGGTTCTTTCTTCCCTAATGGCGGACATGAAAATACATTTAGAATGAACTATTCTTGTATGCCAGATGATAAAATTGAACAAGGTATTGCAAGTCTTGGTAAAGTTTTAAAATCTTTTATGAAATAAGAAAATGATAGTAGAAAGCTCCTCATACTGAGGAGCTTTTATATCTGTATTTTTAAAGTAAAGGAAATTATAATGCCTATGAAAAAAAATTTACTACATAACAGAAATGAATTGCAGAATGCTTTGGAGATGGTTATGGATTATGTTATTTCTACAGATTTAGTTGCAATAGAAAATTATGTAAATAAATTATATCAACAAAATGTAGGAATTACTTGTGATGAACTTGCAAAAAAAGTATTATCACGTAAGTCTGTAAAAAATGGAGTGATTGGTGCTATTACAGGTATTGGAGGTATTATTACATTACCTGTTGCTGTTCCTGTTGATTTAGTATGTTCTTGGCGAATTCAAGCATCAATGGCACTTTCTATTGCCTATATTTATGGACATACAAAAGATACTACAGATTTAAAAACAGATTTATATTTAATTTTAGCAGGAGACTCTGCAAAAGAAATTTTGAAACAGTTTGGCATTGAAGCATCAAAAAGTCTTACTAAAAAAATGGTAAATAAGTATATAACAAGAGAGGTTATGACTAAAATATGGAAATTAGTGGGACGAAAAATAATTACAAAAGCTGGTGAAAAATCATTAACAAGTTTTGTAAAAATGGTACCACTTGTGGGAGCTCCTGTTGGATTTACATTTGATTGGGCTTCAACACAGTTTGTAGGAAATATTGCGATAAAATACTATAGTAAATGATTAAAAAAATATAAAAAGAATATTTCATTATATTTAATAAAATAAAAATTTTGTTATAGAAAAAGGAACATTTATGAAAAAAGCTATATTATGTTATTTGGAAAAATATTTTAATTATTGGCATCATAAAACTGGATTATTGCCTAGTGTACCATTTGATGGAGAATTTAATACAGAATTATATATTGGAGAAGTAAATAAATATGGTTATATTCAGTGGATATATCAAGAAAATACAAAAAAATTTGACTTTGGAAAATTAGAAAAAGAAATAAAAATAATATTGAGAGAAGAAATAAAAGAATATTTAAATTCTTATAAATTTTTGGAATTACTAGGATTTTTAAATGAAAAACTTGTTTACTTTGATGCCATAAATGACGTGGAAGATAGTGTAGAAAAAATAATATTACAACACAAGTATATAAAAGAAATAGAAAAAAGTGCAGATAGTAGAGATTTAAAAGCATTAGAAAATTGTATTGAAATTGGAAGTTATCAAGGTATATTTGAACTGTATTTTGATAATGAGAATGGGAATATTGTAATATATGATTTTGATTGGCATAAAAAAACAGTGATAGCAGATACATTTGAGGAACTTTTTGAGAATTTGAGGCCTAATAAAAAAGGAAATTTTGAAAAATGGTAATATTGTTTGAATAGTTTAAAAACTCCTTAGTATAGGGAGCTTTTTCCATATATTTATATAAAAAAGGAGAGGATTGAAAAAGTGGTGTAAAAATTTAAATGAAAACCAATTATAATATAGTTTCTTAATAAACTAAAAAGTATGAAACAAAAGGAGAAAAATATTATGGAAAAAAACGAATTACGTTATCAAACATATGTTGCAATATTAAAAAGAGAATTAGTTGTAGCAATGGGTTGTACAGAACCAATTGCACTTGCATATTGTGCAGCAAAAGCAAGGGCGGTATTAGGACAAATACCTGATAAAGTGACGATAGAAACAAGTGGAAATATTATTAAAAATGTGAAAAGTGTTATTGTGCCAAATACCAACGGAGAAAAAGGCATTGAGGCAGCGGCAGCCATTGGTATTATTGCAGGAGATGAGAAATTAGAATTAGAAGTATTAAGCAATGTTACAGAACAACAAAAAAAAGAGTTCTTAGAATATAAAAAGAACACAAAAATTCAAGTAAAACAAGCAGAAAGTGATTTACTTTTAGATATTATTGTAAAAGTATATAAACAAGATAGTTATGCTATTGTTCGTATTGCTAATGCACATAGTAATGTGGTATATATTGAAAAAGATGGTAATGTACTTTTAGATAATGGAATTGTGAAACAAGTACAGGAAGATGTGCCTGATTACAGTTTGCTTTCTGTACAAGGAATTTATGATTTTGCACAAATAGTAGATATAGAAGATGTAAAAGAAGTATTAGATAGACAAATAGAATATAATAGTGCGATTGCAGAAGAAGGATTAAAAAATAATTATGGTGCAAATATAGGCTCTGTATTATTAGAAACATATGGTAATGATATTAGAAATCGTGCAAAAGCAAAAGCAGCAGCAGGTTCTGATGCAAGAATGAGCGGTTGTGAATTACCTGTTGTTATTAATTCTGGTAGTGGTAATCAAGGTATGACGGTTTCATTACCAATTATAGAATATGCCAAAGAATTAAATATAGAAAAAGAAAAATTGTATAGAGCGTTAATTCTTTCTAATTTAATTGCAATACACAAAAAAACAGGTATAGGATATTTATCAGCATATTGTGGTGCAGTAAGTGCAGGAGCAGCAGCAGGAGCAGGCATTGCCTATTTAAAAGGTGGTAGCTATGAGGACATTACACATACAATTGTGAATGCACTTGCTATTACATCAGGTATTATATGTGATGGTGCAAAGGCATCTTGTGCAGCAAAAATTGCATCAGCAGTTGATGCAGGTATTTTTGGATATGATATGTATTTAAAAGGACAGCAATTTTATGGTGGAGATGGCATTGTATCAAAAGGAATTGAAAATACAATAAAAAATATTGGTAGATTAGGAAAAGATGGTATGCGTGAAACAGATAAAGAAATATTAAAAATTATGACTTGTGTTGACTAATGTTGAGATTTGAGTATTTACTTTGCTTTATGAAATATATTCAAGCAAAAAATTTTGTTTTTTCAGCTAAAAGAGCTCCTCGATATGAGGAGCTTTTTCCATATGTCTGTGCTACATCAAAAAGGCTTGAAATACCAGCAATAGTACAACCTATCAAAAAATGACGTAATATATAGTGGTCAATCTGTATGGCAAAAAGTGGCATAAAGAAGAAAAACAGTAATTGTCTTATAAATCTTTTGAATAAATGAATTTTATCTATTTTAATTTGAGAAATTACTGCTATAATAAAACAGAGTATAAAAGATTTTACAAATGATGTAAAAGAACGTTCTTCTACTACAAATAGAAATCTAAGTAATAAAACAGGAATAAATCTTTTTAAAAATGTTTTATTGAATATGTTAGACATTATTTTTACCTCTTTTTTTATAATACATTACCCATAGAAACACCAATATAATAAAATACAATAATATTAAAAGGATACATTATGTAAAATAAGTATTTTAGTCCTTTCCCCTTTTTTCCGTTATATAACAATAGCAAAGGTAATGAAAATATCATTAGCCATTGTGTAGTATACCATAAATCGTTTTTTAAAAATCTAATTTCTATATCCAAAAATGCTGAACAAAAAAACTCAAATATTTCTTTTAAGTGCATTAGCAAATTATTTTTACTTGTAATTGCAATATAAGTTATTTTATTGCCTATACGATATAGCAAATTTGTATTTTGAAAAATGAGTATAGTAAATGTAATCAAAATATAGCTGATACTAAATTTTTTATAAGAATGAAGAAACAAGTACATACAAACACCTAATACTACAAATAATATACCATAATTCATATATGCAGAAATAACAAATAATGGTAATATTATTACGGTAAATTTATCTGGCATATTAATAATACACATAATATAGAGTGTATTTACTACAACTTGCCACAATAAAAATATACATAAGTATTTTTTTGCATATTTGTTTTGACTTTGAAAGCAGTCTATTAAAAATAGTATAAGAAGTGTTATAAATATTGTTCTTATGTAATTGATGTTTTGTAATATTATAGCATCAATAATACCCATAAACACACTAAAAGCATAAATTCGAAACAGATACTTTTTTTTATTACTCGTGTTGCTATAGCCTATTACAGCACAAAATAAAAATATAGGCGCTGATAGTCTTCCTATATATCTTAACCATTCGGGCATATTAGGAATAAAAAATCCAATATGGTCAATTAACATTGTAATAAGTGCAAATAATTTTAATACAGTTGTTGACATTATTTTTCTCCTATAATAGTTACTATTTAAAACTTATTATAGTACCTATGGTAAAGAGATACAATATGCAAATAGTATAAAAATATTGTAAAAATTTGTTATATTTTATACTACTCTGACAATAAAAAAACTACTGCTAAAATTTTGATATTAACAGTAGTATTTTTGTTTATGTTGTAGTAGTGACAGCATCCCAATCTGTAACACCATCTACTTTAAGCAACCAATTTAAAGCATAATGCCTTTCATAAATTACACCAAAATCTAGAGCATCTATTGTTTTGTTGTTAATACGAGCGTCTACACAAGCCCAATTATAACGAAGTGTTAAATCTTGCAATGTTAATATTTCTTCTTTAGAACGCAATTTCGCGGCTTTGGAAAGACTGTCAAAATTATGGTTCCATATTACATTACCTAATTCTACTGCTTCACAAATTTGATTAGGTTCTTTTAAATCTAATAAAGAAAGTGCCCAAAGAAATATCGCACAACATTCATATCGCCAAGCATAACTATTAAATATTTTTGTTTCTTTGATAGGCGGGTTGTCAATATATTCTTTTTCTTTTACTGAAAAAGAATTTAAGACATGGTATTTTTCTTCTAAAAGAGCAATTTGTTCTTTCATTTTTTGTTCTGGATTATCATATTTTCCACTAATATAAACTTCTGCTTGTATTGCAGTGGCATATGTGGCAATCAAACGTTTTATAATTTCTTCTTTTGTTTGTAAAGTAGTTTCTGCATCAAATACTGCAGAACGAAGTTCCTCTAAATAAGGGATTTTTTTACTTTTTAATATTTCAATTGACTTTTTCTTTCTTTCCATATCTGCCTCTGTAGGTTTTAGTTCTTTTTCTAAAAAATCTGCTGAGGCAATGGGGTGGAATGTATCAAAAGCAGACTGTCCTTGTGTATCTATCAGTAGCCTACCATCATAATGAAATACTTCCATAGTTGGTACAAGTACAAAAGCAGTAAGAGCTTTTGCTGCACTATAAACATTTTTAATAATATTATTTGTTCTTTTTTCATCAGAATTTAATGTAAATTGTATAGAAATAATACAATTGAATAGTTTCATTTGCTGTAATATATTTTCTTTTAATACTTGATTTTTAATAGGAGATTTACTAAAAAAATTTGCCATACCATAAGCTTGTGCAGTTGTTTCTTTTTTATTTGTGATAATACGAATTTTTAGAAAAGTATCATCTTTTAAAGTTAAAACAAATTCTGCATTATTTACAAAATCAAGTTTTTTATATTCTTCAGAAAAAGCTTTTTCAAAAACAGAGGAAATAATATCTGTATTTTTTCGGCAAGAATATAAGCGAATAGCAGCATCATGTTCTTGCTGTTTGGTCTTTGACTGCTGCAGTTTTTCTTGCTGAACTGTTTCTGTTTTTTGCTGTGTATCTTGTTGTTGTGTTTCGTTTTGTGTTGTAGTTGTTTGGCTTTCTGTATTTATAGTATTGCTTTCAGTAACAGAAGAATTTTCTTCTGTCGGCTGTTGAGGTTCTTTTTTCTTTTTTATCCAATCAAAAAGTTTCATTTTGTTTTCTCCTTCATATGTTCATCAAAACAAATATGATTGTATTGTTAGAATATTTTTTTAAAAGTATTTTACTGCTTTTTAGCACTTTCTGGGTATAATTTATATAATATTTCATATTGAAAAAAAGAATATTCTAAAATATTGGTTAGTATTGCACAGCTCATTCCAGCATTTAAAAAATCAAATGTATGGCCATATGCAAATAAACATTTTACAACTATCATTGTATTATAATTTTTTGTAAAAAGTACATCACCTAATTTTATATCTTTACAAAGTCTGCCAGAAAGAAGTAATTCATTTTTATTTACTGTTATATTATAACGTTTAATATAGTCTAAAATTTCTATAAAATTTGTGTTTGCCTTTTGATCGCCATAAAAATATTGGTATATAATAAAACAAGCTTTATTTTTATTACTCACTTATTATCGCCCACTTTCATTTTGCTATTTTAGCAAACACAATATTTTTTATAAAAAAGTGATAATAATATTATTTTTTTATTGTAACACGTTTTTTTTATAATGTCTTTGTATTTTATATATAATTTTGAAAAAATATGGAAGAATTATATACTAATTTAAAATATCAATTTGACACATTTTCATAGCATTGAGTGCTTGTGTATGACTTTCTGGTGTCACACCAGCACAACAGTTTTCGTCAACTATTATAGGAGTTTCCCAAAGCAATGCTTTTATATTTAATGCGTTAGAAATTACACAAATATCAGTACATAAACCTACTAAAGTAATGCGGTCATATTGCTTTTGAGAAAGCATTTGAGCAAGTGCTGTGGAGGCAAAAGTAGGTTTATCAATAATAACAGGATTTTTATTTACACCAGCATTCCAAACGTCTTTTTGTATTTCCCAACCAAAAGTATTTTTAATGCAATGTACTATAGGAAGTTTTTTTCCTTCTTGTGTATCTAAATAATTTTCTGAATGAGTATCTCTTGTATAATATAAATCGCCAGAAAAAGCATTAATTTTTGAAATTACATTTGGTACGATTTGTTGTGCTTGTGTTGTACCTAAACTACCATCTATAAAATCATTTTGCATATCAATAACAACAAGTGCTTCTTTCATAAATAGTTCCACCTTTCTAAATCAATAAAGTTATATATCATATTTTATCATTAAATGTCAATTCATACAACAAAAGAGAATGTAAAAATGTACTTTTAAAAAATATTGTATACATTTAAAAAAACTATTGACATTTTATTATTAATGTTTTAATATAAATACATACAAAGTAATCAATCTATATAAAAAATAAATAAGAAAAAGGAAAAAATATTCGGTTCTTTTGTTATAAGACGTCAATAATAGAAGAAATTCCATTTCTTTATGTCAAACAAGTCATTATAAAGATTGTTTTCATTACTTTGTTGATTATAAATTGAAGCGGAATGTATTTTCCAATACAATTATAGTTAGTAAATGGTAGAAGGAGGAGAGTCCAACAAAATAGTTAATTTCGATATACCCTTTTCTTTGCGACGATGAAAGTTGGGCGTGTTTTTCCAAGAGAAAAGCATATAGTGTTTATGAAGGGAGATATCATAGGACAATATAAAATGGATAAGGCACTATATAATATAGGCTTGAGTCCGATGTTTAAAGCAAGTTTCGTTTTCTATTTCAAAACTGTAAAAGCAAATGGTAAATATAAAACATTTTATAAAGAGATAAAAAATGTATTCCATGTGGAAAAAAAGAGCAAATACAGTATATGAAATATACAACTAAATATGGAAAATGGTGTTGTGATGATTATAAATGACATCTCAATAAAAACACGAATAAAATAAAATAAAGAAAGAGTGAGAAAAATAGAAGTGTTAGAACCAGTTCAGAATGAAAGATAACCTTTCCGTTGAAGTGACAGCGGAGGGGTTATCTTTTTTGTTTTGAATGATAAAATAGAATACTAAATTTTGTAAAAAAATGTGATAGAAAAGGACTAATTCTATATTTTTATCATAAAAAATATTATATCTAAAAAAAATTACACTTTAGAATTTATTTATTTTGTTTATTTTAGAACTAAAATGGCATTATAATTTATAATAAAACATACAAAATTTAAAATAAAAGTACATTTTTAATTAAGATTTACAAATGAATAATAGCATATTAAAATAAGTGATAAAAAATAAAATATATTGCTAAATTAACATGAAAGTAAAAATACAGTAAAAATTTTAAAAATATTTTGTTCTGCTTTTAATGACAAGCTGTTTCATATCATGTTAATAAATAAAAGAGAAGGAGGAAGTTATGGATAAAAATATAGAAAGAATTGCTTTTTCAGAAGAATTAAAAGAAATTTTAAATGCTTGTTCTGATGTAGTTATTCCAAAAACAAGAGCAGAAATTTATGATATGGTATTTGGAGGAGAAAAAGAAAATTCTTTTGACATCACATATACAGTTCATGGCAAAGAAAAAAAAGAAGCAGATGTTGTGCGTTGCCGCAATGGAGCTGCTGTAAATTATACAGAAGATTATATGCGTCGCCGTGACCCAGAATGTATGGTTATTTCAGATAAAAAGCCAACAGATAAGCAACGTTTTGAAGAAGCGTATGGTTATGAATTTTCTAGTTTAAGAAAAGAAACATTGTTGTGGCTGAAAGAAAGAGAATTAATTGTTGTACCATTTAGAGCAGGTGGTAAAAAATATGGCTATCCTGCTATATTAATATGTCCTAAAAATGCTGCTTTTTTTGCATATGCACTTGCAAATTTGCAAGCATTTGTAAATATAGAAGAAGAAATTGTTCCTTTTGTGCCACGTGCTATTATTTATGTTGCACCACCTTTTAGACATACTCATTTTGAGGGAAAACAAGTGTGTGTTCATAATCGTTTAGATAATTGTCATGAAATTTTTTCTTATAATTTGTATCCTGGCCCATCTGCTAAAAAGGGAGTTTATAGTGTATTATTAGATATTGGGGAGCAAGAAAATTGGGTAACTGCTCATGCTTCTGCTGCGAGAATTATTACACCATATGAAAATGAGATTGTAATTATGCATGAAGGAGCTTCTGGCGGTGGAAAAAGTGAAATGCTTGAAGTAGAGCATAGAGAGCCAGACGGCCGTATATTACTAGGAACACATATTGTAACAGGAGGAAAAAATTATTTACACTTGGGAGATACTTGTGATATTGAGCCAATTTCTGATGATATGGCAATGTGTCACCCTGCTATACAAGGCGAAGATGGAAAATTAGGTATTATTGATGGAGAAAATGCTTGGTTTTTGAGAGTAGATGGTATTACAGAATATGGAAGTAGCCCTGCCTATGAAAAAATAGCAATTCACCCAAAAGAACCTCTTATTTTCTTCAATTTACAAGGAGTTGCAGGAGCAACTTGTTTGCCTTGGGAGCACACATTAGACTCTGATGGAAAACCTTGTCCAAATCCTCGTGTAGTTATTCCAAGATATATGGTAAATAAAATTGTACAGGAGCCTGTTGGAGTAGATATACGTAGTTTTGGAGTACGTATGCCTCCAGCAACGGCAGAACGTCCAAGCTATGGTATTATGGGATTGATGCAAATTATACCTCCTTCTTTAGCATGGTTGTGGAGATTGGTAGCACCAAGAGGTCATAATAATCCAAGCATTATTGCTACAAAAGGTATGGAAAGTGAAGGTGTTGGTTCTTACTGGCCTTTTGCAACAGGATTAAGAGTAAGACAGGCGAATTTATTGTTACAACAAATTATTTCCTGTCGCAATACAAAATATATATTGATACCAAATCAGCATATAGGTGTATATAAAGTAGGATTTGCAGCAGAATGGTTAGCAAGAGAATATTTAGCAAGACGTGGCGGGATTAATATTATTAAACGTCAAAATTTAGAGCCTGCAAGATGTCCTCTTTTAGGTTATGCTTTAAAAGAAATGAAAATTGAAAGACAGAACATTAGAAGTGTATTTTTAAAATGCGAACTACAGGAAATGCTTGGTATAGAAGGTTATGATAAAGGTGCAAAAATATTAAATAATTTTTTTGAAAAAGAGCTAAAGAAATTTGATGTACCAGAATTAGACCCACTAGGAAAAGAAATTATAGAATGTTTTAAAAGAGGTGGCACAATAGAAGATTATTGTAATTTAACACCAATGTAAATAATAATTATATAATATTAATTTTATAATATCAATAGAAAAATATTTGATATCATATTTATGTTGTCATACAAATAAAAAATATAAAATAAAATTTGCTATTGACATTTTTATAAAAATGGTTATAATTTTGTTCATGATTAAAGTAAAAAAATGCAGTGACTGAGGGAAAGTAACTTTTACATTTGTTTTCAGAGAGTTGTCGGTTGGTGTAAGATAATAACAATAAATTGTGAAAATCTCCTCAAGAGCAGTTGAACTAAAGAATTCAGAAATAATTTGTGTAGGTTCAAACGGATTAATTCTTCGTTAAAAGAATTAGCATTAACACATTATTGTGTAGATGTTTTGAGGTGGCTATATTTATTTATAGCAATAAGAGTGGTACCGCAGAGCCTAAGACTTTGTCTCTTGAATAAAAAAGAGATAAAGTCTTTTTTTATAGAAAAATAGTAAAAACAAATGAAAAATAGTAATTACGAAAAATATTTAATGAATGGGGAAATGGATATGATGAAAACAGGTGCAGAAATTATAGTTGAGGTATTGGTAGAAGAAGGTGTCGATGTTGTATTTGGCTATCCTGGAGGAACTGTAATAAATATTTATGATGCTTTGCTTCAAAATAAAGATAGAATTCGTCATATTTTAACAGCACATGAACAAGGAGCATCTCATGCAGCAGATGGATATGCTAGAGCAACAGGAAAAACAGGTGTTGTGATTGCAACAAGTGGACCAGGTGCAACAAATATTGTAACAGGCATTGCTACGGCATATATGGACTCTATTCCTATGGTTGCTATTACAGGAAATGTAACAACAGATGCTATGGGACGTGATAGTTTTCAAGAAGTATATATTGCAGGGGTTACATTACCTATTACAAAACATAATTTTCTTGTCAAAAATATAGAAGATTTAGCAGATACATTAAGAGAAGCATTTCGTATTGCACAAAGTGGACGTCCTGGCCCTGTTTTAGTGGATATTCCAAAAGATTTAACTATAGCAAGTTATGAATTTGAACATAAAGAGATTGTTAGGTCACAACACCATGTTCCTGTAAAAGAAGATGATATTAAACATCTTGCTAAATTAATTAATAAAAGTGTTCGTCCTGTTATTTATTTTGGTGGTGGTGTTATTTCGTCAAGAGCTTCTCGTGAATTGAGTGAATTGATTAATACTTGTTCTATACCAGCCTGTCATACACTTATGGCAACAGGAGTATTAAGTTATGGTGATAGATTAAATTTAGGTATGGTTGGTATGCATGGTCATGTTTCTAGTTCAAAAGCAATTAATGAGGCAGATTTGTTGATTGCTATTGGTACAAGATTTTCTGACAGAGTAGCAACAAATAAAGAGAAATTTGCATCAAATGCTATTAAAGTACAAATTGACATTGATGATACAGAAATTGATAAAAACGTAAGAACAAATTTTAGCATATTAGGCGATGTGAAAGATGTTATAGTAGGATTAATGAAATATGTGCAGCCTTCAGAAAGAAAAGAATGGATAGAAACAATAGATAAATGGAGAGAAGAAATTGATTATCACCCAGTAGATGATGAAAATACTATTAAACCTTTTAAATTGGTAGAAGCAATTTCTGAATTAAGTGGAGAAGATGCTATTATTGTAACAGATGTTGGACAGCATCAAATGTGGACAGCACAGTACTGTAAAAGAACAAAACCTCGTTCTTTTTTGACATCAGGAGGACTGGGAACAATGGGATTTAGCTATGGTGCTTCTATTGGTGCAAAAATTGCTTATCCTGAAAGACGTGTTGTTCATATTACAGGTGATGGTAGTTTTCATATGAATTTGAATGAACTTTGTACAAGTGTCACATATGAATTACCTATTATTACTGTAATTATGAATAATCAAGTTCTAGGTATGGTAAGACAGTGGCAAGAACTGTTTTTTGAAAAAAGATATGCTTATACCACATTGGATAGAAAAACAAATTATGTGAAATTAGCAGAAGCATTTGGAGCAAAAGGATACAGAGCAACTACTGTAACAGAATTTAAAAAAGCGTTTGAACAGGCTTTACAAAACACAAACTGTCCTAGTGTGATAGAATGTATTATTGATAGAGATGAAAAAGTATTGCCTATGATACCACCAGGAGGCAGTTTTGACGATATTATTGTAGATTAATGATAATTTAGGAGGAAGGATATTATGAAAAAGCATATATTATCTCTTGTAGTACAGAATAATTTTGGTGTTTTGGCAAGAATATCAAGTTTATTTGCACGTAGAGGATATAATATAGATTCTATTTCTGCATCACCTACAGATAACCCTAAAATTACAAAAATAACGGTTGTAGTAGAAGCAGATGATGAAATTATAGAAAAAGTATTTAAACAGGTTTCAAAATTGGAAGAAGTGGAAAAAGTAACACAAATAGATGAAAAACAAGCTATTTGTAAAGAATTGGTATTGCTAAAAATTCATACAGAAGATACTGCTACTAGTGCAAAAATTAGTAACACAGTATCAGAATTTCAAGGAAAAATATTAGAAATACAACCAAATGCTATTACAGTAGAATTGTCAGATATTCCAAGCAATGTAGATAATTTTGTGACAGCATTATCTAAATTTGAAATTGAAGAAATGTGTCGTACAGGTGTAACAGCGTTATAATGTATAGAAATCGGTTTTTATAACCGATTGATATAAATAAAAAAGAAGTAAAAAAGAATGAATAATATTACGGAGGAGAAAAATTATGGTACAAATGTATTATGACCAAGATTGTGATTTGAATTTATTAAAAGGTAAAAAAATTGCTGTAATAGGATATGGTAGTCAAGGACACGCTCATGCTTTAAATTTGCAAGAGAGTGGCTGTGATGTTGTAGTTGGTTTAAGAACAACATCTGCAAGTTGTGCAAAAGCAGAAGCAGCAGGATTAAAAGTATTAGAAACAGCAGAAGCAGCAAAAGTTGCTGATGTTATTATGATGCTTGTTCCAGATGAAGCAGCTCCAGATATTTATAATAAATCTATTGCTCCAAATTTGCAGGAAGGCAATATATTAATGTTTGCACATGGCTTCAACATTCATTTTAATCAAATTAAAGCACCAAAAAATGTTGATGTTATTATGGTTGCACCAAAAGGTCCTGGACATATTGTAAGAAGCCTTTACACAGAAGGACAGGGTGTACCTTCTTTAATTGCGGTGTATCAGGACTTTTCTGGTAAAGCAAAAGAATATGCTTTAGCTTGGGCTTGTGGCATTGGTGCAGGTAGAGCAGGTATTATTCAAACAACATTCAAAGAAGAAACAGAAACAGACCTTTTTGGAGAGCAAGCTGTACTTTGTGGTGGTGTAACAGAATTGATGAAAGCTGGTTTTGATACATTGGTAGAAGCAGGATATGAACCAGAAATGGCATACTTTGAATGTATACACGAAATGAAATTGATTGTTGACTTAATCAATAGAGGCGGTTTTGCTGAAATGAGATATTCTATTTCTAATACAGCAGAATATGGCGACTATCGTACAGGAAAACGTTTGATTACAGAAGAAACAAGAAAAGAAATGAAAAAAGTGCTTTCTGAAATTCAAGATGGTACATTTGCAAGCGAATGGATACAAGAAAATAAAGCAGGCGGTTGTGCAAAATTCCTTGCTACACGTGCAAAAGAAGCAACACACCCATTAGAGGCAGTAGGTGCAAGATTGCGTAAAATGATGAGCTGGTTAAAAAAATAAAAAATAAATATTATTATTGTCAATGGCAGAATTTGTATTCTGCCTTTGGCAATTTTCAATAATAAGCTGTGTATATAACAATAAAGTAGGCTATTATTTATATAAAGAGTTTAGCATTGAAAGAATTTTAAAGGGATTAATTATGATAAAAGAGATAAAAGTAAGTTTTTATTCTACAAATGCAGATGATGTTGAAATAATGTTGATGAGTAATATTACAAATCAAATGGAAGTAGAGGAATGGATAATTCAAAAGATACCATCACTTCATTTTACAGGGTGTAATTATCCTCATGATTTAGAAAGTTTTTACGATATATATTTTAATAGTGATATAGAAGAGGAATGTGATGCAAACAATATTTACTATTTGCTGAAACAAAATATAAAATATAGTAAGGATATAAAATTTTCTGTCAGTATTGTTGATGATAAATGTAATTTTATAAAAGAAATAGGTAATAACAACAAATGAATAAAAAATAATAGGAGGTAGTATTGTGGAAAGAAGAAGTTATAATGTAACAAAAGGTGCAGAAAAAGCGCCACAACGTTCTTTATTGAGAGCTTGTGGTTTAACAGATGAAGAAATCGAAAGACCTTTGATTGGTATTGTGTCTGCTTATAGTGATATTGTACCTGGACATATTAATTTGGATAAAATTACAGCAGCAGTGAAAACTGGGGTTTCTATGGCAGGAGGTACGCCTATTGTTGTACCAGCGATTGGCGTATGTGATGGTATTGCTATGGGACATATTGGCATGAAATATTCTCTTGCATCAAGAGAGCTAATTGCAGATAGTGTAGAAACAATGGCAAATGCACATTGTTTTGATGGATTGGTATTAGTGCCAAACTGTGATAAAATTGTACCTGGCATGATTATGGCAGCAGCTAGAATTAATATTCCTTCCATTGTGGTAAGTGGTGGTCCTATGCTTGCTGGCGATGTCAATGGAGAACATACAAGCCTTTCTAAAATGTTTGAAGCAGTTGGGTCTTATAAAGCAAATATAATAAACGATGAAGAATTAAAATATTATGAAAATAATGTATGTCCTGGCTGTGGCTCTTGTGCAGGTATGTACACAGCAAATTCTATGAATTGTTTGAGTGAAGCAATCGGTATGGCCTTACCTGGAAATGGAACAATACCTGCAGTGTATTCTGGAAGAATTCATTTAGCAAAACACGCTGGTATGAAAATTATGGAATTGGTAGAAAAAGACATTAAACCAAGAGATATTTTAACAGAAAAAGCATTTCGAAATGGACTAGCTATGGATATGGCATTAGGCTGTAGTACAAATAGTGTTTTACATTTACTGGCAATTTCCCATGAGGCAGGTTGTCCTTTAGATTTGAATATGTTTAATGAAGTGAGTGAAAAAACACCTAATTTGTGTCACTTAGCACCTGCTGGCCCTCATCATATACAAGATTTGTATGCAGCAGGAGGAGTACAGGCTGTAATGTCAGAATTAGCAAAAAAAGATTTGATTGATACTAGTTTAATGACAGTAACAGGTAAAACAGTAAAAGAAAATATTACAGATGCAATAAACAAAAACACACAAGTGATACGTGACATTGATAATCCATATAGTACAACAGGAGGTATTGCAATACTTTGGGGAAATATTGCAAAAGAAGGGTGTGCTGTAAAACAATCTGCTGTAGCAGCAGAAATGCTTGTACACAAAGGTCCTGCAAGAGTATTTAACAGTGAAGAAGAAGCTATTGCTGCAATATTTGGAGGAAAAATTAAAAAAGGTGATGTTGTAGTAATACGTTATGAAGGACCAAAAGGTGGGCCAGGTATGAGAGAAATGTTAAATCCTACTTCAGCATTAGCAGGTATGAAATTGGATAAAGATGTTGCTTTGATTACAGATGGCCGTTTTAGTGGTGCATCAAGAGGTGCTTCTATTGGTCATGTTTGTCCAGAAGCAGCTACAGGTGGTGAAATTGCTCTTTTGAAAGAGGGCGATATGATTAGTATTGATATTCCAAATAGAAAAATAAATGCAGAAATAAGTGAACAAGAATTTGAAAAAAGAAGAAGAGAGTTTGTCCCAAAAGAACCAAATATAAAACATGGCTGGTTAGCAAGATATTCAAAATTAGTTTGTTCCTCTAATGAGGGAGCAGTTTTAAAATAAAGAATGATAAAGGCGTATAACAGTTTTTACTGATGAACGCCTTTTTATTTTATGTTGTTTATCAAATAGTATAATTTGTTATATAGCAATAAGTAAATAGTATTTTATTATGTTACATTAATATATAAGAGATATATCAGATGTAAAATTGTACAGTTTTTTGCACACCAGATTATATGGATAAAGTATTCATTTTTAGTATTAAAATTGTATATTTATACTAATTGTACAATATATAATAACATAGTTTTATAGAAATAATACTGTTATTTTAATAGTGGAAAATATTTTATAATATAGTATATTTCAAAATATTGCTTGTTATTTAATTATTTGTTTTATGTAGTTATTTGACTTTATGTAATAGAAGTAATTGGTGTATTCTCTTGCATATTATAATTGAATATGATATGATATGCTCAATAGTAAATGATAAAATAATATAAATATTAATCAATTTAACTAAAAATAATGTAATGTTATGAAAGAATTTTCTGTAGAAATGTAACATTTATATTTATATATTTCATTTCATGTTTTAGAAGTTATATATAATATAACAAATATAATCAAAAGTGTAATATAAAAATAGATAAATACTTGGTTGATTTAGAATAAAAAGGAGGAGAATTTTTTAATGTTTCAAATGACAAAACGTTTTTTTGCAATAAGTGGTATTTGTTTGGTCGTATTGTGTACTGCTGTATTTGTTTGGATAGGCTCATATATGAACCAAAAAAGTGAAAAGGCAATTACTGAAATAGGTGCAATTTATATGTTAGAGATGAGTAAACAAATTCATCAAAAATTTGATGCTATCATTGATTTAAAATTGTCACAAGCACAAGGTATCGTAAAACGTACACCACAACAAGGTGTTCAATATAGCGACACTATGTTGCAAGAACTGGCATTAAGTGCTGAAATTCGTGAATTTACATATTTGGCACTTTATACAGAAAATGAAGAAGAACAAATTGTTTATGGTAAACCTATTAGAATAGTAGACAAACAAGAATTTAGTGAAATATTGAAAGACAAAAGTAAGAGAGTAACAACAGGCTATGATGAAAATGGAGATAAAGTTTTAATACTGGCCATTGATGCAGAATACCCTATGAAAGGAAACAATAAAAGTTCTTCACTAGTGGTAGCATTACCTATGAGTTATTTAGAAAGTGCTCTTGTATTAGATGAAAAAACTTCTATTATGTATTCACATATTATTCGTAAAGATGGAAATTTTGTAATTAGAAGTGGAGAAGGATTTCAAGAAGATTATTTTACTCGTATTAAAGAACTATTTTCAGAATTACATGGAAAAACACCAGAAAGATATGTTCAAGAATTAAAGAGTGCTATGGAACAAGACGAAGATTATTCTACCTTAATTATGGTAAATGGTGTATACCAACAGCTGTATTGTTCTTCTCTACCAAATTCTAAATGGTATTTAGTTGCAGTTATGCCTTATGGAGTTTTAAATGATAGTATTAAAGAATTAAGTGATATAAGGCAGTATACTATATTAGAAGCTTGTGGTACTATTTTAATTGGGATACTTATTATTTTTATATTGTATTTCAGAATGTCACAGCAACAGCTTAAAGAGTTGGACAAAGCAAAAAAAGAAGCAGTTGAAGCAAACAAAGCAAAAAGCGAATTTCTTTCTAATATGAGCCATGATATTCGTACACCAATGAATGGTATTGTAGGTATGACTGCTATTGCTGTGGCAAATATAAATGATACAACAAGAGTAAAGGATTGTTTAACAAAAATAACATTATCAAGTAAACATTTATTAGGTTTGATTAATGATGTGTTAGATATGTCTAAAATTGAAAGTGGAAGACTAACTTTAAATATGCACCAAATTTCTTTAAGAGAAGCAATGGAAAGTATTGTGAATATAGTACAACCACAAATTAAAGCAAAAAATCAACATTTTGATATTTTTATACAAAAAATTCAGACAGAAAATGTATTTTGTGATAGTGTACGTTTAAATCAAGTATTAATTAACTTATTGTCAAATGCTATTAAGTTTACACCAGAAGATGGCAATATCAGAGTTTATTTAGAACAAGAAACTTCACCTGTTGGTCAAAATTATATAAGATGTCATTTTAGAGTAAAAGATAGTGGTATTGGAATGACAAAAGAATTTCAAGAAAAGATTTTTGAAAAATTTTCGAGAGAGCAAAAAGAGCAGGTATATAAAACAGAAGGTACTGGATTAGGAATGGCAATTACAAAATATATTATAGATACTATGGGTGGTACAATACAATTAAATAGTGTACCAGGAAAGGGAAGCGAATTTCATATTATATTGGATTTAGAAAAAGCATTTACAAAAGAAGAAGATATGCTTCTTCCTCCATGGAATGTATTGGTAGCAGATAATAATGAAGACCTTTGTCAAAGTGCTGTTTTTTCATTAAAAGAAATAGGAATAAATGCGGAATGGGCTTTAAATGGAAAAATGGCAATAGAAATGGTTAAAAAACGTCATCAAGAGAACAATGATTATCAAATTGTGCTTTTAGATTGGAAAATACCAGATATGGATGGCTTAGAAACAATGCGTGAAATTAGAAAACAAGTAGGAAATAATATTCCTATATTGATTATATCTGCATATGATTGGAGCGATATAGAAGAAGAGGCGTTAAAAGCTGGAGCAAATGGATTTATTTCAAAGCCATTGTTTAAGTCTAATCTATTTTTAGGCTTAAGTTCTTTTATGATAGAAAAAGATGCAGAAGAAATACAACAAAAACAAAAAGAACAAAATTTTGTAGGAAAACATATATTATTAGCAGAAGACAATGATTTGAATTGGGAAATTGCAGAAGATATTCTTTCAGAAGCTGGATTTGAATTAGAAAGAGCAGAAAATGGTCAAATTTGTGTACAAAAATTTAAGAATTCAGAGGTAGGTTATTTTGATGTAATATTAATGGATATTCGTATGCCAGTTATGAGTGGATATGATGCTGCAAAAGAGATTAGAGCGATGAAAGAACGTGCTGATGTGAATTTACCTATTATTGCTATGACAGCAGACGCATTTTCTGAAGATATACAACATTCTTTGGAATGTGGTATGAATGAGCATGTATCTAAACCAATTGATGTAGATAGACTGATACAAATATTGAAAAAATACTTAAAATAAAAATAAAGTATGATGTAAATAGAAAGGTTGATAGATGGTGGTAAAAAGAAAAATTTTAATTGTAGATGATTCAGAAATGAATCGTTCCTTATTATCCGATATGTTATCAAATGAATTTGATATTATAGAAGCAGAAAATGGAATGGAAGCTGCGGCAATATTACATAATCAAGAACACGAAATTTCTGTTATACTTTTAGATATAGTTATGCCAATTATGGACGGATTTGGTTTACTAGAAACAATGAATAAAAATGGCTGGATTAAAAGCGTGCCAGTAATTATTATTTCAGCAGAAACAGTGCCTTCTTATATGGATAAAGCATATGATTTAGGTGTATTGGATTATATCAGTAGACCTTTTGATGAAAGAGTAGTACAACGTCGTGTTACTAGCACAATTATGCTTGCAGCAAAGCAAAGAGAGTTAGCACATATGGTAACAGAACAACTTTATGAAAAAGAAAAAGATAGCAGATTGATGATTGAGATATTGTCTAATATTGTAGAATTTCGTAATGGAGAAAGTGGTTTGCACGTTTTACACGTTCATACTTTAACAGAACTTTTGCTAAAAAAATTAATGGAAAAAACAGATAAATATGGCATTTCAAAAAGGGATATTTCTTTAATTTGTAATGCTTCAGCACTACATGATATTGGAAAAATTGCAATACCAAGTGAAATTTTAAATAAACCAGGACGTTTAACAAAAGAAGAATTTGAAATAATGAAAACACACTCTGCAGCAGGAGCAAAGATGTTAAGTTGTATTCCTATGAGAGAAAATGAACCGTTAATTCAAGTAAGCTATCAAATTTGCAGATGGCATCATGAAAGATATGATGGAAGAGGTTATCCAGATGGTTTAAAGGGCGAAGAAATCCCTATTGCAGCACAAGTAGTTGCGTTGGCAGATGTTTATGATGCCTTGACAAGCGAAAGGGTATATAAAGCTGCTTTTACACATGAAGTAGCAGTAAATATGATATTAAATGGAGAATGTGGTGTATTCAATCCTATTTTAATGGAATGTTTAACAGAAATTTCAGATACTTTGGAAAAAGAGTTTAAAGAAATTTCGGCAACAAGTCATTTTCAAAGAGATTTACTTGAAACAGTAGAGCAACAAATGATGGATATTAATGAATTAAATGTATCTGAAAGAACATTTCGTTTGCTAGAACATGAAAGAATGAAATATCAATTTTTTGCAAATATGTCTAAAGAAATACAATTTGAATATACTGCTACACCAGAAATGCTTATGCTTTCTGAATGGGGGGCAGAGTACCTAAACTTACCAGAAATGATATTAAATCCAAAAGAAAGCACTTTTGGAAATCAAGTATTCTTTAAAGAAGATTTTGAACAACTTTTGAAAAGATTAAAAGATACTACACCAGAAGACTCTATTATAAAAGAAACTTACCTTTTAAATATTAATGGAAGTCAAAGATGGAGCGAAGTAATTGCGAAATCAATGTGGACAAATGAAGAACCTCCATTATATGAGGGTGCGATTGGAAAAATTGTAGATATTCATGAGTATCTAGAAAAAATGAACCGTTTAGAGTTAGCTATGGCACAAGATTCTTTAACAGGATTATTAAATCATAGTGTTGCAAAAAATAAAATTTCTTCTCTTTTATCAACACAACAAGAAAAGAAATATATATTACTTTTGATTGATATTGATGATTTTAGAAAAGCAAATGATGAGTATGGTCATCAATCTGGAGATAAGATTTTACAGTATATAGGAGATACTATTAAAAATAGTATTCGTAGTGCAGATATAGCTGCTCGTATGAGTGGGGATGAATTTTTAATTTTTATGGAATATAAAGACACTACAAAACCACAAGTAGAAAGAGTATTTCATAAATTACATGGAAAATATAAAGATTTTGATATTAATGTAAGTATGGGAATAGCATCTTCAGAAGACTGTGAACGAAAAGAATATGACGAATTGTTTGAAAAAGCAGATAAAGCATTATATACAGCCAAACATAATGGAGGACATACTTATTGTTTTTATAATGAAGATATAGAAGTTGTTTGGAAAGCAAAATTTTCACAACAGAAAGATAAATAGTAGTGTGAAAGGGGAAAAAGTACAATGACAGTAAAACAGTGCTATGAAGCAATGGGAGCAAATTATGAAGAAGTAGAAAGTAGATTAAGAACAGAAGAAAGAATTAAGAAATTTTTGCTGAAAGTGTTAAATGATAAAAGCTATGATTTGTTGTGTAGTTCTATAGAACAAAGTAATATGGAAGAGGCATTTCGTGCTGCACATACTTTAAAAGGAATTAGTCAAAATTTGTCATTAACTACATTATATCATTCTACTAGTATTTTGTCTGATATATTAAGAGATAATCAACAATATAATGAAACAGCATCAGAGGCATTTGAACAAGTAAAAAAAGATTATGAAAAAGTGATAGAAGCAATTAATGTATTATCATAATGGTACTATAATACAGTTTATATAAAAAATTTTTATAAACTGTATTTTTTTTATAAAAAATAAGTTTATTATTTGACAGAAACAATGTTTTACTGTACCATTAAAACAAAATAATTTTAGTAAATGTGTAGTAATCATTTTATAAAAATTTTGTTTTTTCAGTAGAGTTATGATAAAAAGAAAGAGGAATTTATAACAAATGTATCAAAAATTAAATTGTAATGATAAACAAGATTATTTTAAACCCCTTTCTAAAAGAGAAAGAGAAGGCGTTTATTTTTGTCGTTTTATTGGTTTTGATGAAGAATTACTAATATGGGAAAGAAAAATACAAATAGATTGCCAGAAAAATGGAAAATATATATCAAAAAAATTACCTCAACCAAATGAAAATGAAGTTTTCCATTTTTTTGATAAAGTAGGACAATTTGATTTTGTAATAGAGCAAAATTTGTTTTATGAAATTATAGTAAAATGGTTAGATTTTGTACCTCAGAAAATACAAAAAAATATTTCAGAAGCAATATATTATATATTATATGAATTAAGTACAAAACAAAATAACATTAATATATTAAAAAATACATTTGTAAAATTTATGTGCTGGTTAAAGTATTATTTTGGAAATATGCTTTGCACTTTAGGAGAGGAAGAAGTACCAAAAATACTTTATGAGGGAGATATTTCAAAATATGAATTATATCTTTTAAGAGTGTTGTGTTTTAGTGGCTGCGATGTTGTATATGTTCATTTTTATGATGAGGCTTCTTATTTTAAAATAGATACTGCTGCAATGTGGTCTAATGTGATATATGGAAAAAGAAGAGGACAACCTCCAAAACACTTTAAAAATATTGACTTAAATGTACTAGAAAAACAGCAACAAACAGATAAAAATATACAATCAGTATCTGATTTTGTAAAAACAAATATATTACAAAAAGAAGATTTTTGGCAAAATTTATTTCAAACAAATAGTCAAAGAGCACTGTTAGATAGAAATCATTATTATAATATTTTTATACAATATATTGGCGTTGACCAATTAGAAATATATCAAAATAGATTATATACATTAAAACAAGAGTTAAAACAAAAAGCCAAACCTTTTTTGATAGTAGAGCAAAATATAGAAAATCCTTCTATAGAAGAAAGTAATACATTACGTTTAACAAAATATGAAAATCAAAAAGATATGCTACAACAGTTTTCAGAAAAAATTGTATTACTAGGAAATACAATATTACAAAGACTTTTTCAAAGAGCTTTTTTTACTATAATGGAACAGTATACAGAACAAAGTATTTCTAAAATTTATAATACTGCATTGAAGTTAGTTTGTTGGCTTAATCGTTATAGTAGTATATTGTTTCAAAATTTTGATTATGAACAAATACCTTTGTTTTTATACTATGGTAAAATAAATAAAAATCAAGCATTATTTTTAAATATGCTTTCTTATTTGCCTGTAGATGTTTTATATATTTCACCTAAAAAAGAATATCATACTGTATTTGAAGAAATAGAAAACAATAGTATAGTGATTGAATTAGAAAATGACAGTGAAATGTTTTGTTTTCCTCAAAAGGCAATAAGAGTAAAACAAGCAACGACTGCTTATCAAGCAGAAAGAGAATTAGATAGTATATTATATGAAGATACAGGATTATATAGACCAAAACAGTTTATACATTCACAGACAGTTACATTAAAAACAATATATGAAGAAATCAGTATTATTTGGAAAGAAGAAGCAAAATATCGTCCTGGTTTTGAAATAAAAGAAAATATAGTTACTATACCAAATATTTTTGCAAAAATAAATGGCGTAAAAGAGGGAGATATTTCAAAATATTTAAAAAGTATTTCTGAACTTTTGACAGAAAATACAATATTTATTAAAAATTTTCCGTATATTGCAAGAGTAGGACATTCTCCTTCTTTTGCTGCACAATTTTTAAATAAAAATAAAATTGATATAAAAGCAGTCAAAAAACATTCCAATTATCGCTATGATTTTTTAAATTTACAAACACAAAATTATATATTACAAAAAGCACAAGAAATGTTAGATTTGAAATGGATAGAAGCAGAAGGTGTGGATATAGAAAAAGTAATACTTTATATTATTTTAAATTTAGATAAAATCACATTACAAATGATACAACAATTTGATTTTACAAAAGAAATTCCTAAAGTTGTAGTAGTTTCTGTTAATGAAAATATAGCAACATTAGAAGATGCTATTTATTTACTTTATTTAAATTTAATAGGATTTGACATTGTGGTGTTTACTCCTACAGGTTATAGAAATATTGATAAATATATTAGTAAAAAGGCTTTTGAAGAATATGAAATAGGGGAATATTTATTTCAAATGGAAATACCAGAAAGAGCAAAATTGGAAAGAATGGCTATAACAACAGAAAGTGGATTGTTTAATAGAATATTTGGAAGGAGAAAATAACAATGGCATTAAATTTTAAACCTACAGTTACTCAAAGTACTACTCAAAATATAATAGAGCTAGAAGAAATAAAAGAATATAATATTGTGGAACAAAGACAGGAGATGACAAAAAATTTAGTAAATTCTAAAGAGGTTGATGATATTGTAAGTGCCATTGATGTTTATAATCCTCAAGAGATTGTGTCATTTGGTGCAGAAGCAGCAGAAGGCATTTCAAAATGTTCAGACCAAATATTAAATAGTGTCAATATGAACCAAATTAATGACTCAGGGGAGTTGCTCAAAACATTAGGGAAAATTATGGATAAATTTGATTTAGAAGAAATTGCAACAGAAGAAAAAAAAGGTGTTTTGGGTAAATTATTTGGAGGAGCAAAAAAACAATTAGAACAAGTGCTTTCAAAATATCATACTATGGGAGATGAAGTTGATAAAATTTACATTAAATTGAAAGAATATGAAAATGAAATTAAAGTTTCTAACCAAAAATTAGAGCAGATGTTTCAAACAAATGTAGAATATTATCAAACTCTTGTAAAATATATATTAGCAGGAGAACAAGGTGTAAAAGAACTTGACCAATATTTACAACAAATGCGTCAAGACTATCAACAATCTCAAGATGCTGTATTACAAATGGATATTATGGGATTAGAACAGACAAAGGATATATTAGACCAAAGAGTAATGGATTTACGCATTGCAGAAAATGTAGCAATGCAGTCTATTCCTATGATTAAAACAATGCAGTTTAGCAATTTGAATTTAATCAGAAAAATTAATTCTGCTTTTATTATTACATTGCCTGTATTTAAACAAGCACTAACACAAGCTATTCTTTTAAAAAGACAAAAAATACAAGCAGAAGCAATGGCAGCATTAGATGAGAGAACAAATGAGATGCTTCTAAAAAATGCACAAAATACAGTAAATCAATCTAAACTTACTACACAATTAGCGTCAGGAAGTTCTGTTAAAATAGAAACATTAGAAAAATCATGGCAAACTATTGTAAATGGTATTGAAGAAACACAAAAAATACAACAAGAAGCACAGCAAAAAAGACAACAAGATATACAACGCTTAAATCAATTAAAAATAGATTTTAATTCAAAAATGAATACAAATTTATAAAATATAATTAAGGAGGAAAATAATAAGATGAATAAATTAGGATTGACAGAAGAGCAAGTCCTAAAGAGCAGACAAGAACATGGTGATAATCGCCTAAGCGAAGTAAAATCAGAAGGATTTTGGGACAAACTTAAGAGTAATTTTGGTGACCCTATGATTAAAATACTTTGTGTAGCATTGATTATCAATGTAGTGTTTGCATTTTTGGGACAAACAGAGTGGTATGAGTCTGTAGGGATAGCAATGGCAGTAATACTTGCTACATTTGTATCTACATTTTCGGAATATCGAAATGAAAATGCTTTTCAAAAATTGCAAGATGAAGCTTCTAAAATCAAATGTAAAGTATATAGAGATGGCGAAGTTACAGAAATTTCTATTGATGATATTGTAGTAGGAGATTGTATTATATTGCAATCTGGTGACAAAATACCAGCAGATGGTAATTTAATTGATGGCAACATCAATGTAGACCAATCTGTATTAAATGGTGAAAGCAAAGAAGCAAAAAAGAAAGCAATACCAGAAGAATATCAAGAAGATGAAACCAAAGCGATGGACTTTTTAAATGCTTATAAAGTATTTAGAGGTACTATTGTTTGTTCTGGTAATGGTATTATGGAAGTAACAACAGTAGGAGATAAATCTGTTTATGGTAAAATTGCAAGTGAACTGCAAAGCGATGATGATAGAGAGTCGCCATTAAAAGTAAAGTTAACAAATCTTGCAAATGGTATTAGCAAATTTGGTTATATTGGTGGTGTATTAATTGCAGTAGCATTGTTATTTCAAAGAATTGTAGTACACAATAGTTTTGATATGGCATTGATTTCAGATTACTGCTCTAATTGGATAACAATAGTAAATGACATTGTAGAAGCGGTTATGTTAGCAGTTATTATTATAGTTATGGCTGTACCAGAAGGTTTACCACTTATGATTGCTATTGTTTCTGCTCAAAATATGGGTAAAATGTTAAAAGATAATGTATTAGTTAGAAAAATAAGCGGTATTGAAACAGCAGGTAGTTTAAATATTCTTTTTAGTGATAAAACAGGTACAATTACAAAGGGCATATTAGAAGTTGTTACATTTATGAATGGAAAAGGATTAGAGTGGAATAGTTTAGAAAGAGTAACACCAAAATTAAAAAATATTTTGACAATAAGCATATTAGAAAACACAACAGCTGTAATTTCTCAAGAAGAAGGTAAAAGGAAAATTATAGGAGGAAATGGTACAGATAGAGCTGTATTGGGCTTTTTAACAGGGGACATTCCTTCTTATAATGTGAAAAAAATAGCTTCTGTACCATTTAACAGTGATAATAAATATTCTGCAGCACAAGTTACAGGAGATTTTAATTATACACTTTTAAAAGGTGCACCAGAAAAAATTATTTCAAAATGTAAATGGTATTTTGATGAAAATGGAGAAAAACAGCCATTAAATCCAGATATTGTAAATACAAAAATAAATGAATTAGCTTGTCGTGCTATTAGAGTATTAGGACTTGCAGTATCTGAAAAGGGCATTGAAAATGATGTATTACCTGAAAATGATTATATATTAGTAGGAGTATTAGGTATACGTGATGATGTCCGTCCAGAGTCTATTGAAGCAATACAAGAAGTGCATAATGCTGGTGTACAAGTTGTTATGATTACAGGTGATAGAAAAGATACTGCTGTTGCTATAGCAAAAGAAGCAGGACTTTTAACATCTGATAATGAAATAGTGTTAACAAGTGATGAATTGTTTGCACTTTCTGATGAAGAAATAAAATCAAGACTTAAAGATTTAAGGGTAGTGGCAAGGGCGTTGCCAAGTGATAAAAGCCGACTGGTGAGATTAGCACAGGAATTAAATTTAGTTGTTGGTATGACAGGTGATGGTGTAAATGACTCTCCAGCACTAAAAAAAGCAGATGTTGGTTTTGCCATGGGAGGCGGTACAGAAGTAGCAAAAGAAGCAAGTGATATTGTAATATTAGATGACAATTTTACTTCTATAGATAAAGCAATACTTTATGGTAGAACAATATTTAATAGCATTAGAAAATTTATTATATTTCAGTTAACAATTAATGTTGCAGCAGTATTAGTTTCATTTATGTCACCACTTTTAGGTATGGAAAATCCTTTATCTATTACGCAAATATTGTGGGTAAACCTTGTCATGGACACTTTGGCAGCACTTGCATTTGGAGGAGAACCAGCACTTAAGCGTTATATGAAAGAACAACCTAAACGTAGAGATGAAAATATTGTAAGTAAGTATATGTGGAGTGAAATTATTGTAGGTAGTCTATGGATATTTGTATTAAGTATGGGTATGCTTGTATTGCATGAAGCAGATGCCTTTTTTAGAGATGACCCTTCAAATAAATATATGCTGACAGGTTATTTTGCATTTTTTATATTTGCTTCTGTATTTAATGCCTTTAATGCTAGAACAGAAAAAATAAATCTTTTCGATAATATTAGTGGTAATAATGGATTTTTAAAAATATTACTTTTGATTGTTGTGGTTCAGATAAGTATGACTTATTTTGGTGGCGAAATACTTCGCTGCTATGGATTAACAGCAACAGAATGGTTATTTGTAATAGTATTAGCTTTTACAATTATACCAGTAGATTTAATAAGAAAGCTTATATGTAAAGGAAAGAATTAAAGTTTTTATAAAAAGGAGAGATGATTTATGCCTATTAATTTACAAAAAGGACAAAAAGTGGATTTAACAAAAACAAACCCTGGATTAACAAAAATGTGTATTGGATTGGGCTGGGACATAAATAAATACGATGGAGGAAATGCTTTTGACTTAGATACAGCAGCGTTTTTGTTAGGGGAAAATGGAAAAGTAAGAAAACAAAATGACTTTGTATTCTACAGCAATTTAAACCATGAAAGTGGTGCTGTGGTGCATAAAGGAGATAACAGAACAGGCGAAGGAGAAGGAGATGATGAACAAATATTGATTGATCTTTCTAAAGTACCTGTTGATATAATGAGAATTGCTTTTACAGCAACAATATATGACGCAGAAGCAAGAAAACAAAATTTTGGGCAAGTTTCTAATGCTTATATTAGAGTAGTAGATGAGGCAAATAATAAAGAATTAATTCGTTATGATTTGGGAGAAGACTTTTCTATTGAAACAGCAGTAGTAGTAGGAGAATTATATCGAAATGGTTCAGAGTGGAAGTTTAATGCTGTTGGAAGTGGTTTTCAAGGAGGATTAGCAGCTCTTTGTGGTAATTATGGCATTGAAGTAGCGTAACTTTATATAGAAAAGAGGGGAATAGTATGAAGTATGAAATATTGCATCAAGATGCTTTTCCTATTGTAAGATATCAATTGGAAAAGGGAGAACGTATCAAAGCAGAAGCAGACGCTATGATAGCAATGTCTTCTACAATTGATGTAACAGGTGGCGTAGAAGGTGGTATTAGAAAAGGTTTAACACGTATGCTTTCTGGAGAAAAATTCTTTTTTCAGTATCTTACAGCAACACGAGGAAGTGGAGAAGTTTTATTTGCTCATGCTTATCCTGGAGGTATTATTGATGTAGAATTAGATGGAACATCTGGTTTGATTATACAAAAAAATGGTTTTTTAGCATCTACAGAATATGTTGAAATTGATACAAAAATACAAAATTTGGCAAAGGGATTTTTTTCAAAAGAAGGATTTTTTGTATTAAAAGCAAAAGGAAAAGGCATATTGTTTTTGAGCAGCTATGGTGCTATTCATACTATTACATTAGCAGCAGGAGAAGAGATGATAGTAGACAATGGCCATTTAGTAGCATGGACAGAAGATATGAATTATAGCATTGAAAAAGCATCTAATGGCTGGGTGAATAGTATTATATCTGGGGAATGCCTTGTGTGTCGTTTTAGAGGACCAGGAACAATATGTATACAAACTAGAAACCCTAATGGATTTTCAAATTGGATTTCTTCATTTGGCTTTTCAAAAGGGTGAGTAGTGAAGGAGATGTAAAAATGTCAGTAAATTTACAAAAAGGGCAAAAAGTAGATTTAACAAAAGGAAATGCTGGATTAAAAAGGCTTATTGTAGGATTAGGCTGGGACGAAGCAGAACAAAAAAGAGGTTTTTTAGGTATTAAAAAGAAAAATGATATTGACTGTGATGCTTCTGCTATTGTCTGTTCAGAAAGTGGAAAATTGTTGGATAAAAGTGATATTGTATATTTTGGAAATTTAAGACACAAAACAGATGCAATAATACATTTAGGTGATAATTTGACAGGTGCAGGAGAAGGTGATGATGAACAGTTAATTGTAGAATTAAATAAAATACCTGATACTTATGGAAAAATTGTATTTGTAGTAAATATTTATAAAGCATATGAGAGAAATCAACATTTTGGTATGATTAAAAATGCTTTTATTAGAATAGTAGATGCAGATACAAATAAAGAACTTTGCAAATATAATCTTTCTGAGAATTATGACAATATGGTAGCAATGATATTTGGAGAAGTATATCGTTATAAAGGAGAATGGAAATTTAATGCTATAGGACAAGCTACGCAAGATGCAAGTATTGGAGCATTGGCAGAACATTTTTTATAATATCGTAGTAAGGAGGTGCTTATATGGGTATTAATCTTTCAAAAGGACAAAGAGTAAATTTAGGAAAAGCAATGACATTAGCACTTGTTGGGCTAGGTTGGGATACTAATCAGTATGATGGAGGCTATGACTTTGACTTAGATGCAGCAGTATTTTTATTAGGAGAAAATGGAAAAGTACTAAAAGATGAAGATTTTATATTTTACAATAATTTAGATGGAAGAAATGGTGCTGTAGTGCATACAGGTGATAATTTAACAGGTGATGGAGAAGGCGATGATGAAGTTATATTGATTGACTTTAAAAAATTACCTGATGAAATTAAAAAAATTGCTATTACTGTTACTATACATGAAGCAACTCAAAGAGGGCAAAATTTTGGACAAATTTCAAATGCTTATGTTCGTGTTGCCAGACGTTCTAATGAAAATGATATGATAGGAATAGAAGAACTTAAATATGATTTAATGGAAGAGTTTTCTATTGAAACTGCTATTGTAGTTTGTGAAATATATAGATATGGGAATGATTGGAAATTTAATGCTGTAGGTAGTGGCTATCAGGGCGGATTAGAAGCACTTTGTAAAAGTTTTGGTGTAAATGTATAGTGAAAATAGCTGTTCTCAAAAGAGAACAGCTATTTTATTAATTATCTAAAGTATTTGAGAGAATAGGAATGCTTATGTCTACATAATTTGGGGAGGTAAATGCTATAGAAGGGTCTATTGTACTGATTATAGTGAATTTACCAGTTATACCAATAGAGGAACTTCCGCAAAAGTAACCCAACACATCAAATTCTAGTGTCCAATATTTAGATATTATTTTTTGAGCAGAGTTTAAAATTGCTTCACAGCAAAATTCTTTTATTTCTTGTTCAAAGTCAGGAATATCTGTGTCTAGTACAGAAATATTTATGTTTTGTTCTAATAAATAATTTAGTTCTTTTTCTGCTAATTCTTCTGTAGGAATTGGGGGCGTAGCTTCAAAAGTAACTAATACACATAAATAATTTGCATTAGAACGTTCTTTGTCTATTGAAATATCTATATCTGTATCTATAATATCTAATTTAGGTAGTATATCATTTTGAAAAGCATAAGGTTTATTTGCTTTTAGCATAATTTCTGCAGTATAAATAGTATCTGGCTCAAATGAATTTACAATTTCATCAGTATTCATTGCATTTTTCCAACAAAAAGAATGTATAATATATTGTGTTTCATTACTAGATTGTACTGTAGAAGTAGTTTGTTCTCCTATCATAGGAATTTTTAGACGATAAAGCATAATATCCTCAATAGGTAATGCTGCAGAATAAGTTATAGTTTTTTCAGATATGGCAGAACAAATATTATATTGTACTGCAATAGCCTTAATAGTAATAGAACTTTCTGATGTAGATTGAGGAGGCAATAATGTAACAGGTTCTGTGTATAGTATGCTTTCTGATGTTGGTTCATTACCATCTAATGTATAGTAATACATTGTATTTTCTTGAATATTTTCTATTGAAAATATGACATTTTCATCACCATATTGAGGTAATGTATTATTTATAGATAATTCTGGAGGTGTAATTACTTTTTCAGAAAGTATTCTTTTTTCTTCAAAATCATGTAGAGCAGATTGTAGTATATTATATTGATTTTGTATTTGCTGTTGTGTTAAATTTTCTTTTTGTAATAATTTTTCTGAAAGGAATAGAATATCTTTAAATGAAATAAAATCATTTTCAGTAACATAATATTTTCCTACTGGAATTTTCTCTTCTGCATATTTAATAAGTGTATCATTTAATATTGTTTTACATTGTTGAATAAGTTTTTGAAAGTGTTCTGTATCTACTGTGCTTATTTCAATACCTTCTATTGTAATAAAATTTGTATATACATATAAGTCATTACTGTATATTTTTATAGGTGTATTGTGATGCTTTGCTGTTAATATAGTGTTGTGAGTAGGTGATGTTTGAATATGATAAAATGCAATATCTTCTAATTTATTTACAACTTGAGTAATATTATTTTGATATTCTAAAAGTAATGAGATACCTGAAAGAGATAAAGTGTCGCCTTCTTTATACTGTAATTTTTTTGGATATGAAATCAGTGTAATATTTTGTAATATAGCAGTTTCCACTGTAGCATTTTCTACTGAAATAGTTTCTGGATTTAAAACAATAATGCTGTGAACAGTACCATTATTTTTTACTGTACTACCTAAACAATGAGAAAAAGAAAGCAGTTGATTTAATTCGGCATTATTTTTTATAGTAATATGACATTGTGTATTTTCATAAAGAGTAATATTTTCTACTATAGCAAAATCTGAAATGTTAATATCAGCATTTGTATTTTCTCCTAAATGAATATAAGAAATATTTCCTTTTCCATTTACATTTATTTTATTAATGATACCATTTGCAGAAATACTAGCATCTGTATTTGGTATCATTTTTATAGTATTGATTTGAGTATTACTGTCTGTGGTAATGTTAGAAAAAATCTGTGCAGTATCTGTAATTGTAGTGTTATCTATTAGAGTTGTTTTATTATAACATTTTAAATTTGTTATTTGAGTATTTCCTGATATTGTTGTTTCTGCTTTTGTAATAAATGTTTTTATAATATTATTTTCTGAATTTATAATAACAGGTGTAGAAGTAGTCAAATGTTTTATTTTTGTATTGCCTTTTAAATATAATGTAGGTATTTTATCTGTTTGAATATCGGAAATAATTTCTACATTTCCAGTAAATTTTATATTAAGTAATTCCATAGAAATATCTTCTAATTTTATTTTTACAGTTGTATATTGTAATGTTTTTCCATAAAATTCAGTGATGTTATCTTTTGTAATAATTAAAGTTTTTTCAGTGTTTTTATTTTGTTCATTTGATGTATAAAGATTTCTGTCACCATTTTCCCAAACTATTTTTTTTAATGTTTTTTGATTATTATCAATGTTACCTGGTTCTAGCATATTTATTTTAATACTGTTTTCATTAGAATTTTCTATAATATCATTTTCAGATGCTTCATTTTTATGTAATGTATTACTTTTGTCTATTCTGTCAAGCATAGAAATTGCTTCTGCTCTTGTCATATTTTGATTTGCTCTAAAAGTGCCATCTTCATATCCAGAAATATAACCAGCATTTAACATAGCATATACTGCATTTTTTGACCATATTGGAATATCACTATCATCTTTTAAAGCAGTGCCATTTGTGGTATTGGTAGGAAGTTGTAAAGCATTACTAATAATTAGTGCTGATTGTGCTCTTGTAATCATTTCGTTAGGGCGAAATGTATTGTCTTCAAATCCAGAAATAATATGATTGCTAACAGCTTTTGATATATCCTCATAAAACCAGTCGCTTGTGTTGACATCACTAAAATTTACAATAGCATTTTGTTTTATAGTAATAATGCTGTGAAGCAAATGAATAAATTCTGCTCTTGTGATAGCATTATCTGGACGAAATGTGTTGTCTTCGTATCCTTTTATTCTTTCTTCTGATTGCCATTGTAATATTGTATTTTCTGCCCAATGCCCTGTTATATCACTAGGTATAGGTGAAAAGGCAAATGCCATTGTAACATGATTAAGTAATAAAAGCATTAAAATTAGAATTTTACTATATTTCATATAAATATTCCTCCCTTTCTTTTTTGTTTTTACAAAGAAAATATTTTTTTGCAAAAACATCTTTTGATGTGTACAAAATGCACAAAATTTAATCTACATATTTATATTTTTTTATAGTAACATATGCTTTATAAAAGTCAATAGAGAAAATTTTAGCTTTTTTATGAGTTTCACAAATCATTATAAGAATATATATTTGTATTAACGAGAAAATAAAAGAAAAATTTTAAAAAAGTGTTTAAATTAGTGATATAAAGGCAATATTTTAGTTGTAGAGTTTTCAAATTGTTAGGGTTTTACTAGTAATTTGTACTAATATAGTAGTTAAAATGTGGCGAAATTTAATAGCAAAAAACAAATAATGTCACAAATTTCGAACAACATTATTTTTAGGAAAAATCATTGACTTACAACATATAATCAATTTTAGCATGACATTAAAGTACATTTTTATTGTAAAATATAGTTTTGTCACTGTTTTTCAAAGGGAGTGAAAAAGAATGTATTAATTGGAGTACCGTTTTTATTTATAATAAAGCTACAAAGAGAACGATAAAATTAATTTTTAAAGGGGGAAACACATTATGAATAAAGATTGGCTTGAATTAAATGGAAAAACTGTTATTGTAACAGGAGGAGCATCTGGCATTGGGAAAGCAGTATCACAGGAGTTTTTAAATCAAGGTGCAAATGTAGTAGTATGCGATATGAACCCAGAAGCACCTACATTTGAAACAAATGAAAACAGTGGTAAATTATTGTATGTTGTAACAAATGTTACAAGTATGGAAAGTGTTCAATCTATGGTAGACAAAGTAGTAGAAACATTTGGCGGTGTAGATGTTCTTGTAAACAATGCAGGTATAAACATTCCAAGATTGTTGGTAGACCCAAAAGAGCCAAAAGGACAGTTTGAATTAGATGAAGCTGTTTGGGACAAAGTAGTAAATGTTAATTTTAAAGGTGTATTTTTCTGTGCTCAAGCAGCAGCAAGAGAAATGGTAAAAAAAGGAGAAGGCGTTATTGTTAATATGTCAAGTGAAAGCGGTTTAGAAGGCTCTGAAGGACAAAGTGTATATGCAGCAACAAAGAATGCTGTCAATTCATTAACACGTTCTTGGGCAAAAGAACTTGGCAAGTTAGGTGTTAGAGTAGTGGGGGTAGCACCTGGAATATTAGAAGCAACAGGATTACGTACAATACAATATGAAACAGCATTAGCTTATACAAGAGGTATTACAGTAGATGAATTACGTGCTGGATATAGCAAAACATCTACCACACCTTTGGGCAGAAGTGGAAAATTAACAGAAGTTGCAGACTTAGTTTGTTATATGGCAAGCAAAAGAGCAAGCTATGTACATGGTGTTACATTTAATGTAGCTGGAGGAAAGACAAGAGGTTAATTTACTGCTTTTAGTCGTATGAGCGTGTATAGACAGTATGAAAAGTGTAATAAAGATTTTTCAGGGGGAGGCTAAAACGGTATGAACAACTATTTTGCAGAAGATAGAAAATTTTTAATTATAAAGCTATTGCAGCAAAATAATGTGATTGCTCTTGCAGAATTAGCACAAAAACTTAATGTCAGTACACGAACAATACGAAATGATATTAAATTATTAAATGAGTTATTGGAAGATGCCGCTTTTATTGAAATGGAACAAGGAGAATGTCGTTTTTATATTACAGACCATTATGAGTTAGAAGAAAAGAAAATTTCTTTAGAAAAAATGCAAAGGGATTTTGATTCTCCTCAAAAAAGAGTAGCTTATATTATAAAAACACTTATGACAAACGATACACATTATTCTACAGAAGAATTAGCGTATAGCATGAATTTAGGTAGAACAACACTGTCTAATGAAATCAAAAAGCTGAACAAAGTTTTATATAATTATGGTCTTTCTATTGAAGGAACACAAAGTGCAGGTATTCGTTTAAAAGGAAAAGAGTTTCAGTTAAGGCTTTTCATATTAGAAAATATATATGATATATTGTATGAAGGATGTACAATACAAGAAAATATACAAGATAGTATTATTACATTGCTGCAAAATTACGGTTTAGAGAGTACTACAGAAAAGAACTTTTTTCAGTATGTTGTAATATCAGCAGATAGAATACAGAGTGGTCATAGCTTAGATACTATGGATAAAAAGTTTTATACATTGCAACAAAGCAATGCTTGGAATATTACACAAGCAGTAATAAAAGAGTTACGACCACTTTTAAAACAAGATTTTAACATAGAAGAAAAACTTTTTATGACAATTCCTCTTGCTGGTATGAGAACACCCACTGATTTAGAAAATATTTCTAAAATGGAATTAAAACAAAATATTGAAGAAGTGATTGAAGAAATTATTGAAAGAATAGGATATGAATTGGAGTTATATTTAAAAAAAGAGAATTTACAACAGGACTTTTATTATCATATTTCTTTTATGGTGAATAGGCTCCAGTTCGGCTATATGCTAAAAAATCCTTTGGCAGAGGAGATTACTAAAAAATATCCTCTAGCTTACAAAATGGCAAAAATTGCAGCGAAAGTAGTAGAACAATATTATGATGTTACTGTGCCAGAAGATGAAATAGGTTATATTACAGCATATTTTGGAGTTTATATATTAGAATATAGTATTGTACAACAAAAACCATGTCGTATTGCTTTGATATGCAGTACAGGAAGAGGTACAGCAAGATTGATTGCCTCCCAATTGAAAAAACTACTTGACCATAATGCAGAAATGGATTTGTATTCTGAAAAACAGATATCAGTAGAATTATTAGATAGTTATGATATAGTATTTTCTACTATAAAAATACCACTTCAAACTAAAAAACAGATTATTAGAATTAAAGATATTTTTGATGAAAAAGAGTTATTATTGCATATACAAAAAGTAAAATATCTTGAAAAAGTTGATTTTTTGGGAGAAGAAACAAGTGGTGTGTCATTGATTGCTGCACTTCTGGAAGAAAATACATTTTTCTTGTTAGATGAAAAAAAGGGGTACTTAGACAATACAAAAATGATGATAGAGCACTTAACAAAGCAAGAGCTTGTAGACAAACAATTTGAGCAAAGAATACTAGAAAGAGAACAAAATTCTACTATGGTATTTGGACATAATGTAGCATTTCCTCATGCCATCAATGAACAAAGAGAAGGAAAATTAGTATTAGCTTTGGGAGTATGTGCTAAAAATTTGCCGAGTGAAAATGGAGAAGAAGTAAAACTAATATTTCTGCTTGCTTTACCAGAACAGAAAGAATTAGATGACTCTGTGTTGGTAAGGATATATGATGAACTAATTTCTATTGCACAAAATGAAGAATATATTGCAGAAATTACAAAAGCAGAAAGTTATAAACAGTTGGTAAGATGTTTTATAAAATTAGGTATAGGGAACTTACTATAACATTTTGAAAGGAGACTTTGCCATGAACTTTTGGTTAGTTGCATGTTTGCTAGGAGGCGGATATTTAATACAGTGTTTGTTTGGACTAATGCAGATGAAAGACTTTTCAAAAACATTCCGCCCTTTGAGAAAAATGGGCAGAGTAGCAATAGGCAGAACAAATGGAGGACTTAGAGCAGGTGCGATTGTCATGTTTGCTATTGATGAAAACGGTGTAATATTAACAGGAAAAAGAATGATGGGAGTAACGGTTCTGGCAAAGTTTAAAGATTTTACTGGTTTTGAAGGAAGAAACATTGGAGAACTGACACAGAAAGATGTGGAAAAATTGCCAAAGCCTTTACGTAAAGCGATATTAGATGCTGTGATGAATTATAATATTATTATGAGTGGTGGCGAAATTCCTCCAAGACTGAGTCTATTCCAAAAAATAGGACAAAAACTTTCTCCTAAAAAAACAGTGATGACAACAAAAACAGAGTAATTAAAAAAAGGAGTGTAAAGTTTATGGATTATGTAATTAAGTTTGCGGAAGCTTTTATGAATTTATTTAATACAGGTGCCTCAACATTTATTGGTTGGATGAGTGGTATTGTACCAGTAGTATTGATGCTTTTGATTGCTATGAACACGTTAATTCATTTAATTGGTGAAGAAAGAATAAACAAATTAGCACAAGCATCTACTAAAAATCCTTTGTTACGCTATATGATATTACCATATTTAGGTGCATTTATGTTAGGTAATCCAACAGCACTTTCATTAGGTCGTTTTATGCCAGAAAGATTAAAACCAAGCTATTATGCTTCTGCTAGTTATTTCTGTCATACATCAAGTGGTGTATTCCCACATATCAATCCTGGTGAGGTTAGGAATTGCAGAAGGTATTTCTACATTAGGACTTAGTACAATGCCTTTAGCAATGCGTTATATGTTTGTTGGTTTAGTTATGAACTTTGTAAGCGGCTGGGCAACAGATTTTACAACAAAATTTGTTATGAAACAGCAAGGTATTGAATTAAGCAATGAATTGAAAATTTGATAAATCACTTATAAATTCGAAGGGGGATAATATATATGGCAGAATATAATGCAATTAAAATTGTAAAGGGCAGTGGCGGGTTTGGCGGCCCATTGGTAGTAAAGCCAGAAGAAGGTAAAGATAAATTAGTATATATTACAGGTGGCGGTGCAAAACCTGATATAGTAGATAAAATTGTAGAATTAACAGGCTGTGAAGCAGTAAATGGATTTAAAACATCTGTGCCTGAAAAAGAAATATTTTTAGTAATTATTGACTGTGGTGGTACACTTCGTTGTGGTATTTACCCACAAAAAAGAATACCAACAATTAACGTTATGCCAGTTGGTAAAAGTGGCCCTATGGCAAAATATATTGTAGAAGATATTTATGTTTCTGCAGTTGGTGTAAATCAAATTAGTGATGCAAATGGAGAACCTGTTAATGCAGCAGCACCTGGTTCTACTGTATTAGGTAGTGTTTCTGAAAGCAAAGCTCCACAAGCAGCAGCATCTGCTCCTAAAGAAGAAAACAAAGACGAACGTCAGTTTAAATATAGTGCAGATAAAAAAGTATCTCAAACAATGGCAGAAGGCAACAAAGGCGGCATTGTAACAAAAATTGGTATGGCTGCTGGTAAAGTAATCAACACATTTAACCAAGCAGCAAGAGATGCAGTACAAACAATGATTACATCAATTATTCCTTTTATGGGATTTGTTTCACTGCTCATTGGTTTAATACAAGGTTCTGGTTTTGGTGATATGTTCGCACAGTTGTTAATTCCTTTGGCTGGTACAGGTATTGGTCTTGTAGTATTAGGTTTCATTTGTTCTATACCATTCCTTTCTGTATTGCTTGGACCTGGTGCAGTTATGGCACAGGTAATTGGTACATTGATTGGTGTAGAAATTGGTAAAGGAAATATCAATCCAAATTTAGCATTGCCTGCATTATTTGCTATAAATACACAATGTGCTTGTGACTTCGTACCAGTTGGTCTTGGTTTGGCAGAAGCAGAACCAGAAACAGTAGAAGTTGGTGTTCCAGCGGTATTATATTCCAGATTTTTAACAGGTGTACCACGTGTATTGGTTGGTTGGCTTGCAAGTATTGGTATGTATGTGTAAAATATAAAGTATAAAAAATAATAAGGAGGAAATTGATATGGCAGTAATTTATGACAACAAAGTAAAAGGATTAGGAGCTTGTGTAGCAGAATTTGAAGGAATGTTTATATTGTTTGGTGACAATGCACCAGATACATTAAAAGACTATTGTTATACAATCGATGTAAACCCTATTCAACAAGAAATTAAAGCAGGACAAAAAGCAGTCATTGACGGAAAAGAATATAACATCACAGCAGTTGGTGATGTTGTAATGCAAAATCTTGGAAATTTAGGTCATGTAACATTTTCTTTCACAGGAGAAACAGAAGCAGAATTACCAGGTACTATTTATTTAGAAGAAGCAACTGTTCCTAAATTGGAAGTTGGCAGTACCATACAAATTATTGCATAATATGTGTTGAAGTGTTTTATTATAGTTACTATCACTGCTAAGCATTGCTTAGTATAGTGATAATATGTTATAAGCATTACATAGTAAAATCCCAATCTTTTAAAAAGATATCAGATAATAATTTATTCTGATATCTTTTTTTTAATTAATATTTAATGATACAAAAAAAAGAACATCTTATATAAAAGATGTTCTTTTTTAAACGGAGAAGGAGGGATTTGAACCCTCGCGCCGCGCAAACGACCTATACCCTTAGCAGGGGCACCTCTTCAGCCACTTGAGTACTTCTCCAGAAGTTTATGACCTACTGTAAGCAATACTATATCATAAAAAAGAATACTTGTCAAATGTTTTTTTATTATTTTTAAAATAATTAATGATAGAAAATAATATTTTTATTATTGCAGCAAAAACTAATTTTATTCATAAAAAATAATAAAAATATTAATAAATATTTACTACTATAATAATACAAATATAGGTATAATGTTTGACAAAATTATGCTTGTAGCAATATATAAAAAATGGTAAACTAAATAGGAAATAATTTCTTTGTTATAAGGAGAATGTTTATGGATTTTAATATGGGACAAAAAGTAAAACAACTGCGTAAATTAAAGGGTTTAAGTATATTGCAGCTTTCAGAAATCTCGGGAGTAAGTACAGGCTTAATTAGTCAAATTGAAAGAGATTTAGTAGTACCAACAGTTGTAAGTATATGGCGTATTGCAAAAGCACTAAATACTAACATTGGTTTCTTTTTTGAAAACATAGAAAAAAAACCTAATATTGTTATGAAAAAAGGACAACATAAATTAATTATTACAAATAATGGAAATAGTACTTATCAAATACTTTCACCATATGATACAAACCATATAATAGATTTTGTAAAAGTCACATTAAAAGGAGGACAAACTTATGAAAGAGAGGAATGTGGCTATGTATTGAAAGGAACATTAACATTACAATTAAATGGAGAATATTATGAGGTAGAAGAAGGAGATAGTGTTTATTTTGAAAGTACAATTCCTCATAAGTATATTAATTTACAGAAAGAGGAATGTGTTTCTATATGGGCAATGACACCACTTTTTTTTGATAAATGAAAAAACTCACTTATATTAAAAAGTGAGTTCTTTGACAGTTTGACCAATGCTTTGCATTGGTTTTTTAATTATTTTTATTCTTTTCCATTCCAGCAATAAGTACAAAGGCAATTTGCTGGTATACCAATAGAAGCCAGCAAATCGTCCAAACGATGATAACGCAAAGATGTAAATTTTAATTGTTTACAAATTTGTGATAACATATCCTGATATTTTGTGCTGTCTGGGTCTGCATATTCTTCTAATGTACTAACAGCATTTTTTCCTTCTCTTTCAAATATAATTCTTCTAGTAATCAAGTCCATTTCAGAATTAGAACGAGAAAAATTCAAATATTTACAACCAAAAAGCAAAGGAGGACAAGCTGGCCTAATATGTACTTCTTTTGCACCACTTTGATATAATAATTCTGTTGTTTCTCTTAGCTGTGTTCCCCTTACAATAGAGTCATCTATTAAAAGTAAACTTTTATTACGAATTAATGTTTCTACAGGTACTAATTTCATACGAGCAATTAAATTTCTTTGACTTTGATTTGTTGGCATAAAAGAACGAGGCCACGTAGGCGTATATTTAATAAAAGGTCTTGCAAAAGGAATACCAGAACGATTAGCATATCCTATGGCATGAGCAATACCAGAATCAGGAACACCTGCTACAATATCTGGTGAAATACTATCATTATCCCTTTTTGCAAGCATATCTCCACAATTATAACGCATTTGCTCTACATTAACACCTTCATAACAAGAAGTAGGATAACCATAATATACCCAAAGAAAAGAACAGATTTTCATTTCTTTATTTGGAGGAGAAAGTACTTCATAGCCATCTGCTGTCAAAAATATAATTTCTCCTGCACCAAGCTCTCTTACATCTTCATAGCCTAGATTAATATATGCAAAACTTTCAAATGAAACACAATAAGCTCCTTCTTTTTTACCTATTACCAAAGGAGTTCTACCCATACGGTCACGAGCTGCATAAATGCCTTCGTTTGTCATAAGCAATATGGTCATAGAACCATCAATTAAACTTTGTGCATAACGAATACCTTCTACAATACTATCTTTCTGATTAATCAAAATAGCAGTTAGTTCCGTTGGATTAATATTTCCTCCGCTCATTTCTAAAAAATGGCTATTTCCTTTTTCATAGGCATGTTTTACTAACTCCTGTATATTATTAATTTTTCCTACTGTTGTAATGGCAAAACTACCCAAATGAGATTGTATTAAAAGAGGCTGTGGTTCATAATCTGAAATACATCCAATGCCAATATTACCAGTAAGTTCTTCTACATCTCTTTCAAATTTTGTACGAAAGGGAGAATTTTCAATATTATGTATAGCACGATTAAAACCATTTTCTCCATATACTGCCATACCACCTCTACGAGTACCTAAATGTGAATGATAATCTACTCCAAAAAATAAATCTAATTCACAATCTGTTTTTGATGCCACACCAAATATACCACCCATATGCAACGCTCCTTTTCTAAATGTTCTGATGGCAATAAAATAATTCTTTTTACTTTATCATTATAACGAAAAATATCATTTCTGAAAATGCTGTTTTTCAAAAAATAATATAACAATAATAATTTGTACAATTTAATTTGTTTTTTTACAATAAATAAATTATAATTGACAAATTTGCACAATAATATTATCATAAATAATATAAAATTCATCAATTTATTGATGAAAATATATTATATTTAATTTTATTAAAGGAGGAATTTTTATGACTACACCTATTATCAGTCCTGACAATACTTGGGCACTATGGGCAATTATTGTAGGAGGAGCAGCATTAAGCATTATATTGGAACAAAAATATAAGTGGGCAGCAACTGCTTCTGGTGCAATTATAGCGCTCATATTAGCTATGTTGCTGAGCAATACAGGAATTATACCAACAGATGCACCAGCATATGATGCTGTATGGGGTTATGTTGTGCCACTTGCCATACCATTACTTTTAATGAAATGCGATATTAGAAAAATAGGGAAAGAAAGCGGTGCTATGATGATATTGTTTTTAATAGGTTCTTGTGGTACAGCAGCAGGAACATTTATTGCATATCAAGCATTGAAAAACAATATACCTGAATTAGCAGGTATTTCTGCTATGATGACAGGTACTTATATAGGTGGTACTGTTAATTTTGCAGCATTAGCTGGTTCCTTTGAAGTTTCTGGAGCAATGGTTTCTTCTGCAACAGTTGCAGATAATCTTTTAATGGCAATATATTTCTTTGTATTAATATCAATACCATCTATTACATTTTTTAGAAAACATTTTAAACATCCTTATGTTGACAATATGGAAAAATTACAATCAGAGGGTGGAAATCAAAATGTAGCATCATCTTATTGGAAGCCAAAAGAAATTGGATTGAAAGATATTACTTGTGCAGCAGCAGCAGGATTTATTATTGTTGCAATTTCAAGAGAATTATCGGCATTTTTTGCTTCTACTATTCCAACAACAAATGTACTTTTAAATATAATAAATGGTTTGTTGGGCAACCAATATTTGATTATTACAACAGTTTCAATGATTTGTGCAAGTGCATTTCCTAAAATTTTTGGTGAAATTGCAGGTACACAAGAAATAGGTACATTTTTAATTTATTTATTTTTCTTTGTAATTGGTGTTCCTGCTTCTCTTATGGAAATTATAAGAAATTCTCCATTACTTTTAGTATTTTGTGCAATTATAGTTGCAGTTAATATGTTAGTAGTATTTGTATTTGGAAAATTATTAAAATTTAATTTAGAAGATATTATATTAGCCTCTAATGCAAATATTGGAGGTCCTACAACAGCTGTTGCTATGGCTATTTCAAAAGGTTGGGTAGAATTAGTAGGCCCTATTATGCTTGTTGGTACAATGGGTTATGTTATAGGTACATATTTTGGTACTTTTATAGGTACTATTTTAGGGGCATAATGATAAATGCAAACTGGAATACATAATATTAAATAATATATATTTCATAATGAAAGAGGGATATAGTATGGTATTTGATGCACATTCTGATATTTGGACAGATGTTACAATACGTTCTCTAAAAGGAGAAAGTGATATTTTCAGTAAATATCATTTAGAAAGATTGAAAAAAGGTGAAATTGAGGGAAGCATTTTTGTAATATGGATTGACCCTCCTCACGCTGCAACACGTCCTTACGAAAGATTTTTAGAAATTGCAGAAGCGGTTAAAAAAGAAATTGCTGTAAGTAAAGATTTTGTAGTTGTAAAAAGCTATGAAGATATTCAAAAAGCAATCGCACAAAATAAATTTTATGTTATTATTGGTGCAGAGGGATTAAGTTCTATAGGTGAAAATTTAGATTTGATTGATACATATTATGATTTAGGAGCAAGACACGCTATGCTAACATGGAATGAACAAAATGCTCTTGCTACAGGAGCAAAAGGTGATGCAACAAGAGGACTTACAGAACTAGGTAAAAAAGCAGTTAAAAAAATGATTGATAAAAAGATGATAATTGATGTATCTCATTTGAATGAAAAATCATTTTGGGACTTAACAGAAATGGTAGAAGGGCCAGTGATTGCTTCTCATTCCAATACAAAAGCACTGTGTAATGTAGCAAGAAATCTTTCTGATGAACAACTTTTAAAAATGAGGGATTTAGATGCAGTAATTGGTGTAAATGCTTTCAATGAATTTGTGCACAATGATACTATACAACAAAATATTGATAATTTTATAAAACATGCTGTTTATATTGCAGATAAAATAGGAGCAGAACATGTAGGGTGTGGATTTGACTTCTTTGAATTTTTACCATCAGAAACATCAAATTCTTTTATTAGTCAACAAATATCTTGTACAAAAGGACTAGAAAATAGTTCTAAGGTTCCAGATTTTGTTAAAAAATTAAAAGAAGTAGGTTTTACAGAAAAAGAGGTAGAAGGAATTTGTTATAAAAACTTTCATAGAGTAATCAAAAAAGTGCTAGGATAATAAAAATAATATTGTAGTAAAATATGATATTTAGTTAAAAAATCAGCGAAAATAATTATTTTCGCTGATTTTTTGCAACAGCAATAAAGTTTAAAATCCTTTACTTTTAAAATAGTTTTCGTTTTGTAATACAGCAGCGTCATTTGGCTTATATTGTTTTGCTTTTTGATTATACATAGCAGCTGTTTGATATTCTCCTAATTTATCATAACAAACACAGAGTTGTAAATAAGGGATATAATTATAGCAGTCTGTAGTAAAAAATCCTCCTGAAGAAATATCTGGTTTTTGATTAGAAGCAGTTTCAAACCAAAATATTGCTGTTTTATATTGTTGACGTTGTAAAAATATTTCTCCTATTTCACAACATACTTCTCCTCTTGGAATGTCATATAAAAAACTGTGATAAAGTGAAAGTAGTGCTTTTTGTTGCTGATTAGTTTGTTTATAACAATTTGCTAAATCAATACAAGCACTAATATTATTTTCTACCCAGCCCTTTTGCTCATATAAAAATTGCTCAAAAAGAGAAATTGCTTCCTCATATCTCTTGTGATAATACAATTCTCTTGCATAATAAAACTGCTGCCTAGGCTCTAGTTTTTGCCCTTTTGAAAGCAATTTTTCAAATATACGTATATTTCTGTCTGGGTCAGAAGAATGTAATTTTTTGTGACTGATTGCAATGCTTGAATATGCTATATTCCCTTTTGGTGGTATCGCTTCATGTACTGCACCAAGCCATTTTAAATCTGGCTTGTTTTTGAGAAGCCTTTCTCTGTAATAAGAATGTATTGCATTGCCGTTTTGGTCAAATGCAACATGATAAAGAAGCATTACAACATCAATATTGTTAGAAAGTGTATTTTTTAATTTTAGAAATTGCTGTTTGTCTTTTTGTTCTATCACATCATCTGCATCTAGCCACAATATATATTCTTTTGTAGCTTTTGAAAAAGAAAAATTACGAGCAGCGGCAAAGTCATCTATCCATTCAAAATAATAAATATTTTGGGTATAACGAGAAGCAATTTCTACAGTTTTATCACAAGAACCTGTATCTACAATAATAATTTCATCTGCAATTTCTTTTACACTTTCTAAGCAGCGTGCTATGACATCTTGTTCATTTTTTACAATCATACAAAGACTTATTGTAACCATAAAAACACCCCATTTATGTTATTACTGCTATGGTATGCAGCAAATAGAAAATGGGGTATGCTATTTATGAAAAAAGTTTATATATTTTATTACTGTTTAAATTATTTTTTTATAAAGTGTGTGATTTTTTTGTAAGTATCAATTCCATAGAACCGTTATATCTATTGCTTACTTGATATTTCTGTATCACAAATCCAACATCATTTGCTAAATTTTCAAATCCTTTTAAATGAAAATAAGTAATGTGTTCAGGTTCTTTCCACATAGCATCTTTAAATTTCATCATCTGAGTAAAAGAACTATTATAATTTGGTGTAGAAAGCCACAAAACACCATTTTCTTTTAAAAGACTATACGCTTTTTCTAATGCAGATTTAGGATTAGTAACGTGTTCTATAATATCCCCCATAGTAATGATGTCATATTTTTTTTCTGACTCAAACTTTAAAAAGTCACATGACCATATAGGAATAGAGAGCATATTTGCAATTTGTTGTGCTCTATCTTGGCGAAGTTCTACAGCATTGGTGTCATAACCCAATTCAATAGCAACGGCTAAAAGTTCTCCTGTACCAATACCCACTTCTAAAAGAGATTTCCCTTTTGCATATTTATGCAGTTCGTTTAGTATGTTACACCAAATGCTCAATGCAGTAGGACGATTTACACAAACGCAACAGAATTGAGAAATATCGGGGGGGGGGCAGTATTGGGCGACATAAGCTCATAATGTTCACATTGCTTCAAAAATTCTTCTGGAAATTTTTGTGTGAATAAATTTCCGCAATTATTGCATTTTATCCATGTTTTAGCAGGTTCAAAAGGATTTTCAAAATCTGCCATAAAATAAGCAAAAGAAGTATAAAAAGCTTTACCTTCTCCTCCGCAAACAGTACAACGGTTGAATGTTCTTTGTTCTGTTTGTTTATAAATGTAGTTTTGATGTGCCTTAAAATTGCTCAATAAATCTGGTTGCTTTTGTATTGCCTTCATAATAACAGTATATGTTTTTTCTGGTAAACTATATCCTGTACGTAATGCAGTATTTACAAGCAAAGAAGTATAATGACTACATTTTTTTCTCTGTTCTATATAATTATATAGAGCATTACCTATTTCAGCTGACAATTCAATATAATTATTTAATGTAATAATTAATTCTGCATCTACTGCTTCTAAAAATACAAATATCCAAAACTGCATTTTTTTATTTGCATTTGGAGAATAAGGAGATTTTAACAAAGGTAATAATTGAGCAGTTTCTTTGATTACAAATTCTTTTTCTTGACAATGGAATGTTATAGAAACATTTTTTAATGCTTCTACAAGTGTTTTTAATTTTTCAATTATATCTGCATTTTTAGTATTTTGCAGAAGTTCATTAGATCTTTGAAATAATAATTTTGAAGTATCTCGAAATTCTAATAAACGGCTGATACTTTTTTCTTCCATAAAATACACACACCTTTCTAATATAAATGTCATAAAACAATATTAGTTTACAAGATATGTGTATATTTGTCAAAATGAATTTGTTTCAGCTTTTTTTAATGTAACAGAACCATTTATACAAACAATATCTAGTAATATGTTTCCATTTTTATATACCTTTTTTTGAGCATTATCTTTTAATGCAAAAGAAGTGCTAAAATTATTATAAGTTTTTACTTTATTTTTATAAAAACTAAAACCATCATTTTCAGGTAATGTTAGTGTAATATTGCCGTTTACTGTTTCAATAGATAATGCAGTAGGAAATACAGTAAAATCAGCATTGATATTGCCATTTACACATTTTAAATGATATTTTTGTGCATTTGTATCAGAGCATAATAAAATATTACCATTTACAGTATTAGAATTAATAAAATTAGCATTGACATTATTTAGTTGTATTTCACCATTTACTGTTTCTGTAATTATAGTATAAAAATCATTGTTTTCTAGATTACAGTTAGCATTGACTGTTTTAAAATAAAATTCTTTGTATTGCTTTTGTGGTAATGCAATATACAAGTCGTGTTCTGTATTGTGATATTGCTGCAATAATTGTTGAATTTCTTTGCTATCTATATTCATGTTATTTTGTGCAGATAAGCTAGAAAGGGAGTTATAATCTTTTATAAAAAGAGTATCATTTTTAATAGAAATACCTGCAACTTCTGTTTCTTTAGGCATAACAAATGCTTTTTCTGTAATGTGAACATTTTCATCTGGAGATTGTGTTACAACAACATTTCCTCTTGCCCAAATAATTTGTATTTTATCAATATTGTCAAATTCTTTTTGTGAAAGTGTCATTTGCGTTACGGTTACTGTTTTTTGTTGTTTTGAAATTGTTTCTGTTTGAGAATAGGCACAAAAAGACCATGCAGTGCTACAACAAAGTATCAGTAAAAGAGATACTATTTTTTTTCTCATATAAAAACCTCCTTATATACTGGTTTTGTTCTGCTTTGTTTTATTATTATACCAAAAATAACAAAATAATAGAAGAAGCAATGACAAAAAATGACTTTACAATATATTCTAAAATGTTGCAGTTGTGATTTTAAAAAGCTTGTACTATAATGAATAATAATACGAAAATATAACATATAAGGGAGGCTTTTTTTTGAAAATTTATAAAAATGTAATTTCTATGTTTATGATATGTACTATTGCAACAACAATTGTTTTTGGACAAACAATAATACAAAATAACATAGCGGCACAACAACAGACAGAGGCATTGCCTTTTTATGAAAAGGGTATTTTTTATATAGAAGGCAAAGCAGTTGTTACAAAATCTTCTACAATATATAATATTAACCCTTATAATCCAGCAACAATAGAAGGATTAGGAGAAAGCGGACAAATAAGACTTTTAGATGAATATGCCACAGTAGATATTCCACTTTCTCAACCATTGTATAAATTATCTGATGGTTATGCAGATAAAATTATTTTTAAAAATGGTGTTTGGGGAATAGAAAGAAATGTTGGAGTAAAAATATTTGATGGTTCGGAAGATTGGCAAAAAGTAAAAGAGGGTAAATTTTACAATAAAAATACAACAATATTTGAATGTACTGCTACTGAAAAAGTACTTGCTCGAAATGGGCTTTGTACTCATTTTGATGTACATTTGTTAAATTCTCAAATGAACAATATATATGATGGCATTTCATTCAGTGAAAACAGACAAAAAATATATATGCGTACTATGAATGTAAAAAATATGTCTACTGTAGAAACATTGGCAGCTTATTTAAAAGCACAATATGATGCTGGAACACCTGTTAAATTTTTGTATGCTTTAGAAGAAAGCAAATTTGAAAAATTTGATGATGAAATGCAAAGTAAATTAAATGCAATAAATTGGCAAAAAGTTGGTTTTGTAGATGCCAGCGTAAAAATAAATACTATACTATCAACACAATTAAATCAAAATTTATTTACTGTAAAACAAACAGGAAATGATGTTATGAATGCGTTTCTTTCTGCTGTAACAGATATTAAAATTTATGGAGAAGCAGACCAAAGTAATTTTTATGTTATGAATATTGCTACAAGCCGAGATACATTAGGATTGTCTATACAAAATGATAATGGTCACCGCTTTTATGGTGAAGTAAGATATGATGAAATTGATTTTTTATCTAATAAACCTACTGAAATACGTTTACAACCAAAAGAAAAAGCACCTGCTACTTCATCTGCTGAAGTGAAAATAAATTTATCAAAATGGAAAGCACCTTCAGAAGGAGTACATGGCTTTGATAGAAATACAACAGGTATTAATGATAATTGCATACAGCAAAAAGAATTGATATTGACAGAATATACACCAGTAGTAGAGGGGGTTGATATTGTACAATATGCTGAGAATGCTTTAATAAATAGTGCTATGGATAATATTGTGCTATTAGAGCAAAATGGAGAGAACAAAAGTACAAAAGAAGGAATTTCTCTTTTAAAACAAAATTCTTCTATGACACTTACATTAGAAAAGGAACAAAATGTAAAAGCTTCTACAGATATTATAAAAGTAAAAAAAGAAGCTGGAGCAGGCAAAGAAAAAACAGTATTGTTTTTGGGAGATAGTTTAATCAATGAAAATATTTATACAAATTGTGTAAAAGAATTGTTTGAAAAAGATGACATGAATATTCATTTGATAGGTACAAGAGGTACAGAAGAAAATAAACATGAAGGACGTGGAGGCTGGTCAGCTTATGATTATTGTAATGAACAGACAAAATATGGTTTTACAAATCCATTTTTGAATAATGGAAAATTTGATTTTGGATATTATATGAAAAGTAATGACTATGCGGGTGTAGATTATGTAGTAATTAGTTTAGGCGTAAATGATTTGAATATTGTAGGACATAATAGCCATAGTGAAATTATAGGGTATTTCAATACGATATTTGACAGCATACATCAATATAATGCCGATATTAAAATTATATTGAATACACCAACAATGCTTTTTTCTACAGAAAGTACAGATGGTGCAAAAAATACTCGTTTGGAGTTTACAAAGACATTAAAACAAGAATATGAAAATAAAGAATATGATGGTGTTTATTTATCTGCAATTTCTATGTCAATTAATCCTTCTATGAATTTTAAATGGATAGAAGAAACAGATAAATCGAAACCTATGAAAGTATCTGATACGACACACCCTAATTTACATGGATATGAAAATATGGCAAAAACAACATATGCTTTTATAAAATATCTAGTAGAACTAGAAAATTAAAAAAGGACAATTTTTGTAAAATATAAACAATAATATTGCTGAAAAAATTGCTATACAAATGAAAATACATTCATATACTATTTTTTAATCAAACTTTTCATTAAAATACTATGATAAAAGAGGAGGAAACTAATATGGTAACAAGAAAAGAATTTACATTTCCTGCAAAAGGAGATGGTCACCCATTATATGGCTGTATTTGGACAGCAGACGGTTTTGTAAAATACAAAGGCATTATACAAATTGCACATGGTATGGAAGAACATATTCTTAGATACGAAAGATTTGCCGCTTTTTTGGCAAAACAAGGATTTGTAGTGTGTGGCAATGACCATACAGGTCATGGTCGTTCTGTAGAGCATTGGGAAGACAGAGGATTTTTTGGAGAAGAAGAAGGAAGTTGGCAATATATCATAGAAGATATGAGATATATTATGGAATTTGTAAAAAAGAAATTTCCCGAATTACCTTATTTTTTAATAGGACATAGTATGGGTTCTTTTTTAGCAAGAGAATTTTGTGTTCATTGGGGAGAAGAATTAGCAGGTACTGTATTTATGGGAACAAGTGGAGGAAGCCCTTTTTTAGACATTGCAATATTACTTAGTAAAGAAGGAGCAAAATTAAAAGGAGTGAAGGCAAGAGGGTATTCTGTAAGTCGTTTAGCATTTGGTGCTTTTAATGTAAAATTTTCTCCTAAAAGAACAAATTATGATTGGCTTTCCAGTGATGAAGATGCAGTAAATCAATTTTTAAATGATGAAAAATGTGGTTTTGTATTTACTTATGCAGGATATAGAGAATTATTTTTATTGTTGAAAAGAGTATCTTCTAAAGAATGGGCAGAAAAATTGCCTAAAAATTTACCAATGCTTTTAATTTCTGGAAAAGATGACCCTGTAGGAGATTATGGCAAAGGTGTTGAAAAAGTATATCACTGGTTGGAAGAAGCAGGTTGTGAAAATATAGAAATGAAGTTATATCAAGGAGGACGTCACGAACTTTTACAGGAAACATTCCAAAAACAAGTATATCGCTTTTTACTTCGCTGGATTTATCAAACATTGGAAAAATAATAACAATATAATAATAAATAAAACAGAGAAAATGAGTTTTTTCTCTGTTTTATTTTGTAAATCATAAATATAAAAAAATATTGACAAAATAAAATAAAAACATTATAATATGAATATACATTCATATATTTATATGAAATAAATAGGAGAGGAGGACATTTATGCAGCAGCAAAAAATGTGTCAATGTCCTGAAGAAGTAGATGTGGAACAAGAACTGCAAAATGATTTTATTCATGATGTTGCAGAATTTTTCAAGGTATTTGGTGATGGTACACGTATTAAATTGTTGCGTTTACTTTTAAATCAAGAACTTTGTGTTGGAGATATTGCAGAGCATTTAAATATGAACCAGTCTGCTGTATCTCATCAACTTCGTGTATTGCGTCAGAATGATTTAGTAAAGTATAGAAAAGAAGGAAAAACGGTGTTTTATTCTTTAGATGATGAACATATTAAAATTGTTTTGGAGCAAGGAATGAGCCATATTTGCCATAAAAAAGGGTATGTGGAATAAATTCTAATTAGGCTGTTGGTATAAAACAGCCTAATATTATAAATTATATATGAATGAGTATTCATAAAAACATTTGATTAAGAAAGAAGGTATTGTTATGGAAAATGTCATCAGAATTAAACTAAAAGGACTAGACTGTCCCCACTGTGCTGAGAAAATAACAGCAGACATTCAAAAATTAGAAAATTTGCAAAATCCTCAAATCAATTTAATCAAACAAGAATTATCTGTGGAAAAAAAAGCAAATTGTTTTACAGAAGTATTGCTTACTCAAATTACTGAAATTGTGCATAAATATGAGCCTGATGTAGAAGTATTTATGGAACAAAACCAAAAAACATTTCAAGTAACATTAAAAGGGCTAGACTGTGCAAATTGTGCAGCAGAAATTGAACAAGGCACAAAAACATTGCCAAAAGTAAAAAATGCTACTGTTAATTTATTAAAACAGCAAATGGAAGTCACAACAGAACAATATACTTCTATAGAGGAATTATTGCAAAGTATTTCAGAAATTGTACACAAACATGAGCCTGATGTTAAGGTTTTCATAGCATCACAAACACAAATTTCTGACACAAAACAATCGGAAAAATCAGAATTTCAAAAAGAATTTCAAAAAACAATCATACGCTTTTGTGTAGGCATTGTATTTTTTGTGGGAGGAGTATTGTTAATAAAACAAAATATTTCTTTTGTACCATTTCTTATTTCTTATATTATATTTGGATATGATGTGTTATGGAGAGCAATCAAAAACATCAAAAAAGGGCAAATTTTTGACGAAAACTTTTTAATGTCTATTTCCACAATAGGAGCGATTTTTTTAGGAGAAATGGCAGAAGCAGTATTTGTTATGTTATTTTATCAAATCGGAGAAACATTCCAATCCTATGCAGTAGACCGTTCCAGAAAATCCATTACGGAACTTATGGACATCAGACCAGACTATGCAAATTTAGTAGTAGGAGAGCAAATAAAAAAAGTAGAACCATCAGAAGTTGCTGTTGGAAATTATATTGTAGTAAAAGCAGGAGAGAAAATACCTTTAGACGGCATTGTAGTAGAAGGCAATGGACAACTAGACACTTCTGCATTAACAGGAGAAGCATTACCAGTAAATGTATCTGTAGGAGAAGAAGTATATAGTGGCAGTTTGAATATCAATGGATTATTTAAAATACAAGTAACTAAAAATTTTGGTAATTCTACTGTTGTAAAAATATTGGAAATGGTAGAAAATGCTACAGCAAAAAAATCAAAAACAGAACAGTTTATTACAAAATTTGCAAGAGTATATACTCCTTTTGTTGTTTGTGCAGCTGCATTACTTGCTATCATACCTCCTTTATTTATAGGTGGAACATTTCAAATGTGGCTAAGCAGAGCATTGATATTCCTTGTTATATCTTGTCCTTGTGCTTTGGTGCTTTCTGTGCCATTAGGATTTTTTTCAGGTATAGGAGAAGCATCAAAAAGGGGAATATTAGTAAAAGGAAGTAACTACATTCATGCTCTAAAAGATGTTGATACAATAGTATTTGATAAAACAGGTACATTAACAAAAGGTGTTTTTGAGGTAGCACAAATAAATACAATAAATAATTACACAGAAAAAATGATACTAGAAATTGCTGCAAAAGCAGAAAAAAATTCCAATCACCCTATTGCAGTTTCTATTACAAAACAATATGAAACAAAATACGGTAAAATAATAGAAGAAATACAAAATTATAAAGAAATTGGTGGGTATGGTGTTTGTTGTCAAATAAATGGTAAACAAGTGTTAGCAGGAAATGAAAAATTAATGAAGCAGTTTTCTATAGAGTATATAGCTTATACAGGTATAGGAAGCATTGTATATATTGCGGAAGATGGCAAATTTATAGGTAGTATTGTTGTTGCAGATACTATAAAACAAAGCAGTAAAAAAGCAATACAAAAATTGAAAGCACTTGGTATTCAAAATACTATTATGCTTACAGGAGATAATGCCATAACAGCAAAACAAATTAGTAAGGAATTAGAATTAAATGAATATTATGCTGAACTTCTACCACAAAATAAAGTAGAAATATTAGAAAAGATATTAAAAAGACAAGATAAAAATAAAGTGATATTTGTTGGTGATGGCATTAACGATGCACCTGTATTAGCAAGGGCGGATATTGGTATTGCAATGGGAGGTATTGGCTCTGATGCAGCTATTGAGGCAGCCGATGTTGTGATTATGAATGATGATATAGGAAAGATAGAAGATGGTATTATTATTTCAAAAAATACAAGCCGTATTGTAAACCAAAATATTGTTTTTGCATTAGCAGTAAAAATGATTGTGCTTGTGTTAGGAGCATTAGGTATTGCAACAATGTGGCTAGCAGTATTTGCTGATGTAGGAGTAGCACTGATTGCGATATTAAATTCTATGAAAAAGAAGATTTAAAATAAAAAGCAGGTAGGTAAAAAATTTCCTACTTGCTTTTTATATATAGTTTTATATGTATTTATTTTTCACAGTGGTAACAAAAGTAACAGTTTTTTTGTAATACTTTTTATTATTATTGTTACCTATTATAAATAAGTTTTTAACACTTGTAAATCATTTTGATATACTTCAGAAAGTGACCTATTATATATAATTGCAGCAGGGTGATATAAAGGGAATAATTGATAACCATCTTTTGTTTTTGTCATAACACCATGCATATCTCCTATACTAGAACTATCATCACCTGTTATTGCTTTTAAAGGAACATTTCCTAATGTAACTATCATATTAGGCTGAATGATTTCCAATTCTTTTTTTAAATAAGGCAAAAAGAAATCAACTTCAGTTTTTTTAGGTGGTCTGTTTACAAAATTTCCTGTTTTGGGGCTAACATTAGTAGGACGAAATTTTACAACATTTGTAATATAAATTTCCTCCCTTTTTAATCCTATTGTTTCTAAAAAAGAAGACAAGTTTTTTCCTGCTTTTCCTACAAAAGGTCTACCCTGTTTTTCCTCATCTCCTCCAGGTGCTTCTCCAACCATACAAATTTTTGCATTTTGTTTTCCTTCTCCAAAAACAATTTTCTTTTCTGCATAGTCTGATTGTAATACTTCTGTTGTTATTTTTTGTTTTAAAATTTCCATTTCTTCCACTTTTCCCACTCCTTTTATACATATCATACACGAGTTATCCACATATCCACAGAGTTATCCACAGAAATATTGTAAATAAAACGCTTTTTTTGTTAATAATACTTTAATATAATAAATGATACCAGACTACCCATGATAAATCCACCAAAATGTCCAAAATAATCTACATTTTGTTGTAGCAATCCTGACAATAAAGCAATAACAACTAAAAGCAGCAATGTCATATAATTCATACCAATACTTTTTTTACCATGATAATAACTATATACAAATACAGCACCCATTAAACCGAATATTGCTCCAGATGCACCTACAGAAACAGCATCATTACACAAAGCACTTAGTATACCACTTCCTATTGCAGAAAAAAAGTAAATGATAGCCATTTTTATTTTACCATATAATAACTCTGTGTGCATACCAAAATAATATAAATAAACACTATTTTGTATTAAGTGCAATATATTTGTATGAATAAAACAATAAGTAATGATACGATAATATTGTTTTATATTAAAAACAGCATAGTGTTCTACACCAAGTGATAAAATAGCACTTTGTTTTAGTCCTAATAAAATCATACCTAAAAATATAAAGCTGTTGATACATAATAAATGAAATGTGAGTAATATATTATTACTTTTTAAAGAAACGATATTTTTTTGTTTTACTTCTATAGCAATTTCAGACAAAGAAGTATGACTTTGGTTTTGGTATTTATTTTCTAAACAATCTAATATCATTTGTTTTATATGTAGTATATTTTGAGGTTGGCTTTTGTGCATTTCAATTGTTTTTTTTGCACAAGAAACATACCACCAGGCATGAAAATACTTTTCTTCTGCAAGTAATTCTTTTTGATTTACAAAATGAATTACTTGTGATATATCAGTACTATTTTTTTGAGATGTTTGTTGTGAAAACTCTCCTATTACAACTGTTAAAGCAATTATTTTAGAACAATGATATAATGTTAAAGAGTTTTGTAACTGTTGTAAATATTTATTCATAAATATTTCATGATTTTGTAATTCTATCTTTTCGCCATTTATAATGGATATAATGTATAATATAGGGCTTTGTTGCTTAAACAGAATAACTCTATTATGTTGCTGTGTTTCTGTTATGTGAAATGCTGTATAAAGTTCAAATTCATTTTCAATAAGTTTTTTTACAAAATTCTGTAAAATAGTATAATACATAAAATTCCTCCTAAAAAAGAAACTCATTGGAACAAGGGAAAATTCCAATGAGTTTCTTCTTTTGAATAAGAATCGGGGTATTCTTATCCATATAAGCATTTAAAAAAGATTAACAAAGCTGTGAAAAGATTTTATAATATTCTTCACATCTTTTGTACATGATTATGATAGCATGGTTTTTTGATTTCGTCAATATATTTTTAAAAAATATGAAATATTTTTTTCATAAAATTATTATTTTATATAATAATATGTCATAATTTAATAATAATACTGCTTTTATAGCAATATACAAAGTAATAAAAGGCCTGCAATTCCAGGAACACCTAAAAGCCCTGTAAATAATACAGTCATATAGTTAATTCCTATAGGAAGCCCTATTGTATGTAATAATACAATTGCAATACAGCCAATCACCGCATTGATAACTGCTTTCAACAAAAATTTAATTGGCTTAGATAGTATAATCAGTGTCATTAATCCTAAACAAGAAAAAATCATTGCTGTAATAATTTGTGTTGAATCCATATGTATTCCTCCTTTTCTATATCTTATAAGCCAAAAGACAATTTAAAACAAAAAACAAAGAAATATATACTAGCAGCGTGTCAAAAAAATAGTATAAATTATCCAAGTTCATTAAATTTTTTGAAAAATTTGAACAAAAAATTTTATAAAAAAAATTAGTATTTTTCATTGTAAAATCAATATTTTTTAAGAGAATAAAATTTTTGCTATCAAGTTTTTTTGACACGCCGCATATTTTATATTAACTGATTTTTTCATATCCTATAGCAATTAAACCAATTTCTTTTGCTATTTTTAAGAAATATTCATATTTTTTATAAAGTGCATTCATTTCATAGATATAACAGTCAATTAAAGTATCATCTGTAGCTTGGTCAAATCGTTTTCTGGCTTCTTCTAGTTTTTGCTTAATTTCTTCTATTACTTCTAATATTTCTTCTCCTTCTTGTGTTAAATGTTGTTTTAGGCTCTCCATGGGACATTCCTCCTTATGGATAGTATAATCAAAATTTTGGTAAATTATGCTTAAAAAAAGAACAATACAATAAGTATTGTTCTTTTTACTATTATTTTATTTATTGTATTGTTTGTGGAACACCTGTAATCATGAATGTAATAGAACCTGCTCCTACTTCATAGTAATAATTTAGATTTCCTACAGTATATTGCTGTGACTGTAATGTATAAAAATCAAAATTAAAAAAATCAAGTGCTTGTCTTAATAATGTGCCATCTATACCGTTTGCATTTGCTCCATTAAAAAAACCTGCTAATATACCTATACTAGCAAAATAATCTAAACTTCCCTGACTATATCCATTTAAAACATATTCTCTAGGTAGTATCAATGCTACAGACTGCAAACGTTGTGTTTGTTTATCTGCAAATATTGCCATTTTTGCTGCACCCCATTCTCCCTGATATAACAGAGTGTCTTCTGCTGTTTCTACTGGACGAAAATTGATTAGTAAAGGCATTTGTAATCCATATTCTACTTCATAACCTTCTAATAGACTGTCATTTAATATTGTAACAAAAATATCACTTCTATCTATTAAAATACTTTGTTCTGGTAATAAATATCCTTTTTGTTCTGAAGCAAATGCTGTAATGGTATTACATAGTAACATAAGTAATACAATAAAAATAGCTATTTTTTTCTTTATATTTTGATACATATATTCCCCTTCCTCTCTATTTTTTTTTATTATAACATACTATTTTTAAAAAGGGAAATATTTCTAGAAAATGTATCTCTTTTGTAACAAAAGAATAAATATAATATAAATTATAATAAGGACGTGATATTATGAAATTTGCAGAAATACAATGTTCTACAAAAATTGAAAGTTTTGGTATACCTAAAATTTTTTTAAAATTGCCTCATTTTATATTAAATTGGTATTTATTGCAGTATCGACCTTTTTGCATAAAAGAAATGAATTTAGCAAATGCAGAAGGATATGAAATAAAAATTTATCAAAATTTGGAACAACAAACAGAAAAACAAATACAAAAACTTTTGTTATTTCTGAAGCAAAAAGAAGTTGCTGTAGTATTAACTGATTGCGATATTATACTGCCTAATAATATAAAAATATGTTATGGAACTATTCTAAATAGCCTTTTAGTATTACAAGCAACACAAAAAGCAATAAAAAGACAACATAAAACATTACAAGAAAGCAGGTTTTTGATTATTGATGGAGAAAATTTTATTACAGATTTGGTATTAGATGTATTATATCCTCATGTTAATTATCTTTCTATTTATACAAATAGACAAGAATATTTTACAAAAAAAACAGAACAAATTTATGAAGACTATGGTTTATGTTTAGAATTTTTTACGGGAGAAAAAAATAAATTATTCGGAACATATAATGTTATCATAAATTGTTCTAATAATATGGATAATTACGACTATAAAATACAAAAAAATGCTTTTTATTTTGATATCATACAAAACAAACCTAAAATGAAAAGATTATTGTCAAGAAGAAATGATTTGTTACTTTCAGATGGATTGTTGTTAAAATGGCAGAACAATACATATTATTCTAAACAGCTAGAAACGATATTTTGTGCAACAGAAAAACACTTTTATTATTTTTTATGTCATGACTATCGTCAACAATCTGCTCAAGAAATTATAGATTTATTACAACAAAAAGAAATTATAATAACAGGACTAACTTGTTTTGAAAAACGAATATAAAAAGAGCTTTATTGTATTTTTGAATGATGAAAATGATTGACAATAAACAAGTGGTGGAGTATAATTTTACAGTAAAAATAGGCAGGTGCATACCTGCCTCTTTTTCAAATAAACAAAATCAATTCTCTTTCAGTATTACTGAAATATTTATTGTAAATATAAAAGGAGTGTATTGTCACTATGGCAGAGAAAAAAGTAATATTGACCTATGAAGGTCTTACAAAAATGGAAAATGAACTAGAAAATTTAAAAACTGTTCGTAGAAAAGAAGTTGCAGAAAAAATAAAAGAAGCAAGAGGACAAGGTGACTTATCTGAAAATGCAGAATATGATGCAGCAAAAGAAGAGCAAGCAGAAATTGAGTCTAGAATTGTTGTATTAGAAAAAATGCTTCGAAATGCAGAGGTAATAGATGATGATGAAGTGAATAATGATATTGTCAATGTTGGCTCTACTGTAAAATTATATGATTTTGAATTTGAAGAAGAAGTAGAATATTCTATTGTTGGCTCTGCTGAAGCAGACCCTATGGATGGCAAAATTTCAAATGAGTCTCCTGTTGGTTTAGGTTTAATTGGGCATAAACTAGGAGAAACAGTTACTATAGAAGCACCTTCAGGAGAATTAAAATTCCGTATAGAAGAAATCAAGAAATAAAATATAACTAAGTAATAAACAAGAGGAGGCAAATTATCGTGACAGATAATACAAAACAAACACAATCAGAACAACCAGAATTGACACAGCAAGAATTGACAGAACAAATTAGAATACGTAGAGAAAAATTAGCACAATTACAGTCAGAAGGGCAAAATCCTTTTGAAAAAACAAAATTTGATGTAACAAAACATAGTGATGAGGTAAAAAAAGAATTTGAAGCATTAGAAAATCAAGATGTTGCCATTGCTGGTCGTTTGATGTCAAAAAGAGTTATGGGGAAAGCGTCCTTTTGTAATATACAAGATAGAAATGGCACAATACAATCTTATGTTAGCAGAAATGATATAGGTGATGAAAATTATGCTGCTTTTAAAAAATTTGATATAGGTGATATAGTAGGTATCAAAGGGTTTGTATTTAAAACTAAAACAGGTGAGATTTCTGTTCATGCAAAAGAAGTAACTCTTCTTTCCAAAAGTTTACAGGTGTTGCCTGAAAAATTTCATGGCTTAAAAGATCAAGAATTGCGTTATCGTCAAAGATATATTGATTTGATTGTTAATCCAGAAGTCAAAGATACTTTTATGAAACGTTCTGCTATTATAAAAGAAATCAGAAATTTCTTGGATAATAGAGGATTTTTGGAAGTAGAAACGCCTGTATTACAATCTATTTCTGGCGGAGCTGCTGCACGTCCTTTTATCACACATCATAACGCTATGGACATTGATATGTATTTAAGGATTGCATTAGAACTGCCTTTAAAACGTTTAATTGTAGGTGGTTTTGAAAGGGTATACGAAATAGGTAGAGTATTCCGTAATGAGGGGATTTCTATTCGTCATAATCCAGAATTTACACTTCTTGAAGTATATCAAGCATTTACAGACTATGAAGGTATGATGGATTTAACAGAAGATTTATTCCGTACTGTAGCACAAAATGTATTAGGCACAACAAAAATACAATATGGTGGACATGAATTAGATTTAGGACAAAAATTTGCACGTATTACTATGATAGATGCAGTAAAACAATATTCTGGAATAGATTTTGACCAAGTAGCAAATACAGAAGAAGCTAAAAAATTAGCAAAAGAACATAACATTGCATTTGAAGATAGACATGAAAAAGGAGATATATTGAGTTTCTTCTTTGAAGAATATGTAGAAAAGAATTTAATACAGCCTACATTTATAATTGATTATCCAATAGAAATTTCTCCATTAAGTAAGAAAAAGGCAGATAAAGCTGGATTTACAGAACGTTTTGAACTGTTTATTGTAGGTAGAGAATATGGTAATGCGTATTCTGAATTAAATGACCCTATTGATCAAAAAGAAAGATTTTTAAAACAAGAAGCACTTCGTGCTGCAGGTGATGAAGAAGCTAATATGATTGATAATGATTTTATTACAGCGTTAGAGTATGGTATGCCTCCAACAGGTGGTTTAGGTATTGGCATTGATAGAATGGTAATGCTTTTGACAGAAGCTGTTTCTATACGTGACGTATTACTTTTTCCTGCTATGAAACCATTAGATAAATAAAAAAGTATAGTTAAATATAGTAAGAAAAAATTCTACCAGTTTGGTAGAATTTTTTTTGTAAAAAAATGCTTGACACTAACGTTACGTAATACTGTAAAGTAATGCAAAAGGGGTTGAAGTAATATGAAAACAGTAAAAGAAATATCAGAAATTACAGGTATCAGTATACGCACATTACATTATTATGATGAAATAGAATTACTTTTACCTACAGAAAAAAGTGAAGCAGGTTATCGGTATTATGATGATAAAGCACTGGAAATATTACAACAGATATTATTTTTTAGAGAATTTGATATTCCGTTAAAAGAGATTAAAGCAATAATAAAAGAGAGTACTCTCGATAAAAATCAAATATTAAAAATGCAGAGAGATATGCTGTTAACAAAAAAGGAACGTATAGAAAAATTAATAGCACAGATAGACAATATACTGAAAGGAGAAAATGATATGGATTTTGCAGTGTTTAATAAAATAGAAATAGAAGAAATGTTTCAAACAATGCTTGATAATATGCCAGAAAATGTAATGCAAAAAGTAATTGAAGAATTTGGGAGCATTGAAAAATGGAAAAAGCATTATATACAAACAGTATCATCAGAAGATATGCAAAAACGTTATGCTAAAGTGGTAGAGTGGTATGGAGGAAAAGACACATTTTTAGATGTGTTAAAGCACCCTATTAGTAAAGAAGTTGCACAAAGTTATAATAAAAGAACAGAGTGTATATTACAAAAATTAATTTCAAAAAGAAATTGTGACATTCATTCTTTTGAAGTAAAAGAAATAGTAGCAGAATATGGCTTTATTATGAAACAGTTTTTGCAAATAAAACAAGAAAAAGAAATTATGTTAGCACAAGCAAAATATTATCGCAATGAAAAAATAAAATCTATGATAGATGAAAAATATAGTAAAGGAGCATCAGAATATTTTGCAGATGCTATAGAGGCATTTTATGCTATAAAACATTGATATAAATAAAGTGCCTGCAATATTTATTGTAGGCACTTTTTCATATGATACATTATATTGATAGGGAGTTTTGTATCATGTAGTATTATTTTGCAATTACTTCTTTTGCCATTTCAATTAAACCTTCTTTGTCAATATCTGCACCTAGTGCTGTCATTTCATAAACAATACCATCTTCTTCCCAGAAAAGAGATTGTATATTCATTTCTTCAATTTCGCTACTGCCGTAAGAGATTTCCAAAGCACCAGCTTTTTGTGCTTCTATATCTTCGTCAGATGGTGTTACATCTGGTGGGAAAAATTTGTACGCTTGTTTATTATAATGACCTTCAATACCATCTAAATCTACTGTTTCATCAAAACCGGAATAGTCGTCACCAATTTCATCGGATACTTGTCTATTTGTAATAGCAATAATTTCTTCTCCTCTTTTGTAATCAAATGTCACTATTTTATGCTCTGCTGTTACTTTGTTAAACTCACTATCTGTACCAGACATTGCACCAACAGAAGCATCTTTAAATACAAAACCATTTGAAAATTCTTCTATAAATTTTGGTGTAAAGTCTACTTTTTTCTGTACTTCTTCTGCTGTTGGTAAGTTGTCCCATTCTCTATAACTGTGACTTGTATAGCCACTTATTTTCATAGCAGCATAACAAGTAAATGACATTACACACAATGCACCTACTACTACAGCAGCTTTTAATTTTTTAGAAGCAAATAAATTCTTTTTCATACTATTTTCCTCCTGTAATTTTATTTTATTTTTGATGTTAAAAAATAATTGTTGGGACGGTTCCATGTTTTTTACTGTTTGCTTTAGTTCTTGTTTTATAAAATCATCTATTCTTTTATCCATTTTTCTCACAAACCCTTCCCTTAAAAAATGCGTCTGCTTTCAACTTTTGATACAGCTTTTTTCTGGCAAAAAATAATCTGGATTTTACAGTACCTTCTAAACTGCCTGTAGCTTTTGCAATTTCTGAAACAGACATTTCATTGTAATAATATAATATTACTGTAATTCTCTGCTTCAAATCTAATTGATTGATAGCTTCCAGTAGTTTTCTTCTTTCTTCTTTTTGCAAAAATGTTTTTTCGGAATCTTCTTCCACACTTTCATCTATTGTTTCAAATAAATTTTCAACAGGTACTGCAATTTTTTCTTTTTTAGCAAATTTCCAGGCTGTCCTTGTCAATATTTTGTAAAACCACGCTTTAAAAGTTGTAGGGTCTTTTAGTTCTTTTATGTGAAGACAGCACTGGACAAATGTTTCTTGTAAAATATCCTCTCCTGTGTAACGATTGCCCGTAATCAGATAAGCTGTTCGCAATGCTGCATTTTTATATTTCTCATATATTATGAAAAAAGCAGTATCATCGCCTTGCTGCATTTTTTTTATCCATTCTAATTCTTCCACGTGCTGCCTCCTTTTGTTTCTTTATTACTTGGTGCACCTATATTTATAAGAGCACCATATTGCTATATTGGTTCAATTTTTTTTAAAATTTTTTTTATAAAAAAAGCAGTATCATTTATTTTAGTTTTTGTATATTTTTTTGTTATTTTGGTGCACCTATATATAAGAGTACATTATTACGATATTGGTTCAAAAATTTTTTATAATATACAAAAACAGTATATACTATAAAAATAAAAGTAATTTACAAAAAGTATAGGAGGATAATGGTATGGCATTATTAAATGAAAAAGTTGCACTTGTTACATCATCTACAAGAGGAATAGGATACCATACTGCAAAAAAATTAGCATCAAAAGGAGCAAAGGTATATTTAGCAGTACGTCGTTTAGACGCTGGTAAAAAAATAGCAGAAGAAATACAACAATGTGGTGACAGTGCAGATGTAGTATATTTTGATGCAGAAAAAGAACAAACATATACTTCTATGATACAAGAAGTATTACAAAAAGAAAATCGCATTGATGTACTTGTAAATAATTTTGGTACAACAGATGTACAAAAAGATTTAGATGTTGTAAGAGGAGATACAGATAAATTTTTTGATATTGTTAATGTTAATATCAAAAGTGTTTATTTACCTTGTAAAGCAGTCATTCCTTATATGGAAAAAAATGGAGGAGGAAGTATTATAAATATTTCTTCTGTAGGAGGAAAATATGCTGATATTTCTCGTACCGCATATGGTGTTTCAAAAGCTGCTATTAATTTTTTGACAAAAGATATTGCTGTACAGTATGCTCATAAAAATATTCGTTGTAATGCTGTTTTACCTGGATTTATTGAAACAGATGCTTCCATGGATAATATGTCACAAGAATTTTTAAATATGTTTTTAAAAACAGTACCACTTGGCAAATCAGGACAACCAGATGATATAGCAAATGCAGTATTATATTTTGCAAGCGATTTGTCTGCTTTTGTCACAGGAGAAATACTTTCCATTTCAGGAGGATTTGGTGTATCTTCTCCTATGTACCCACTGTATAAAGATATGATGAAAAAAGGCTAAAAAAATGTCTGTACTGCTATAAAAATGGTAGTACAGACAATTTATATTATAACAAACGATTTAATTTTTCGGTCAAATGTTCTTCTGGTACAGCACCTATTACTTGGTCTTTTATTTCTCCATTTTTAAAAAACAGCATACAAGGTACATTCATAACATTATATTTTACTGCTAAATCTTCACACTCATTAATGTCTACTTTTGCAACTTTTGCTTTTCCTTCATAATCTTTTGCTAATTTTTCCATAATTGGCCCCATCATTTGACAAGGACCACACCACGTTGCAGAAAAGTCAACTAATACAGGTTGATTGCTTTGTAATACTTCTTTATCAAATTCATTTGTTTTTAAATGTAACAACATAAATGATTTCCTCCTTCTGTACAATCGATATTACACTTTTATTATAATAAAAAATAAAATGTTTATACCAAATATAACAGAACTAGTATAAAAAATCAATAATAATTTTTAGATAATAATTATTATTAAATATATTAAAAATTTTTTTAATTTTGTGTATAATTTTTTTATAGTTGTTTATAATTACTATTGAGAATGTTATTCTCCCCCATACAAATAACATTCTTTCTACTTCTTCCCCTAAAAAAAGAGTTGACTTTCTTTTGAGATTGTCAGCTCTTTTTTCATTGTTATTTTATATTTACTTTTTTTGTCAATATATAACTGCATCCTATAAGAAATAGGACAATAGTGATAATAGAAACTGTTATCATAGAAAAAAATACAGTACTGTTTTGTCCCTCTACTAGTAGATTGATTGTTGATGTAAATGTAGTTAAAAATGGAGAAGAATAAGTAAAAAATACAACTCTCAATAAATTTTTTGTAATAATGCTTTCTATTATATTTACTATAAAATACAACAATAAAGCAATAATAATATTTCCTTTTTTGAAACAAGGCAAATATGCTACAGAAATAACAAAATAAACACGTGCAATGTTTACACCAATTCTTACTAATATAGATACAAATGTACAAAAAACAAAATATCCTTGTTCTGACATTACCCTTTGTATCAGTTTTATTAATGTATAAGATGTTTGTATCATATCATCTGGTATACTCCACAGCATAAATTGAGCTACACCTAGAGAACAAATAATAATTGTTATAATTAAAACAACATTCCAAAACATAGCAATTACAAATTTAGAACATACCAATTCCCAGCCTTTTACAGGCAATGTAAACATTAAATAGCCTTCTCTACCATGAAGATTTTTATAATATCTGTTAAGCAATGTAATCAAATAAGCAACAAATGTACCTCCTCCTATCACAAAACAAGCTCCAGAAAACAGTATCAACATCATTTTATTTGGAATTTTCATACTCATACATAGCAATATTGTGAGCAAAACAAAACTCGCCATAATTGTAAAAAATACTTTATAAGTAGATTTAATTTCATATTTCATTAATTTTAACATCATATTTTGTACACCTCCCTAAATAGTGCATCAATGGATAATCCTTTTTGTTCTCTTATGGTATCTACATATTCGTCAAGTTCTATTTTTCCGTCTTTTAAAAATAACACTTTATCAAATATTCTTTCTACATCATGTATTAAATGAGTAGAAAGTAATATAGAGCTTTCATTGGAATAGTTTTTTAATATTGTGCTGAGTATATAATCTCTTGCAGCAGGGTCAACACCACCTATAGGCTCATCTAGTATATATATTTTAGCCTCTCTTGACATTACAAGTATCAGCTGTATTTTTTCTTGCATACCTTTTGACATTGTAGTAATTTTTTGTTTTTCTTCTAACTGTAATGAATGTGCCATATCTCTTGCTTTTTCTATATTAAAATTTGTATAAAAATCACTGAAAAGAGAAAAAGCATCTTTTACTGTCATCCAATTACTTAAATATGTTTTTTCAGGTAAATAAGAAACGATTGATTTAGTATAAGTGTTAGGAGCGTTTCCGTCAATCAAAACAGTTCCTTTATAATCTTTTATCAATCCTACTATAGTTTTTAATAATGTAGTTTTTCCACAGCCATTTGGCCCTAAAAGTCCTACAATTTGTCCAGAGTTTATTGTTAAATTTAATCCCTTTAATACTTCTTTATTGCCATATTTTTTTTCAAGTTGTTTGATTTCTATAATATTATTATTCATTGTTTTTTCTCTCCTTTTGCCATGTTTCTATTTTTTGTATAATTTCTTTTTTACTATAACCTATTTGTTCCATATAACCCATAAATTTCTGTAATTCTTGTTCTGCCAATCGATTTCTTAGTGTCATAATGATACCTTCATCAGTTGTTACAAAGCGACCTGATGTCCTTTCTGTATAAAATAAATTTTCTCTTTCCATTTCTGATAATGCCCTTTGCATTGTATTAGGATTGACTTCAAATTCTTGTGCAAGTTCTCTTACAGAAGCAATTTTTTCTCCAGCAGCTAATTTTCCAGAAACGATACGTATTTTCATTTCCATTATAATTTGCATATAGATAGGTATTTTATTGTCATATTCTTTCACAAAAAGTATACTCCTTTATTATATTATTGTATTAGATACTTAATACAATAATATAATAATATTTTATTTTTATATTGTCAATATATTTTTTATATTATTTTATAGCATATCCTTTTTTAGATTTCATACAATGTAGTATATATAGCTATAGAAAGGAGTTTTGTTTTTTATGGAAGAAGAAAAAAAACTTATAGATATTACAGAAGTAGTGATAAATAAAGACTTACCTCAACAACAAAGAATAATTGACTTTTTGAACCAAATAGAAAATCCCTATGATTTTTTATGTCATGATTATAAAGTAAAAATAAAATTTTCTGAAAATAGTTCTGTTACAATACAAGATGTTTTAAAACGTTATTATGAAATGATGCAAAATCAGCCATAAAAAAGACAAGCTATATTGTTATTTTTCTGTTTTATGTTCCTCTTGAAAAAGATAGTAAAAAATGAGATAATAGTCATATAAAATTGTTGTTTATTTCTATTGTGTTATGATATAAAGTAAAAAAGACAATAATAATAGAATGTTTATTATATTGAAGGAGAAAATGTATGAAGTCATTTAAAACAATTATATTAGCAGCAGGAGAAGGCACTCGTATGAAATCTAAAAAACCGAAAGTGTTTCATGAGTTATTTCATACTCCTATGATTTGTCATGTTATAAAAGCGGCAGAACATTGTAATACAGAAGCACTATGTGTTGTGGTGGGACATAAGGCAGAAGAAGTTAAAAAAGCGATTGGAAATAAAAATGTTTCATTTGCATTGCAACAGCAACAAATGGGTACAGGTCATGCAGTAATGCAGGCAATGGATTTTATAGAAGAGGATAAAAATATATTGATACTATATGGAGATACTCCTCTGATTACAAAAGAAAGTTTACAAGAATTGTTAACATTTCACGAAAAAGAAAATAATAGTGTTTCTATTGTTTCTGCTATATTAGAAAATCCTGCAGGATATGGTCACATTATAAGAGATGAAAAAGGCAATTTTTTAAAAAACATAGAACACAAAGATGCTTCAGAAGAACAAAAATTAATAAAAGAAATTAATACAGGCATTTATTGTTTTAAAGGTGCTGATTTAAAAAAAGCACTTTCTCAGTTAACAAATGATAATGCACAAGGAGAATATTATTTACCAGATACATTAGAAATTATATTGCAGTATGGAGGAAAAGTAAATGCACTGATTACAACAGATGCTTCTGCATTTTTTGGTGTAAATTCTCGTGCACAATTAGCAGAAGCAATTTCTATTATGCAAAAAAGAATTAATAAAAAACATATGGAAAATGGTGTAACAATACTATCACCTGAAAATACTTGGATTGACCCAGAAGTAGAAATTGGACAAGATACCATATTATATCCTAATACTATTATAGAAGGTAATACAGTAATAGGACAAGACTGTAGTATTGGTCCAAATGCAAAATTAACAAATATGATAATAGAAAATGAAGTGCAGCTTCAATATAGTGTTGCAATGAATTCTACTATAGGAAATGGTGCAAATATAGGGCCTTTTGCATATATTCGTCCAGATTGTCATATTGGAGATGGTGTAAAAGTAGGTGATTTTGTAGAAGTTAAAAATTCTACTATAGGAAATGGCACAAAAATTCCTCATCTTACTTACGTTGGAGATACAGATGCAGGAGAAAAAATTAATTTTGGCTGTGGTAGTATTACAGTAAATTATGATGGTAGTAAAAAACATAGAACTATTGTGGAGGATAATGTGTTTGTAGGTTGTAATGCAAATTTAGTAGCTCCTGTTACTATAAAAAAAGGTTCTTATATTGCAGCTGGTTCTACTATTACAAGAGATGTTCCTGAAGAAGTACTTGCTGTAGCAAGAGCAAGACAGCAAATAATTGAAGGTTGGGTAAAAAAACATTGATTTTTATGGAATAATGTTGAAATATAGTCGTATTTGATGTAATATAGAATTGTATTTACTTTTGCCATGTAATGTGGCACGACACTATTGAGCAGAAAAAACCATAGGGGGATATATGAAATGACTTATAACTGCAATAGCGATATTAAAATTTTTGCTTGCAATTCTAACAAAGACTTGGCTGAAAAAATCGCAAAAGACTTAGGATTAACAGTAGGAAATTCTGAGGTGGAGAAATTTAGTGACGGAGAAATTTTTGTTAAAATTAATGAAACCATTCGTGGTGCAGACGTATATATTATTCAGTCTACTTGTGCACCTGTCAATGATAATTTAATGGAATTACTTATTATGATTGATGCTATGAAAAGAGCTTCCGCAGGTAGAATTAATGCGGTAATTCCTTATTATGGATATGCAAGACAAGACAGAAAAACACGTGCTAGAGACCCTATTAGTGCAAAATTAGTTGCAAATCTAATTGCTTGTGCTGGTGCAGATAGAGTTTTAACAATGGATTTACATTGTGCACAAATACAAGGATTTTTTGATATACCAGTTGACCACCTTTTAGGAGCACCGCTTTTGGTAAAACATTATTATGAGAAATTTCATCATGCAGATAATATTGTTGCGGTATCTCCAGATTTGGGAAGTGTAGGCAGAACAAGAAATTTTGCAGAAAAAATGAATATTCCTCTGGCAATTATTGATAAAAGAAGACCAAAAGAAAATGTCAGTGAAATTATGAATATTATTGGCGATATAGAAGGAAAAAAAGTAATATTAATAGATGATATGATTGATACAGCAGGTACTATTACAAATGCAGCGAACGCATTGAAAGAAAGAGGAGCAGAAGAAGTATATGCTTGTTGTACACACCCTGTACTTTCTGGTCCTGCAATAGAAAGAATTGAAAATTCTGCAATAAAAGAGCTAATTGTATTAAATACTATTACATTACCTCCAGAAAAACGTATTTCAAAAATAAAAGAGTTAACTGTAGCAGATATTTTTGCAGATGCTATCAATAGAATACATGAAGGTATTTCTGTTTCTAAATTGTTTGACATTGAAATTAAATCTTAATATAAAACAACAGCATAGTTATTTTACTATGCTGTTTTTGTGTTTTTTTACAATTTATATGCTGTTTTTTCTATATAAATATAAAAAATTTTTCAGTAACTTTATTTTTTTTATAATACTGTTATTTTTTTGGCTTAATTTTTCAAAAAATATGTATTTTTGGCAAAAATCATTGTGATTTTGTAATATATCAGATTTTATTTCTCATGCAGTTTGTCTAAAAAAGTCACTGAATTTTTATAAAAAAAATAAATAATTATCATAACAATTTAAAAATTTTAGAAATATATAAAAAAATTGGTGAAAAAGTAGATTATTTTTACAAAAGATATTGACAAATTTATAAAAATATATTATATTGTTAAAAGTAAGACAAGCAAAGGCTTGTAATCACGTATAGAAAATTATTTTATAGATAAAGATATGAAAATATATCTTTATTTTCACAACTACTTATTAATATATAATTTTTAGGAGGAATTTGATATGAAAATTGCATTTTTCGACACAAAACCTTATGACAAAATAGCTTTTGACGCTGTTTCCAAAGAATTGGGCTATGAAATAACTTATTTTGAAGAAAGATTAACTCCAGCAACAGCAGACAAAGCAAAAGGTTTTGATGCTACTTGTAGTTTCGTAAATGACGAAGCAACTGCAGAAGTTATACAAACATTAAAAGATGGCGGCGTTAAAGTTATGCTTTTAAGATGTGCTGGTTTTGACAGCGTTGATTTAGCAAAAACAAAAGAATTAGGTATTCCTGTATTAAGAGTACCTGCATATTCTCCAGAGTCTGTTGCAGAACATGCTGTTGCTTTGCTTCAAACTGTAAACAGAAATACTCATTTAGGTTCTAACAGAACAAAAGAATTCAATTTCAATATTAATGGTTTAATGGGTATTGCTCTTGTTGGTAAAACAGCTGGTGTAGTAGGTACAGGTAAAATTGGTAAATGTGCTGTAAACATATTAAAAGGATTTGGTATGAAAATTATCGCTTATGATGCTTTTCCAGATAAGTCCAGTGACATCGAATATGTAACATTAGATGAACTTTATGCAAAATCTGATGTAATTACATTACACTGCCCATTGTTCCCAGAAACAAAACATATGATTAATAAAGACTCTATTGCAAAAATGAAAGATGGAGTATTATTAGTAAATACTTCTAGAGGTGGCTTAATCAATACTGAAGATTTATTAGCTGCTGTAAAAGCTGGAAAATTCAGAGGTGTAGGTCTTGACGTTTGTGAAAAAGAACATGAATATTTCTATGAAGACAGAAGCAACATTACAGACAAAGACCCTGTATTAAATGAATTATTACATGATGATAGAGTTATATTGACAGGTCATCAAGCATTCTTTACAGAAGAAGCTTTAAGAGCAATTGCTGAGGTTACATTAGGAAACTTGAAAGCATTTGTTGATGGTGCTGAATTAGTAAACCAAGTAAAATAATATTATAAAAAAGTGCTGTCGCTTTTGATAAATTATCATAAAGCGGCAGCTTTTTTATTTGTATATTATTTTAGTTTTTCCCATTCTGCCTCTTTAAAACCAATTAATATACTGTTTTCTGTTATAATAAGAGGTCTTTTGACAAGCATACCATTTGTAGAAAGTATAGTATATTGTTCTTGTTCCGTCATATCTTTTAATTTATCTTTTAATCCTAATTCTTTGTATACTAATCCACTTGTGTTAAAAAACTTTTTTAATGGCAAACCGCTTTTTTGATGCCATAGTTTTAATTCTTGTTCTGTAGGATTTTGTTCTGCAATATTTCTGTCTTCAAAAGTGATATTGTTTTCTTCCAACCATTTTTTAGCTTTTTTGCAAGTACTACATTTTGGATATTGTAAAAATAATATAGACATTATATTCCCCTTTCTTATGATATAAAATTTATACTTTTTTATTATACAATATTTTTGTAACAAGCTCTGCAAAAAATAAAAAATTTTGTAAAAAAATATATTTTTTATAGTAGAATGAAAAAAAGTTTATTGATTTTTATATTTTTATAGCTTACAATAAAATTAGTTTTATACAAATTAAATAAATATATAGGAGGGATAGCATGAAAATTGTTATTATAGAACCTTTAGGCATTACATTAGAAAAGGTAGAAGAAGCTGCAAAAGTAGTAAAGCAAAAAGGACATGAGGTAGTTTATTATGAAACTAGAACAGAAAATGCTGAGGAATTAGTAGAAAGAGGAAAAGATGCAGATATTATTATTGTAGCAAATTTACCTTTCCGAAAAAATGTAATAGAATATTGCCAAAATTTGAAATTGCTTTCTGTTGCTTTTACAGGAGTAGATCATATAGATATTGATTATTGTAAACAAAAAGGAATTATGGTATGTAATGCAGCAGGATATTCTACAAATGCAGTTGCAGAATTAGCATTTGGATTAGCTATTTCTGTATTAAGAAATATCCCTGCTTGTGATAATGTAACAAGAGTAGAAGGTACAAAAGCAGGACTTGTTGGTACTGAATTGTATAATAAAACATTTGGTGTAGTTGGTACAGGTGCTATTGGTACAAAAGTGGCTTTGATAGCAAAAGCTTTTGGTTGTAATGTTATAGCATACAGCAGAACAGAAAGAGAAAATGTAAAACAAGCTGGTATACAATATGTTTCTTTGGAAGAATTATTAAAACAAAGTGACATTGTATCGCTTCATGTACCTTTTAATAATGAAACAAAAGAATTGATAGGAAAAGAACAAATTTCATTGATGAAAAAAACAGCAATACTTTTGAATACAGCAAGAGGCGGTGTTGTTGATAATAAAGCACTTGCTGATGCACTAAATGAACAAAAAATAGCTGGAGCAGGCATTGATGTATTTGAAATGGAGCCTCCTATTGCTAAAACACATCCATTAGTAAATGCAAAACATACTGTATTAACACCTCATGTTGCTTTTGCTTCTGATGAAGCATTGTATACAAGAGCATTAATTGTATTTGACAATATTATAAATTGGGAAGCAAACACACCAAAAAATGTAATTGTTTAAAAAGAAAAAAATAAAAAGACATTAGAACTATACTAATGTCTTTTTTTGTGCTATTGTCAATTTAGTTTATATTGATTAAAATAATATTATATAAAAAAAGAAAAGGAATGATAAAAAATGATACAAGTAACTTATTTCCACCATAGCGGATTTATGGTAGAAACAGAAAATAATTGTTTGATATTTGATTACTTTACAGAAAACGGTAAATATGATTTTTTAGATATTTCAAAATATAGTTCTAAAAAAATAATTGTGTTTGTATCTCATTTTCATCAGGACCATTATGACAGCAAAATATTTGATTGGCAAAAAGTAATACCACAAATACAATATGTTTTATCAGATGATGTAACACCTATTAAATTTGTTCAAAATGTGCATAAAGTACATTTTGGAAAAACTTATCAAATAGATGATATTATAGTAGAAACATTTCATTCCAATGATGAAGGTGTTGCCTTTTTAGTAAAGGTAGATAACAAAGTGATTTATCATGCAGGAGATTTGAATTGGTGGCATTGGAATGGAGAAAGTGATAAATTTAATAAAGGTATTGCTGGTATGTATAAAAAAGAAATTGATAATATGAAAGATACTGTTATTGACGTTGTATTTGTACCAGTAGACCCTCGTTTAGAAGAAAATTATATACTTGGCTTAGATTATATTATGAGAACAGTAAAAGTAAAAAAGGCATTTCCTATGCACTTTTGGGAAAAGTATAATGTTTATGACACTTTACAAAATGATGAAAGGAGTGTAAATTATAGAAGCTGTGTTGTTCCCATTCAGCATACAAATGAATTGTTTGTAATAAAAGAGGAGGAAGTATAAATAATATGAGCATTAAATTGATAGCATTAGATATGGATGGTACACTTATGAATAGCAAAAGTGAACTATCCGAAGGAAATAAAAAGGCATTAGAAAAGGCAATGCAAGCAGGTATATTAGTAGTACCAGCAACGGGACGTGTTTATAGCACATTACCAGAAAGCGTAAAAAATTTACATGGTGTAAAATATGTGCTTTCTTCTAATGGTGCTGCAGTATATCGTGTAGGAGAACAAAAACCTATTTATACTAATTTTATGAGTGCAGAAAAGGCACTAAAAATTTATGAAGCAATAAAAAAAGTACATTGCGTAAAAGAATTTTATATTAATGGATATGGATATTTTGAGAAAAAAATATTAGATTGTATTGATACATTTGATATATTGCCTGCTTTTCGTAAATATTATAAAACAACAAAAGTAGCAGTAGAGAACATAGAAGAATTTATAGCACAAAATAAACAAGGCGTAGAAAAAATTAATTTGCCATGGATTACAATAGAATTAAGAAAAGAATTATTACAGTGTCTTTCTGCCATAGAAGATATTGCATTAACTTCTTCTTTAGGAGCAAATATAGAAATTAATAATAAAGGAGCAAATAAAGGAGATGGATTAAAAGGACTTTGTAATGTGATAGGACTGGATATGTCAGAAGTAATGGCTTTTGGAGATGGCGGAAATGATTTAGAAATGATAGAACAATCAGGTTATGGTATTGCTATGGCAAATGGAGAAGAAGTAGTAAAACAAAAAGCAAAATTTGTAACATTGTCAAATGATGAAGATGGCGTTGCATACGCTATTGAAAAATTTTGTTTTAGAAATTCATAATTGTCATAATATTGTTTTCTTTCTATAAATATATATTAAATGATATTTGGAGGAAAGAATATGTTTTTAATATTTGAGGGAAAACAAATTTTAAAAAAATGTTTGTTGTATTTATGTGCCTTTTTATGCCTTTTATGCGTTACTAGAAAGTTTCAACCAAAAGCAGCAACTGCTTCTGTAGATACTTCTAGTAAAAAGTATATTGCAATTGTAATTGATGATTTTGGATATAATGGAGAAGGTACAGATGATATGATAGCATTGGATATTCCTTTTACAGCGGCAGTAATGCCATTTTCAAGTAATTCAGCAGAAAATGTTTCAAAATTGCAGTCTGCAGGAAAAGAAATGATTGTACATATGCCTATGGAATCCTTGACAGGTAAAAAGGAATGGGTAGGAGATAAAGGAGTATTTACTTCTATGTCTGATGAAGAAATTGCACAATGTGTTGAACAAGCATTTTCTATTGTGCAAGGAGCTACAGGAATTAATAATCATATGGGTTCTGCTATTATGGAAAATGAAAGATGCTTTTCTGCAGTAATGAATGTAGTAGCACAAAAAGGCCTTGTTTTTGTGGATAGTATGACAACAGCAAATTCTGTTGGAGATGCTGTATGTCATGAAAAAGGAGTAACAATATTAAAAAGAGATATATTTTTAGATAGTACAGATGATATTAATGTGGTAAAAAAACAAATTATACAGACAGCAGAAGTTGCAAAACAAAAAGGATATGCTGTAGGTATTGGACACGTAGGACCAGAAGGTGGAAATATTACAGTACAGGCAATTAAAGAATTAGCACCAGAACTAGAAAAACAAGGTATTGTGTTTGTTACTGTAAGTCAGCTAAAAGAAATTTTAGCATCACAATAATATAATTGAAATAATAAAAGGGTGGTGTATATACCGCCCTTTTTGGTACATATTTTATTTATTAAAAAATTCTCTTGTGCTAACAATAATACCAATAATTGCTAAAACACAAAATATTACAAAAGGAAGTGTTATGTTGCAGTCAAATATTTTGTTGATAATATTAATATTATTACTAGAAAATAGTGGATTTTGTTGTGCTGCAATAATACAAAAACCAATGCCAATACTGCCACTTATTAACAAACCAATACCATATAACATATTTTTCATAAAATTCCCCTTTCTATCATAATGCATCACTTCTTTTATAGTAACAATATTAGTATAGCATATAAATTATTATTTGAATAGTTTTTTGTACAAAAAAGGACAGCTTTATATACTGTTCATTAAAATAGTATTATTCATTTGCATGATATGGTTCTATTGTAATTTTTTCAATAATAATGTCTTCTACTGGTTTATCAGAAGTATCTGTTTGTGTAACAGCAATAGTATCTACAGTATCTAAGCCACTGTATACTTGTCCGAATATGGTGTAAACACTTCCAGAAAACACATTTTCTAATTCAATAGAACCACCATTTTGTTCATAGTAGTCTATTGATTTATCTGTAAAAGCATTTTTCATTTGGTTAATACTAATGAATTTTTCACCTAAATAAATACCCATATTGTCGCCATCTTCTTGTGTTGTTTTAGATTGTTTTATTGTTTGTAATATTTGTTCTGAAACAGCATTATTTTGTACTATAAAAAATTGACTGCCGTTTGTGTTAGGGCCTCTGTTTGCCATAGCAACAGCACCTCTAAAAAAGTATAATTCGTCAGAAGGTTCGTCTTCAAAATCTTTTTGCCAAATACTTTCTCCTCCTGTACCAGTTCCTGTAGGGTCACCACCTTGTATCATAAAATTGTTTATTACTCTATGAAATATTAAACCATCAAAATATCCTTCTTTTGCATGTGTTTTGAAGTTTTCAACAGCTTTAGGTGCTTGTTCAGCGAAAAACTGCATACGAATTTCACCTTTATTTGTTTGTATTACAGCGATTTCATCACCTTCTTTAGGCATTTGTGATTGTAAAAGTTCTGCATTTTCATCACGTTGTTGTGTTTGACTACTTTCTAAAGTGTTATTATTTTCTGCATTTGCAGAACAACCTACAGCAGAAAAAAGAAACATTGTCATAATAAAACAAGTAAGTGCTTTTTTCATTTTTTTCAATCCTTTCTGTTATAAATACTATTTTGTCATTGTAGTATACTTTTTTAATGCTGTCAATGTATTGCAAAAGTAATTTATTAATTTGCAAATTTTTGAAAATATATTTATAATTGATATTATTAAAGTATACCATAAGGAGGTTAATAGTATGTTAATTGTAAATACAGATTATATTTCAGGAAAAGAGTTAGAAATGTTAGGAATGGTAAAAGGAAGTACTATACAATCAAAGCATTTAGGAAAAGATATTTCACAAGGTTTTAAAACATTAGTAGGTGGAGAATTAAAAGCTTATACAGAAATGATGAATGATGCACGTGCTTTGGCAATGCAAAGAATGATAACAGAAGCAGAAACAATGGGAGCAGATGCTATTGTAAATGTACGTTATTCTTCTTCCTCTGTTATGCAAGGAGCTGCTGAGGTAATGGCATATGGTACAGCAGTAAAATATAAATAAAATGATAAAAAAAGCTGTAACTTTTATTTATTGAAGTTACAGTTTTTTATTATTAATTTTTCTTATTATAATAAAGTATAATTTTTTTTAAAATTTCTTTTTTTGCTTTATTATATTTATTGCTTGACATTCAATAAATTTATAGTTTTACTCTTTATTTTTGTCTGAATTTAAAAACACTCCTTTGTATTTGTCAATAAACTATGATATAATGTAGCCGATTGTAATATAGAGAGGATATTGAAATGGAGCTAAAACAAAATGTGATTATCAAAATAGAACAAGATAGTATTGCACAAGAATTAGGTATACAAGCAGGAGATATTTTACTAGCTGTGAATGGACAAAGTGTACAAGACGTTTTTGATTATCGATATTTGATGCAAGAAGAATATGTTGAATTGACAATACGTACTATAGAAGGAGAAGAATATATTGCAGAAATAGAAAAAGAAGAAGAAGAAGATATTGGTATTATATTTGAAAGTGGTTTGATGGATAATGCCAAGAGCTGCAAAAATAAATGTATATTTTGTTTTATAGACCAGTTACCAAAAGGTATGAGAGAAAGCCTTTATTTTAAAGATGATGATTCTCGTTTGTCATTTTTGCAAGGAAATTATGTTACATTAACAAATATGTCAGAAGAGGATATCAACCACATTATATTTTATCATCTTTCTCCTATTAATGTTTCTATACACACAACAGATTTAGAATTGAGAAAAAAAATGCTGAAAAATCCTAATGCAGATAAAGTACTTGAAGTAATGAAAAAGTTAGCAGATGCAGGAATAGAAATGAATTTACAAGTTGTTCTTTGTAGAGGAATAAATGATGGAACAGTATTAGATAAAACAATAAAAGACTGTGTTTATTTTTTTCCTTATGCAAGAAGTATGTCTGTTGTACCTATTGGTTTAACAAAATATAGACAAAATTTGTATACTATGATACCTTTTGATAAACAAGAAAGTAAAAAAGTTATTACACAAGTAGAATATTGGCAAAAAAAATTAAAACAGAAATTAGGAACTTCATTTGTGTTTTTGTCAGATGAATTTTATTTAAAAGCAGGTTGTAATTTACCTGATTATACTTTTTATGAAAATTTTGAACAGTATGAAAATGGAGTTGGTATGCTTTCACTTTTAGAAGTAGAATTTGAACAAGCATTACAACAATATCAACATAAATTGCCAAAACAAAAACAAAATACAATTTCTATAGCAACAGGAGAAGCAGCATATAACTTGATTAAAAAACTATGTGATAAAGTAATGGAATATTGCCCTAAATGGAATATTTATGTTTATAAAATACGAAATGACTTTTTTGGATATGAAATTACAGTTTCTGGACTTCTTACAGGACAAGACATTATAAAACAGCTGACCAAAAAAAAATTAGGAAGTTATCTTCTTTTACCAGAAAACCTTTTAAGAAATGATACCACAATGCTTTTAGATGATATAGAAGTAGAAGATATTGAAAGAGAATTAAATATAATGATTAAAATAACAAAAAATACAGGAGAAGCGTTACTGTGTAATATTTTAGATTTGGAGGAAAATAAATGAGTAAACCTATTGTAGCAGTAGTAGGAAGACCAAATGTAGGAAAGTCTACACTTTTTAACCGTTTGGCAGGAGAAAGAATTTCTATTGTACAAGATACACCTGGTGTAACAAGAGATAGAATTTATGCAGATGTAGAGTGGACAGGCAGAAAATTTACATTGATTGACACTGGTGGCATGGAAATTGGTACAGAGGATATTATAGTGAAGCAAATATTACAACAGGCAGAAATTGCTATTGAAACAGCAGATGTAATATTATTTATTACAGATGCAAAATCTGGTATGACAGATGATGATAAACAAGTAGCAAATATGCTTAGAAGAACAAAAAAACCTGTTGTATTAGCGGTAAATAAAATAGATAATGTAAATAGAGATAGTATGAATATTTATGAATTTTATGAGTTAGGTATAGGCGACCCGATTGCTATTTCTGCAGGGCAAGCATTGGGATTAGGGGATATGTTAGATGAAGTAATTTCCTATTTTCCGGAACAGCAGTCAGAGGAAGAAGAAGACGACGTTATAAAAGTAGCAATTATAGGTAAACCAAATGTAGGAAAATCTTCTTTGATAAATAAAATATTGGGAGAAGATAGGCTAATTGTAAGTAATATTCCTGGAACAACAAGAGATGCTATTGATAGTCCTATTGAAATTGATGGACAAAAATATGTTTTTATTGATACAGCAGGAATGAGAAGAAAAAGTAAAATTAAAGAAGAAATTGAACGATTTAGTATTATTAGAGCAGTTGCAGCAGTGGAAAGATGTGATGTAGCAATATTAGTAATTGATGCAGAAGAAGGCATTACAGACCAAGATACTAAAATTGCAGGAATTGCACATGAAAGAGGACGTGCAGCTATTGTTGCAGTAAATAAATGGGACGCTATTGAAAAAAATGATAAAACAATGAACCAGTATTTAAAAGATATTGGCAATGAGCTTGCTTATATGCCTTATGCACCAAAAGTATTTATATCTGCTTTGACAGGACAAAGAATTACTAGAATGTTGGAATTGATACAAACAGTATATCAAAATCATGCTTTACGTATCAGCACAGGCGTTTTAAATGATGTTTTGATAGAAGCAACTGCAATGCAACAGCCTCCAGCAGATAAGGGAAGACAACTAAAACTATATTATATGACACAAGTTTCTATAAAACCGCCTACATTTGTGATATTTGTAAATGATAGAGAACTATTTCATTTTTCATACAAAAGATATATTGAAAATCAATTACGAGAGGCATTTGGATTTGTTGGTACACCAGTACATTTTATTATAAGAGAAAAGGGAAAAGAAAATTAAAGGGGATAGAAAAATGTTTCGCTTTATTTGTATATTGTTGGGGTATGGTATTGGCTGTTTACAGTCTGCTTATTTAGTAGGTAAAATTGTAGGACATGTGGATTTAAGACAATATGGCAGTGGTAATTTAGGTACAACAAATGCTTTGAGAGTGCTAGGAAAAAAAGCGGGTGCTATTACATTTATTTGTGACATTTTAAAATCTGTAGTGGGTTTTTTGTTGTGCAAAATACTTTTTAAAGATATACCATTAGCAGGACTTTATGGCTGTGTTGGTGTTATATTAGGGCATGATTTTCCTTTTTATTTAGGATTTAAAGGTGGAAAGGGCATTGCTTGTATGATAGGACTTGTATTATGTTTAAGTATCACAACATGGTATTTGCCTGCTTTTGCGTTTGGCATAGGTATTATTTGTATTGCTGCAACAAGATATGTTTCATTAGGTTCTATATCATTTGCTGTAATGATACCTGTTGTATTATATAAAGTAGGATTTCCATTAGAAGGCACTATCATTGCAATTTGTTTAGCAACATTAGCATTATATCAGCATAGAGCAAATATAAGCAGACTTTTGGCAGGAAATGAAAATAAATTAGGTATAAAAAGAATAGAAAAAAATATCTAAAGGGAGTGTGTTTTATGAAAAAAATTGCTGTAATAGGTGCAGGAAGTTGGGGAACTGCCTTAGCTGTAATGCTAGAACAAGATGGTCATGATGTCACTATGTGGGCAAGAAATGAAAAAGCTGTAGAAGATATGAGAAGAACAAGACAAAATAAACAGTATTTACCTGGTGTCATGTTAGGTGAAAATATTGATATTACTTGTGATGCAGAAAAAGCAATTCAATCAAAAGAAATTATAATTTCTGCAGTACCTTCTCGTGCAGTAAGAGAAACTATGACAAAATTTAAAGATTTGTTTCAAAAAGATGTAATTATTGTAAATGTAGCAAAAGGACTAGAACAGGACAGTTTGCTGAGGCTGTCAGAAGTAATAAAACAATGTGTACCACATTGTCACCCTTGTGTACTATCTGGCCCAAGCCATGCAGAAGAAGTAGGAAGATGTATTCCTACAGCTTGTGTGATTGCAACAGAAGAAAATGACATTGCAAAAATGATACAAAAGGAATTTATGAACCCTAATTTTAGATTGTATACTAACAATGATGTAATAGGGGTAGAAGTTGGTGCAGCTTTGAAAAATATTATTGCATTAGCAGCAGGTATGTCTGATGGTCTTGGTTTTGGAGATAATACCAAAGCAGCATTAATGACAAGGGGCATGACAGAAATGTCAAGACTTGGTATTGCTATGGGAGGAAAAGCAGAAACATTTGCAGGACTTTCTGGTATAGGAGATTTAATTGTAACTTGTACTAGTATGCACTCTAGAAATAGACGTGCGGGTATATTATTAGGAAAAGGAAAATCTCTTGATGAAACATTAGCAGAGGTAAAAATGGTAGTAGAAGGTATTAACACAGTACAAGCGGCGTGTGAATTAGCAAAAAAATATCATGTTTCTATGCCTATTACAGAAGAGATTAATCAAGTACTTTTCTATCATAAAAATGTAAGAGAGGCAGTATTACAACTTATGACAAGAGATGGAAAAGCAGAATGATACTAAAAAAAGGAGTTGATTTATTATAACTCCTTTTTTATTGTAATATTTGTTATTCCATGGCCATTTCAGATATTTGTAATTTAATAAATTGTCTTGCTGTTCTAGGGGAACGACCTCCTCTTGTAAGAGCAAAACGTTCTGCTAGTAGATGTAGTTCTTTTTGTTCTAAATCAATACTGTATTCTTCTGCAAGACTATCTACTATATCAAGATATTCTTCTTTATCTGGTACAGAAAACGTAATTTCTAAGCCAAACCTATCTGAAAGAGAGGAAGAAGTTTCCAAAGTATCTCTTAAATGAATTTCGTTATCTGTCATACGTTCTGACATTGTTTCTCTTACTAAATGACGTCTATTAGAAGTAGCATAAATTAAAATATTATCTGGTTTGCCTGCAACACCACCTTCAATAAATGCTTTTAATGCTGTAAACGTTTCATCTTCCTGTCGAAATGTCAAATCGTCTAAAAATAATATAAATTTAAAAGGACTTATTGACACTGTATCACATATTTTAGGAAAATATTTTAATTGTGCCATAGATAAGTCAATAATTTTTAAACCTTGATTTGCATATTCATTTACAACGGCTTTTACTGTAGAAGATTTTCCTGTGCCTTTGTCACCATATAACAATATATGGTTTGCTAATTTGCCTTGTAAAAAAGAAAGTGTATTTGACAATATTGCTCTTTTTTGCCTTTCATAACCTTTTAAATCAGAAAGGCGTATACTGTCAGATTGAGGTAAAGAAATAATTTCTCCTTTTTCTACTGTAAAAGCAGTTCCTCTTGCAAAATAACCATATCCTTTTTGTCTGTAAAGTTTATAAAGAGAAGCAACATCTTTTACAGGAAGTTGTGCAGAATTAGGAAAACGTGGTAATGTATGTAAAAAAGCACTTTCTTTAGGAAATGTTTTAACAGCTTGTTCAATAAGCATATCTCCTGTAATAGAAGAAACGGTTTCTAATACCTGTATATCAAATGATACGGAAGACTTTATGTGTTCTGGTATTTCTTCGAGAGATTTTTTACAACTTAAATCTGCAAAAATATTGTTGTCATATACAAGTTCTTCATAAAATAAACGAGATAAATCTTTGTGTTCAAATATATAGCCACAAAGTTCACCATAAGCACGACAAAAATCTTGTGCTGTTTTAGCGTAACTTTCCATAACATTATAAGTTAATTGAAATATAGGTGCTTCTGTTATGTGACGCAATGTAGTCAGAGAACAAGAAGCAAGTAAAAAATGTTTGATTTCCATAAAAAAGCTCCTTTTCTTTTGATTTATATACTATTTTCTTGATTTTTTTTGCGAATATCGCTTCCAAAAAATTTTAACATAATATATGTACCAGCAATACGAGAAACTACTCTGTCAGAATATTGATTAATCAGTTCATTAGGTGACAAATTGGTAGAAATAATAACAGGTTTTTTTGTTAACATTCTACTATTGATAATATGAAATAGCTTGGCACTAGAAAGTATGGTGCTAAATTCTGTACCTAAATCATCTATTATTAATAAATCTACTGTAAGCAAGTCTTTCATAACATCGTCTTTTTCTTCTTGATTGTTGTTGTCAAATTGCTGTTTTTCAATCATATCAAAAAGTTGTCCTGCTGTCATATAAAGTACAATGTACCCTTTGTCTAATAATTCTTTTGCAATACAATTACATAAAAATGTTTTACCTAATCCTGTTTCGCCATATAAAAATAAATTTTGAAATGTAGTATCAAAATTTTCACAAAAATTCATACATCTTTTAAAAATTTTTTTAATATTATCACTAGGTGACCAACCTTCATGCTCATTAATTTCTTCACTATAATATCGAATATCAAATGTATCAAAATTTTCTTGTTTTACAATTTCTTTGATGTTAGACTGGTCATATGCTAAATCAATTAATTTTTGTTTCATACAGTGACAAGGTACATTATTAATATAACCTGTATCTTTACAATCGTTACAAACAAAATTTAGCTGAAGTGCCTTTTCAGAAAAACCTAGTTCAGAAAGAAGTGCTTTTTTTTCTTTTTGTAACTGTGAAAGTGCTTTTTTTAATTTTTTTAAAAGTTGTTCCATATTTTCCGGTTTTTGAAGCACCATACGGGCAATATGAACACCTGTTAAAGCAATTTCTTGTTCGATTTCTTGTAAACGAGGACAAGCAGTATAAATTTCATTTCTATTTTTTTGCAATTCGTGTTGTTTTTGTGTTTGTATTTTTTCATATTGACGCAGTGCAGTTCTATACAGTTCTGATTTTGTGGCCATGTGAATACACTCCTATTCAACTTTTTTTTAAGCGTTCTCTTGCCAGTCTTTCTAATTCTTCAAAATCCCATTCTCTCTGCTTGTAGTTGACAAATCTGTTTTGTTTTATAGTAGCATTTTTATTTTGTTTAGAATTTGTTGCTTTTGATTTTGTATTTTGATTTTGTATTTTGGAAGACTGAAAATTTTTGTCTGAAATTTCGACATCTTCTATTGTTTTTATATTTTTATCATGCCAATCTTTTAATATAGTATCAGCATATTTAAACATATTACCATTTCCACCTGTTTGTAATATTGTTTTTTCGCAAGCTGTTAATATCATTTCTATATGAAAATGATATTCTGATGTCCATTTTTTAATATATTTTTCTTCTGCTGGTGTAATCATACGACCAGTAATTCCTAGAGTTTTCAAAATTTGTTTATAGCCATTTTCATGTAAATGAATATATTCTATTGCTTTATCTGGTGTTGTAATGCCTTCATTTGACCAACCTACTGCTACTTGTTCAATATAACGTAAGTCATAATGATTGTTTTTTGTACAATATGTAAAAAGTAGTTCTATAACTTCTAATGAAAGCTTTAGCCATTCGTGAAAACTGATTATAATATTCATATCTTTGTAAGATAATGTTCTAGCTAAATAGTTTTCTGCTAAAGAAAAAAGTCTTTGGGCAGTAGAACTATTTTTAACTATTGCTATCATTTCTTTTTGTGTATATTGAGGTGATGTAGTGTAAGTATTTTTTTGCGTGATTGTCTTTTGCTCTTTTTTCGATTTTACTGGCAAAAAATGAGCAGTATTATCTTTCAGTAATTTTACAATACCCTGTTCTTGCCAATATCTCCAGCTTTTTATAACATCACTTTCTAGTATATCAAGAGCTTCTGCAATGGATTGATTTGTTAAAGAAGTATCTCCACTTGAAATATGACAGTAGGCATATAAATATACCGTAACAAAAGAAGGCTGAGCCTTTGGCATATATTCTTCTATAAAAATATTTGAAATTTGTGTTGTTTGAGATTTCGGAAGTTCTACTGAAAAAGCCATTGTTTTATACCCCATTTTCTAATCGCAATTATCAATATGGTAGTATATCATATTTTTTTTAAAAATAAAAGAGTTTGAAAATGTTTTCAAAAGAGGGCAGGCACATATCATAAATGTTTATCGTATACTGAAAACAGCAGTAAGTGGAAAGAGGGAAATTATGAAGCAGACATTACAAAATAGTGCCAATGAAATGCCTTGTTATATTATAGAAATAAAAGCAGAGGAAAAACAAAAACTGCGACTTTATGATATGGGATTTTATGCAGGAAGTATTGTGACCCCTTTATATGAGTGTTGGGGAGGAGGTACGAAAGTTTATGAAGTCAAACAAACATTAATCGCACTTAGAAAAAAAGATGCAGAAAATATATGGGTAAGGGAGTTGAGGGAATATGGTCAAAAAGGATAAACAAATCATAATAGGTTTGGCAGGTAATCCTAACACAGGCAAAAGTACAGTATTCAACTGTTTAACTGGTTTAAAACAGCATACAGGAAATTGGTCTGGCAAAACAGTAACAAATGCAAAAGGCAGTTTTTTTTTAGAAGGAATACATTTTGAAATATATGATTTACCAGGTATCTATTCCCTTTTTTGTGATAGTGCGGAAGAATGCTGTGCAAAAGAATTTATTTGTTCTGTACAAACAGATGTTATGATTGTTGTGATAGATGCGACATCATTAGAGAGGAATTTAACATTAGTATTGCACATATTAGAATTAACAGAAAATGTAATACTTTGTATTAATTTAATAGACGAGGCACAAAAAAAAGGTATTGATATAGATAGTAAAAAATTGTCAGAAGAGTTAGGTATTCCTGTTGTTTGTACAAGTGCACGCTCTGGAAAGGGTATTACAGAATTGAAAAGAATAGTGCTATCTGTTGTAAATAAAGAAATTATAATTTCTCCTCATAAAACAACATTTCCTAAAGAAATAGAAATACTATGTGATGATTTTTTAAAACAAGCAGGTCATATTGTGCCAAAAGGCATTTCACCGAAATATTTTGCAATGGAAGTGTTAGAAGGAGATAAATGGTTTTTGAATATGCTTGTTGACAAATTAGATACCATACAAATGGAAGAATTGCTAGCAAGAGAGGAATTTGCAGAGCAATATTTGCAACAAATAGGATATACAAGAGAAAAATGGAAAGAACAAAGAAGCATTACTTTTTTAAAAAGAAGCTATGATATAGCTAAAAATGTTGTAACAGAAAAAACAGAAAAAGCAAAAAAAAGAGAGCGTTTATTAGATAATATTTTTCTTTCTAAAAAAACAGGTATACCAGTTATGATAGCATTACTGGCATTTATATTTTGGATTACAATAGCAGGTGCGAATATTCCTTCTAATTTGTTAATGGAATTGTTTTGGAATGTAGGAGAAAAATTAGGAACATTTTTAAATTGGTGTGCTGTGCCTGACTGGTTTTATGGCATTGTAAAAGATGGTATTTTTTTAACAGTAAGCTGGGTAGTTGCTGTAATGTTGCCACCTATGGCAATATTTTTTCCATTGTTTACAATATTAGAAGATTTTGGACTTTTACCACGAATTGCTTTTCATATGGACGGGTTATTTCAAAAAGCAAATGCACATGGTAAACAAGCATTAACGATGTGTATGGGATTTGGGTGTAATTCTGCTGGTGTTACAGCTTGTCGCATTATAGATTCTCCAAGAGAAAGATTAATTGCTATATTAACAAATAATTTTGTGCCCTGCAATGGCAGATTAGCACCACCATTGCTAGGGAAACAATAAAATACTATATTTGAATATTCTATTCCATTTTTTAATTAGTTAAGCTTATTTTGTGTAGGAAATGAAATTTGCTCTAAAGGGGGAGAGGTATATTTTTGAAGAAGTGAAAAATATAGCTTGTCACAACGGTTAAAAAAATCCTCCTGCTCTTTTGGAGCAAGAGGAACAATTTGAATATTTTGTGCTTGATTTTTAGCAGACATATAAAACACCTATTTCTATTTTTTATTATATTATGTTTACATTGTTTGAAATAGAATTTCTGCTTTTTGTGGAAGTTGTTCTATGCTGTCAATGAATGGTACTTCTGTATCTACTGTACCAAAGCCATATTTTGCATATAAAAAAGGAATATTTGCAATTTTTGTTGCATTATAATCTCCTTGTGTATCACCAATATAAAATGCTTTTTTTAAGTTATTTCTTTGCATAATCAGTTTAATGTTTTCTCCTTTAGGTTTTCCTGTTCTGCCAGAGTTTTCATAGTCTTTAAAATAGTGTCCTAATTTGTGATAGTCAAAAAATGCTTCTATATAACCAGCTTGACAATTACTTACAATGTACAAATCATATTTTTGTGATAATATCTGTAATGTTTTTTCTAAATTGTCAAAAAGTTTTCCGCCATTTTTAGCAATTTCAACTTCTTCTTGCTTTCCACATTCTTCTGTAATAGCAATTCTTTTTTGTTCTTCTACATCAGGTAAAAGTGTATTAAATATTTCTTCTGAAGTTTTTCCCATAAAGCCTTTTGCTTCTTCCATAGTCACTTTTTTGCCATTTAATTCTTTATATCTGTCAAAAACAGTATTCCAAGCATTTGCAACTGCTTGACAAGAGTCCCAAAGTGTACCATCTACATCAAATATAATTGCGTTCATAAATGTAACCTCCTTCATTATCGTGAAACAAGTAATTTTTTTAATCCTTCCTGCAAACCATCTACAGAAAGGGGATACATAGCAAATAAATCAGCAAGTACATCATAAGTATGTGACCAATAACTGCTCCATTGAGGACGTTTTGCAGGATTAAGCCATATAATATGAGGATATTTTTGTTTAAAGCGTTGAAACCATTCTATACCTGGTACATTGTCACGTACACCATAACTATAATAACTACCTGAAAGTAGTTCAGAAGGTTCCATCATGGCATCTCCTACAATAATCACTTTGTATTCGCTACTGATATTTTGTAGTATCCAGTTGGTATCTACAGCAAGTTTAACACGTAAACTAGGTTCTGTATAAACTTTAGAATAAATGCTGTTGTGAAAATAATATACTTTTAAATCTTTAAAATGACTCGATTTACTTACTGATTGAAATAAGGCACTACAAAGACGACTATAATATTCTACAGAACCTCCTGAGTCCATGAGTAATAACACTTTTACAGTATTTCTTCTAGGCTTTTGATAAACTACTTTTAATTTTCCTGCATTATTGCAAGTTTCCTGTATAGTATTGTCAATATCAAATTCTGTTTTAGGTGCGTCAATACGGCTAGAAAACTGGCGAAGTTGGCGAAAAGCTATTTGAAATTGTCTGGTATCTAATGTATTGTCATTACGAAAATCTCTAAAATTACGTTCACCTGCTACTTGAAAAGCTGTTTTATAACGGGAAACACCTCCCACACGTATGCCTTTAGGACTGTATCCACTGTTGCCAAATACTGATACGCCTCCTGTACCAACCCAATAACTGCCGCCGTTATGTTCTTCTTTTTGCTCTTGTAGACGTTCTAAAAGCATTTTTTGTATTTCTTCTGAAGACAAATATGCATTTTCTCTTGCTCTGTCCATATCAAATTTGTCTTTTGGTTTGTCTTTGGGATTTTCCAACCACTCCAATAATTCTTTTGGGAGTTCTTCTGTAAATTCCATATCTTTAAAATATTCTAAAAATGCACCGTCGAAACGGTCAAAATCAGTTTCACTTTTGACAAGTATAGCACGGCATAAATAATAAAATCCTGTAAAGCTGGAATGATGAAGCCCTTTTTTTAATGCTTCTAATAATGTCATCCATTCATTAAAAGAAACAGAAAGTCCACGCTTTCTTAAAAGGTAGAAAAAAGAACTGAACATATTTTACACCTACTTTATCGTTTATATTTTTCGAGTGTATCTAAATCTTCATTTTTTTTGAGTAGTACACCAGCAAAAGGAATTTCACTTTTAATTTTTTGCTCAGAGATACCACCTAACTGTAATGCTTGTATCCAATCCAATACTTCTGATGTGCTTGGCTTTTTCTGTATAGAAGAAAGTCCTCTAATCCAATAAAATGCTTCTATAACTTGTTTGAGCATTTCGGTATCTAAATTTGGAAAATGTACATTTACAATTTCCTCCATAAGTTCTTGAGAAGGAAATGCAATATAATGGAATATACATCTTCTCAAAAAAGCATCTGGTAATTCTTTTTCTGCATTAGAAGTAATAATAACAATAGGACGATGTTTCGCTTTAATAGTCTGTTTTGTTTCTGGAATATAAAATTCCATTTTGTCTAATTCCCAAAGTAAATCATTGGGAAACTCAAGGTCAGCTTTATCAATTTCGTCAATAAGTAATATCACTTGTTCATCAGAAGAAAATGCCTCTCCTAATTTTCCTAATTTTACATATTTAGCAATGTCGTCAACACCTTGATTGCCAAATTGACTATCATATAATCTTTGTACTACGTCATACACATATAATCCATCTTGTGCTTTTGTAGTGGATTTAATATTCCATATCACTAATTTTTTATTTAATGCTTGAGAGATTGCTTCAGCAAGCATAGTTTTACCTGTACCTGGTTCTCCTTTAATAAGTAATGGTTTTTGTAATGCCATAGCAATGTTAACTGCTCCCATTAATTCCTGAGAAGCAACATAATTTTGACTTCCTTGAAATGTATTTTCAGAATACATAATTGTTCTCCCTTCCTAAATATATGATGATGTTAATTGTTATCATTGTATTAGCAAGTACTTTATTTTGTCAACTAAATTCTGTACAAATTTCTTATTTTTGGGGCATATACTGAAAAAAAATAAAGAATAATAGAGGAGAAAAATATGGAATTTGCTATTTATAGTAGAAAATCGAAACAAACAGAAAAGGGAGCTTCTATACAATATCAAATAGATTGCTGCAAAAAATATGTAATAAACTATTTTGGAGAAGGACATAACATAAATATTTTTGCAGAAGAAGGATTTTCAGCGAAAAATAAACAACGTCCTCAATTTCAAAATATGATGCTTTTAGCACAACAAAAAAAATTAGATTATATAGTATGTTATCGTTTGGATAGAATAAGTAGAAATGTGGGAGATTTTGCAATGTTAATACAGCAGCTTTCGCTATGGAATACTGCTTTTATATCTGTACAAGAACAATTTGATACTGCAACACCTACTGGTAGAGCTATGATGTATATGGCTTCTGTATTTGCACAGTTAGAAAGGGAAACAATAGCAGAAAGAGTAAAAGACAATTTATATTATTTGGCTAAAAAAGGGTATTGGCTAGGAGGAACATTTCCTCTAGGTTTTGTATCAGAAAGAGTAGTACAAAATAAACATTCTTACTGTTATTTAGTACAAAATCCAGATGAAATAAATATTGTAAAAAATATATATTCTCTTTTTATAGAATATGGCACACTTTCACAAGTAAAAAGACAACTGAAAAAACAAAATATTTGTACACGTAAGGGAAATGAATTTTCATTGACAGCATTAAAAGAAATATTAAAAAATCCTGTATATTGCCAAGCTGATAATAAGGTAAGAGATTATTTTTTAAAAGAAGGAGCAGAGGTAACATTTACAGAAGAACAATGTTGTAATGATTATGGTTTGATGGTGTATAACAAAAGAAACTATACAGAAAAATCTGCACCAAGACAAAATATAAAATATTGGATAGTGGCACTAGGAAAACAAAAAGGCATTATTTCAGGAGAAAAGTGGGTAAATATACAACAAATATTATATAGAAATAGCAATCAAAATACAGAATATAAAACAGAAAATCAATATGCACTTCTTTCCGCTGTATTGTATTGCGAAAATTGTGGACAAAAAATGCAACCCAAAAAAAGAAGAAACCATCAAAAAAAATTGACATTTGATTATATTTGTAGAGGAAAGTTACAAGAAAAAGGCTGTAATATGCAAAATTTGTTAGGAAAGCAAACAGATGATAGCATAGAAAAAACACTTTTAGAATACATAGAAAAAAATGAGCATTTTTATGAGATATGGAAAAAATGGAAAAGCGAATATTGCTATAAAAAATATTATGAAAAAGAAATATTGTATTTTCAAAAACAAAAACAAAATTATATTGATTTATTAGGAAATAAATATATTAGTGATACAGTAATACAAGAAATTAATATCAAAATAGAAGAATTGTCAAAACAACAAAAAATACTGCAAAGACAAAAAATGTTGTATGAAAAGCAACAGCATAATATGCAACAATATTATTATAGTACATTTCGTATGCTTTGGCAAAAAATGAATATTACTCAAAAACAAGAAGCTATACGATATTTAATAAAAAAAGTAATTTGGAATGGCAAAGAAATAAAGATTGTATTAACTGAAAATTTTTTATAATTTTTGAAGTTTTTTATATATGAAAATGTTATAATAAAGCAGAAAAAAATTTTGAAAGGATAATAAAATATGAATTATATCAAAAAAAGAATATTGTTTATGATGATAGCTTGTGTTGTAATTATTTTAGTAGCGTGTCATAGTGCAGGAGAAGAAATAGAATATATGGACAATAATGGAAATTTTAGTATTACATTGCCTTCTACTTGGATACAAGATACAGGAGTAAATAATAATGATACACTTGTATTATATTCTAATGAACAAAGGGATATTATTGTTTCTATACAACGATATGATAGAGAAGTTGCAGAAGATACAATGGGATTAAATTCTTTGGAAAAATTTCAGCAGTTTTATAAAATAAATTCTATTGTATCAACATTGTATACACAAGGAGAAGTAAAAGAAATAGACTATACTATGGAAAATATGAAAAATGTAATAGCACAAGAAGTAATGTCAAAATCTAATGATGATACTACTGCAAAAGCATTTTGTGTTATAGCTGAAAATGATAATGCTTATTATACTTGTGCTATTACAGGAGAACAAAAAGTTTATCATAAAAATATTAATCATTTAAAAGAAGTATTGTCTAAATTAAATGAAAAATGATACTATAAACTTTCTCTGAGTATGGTTGTGGTTTTCCAACTATTATTATGCTTGCCAGTATATTTTTTTCAGGAGGAAATCCTCTTATAGCAGGAGTATTTGTAGTATTGGCATTATTGCTTTCTGTTACAATTACGTTATTGGTATCTAGTATGTTAGGTAAAACAATATTAAAAGGAGAAGCATCTTCTTTTACATTAGAATTGCCTCCTTATAGAAAACCTCAGTTTGCAAAAGTAATTGTTAGAAGTATATTAGACAGAACAATATTTGTTTTAGGAAGGGCAATATCTGTTTCTATACCAGCGGGAGCATTAATATGGTTATTACAAAATATTACAGTGGCAGATAGTACATTATTGAGTATGTTTTCAAATATGTTAGAACCTTTAGGTAGTATAATGGGTTTAAGTGGTGCAATATTAGCGGCGTTTTTATTGGGAATACCTGCAAATGAAATTGTAATACCAATATTGTTAATGTATTATAGTCAAAGTGGTATGTTAGTAGAAAGTTCTGGTATAACAGAATTGGGAGAAATATTAAGAAATAATGGCTGGACAATCATTACAGCACTTTGTGCTATACTATTTTCACTCAATCATTTTCCCTGTGCTACAACGCTTTGGACAATTGCCAAAGAAACAAAAAGTATAAAATGGACATCAGTTTCTTTTTTACTACCTACTTTGGTAGGTATTATAATATGTGTTTTGATAAATATAACATCGAAATTATTTTTATAATTATGATAATGTGAAGAGAGTTTAGTATTTGTTTTACTAAGCTCTCTTTTTGTATAAAATAAAATGAAAAATAAAATACTATATTGACAAATGAAAAGTATAGTATTAAAATAATACTACACCCATGAGGGGTATTAGAAAGAGGTGAAATATGTGAAACAAAAATTTGATGTAACAGGTATGACTTGTAGTGCGTGTAGTGCTCATGTAGAAAAAAGTGTTAACAAATTAGCAGGTATTTTTTCTGTTAATGTTAATCTGTTGCAAAATTCTATGACAGTAGAATATGAAGAAACAAAACTAACAGATGAGGAAATCATAAAAGCAGTAGAACAAGGAGGATATGGAGCAAAAGTACATGGTAGTGAAAAAACAAATCATACTTCTGAAAATATTGCACAGTCTGAAATGGATACTATGAAAAAAAGACTGATTTGGTCATTTGTATTTTTAATACCACTGTTTTATATTTCTATGGGGCATATGATGGGTATGCCATTACCTAGTATATTGCTTGGACATGAAAATATCATGTCATTCGCATTGACACAGTTATTTTTAACATTACCTATATTATATTTGAATAGAAAATATTTTTCTGTTGGTTTCAAGGCATTGTGGAACCGTTCTCCTAATATGGATACACTTATTGCATTGGGTTCTACAGCAGCGTTTTGTTATAGTGTTATTGCGATATATGCTATGGGATATTATATGGGTCACGGAGATATGGTAGCAGCTCATAGCTATGGTATGGAATTTTATTTTGAGTCTTCAGGTATGATATTGACATTAATTACAGTAGGGAAATATATGGAAACGCGTTCCAAAGGCAAAACATCAGAAGCTATTACGAAATTACTAGATTTAGCACCTAAAAAAGCAACAATACTCAAAAATGGTAAAGAAATCGAAATTGCAATAGAAGAAGTACAAAAAGGAGATATTATTGTAGTACGTCCAGGACAAAGTATACCTGTAGATGGCGAAATTATAGAAGGATTTTCAGCAGTAGATGAGTCAGCACTAACCGGAGAAAGTATACCTGTTGAAAAAAAAGCTGGTGATATGGTAATTGGTGCTACAGTCAATAAAACAGGATATTTTCAATTTAGAGCAGAAAAAGTAGGAAATGATACAACACTTTCTCAAATTATACAACTAGTAGAAGAAGCAAGTGCATCAAAAGCACCTATTGCAAAATTAGCTGATAAAGTAAGCGGCATATTTGTACCAGTAGTCATTACAATAGCATTAGCAGTAACAGCAATATGGCTGTTATTAGGATATTCCTTTAGTTTTGCACTTTCTATAGGCATCGCTGTACTTGTAATTTCCTGTCCTTGTGCGTTGGGACTTGCTACACCAACGGCGATTATGGTAGGAACAGGAAAAGGGGCAGAGAATGGCATATTAATAAAATCAGCAGAAAGTTTAGAAATTGCTCACGAAGTAGATACTATTATATTAGACAAAACAGGTACTGTAACAGAAGGGAAGCCTAAAGTAACAGATGTGCTTTTAGCAGAAGGTGTTTTTGAAAATAAATTATTGAGAAATGCTCTTGCAGTAGAGCAGCTTTCAGAACACCCTCTTTCAGAGGCTATTGTAAATTATGTAAAACAAAAAAATATTACTGTACCAAATGGTGAAAATTTTACAGCAATAGCAGGACAAGGTGTTAAAGCAACTGTTTCAGGAAAAGAAATTATTGCAGGCAATTTAAAAATGATGAAAGAACAAGATATTTCAGAAAATTTTCTTTTTGAAAAAGGAGAAAAATTAGCAGAAGAAGGAAAAACACCTTTATATTTTGCAGAAGAAAATAAACTACTTGGTGTAATTGCAGTAGCAGATGTTGTAAAACCAACAAGTAAACAAGCTATAGCAGAATTTAGAAAAATGGGTATTGACGTGGTAATGCTGACAGGAGATAATAAACGTACAGCAGAAGCAATAGGAAAACAAATGAATTTAACAAGAGTAGTAGCAGAGGTGCTACCTCAGGACAAAGAAAAAGAAGTCAGACAAATACAACAACAAGGTAAAAAAGTAGCTATGATAGGAGATGGCATAAATGATGCTCCTGCATTAGCAAGAGCAGATGTTGGTGTTGCTATTGGAGCAGGTACAGATGTTGCAATAGAGTCTGCAGATATTGTACTTATGAAAAGTGATTTGCTAGATGGTGTTGCAGCAATACAGCTTAGTCGTGCCGTTATAAGAAATATTAAACAAAATTTGTTTTGGGCATTTTTCTATAATGTCATAGGAATACCATTAGCAGCAGGGCTGTTTTTTACAACATTAGGCTGGAAATTAAATCCTATGTTTGCAGCAGCAGCAATGAGTTGTAGTTCTGTATTTGTTGTAACAAATGCTTTACGTTTAAAATTGTTTCAACCTGATTTTAAAAAGGGAAAAACAATAGAAAATAATAATACTATAGTAGAAGAACAACAAAAGGAATATAAGGAGGAAATAAAAATGAAAAAAGTATTAACAATTGAAGGTATGATGTGTGGTCATTGTACAGGTAGAGTAGAACAAGCATTGAATGCACTAGAAGGTGTAAAAGCAGAAGTAAGTCTTGATGATAAAACAGCAACTGTTACAGCAGTAGAAGAAATAGCAGAAGAATTGCTTGTAAAAGCAGTAACAGACGCAGGATATACTGTTGTAGATGTACAGTAAGGGGAAGATATATGAAAGCAGACCAAAAACAAATTGTACGTTTGCTCAAAACAGCAAGGGGACAAATAGATGGTATATTAAAAATGGTAGAACAAGACCGCTATTGTGTTGATATTTCTAATCAAATTATGGCAACAGATGCTATATTAAGAAAAGCGAACAAAGAAATATTGAGAGCACATATGAAATGCTGTGTAAAAGATGCACTAGAAACAGGACAAGAAGATAAAAAAATAGATGAATTGATAGATATGATAGATAAAATAAAGTAAATAAAATATAAAAGTGCTGTTGGTTTAACTAACAGCATTTTTTGTATAAAAATTTGCGTATGATGAAAAAATGATGTAAAATGTATACAGTTCTCTTTTTTTAAAAAAAGAGAGGGGTTAGCTTTGCTAACCCCTACATACTCTCATTGTATTACTAAAAAAAGAGAAATGATAACACAAATAAATATATTTGTTATGGATATATTAAAAGTGAAAGTAGTAGTAATAACACTGGGAGGCTAATTATGGAACAAAATAATATAATGTTGTCTATTTGTATGATTGTCAAAAATGAACAAAGATGTTTAGAAAGATGCTTGAAATCTTTAATACCTTTAAAAGAACAGCTAAATTGTGAAGTAATTGTAACAGATACAGGTTCTACAGACAAATCTGTAGAGATTGCAGAAAAATATGCAGACAAAGTGCTACATTTTGAGTGGTGTAATGACTTTTCTGCTGCTAGAAACTATGGAATAGAACAAGCAAAAGGCGAATGGATTATGGTAATGGACGCTGATGAGGAATTAGTGGAAGATGTATCTCATTTAGTAAATTTTTTTAATAGTGAAGAAAAATATCGCTATACAGGTGCTTTTTGTAAAATGAAAAATTGTTTTAATGCAGAAGTTTGCAATGAAGTAGAAAGTTTGAAAGACTATAAAGGAGATACTTCTTACTTTTTGGCTTATAGAATATTTCGCAGAGATTTAAAACCAAGATATGTTGGTATTATACATGAGTATATGCCTTATAGCAATCCAGTGTATACATTAGATACTACAACATTGTATCATGATGGATATGCTTTTGAAGATGAGAAAAAACGAAAACAGAAAAAAATAAGAAATGCTTCATTATTGGAAAAACAAATCAAAGAAAATCTTCATGACTTAAGGGCGATTGTTCATATTTTGGTAGAAGAAGATGTAATTAATAAAGAAGTTTATAAAAATTTGATATTGTTGACAGAAAAATTGATGTACAAGAATTTGAATAATATATTTGTACCAAATGCTTTTGTAAAAGTAGCTCGTTATTATGACAAAATTGATGATAAACAAAAAGCATTAAAAATATGTCAGGATTATGTAAAATTGTTTACAGGAGAAGGTAAAAGTGGAATGTATCAGACATTTGAAATAGATATTCGCTTTATACAATCTAATGCTTTATTTAGACAAAAACAGTATCGTCCTGCATTAAAAATGATGGAAAAATATCTGCAATTAATGGAAAAATATCAAAATGGAGAATTAGATTTACAGTTGTTAAGAACAGGTTCTCTTGGTTTTGCAAATGAAACACAAAAAGAGTTTATAAAATTTTTAAAAACAAGATGCTGTATGGAATTAAAACAATATCAACAAGCAAAAGAAATAATAAAAACTATAAATTTAAGTGAAACAATGGGAAAAGGATTTTATAATTTTTATTGGCTAATTGTAAGATTATGCAATGAAAAAGAATGTGATATGAAATTAGGAGAATATTATACTATATTACTAGATGCTATGAAAAAAAGAGAATTACCAGGTCAAAAGAAAATAGTAGAAGATACTTATAATATGGTACATTCTTATATTGCAAATTTGCCTAAAGAACAAAGAGATGTATTACTAGAACAGATTATTTCTTCAGAAGAAGGTAAAGCAGATTTATGGAATATGATAAAGAAAAAAGAAGAAGAAAAAAAGGAAAGTCTAAAAAAGATGGTGGAAGATACCAAAACGACTATTAAAAAATTAATGGCAGAAGTAACAATGAAAGATAAAGCATTGGACTTGTCAAAAAAATTAGAAAAAATTGTACCAGAAGATGAAGAAGTAAAAGAATTTATAAAAATACTAAGTAAATAATATTGCTATGTTGTACCTTCTTTTTATGATATACTATAAAAAAATAAAAAGGAGAGAATATAAATATGAAAGAAATTGGTTTTATAGGCATTGGTGTTATGGGAAAGTCTATGGTAAGAAATCTGATAAAAAAAGGATTTACAGTTTCTATTTATACAAGAACAAAACAAAAAGCACTTGATGTAATAGAAGAAGGAGCATTATGGTGTGATAGTATAGCAGAGTGTGTAAAACAAAAATATGCTGTGATTACAATGGTAGGTTATCCTAAAGATGTAGAAGAAGTTTATTTTGGAAAAAATGGAATATTGGAAAATGCTTCAAAAGGCACTTATGTTATTGACATGACTACAACGAGTCCTAAACTATCACAAAAAATATATCAAGAAGGGGCAAAAAGAGAAATTTCAACATTAGATGCTCCCGTTTCTGGTAGTGATATTGGTGCGGCACAAGGCACGTTATCTATTATGGTAGGCGGTGATGAAAAGGCATTTGAACAATGTAAATTTATATTTGAAGCATTGGGCAAAAATGTAGTGTATCAAGGAAAAGCAGGTAGTGGACAACATACCAAAATGGCAAATCAAATTGCATTAGCTGGAGCGATTTCTGGTGTTTGCGAGGCACTGATATATGGTGAAGCAGTAGGATTAAACTTAAACACCATGTTAAATAGCATTAGTAAAGGGGCAGCAGGAAGCTGGCAAATGGATAATATGGCTCCACGTATATTAAAAGAAGATTTTGCACCAGGATTTTTTATAAAACATTATGTAAAAGACTTGAATATTGCATTAGAAGAAATAGATGACAGAGAAGTTACATTAAATGTTCTTAGAACGGTAGAAAATATGTATCATACTATGCTAAAAGAAGGAAAAGGAGATTTCGGTACACAAGCATTAATAAAATATTATGAATAATGTATAATAGAAAAGAGGAATAGCATATGAATGAAAAATTGTTTGCATTACTAGAAAAAGCAAAACAAGACCAAACACTAAAAAATATGCTTTTAAATACAAAAAAAGAAAAAGACCCTGCACTTGCCTTTTGTGAATTAGCAACACAGCAAGGATTTTCTATTACAGTAGGAGAATTATTTGCGGAAGGAGAAGAATATTGTTCTAATCTTTTAAAAAGCTGCAACGGTGGAGCTACATATCCTAGAGAAGGCTGGGACGATAGTTATGAAATGTTTTTTGCTTGTTTAGAGAGAATATAATAAATGTATAATATAAAAAAAGAAGTAGTTATGTTTGTTGAACTTACTTCTTTTTTATATTATTTTTTTATTCTGACCATTTAAAAGTATCCACAATATTTTTTGCAACAGCATCAACTTCTTCTGTATTGCCATCATATACGCTTTCATAAACCATAACAAATTTGTGGTCACCAACTATGTAATATTGTGTAGCATTTAATGTCATGTCATTTTCTGTAACTGAAAATGTAAATGTATATACTACATAGTCGTTTGCAGTATGACTGCCACTACCATTTAGTGTAGTATCTTTTGGGAGTTGGCTTACAAGCTGATTAACAATTGCTTGCCTAAATGAAATATGATTTTCTGCACTATATAAATTTGTACCTACATTTACAGAAATATTATTTGGAAATGCTTCGTTTTCTGTTCCATCTACTAAATAAAAAAATTTGTCTTTTGTAGAATAAGTAGAATTTTCTACCCAGCCTGTTGGAACAGTGTAACTACCAAATGATTTTGTATAAGTAGTTCCGTTTTCATCTGTAACGGTAGTCTGTTCTGTATCTTCTTCTTTCTGTTCATTTGTGTTACTATCTGTATTTGTATCGCTTTCTGAATTTTGTTCTGTGTTATTTTGTATATTTTGAGAAGAAAGTGTTGTACAAGAAGTGAAACAAAAAAGTGATAGTATAAACAAAGCAATATATTTTTTCATGAATAATTCCCCCCGCTTTTGATTAATATGATATAACATTATTATAGCAAAATCAATAAAAAAAGAGATAGCTTATAATATGAAAAAACTATCTCTTTACAATTATTTTTTAATAAAATGCTTATCATAGTGAATAGCTAGCCAACGTAATACTTCATTTACATTATTTTGTTTGATATTAGAAAGTATCATTTGATGTTCTTCTATGCTTTTTTGACAATCTCTCAAACCGTGTTGATTATTGTGTAATATCATTAAATAAAATACATCTTCAATTCTTTCATAAATAGAAAGGAAATATTTATTTTGACAAACTGATATAATACTTTTATCAAAAAGTATAGACTGCTGTACTAATTCATGAAAATCGTGAGTTTCTAAAGCATTATGTTGTAATGTAATGTGACGTTGCATATGTTGTACAATTTCCTCTGTTTTATTGAGCTGTATACATAATAAATAAGCACCACATAACATAGCACAAATAGTCTGAGCAATTTCAACAAAACTTTCTTCTGTAAAAGAAATAACTTTTGCACCATTATTAGGTATTGTTATAATTAAACCATCTTTTTCCAATAGCATTAAAGCTTCTCTTATAGGAGAATTGCTGACTTGTAATTCTGATGCTAGAGCATCAATATTAATTTTTTCTCCTAATTGATATTGCTGATGGAGTATTTTTTGTTTTATCACATTGTAAACTTGTTCTTTTATAGTAATTCTGTTCACTGTACCCATGCAATACTCTCTCCTCATTTGTAGTATTGATAGGATTATATACTATTTTTGAGTAACTGTCAAAGAAGTTATTCAAAAAATGGTATATTTTTACATTATACACAAAATAATACGTATTCTGTTGGAACTAAATTACCTCCATTGTGACGCATATAAAAGCGATAGCTAGGGTCAATTTCATATACCATGCGAGCAATTTTCCAAATGTCTTCATTGTTATGATAGGTACAAATAGCAAGTTTAGGGTGACTTTTACGAATTTGTTTTGTACAGCCCTTTAAAGCGGATTGTTCTGCACCTTCAATATCCATTTTAATAAAAGAAATTGCTTCTGTAATGTCTTCGTCTATTGGTACAACAGTAACTGTGTTTTGTTCGTTTTGGCTTTGAGAACAAAGTGTATTAGCAGAAAAATCACTTTCATTAAATTGAATATATAGTTTCTCTTGTTTTTCTCCAGCACCTTTTTGACGAAGTTCGATATTAGGTAGTCCCTTTATATTTTGTTCTAATTTAGCGTAAATTTTAGGTGTAATTTCATAACAATATATTCTTTTATATTTTTTGTAGATATCTATAAATTGTAATGCACTATCGCCTATATAAGCACCTAAATCAACAAATACTTCGTTATCATTGCAATGAAAAATATCTAAATCAAAATAATCTCCAAAATTAATTTCTTTTGTTTCTGCTAATAATTTGAAGTCTAATTCTATCCAATTTGACATAATTGCTAGTAATACTTTTTTAGAACGATAATCACATAAATTTTGATAAAGCCATATAAAATCTTGTTTATGTTCCCAGAGAGCTTTTGCTCTATTTTCAAATAAAGTATAGTCATTTTTTTCTGGATTTAATGTTCCCCAATAAGGAAAGCATATCATATAGTCAATGAGTGCTTGCTGGTTTTTAGGGTGAAGACGATGAAAACAAGCACGCATATGACGTAACAAACCAATTTGCTCTAGTTTTTGTATTTGTTTAATAATATCTTGAAATTTTTTGTCAATTGCATTGTGTATCAGTATTTCTTCAGAGGTAGTTTCTAACTGCTGCAAACGATATTTTGCCAATGCAATCCACTGATGAAGGGAATAAAGTAAATTTTCATTTTTTTGAGGAAGTGTGAAAGAAATGCCGCCATAATTTAAAAATAATGTGTTTAATTGTTCTATTGTACTGTAAATGCTGTCAATATCTTCACTGAACGTGCCCCCCCCCGAGAACATATGTTCGCTAATAGAGTCAAAAACAGCCTGTTTTTCTAGCTTTTGTATCAGTTTTTGTAATTTTTCTAATTCTATTTTTGTCAAATAAAAAACCTCCTTAAAATCATAATACGAAATAAATATAACATTTTTGCCGATATTTGTAAATAGATTTTAAATATATAGAGTGTCCAAACACACATATCAATAAAAAGATTTTTTAGTGTTTTCAATTGTGAAAAGTTTTCTATGATTTACTCAGTATATTCAAATTTTGTTCGTTTTTTGAAAAAAGTGAGAAAAGATGTTATAAAAAGTTATTTTCAAATCAATACTTTTGGACACTTATTATAAATTAAAAAAAGCTCCTAACTATATATAATAGAAAGGAGAAAATGATTATATTACCAAATTTGTAATTGTTCTGCTTGTTGTGTTAATTCTTTTCTAAATTTTGGGTGAGCTATAGCAATGAGGTTTTCTGCTCTTTCTGCTATAGTTTGTCCTCTCATTTTTGCTACGCCATATTCTGTTACAACATAGTCTACATCATTTCGAGAAAGTGTTACAGCAGCACCTGTTGTTAAAAAAGGAGTAATTTTCGATATTTTTTCATCTTTTGTAGTAGAAGGAAGTGCAATAATAGAGCGACCACATTTGCTCATAAGAGCACCTAATACAGTATCTGTTTGTCCTCCTATACCACTATATTGTCTGCTGCCTATACTTTCCGAACAGCATTGTCCTGTCAAATCTATTTGTAGTGTCGTATTAATAGAAATCATATTATCATTTTGAGCGATAACATAAGGATTATTGACATAATCGCCATCTAATATGGCAATGGCAGGATTATCATTTAAAAAATCATAAAAATTTTGACTTCCAAAGGCAAACGCTGCAACAGTTTTGCCTTTGTGTATTTTCTTTTTTAAATTTGTTACAACACCTGCTTTCATAAGTTCTGTCATGCCTTCTGTAAGCATTTCACTATGAATACCTAAATGTTTTTTATTTTTTAAACTTTGAGCAACAGCATTTGGAATACCACCTATACCAAGCTGAAAAGTATCGCCGTCTTGTATAAAGTCAGCAATATAAGTACCGATTTTTTTTTCTTTTTCTCCTATTGGTGGAGCAGAAACAGAAACAATATCATGACTATATTCATATATGTAGTCTACTTGAGAAATGTGTACTATGGTATCTCCTAATACACGAGGCATTTTGTCATTTACTTCTAATATGACAATATCTGCTGCTTCCAAAAAAGGCCTTTCATATACAAGAGAAAGTGACATAGAAAAATAGCCAAATCTGTCCATAGGTGTTACACTAGCAATAAATATATTTGGCTTTTTATCTTCTAATACCCATTTTGAAAAATTACGAAGATGACAGGGTAAAAGTGAAGTTCTTTTAAGTGGGTGCATATTACGACTGCTTCCACCAAAAAAATAACACATAGAACGTATATTTTTAATATTCCTTTTAGGGTCTTGAAAAGGAAATGTACTAAATTCTAAAGCATTGAATACACGCACATTATTTACTCTATCATCTATTTCATGTAATCTTTCTAAAAACCCAGAAGGCTCACAACCTGCTAATGCTGGAAGTATAATATCGTCACTTTTTACTTTTTCTAATACACTATCTAAACTGATTAATTTTTGAGCATATTGTTGTTTTAAATCCATGAGAATTACCTCCATTATAAATAGGTCTTAAATAGAATATTTTTTGTTTGGTATCAATAATCCTATCACACCAGCAATAATTACAGGTACTACCCAAGCAAAGCCAAATTTTGCAAAAGGAAGATAGGACATAAAAGAAACCTTAAGCATATCTAAAAATCCCATAATTACTGCCATATATGCTGCACATTTGAATATGTTATCGTTTTTAATATAATCTGTAAATGTAGAAAGTACAATCATGGTAACAACAGTAGGATAAAGTAAATTGAGTATAGGTACTGAGAAATTTACAATTGTTGTTACACCAAATTTAGAAACTACTGTGCTAAATATACAAACTGCAGCAACAATCCAACTGTATTTTAATTTATTATTTGTCATAGAAGAAAAATACTGTGCTGTAGAAGAAGTTAAACCAATAGCAGTAGTTAAACAAGCTAATATTACAATAATAGCTAATACAATTTGTCCTACTTGACCAAATAATGATTTTGTAATACTAACAAGTAGTGTTGTTTGTGCAATAGAGGCATCGTATTGCTGTGATACAGTACCACCTAAAAAGCAAAGCCCTCCGTATACAATTAGTAAAGCAAAGCCTGCAACAATACCTGATTGTGTTGCAATTTTTACACGAGCATTTTTTTCACCATATCCTTTTTCTACAATAGTAGCCATAACAAGTATTGCAACAACAGTGCCACCCATAGCATCTAAGGTTTGATAACCTTGCATAAGTCCTTCTGCAAATACAGTTTCAATTTTAGGTGTAGCAGCAAAATCTCCAATAGGAGAAATGAAACCTTTTATAATCATACAGGCTAGTACAAATAAAAGAGCAGGAGTCAAAATTTTACCTACATAATCAACTACTTTACTAGGACGTACTGCTAGTATAAATACAACAATAAAAAATAAAACAGAAAATAATAGAGTAGGGACTTGTGGAAAATTTGGCTGTATAGAAATTTCGTATACAGTAGAAGCGGTTCGAGGAATACATACAAATGGCCCTACACAAAGTATCATAATACTGCTGATAATAGCAGCAAAATGATATCCTCCTCTTGTTAATACTCCTCTATTGGCGTCTTCAAATTTACAAGTAGCAATAATAGCTAATATTGCTAATGTAACATCACCAATTAAAAAACCAAAAAAACCAACATACCATTGAGAACCAGATAACATACCTAGATAGGGGGGAAATATCAAGTTTCCTGCTCCAAAAAAAGTAGAAAACATCATAAAACCAATCATAAGCATATTTTTTGTTTGATTTTGCATAAAGAACCTCCTTAAATGTGTAATTTACAGTTATTTAAAAAAAACAATAGAAAAGGGCTGTCATATTTGATTTTTATAATATGACCCCTTTGTGCTTATTTTATATGATACATTATTTAGTCTATTGTTGTAAAGAAGTAAAAATAAAAAGCCCTTATGAATAAAAAAGATTTTTATTTCATAAGGGATATGGGGGATTTTGTTTGTCATTTAACTTGCCTTTTGCTCTAAACGAAGTTTATCAGCTATAAGAGCGATAAATTCGGAATTTGTTGGTTTTCCTTTGTGATTATTAACAGTGTAGCCAAATAAGGCATTAATTGCATCTATTTTGCCTCTGTTCCAAGCAACTTCTATTGCATGACGTATTGCTCTTTCTACTCTAGAAGGAGTAGTGTTGCATTTTTTAGCAATAGATGGATAAAGTTCTTTTGTAATGTAATTTAATACGTCCATATCATTAACAGACATAATAATTGCTTCTCTCATGTAATGATAACCTCTAATATTAGCAGGTACACCAATTTCATGAAGTATGTTTGTCACTTTTGTTTCTAAATCATAAGCAGGAGAAGGAGAAGTATTTGCTTGTATTGTAAATCCTTGTGGAATAGTAGATTTTGCTACAGATTTTTCATAAATAAGCTGATGAATACGACTAGCAAGTGACTCCATGTCAAAAGGCTTTACAATATAATAAGCTGCACCTAAATCCATTGCTTTTTGTATAACTTTTTCCTGTGTAATGGCGGAAAGTATGATACAAACAGGATGAAAGCCATCTTTATTCTTTTGTAAGCGTTCTAGTACACCAAGTCCGTCTAAACGAGGCATTATACCGTCTATAATAGCGATGTCAGGACGATATTCTTGTATTTTGTTACAGGCATCTACTCCATCATAAGCAATTGCTACAACTGTAATGTCCTCTTGTTTATTTAGATAACTCACTACTACATCGCAAAATTCTTTGTTGTCATCTGCAAGTAGGACTTTTATTTTTGTTTGGCTCAATGTTAATCCCTCCAATAATTTAAGTTTGGTCGTAAATATTTTTAAAATACTCTATAAAAGTGGAAATATTTACCTGTCTTTTGAGTATAGTGCATAATATTTGTAATTGCAATGTTTTCCGCTAGACATTTTTTTACATCAATTTACATTTCGCTAAAACAGAACAAAATAATTGAATTTTTTTATGTAATATTATAGTACAATATAGTATAATATGTAAATTTTATAATTATTTTAGGGAAATTTTTTTATAAATAAAAAATGGAATAATAGCATCATTTGTTAAAAAAGTGCTATAATTTGTTTTATTCTGATTGAGGAATACCATGTATACAAAGATTTGTATTTTTATAACGAAAATCAAATGTAACATCTTTTCCAAACCATATTGGTGGAATAAAAGCATTTGCAGCTTGTTCAGAAGGAAATTCTACTTCTGTTGTAATAAGACCATTTAAATTACCTTCATAGAAATCAATTTCAGCAGTCAAATTATTTTGTAAAGGAACAAAATAACGTTTTTTGATAATAGGGGGAGTGTCACACTTTTTTTGCAATGATTGATATTGTTGCTGTGTGATAGAAAGCTCAAATTCTTCATGAGATAAATGGCCTTTGCCTTTCACTGTTAAAAAATAGTCGTTATTACTTTGACGAATTCTTATAGTGGGAGAAAAAGAAATATAGTATTGCGAAATCATGGCACAATGATATTGCTCTAAAGAAAAAGGAACTTTTTCTGTTAAAAACTTTCTTTCTATTTCCATAAATAATGCCTCCTATATTGTTTTTAATACTATTATAGCATTGCTTTATACAGTTGCAAAGTATTATGTTTATGTGATATAATCAAAAAAAATGTTGTATTGATATGGCATAGAAGGAGAGGCGATTGTAACATGAAAAACGTTTTAGTTTTTTTAGCAGAAGGTTTTGAAGAGATAGAAGCAGTTACAATAGTGGATTTGCTGCGTAGAGCAGATATAAATTGTAAAACAATTTCGATAACATCAAAAAGAGAAGTAATGGGAGCACATGGAGTGCCATTTGTAGCAGATATGCTTTTTGATGAAAAAATATGTATGGAAGCAGTGGGACTTGTATTGCCTGGAGGTATGCCAGGAACAGTCAATTTGCAAAATCATGCTGGGTTAACAAAAGTATTAGAACAATTTTATAAACAAAATAAATTTATTGGGGCAATTTGTGCTGCACCTATGATATTTGGAAAATTAGGATTTTTAAAAGATAAAAAAGCAACAATTTATCCAGGAATGGAAGAAAACTTAAAAGGGGCAAAATGTAGTACAGATATAGTTTGTTATGATGGAAATATAATGACATCAAGAGCACCAGGAACAGCTATGGCATTTGGATTAAAACTGATAGAAGTATTTGCAGATGAAAAAAAAGCAAAAGAAGTAAAAGAAGCACTTGTATATTAAATATAATAAAAAAAACCTCAGAGTATTTTATTCTGAGGTTTTTTATGTAATATTTTATTTTTGAATAGGTATAAAGTGAAATAGCGTTTTGATAATACCAGGACTAAATTTATTTAGTCCCATTTGTTGTGATGCTTGTAATACAGTAGAAATATCTAAATTATAGATATAAGAAATGTTTTCTGCTGTATAGTATTTTGGTATACCACAATATAATTCTCTAGCAAAGACATGACATAGTGTGCTAGAACCATTTTTCATAATAGTAAAAAAAGTTTTTTGGTCAATAATAGTTACATTTTCTTTTGCCATAATATGTTTAATTTCGGATTGGGTTATGTGAAGCAGTTCAGAAGTTTTTGAAATAGAGTAAGGTGGTTTTTTAGTTTTTAAAAAAATGTCAATTTGTTTTAGATATGGTTCAATTTGTGTTTCATATTCTTCTTTGAATGTTTTCATAATGTATCCCCCTCTGCAATGATACCATTAGTATACTATGATAAAGTATGCTTTTCATTATGAAATGATTGGAAGAAATATCACAAAGAACTCACAAAAAAAAGAAACAAGCATATCATAATGGAAAGGAAGGTTGTACTATAAAAAGGGGGAAAAGGTATGAAATTGATAGCAGTTGATGCAGGACATGGCATGGATACAGCAGGAAAAAGAACGCCTGTTTTTGCAGATGGAACAATTATGAAAGAAAATGAATTTAATAGAGTAACAGCAGAATTTTTAGTAAAAGCATTAGAAAGAAATGGCTTTAAAACGCTTTTAACGGCACCAGAAATAACAGATACTCCTTTACAAACAAGAGTAAAAAGGGCAAATAAAGCAAAAGCAGATGCTTTTGTATGTATACACGCAAATGCTTATGATAATAAATGGAATGATGCAAATGGTGTTGAAAGCTGGATTTACAATAAAAGTGATAATAAAACAATACGATTTGCAGAAGATATTCAAAAAGAACTGATTACTGTTACTAAAAGAAAAAATAGAGGAATTAAAAAAAGCAGTGACTTATATGTACTACGTTATACAAATATGATAGCGGTATTAGTAGAATGTGGGTTTTTAACAAATTTAGAAGAAGCAGAACTATTACGCTCAGAAAGTTATAGAAAAAAATGTGCAGAAGGCATTTGTAAAGGCATTTGCAAATATTATAATGTGCCTTATCAAAGTGAGAAAGTAGAAGAGAATATAAATTGTTGTCCAAAACGATATCAAAAAGTGAATGAATTACCTTATGGTAGGGAAGTAGTACAAATGTTAATAGATAAAGAAGTTTTAAGAGGAAATGAAAAAGGTGATTTAGATTTAACTATAGATATGGTACGTTTATTGATAATATTGTATAGGGCAAAAGTTTTTGAAAAAATAGAATAAAAAAATAGAAGCAAAGGTTTTTTTTACCTTTGCCTCAGCCTATGAGAAGTAAACATTCATCTATAACTTCTTGTGGTATTGTAATCATAGTATAACCTCCCTTCATTTATAAAATCATATTTTATAGATATAATAGCATTAAAATATAACAATTTTATTGAAATTAGATTAAAATTCTATTAAAAATATGATAAAGGAGTGTCTAATTTATAAACACTCCTTCTTTTTTTATATCAATTTAAAACATACCACCACCTAAACCACCAAGACCTCCTGTGATTTTACCCATTTCATTGGTATACATTTCATCTGCTTGACGAATTGCTTCATTAACAGCAGATAGTATTAAATCTTCTAACATTTCTACATCATCTGGGTCAACTACTTCAGGGTCAATTTTAATAGATTGTATTTCTTTTTTACCAGAAATAACAATTTTTACAGCACCCCCGCCACTTGTCATTTCTAAAGTTTTTTGATTTAATGCTTCTTGTGTTTCTAGCATTTGCTTCTGCATTTTTTGTGCTTGTTTCATGATATTGTTCATGTTCATGCCACCCATGCCATTAAATCCTTTTGCCATATTTTATTTCCTCCTAATCATTTTTTGATATAAAATGCTGCTTAATTTATTGTTTGATTATTCTATTTTACAAGAAAGAAAACAATTATACAACTGCTTTTATTCTTGGAATTCTGCTTCTGGGAAATAAGTTCCTACTAAGCTTTGAAATTCTGCATCTTCTTCATTTTTTTGTTCTGCTGTGCCATAAATAGAATGATACCAATTATCATATTCCTCTTTTGTAATGACAGAAATAGAAATACTTTTGTTGATGTATTGTTCTATTTTTTGCTGTAGTAAGGCGATATTTTTTTTAACAATATCTTGTAGAGCAGTATAAGCGCAAACAAGATATAAATTTTGGTCTGTTTCTTCTTTAAATTCTGGTGAAATATGAGAAATAATTCCCTTTAAAGAAGGGCTTTCTACTTCTTGAAAAATAGCCTGCCATTGTTGTTTTATTGTTTTTCTGTCTTCAGAGAGAGCAGGAGGCTTTTTAAAAATAGCAGTAGAGGAAGCTGCTTTATTCTCTGTTTGAGCACTTGAACAAGGAATAAAAGAAATTCCGTTTTTTATTTGTCTTTCTAGTGCTACTAATTTTGCAGAAATGGCATCAATATCTTTTTCTTCTGTAACACTACAAATTTTGAGTAAAGTAACCTCCAATAATATTCTTTCGTTAGAAGCATATTTTAAATCATTTTGTAATGCAGAAAATGTTTTGATAAAATACATACATTCTTCTTTTGACAATTTTTTAGATTGTAATTGTAGCTGCGTATATTCTTCAGAAGAAATATCTAATAATGTAGAGGCATTTTCTATTGTGTTACAGATAAGAATATTTCTCAAATGAACAATCAATTCTGTTACAAATTGAGAAATAGAACGACCTTGTATCATAATTTGCTGTATAAAGTCCATTATTACTACAGCATTTTTTTGTACTATAGCATCTGTTATAGAAAATAAAATGCTATTGTCAACAGCACCAACAACATCAAGCACTTTGTCTAGTGTAAGTGTTTCATCACTGTAAAAAGCAATACATTGGTCTAATATGCTTAAAGCATCTCTCATAGAGCCATCACCTAAACGAGCAATGTAATGTAAAGCTTGTTTTTCAACAGCAATATTTTCTGTTTTCATATAATTCAAAAGCGTTTGTGTAATTTCTTCTGTTGTAATACGATGAAAATCAAAACGCTGACAACGAGATAATATTGTAGCAGGAACTTTTTGAGGGTCTGTTGTAGCTAATATAAATACAATATGAGCAGGAGGTTCTTCTAATGTTTTTAATAGAGCATTAAAGGCACCTGAAGAAAGCATATGCACTTCGTCAATAATATAAACTTTGTAATATCCTTGTGTAGGAGGGTATTTTACTTCTTCTCTAATTTCTCTAATGTTGTCCACACCATTGTTAGAGGCGGCATCAATTTCAATAACATTCATACTTCTGTTTTCTAATGCAGCAGTACAAAGTTCGCAATGATTACAAGGATTTCCATTTTTGGGAGAAAGACAGTTGATAGCTCTTGCAAATATTTTTGCAGTAGATGTTTTTCCTGTGCCTCTTGTACCACAAAAAAGATAAGCATGAGAAACACGATTTGTTAATATTTGATTTTTAATTGTTTTAACAATATGGTCTTGCCCTATTACACTTGCAAAAGTATCAGGACGAAATTTTCTGTAAAGTGCTGTATAAGACATAAAAAAACCTCCTTTCGATTTTGTTATTTTATCATAGTAAAGCTAAAAAAGAAAGAGTGTGGTATTTTATATCATAAAAAGCCATAAAATAATGACAAAGGCAGGTGTTTTTTATGAAAACAATAGAAAAGTATAGTTGTTTATTATTGCTGTTTTTAATTTTATTTTATGGTATTACAAAAAATGAAAAGCAAACTACACTACAAAAATTGTTGGCTTATGATGATATAAATCATTGGAATATAATAGAAGGAGTACATAGTAATGTATATTATCAAAAAGAGAAAGAATATGCAAAATTAATACAAAGACAAGCAGACACTTATTATATGATGATTGTAAAAGATTTTAAATGGAATAAAACACAAAAAATAGATTTTGTACTTTTTGAAACAAAAGAAACATTCTCTTCATCATTGTTATATGAAGAAGAAATTCCTATGGGAGTGTATTATAATGGCGTAATAGCAATACTTTCTCCTAATTTGTGGGAAGAAAAAAAAGAAGATTGGCAAATAAAAGAAGAGTTTTTAGAAAAAGGCCCTGTTGTGCATGAAATGATACATTTTGTAGTAGATGATAAAACGAAGGGAAAATGTGAACAATTTTTGTCAGAAGGAATTGCATTGTACTATGAACAAAAATATACCAATTTTTTGTGGGATATAAAAGAAAATGAAAAACGAATTAATATTACCAAAAAACAACTAAAAGAAAATTTTAATCAATTAGATAGTTCATTAGCTTATTGGAAAAGCTATGAATGGGTAAAAAAATTTGTAGAATGTTATGGAGAAGATGTATTGCAGGAAGCTTTAAAACAAAAAGGAGAAAAACATTACTAATTGTGAAAAGTGTTTTTATTTTACATTTCTATTTATTTTTAGTATAATAGATAAAATAAAAATGTGACAATGGATTATAGAAAACATTTTTTTGCTTTAAAAAAGATATTTATATAGAGGAGGTGCTATTTTGCAAAAAAAAGTATTAATAGTAGATGATGAAAAAAATATTGTAGACATTATAGCATTTAATTTAAAAAAAGAAGGTTTTCAAATTATAAAGGCAGCAGATGGAGAAGAAGGCCTTAGAAAAACGTTTGAACATCAACCAGATATTATATTGTTGGATATTATGATGCCTAAAATGGACGGTTATGAAACTTGTAAAAAAATTAGAGAAAAGTTACAAACGCCTATTATTATGCTAACAGCAAGAGCAGAAGAAGTAGATAAAGTGTTAGGATTAGAATTAGGTGCAGATGATTATGTTACAAAACCATTTGGTATAAGAGAATTGGTAGCAAGAGTAAAGGCAAATCTAAGACGATTAGAGGCATTAGAAAAACAGTCTTCTGTAGTAGTAGGAAATCAGCAACAGTATGGTAGAATTAACATCAATTTAGATAGATATGAAGTACAAAAAGATGGAAAAGTAATTGATTTAACTTATAGAGAGTTTGAATTGCTTAAATTTTTAGCACAACAAAAAGGACAAGTTTTTTCAAGAGAGGCGTTGTTAGAAAAAGTATGGGGATATGAATATTTTGGAGATGTACGTACAGTAGATGTTACAGTAAGACGTTTAAGAGAAAAAATAGAAGATGACCCTGGAAAACCAGCAACGGTATTGACCAAAAGAGGCGTAGGCTATTATTTTGATTGTTAAGGGACAGATGATATTATATGAAAAGTTTAAAATGGAAGCTGATTGCTATGTATTTAGGCTTGGTGCTTTTGGTAATGATAGTAAGTGGCACATATATATTGCTAAGTATAAGAAATATAGAAATCAGTAAATCAAGGCAGGAATTGGAAACATATGCCAAAAAGATAAATGACCAAGTAATTACAGGAGGAGAAGAAGAATATTTCCAAACAGAGCTTTTAAGAACAGTATCTAATTCTATAGGTATACAAGGAAATATATTGAATGCGAAAGGAAAGACAATTGCTTCTACTACAGATTTACAACCGCCTTATGAAGATTATAAAAGTTCTGTTATTATAGCAGCAATGTCAGGAGTTTCTTCTTTTTCTACTGGTAAAAAAAATATGGACTCTTTTTGGTTGGCAAAAGAATGGATAAGTTATGCAACACCTATAAAAGATGCAGAGGGAAATATTGATTATATTATATTTACAAGATTAGACGCAACAGATATGAAAAATAGTTTGCGACAGACTACAAAGACAATTATTATTGCAGTAATGTTAGCATTATTACTAGCAGCAATTATGGGTTTTGTATTTTCGCAGACATTGACACGACCTATATTGGAATTAACACGAGGGGCAAAAAATCTTGCTGAGGGAAGTTTAAATCAAAAAATAAAAGTACGAAGTGATGACGAAATAGGACAACTTACAGCAAGTTTTAATAATATGGCAACAAAACTAGAAAAAAATATTGCAGATATGTCAAAAGAGAAAAATAAATTGGAGATTATACTACATAATATGACAGATGGAGTACTTTCTTTTGATAAAGATGGAGAACTTATTCACGTTAATAGTGCTAGTATGGATATGTTAGAGGTAGATGAGTTACATTTAACATTTTCTCAATTTATAAAAAAATTTGATATTAATTCAGGTGTTTATTTAGATATGGGTCCAGAAGTTTCTCAGAAAGTTAATTTTCCTGTAGGACATCGCTTTATTAATGCAAGTTTTTCTCCTTATTCTAGTGAAACGGAAAAAATAGCAGGTGTAGTAGTGGTATTGCAGGATATTACAGAGCAAAAGAAATTAGATGATATGAGAAAAGAATTTGTTGCAAATGTATCACATGAATTAAGGACACCTTTGACTACTGTAAAAAGTTATACAGAAACACTTTTAGAGGGTGCATTAGAAGATACAGAGATTGCAAAAGAATTTTTAGAAATAGTAAATAGTGAAGCAGATAGAATGGCATTTTTAGTAAGGGATTTGTTGCAGCTTTCCCGTTTTGATAGTAAACAGGTACAGTTAGATGTAACAGAAATTCCATTGAATGCCTTTTTAGAGGAAACAGTAAGACAAAATAAAATTCATGCAGAAGCTAAAGAGCAAAATTTATATTATGTACCTGCAAAAAAAGATGTAATATTATATGGTGATAGAGATAGAATTAGTCAAGTAATCAATAATATTGTAACAAATGCTATAAAATATAGTTTACCAAAAGCAGAAATACGTATTTTTACAGGAGAAGATGCGTATTATTATAAAATTATGGTAAGAGATACAGGTATGGGAATACAAAGAGAAGACTTACCAAGAATATTTGAACGTTTTTATAGAGTAGATAAAGCACGAAGTAGAGCAATGGGAGGTACTGGTTTAGGACTAGCTATAGCAAAAGAAATTATGGAAAGTCATAGAGGACGATTGACAGCAGAAAGTGAATATGGAAAAGGTACTACAATGACAATGTGGTTTCCTAAGGCACAGCAAGAGCCTTGGGAGGGAGAAATATTATAAAAAGAAGTGCTGTAATGCTGCCAAATTAATGTAATTCAAACGTAAGGGCGTTGTAACATAATTGTAACATAATTGGGTTATAATAGGTGCGTGTAGAGTACATGGTACAAAAAATTTTAGTTAAGGAGGCCAATTAGAAATGAAAAAATTTTCTATCGCGTTTATTGTTGTAATGCTTTTCTGCTTTGCACCAGTGCTTGTTTACGCAGGGCCTCTTGATGCTGAAACGGCGGAGCAGGAACTTGGCCTTTCCGTAACAAGTGGCATTGATATGTCTAAAGAAACACAATCTACCTTTGATGATACAAAAATCATTGCGGGTGTGGCAAATCAAGGAACTGCCATAGAAATCAACGTTAGTACAAAAGACGCCAATGGAGAACTAATGGAAAGTGCAAACTTTGAAATTGAAGTTGGTGCTTCTGGTATATTTAGCCAGACTGTGGAATTAAGTCTTGGAGAAAATGTTGTATCTATTACAGCATCGAAAGAAGGTTGTGAAACAGTAAGTGGAGAAACCATTGTGAAAAGGCGTAATATTACTATTAAAAATGAATTGGAGAATACAGTTTCGATTCCCGGCAGCACAAGAAACCTATCGCTAACAATGTAAATGGGCAAAAATGAAATATAGAAGCGGTGAAAAATCAATGAATATCAACAAAATGAAAAATTTTGTCATTATTATTTTGGTTATAGCTGCTGTTTATCAAACGGGATTGTTATGGCTTGAGGATACTGCAAGCCATAACTTTTTTTATACTGTTTTTGGCTTAGGAGGTCAAAAGGAGTTTACGGCAGAAGAAAATATATTACTTTTGCCTAGTAAATTTGTGATAGGCAGTGGAAATAAAAAATATACAGTGGCATATGCGAATGATATAGAAAAAGAAGCAGTACTGTCAGAAGGAAACGACTTGCTTCAAGAAGTTTTAATGCAAGCAGAAACAGGTACAATACTACAAAAAATACCATGGGACGATATATTGGACAAAAAATGTTTATTACTGAAATATCATTTTTTTATTCCAGTATCGGAATATTTTGAAAACTATAATAAAAAATTTTTGACACCTACAATAGAAAGTTTTGATTGTGTTGTATTCGTACCAAATAAAACAAGTAATGGAATAACAAATGTTTATTTTATTAATACAAATTTAGAAGAATGTTGGAATGTGTCAATAAATAAATCTCATATTAGTACAAAATTGTATACTATGTTGGAAGCAAAACAAAATGATTTAACATATGTTTCTACAAAACAAAGTGGTTTTAATTTGTTTCAAGATAGTGTTTTTGTGCCACAGTGGAAAGAAAATAGCCTCCCTTATAGAAGTATTATGGAAGTCAATCCTTTTATGAAAGATGGTAGTATTAATAGATATTTTTTGGAAAATTCAGTAGATAGTTTTTTTAAAAACTTAGAAGCAGATTGGAATAGAGTAGATGAAACAGGTACATTTGTGTTTAGTGATGAAACTGTTGTAGTAAGATATTATCCTAAGGGAATATTAGAATATTATAGTTATGGAACGTATGACACAGAAATAAAAACAGATATTGTTACAGGATATCAAATTTGTAAAAACTTTATGAATAATGACACTTCATTAGAAACAGAAACTTATTTATCTGGTATTGAGATAAATGGGAATGAAATAGTATATTATTTTGATTATACTGTAGATAACTATCCTATATTATTCTCTGAAGCAGTACAAAAGGAATTTGATATGCCTCATGCTATAGAATTTTGCATAAGGGGAAATTCCGTAAGAAAGTATAAAAGATATGCTCATAATTTTAAAGTAGTAGATATAAAAGATAAAGAAATATCAGTAGAGTTTTTAGGAGCATTAGACCAAGCGATTGAACAATATCAAATCAATCATGAAGAATTAGAAGTAAAAGAAGTAGAAGATATGTATTTAGCTTATTTTGTAGAACCAAATTTTACAGTAACAATGAAATGGATAACAGAATTGTATCATGAATTGTATATAGGAAAGACAGTAAAATAAAAAAGAAGGGAGGAAGAACTTTGGAATGGAAAGCTGTAAAAAATTTTCTTTTAGTACTACTTTTTATAATGAATGTAGTATTGGGATATTTTAATTATCAGCAATATCAGCAAAATGTATTAACTTCTAGTCAAGAAAGAGCCATTTATGAAGTTCTTTCTCAAAACCGCATTATATTGTATACAGACATTTTGACAAAATTTCCTCCTATGAGAAAATTGTCATTAAATGCACCTATGTATAGTAGAGATGATATGAAACAGCAATTTTTTGGACAAGAAGAGGCAACGATTACAGTAGAGTTTAATAAAACAATTATAACGAGTGAAAGCAAAGTGCTTACTATGGAAGGGAACAAAGGAGAATTAGTATTCAAAAATGGTACAAGAGAAAGTAAAAAGATTACATTAAATGAAGCAAGAAAGGAAGCAAAAGAATTTGTAGAAGCCTTAGGAAAAAAAAATGGAAATCATTTTGAAATAGGGAATGTTCAGGAAATAGAAAAAGGCTATAAAGTCACTTTTTTTCAAAAATATAAAGGGATATATGTTTTTGTAAATTGCTTTGAGGTATATGTGGAAGAGAAAGGAATTTCTCGTGTAAAATTAAATTATTTTAATACAGAAGGTTTTACAGGAGATAAAAAAGATATTTGTTTTTCTGATGAGGCATTACTTACTTTTTTGATTGAAATAGAAAAAGAAAGACAGGAAACAAATACTTATGAAACTGTTACTATACAAAAAATGGAATTAGGATATGATTTTCAAGAAATGGAAGATTTAAAAATAGAAAATGCAGCAAAATTAGTACCTTGCTATAGAATTTATGTTTTAGGAAAACAACAACCATATGTTATAAATGCGTATACAAATGAAATAATAAGAGAAATAAAGGAATAATAAAAAAATATAAGAACACTAATTAAAGAGAAAATATAATAATCTGGACAGTACTTTTATAAAGTAGCTGTCCTATTTTTATAAAAAAAGTAAAAATTGTATTTTTATAGATACTGAAATATAAAAAATGTTTGAGATTTTAGTATTTAGTGGTATAATTGCTATAATAAAAATAAGAAATTTTTTAGTAAAGATATGAATAATATAGTATTTGTGTTATAATACATTGCTGAGATGATATTTCGATTACTTTATGAATTGACTTAATAAATAACATAGATATAAAAATAAAAAAATACTACAACATATTGTTTGTGATACTTTTGATATAAAAAAACAAGAGTTTCTTTGGGAGGAATTGAAGTTTTTATGAATAAATTAATTGTAATGGGGCAAAAGCAGTTAAAAGGAGAAGTTTGCATTAGTGGTGCAAAAAATGCAGCAGTTGCGATTATTCCAGCAGCGATAATGGCAGATGATGTGAGTGTTATTGAAAATCTGCCTTGTATAGAAGATGTAAGCAGTTTATGCAATACAATAAATAAAATAGGAGCAAAAAGTTCTTTTTTAAATAAACATACATTACAAATTGATGGAAGAAATATCAATAATATTTGTGCTACTTATGAAGAAGTACAAAAAATTCGTGCATCTTATTATCTTTTAGGGGCACTTTTGGCACGATTTAAAAAAGCAGAAGTTGCTATGCCTGGAGGGTGTAATTTTGGTACAAGACCTATTGATTTGCATTTAAAAGGATTTAGAGCATTAGGAGCAGAGGTTATTGTAGAAAATGGCATTGTAAAAGCTTATGCTGATAGATTAGTTGGAACTTCTATTTATATGGACCAAGTAAGTGTAGGTGCAACAATTAATATTATGCTTGCTGCTACTATGGCAGAAGGAAAAACAGTTATTGAAAATGCAGCAAAAGAACCTCATATTGTAGATACAGCAAACTTTTTAAATTTTATGGGAGCAAATATTAAAGGTGCTGGTACAGACGTAATACGTATTACAGGTGTTAAAAAATTACATGGAGCACAGTATACCATTATACCAGACCAAATTGAAGCAGGAACTTATATGATTGCATCAGCAATTACTGGAGGAGATGTACTTGTAAGAAATATTATTCCAAAACATATGGACTCTCTTTCTGCAAAACTGGTAGAAATGAATGTAAGAGTAGAAGAATTTGATGATGCTATTCGTGTAATATCAGATAAACCTTTGAGAAATGTGAATGTAAAAACAATGAGTTATCCAGGATTTCCTACAGATTTACAACCACAAATGGCAGCATTGTTAAGTGTTTGTCAAGGAACAAATATTATTACAGAAAATGTTTGGGAAAATCGTTTTCAATATATAGATGAATTGCGTCGTATGGGAGCAAATATTACAGTAGATGGTAGAATTGCAGTAATAGAGGGAGTACCTTATTTGACAGGTTCTCAAGTTTCTGCTACAGATTTGAGAGCAGGTGCAGCAATGATATTAGCAGGACTTGCAGCAAAAGGAGAAACACAGATTGATAATACAAAATATATTGATAGAGGTTATGAAGATATAGAATATAAGCTTTCTGCATTAGGAGCTGAAATTAAAAGAGTACAAGTATAAAAATCAGATGTACTATAACATTACATCACATTAGGAGGATAAACTTATGGCTGTAAAATTTTGTTCTATTGCCAGTGGAAGTAGTGGAAATAGTGCGTTTGTAGGTACACAACACACAAAAATATTAATAGATGTAGGAGTAAGTGGAAAACATATTATACAAGCATTGTCTTCTTTAGAAGTAGCAGGAAATGCTATAAATGCTATTTTTGTTACTCATGAGCATATAGACCATATTAAGGGAGTAGGCGTTATTTCTAGAAAATTTGATATACCAATTTATGCTACTTGTGGAACGTGGGAAGCTATGGAAAATCAGATTGGAAAAATTGCAGAAAAAAATAAGCGTTTTGTATATGCACAAGAAAAATGTGTTGTTAATGATATGTGTATATATCCTTTTATTATTCCTCATGATGCAAAAGAAGCAGTAGGATATAGTATAGAAACAGAAAACCATAAAATAACAATTGCTACAGATTTAGGTCATATAACAGATGATATAAAAGAAAAATTATTTGATAGTGAATTACTTCTTTTAGAAGCAAATCATGATGAAGAAATGGTAAAAAATAGTTGTTATCCTTATTATTTAAAACAAAGGATATTAGGAAAAAAAGGGCATATTTCTAATAATACTGCAGGACATTTGTTATGTGACATAATGTCTGAAAAGTTAAGATATGTTTTATTGGGTCATATGAGCGAACAGAATAATTATCCACGTCTGGCATATCAAACAGTAAAAAATATATTAGAAAAAAATAACATTAAAATAGGAAAACATTTTCAATTAGATATGGCATTAAGGTACCAAAGTAGTAAAGTGGTAGAATTATAGGGAATAATTATGAAAATTACAATAATCTGTATAGGAAAATTAAAAGAAAGATATTGGAAAGAAGCTGTAGAAGAATATAGCAAACGTCTGACAAAATATTGTAAATTAAATATTATAGAATTGCCAGATGAAAAAGCACCAGAAACAATGAGCAAAGCAGAGCAACAGCAAGTTTGTCAGAAAGAAGGACAAAGAATATTAAAAGCAATAAAAGGAGATGGTGTTGTGGTTGCACTTGCGATAGAAGGAAAAATGTTTTCTTCTGAACAATTAGCAGCACAAATACAAAAGGATACTGTAGAGGGTATAAATCATATAGTATTTATTATTGGAGGTTCTTTAGGGCTATCACAGGAAGTTATGAAAAAAGCAGATAGAGCACTTAGTTTTTCTGCTATGACATTTCCACATCAAATGATGAGAGTAATATTATTAGAACAAATTTATAGGGCAATGCGTATTATTAAAAAAGAACCCTATCATAAATAAAAATTTTTTAAAAGGTGATAAATATGGAAAAAATAGTAAAAAATAACATTGAAATTGTGATAATAGAAGAAAACGAAATAAATATAAAACAAGCAACGTCTGCTATAGATGCTATAATGGATATAAAATATCAAACAAATTGTAGTAATATAGTAATAGATAAAAAGTGTATTTCGGAAGACTTTTTTCAATTAAGTACAGGACTTGCAGGAGAAGTATTTCAGAAATTAATAAATTATCATATAAAATTAGCAATAGTTGGAGACTTTTCAATGTATACAAGTAAAGCATTAAAAGACTTTATATATGAAAGTAATAAAGGAAAAGCTTTCTTTTTTGTTGAAACACAACAACAAGCAATTGAAAAATTGTGTGATATGTTAGGAAAATAAATTATGTGTTATAGTGAAAGACGATATATTCATAAACTTTTTAAACTAAAAGACTATATACAACTTTATCATATACAAACAGAAACAATGCAAAAAATGCTTCTTATTGATAATCAAGAAGATTTTGAAGACTTTTTAAAATATTATTATGATATAGAGGAAGAGGTATTTTGGCTATATTACTCTGTTGTACAAGGAGAAAGTCTTTTAATTGAAGGGTATGATGAAGATGTTAGTGAAAAAGTAACACTGTTTTTGAAACAAAAATTACCAAGAAATTTGTTTTGCAATGTTTTACCATATATTCAAAATTTATATGTGGATTTAGGAACAAAAAATACCATAGAAAAACAAATTGCCATTTGCAATCAATATTTACAAAATACAGAATATTCTTTACAATTATGTTATGATGAAACATATTGTGCAGGAGTTTATTTTTTAAATGTGAGTGTTTTACATAATGGATATCAATAAAAAGGAGCTATAAAATGAATTATTATGGAAATCCTATTACAAAGCTAATTGAAGAATTTTCTGGACTGCCAGGAATAGGAAGGAAATCTGCTCAAAGATTAGCATTTTATATTATTAATATGCCAAAAGAAAAAAGTTTAGCATTAGCATCTGCTATTGTAGAGGCAAGAGAAAATGTAAAATATTGTTCTGTTTGTTGTAATTTAACAGATAATGACCCTTGTCCTGTTTGTAGTAATTTAAAAAGAGATCATAAAACAATTATGATAGTAGAAGACCCTAGAGATATGGCGGCATATGAAAAGACAAAACAATATTATGGGGTATATCATATTTTACATGGAGCAATATCTCCTATGTTAGGAGTAGGACCTAAAGAAATTAAAATAAAAGAATTATTAGATAGACTGCAAAAAGAGGACAATGTGGAGGAAGTGATACTTGCAACGAACCCTAATGTAGAGGGAGAAGCAACAGCAATGTATATTAGTAGACTTTTGAAGCCACTTCAAATAAAAGTAACTAGAATTGCAAATGGAGTACCTGTAGGTAGTGACTTGGAATATGTAGATGAAATTACATTATCAAGAGCATTAGAAGGCAGAAGAGAAATGTAAAAGAAAAGTATATAAAGCAAATAAAGGATTGAATAGTATAAATTTCAATCCTTTTTTATATTAAAATAATATTGATTTAAGTAAAGGAATAAATAGAAATTGCCAAAGAAATACAAATATTGCTGTAAAAAAGTACCAGTTTGATTGCTTCATGTATACATCACCAGCCTTTTCAAAAAAATGTAGAATTTTGTCGTAAAACCATTATAACGAAATATTACAAAAAATACAACTTATTAGGTTGTTATTTATATAACCTATTACATTGTTATTTTACTTTTTGGCTTGGGCTATACTTTACTGAAAAGGTAAAAAGGGCGGTGAAAATCCATGAATTATAAAAAAGAGATGGGTGTGCGATTAAAAGAAAGAAGAAAAGAAATGCGTATGACACAGGAACAACTTTCTGACCAGTTAAATATTTCTATAAAACATTATAGTGAAGTAGAAAGGGGGATTACAGGACTTTCAGTAGAAAATATTATTAAAATCAGTAATATACTTCATATAAGTATAGATTATCTTTTAAAAGGAGAAGGAAAAAAAGAAGAATTTCCATATGATATGATATTGTTTTATCAAAATTGCTCTACAGAACAGAAAAAGGGAGTAATGCAAATATTCCATGGTATAGAAAAACTAGCAAGAAAATAAAAAAGAGTGTTTCAAAAGGAAAATAACTTTTGAAACACTTTTTTGTATCAATACCATCTTGTGATAGGTAAATTATTGTTAATACCTTTTGTAAATAATATTTGATGCAAGTCTATTACACCATTATGAAAGGCAGCAGCACAACCACAAAGATATAAATCCCACATTCTAATAAATTCTTCATCAAACATAGTACGAATAGTAGGTAAATTCTGTCTGAAATTTTCGTCCCAACAAAGCAATGTTTTACTGTAATGAAGTCGTAAATTTTCAATGTCTAGTACATCAAAATTAAATTCAGCAGATTGATTTATAATTTCTCTTAAAGAAGGTATCACACCTCCAGGAAAAATATATTTTTTAATCCAAGGGTCTCCAGAATGTTCTTTTTTAGCACTAATATAGTGTAATAAAAATAGACCATGTGTATTTAATATATCATTTACACTAGAAAGAAATTTTTGATATTGTTCTCGCCCTACATGTTCTAACATACCTACACTAACAACTCTATCAAATTTTTTATTTAAATGTTTTAAATCTCTGTAATCTAATAATTCTACTGTAATATCATTTTGTAATCCTTCTTGTGCAATACGCTGTTGACATTTTTTGTATTGTTCTGTGCTGAGTGTGATACCAGTACCTTTGATATGATATTTTTTGGCTGCTTCTATTAAAAGAAATCCCCAACCGCAGCCAATATCAAGTAATGTCATGTTTTCTTTTAAATAAAGTTTTTGAAGTATATAATCCACTTTATTTACCTGTGCTTGATAAAGAGAGTCTGTTTCGTTTTTAAAATATCCACAAGAATAGCTCATTGTTTTGTCTAACCAAAGCTGATAGAAGTCGTTTCCTATGTCATAATGAGAAGAAACTTCTTTTTTTTGAGTTCTTTTAGAGTTGGAAGGAAATATTAGTTTTTTTAAAGCAGATTGGTCTGTAGAAAATTTATCCATTTGACATAAAAAATGATCTAAAGCATTGTATAAATCTCCTTCAATTTCTAAATCACCACGCATATATGCTTCCCCTAGAGCAAGAGAAGTACTTTTTGTCAATTCTTTTATGTTAATTTCTTTTTTGAAATGTACAATAAAAATAGGTTTTCCTTCACCCACTTGATATATGTTGTTTTGATATTTGATAATAAAAGGGTTTTGATTAAATTTTTGTAAAAATTTTATCATAATATTTTCCTCTAAATGTGTTTGCATTATAAGACCTTCTTTCTAAAATAGTATTATGGAAAAGTATAGACAATATTTTAAAAACCAAACCCTAGTAAAATATACCTCTTTTTAAATAAAGAATTTGCAGTAATATCATATAAAACTGGTAGGAATATATGACATATTTTGTTAAAAATATTCATATTTATTTTTATGTTATGTAGTATAACTATTACAATATTAAAAAATTTTTATATCACAAATAAAAGGAAAAAAGCATATAATATATAGAAATAAGTTTTAAAATGTACAATACAGTTAAAAAAGTTCACAAAAAATTTACAATTCTTTTAGCACTCACCTATTGACAGTGCTAACAAAACGGTATATACTATTTTCAGAACAAAAGAAATGAACAAAAAAGTCCATTTTAAGTAGTCCATCAATATAATTAAAATTAAAATTAAAATAATTTATTTCATTGGAGGAATGACTTATGATGTTACCTAGTATTTTTGGAGGAAATTTATTTGATGAGTTTATAAATTCACCATGGGAGAAAGAATTTTTTGGAGGAAAAAGTCCTTTTTTTGGTTCGTATGAAAAGAGCATAATGAAAACTGACATAAAAGAAAAAAATAATAATTATGAAATAGATATTGATTTACCAGGATTTCAAAAAGAAGAAATTAGTGCAAATTTGGAAAATGGTTATTTGACAATTAGTGCAACGAAAGGAGAGCAAAAAGAAGAAAAAAATGAAAATGGAGTATATATTCGTAGAGAACGTTATACAGGACAATGTACGAGAAGTTTTTATGTAGGAGATGCAGTAGAGCAGCAAGATATTAAAGCAAAATTTGAAAATGGTATATTACGTTTGACAATACCAAAAAAAGAACAAAGAAAAGTAGAACCAAAAAAATATATTGCTATTGAAGGATAACAAAATTAGGGAATACGATACTATCGTATTCCTTTTTGTGTTATAATAGTTCTGTGTGATAATATAAAAGAAGAAAGGAAATAATATGACAGATAGAGAATTAATTGATTTTTTGACTATAGCAGAAAAAATGAAATGTAATACTAGACATTCTTGGACGTCTACTAACAGAAAAGAAAGTGTTGCAGAACATAGCTGGAGATTGTCACTAATGGCACTTTTATTGGAGAGAGAAATAGAGAACGTTGATTTTCAGAAAATTATAAAAATGTGTATTATACATGACTTAGGAGAAGCAGTAACAGGAGATATTCCTTCTTTTTTGAAAACAGAGCAACATTCAAAACAAGAAGAAAAAGCCATTATAAAATTGATGGAAAAATTGCCAGAACCTCAAAGACAAGATATCATGACACTTTTTGAAGAGATGGAACAAAGACAAACAATGGAAGCAAAAATTTATAAAGCATTGGATAGATTAGAGGCAGTACTACAACATAATGAAGCACCTATTTCTTCATGGCTACCTTTAGAGTATGAATTACAGCAGCAGTATGGTTGGGAAGAAGCACAAGTTCATGAAAGATTAAGTAAATTGCGTTATACAGCAAAGCAAGATACTATTGAAAAAATAAAACGAGAAAAACATTAAATATAATAAAAATTTCGAATGATATTGTATTTATAATATAATTATAGTATTTATTGTTATTTTTAAGTATACTCTAAATAAAGGAGAAATAGTTAATGTATAAAATTATTACAAGTCAGGAAATTTTAAAACCATATAAATATAATATAGAGAAAGAATTTGAACAAGAAATTATAAAAAATAAAGAAGCTATATTTGGAAAAAATTTTATTTATTTTGATATAAAAAAGAAAATAGGAAATACCATTCCAGACGGATATGGTTTAGATTTAACATTTCATACAGAACCGAAATTATATTTTATTGAAGTAGAAATGGAAAGTCATGATTTATATGGGCATATTGCAGAACAATTGCTCAAATTTTCTATGACATTTGATGACAATAAATATAGATTAAAAAATATACTTATGGAAGAAATTATAAAAGACAGTCATAAGCAAAAACTTCTAAGAGAATATATTCAAAATGAAAAAACAAAATTTAATGATGAAACAGAACTTTTGTATCATGTAATTTATGAAATGCCAATATCAATTATTATTATTATTGATGAATATACAAAACAGCTAGAGAAGGTACAATCTAAATTAAGTGATGAAATTACTGTTTTGGAATTTAAATCTTATAAAGGGGATAAAGAAGTTGTTCATAGATTTACACCATTTTATGATGAACAAGAAATCGATATTGATAGTGAAGAAATAAAAGATGTAGATGAGTTAGATACTATTATTGTTCCTGCTATGGAAGAGGGATTTAATGAAGTTTTTATAGGAGAAAGTTGCTGGTATGCTGTTAGAATATCAGCACCAATGAGAAATAGAATAAAATATATAGCTGTATATCAAGTTGCACCTATTTCTGCCATTACATATTATGCTTGTGTGGATAGAATAGAAAAATATAAAGATACTGGAAAGTATATTTTATATTTTAAAGGTAAACCCAATAAAATTGAAAAAATTCCACTAGGAGGAAATAGAATGGCAGTACGTTCTTGTAGATATACAAATTTACAAAAAATGTTAAATACAGATACTGTATCTAATCTATGGTAATAGAGGGTATACTTTATAAGTGATATTAGATATACTGATATAATAAATTAATAAAATTTGAAACTATATTTCTAATCAAAAATATTTTTGCTTTTGAAATAGGTGTTGCATAGAGAGGGGCTTTTTGATAAACTATAAAAATGTAAAACTAAAAAATAATGAGGTGAACCGTAATGGGTCTTTTAGAAAAAATATTTGGTAATTATAGTGAAAAAGAAATTAAGCGTATTACGCCTATTGTAGATAAAATTGAAGCTTTATCACCAGAATTTGAAAAATTATCTGAAGAAGAATTAAAACATAAAACAACAGAATTTAAACAACGTCTTTCAAAAGGAGAAACTCTTGACCAAATTTTGCCAGAGGCGTATGCAGCAGTAAGAGAAGCAGCAAGCAGGGCATTGGGTATGCGTCATTTTAGAGTGCAGCTTTTAGGTGGTATTGTAATGCACCAAGGACGTATTGCAGAAATGAGAACAGGAGAAGGTAAAACGTTGGTTGCAACATTGTCTTCTTATTTGAATGCTTTGGAAGGAAAAGGTGTACATGTAGTAACAGTAAATGACTATTTAGCAAAACGTGACTCTGAATGGGTAACACCTTTGTTTGAGAAATTGGATATGACAGTAGGTGTTATATTAAATAATATGGAAAATGATGAGCGTAGAGAAGCCTATGCTTGTGATATTACCTATGCAACCAATAATGAATTGGGATTTGACTACTTACGTGATAATATGGTGGTAAGAGAGGAAAGTATGGTACAAAGGGAATTGAACTTTGCTATCATTGACGAAGTGGACTCTGTTTTAATTGACGAAGCAAGAACACCTTTGATTATATCTGGCTCTGGAGCAAAGTCTACAGAACTGTATAAAATAGCAGATACTTTTGTAAAGACATTGAAAAAAGGTAAAATATTAAATGAAGAAGAAGCATTAAATCCTTTGACAAAAGAAGAAATACAAGAAGAAGGAGATTATATATTAGATGAAAAAGCAAAAAGTGTTACATTAACACAAGAAGGTGTTAAAAAGGCAGAAAAATTTTTTCATGTAGATAATCTTTCCGATGCAGAAAACTTGGAAATACAACATCATATTAATAATGCCTTAAAAGCAAACTACAATATGCACCTTGACCAAAATTATGTAGTACAAAATGATGAGGTTATGATTGTAGATGAATTTACAGGGCGTATTATGCCAGGAAGAAGATATTCTGATGGTTTACATCAAGCGATTGAAGCAAAAGAAAATGTAAAAGTGAAAAAAGAAAGTAAAACATTGGCAACTGTTACATTCCAAAACTTCTTTAATAAATATAAAAAGAAATGTGGTATGACTGGTACAGCAAAAACAGAAGAAACAGAATTTAGAAATATTTATGGTATGGACGTTGTAGAAATTCCTACAAATCGCCCTGTTATTAGAAAAGACCATCATGATGTTGTTTATCGTACAGAAGCAGCAAAATTTAGAGCAGTTGTAAAAGATATTATAGCTTGTCATGAAAAACATCAGCCTGTATTAGTTGGTACTATTACAATAGATAAGTCAGAACAATTAAGCAGAATGTTGAAAAAAGAGGGTATTAAACATCAAGTATTAAATGCAAAATACCATGAACAAGAGGCAGAAATTGTTTCTCACGCAGGAGAATTAGATGCTGTTACCATTGCGACAAATATGGCAGGACGTGGTACAGACATTAAATTAGAAGAAGGCGTTGCGGAAATAGGCGGATTAAAAATTATTGGTACAGAAAGACATGAGTCTAGACGTATTGATAACCAGCTTCGTGGACGTTCTGGACGTCAGGGCGACCCTGGAGAGTCTAAATTTTATATTTCTATGGAAGATGAGTTAATGCGTCTGTTTGGCTCTGAAAAAACAATGAAATTAGTAGATGCTATGGGATTGCAGGAAGATGAGCCTATAGAAGCAGGTATGCTAACGAGAGCTATAGAAAATGCACAGAAAAAAGTAGAAGGTAATAACTTTGCTATTCGTAAACATTTGTTAGAATATGACCAAGTAATGAATGAGCAAAGAGAAATTATATATGGTGAAAGACATAGAGTTTTAGTAGGAGAAAATTTAAGAGAAAGTATTGTATCTATGATAGGTGATGTAGTAGATAGATATGTAGATGCGTATACTGCGGAAAGTGAATTTTCAGAAGAATGGGATATGGCGGGATTGAGTGAAAGTTTAGGTTCTATTATTCCTATAGGTTCTATTAAAGTAAAAGAAGATACAAAAGAAAATTTAACAAGAGATAATTTAAAGGATACACTTAAAAAATTAGCAGAAAAAATATATGAAATGAAAGAACAAGAAATTGGCGATGCTGAAAGAATGAGAGAGCTAGAGAGGGTAATACTTTTGAGAGTAATTGACCAAAAGTGGATGGATCATATTGACGATATGGACCAAATGCGTCAAGGTATTGGTTTGCACGCTTATGCACAAAGAGACCCTCTTATTGAGTATAAATTTGCAGGCTATGATATGTTTGAAGAATTAAGCAATAATATTCAAGAAGATACATTGCGTATGTTGTATAGAGTAAAATTGGAAACAGAAACAACAAGAGTACAAATGATACAGCCTATGTTTACAAATAAAGATGACACTATACAGAAAAAACCAAAAGAAAGAAAAGAAGCAAAAATAGGTAGAAATGATACTTGTCCTTGTGGTAGTGGTAAAAAATATAAAAACTGTTGTGGTAAAGAGGAATAAATTTGTGTATCAGAGGAAAGAAATTGTCCTCAATAATATAAATAATAAAAATATTAAAATGATTTTAAGGAGATGATTTTTTATGTTTGAATTAGAACAAATTCGTTTGTCGCTGTCTGCGTATGACGAAAAATTAGAGGAAATGGGGGCTTCACTTTGACGTCGCTGGTGCGAAAGAGAAAATAACAGAATTAGAAGAAATATCTGCTGACCCCGATTTTTGGGCTGATATGGAAAAAAGTCAAAAAGTATTAAGACAGCTAAAAGGATTAAAAAATAAAATAGGCAGATATGAAGCACTTGTGACACAATATGAAGATATTTTAACATTGATAGAAATGGGTACTGAAGAAGAAGATGCAAGTATTATTAGTGAAGTACAAGAATTGGCAGATAGCTTTTTAGCAGAGTATGATAACTTAAAAATTTCTACTCTTTTAGATGGAGAATATGATAAAAATAATGCTATTGTAACATTACATTCTGGTGCTGGTGGTACAGAAGCTTGTGACTGGACAAATATGCTTTTCCGTATGTATACAAAATGGGCAGACAGAAATGATTTTCAAGTTGAAATATTAGATATGTTAGATGGTGATGAAGCAGGTTTAAAATCTGTTACAATACAAGTTAATGGTGAAAATGCCTATGGTTATTTAAAATCAGAAAAGGGAATTCATAGACTTGTTAGGGTATCTCCTTTTGATAGTTCAGGGAGAAGACATACTTCTTTTGCTTCTTGTGATGTTATGCCAGAAATTGAAAATGATACAGATATACAAATCAATACAGATGATATTCGTATAGATACGTATCGTGCAAGTGGTGCAGGTGGACAGCATGTCAATAAAACATCTTCTGCCATTCGTATTACACATAATCCAACAGGTATTGTAGTACAATGTCAAGATGAAAGAAGCCAATTTAGTAATAAAGATAGAGCAATGAAGATGTTAAAAAGTAAGCTGCTTTCTTTAAAGATTGAAGAACAGATGAAAAAATTAGCAGAAATTCGTGGCGATGTGAAAGAAATTGGCTGGGGAAGTCAAATTCGTTCTTATGTATTTATGCCTTATACTATGGTAAAAGACCATAGAACGTCAGAAGAAACAGGAAATGTACAAGCTGTTATGGATGGTAATATTGATAATTTTATTAGTGCATATTTGGCATGGATACACAGTTAACAAGGGGGCTGTTCTTTGAAAGAAATTAAAATTACAGAACAAGAACAAAGCCAAAGATTGGATAAATTTTTACTAAAATATTTGAATAAGGCATCAAAAAGCTTTATTTATAAAATGTTAAGAAAAAAACGTATCAAGTATAATGGCAAAAAGGGAGAAGGAAACGAAATACTTCAAAAAGGAGATTGTTTGCAGCTCTATCTTTCAGAAGAAACGATAAAAAGTTTTATGGAAGAAAAAGCCATTTATAAAACAGAAAGACATTTTAAAATTGTGTATGAAGATAATAACCTACTGGTAGTATCTAAACCAGCAGGAATGATTGTACACCCACAAAAAAGCAGTGACAAAAATACATTGATTGACCAGATATTGTATTATCTTTATGAGAAAGGGGAATATACTCCTAAAAAAGATAGTACATTTACACCAGCGATTTGTAATCGTTTGGATAGAAATACAAGTGGTATTGTCATTGCTGGAAAAAATTTGAAAACAGTACAAGCAGTCAATGATGCTATTGCAAAAAGAAAAATAAATAAATATTATGTGACATTAGTAAAGGGAAATATCATACAACAAGGAGAATTTGTGAGCTATTTAAAAAAAGATAGTGAAAAAAATCAAGTGATATTGTATGATAATCAAAAGGAAGGAACAAAAAAAATTATAACAAAATATAAACCCATTGCTTATGCAGAAAATATGACACTTTTACAAATTGATTTAGTAACAGGACGTTCTCATCAAATTAGAGCACAGATGCAAAAAGTGGGACATTGTATAGCAGGAGATAGAAAATATGGTGAAGAACAATGGAATATATATTTTAAAAAGAAATTTGCTTTAACAAATCAATTTTTGCACGCTTATAAAGTAGTGTGGCAGCAATGTGAAGGTGATTTAGCATATTTGAAATCAAAAGAATGGATAGCACCATTGCCTGACAAATTACAAGAGATTTACGATTTTTATTTTAAAAAATAAGCTGATTGTTAGTAATATAAAAAGAGGAGGCAATTTATGAAAGCAATTATATTGGCAGCTGGTTATGCAACCAGATTATACCCTCTGACAAAAAATAAACCAAAAGCATTGTTGACAATCAATCAAAAACCACTTATTAATTATATTGTGGAACAGATTAATACCATAGATGTAATAGATGAAATTTATGTAGTAACAAATCATAAATTTATCAATTCTTTTGCAGATTGGCAAAATGAAACAGTAAGTAGAGCTAAAATTATTGTTTTAGATGATGGTTCAACAGAAGAACAAAATCGTAAGGGTGCTATTGGGGACATTGCATTTGTAATTGAAAAAATGAACATAGATGATGAATTAATTGTTGTTGCAGGCGATAATTTCTTTACTTATTCGTTGAGGGATTATTATGATTTTTACAAACAAAAACAAAGGGATTGCGTTTGTGTAAAAATATGGCAGGATAAAAATACATTAAAAAATTTTGGTATTGCATTACTTGACGAAAAAGGTAAGGTATTAGAAATTGAAGAAAAACCTGAACAACCAAAATCAAATACAGTAGTATTTGCTACTTATTTTTATAAAAAAGACACAGTACCTCTTTTTCAAAAATATTTATCAGAGAATAATAATCCAGATGCACCAGGTAATTTTCCAGCATGGTTATATAAACAAAAAGAAGTGTATGCCTATACTTTTAAGGGAGAATGTTATGATATAGGAACACGACAAAGTTATGAAGAAGTACAACAGTTATTTCAAAAGTAATTGTTACAAAAAGTATAATACATTTTGGCTGTCGTTTTCGGCAGCCTTTTTTAAGAGATAAGAAAGGAGATTTTTTTTTGGAGTGGATAGAGATTTTTGTAGAAACGAGCCAAATTGGTTTAGAATTGGTAAGTGGCTTGCTATATCAGCATGGATTGACAGGACTTATGATAGAAGATGGCTCTGATTTTGAGGAATTTTTGCAAAATACTAATAGAGAGTGGGATTATATAGAAGATGAATTAGTAGAACAAAAACAAAAACAAGCTACAGGAATTACATTTTTTATAAGAGATAATGTACATGGTAGAGAACAGTTGTCAAATATAAAAAGTGCTTTGTTTTATTTGAAAGAACAAGAAAAAGAGTTCGATTTAGGAACGCTAAAGGTGACTGTAAAAAATATAAAAGAAGAAGATTGGGCAAATAATTGGAAAAAATATTTTAAACCTTTTGCAATAGGAGATAAAATTATTATAAAACCTTCTTGGGAAGAGTTAGAAGAAGCAACAGAAAAAATTGTATTAAAAATTGACCCAGCACATATTTTTGGTACAGGTACACATGAAACAACACAATTATGTATTGAATTAATAGAACAATTTGTAAAAAAAGGAGATAGCGTATTTGATATAGGTTGTGGAAGTGGTATACTTTCTATTGCTTCATTGCTTTTAGGTGCAGAGAATGCAGATGCTATTGATATAGATGTAAATGCAGTTGATGTAGCTTATAAAAATGCACAAAGGAATGATATTGAGAAAAAGAAATATCATGTTGTAGCAGGAAATATACTAAATGATGAAACATTGCATAAAACATATAGTGGTAAAAAATATGATGTAGTAGAAGCAAATATTGTAGCAGATGTGATTATAGCACTTTCGAAACAAGTACCAGAATATATTAAAAAGCAAGGTATTTTTATATGTAGTGGTATTATAAAGCAGAGAGAACAAGATGTAAAAATAGCATTAGAACAAAATCATTTCACAATATTAGATATAAAATATAAAAAGGATTGGGTTGCAATGGTATGTCGTTATGATGGATAAGGGGACAAAAAAATGCCTAAATTTTTTGTAACAAAACAACAAATAAAACAACAGATTGAAATATTAGGAGAAGATGCTAAACATATCAAAACAGTTTTAAGAAAAAAAGAAGGAGAAGAATTAATTGTTTGTGATGGAGAAGGCATAGATTATATTTGCAATATAAATCATTTTGAAGAAAATAGAATTATTGCTGATATTATAGAAAAACAACTTTGCCAAGCAGAGCCTCCCGTAAAAATTATATTATTTCAGGGATTGCCTAAAGCAGACAAAATGGAATTGATTATACAAAAGTGTATAGAGCTAGGTGTTGATACTATTGTACCTGTAGAAACAGAACGCTCTATTGTAAAATTAAATAAAAAAGAATATAAAAAAATAGAGCGATGGCAAAAAATTGCAGAAGCAGCAGCAAAACAAAGTGGCAGAGGTAAAATTCCTCAAATTGGAAATGTACTTTCATTTGAACAAGCATTACAGTATAGTAAAAAATTAGATAAATCGATTATACCTTATGAAAAAGAACAAAAAAGAAATTTAAAAGAGTTTATCAAAAAATTTGAAGGAAAGAGTATAGGTATTTTTATAGGAGCAGAGGGTGGTTTTTCTGAGCAAGAAATTGAAAAAGCAATTGAACAAAATGTACAACCTATTACATTAGGCAAAAGAATATTGAGAACAGAAACAGCAGGTATGATAACAACAGCAATATTGATATATGAAATAGAACAGGGGGATAGTATATGATTTATTTTGATAATGCAGCAACTACAAAAGCCTCTGAAGAAGTAGCAAAAAAAATGACAGAAATGCTTTGTTATAATTTTGGAAATCCAGCATCAGTAAATAAATTAGGATTACAAGCAGAAAAAGAAATTAGAAAAGCTACTGAAATTTTAAGCAATGGAATTCATTGTAAAACAAATGAAATTTATTATACTTCTGGAGGAACAGAAGGAGATAATTGGGCAATTTTTGGCACAGCAGAAGGATATCAAAGACAGGGAAAACATTTAATTACAACAAAAATAGAACATCCTGCTGTAAAAAAAACTATGGAAGCATTGGAACAAAAAGGCTATGAAATTACTTGGCTTTCTGTAGATAAAAGAGGAAAAATTGATTTGCAAGAGCTTCAAAATGCTATTAGAAAAGATACTATACTTGTAAGTATTATATTGATAAATAATGAAACAGGTGTGATACAAGACGTAGCAGAAATTGGAAAAATAATAAAACAAAAAAATGAAAATACATTATTTCATGTAGATGCGGTACAAGCGTTTGGAAAATATGCTATTGATGTAGAAAAAATGAGTATAGATTTGCTGACTATGAGTGCTCATAAAATTAATGGGCCAAAAGGTGTTGGTATGCTTTATAAAAGGCAAGGGTTAAAAGTGAAACCTTATATATTAGGAGGAGGACAACAGCAAGGACAGCGTTCTGGTACAGAAAATGGTGCTGGTGTAGCAGGACTTGGTGTAGCGGCAGATATTTGTTTTCAAAATATGAGAGAAAATCAGCAAACTGTTTTTGAAATAAAAAAGACATTAGCAGAAGGAATATTAAATGAAATTTCAGATGTACAAATAAATGGTGACACATTAGAAAAAAGTAGTCCTTATGTGTTAAATGTCACTTTTAAAGGATTAAGAAGTGAAGTATTGCTTCATGCACTGGAAAGTAAAGATATTTTTGTTTCTGCTGGTTCTGCTTGTGATAGTAAAAAGAAAGTAGGAAGTGCTGTATTGACAGCTATGGGATTGCCTTTTGAAGAAATAGAGGGGGCGATACGATTTAGTTTTTGCCAATATAATACAGTAGAGGAAGCGAAATGCTGTTTGGAGCAATTAAAAGAGATAGTACCGTTTTTGAGGAAATATAACCGATAGAAGGGAATTTGTATGGAAGAAAAAGTTTTGATAGTAAAATTTGGTGAGATTGCCATGAGAGGAAATAACCGCCACATATTTATTTCTCAATTAGTAAAAACAATGAGGAATAATTTGGAGAGAGAAGGAAATTTTTATATTGTAAAAGAACAAGGTAGGTTAATTGTAGAAGATAGAGGCGAAGAATTAGACTATGATAGAGTCATACCTAAAATTATACCTATATTTGGCTTGGTAGGAGTTTGTCCTGGTGTAAAAACAACAGACCAATCTATGGAAAATTTGAGAGAAGTTGCATTAAAACATATGCAGACATTTTTTAGCGAACAAAATATGACATTTAAAGTAGAAGTAAAAAGAGCAGATAAAAGATACCCATTAACATCAAAAGAAGTTGCAGCAGACATTGGGGGATATATACTGGAAAGAATGGAAAATTTGACAGTAGATGTTCATAAACCTAATGTAGTATTAAGAGTAGAATTGAGAAATGATGCTTATGTTTTTTCAAAGGTAATTAAAACATATGGAGGATTGCCTGTAGGTTCATCAGGAAAAGGAGTTGCATTGATGTCTGGTGGCATTGATAGCCCTGTTGCTGCATGGCTTATGGCAAAAAGGGGTATCGCTATAGAATGCGTTTATTTTCATAGTCCCCCTTATACAAGTGAATGGGCAAAACAAAAGGTAGAAGATTTAGCAGAAAGAATAGCTTGTTTTACAGGAGAAATAAAACTTCATGTGATACCTTTTACAGAAGTGCAGTTATATTTATTAGAACACGTACCTCATGATAAATTGACAATATTTTTGAAACGAACAATGATGAAAATTGCAGAAGAAATTGCCCATAAAAGTAATGCTTTGGCACTGATAACGGGAGATAGTGTAGGGCAGGTAGCAAGTCAGACATTGCAAGGTATTCATGCGATTAATTCTGTTTGTACTATGCCTGTACTTCGTCCTTTGGCTGGTATGGATAAACAAGAGATTGTAGACTTAGCAAAAAAAATAGGAACTTTTGACATATCTATTAGACCATATGAAGATTGTTGTACAATATTCGTAGCAAAGCACCCAGAAACAAGACCAAAAACAAATATTATAGAAGCAATAGAAAAGAAATTAGAAGATTTAGATAATTTAATAAAAAAAGCAGTAGAAGCAGAAGAAATTATTATAAAATAATGGAAAGAAGTCCTTTTATTAATTTGTAAAAGGACTTTTCTGCTTTAAGAAAAGAGGAAAATAATTGAAAATAGATAGATTATTTCAAATAGTATATGTACTTTTAGAAAAAAAGACTGTAACAGCTAAAATGCTTTCTGAACGATTTGAAGTGTCACAAAGGACAATATATAGAGATATAGATATATTAAGTCAATGTGGAGTACCTATATATGCTACAAAAGGAAGAGGAGGAGGTATTACATTATTAGAAAATTTTGTATTGAATAAATCCACTATGACGGAACAGGAACAAAATCAGATATTAATGGCATTACAAAGTTTACCAAAAGGAGGAAAAGAGAATGTAAAACAAACATTAGAAAAATATAGTAATTTTTTTCAAAAATCAAATGAAAACTGGATACAAGTTGATTTTTCGCAGTGGGGAGAACAGAGGGAAACTGTATTTGATATAATAAAGCAAGCAATTATAAATAAAAAAGTAATATCATTTACATATTATAACAGTAATGGAGAAAAAACAGATAGAAAAGTAGAACCTTATCAGTTGTGGTTTAAAAGTAGAAATTGGTATATAAAATCGTATTGTAGAAAGAAAAAAGATTTAAGATTGTTTAAAATAAGTCGTATGAGGGATGTTATTGTAACAGAAGAAGTGTTTGATACAATATGGCAGAATAAAGAGCAAAAAATTAATGAGAAAACATTTCAAGATATTACAATTATATTAGAAATAGATAGTATTGTCGCTTATAGAGTTTATGATGAATTTGAAATAGAACAAGTAGAAAAAAAAGAAAATGGAAATTTTTGTGTAAAAATGAACTGTATAGAAAATAGTTGGGTGTATGATTATATTATTTCTTGGGGAGAATATGCAATAGTAAAAGAGCCATATTTTGTAAAAAAGAAAATAGAACAAAAAATAAAAAATATGATAAAAAAATATAATATATGACAGATAGATGTCATATTTATTGTATTATACTGTTTCTATCAAAATATGAAGGAGGCAGTAAATATGGAATATGAAGTAGTAATGTTGGAAGAAAAAAGGGTAGTAGGTTTTTGTCAAAGAACAGGAAATGACAAAGAAGATATAGGTAATGTCATAGGTGGATTGTGGAAAAAATTGACACAAGTAAATGATATACAAGGAAGAAAAAACAAAAAATATATAGGATTGTATACAGATTATATAGGTATGGAATATGATACTACAATAGGGTGTGAAGTAAATAAAAATGCTCCAATACCAAAAGATATGACAGAAAAAATAATACCAGCAGGAAAATATGCCAAATTTGTGTTACATGGAGATGTTGTAAAAACAGTGCAGAAAGCATGGGGAAATATTTGGAAAATGAATTTAGAAAGAACATTTACAGGCGATTTTGAAGAATATCAAGAAGGTGAAGATATGCAAAATATGGAAATACATATTTATGTAGCAATAAAATAATATAAAATTTTCAGTAGTATATTTTTGGGGTATAAAAGTATACTACTGTTATATTTATAACGAAAAGCAACAAGTATATAAAAAATATGTACTACTTCACTATATTTTTTGTTATTTTATACTATAAAATTATAAAAATTTGAAAGAAAAATGTAACATAAAAAGGCTACTATTATACTGTTTTATATGGTAAACTGTTGCTATGAATTAACAATTTAGAAAATAGAGAAACAGAATATCATAAAAGGAGGGGCAATCCAATGAAACAGAAAATAGCAGTTTTATTGGTAGCTTGTGTGTTATCTACAAATTTTTATATTACAAGTTATGGAGCAAGTTTTTCTGACATTAACAATGTGCCATGGCCTGGTGCTGTAACATATATTAATACGGTATCTGATTTAGGATTGATGGTAGGGGATATTGATGCGAAGACAGGCAAAAGTATGTTTCGTGCAAAAGACCACGTTACTTACTGTGAAACAACACAATTAGCATATGCTTTGTTGAAGAAAACAGGAAAATTAAAGCATATAAACTCTGATACAGTTTCAAGATGGACACAAGTAATGCAGGGATATAATATACCAGCATGGGCATATGAAAGTGTTTCTTATGCTTTAGAAAATAATATTATTTCTTTAACAGATACTTCTCGCTTTGTTACAAAAAAGAATGGTGTTGTAACAAATAATTATGCAAGTAGAGAAAGCGTAGCAGTAATATTTGGAAAGTTTTTGAGTCATCTGTATACTGTAAATGCAAATGCTACATTAACATTTAATGATAAAGGTAGTATTGCAAGCACTTCTGTACCTTATGTAGATTTGTTGGCAAGACTAAATATTATGGTTGGAGATACAGACTCTAACTTTACGCCAAAAGCAGCAATTAATAGGGCAGAAACAGCTGTATTAGTATCAAAAACATATGATGTATTAAATAGCAATACACCAATTACGCAACCTGATACAAATAATATTATTTCTGGAACAATTACTTCTTTAGAACAAAATGGAAATAATAAATTGATTGCCATTACAACAGCAAAAGGGGACAAACAAGGATTTATAGTAGATAATACAACAACTATATATCAAGGAGATACTACAAAAACAATTAATTTGTCTATGTTAGAAATTGGAGATGGTGTTTCAATAGAGTATGAAAGTTCTAAAGCAAAAGTAATACGCTTGGTAAATGATGTTGTACCTTCTACATTAGAAGTAAAAGGAAGTATAGATGATGTTACATCAAGTAAAATTACATTAGTAAAGAGTGATAAAAGTACAGAAAGCTATTATTTTGCAAAAGACTTTGACATTACATTAGATAAAAAGGATATTTCACAAAAAGATTTGCTTGATGAATTTGATGAATATGTTTTAGACGCAATATTAACATTAGATGGTAGCGGAAATATTATAGCAGTAGATGTTACAAAAGGAAAGGAAACAGGAGTTACTGGTATATTAGTAAGTATTTCTGAAGATGAATTGAGTGTAAAAGAAAGTAAAAATAGTAAAACAAAAGACTTTGAATGGGTAAGTAATCCTGATATTTATTTAGAAGGAAAAGAAAGTACTGTTAGTAGAGTAAGAAAAAAATTAAATGATGAAACATTGTATGCAAAATATTATTTAGATAGTAAAGATAGAGTAAAAAAGGTAATGGTGTCAGAAGATGAATTCGGAGAAGCAGACACAAAATCAACTATTACAGGTACAATTTCTTCTATTGATGAGGATAGTGTAAAAATACGAAAAAGAAGTGATGGTAAAAGAGAAGAATTTGATTTTGCCTCAAAAATAAAATATTATTTAGATGGAGATAGTTGTAGTTTTAGAGATGTGGAAAAAGCATTTAATAAAGAAGATGATAAAACTGACCCTGCTGATTTTTACATTAAGGTGTATTTAGATGATGATGGTGATGTAAAAGAATTGTATGCTTCTTTAAGTAGTAAGAATTTAGAAGGTAAAGAAAAATATGAAACTATAGACGGAAAAGTCTTACGTATGAGTGAAGATGAAATTAGAGTAGAAGAAGATAACGAAAAGGCAAAGAATTATGATATAGCTAGAAATGCAGACTATTATATTGAAAATAATAAATCAGAGTTTGAAATTAGTACCTATACTAAAGTAAAAAAAGCCTATGATGAAGCTTGTGATGATGATGATGATTTCTTTGTGACATTATATTTAGATGATGATGATGAGGTAATTAAAATTGAGGCTTCTCCTGAAAGGGATTCTTATGGTAGAGAAGTGACAGGTACAATTACAAAATTAAGTAAAAATTCTGTAACATTAAAAGATAAAAGTAGTTATGATATGGATAACGTAGATGATATTAAAATGTATCTAAATGATAGTAAAGTAAAGAAATTAGAAACATTAGAAGACCTAGTAAATGATAGAGATATTACATTAAAAGCAGTATTAACTATTGAAAGTGGAGAAGTAACACAAATAGACGCATATTATTATGAAGTAAAAGGAGAATTATTGTCTGTTGATGGTAAGGCAATGGAAGTAAAAACAACAGATGATACAACAATAGAGGATATTGAAGTATTAAGGACATCTATAGATGTAACAGGAGATTATACTTCATTTAGAGATATGACAGCAGCATTAAGAACAGAAAATATTACTGTAACATTAGAATGTAGTGATGATGAAGATGATAGAGGAAAAGTCATTAAAATTACAGCAAAAAATGATTAAACTATAGTAATATAAAAGGCAGTATACAAACCGTAAATTGTAAATTTTAATATAAAAATTTGCAGTTTGCGGTTTTTTATAAAAATTGTTTTGATAGAATTTGAAATTTATATTGATAAAATAGCTATGGTAACGGTATAATAAAATAATGGGAACTAAAAAGAAAGGATTGAAAAAATATATGAGATATGAAGGTACAGTGTATCGTCCACCAAGTGAAGCAAGTAGCTTAATTATACAGTTAACAATAGGGTGTGCTAGAAATACCTGCACATTTTGTGCAATGTATAAAGATAAAACATTTCGTGTAAGAGATTTGCAAGAAGTAGTAGAAGATTTAGAAATGGCAAGAAAATATTATCAAAGAATAAAAGTTAGAAGAATATTTTTGGCAGATGGAGATGCACTTATTGTAAAAACAGAAGATTTACTTTATATATTGAATAAGTGCAAAGAATATTTTCCAGAAGTAGAAAGAATTTCTGTTTATGGTGCACCAAAAGATATTATACACAAAACACCAGAAGAATTAAAGCAGTTAAAAGAGGCTGGATTAGATATGGTTTATATGGGATTAGAGTCAGGAGATGACCAAGTATTAAAAGAAGTAAAGAAAGGTGTAACAGCAGCAGAAATGATAGAAGCAGGACAAAAAGTCCGTGCTGCTGGTATGGTGCTTTCTATGACAATTATATCTGGTTTAGGTGGTAAGAAATTAATGAGAGAACACGCATTGAATAGTGCTAAAGTAATTAGTGCAATTAAACCAGAATTTGTAGGATTTTTGACACTGCTATTAGAACCAGGAACACCAATGTATGAACAGTATAGAGCAGGAGAGTTGGATTTGTTAAGCCCTGAAGAAGTGCTTGATGAAACACAACTATTTATTGAAAATGTAGATGCAGAGGGTACAGTATTTAGAGCAAATCACGCTTCTAATTATATTCCTTTGGCAGGTACATTAAATGCAGAAAAGCACATTATATTAGAGCAAATAAAACGTTCTAAAGAGCAAAGTAGTTATAGACCGGAAACATTTAGAGCATTGTAATAAAAAAGTGTGGGGTAAATGCCCCACACTTTAATAAATAATAAATTCAATAGTTTTATGTAAATTATTTTAGTCTAAATCAATAAATTCTACTGTGCCAGAAGCACGATTAGAACCAGAGTCGTTAACAACTTCTCCATAATATTTTGTCTTTACTTTTAATTTTGGATTGTAGATATGTTGTGTTTCATCTTGTGTTGCAGAAAAAGTACCTCTAAGATTATATGGCATTGACATAAGTCCATTTGCATCAACATAACAAAGGCCAATTGTTAAATTTCCTTTTTTATTACTAGAGTCTGGTGAGGAATAGATTTCTAATACACCATTTGAAATATCATTAGACATTAAATATTTTGGCTTTGATGATTGAGATGTATCAATCCAACCTTTAGGACTTAAAGAGTAAGACATTTCAAATAAAAGATTAGAAGTCATACGAGGACTTGTTTCTTCCTTATCTTCAAGAAGTACACCATTATAACCGCCTGCTGGTGTAATAAGAGTACCTTCTTCATCATAATATGGTTCAAATTCATTAGAAGATGCAAAAGCAGAACCTATACAACTCATTGATAATATGCTTGCAGTAAGCAGTAAAAAAAGTTTTCTTTTCATTAAAAATACCTTCTTTCTCTTGTGATAAAAATCTATTGAAATATTATTATTTATATAGTATAATACATCACAAAAAAAACAAGAAAAGAAAGGAATTTTGACGAATGAAAACAAAAAAAGCAATATTGTCAAAAATTATAGTCATATACATTGCTGTTTTGTGTATTTTTTATTTATTTTATACACAAAATGATAGGAATGAAAAAAGAATGATAACAAATTATACACAGGAATTTTTTAATGAAATTTTAAACACATCAGAAGATCTAGAGAAAAGAGATATAGATAAACTACTAGGCGTATATTATAGTAAATTTACAGGAACAGAGAAAGAATTTGTTCCTAGGGCTGTTTTAAGTAGTTTAAAAATAAAAAATTATACTTTGAGCAAAGCAGAAAAATTAACAGACAGATTATATAGAATTTTTACTCATTTAGATTCAGATAGCTTAAAAGATTATGAAAAAGATGGTTATACATATATTGCATTAATAAATAATCAATAGCGTATTATAATTGGAGTATATAATATACCAGAAGAATATAAAAAGGAAGTAGAAGAAAAAGGAATTATACTGGAAGATCCTAAACCAGATGACGGCACAATCATATTAGACTGGGATGATTATGGTGTAAATTGGGAATAAAATTGCTATGGAAGCTATATAAAAAGTATTGGTAGTATAGTGTAGCTAATATAATTTGTTTTTGTAGTTTTTAGTGGTGTTTGAAAACTGTTATAATCATTAGAAGAATAGATAATAAATATTTAAAAAGTTGTAATAAAAAAGTGTGGAGGAAATACTCCACACTTTTATAAATTTTAGTTATAATAAATAGGGAGAATGATATGGAGCGAAAATATTGTAAAAATTTTATAAAAAATATTATATTTGTTGTAATCATTAGCTGCGTATTAAATGTAGTTATATGGATTGCTTTTCATGGTATTCCTGTTGTGGGTATTCCTAATATAGAAGAAGTAGAAAGTATTACAATAAAATATAATAATGTACAACAAAAAGAAATTATAAAAAAGGAAGAAATAGAATTATTAGTAAAATCTAGTAATATTTTAAATTATAAAATTTTAGGGAAAAAAGAGGGGCAACCTGTTATTTCTGTGATTTACCATTTAAAAAATGGTAAAGATGTAATGATTGAAGCAAATTATACTACAGTGTGGTGGAAAGGGAAATCATATGAAATAAAAGAAAAAGATATGTTTATAAATATTATAACAGCATTATTTTTTGATTTAGAAAAAGAGTAATGTTTTCTTAATAAATAATTCGTGATATAGTATATTTAAAATAATGTTGATAATGTAATTACATAGATATAAAAGGAGTCGGTGACATGGCGTGGCTGGGATTATTTGCCCTCATCGTTTTTTATTGGTGTTTTTTTACAGCTATAGTAACAGGCAGAAGAAGTTGGATTTGGTTAGGTGTACTTTGTATACCTGTACTGATTATGGCTATTGGATATAAAACAGGTATGCAAATTAATGGATTGATTGTAATATTATGTGTGTTTATGTTTGTAGTTTGTAGAAATAGTTTAAAAGATATATTGTTGTGGAACCAAAAAGGAAGAAAATATCATTGGATATTTTTAGGGATATTGTGGTTGTTGTGTTTTTTATTTTTGTTTTATTGTATTATAGAATTGCAGATAAAAGGGTATTTATATGATTTTCAAGGTTGGAATATAGAAAAAAGAAATTCTTTTCGTATTACTATTACAACATTGCCTATTGTATGGATTTCTTATTATTATGGAGAAATGTTTTATAACAGTGTAGATAGATTATGGAGAAGAAAAAGAGAATTGATATTAATTGCTTGCAACTTTTTTGTGGCAAATAATAGAGGAGGAGATACAGGAATTGATAAAGGTTATTTTTTAGATGGTGTAAATAATGGAATTAATTATCATTTTCGTATGACAAAGGGTACATATTATATGCTTCAAAAAGAAAAGGCATTGCGTTTAAAAATACAAAAAGGATTGTTGGGAGGATTGTATGTTTCAGAAAATCCTTGTCCTAACAATATGAGAAAAACATTACGACGAGATAGAAAAAATGCAAAAATTGGAATTTTAGTATTTTTTTTGGTATTAATATTTGGAGTACTTTTGTTCTTTTTCCCTCAAGTGTTTGAAGTATTGTATTTTTGGAAATGAAAAAAGCGTATTTTTTTATAAAAAGAGTAAATGCTATAATTGAGGTGATATTATGTTAAAATGTTTAAAAAACTTTGACACATTACCTGCACAAATGAAAAAACAAATTATAGATAATAGCAAAGATATGAATGCTTTTTATACTTTGCCTTTGGAACAAAGACAGGGAGTGCTTGATAGAATTGCAAGTTTAAATACAGAAGCAGAAATTAGAGCATATCTGAAAAAGTAATATTTATAATAAAGTGTATTCCTATAGTTTAGGAATACACTTTTTGTATTGTTATTGCATAGGATTGTAAACTTTTTTGACAACCATTTTTTTCATAAAATTCTTCTACCTCAGGTTTTGCACCAAAATAGAGCATAGTTGGAGTATTATATTTAGCAAGTTGAAGAAGTTTAGTACCAATTCCCTGATTTTGATATTTTGGAAGAACAAGTAATTCTGTAATAGTCCCAAAAAAATAACCATCTGAAAGAATTCGTAAACAAGCTACAAGTGTTTTATTATCATAAGCAGTTATATTTAATGTTTTAGATAATGCAGATTGTGTTTTATCTATATCGTAATTTCCAGCCCATATATGATTAACAAATGAAATAAATATTGAAGCATTCAGTTCTTTGTCATTAATTTTATATTCCATTATTTTTATCTCCTATAAAATTCAGATTATTAATAAAAATTTTATCATAAGAGTTTAACTTTTTCAATATGGTATCAGCAGTTTAAAAATAACTTATAAAGTATATTGTTGCATAGTATTTGCCTTTGAGATATAATAACGATAATATGCAGCAGAAAAATGACAAATTAAGAGAGGAAGAAAAATATGAAATTAGGTATTGTAGGTCTTCCAAATGTTGGAAAGAGTACACTTTTTAATTCTATGACATTAGGAAAAGCAGAGGCAGCAAATTATCCTTTTTGTACCATTGACCCTAATGTGGGCATTGTTGCAGTACCAGATGAAAGATTAACAAAATTAACAGAAATGTATCATTCTGAAAAAACAACACCAGCAGTAATAGAATTTGTAGATATTGCAGGGCTTGTAAAGGGAGCAAGTAAAGGGGAAGGATTAGGCAATAAATTTTTATCTCATATCAGAGAAGTAGATGCAATTGTTCATGTAGTACGTTGCTTTGAAGATAGTAATGTAGTACACGTAGACGGTAGTGTAGACCCTATTAGAGATATTGAAACAATTAATTTAGAATTAATATTTTCTGATTTAGAAATATTAGAAAGACGCATTTCGAAAACAGTAAAAGCAGCAAAATCAGATAAATCATTGCAAAAAGAATTAGAAATATTACAAATATTGAAAACGGCATTAGAGGAAGGGAAATGTGCCAGAGCAGTAGAATTTGAAACACCAGAGGACATAGCATTTGTAGAAAGTTTGACACTTTTAACACAAAAGCCTGTATTATATGCAGCAAATGTGTCTGAAGAAGATTTAGCAGATAATGGGGCAGGAAATCAATATGTAAATAGAGTACGTATATTTGCAGATAGTGAAAATTCAGAGGTATTTGTACTTTGTGCTAAAATTGAGGAGGAAATTTCCGATTTAGATGAAACAGACAAAAAAGAATTTTTAGCAGATATGGGAGTAGAAACAAGTGGCTTAGATAGACTAATTTCAGCGAGTTATAAATTGTTGGGATTGATAAGTTATTTGACAGCAGGGGTAACAGAGAGTCGTGCATGGACAATTAAAAAAGGTACAAAAGCACCAGGTGCAGCAGGAAAAATACACAGTGATTTTGAGAGGGGATTTATAAGGGCAGAGGTTGTAAGCTATGATGATTTGATAAATATTGGCTCTTATAATGGAGCAAAGGAACAGGGACTAGTACGTTCAGAAGGAAAAGAATATGTTGTAAAAGATGGAGATGTGATATTGTTCCGTTTTAATGTGTAATATGGAGGGAAATATCGTTGTTGTATTTTACATCAGATTTGCATTTTTACCATGAAAATATTATTCGGTATGCAAATAGAAATTATTATACTGTAGAAGAAATGAATAATGATTTAGTAAAAAAATGGAATGAAAAAATAAAACATTATGATGAAGTATATATATTGGGTGATTTTACAATGAAGGGTGCAAAATTAGCTACAGATATATTGTGTCAGCTGAAAGGCAAAAAACATTTGATACGAGGCAATCATGATGACTTTGTAGATAGTTCTGAATTTGATAAATCATTATTTGCTTCTATACAATATTATACAGAAATTGTTTATTCTAATGTAAAGTTAGTGCTATTTCATTATCCAATATTGGAATGGAATGGTATGTTTAGAGAAAGCATTTCACTTCATGGACATCAGCATAATAATGAATATTATAATTATAAAAATTTAGAAAATAAAATCCGTAGGTATGATGTAGGTGTTGATGCAAATTATATGACACCTGTAAGTGTAGAATATATTATTTCTTTTTTTAGTATGATTTGATGAAATAACAAAAAAGAAATAAAAAAAAGAAGGATTTTTGATTTTTATATAGAATATATAACATAAAAGGAATAATGAAAAATAACCGATACTTTTCGGGTCATATAGAAGGGAGTTGTTTTTATGCGTTATAATTTTATAGGAAAAAATATAGAAGTAGGGGAAAAGACAAAAGAAAAGGTAAGTGCAAAATTATCAAGAATTGATAAATTTTTCCCAGAAGAAACCGTAGCCACAGTGACATTAAGTAGTGAGAAATTGGGCACTAATATTGAAGTAACAATCCCTTATCACAAAAGAATGATCCGTGCAGAAGTAAGAGATGCTGATATGATGGCAGCAGTAGATGAAGCTATTGACATTTTGGAAAATCAAGTAGTTCGTTATAAAAAACGTTTAAGAACAAAAGTTCGTCAAAGTGCAGAAGCCTATCGTGTAGAATATGAGTCACTTCATATTGCAGAGGAAGATTTAGATGAAGAACCATTGTATAAAATTGAAAGAATTAAACATTTTGAAGTAAAACCTATGGACGCAGAAGAGGCTGTTATGGAGATGGAATTAATCGGCCATAGTTTCTTTGTATTTAGAGATGCAGAAACAGAAAATATCAATGTAGTATATAAAAGAAAAAATGGTTCTTATGGCTTGATAGACCCTGAATAATACAAAAAATATATAAAGAGAGTGGAATATTCCACTCTCTTTTTGTATGAATTATTTTTAAACAGCATTTTTTAAAGATAGACTTTTACGATATTGTAAGGGAGTGACACCCATATATTCACGAAATACTTTGCTAAAATAACTGGAACTATTAAATCCTGTAGAAAGAGCAATTTCTGTAATAGAAAGTGTTGTATTTTGTAAAAGAGATGAAGCAATAGAAATGCGATATTTAGTAATGTATGTCATAGGTGTTGTATGTAATATTTTTTCAAAACAGCGGAAACATTCTCTTTGACTAATATTTACAGAAGAAGAAAGTGCTTCAAGTGAAATAGGTTGATTGTATTGTGTATGAATGTATTCTAATAATTGCTTTGTACGTTGATATTCTATAGTATTATAAGAACTTGGAGTATAAAAGGCAGATTGACAGTTTTGAATAATTTCATAGCAAATATAAGAAAGTTGTTCTCTTATAGTAAATAAAAAGGCAGAAGGTTCTTCTGTAAAAAGCGAACAAGCCTTTTTAAAATGTTCAATACAGTTTTTCTGCCAATCTGTTTCGGCACAAAATACAATGTAATGTAAATTGTGACAACAAAGCAAAGGAGAAATATAACGCTCCATATATATACTTTTATTGTTTCCACTTACTAATTCTGCATCAAATACAATAGTGATTGCAGTACAATTTTGTTCGGAAGCCTTTTTCATAAAATGTAGTACATTGGTATTTATAAAAAGAAGCTGCCCTTTTTGTAATGTAAGTGTAGTTTCGCCTAAGTCTACAAAAAGATTTCCCTCTGTTACAAGTATAAGTTCTAAATCTTTATGCCAGTGCCAAGGGATTTCAGGACGTATATAATATTGAAAATCAGTAGTATAAACAGTGCAAGGAAAAAGAGGTTCTATATGAGAATAAATCTGTTTTTGGTTTTGGTCTGTAATGACATTACAATGGTCTATCGCTTTCATAAAAAAACTCCTTTGGCAGTATTATATTATTTTTTGACAGTATTATAAAAGAATATATCAATTATTGGCAGTATAATAATAACAGAAAAAGAAAAGTAATACAATAATAAGGGGAGAAAAATTATGGTAACAATATATAATATTCAAGATTTAGAATTATTTTTTGATAGTATTAATGACTTTGAAAATCCAGTAACAATACAAACAAAAAAGGGACAATATAGCCAAGATTTAAGAAATAATACAACATTGCAAGAAGTGCTGATTTCTGTAGCGGGAGAAAAAGGATTGGAACAGATTTGTTTAAATGTAGAAGGAAATAAAGATTTAGATAAAATTGTGACATTTTTGTTGTCAATGAATAAACAGGGGCGTTACTCTTAAAGTAAAATTACTATAATGTTGCTATAGGAGGCGTAACAAAAGTAAGGCTATCAAGTTATTTGACAGCCTTACTGTATTGTTATTTTTTATAACTTTTAAGTGCCTTTTCATAAGTACGAAATGTAATTTCGTCGAAACAAACCATTTGTACTTTTTCAATGTCATTGTTATTTTCTAAAAATGTCATAATTTCTTTTACAGCAATTTCAGCTGCTTGTTCCACAGGATAACGATAAACGCCAGTGCTGATAGATGGAAAAGAAATTGAAGTAATATCATATTCTTGAGCCAATTTTAAGCTATTGCGGTAACAATTTGCTAAAAGTTCAGCTTCTCCTTTGTTGCCACCACGCCAAATAGGGCCAGGTGTATGTATTACATATTCTGCACGTAATTTATAACCAGAAGTAATTTTTGCCTCACCTGTAGGACAACCACCTAATGTTTCACATTCCAAAAGTAACTCCTTACCAGCTGCTCTATGAATAGCACCATCTACACCACCACCACCTAAAAGAGATGTATTCGCTGCATTTACAATTGCTTGTGTTTTTACTCGTACAATATCCCCTTTTATGACAAAAAAACGTTCTGCCATGACATATCCCTCCTTTATTTTTTATTTTATCCCTTTTTCTGTTTTTCGTAAAGTAAATTTTTAGAAAAACAATTTTTTCCAATAAAAGTGAACATATATTACAATACTTTTTGTGTTATAATGTATAAAATAATGAAAAGAGTAAATGTATTTAATGTATTGTATTTGTTTTAAATGTTATAGAATAAATATCAATAGCAAAAATATATAATTCTTTCCTAATTTGTACAATAATACAAGTAATAGAAATATAAAATTATAGTAAAACTGAATATAATTTTAAAACGTGCATGATTATAAGCATAATTTTTTATGTAAAATATACAATACAATGTTATGTTTTTGTTCAAAATATAAACTTACTTTAAAGCGTTACGCTTTAAATTGTTAAATTAAAGTTTGACTTTAAAATAAAGGAGTAATAAAATGATAACATCATTAAATACAGAAATAATTAAAAAGTGTTTGAGGGAGGAAAATCATGAAGAAGGGAATTTTTAGAACAATTTGTTCTTTTACTGTAGCAACCGCTATGATTTTAACAGCAACAGCTTGCAGCAACAGTCAACCAACAGAACCACAAGATGAACAACAACAGCAATCAACAGAAGGAGAACAAATTAAAATTGGTATATTACAGTTAATGGAACATGACGCTTTGGATAATGCAAGAAATGGTTTTATAGATGCTTTGGCAGAAAGCGGTTATGTAGATGGTGAAAAGATTGTGATTGATGTACAAAATGCACAAGGCGACCAATCCAATTTGAAAACAATGAGCCAAAAATTTGTAAATGATAAAGAGGACTTGATACTTGCTATTGCGACACCAGCAGCACAGTCTGTTGCAGCAGAAACACAGGAAATTCCTATTTTAGCAACAGCAATTACAGATTATCCTGAAGCAGGACTTGTTGCTTCTAATGAAGAACCTAATGTAAATCTTTCTGGTACAAGTGATAAAACACCTGTAAAAGAACAACTTGCACTTTTAAAACAAATATTGCCTGATATAAAGAAAGTAGGTATTATGTATAACTCTAGTGAAGCGAATTCTGAGATACAAGCAAGGTCAGCAATAGAAGCCTGTGAAGAATTAGGCCTTACTTATCAAGAAGGTACAGTAACAAATGTAAATGATATTCAGCAGGTAGTACAATCTATTGTAGGAGATGTAGATGCTTTATATATTCCGACAGATAACACATTCGCTTCTGCAATGCCTTTAGTAGCTTCTATTACAGATGTAGAAAAAATACCTGTAATATGTGGTGAAAATGGTATGGTAAAAGGTGGCGGATTAGCAACAGTAGGGATTGACTACTATAAACTTGGACAGCAGACAGGTAAAATGGCAGTTCGTGTATTAGAAGGGGAAGATGTTTCAAAAATGCCTGTTGAATTTCCAGACTCTACAGAAGTATGTATCAATTTAGATACAGCAGAAAAAATTGGCGTAACAATACCACAAGAAATTGTTGATAGTGCAGCAATTGTTATTAAAGATGGAGATGTTACAGAATAAATTGATAATTTAAGAACCTTTTCAAAATTATAAATGAAATATTTTTCTTTTGAGAAAGTTACTCAGAGATAGTTTGATTGACAGTATAAGAGAGTGCTGAGAAGCACTCTCTTTCTATAATTTATAAATATAGTATGGAATGGGTGAAAGTATGACTTTAATTTCAATGGCATCTTTTTTAAGTGCTGTTTCGCAAGGATTATTGTGGTCTATATTAGCGATTGGAGTATATATTACATATCGTGTATTAGACTTTGCAGATTTAACAACAGAAGGAAGTTTTCCATTAGGAGCAGCTATAGCAGCACAATGTATTGTAAATGGAGGAAATCCTTTTACTGCAACAATGTTTTCTTTTATTGTAGGATTGATTGCAGGACTTATAACAGGAATATTACATACAAAATTAAAAATACCTGGACTTCTTGCAGGTATATTAGTTATGACAGGTTTATATTCTATTAACTTGAGAGTAATGGGAGGAAAAGCAAATTTGCCTTTGCTAAAACAAACAACAATAATAACATCAGTTGTTGAATTTTTTAGTACAGAAACAAATACATTTTCTACAGCAAATGCAGTTATGTTAGTAGGTATTGTATCTGTAGTAGTGGTAATATTTTTATTATGGCTAATGTTTTCAACAGAATTTGGATTTGCACTGAGAGCAACAGGTGATAATCCACGTATGATAAGTGCATTAGGTGTAAATACAGATATTATGATTATATTAGGATTGATGATTAGTAATGGTTTAATATCTTTGTCAGGAGGATTAATTGCACAATATAATGGTTATGCTGATGTAGGTATGGGAGTTGGTACGATTGTTATTGGATTGGCTTCTGTAATTATAGGAGAGGTTTTACTAGGCAGAAGAGGTATGGCATGGTGTTTAACTTCTGTAGTAGTAGGTTCTATATTATATCGTATTATTATTGCTTTTGTATTGGCAAATAAATTGCAGCCAACAGATTTAAAATTGTTCTCATCTATTGTATTAGTAATTTGTTTGTCATTGCCTGCAGTAAAAGAATGGTATAGAGATTTTACAAATAGACGAAATCATAAAACAGAAGTAAAGGAGGGATAATAATGTTAAAAGTAAATGGTATCAAAAAAACATTTTCTCCTGGTACAGTAAATGAAAAGCGAGCGATTAAAGAAATTACATTTCATTTAGAACCTTCTGATTTTATGACAGTAATAGGAGGAAATGGTGCAGGAAAATCTACTATGTTAAATGCTATTGCAGGTATATTTAAAGTAGATACAGGTAGTATTGTTATTAATGGTAATGATGTTACAAAATTGCCTGAATATAAAAGAGCTATTCATATTGGACGTGTTTTTCAAGATACGAGAATGGGAACAGCTTCCGATATGACAATAGAAGAAAATATGGCTATGGCATTGCGTAGAGGAAAAAGTAGAGGCTTAAGAAAGGGCATTACAAAAGCAGAAAGAAGTTTGTTTAGAGAAAGACTTGAAATATTAGATTTGGGATTAGAAAATCGTATGACAGCAAAAACAGGTTTACTATCTGGAGGACAAAGACAAGCACTTACGTTGCTTATGGCAACTATGACAAAACCAGAATTGCTTTTGCTAGATGAGCATACAGCAGCATTAGACCCTAAAACAGCTAAAAAAGTGTTGGAATTGACAAATCAAATTATTACAGAAGATAAATTAACAGCACTAATGATAACACATAACATGCAAGATGCTATTAGATTAGGAAATCGATTGATGATGCTTCACAAAGGTAGAGTACTTATTAATTTGCAAACAGAAGAAAAGAAAAATTTGAAAGTGGCTGATTTGCTAAAAATGTTTGAAAAAGCAAGTGGTACAGGTATGACAAATGATAAAATGCTATTAGGATAATAAATAATAAAATGAAAAGGACTTATAAAAAAGTCCTTTTTTTGTTAAGGATAAAAATAGAAAAAAGAATAAAGATTGCAATGATATTTTTAATAACAATAAATTTTATATTATTTTTAAATATAAAATGTAAAAGAGTAGTAGGAGGAACAAGTTTAAATATAATAGATGATTTAAGTTGGTTAAATATTATAAATGGCTATATAATGGTAAAAACAAAAAGCAGAAATTTTATTTTTAAAGTAAAAAATATTGATTTATTTTGGTCAATATCTGGTTTTTTAAATATTGGTTTAGTTTTATATGATAGTAAAGAGTTTAATTTTTTAAGTATTGGATATGAGGTGCATATAATATCAAAATAAAAAAATTGGAAATTTAGGTTTAATAAATTAAAAAAATATAAAGGAGAAAACTTTAATGAATAAACAAGAATTGATAAAATATATTACAGAAAATTATAGTGTAGATGCAGAATTTCCATGGACAAAATATCCAGATAATATTGTGTTTCGCCATAATAGCAATAAAAAATGGTTTGCATTGATTATGACTATTTTAAAAGAAAAATTAGGAATAATGGAATGTGGTACAATAGATATTATGAATGTAAAATGTGAAACTGCTATGATAAATTCTTTTAGAGCAGAAAAAGGAATTTATGCAGCATATCATATGAATAAAGCAAATTGGATTTCTGTGGCATTAGATGATAGTGTAAGTGATGAAAAGTTGAAAATACTGATAGATATGAGTTTTTGCTTAACAGCTCCAAAAATAAAAAAAGTGAAATGAAAAATAATTTGCAATTAAAGAAAGGATAAATATAAATTGTGATGTTATTATCAAAATTAGAAATTATTGATATGGTTGAAAGGATTAAAATTTTGAATAATCTAGGAAAAGTAAAACAAAGTGATAGATTACTGGAATTATTAGAAAAAGGGGTAGTTGACCCATATGTTTCAGATTATATATATTATAGCGATATGTCAGCAGAAGAAATTGCGGATAAGGTATTGTCATATAAGCCAATTTATTTATAATTTATAGAATATTAATTTTAGTAATGAAAATTTGGATAAATAAAGAAATTGTAGGTAATACTATTAGCATTAAATCAAAAGGAGTTTTTGTAATGGGTATCAAAAAAAGTAAAGCAATATTAATTGGCATTGTAACAGGTTTTGCCAATGGCTTATTTGGTTCAGGGGGAGGAACGATTGTTGTACCATGTATGGAACGATTTTTGAATGTAGAAGAACATAAAGCACACGCTACTGCGATTGCAATTATATTGCCTTTGTCATTGCTTTCTATAGCATTTTATGTATGGAAGACAGATGTGTTGTGGAGTGTTGCATTGTGGGCATCATTGGGCGGTGTTGTAGGAGGATTTATAGGAGCAAAATTACTCAATAAAGTGTCAGGAGTATGGCTGCATAGAATATTTGGTTTATTTATGATAGTTGCAGCTGTGAAAATGATAATATGATAGGAGTTGTATTAGTAGGCATATTGTCAGGTATAATTAGTGGTATGGGCATTGGTGGAGGCACAATATTAATACCAGCATTACTTTTTTTGCAGGATATGAACCAACAACAGGCACAAGGAATTAATTTAATTTATTTTGTTCCAACAGCAATTATTGCATTGATTACACATATAAAAAATAAAAATATTGAAGTAAAGGCAGTAAAATCTATTGTTTTGACAGGACTAATAGGAGCAGCAATAGGGGCTTTTTTAGCGGTAAGAATGGACGCAACATTGTTAAGGAAATTTTTTGGAGCATTTTTGCTGCTTATGGGATTGTCAGAGGTATTTCATAAGGCAGAACATAAAAATGAAATAAAAGAAGGGAGTAAACAGTATATGAATGAAATACAATTTGCAAATATAAAAGCAGAATTTCAAAAGGCAGATTTAGAGGGAAAAATAAGACTTTATGTTACAACAGAAGGATTGAGTACACAACAATATAAAGAATTATTAGGAATGTATCCTGTAGGAGAGTTAGAAGAATTAGAGAAGGCATTAGGATAAAGTATTTTAAAATGTTGTTTTTTGAATATTTAAGCGTGTCGAATTATCGACACGCTACACTCTTTTATGTTAGTAGTTTTGTATTTCTATGTAGTAACAAAAAAAATCATTTCCATTTTTGTATTATCTGTTATAATATAGTAAAAGAAAGGAGTACAACAATGAAATATATTGAGCATTTGTTTGTAGGCGGCAGTGTTCAGGATTTAGATACTATTGTTTATAGTCTTAGTCGAGATATTACTGTTTTTCATTTATATTGTATTTGTCTATTTTATAATAAAAAAGGAAATCATATAGAAATTATGTCTAGTAAAGAAATTTGTAAAAAGCGATACAAAAATAAAGATTTTATAGTAATTGGTGTAGCATATGGCAAAGCAGAGGCAATAGATTTGTTTTGTTATATTATACAACAGGCAGCGAAAAAAGGTAGTAATCTGCAAAAAGCGGAGGAATGGATTTTATGAAAGTAATACATATTTTGGCAGGCTTTTTTTGTGTAATGTCATTGCTTGCAGTAATATTGATTTCTTCTGTAGATATAGCAGTATATGGAGATATGGGATATTTTCAAAAAGAATATCGTAAATATGATGTTATAAAAAATGTAAATATGGAAGAAAAAGAGTTGCTTTTTGTAACAGAAGAAATGATGTCTTATTTAAAAGGAAAAAGGGACAATCTGAATGTAAAAGCAGTAATTGATGGAAAAGAAAAAGAATTTTTTAATGAAAAAGAAATTGCACATATGGAAGATGTTAGAACTTTATTTAGTGCAGGACAATGGCTAAGAAGAATAGGCATAATTGTTTGTGTAATTACAGCAGCTTTTTTACTATTTCAAAATAAATTAGAATTTTTATTAAAATATTTAAGGAATGGTTTGATTTCTTTTATGGTTTTTACGACAGCATTGGCGATAATTATAGCAACCAATTTTACAAAATATTTTGTAATATTTCATAAAATATTTTTTTCTAATAATCTTTGGATATTAAACCCTAAAACAGATAGATTGATTAACATAGTACCAGAACCTTTTTTTGTAGATACATCTGTACGTATTGTAGTCATTTTTTTTTGTATTATTTTATTTGTTTGTATTAGTTGTAGTGTTTTATTAAAAATTGGAATAAAAAAGACAGGAGTATAATATGGGAATACTTGTTATACTATGGAACATATTAAAAATAGTTATTTGTATTATTTTATTTGTTGTATTGCTAGTATTAATAGTGATGGCATTGATATTGTTTTCTCCTATTTGTTATCAAGCAATAGGAAGTTATGAACAATATATTAATGGACGATTTGATATAAAATGGATATTAGGAGCAATACACGCTTATGGAGTATATGATAAAAACGAGTTGCAGTTTTCTTTGCGTTTATTTGGGCATTGTGTTTATGGTGCTGATAAAAGACAAAAAAAGAATAAAAAAACAATAGAGTATACACAAGAAGATGTTGTGATTTCTGCAAGAAGTAAGCAAGAAGAACAACAGCAACAAAATGAAAACGAAGTATATAAAAATGTGAAATTAGAAACAGATGCGAAACAACAGCAACAAAATCAAAAAGAAGAAATAAAAAAAGAGCAAACAAAACAAAAACATAGTAGGAAAAAAGTATCTGATAGTAAAAAAGAAATAAAACAAAAAAAACGAAATAAAAACAATAAAACAAAATATAAAGAAAAAGAAAATAAAAAGAATAAAATAGATAAAAATTATTTTATTCATATGGAAAATAAAAAAGAACTGTTACAAGCAGTAAAGATATTTTTGAAAAGAATGTTAAAAGGCGTTTTACCCAAACATTGCTGCTTAAAGGCAACAGTAGGAACAGGTGACCCAGCATTGACAGGTTATTTATTGGGTATAGCTGGAGTAGCAAAAATGAAGTTTGGAAAGGGAGTACAAATTACAGGAGATTTTACACAAAAAATAGTAAAAGATGTTTTTTTAGATATAAAAGGAAAAATAGTATTAGGATATTTACTGTATGCAGTATTGCGTTTACTATTTGTAAAACCAGTTTATAAAACAATTATGGTAATATGGAAAGGATATAGGTGAAAAAAATGGGTAAGGGATTTGATACTTCTTTGAATATGTTGTTTGATAAAGTAGAAGATATTGTTTCTACAAAAACGATTGTAGGAGATGCTATTACAATGGGAGATTTGACATTGCTGCCTTTGATAGAGGTGTCTGTTGGTGTAGGAATGGGAACAAAAGAAGGACCAAAAGAGGATTCTGCAGGAGGTATGGGAGCAAAAATTACACCAAGTGCTGTATTAGTAATACAAAATGGAAATGTGCAAATGATTAATATTAAAAATCAAGATGCCGTAAATAAATTGATTGATATGGCACCAGGTATAGCATCTAAATTAAATTTTGGTGCTATATTTGGAAAAAGAAATGAAAATAAACAACCAAAAGAAGAAGTAAAATTTGAGGAGGAAATCGTAACAGAAGAATAGGAAGTGTTATATGAAAACATTGGTAAAGTATTATGATAAAGATGTTTTAAAAAATATTTCTGCCCCTTTGGCATTAAAACCAGAAAAAATAATATTTTTTTATGATGATAGTATACAAGATATGACATGGTTTCATAGTCTAAAAAAATGTTTTAAACATACTATACCTAATATTGTGATGGAACATATTTCTCTTGATATTTTGGATATGGTAGAGATTTATAGTAAAACAAAAACAGTATTAGAAGAAAATGAAGAATGTGCTATGGAATTTACAGGAGGCAGTGAGCTTATGCTTATTGCTGGCTTTAAAGCAGGGGCAGGAAAAGGGGTTCCCCTTTATTATACAGATTTGGTAAAAGGTATTATATTAGACTTAGCAGAAAATAAACCTGTGGTAAATGTACCAAAAATAAAATTAAAACATTTTATGGATGCAAGGGGAGCTTGTCTTATGGGATACTCTCATAAAGAGCCTTTGGAAAAACGATATAATGATATATTAAATATGTGTGATGTATTGTTTCATGATATTAATCATTGGAAAACGACAAGTAATTTTATACAAATTGTAGCGTCAAGATTTTCTAGCCATGAAATGTATGTCAAAAGTAAAATAGAAGCAACACAAAAAAATGGTAAAAAAGTAACACCTGATAAAAAAATATTATATGCTTTTCAAAAATTTGGCTTTATAAAAGATTTAAAAATAACAAAAGAGAATGTCAGTTTTTATTTTAATTCTGTAATGGATAAACAATATGTTATTAATTATGGTATTTGGTTGGAACTTTTTGTATATATTCATGCAAAGCGATCTTGTGCATTTGACGATGTATGGCTAGGAGCGTTGATTGATTGGAATGCCTATGATGCTTCTAGAATGGCAGGAAATGAAATTGATGTAGTACTTTCAGACCAGTCTATGCCAGTGTTTATTTCTTGTAAATTAAGGAGTGCAGATACAGCAGCAGTAAATGAATTGATGATTGAGAAAAAAAGGATAGGCGGTTGGTTTTCAAAGGGAATATTGGTAGCCTTTGGAAGAGATAAACAAGAAAAAACAGCTACATATTTAAGAGCAAAAGAATTTGGTATTGAAATATTAGATGCTAAAGATATACTAAGTGCAGATTTTGGACAAAGGCTTGTAAAAATAGTAAAAGAACATGACTTAAATAGTTTGAAGTGGAAAAAGGTGTAGAAAAATGACAACGAAAAAGAGGTTTTTAACTGCTCTGTATACAGGATTGTTGATAGCTGTGCTTTTAGAACTAAAAGATGGTACAATACACATTACAAGAATACTATTTTATTGTGTTGTATATTTGTGTGCGTTTTTGTTAATAGAGTGTATAAAATGGATAAGTGAAAAATATTTTTAAATGTATAAAAAGTAATGAAATATGGTTAGCATATGGAGTTACTTTTTTTATATAAAAATTTAAAAAATACTTGACAAAATAAGTAGAATATGATAAATTGGAACTATAGTTAGCTATAACTAATTTAAAATATCTTTAAATAATAATAAATAGCTAATACTAATAATATACATAAAAAAGGAGATATTGCTATGAGCGAATTTGAGCAAATGATTTTAGACCAGTGTGCTCCAACAATATTTGGAGTAAAGCAAGCAAATTTATTTTCCTGTTCTAAAGAAAATAAAAAAGAAGTGTTAGCGGAATTAAAAAAATATAATGCTTGTGGTAATGCTTCTGGAATACAGTTTAAAATACTATATGAATGTAAAAATAGGATATATATTATAGCATATAGAAAAAGGCCGATGAAAAATTGTATGAAACAGAAAGAAATACAAAATTTTTTGATGCAAAGGGGATATCCTCAAACAAGTGATGTAGAGGAACTTTTAAAGTATTTAAAATATCGTACAAATATTTGTGAAGAATTTCCTCATGAAATTGGCTTATTTTTGGGCTATCCTATTACAGATGTAAAGGAGTTTATTTCAAAAAAAGGATTAGATTTTAAATTTTGTGGCTATTGGAAAGTGTATAGTGATGAAGAAACAGCAAAGAAAATGTTTAATGTATATAAAAAATGTAAAAAAGTAATTTGGTATAAGGTAACAAAGGGTACGCCTCTCATAGAATTGGTAGGAGCGTATTGTTAATAAATAATATTAGGAGGATAGAAAAATGGAAAAAATTGCAGTAATTTATTGGAGTGGTACAGGAAATACGGAAGCAATGGCAAATGCGATAGCAGAAGGTATTAAAAATGCAGGAACAGAAGTAGATATTTTTTCGGTAAGTGATTTTGTAGTAGATACATTGGATAGTTATAAAAAAATAGCATTTGGTTGTGCTGCTATGGGAGATGAAGTATTAGAGGAAGCAGAATTTGAGCCATTTTTTTGTAGTGTAGAAAATAAATTATCAAATAAGAAAGTGGCGTTATTTGGTTCTTATGGTTGGGGAGATGGAAAATGGATGAGAGATTGGGAGGAAAGGATACCTGGTGCAGCACTATTTGAGGAAGGACTTATTGTAAATGGTATGCCTGTAGGAGAAACGAAACAACAGTGTGTTGATTTTGGGAAAAAATTTGCTGAATGCTAAAATAATTTAATAAGAAAAATGCAAAACCTCTTTATATAAAAAATATTATATAAAGAGGTTTTGCTATATGTTGATTTGTATGATGTTGAATTACTGATAAATAGTATATAACAAAGTTTTAAAATAATACTTTCCGTTGAATAATGTTAGTAAGTATATATAAATGTCTAATAAATTGTGTAGAATAAATTTTTGTACAAAAATAAATACAAATTATATCATAGAAAGTAATTTTAAAGTAAAAATAGAATATTATTTTGAGCAAATATACTAAAAATAATATAGAAAATAGTGCAATATTTTCTATAAGAGCTAAAAATGTACAAAAATGAAAATAATATATTGTATAAAATAAATAAATAAAAATACAAGAGAGAAATAAAGTATGTGCTAGTAAAAAAGGATAATATAAGGTATAATAAAAGTAACAAAAACAGGCTCCAAATTTTATAATAAGGTAAAACTTTGTGATACCATATATAATAAAAATGGAGGGAGTGTTTTGTAATTAACAATTTAGAAAGGGGTGAGGCTGCGTAAGCAGCAAGAAGTATGATTACAACAACTAATTTAAATGAATTATTTCAAATCGTGAATGTAGAACACGGTGAACCCCACCACGTTTTAGGTATGCATGAGGTAGAGCATGAGGGAGAAAAATTTGTAGCAGTAAGAGCTTTTGTACCACAAGCAAAAGAAATTGTAGTAGTAGATGATGCTGACCAAGACAAAACATATCCTATGATGAAGATACATGAAGATGGTTTTTTTGAAGTCATCATAGAAGATAGACAAGAATGGTTTAGATATCAGTTGTCTCTTACAGATTACGAAGGAAATCAATGGACAACATATGATGCATATTCTTTTGTACCTACAATATCAGAGTATGACAGATATCTTTTTGGTGCAGGTAATCATTATAAAATATTTGAAAAATTAGGAGCACATATTACAACAGTAGATGGTGTGGAAGGAGTTGCGTTTGGCGTTTGGGCACCAAATGCGAAAGCAGTTAGTGTTATTGGTAATTTTAATAGCTGGGATGGCAGAAGAAACCAAATGAGAGTATTAGGAGAGTCTGGAATTTGGGAATTATTTGTACCTGGATTAAAGGAATATGACCAATATAAATATCAAATTAAAGATAAATATAATAATGTATGTGACAAAGCAGACCCATATGCTTCTTTTGCACAATTAAGGCCAGATACAGCCTCTGTAATATATGATAATAGTCGTTATGTTTGGGGAGATAAAGCATGGACAGATGATAGAAGCAGTGAACATATTTATCAAGGCCCAGTTAATATTTATGAAGTGCATTTTGGAAGTTGGATGAGAATACCAGAAGAAGGAAATCGTTCTATGACATATCTGGAAGGTGCTGAGAAGTTAGTAGCCTATGTTAAAAAAATGGGTTATACACATATTGAATTGTTACCTGTTGAGGAACACCCTTTCGATGGTAGTTGGGGATATCAAGTAACAGGATATTATGCACCAACAAGTCGTTTTGGTACACCAGATGAATTTAAAGCATTTATAGATGCTTGTCATAGAAATGGTATAGGTGTTATATTAGATTGGGTACCAGCTCATTTTCCTAAAGATGCTTTTGGCTTAGCACGTTTTGATGGTACAGCATTGTATGAACACCAAGACCCTAAACAAGGAGAGCACCCTGATTGGGGTACATTAATATTTAATTATGGTAGAAATGAAGTTAGAAACTTTTTAATTGCAAATGCAATTTATTGGATAGAAGAATTTCATTTAGATGGTTTGAGAGTAGATGCAGTAGCATCTATGCTGTATTTAGACTATGGTAAAAATGATGGACAATGGGTACCAAATGAACATGGTGGTAGAGAAAACCTGGAAGCAGAGGAATTTTTGAGACATATGAATTCTGTCATTATAGGTAGATATCCTGGTATAATGATGATTGCAGAAGAGTCTACAGCTTGGGCAGGTGTAACAAGAAGTACAAACTATGGTGGTCTTGGATTTAGTTTGAAATGGAATATGGGCTGGATGAATGACTATTTATCTTATGTAAAAAAAGACCCTATTTATAGAAAATATCATCATGATAATTTAACGTTTAGTATGGTATATGCTTATACAGAAAACTTTATATTAGTATTATCTCACGATGAAGTAGTACATGGAAAATGTTCTATGATGGAAAAAATGCCTGGAGATTTGTGGCAAAAATTTGCAAATCTTCGTGTAACATATGGCTTTATGTATGGACACCCTGGTAAAAAGTTGTTGTTTATGGGTAGTGAATTTGGTCAGTTTGCAGAATGGAGTGAAGCAAGAAGCCTTGATTGGCACTTGTTAGAATATGAAACACATCAAAAGTTGCATCAGTATATGAATGATTTGAACCATTTGTATTTACAAGAACCCGCATTGTGGGAAAAAGACTTTGACTCAACTGGTTTTGAATGGATAGAATGTAATGATAGAGATAGAAGTATTATAGCATTTATTAGAAGAGGCCAAGACCATACAAAAGAATTGATAATTGTATGTAACTTTACACCAGAAACGCATTTTGGATTTAGATTAGGTGTTCCAGTAGCAGGTACTTATGAAGAAATATTTAATAGTGATGATGAAAAATATGGTGGTAGTGGTGTCATCAATAGAAAGCCTCTTGTAAGTGATAGAATAGATTGGAATGGTAGACAAAGTAGTGTTGAGTTAAAAGTACCACCTCTTGGAATAACAATATTGAGAAGAACAGAACAAAATGATGCACATTGATGTTTAAAAAATTTTTGTAAAGTTTTTATATGCAAAAAGACGGTTTTTTATTGACGTGAATTGTTTTTTTGTGTATAATTCAATAATGTGCTATATTAAAAAAAGACATATTTTTTTAAATAGCGTGTAACAAAAGGAATCTCACACCTGGGAGGGAGGGAAATTCATGTCAGAGGTAAAGGTAAAAGAAAATGAATCCTTAGATAGTGCTCTTCGCCGTTTTAAAAGAAGTTGTGCAAAAGACGGTATTATGGGAGAAGTACGTAAAAGAGAACATTATGACAAGCCAAGCGTTAAACGTAAAAAGAAATCTGAAGCGGCTAGAAAACGTAAATTCAAATAATGTTTGATTGCAAAGGAATGATTGTATGGCATTAAAAGAGCAGCTTTTTGAAGACTTGAAAAGTGCTATGAAAGAAAAAGATACAATACGAAAAGATACAGTACAGTTAATTCGTTCAGGAATTCTGCAAATTGAAAAAGATAATAAAGTAGAATTAGACGATAAAGGCGTAATTGAGGTAATTGCAAAACAACTAAAAAGTCGTAAGGACTCATTGCCTGACTTTATTAAAAGTGGTCGTCAAGATTTAGTGGATAAACTGAACAAAGAAATTGAGATATTGTTGAATTACCTTCCAGAGCAGTTAAGTGAGAGTGCAATTCAAAAGGTAGTAGAAGAAACAATAGCTGAACTTGGTGCAACATCTTTTAAAGACTTGGGAAAAGTAATGAAAGCAATTACACCAAAAATAAAAGGCGTTGCAGATGGTAAAGTTGTAAGTAATATTGTAAAAAATATTTTAATGAAATGATAATGAAAAGCCAGTGTTATGATAACACTGGCTTTTGCTATTGAGATTGGGAGGAAGTAATGTATTTATATTATTGTATTCATACAAAAGATATTTGTTTAAATTGGGAAACAGAGATAATAGAAAAATGTATTGAGGAAACAAATATGTTTTTAAAAACATATGAAGGCAATTATGAGGGAATTGATTTTTTTTGCTTGTTAAGTTTGATGAAAGTAAAAGATTGGGATAGATGGAATGATAAAGACTATGATTATAAGAAAACAAATTATATTTCTATTATAACTAGTTATAGTAAGGGAAAAATTCCAGAACAAAGTATAAAAATTATGAAAAGATTGTCAAAAGTTTTATCAGAAGATGTACTTTTAGATGAATAGAAATTGTATTATAAAAAAGTTTATTATTTTAAAATATAGGATAGTTATTCAGACTGTCAATAAAATCTTTTTTGAGGAAGCTGTCAAATCTACGATTTGCTTTGGTTGGTGTAAAACGAATGTTCAGTAAACATTCTGTATTCTGTCAACTTTTTAAAAAAAGTTGAACAAAAAATTTTTTATTAAAAACTAACATTTTTGTTTATAAAATCAATAATTTTAAGGAAACAAAATTTCAAGTTTTTTTGACACGCTAAATTATTTTGCTTGTCTTTTTTTATTATAAAAAATTTTTGCTATAAAAAGACTAATATTGCATAAATATATAAAAATGGTATTTTCGGAGGGATAGTATTGCTTGGTGGAGGATTAAGAAGGAATGTAGTAAATGCCTTAGAGCTACCAAAAGAGGTAATGTTAAATCTTCCTCTGATTTCATTAACAGGAAAAGAGGAATTGATTATTGAAAATTATAAAGGAATTGTAGAGTATGGTGATGAGGTAATGAGAGTAAATACTGCTATAGGGGTACTTAGAATAGAAGGAAAAGGATTATTGTTGAAACAACTGACATCAGAATGTATTGTTGTGACAGGAACAATAAAAGGAGTATTATTTTTGACATAATGTAAAAGGTGGTGAAGTAATGTTTTTAGCATTATGGTATTATTTGCATGGATATGTTATGATAACAGTATCAGGATTTTCTGTAGAACGATTTGTAAATATGGCAACTTTTAGAGGAATTTATTTGTGGAATATTCAACCAAAAGGAAGCTATATGCAAATGAATGTTTCAACAAAAGGATATATTCTTTTAGAAGAATGTGCAGAAAAGACAGGGTGCCAATATGATATTGTTTGTAGGTGTGGTTTACCTGCTTTGTTAAAGAAGTATAAAAAGAGGAAAATATTGTCTTTAGGCATTCTTTTTTTTGTAGCAGCATTATATTTGTTGTCCTCTTTTGTATGGACAGTAGAAGTAGAAGGAAATGAGCGTATTCAAAAAGAAGAATTGTTTGCAGCTTGTGAGAAAATGGGTATGGCTCCGGGAAAATTAAAATGGAATGTAAATACAGATAATATTACAGAAAGATTGTTAGAAATATTTCCAGATATTTCATGGGTTAGTGTATCTGTAAAGGGAACAGACGCATTGATAAAAATTGTAGAGACAATACCACAACCAGAGATTGTAGATAAAGTAACACCAAGTGATTTAATAGCAAAAAAAGATAGTATAATACAAAGTATTACTGTAGAAGCAGGAACGCCCATTGTGCAATCAGGCGACGTTGTAAAAAAGGGAGAATTACTTATAAGTGGTGAAGTTATTATTGCAGCAGGAGAAGAAGCAGAAGTTGGCAGAGAATATATTCATGCAAGAGGAGCGATATTGGGAAAAGTGTGGTATACTTTAGAAGAGAAAATAGATTTACATTATGAAGAAAAAAAGTATACTGGAGAAGAAAAAAAAGATAAGAGTATACAAATAGGAGATATTGTTATAAATATTATACAGCCCAATATGGAAGATAGTACATATGATAAACAAAAAACAGGAGGGAAACAATTTGCTATAGGAGATTTTAAATTACCTGTTGCATGGGTAGAACAAACTTATAAAAAATATGAAACTATACAGAAAGAGAGGACAGAAGAACAAGCTAAAAAAGAAATAGAACAAATATTAAAACAAAAAGCAATAGAAGTTGTAGAGGGAGAAATAGAAAATATTGATATTGTATATCAAAGACAAGACAATAGTGTTGTGGCAACAGCAACTATAATAGCAATAGAAGAAATTGGGGAAGAACAAAAAAGAGAACAAATGATATTACAAAAAAATGAGGAGGAATTATGAGTCAAATAGAAAAAAAGATGCAAATAGACAATCAATATATTGGTATAATATTTGGACAATTTGACAGTAATATAAAAAAAATAGAACAAATATGTCATGTACAAATTGTAAATAGGGGAGATGATATAAAAATTATAGGAACACAAAAAGGAGTAACAAATGCAGAAAATGTATTACATTCTTTAGAAGTATTGGCAAAAAAGGGAGAAGAAATAACAGAACAAAATGTAACATATTTGTTGCAAACAGTGGAACAAAATGATTTAACAGAAATAGAAAAAATATATGATGATTTTATCTGTATGACAGTAAATGGAAGACCAGTAAAACCAAAGACATTAGGACAACAAAAATATATAGATTTAATAAAAAAGAATACAATAATATTTGGTGTTGGACCAGCAGGAACAGGTAAAACATATTTAGCTATGGCAATGGCAATTACAGCATTTAAAAATGAAGAAGTAAATAGAATTATATTGACAAGACCAGCAATTGAAGCAGGAGAGAAACTAGGATTTTTACCAGGAGATTTACAACAAAAGGTAGACCCTTATTTAAGACCTTTGTATGATGCACTTCATGAAATTATGGGAGCAGATACTTTTATGAAAAATATGGAAAAGGGATTAATAGAAGTAGCACCTCTTGCGTATATGAGAGGCCGTACATTGGATAATGCTTTTATTGTATTAGATGAGGCACAAAATACTACACCAGAACAAATGAAGATGTTTTTGACGAGGATAGGGTATGGCTCTAAAGCGGTTATTACAGGAGATTTGACACAAATTGACTTAGCAGAAGGAAAGCGTTCGGGATTGTTGGAGGCTATAAAAATATTATCAGGTATAGAGGATATTGGTATTATCACATTAACAAATAAAGATGTTGTAAGGCACCCTCTTGTGCAGAAGATTATACAAGCCTATGAAAAATTTGAAAATAGAAAACGGAAGTGAAAGTCATGGAAAATGAGAAAAAGAAATTTTTAGAATGGAAATATTTTTCTATTGTGTTATTGTGTATTGGATTTTTGATTACTGTAATTTGTATTGCAACAGGCTCTTATATACAAACGATGGAAAATGTACAAATAGGTTCTGTAGCAACGCAAAGATATGTAGCATTAAAAGATGAAGTGGATACTGTTGCAACGGAAAAGAAAAAGGCAGAGGCTGCTGCAACAGTTGGCCCTTTGTATAAACATGATTTAGAAATAGAACAACAATCTATATCAGAAGTAGAGGGGTTTTTTAAAAGATTAGATGAAATGCAAGGAACACTAAAACAAGGAGAAAGCCTTTCAAATGCTATTAAAAATACTTCATTAAAATTGCCAGTAGTGTTATCTGTAAGACAATATAGTGCTTATCAAGTGCTAAATCAGCAAGATAGACTAGAGTTTCAGAAAAGCTGTATAGATATTATTAATAGTATTTATGAACAGGGCGTAACAGCAGAAGCAGTAGAAAAAAGTAGAGAACAGATTAGTACAAGTTTACAGCAAACACAATGGAATTCAGAATTGCAGGAAATGGGCATGGCTGTATTAAATAGTGCTTTAAAAGCAAATTTAGTGTTAGATACTGATGCTATGCAATTAGCAAAACAAAAAAAAGAAGATGAAGTAGAGGATATTATTATTAAAAAAAATCAAAAAATTGTAGATGAAGGAGAAATTGTTACAGCTGAAATTTATCATAAATTAGAGTCTATGAATTTGATTAATACGGAAAATGTAACAGAAACAATATTACCTGTGTTTAGTAGTATTATTGTAGTGTTGTTAATATTTGCAAGTGTGTTTTTATTTTTTTATTCCAGTAATAAAAAATGGCATAGCTTGAAAAAAAATGAAATGGTAATACTTTTTACAATATATATCATAGTAGTTTTATTGTTAAGAGTAATGAGTGAAGTACCCTATTTTACATTAATTCCATTAAGTGTATTTCCTATGTTGGTATCACTGCTGATTAGCAGAAGAGTAGCATTGCTTTTAAATTGTTTTGTTAGCATTATAGGTTGTTTTGTGTTTAATGGTGATGTAGAATTTTTGTTATATTTTTTATTAACAGGAGAATTTGCAGCATTAATTATGAGATATGCAGAAAAAAGAAAATATGTTTTTCCTGTTGCTGTTTGTGTAGCGATAATTAATTTTATTTCTATGATGGCAGTAGGACTATTTTTTGAAAAGGGATATTCTGAAGGGCTTTTGTATTCTAGTTTTTATGGAGCAGCAGCAGGATTAATTGCTGTAATATTGTCTATAGGTAGTTTACCATTTTGGGAAGCAATATTTGAAGCAAATACACCTTTAAGACTTTTAGAATTAACAAATCCAAATAATGAGTTATTGAGAAGGCTTATGATTGAAGCACCTGGAACATATCATCATAGCTTGATTGTAGCAAATTTGGCAGAAACAGCAGCATATGAAATTGATGCAAATGCAGCACTGGCAAGAGTGGGGGCATATTATCATGATATTGGAAAATTAAAATCTCCTTTGTATTTTAGTGAAAATCAAGCAGGAGAAAATCCCCATGACCAAATGGAGCCATACAGTAGTACTCAAATTATTACTGCTCATACTACAGAAGGCGTAAAAATGGCAAAAGAAAAAGGACTCCCAAAAGCAATTATTAATATTATACAAGAACATCATGGCAATTCACTTGTAAAATTTTTCTATTATAAAGCGTTAAAACAGTATGGAGCTGATAATGTAAAAGAACAAGATTATCGCTATAATAGTTCAATACCCCAAAGTAGAGAAGCAGCAATTGTAATGATGGCTGATACAGTAGAAGCAGCAGTTAGAAGTATGGTAGGACAGGGAAAGTCATTAGATGATGTAGAAGAATTTATTAAAACACTAATAAAAGATAAATTAGATGATGGACAACTGGACAAAAGTGGTTTGGCAATTTCTGATTTAGAAACAATAAGAAAATCATTTTTAGAGGTATTTAAAGGAATGTATCATAATAGAGTAGCTTATCCTAAAAAAGAAGAAATGGACGCAGCAAAGAAACAAAAAAAAGGAGAACAGGAGGAAAATAAAGCATGACATTGTATATAGATAATAGAACAACATTTGAATGGGGAGAAAAGTGGGAAGAAATTGTAAAAAAGGCAGTAAGGACAAGCCTAGATTATGAAGAATTTGAAAAAAAAAATGAATTTGAATGTGAAATTAGTGTTTCTATTGTGACAAATGAAGAAATACAAAAATTAAATAAAGAATTTAGAAACATAGACAAAGCAACAGATGTACTTTCATTTCCTATGTGTACGTTTGATATAGAAGAAGTTCCTGATTATAATGAAAATGATGAGATAATATTAGGAGATATTGTGATTTCTATTGATAAAGCAAAAGAACAGTCAGAAGAATATGGGCATTCTTTGGAAAGAGAAATTGCTTTTTTGACAGTACATAGTATGCTACATTTAATGGGGTATGACCATATGGAAGTAGAAGAAGAAAAAGAAATGATAGTAAAACAAAAAGAAATATTACAACAGGCAGGCTTTATAATATAAGTATTTTATTTGTTTAGATATTATATGTGATAAGAGGGGAAAAATAAAGTGACAGATAAACAATTGATAGAACAAGCCAAAAAAGCAATGAAAAATGCTTATGTACCATATTCTCATTTTAAAGTAGGTGCAGCATTATTAGATAAAAATGGTACTGTTTTTTTAGGTTGTAATATAGAAAATGCAAGTTATGGAGCAACTTGTTGTGCAGAAAGAACTGCTGTGTTTAAGGCAGTATCAGAAGGGATAACAGTATTTGAAAAAATAGCGATTGTTTCAGATAGCAAAAAATTAACACCGCCTTGTGGCATTTGTAGACAAGTACTTTTAGAATTTATGCCAGAAGGTATCGTAATATTAAAAAATGAGATAGGGGAAATAAAAACATATACTGTAAAGGAATTATTACCAGTTGGTTTTACATTGTGAAAGAAGGTGCAAAAATATGAAAAAAGTATTAAAAGGAAATTGGATAAATCGCTTAATAGAGGGTGATAATAAAAAAGCGGAGGTTATCGTTTCTCTTTCTATACAGGAAGTGGCAGAAAAGCTTTGTTTGTGGGGACAATGTGATGGAGCAACAACAGATGTGTGTGGTATTTCTCTTGAAAATGAACAAGAAGTTATTACAGCAGTGCTTTCTAAAAATGATGTAACACTTTTGATTGTGGTGAAAAAAGCAGAAGAAGGAGCAAGAGTGTATCTTTCCGCAAGTAAAAAAGGTGGAAGTATTCGAAATACAGAAAAATATTTAGAGGAAGCTATAGACGCATTACTACATTATGTAGTGAAAATAGAAAAGGAATAAAAAATGTATATTAGGAGAAAGTTAAAAATGTTAGTATGTTATACTGTTCCTATGTAGTATCAAATTTGAATGAATTTACATATTGTATTGAAAAGGTAATGATAATTAAACAAATACACCAATTTGCAGTTGATATTATAGAAAAGTATATGAAACAAAATGTCATAGGAAAATTAAATATAGCTGAAGATTTTAAATTCTTATGTAAAAGATATGATTGAAAGTAATTTAAAAAGGAAAATTAATATGTATGATGATATTTATATTACACTTTCATTAGAACAAAGCATAATTGTTTTGCAACAGTGGGTAGAGCAAAAAGAAAACTTTATTAGAAGAATGGGCAAAAATATTATAGATAATTATGTTATTGATTTTGGAGAAAATAAAAAAGCGATTGTTGTTGTAATAGAATATTATACATGGCGAAATAATAACCAAATGACAGCAACTGTAGTATTAGATAATATAGGAAAAAATACAAAAGTACATATTGCAGTAGGTGGAAGTAGCCAAGGTATGATATTTAATTATGATTATGGTGCAAGAAATTCTTTAGAAGAAAAATTAAAATCTCTTTTTAAAGTATATGAAGTAAAAGAAATAAGGTGAAAAAATGGCAGAAAAAACTTGGGAAATATTAGAAGGGGCTTGTTATAACTGTAAAAAATGTAAGTTATGGGAAACAAGAAATCATGTTGTTATTGGAAAAGGAAATAAAAATGCAGATATTATGTTTATAGGAGAAGGGCCAGGACAACAAGAGGATTTGACAGGAGTACCATTTGTAGGGCCAGCAGGACAATTGTTGGATAAAATGCTAAAAGCGATTGATTTGACAATAGATGATGTATATATTGCAAATATTGTAAAATGTAGACCGCCCAATAATCGAGATCCTCAAGAAGAAGAACAAGAAGCCTGTTTAAATTATTTACGTTATCAGTTAGTGCTTGTAAAACCTAAAATTATAGTGTGTTTGGGTAGAATTGCAGGAACAGCAATTATTTCTCCTACATTTCGTATTACAAAACAAAGAGGACAATGGATAGAAAGAAAAGGATATTGGATTACTTCAACATTTCATCCATCTGCACTACTGAGAGATGAAAGTAAAAAACGTCCTGCATGGGAAGATTTTAAAAGTATTAAACAGAAACTAATAGAATTAGAACAAAACGAAGTATAATGTATTTAAGGAGGAATTATGTTGCAAAAAAAATTTCAATCAGGTTTTGTTTCATTGGTAGGTAGGCCAAATGTAGGAAAATCAACATTAATGAACCATTTAATAGGGGAAAAAATAGCAATTATTTCAAATAAGCCTCAAACAACGAGAAATAAAATTACAAGTATATTAACAAAAGAAAATTTTCAGTGTGTTTTTATTGATACACCAGGTATACATAAACCAAAACATAAATTAGGGGAGTATATGGTAAAATCAGCAGAGAATGCATTAAATGAAATAGATGTTGTGTTGATGCTGATTGAACCTACAGAAAAAGTATTAGAAAAAGATAAATATGTATTGGAGTATCTGAAAAATGTAAAAACACCTGTAATATTGGTCATCAATAAAATTGATACTATAGAAAAACAAAAATTACTTCAAGTAATAGACAATTATAGAAAAGAATATCGTTTTGCAGAAGTGGTACCTATTTCAGCAATAAAAGGACAAAATACAGAAGAACTTTTAAATGTGATACAAAAATATTTGCCAGAAGGCCCTCAGTATTTTCCAGAAGATATGGTAACAGACCAACCAGAAAGACAAATTGTGTCTGAGATAATAAGGGAAAAGGCATTACATTTACTTCAAGATGAAATTCCGCATGGTATTGCAGTAGAAATTATGTCTATGAAAAAGAGAACAGATAAAAATTTAGTAGATGTAGAGGCAACAATATATTGTGAGAAAGAGTCACATAAAGGTATTGTAATAGGAAAACAGGGTAATATGTTGAAAAAAATCGGTTCACGTGCTAGAACAGATGTGGAAAGGTTGTTAGGCTCTCCTATTTATTTACAGCTATGGGTAAAAGTAAAAAAAGATTGGAGAGATAGTGACTTTTTATTAAAAAATTTTGGATATGATAGTAGAAATATATAATGTCGTTTTTTGCCAGTATATATAGCATAAAAAAAGAAAAAGCTAATGCTATAAATAATGCTGTATGGAAAAGAGGCGTGTGCAAATATGAAACAACTATTGCATTGGGAAAAATTTGCAAGCAGCGGAAATGTGTTAGACTATTTATACTATAAACAATCAGAAAAGAAAAAAAATACTGTCTGTTTCAATAAGGAGCAGCAGAAAAAAGAAATAGAAATGTAGGTGTTGTATTGGCAACAGAAGTAATTAGGGGTATTGTTTTAAAAGAAATGCCAAAGGGAGAAACAAGCAAACAGATTATTGTATTGGCAAAAGAAAAGGGAAAAATATGGATAACAGCAAAAGGAGCTAGAAAACAAAAAAGTAAATTGCTTGCTGGAACACAATTATTTTGCTATGGAGATTTTCAAGTATATGAGAGCAAAAAATATTATTATGTAGACCAGATTGATATAATAGAAAGTTTTTTTGATTTGCGTTTAGATATAGATAGATTGTCACAGGCAATGTATATGATAGATTTAGTGGAAAAAACTGCTTTTATGGGTATGGAACAAGATAATATATTACAGTTGCTTTTGAAAACACTACAAATATTGTGTAAAGGAAAATGTATTCCAGAATTAGCAAGTCGTGTGTTTGAAATGAAATTTTTGCAAATTGCAGGTGTTATGCCAAATTTGACACAACAATGTTGTGTTTGTGGAAAAGAAGCGAAACAATATTTTGATGCTATTTCAGGGGCAATGGTGTGCAATGAGCATAAAAGAGGCGGCAGATTGCTGTCACCAGCAGCGATTTGTGCTATGAATTTTGTATTCTCAAATGATATAAAAAATGCTTTTCAGTTTTCTGTTTCAAAACAAGTAATGAAAGAATTGTACAAAATATTAGAAGAATATATTGCAATACATATCAATATGCAGTTGCAGACAAGAGATTTTAACAAAAAAATACAGTTTTGATAAAAAGCCCCCAAAAAATGAGGGCTTTTGTTATTTTGATTATTCTAATTTTTTGCCACATTTTGGACAATATGTAGGTAATTTTGTTCTAGTAGACAGACTTTCTAAACAATAAGGGCAACGACAAAATGCGATTTCTTGTAAAACATTTATAATAACACTGATAATGCCTATTGCTATTAATGTCCCTCTGAGTATGCTGTTTTCATTTGTTTGAGATGCAATAATAAGAATAAGTAAACTAATAAATATTCCATATTGTGACAAATAATAGCTTTTTTTATAGTTCATATTATTTTCATCTCCTTTTAGCAAATACCATATAGTAGTTACTCCAGTGAACCTTCTCCACCCATAAGAGCAGTTAATTCTGTAATTCGTTCTAATGGAAATGGTGGTTGTGCTAATGGCTTCATAGCGATAGACATTAATTTCATAGGATTATCATCGGCGGCTGTTCTGTTAGAGTTAATTTTACCACAGCGACGACATCTATGAATAATTGCCCATTCTCCGTTTTTGCGTACCCATACGCCAATGGGCTCCATAATGCCGCCACAATCTGCTTCACGGTCACCAGGTTGCTCATCAACATGAATACTGCAAAGGCAATTTGGACAGTGATTGCGATGATTACTTCCAGCACCTGCTGAAACAACAAGGCGACCACATACTTTACAAGTAAAACTGTCACTACAAGCATGATTTTTGTAATATCCTTTTTGATAACGTATTCTTTTATTTTCTCTATTCATAATAAATTTCCTCCAAAAAGTTATAGTATAAAATCCTTTTGGGAGGTTGGGCTGTTTTTAGCAAACCTCCCAATTTACTACAATAGCACAGTCCTTCTTACTTTTCATATAAATCCTCTCTTTCTATAAAACACCATAAATTTACAGAATATAATTTCTGTATGTTGATTATAGCATAATACAATATATTTTTCTAGTGAAATGTTAAAAAAGAGGTTGACTTTAATAAAAGAGCGTGATAGAGTATATAAAAATAAAAACTGTGTTGAAAAAGAGGAGTATCTATGTAATATTTTTCAGAGAGCATTGTGAAGTGGTGAAAGCAGTGTAATAGAGCATAGAGAATGGCACTTTGGAGCAGAAAGTGATAAAAGAGGGCTGAATTTTATTTAGCCAAAAAGGGTGGAACCGCGGAAGGAATACTTTCGTCCCTTACAGTATTGTAAGGGGCGGAAGTTTTTTTATTTAGAAAGGAGTTTTAAAAATGGAAATTACAATGGAAAAAATCGTAGCATTGGCAAAAAATAGGGGATTTGTATATCCAGGTTCTGAAATTTATGGAGGTTTGGCAAATACATGGGATTATGGCCCTATAGGTGTGGAATTAAAAAATAATGTAAAAAAAGCATGGTGGCATAAGTTTATACAAGAGAGCCCTTATAATGTGGGAGTAGACTGTGCAATATTGATGAACCCACAAACATGGGTAGCTTCTGGACACGTAGGAGGATTTAGTGACCCTCTTATGGATTGTAAAGAATGTAAAGAAAGATTTAGAGCAGATAAAATAATAGAAGAATATAGAAAAGAAAAAGGTATGGAAGAAGTAAGTATTGATGCTTGGAGCAATGAACAAATGAAAAAGTTCATAGAAGAAGAAAAAATTGCTTGTCCAAGCTGTGGAGCACATAATTTTACAGATATTAGACAGTTTAATTTAATGTTTAAAACATTTCAAGGTGTTACAGAAGATGCAAAAAATACAGTATATTTAAGGCCAGAAACAGCACAAGGAATATTTGTTAATTTTAAAAATGTGCAAAGAACAACAAGAAAAAAAATACCATTTGGTATTGGACAAGTGGGTAAATCATTTAGAAATGAAATTACACCTGGTAATTTTACATTTAGAACAAGAGAATTTGAACAAATGGAATTAGAGTTTTTCTGTAAACCTGGTACAGATTTAGAATGGTTTGAATATTGGAGAAAATATTGTAAAGATTGGTTGTTGCACTTAAATATAAAAGAAGAAAATATTCGTTTGAGAGACCATGAAAAAGAAGAACTTTCTCACTATAGTAATGCAACAACAGATATTGAATTTTTGTTCCCATTTGGTTGGGGAGAACTTTGGGGGATTGCAGATAGAACTGATTTCGACTTAACTTGTCATCAAAATGTATCTGGACAAGATATGACTTATTTTGACCAAGAAGAAGATAAAAAATATATACCATATTGTATTGAGCCATCATTAGGTGCAGATAGAATGACATTAGCATTTTTGTGTAATGCGTATGATGAAGAAACACTGGAAGATGGAGATACTAGAACAGTGCTTCATTTTCACCCAGCAATCGCACCAATTAAAGCAGCAGTGTTGCCTCTTTCTAAAAAGCTGTCTGATAAAGCAGAAGAAGTATATCAAATGCTCATAAAAGAATTTCATTGTGAATATGATGATGCAGGAAGTATAGGTAAAAGATATAGAAGACAAGATGAAATCGGAACACCTTTCTGTATTACATTTGATTTTGACTCTTTGGAAGATAAAGCAGTAACAATAAGAGATAGAGATACTATGAAACAAGAAAGAGTAGCGATTGACCAGTTGGTAGCATATTTAAAACAAAAAATGGAATTTTAAATAAAAAAATTTTGACATAACTTTATAAAATAGAAAGCAAAAATTTAAGCTACTTTGTGAATGATAAAAATTTTGAATGACTTTTCATTGTAAATATTAATAAAAGCAAATAACAACGATGTAATGTATCTATAATAAAACAATAAAATTTTAAATTTATTTTTGAAATATAGTATGTAAAATTTGAAATAACTTGTTGTACTTTTTACTAAAAAGTGGTATATTAATAAAGATAGAGTAAAAAAAAACTTTATTAAAAATCAATATTTTGGCTCACTTATTGATGAATGATTGAATTATTGTTAGGAGGTATTTTTAACATGGGCAAGAAATATGTGTATATGTTTAGCGAAGGAAACGCTTCCATGAGAAATCTGTTAGGCGGTAAAGGTGCAAACTTAGCAGAAATGACAAATTTAGGATTGCCAGTTCCACAAGGTTTTACAATTACAACAGAAGCTTGTACAGAATATAATGAAGGTGGAAAGAAATTTACACCTGAAATGATAGAGCAAATTGAAGAAGCTCTGAAAAAATTGGAAGAAATTGCAGGAAAGAAATTAGGCGACCCTGAAGACCCATTGTTAGTATCTGTACGTTCTGGTGCTAGAGCTTCTATGCCTGGTATGATGGACACTGTTTTGAACTTAGGTTTGAATGACGTTTCTGTAAAAGCACTTGCAAAGAAAACAAACAATGAAAGATTTGCATATGACTCTTACAGAAGATTTATTATGATGTTTGCAGATGTTGTTATAGGCGTATCTAAATCTAAATTTGAGAGATTGTTAGATGAGTATAAAGAAAAAGTTGGTGCAAAATATGACACTGACTTGTCAGCAGAAGATTTAAAAGAAGTTGCAGAAAAATTCAAACAACTTTATAAAGAAGACCAAGGAAAAGATTTCCCACAAGACCCTAAAGAACAAATGTTGGAAGCTGCAAAAGCTGTATTCCGTTCATGGGACAACCCTAGAGCATTTGTATATAGAAGAATGAATGATATTCCATATAGCTGGGGTACTGCAGTAAATGTGCAGATGATGGTATTTGGTAATAAAGGAGATACATCTGGAACAGGTGTTGCATTTACAAGAAATGCTGCAACTGGTGAAAAAGCAATGCTTGGTGAATACCTTGTAAATGCACAAGGCGAAGACGTTGTTGCTGGTGTTCGTACACCAAAACCAATTGCACAGTTGGCACAAGATATGCCTGATGTATACAGTCAATTTATGGAACTTGCAAATAAATTGGAAAACCATTATAAAGATATGCAAGATATGGAATTTACAGTTGAAGAAGGAAAATTGTATTTCTTGCAAACAAGAAATGGTAAAAGAACTGCAAATGCAGCATTAAAAATCGCTGTTGATTTAGTAAATGAAGGTCTTATTACAACAGACGAAGCATTAATGAAAGTTGAGCCAAAACAACTTGACCAAATTTTGCACCCTGCTTTTGACCAAAAAGCATTAAAAGCAGCGAAAGCAATTGGTAAAGGTTTGCCAGCATCTCCTGGTGCAGCAGCTGGTAAAGTATATTTTACAGCAGAAGATGCAAAAACACATGCTGAAACAGGTGAAAGAGTAATATTAGTACGTTTAGAAACATCTCCAGAAGATATTGAAGGTATGGTTGCAGCACAAGGTATATTAACAGTACGTGGTGGTATGACATCTCATGCAGCTGTTGTAGCACGTGGTATGGGTACTTGCTGTGTATCTGGTTGTGAAGAAATCCGTATGAATGAAGAAGAAAAAACATTTACATTAGGCGGAGCAACAATTAAAGAAGGCGACTATATTTCATTAGATGGTTCTACAGGTAATATTTATAATGAAGATATTGCAACAGTAGACCCTGAAATTTCTGGCGACTTTGCTACATTTATGAAATGGGCAGATGAAAAGAGAAGCTTGAAAGTAAGAACAAATGCAGATACACCAAAAGATGCACAGGTTGCTATTGATTTTGGTGCAGAAGGTATTGGTTTGACAAGAACAGAGCATATGTTCTTTGAAGGCGAAAGAATTATGAAATTCAGAAAAATGATACTTTCTGATAGTGTAGAAGAAAGAGTAAAAGCACTTTCTGGTATTGAACCATTCCAGAAAGATGACTTTAAAGGCATTTATGAAGCTATGGGAGAAAGACCGGTTACAATTCGTCTTCTTGACCCACCTTTGCATGAATTTATGCCAAACACAGATGAAGAATTTGAAATATTGGCAAAAGAAACAGGTAAAACAGTAGAAGAATTGAAAATTAAAGCAAGAGGTCTTCATGAATTGAACCCTATGATGGGACATCGTGGCTGTCGTCTTGCAGTAAGTTACCCTGAAATAGCAGAAATGCAAACAAGAGCAATTATTGAAGCTGCTATTGAAGTTTCTACAGAAAAAGGTATTGAAATTGTACCTGAAATTATGATACCTTTGATTGGTGAAATTAAAGAATTAAAATATGTAAAAGAAGTTGTTGTAAAAACAGCAAACAAAGTTATGGAAGAAAAAGGAAAAACTCTCAAATACCTTGTTGGTACAATGATTGAAATTCCTCGTGCTGCTTTAACAGCTGACCAAATTGCAACAGAAGCAGAATTCTTCTCATTTGGTACAAATGACTTGACACAGATGACATATGGTTTATCTCGTGACGATGCTGGTAAAATTTTGGCAGATTACATTGATAAAAACATTTATGAATGTGACCCAACTGCAAGATTGGACAGAACAGGTGTTGGCTTGTTAATGCAAATGGCAGTAGACAAAGCAAAACCAGTACGCCCTGACATTCATTTAGGTATTTGTGGTGAACATGGTGGCGACCCATCTTCTGTTGAGTTCTGCCATATGATTGGATTAGATTATGTTTCCTGCTCACCATTCCGTGTACCTATTGCAAGATTGGCAGCAGCACAAGCAGAAATTAGCTTCCCAAGAAAGTAATTAATTTTGATTTAATATAGTATGTTGTAAAAGTGTAGAATAAAAACCTCCTGTAATGAAAATTATAGGAGGTTTTATTATTTGATAGACAAAATAGTAATAAAATGGTATATTATTAAAGTAGTAGAAATGTTTTGTTATATTTTTTAAATAATGTAAAATAATTATGAAAGGGGATTTTTATGAAAAAAGTATTTTATACGATTGCTTTATCAATAGTGCTATGTTTGTGTAAATTTAGTTTTGTATTTGTTTATGCTAATGATAGTCAAAGAGGTGAGTCAAAAGTGGCTTTGGGAGCATTTTTACCAGAAATTCCTATTCAATATTATGGGGGAGAGTATTATGATGAAAAATACATTTGTCATAAAAAAATTGTAGATGTGACACCAGAAGGAAAGGAATGGCTGTTGTCATTGCAAGAATATAATACAAAAATGTCTGCTGTAAGTGAATTGAATGCTGAAATAGTATTTGAAGGTGGGGCAGTTTATAGTTACGAACAATTAGAAAAGGCACAGAATTCTGTAATGCACTTTGGGAAAGATGAAAATAGACGTATAGTTGATATAGAAATTGAATTTGATGAAAAGCCAATACTGATTGATTGTAAAATTGATGCTCGTCAAAATTGTATTGTAATAGTAGCTAAAGAATGGAATGAAACAGCAAAGAAAAAAATATCAGAACTTTTGGATATTAAAATAGAACATATTATATTTGAAACTGCAAATTATACAAAACAAGAATTGAGAGAAGCGATAGACAAAATTTATGCTAAACGTAAGGAATTAAATGTGTCAAGAGTAGATGTACTAGGAAATGAATATAGTATTTTTGTAGTAGCTGAAGAATGGAATACCGAATTGAAGAAAAAGGTAATAGAAATTTCAGGGTTAAAAGAGGAAAATATTATGTTTTTAGTTTATAGAAATGGTGTATATACTTCAGATGTAGAATGTGATAAAAAGGAGGATTATTTGATAAATAAGATAAAAGAAGCATTTAAAATGCAATAATTTTTAAATAATGTAAAAAAAGTGAAAAAAGGTGTTGACAAGCTATAAAAAAAGTGTATAATATCTAAATGTAGCCAGCAAGAACAACAAAGATAAACAAAAAATAAATTTTAAAAAAATTAAAAAAACACTTGACAATGTAAAAACTTGCTGATATAATATCTGATGTTGATTTCGAAAGAAGTCGAAAAATTGGTCCTTGAAAACTGAACAGTTAAGAAATAAACACAACCCAAGTCTATTCAAAGTTTTTGTAGATTTTTAGTTAAAAAAATCTAATGTAAAAAGTCAGAGTAATCTGAGTAAAAGGATTTTAATATAAGAGTTTGATCCTGGCTCAGGATGAACGCTGGCGGCGTGCTTAACACATGCAAGTCGAGCGAAAATAATTAGGAGCTTGCTTTTAATTATTTTAGCGGCGGACGGGTGAGTAACGTGTGGGCAACCTGCCTTTTACTGTGGAATAATCACTGGAAACGGTGACTAATACCGCATACGGTTCTTAGGAGGCATCTTCTAAGAAAGAAAGGATTTATTCGGTAAAAGATGGGCCCGCATCTGATTAGCTAGTTGGTGAGATAATAGCCCACCAAGGCAACGATCAGTAGCCGACCTGAGAGGGTGACCGGCCACATTGGGACTGAGACACGGCCCAAACTCCTACGGGAGGCAGCAGTGGGGAATATTGCACAATGGGCGAAAGCCTGATGCAGCAACGCCGCGTGAAGGAAGACGGTTTTCGGATTGTAAACTTCTATCAATAGGGAAGAAAGAAATGACGGTACCTAAATAAGAAGCCCCGGCTAACTACGTGCCAGCAGCCGCGGTAATACGTAGGGGGCAAGCGTTATCCGGAATTACTGGGTGTAAAGGGAGAGTAGGCGGCAAGGTAAGCGATATGTGAAAGCCTTAAGCTTAACTTAAGGATAGCATAACGAACTATCTAGCTAGAGTACAGGAGAGGAAAGCGGAATTCCTAGTGTAGCGGTGAAATGCGTAGATATTAGGAAGAACACCAGTGGCGAAGGCGGCTTTCTGGACTGAAACTGACGCTGAGGCTCGAAAGCGTGGGGAGCGAACAGGATTAGATACCCTGGTAGTCCACGCTGTAAACGATGAGTGCTAGGTGTCGGGGAGGAATTCCCGGTGCCGGAGCAAACGCAATAAGCACTCCACCTGGGGAGTACGACCGCAAGGTTGAAACTCAAAGGAATTGACGGGGGCCCGCACAAGCGGTGGAGCATGTGGTTTAATTCGAAGCAACGCGAAGAACCTTACCAAGGCTTGACATCCTCTTGACGAATGTAGAGATACATTTTTTCTTCGGAACAAGGGAGACAGGTGGTGCATGGTTGTCGTCAGCTCGTGTCGTGAGATGTTGGGTTAAGTCCCGCAACGAGCGCAACCCTTATCTTCAGTAGCCAGCAGGTAGAGCTGGGCACTCTGGAGAGACTGCCGTGGATAACACGGAGGAAGGTGGGGATGACGTCAAATCATCATGCCCCTTATGTCTTGGGCAACACACGTGCTACAATGGCTAGAAACAAAGTGAAGCGAGACGGTGACGTTAAGCAAAGCACAAAAACCTAGTCCCAGTTCGGATTGTAGTCTGCAACTCGAGTACATGAAGCTGGAATCGCTAGTAATCGCAAATCAGAATGTTGCGGTGAATACGTTCCCGGGCCTTGTACACACCGCCCGTCACACCATGGGAGTTGGAAGCGCCCGAAGTCGATGACCTAACCGCGAGGGAGGAGTCGCCGAAGGTGAAGCCAGTGACTGGGGTGAAGTCGTAACAAGGTAGCCGTATCGGAAGGTGCGGCTGGATCACCTCCTTTCTAAGGAGACAAAGTTGTGAAATAGATTAACTGTTCAGTTTTGAAGGACTGATAAAAGTTCTAAATAAAAAAATGGAAATTTCTGGTGATGATGCGTTTATGGGAAACACCCGTACCCATTCCGAACACGACGGTTAAGACGTAAACGGTTGATGATACTTGGTGGGGGACCGCCTGGGAAAGTAGATGATTGCCAGAATTTATGGGCTCATAGCTCAGCCGGTTAGAGCGCGCGCCTGATAAGCGCGAGGTCGGTGGTTCGAGTCCACTTGAGCCCATTTTTTAATGTAAAAATAAAAAAACAATATAGAAATAAATGGGGGTTTAGCTCAGTTGGGAGAGCACCTGCCTTGCAAGCAGGGGGTCGCGAGTTCGAATCTCGCAATCTCCAGTAACAGACGAAAAGAAGTCTGTATGCACCTTGAAAACTGAATACAAGAAAAAAGAGTCAAAAATCGAGCAATAATAAATTTTTGAAACAAACTTCTATAAATAAAGTAAAAAAGTAGTAACGCTACTACATTTAAGGTCAAGCAAGAAAGAGCACGAGGTGAATGCCTTGGCACTGGGAGCCGATGAAGGACGTGATAAGCTGCGAAAAGCTTCGGGGAGGCGCACATAGCCAATGAGCCGGAGATATCCGAATGGGGGAACCTGCCTAAGAAAACCTTAGGTATCTGTATGTAAATCCATAGCATACAGAAGGGAACGCTGTGAACTGAAACATCTAAGTAGCAGTAGGAGGAGAAAGAAAAATCGATTTCCTAAGTAGCGGCGAGCGAAAGGGAAAGAGGCCAAACCAGGAGACAAAGTTTTCTGGGGTTGAGGACTGTGTAAGGTATTGAATGGAGATAGTTGAAGTGTTTTGGGAAAGCACACCAAAGAAGGTGAAAGTCCGGTAAACGAAATTGAAATTCAGCCGACAGTATCCAGAGTACTACGGGACACGAGAAACCCTGTAGGAAGCCGGGGGGACCACCCCCCAAGCCTAAATACTCCCCAGTGACCGATAGAGAAGCAGTACTGTGAAGGAAAGGTGAAAAGGACCCCGGGAGGGGAGTGAAAGAGAACCTGAAACCCCGTGCTTACAAACAGCCAGAGGGAAACTGATGGCGTACTTTTTGTAGAACGGTCCGGCGAGTTACAATTACTAGCGAGGTTAACTGTTAATAAGGCAGGAAGCCGAAGGGAAACCAAGTCTGAAGAGGGCGATATAGTTAGTGATAGTAGACCCGAAACCGGGTGACCTATCCATGTCCAGGTTGAAGGAACCGTAAAAGGTTTTGGAGGACCGAACACACATCTGTTGAAAAAGGTGGTGATGAGGTGTGGATAGCGGAGAAATTCCAATCGAACTCGGAGATAGCTGGTTCTCCTCGAAATAGCTTTAGGGCTAGCCTTGAGAGAAGTCTAACGGAGGTAAAGCACTGAACTGACGCGGGTCCCAAAAAGGATACCAACTCATATCAAACTAAGAATGCCGTCAAGATATCCTCAGGAGTCAGACTACGTGAGATAAGTCTCGTGGTCAAAAGGGAAAGAGCCCAGACCGACAGCTAAGGTCCCGAAGTGTATGTTAAGTGGGAAAGGATGTGGGATTTCAAAGACAACTAGGATGTTGGCTTAGAAGCAGCCATACATTAAAAGAGTGCGTAACAGCTCACTAGTCGAGAGAACCTGCGCCGAAAATAAACGGGGCTAAAACATACCACCGAAGCTACGGATTTCCTACGGATGTAGGGAGTGGTAGAGGAGCATAGTGCAAAAGGAAGAAGTCAAAGCGAGAGCAATGATGGACGAAGCAGTAGAGAGAATGCCGGAATGAGTAGCGAGATAGAAGAAAGAAACTTCTAGGCCGAATATCTAAGGGTTCCTGGGTAAAGCTAAACTTCCCAGGGTAAGTCGGGGCCTAAGGCGAGGACGAAGGTCGTAGTCGATGGATAACTGGTAGAAATTCCAGTACTACAAATAATCAGAACTGTGGGGACGCAGGAGGATAGGTAAACCGGGGAAAGGAAAAACCCGGTCAAGCATAAAGGTATGTCAGATAGGAAAAACCGTCAGACTGAGCTGAAATGTGATGAGGACTGAAAAAGAGTAAGGAAGTTACTAAATCCACACTGTCAAGAAAAGCCGCTATAGCATTATTTGTACCCGTACCGTAAACCGACACAGGTAGATGAGGAGAAAATCCACAGGCTGACGGGAGAAGTGTTGTTAAGGAACTCGGCAAAAAGACCCCGTAACTTAGGGAGAAGGGGAGCCAGTGAGAGCTGGCCGCAGAAAAGAGGCTCAAGCGACTGTTTAGCAAAAACACAGGTCTCTGCGAAACCGAGAGGTGAAGTATAGGGGCTGACACCTGCCCGGTGCTGGAAGGTTAAAAGGAGAGGTAAGGCGTAAGCTGAAGCTTTGAATTCAAGCCCCAGTAAACGGCGGCCGTAACTATAACGGTCCTAAGGTAGCGAAATTCCTTGTCAGGTAAGTTCTGACCCGCACGAAAGGTGTAACGATTTGAGCACTGTCTCAACAACACGCCCGGTGAAATTGAAGAACCAGTGAAGATACTGGTTACCCGCAACAGGACGGAAAGACCCCATGGAGCTTTACTGCAGCCTGATACTGGGATTCGATGATATATGTACAGGATAGGAGGGAGGCTAGGAAGCGAGTACGCTAGTATTCGTGGAGCCGCTGGTGGGATACCTCTCTTATATCATTGGATTTCTAACTTGCATCTGTGAACCAGATGAAGGACAATGTCAGGCGGGCAGTTTGACTGGGGCGGTCGCCTCCAAAAGAGTAACGGAGGCGCTCGAAGGTCACCTCAGAATGATTGGAAACCATTCAAAGAGTGTAAAGGCAAAAGGTGGCTTAACTGCGAGAGCGACGGTTCGAGCAGGTACGAAAGTAGGACTTAGTGATCCGGTGGTAATAAGTGGGAATGCCATCGCTCAACGGATAAAAGCTACCCTGGGGATAACAGGCTTATCTCCCCCAAGAGTTCACATCGACGGGGAGGTTTGGCACCTCGATGTCGGCTCATCGCATCCTGGGGCTGAAGTAGGTCCCAAGGGTTGGGCTGTTCGCCCATTAAAGCGGTACGCGAGCTGGGTTCAGAACGTCGTGAGACAGTTCGGTCCCTATCCGTTGTGGGCGAAGGATATTTGAGAGGAGCTGTTCTTAGTACGAGAGGACCGGAATGGACATACCAATGGTGTACCAGTTGCATACCAAATGCATAGCTGGGTAGCTAAGTATGGACTGGATAAACGCTGAAGGCATCTAAGCGTGAAGCCACCCTCAAGATAAGATATCCCAAAACGCAAGTGAGTAAGGTCCCTTGAAGACAACAAGGTAGATAGGTTGGAGGTGTAAGTGCAGCAATGTATTGAGCTGACCAATACTAATAGACCGAGGGCTTGACCTAGTAAAAAAAAGATTTTTGATGATAGCTTGTATTCAGCTTTGAGGGTGTATTTTGCTAAATGGGGACATACTCAATTTTAAGTTAATCCTCGATAGCTCAGCGGTAGAGCATCCGGCTGTTAACCGGAGGGTCGTAGGTTCGAATCCTACTCGGGGAGCCAATTTTATCACTACCGTAGCAAAGGGGTATAGTTCAGTTGGTAGAACGTTGGTCTCCAAAACCAAATGTCGAGGGTTCGAGTCCTTCTGCCCCTGTTAATTTTAATTTCATATGGCTCAGTAGCTCAGTTGGTTAGAGCGCCGGCCTGTCACGCCGGAGGTCGAGGGTTCGAGCCCCTTCTGAGTCGTTATTATGGGAGTTTAGCTCAGCTGGGAGAGCATCTGCCTTACAAGCAGAGGGTCACAGGTTCGAGCCCTGTAACTCCCATTTTTTTATTGAAAAATAAATTTATAGGAGGCATAGAAATGTGGCTTGGTATGTTTTCTATAGGCTTTGGTATATTTTCTATTATGTTTACTATTGTATTTATTATGATAATTGTTTCTTTTGTAGTAATGATAATAAAAAGTGTTGGCACATGGAATAAAAATAACCATTCTCCACAGATTGATGTTTCTGCAGAAGTAGTATCAAAAAGAATAAATGTAGCACGCCATAATCATGTAAATGCAGGAGATGTAACAGGAGGGCATGGTTATCATACTACGTCAAACACATTATATTATGTTACATTTGAATTTGCTAGTGGTGATAGAATGGAATTTCATGTAAATGGGACAGAATATGGTTTATTAAAAGAAGGAGATATAGGTAATTTGTGCTTCCAAGGAACAAGATATTTGTCTTTTGAACGAAATAAATAAAAAGGAATTTAAAAATAATGAAACAAAGTTTAAATTTGTTAAAAAGAGTAGTATCAAATTATAATGAATTTTGTCACTTTGCAGAGCGGCTAGAATGGATAGATATAAAAGAAGAACATGAAAATTGGTTTAGAACTTATCCTTTAGGGATTTTTATAGATACTTTTGAATTTCCAAAGGGGTATTTAAAAAATAATATTGTATCTGCATATGTTAGAGCGATTTTTTCTAGTATAGCATTTTTTGAAGAATGGGATAAAAATTTTTGGAATATACCACAATTAGAAAGAAAAGAAATTTTGACAAAAGGACAAGCACTTTATTTACCTTATGCAGTTGTGAAAGAGCTACGATTTATAAAACGAGATTGGAAATATATTGTAAAAGAAATAGAGTATTTTTCCTCTCGAAATAAAATTTCAGCTTTAAAACAAAAAAAATATATTGATAAATTTGAAAATGCAAAAGCAATTGAAATCGGTGGAAGTTATTCAGATGATTTTATTTATATGGCAATAAAAAAGAATTTGATGTTGATTGTTTCCTGTGGAGTTTGGGATTAAAAATAAATAGCAAGAAATAATATTGTAATAAGTCATATCTTTGTTAATAAAGTATATGATTTTTTTTATTTAATGCAAATAGTAGAAAGTGAATTAACAATATTGTATTAGTATTGTTTGATTTTATGTTAGAATGAAATATGTTTTAGTAAAATCATTGTGAATAAGTGTGTAAAGTAAACATAAAAAAGTATTTTATTTTCATAAAATGGATAATAAATAGGTATAGTAAAAAGTTTTAACAATTTCTTCACAGCAAATTCTATTGTATTTTATAAATTTTTTATTATAATGGTATCTGAAAACCGACTGCTCGGTTTGTTATGATATGTCTGAAAAGGAGAGGAGAGAACTCTGTTATAATGAAAAAAAATATAATTAAAATAGCATTTCAGGTATTTTTAAAAAATGGATTTGCAGGTGTTTCTACAAATGAAATTATAAGAAAAGCAAATATAACAAAAGGCTGTTTTTACCATTATTTTAAAAATAAAGATGACTTGATATATAATGTGATAGTGACATATTTATATCCTTATTTAGAAAGTTCAACTCAGACATTAGAAAAAATGATACTAGAAAATAAAGAATTTAATATAGCACAAAATATATATGATTGGTATACATTTATGCCAAAACTAATATTTGGAATAGAAGAGAATGTCAGTTTTAGAGAAATACAGTTTTTAATATATGAAGGAATGAAAAAATATTTGTATTTGTCAAAAAAAAGTTGCGAGTGTAATCAGAAACAGCATTTTTTACTAAAAGGACTTTTAGAGAAAGGAAAAAAAGATGGTATTATTGCAGCAGAAATTGATACTGATGTTTATGCAACAACTATGATTGCATTAAAATATGGTATGGTTGCTTTACATATATTAGACAATAATATTGATACAGAAGAAAAGTGGGAAAATACATTTAGGGTAATATGGTCAGAAATAGAGGCTATATCCCAAACAGAAAATAGTGATAAAGGAGGATATTTCTATGCAGAAGCAGTGTTGTAAAATGGGTATAGATATTGGTTCAACAACAGTAAAAGTAGTTGTAATTGATAGTAAAAATAATATAATATTTAGTCAATATAGAAGACATTTTTCAGAGATAAAAAAGACAGTAGCAGAATTGTTAGAAGAAGCAAAATTAAATTTAGGAGATATTCCTTTTTATGCTATGCTGACAGGAAGCGGAGGAGTTTCTATAGCAAAGTCACTAAATATTGATTTTATACAAGAGGTAGTAGCAACAGCAAAAGCTATTGAAATAATAGCACCAAAAACAGATGTTGCTATAGAATTAGGTGGAGAAGATGCAAAAATCATTTATTTTTCAAATGGCATTGAACAAAGAATGAATGGTGTTTGTGCTGGAGGAACAGGTTCTTTTATAGACCAAATGGCTAGCCTTTTGCAAACAGATGCAAGTGGTTTAAATGAATTGGCAAAAAATTATAAAGTAATCTATCCTATTGCTTCTCGATGTGGTGTGTTTGCAAAAACAGATATACAACCATTAATTAATGAAGGTGCAGCAAAAGAAGATTTGGCAGTATCTATATTTCAAGCAGTCGTAAATCAAACAATTAGTGGCCTTGCTTGTGGTAAACCTATTAGAGGATATGTTACATTTTTGGGTGGTCCTCTACACTTTTTGTCTGAATTGCGTCAGAGATTTATAGAAACATTAAAATTGACAGAAGAAACAGCAATATTACCAGTAAACTCTCATTTGTTTGCAGCTTATGGTACAGCAATATCAAATGAAGAAAATGCAAAACAAATAAATTTTGATTTCTTATTAGAAAATATTTATCATGGAGAAGAGTTAGCAGTAGAAGTAAATAGGCTAGAACCACTTTTTGAAAATAAACAAGCATATGAAGCATTTCAAAAAAGACATGAAAAAGAAAAGGTGGAAAGAGTTGAGTTGTCCACTTATAAAGGAGATGCTTTTTTAGGTATAGATGCTGGTTCTACTACAACAAAAGTTGCACTTGTATCTGAAAAAGGAGAATTATTATATTCTTATTATGGAAGTAATGAAGGAAATCCTCTTAAAGTGATTATAAAGAGCTTAAACGAATTATATGACAGTATGCCAGAAAGTGTCAATATTAGAAATTCTTGTGTAACAGGCTATGGGGAAGGCCTAGTTAAAGAAGCACTTATGATTGACTTAGGATATATTGAAACAGTAGCACATTATAAAGCAGCTAGCTTTTTTAAACCTGATGTCGATTTTATATTAGACATAGGCGGACAGGATATGAAATGTATTCGAATTAAAAATGATGTGATTGATAGTGTGCAGTTAAATGAGGCTTGTTCTTCAGGCTGTGGTTCTTTTATAGAAACATTTGCTAAATCATTAAATTATAGTGTATCAGAATTTGCAAAAGTAGCACTTTTTGCAAAAAATCCTATTGATTTAGGTTCAAGATGTACTGTATTTATGAATTCTCGTGTGAAGCAGGCACAAAAAGAAGGAGCAGAGGTAGCAGATATTTCTGCTGGATTAGCTTATTCTGTTATCAAAAATGCTTTATTAAAAGTTATTAAAATTGCAGACCCTAAAGCAATGGGTAAAAGCATAGTAGTACAAGGTGGCACATTTTACAATGATGCTGTATTAAAAAGTTTTGAAATTATAAGTGGTAGGGAAGCAGTAAGACCTGATATTGCAGGAATTATGGGAGCATTTGGTGCAGGACTGATTGCACGTGAAAAATATAAAGAAGGCTATCAAACAACATTAATTTCAAAACAAAAAATGAATGAATTAGAAATGAAATCTACATTAACAAGATGTCAAGGTTGCACTAATCATTGCCTTTTGACTATCAATAATTTTTCAAATGGAAGAAAATTTATTACAGGAAATCGTTGTGAAAGAGGATTAGGAAAGGAAAAAGGACAAAATAGTGCTATAAATTTATATGAATATAAAAGAAAAAGATTGTTTGAGCAGTATATTCCTTTAGAGTTGGAAAAAGCATATCGTGGTGTAGTAGGTATTCCTCGTGTATTAAATATGTGGGAGGATTATCCATTCTGGTTTACATTTTTTACAAATTTAGGATATAGAGTAGAACTTTCTCCTTATTCTAGTAAAGCAATATATGAAAAAGGTATTGAGTCTATACCAAGTGAGTCTGCTTGTTATCCTGCGAAATTAGTACATGGACATATTATGAGTTTGATTAACTCTGGTATACGTTTTATATTTTATCCAAGCATAGTATATGAAAGAAGAGATATAGCAGAAGCTGACAACAATTACAATTGTCCTATTGTTACATCTTATTCAGAAAATATTAAAAATAATGTAGAAGATTTAAGAGAGCAAAATATTAAATTTTTAAATCCATTTTTATCTATGGAAGATAAAACAGTATTAATAAAAAGACTTATACAGGAGTGTAAACCTCTTGAAATATCTGCAAAAGAAGTAATGTCTGCTGTAAATGCTGCTTGGCAAGAATGGGGACAATTTAGAGAAGACATTCACAAAAAAGGAATAGAAACATTACAATATATAAAACAGCATAATATGACAGGTATTGTATTAGGTGGAAGGCCTTATCATGTAGACCCTGAAATCAATCATGGCATACCAGAATTAATAGCAAGCTATAATATTGCAGTATTTACAGAAGATAGTGTAGCACATTTAGGAAAAGTAGAGCGTCCTATGGTAGTACGTGACCAATGGACATATCATTCCAGATTGTACGAAGCAGCTGCTTTTGTAAAGACACAGCAAAATTTGGAGTATGTACAATTAAATTCTTTTGGCTGTGGCTTAGATGCTGTAACAACAGATGAAGTAAAAAACATATTGACAAAAGCAGGAAAAATATATACTTCTCTTAAAATTGATGAAGTAAATAATTTGGGAGCAGCAAGAATTAGAATTCGTTCTTTGATTGCAGCAATAGAAGATAGGGCAGAAAAAAATGTACAGATATATCAAGGAGATGCCTCTTTAAAAAGAATTGTATTTACAAAAGAAATGAAAAAAGACTATACAATACTTTGCCCTCAAATGTCACCAATTCATTTTGATATATTAAAAGAAGTATTTAAAAGCAGTGGCTACAATTTAGATGTTATGCCTGCTATGGATAGAAATGCTATTGATACAGGATTAAAATATGTAAATAATGATGCGTGTTATCCTGCTTTGATTGTAGTAGGACAGCTTATAAATGGCTTAAAGTCAGGAAATTATGATGTGAATAAAACAGCTGTTTTAATTTCACAAACAGGAGGAGGCTGTCGTGCTACAAATTATATCAATTTTATTAGAAAAGCACTGGAAAATGCAGGTATGTCCCATGTTCCTGTCATTTCTATTAGTACAGGAGGATTAGAAAAAAATCCTGGATTTAAGCTATCACCTAAATTACTTCATAAAATGTTACAAGGATTTGTATATGGCGATTTATTTATGAGAGTACTTTACAAAGTACGTCCTTATGAAAAATTTAAAAATTCAGCAAATACATTGTATAAGCATTGGAATGAGAAAGTAAAAAAAGATATTGTAAAAGGAAAATGGAGTACATATTGTAAGAATATAGAAAATATTATACATGATTTTGATGTTTTAGAAATTACAGATGAAGTAAAACCTAAAGTTGGTGTAGTAGGAGAAATACTTGTGAAATTTCACCCAACGGCAAATAATGATATTGTTTCACTTTTAGAAGCGGAAGGTGCAGAGGCAGTTGTACCTGATTTATTAGGATTTGGATTGTATAGTTGTTATAATGCTTCACAAAAAAGAAAATATTTAGGAAGTTCTCTAAAAGGCAAATTGTTGAGTGATATTGGCATAGAAATTATAGAATTTTATCAAAGGCCTATGATAAAAGCGCTGACAGAAAGTAAAAGATTTCATGCTCCAGATAATATAAGAGTTTTAGGAAAATATGCAGAACCTATTGTATCACTTTGCAATCAAACAGGAGAAGGTTGGTTTTTAACAGCAGAAATGTTAGAACTAATACGCTCAGGAGTAAACAATATTGTTTGTACACAGCCTTTTGGTTGTTTGCCAAATCATGTAGTAGGAAAAGGTGTTATAAAAGAATTAAGAAGAAAATATCCTCTTTCTAATATTGTAGCAATTGACTATGACCCAGGAGCAAGTGAAGTGAACCAATTAAATAGAATTAAATTGATGCTAGCAAGTGCAAATAAAAATATGTATCAAGTGGAAGCAGAACAAAAAGAAAAAAGAAGAAGAATACATTCTCTTAAAAAAGCTTCTTTTGATATTAATATAAGAGGATAAAAAATAATAAAACCTTCTATGATAAAAATAACATAGAAGGTTTTACTATTATTGTATTTCTTTGAATTGGTCTTTACCAACATTACATAAAGGACATTCCCAATCATCAGGAAGCTGGCTAAAAGGTGTGCCAGGTGCAATATTATGTTCTGGGTCTCCTACTGCTGGGTCATAGATGTATCCACATACTTCACATTCATATTTTTTCATAATTATGTTTCCGCCTTTCTTATATTTATGTTGTATTTGATATAATTTTATAATTATACCATACAATAACTAACAATTTCAAATTCTTCTGGAATTTCTATAGAGTCTGTAGGTTTTTCTAATTTCCATTGCAAATTAAACAATGTGCTACTAACAATGGCTTGGAATACAAACATAATAATACCAGTGTCAATTTTTTGTTCATAAGTATTTGTATTACTATCTTTTCTGATAGCAAGTATAGCTTTTCCGCCTGTTAAAAGAAAACGCCAAGGTTGTCCATTTAAAGTAGAAGGAGCAAGTTTTGAAAAAGCAAATGCCTCCAAAAGTCCTCTTTCTTCTAATACAGAAGCATCTGCACCATTTCCCCATTTGTCAATGTATACCATTTCATCTAAACCAATTTTATAATCTATATGGGAAGAAGTAGCACTTCCTTTTTGTGAAGCATTTGCGTCATAACCTAAAGCAATAAGAGCAACAACTTCTTTGTCAGAAACGATATTTAAACTATCTTTAATTGCTTGACTGTCAGAAAATGTAATCCAGCAGGAGGCGATGCCTAATTCTGTTGCTTTTAATATTAAATTTTGACCAATATAGCCAGCATTTTCAATATAGTATGGTTTTTTCTCTGAAAGTACTATAATATAATGAGGTGCATCTATCATGTTACCTTTGTAACCAGCAACACCATGTAAACTAAGATATGCTTCGTTGCTGAGTATACGCACATCTGTTTCAATGCTATCATCAATTTTAATACAATTTTGAGCATAGTCTTTTATTGTTTTTAATTTTTGGTTATCGATGGTATCTTTTTTGTATTCTCTAACAGACTTTGTATTTAGTATAAGATTTTGGTAATTTATTCCCATAATTATGTTTCCGCCTTTCTCATATTTGTTTATATTTGATATGACTTTATTATACCATACAATAACCAACAATTTCAAACTCTTTTGGAATTTTTATAAAATCTACAGGCTGTTCTAATTTCCATTGTAAATCAAACAATGTGCTACTAACAATCGCTTGAAATACAAACATAATAATACCAGTATCAATTTTTTGTTCATAGACATTTGTATTTTTATCTTTTTTAATGGCAAGTATGGCTTTTCCTCCTGTTAGAAGAAAACGCCAAGGTTGTCCATTAAGAGCAGAGGGAGCAAATTTTGAAAAAGCAAATGCTTCTAGAAGTCCCCTTTGTTCTAATATAGAAGCATCTGCACCATTTCCCCATTTGTCAATGTATACCATTTCATCTAAATCAATTTTACAGTCTGTATGAAAAGAAGTAATTGTTCCTTTTTGAGGAGCATTTGCATCATAACCTAAAGCAATAAGAGCAACTACTTCTTTATCAGAAAGTATATTTAAACAGTCTTTGACCACTTGACTATCAGAAAATGTAATCCAGCAGGAAGCAATGCCTAGTTCTGTCGCTTTTAAAATCATATTTTGACCAATATAGCCAGCATTTTCAATATAATATGGTTTTTTCTCTGAAAGTATTATAATATAATGTGGTGCATCTATCATATTGCCTTTATAACCAGCAATACCATATAAAGAAATATAGCTTTCAGTGTTAGATAGTATACGTACATCAATTTTAATATTATCATCAATTTTGATACAATTTTCAGCGTATTCTTTTATTATTTTTAACTTTTGAATATCAATGGTGTCTTTTTTATATTCTCTAACAGATTTTGTGTTTAATATAAGATTTTGGTAATCCATAGATATACTCCTTTAAAAATATTTGATGTTTTTTATTGTAATACTATTTTGTTCTAAAATTTCATTTTTATACAAAAATGTAAATGATTATAACCATGGAACATTTTTTTGTGATATAATTAGAAAGGAATGTTGATATGTGCTGTTTCATATACTGATAAAGCATAAAAAGATAGTATTTAAAAATAGTCGAATAGGGTGGAAAGGGTTTATGGAATGGATAAAAAGTTTTTTTGGTGATTTAGGCATAACAGATTTTATGCGTCCAACAGTAGGCATTTTTGATTTACTGGATATTTTAATTGTTGCATATGTAATTTATAAAATTGTATTTTGGATTAAAGAAACTAGGGCATGGGCGTTGTTTAAAGGAATATTAGTAATATTTGTTTTTGCAGCGGTAGCAGCGGTTTTGCACTTAAATACAATTATGTGGATATTGACAAATACAATTTCTGTAGGTATTATTGCAGTTATTGTGGTGTTTCAGCCAGAGTTGAGAAAAGCATTGGAAGAATTAGGAAAAGGAAAAGCATTTTTGTTTTTCAGCAATTTGGCAAAAGTAGATACAGAAGGAAGTAACCAAAAAATAGCAAACCGTACAATTGAAGAAATATTAAAAGCAGCAGATAAAATGGCAGCAGTAAAAACAGGTGCATTAATATTGTTAGAGCAAGATGTACCTCTAGGAGATTTAGAGAGAACGGGTATTCCTATTGATGCTATTGTATCTAGTCAGCTTTTAATTAATATATTTGAACATAATACACCACTTCATGATGGTGCTGTAATTATACGAAGTAATAGAGTAGCTGCAGCAACTTGTTTTTTGCCTTTAACAGAAAGTAATGATATTAGTATGGAATTAGGCACAAGGCATAGGGCAGCAATAGGAGCAAGTGAAGTTTCTGATGCCTATGTAATTGTTGTTTCTGAGGAAACAGGTGCTATTTCTATGGCACAAGGAGGTACACTTTATAGAGATGTAACAGTGGACTCTTTGAGAAAAATGCTTTCTGGTTCAACGAAATCTACCAAAAGAAAATTGGTATTATGGAAAGGAAGGCAAACAAAATGAAAAAATTACAAGAGAAAATAATGAAAGATATTGGTTGGAAATTACTTTCTTTAGCAATTGCGATAGCATTGTGGTTTATGGTAATCAATATAGAACATCCTGTTACAACAAGGATATATACACAAACAGTTACAATAGAAAATATAGATGCTTTAACACAGCAAGGATTGACCATATTAAATAAAGGACAACTGGAAAACATGAAAGTATCTGCAAAAGTGAAAGCACAAAGAACTGCGTTAGATAGATTAACGCAATATAAAAATAGTATTAAAGCTGTGGTAGATTTTAGTAAATTAGAAAATATAAAATCTGGTGATACAACATCATTAGACGTTTCTTTTTTATTGCCTGATAGTGCAGGAACAGGATTTGAAATTGTAAGTCAATCTCCGGAAAAGGCAGAGATAATGATAGAAAAACTTGCGGCGAAAAGAATACCGATTACTGTTCATATCAATGGAGAAGCAGGAAATGGATATACTACATTACAGCCACAAATTTCTCCTTCTTCTGTACAGATTTCTGGAGCAGCTTCTGTAGTAAGTCGTGTGAAAACAGTAGAGGTAAATGTGGACTTACAACAAGCATCAGAGGATATTGTTGTAACAGCACAGCCTGTTGCTTATGATGAAAATGGTAAACAAGTAGAAGGTATTACTATAGATGTATCTAAAGTACATATTTCTATAGGAATACAAAAAAATAAAATGGTAAACTTAACAGCAAGTACAAAAGGTGTTCCAGAAGAAGGATATGAAATTGCAGAAATACGATGGTCACCACAAGCAATCAATGTTGCTGGAAGTGAAGCAATATTAAATAGTTTGCAATCTATTACATTGCCAGCAGTAGATGTAACAGGTGCAAACCAAACGGTAGTAGAGTCATTTTTATTAAATGAAATATTGCCAGATGGCATTATGTTGAGTAATGATACTCCTTTAGAAGCAGAAGTTTCTGTAGTGATACAACAACAGGAAGAACAACAAATTACAGTACAAAGTGCAGAAATAACATTGCAAGGAGTAGAAGAAGAGAACTATGATTATACCCTTTCTGAAAAGAGTGTTTCATTACAATTGACAGGTTCTGCTAGAGAATTAGCAGCCATTACAACAGGTAGTATTGCGGTGACAGCAAATGTAGAAAATTTAACAGAAGGAGAACATGATGTTGCATTAGAAATAACATTGCCTGAAAATATTTCATTAGTAGGTGAAGTTCCTTCTATTGTGATAACAATACAACAAAAACAACAACAGCAGCAACCAGATATATCGCAACAACCAGAACAAAATGAAAATGAAACAAATATAGACACAGATACAGATATAAATACAGATATAGAAACAGAACAAACATCAATATCAGAACAATAGCATTTTAGGAGGAGTTTAATAATGGGAATTTTGTTTGGTACAGATGGCGTCAGAGGTATTGCCAATACAGAACTGACTGGTACACAAGCGTATAATTTAGGCAGAGCAGGAGCATATGTTTTAACAAAAGAAAAAAAACATACACCAAGAATATTAGTAGGATTGGATACTAGAATTTCAGGAGATATGTTGGAGTCAGCACTTGTAGCAGGTATTTGTTCTGTAGGAGCAGAAGCAATACAAGTAGGTATTGTTCCTACACCAGCAGTTGCTTATTTGGTACGAAAATATAAATTAGATGCAGGAGTAATGATTTCTGCTTCTCATAATCCTGTAGAATATAATGGAATTAAATTTTTTAATCATTTAGGATATAAGTTGCGTGACGAATTAGAAGAAGAAATTGAAGATATTATGTTTCATAATATGGAGAGCTTGCCTCAACCAACAGGAAAGAATATTGGTATAAAGTCTATTGCGGAAGATGCTTTAGATGATTATATTTCTTTTTTGCAACAATCTACAGACAGTACTTTTGAAGGAATTAAAGTTGCGATTGACTGTGCAAATGGTTCTTCTTATAAAGCAGCACCGATTTCTTTGTTAAATTTAAAAGCTCGCCTTTGTATTATACATAATGAACCAAATGGTATTAATATCAATGAAAATTGTGGTTCTACTCATATACAAGATTTGTGTGCTTTTGTAAAAGAAAATAATGCTGATGTAGGATTTGCTTTTGATGGTGATGCAGATAGATGCCTTGCAGTAGACGAAAATGGTCAGCTTATTGATGGAGATAAAATACTTGCAATTTGTGGTATGGCAATGAAACAACAAAAAACATTAAAAAATAATACTATTGTTGCAACAATTATGTCTAATATGGGGCTATCAATGTTAGCAAAACAACAAGGTATTCAAATTGAACAAACAGGTGTAGGAGATAGATATGTATTAGAAAGAATGATTGAAAAAAATTATAATTTGGGAGGAGAACAATCAGGCCATATCATATTTTTAGATTATAATACAACGGGAGATGGCATATTAACAGCAATACAATTTTTAACTGTTATGAAAAAGACAGGTAAAAAAGCCTCTGAATTGGCAGCAATGATGGAAACAATGCCTCAGGTTTTGGTAAATGCAAAAGTAAATAATAATAGAAAAAATGATTATATGGAAGTAGAAGAAATTAGAGAAGCCATTGAAAATTTGAATACAAAATTTAATGGGGAAGGTAGAGTGTTAATTCGTACTTCTGGTACAGAGCCTCTTGTTAGGGTAATGATAGAAGGAAAAGATTTAGAAGTGATGCAAAAAGAGGCTGAAAAATTAGCAGAATTGATTACAGAAAAGTTACAATAAATTTTAGTATTAAATAAAAATAGTGTTAATAAAAGCGTGTCAATTTTTGACACGCTTTTTCTGTTATGTTTGAAAGTATAAATCGCAATTCTCTTTTACATTGTAAGTAGAAAAATAATATTCTTCTAAAGGTATCCATTTTTGACGAAAAGTATTTACTGCTATTTCTCCATTTCTTTTTTTTATTCTGTTTATTTGTTCTTTTGGTTCTACACTCAAAAATATTTTGATGTCATATTGTTTTTGTAATGTAGGGTGACAGCTATAACAACCCTCTATAACTGTAATAGGACATAATGGAACAAAAATAGTTTCTGACATCACTTCTTTATGACAATCATAGCGATGATAATAAAATTCTTTACCATTTTTGAGAGGAGTAAGTACTTCTTTATAAAATCGTTCGTAATCTACATTTCCTCCAGGTTGTAAAAGTCTTTGCTCTGTTATTTGCTCTGGACATAAAAAGAAGTAATCCATATGAATAACATTACAATTTAATTCTTTTTGTAAATAAGATGAAAGTGTAGTTTTTCCTGAGGCACATCTGCCATCAATTGCAATAAGCAAAGGAGTATTTGCATCAGAAACGGCATTTATTTTTTGTAGTATTGTTTGATACATATATTAGCCCTCTATTTGATAGTTTGTATTGGAACGAAATGGGACAAGCCCTGTTTTATGTAACGCAAGCATAACACTAGGAATAAGTATAAACTGTAATATAATGCCTGGAATAGCGTTTAATACTGCTGCCGATAAAAACATCTGCCATGTAAAAGGATTTGATGATACATTGACAAGAAACATCATAACAATACCCCATACAATACGCCCAGCAATCAAAGAAACTATCATACAACGATAAAGAGAAATAATACATTGCCAACGAGAATGAGAATATAAAAAGCCAATTACAAAACCATATGTAGCTAATTCAAAAGCCATAGCGACACCTGTAGGAAATAATATAGGCATACCAAAAATAGTATGTCTTAATAAAGGAAGTATAAATCCTACTAAAATGCCATATTTCCAACCACAAATTAGCCCACATAATAGCACAGGAATGTGCATAGGAAGAAGCATATTTCCTATTTGAGGAACTTGCCCTGTAAAAAAGGGTAATACTAATCCAATGGCTATAAACATAGCGGACAATATCATATTATTTGTTGTATTTTTCATAAAATTATTCTCCTTTCTAAAAAGTAAATATTGTTTTACTTTATTTTATTTTATTTTTATAGAAAAGTCAAATTACTATTTTTTATAATAGGTTATGCTTTTAAGGTATATGAAAAAAGCATTTAACTAAAAAATAGTTAAATGCTTTTTGATTAATCTTGAGTATAAGGCATCAATGCAACGTGTCTAGCTCTTTTAATTGCTGTTGTTAAAGCTCTTTGATGTTTTGCACAATTACCTGTAATTCTTCTAGGAAGAATTTTTCCTCTTTCAGAAACATATCTTCTTAATTTGTTAATATCTTTGTAATCAATAGTTGTTACTTTATCTGCACAAGACGCACAAACACGTTTTTTTCTACGTCCACGTTTTTTCTGTATCATATGTGTATCCTCCTTTTGTTGAAATTAAAAAGGTAAATCGTCATCGTCTTCAATACTTTCATCAATAGGATAAAAACCATCTTCTACGTTTGATGTTGGCTGATATGCTGGTTTTGCAGGAGCAGGAGATGGTGCTGCTGTACCCATATTTGTATTTGCAGCTGCACGACTTTCAAATGAAGTTTTGCTTTCTGCAAAATATTGCTCCTCTATTACAACCTCAGTAGTCCAACGTTTTTGACCATTTTGGTCGTCCCAAGAACGCACTTGAAGTCTGCCAATAACACTGACCATTTGACCTTTTTTGAAATACTTTTCTGCAAACTCTGCTGCTTTTCCAAAAGAAACACAGTTGATAAAGTCTGCATCAGCTTCACCTTGACGTTTAAATCTTTTATTTACTGCTAATGTATATCGAGCAACAGCCAGAGGTTCAGCAGCTTGTGTATACCTTACTTCTGGACTTTGTGTCAATCTGCCCATTAAAATTACTTTGTTCATAAAACGCCTCCGTTACTGAAAATCAATAAACAAGTGACTTTTTAACTTTTAAAAATATATTATGCTTCTTTGCGAACGATAAGATAACGAAGAACGTTTTCCATAATACGTATACGGCTTTCGATTTCTGCTGGAGCAGTTGCTGGAGCTTCAAAAGTTGTAAAACTGAAGAAACCTTCGTTTACTTTTTTGATTTCATAAGCAAGTTTTCTTTTGCCCCATTCGTCAACTTTTTCGATTTTAGCACCAAATCTTTCTAATAAAGCCTGTACTTTAGCAACTTCAGCTGCTTTTGCTTCTTCATCAAGTGTTGGACTTAATACTAATGCTAATTCGTATTTATTCATGATTACACCTCCTTCTGGACTATGACCCTTTCTGTATTCAGAAAGAATAAGGATTTTTAACTTACAGTAATGTATCATATCATAATAATGCAGAAAATACAAGTGTTTTTTAATATTTTATGTTATTATTATGAAATAGAATAACAATATAAAAAGGAGTAAAATAAAAATGACAATACATCAAATTATGGAAGTGCTGCAAACAAATATAAAGCCTTATGAAGAATATGTTGTTGATGATAAAGTAATGGAAGCGATGAATACTATTTCTAATGCAGAGGAACTAATAAAACCTATATTAGAATTAATAGGAAATTATCCCACAGTTGATTTTGGTACACCAGGATATTTGGTACATTTTGTTGAGAAATTTTACAACAAGGGATATGAAGAGCTATTAATGCAATCTGTTATAAAAACACCAACATCGCATAATATATGGATGTTACATAGATGTTATAATAACGTAAATGATACCAAACATGATATTTATAAAATGATAGCTATGGATTTAAAAAATTCTGATACAACTCCTATAGAAGTGAAAAAACAAATTGATTTTTATAATTGGGATTAAAATTAAAACCACGTCATTATGACGTGGCTTTGACTATTTTTATTATTGTATATCTGGAATTTTTGGCAATGTAGCAAAACCTTTTTCTAATTCTTCATCTGTTGGTGCATAGTCCTGCATATTTCCAGATTTATAGTTCATATATGCTGCTAAATCATAAGCACCATTTCCTGTTAATCCAAACAATATTGTTTTTGCTTCTCCAGTTTCTTTACATTTTTTTGCTTCATCAATAGCAGCAGCAATAGCATGAGCAGACTCTGGTGCTGGAAGTATAGACTCTGTTTTTGCAAATAATGTTGCAGCATCAAAAATGTGGTTTTGGAATAATGCTCTTGCCTCATCAATATAACCGTCATGATATAATTTGGATATAATAGGTGACATACCATGATAACGTAAGCCACCTGCGTGTATAGAAGAAGGTATAAAACCACTTCCTAATGTGTACATTTTTGCAAGAGGTGTTACATGACCTGTATCACAAAAATCATAGGCATATTTACCACGAGAAAGAGAAGGACAAGCTGCTGGTTCTACTGCGATAAAATATGGATTAGCTTTTCCTGTTAATTTGTCTTTCATAAAATCAGAAATTAAACCACCTAAATTAGAGCCACCACCAGCACAGCCTATAATAATATCAGGATATTCGTCCACTTTTTCCATTTGTAATTTTGCTTCTGCACCAATAATAGACTGATGTAATAATACTTGATTTAATACAGAACCAAGTGCATACCTTGTATTTGGTGTAGAAACTGCTTTTTCTACTGCTTCGCTGATAGCTGTACCAAGTGAACCTGTACAATGAGGGTCTTGTGCTAATATTGCTCTGCCTGCATTTGTGGTATTGCTTGGGCTAGGGACAACATTACCACCATATGTTTCTATTACTGCTTTTCTGTATGGTTTTTGTTCTGCACTAATTTTCACCATGTAAACATCAAGAGGAATATTGTAAAAAGAGCAAGCCATAGCAAGAGCAGTACCCCATTGTCCTGCACCTGTTTCGGTAGTAATATGAGAAATTCCTTGTTGTTTGTTGTAGTAAACTTGTGCAATAGCAGAATTTAATTTGTGACTGCCAGAGGTATTACTTCCTTCATATTTGTAATAAATTTTTGCAGGGGTATCCAATGCTTTTTCTAACGTATAGGCTCTGTGAAGTGGAGAAGGTCTATACATTTTGTAATATGCCTGTACTTCTTCAGGAATATCAATATAACGTTCTGTTGAAAATTCTTGCTTACAAAGTTCTTCTGCAAAAATAGGGTAAAAGTCTTCTTTTGTAGCAGGCTTCATTGTTGCAGGATTGATAAAAGAGTCATGCTGTTCAGGCATATCTGCACGAACATTATACCACTGCTTTGGAAGTTCGTTTTCTGTTAATAAAATTCTGTTAGGAATATTTTTTGACATATTAATCTCTCCTATTCTAATATAAAATGTTGTATATAAAAATAAAAAAGCCCTTTGTATATTTTTATAATATACAAAGGGCGTAATATCTATTTATTACGTGGTGCCACCTTAATTGGTTATCAAAAATAACCCACTCATACCGTACAAAAAATACAGCGTTCTCTATAACGGGAGAACCCGAGTTGCATACTATTCTAAAAAGAATTTCAGCTTCTGCTCACAAGCCCATTCCAACAATAAAACTGTGTTGGTTTTCATCAACCACCAACTTTCTGAAAACAATTATTATTGTGTACTTACTCTTGGTCAACGTTTTAATTTATGCTGTTGGTATTTATTTTAATCATTTTTTTGTATTTGTCAATATTAAAAAAAATTTTTTTGAAATATATTTTAAATATGGCAACATTTTGAAGAAATAATTCGTTTTATAATATAAAAAAGAATTGTGTTGTATATGGAAAAATATATTGTGGCATTGCTAGTGACAATTATAGCTTTTGTACAGTTTACTAATTTACATCTATAGTAAATATAGTAAAGAAAACAGATGTACCAAATAAAAACAATTAGTACAATTTAAAAAAATACTATTACTACTATATTGATAATACAATCAAGATAAATGTATATAGAAAGTGAATAATGTTTGAAAAATAGAATAAGTAATAAATATGTTAAGAAATATTTAATAAAATCGAAATGAAACAGTGCTTTTTCTTTTTTCTGTTTTATAGTATGATAAAAAAGCAGGAGGCGTGTATGTGTGGAAGAAATAGAAAGCAGAGCAGAATTTAGAAAAAAGAGGAGAATGAAGAGGAAAAGAAGAAGAAAAATAATAAAAACAATAGTATTGTTAGCTTTAATTATTTTAATGATAATAATCGTTTGTTTTTTATTTTATAGAAAAAAAGAACCAAAACCATATACAATAGGATTAGATGCAGGGCATGGAGGAGCAGATGTAGGTGCAATAGGATACATAGAAGAAGTAGAATTGACAGAAAGAACATCAGATTTATTAGAGGAATTATTGAAAAAAGATGGACGTTTTGAAGTGGTGCGTTCTCGTAAAAATGGAGAAGATATGCCAATTACAAAAAGAAAGGAAATATTGTTAAAACAAAAACCTGATTTAATACTTTCTATACATGGCAATTCTGACCCTACAGCAACAGCAAGAGGATTTGAGTGCTATCCTTCTCCGCCAGGTAGAGATAACCATGAAATTAGTTATTATTTTGCTATATGTATTGTAGAGCAAATAGCAGAAGCAGGCAATCATTTGAGAGGAGAAAATGGCGTTAGATATGCTTATTATGTAACAGACCAAAATGGAAATACACAAAAAGCAATAAAAGAAGCATCTGATACTATGATATATGCTCAGCAATCTTTTGGTATGGTAGAAAATGTAAATTGTGCTGCTGTATTAGTAGAACAGTGTTTTATAACAAATCAAGAAGACACACAAGCATTTGGAAGCGAAAAAGGTTGTGAAATTTCAGCAAAAGCATATTATAAAGCAATTTGTAAATATTTAAATATAGAACCGAAATCAGATAATACATAATGTGTCCGTGTATTAAAGACATATGTATTGTAAAAAATAACAATAAAATGAATATATTTTATAAAAAACATTGCAAAATCACGAAAAATACTTCTGTTTTGTAGAAAGAACAGCAGAATGGTTGACGTGTTGATTTCATATGTTATAATTTTTTAATAAAGAAGAGAGCAATTCTTTTTGACTTTATTAAAAAGGTATAAAAATATAGTGCCTTCTTTTTGTAAAAGGAGGCATTTTTTTGATTTATGTTATATATCATTTTGAAATCATAGGGAGGCTTACAAAATGAATAGAGTTTATAATTTTTCTGCAGGGCCATCTGTGCTTCCTTTGGAAGTATTAGAAAAGGCACAAAAAGAATTTGTTTGCTATGGTAATAGTGGTATGTCTGTTATGGAAATGAGCCATCGTTCCAAAGACTTTGAACAAATATTGTATCATGCAGAAGATACATTGAGGGAATTAATGAAAATACCAAACAATTATAAAGTGTTGTTTTTACAAGGAGGAGGCTCTACACAATTTGCAATGATACCTATGAACTTGATGAATAGAAATCATAAAGCAGATTATGTAAAAACAGGACAATGGGCGACAAAAGCAGCAGAAGAGGCTAAAAAATATGGTAAAGTAAATATTGTGGCATCTTCTGAAAATACTACATTTGATAGAATACCAGATTTAGATAAAAATAAATTTGATGCAGATGCAGATTATTTTTACATTACATTAAATAATACAATTTATGGTACAAGATATACTGTATTGCCTGATACAGGAAATGTTCCTTTAGTAGGAGATATGTCTTCTAGTATATTGTCAGAAGAAATTGATATTACAAAATTTGGATTACTTTATGCTGGCGCACAAAAAAATTTAGGGCCAGCAGGTGTAACAGTAGTAATTGTAAGAGAAGATTTATTAGGAAATGCTATGGAATTTACACCAACAATGCTATGTTATGACGTTCATGTAAAAAATAATTCTTTGTATAATACGCCTCCTACCTATGGCATCTATTTTATAGGACTTGTATTTGACTGGGTAAAACAGCAGGGAGGAGTAAAACAGTTACAAAAAATAAATGAACAAAAAGCTTCTATACTTTATAACTTTTTAGATGCTTCTGAACTGTTTAAAGGAACTGTTGTAAAAAAAGACCGTTCTTTGATGAATGTACCCTTTGTATTACCAACAGAAGAATTAAATAAAAAATTTATTTTAGAAGCACAAAGTAAAGGATTTGTAAATTTGAAGGGACATAGAACAGTGGGAGGTATGAGAGCAAGTATTTATAATGCTATGCCTATAGAAGGAGTAAAGTCACTTGTAGCTTTTATGGAACAGTTTGAAAAAGAAAATAAATAAGGAGAAATAAAATCATGTATAATATTAGAACATTAAATCAAATTTCTCATATTGGATTAAAAAAGTTGCCTATGTCAGAATTTAATATTTCTGATACAGAAGAAAATCCAGATGGCATTATAGTAAGAAGTTTTGATATGCATAATATGGATTTACACAAAAATTTATTAGCGGTAGCGAGAGCGGGTGCAGGAACAAATAATATTCCTATTGAGAAATGTACACAAAGAGGTATTCCTGTATTTTATACACCTGGTGCAAATGCAAATGCTGTAAAAGAATTGGTATTGACAGGACTTTTGATTTCTTCTAGAAAAGTATTAGAAGGAGTAAGCTGGACACAAACATTAATCGATAGTGACAATGTGGAGAAAGATGCAGAAGCAGGTAAAAAACAGTTTATAGGCCCAGAAATATCAGGCAAAAGATTAGGCGTTATTGGTTTAGGTGCTATAGGAGTTCTTGTAGCAAATGCAGCTTTAGATTTGGGTATGGAAGTGATAGGTTATGACCCTTATTTATCTATTGAATCTGCATGGCATTTATCTTCTAGTGTAAAACACGCTTCTACATTAGAGGAAGTAGTAAGCCAAAGTGATTATATTACATTACATATTCCTTTAAATGATAAAACAAAGCACACTTTTAATAAAGACCTTTTTGCAGCAACAAAAAGGGGAGCACGCCTTATGAATTTTGCAAGAGGGGAATTAGTGGATATTGAAGCATTAAAGTGTGCTATTAAAGAGGGCATTATATCAAAATATATTGTAGATTTTCCAAGTAAAGAAGTATTAGGTATTGATAAAGTAATGGTAACACCACATTTAGGAGCATCTACACCAGAGTCAGAAGAAAATTGTGCTATGATGGCAGCAGTAGCAATTAGAGAATATTTAAAATATGGTAATATTAAATATTCTGTAAATTTCCCTAATTGCTATATTGATTATTCTGGAAAACCAAGAATTACTATTTCACATAGAAATATAGTTAATATGATTGGTCAATTAGGTGCAGTATTTACAAAATATAGTGTGAATATTGATAATATGATAAATAAAAGCAAGGGAAATTTAGCATATAATATTATTGTATGTGATAGTTTAAATGGAAAAGAAAAGGAATTGATAGAAGACTTATATAAAATTGAAAGTGTAATCAAAGTAAGGGTATTGTATTAAAGGAGGGATTTTTTTGGCAATCATAAGACCTTTTCGAGCAATTCGTCCAGTGCCTGAAAAAGCAGAAAAAGTAGCAGCACTGCCTTATGATGTTATGAATAGTGAAGAAGCAAGACAAATGGTAAAAGGAAATCCATATTCTTTTATTCATGTAGACAAAGCAGAAGTCGATTTAGATAGTTCTATTGATATATATGATAAAAGAGTTTATCAAAAAGCAAAACAAAATATGGATAATATGATAAAAGAAGGTATTATGCTGCAAGATGAAAAACCTTTATTTTATATTTATTGTTTGACAATGAATGGAAAAAGTCAAACAGGACTTGTTGTGTGTACTTCTATTGATGAGTATTTAAATAATACTATTAAAAAACATGAACTTACTAGAGCAGATAAAGAAGCAGATAGAATATGTCATGTAGATACATTAAATGCAAATACAGGTCCTATTTTTTTAGCATATCATAAAAATGATGCTGTAAAAGCGATATTGTGTTCTGTTATGAAGAAAGAAAAAGCAGTATATAATTTTATTTCAGAAGATGGTATTGGTCATAAAGTTTGGTTAATTTCTGATGAAAGAGATATTTTAAAATTAATAGAATTGTTTGAAAAAATACCAAATCTTTATATTGCAGATGGACATCATAGAAATGCTTCAGCAGTAAAAGTAGGGTTAAAAAGAAGAGAAAATAAAACTGATTATACAGGAGAAGAAGAATTTAACTATTATCTTTCTGTATTATTTTCTGATGATGAGTTGTATATTATGGATTATAATAGAGTAGTAAAAGACCTGAATGGTTTGACAGAACAACAATTTTTAGAAAAAGTAAGTGAAAAATTTGAAATAGAAGTGTATGACGGAAAAGATTGTTGTAAACCAGAAAAATGTCATCAATTTGGTATGTATCTCAATCACAAGTGGTATTTGATTACAGCAAAAAAAGAAATCATACGAAAAGATATTGTTGCAGCATTAGATGTTTCTATATTACAAAATGAAATATTAGAACCTATACTTGCTATAGGTGACCCTAGAACAGATAAAAGAATTGATTTTATAGGGGGAATAAGAGGATTAGAGGCATTACAGCAAAAAGTAGACAGTAAAGATATGAAAATAGCGTTTTCTATGTATCCAACATCTATGCAGGAATTGATGAATGTAGCAGATGAAAATAGAACAATGCCACCAAAATCTACATGGTTTGAGCCCAAATTAAGAAGCGGTCTTTTTATACATGATTTAGAAAAATAATGTTTATTTGGTTATTATTTCTAGTATTAAAAAAATAATTTTTGTTATACTATGTATTACAGTAGTGAATATTTTGTCGTTTTATAAAAAGCAGTGCGACAAAAAATTATGCTATTGTAAAGGAGTGGTATCCAATGAAAAGCTTTACAATGGGTATTGTAACAGGAGGATTGATGACAGCATTAGGAATTGGTTGTTTGCTTCAAGACCAAAAAAATTATCAATCTATAAAGAAAAAAGGCAATAAAATAATGCAAAAGAGCAAACGTATGGCAAGAAAAGCAGAAAATATTGTGGAAGATGCAGTTGATGATTTATTAGAGTTGTAAAAAAAAGAAGACAGACAGATATTGTAGTAATATAATATTTGTCTGTTTTTCTATAATAAAATGTAATATTAACATTGTATGAAGTCTTTTAACTATGCTATAATAGCAAAAAAAGAATAAAAATTATATCAACATAATATAAACAATGAAATAAAAGAGAAATATAATTTGTTTATGTTACAATAAATAAAAAATAAATAATAATAAAATATTTTATAAAAATATTATAAAAAATATGTTATAATCCTATCAGATAATTAGAAACAAATATGATTTTGAAACTTTGTTGATGTAACTGATAGAAATGCAGTTATTTTAATAACTAGAGGTTATAAAAAGATTATTTTGTAGTGTCCTTGTATCTTTTCTAAAGGGGAATGAAAGGGACGTTTCTGTTACTAAAAAAGTTTGGAACTTCCTAAATAAAATGCAATGAAATAATAGAGAAGTGATTTTTTATAGAAGGAAGGAGGCCTTATGACCTTATGAGGACAATTATGGATATAGAAGAATTATTAGATATTTTGGGGGACACAGGTATTGTAGTGGTAAGACAACAAGACCATAAAATATTATATGCTAATGAAAAAGCAACACAAATGAATTCAGAATTAGTAAAAAATATGATTTGTCATGGTATTTGGAAAAAGCAATGTGAATGTTGTCCGGCGAAAGATATGGGTAATAAAAAATATAATAGAACAGTAGAATATGATGAAGTTACAAATAGTATTATTGACATTTGTGCTGCAAGTATATTATGGAAGGGAACTACAAAAGCTTTTGTTGTAACATTTACACCTCATATTGCTATAAAAGAAGAAGAAGAGTCTGAAATTGCAAGAAGATGGTTAACACCTGCATTATCTCAAATATATGAAATGACAGTAGTAAGTAATCTAAATAAAAATAAATATGCTGTTTTTCATAATAGTGATATGTTTTATTTGCCTGAAAAAGGAAAAGTATCTGATTTATTTGATATGATAGGAAAGAAATTAAATGATACACAAAAAGAAGATTGGAATACTTCTTTTTCTATAGAAGCACTTTTAAATTCTTTTCAGCAAGGTAGTCAAAAAGTATTGTTGGAACTATATTTTGAACAAGAACAAAAGTGGTTTTCTTGTGGGTGTTTTTTAGTAGAGAGTACATATAGTAAAGAGATATTAGGTATTATATTGATTAGAGATATTACAGAAAGTAAAGATAAAGAAAAAGAGCAACAATTGCAGCTAGAATTTACACATTCTAGTATGAGAGGAACTAGTGGAAAATATTTAGTAACAGAAGAAGATATTTATTTATTGGAAGGTAGCGAACAATATTTTGAATTGCTTGGTATGAATGAAAAGGAATATTATGGATTAAAGGGAAAAGTATTACCTTGGCTAGAAGAAAAGGAAAGAAGAAAATATATTCAACCAGCTATAGAAAATGGAAAGAAAAGAGAGCCTCTTTTATGGGAAGCACCTAAAAAAATGAAAAATGGTATGCTACATTGGTTTCAGCTTCAAGGAATGTTTATAGGAGAACAATCAGGTTATCCTGTGTACTATGGTATATTATTAGATACTTCTGAAAAAAAACGTTTAGAGATAGAACAAAAAAATACATTTAATAGTTTACCAGGAGGCGTAGCAAAAATACGTTTAGATGATAGATTAACCATATTGGAAGCAAATGAATATTTTTTAAAAATGTTTGGAAAAGGAACAGGAGCAGGATTTTTTTCTAGTATTTATAGTATAGATAGAAAAATAGCACAAAAAGAATTTGACAAAATGATACAACAGCATAATCAATTTAAAATGGAATTAAGAATGCTTGATGCACGAGAAGAAATTATGTGGATACACTTAGAAGGAAATGAATTTAGTGTAGAAGAAGATGGAAAACCAATTTATTTATTTGTTATGATAGATATTACAAATTATATAGAAATACGCTTACAATTAGAAGAAGTAAAAGAAAAATATCATAAAAATATTGCTGGCTCAAATCATAGAATATTGGTGTATAACAATAATAAAGATAGTTTTGAATTTATTGATGAAACAGCAGATGAACAATATTATAAAAGTATTTCTTTTCAATATTATGTTGAAAATGAAAAAATAATGTTTTCAGAAGCAATTAAAAGTCAAATTGGTATGAAAATGTACTATGAAAATTTTAAACAGTGGATACAAAAATCAAATATTGTATTTCAAGGAGATAGAAATATATTAAATAATATTTATAAACAATGTATATTAGATAATATTAGTATAAAAGCACAAATTCGCCTTTTAACAATAAATGGCTCTTATGAGTGGTTTGAAATACATTGTAATCCTTTGTGGGACGAAGAAAAGAAAAAATGTTTAAAAATAGTAGGAACATTAGTCAATATCAATGCTTTACGTCAGATGCAAAGTGAGGCCACAACATGGAGAGAAAAAGCAAGAAGAGACCCTCTCACAGGTTTATATAATAGAGCTATATTTAGAGAAAAAGTATTAGCACTAATGGAACAAAAAAATAAAGGTGCATTAATATTTATGGACGTGGATTATTTTAAAAAAGTAAATGATACATTAGGTCATGCAGTAGGAGATGATGTATTATTGACAGTTGCTAAAAGACTTCGTTATTTTTTTAGAGAGTCTGAAGATATTATAGCAAGATATGGCGGAGATGAATTTATTGTATTTTTAAAAGATGTTTCTTCTGAAAAGGAACTAAGAAAGAAATTGGAGCAATTATTAGAAGTATTTCGTGAAAAATATCAAAGAGGAGAAACTTCTTGGAATATTACAGGAAGTGTAGGAGCAGCGTTGTATCCAAAAGATGCTTCAGATTATCAAATGCTTTTAGAGAAGGCAGATACTGCATTATACGTTTCTAAAAATGAAGGCAGAGATAGATATACATTATATTGTGATTGTGATAAAAATAATATATAGTACAAGCTAAAATTAAAAAATAAGTATTTTTTCATAAAAGTTATATAGTATGAAACAGTATTTTTTAGGGTATTGTTTTATATGAGGTGATAATTTTGAGAAAGAAATGCTTATTTTTTTGTATTGTAGTTTGTATGATACTGTTTATAATAATAGATTTTAAAATATATACTTTTAAAGGAATAACAAGTAGCAATTTTAAATTTTTAGCAATGATATTATTGTTTTTTACTGCAAATCGTTTTAAAAAGATGATATTGAGTTATACTATATTTTGTGATTTTTTATTATTATTTACATCATGGTATTGCTTGGGTGTAGCATTTTTTACAATAGTGCATATATTGTATTTATGTCAAATGCAGCCATTTTTAGAATACGAAAAAAGACAGCAAGAATGTATGATAATGTTGCTGCCTTTTGGAATTTTGTTAAGTTTTTTACCATTGTATAGTATAGTTATTTGCTATAGTATGGTATTTCTATTGCATATTATTTCATCATATGCTCAAAAATGTAGTAATTTATATAAAATAGGCCTTATTCTTTTTGTATTATGTGATTGTTGCACAGCAATTTCTTTTTTAACAAAAAATATTATAGTAGGAAGATGTATATGGATATTATATTTACCATCACAGATTTTATTGACAATTACAAAGCAGCATTATTTTTCCACTGTGTTACCACTTCTGCAAATAAAATACCCTCACCAGCTCCGTCTTCAAAAAAAGAGATAACCTCTTTGATGCCATTTTCCAATGTATGAACACAACATTTTGATAGTATAGTATCTCCCTTATAGCATTCTTTACGATAAACAACACGAATATCTGAAATAGTCATAGTGTTATAAATATCATCAGGTATATCATCAATAGCCCATTCGATGTATTTAACATTATTAGTATGTCCATTATTGTCTGTATCTCGTCTTGTAACAACAAAAGTTCTTTCCATAATGGTATCGTCTTTTTGTAATTTTGGCAATTTATATTTTTCATTTGCTATTGCAGTAATTTCAGTATTTCCATATTTTTGCTCCATTTCATTGCTAATAGTGGTTGGTTTTCTTTCTTCTAAGTCCATAAATATCCAACGAGAAGCAATGTGAGCAGCAATATTGCCACATTGGTCATAAAGTAAATAACAACGTTCTGCTTGCATACGACGACATTTACTGCTCCATGTTACTATTTTTATGGTTTCACCACATTTTGGCATATGGTCTATAATAATATGCCAATTTACTACAGCCCAGCCTCTATGATGTTCTGTCATATAATCTAATGTATAACCTAAACTGTCAGAATGACGTATTGCAGTATCTTGTAAGTGAAATACAAGTGCAGAGGGTGTAAGAAATAAATTACTATCTACTTCAAAATAGCCTATTTGTTGTTGTTCTGTATATTTTTTATCCATAATTTTACTCCTTAAAAGTATTATAACATAGGGGAAATCAAACGAGAAACAGATTCTTTTACACGGAACCACCATTTTCGTTTGACATACCATTCTTTTGTAATTTCTACACAATTTTCTAAATCATTTAAAAAATCTTGTTCTAGTAATGTAGTAGTTTCTTTATCATATAAAAAAGCGTTGATTTCAAAATTCAAATCAAAACTGCGTATATCCATATTTGCAGTACCAATAGAACAAATTTCACCATCAATAAATACTGCTTTTGTGTGAATAAATCCTTTTTCGTATTGATAGCAACGAACACCTGCTTCTAAAAGTTCACCTAAATAAGACATACTTGCCCAATAAACAAAAAAGTGGTCAGGATTTCCTGGAATAATAATGCGGACATCAATACCAGAAAGAGCTGCAACACGAAGTGCTTCTAGAATGCCGTCATCTGGAACAAAATAAGGTGTTTCAATATAGATGTGTTTTTCTGCTTCATTCATCATTTTAAAATAACCATTCCATATATTTTTCCAAACAGTATCAGGACCACTGGATATAATTTGCATTTTAATACCATCTATTTGTTTTCTATCAGGAAAATAAGACTTTTTTAATGATATAGGAGCATGTGTAGTAGTAAAATTCCAGTCCATAATAAATCTCATTTGTAACTGGTCTATAGCATCGCCTTGTATTCTTAAATGAGTATCTCTCCAAGCACCATATCGTTTTACTGTACCTAAATATTCATTACCAATGTTGAAACCACCTATATAACCAATTTCACCATCTATAATACAAAGTTTTCTATGGTCACGATAATTTAAGCGAATAATAAAACGAGGTAAAAAAGCAACAGCATATCCACCGTTTTGTTCTAACTCTTGAAAAAAATTGCGGGGAAGACTAGTACATCCCATACCATCATAAAGTAAACGAATTTCTACTCCTTCTTTTGCTTTTAATGCAAGTTCATGTACTATTTTTTTGCCTAAATCATCTCCTCTTATAATATAGTATTCCATGTGTATGAATTTTTTAGCTTGACGAATATCTTCTATAAGGGCATTAAATTTGCTGTTACCATCTATAAAATGTTTTAATGTATTGTTTGTTGTTACCCAATTTCCTGTATTAAGATGAAGATAAATTAAATCATCTAAATTTTGACATACAATAAAATTGTCTTTGTCTTCTATCAATTTTTTTTGAGAACGAAAAGCATCTAATGAAGTATCATTAAATAATAAATAACGGTAATATACTTCTGTGTCATATTTTTCTTTTTGTATAAACATTTTTTCTCTTTTGCTGTTTCTTCCAAATACCATATATATAATAAATCCAAAAAAAGGAATAAAAAACAGTACAAGAAGCCATGCCCAACTGCTGGCAGGTTTTCGTCTTTCAAAAAATACAACAAGACCTGCAAAAACAACATTTAGTATAAAAATACCTGTTGATAAAAATGGTAAAAAATCTATAAATGCCATTTTGTCACCTCTAATAAAATTAATTGATTAATTATATTTTATTATTATAACGTATTTTTTGAGTTTTTTCCTCTTTATTTTGATAACATTTTTAAAATTAGCATAAAAAATTTATTTTTCTATTTCCTAAAACAAAAAATAATGCTAAAATAGATACAACTGCTATTATGTTCAAAAATAATATAAATGAGGAGGAAAGATTGTGCTAGATATATTAATTATAGTACTGATTATTGTTATTATTGCACTTGGAATATTGTATTATTTCAATCGTAAAAATATGGGAAAAATGATACAGGCACAAGACTTTATTGAGCAGAATAAAGTTTTAACACAAATTTTTGTAATAGACAAAAAAATAGAAAAACCATCTCCTACAAATATGACAAAGGCTGTGTATGAGCAAATGCCTAAAATGGCAAGAATGAGGAAAATGCCTTTAGTCAAAGCAAAAGTAGGACCACAAATTGTTAATTTAATGTGTGATAAATCTGTTTTTGAAATTCTACCTGTAAAGAAAAATATAAAAGTAGAATTAGCAGGAATATACATTGTAAAGGTAAAAGGAACAAATTTAGCAAATAAGAAAAAGAAAACATTTGGAGAAAAAATGAGTTTAAAAATGAAAGAAATGCAAGAAAAGAAATAAAAAAAACCTTAGCTTATGCTAAGGTTTTTTATTATTATTCTTCATCAATAATTACTACAGTGCCACCCATTCTTTTATTCAATTCTGAACGTGTGATTTTAATGATATTTGGCATGATACCTTCTGGGTGTTCTGCAATAAAATAAGGGTCTTCATCATCACAGTCATTTTCATCTAAATAACCAGAAAAATTAGAAATAATAGACTTCATAATTTCTACACTAGAGCCCCAATAGCCTAAATCTAAAAATATCTGTCTTTCTTTTTGTCCAGTTTTAGAAAATTTTGTACTTTTATAAACAATAGCAAATAAACGACGTTCTTCCCCTTTATATGTAAAATAAACAGCCATTTCGTTGTTTTCGCCATTTTTGTTTTCATAACGATTAACTTTAGCAGCGGGGTCAAACCATTTTAGTATAAATTGATAAATTTGCTCTAATTCGATTTCTTTTGTAATATAACCATGCGTTTTTGCTGTCATAGTGCTTCTCTCCTTACTACTTTGACAATAAATAGTGACTTGTTGTGATATTGCTTTTCTATATAAATTATACAAGAAAGAATGAAATACTGCAATAGAGAAACAACATTGCATAAAAAAATACACATTAATAAAATAAGGAATATTTAACAAATTAAGACAATAAAGAAGTAATTGCTATATAAAGTGCTGGTACAATAAGCGAAGGAAGTAAATTTAATGTTTTAATTTCTTTTATTTTTAATATGCCAAGAGCTGAACTCATAATTAAAATACCTCCTATAATAGAAATTTCTGTCATTAAATTTTCTGTCATAAATCCCCCTATAAATTGTGCTAAAAAATAAATGCTGCCTTGCCATAAAAAAAGTATTACAGCAGAAAGAGCAATACCAATGCCGAAATTGGAAGCTAATATCATAGAAGTAACACCATCTAACATAGCATTTGTAAATAAAAGTGTGTTGTTTCCGTTTAAAGCACTTTCAATAGGGCCTAGTATGGACATAGTACCTATACAAAATAAAAGTACTGCTGTAGTTAAGCCTTGTGCTAAATTTCCTTTGGATACTTTTTTTGCTAAACTTTGAAATTTTCCGTCTAAATCAATTATAGAACCAATTAATCCACCAAATGCCATACTAAATATAAATAGAACAGGATATTGACTGTTTGGCATAGCTTTTGCGAAATTGTTAATTCCTAATGCTAATGCAGCTAAACCTAGTCCATTCATCATAGTTTGTTGATATTGTTCTTTAATTCCTTTGTGTAATGTAGCACCAATAACGCTACCAGCTAATATGGTACAACAATTTGTGATTGTTCCAATCATTTTAATTTCCTCCTTAAGTAGTATTGTTTTTTCAATTATTTTATCATATACTAATGGTGTTATGCTATTAATAATTTTTTGATGTGATATAGAAAAAGAAAGAAGAATGTAATGATGAAATATCGCTATGAAATAAAAACACCATTAGGTATAATAACATTGGTTGAAATGTCACATAAAATAAGTCATATTTATTATGGAATAAAAAAGGATTTTTTAAAAATTATGATACAAAAAACACCACTATTAGAATTGACAGAAATACAAATTTTAGAATATTTTGAAGGAACAAGAAAAAGCTTTTCATTGCCTCTGTTGCTAGAGGGAACAATATTTCAAAAAAAGGTATGGCAAGCATTGCAAACTATTCCTTATGGGGAAACAAAAAGTTATGGACAAATTGCAAAAGAAATAGGTTGTGATAAAGCAGTAAGAGCAGTAGGCGGTGCAAACCACAATAATCCTATTGCGATTGTGGTACCTTGTCATAGAGTAATAGGAGCAAATGGAAAACTAACAGGGTATAATGGTGGATTAGAAAAAAAGGAATTTCTTTTAAAATTGGAAAAAGCATTATAAAATAGTTTTAGGCTATTTTATAATGCTTTCAGTTTAATTTGTTACTGTAGCACTATCTAACATGGTGTTAGCAGTGTTTGTTGTGCCTACCATAGTATTAGCGGTATTGTATGGTATGGTACGATTGGTGGTGGTAGAAGTGTTATAATTATTTGTTAAATCATTTCTCATACTATCATTGGCACTTCCGTTTGTAATGCCATAATAATCCCAATAACCAGCACCTCCTGAATTAGTAAAGCCAAAACGATTAAGCATATTATTTCTATTGCTATCTGTGCCACTAAAATCATAATTGTAATCGTATGCACCATTTCCTCTTGTGGCGCCGCCTAAGTTATTAGAAACTTTTTCACCACAGGCAGTAATACCAAACATCAATATAGATATTGTACTAATGGTGACTATAGAAAGTCTTTTCATATAAAAATCCTCCTCAATATAATAATTATAAAGAATGAATGAATTTGAGTACAAATTTATTTTTTGCATGAAAAGTTTTTTCATACAACAATAAATTTGCCATTATGACAAAAAAGAACCAAATGATTTTGATTTTGTCAAATAAAGGGGTAGTAAAATGTTGAATTTTTCGTTATAATAGAAATATAAATTGTCAAACAAATCCAAAAGAAAAAGGGTGGTATTATGAATTTTCAACGAAGCAGTGGTATTTTACTTCATCCTTCCAGTTTGCCTAGTAAATTTGGTATAGGAGATTTCGGACCAAATGCTTATAAATTTGTAGATTTTTTAGAAAAATCAGGGCAACATCTTTGGCAAATATTACCATTAGGTCCAACAAGTTTTGGTGATTCTCCTTATCAAAGCTTTTCTACATTTGCTGGAAACACATTATTTATTAGTCCTGAAGTATTATGTAAAAAAGGGTATTTAGAAGAAACGGATGTGGAATTAGCACCAATTTTTTCTTGTAAAAAAGCAGATTATGGTAATGCTATTCCTTTTAAAAGAGGTTTATTTGAAAAAGCTCATCGTCGTTTTCAAAAAAAAGCATTTACAGCTGACCAAGTTGAATTTCAAAAGTTTTGTGAAAAAAATAGTTTTTGGCTAGATGATTATGCCTTATTTGCTTCTTTAAAAGATTATTTTATTGCAGAAAGACAAGAAGCAGGTTTTTCAAATGAATTTTTTGCTTTTGAGGAAAAGACTGCGAAAAAATTATCAAAAAATTTACAAAAAGATTATTATTTTGGTGCAGTTTGGAGTACATGGCCTGAGGAATTAGTAAATAGAGAATATGGTGCATTAGAAAAATGGAAAAGAAAATTAACAACGGCAATAGATAGATATAAATTTTTACAATTTGAATTTTTCAGTCAATGGAAAGCATTAAAACAATATGCAAATGAAAAAAATATAAAAATTATAGGAGATGTGCCTATATTTGTAGCTTATGACAGTGCAGACACATGGGCAAACCCTAAAAATTATTATATAGATGAAAAAGGTTTTCCAACAGTAGTAGCAGGTGTGCCACCAGACTATTTTAGTGCAACAGGACAGCTTTGGGGAAATCCTCTTTATTGTTGGGAAGAACACGAAAAAACAAGTTATAAATGGTGGATTAATAGAATACGTTGTACATTAGATATGGTGGATATTCTTCGTATTGACCATTTTAGAGGATTTGAAAGTTATTGGGCAGTACCTTTTGGAGATAAAGATGCTACAAAAGGAGAATGGAGAAAGGGTCCAGCAGAAAAATTATTTAAAGCTGTTGAAAAAGAATTAGGAAATTTGCCTATTATTGCAGAAGATTTAGGTATCATTACAGATGATGTAAGAGAACTAAGAAAAAAATTGGGATTTCCTGGTATGAGAATACTTCATTTTGCTTTTAACGACGATGGTAAAAATGAGTATTTACCTCATAATTATGAGCCAAATACAGTAGTATATACAGGTACTCATGATAATGATACTACAATAGGTTGGTATACAAATGGTACAGAACATGAAAAAGACCATGTACGTCGTTATATGAATATTAGTGGAGATAATATTGCATGGGATATGATACGCCTTGCTATGAGCTCTTCAGCAGAGTTTGCAATATTTCCAATACAAGATGTGTTACGCTTAGATGGTAGTCATCGTATGAATATACCAAGTACATCAAGCGGTAATTGGCAATTCCGTTTTGAGTTATCACAATTGAATGATGATGATGCAAATGGATTGTATTATCTTGCTGAATTGTTTAATAGAATACCTGAAATAGAAGAAACAATAGAACAAAAAATTGTTTCTGAAGAGGTAGAGCAAAAAACAGTTTCTTCAGACAAAAAAGAAAAAAGTATAAAAAGACCAAAAAGAAGAAGATAATATAAATTAAGTAATAATAAAAGGCTCTGGAAAAACCAGAGCTTTTCTATTTAAGTATTATAGTATGTTAAAATATATACTATTTAGTTAAAATTGACATCATAAAAAGCATTTGATATGATAGGTAATATTGAAAGGGAGCGTTTTTATGACAGAGGAAAAAGAAGTGCAACAAATGATAGAAGATGATTTTACACAATATGAAACTGTTTGGACACAATTTTATAATGATAAAGAAGCAATGGAGGCCCTTTTTTTGATGTTAATTAACCATTATATTGATAAAATTAATGGCTTTGCAGAGGGAATTGAAGTTTTAAGTGCTTATCAAACAGTGGAAAAGCAGGTAGAAATTTGTCGTAAAAATATTTCATTGCTAATAGAAAGAATGAAATTATTTCAACAAAATAATTATACAAATGATGGATTATTTGATTTGTATTTAAGACAAGAGAAGGAAAAAGATGTAGTTATAACAGAAATGGATTTTACAACAGTTCGTTTGAGTATAGGAATGATGGAGGAAATTTCTTCTATAGAAAAAGAGGAGATAATGCAAAAACTAGGAGAAATAGAAGAAATTTGTAGTTTACCATTAACAAGAAAAAGAAAATGGGATAAATTAAGACAATATGTGGTGTGGATTTCAGGAAAAGATGTAAAAATCGCTATAAAATTGTTGCCTTTGTTTTTAAAAATATAATAAAAAGGAGAAGAAATTTTCAATATGATTAAATTAATTGCAACAGATATGGATGGTACACTTTTAAAAGATGATAAAGAAATTGATAAAGAAATATATCAATTGCTGCCTAAAATGAAAAAAGAAAATATACATTTTGTAGCAGCGAGTGGTAGACAACGTCCTAGTTTAGAAAAATTATTTGAAGGATATTTAAATGACGTTACAATATTAGCAGAAAATGGAGCATATATAGTGCATAATGGAGAAGAGATATATGCTAGTGTAATGACAAGAGAATTGATTGACTTTATAACAACAGAAATCAGGAAATTAGATAATGTAGGAATATTATATTGTGGAAGACATTGCTGCTATACACCAGATATGCAATGTTATGAAATATTAGCCTCTCCTAAGTTTCATTATAACATAAAATTAATAAATAATTTTGATGAAATTAAAGAAGAAATTATTAAAATTTCTTTAGTGGACCCACAAGGGGCAAGTGGATATAGTTTTCCTATATTAGAGAAAATATTGAAGGGAAAAGTAGAAATTGCAGTTTCTGGATTTGATTGTGTAGATATTGTAAATAAAGGTGTGTCAAAAGGAAATGCCATTGAAATATTGCAAAAAATGTGGAATATTACATCAAATGAAACAATGACTTTTGGAGATAACTATAATGATGTAGAAATGCTGCAATGTGCGAAATATAGTTTTGCTATGCAACATTCAGAAGAAGGTGTTAAGAAATATGCTAACTATGTAGCAGGAGATAATAATAAAGGAGCAGTTGTAGCACAAATTAAAAAATTTGTCAATATTTGAGGTGGAGAAAATGAAAACAGTAGCAAGCCACGCATTGGGCTGTAAAGTAAATCAATATGAGAGTGAAGCTATAGCAGAGTTATTTCAGCAAAAAGGATATCATATAGTAAACATAGAACAGCCAGCAGATGTATATATTATTAATACGTGTACAGTTACTAATTTTGGAGATAAAAAATCAAGACAACTTATTCGTAAAGTAAAAAGACAAAATCCAGATAGTATTGTAGTTGTGGCAGGCTGTTATGCACAAACTGCTCCAGAGGAAATTATGGAAATAGAGGGTGTTAATATTGTAGTAGGTACAAAAAATAGAATTCAAATTGTAGAATTAGTAGAAAATTATAAAAAAGAAAAACAGCCTCAAAATTGTGTTAGTGAAATTATGAAAGAAAGGGAATTTGAACCGTTATCCATACAAAAATTAGAAAATAGAACAAGAGCCTATTTAAAAATACAAGATGGTTGTAGCCAATTTTGTTCTTATTGTATTATACCTTATGCAAGAGGGCCTATTAGAAGTAGAAAACCAGAAGATGTAATGCTGGAGGTAAAACGATTAGAGGAAAATGGATTTCAAGAAGTAGTATTAACAGGAATACATGTAGCATCTTATGGAAAAGATTTAAAAGGCATTACATTGATTGAAATGATTGAAAAAGTGCATGCTGTAGAAGGTATTAAAAGAATACGATTGAGTTCTATTGAACCTAATATTGTAACAAATGAATTTGTAGAGAGATTATCAAAACTGAATAAAGTTTGTGACCACTTTCATTTATCACTACAAAGTGGCTGTAATAAAACATTACAAACAATGAACAGAAAATATACTACACAAAAATATCGTCAAGCAGTAGAATTATTAAGAGATTATATGCCTTCTGTGGCTATTACAACAGATATTATTGTAGGTTTTCCTGAAGAAACAGAACAAGATTTTTTAGAAAGTTATGAATTTGCAAAAGAAATAGGTTTTTCTAAAATTCATGTTTTTCCTTATTCTCCTAAAAAAGGAACACCAGCAGCAGTTATGTCAAATCAAGTTTCAAATAGTATAAAAACTGAAAGAAGCCAAAAGCTAATTACATTAAGTGAAGAAATGGCAGAAGCATTTTTGTGTCAGTTTGTAGGAAAAAATAGGAATGTATTATATGAAAAACAAATAGCACAAAATATATATGAAGGACATACTACAAATTATATTAAGGTACATACCATATGTGACCAAAATATAACAAACAAAATTATAAAAACAACTATAAAAGATAAAAAAGGAGAAATAGCAAAAGGCATTGTAACAAAACTGTAAGTTTTATTATAGAAATTTTATTTGCATAATTTGTAAATTTATATTATTATGAAACAAGAGAGCTTGTAGTGCGGAGTGAAATTGATAAATGAAATGATATTAGTAATATCTTATGATTTAGTAAAGACTTGTATTTTCTAGTGAATAATATTAGTAATCGCTTTTTTATAGATAGTATACTGATGTTTAGTAAATGATAGGAGTGTGAGAAAACGTGGAAAATTTGAATGAAACACAATTTTTTGATAGTGTAGAAAAAGAAGAACAAAATGAAGCAAGAAATATATTATTAAAAGTAAGTGAAGCATTAAAAGAAAAAGGCTATAATCCAGTAAACCAAATTGTGGGGTATATTCTTTCTGGTGACCCTACTTATATTACAAGTCATAAAAATGCTCGTTCTTTAATTCGAAAGTTAGAAAGAGATGAGTTATTAGAAGAAGTTATAAATAATTATTTAGAGAAGAATGGCTTATGAGAGTAATTGGATTAGACTATGGAGAAAAAACGATTGGGGTAGCAGTGAGTGATGGATTTGGCTGGACTGCTCAAGGATTAGAAGTCATTAAAAGAGAAAATAGCACAGAATATAAAAAAAGCATTTTACGCATTGCACAGTGGATAAAAGAATATGAAGTAGATACGATTGTGTTGGGCTATCCTAAAAATATGGATAATACAGAAGGAGAACGTTGTCAAAAAACGAAAGTATTTCAAAAACAGTTACAAAAAGCGTTTCCTGATGTTATAGTTGTGCTTTGGGATGAAAGAATGAGTACCATAGCAGCAGAAAGAAGTCTTTTGGAGGCAGATATGAGCCGAAAAAAAAGAAAAAGTATAATTGATAAAATGGCAGCGGTGCATATATTGCAGGGCTATTTAGATAAAAAGCAAAATGAAAAGTGTTGAGGTGTATTATGTCAAATCAGTTTGAGGAAGATTTGGAAAATGAATTTGAAGTTGTTTCTATGGAAGATGAAAATGGAACAGAAATAGAATTTGTTATAATAGATAATGTAACAAGTGGAAGAAACAGGTATCTTTTGGTAATGGAGAGTAGTCTAATGGACGAAGAAGAAGCAGATGCTATTATATTAAAAGAGATTGCTATTAATGCAGATGATGTTACCTATGAATTGGTAGAAGAAGATGCAGAATTTGAAAGAGTTTCTGCTTTATTTGCCAAAAATGAAGGGGAATATGATGTTAAAATAGATTAAAAAACGTTCTTAATAAAACAAAGAAATTTGTTTTTTATTATTATGAATATAATAAATATGCAGTACAAAAATTTGATTAATGTAAATATAAAAGTTTATTTTACATTTTTTGCTTCAGTAGAGCAATATTGTTTTTGTAAGACATAATATAAAAAGCAGTATGTCATTTTTATAAAAATAAAAAACTGCTCTTTTTCTGTTGCATTTTCTAAAAAATCTAAAAAAGTTTTTTTGTTTGATGAGTTTAGAAAAAGCATTTGTATGGCATACTATTTTTATAACAAAATAACGGTAAAAGTGAGCGGATGTAAAAAGGAGTCAGATATAGAAGTAAATCATAATAATAAAAAATTTGCTTCTATTGCAGACAAGCTGTTATTTAGTAATATTTTATATATTTGCTGAATGATATTGATAAATACCTATATTAAAAGAATAAGGTGTTTTAAATGTCTGATAAAATGAAAGAGAAAAACAATTTGATAAAAAGTCAATATTGTTTTTTGGCGGCGTTTTCTTTGAGAGAAAAGAGAAAAAATTTTAGTGGTATGTCGAAAATAGGGCAAACTAATATAAAAATAAATATTTAACTTGTTTTTTGTGAAAGCAGTAATTTATTCTTTGTTATTGTAGTAATTATTTATTGCCTAAAAAGGCAAAAGATAAAAAATGTAATTTATTTTTGTGAATATTCTGCTTTCTAACAAACTTTTTTGAAAAGAAGTTCTTTGATTTTGTAGACAAAAAATTTTTATATCAGCTCCTTTTGAAATCAGAAAGTAAAAATAAAAAAGGAGGTGTGTTTTTTGGCAACAAAAAAACAGAAGTTAAAAGTAATGGCATTAGGCGGATTAGAAGAAATCGGAAAAAATATGACCATACTGGAATATAATAATGATATTATTGTAATTGATTGTGGATTAGCTTTTCCAGAAGATGATATGTTGGGAATAGACCTAGTAATACCAGACATTTCTTATTTAATTAAAAATGTAGAAAAAGTAAGGGGAATTGTATTAACACATGGTCATGAAGACCATATTGGTGCCTTACCATATGTGCTAAAAGATTTGAATGTTCCTGTATTTGGTACGTTATTGACGCTAGGACTTTTAGAAAATAAGCTTAAAGAACATGAATTGATAAATCAAGTAACTTGTCATACAGTAGTACCAGGAGAAACGGTAAAACTAGGACAGATGAAAGTAGAGTTTATACACACAAATCATTCTATAGCAGATGCAGTTGCATTAGCAATTACAACTCCATTAGGTGTTGTAATACACACAGGAGATTTTAAAGTTGATTATACACCTATTGATGGGGATATTATGGATATTCATAGATTTGCGGAATTGGGAAAGCAGGGGGTACTTCTGCTTATGAGTGATAGCACCAATGCAGAAAGAAAAGGATTTACAATGTCTGAAAAATCAGTAGGTGCAGTATTTGATAGAATATTTGAAGAAACACCTAAAAACCGTATTATGGTAGCAACATTTTCTTCTAATATTCATAGAATACAACAAATTATCAATTCTGCAAAAACATTTGGAAGAAAAGTAACAATTATAGGAAGAAGTATGATAAATGCAGTAAAAACATCTTCTGAACTAGGATATTTGAATATACCTGCAGGTATTTTAATAGATATTTCAGAAATCCGTAATTTTAAAGATGAACAGCTTGTAATTATTACAACAGGGAGTCAAGGGGAAACAATGTCTGCATTGTCTAGAATTGCATCATCAGAGCATAGACAAGTTTCTGTAAAACCTGGTGATAAAATTATTATTAGTGCCTCTTCTATACCTGGAAATGAAAAAAATATTTCTCGTGTTATCAATGAACTTTTGAAGAAAAGTGCTAATGTGGTATATGAAGGTATGGCAGATATTCATGTTTCAGGACATGCTCGACAAGAAGAATTAAAACTTATGCTAACATTAACAAAACCACAATATTTCATGCCAGTACATGGAGAATTTATGCACTTAACAAGTCATAGAGATTTAGCAATATCAATGGGTATGGACAAAAAAAATATATTTTTGATGAAAACAGGGGATATACTTGAAATTTCTAAAAATGATGCGAAAATCAATGGTGTAATACCAGTAGGACAAGTTATGGTAGATGGTCTTGGAGTAGGGGATGTAGGAAATATTGTATTAAGAGATAGAAAACATTTGTCACAAGATGGTCTTATGGTGGTAGTAGTAACAATGGAAAAAGAAAGTGGCATGGTAGTAGCAGGACCAGATATTATTTCAAGAGGTTTTGTTTATGTAAGAGAAGCAGAGGATTTAATGGAAGAAGCAAAAGCTGTTGTTATGGAAGCACTGATGAGATGTGAAAAAGAACATATTACTGGTTGGAGCTATATAAAAGGACTGATTAAAGATACACTAAAAAATTATTTATGGCAGAGAACAAAACGCAGTCCTATGATTTTGCCTATTATTATGGAGGTATAGGAATTGGATAGTATAAAAGAAATGGCAATGAATTTGGGGGAGAAAGTATATCAATCTGATTTATACCAATCCTATTTATATTATAAAAAAAGAGTAGAAAATAAACCAGCATTAAAACAACAAATTGATGAATTAAAGAGGCTACAGCTTAGTCAAGGACTTAGAAGAAGACAAGGTGAATTTGTAGCTTTAAAAGAAGAAGAAGATTTAAGTAAAGCATATAGTGAAGTTGCTTTAGACCCTGATGGTATGGGATTTTGGGAAAGTGAAAAGAAATTGATGTCATTTATAGCAGAAGTTTTAGAAATTGTTGCTGCACAAGCACCAATTGACTTTGGTTATGTAGAAGATATTAAAGATTAAAAAAATAAAAAGCAGTATAGATATTTATATCTATACTGCTTTTTGATATACAATTAAGCCGCTGTTTCAAAAAATTGTTTGTGCCATACTAAAAACATATAGATTGTCCATATTTTACGGCTGTTGTCTGCTTTGCCTGCTTTATGTTCTTCTAAGAATTTTACAATTTCATTTGTTTTAAAATAAGTCTGTGCTGTTTTGCTTGTAAAAGCTTCTTTCACAATATTGTAATACTTGTCTTCTTTTAGCCAAACACGAATAGGTACAGGGAAACCTAATTTTTTCTTTTCTGCTACCATATTAGGTAAATAACGGTGAGAGGCACAACGCATAGCATATTTTGTATTTTCTTTGTTTACTTTAAATTTTGTAGGCAATGTTCTTGCTACTTTGAATACTTCTTTGTCTAAAAATGGAACTCTGACTTCAAGAGAGTGAGCACAGCTCATTTTATCCGCTTTTAATAAAATGTCACCTATTAACCAGAGATTGATGTCAATATATTGCATTTTAGTAACATCGTCTAAGTGCTTTACTTTATCATAAAGAGGTTTTGTAATTTCTGTATGATGATAATGTCCTGTAGAATGTTTTAATAATTTTTCTCTTTCTTGTTCGTTAAACATAAAAGCATTTCCTATAAAACGCTGCTGTAAGTCTTTGCTACCTCTAATAATATAATTTTTTCCTTTTATTTTAAAAGGGATTGATTTTGCTATAGCTCCCAATAATTTTCTGACAGGTTTTGGAAGGCGTGTAATAGGAAGTAAATCGTGAGGTTCTCTATAAATATTGTACCCACCAAAAAATTCATCAGCACCTTCTCCAGAAAGAGCAACTTTGACATATTTTGAAGCGGTTTGGCTTACAAAATATAATGCAATAGCAGAAGGGTCAGCTAGAGGCTCGTCCATATGGTATTGTACTTTTGGAATAGTATTCCAATATTCTTCTGTTGTAATCAATTTACTGTAATTATCAATGTTAATTTTTTTGGATAAAGATTTTGCATAGTCAATTTCATTATATTTTGCATAATCAAATCCTACAGTAAATGTTTTGTCACCATGAAAAGAGGCAGCGACGTAACTGGAGTCTACACCACTGGAAAGAAAAGAACCTACTTCTACATCACTAATTTTGTGTTTTTTGATAGAGTCCTGCATAACAGTATCAATTTCATTTACAAATTGTTCTAATGTTTTGCTGTTGTCTGCTTCAAATGTTGGTTCCCAATATCTTTTAATGTTCATAGTACCATTTTGAAATGTAAAACAATGAGAAGGCATTAATTTATAAACGCCTTTAAAAAACGTTTCTGGTAATACAGAATACTGAAATGTTAAATAATTTTCTAATGCTTCTGTGTTCACTTCTTTTTTAAAAAGAGGATATTCTAATATACTTTTGATTTCAGAACCGTATATAATATTACCATCAATAATAGTATAATAAAAAGGCTTGATACCAAAAAAATCTCTTGCACCAAACAATAATTCTTTTTTGCTGTCCCATATAACAAAAGCAAACATACCTCTTAATTTATTGAGCATATCTTCCCCGTATTGCTCATAGGCATGAACTAATACTTCTGTATCAGAGTCATTTTTAAATATATGACCTTTTGCAATTAAATCTTCTCTCAATGATTGATAATTATAAATTTCACCATTAAATGTTACAATAATATCATCTGTTTCGTTGTACATAGGTTGAGAACCGTTATCTAAATCTATAATGCTTAAACGGCGAAATCCTAATGCTACTTTATTATCAATATGTTTTCCTCCACTGTCAGGCCCACGATGTATTATTTTGTTCATCATATTATCTAAAACGTCATCTGCATTTGCTAATGTACCTGTAAAACCACAAATACCACACATATTTATTTCCTCCTATTTGTTATACTTCATAATGTAAAACTTTATCATAGTTATGCAGTAAAAGCAATAAAATTAAGAAAAATGAAAAAGGAAATACTATAATAAATAAGCAGTTACAATATAGATAAAAGTAACTGCTTATTTATATATAAAATACTGTTGATTTACAATAATAAATCTTTATAAGAGCATATGTATTTGTCAGCCAAATTTTGTATTTCTTCTGTATCATTAGGACGAGTATCTTCTGCAACAGCAATGACATAAAAACCACCTTCTTTAGCAGAACGTATAGCATAGAGGGCATCTTCAAATACTATAGTATTTTGTTTGTTTCCTCCTAAACGTTTCATTGCTTGTTCAAATGGCTTAGCTGTTTTTTTTGTTAAACCCATTTCTGTACAAGTAGCAATAAAATCAAAATATTGTAATATATCAAGTCGTTTCATTGCTGCTAAAATATAATCTGGTTCAGATGCTGTTAACACACACATTTTTGTACCACATTGTTTTTGCTTTTGTAAATATTGCTTTGCAAAAGGTTTTAGTGGTACAGTGTTAGCATATTGTTGTGCCACCATAGCAATAATTTCTGATACCATTTCATTAATTGTTTTAGGAATATCAAATAATTCTTTAAAATAGCCAGCTGTTTCAAATAAAGTTTGCTTTTTTACTCTGTCATCTAAATCGGCAGGGGGTAAAAAGCCATATCTATTTAAATAATCTTTACCAATATTTTTCCAAAGAGGCATAGAATTAATCAATGTACCATCTAAATCAAATATTATATATTTTTGCATAAGCTTTCCCTCCTTATTGTGATAAATAAGCTTCAAATTTTTTGTTCATACAAATACCTATTGTCATAGGACCAGTGTGTGTAGCAATAGTTGCACCGATTTGAAAAGGCTCTATAAATTCCATGTCAGGTAAATCTGATTTTAATATTTCTGAAAAAGAAATTGCTTCTTCTGGTGTGTTTGTAGTACCTATTGTAAAAGTAAAATCTGAAACAGAAAAATGGTTTTTTTGTATATATTCTTTTGTTAATTCTGATAGTTTTATCATTGCTTTTTTACGACTGCGAGCAATACCTGCTTTATTGATTTCGCCATTAGCCAATACAATAAGAGGTTTTATATTTAATATACTACCAGAAAGAGCAGCAACTTTTCCAATTCTTCCACCTTTTTCTAAATGTGTTAATGTTCCTACTAAAAAGAAAATACGACTGTCTGCTTTTGCTTTTTGTATATAATCATGTACTGCATCAATATCATATCCAGCTTGCTGCATACGTGCTGCTTCTCTGACAATAAGATATTGAGAACCTGTAGCAGCCCAAGAATTTTCAATATATATTTTTCTTTGAGGGTAGCTTTCTTCTAACATTTGTTTTGCTGTCATAGCAGATTGAAAAGAACCACTTAAAGTATCTGTAATAGTAAAACAAATAATGTCTTTACCAGACTCTAATGCGGGAGTAAAGGCCTCTATATAGTCCTGTATAGGGGGTAAAGATGTTTTGGGAAATACATTTTGTTCTATCATTTTTTGATAGAATATACTAAGGGAGAGTTCTACCAATTCCTTTTGATAAATTTTTTGGTCTAATGAAATATAAAAAGGAATGACACAAATATCATATTGCTTTGCAATGTGGTTTGGTATATCCGCAGCACCATCACTAAAAATTTGAAATAAAGACATTAAAAACTCCTCCTTAAAATTCTATTGATATAAATATGAATAATGTTAGTATTTGCTTTATCATAACAAATATAATAGCTATTTTCAATTATAAATATTACAAGAAGTAGTATAAAAAACTATATAATATAAAAATAGAGTATATTTTTAATGAGAAAGCCAATCTAAATCATTTACAAAGTGTTGTATGTCTTGTATTAGTTTACAGGTATGATAGCCATCTGCAACAGCATGATTTACAAATATAGAAAAAGGTAAAGTAATTTTGTTGTGATGGCTGTGATATTTTCCAAAACAAATAATTGGTAAAAGCATTTTATTTTCTGTGAATGTGTCATAACTGATATTTGTAAAAGATAACCAAGGCACACAAGAAATAGGGCAGTAATTTTGCCCAGTTCTAGGCTTTGTTTTAATACCTTTTTTGTGTTTATATTGTTGCATATCTTGTATTACATTGTTGTAAAAAGTTGTAAAAGAAGTATTGTATTCTGACCAAATATCAGAAAATGTTTTGTCGTCATTGTGAAAAATGGTGTAAGATGGGTGACAAATATCCCAATAACCTAATTGTCCTTGCTCGTTATAACCCATACGAAATTCTTTATTTTGATTGATATTGTGTATAATGGCATATAAAAAAGAAGGATAAAATTTGAATTGTTTTTGTTTTATTTCAGAAACAAGTTTTGTAACATCTATTTCTTTTGTAATGGTATATTTTGCTTTTACTAAATTAATATAATATTGATAATGTTCTTTTCTTTCCCAGTGTTGCATATCAATAGTAGTAAATGTCATAAAATCACCTCTTTTTATTTATGCTGTAATTTCTATTTGATTACCATCAGGGTCGAGTACACAGCTTTCATAATAGCCATCGCCTGTTGTGCGAGGATAACTGATAATAGGGTAGCCATCTTCTTCTAGTTTTTGCGTTAGCATATTTACATTTTCAATAGAACCAACAGAAAAAGCAACATGAATATAACCTGTGTGAAACAATTCATTACTGTTATTGTCTAATACTGGACGTGTCATAATTTCTAAACGAGTGCCGTCTTGAAATGAAATAAAATAGGTTTCTAAACCAGTTGTTTTATTTGTATATTTTGTGTTTGAAATACCACCAAAATAATATTCATAAAATGATTTTAGTCTGTCTAACTTTTTGGTATAAATTGCAATATGGTCAATTTTCATATAAAATTCCCCCTTTATTCTTAATTTTATTTTTTGAACTGTAAATAATTAGTAAACTTTGTTGTTTTAGATATTAGAATGTCTATTATTTTATCATTATCATATTTCCACATAGTTATCTCCATTTTACATAAATCAGTTAAAATATTAATAAGTATCCTCCACCTTTTTAGGTAGAGGATTTATTGATGGTATATAATTGATTAACGTTGTGTTATATTATTATGAAAATCTTTCATAACTTTTGTTATAGTATTTGTTTGCATAGCAATATCACAAACATGAATAGAATTTGTAGCATCATTAAATTGCTTTGCAGGTAATGTATATGTTGTAGTATTTCTGTCCGACAATATAATAGTAACAACAGCATCTTGATTTAATTTTTCACCGTTATAATTCATTACTATAATAGAAAACATTTTGTCTTTCATACCAAGTATAGAAATAATTTCTTTCATAGCGACAGATTTTTGTCTTTGATAGTCATAATCTAACCAAATACTATTATTTTCATCTGTAGCATATTTTGGAGTACCAAAATTGACAAAAATATTGTTTGTTTTGTCAATTAGCATTAAATCTAAATCTACATTGTTGTGAGTACCCCATTCTAAACTAATCAAATTATCATAAGGGTGAGTAATTATAATGTTGCCATTTTCATCTAATTGTTGCATTTCACCAGAAATTTCTTTTGCTGTTTTTTCATTATTATGTTTTAATTTTTCTAGGCCTATCATAAGAAATAGAAGTAAAAGCAATATTAATGTATAAGTAATACCCACTTTAACATTTAAGTAATATAAAAGTAACATTAAAATAAAAAATCCTATAGCAAAACCTACCCAACCAACTATATTATAGGAGTCAAATGCAGGTTTTCCACTTATATAAATGGTGTAAAGTGAAAAGGATGATAAAAAAATACCTATAACTGCTAATAGCCATTTTAGAGGCCTACTCATAACAGTCCCCCTTGTACCAATGTAAAAAAGTAATTATACTATAATTTTACATTCTTTTGTATGATATTATTATAGAGAAAAAACATTACAATCCCATTTCTTTTTTTACTTTTGCAAAACATTCTACTGCAAAATCTAAATCTTGTTTGGTATGTCCAGCGGAAATTTGTGTACGTACTCTTGCCTTTCCCATTGGTACAACAGGATAAGAAAAACCAATAACATAAACGCCTAATTCTAACATACGTGTTGCAAATTCTTTTGCTATTTTTGCATCATAAAGCATAACAGGTACAATAGGGTGAGAACCTTCAGGAATATCAAATCCTAAGCTACTCATTTTTTGACGAAAATAAGTGGTATTTTCATGTACTTTATCACGTAATGCAGTAGACTGTTCTAATAAATCAATTGTTTTGATAGTAGCAGCACAAATAGCAGGAGCTACTGTGTTTGAAAAAAGATAAGGACGAGAACGCTGACGAAGCAAGTCAACAATTTCTTTTTTGGCACTAGTGTAACCACCTGAAGCACCACCTAATGCTTTACCAAAAGTACCTGTTAAAATATCTACTCTGCCCATAACGTCACAATATTCTGGTGTTCCTTTGCCATGCTCTCCCATAAAACCAACTGCATGACTGTCATCTACCATAACCAAAGCATCATATTGTTCAGCTAAGTCGCAAATACCTTTTAAGTTTGCAATAAAACCGTCCATAGAAAAAACACCATCTGTAGCGATTAAACGAATACGAGCATTTTTTGATTGCTCTAAACAATTTTTTAAATCTTCCATATCGTTATTTTTGTAACGCATTTTTTTTGCTTTACAAAGACGAACACCATCAATAATACTTGCATGGTTTAGTTCATCAGAAATAATAACATCTTGTTCATTGAGCAATGCTTCAAATAAACCTCCGTTTGCATCAAAACAAGAAGAGTATAATATGGTATCCTCCATACCTAAAAAATTGCTGATACGATTTTCTAATATTTTATGAATTTGTTGTGTACCACATATAAATCGAACAGAACTTAAACCAAATCCCCATTTATTGTAGCTTTCTTTTGCAGCATCAATTAATGCACTGTTATCAGAAAGACCTAAATAATTGTTTGCACACATATTTACAACTTGTTTTTTTGTTGTAGTATCAATGCGTGATTTTTGAGGTGTTGTAATAATACGTTCCTCTTTTGCAGTACCTGCGTTTTGAATAGTGTTTAAATCATCTTTAAAATATTGTAGTGCTTTTTTCATTTTAAAAAAACCTCCTTCATTAAAAATAAACAGTTTACTATATTATTTTGACATTTTATTATACTTCATAAGAAATAATTTGTGTATTGTTATCCCATTGTATATTATTATCTGTAATACCAAGAGAATTTAATAAAGAACGCAAAGGTAAAAATGTGACACCATTTTGTACAATAGGTGCAGTATTCATTTCAGAAGCAACACCATTAATTGTCATAATATTAGAACCTATAGTGTAACAAATAGTTTTTGCTGATTGTTTTATAGTAATTGTTTGTGACTCTGTATTCCATATAATATTTTGTGCATCAATATTTAGTGTACCTGCAACTGCTCTCAAAGGTAATAGTACATTACCATTGTTGTCTATAAAGGGAGCAGCTTCTAAATACCCTGTTCTTCCATCATAAGTATATGTTTTTTCTCCCACAGTAAAAATAACTGTTTTTGTTGTTTTAGCTACTTCTGGTGCAATTTCAAATTCTTTTGAAACAGAACCAATTAATGTAGTTGTTCCTTGATAATAACCTATAGTAAAAGTGTGTGTTCCTGTCTCTAAAGGAGAATATTTATAAGGGAATGTGTAATTCCATAAACCATCTTCTCCTGCTGTAACAGTACCATATTCTTCGCCATCAATGAGTATTTGTAATTTTCTGTTAGCAGCAGATGTGCCTGTTGCGTAAGGCTTTTTACTGTTTTCTAATGTTTTAATAGTAATAGGTGTTCTTTGAGTAGCAGGAGCTTCTTTATATGTACCTACTTTGATGGTATCGTATGTGTTATTTCCACTTAAATATAATGTAATATCTTTGTTGATTTCTGAATTTCTTGTAGGAGTAATATCTAAATTTTGAAATTCTATTACACCATCACTAGCATCTGTTTTTTTCTGTATTGTAATGTAAGCAATAGAAGGATTTTGATAATCAATTTCAAAAAAGACTTTATCTCTGTATTTACCAGAAGATAATATTTCTGGTTTATTTTGGAATATAAAGCCATTGTCCAATTTTAAAGAATAAATAGTATCCTTTGGTATTGCTGCACCACTTTTGTCTTTAATACGAAAAACAGCAAGATTAGTAGGACCTGTTACTTCTTTTATAGAAGTTGTTTCTAAAAGAATAGAAGAAAATGCAGAATTTACTGCAAAAACTTTTCCAGTGCTGTTATGATATGTAATAAAAGGGGAACAAGTAAAAACAAATGTACATAATATACAAGTTAATAATTTTTTCTTCATAATAAAAACTCCTTTGTGATAATATAATGAAAAAAGAATGTGTTATTTTTTCAAAAATTTTAAAATAACATTTCTTTCTGAATTCTATTTTACACTATTTTAAGAAAAAATGCTTTAATTTTTTAGTATTATTGTATAAAGTTTATATTACATTTTTTGTAAAAAACATTCAAGTATAATAAAAAGCTCCTCTTAAAAATAAAGAGGAGCTTTTTATTATTGTATACCAGAAGAAATTTTTTGACGCATAGCTTCAATTTGTTCGTCTGTTAAATCAAGAGGTTTATAAGCAATTTGAATACCATCGTTTTCATAACGAGGAATTAAGTGCATATGGAAATGATGTACTGTTTGACCAGCGATAGAACCATTATTTTGCATGACATTCATATATTCTAAATTTAATGTTTTTTTCATCACTTGAGCGATTTTAATAGCTAATGAAAATAAACGTCCTCCTACTTCTGGGTCTAATTCAAAAATAGTAGCAATGTGTTGCTTTAAAAGAATTAACACATGTCCCTCATTTGCAGGAAAGCGGTCAAGTATTACTTTAAATTCATCATTTTCGTACAGTGTGGCAGAGCCAAAAGCTCCAGATACAATATTACAAAATATACAATCACTCATAAGAAACGCTCCTTTTCCAAATACTTTTTATTTTAAGTATAACATGGAAAAGTAATTTTTACTATTTATATTTTGAAAAAAGAAAACATAGACGGATACAATGGTCTTGTTTGTCTGTTATAATTTCAAAAAGAATATCTCTTAAATCTGTTTCAGGTATGGCAATAAGTAATTCTCTAAAAAAATCTGTTTGTTCCATTTCTTGATGTAATGTTTTTTCAATTTCTGAAGAAACATTTTGATGAGTTGTTTCAGTAGCAGTAGATTGTGTTGGTTGTTGCATAGAAGAAGGCTTTCCAGTAATGTTATATAAAATTTCTTGTAACAGTTTTAGGTGTTTTATTTCATCTAAATAAGCATTGCGTAATGTTTCAATATCTGGTTGCAATGCTTCATTTTTAATAAGTGCTTCAAAAGCAGATAATGACTCTATTGTTTCTTGCTGTGCAATTTCTAATAATTCTAAAAGACGTTTATCTTGTTTTAAATCCTGCTTTGTAACAGAAAGAGATGCTTCTCTTGTATTGATAGAAGTATTTTTTTGATAAATATTTGTGTTAGAACGATATGGATACATAGATAGACTACTCCTTTACAATATGTTTTTAATGCTATGATATGCAGCAAAAAATAAAAAATGATAAAAAAAAGTGATTTTTGTATGGAATTTTTTATGTAATAAATATCAAATTTGTATGGATATTCTATATTTTTTTTGATATAATAAAAAAAGAATATGTGTAAAAATAATATAGTATCATATAACAATAGTGTAATAGGAGTGAGCTATAGGTGAAAAAAATAGTATTGACAGGTGGGGGAACAGCAGGTCATGTAACACCAAATTTGGCGTTAATTCCTGCACTAAAAGCACAAGGATATGAAATAATATATATTGGTTCTGAGCAAGGAATGGAAAAAAAACTGATTGAAAAAGTAAATATTACTTATTATGGTATACCAACAGGAAAATTAAGAAGATATTTGTCTTTTAAAAATATTACAGATATATTTCGTGTAATTTCTGGTATTAAAGAAGCAACAACATTAATAAAAAAAATAAAACCAGATATTATTTTTTCTAAGGGAGGTTTTGTTGCTGTACCAGTAGTATTAGGAGCAAAATTTAATAAAGTACCTGTTATAGTACATGAGTCAGATATGACACCAGGATTAGCAAATCGTATTGCAATGCCTTTTGCAAAAAAGGTTTGTACTACATTTCCAGAAACATTACAGTATATTCCAAAGCAAAAAGGTGTAAATACAGGAACACCTATACGAAAAGAACTTTTTGAAGGAGAAAAACAAAAAGGGTTAGAATTGTGTGGCTTTACAGAGCAAAAACCTGTTATTATGATGATGGGAGGAAGTCTTGGTTCTGTAAAAATCAATGTACAGTTGAGAGGAGCATTACCAACACTTTTAAAAGACTTTCAATTAGTGCATATTTGTGGAAAAGGAAATATTGATAAAAAATTAGAAAATAAAAAAGGTTATAAACAATTTGAATATTTGTCTGAAGAATTGCCTCATGTAATTGCAGCAGCAGATGTTATTATTTCTAGGGCAGGTAGCAATTCTATATCAGAATTTTTGGCATTAAAAAAGCCAAATCTTTTAATACCACTTTCTGCAAAAGCAAGTAGAGGTGACCAAATATTAAATGCACAATCTTTTGAAAAACAAGGGTTTTCTATGGTACTACAAGAAGAAGATATGACATATATTTCTCTGGAAAAAGCAGTACGTTCGTTATATGAAAACAGACAAAAATTTATTAAAAATATGGAAAATAGCCATCTTTCAGATGGAGTAAATGAAGTAATAAAATTAATTACAAAACAATAAAGAGGAGGAATGTAACATGAAAATTTTAGTTTGTGGTGGTGCAGGTTATATTGGTAGTCATACAGTAAAGGAATTACTGGATAAAAATTATGAAGTTGTAGTAGTAGATAGTTTAGAAACAGGACATAAAAAAGCAGTAGATGAAAGAGCAGCACTTTGCATAGGAAATATTTCAGATAGTGATTTTTTGGAAGGCGTATTTACACAACATAGTATAGATGCTGTAATTGACTTTGCTGCTTATTCTCTTGTAGGAGAGAGTGTAACAGAGCCAGCAAAATATTTTGAAAATAATATTGGAGGTACACTTAGTTTATTAAAGAAAATGAGAGAACACAATGTAAAATATATTGTATTTTCTTCTACAGCGGCAACTTATGGAGAACCTGAAAATATTCCTATATTAGAAAGTGATAGAACATTGCCAACAAATCCATATGGCGAGTCTAAACTTTGTGTAGAAAAAATACTTCGTTGGTTTGATGAAGCGTATGGTATTAAATATTCTGTATTGCGTTATTTTAATGCAGCAGGTGCTCATAAAAGTGGAACAATAGGAGAAGACCATTTTCCTGAAAGTCATTTAATTCCTATTATATTGCAGGTAGCATTGGGAAAAAGAGAATTTATAGGTGTGTTTGGAGATGACTATCCAACAGAAGATGGTACTTGTATTAGAGATTATATACACGTAACAGATTTGGCAGATGCACATATTCTTTCATTGGAAAAAACAATGCAAGAAAATAAAAGCCGTACCTATAATTTAGGAAATGGAAAAGGGTTTTCTGTAAAAGAAGTAGTGGAAATGACAAGGAAAGTAACAGGAAAAGAAATTCCAGAAAAAATAGAGCCAAGAAGAGCAGGGGACCCTTCTGTATTGATAGCATCTTCTGAAAAAATAATAAAAGAATTGAATTGGCAACCAAAATATAATACATTAGAAAAAATAATTGCTTCTGCATGGGAGTGGCATAAAAACCACCCAAATGGATTTGAGGATAGATAATAAAGTAAAAAAAGTTAGCCTGTCAAATGTTATTTTGATAGGCTAATTTTATGTATCGTATTTATTTTTGTGTTTCTATATATATTTTTATCATATCTAGTGCTTTTTTGATAGGACTTTGTTCTAATAATATAGTATGATAAGGAAAAAGTATTACAGGATAAGCATTTTTTACATTGCTTTGGTAATAGTAATTTACTGTAATAGGTTCAGTAACTGTTAAAGGATTATTATAAGTTTGATAGTTTAAATGAAATGTTTCACAAATTTTATTTAAATCTATAGCATTTTGTACAAGAATAATTTCAGTATCTTCTCCATATATTTTTGAATTTGGTGGCTGTGAAGTGAATAAGCAAAGGCTAGGGGCTAACTGACCTGCTTCAGATGTAATAAGCCAAGAATATTTATCTCCTAGTTTTGATGGTTCTGTAAATTGTAATGTCATAGTATGCGTATTTTGTTCTATTGTTTGTTGCAATAGTGGTAATAAATTATAAACTTCAATAGGATATGCAAAAATATTTATGGTAGTGTATAATGATACAAAAATAGAAATGATAAATAATATAAATAGATTTTTTTGCTTCATATAAAAATATCCTCCCTTGTGTAACTTTGTTATCATTTTGTTTAAAATAAAAAATGTTTACAAATAAATTTGTATATCATCATAATATCATAAAAAAAGCCTTCAAAATAACATTGAAGGCTTTTGCAATATAGCTTTATAAAAAATATTTTGAAATCATCTTTTTGATAGCTTCATCAAAATAAATAAAATCATGCTGAGCATTCCATTGCTCAAAGTGATATGACACATTTCTACTTTTTAATTGCTCACAAAATTGTAAATGGTCTTTATAAAAGAAATCGTTTGTGCCACAAGTTAAATAAATTTGAGGAAAAAGTTTTGCTTTTTTAACTAATTCTATTAAGTCAAATTCTGCTTTCCACTCTAGTGCTTCTCCAAATATTGCAGTAAAGTCATTTATAAGTTGCTTTCCAAATTGCTGCTGGTATTTGATGTTATATTGTTTCATATCATAAAGTCCTTGTTTTAGTAATAAACAGCAGGAAGAGAAAGCTCCACAAATGCCATATTGCTCTGGTTTGGATAAGGCACATAATAAAGCACCATAACCACCCATAGAACCACCTAGTATAATGGTATCTTCTCTAAGAGAAGATATAGAAAAAAGATTTTTACAAATTAGAGGCAATTCCTCTGTGATGTAATTAAAATAATCAAAACCATATTTCATATTACAATAAAAACTTCTTTCTGCATCAGGCAGTATAAAAATAGTATTTCCTTGCATAGCATAAACAGATAACATAGAATAATCTAACCAAGTTTTGTTATTTCCGCAAAGCCCATGAAGTACATAAGCTATTTTATATTTTTTTTGTTGTGATAAATCATTTGGTGTAATAATGGTAATACCTGTGTCTTTTTGAAGTATATTAGAAAATATTGTACCACTTAATCTCATTATAAATACGCTCCTTTACTGAAATAGCTATAGATTAACTATTTCAGTAAATACAATGCACAGCCTCATAGCTATCACCTCTTTTTTATGGTATCATTTCAATGCTGTTCCATACACTATCATTTCTTTCAACTTCAGCATCAGAAAGCCATTGATTAAGCTCGTCTGTAAATACTTGCTGTTTCATAGATGCTGTATATTCTGCTTTTATCATTTCTTTTAATTGGGCATCATCAGGAACAGATTTTTGTTCAATACGAATAATATAATATCCTTCTTCTGTAGAAATAGGATCTGTAATTTGTCCCTGCTCAAAATAGAAATCCATATTAAGAATAGTATCTAATTTGTTTTTATATACTTCAATAGTTCCAGCAAATTCCTTTTCCTTTTGAGTAGAATTTGTTTCATATATTTGAGATACTGTTTGAAAATCTTCTCCTTGATTTAAACGTTGCGATACTTCTTGAGCTGTTTGTTGGTCTGGTAGCAATATTGTATTTATAGTATATTGTGTATAAGCTGTTCTTTGAGCTTCTTTATTTTGTTCAAAATAAGCATTAAAATCTGCTTCAGAAAGTTGATAATCTTTTGTAACAGCTTCTACTACTTTTCGATAAAGTGAAGTATCTTCCATAATGCGGTAAATATCTTGTTGAGAAATCGAAATAATATTTTTTTGTTGTTCTGTCATAGAAGCAAGTTCTGTATCTCCTTCTTGTTTTGCTGCAGATTTGTCTTGTTCAGAAAGAGAAACTTTATATTTGCCTGCTTTTTCTGCTGTTACTTTTACATGAAGCATTGTAGTGAATGCTCTTTCTTTTACTACATTTTCAGCAGATTGTCCATCAAAATCGGTTTCCCATATATCATTACCACCAATTTCATTAAAATCTTTTGTTGCTTCGTATAAATATAACATATATTCTGATTTAGAAATCGCCTTGCCATCTACTGTTGCAATAATATTTTCGCTATCAATTTGTTTAGAGCAGCCTGTTACTGCAAACAGTAAGAAACAAAGAAGCATGGCGAGTATTGATTTTAATTTTTTCATGTATACACCTGCTTCATCAAATATAATATATTGTTTAATAGTTACAAATATTGTTTATACATACCTGAAAAACAGAAATTTTTAATATTTATTCTATTTCTACTGTATATTTTTCATTATACACTAGAAAAATAAAAAATCCTAGCATTTCAATGCTTGTAATAATATTTTAATATTGTCTAATATGACACTTTCTTTTTCTTTTTGAGTAAATTTCATAGTAATATAAGGAGAAGCACCAGCAGTAAAAAAGTATTTTCCTTTTCCGTTTGCAATCAGTGCAGTAATATTTTCTGGTTTTATATTTGCTTCTGATTTTAATTGTAATAATATGCTGTTTATTTTTTGTACAATAGATAATATACCTAAATGATGTGCATCTGCTTTTAAAAGTACAACATCTAAAAGTGTTTGAACACTTTTGGGTAAATTTCCAAAACGGTCTTCTAATTCTTCCTGTATATTGTAATAATCATACTGATTGGAAACAGTAGCGATTTTTTTGTACATTTCCATACGTTGCTCTTGATTTTTGATATAAAAATCAGGGATATAAGCATTAATATTTAAATCAATAGTAGTTTCAAAATGTTCTTGTTTAGGTTCTCCTTTTATATTTTGTATTTCTTCTTCTAAAAGACGACAGTACATATCATATCCTATTGCTTCCATATGACCATGTTGTTCTGCCCCTAAAAGATTACCAGCACCTCTGATTTCTAAATCTCTCATAGCAATTTTAAAACCTGAACCAAATTCTGTAAATTCACGTATTGTTTGTAATCTTTTTTCTGCTGTTTCTTGTAATACTTTGTCTTTATGATACATTAAATAAGCATATGCCATTCTATTGGAACGACCAACACGCCCTCTTAATTGATATAGTTGAGAAAGTCCCATGCGGTCAGCATCTTGTATTATGATAGTATTTGTATTTGAAATATCTAGTCCTGTTTCAATAATAGTAGTACAAACAAGAACGTCAATTTCTCCTTCTATAAAGTCAGACATAATATTTTCAAGTTCTCTTTCTGTCATTTGACCATGAGCATAATTAATTTTTGCCTCAGGAACTAATTTTTGTAAATGAAGTGTTTCTTCTACAATATTTTGTACACGATTAAATAGATAATATACTTGACCTCCTCTTGCCAATTCCCTATGAATTGCCTCTCTTACAAAAGCAGGATTACTTTCTAAAACATAAGTTTGTATAGGATAACGTTCTTGAGGAGGCTCTTCTAATATACTCATGTCACGAATACCAGAAAGGCTCATGTGAAGCGTACGAGGAATAGGTGTTGCTGTAAGTGTCAGTACATTTACATTTTCACGAAAAGATTTTAATTTTTCTTTGTGTCCAACACCAAAACGTTGTTCTTCGTCCACAATCACAAGACCTAAATCTTTAAAAATGACATCTTTTGATAAAATGCGATGAGTACCTATTACAATATCTACAATACCGTTTTTTAAACCCTCCAATGTTTCTTTTTGTTGCTTTGGAGTACGAAAACGAGAAAGCAAACCTATTTTGATAGGATAACCAGACATTCTTTGTAAAAAGGTGTTGTAATGTTGTTGAGCAAGTATAGTAGTTGGCACTAAATAAGCTACTTGTTTACTATCTTGTACTGTTTTAAAAGCTGCTCTAATAGCAACTTCTGTTTTGCCATAACCAACATCACCGCATATTAGTCTGTCCATTACTTTGCCACTTTGCATATCTCTTTTTATATCTTCTATAGCATATAATTGGTCTTCTGTTTCTTCAAAAGAAAATCCTTCTTCAAATTCTTTTTGCCATAAAGTATCTGGAGAATATAAAAAACCTTTTGTATTTGCTCTTTTGGCATAAAGAGCTACTAAATCTTGTGCTAATATTTTGATAGCAGAACGAGCTTTTGTTTTTGCCTTTTTCCATTCTTGTCCTCCTAATTTATTCAGTTTTGGAGTAACGCCATGATTACCAATATATTTCTGTATTAAATTCATTTGATTGACAGGAACAAATAAATTTCCACCATTAGCATAAGATATTTTCATATAGTCTTTGTTGATACCATCTACAGTAATTTTTTCAAGACCTTGAAAAACACCAATACCATGATTATCGTGTACAACGTAATCACCTGTTTTTAAATCTGTAAAACTTTCTATAGGTGTCCCTTTTTTGGATTTATTGCGTCTTTTTTTACGATTTGCTTCCCCATAGAATTCTTTGTCGGAAAAAATAGCAAAAGCAATATCTTGATAATAAAAACTTTGATTTAATTTACCAGACGCCACCATAACGGTGCCTTTAGGTATTGTTTTGTCAAATGTTTCGCTATAAAAAGAATTAATATTTCTTTCTGCCAATTCTTTTACAACTCTTTCACAATAAGTACGACCTCCAGCTAGTATCACAATGCGATAATTTGATTTTTTAAGCATATCAATTTCATCACAAAATAAGTCAATTCTTTTTTGAAAAGCAGGAGCAGATTTTACAGAAAAGAAAAAAGTATCTTTTACAGTAAAACAAGGGGCTTTTTGGGATATTGTTGTGAGAAGAATTTGAGAAAAAGAACAAGCCTCTTTTAAAATATGAGTATAGTCAAAAAGAAGATTACTCTGTGTAGGAAGTATATATCCTTTTTCAATACGTTGTTTCATGCTTTCGCTGTATTCTGCTAATATGGTATTGATATGCTGTTGTAGTTTGTCTGGTTCGTCAAAAAATAAAAGAGTATCTTTTGAAATATAACTTAAAAGAGATACTGTATTTTCATAAAAATAAGGCATATAGTTGTTAATGTTGCTATGATTTTGTCCTAATTTCAATGCTTCTAATATAGGAAGTGTTATTTCTTTTAAACGTTGAGCATAATCATAAAGTTCTTGTTTTTCAAATTGCTGTATGGTATATTGATATTCTTTTTCTATTTTTTCTATAGCAATAGAAGCAGTTTCACTGTCATATACTAATTCTCTCATAGGGAAAATAGAGATATGATTTACTTTTTCAGTAGAGCGTTGTGTGTTTGTATTAACAAGACGAATAGAGTCAATTTCATTATCCCAAAGTTCAATACGAAATGTTTGTTCTGCCGTTGGGGAATAAATATCTATAATACCTCCTCTTACAGCAAATTGTCCTGCTGCTTCTACTAATTCTGTACGTTCGTATCCCATTTGTATCAGTTTTTGTAATAATTTTTGAGTATCAATTACATCACCTTCTTTTAATTGTAGTATAAAAGAAGAAAAAATTTCTTTAGGAGGCATTTTGTCAAGAAGTGCTTCTATAGAAAGCACAAGTATAGGTTTTTCTCCTGCAATGTAACGATGTATTACGGAAAAACGTTGACAAGTGATAGCTTGACTGCGTACATCAGCACTATAAAAAAGTAAATCCTTTGCTGGATAAAAACAGGTATCTTTGTGAAAAAAACGAAAATTTTCATAGATTTCACGTGCTTTTAATTCACTGTATGTCAATATGATAGCAGGGCGATTGCTATGATGACAAATTGCTGCTATCATATGTGTTAATTGTATATCAATAATACCAGAAGCTAATATAGGGGTATTGTTTTGTGCAATATTTTGTAACATTTGTTGATATTGTTGTAATTCTAATAAAGGTTCAAAAAGAGTATTCAAGAAATCACCTCATTTTGATGAGAAGGTTTTGCTTTTTTATTTTCTTTTTTTAGTTTTTGATTTGTTTGGTTCATAGCTTCTTTTATGTCTTTTGTCAAAATAATTTCTATAGCATGACAGGCTTTGTCTATACCACTAAGTATAAGTGGTTGTTCATCTTTTGAAAATTTAGCAAGCACATAATCTGCTAAATCCCAACCGTTTGGTTTTTCGCCAATACCTACTTTAATACGAACAAAATCTTCTGTACCTAAATGAGCAATAATGTTTTTGATACCATTATGACCGCCTGCACTTCCTTTTTCTCTAATGCGTACAGTACTAAGAGGTAAACTGGTATCATCGTATATTACATAAAATTGTTCTAATGGTATTTTATAAAATTTTAATATTTCTCTTATGCTTTCTCCGCTTAAATTCATATAGGTTTGAGGTTTTACAAGAAGCACTTTTTTACCTAATATTATGCCATCACCTATAAGAGCTTTGTGTTTAAATTTTGTTACATCAATATGATATTGTTTTGCAAGTTGGTCAATCACCCAAAAACCTACATTGTGTTTTGTTTTATCATATTCTTTGCCAGGATTTCCTAGACCTACAATTATAATCATATTTTTATCACCTCTGTTTTTTTTTAAAAATGGTAGTAAGTATAATAAATTCATAAGCTACCGTTACTGAAAACTTATAAAAAGTTAACAAAAATATTGCTATTTTATAAAACTCTTCTGTTTCATTTCTGCTTCATTGTGTATGCTTTTGCCTAGGCTACTCACAAGTTCTTGTACACTCCACAGACGTAAATTCCGACGTAACTCGCCGTACATATCTACATTAACTTTTAGGTGTTATTTTGTAGATTACAATAATAGTTTTTTAGATTAAGACTTGCATTAAAATCTCTATCTATCTTTATACCACATTTATCACATACATACACTCTATCACTTAGCTTTAAGTTTTTTTTAATATTACCACAGCAGTAACATCTTTTACTACTTGGATAAAATCTATCGGCAAATATTACTTCTATATTGCTCCAACTAGCTTTGTACTCAATTTGTTTTCTAAACTCATAGAATTTTTGTTCTTGAACTGCTTTTGATAAATGCTTATTTTTCATCATACCACTTACATTTAAGTCCTCTAAAACGATATAGCTTGGTTCTCGTTTTATCATTTCAGTAGTTGTTTTGTGTAAATAGTCATTTCTGATGTTTGATAGTCTATTACAAATCTTTCGCAATTCTCTTTCACTTTTTATAATGTTGCTTGTTTTCTTGTAACTCTCTCCCTCCTTATTCCTTTCGTATTTTATTGATATACTACGTTGCAACCTACGTTTTTTCTTTTCTAATTTTTTAACTCTGCTAGTATTATTTACATTTTTGTATTTGTTCCCATCAGAACAAATAGCTAAATATTTGATGCCTAAATCAATTCCGACACCTTCATTAAGTGATATTGGTTTTAATTCTTTTTCTGTTTCAATACCTATACATATATACCAATTAACTCCGTCATATACTACATGAGGATTGATATATTTACAATCTGTTGGTATCTTATCTTTTTCAGCTAGTTTGATAAAATTCATTTTAGCCTTGTTCTTTTTTGTTGATAAAGAAATCTTTTCTAGCTTAACATGAGTATCTGTAAACTTAATTTTATCAGTATCAACGTAAAAACTTGGTGTATCTTTTTTCTTGCTTTTGAACTTAGGAAAATCAGCTCTGTGATGAAAGAAATTTTTATAAGCTATACAACAATCTTTAATAGCTTGTTTGGTAACATTATTGCTAATAGTATTTAGCCATTTATATTCTTCTTCTTGTTTTAATATAGTAAACTGTTTCCTAAGTTCGCTATCACTGATAAAGTTTCCACCGTTTTTATAGTTTTCTTGTTGTTTTTTTAATGCCCAGTTATAAGCAAATCTTTTTGTGCCACAGAATTGAAAAAGCCTAGTCTGTTGCTTGTTATTAGGGAGTAGCTTAACTTTGAATGTTTTTATCATCTTCTATCAACTCCTTAATATTGGCTCTCTTACATTGTAATTTACAACTAAAAAACGTTATTATTTGAATGAAATCCTTTATTAATTCTTCCTGCAAACTCAACACTTTATATAGTTTTTTATAAGTTTTTATTAACAGTTATATACCTCTTTTTTGCATGAAAAGTAGTACGAAATTAAATGTATTAAGTAAATTTATTTTATAAATTTACCTATAACAAACAATATTTAATAACATTAGTAATTACCCTCTGTCTAAAAAAGACGAGGGTTATTATAAATGATAGTGTTATATAATGTGTGTAATATGATTTAATTATAGCTGTTGCAGTATAAAAAGCAAGGTATTTTCAATGTATGAATTCGACAAAATTATTTGAAGTAACTGCTTTTAAAGTATGTTTTTGAAGTATAAATAAATGAGGAGAAAGAGCAGTCGCTTCTTCTATGTTGTGTGTAATAATAAGGCAAATTTTATTTTGCATTTTTTGCTGTAAAAATGGTATGATTTGTTGTTTTCTTTCTAAATCTATACCAGTAAAAGGTTCATCTAAAAGGAATATATCACCATCATAAACAATCGCTTTTGCTAAAGCAACACGCCTGAGCATACCTCCGCTTAATTCAGAAGGTAATTTATTTTCTATACCAAATAAATCTAATTGTTCTAATATAGAGATGCAGTATTTTTTGTCAGTATTGACAATAGTCATATTGTCTAAAATAGTGAACCAAGGTAGTAGTCTGTTTTCTTGAAAAAGAAACGAAATTTTTGAAGCATTGTGATAAATAAATCCTTTTTGAGGAAGAAGTAAACCGCTTATTAATTTAAAAAATGTTGTTTTGCCACAGCCGCTTTTTCCTAATATGCAATAAATACCTTGCTTGTCAAAACAACAACAAAATTGCTGTAATATAGTAGTATCGTAGCGAAATGTTACATTTTCAAATTGTAGCATTGTTTTTGTTTTCATATGAAATACCCATCTTTCTACTAATATAATAAAGTAAATATAAAAAGCATTTTTCTAAAAGTATACTAAATAGTATAGCACAAATTGTCCATACAAATAACTCTGATGTTTCTAAATAAATTTTTGTTTCATAAATTTTTCTGCCTATAGAAGCATTAGGAGTGCATATTACTTCTGCTGCAATACCTGCTTTCCAAGCCATACCTATACCTGCATGACAAGCAGATATAAAATAAGGAAGTATAGAAGGAATGTATATATAACGATAAGTTTTAAAATAAGAAAAACGATATACTTTTGCCATTTCTAAATATTGTTTTTGTGTTTGTTCTATACCAATGCTGATATTTGTCCATATTAAAGGAAATACCATCAAAAACGATATAACAATGGGTACAAAGTCTGTTTTTATCCATAAAAGTACTAATATGCTAAAAGAGGCAACAGGAGTTGCTTTCATGGTATGTATAGCAGGGGAGAAAAAGTCATGTAATATTTTACTGCGATAACAAAGTATAGCAAATAATATGCCTAAAAAAACAGAAAATAAATAACCTGTCAATATACGTATCATAGAACAGAATATAGTATACCAAAAAGAAAATTCTAAACTAAGTGAAAAAAAAGTTTTTAAAACACTAATAGGAGAAGCAATAAGTATTTCTTTATTTATGATAACAAATAAAAATTGCCAAAATAACAGCCATACAAATAGTATGACTGTTTTAGAAATCAGTTTTTTATTTTGTATAATAAAAATCTTCATCAGGCAATACGCCTCCTATAGATTTTGGATTTGCATCAAATAAAACTTGATAAAAACCTTGTAAAGCATTTTTCATTTCTTCTCCAGAAATAAAAACAATATTACAGTTAGGTATTGCTTTTTCTGCAGCAGCAGCATTTTCCATAATACCATATTGCTGTACTAAAGTAGCAGCTTCTGCAATATTGGCATTAACATAATTTACAGAGTTTTCATATTCTTTTAAAAAGTTTTCAAATGCTTGCTTATTGTTTTCAATAAATTCTTTTCTTGCTACAATACAACCCATAGCAAGCTGTGATGTCTGTAAAGAATTAAGTTTTTGCGTATTGTCCCATTGCTGTGTTAAATCAAGTGCTTGACGTATAGTATCATCTTTTAATAAAACAGCTGTAACATTAGGTTCTGGTAAAAGTGCAATGTTGACATCACCTGCTAATAAAGCAGCAGCAAGTTCAGCATGTTCTGTCATATATTCTACTGTTACATTTTCAATATTATTTTTTTGTAAAATATAGTTTAGTACATATTCTGGAGTAGAGCCTTGTCCTGTAGCATAAATTGTTTTGCCTTCTAAATCTGAAATAGATTGTATTGTGTCACCACGTTCTAAAATGTGCAATACACCTAATGTGTTTATAGCAGCAATAGAAATTTCGTGTTCTGATTTGTTATAAACAGCAGCAGCGATGTTTGTAGGTAGTGCTGCAATATCTACTCCTCCATTTATAAGTTCTGCCATTACTTCATCTGGTGCAGAAGAAATTTCAAATGTATAATCGTTTGATAAATCAGTAGCATCTAATAATTGTACAGCACCAATTCCTGTAGGCCCTTTTAAAACAGCAACAGAAACAGGCGTTTTGTCTGCATTTTCAATGACATCTGGCTGTTCTGCTGCTGTACTAGAATTATCAGAACAAGCTACCATATTAAAGAGTAAAGTAATCAATAGTAAAATACTAAAAATAGGTTTTAATTTGTTTTTCATAATAGTGTTGCTGCTCATAATGTTAAAAAATAAAATGATTTTATAAAGCAGCTTCTCCTTTCATTTGATAAAATTTATGTGATAAAAAAGGAAGGAACTGTTACAGTTCCTTCATAAAAAGTTATTACTGTTTTTCATAGTAATGAAGTGAACAGATTTGCTATGCTATTATGCTTTATCGTAATCTCTTTCCATATTGATAAGAGAAAGGTCAAAACCGTTTAGTGCTTCTAAACTGTTTGCAGAAGTAGCAGATTTTCCGTATTGTGTAACATCATTGATGCCTTTTACAGCATGACACATAGAAGCAGCACCACCAGTACAACCATTTTTGCAGGCCATACCTTCAATAAAGTTGCCGTTTAATTTGCCAACAGCAGCAAGACGTAATGCTTTTGCACATTCATCTAAACCATTACAACGAACAGGTTTTATTTCTACATCTATATTTTGTATTTCTTTTGCTTGAACAACACCTTCTGTTACACCACCAGTTCTACCAAATACTCTACCATAATAAGAAGAAGTACAGTATTGTGTGTTTTGAAGTGACATTTCTTCTAATTCTGCGATATTGATATTTTTAGCATCTAATACAGATTGTAATTCTTCAAATGTTAGTACAATATCAATAGCGTCTTTTATATCATGTTGTTTTATTTCTACTTTTTTTGCTGTACAGGGCCCTATAAATACAATTTTTGCATCTGGATGCTGATATTTAATCATTCTGGAAACCGCAATCATAGGAGAAACTGCAGTAGATACATGAGGCATTAATTGTGGATAATGTCTTTTTACAAAATCAACAAAAGCAGGACAACAAGAAGAAGTTTTCCAACCTTTTTCTTCTACAGTTTCTGCAAACTCTTTTGCTTCATAAAGAGAAACCATGTCAGCACCAAGTGATGCTTCTGCAATGTCGTAAAAACCTAAATTTTTAATAGCAGTAAAAACTTGACCAAGTTTATATTCTGGGAATTGGCTGGCAATAGCAGGTGCTATTACAGCAAATACTTTGTAGTTTGTGTTGTTCCAAGACTCTTTGATAAGACTAAGAACTTCTTTTATGTATGTTTTGTCAACAATAGCACCAAAAGGACATTGATAAACACAAGAGCCACAAGAAACGCATTTGTTATGGTCAATTTTAGATTTACGATTGTCGTCCATAGAAACAGCATTTACAGGACAAGCACGAACACAAGGACGTTTTACTTCACTGATAGCATTAAAAGGACAAACTTCTTTACATTTGCCACATTCAATACAAATTTCTTGATTGATGTAAGAACGATGATTAACAATTGTGATAGCGTGTTTTGGACAAACTTCTTTACATTTGTGACTAATGCAACCACGACAAGCTTCTGTAACAACAAAACGGTCAATAGGACATTCGTCACAGGCTGAGTCTAAAACATTGATTACTCTGTCATCTTTGGTAGGTTTTAAAACAAGACCAACACGGTCTTGTATAATATGACGTTCTTTGTAGATGCAACAACGAAATTGTGCTTTTGGACCAGGGATAATTGATTTTGCAATTTCTTGATAAGAGTCTTCGCTTTCTGTGAGAGTACCCTGAAAAAAGCGAGATGCAATTTCTTTGTTTACAAGATATTTGATATACTCAACGTTACTGTCAAAATGCTTCATTAATGACACACTCCTTTTTTAAATATACTTGTGTAGAGATAGATATAGATTTAATTAATACATAGAAAACAACAATAATAATAATAAAAGTGTTGTATAGGTGTATTATAAGATATGTGTCAAGTTATGTCAAAGAAAACATAGCACAAAAAATATTTTTATATAATTTTACTATAATAATAAAAGAGCCACGAATGGCTCTTAAAAGAGATAATGTTATTGTTCCATTTGCTTGCCTAAAAAACCGGCAGCAGATTGTGCTAATTTGCCTTCTAATTCTCCCATTTTTTTATCTTGGGAAAGAAATATAACAGCACCCATAGCGTCGCCTTCAGAAATAATAGGGGTAATGAGCTGATAATTGTAATTTTCAGTTTCGTTATCTTCTAACATAGGAATAAAAGTATTTTCTTTTCTATCAGCTATAACAGTTGTTCTTTGATTAATACATTGTTCTAATTCTCCGCTGATGTGTTTTTCAAAAAATTCTTTTTTGCTGCCACCAGAAACAGCAATAATTTGGTCTTTGTCAACAATGCAGGTAAGATGCCCAGCAGTTTGAGCGAGTGACTCAGCATATTCTCGAGCAAAAGCACCTAATTCTCCTATAGGGGAATATTTTTTCAATATAATTTCGCCTTCTCTATCTGTAAATATTTCTAAAGGGTCGCCCTCTCGTATTCTTAATGTTCTTCTAATTTCTTTAGGAATAACAACTCTACCTAAGTCGTCAATTCTTCTAACTATACCAGTTGCTTTCATGATAATTTCCTCCTATTTCATAGCGGCAGAAAATCACCGCTTTTTTGTATTATATTTTTTGACAATAGTATTTGTAAAACTGCAAAATTTATACAAATTTATAAAATAGGTTTTTTTGGAAAAAAGAAAGCAATAAGAAAAAGAAAAGAATTTTTTGTTGAAAAAAGGGAAAAAAATTGCTATTATAAAAATAGCAGTCATGACGGGTGGTCGCCCTCTTAGTGTGTATTATTATTACATAAAAGAGGAAAGGGGGCGATGCGAATGACAGTATTTGAAGCAATATATTTAATGCTTGCTTTTGGTACTTTTATTGTAGCATTACTTTCTCTCATCGTTCTTTTGACGAAGAAGAAGTAACAAAAAACTACCCATCATAGCTCCTGTAAAGCTAGGGTAGTTTTCTATCCTAAGCAGGGCGACCACAAAGTGGTGACTGCTCCTCTTTTATAAAAAAAGTATAACATAAAATAGGTAAATTGTAAAGCAGTTGTTGAGAGCAAGTGTTTTTTTGATGAAGAAGAAGTAACAAAAAACTACCCATAAAAGCTCTCGCAAAGCTAGGGTAGTTTTTTACTCTACTGAGAGCGACCACAAAGTGGTGACTGCTCCTCTTTTATAAAAAAAGTATAACATAAAATATGAAAATTGTAAAGCACTTGTGAAGGGGTAAGTGCTATTTTTATGAAAAAGAAGTAACTAAAAAACTACCCATAAAAGCTCCTGTAAAGCTAGGGTAGTTTTCTATCCTAAGCAGGGCGACCACTTTATGGTGACTGCTCCTCTTTTATAAAAAAAGTATAACATAAAATTATGTAAATTGTAAAGCACTTGCGAAGGGCGAGCGTAGAAAACTATATAAAAATTTTTATTGCATTCAGAAAATATATGTGATACAATGAAAAAAAGAAAAGCACCCACTCCAAAAGTGGATGCCTCCAGAATGTGAAGTGCCCTTAGGGACACCGCCTATCCTGTGGTCGAGACAGGATGGGCTTTTTTAATGCTTGTTTCTCTTATTGAGAAAAGCAAGCAACGCAATAACAAAACCGCCAAAGGTAAATAACAAAGTTAATATACCTATAAAAATCGTAATGATTTCAAAAGCAGTCATGTGCGTCACCTCCTTTCCTATGTAATATTAGAATGTAAGGGAAGGAGGCGGCCACCCTGTCATGGGTACTTTTCTATGGCTTTCGCCATGTTAACAATATATCATTTTCAATTCTTTTTTTCAACTTTTTTTATGTTTTATTAGGGGAAGCACATAGAGTTTTTTACAAGGAAGATATGCAAAAGGAAGTTTATAGGCAGAGTAGCACTTACTCCTGCAAGTGCTATTTTGATGGAAAAGTTAAGACATTGGGCTTTGTACAAAGCTACTCAATTTTTGAAAAAAGGCGATGTAAAAAACTTTTATAGAAAAATTCGTTTTACGATTTAGAAAGGGGAAAGGGCAGAAAAAAGAAAAAGAAAATAAGACATAAAAACGGGACATTAATAAGGAAGAAAGGGGGAGGGAAATAGGGAAAAGTTACAGGGATATTTAAGAGAGTTTACAGTTATGTTACAAGATAGGCAAAGGGCTTGCGTAAAAAAAAAGGATAAGTTATAATGTGTTCAGCAAAGGGAGAGAAGCCCAAACAGAACAGACTGTAAACTGAGGAACGCCAGAAAGCGTTAGAGAGAGGGAATAAATATTACAGTACTGTTACACTTGAAGGAGAATTATTGACGAAGTAAAAAAGCGATGTTATAATTCAACTTGTATCAAGGGGGTACCCTTTGAAAAGGATACTAAGCAACAAATCGCTTAGGGCAAAAGCAATACTCTACACACAAAAGGACAACTATTAAAAGAGGAATTTTGACAGAGAGAGTTATTTTATGACGACTAGGTCGAACTCTCATAAACGTCAAATATTTGAAAAAGGAATTTTTTTTCACGCAAGCGTGAAAAACCGTTCGAATATTTGACATTCGAGTTACTTCTGCGTTACTGCGTAACGGCTAGGTCGAACTCTCATAAACGTCAAATATTCTCACTAAATTGGTTTTTAAATTAAAGGAGGAAATTAAAAAATGAAAAAGTTTATATCATTTGCGTTAGCAGCAAGCATGGCATTGAGCATGATACCTGCAACAGCATTTGCAAGCAGTGATTTGACAACATCTCACTCTAATATCAGAGTAACAGCAAACACAGAATTCAAACCTAAAAAAGATGCAGGTAGCGATTACAGAGATGTACCATACATTTTATTAGAAGCAAGCAACGACTTTATTGATACAAAACAAACATTCGAATTAGCACTTGAAAATGCTGAATGGTTAGAAATGGACGGCGACGACGGAGATACATTATATGTTGAAGACGACGCTACAATGAAAGAATATTTACAGTTTGCACCAGCAAGCGGAGATGCTACAAGTGGTAGTACATCTGGTTCTACACCAAGTGGTGATGTTGCTAAATTACAACAAGACTACTTAGCAGCAGCACAAGATTTAGCAAAGAAAGCTAAAGCTTACCAAGATTATATTAGTGCAGCTGATAACCAAAGTGTAGCTGATGCACAAGAAGCATTAAACAGTGCACAATTGAGTTTGGCTGATGCACAAGAAACATTAGAAGAGGCTAAAAAAGCAAATGAAGCATTGCAAAAATATACTGATGCAGAATTGGAAGCAGCAGCAAAAGCATATAATGATGCAGTAGAGGCAGCAGGTAATGATAGTATATATCAAGCTTATACAACTGGTGGAGCTAGTGCAACTGAACCAGACGATCCAACTGTTGCAACTACAAGTGGAGATTTTAAAGCTAGTGGTAAATATAAAGGTAGTATTACTGAGCATGTATTTACATCAGACTATTATGCAGGTGAAAATGGAGATGCTTTAACAGTAAGTGGAGTAGATGAAAGTACAGATCCTACAGAAGAAGTTATTAAGGCAGCAGTAGATGCAGCAACAGATATGATAACTGCTGGTGTTGAGGCAGCAAGTGCACATGAAGATTGGGAAAATGGTCAACGAGTAGTAAAATCACATGATGATACTATAGCAGCAGCTAAAAAGAAAGTAGACGAAATGGGTATTCCAGTTATTGGAAATACAGCATCTGCAACAGCTATGATACAAAATAGAAAAGATGCAGCTAAAGCAGTAGAAGATGCAGAAAAACTTGTAAAAGAAAAAGAAGCTCTTGTAGCTCAAAAACAAAAAGAATTAGATGAGGTATCAGCAGGCAATACAACAAAAGCAGATTTTGATGCAGCAATTAAAGCTAGATGGAATGCTGGTGTAGCATTATTGAATGCTGGTGGTATTTCTTATGAAGATACTATTATAGCATTAGATGGAAAAGCAGGACTTGTTACTTCAGGAAATGGTGTTGATAACGTTGTATATAAATATAGCGGAATTGAAGCAATTGAATATGGTGCAACAGCAGTAGCTGGTGTATACACAACAACAGTAAACGGTACTGAATTAAAAGTAACTATTGACAAAAAATCCGACACAAGAATTATCGTAACAACAGATGGTTACAAATTCAAAGATGGCGATGTATTGAGAATTCCTCTGTTCGTAAGAACAACAGGCGGTGTTGCAAGCGTATCTATTGACTCATTGAACTCTGAGTTTACAAGCGAAGGCAAAACATTTGCTAAAACAGCTGACGGAGATACAAACTTGACAATCGAAAAAACACAAAGCTTCTATGATGGCGATGAAGTGAAAAACATCTACATTGAAGAATTAGTACCTGGAACATTAGAAGATGACGGACTTGTATCATTGAGAGTTAACGGCGACTTCAAATTGAAAAGAGGAAATAACTTCTCTATTAAGAGAATTACAGGTAACAACTTAGATGTAGAGTTAACAGAAAGCGTATACACAGACCCTAAATGTGAAGACAAATTCACAAAAGGCGATGACAGTGATGAAATCTATATCCAATTAGGTGGAACACAGTCTACACAAGCTGTTCAATACAGAATTACAGGTTTGTTAATCGTTGAAGACGGTGCTGACTTTGGTGATGAAGCTACAATCACAGTAAGCGGTGGCGGAACAAGCAAACAAACAGTAACAATTGGTACTTATGAAGATTACGGCGTAAAAATGACAGCTGAAGATAAAGAACTTCCAGTTATTTACGCAGGTACAAAAGCAAGCAGCAAATATGACAACCAAACATTGAAAGTAGTTATCGAAGAAACAGTAGCTAACTCTTTCATTGACAATAGAAAAATGGAATTGACATTACCTGAAGGTGTAGAATTCGTTATGGATAATGGCGATGCTGAACAAAAAATCGGAAGCATTGACGATATCACAGAAGATTTCAAAGCTTACAACTTCCAAGGTACATTGAACCAAGTAAAAGATGCTTTCACAGTTGATGCTGACGGTGGAAAAATCACAATTACAAGCAAAGACCTTCCAGAAGGTATATTCGAAAGCAGCGGAAGCAACAAAGACAGAAAGAGAAAATTCGAATTCAGTGTACATGTATCCGCAGAAGCTGACTTCACAGGCGATGTTGTAATGACATTGAGTGGCCCAGCAGTAGCTAACCAAAGCGTAAGTGCTACAATCGCTACAGTAAAAGCTCCTATCGAAGTTAGAACAACAGTAAATGAATTGAAAATTGACTACAGAAACACAGATGTTGCTGACATTACAATCGTTGAGCCAGAAGCAGGATTATGGGCTAAAGATGACGTAATCAAACTTGAAGGCGAAAGAATGAGTTTTGAAGGTGGCGCAAAAGCTGAAGTTGTTAATGGCGACATGAAACTTGCTAAATTGGGCGGAGATTATGTTGATACAGAAGACAGCGGAGATGACAAAAACGGCGTTCTTTATGTAAAAGTTGATAGCAGAAGCTCCAAAACTCCAGCAGAAATCAAAATTTCCGGATTGAGCTTGTACATGAACAGAAGTCTTGCAGCTGGTGATTACAAATTGAAAGTATATGGTGAACCAGACAACGAATTCTTCATGAACAACTACCATAAAGATGGCGATGATTACGCTAACAGCTTCGAAACAGCTAAAGTAACAGTAATGAACGATTTCGTAAAAGTTGTAACAGCAGGTCGTGACAAAGACGATGCTACATTTACAACAAGTATCGTAGTACCAGTTGGTTCTGATGTAATCACAGCAGGTACTAGAGAAATCAAATTGAGCGAAATGGAAGGCGGCGCTTGCCCTCCAGCATACATCAACAATGATGGTTACACAATGTTACCAGTTAGAGCCGTAACAGAATCTTTGAACAACATCGCAGCAGTTAGATGGGATGACGCTACAAAGACATGTACAATCGGTTTCGGTCAAAGAGTATTCTCTATGACAGTTGGAAGCAAAGTGCTTAACATGAATGGTGTATCTACAGCATTGAATGCAGCTCCTGAAATTAGAGATGGTCGTGTATTCTTACCTCTTAGAGATTTAGGATATGCTTTAGGATTATCTGAAAGCCAAATCTCTTGGGATGCTACAACTCAAACAGCTAGATTAAACTAATTTGATGTTTGAAAATTGTAAATTGAAATAAAGTGGGGGTGGTGACTTATGTCACCACCTTTCTGCGTTTCGATTTTATCGAAACGCTAAGTCGCAAACAGGTTTTCGACTTGATGTAACAGAGGTATAAACAGCTTGTTCCATAAGCTTAATAGCATTGAAACTCGCTGTTTTACTCAGGTGGGCAAAGCCCCCCTTGCGGATTAAAATGGGAAGTTGCACTCCCCAAACATCTTGCCTTTTAAAGTCAAAGCAGTTTGTTAAGTATATTGGGGTGGTGGCATGAGTTACCACCTCTATTTAAAAATATAGTTTTTACAGAATTTTACAGGTGTTTTTTTGTGTTTTATGAAGACTATATTGCAGAAATATCGTATAATGAGTAGGAAAGGAGGATTATTATGAAAAGTTGGAAAATAGGTGTGTTAGGATTTGTTGCTGGTAGTATGGTGATGGGGGCTAGTACTGTATTTGCTAGTGTGTATAAAACAGTGCAGGCTCAAATTATGGCTGATGTGATGTTCCAAGTTGATGACAAAACTGTTGCCTCTCCCTCTAATCAGCCTGTGCTGAATTATAATGGGTATATTTATGTGCCACTACGATTTACTGCGGAAACTTTGGAATGTCAGGTTTCTTTTGACCCTGTTATGAAAAGAGTTGCTGTTGTGTCACCTGAACCTGAAGTTATTGAAACTGTTGTCGAAAAAGAAGTCGAAAAAATTGTTTATGTGGATAGAAGTGATGACCCTGATTATGTGGTGTATAATAAATTGCCTGTAACAGTGTATAAAGATGGGTATGAAATTACTCTCAAAACGGTTATGATGGATGATAAAGAAAATGCTGGTATGAGAAGAACTAGAACCTATTTAAAAGTAGAAAATACTGATGTAGATAAAATTAGTATTATGCCTTATGAAGCTAAATTGACATTAGATGATAAAGAGTTTGATGTATCTCTTGCTGGCGGTAGATGGGACGATGCTTGGAGTGAAAATATAAGAGAAGATGAAAAAAAAGAAGGATATATTTTGTTTGATGGCGTAGAGTATGATTATACAAAAGGTTCTCTGGAGTTCCAAGTAAGAGTAAATGATGGCTCTGGTGATGTCATTGATGATATACGATTTGATTTTAAAAAATGAGGTGTGATGAAAAATGAAAAAAAGTTTTTTATCTGTTACAAAAATCATTTCTGTTGTGCTTTGTGTTAGCATTTTAATGAGCAGTATGGTGTTTGCAGCAGAAAAAAAGGATACTACATTAGATATTCAGTCATTAGATTATCAAACAGCTGTGGATATGGCAATTCAAAATGCTTCGTCATTGAAAAAAATTGCTGACCAAATTGATGTAACATTAGATACTAAAGAAGATTTGTTTGATGGTGGTGTGCGTCCTGGTGATAATACTCAATTAGTTGTAGTAAGTGCTCAAAGATTGGCTTATTTGAGTAATATTTATTCATTAGATGCAAGTTATCGTATTTCTAAAATTACAGAAGATGTTACTAAAATTGGTATACAGGCAGCAGTTAAAAATTCTTTTACTACAATATTGTTAAATCAGAGTAATTTAGATTTACTTCAAAAAAATTATAATTTGCAAAAACAACTTCTTACTCAAGCAAATGTTAAAAATCAGGTTGGTGTAATGAGTAAAAAAGATTTAGAAGATTTGAACAGACAAACGCAACAAATGGCTGAGCAAATAAAACAATTACAAATGAATATAGATAATGCTTATATTGCATTAAATGATTTGATTGGTGCAAATCCAGAAGACAGATATGAAATTGTAAATGAAGTGGAATATACACCTCTTGAAATGACTATGAGTTTAGAAATGTATGTCAATAGAAAACTTTCTACAGACCAGTCTTTGCAAATGCAGCAGATAGCAGTAGAAAATGCAGAGTTTTCTGCAAAAACAATATCACTTAATACAACAGGTTCTCAATATAGAACAACAGAATTAGAAGCAACAAATGCAGCAAGAGATTATAAAAATGCAAAAGAAGATAAAGAAAAAAGTATTAGACAGGCCTATATACAATTACAACAATTAGAGTCTGCAAGAAAAAATTTACAAACAGATTTAGAAAAAGCAAAATCAGATTTGGAAAAAGCAGAAGTTAATTTTAAAGTAGGAAATATTACACAATTAACATTAGACCAAGCAGCACTAGCGTTAGATAGTGTTGAAAATAGTTTTCTAGAAAACACATTAAATCATGATTTATTAATGTTTACATTTGATAATACTTGTGTATTAGGCAGTGCAGGCTGAAAAAAATAGATAAAAATGTCAGACAAGAATATTTTATTCTTGTCTTTTTTATTTTATTTTGATATAAAATGCAGTTGATTTTATGGATAGAAATGGTATTTTTTTGACAAAAAATAGCTTTTTATTGCAAAAATAAAAAAATAGTGCTAGAATAAACGAATATAAAAAAGAGTAAGTGTATATTTATTTATAAGGAGTGAATACAAATGAAAACACAGAAGTGTATGCAATGGGTAGAAAGAGATAAAAAAGTAGTAGCACCTACACAACATCTTTCTTATTTTCCATTAGTAGTAGAAAGTGCAAAAGATGCTATAATTTATGATGAAGATGGAAATGAATATATTGATTTTCTCAGTAGTGCATCATCTTTAAATTTGGGGAGTAGTAATGAAAAAGTCACAGAAGCAATACAGCAGCAATTAAAAAAATGCACACAATATACAGTAGCATATACTTATAGTACTACTATGATTGAATATGCAGAAAAACTTACTTCTGTTTATCCAGGAGGAGTAAAGGCAAAAATATTATTTGGTAATTGTGGTTCTGATGCAAATGATGCTGCAATAAAATTTGCAAGAGCATATACAGGACGTACTAAAATCATTACATTTTTAAATGGTTATTATGGTAATACCTATGGTTCTTCTTCTTTGACAACTTGTACACCACGTATGCACGCTAAAATGGGGCCTTTTTTACCAGAAATTTATCATTTTCCATTTTTTAATGTAAATGTAGATGATAAAGAATGTGAAAGAGAATGTTTAAAAGAGATGGAAAGGGCTTTTGCAACTTATTTGCCAGCAGAAGAAGTAGCAGCAGTTATCATAGAACCCCTACAAGGAGATGGCGGGTTAATGCCGGCACACCCTATATTTATAAAAAAATTGTATGAAATTTGTAAAAAATATAATATTTTATTTATTTCTGAAGAAGTACAACAAGCATTTTATAGAACAGGAAAATTTTTTAGTATAGAACATTATGGAATTATACCAGATGGTATTGTTATGGGTAAATTTATTGGAGCAAGTTTGACATTAGGTGCTTTTATAGCAAAAGAGGAAATTATGGATTGTTTAAAAGCACCAGCACATTTATTTACATTAGGAGGAAATGCCATAGCTTGTGCCGCAGGAAATGCAGCTTTTGATTATATGCAATCAGAAGAATTTCAAAATATATTAAAAAGAAACTGTAATATATTACAACAAGGATTTACTATGTTAAAGCAAAAACATAGCGATATTATTAGTACAATGAATGGATTAGGCTTGTCTTATGGTATTGGTATTGTAAAAGAACAAAACGGAAAAAAAGTGGCTGACCCTAATGGTACATTTAAAATATTATATAGAGCTTATGAAAAAGGCTTGCTTATGATTTCTGTAGCAGATAATATATTAAGAATACAGCCACCTTTGAATATTGATGAAAATTTATTCAAAAAAGCATTTGTTATAATAGATGAAGCAATGCAGGAATATAAACAAGGTGATATTCCAGATGATGTATTAAATTTTAAACAAGGCTGGTAATGATAAAAAATCGGTAACATTTTTATGTTACCGATTTTTTATGTTTTTTATTTATTTTTTTCTCTTTTATGACTTAGTTTTTTAGTGCACTATAATATGTTAAAACAGCAATTTTTATAAAAAAGTACATATTTTTTATGATTTGGCAAAGGCTAATAATAAAGTATATTAAAGTAGGTGATGTCTGTTGGAACAGATTTCAAAAAATTTAGAAAAAAATATTGCTGTAATAGAAAATGCTTTTCAATATTGCGGTGATATTGTAAAAAGGCGTTTTTTTGTAGGAGAGAAAAAAGAAATTGCTGTATATATGGTATATACAGACAATATTGTAAATGGTAGTGCTATAGAGGAAAGCATACTAACAAATATTATGAACCGCTGTCGCATTGACGGCAAAAAGGAGGGTATGCTTAAAAGATTAAATGAAGAGGTCATTGCTATAGGAGAAATGACAGAAGTTAAAACATTTCAAGAAATATTTGATGCGGTACTTTTGGGAGATACTATATTGCTCATGGACGGAAATGACATTGCATTACAGGCTTCTACAAAAGGATTTCCTTCTAGAGGAGTAAGTGAAGCAAAAACAGAAGTAGTTGTGCAAGGACCTAAAGATGCTTTTACAGAAATAGGAGCAACCAATATTGTACTGATAAGGAGAAGAATAAGAGATACCAAATTAAAAGTAAAAAGGACAAAAGTGGGAAAAAGAAGTAAAACAGATGTTGCAATATTGTATATAGAGGATATAGTAAGAAAAGAAATATTACAAGAAGTAGAAAATAGAATTAATCAAATTGATATTGACGTAATATTAGACAGTGGATATATTGACCAGCTTTTAGAAAATAGATGGCTTTCGCCTTTTCCACAATTGCAAATGACAGAACGCCCAGATAAAGCAAGCTCTGCATTATTAGAGGGACGTGTTGTAATTGTAATAGATAATACTCCATTTGTTGTAATAGCACCTGCAACATTAAATGTATTTTTTCAAGCAGCAGAAGACTACTATGACAGATGGGAAATTATGAGTTTTATAAGATTAATACGATATTGTGCAGGATTTTTAGCGGTGGCATTACCTGGATTGTATATTGCATTGACAGTATTTCACCCATCTATGATACCTACTAATTTGGCACTTAAAATAGCAGAAACAAGACAGAATATTCCTTTTCCGGCAGTAGGAGAAATATTAATAATGGAATTAGCTTTTGAACTTTTGAGGGAAGCAGGTATTCGATTGCCTTCTCCTGTCAGTTCCACAATAGGCATTGTAGGAGGCATTATTATAGGACAGGCAGCCGTAGAAGCAGGTATTGTTAGTCCAAGTGTTGTAATTGTTTCTGCATTGACAGGAATATGTACTTTTGTTATTCCCAATATTGCTTTGGTTTCAGGATTACGTTTGACGAAATATATTGTATTATTGTTTTCTGCAATATTAGGATTATATGGTTTTTGGTTAGCACTAATATTAATGCTAATTCATATGGCAAGTTTGAAGAGCTTTCATATACCATTTTTATATCCTTTTTGTTCCGCATCAGTAAACAATTATAATGATTTAGAGGATAGTATATTCCGTTTACCATTATGGTTTATGAAAAAAAGACCTATTTTTTCTAATGACAAACATAGACAAAGAGAAAAGGGAGGCAAAATATAATGTTTTCCGAAAATGACAAAATTTCAATAAGACAGTTACAAGCATTATTGATATTAGATTTGTTTGGTACAGGTGTTGTAACACTTCCAAGACAAACAGTAAATGTAGCAGGAAATGATGCTTATATTGCAGTACTTTTAGGCAGTATAATTATGGCAATTTTTACACTTGTGTTTACGACATTGGGACAAAGACATACCAATAAAACAGTAGTAGAAATTTCTCAAATATTGCTTAGTCGCCCTATAGGATTGCTTTTGTCATTAGGACTAGCTATAAAAATAATGATAGGGGCAGGATTGGAATTGCGTATATTTTGTGAAATGATAGGACAGTCTATGCTCTTTCGTACACCTATATTTGTAACAGCACTTGCTATGCTTCTGATTTGTGGCTATGTATCTGCAATAGGGTATGAATGTCGTGCCAGAACAGGAGAAATATTGTTTATATTTGTGTTTGTGCCATTTTTAATATTAATGCTTTTGGCAGTTTTTACAGCAGATTATAGTAATTTGCGTCCTATACTAAGCCATAGTAATTCTGATATTGCAAAAGGGGCATGGTATACAATACTTTCTTTTCAAGGATTAGAATTTTTATTTTTGGTATTTCCTTATTTGCAACGCCCTAAAAAAGCAAAAAAGGGTATGTTAGAAGCAGGTTTCATTATTGCATTTTTTATGACACTTATTACGCTTTTAACCATTGCAGTTTTTGGACAGTATTCTGTAGTAAATAAATTGTTTCCAGTGCTTCAAATGATGGACTCGTTACAATTGCCAGGTTCTTTTTTAGATAGACAAGATATATTTATGTTGTGGTTTTGGGTAGTTTCCATATTTGCCTCTGTAAGTGCAGCATTGTTTTTTGTTACAATACTGTTTGAAAGAATGCAGCAAAATAAAAATAAAAAAATACCTGCAAGAAAATGGATGTTTTTTGTTATGGTAATTGTATTTTTAGTGACAGTTCTTCCTCAAGATGTAGCAAGTACAAACGAGTATATGGAAATATTAAAAAAATATGGAGGTACATTTTATATTTTGGTATTACCTGTTTTACTTTTGATAATAGATAATATAAAAAGGGGGAAACAAATATGAAATATATCAAAAAAGTATTTGTAATATTAGTAGTTTGTTTCCTTACTGGCTGTTGGGACAATAAAGAAATGGAAGATAGAAGTTATATTATTACAATGGGTATAGATAAAAGTGATGATGATAACAAATATTTGCTAACATTAGCACCTGCACAACTTTCTGCAATGAATAGCGGAGAAGAAAGTAGTAATAGTGAAGCACCAGAAAAAGGCATTACAGTAAAAGGAGATAGTATCGCAGCAGCTATAAGACAAGCAGATACTTATAGCAGTAGACAAGTCTATTTAGGACAATTAAAAACAGTGGTGTTAGGAAAAGAACTACTTCAACAAAAACAATATTTACAATCTATATTAGACGAATTAGAAAGAAATCAAGATATTTCAGGAAAAATTATATTACTAGGTACAGAAGGTAGTGCAGGAGAATGTGTCAATGCTATATTAAAAGAAGACGCCTCTACAGGACTTTTTATATGGGATTTTTATAAAAATACAGCACAAGATGTTGCTGTAACAAAAAAATTAGATTTAGAAACATTTTTAAGAGAACTAAGACAAAGTCAAGGTAGTAGTATATTACCTAAAATTACAGCAACAGAACAGGGCATTAAAATAGGAGGAGGCATTGCACTAAGTGATTACGCTTTTATTGGCGATTTAACAGATAAACAAGAACAAGGGGTATTATTATTGCAAGAAGAAGGAAAAGGGGCTGTAATAGAAGGAATTTGGCAAAATAACACCATTCCTATGTGGGTTTATAAAAACAAAAGTAAATTATATTTTACAGAAGAAAATAATCAGCTTATTTGTCATGTAAAACTTTTTATAGAAGGCAGTGCAGAAGGAAGCAGTTTGGAAAGTAGAAATATATTTCAAAGCAGTTCATTAAATGAAATAGAAAATATGTTTGAAATCATCATAAAATCAGAAATAGAAAATACAATAGCATTAGCACAAAAAAAATATAAAAAAGATATATTTGATATAGTTTCTGAATTAAAAAAACAAAGTATACAACTTTATCAAAAATATGGAAATGATGCAGATGAAATAATACAAAATGTAGTATTTGATGTAAATGTTTCTGTAAAAATTAGAACAATAGGTGTTGTAGACTAATTTATTTTTTTAAATAAAGAGGTATAAAATTTGATATTGTGGTCAATCCTTTTTTCATCAAATAAAAAAGCAGGTGAAAATATGAAAGGATTGGCATATACATATTATAGAACGAAATATATATTAAAAATGGAGAAAAAAAATATTGTGTGGTGTTGCATTTTTACACTGATATTTTTGCTGTGTTGTACTGTTTATGCTACAAAAGTATATTCAGAACATATACAAAGTGGTATAGCACAAAAAGTAATACGTTTCCATGTATTAGCAAATAGTGATGCAGAAAATGACCAAAATTTAAAATTAGCTGTAAGAGATGCAATATTACAACAATTAGGAGAAGAATTAGAAAAATATCATGACAAAGAAGAAACAAAGAAATATTTAAAAAATAATATGGATAGAATAAAAAATATAGCATTACAGGAAATTACTAGGCAAGGATATGACTATGATGTAAAGGTAAGTTTAGAAAATACTGTATTTCCATTAAAAAAATATGGAGAATTATCATTTCCTGCTGGAATGTATGAGGCATTGCGTGTAGAAATAGGAGAAGCAAAAGGAAAAAATTGGTGGTGTGTGGTATATCCTCCTTTGTGTTATGTAGATGTTGCTTGTTCAGAAGTAACAGAAGAAAGTAAAATCCGCTTACAAGGAAGTTTAACAGAAGAAGAGTTTTGCATAGTAGATAATGCAGAACAAGAAATAAGTACTAATGTAAAATTTAAAATAGTAGAATGGTGGCAGGAAAGAAAGTAACATTGAAAAAGTTGTTTTGGAGTGATACTATGAAAAATAAAATGTGTAAAATTATTTTTTTACTATGTTGTGTATTTTTGACAGCATCAGCAGCATTATATTATAAAAATAAAAATGAAACAGTTACAACAATTTCTTATGTTTCTTGGGGTACAAGAGGACAGCTTGTAAGAGATGTGCAACAGGCACTGAAAAATAGAGGATATTATACAAGAAATGTAGATGGTATTTATGGTACAGGCACATATAACGCAATTGTATCATTCCAAAGAGATAATGGATTGACAGCAGATGGTATTGCAGGAGAGGCAACGTTGAGAGCATTAGGAATTTCTTCTGGAACAGGAAGCAGTGGCATAGGACAAACAGGACAAAGCAATATTGACGAAGATTTATATTTGTTGGCTTCAGCAATACATGGAGAAGCAAGAGGAGAACCTTATGAAGGACAGGTAGCAGTAGGTGCAGTAATATTAAATAGAGTATCTAGTGAAGACTTTCCTAATTCTATTGCAGAGGTAGTATATCAAAGAGGAGCATTTGATGCTGTAAGAGATGGTCAAATTACATTAACACCAAATGATACAGCATTTCGTGCAGCACAAGATGCTTTAAATGGTTGGGATCCTACAAATGGTGCATTATATTATTGGAACCCAGCCACAGCAACAAGTAGGTGGATATGGTCTGTACCTATTACAACATCAATAGGAAGACATGTATTTGGTGTAAAATAGTCGCCATAAAAGCCATTGGGAAAATACTTCCAATGGCTTTTATTTTGTATCATATCCATGTCATGATATAGCTGCTTGTCGCTTCTGGAAGTAACAAAAATGTTTTTGACTTAGAAAAAAGTAATATCCATAATATAATTTGAAAAAACAAAGCTAACACAAAAATTACATAAAAATACCACTTTTTTGTTTTATGATGAAATAACTTCATAGATAAAAAACCACCTATACTGCCACCCAATAATGCTAGTATAAAAAGAGTAGCTTCAGGAATACGTCGCTTTTCTTTTACAGCACAATGTTTGTCAAAACCCATTGTAAAAAATAATGCTATATTTATAATGAGTGTATAGATTAATAATATTTTTATATACAAAGACATATCATTTCACCACGTTTCTCCAATCTAAATCACCCCTGTCTAAAGCAAGAAGCAATATTTCTGCTGTAGCTAAATTGCTTGCAAGAGGAATGTTGTGCATATCGCAAAGACGCAATATAGAATTAATATCAGGTTCATAATTTTTTTGTGTTACAGGGTCTCTTAAAAAAATTACTAAATCAATATCATTGCTGGCAACTTGTGCACCAAGCTGCTGTTCCCCACCTAAAGGGCCTGCTAGATATTTATGAACAATAAGATTTGCAGTTTCTTCTACAAGACGACCTGTTGTACCAGTAGCATATAATTCATGTTTACAAAGTATATGACGGTACGCAATACAAAGATTTTCCATCAATTTTTTTTTGTTGTCGTGTGCAATTAAAGCTATATTCATAATTCAAACTATTACGAAAAAATTATAATAAATGATAAACTTTTATAATATTATTAAAAAGTTTATTTCTATTTTATTATAATGCTGCAAGTTTTGTCGTAATTTCTCCTTTCTTTATTTTTTATATCTTTTGTGATATATAACGCTGCAACCTGCGTTTTCTTTTGTGAGAATTTTTAACTTGTCATTAGATAATTGGTGTTTCATTTATCTAAAGTATAGTTATTATCAAAACGAACAAAATGCTCGTATTGTTTTCATCACATTTGCACATAGTTCAATCAATTTTAAAAGAGTATGGAAGTAAATTTTAAACCCCCTCAAAAAGCGATTTGGAACGTTTCATACCGATATTTAATACTAAACCAATTGCAGTCATATTTGTCCACATGGAACTACCGCCATAGCTAACAAATGGCAAAGACATACCTGTATTTGGCATAATGCCTGTTGCAACACCAACATTAATAAATGTTTGGAAAGCAATCATACCAGCAACGCCTACTACAATGAGCTGGCTAAACAAATCACGAATAGATACTGCTATTAATATACAACGAAATATGATAAAAAGCAACAACAACAATACAATAGCACAACCAATAAATCCAAATTCTTCTCCAATAACAGAAAAAATAAAATCATTATGAGGTTCAGGCAAATAACTTAATTGATTAAGAGTACCTTGATAAAGTCCTTTTCCATTAAGCTGACCAGAACCAATAGCATTTATTGCTTTTTCTGTTTGATAATAAGAGTCCATATCACGGCTAGGGTCAACAAATGTTAATATTCTTGTAAATTGATGAGGTTTTAATATTTTGTCCATAATAAATGGTTTTTCAAGGCTAACGTCCCATAATACAAAAGCAATTGCTGGTACTACAATGTAAAGCACAAGCCTTATAATTTTAAAATCAATGCCAGCTACAAACAATGTAATACATAATATTGCAAGAAGTACGAGGCTAGCAGAAAGAGAAGGTTGTTCTTGTATCAAAGCAACAGGAATAACAACACTAATACAAACCAATAAAAGAGTAGGAAGTTGATTAATTTGTTCCTGCTTTTTTGTTAAAAGTTTAGCCAAAAAAAATATCATAATTAATTTCGCAAATTCAGAGGGTTGTACATTAATAGGGCCTATGGCAATCCAGCGAGTAGCACCATTTACATTTGAGCCTAAAAATAATACAGCAACTAATAACAATATATTTAATAAATAAAAAAGTATATAAAATTGAGATAAAGCTTCATAATCTACAAGAGAAGCAATTATCATAAGAGCAAGACCTATAACAAACCAAATCATCTGCTTATAAAAATTATCAGGGTCTGCACCTAAATTAATATGTGTAGCACTACCAATACATATAATACCAAATATAGATAGTATACAGATAGCACCAATTAGCCAAAAGTCTAAATTAGAAAGCTGCTTTTTTACATTCATAAAAGAAAACCTCCTATATAAAAATGTATACGATAATGTTGTAAATTTGTTTTATAAATTGATTTATAATGAATAACATCAATAAAGTATCCACCACATAAAAAGAACAATGTTTTGCAAAATCAGATAAAATAATGACAGACCGAAAAAAATTCGGTCTGTAATAAGCAAAAAATAAAATATGTATTATTTTAATCTTGACTTACTTTACGCATACTTTTGATAGGAATATTGGCATAAAGCACAGGAACAGTACCTGTATTATCATCAGATTGTGTTTGTGTAATTTGAATATCTAATTCTTCTTCATCAATTTCCATATAATTAGATATTACTTTTATAATATCTGTTTTTAACATTTCTAGTATTTGAGAAGAACAGTTTACACGGTCATGTACTAATACTAATTTTAATCTATCTTTTGCTACATTTTTTGATGCAGTACTATCTTTCTTTTTAAAGAAATTAAGAAAATCCATTAAAAAACACTTCCTTTATCTTTAACTACGACGAAATTTTTTAAAAATTTTATTAAAAAGACCTGCATCTCTTTCAAAACGCATAATAGGGACATCTTCTCCTTGTATCCTTTTAACAATATTGCGATAAGCTTGTCCGGCAAAAGACTCTTCATCTGTAACAGCAGGTTCTCCTTTGTTTGTTGCCACAACAATACTTTCATCATCTGGTACAACGCCTAATATTTCAATAGCAAGTATTTCTGTAACATCGTCTATGCTCATCATATCACCACGTTTTACCATATCTACACGAAGCCTGTTTAAAATTAGTGTAGGGTCATTTAAACCGCTTGCTTCCAAAAGGCCTATAATTCTGTCAGCATCTCTTACAGCAGATACTTCTGGTGTTGTAATTACGATTGCTCTGTCTGCACCAGCAATGGCATTTTTAAAACCTTGTTCAATACCAGCAGGGCAGTCTATAATAATATAATCAAATTCTTCTTCTTTTAAATTTTCACAAAGTTTTTGCATTTGTTCAGGTGAAACAGCATCTTTATCTCTAGTTTGTGCAGCAGGTAATAAAAATAAACTATTGTAACGTTTATCTTTAATCAATGCTTGCTTTAGTCTACAATTACCTTCTACAACATCTACTAAATCGTAAACAATGCGATTTTCCAGTCCCATAACGACATCTAGATTTCTTAGTCCAATATCTGCATCTACAAGTGCAACTTTTTTACCAGTGAGTGCAAGACCACAACCAATATTTGCACTGGTGGTTGTTTTACCAACACCGCCTTTTCCACTTGTTATAACGATAACTTCACTCATGTATTGTTCCCCCTAGTTCTGGAATTGACTTTTTCCGCTACTGCGGTTCATCATATTTTTAGCATTTCGACAATGTAAGCCGAAAATGAATAATTTTTCAAACTGTTTTCCATTTAATATAAAAATAGCTTGTATATTTATATATTAACAAAAGTATTACCATTTTGCACTCTTTTTTTTTAGCAAATTATGATTTACTGTATTAAAAAACGACAGAAGATACAAAAAACACATTATTTTTACTATGGAGAGGTCCCCAAGCCTCACAGAAAATCATTATTTTTTCCATACATTTTTGATATGCTGCAAGCCTGAAAAATACTGGAGAGAAATTGCTTTTTGAAGCAGCATATGACGACGCTTTTGATTTTGTTTGTGAGGCTGTGCTCTTCAAGCAAGAGGCATAACATATATTTGCCCCTCCTCTATATAGGCAAATTCTGGCGGTTTAGGCCCTTTTTTGTTTTCTTCTGGAAAGCGTGTAATAATGTCTGCAATACGCAACTGTACAGGTATCATATATAATGCAGAAACAAAAGCGTCCGTCATACCGTTGCAACCAGCATGTGCAATTCCTTTTAGCTGTCCTAATATTATAATATTTCCGGAAGCTTTGACTTCTCCACCAGGATTTACATCTCCTATTACTACAACACTACCATCAAATGTAAGACATTGTCCAGAGCGTATAGAACCTTTGTGATATTTTGTAATATAATATTGCTGCATATCATCAGGTAAAGTAACACCTTCAGGTATTGTTTGGGTAGTATCTTCTTTTTTTCCATCTCTAATAAATGTGATGTTCATAGTAGTGTGTTCTGTAATAATATCTAAAAGAGCAGTTTCTTCTTCTTGAGAAAGTGTTCTTCCTTGAAAAGCAATAGAAGTTTTGACGCCTTCAAAAAATTTAGCAGACTCTATTACTTTTTTTTCAAAAAGTTCTTTTAGTTCTGAAAAAGAAATATCTTGCTGCAATAAAATATTGATACCATCTTTTGTACCTTTAAACATAACAAAATTTTCTTGTTTCATAATGATTTCCCCCCATTATTGTGTGAGTATATTTTCCATATAATGATTTTCAGGCTGATAATTTAAACCCATATAATCCCTTATAATTTCTCTTGCAATAACTGCTGCTGGCGAGCCAGAAATTTCACCATAAGGCAGTAATACTGTAATAGCAATTTGTGGGTCATCATAAGGTGCAAAGCAAACAAACCAACTGTGAGAGCTTCTGGATTTATCTTCTTCAGCTGTACCAGATTTTGCTGCAACTTGTATAGGAAAATCTCTAAATATTGCACGTAATGTTCCTCTTTGTCCAGATGTAACAAGAAGCATACCTTGATGTACAATATCTAAATTTTGCGGTTGTAATTCTAATATATTTTCTACAACTTCTTCTACTTTTTGTGTAGTATTACCCTCAGCATTTACTAATTTAGATACTAAGTGCATTTTGTATCTTGTGCCACCGTTTGCTAATGTTGCAATATATTTTGTCATATGAATAGGAGCATAATTGTTTACAGATTGCCCAATATAAGTACGTATGGAGTCGGCATCTGTCCATTGTACTTGAGATTGTGAGGCGTTAGGATTGATAGTGCGTATAGAACGTTCTTTGTGTGCTGGTGTAGCCATCATAGGAGAACTTTCTCCTATTTCTATACCTGTTTTATCATTTAATCCAAATGCTGCCATATATTCATTTAATGTAGAAATACCTTGTAATGTAGTGCCTTCTGAAGCATTTCCTAAACGATAGGCAAGTTCATAAAAGAAATAATTACAAGATACTTCCAAAGCATGAGCTACATTAATGGCACCATGTGTGCCACCACTGCTGCCATAAATCCAACATTTTGGATAAGGCTTTGCAGCTTTTGTAAAATAACCTAAATCTCTTATGGTAGTGTTAGGTGCAATAACACCTGTTTCTAATCCTGCTAAAGCTGGTATCATTTTGAATGTAGAACCAGGAGCTTTTCTTTCTGACATAGGTCTGTTTACAAGTGGTGTTGTGCTTGCTCTATGAATTAAATCAATATAGTAGCTGTTATTAAAATTGTTAGAAAACTCATTTGTATCATAAGATGGATAAGTGACACTTGCTAAAAGTTCTCCAGAGTCTACACGAGAAATTACAACAGAACCAGTACAAGGGTCTAAATTGGTATCACCAGGTGTTAGTTCTCCAGAGTCTAATTTATCATTGATAACTTGCAAAGGAGAAATAATACCATTTTGAATATTAAATAAATATTGTTCGTCTGCTGTAAATTTTCCTTGTTCAATCAATACTAGTATCAGTTGTTTTTGAGAAATTTCTCCTCTGTCAATAGCTGAAGTTAATGTTTGTAGTGCAAAATCTCTCGGATTTGCCTTTCCTTGTTTTTTTTCTTCTTCTGTAAGTTCTCTCAATTCAAATGTAGGGTCTTGCTCTAGTATTTTTTGATATAAAATATATTGTTCTCCTTCCACAGAATTACATATCTTATCAATAGAAATAGTGTTATCAGCAAGCATACGACTAAATAATTCTTGCAATGTAGTACCACCACCATTAAGTTTTGTTTTTATAACATCTCTCAATGTATTTTCTAGTATATCATAAGCGGATTTTTGAAGGCGAGCATCTAATGTTAAAAAAACATCTTGACCAGAAACTGGATTTTTAGACTCTATAGTATTCATACGACGCCCCATACTGTCTACTTCTACTATCATTTCTCCATCTTTACCATTCAGTTCTCTTTCATAAAGTGACTCAATACCAGATTGTCCTACAATATCATTCATAGTATATATTTTGTTGCCTTCTTCGTCTACATCATCTTTATAAATTTTATAGTTAGCATCTGTCATTTTTCTGGTATACCCTACAATGTGAGCAAAATATTTTCCCATAGGATAATCTCTTAAAGAATTTGTTCCTATGATAATACAAGGAAATATGTCATTCATTTCTTCTACATTTGCAAGTGTTTTTGTAGAAACATCTAGTGCTATAGTAACAGGTTGATAACGATAAAAACGCTGTAAATACATAGCATAACGAATACCGATTGCTTTTCTTACAATATCTATAGGTAACTCTTTAGGAATACCAAAATAATCTTGTAAATAAGTAACAGTTTGTGTAGCATCATAAGACTGTTCTTCTGTTGTTGTCATTTGTACTGTATTTTTCCAAGAAAGTTCTTTTCCTTTGTTGTCATCAAATAAAAAGCTATAAGGTTGTTGTTGTGTAATGGGCAAATCGTCTACTAATGTTTCATTATTTTCTTCTAGTATTTTCAATAAAGAGAGTACCATAAGATTTCTGTCATTGACAGAAATATAAAATGAAATCATACTTCTTTTTTCTTCCTCAGAAAATTGAGAAGGAATATTCAGTTTACTTTCAAAATAAGTAAGTATTTCTTCTGCAGAACTATCCATCATGCTTTTAGGAATACCAATATCTTCTTTCCAATCTTGTTCTTCTTTTACCGTTTTAAATTGAAAAGAATAAGGTTTTGATTTTGAAATAGGTAATGTATCTGTTAAGGGCAGATTTTTTTGTTTCATATAATTTACAAAATCCATAACTAATTTTGATTTATAGCTTGATAAATCTAATGTAATGCTATCATCAATTTGTATAGAATAAGCCACATGATTGACAGCTAAAGGACGACCATAACGGTCATAAATTGCACCACGTGAAGCAGGTAAATTTACTTGTCTGAGTATACTTGTTGTTAATTTTTGTTCATATTCTTCTCCATGTATTATTTGTAATAAAAACAAGCGAGAAATTAATATTGTAAAAAGAACAATAATACTACAAAGTAACATAAAAATTCTGTTTTTTGAAAATTCTTGTATTCGTTCTTGAAATCTGTTCATAAACGTCCTCCAGTAAAAGGGGAAGCCTTTAAAATAATCTGTATTTGTATTTTTCTTTTAGTTCTAACCATTCATTTGTACCAAATAAAATACGATATAAAGGAATAGTAAATATACAGGAATAAACGGTTTCTGGTAATAATGTGTTGCTTAATATATATAAAAAGTTTAATTGTCCTCGAAGTAGAAAACTAATGATATATATAATAGTTTCATATAAAAAAACGGCAATAGCACATAACATCATAGGAAGAATATAATTTTCTCTGTAAAAATCGTGATTGCCTCTACCAAATAAATACCCTGTAACAATGTTAAGAAGTGTAAAACAACCTATTGATGTACCAAAAAATATATCCTGCAATAATCCCGTAAAAAAACCAACAATAGCACCTTCTGTACTACCTCTTAAAAGAGCATAAGAAACAATTAATATAATTGTGGTGTTTGGTATCACACCACGTATTTCAATATAATGTAATACAGTAGACTGTATTAAAAAATTTATGATAATAAATATGGCCGTAATAAAAACCCTCATTGTGCTTCCTCCTGTGTATTTTGCTGTAATACATCACCAATGACTAAAAGGGTATCTAGATGTTTAAAATCAACATAAGGTTCAATAATGGCATATTTAGTTAAACCGTTTGCTTCTGTTCTAATTTCTTTTACTTTGCCTATTGTAATACCAGGAGGGTATACATCGCTGAGGTGAGAGGTGACAATTTCGTCACCTTCCATAATTTCAGCCTCAGAGTCAATATATTCCATACGGCAAAGACCATTGTTCATAAGAGAATATTCTCCTTTTACAACACCTAAATCTTCTGTTCTTTGGCTCATGGCAGGTACAGAGCTTCTACTATCTAATATAGATAAAGCTTTAGAATAAGTATCACCACTCTCTATAATTTTGCCTACTAAACCATTAGGAGAAGTTAAAACCATATTTGCTTCTAAACCATCATTTTTGCCTTTATTTATCAAAAAAACATCATACCAGTTACCAGGGTCTTTTGCAATAATTTGTGTGCCAGTTGTTTGATAATCTGCATATTTTTGAGAAATTTTTAATAATTCAGATAATCTTTGATTTTCAGTGCCATATCTTCGTAATCTTTTATTTTCCGTTTCTAATAAAGCAATTTGTCTTTTTAACTGTTCATTTTCTGCTGCTAAATTGTCTTTGTTTTGTATCCAGTCAATTTTACTGCCAAACCAATTTCCTACATTTGTTGTTAATTCCTGTACAGGAGTAATTACAAAACCAAGAGCACTTTCTACAAAAGTCGCTTTTGTTTTTCTGCCATAAGTGACAAATATTACAACAATGAGTATTGCAATGGTGGCTAACATAATTTGTTTTTTGTGTTCTTCAAAAAATTCCACAATACATACTCCCTATACTTTAATTAAAATCTTATTTTTCTTGGTGAAATCAATACTGCTTTTAACGTGTCAATATGTTCTAAAACTAAACCAGTACCTGTAGCAACACAATTTAGAGGTTCATTCCCTATGTGTACAGGCATACCTGTTTCATCAGAAATTAAATAATCAAGTCCACGTAATAAAGCACCTCCTCCTGTTAATGTAATACCACTTTCCATAACATCAGCAGCTAACTCTGGAGGAGTTGCTTCTAATGTTTGTTTTATAGTATCAATAATAGAGTAAACAGGTTCATGTAAAGCTTCCATAATTTCAGTAGATGTTACAACTACTGTTTTTGGTAAACCAGAAAGAAGGTCACGCCCTCTTACATTCATTTCACGTACTTCATCAGTAGGATATACACAACCAATGCCAATTTTAATTTCTTCTGCTGTTCTGTCGCCAATAGCAAGATTAAATTCTTTTTTGATGTAATTTACAATATAGTTGTCTAATTCATCACCTGCAATACGAAGGGAAGTGCTTGTAACAATACCACCTAATGATATTACAGCAACTTCACTTGTGCCTCCGCCAATATCTACAATCATACTACCAGTAGGTTCTTCTACAGGTAGACCAGCACCAATAGAAGCAGCCATTGGCTCCTCAATTAAATAGGTATCTTTGTCTTTTGCGCCAGCAGAAATAGCTGCTTCTAATACAGCTCTTTTTTCTACTTCTGTTACACCAGAAGGTACACAAACAACTACTCTAGGTTTTGGGCCAAACATAGAGCGAGGGCAAGCTTTGTTTATAAAATATCTTAACATAGCCTGTGTTGTATCAAAATCTGCAATCACACCATCTTTCATAGGGCGTATTGCTACAATATTGCCAGGTGTTCTACCTATCATGTCTTTTGCTTCATTGCCAACAGCAAGAACTTCTTTTGTTTGTAAGTTGATTGCAACAACAGAAGGCTCATTTACAACAATTCCTTTTCCCGGCATATATACAAGGGTGTTAGCAGTCCCTAAATCAATTCCCATGTCTTTTGAAAACATAAAATTTTCTCCTCTCATTTGTGTTATATAAATTTAGTATTTTCAATTTTATTAAAACTAAGCAAAATATTTTTTATAAATAGATATATATAATGATAAACAGCTTACTTGTAATCATACCGCTTTTTTGACTGTATTTCAATAATAACATTTTTTTTGTACACAAAGAAATAAAAAAAGACGGCTGTAAATCAATACGAACCGCCTAAAATAAAGTTTATTGTGGTTTAATCCAAAAATCTATCATATCAATATTATGTTTTAATAAAGATTTATTTAAAAGACGAAGGGGTAAACCAGCAAGTGTATAGTAATCGCCATAAATATGTTCAATTAAAAGAGCACCTTTTCCCGTAATGGAATAACCACCAGGCCTATCATAAGGTTCGTCTGTTTCTGTATAGGCATCAATCATTTTATCAGAAAGATGGTGCATATAAACATCTACACCATCTACATAACTGTCTGTTTCATAAGAACCATCAGCATGATGATATATTACAGTTAAACCTGTATAAGTTGTATGTTTTCGTCCTTGTAATTTTTTGAGCATAATAACAGCATCTTGTTTATTTTTGGGACGATGTAATATTTTTCCAAAATCTGTTACAACGGTATCTATACCAAGTATAATAGCCTCTCCTTCTACTCTGTCTAAAACAGACATTGCTTTTTGTGTTGAGATAGATTTTACCCATTCATAAGGAGAATATTCGTTATCAATCTCAATTTCTTTTTCTTCAATTTTGCAATGTAGTTCTTCAAAAGGGACATCTAATTGTTTTAATAAATTTGCTCTAGAAAAAAGATTTGTTGCTAATATTAATTTCTGTAACATGGTCGCACCTCTTTAGGATTTATAAATCAATTTAACAATACTATAACATTATATCATATTTTTTTGAAATGCAAGATATTTTATTAAAAAATATGTATAAAATAAAAAAATAATGATAAAAAATAATTTATTTTATTATAATATTGTAGTTAGTATAAAACAATGTTTTTGAATACTATTGTTTATCAATTAAATGAAATTGATTGACAAGTGTTTTCATATTTTCTGCTTCATGAGAAAGTTCTTTGCTTGTTTGAGCACATTGTTGTGCAGCTTCAGAATTTGTTTGTATAATGTTTGATATTTGCTGTATGTTGTTTGTTACTTCCTGCATATCAGTATATTGTGCAGAGTAAGATTTCGAAACAAATTCAATAGTATTTGCAACAGTATGTGTATCTTTTAAAGTTTCATTTAAAGATTGTGCTGTAATATCTGCTGTAGAAACGCCATTATTAACAGCAGCTATAGAGTTTTCAATAAGTATTCTTGTATTTTTTGCAGCTTCTGCACTTTTTTTAGCTAAATTTCGCACTTCTTCTGCTACTACAGCAAAACTTTTTCCATAAGAGCCAGCTTTTACTGCTTCAATAGAAGCATTTAGAGCTAATATATTTGTTTGAAAAGCAATATCTTCAATTGTTCCAACAATATTTTCAATTTCTTGTGAAGAAGTATATATATCAGACATAGCTGAAATCATTTGTTTCATTTGAGTGTTGTCTTGATTTAATTTTTTGCTTACAGATTGTGTTAATTCACTTGCCAATTTACATTGTTGAGCAGATTGTTTTATATTTTCTGTAATTTGATTGATATGACTCACAAGAGCATCAATCTGCACAGACTGTTCTGTTGCTCCTTGACTTAATAATTGTGCATTGTTAGAAAGTTCAAAAGAGCCATTAGAAACTTGTAAAGAAGAATGGGTAATTTGCTGTATTATATTGTTCATATTTTCTGTAATATAATAAAAAGCCGTTTCAATTTCAGAAAATTCTCCATAATAATTTTGTTTGGTATGTATATTTAAATTACTATTTGAAATTTGTGTTAATATAAAAGAAATTTCTTTTATTATGTCATTTAAATATTTTGCTGTATTTGAAAAAGTTTGTGCGAGTATACCAATTTCGTCATGATATTTTGGTATAATGGAAGTGCGTAAATTTCCTTTTTCAATTTGTTTTGCAATATTTATAATTTCTTTTAGTGGGTGTAATCTATTAAAAAGCATTTTAATAGATAACAATATAGAAATAACTAATGCTATAATAAATACAAATAAATTGATAAATATTTGATGTAACAATTGCTGTGATATTATATTTTTAGGAAAAACAAAGCCAATTGTCCAATTGGAATTTTCTTCTTTTACTGCAACAAAATATTTTTCTTTTCCATCATAATCTTTATATAATTGTATGCTGGAATTATTTGTAATATCATTAAGAAAGTCTAATTCAGAAAAATCTTGTATATTTGTTGTTTTCATATCTGTTGTTTGATAGTTAGAGTTATAGTGAAATAAAATATTATTTTCATTGTCCAATAAATAAAAATAAGAACCATCTGAGGCAGAATATTCATTTACAATATCTTTTACAGCATTAATAGATAAATCACGAGCAATAATGCCGTAAAGCTCACCATTTTTCTCTTTTAGAGGCATTGCTATAGTGATAACAATAGAAGTGCCATCTGTAGCATCTATATAAGGAGTAGAAATATAAAGACCATCTTTTTTGATAGTATTGATATAATAATCTCTTTCTAGTGCATTAAAATCTTCATCAGGTATCCAACCATCACCAGAAATCATTTTTCCTGTAGTTAAAACAACGTAATCTGATACTACACCAAAATCAGCACCAAAATTTGTAGATTGTTCTACAAGCTGAAAAAGTTGTTCTTCGCTGCGTAATTCTAAGGGAGTAGAAAGTATAGAATTTCCTACACTATCAATTTGAGCAATTCTAAGGGAAAGCCAATCATTAATAGATTTTTCATAGTAGTTTAAAGTATATTCTATTGTTTTCTGCATAGAATTTGTAATTAATTGTTTTGTAGTAAAATAATTAGATAAAAATATCAATGAAATAGAAAAAATCATTATAATACTGATAAAATAAGCAATACTTGTAACCAAAGAATGATATTTTTGAGTAGTATGATTTTGATGCACAAGAAAACTCTCCTTTCTTGACTTTAAAACATTTGTTTATACTTCTTTACAATTCCATTTTAATTATCTACTGACATTTTATTGTTTGCTATGTAAGATATAAAAATAGACATCAAAGAAATAAAAAAGGCCTGCTTTATAAAGCAGGCCTTTTAAAGAATTTATTCACTTTTTGCTTCTGCTACTGGGGTGTCTGCTTTTGGAGCAGCAGGCTTTTTGCCTGTCAAGACACCTTTTGGACATTTATTTGCACAAATGCCACACGCTTTACATTTGTCATAATCAATTACTGCTAAATTATCCACAACGTGTATTGCATCAAAAGGACAATTTTTTTCGCAAATTTTACACGCAATACAACCTGCAGAACATACAGCATTTACATTTTTACCCATGTCTTTAGAAGAACATTGTACTTTTACTTTCTTTTTGACAGGAAGTAATTCAATAATGTGTTTTGGACAAGTAGAAACACATTTACCACAAGAAACACATTTATCTTTATCAATTACAGCAATGCCATTTACAATTTCAATTGCATCAAAAGCACAAGCTTTTTTACAGCTTCCTAAACCAAGACAACCATAAGTACAACTTTTTGCACCGCCACCAGCTAATTGCATAGCCATAGTACAATCATCTAGACCAAAATATGTATATTTTTCTTTTGCTATATCGCAAGTACCTTGACATTTTACAAATGCTGCTGTTGGCTCTGCTGAACCAGCTTCTATACCCATAATAGAGCCTATTTTTGCTGCAACAGCTGCACCACCAACAGGACAAGCATTTACTGGAGCTGTACCAGCAACAATAGCAGCTGCACAACCACCACAGCCAGGAAAACCACAGCCACCACAGTTTGCACCAGGCAATGCTTCAAGCACTTCTCCAAGTTTTGGGTCTTCTTCTACAGCAAATAATTTGCCTGCATAACCAAGGCCTGCACCAAGAACAACACCCAAGCCGCCAATGCTTATGATTGGGTTAATAATATTCATAATATCCATTATTTGCACACTCCTTGTTTAAATTTTGATTAAGCCCTGGAAACCCAAAAAGGCGATTGACATAATACCAGCTGTAACAAGTGCCAAAGGGAAACCATCAAATGCTTTTGGTGTATCATTAAATTCTATTCTTTCACGAATACCAGCAAATAGTATAATAGCAAGTGCAAAACCTGCTGCACCACCTATACCATTTAATATTGCTTCAATAAAGTTATAACCTTTTTGCATATTTACAACAGCAACACCTAATACAGCACAGTTTGTTGTAATCAAAGGTAAGAAAACACCAAGTGCTTGATATAAAGAAGGTGAAGATTTTTTCAAAAACATCTCTACAAACTGCACTAATGCAGCAATAACCAATATGAAAGCGATGTTATAGAGATATGTAATATTTAATGGTACTAATATAAAGTTATAAACCATATAAGCAGCTGCACAGGCAATTGTAATAACGAATATTACGGCAACACCCATACCAGTCGCTGTTTCTACCTTTTTGGAAACACCAAGGAAAGGGCAGATACCTAAGAACTGTGATAAAACGTAGTTGTTTACAAAAATACCAGCTAATACTAATAATATCAAATTCATTTATTTTCCCCCTCCTTACGCTTTTTTCTTATTTTTGAAGTAATTTAACAATCCCATTAAGCAACCAAGTGTAAAGAAAGCACCAGGTGCCATAACAAATAATAATGTTTTTGGGAAAGCATCTGGTAATACAGTAACATTGAATAATGTACCTGCACCAATAAATTCACGTACAAGACCTAAGAAACCAAGTGCTACTGTAAAGCCAAGACCCATACCAATACCATCAAATATAGCATCAATAGGGGAATTTTTAGAAGCAAATGCTTCTGCCCTTGCCAATATCAAACAGTTAACAACAATCAAAGGAATGTAAAGACCTAATGATGCGTTCAAAGAAGGCAAATATGCCTGTAATAAAAACTGTATGATAGTAACGAATGTTGCAATAACAACAATGAAACAAGGTATTCTAACTTTGTCTGGAATAACTTTTCTTAAAAGAGAAATAAACAAGTTAGAACAAATTAAAACGGCTGCTGTAGAAAGTCCCATACCAATACCGTTTATAGCAGAACTGGTAACAGCCAGTGTAGGACACATACCAATAACCTGTGAAAATGTTGGGTTTTCGTCTATAATACCATTTTTAATTATTTTAACTGGATTGCCCATTAATTAGCACCTCCGTTTGCATTTACCCATTGTACTGCTTCGTTTGCACCATCAGAAACAGCTCTAGAAGTAATTGTAGCACTTGTAATAGGAATAATTTCGCCACCATCTTTTGTTACTTGAATGTTACCAGATTTTCCAGCGAATTGTTCATAAAAATCAGGTGATGTAGCCAATGCACCAAGTCCAGGTGTTTCAGCATGAGATAATACTCTTAAACCAGTTACAGTACCACTCATGTCAACACCAACCATAGTAGATACTTCGCCACCAAAACCACTTGGAGCAGTTGTTAAAACATAACCTATTGTTTCTCCGCCTTTTGTTGCTATAGCAACTTTTTTAATAGTACCTTCTATTGTATCGCCATTTGCAGTATCATAAAGTGTTTCAAATTCAACACCTTCATCAGGCATAACTGCTGCCATAGCTTCTGCTTCTGTTTTTGCAGACTGTTCTTCAATAGCTGCTTTTGTTGTTTCGGAAACGATACCTAAAAGCATTGCTGCAACAGCTGTAATAATCAATAATACGAATGCTGGTCTTGCAATATCTTTCATGATTTTTTCACCTCCAAAGCACCAAATATCTTAGGTTCTGTGAAGCGGTCAATCAAAGGAACACAAAGGTTCATAATTAATATAGAGTAAGAAACGCCTTCTGGATAACCGCCAAATATACGAATTAAAGTGGTAAGTAAACCACAGCCTAAAGCCATAATAATCTGACCAACAGGTGTAACAGGAGAAGAAGCATAGTCAGTTGCCATAAAGAAAGCACCTAACATTAAACCACCTACAAGAATTTCATATTGAGGAATTCTGACACCGTTTCTACCAATCAATGCTGTTAATATAAATACTGTTGCAATATAAACAACAGGAATTCTCCAGCTGATTACATGTCTTACGATTAAATAAACACCACCGATAATTAAAGCAATAGCACTTGTTTCACCAATACAACCACCAACTGTACCAACAAGAGCGTTTACCATATCGCCATTTGTAGCTGATGTAATTTCTCCAGCTTTTAATAAAGCGAGAGGAGTTGCTACAGATACAGCATCTACTGCCTGACCAGCAGGAGCAGGCCATGTTGTCATAGCAGTTGGATAAGAAGCTAATAAAAATGCTCTTGCTGCTAATGCAGGGTTAATAAAGTTTTGACCTAAACCACCAAAAAGTTGTTTTGCAATAATAATAGCGAAAGCACTACCAACAATAGGCATCCAATAAGGAGAAGATGCTGGCATATTCATTGCTAAAAGTAAACCTGTTACGGCTGCACTTAAATCTGTAATGGTAATAGGTTTTTTCATCAATTTTTGATATAAATATTCAAATAACATTGCTGAGGCTATGGAAAGCACCATAATTACCAAAGCGTTAATACCAAATACATAAATACCCATCAATGCTGCGGGAGTTAGTCCGATTAACACATCACGCATAATGCCCTGAATAGAGTCCTTAGAACGGACATGAGGGGTACCTGATACTATAAATTTATCCATTTTCATTTATCCCCCTTTATAATTAACTTTTTGCTTTTGCAGCTTCTGCTTCTGCTCTTGCTTTTGCAGCAGCAGCGGCTTTTTTACCAGCTTCAATTTTCTTTGTTGCACGGATAGACTGTGCTAACTGACGTTTTGCGGGACATTCAAAAGAACAACTTCCGCATTCAATACAATCTAAGCCATGATGTTTTACAAAGTTTTCTCCATCGCCACGAATTGCAAATTGATTAAGCATAAAAGGCATTAAGCCCATTGGACAATGGTCAACACATTTTGCACAACGAATACAGTTTCTTTCTTCTGGAATAAAAGCTTCTTCTGCTGTAAAGCATAAAAGACCAGAAGATGTTTTTACTGTAGCTACGTCAAGTGTGAAAAGAGTTGGACCCATCATAGGACCTCCAGCAATCAGTTTTGCAGGTGGATTATCTTCTTTAAAACCGCCTATTGCTTCAACAATATCTCTCATAGTCATACCAATTCTGATTTTGTAGTTGCCTGGATTTTTTACAGCACCACCAGTTATTGTCATAATTCTTCTCATAAGAGGTCTGCCCCTGAATAAAGCTCTTTCAATAGCAACAACAGTATCTACGTTGTCAACAATACAACCAGCACTAGCAGGTAAAGCACCTGATTTTACTTCTCTTTTTGTAATAGAATAAATAAGGTGTTTTTCTGAACCTTGTGGGAATTTTGTCACAAGAGGTTGTACAGTAATGTTTGAAATACCTTCACAGGCTTTTGTCATTGCTTCAATTGCTTTTGGTTTGTTCATTTCAATGCCTATTACACCTTTTGCATTAGGGTGTAATTTCAGCATTATTTGTAATCCTCTTACTACTTTTTCAGACTCCTCAAGCATAATGCGGTAGTCACAAGTTAAATAAGGTTCACATTCTGCTGCATTGATAAGTATGTAGTCAATAGGCTGGTCTTTAGGAGGGTTTAGTTTTACGTGTGTTGGAAAACCAGCACCACCTAAACCAACCACACCAGCATTTTTGATGCAGTTAAGAATTTCTTCATTGCTCATAGTAGTATAATCATGAGCTTCATTGAGTCCTTCTACTTCTACCATTTTGGCATCATTTTTTACAACAATAGCTTTTACCATGTTGCCACCTGGAACAAGCATAGGACGAATATCTACCACTTCACCAGAAACACTGGAGAAAATAGGAGAAGACATAAAAGCAGGTGATTCTGCTATTTTTTGTCCTACCTTTACATAGTCGCCTACAGCAACTAATGGTTCACAAGGTGCACCTATGTGCTGGGACATAGGGAAAAACAATTCTGAATTTTCTTTTGGGAGTATCACTTTGATAGGCTGTTCTGCAGAAAGTGCTTTGCCATCTGGTGGGTGAACTCCACGTTTGAACGTTAAAGCTTGCATAGTATCCCCCTCTGTTCAATAAATTTTTTTGGTCAATTTTGACTGTTAGAGTAATGCAATTTTACTATAAATCATACAAGTGCATAAAATGAACAAAAATTATTTTAATACAAAATGAAATACTTCTCAACCACTTTTTCAGAAAAATTTCTTTTTTCATAAAAACATAGCATTTCCGTGTAGTATAATATACAAACAACGAAAATACTTTTTTGTCATAACTATAATTGCTATAAGAGAAGAAAATACTCTATCAAAATATTTTGTATGCAAATTGTATGTTCTAGTAACAGTTTACTATTATTATTACAAAAAGTAAATGATAATTTATTACAAATTGATAATTTTTTGTAAATAAAAAAATTTTTTTTTATTTTTGTACAAAAAATAGAACAATGTAAAAAAGTATACCATAATTACTAGTAATAATAGTGTAATAGTAGATTTTTTAATGATATGATTGCTATACTACAAAAGAATTTGATAATATATATTCAAAATAGTATGATAAAAAAGTTAGTTGTAGAATAATAACTAGCAATCTAATTTTGGTAAGTTTTTTATAATAGAATAACTTTTGACTTTTTCAAATATATTTAACTAAAATAAGTAATTATTTTATATAAACAATTTAAAGTAATAAAAACAAAAGTGAAATAAAGGAGAATAGATATGAACTCATTTCATTCTATCGTGATAGATAAAAAAATAGAAACACCATTGTATCAACAATTAGCAGAAGGACTTTGTCATATGATTGAGCAAGGGATACTTCCAGCGAATAGTAAATTGCCTCCTATTAGGAGAATGGCATCAAAACTTCATGTCAATGCAGTTACAGTAGTAACAGCATATAAATATTTAGAGCAGAAAAAAGTAGTATATTCATTAGTAGGAAGTGGTACATATGTATCTCCTTTACCCATAGAACAAATAGAAAAACCTCTTGTATTAGAGCAGACAAAAAAATTTGAAAAACAAAGCAGTATAGAAAATGCTATTAATTTTGTAGATACTTCTATGCCACAACATTTATTTCCTGTAGAAGAATTTAAAGAAGCATTTGATACTGTTTTGAGTAGAGAAAAAGGGAAAGCATTTGAATATTTGGATAGTATGGGATATATGCCTTTAAGACAAATGCTATGTCAGTATTTGCAGGAATATGGTATCTATGCCTCAGCGGAAAATATACAAATTATATCTGGAGCACAGCAGGGTATTGATATTATATCAAAAGCACTTGTAAATTATGGAGATACTATATTTACAGAAAAACCTACATTTTATGGAGCGTGTGGAGCATTTTTGTCAAGAGGAGGAAATGTCATTACTGTAACTATGGAACAGGATGGTATTAATATGTCAGAACTTGAAAATTTATTAAAAGTATATCACCCTAAATTTTTATATATTATGGCATATTTTCAAACACCAACAGGAATTTCTTATAGTATGGAAAAAAAAAGAAAACTATTGGAATTAGCAGAAAAATATCGTTTTTATATTATAGAAGATGATAACCTTTATGATTTTTATTATGGAACAGAAAGAATAATACCTTTAAAAGCATTAGATTATAAAAATAAAGTAATTTATATTAAAAGTTTTTCGAAAATATTAATGCCTGGACTGCGTATGGGATTTATGCTTTTGCCTAAAAAATTGTTGGAAAGTGTTCAGTCAGCAAAATATACAACAGATATATCTACATCGGGATTTTTACAAAAAGGAGTAGAATATTATTTGAGAAAATACGGCTGGCAATATCATAGTTCTATTATGAGAAAATATGGAGGAGAACAGTATCGTATGGCAATCAGTGCAGTTAAAAAACATTTAGAAGGAAAAGTAACGTTTTTACTTCCAGAGGGAGGAATAAGTTTGTGGCTAAATTTGCCTCCAGAAGTTGAAGCAGAAAAATTGTGTACTATGCTTATAGAAGAAAAAGTTGTTGTAGCACCAAGTAGTCAGTATTATATGGGACAAAAAGAACAGGAAAGTATTAGAGTTTGTTTTAGTAATGTAAAACAGAGAGAATTAGAGCAAGGTATGAAAAAAATAGGCAATACCATTGATAAAATATTAAAAAATGCCCCTTGACAATATATTAGAGTGTCGTTATAATTTTTTATACAATAAATAAAAGAGAAAAATGGTATAAAAAGAAGTAGTACACAAAAATACAGCTTTTCAGAGAGAAACGAAAAAGGTGGAAGCGTTTTAAGTATGATTTGTGGAAGCAGTCTTTTTTGCAATAAAAGTTGTAAACAGCAGGGCGGAAAATTGTAGTATGTCCTGACGTAACACCTGCGTTAAAGGGATAGAGAGATGCTTTTGCATAATAAGGGTGGTACCACGAGAAATTCCCGTCCCTGACCAATATGGTCAAGGGGCGTTTTTTTATGAGAATTAAGGAGGAATATATATGCAAAAATTAGGGGTTAATGAAATCAGAGAAAAATTTCTTTCATTTTTTGAAAGCAAAGACCATTTACGTTTACAAAGTTTTTCTGTAGTACCAAAAAATGACAATAGTTTGCTTTTAATCAATTCAGGTATGGCACCTATGAAGGCGTACTTTACAGGACAAGAAACACCACCAAGAAAAAGAGTTACCACTTGTCAAAAATGTATTAGAACAGGAGATATTGAAAATGTAGGGAAAACAGCAAGACATGGTACATTTTTTGAAATGCTGGGAGATTTTTCATTTGGAGATTATTTTAAAAATGAAATTATACCTTGGTCATGGGAATTTGTCACAAAAGTGCTTGAAATACCAGAAGATAAACTTCATGTTACAGTATATTTAGAAGATGATGAGTCTTATGATATTTGGCATAATGTCGTAGGATTGCCTGAAGAACGTATTACAAGATTAGGAAAAGAAGATAATTTTTGGGAGCATGGATTAGGTCCTTGTGGTCCTTGTACAGAAATTTATTATGATAGAGGAGAAGAATATGGCTGTAATAGCCCTACTTGTGGCGTAGGTTGCGACTGTGATAGATATATGGAATTTTGGAATTTAGTATTAACACAGTTTGACAAAAAAGAAGATGGTACTTATGAATTGTTGGAACAAAAAAATGTAGATACTGGTATGGGGCTAGAAAGAATGGCAACCATTATGCAAAGAGTAGACTCTATATTTGATGTAGATACCGTACAAAATATTATTAAAAAAGTGTGTGAAATTGCCAATGTAACATATGGCAAAGATAAAAAAATAGATGTTTCAATAAGAGTCATTACAGACCACATTCGTTCTGTAACCGTTATGACAGCAGATGGTGTATTGCCTTCTAATGAAGGAAGGGGTTATGTATTACGCCGTTTGTTAAGACGTGCAGCACGTCATGGAAAATTATTGGGCATTAAAGGAGAATTTTTAGCAGAATTAAGTAAAACAGTCATAGCAAATTCTGGCGATGCTTACCCTGAATTAGTGGATAAAAAAGATTATATATTAAAAATATTGACAATAGAAGAAAATAGTTTTTATAAAACAATAGATAAAGGTATGGAAATATTAAAAGCAGATATTGCAGAAATGAAAAAAGAAGGACAAACAGTAATGTCTGGAGAAAAATCATTCCGCCTTTATGACACCTATGGTTTTCCTATTGATTTAACAAAAGAGATATTGGAAGAAGAAGGCTTCGGATTAGATGAAAGTGCTTTTGAAAAAGAAATGACACAACAAAAAGATAGAGCAAGAGCAGCAAGAGGAGAAAGCACATTTATGGGTGCTGATGAAAATGTTTATAATCAATTAGATGTCAATATGGAAACAAAATTTGCAGGATATGATATAAAACAGTTAACAGATGCAAAAGTCATTGCATTGATAACAAATGATGCTGTAGCAGAAAATGCTAGTGCAGGAGATAGTGTTTGTGTATTTTTGAATAATACACCATTTTATGCAGAAAGCGGTGGACAAGTAGGGGACAATGGTATTATCAAAACAGAAACAGGTGTTGTAGAAATTACAGACTGTATTAAAGTAGTAGGAGGAAAAATTGCACATATTGGTAAAGTAAAAGAGGGAAGTATTTCTGTAGGAGATAGTGCTTGTGCAGAAATTGATATGATATTGAGAATGGCAACTTCTAGAAACCATAGTGCAACACATCTTTTGCAAAAAGCATTGAGAACAGTTTTGGGCACTCATGTAGAGCAAGCTGGTTCTTATGTTAGTGCTGAGAGATTACGTTTTGACTTTACGCATTTTGCAGCATTGACAGAACAGGAATTAAAAGAAGTAGAAAATATAGTAAATGAAAAAATATTTGAAAGTCTGCCTATAAATACTTGTGAAAAGTCTATTGAAGAAGCAAGACAAATGGGAGCAATGGCACTGTTTGGTGAAAAATATGGTGATGTTGTTAGAGTAGTAACAATGGGAGATTTCAGTATAGAACTTTGTGGTGGTGCACATTTAAGTAATACAGCACAAGTAGGTTCTTTCAAAATAATATCTGAAAATGGTATTGCAGCAGGTGTTAGAAGAATTGAAGCATTAACAGGCACAGAAGCATTAAAATATTATCAATCACAAGAAGAACAAATCAAAAATATATGCAAAGTAGTAAAGACAAATACAGAAAATGTAGTCAATAGAGTAGAGCAAATTGTTGCTGAGCAAAAAGAAATGTCAAAAGAAATAGAAAAATTAAAATCAAAATTAGCAGGTAGTGCTGTAGAGGAAATATTGTCACAAAAACAAGAAATTAGTGGTGTTTCAGTAGTTTGTGCAAAAGTGCAAGATGCTGATGGCAATGCACTCAAAACAATAGGTGACCAGTTAAAAGTAAAATTAGTTTCTGGTGTTGTAGTGCTGGCAAGTGGCAAAGGTGATAAAGTCAACTTATTAGCTATGGCAACAGATGATGTAGTGAAAAAAGGAGTACACGCAGGAAATATTATAAAAGCAGCAGCAGCTTGTTGTGGCGGTGGTGGCGGTGGTCGCCCTAATATGGCACAGGCAGGAGGAAAAGACGCTTCTAAAATGGAACAGGCTTTAGAAAAAGCAAAAGAAGTAATACAACAACAATTATAATAAAAACCCCTCTTTCCTTGCTGGAGAGAGGGCTTTTTTTGTAAAAATAAAATGACGATAGAATATTACAATTTTTTTAACGACAATGATAATAATTTGTATAAAGTGACAAATACTTCCAAAGACTAACAAATTGCGATGTAAAATAACAGAATTTTTATTTATTATGAATATAGTTTTAATAATAAACTAGTTGTATAATAACTACAGATTTATAAATCTAATTACTTAAAAAGCTTATGATGATGTTATTATCTGCTATGATGGTAACAGGAAGTATGTCTATGGCTCATGCAGCAGAACCTGACGAGGATTTGTCTGATGAAATTATAGAAGCTGTTGATGTGAGTGATGAAAAGCTTACTGTTTATGATGGTGAAGGAATTGCCCCTAGAATGGATAGTTTAAAGCGTTTGTTTACTATGGAGTATAAAAATTTGCTTAAAAATGAGAGAGTTACTACTGTATTAAAGGGTTCTGCTTATAGTTTTGATCCTAAAGATATAAAAACAAAAGCACTTCATATTACTGTTACACCTGATACAAATAAAAGTACAGATACTTGTAGCTTAAAGGTAGGCGTGGGTTATCCAGTTGGTGGCGGATTTATAGAAAATAACTATGTTACAATGAGTTCTTATTATGGTGGTAGTTCTGACTTAGCTGTTGATGAAAAGCATATAGATTATACACAAAGACAATATGGTTTTGTAAGAAATGCTAGTAGACAAGGGTCAGCGTATGGTTCTGTTCAATTTGATGCATATGTAGACTGGTAAAATAATAATTAAAAAAAGAACAATATTCTATTTTTGTAATATTGTTCTTTTTTATATCATGAAAAAAGAGAGGATTACAAATTATGAAAATAGAAAATTTGAAAAAATTTAAAATGTTTTATACTATTATTATTACTTTAGTAATATTATGCAGTTTAGTTTATTATTTTGGATATTATAGAAATTCCCCAGAATATGCTGATAAAAATTCCCCAGAATATGCTGCAAATATATTTTTTAGTAAAATTAAAAATAGCAAACCAGGAGAAAGAAATGGAGAAGAAATATATCAGATGACATATTATGAAAAAAGCCTTTCTATGGGCTCTAATATTATTGATTTTGAAGAAATGATAAAAGTTTATTATAAAGATTTGGCTTTGAACAAATATAAGTTAAAAAGTAAAACAAAAATAGATAATGATCTGTATGAATTTACTGTATTTACAGAACCCAAAATAATTAGTGTCACAAATATAAATAGAGACGATAATATGCTTAAATTTTTTATGATTAGAATAAATGGAGAATGGAAATTAGCTTGGGGAGTACATGAACTTCCAGACAGTAAACTACAGGAGCATGAAATTTTATATAAAAGATTAATTGCACTTAGAGAAGATGCAAAAAGAAATCATGCTGATTTGTATTGATAAAAAATATTACTTTTTAAACATACAAAATAATGTATATCATTACTATAGTATTGCAAAAATAATAAAAAAGAAAGGATTACAAATTATGAAAATAGAAAATCTGAAAAAATCTAAAATATTTTATATTATTATTTTTATAGTGATTATAGTTTTTGGTATTACATACTATTTTAATTATTATAAAAATTCTCCTACTTATAGGGTAAATACATTTTTGAACAGTTTTAAAAGTAATATACAACAACAAAGAGATGTTGATGGTATATTTGATATGATTTATTTTAAAGTACATTCTCCACAGCTTGATGAAAATAGAAAAGATGGATATAAACATTTAATCATAGAAAATTATGATATATTGTATAAGAAAAAATTAGAAAGTGATATTTATGCGTTTAAAATATCTATGAATGAAAGTTATGATGGAAAAAATTTTGAAAATAATGTATATGACATTTTTACAATAAAACAATATAACAAATGGTTTATTGCACTTGGAGTACATAATGTACCAGATGATATATTAGAAAAGTACGAAGATTTACAAAAAATGCTAGAAGAAGAAAAAAAAGATGATACTATTCTGCTACCAGGTGAATTTGTACTTGGTGGCTAAACAATAGGGTATTATAAAGAAGGAGTAGTTTTATATGAACATTACTATAATAAAATTAGTTGCAGCATTTACAATGCTGTTAGACCACATTGCTGAAGTGTTTGGTATGGCAGGCTGGTGGTTTTTTGATGGTGAAATGTTGAGAAATATAGGCAGAATAGCATTTCCTTTGTTTGCTTTTGCTGTAGTAAATGGCTGGTATCATACCAAAGACAAATGTAAGTATTTTAGTAAAATAGCACTGTTTGCTGCAATTTCTCAAATACCTTATTCTTTGGCTTTTAGAACTACTAATACAATACCTTTAGAAGCAGGAGAAAAGCTTTATTATATTGGTTTGAGTTATAAATGGTATGTGTTGTTGTTTTTTGTAGTAATTATATTGTTAAATTATTGTTTTATGAAAAAAAACAATATTGCTTTAGAAAAATATCATATAATGTTGTTTTTACTGCTTTTGTTTTATAGTGTTGAGATAAAAATAAATGGAATATGGATACTATATGATGAATTGAATGTACTGAATACATTTTTATGTGGACTATTGATATTACATCATTATGAATATATCAAAAAAAATAGTATAGATAAAAAGTGTGTTTATTCTGTAATAAATTCTATGATGTTTGTACTGCTTTGTTTTTATAGGGCAGATTATGGAGATTATTTTGCAGGAATTGCACTTGTTTTGCTGCTGTATTTTACTTATCATAAAAAACTAATGAGTAGTATAGTAATTATAATATGGGCTTTTGTGCTTTATGCAGTTGTCTGTGCTAATTTAAAAAATGCACTATTTGCTATGTTGTCTATAGTATTTGTACTGTTATATAACGAACGCAAATTACCTCGTTTGAAAAATTTCTTTTATATATGGTATCCTTTTCATATTTTGCTGATTGGTATAGTGAATATAATAATTAAAATAACTTAAAAGATAATTATAATAAAAAGTTTTTTAATATATTAAAAAAAAGAGCATAAAAGGCATGAAGTAGTTTATCATGCCTTTTATTTTATATTTATAATACTATTTTAAAGTTCGCCATCATCTTCTATATCTTCTAACTTTATAGGTTTGATAGGCAAACCCTGGTGCATCTGCTGAAAGTCTGACTCTTCTGCATACATTTCATTGATTTTATACAGTAATGTCATCAAACTGTCAGTAAGATGAACGTTTTCTACAATAATATCATCGGGAACTTGTAAATCCACATGACTAAAATTCCACATACCTTTGATGCCCCATTTTGCTAAATCGTTAGCAACTTTTGCAGCCTGTGAGCGAGGTAGAGTAAGTATTGCTACATCAATGTCATTATTTTTTACAAATTCCTCCATTTTGTCGATGTCATAAACTTCTACGCCTCTAATGGTCATACCAATTAAACGAGGGTTGACATCAAAAACTGCCTTTATGACAAAACCACGTTTTTCAAAGCTGGCATAATTAACAAGAGCCTGTCCTATGTTGCCACCACCTACAACAATTAAATGATAGATACGGTCTAAGCCTAATATTTTTTTAATTTCATTGTAGAGATATTCTACATTGTAGCCATAGCCTTGTTGTCCAAATCCACCAAAGTTATTTAAGTCCTGACGGATTTGGGAAGCTGTGATATTCATTTTTACACTAAGCTCTTTAGAAGAAATTCTTGTAATATCGCTTTCTAATAAATCTCCTAAATAGCGGAAATATCTAGGCAATCTATTGATAACTGCCATAGAAACCTTCTTTTCACTATCCATAATAACCAAATCCTCTCCGCTTTGACGTAATTTTAGTATAGCACTATTGTTATTTTATTGTCAACGATAACTCTTTTATTTTATAATATTTTCTGATATGATACTAAAGTAACTGTGTTTTTATAGGAGGATTTTATAATGATATTAGCGTGTAAAGAAATTAAAAAAATGTTTGGTATAAATACCATATTAGATAATATTACATTCCATATAGAGCAAGGAGAAAAAGCAGCTATTGTAGGAGTAAATGGTGCAGGAAAGACAACATTGTTTAAAATTTTAACAGGAGAGATTAATGCAGATGAAGGAGAAATCTATTTAAAAAAAGAAACATCTATAGGTTATTTGGCTCAAAATCAGCAAATTGATACAGATAGAACTATATTGGAAGAAATGATGACAGTGTTTGAAAAAATACGTTGTGAAGAACGAAATCTTCGTGAAATGGAAAACAAAATGTCTATGTTAGAAGGCAAAGAGTTGTCAGACCACATTGAAAAATATGCACAAGCACAACAAAATTTCGAGCATAGTGAAAGTTATGGTTATGAAAGCCGCATCAAAGGAGTGTTAAAAGGACTAGGATTTTTGGAAGAAGATTATAATTTGCCTATTTGTCAGCTTTCAGGAGGACAAAAAACAAGAGTATATTTGAGCAAACTTTTGTTATCTAAACCAGATATACTCCTTTTAGATGAGCCTACAAACCATTTAGATATTTCATCAATACAATGGCTAGAGGACTTTTTAAAAGGGTATCAGGGAACAATACTTTTAATTTCACATGATAGGTATTTTTTAGATAAAATTGTAACAAAGATAGTAGAAGTAGAAAATAAAAAATCTAGTGTATATGAAGGCAATTATAGCTTTTATAGCAAACAAAAAAATATCAATAGACAGATACAGCAAAAAGCTTATGAAGTACAGCAAAAAGAAATTAAACATCAACAAGATGTTATCAAAACATTGAGGGCATTTAATAGAGAAAAATCTATCAAAAGAGCAGAAAGTAGAGAAAAAGCATTACAACGTATGGAAAAGTTGGAAAAGCCAGAAAATTTGCCCACAAAAATGAGATTGCATTTGACTCCTAAAATTATAAGTGGAAATGATGTATTAAAAGTAGAAAAATTAAAAAAATCATTTGATAATACACCACTTTTTGAAGAAGTAAATTTTGATATTAAAAGAGGAGAAAAAGTAGCAATTATAGGAGCAAATGGAGTAGGAAAAAGTACACTTTTTAAAATATTACTAGGAAAAGTAATACAAGATGATGGAGAAATTAGAATAGGTACAAATGTGCATATAGGCTATTATGACCAAGAACAGCAAGAACTGGACGAAACAAAAACAATATTTCAAGAAATAGCGGATACTTACCCTACTATGGATAATGGAAGAATAAGGACAGTGTTGGCAGCATTTGTTTTTACAGGAGATGATATTTATAAAACAATTTCCACATTGAGTGGAGGAGAAAAAGGAAGAATTTCTCTTGCTAAAATAATGCTTTCAAATGCCAATGTGCTTTTGCTAGATGAACCTACAAACCATTTAGATATGTATTCCAAAGAAATATTGGAGGACGCAATCAATCAGTATGAAGGAACAGTGATATATATTTCACATGATAGATATTTTATAAATAGAACAGCACAAAAGATATTAGAATTGACATCAAATGGCGTTAAGGAATATTTAGGAGATTATCAATATTATTTAGAGAAAAAACAACAACAAAAAATACAGTTACAAGAAAATGAAATGAAACAGCAACAAATAGTAACTGATATTGTTTCAGAAGGAAAAGCAGATTGGCTCAAACAAAAACAACAACAATCAGAACAAAGAAAGGCAGAAGCAAAAGTAAATAAAGTAGAAAAAGAAATTGAACAGACAGAAAAGGACATAGCAGAATTAGATAAGATGCTTTTTCAAGAAGAAATTAGTTCTGATTTTAGTAAAGCACAAGAATTATTTGAGCAAAAGACAAAACTAGAAAAACATTTAGAACAACTATATGAAAAATGGGAGGAAATGCAATGATAAATATATTGTTAAGTTTAGCATTGGGTTTTTTAATAGGATATAAAAAATTACTAAGTGAAAAAATGATATTATTAAATGGCAAATTTCAAACAGTCATATTATTGTTATTGATATTTGTTATGGGTATGAGTATAGGTGTAGATAGAGAAATATTGACACAATTGCCTGTGTTAGGAGGAACAGCATTTGTGTTTGCTGTTGCAGTGTGTTTGGGTAGTATTGCAGTAGTGTATGTGATTTCTCGTATATTTTTTAAAGGAGAGAAAAAATAAATGAGTATAGTAATATTTATAACATTGCTTTGTGGTATAGGTGCAGGCGTATTTTTAGGGAGTGCTGTAGATGCTGCTATTATGGAAAAAATGTCCTCTTTATTGTTATTACTTTTGCTTTTTTCAGTAGGAATTGATATGGGATTAAATAAACAAGTATTTAGCCAAATTAAAAAACAGGGATTTAAAATACTATTGATACCAATAGGAGTAGCAATAGGTTCTCTTTTAGGAGGAAGTGTAGTTAGCTTGTTTTTTCCTCAATCATTGAAGGAATGTCTGGCAATTTCTTCTGGTATGGGTTGGTATAGTCTTTCAGGGATATTACTAACAAAAGCAGGAAATGCTACAGGAGGTACAATTTCATTTTTAGCAAATGTTATGAGAGAATTGTTAACATTTGTAAGTGTACCTTTTATTGCAAAGCATATCAATTATTATTGTGCTATTGCGCCAGGAGGAGCAACAGCAATGGATACTACACTTGCTATTATTTCAAGAAATACAAATGCAACTGTTGCAGTAATGGCATTTGTGAGTGGCGTTTGTTTAACCATGATAGTACCTATATTAGTACCTATTTTTTTGTAACAGTAGTATATAAAACAAAAAAAGTATTAAATGGTGTATAAAATAAAAAGAGAATAAAAATAATTTTGTATAAGTTAAACAAAATAAAAAAAGTAACAAATAATTTGTATGACAACAACAGTAGAAAATTAGTATTTTTTTAGCTTTACAATGATTTTATTGTATTTTTTTAGGAACTATTCCCACTTGTATTTTATGGTTTTTTCATACATAATAAGTGTTAGAAATCAGTTGTAAATAGACAGATTTTGGGGAAAGTCTGTTATTACCTTTTGAGGATTACAATTTGATACACAGGCACTGTTTGTTTATTATATTACGAACAGAGTCGACTCCTTTATTTTTGCCTTGTTCAGAATAGGCGGTTTACAGTTTTGAAGCACAGATAATTCTGTGCTTTTTCCATGTTTGACAATATCAATACAATTGCTGCAAATCTATAAAAAAATATTGACAATATTTTAGCTTTATAGTATACTAACTAAGATATAGATATGCGGATATGGCGGAATTGGCAGACGCGCAAGATTCAGATTCTTGTCCCATTACTGGCGGTGCAGGTTCAAGTCCTGTTATCCGCATGGTAAGGCCCTTGAGTTTTCAAGGGTTATTTTTTTGCAATAAAAAAATATTGCTTAGAGATATTAGTAAATATAGTAACGTTATAATCATATTGACATAAAAATAATAGAAAGGGTATAATGGCTTTATCATTGTAATAATGCAATAAAACAAATTAATATATTTTGTATTAAAGTAAGTAGATGAAAAAAGTTTTGTATTTGTTGTTAATAGAAGAAAAATTATTATTATCAATTAAAATAGAATGGAGATTAATAAATGAAAAAAAAACAAAGCAATATTAAAACAAATAAAGGAATTGCTTTGCTTCTTTCTATTATACTTGTTTTTTGTATTTTAGCGACTGTAGTATTTTCTATATCACGAAAAATATCTACAGAAATGTCTAATTCAGCAATTCAAAATCTAAGCGAAAGTCTGGATTTAATGAAAGGCACTATAGAAGCAATATTAGTGAAAGAAGCAGAATTTCAAAAGCTTATTGCACAAGAAATTGCAAATATAAAAAATCCAGAAGGATTTGTTCGCTCTTATCATAAAAGTCAAACAATGGTAAAACTATCTATAATATTGTCAGGAAAAACAGAAGGTATTTCTAATACAGGGGAATTATTTTCAGAAGAAGGATTGAATTTTTCTTCTGGAAAAACAGTGGATAATTTAGCTGTTTCCGAGTCTTATGTAAATTATATGGGAACATGGGCATATACTATGAAATGTCCTGTTATAAAAGATAATCAAGTAATTGCAACGTTGTATGCAGAATATGTTTATGACTCTTTTGAGAAATCACTTCCAAATGGATTTTATAATGGAAAAGCAATGCTTTATATTATGGACGCTGAAAGTGAAAGACTTGTATTAAAACCTAAAGGTATGGGAGAAAGAAGTGCAGGTCATTTGAATTTAGAGGACTTTTTCCGTGCAAATGATATTACAGAACAAAGTCTTCGTGCGGAAGTTTTTGAATGTATTAAAAATGGAAAAAATATATTATTTTATCATAATATTCGTCAAAAAAGTGCTTTAAATTATATGTGGTCAGTAAATGATGGATATATCTATTTAATAGGATATGTTCCTATAGAAGCAATACAACAGGAAGGCAAAACAGTAAATCAAAATATTTTTTTTGTAGTAGTAGTAATGCTGATTGCTTTTTTCCTATGTTGTATACTATATTATTTCAATCAAAAACAACAAAATAAAATTAGAAAAGAAAGAGAAGAAGAAAGAGAAATACATAATAAAAGACTTGCTGAAGCATTACAAGCTGCACAAATTGCAAGTAATTCAAAAACGACATTTCTTTCGAATATGTCTCATGATATTCGTACCCCAATGAATGCTGTACTTGGGTTTACAACATTGCTTGCTATGGATGCAGAAAATCCTGCTAAAGTAAGAGAATATACAAAAAAGATTATGGCATCTGGTCAACATTTATTAAATTTGATAAATGATATATTAGATGTTTCTAAAATTGAAAGTGGAAAAGTAATACTTAATATTGAGGAATTTACATTAAATGATTTGGTGTCTTCTATAGATGCTATTATTCGTCCTATGGCAAAAGCAAAAAATCAAAATTTTCATTTAGAAGTAACTGCAATTAAACATGAATATTTAATGGGAGATGAAACAAGAATAAATCAGATACTGATTAATCTTCTTTCTAATGCTGTAAAATATACACAAGAAAAAGGAGATATTTGGTTTCGTATAATTGGATTAAAACAGCGTTCTAATCAATATGAGAGAATTAGAATTGAAGTAGAAGATAATGGATATGGTATGACAGCTGAATATCTTGAAACAATATTTGATGCTTTTACTAGGGCAGAAAATAGTACAACAAATAAAGTTCAAGGAACAGGACTAGGTATGGCAATTACAAAAAGTATTGTAGAACTTATGGGGGGAACTATAGAAGTTTTTAGTGAAGTAGATAAAGGAAGCCTTTTTAGAGTAGAATTAGAATTTCGTATACCAGAAGAACAAGCAGATAAACAATTTTGGAAAAATAGTGGAATTTCTCGTATATTAACGGTAGAGTGTGAGCAAGATTGTGAAGATATTCAAATACTTATGGAAAATACTGAAATACTAGTAGATACAGCTCACAATAAACAAGAAATGTTTTATAATATACAAAAATGTCATGATATACAACAACAATATGATATTATTTTAATTGATTGGAACATATCAGACATAGATATTATACAGATAACAAAAGAGATAAGAAATGTTATACTAGATAATATACCAATATTGTTTTTAATAGATTATGATGAAAATACCATAAAAGAAGTAGAAAAAGTTCTTTCTATGAAAAATATAGGCATTCTTATAAAACCATTTTTTGTATCTGCATTAAAAGAAAAGATACTTGAAATGCAATTAAAACAAAATGAAATAGAAGTATTAGAATTTACAAAAATTTCTACATTAGAGGGATTACATTTTCTTGCTGCAGAAGATAATGAAATTAATGCAGAAATATTAGTAGAACTTTTAGAAATAGAAGGAGCAAACTGTGAAATTGTAAGAAATGGTCAATTAGCAGTAGAACGTTTTAGTAATGCAAGAGAAAATGAATTTGATGCTATATTAATGGACGTTCAAATGCCTATAATGAATGGTTATGAAGCAACTATGAAAATTAGAGCATTAGAGAGAGAAGATGCAAAAAATATACCAATTATTGCTATGACAGCAAATGCTTTTGCAGAAGATGAAAAAGAGGCACTAGATGCAGGTATGAATGTACACATGGCAAAACCGATTGAAATAGATTTGTTAAAGAAAATTGCAAAACAATATGTAAAAAGAAAGGAGTAATATATGAAGAAAAATCTAAAAAATAATACCAAAAAAGTGATTGTAATATTAATGATGGTTGTTATTATGTTTGGAATAAATGCTTGTAAAAATAATGAAAGTGATAGCAAAAATTTAATTTCATTTGAACAAGAAAATGAAAAAGTTGTTAATTTATTTGGACCTATGGAAAAAACAAATCCTGATGCTGATAATGTTGCAAGAACTGCATTTGATATGACGGTAGCAATGGCAGAACAAAAATTAAATTTGATTGTAGAATATAGAACTTATACCGCAGAGAATTATCAAGAAAAAACATATGATGATGTAGCATTAGATAGAGCAAGAAACAATATGGACGATTGGTATTTACTCAATCCAGATACCATACAAATATTGGGTTCTGAAGGAAAACTTGTTGATTTATCTGTACTAGACAGTGCAAAAAATTTAAGAGAAGTTGTAAAAATAGCAAATGTAGTAGATGGAAAATTAGTAGCAATTCCGCAAGAGGTTGTAGCACATGGATTATTTGTTAATAAAGATATGTTTGATGAATATGGCTTACAATTACCAAATACACCAGAAGAATTTTTAGAATGTTGTAAAGTATTTCAACAAAATGGTATTGAAACACCTATTGGAGCAAATCGCTGGTGGTTAGAGAATTTTGTATTTGCTCAAGCATATGCAGATTTATATAATGGAGATAATACAGAGGCAGAAATACAAGCATTAAATAGTGGCGAAAGTAAATATAGTGATTATATGCGTACAGGCTTTGAATTTTTGAAAGAATTGATTGATAATGGTTATATTGATGCGAAAAAAGCTTATATTTCTGAAGCAATTGAAGGAGAAGGGGCAGATTTTTTAGCACAAAAAACACCTATTGTAATGGCATATTGGGGAGCAGCAAATACAGAAACTGCTTATGGAAATACAGATTTTGAATTACAAGTAATAGGATTTCCAAGTAAACGAGGACAAATGCCAGTTGTATCTATGACAGGTTATGGTATAAATGTAGATGCAGAACATTTAGAAGATACTATGAATGTTTTGGATATTATATTATCTGATGAAGCACTTAAAATTTATACTGAAACAAATAAAGTCATTTCTCCTTCTAAAAATGTAGAAGTAGATTGTGTTACTGCATTAAAACCGCTTAATGATAAAATAGAACAAAATACTTATGTGCTTGGTTCTAATGCAGCGATGAATGTAGAACAATGGGGAAATACTTGCATTATTGTACGAAATTTATTAAATGGTGCTACTGTAGAGGAATGTATGGAAGAATTTGATAAATTGCAGCAACAAGCATTGAAAAAATAGAATAATAATAAATAAAAAACCATGTCTTAAAGATGTGGTTTTTTATTTTTGAATAGTAGTTATAAAAGCATTAAAAATAAATAGTTAATAGTATATCATAAAATGGTATGGCTTTAATAAATAGTTTTACAAAAAAAATAAATATATTGTGAATTTGAAAAAAATGATAGAAAAGAGTTATATTCTCTATTGCATATCATAATTTAATATGATACATTTAATGTTAATACATTAACATATAAAAAATGAAATATACAAAAATAAAACAATAAAACAGATGCTGTTTGGAATAGTTTTATAGAAAACTTTTTAATATTGTATAAGCAAATGACAATAACACTATTTTTTTCGCAGGGGGAAGAATATAAATATGAAAGAAATAAGGATATTAAAAAAAGAGAAAAAAAGATTATATATACAATTAATCATAGCATTTGTATTATTTTGTATAGTAGCGTCATGGCTTTTTTTACATTTTCATGACATATTGCGACAAGAAGAATTAGAGCGTAGTTATATTGAATTACAAGAATTTTCACAACAAAGTAGTAAAAAAGTAAAATCAATACTAGATAACTCTTTAAGACACGCAGAGAATATAACAGAAATTATAACATTAACAGAAGAAAAAGATATTGAAGAAATAGAAAAAAGATTAAAAAAAGAAATGGTAAGCGTTCAATTTAGTTATATTGGTATTGCTGATGTAACAGGCTTAGCACAAACAACAGAGAAAGGAAAAACAACAGTTGATGTAAGTGAAGAGAAATTCTTTAAAAAGGCTATTATGGGAATAAGTAATACATCAACTTTAATAAAACATCCGTTACAATCAGAATATGAATTTGTCAATGCTGTACCAATTTATAAAAATGGTTTTGTTGTAGGAGTACTTTATGGAGCGATTGATGTAGAAAATTTTTCTGAAATTATGAAAAATTTGAATGTAAGTAAACAATTTTACTTTGGTATTGTAGAACAAAGTGGAAATTTTGTGTTAAATCCTAAAATAGAAAATGCTTCTTTAGAGGAAAATTTTTGGGAAGATATGTTAAAAACGAATTTAGTAGAAAATGATATTGACCAAATTAAAAGTAATATGGTACAAAATGAAGATAAAATTACAGATTATATTTTAGGTGGAGAACAGAGATATTTGCATTATATGCCTTATGAAGAAAATAAATGGTATACTATTTCTATTATGAATCCAGAAATAATGAATGCTAAACTTCATAAAATTAATACAATGGTATGGAAACTTTTAGTAGAAGTTTTAACAATATTTATATTAACATTTGCATGGATATTTTATTTATCTAAAAAAAGTAGAGATGAAATGATGCAAATGAACCAGATATTAAAACAAAACGAAACTAGCCTTGCGATTGCAGTATCACAAGGAACACAAGTGATTTTTGACTATGATATTGAAACAAAGCAATTGACATTTCGCTATAGGGGAAATGAAAAATATGGTTTTTCAAGGCAACTAGAAAATATTCCAGAGAGCTTAATACAACAAAATTGGGTTGTTTCTAGTTCTGTAGAAGATGTTCGTACTGTTTTTGAAAAAATTGAAGAAGGACAACAAACGGCAAGTGCTATTATAAAAATAGGGCAACCAAATGGAAATTTTGTATGGAGTAAAATTATTGTTACAAATATATTTGATAAAGAAAAAAGTAGTATTATACAAACAGTAGGTATTTTAGAAGATGCAACATTACTAAAAGAAAGCGAAATAAAAATTGCAGAAGAAATAGAATTACGTAAAGTAATTTCATCTAATGCAATAAAGTCTTATGAAGTCAATGTAACAAAAGATTATATTGAAGAACAAAATTTTGATAAAATGGAAGAGAATGATACTTCTAAAAAAAGATATCCTTATTCAAAATATTTATATGAAACAATACAATCTATTATTTATGAAGATGATAGATTATCTACATTAACAACATTTTCAAGAGAAAATTTATATTATGTATTTTTTACAGGAAAAAGAGTATTACATTTGGAATACCGCAGAAAAACAGAAGAAGATAGTTATATTTGGGTAGAATGTATTATTCACTTTTTGAAAGAACCAGAAAGTGGTGATATAAAAGGTTTAATGGTAATAAAAGATATTAATGACAAAAAAGGAAAAGAAATAGAACTTAAAAAACAAGCAGATATGGATTTTTTAACAGAAGTTTATAATAGAGCTACATCGGAAAAATTGATTACAGAAATAGTAGCACAAAAAGTAATTGATAAGGCAGTTCATGCCTTTTTGATATGTGATTTAGACAATTTTAAAACAGTAAATGATACATTAGGACATCAAATAGGGGATAAGGTACTTGTAGATGCAGCTAATATATTGAAGCATCATTTTCGAAAAACAGATATTATAGGAAGATTAGGAGGAGATGAATTTATTGTATTAATGCAAAATATCAATTCTTTTTCTTCTATTAAAAATACGGTAAGTAGATTGGTAAAAGAATTTGACCAAACATATGGAGAAGAAGAAAAAAAGGTTAGAATAACAGTTTCTATAGGAATTTCTCTTTCACCATTACAAGGAAGCGATTTTTCAACATTGTACAAAAAAGCAGATGAAGCATTATATAGAGTAAAAGAAAATGGTAGAAATGGCTTTGCTATATTTGAGGAAGAAGAAAATTATAATAAAGATTAAATAAATATTTGCTATGTGATAGACTCCCATATTTAAGCAACGGCTTACATAATGGGAGTTTATTGTAAAGGAGGAAATAGTATGAAACAAAAATGTATATTTTCTATTTCTGATATTGATGCTGGTTGGTTTGATATAAGTTTCGAAATAGAAAAAGAAAAAGTAAAAATTTCTGCCTCTGATTTGTGGGGAAATGACTCACCAAAAGCATTACTTGTAATGCTGACAGAGTTATTATTAGAAAAAAGTGATACTATGTATATACTTTTTGATGAAGAACCAGGTACATATATTGTGTCATTAGAAAAAGGAATGTTGATAGTTGCCTATTCAAAATATGACTGTATAGAAATGGATCAGAAAAAGATAAATATTACTTTATGTGGCAATATGACATTTAATGAAATTTCTAATTTAATTGTTGTGAATGAAATATTACTGCAAGCAGAAATTGATATAAAAGTATTCATACAATCTGTTTATAAAACATTTTACAAATATGCAAACAATCGCTTATTATATGACAAATATGAAGAAAATTGGAATTATTTCCCTTGTAAAGAATGGCAAGCATTTGAGCATTGTGTACAGCAAAAAGGTTTGAATAAAAGAGATTTATAATATTATTATTGACAAATGTATACTAATTTGGTATACTTATAACAATAAAGTAAATAGAGCTTATCAAGAGTGGTTGAGGGAAAGGGCCCTGTGAAACCCAGCAACCGGCATATTTTTGTATCGGTGCTAATTCCCCCGCAGTATTGCGGAAGATGAGATAGTTAAAAAAAGCCCTTATGGCTTTTTTTTGTTGCCAATCTCTTTCTTATAAAATATTTACTTTGTATTACTTATTTTAAATAAATGGTTTTAAGGAAGGAGTAATTATAATGAGTAGAAGATTATTTACATCAGAGTCTGTAACAGAGGGACATCCTGATAAAATTTGTGACCAAGTTTCAGATGGTGTATTAGATGCCATATTAGCAAAAGACCCACAAGCGAGAGTCGCTTGTGAAACGGCAACAACAACAGGTATTGTATTTGTTATGGGGGAAATTACTACAAGTGCGTATGTAGATATTGAGGCGGTTGTAAGAGATACATTACGTGAAATTGGATATAATAGGGCAAAATTTGGATTTGACAGTGAAACTTGTTCTGTTGTTACTTCTATACATGGACAGTCACCAGATATTGCACTAGGAGTAGATAAAGCATATGAAGCAAAAAAAGGGGAAGATGATAGCCGTTTTGATACAGGTGCTGGTGACCAAGGTATGATGTTTGGCTTTGCTTGCGATGAAACAGAAGAGTTAATGCCAATGCCTATTTCTCTTGCTCATAAATTAACAAGAGCATTGACAGAAGCAAGAAAAAGTAATACATTAACTTATTTGCGTCCTGATGGAAAATCACAGGTAACAGTGGAATATGAAGATGATAAACCTGTTAGAGTAGATACCGTTGTAATATCTACACAACATAGTCCAGATGTAGACCAACAAACAATTTATAATGATGTGTTAGAACATATTATTAAAAAAGTAATACCAGCAGAATTATTAGATGAAAAAACAAAATATTATATCAATCCTACAGGTCGTTTTGTTATTGGAGGCCCTCAAGGTGACAGTGGATTAACAGGAAGAAAAATTATTGTAGATACTTATGGTGGTTATGCAGCACATGGTGGTGGTGCTTTTTCTGGAAAAGACCCTACAAAAGTAGACCGTTCTGCTTGCTATGCTGCTAGATATGTCGCAAAAAATGTTGTAGCGAGTGGTATTGCAAAAAAATGTGAAGTACAATTAGCATATGCTATAGGTGTAGCAAAACCAGTTTCTATATTAGTAAATACATATGGTACAGGAAAAATTTCTGATGAAAAAATTACGGAAATTATTCAAGATAATTTTGATTTAAGACCTGCAGCTATTATAGAAAGTTTTGACTTGCGTCGTCCAATATACAAACAAACAGCAGCTTATGGCCATTTTGGCAGAACAGATATTGATTTGCCATGGGAAAAAACAGACAGAATAGATGTATTTCAAAATGCTTTAAAATAATTTAACTGATGAGAGGGAATTTTAAAAAAATTCCCTCTTTATTTATGTTGAGGAGGATAGTATTGTGGCAATTTGTCAATATGAATTTCAGTTTGAAGATGAATTTATGAAAACAATAGAAAATGAAATATCAAAATTATTGCATATTCCTATGAATGATATGATTAAAAAAGATTTCAAAAATGAAACACTTATTATTAGAAAAGCTACAAAAAATAATTATATATTATTTTTAGCTCATGAAGCTAGTCTTTTATATTTAGTCATCATTAGGTGTAATACAATCTATGAAAATGAAATACAAAAAATATTATTTAACATATGCGATGAAATAGAAGAAGAATATAATGAAGACCATAAAAAAGAAGTAGTAAATGTATTTGGAAATGAAAGAACATTCTTAAAAGATTTAGAAAAAATGTATAATATTTCTGCACTTTTTGATATTGAAGTATCATAAATATTTTTTATGATTACTTTTTTTTATGTTTCATTGCTTGTAGTAATAAAAGGTGATACAATAAGAACATATGTATTATATTTGCTGGAAGGAGGAGGAATTTATGGAACAACAAACATTACAAGGCACAGTAGAAGATATTATATTTCAAAATATAGAAACAGGCTATACTGTTTTTACTGTTTCAGAAAGTGAAACAGAAACTACTTGTGTTGGAATTGTTCCCCACCTTCATGAAGGAGAAGATGTTGAAATATTAGGACATTGGACAGTACACGCAACATATGGAAAACAATTTCAGGTACAGTCTTATGAAAAGAAAATTCCTACAACAGAAGAAGGAATTGAACGATATTTAGCTTCTGGTATTATAAAAGGAATTGGAGCAAAAACAGCAAAAAAAATTGTAGAAAGATTTGGAGAAAATAGTTTTCAAATTATAGAAGAACAATCAGAACGTTTAGCAGAAATTAGAGGAATTACATTAGAAAAAGCACAAAAAATAGGTGCTTTATTTCAAGAACAGCACGAATTGAGAAATGTAATGCTGTTTTTGCAAGGTTTTGGTGTAACACCAACCTATGCTATGAAAATATATAAAAAATATAAAGAAAGAACATTTGATATTGTAAAAAATAATCCTTATCGTATTGCAGATGATATTTTTGGTATTGGCTTTAAAATGGCGGATAAAATGGCATCAGCAGCGGGTATTCCATTTGATAGCCCTTATAGAATATGTGCAGGTATTAAATTTGTATTAAATAAAGCAGTAGGAAATGGACACGTTTTTTTGCCTATGACATTGTTAAAACAGCAAACAGAAGAATTACTTCAGCTTTATAATATTGATATAGAACAGTATTGTAAAGAAATGCAAATTGACAATCAAATATGGCTGGAAAAAATGGAACAGGAATGTCATGTTTATTTAGCACCTTTTTATTATGCAGAAATTGCAGTAGCAAAAAAATTATTAGAGTTATCACAAGAATATGAAGCTGAAAATAGTATTAATGTAGAAAAAGCGATAAAAAGAGTAGAAGAAGAAACAAAAATATTATTAGCAGAGCAGCAAAAACAAGCTGTAATAGATGCTATGACAAATGGCGTATTGATTATAACAGGAGGGCCAGGTACAGGAAAAACCACCACAATCAATACCATTATACAAATATTAAAAGAAGAAGATAACGAAGTTGTTTTAGCAGCACCAACAGGCAGAGCAGCTAAAAGAATGACAGAAGCCACAGGAATGGAAGCACAAACAATACACAGAATGTTAGGTATTAATTTTATAAATGAAGATAAAAGAAAACAGACATTTGACAAAAATGAAGAAAATCCTATTGATGCAGATGTTGTAATTATTGATGAGTCTTCTATGATAGATATTTCATTGATGTATAGTTTTTTAAGAGCGGTAAGTGCAGGAACAAGACTAGTTCTTGTAGGAGATGTGGACCAGTTGCCTTCAGTAGGAGCAGGAAATGTATTAAAAGATTTGATTACTTGCCAAAAATTACCTGTTGTAATATTAAATCAAATTTTTAGGCAAGCACAAGAAAGTGCTATTATTATGAATGCACATAGAATAAATCAAGGAGAAAAATTAATATTAAATGAAAAAGAAAAAGATTTCTTTTTTGTAAAGAGAGCGTATAGTGAAGATATTGTAAAAACGATTGTAGAATTGACTATAAAACGATTGCCAAATTTTTTAAATTGTGACAGTATGAAAGATATACAAGTGTTAACACCAGTAAGGAAAAGTCCTATAGGAGTGTATCATTTGAATGAGATATTACAGCAAGCATTAAATCCACCTGATGAAAATAAAAAAGAAAAAGTATTTAGAAATATAATTTTTCGTGAAGGCGATAAAGTAATGCAAATAAAAAATAATTATAATATTGTTTGGAAAGTATATAATGACTGGGGAAAAGTGATAGATGAAGGTGTTGGTGTATTTAATGGAGATGAAGGCACTATAACAAATATTGATGAAGTGAATGAAACATTAGAAGTTACATTTGAAGAAGATAAACGTGTAGAATATGATTTTACACAGCTAGAGGAATTGGAACTTGCCTATGCCATTACAATACACAAATCACAAGGAAGTGAATATCCTGTTGTCATTATACCAGTACACAATGGGCCTCCTATGCTTATGACGAGAAATCTGCTTTATACTGCTGTCACAAGAGCAAAACAGCTTGTAGTATTGGTAGGATTGGAGGATAAAATTTCTGCTATGGTAGCAAATAATAGAGAAATCAACCGTTATTCTAGTTTAGCCTATCGCTTGGAAAGTTTGTATGATTTTATGAAATGGTAGTATATAGAGGGTGCAAAAAATGCGTTTTTGTGATATAATATTGCAGTGGTTTTATCCGCCACGTTGTATATTGTGTGGTAAATTATTACCTATAGGAAAACAAGAGATATTGTGTAATGAATGTCAAAATACTGTACAATGGAAAGAAGGAGCAGTGTGCCAAAAATGTGGTAGAAGTATTTATACAAGTGAAGAATATTGTGAGAGATGCCAAAAAGCAAATTTTGTATTTGAAAAAGGAATAGCAGTATTTTCTTATAGTGATGTAAAAGACGCTATTGCACATTTTAAATTTCACTATTGGAAAAGAGATGCTGTTCCTTTAGCAAAATTGATGGGAGATTATTTGTTAACACATTATCCAAAATTGGCAGAACAAACAGAACTGCTCATTCCTGTTCCTATGTATGAAAAAAAGCAAAAAATAAGAGGATTTAATCAGTCAGAACTTTTGGCAAAAGCAATTTCAGAAAGAATTGAAAAACCATGCAGTGTAAATAATTTAAAAAGAATAAGAAATACACAGCCTCAAAGTCTTTTAAATGCAGAGCAAAGAAAACAAAATATAAAAGGAGCATTTATTGTAGAAAATGTAGAAGAAATAAATGGAAAAACAGTATTATTAATAGATGATGTATTTACAACAGGAACAACTATAAATGAATGTTCTAAAGTGCTTTATGAAAGTGGGGCAAAGAGAGTATTGTTTTTTAGTTTAGCTGTAGCAGAAAGTACATAATTTTGTCATATAATGTATAGTATGACAAAAAATGATGTCACTTGTCACAAAAATTTAAGGAGTGTGTTAAAAACACTTCTTTTTTTTTTATTGTTGTCATGGTAGAATGAATGTACATTAAAAAAAGAAAGGGTGTCTATATGAGCAAGGCAGATGAAATATTTATAGCAAACTGTAAAGATATATTAGAAAATGGTTATTCTTCTGAAAATGAGAAAGTACGACCTCATTGGGAAGATGGAACACCTGCTTATACAATGAAGCGTTTTGGTGTAGTAAATCGCTATGATTTATCAGAAGAATTTCCTTTGTTGACACTTCGCTATACAAATTGGAAGGCAGCCATTGATGAAGTGCTTTGGATATGGCAAAAAAAATCAAATAATGTAAATGATTTAAACAGCCATATTTGGGATGCTTGGGCAGATAAAAATGGTTCTATTGGCAAAGCTTATGGTTATCAATTAGGTATCAAACATCAGTATAAAGAAGGAATGTTTGACCAAGTAGATAGAGTGCTTTATGATTTAAAACAAAACCCTTATAGCAGAAGAATTATGACTAATATCTATAATTTTAGTGATTTGAATGAAATGAATTTGTATCCTTGTGCATATAGTATGACATTTAATGTGACAGGAAAAAAACTAAATGCAATATTAAATCAGCGTTCTCAAGATACATTAACAGCAAATAATTGGAATGTAGTACAATATTCTGCATTGCTTATGATGTTTGCACAAGTAAGCGGGTTAGAAGCTGGAGAATTAGTACATGTAATTTCAGATATGCACATATATGATAGACATATTGCAATGGTAAAAGAACTTTTAAAAAGAGAAACTAAAAAAGCACCAAAAGTAACATTAAATACAGAAATTAAAAATTTTTATGATTTTACAGTAAATGACTTTATAGTAGAAAATTATGAATATGGTGTATCATTAGGTAAAATACCTGTTGCAATATAATGAAGAGGTGAAAAAATGGATATTATTGTATCAGTAGATGAAAATTGGGGCATAGGCAACAATGGACAGCTTTTGACAAAAATTTCAGCGGATTTAAAACGTTTTCGTAAAATGACAACAAACAATATTATTATTATGGGAAGGAAAACATTGGAGTCTTTTCCAGAAGGAAAACCATTACCAAATAGAATAAATATTGTAATGACACATAGTCAGGAGTATACTTGTGAGGGGGTAAAAGTGTGTCATAATATACAGGAAGTATTAAAGACAATATCAAAAGAAACAAAAAAGTATGTATTTATAATAGGAGGTGAAAGTATTTATCAGCAGTTTTTGCCTTACTGCGAAAGAGCTTATGTGACAAAAATATATCAAACATTTGTGGCAGATACTTATTTTAAAAATTTGGATAAAGACTATCATTGGAAGCTAATAGAACAACTTCCTATGCAGGAAGAAGAAGGCATAAAGTATGCTTATTTAACATATGAAAATCAACAGTATCAACAAAATGCAGTAAAGAAAAAAATTGTATAGTAAAAAATAAAGAGAGGTTTGACTAATTTGGCATTGGGGAAACAAAAAGGGGTGTAATTTAATAAAAAGGAGGTTTATTGCGATTATGAAAAAATTTTTAGCCACAATAGCTTTATGCTTTACATTAACAACGGCTATAGGTATAACATCTGTATGGGCGGAAGATGGCATTACAGTAAATTATGAAGGAAATGCTATTTCTTTTGATACACCACCCTTTTTGGAAAATGGTATTACAATGGTACCTATGAGAGCAATTGCAGAAAAAATAGGTGCAGAAGTGTCTTGGTCAGCTTCAGCAAAAATTGCTACTGTAAAAAGAGAGCATGACATTTTAGAAATTCCTGCAGGAGGAAATGTTGCAAAAAAAAATGAACAAGATATATTATTAGATATGCCAGCAAAAGTAGTTGATGGACGTGTTTTTGTACCATTACGTTTTGTAGGAGAACAATTAGGATTAAATGTAGTTTGGGATAAACAAACAAAAACAATTGCTTTAACAGAAAAGGCACAAGCACCTAAAAAAATATTTACAACACAATATACGAGTAAAGATAAAAGCTATAGTATTACATTACCGGGAGAAAACTGGAAAGAAGAATATTCTGAATTAGAAAATACAATTATAGTAGATAGTACAGAAGGAGAACTGACTATTTTAATTTCTAATTTCAGAAAACAAGATGTTGCAGCGTCAGGCATACAAACAGCAGAAGAATTTGTAAAATTTAATCAAGATAGTGCTTATTATGCAGTATATGCTATGGGAAGTGTAACACCAAAAAATATTACATTAAATAATATGAATGTAATGGGAGCAGATGAAATTAGAGTAGAGGAATATGGCGTTGTATCAAAGGCATTTTTTGTATATGCACAAACAGAACAGTATTATTATGTTTGTGCTATTACGGGAAAAGAAGAATTATATGATGCACATATTGCAGAGCTTCAAAAGGCATTGCAAACAATTAAATAAAAAATCAATAATATATTTGTGGACTTTGTTAAAAAAAGAGGGTATAATGTTTTAGAACATTTTAAAGAATAGTAATGATGTGTGAGGAGGAAGTATAAAAATGAAAAGATTTTTAGCAGCAATGACATTAGGTATGACATTGGTAGTAGGAGCAGTTTCTGTACAAGCAGCAGATTTATCTGTAACAGTAAATGGGGCAGCAGTTACATTTGATGCACAACCATTTGCTGAACAAGGTGTTACATTAGTACCAATGCGTGCAATTATGGATAATTTAGGTGCAACAGTACAATGGAATGCACAAACAAAAACTGTAACAGCAACAAAAGATGACAAAACAGTTGTTTTGACAATTGACAGCAAAGTAGCAATGGTAAATGGACAAGCTGTAGAATTAGAAGTAGCAGCAAAAATTGTTGGAAATAGAACATTTTTACCAGTAAAATTCATTGGAGAACAGTTTGGTTTAAATGTAGAGTGGAATGAACAAAACAACGTTGTTTCTTTGACACAAATTGTAACAGAACCAGCTCCAGAAGAAGAAGTAACAACACCAACAAAAGATACAGCAAAAGATGATGAAACAAAAGCAGAAGATGAAACAGCAAAAGATGACGAAACAAAAGCAGAAGATGAAACAGTAAAAGATGATAAAACAGAAGCAGAAGATGAAACAAAAACAGAAAATGAAACAAAAACAGAAGATGAAACAAAAGCAGAAGATGAAACAGTAAAAGATGATAAAACAGAAGCAGAAGATGAAACAGCAAAAGATGACGAAACAAAAGCAGAAGATGAAACAGTAAAAGATGATAAAACAGAAGCAGAAGATGAAACAGCAAAAGATGATGAAACAAAAGCAAAAGATGATGAAACAAAAGCAAAAGATGAAACAGTAAAAGATGACGAAACAAAAGCAGAAGATGAAACAGTAAAAGATGATGAAACAAAATCTGAATAAGCAGTAATACATAATTTGACAAATCAATAATGAAATAAAGAAGTAATGAAATATATTTTATATGAAGTTACTTCTTTTTCTATATTATATTGTTGTTAAACAAGAGAAGTTTTGTTTTATAACGAAAAAATGTTTTTTTGACGCTAAAATCAAAATAAAAATAGTAAAATTATTATTTTTTATGCAATTTTTTTAATATATTTTTTATAGATAGACATTTATATGAAAAAGGGAAAAAATTGTATTTTTATTTTTGCTTTTTCTATTGACTTTGTAGAAAAACATCATATATAATTAAAGGAACGAATTTTAATAATAATATTAAAATTTGTTGTTTTGTATTTGTGTAATGAAATATTTTGCTGTATCAGAGGGGGGAATTTATATAATAACTTCTGTTTTTATGTTGATAGTGTAACAAAAGAAATAATATGGTAAAATGCAGTTTTTTAACGCAATTATAATTATAATATTTTAGAGTAAAACTGTGTTTTGCTTTAAAAATTATTTTGGAGTGAAATGTAAAAATAGCAGCAAGTTTTGTTACATAATAAAAACATCGTACAACCTTTTAAATAATAAAATAGGAGGGTAATATGAAAGATATACTTGTAAAATGGAATAATATTAGTTTAGTAAAGCGTATCATTGGTGGTATGATAATTGGTGCAATACTAGGTATGGCAGTTCCTAGTTTATCCGTTATTGGTATATTAGGAGATATTTTTGTAAATGCTTTAAAAGCAGTTGCTCCTGTATTGGTATTTTTCTTAGTTATGAGTGCATTAGCACAACATAAAGAAGGCGGAGCAAGTAATATGGGTACAGTTATTATACTGTATTTGGTAGGTACTTTTGCAGCAGCAGTTGTTGCAGTTATTGCAAGCTTTTTGTTTCCAGTAACATTAACATTACCAGAAGCTGCATCAGGTAATGCAGCACCTGGTGGTATTGGTGAAGTTTTGAAAACATTGCTTTTAAATATCGTTGCAAACCCTATTGGTTCTATTGTAAATGCAAATTATATTGGTATATTAGCATGGGCAGTTATATTTGGTTTAGCATTAAAACCAGCTTCTGAAACAACAAAGAAAGGCATATTGGACTTTTCTGAAGCAGTTTCACAAGCAGTTAGATGGGTAATTAGTTGTGCACCATTTGGTATACTTGGCTTAGTATTTACAACTGTTTCTGAAAATGGACTTGGTACTTTTACAACATATGGAAAATTGTTAATTGTATTGGTAGGTTCTATGGCAGTTGTTGCATTTATTGTAAATCCTATTATTGTATTTTTAACAATGGGTACTAATCCATATCCATTAGTATTTAAATGTTTAAAAGAAAGTTTTATTACTGCATTCTTCACAAGAAGCTCCGCAGCAAATATCCCTGTTAATATGGCACTTTGTGAGTCATTAGGATTAGATGAAGATAATTATTCTGTATCCATTCCTTTGGGAGCAACGATTAACATGGGTGGTGCAGCAATCACTATTACTGTTATGACATTAGCAACAGTACATACATTGGGTATTACAGTAGATATTCCAACAGCAATTATATTGAGTGTTGTAGCAGCAGTTTCTGCTTGTGGTGCATCTGGTGTTGCAGGCGGTTCATTGCTTTTAATTCCTTTGGCTTGTTCTTTATTTGGTATTTCTGGAGATATAGCAATGCAAGTAGTAGGTGTTGGTTTTATTATTGGTGTTATACAAGACTCTTGTGAAACAGGCTTGAACTCCTCTACAGACGCATTGTTTACAGCAGCATCTGAATTTAGACAATGGAAAAAACAAGGAAAACCAATTAAATGGTAATTATATTTTGATATTAATATTGGTTGTGCGAACCCTTATCATAAAAATGATAAGGGTATTTTTATTATTTTTGTAAAAATATAATAAAAGAGTTATTGTGGGATAGTGATAGAATATAATAAATGTTAAGTTCTTTATGTTATGTATAAAATATTTATAATACATTAAATAATAAAGACTTTAATATCAGTATAAAATAAGTTTTTATATTTACAATACAAATATATTTAGCTATAATTATTTTGTGAAATATGATGTTTTTATGTTTATTAATGTGTTATATTAAAGCATTACTCTTGATTTTGAGTTTTGTATATGTTATGATAGCTATAATGGTTAGTACAATAAATACTATTTTGTCTATAAATTTGTTAGTTTTAAAAAATTAACTTTTTATGAAAATAGAAAATATTTTTATTTGTATTAAAATGTTGAAAGTTTATTATAAAATAGTATATCTATTAATATGATATTAGAAAGGGCACCTGTTATGTTACATCCACTCTATTCTCTTTATTTAGAACAAAATTGTAATATTCTTTCTATTGATGAAGAAGAAGGCGTTATATTAAGTTATCAAAATAAGATTGTAAAAATTCCCTATGAAAAATGGGAAAAAGTAGAAGAATATACACTTTCTTATTTTCAATTTCAGTTAGAGAAATTAATAAAAGAATATACATAAATAAAAAAAGCTTTCTGTTAGAAATAATAGAAAGCTTTTTATTGGTGCCTTATTCTAATAAAATATTTAGTTTTATTAAGAGTTAAAAAAATATAGTGTATAAAAAATAAAACTTGTGTCATGATAGAAATTAATTAATAATTTTTATTACATAAAATTTAAGTTTTGTTTTTTCTTTTGTTATAAAATAAAAAACTTAGTATTTTACCATTTTTTGAACATAAAAAACGGAACCCCATGACAAATGTCACAAAACTCCGCTTTTTAAATGCACCTTTAGGGGCTCGAACCCTAGACCCACTGATTAAGAGTTTTCTTCTCCTATATTTGCAAATTTATAAAATGCTTAAAATACAGCATTTTCGATATTTTTTGATTTCCATAAAATCCATATCGTAGATACTTTTTATGATAATTGCAGTACAAATTGCAGTACTTTTATTGTGGATAAAAAATAGTTTTTCTAGTGATAAAGAAAGACTATTTTCGATTAAAAAACTATGGTATAATAGAAACATCATAATAGGAAGGTGTTATAGAAAAATGAGTTTTCATATAGAATATTTACCAAAAGCAGATGTTGTTTTTACAGTGATGTTTTTAAATAAAGAGCTTTGCGAAAAAGTATTAGAAGTAATACTAGGAGAACATATAGAGCTTATAGATATTGTAGCAGAATATAAAAATGATTTGCATAAGGCAGCATTAAATTCTGTATACTTTGATATTCAAACAAGGTCTGTTGATAATCGTATTATTACACTGGATTTACAAAGAGTATAAAGTAAAGAGCGTATACGAAAAAGGACAATATACTATGCTTGTAGAGAGATTGCTTCTCAAAAAGTAGAAAAAAGCAAATATGAAGATTTAGAAAGTGTTATAGTTACTTTTATATTGACAGAAGCTCCGCTCAAGCATACAGTGACGAACAGAAAAATCAAACTGATAGATGAAGCAACACATGAAGTTTATAGTGATTTAATGACGATACATGAAGTGAATATCAAACATATTTCAGAACAGAATAGTCAGGAATTGCAAATATTAAGATGTTTTTTTGAAATTGAAACAGAGGAAAATTATCAAAAATTTGTTTCATCATATGAACAAACAACATTAGGAGCATTACTTTTACAAGAATATGAAGCAGCAATTGCTAACCCATCTGTGCTAGACCATCTGAGTGAGGAGGATAAATATATGATACGTTTAACTGACGAAGAAAGATTATTAGAACGTGCTGAAGGTAGAGAACAAGGTAGAGAGCAAGGATTACAACAAGGATTACAACAAAAAAGTATAGAAATAGCGAAAAATCTTTTAAGTGAGGGAATGACGATTACATTCATTTCTAAAATAACAGGATTATCTGAAGAAGAAGTTGCACTTTTGATATAAAATGAAAAATTACTATAAAAGTAAAAAAATTACATCAATGTATAAAATAAAGAAGATGTTTATAATATCTTCTTTTTTTATTGTGGCTATAAAATATCTACTCAAAATAGTTTTTAATTTCTTCTATACTTTGTTTTTGGTATTGAGTAACAAGTTTTAAAATTTCTTCTGGTATTTCTTCAAAAGAAGAAATACTACAAAAATAACCTGTCTTTCCAATTCCTTTATATAGTATACCAATAGTTATCAATTCTTTTATATAACGATTTGCTGTACTAAATGAAATATGATAGATTTCCATAATTTTACTATTAGAAATTTTTTTATACTCAAATAACGATAAAATAATTTGTGATAAAATTTTTTTGTCTAAATTAGAAGAAGATTTCTGAACAACATTTGAATTACTTTTTATCTTTGGAATATTTTCAATAGTATCTTCTTTATTTATCAACATATCACTATCGTTTATTTCAAACAAATAAGAAGGTTTTGTTTTTATTTTACTCACAATAGATAGTATTGTTTTTTCCAATACATTAATCCCTTGTAGTCTTAATTTTCCATTATCAGTTAAAAGATACATATCTCCCTTTCCTCTTAAGCGATGAGCAGGAATCTCTTTTAATCTTGCAATATTATTAGAATGATAAACATCACTTGTTTTTAATACTACTTTTGCTGTGATATTTCTAATAATACTTGACTTTTTTATATTTTCATCTGCATTTTGTATTACTAATATGAGATGAATTTTAGCACTTCTACCCTTTTCAAATAGATTAGATAATCTGTTTATCATTTCTTTTTTTATTTCTTTATCATCATGAAACAGAGAAAGTACTTCCTCCATAATACAAATTATTTCAGGCTCTTTGTTTAAATTTTTTAATTTATGTCGTCTATTCATTTCATTATTTAGCCAATCTAATGCATTGATAGCTTCTATTTTGTCTGTAATAATTTTAGTAGCTAGATGAGGAATATTTTCATAATATTCAAATGTTTGTCCTTGTTTAAAATCCATAAGCATAAATCGTACATCAGATGGTTTTGTTTGAGTAATCACACTCAATAATAAAGCATGAACAGCAATACTTTTCCCTGAACCTGTAGTACCTCCAATCAGCATATGATGAACTTACTGTAAGTCTATTATTTTTAAAGTATCATGATAATCATATCCTACAATATAAGGAATTTTTATTTTTTCTCTTAGCAATAAAAGAAAAATTGGATTTCTTACATCGTTTAAAACTTGATTTATATTTGTACTCTCAATTTTTTCGTGTAAATGGATTAATTCCATATCGCCGTCTTGATATGATGTATTTAAAAGAATATCAGAACTTTTCATATGCATACGAATATTTTCTAATTTTTTATAAATCTGTTCTAAAGAAGTAGAAAAAAATGGACTTATTTTATAAATTATAGCATTTTTCCTTTCTATACAATCGGTTACTTTTACAGATAAACCTAAATTTGAAAATAAGTATTGCAAATGATTTATTTTATCTTCTTTTGTAGCATTTGGATAATTAGGGTTTTTGACAAATTGATAACAAGAAGCTAAAAAGATACTTTTCTTTATTTCCACAATATTTTCAGTGAAAGAGTAAAACAATTCAGAAAGTAATGTTTCAATTTTTTTATATAAAAAGTTATTATTTTCTTTGATAGTTTGTATTTTTTCAAAAATATAAGTTAAAAAGGCTTTAAGTAACCATAGTAATATAGATATACTTTTTATTTCAACAGGATTTCTTAAAGTTATGCCAATTCTAGGATTATACAAAATTTCTTCTGAGTTGTAAACTTCTTCTTGTATGTAATTTTTTGTATTTCCATCAATTCTTTCTTTTGATTCTTTTATAGAGAAAGAATTTACAAAATCGTATACTATACTACTTAAAAATTTTTTTAGTTTTTGAAAAAGTTGTATATATTCTATACTTTGTTCTGCAACAATTTCATCGAAATAAATGCTTTTAATTGTATTATATTTGATGTATTCCTTTTCAGCAATAAAAATAGGCAGTACATTAAAATTATTATTTATTATTTTATTTTGATATCTGTTATCTAAAGGTGTTGAAGAAATGTTATCAAGTAAAGATAAATAAATTTTTTTCTGAAAATCTACTCCTTCTGATATTAATACAGGAACATCTTTTAAATTTTCTAAATTTTCCTTGTTTTTTTCTAAATTAGTTGTACATAACAGTTCTGCAATGCTGTCAATACAACCTGCTCTATTAGTATTTGTACAACAAGAATGAATACCAATATTTACATCACATATTTCACATAATTGTTTTATTAAAAAATTAGATTCAGAACCTTGGTTAGTAATAATCTGTAAAAAATAAGGGAAATAAATACCATTTTTCTTTAAAAAACTTGTGAATGTAGAACATAGACAATATGCAAATAAAAATGTTACAAAAGAGCCATATGTTTCATCTTGAAATAATTTCTTAGTATTTTCAAGATACCCATAAAGTGAATTTTTAGCTAATAAATTTTCTATTGTTAAAGATGATAAACAATTTGTTTTACTATTAGATTTTATACAAGGGTTTGCATTTTGATAGATACCATTTTCCCAGCCAACCGAATAATCTTTTTCTAAAACTCGCATTAATTCAGCATATTGTTCATCCGTCATTTTCTTATCATATTCTATTATTTTATGTAATAAATCAATAGATGATATAGAAATATTTGTATATTTTAATTTGTCGCGTAATTGTTTAATATAAATTTTATTAACAGAATCAGAATGATTCATAATAGTATACTCCTATATTATTTAAATAAATAATTAATTTATATATATAGTATCATATTCTATTTTGATTATCTACATAAAGTATTATAATTTTTATTTTTTTATGAAAAATTATATTCCTTAATACAAAAATATAATATAGAGTGATGTCCCTAAATTGCGTATTCTATATTATTAATTTTAATTAAGGAGGAATGATTATGTTACATACATCTCTTGGTTTTCATACATTTACTATTTTTCAAACTATAACAAATATAGAAGCAAATAACTTATTAAACCAATTTAAAGAGTATAGCCAAAAAACAGGTAATATAAAGATATTTCTATCAAAAAATAAAATAAATTTTGTAAAGGAGTACTGTATTTGTTATATTAAAAAAGAGATAGGAATTACTTGGTATATTCCATTTTATAATGATGTAAAGTTTAAATGTTATCAGATAAGAGCGGTAATAAATCCTAAGATATTGATAGGTACAAATGATTATATTACTGCTACTACAGAAAAAGATTTAGATAGAGTATTGTTTGAATTTCAAAAAAATACAATGGAAATTTCTAAGCAGCTTGCTGATATGCAGAGATATTGTTTTCATAGAATAGATTATTGTATTAACTTTGATTTAGAGGAATTAGGGGATTATGAGCCTCTTTTTTTTATGAGTTTAATACAACATGCTAATATACCAAACTGTTTTAAAGAAAAAATGAAATATGATACTATTTCTCATAGAAAAAAAGGATATATGGAAAGCTTCTACTTAAAAAGCGATTCTGTTACAGTGAATTGTTATTGCAAATATTTACAATTACAAAAACAATTTCCTACTTGTCCTAATATAGAGCAGTCCAAGTATATCATTCGTTTTGAAATACAATGCAGTTATAAAAAGGTGTACAATATGATATATCAAAATAAAGAATATGAATCGTTTGAACAAATATTTTATGATATGCTTTCTGATGAACGAGCACAATATATCATAAAAAAATACTATAAGAGTACAATTATGTTGGGAAATTATTATACATTGAAAGAAGCAAAAAAAAGAATACAATCAAGTTGTTGTAGTAAAAAGAAAAAAGAATACCTTATTGATGTTTTAACTATGATTGCAAAGTCAAGAGGTGTTATGAAAGCAAAAGAAAAATTATCAAAAGAAGAAAAGACAAAGTTTGAAAAAGCATTAAAAGAATTGCAAAAAGTAGGGATTAATCCTGTTGTTTTGCCAAAAAGAAGAAAAATACATTATGTACCAAATCTTTTAGAAAGTTATATAAATTCTTAAAAAAAGAAAAAAATGAATAAGACTGTTTTATTATTATGTAATGAATAAAATAGTCTGTTTTTATAGTAAAGAAAAAATAATATTATATAAATTCATAGTTTTTTAAGATATAAGAACCATTTTTAGGCACAAGTGTTGCATCTTCTACATAATCTTTTATATTTTTCTTTAAGTTTGATTGATTATCCTTTACACTTCACAAGTAATCCCATTCTCCTTCTATTACTATTTTAGAAGTTTTTTTGATAGTTTAGGACATCTGCAACAACCATACAATCTTTTATATGAAGTTCTTTTTAAAAATTGATTTCCTTGATAATTATATTTCAACTTTGTATGTCTTTCAAATATAATTAGCGTACTTTTTCTTTTTAGAATCCTACTCTATCTGATACCTTTTCTTTGGGTAGAATTTTTATTAACACATGGATATAGTCTGAACAACACTCTGCTGCTATAATATGATTTTATAATAAGTTTAGAAAAAGAATAAAGTTAAAAAGTTCTTTATTCTTTACTTGATTATTAAATAATTAAACAAATTTAATAGGAATTCTATTAGAGTATTTTTCTGCTATTTTTGTTAATATTACAAAAGCTGCATATCTATAGTGGTCTGTATCATGATACATTAATTTTAACATTTCTGATGGATTTTCATTAGAAATTTCATTACTAATTAATTGAATTTCTTTTGTTGTTAACATATATTCTCTTGACAATAATTCCAATTGACTATAAAAAATAGATTGCATTTCCTTTGCATCACTTGATGTAAGTGATTCTGATACACTTTTTACAGCGCTTTGTACTAATATAGTTGTTGCTATAGAAGCTAAAAAACCGACAGGTCCTGTTAAACCTGTTAAAGCAGTTCTAGCAGCGTTTCCAGCAATAAAACCTGCACCTGTAGATACTAAATTTATAACAAGTTGCTTACTTGAAATATAATTGTTAAAAAAGTCATAAAAATCTTTTCCACTATATACAATAAAAGAAATTGTATGAGAAATATCAATTTTATTTCTTTTCATAAATTCATCTATAATTTTAATTTTTTGTATTTGTGCTGATGTTGTAGCAATTACAGTTTGTGCTGTACTTGATTTTAATCCTTGAATAGCTGCATTTTCGAATGCAATTTCTATGTCATCTTCGCTCCATATTCCATATGCTAAATTCAATATAAATGAAGTTTTAAACGCAGGAATTCCACAAGATATAGCACTTTTTTTTACATCATAAGTTATACTATAAATGTTTCCAGCCTTTGCAGTTAATTTAGCTGCTTTTAGTGAAACACCAGCTCTTAATTTAATTTGATTTTCTAAGCCTAATTCTTTTATATATTCTTGGGCATCTGCTATCTGCTCTTTTGGCATTTCTAATTCTGTATTAGGAGAGTACCTATAATTTCCATTATTATCAAGAGTACTTCTTATTGCGGCTCTATAATCATTATAATATTTATCTTGTATAAAGACTTCACCAGATATTCTATCTAGACCATTTTTAGCGTTATCTTTACCAAGAATTTCAGATTTTATGCTTTTACTTAAATCCTTTTTAGTATTTAAGACTTCTGCCATTTGTCCATGACGTGTATTTAATGGCTTATTTGTGTAATATTGTTGTTCTTTAAGCATAGCTTTGAGATGTGGATTAGTTGCAACAATAGCACTAAGCTCAATCGTTCTAGCTACAGCATTTATGTTAGGTGTCATAGAATCATATAGTGTTTCCATAAAATTTTGACATTCATAACTACAATATCTACCATTTTCGTCTTGTATTAAAATTTCACTATAAACGTGACAACAATCACATAACCCAGAAATAGAATCTAAATCGTTAAATGCTATAATCTCTTTATTATTTTTATGTGCAATAGATAGTTTTGGCATCATATCCATAATAAATATTTTTAAATCTATTTTATCAAATAAAAGAGAAGGATCTTTTACTAAAGTTTCTATAAAAACCCATGATTTTTCATTTATTTTTATGTTAATATAGTCAATCATATCTTGTACTTTTTGATAACTTAAGTAATAAATTTCTTTTTTTCCTTCAAATATAAATATAGAATTATCATATTTTATGATGCAATTTAATAGTTGATTTAAATTCTTTATTTTTTTCTCTCTTTCTTCTCTATCATTTTTTTGATTTTTTTCCTGTTCTTCTTGTCTTATTATATCCTCTAAGTCATGTTTAGAAATGGTACCTTTTTTTGATAATATATTTTTTATTTTATTGTAATATGAGATAGGATTATACATATATGCAGGTCCAAACCCTATTAATACAATTAAAACATAACAAGCAGATTTGAAACTAGGATATATTTCAAAAGGATATAAAATAGTTAATAAAAATTGCACAATTAAAAATGTTATTGTAAAAACTTTAGCTTCTTGATAAATAACTGATTTTTTAACTGCTTTAATAAATAAAATATGGAACCAATGAATAATACCTATCAAAGTACAAATTAGTGAAATTAAAGCAATAATTTTAAAAAATTTTGTTTCTGCTGTATTCACAGATATGAAATCTACTATTTTTAAAAGCATAACACTTTCTTTCAATTTTTCAGGTAAAAATGGTATTATACCTAAAACTGTATCTTTTCTGGTGTGAAAAAATAGTGAATAAAAATAAAAACAAAATAAACATAATATTGGAAAAGTTAGTCGCAATCTAGCTAAGATATATCCAATAATATATCCAATAATTCCTAAAACCATAAGAACGAAAGCAATTTTTAAAATAAAGAATAAAAATAATCCTAATGGTTTAAGAATCCATATAAAAAATAATACCATTAATGTTCCAATTGTACTCAACACAATATCCCCCTTTTTATTTAGTGTATTACTTTATAACTTTTATTATTTTTCCTTGACTCCTTAACCGCATGTCTACTCCATTTCCAAGTACTTCCGCTTTAATAATATGACTATCTTTACATTACTGTATAATTTCTGCTGTAGAAGTCTATCTTGTATTGCTTCTATTAAGGACCAGTATATTTAAATTTAATAAGGCAAGGTTTTCCCCCATACATAAACTTTATTTTTTTACGAAATTCTCTTTCTTCAAAATGATTTTTGTAGATTGATATAAATTTTTCTTTTGTTATAGTGTAATTGTTATTCTGTCAACTCTATAAATCGTAGGAAATATATCATCAGAATTTTTGAAACATTTTTCTTTATCAATATCTTGAATAAAACCTACTAAGCAAAGATCTTTGTATACTTTTTTCTGAAACATGAAAATGAGGAGCTAATTTAGATTTGTAATATTGCTATTTTTTTCATATTTTTATTCTTTTTCGCCATAATTTTTCACTCTCCCTAAATTTTATATATTTATTATATCATTAACAGAACAAAATAACAATAAAAATTGACATATATAAGTTCAAAAGAACTTAATACTTTCTTTTTCTATATATTTTTCAATGTTAATTTAAATTAGAGGTGACTTAAATATGTCTGTGGATTATAAGATGATTGGAAAGAGAATTAAAAGTAGTAGAAAGCAACTAAAAATGACACAAGAGGAATTAGCAGAAAAGTTAGATATATCCTCTAGTTTTGAAAGCAGAATGGAAAGAGGAGCTACAAAAATTAGTTTGGAAATGATTTCAAGAATTGCAGCAATATTAGAAGTTCCTATTACTTATTTTATAGCTGGAACAATGGAACAGTCTGAAAACTTCTTATTAGAGGAATTAGGTGATATTGTAAAAGAATTTGATGTAATAGACAAAAAATTATTGTTAGAAATTGCAAAACTGATACAAATTTATAAGCAACAAAATCTATAATATTGTTTTAATAGTTATATTTCAAAAGCCTTAAAAACATGATGTTTTTAAGGCTTTTTTTAATAGTATAGTTTTGTATAAAAAATCGTATTTTCAAGTATTTCGATGATATATTATACTAATGTAATACAAAAAACTATTTTATGAAAACAGCAAAAGGAGGAAATACAATATGAAAATTTCTAAAGAAGTACTCGAAAAAGTATTAATTGCAATGACTATTTTGGCAAAAGCAGTACAAGAACACATCAACAACAAAGAAAACAAAAAGGGAGAGTGAAATCATATGAGAGAAGTATTTTATTGCAGTCAATGTGGAGAAGAGTTAACAGAAGAAAATGTTTATTTTATGGAGGATGAAGTATACTGCTTGGATTGTTTTGAAGAATTAACAGATACTTGTGCAGAGTGTGGAGAAAGAATTTACATCAGTGAAAACGAAGGTACAGAGGACACTCCTCTATGTTCTCAGTGTTATTATCACTATTACACAAGATGTAATCATTGTGACGAACTTATTATGTTAGACAATGCTTATTATGAACAAGGTACATATTACTGCAACGAATGTTATCAAGAAAGAAAATCAATTCATGATTATAGTTATAAACCTTATCCCGTTTTCTATGGAAAAGGAAATCGCTTCTTTGGTGTGGAATTGGAGATTGATGATGGTGGAAAAATTTACAATAATGCAAAGAAAATTTTAGAATTAGCGAATGAAGTAGAAGAACATATTTATATCAAAGAAGATGGTAGTCTATCAGATGGATTTGAAATTGTCAGCTATCCTATGACATTGGATTATCATAAAAACAATATGAATTGGTGGGAAGTGATGAAAAAAGCACTTCGTATGGGATATTACAGCCATCAATCAGGCACAGCAGGATTACATATTCATGTCAATAGAAATTGTTTTGGAGAGTATGCAGAAGAACAAGAAAATCCTATTTCCAGAGTGCTATATTTTGTAGAAATGTTTTGGAATGAAATGTTGTGTTTTAGCAGAAGAACAGAAAATCAAATGAAACAGTGGGCAAACAGATACGGCAGAAAAAACTCCCCAAAAGAAACGCTCTACCATGCAAAGGGCAGCCGAAATGGTCGTTATACTTGCGTGAATTTAAACAATTATGAAACAATAGAATTTCGATTATTTAGAGGTACATTAAAGTACAATACATTGATTGCTACATTACAGATGGTAAATGAAATCTGTGATGTAGCAATTTCTTTTTCTGATGAAGAATTAGATAAGCTGTCATAGAATGGCTTTGTTTCTCAACTAGATAATGAAAAAGTACCAGAGTTAATACAATATTTGAAAGAAAGAAGATTGTATTGTAATGAGCCTGTGTTATGTGAGGAGGAGATGTAATGTGTAGTTTGTTTGGTATGATAGATTATGGAAAAGCAATCAGTGAAACACAAAAAATAAAACTCATTAAAACATTATCTATTTGCTGTGAAGAAAGAGGAACAGATGCAACAGGCATTGCTTTTGTAACAGAAAATGGAATACAAATCAAAAAGAAAGCTGTTCCTGCACGTAAATTTCGTTTTAAACTGCCTAGAAATACAAGTGTTGTAATGGGGCATACCAGATTAACCACGCAAGGAAATGCTTGTTATAATTACAATAATCACCCATTTTTAGGCTATTGTGAGAACAGCACTTTTGCATTAGTACATAACGGTATGATATACAATGACAAAGTATTAAGACAAAAATATGGTATTGCTAAAACAGATATTGAAACAGATAGCTACATAGCAGTACAACTCATAGAAAAACAAAGAGCCTTTACTGTAAAAACCATAAAAGATATGGCAGAAACAGTAGAAGGCTCTTTTTGTTTTACATTATTAGATGAAAAAAATAACCTGTACATTGTCAAAGGTGATAATCCTATAACAATATTTCATTTTAAAGAAATTGGTTTGTATTTGTATGCTTCTACAGAAAAGTTATTAAAAAATACCATACAGAAAATAAATTTTAAACAAGAGTATACAAAAATTGATATATCTACTGAGGAGATTGTTTGTTTTGATAAACAAGGAAATCGTACAAAATCAAATTTTGATTATGCTTTTCCTTATTATTTTCACTATGGCAATTATGAAAATCTTTCTAAAAATAAGATGTATGAACCTTTTGAAAAAGAATATTGCAGAACTTATTTAGAAGAATTGATTGATTTTGCTGAAAATGTAGGAGTTTCAGAGGAAGAAGTACTGTTGCTGTTTGAATACGGATTTGATGAATTTGAAATAGAGCAGCTATTGGAAAATCCTATACAGTTGCAATGTTGTATCACAGAGATTTTAGAAAAGCAGTATTACATAGAAAGATAAAAAAGTGTCTCAATAGAATTCTATTTCCTTCTGAACTGTTTCATAAAGGAGGAAAAGAAGTCTATTGGGACAAATTTAATATGTCTCAATACAATAATGTATTTCTTTAAGTTCAATTAAGGAGGAAAAGAGACATGAATGGTAAAGTGAAAAAACAGTTAAAATTTAATGAAACAGAAAAGATAGAAACTGTTGTTTGTCAAAATTGTGGAGAAATATGTGATAAATACAATGCTGTATATTTTGATAAAGTTTGTTTATGTGAAGAATGCTATAATGAACACACTTTTATTTGCAGTTTTTGCGGTCAAACACATTGGGTAAAAAATGCATTTGATGATGGAAATATTATATTATGTGAAAATTGTTATTTGAATAAAAAAGATAAAATGAAATTGCATTATAATGCTTATAGTAATTCTTTGGCGTCAAAGTATATTCATGATTATTCTTATAAGCCAAAACCTATTTTTTATGGAAAAGGTATATTCTATGGTGTGGAATTGGAAATTGATGGAAAATATGATGAGAATGAAACTGCAAGACAATTACTTAAAATCGCAAATGAAAAAGCAAAACATTTATATTGTAAATCGGATAGCAGCTTAAAATGTGGATTTGAATTGGTTACATATCCAATGACATTACAATATCATATGAGAGAAATGAATTGGAAAGAGATTTTACAAAAGTGTATAGATATGGGATATTCTTCTTATGATACAGATACTTGTGGATTACATATTCATGTAGGAAAAAAAGAATTAGGAAAAGATTTAGGACAACAAGAAAAAGTGATAGAAGAAATACTATTCTTTTTGGAAAGTCATTGGAATAATTTATTACAATTTAGCCGAAGAACAGAAACGCAAATTAATAGATGGGCAGCAAGATATGACTATAAAGAAAACTTATCAAAAATATTAGAGTGTGCAAAAAATATTAACAAGCGATATATGTGTTTGAACTTACAAAATGAAGAAAGTATAGAATTTAGAATATTTAGAGGAAGTTTAAATTATCAACATGTTATAGCAGCAATACAATTAGTAGATACAATTTGTAATGCTGCTATTTCTATGTCTAATGAAATGTTTAAAATTATAACATGGAGTTGTTTTTTAAAAGGGATAGATTTTAGTTGTAAAAAAGAATTGTATGACTACTTGAAAGAAAAAAATTTCTTAGAAATAGAATAAATATTTTTATATACTTCTTATTTCTTCTTCTATTATAAAAATAAATATTTATATTATATAAAAATTAACTATAAGAATAATTATAAATAGAAAGAGAAGAAAGAAGAAGTAGTATTTCTCATTAAAAAATTATTTTGAACAGGACAAAATACTAAAAAGAAAATGTTTAAATAATTTTGTAAAGGAGAAATGAAATATGGAAAAATTATTGTATTCTATCAAAGAGGTAGCAACAATTTTAGGAGTTAGTAAATCTCTTGTATACAAATTAGTGAAGCAAGAAAAAATTTCAATTTTAGAAATAGAAAATAGAAAACTGATTAAAGCTGAAACGATAGAGCAAATAGTATTAGGAAAAATAGATTTAAGAAAGAAGTGATAATATGGGAAGACGAGGAAATGGAGAGGGAACGATATACAAAAGAAAAGATGGAAAATGGACTGCTCAAATTACAGTTGATATTGATGAAATAACTGGAAAAGTGATTCGAAAAACATTTTATGGAAAACAAAGAAGAGAAGTTGCAGAAAAACTAACAACATTTTTGAGTCAAAAAGAGAACTTTTTGACAAATGGAAAGCATATGAAATTAAAGGAATGGTTTCCATTATGGTTAAATACATATAATCAAAATGTAGCTTTTTCTACTTATGATGATTATGAAAGTAAAATTTATCTACATATCCTACCAGCACTAGGAGAAATAGAATTATGTGAATTAAAACCATTGATGATACAGAAACTTTATAATGAAAAAGCGGTGTCTGGAAGAGTAGATGGTAGAGAAGGAGGATTATCCAGATGTTCTATACGATATATTCATGTTGTATTAAGGGCAGTTTTAGAACAGGAAAAAAGAGAAGGATATTTAACTGTCAATCCTGCTGATGCAGTAAAATTGCCTAAATCAGTAAATGATGATACATTAAAGAGAAAGGTGCTGACAAGAGAAGAACAATTACAGTTTTTTGAAAAATGTAGACAAGAAAAGTTGTTTCCTTTGTTTGTGTTTGCTATGTTAACAGGTTGTAGAGAAGGAGAAATTCTTGCGTTAAAATAGAGTCAGATTGATTTTAATAAAAATGAAATAACAATTGATTGTTCTGTTTCTGTAGTAAAAAAGAGATTAAAAGAATTAAAAAATAAAACTTATGACAATATTTCTTTAATAAATTATACAGACAAAACAATGAGAATTGTAAAGGCAACAAAAACAGCTTCTAGTACTCGTACAATTCCTATGTGTTCAGAATTAGTTACTATTATGAAAGCACACGCTTATGCACAAAAATTAGAAAGAATGAAAAATATTTCATGTTACAAAAATAGAAGATTACGTATTTGCTACAAGATATGGTGGTATGTTGGATTATCGTTTTGTGATACGAAAATTTCATCAATATCTAAAAAAAGCAAATATAGATACTATTAACTTCCATAGTTTAAGACATACGTTCTCCACAAGATTACTGGAAGAAGGAGTTTCTATGAAAATAGTACAGGAATATTTAGGACATAAAAGCTATAATTTGACTGCAAATACCTATTCTCATGTTTTGCCACAAGTTAAGAAAGATGAAATTGAATGTTTGAATAGAGTATTTTGTAATTAATGGGAAAGTAAAGAAAAAAGATGTTGTAATGATACAGCATCTTTTTTCTTTTTTATTTTACATATCTTGAATATAACTCATAAGGTCATCATATTAACTAGATTGCATTTCGCCATTATCGTATAATTGTTGTACATGGTTAGATAATACTTCTACATCATAATCTTCAATATCTCCATTTAGAATATCTACAATATAGTTTTTTAATTGTCTATATTCTTTACAATAAATATGATTATCATACATAAAACACCCCTCCTTTTATAGAATATTATTGCAGTAAAATTGCAGTATATAGTAAAAAAATCATTTTTATTAAGTGTTATTTCAAAAAGTAATAAAATATACTTATACTAGTGAAATGGCTTTATTTTTTAGTAGCAATTCCAAAAATCTTATCAATCCGCCATATTTTAGCCCAAAAATAAAAAAACGGAACCCCATGACATAAATCACAAAACTCCGCTTTTTAAAGTGCACCTTTAGGGGCTCGAACCCTAGACCCACTGATTAAGAGTCAGTTGCTCTACCAACTGAGCTAAAGGTGCAAGAACAATTAACTGTAAGAGATATCATACAGTAAAAAGGAATATTTGTCAATAAAAATTTACAAAAAAATGATAAAAGAAATAATTTTTTGATGCTATGTTTTCAATTTATAAGTAATCATATTGCATTATTATAAAAATAAGTATAAAATGAGTAAGGAAATAGAAGGCTTATAGAAAGATAAAGGAGGATATATCATGGCTTTTTTGTGGGATAAAAATTTAGAAACAGGGAATGAAATGATAGACCAACAGCATAAGCAATTAATTACAGCAATTAATGATTTATTGCAGGCTTGTTCATCAGGTAGAGGAAGAGATGAGATTGCAAAAACAATGAAGTTTTTATATGATTATACCGCAAAACATTTTTCAGATGAAGAAAAATTACAACTACAATATCGTTATCCAGACTATACAAATCATAAAAGATATCATGAAGAATTTAAAAAAGTAGTAAAAGAGTTGTCTATACAATTACAAAGAGAAGGTTCTAGCATTGCATTGGTAGGAAAAGTGAATACAAGTATAGGGGATTGGCTTTTAAATCATATCAAAAGAGAAGATGTAAAAGTAGCTACTCATATTAAGTCACAACAATAAAGAATACATAAAGAGGGTCTATAGCAGGCCCTTTTTTTAATGAATGGTACTATATAGAATAAATCATAAAAAAAGGAATGAAAATATGAATTTGAATATACCTAAAAAAATAGAAAAAATGTTACAAAAAATCAATTCTGCTGGATATGAGGCTTATATTGTAGGAGGGTGTGTAAGAGATTGTTTTTTAAAAAGACAACCACAAGATTGGGACATTACAACGTCAGCAGAACCAGAACAAATTAAAAAAATTTTTAATAGAACATATGATACTGGATTACAGCATGGTACAGTAACAGTATCATGGGAGGGAGAACATTATGAAGTAACAACATATCGTATAGAAGGAAAATATGATGACTGTAGACACCCTAATACTGTAATATTTACAAAAAATTTAAAAGAAGATTTACAAAGAAGGGATTTTACAATCAATGCAATTGCTTATCACCCACAACAAGGAATAAAAGATTATTTTTTAGGACAAAAGCATATAGAACAAAAAATAATAAAAGGAGTGGGAAATGCGGAAGAACGTTTTCAAGAAGATGCTTTAAGAATGTTAAGGGCATTACGTTTTTCTGCACAACTAGGATTTGAAATAGAACAATCAACCTATCAAGCATTACAGCAGAAAAAGGAATTAATAAAAAAAATTAGTGTAGAAAGAATACATGATGAATTAGAAAAAATGTTGTTGTCTGAATATTTAGAAAAAATAAATCTTTTATGGAAGTCTGGACTTTTGAATGAAATATCACCTATAGTATCAAATAATATGGAACAATATGGAGAAGAAATAATAAAACAAATGAAAAAAGCTCCTTTTGATAGAATAATAAGATGGACAATATTTTTACAATATGTAGAAATAAAGCAAGGAGAAACTTTTTTAAAATATTTAAAATTTGATAATTATACTATAAAAACAGTTGTAATGCTTTTAAAACATTTGAAAGATGATATTGCACTAGAAGAGTATGAATTAAGAAAAAAGGCAAATGAAATGACAGTAGAACAATTAAAAAGACTTCTTTTGATACATAACATACAACAAAAACAAAATATAGAACAGTTGCAACAATATTTTGATAAAATATTACAAAGAGGAGATTGTATTACATTAAAAACATTGGCTGTTACAGGAGAAGATTTGATAAAAGAAGGAATGAAGAAGGGAAAAGAAATAGGAGAGATGTTGTATTTTTTGTTAGATATAGTGCATAGAAATCCAGAAAAAAATACAAAAGAAATATTGTTATATTGTGCAAAAGAAAAATAAAAATAAGTTATATTCTAAAAGCTTGCTTCATATTATAAAAAGAGATATGGATACTATTTTTATAATAAGGAATAATAGCACTGTTGCGGGGGGAGAAAAATGGAATATAACTATGATAAAATATTATGGGAAGGATATGGATTACGTTTTTATGGCGGAAATAGAGTTCGTACAGGTTACCTCTGCAAAACAGATAAAGGATTGCTGGAGATACGTAAAAACATTTCTCATAAAAAACAAATATTGTTTGAATATGATATAAAAGAACATTTATATCAAAAAGGTTTTCACAATATCAATCGATTTGAAATCAGTCAACAAGGATTGCCCTACTATACATGGGAAGAAAATGATTATATAGTGGAGAAAGCAATAGAAACAGAAGCTTTTGAAGAAGAAGAAAAACAAACATTTATAATAGGAGCAAGAATACTAGCAAAATTACATAATGCAGCAAAGGGATTAAATAGTACATCAGGATATTTTACAATAAAAAATCGTTTAAAAATATATGAAAAAAGAAGAATTGAATTACTAAAGATAAAAAAGAGAATAGAAAAACAGGGAGGATATAGTGCATTAGATTTGCTTGTAAAACAAAATTATGATTACTATATGGAAAAAATAGAACAGGCAAATAAACTATTTTTAGAAGCAGAATATGAAAAAGAAGTAAAAAAAGTAGAACAACAGAAAACAATATGTCATAATGCTTTTAAAGGAGAAAATATTAGAAAAGATGGAAAAGGGAATGTGTTTATAACAGGATTTTCAAAATGTACTTATGATAATAATATGGTAGATTTAGCGATGTATTTTAAACGTTTTTTAAAAAAACAACAGTGGGATATAGAAACAGTAGAAAAAATGTTTTCTGAATATCATAGCGAAAATCCTTTATCATTACAAGATAAAAAAATGCTTTTAGCATTGTTTATATATCCTGAAAAATTTCTTTCATTGTGTAATGAATATTATAATAAAAGGCGTGTTTGTGTTTCACCTGCTATGTTAGAAAGAATGGAAGTATGTATTGCAGGTATAGAAAAAAATGAAAAAATGATAAAATGGCTTCAAACAATTTCATAATAAATAGGTATTGTAATAATTCGTCGATTTTATATTAAAAATTGGCGAATTTTGTTGTATGATGATTTCCTATGGAGTATAATGTTTCTTATAAATATATTGAGAAAAGAGGCATTTACATGGGATATAGAGAAATTTATTTTGATAAAAATAAATCCAATCATGGTTGGTATACTTGTGTTAGATGTGGCAAAAAACTTCGTAAATCTGATGTAGATATTGACCATATTATTCCTCAAAGTAGAGGAGGAAGTGATAATATTTTAAATTTGCAATGTATGTGTAAAACGTGTAATCGTTCTAAACAGAACAGTATGGGATTAGATACAGTAAAAGACTTAGGAAAAAATATTGTTAGAAATATATTTCGAAAAAAATAAAAAAAGAAAAGCCAAAAAGTAACTTTTGTGTAGTGCTTTTATGGCTTTTTTATATTAGAGTGTTTTTTAGTTTTGATTGATGTCGTCAAAATATAGTTTAAATGTTTTTTGTTGTTGATAATTCATAAAGCCAACAAAATAGCATAGTATTTTATTTTCTTTTATTTCTATTTTTTTAATATATTTCCATTTATCATATAGCTCTTCATCAACTGCATGAGAATAAGGCACAGCAGTTTTTATTATTCCTGATTGTATAAATTGTCCGTTTTGTTGTAAACTAACTTTTATAATGTCACTATCTTTATTGACATATACAAAATTATTTTCATCTAAAAAGGAAATGAGAGGACAATCTCTTATTCCACAAGAATCACTAATCCATACAAGAGAAGAAAATTCTCCAAGACATTCTCCGCTTGCAATACAGAATACTTTTACGATTGTACCTAATGCTCCCATTGCAATGGAGTCGTCATTAGGGCTAAAAGCGATAGATGCTAAATTTTTATACTTTGATTGTACATTGTTGTAGTCTTCATAAAAACATAGTTCCAAATTTAAAAGGTCAATGATAAAAATACTTCTAAAATACACTGGAGTAAATATTACTTCTAGTCCGCCAGCAGACTGAGGGTCATAATTCCCTCTAACACGAATAGCTACATAACGTCCCGTATTGCTAAAATCCACTTGTGTTAGTTCATCATAGTAGCAAAAGGTATCTATTTCTTTAAATGAATTATCTTCATAGTTAACACATGAAAACAGTCGAAAAAATTTTTCAATTCTTTTTTCTGAAAGAAGTATAAAATAAACATAGCCTATACCATATGTTGCAATAATATATTTTGAGTTAGGAGTTAAAAACACTTGTGGTACTAGCAACCATTCTGCACGCAAATATTGATAATGTTGTGGACTTTTAAATAAATTGATTTCAAATGATTTTTTGGGGTCTATTTTATTTTCTATATGAAGCATACCTAATTCTGTAAAGCTTGCTAACCACATTTCATTTTCTGCTTTAGTAGAACACATTTTATTTTCCTCCTATGACATATTGTTATTTAATTTGTGTGTATCAATTGTAACATAAAATGGTAAACAATACTAATTTTAAATTTGTAATAATGTAATAAAAAAATATGCAGTTTACAGAAAATATAAAAGTTATTTCTACACAAAAAATAAAAAAACCTTATACCTTTTTAAGGAATAAGGTTTTTTATATTATATTGTTTTGAAGTAGTTGTCATTGATAGAAATTAGTTTTTGAATATATTCTTTAGAAGGGCCACCTTCTACATTTCTAGCAGCAACACATTTTTCTACTTTAATGGCATCGTATACTGTTTCATTAAATACAGGAGAAATATTTTGGTATTCTTGTAATGATAAATCGTCTAAATTGGTGTTGTGATTGATGCAATAGAGTACAAGCTGACCAATAATAGCATGAGCATCTCTAAAAGGAACACCATTTTTAACAAGCCAGTCTGCAGCATCTGTAGCATTTGTAAAACCACCTTTTGTAGCAGCATACATATTTTGTTTATTTACTGTCATAGTATCTATCATAGCAGTAAATACAGGTAGACACATTTTAATAGTATCTACAGCAGAAAATACAGCTTCTTTGTCTTCTTGCATATCTTTGTTGTAGGCAAGAGGAAGTCCCTTCATTGTAGTCAAAAGTCCTATTAAATTGCCATAAACACGCCCAGTTTTACCTCTAATCAATTCTGCCATATCAGGATTTTTTTTCTGAGGCATAATGCTAGAGCCTGTAGAATAGGCATCGTCTAATTCAATAAAGCGAAATTCGTGACTGCTCCAAAGTATCACTTCCTCACAAAAACGGCTCAAGTGCATCATAATAATAGAAAGTGCAGAAGCCAACTCTATGCAAAAATCTCTATCACTTACACCGTCCATACTATTTAATGTAATACTATCAAAATCTAATTGTTCTGCTACAAAATTTCTGTCAAGAGGGTATGTTGTAGAAGCTAAAGCACCAGAACCAAGAGGCATACTGTTGGTACGTTTGTATGTGTCTGTTAGACGGTCATAATCTCTTTTGAACATTTCCACATAGGCAAGTATATGATGAGCGAATGTAATAGGCTGTGCTCTTTGTAAATGGGTATATCCTGGCATAATGGTATCAACATGGTCTGAAGCAATGCGATTTAATACCATCATAGTATTTTTTAAAAGAGATTGTATTTGTTTGATTTCTGTTTTGGCATACATACGAATATCTAAAGCAACTTGGTCATTACGGCTTCTGCCTGTATGAAGACGTTTTCCTACATCACCAATACGTTCAATCAATATTGTTTCAATATTCATATGAATATCTTCAGCTTTTTCATCAAATGTAATAGTACCAGCTTCAATATCATTTAATATTTCTTTTAATGTTTTTTGTATTAAATTAGCATCTTCATTTGATATAATGCTTTGTTTTCCTAACATAGCAGCGTGGGCAATGCTACCTGTAATATCTTCTTTGTAAAGACGTTGGTCAAAAGAAATAGAAGAATGAAAATGGTCTGTAAAACTGTCTGTAGATTTTGTAAATCTACCACCCCAAAGCTTCATAAAAAAACTCCTTTCTTTTTCTAAAATAAAAACCTTAAGGATATTAGCAAAACAACCTCAAGGTTTTTATGACACTTTATATTATTTTACAATTCATTATTTATTTTTGTTTGACTGCATCATCATAGCACGTACTTTTAAAGGCAAACCAAACAGATTGATAAATCCGTCAGCATCTTTGTGATTATATAATTCTCCTGTAGTAAAGCTAGCCATAGACTCGTTATAAAGAGAATAAGGAGAAGTAGAACCAGCAGGCATAATATTGCCTTTGTACAATTTTAATTTTACTTGTCCTGTTACAGTTTCATTTACACTATCAAAATATGCAGAAAGTGCTTCACGTAAAGGAGTAAACCATTCTCCACTATATACTAATTCTGCAAATTTGTTGCTGGCAATTTCATTAAATGCTTGTGTTTTTTTGTCTGTGCAAAGATATTCTAATTCTCTGTGAGCATAGTATAATATTGTACCACCTGGTGTTTCATATACACCACGGGATTTCATACCAACAACACGGTTTTCACAAATATCAGAGATACCAATACCATTTTTACCGCCAATTTCATTTAATTTTGTTAAAAGAGCTACAGGAGAAAGTTTTTCACCATTTACTGCTGTACAAATACCTTTTTCAAAATCAAGTGTAACATATTCTGGCTGGTCTGGTGCATCTTCAGGAGAAACGCCTAATTGTAAAATATGTTTGTAATTTGGTTCATTTGCAGGGTCTTCTAATTCTAAACCTTCATGACTTAAATGCCATATATTTCTATCACGACTGTAACTGTCATCTTTTTTTACAGGAACTTCCATACCTCTCTGCTCTAAATAAGCAATTTCGTCTTCACGACTGCTCATTTTCCATGTATCTAATCTCCAAGGAGCAATAATTTTTAATTCTGGGGCAAGTGCTTTTACAGTAAGCTCAAAACGTACTTGGTCATTGCCTTTTCCTGTTGCACCATGACAAATAGCAGTAGCACCTTCTTTTTTTGCAATTTCTACTAATCTTTTGGCAATAATAGGACGTGCCATAGAAGTACCTAAAAGATATTTGCCTTCATAAATTGCATTTGCTTTTACACAAGGGTAAATAGCATCTGTAATAAATTCTTCTGTAATATCTTCAATATAAAGTTTGCTAGCACCTGTTTTCAATGCTCTTTCTTCAAGACCTTCTGTTTCTTTACCTTGTCCTACATTACCGCAAACAGCAATGACTTCTGCATCGTTGTAATTTTCTTTTAACCAAGGAATGATAACAGTGGTATCAAGACCGCCAGAATAAGCCAGTACAATTTTTTCTTTCATAATAATAGTTCCTCCTCTATATTACAGTTTTGACTGTAAACATTTAACAAATTAATAGATTACTTTGGTTATTATACACAAGTCTTTTGAAATAATCAATGCTTTTTATTAATTTATTTGTATTTATTCGTAATTTGTGCATAATTATAAAAATAATAATAAAAATATTACTATTTTTGTGCGTTATTTGTTATATTTATAAATAAATTTAAAAAAATGTTTTATGCCAAAAAATGCCTTTCATTTTAGGAAAAGCTTTTCTAATTTCTATTTTTGTGCTAATATAGTGAAAGAACAATTTTGCATCAAAAAAGAAGGAGGTTCTGTTAGTGAAACTTTTTACATATGTATATGAAGGACAACAAAAAGTAGGCGTGATGGATAAACAAGGAAAAAATATCATACCATTAGCTGAAAAAGATATGCAAACATTAATAGAAAATTGGTCAGAACAAAAACGAAAAGAAATCGAAGTACTTTTAAAAACAGAAAAAGGTGTTGCTTTGGAACAAGTGCAGTTAAAGGCACCTATTCCTCACCCAAAACAAGATGTTATTTGTCTTGGCATAAATTACATGGCACACGCAGAAGAGTCTGCCAGATATAAAGAGGAAGCATTTGGAGGAGAACGTCCTAAAGCAATTTATTTTTCAAAAAGAGTAAATGAAGCTGTAGCAGATAAAGAGCCTATACAAGGGCATTTTGATATTGTAGAAAGTCTGGATTATGAAGTAGAGCTAGCTGTTGTAATAGGTAAAGATGCAAAAAATGTAGCAAAAAAAGATGTTTTTGATTATGTGTTTGGATATACTATATTAAATGATGTCAGTGCAAGAAATTTGCAAACTTCTCATAAACAATGGTATTTTGGTAAAAGCCTTGATGGATTTACACCAATAGGCCCATGTATTGTTACAAAAGAAGAATTTCAAAACCCTCCAGCACTTTCCATAAAATCTTATGTCAATGGAGAATTAAGACAAAATAGTACAACAGATTTATTAATATTTGGTATTGCCCATGTAGTAAGTGAACTTTCTCAAGGTATGACATTACAAGCGGGCACTATTATTGCTATGGGTACACCAGCAGGAGTAGGTATGGGATTTGTCCCTCCTAATTTCTTAAAAATAGGCGATGAAGTAAAATGTGAAATTGAAGGAATAGGCACATTAACAAATGTAGTAAAATAAGGAGAAATGCTATGGATAATATAAAAGTAATGAGTGTTTTTGGTACACGTCCAGAAGCGATTAAAATGGCACCTCTTATTAAAAAATTAGAGCAAACACAAGGAATAGAAAGTATTGTGTGTGTTACAGCACAGCATAGAGAAATGCTTGACCAAGTGCTTGAAATATTTGATTTACACCCACAATATGACTTGAATATTATGCAGCCAAGACAAACATTAGCAACCATTACTACAAAGGCATTAAATGGTTTAAGTGAAGTAATGCAGCAGGTAAAACCTGATTTAGTGTTAGTACATGGAGATACTACAACAACATTTTCGGGTGCTTTGGGAGCATATTATAATCAAATTAAAGTAGGTCATGTAGAGGCAGGATTGAGAACGTATGACAAATATCAGCCATTTCCAGAAGAAATTAACCGCTGTTTAACTAGCCAGTTAACAGATTTACATTTTGCTCCTACTGCTTTGGCAAAACAGCATCTTTTAAAAGAAAATATAAAACAAAGTGCTATATTTATAACAGGCAATACTGTAATAGATGTACTTCAAACAACTATAGAACAAAATTACCATTTTACAGTAGAAAAATTAAATCAAATTGATTTTGAAAATAAAAGAGTGATTGCTATTACAGCACATAGAAGGGAAAACATAGGACAACCACTTCAAAATATTTGTAGAGCAGTAAAAAGAATAGTAGAAGAACATGAAGATGTAGAAGTAGTTTATGCAGTGCATAAAAATCCAGCTGTTTCCGAAACAGTGCATACTATATTAGGCGGTCATTCTCGTATTCATTTGCTAGAGCCTTTAGATTTAAAAGATATGCATAATTTAATGAGTCGTAGTTATTTTGTTATGACAGATAGTGGAGGATTGCAAGAAGAAGTACCTTCTATGGGTAAACCCGTTTTAGTATTAAGAAATGTGACAGAACGCCCAGAAGGAATTGATGCAGGTACATTAAAACTAGCAGGCACACAGGAACAGACAATATATGACATGGCTTATACATTGCTGCATAATAAACAGGAATATGAAAAAATGGCAAAAGCAAAAAATCCTTTTGGAGATGGTAATGCTTCTGATAGAATTGTAAAAAGTATATTATACTATTTTGGAAAAACACAAAATAGACCACAGGATTATAGTATAGAAAAAGAGCCAGAAGTAGGAGGTTATGAAGTGAAAAAAGAAAGAATGTCTATATTAAATATGCTAGAAAAAGGAATTATTACAGCAGAAGAAGCAGAAAGGTTGCTTTTGGCATTAAATGGTACGCCTAAAATGACAGAAAGAGAAGGCGTTAGCGATGTGGTTAATCAGGCAATTAATAAAGCAGGAGGAGCAATAAATACTTTTGCCAAAGCACTAGGAAAGCAGGCTGAAAAATTAGAACCAAAAGTAAAAGATGTTGCAGAAAAAGTATCTGAAAAAGCATCTGTCATTGCAGATGATGCAAAAACATATGCAGAAAAACTACGTGAAAAAAGGGTAAAAGCAAAAGAAGAAAAACAGCAAGATATAGAGGATATAGATAACATAGACGATGCTGATTTTGAAGAAGAAATAGAAGTAATCAAATTAGAAGAAGAAAAAGAAGAAGAACAAAAAGAAAATAAAAAAGGTGTTGTAACAAAATTGTTTACAAATTTGACAGATACTGCAGGACAAATACAAGGTCATGTCAAAGAAAAAGCATCAGAAACAAAAGAATTTATAGAAAAAGTAAAAGAATTGCGACAAGACATGAAAAAAGAAAAAATGGAAGAAACACAATCAGAACAAACACAACAAATAGAAAAAGAACAAGTTGTAACAGAAGAAAATACACAACAAACACAACAAGAAATTGAAGCAAGTAATTATTTGAAAAAAGCGGATAAAGGTATAGAAAATGTGCAATCACAGTTACAACAGCTTGATGATATGGAAGCATTTTTAAAAAATGCTTTTGGAGAATATGAAGATTGGGAAGAAGAAGAAACACAGGAAGGAGAAAAGAAAGAAGAATAATGGTCTATCTTTTCTGTAAGGAGAAAATATGAAAATAGATAAAACAGAAATAGGAAAAGAGATTGTTAGCTGGGTAAAAACAATTATATTAGCATTGCTTTTAGCGGCGGGTATCAATACATTTATTATTGTCAATGCAGAAGTGCCTTCTGGTTCTATGGAAAATACTATTATGACAAATGACCGTATTGTAGCATTTCGCCTGTCTTATCTCTTTGGGGAACCTGATAGAGGAGATGTTATAGTGTTTCATTTTCCAGATGACCCTACAGGTAAAACATTGTATGTTAAGAGAATTATAGGATTGCCAGGAGAAAAATTAGAAATTAAAAAAGGTCGTGTTTATATCAATGGTAACAGACAACCTTTGGCAGAGCCTTATTTAAAAGAGAAAGCGATAGGTGATTTTGGCCCTTATGAAGTGCCAGAAGGCTGCTATTTTATGATGGGTGATAATAGAAATGACTCACAAGATGCAAGATTTTGGCAGAATACTTATGTAGAAAAAAGTGAAATATTAGGTAAAGTGATATTTCGCTATTATAAAGGTTTTAAATTGATAGAATAGTATACAAAAAAGTAGATTTAAAAATGATTTTTATTGATGTTTAGTATATATCTATTTAACAACTATTGAAGCACTGAAAAACTTTTCGTAAGTGAAAAAAAGTTTCATTTTCAAAATACTTATTTAGATATTTCTATAGAATAAAATATCTTTCTTTTTTGTGGTATATGATATATAATAAATAGAAAGAATAGTTTTGTAAATATTTATAATGTGATAGTTTTAAGGAGGAAATAAAAAATGGCAGAAGTAACAAAAGATACATTGATAGGCGAAGCGTTGATGATGGATAAGGGAATTGCAGCAATATTAATGCAAAATGGTATGCACTGTGTAGGCTGCCCTTCTTCTGCAGGAGAGTCATTAGCAGAAGCAAGTATGGTGCATGGTATGAATGCAGATAAATTAATTTCAGACATCAATACTTATTTAAAAGATAAATAATCAATAAAATAAAAAAGGGCATAGCAGTAAAATGTTATGTCTTTTTTGTTGTAATAGTATAAAGGAGGTTGTGCATATGGAATTAAAAAAACAATATGATGTAGCAATCATTGGTGGCGGTATTGGTGGCATTATGACAGCATACCGATTAACAGAAAAGAAACCAGAATTGAATGTAGTAATATTAGAAAAAGGTCATGCTATTGAAAAAAGAATTTGTCCTATTGTAGCAAAAAAAACAGATAAATGTATTAAATGTAAATCTTGTGCTATTATGGAAGGTATGGCAGGGGCAGGAGCGTTTTCTGATGGAAAATATGTTATTTCAACAGAATATGGCGGTTGGCTAACAGAATTTTTAGAACCTTCTGTAGTAATTGATTATATTGAGCAAGCAGATAGTATGCTTGTGGAGTTTGGTGCAACAACAGAACGTTTTCAACCTGATAATGAATTAAAGAAAATTTGTTTGCAACACGATTTGCATATGAGTCAAGCACAACTAAAACATTTGGGAACAGATAGTAATTTCGATACTATGAAAAAAATGATAGAAGCATTAAAACAAAAATGCGATATTGCAACAGATACATTTGCATCAAAAATAGATAAAAATACAAAAAAAATTACAACAGTATGTGAAGGAAAAGAAACGGTAATTACAGCAAATGTGATTGTATTTGCAGTAGGAAGGGCAGGAAGTCGTTTCTTTTCTAACTGGTGTGTAGAAAATAATATACCATTAAAAAATAATCAGGTAGATATTGGCGTGCGTGTAGAACTGCCCTCTATGATATGGGAACACTTTTCTAAAAAAATATATGAGCCTAAAATTTGGTATAGAAGTAAAAGATATGGTGACATTACAAGAATGTTTTGCTTTAATGAAAGAGGAAATGTTGTTACAGAAAATACAGATGGTGTTTTGACAGTAAATGGACATTCTTATAGAGATTTAGAAAGAAAAACAGAAAATTCTAATTTTGCATTGCTTTCTACCATTAAATTTACAGAACCTTTTAAAAATCCTATAGAATATGCAAGATATGTAGCAAGCCTTGCTAATTTGATTAGTGGAGGTAGTGTGTTAGTACAAAGACTAGGAGATTTGGAAAGAGGACGCCGTTCTGATGCTAAAAGAATAGCACAATCTACTACACGCCCTACTATGAATGCAGTAGCAGGAGATTTAAGCCTTTGTATACCAAAAAGACAGTTAGATAATATTATAGAAACACTTCATGCATTAGATGCTATAGCACCAGGTACAGCAAATTTTGATACATTGCTTTATGGTATTGAATGTAAATACTATTCTGCAAGACCAAACTCAAATGATTTTGAGTTAGAAGGTTGTAAAGATATTTATGCTGTGGGAGATGGAGCAGGATTTACACGCTCATTGTCACAAGCAGCAGCAAATGGATTGTATGTAGCAGATAAGTTATTGAAAAAGTAATAAATAAAATCCTCTTTTTGAATAAAAAGAGGATTTTTATATAAATTCAAAAATGTAATATTTTAAATACTATTATCTTATAATTTTATCAAGAACATAACCCTTAGCACCATCTACAGTTGTAGCATCAAGTCTTATAAGAGCTTCAAAAGTACTTGGATCTACCTGAACTGGTTGCACAAATGATAATAAGCAGCCTAAAGGATCTAAAGGTTTATGGTCCAATGCACCAGTTTCCTTTCCATATTGACCCCATGTCCATACAGTTAATTTAATATCTTACAATGAAACTGTAGGTGACTCGTTTAAAACAGTAACGAATATAAGTGAATTACTAATAAATTGAGTAGTACATTTTACTGGTACAATTGTTACTCCATTTGCTGCTCTTTATTTAACAGGAATTTCTATTGTAAATTCAACTGTATCTGACAAATTTGCTCTTTCCTCAGGAGTAGAGGGAGCATATATATCATTTGTAGAAACAGTGGTTGAATTTATTTTTGAGGATTTTTTTTTATAATTCATAATACGAGTACTGATAATTTGGTTTGTTTCAAAAGAAGAAAAATCGCAAACAATATATGAATAAGCATCTAATTGTAAGTGAATTAAAGCAATGAGTAAATTCCTCAATACCATAAGTTCACCAATACAGAGTTTATCATTATAATCTCTTATCACTTCTGCATAAAAAACTGCAAAAACGGCTTTAACATATTCTGGAGAAGATAAACCTTCTTTTATCATTTCAAATCCTGTTTTTAAATAGTATTGAAATTTTTCTTGAGGTAAATAGCTATGATATTCTTCTTCAATAGAGGAAATATCAAATGTTGAAAATCTTTCTCTTTTCATTATGACTCTTTCTATAATGTTGTACCAATATAACAATAAAGCATCATAACAACCATTTGGGAAAAACTGGTAAAGATAATTTGACATATATTGTATCGCCTCCTTTGACAAATAGTATAATAATTACAAAATGTAATGTATTGCAACATATTATAACAAATTATGACAAATATATCAACAACTAATAATATAAATAAAAAAAGTATGTATAAATTTTCCATACTTTTTTATTTTGGTTTAAGCACTGTATCTATTACAATAATAGCAAGTAAAAGTTTTAAATAAGTGTCATTTCTTGGCAATATCAAAGCAAAAAATGTAAGAAAAGGAACGATATAATGAATAAAAATATATATTTTTCATAGTTTCATACAATCTTCCCCAAAATACAAATATTTATTAGTATAAGGCACTTTTAGGGCATATTTTTGTACATTCCATACACAATATACATTCTGTACCATTTTTACGTTTTCTGGAATTGTCAGTCATATCAACATTCATAGGACAAACATTTTTACATTTACCACAGGAAACACATTTACTTTTATCACATTTGATACGGATTAAAGAAAAATAGGACATAGGTTTTAAAAATACTGTAATAGGACAAATATATTTACAAAAAGCACGATTGTCCTTTAGTTTAAAAGCTAATATTATTCCAATGATATAATACAGGGCATTTCCCATCAAAAATGCCCAAAACAAAATAGTTTCCATATTTTTTATTTTGAAAGCAAATAGTGTAGACACAAATACAAAAGACAGCAAAAAAGTAATATACTTTATGTAGCCCCATTTTTTTCTGGGCTGTTGAGGTGCTTTATAGGGAAGCAAATCCAATATCATTGCTGTCCAGCAGGCAAAACCACACCAACCTCGTCCAAATAGAATAGGGCCGAATATTTTTGCCACTGCGTAATGAATGGTTGCAGCTTCAAATACACCTGTAAAAAGATAATACCAAAATCCTTCTATTTGCATATTTTCGTTACAAAGTAGTCCCAAATAGATAAACATATAGCTTCCCACTAAAAACTGTGTTACTCTACGTGCATATTGATATTGAAGCTGAAATAAAATAAATCCTATTGCAATAGATGTGCCAATATAACTGAAATTAAATAAATAAAATATATTTTGCTTTGTAATATAAAGTGTAATTGCTATGGTTTCAAAAATTAGCCATATAAAAGCAGATAACATAAAATTTTTTATTTCTCTTAATTTTGTCATAATAATATTTCCTCGTAAACACTAAAAACAATAATTTTTATAAATTATAGCACAACAATAAAATAAATGTCAAAAATTGTTATTTGATTTTCATAGTATATCTATAAATATAAAAAGTAAAGTACAGAATTTTTCTATACTTTACTTTTTAAAATATTTTAATTATGAAATAGATTTTGCTAAATCTTCTGCTTGCTGAAGTTGTTCTGGTTTATTTAAAATATCACCTATTTCCATATTTCCGCCTGCATACACAATGCCTAAGTTTTTCCAACCTAAATGAGCTGTAAGCCCTTCATAAAATGCTCTGACAGGAGCAAAATTACTTTCTGTATTTCCTTCTGCTGCCATAAGTAATATACAGTCTTTTTTAGGATTTGCATAGTTAGGGTCTAATTCTGCTACTGCAAATAAACGATCAAAAGCACATTTTAATTGTCCTGAAATTCCCCAGTAATACATAGGAGAAGCAAGTACAACAACATCTGCTTTTTGATATATGGGATAAATTTGCAACATATCATCTTTTTGTACACAAGGATTTTCTGGATTTTTTCCGCCTTTACAACAGCCTAGACAAGCGTGAATATCCATTTTTTGTAAATCAAAACAAGTAACTTCATTTCCTGCTATTCGAGCACCTTTTGTAAAACTTTTAATTAATTGTTTGGTATTTCCGTTTTCTCTGGGGCTTCCATTTAATATTATAATTTTCTTTGCCATATGTAATACACCTCCAAATAATTATGATATAATAATATCATTCTATTATATAAAAATAAAGTACGCACATTTTTGTTAGATACTAACCTAAAGGAGAGTTAAAATGTTTAAAAATTATATTGAAAATTCAAATTTTGAAGATACTGGATTTAGCTATACATTATCACTTATTAGTGGTAAATATAAAATGGTAATATTGTATTGTTTAATGGAATTTCAAGTTGTAAGATATAATGAATTAAAGCGATATATTGGCACAATTTCGCATAAAACATTAAGTCATTGTTTAAAGGAATTAGAAAAAGATAAACTCATTATAAGAAAAGAATATCCTCAAATACCACCTAAAGTAGAGTATAGTTTGTCAGAAAAAGGTGTTTCTCTTATGAAAATATTAGACCAACTGTGTATTTGGGGAGAAAAAAATAAAAATAATTTGTCAATAGAATAAAAACAAAAAAGTATGGATAAATTTTCCATACTTTTTATTTTATGATGATATTAAATCACATTAGCAAGTGCCAATGTAATCAGTAGCCCTGTCATGCGTGTAGTACTGTCGAACTGTATAGGAGCAGTAGCTTGGTCTGCTCCCATAGCTTGAAGTGTTTGTTCTTTGTTTGCCAAAAGAGAGGAAACATCTTGCCCTACATTTTGTATAGACTGTAAAAAGAGTAAAGCTTGTATCATATTGTCCATTTGCTGTTTGCCGTTGTCGTTTGTAAAAGCTTTCATGGCACGTAATAATGTTACTTCTCTTGAAGGGTGTTCTATGACATCATTGTGTCTAGCGGAAGCAGTAGCGTGTAATTTTTGAATATATTTTTTTTGAAGTGTTTCACGCAATGTTGTAAAAATTTGAGAAAAATCATTTTCTAAACCGTTTTGATTTCCTAAAAGCTGACTTAATTCATAAATATCGTTATTTTCCATAGCATAACCTCTTTTCTGTAAAATATTATACAAGGCAGGCTGTGACATTGAGTAAGCCTTTTTCCAATGATACATTACCATACTGTGCTGACAGTATAATACGGCGTTTAATTTGGTCGGGAGTGATATGAGGGTATTTTTCTAAAAGTAATGCAGCAGTACCGCTGACCATAGGGGTTGCCATAGAAGTGCCGCTCATTTTAATGTAATATTTTTCTACGATTTTTGTAGTATCTCTATTTTGTAAATCAAAATCGTAGTTAGGAGATAATGTAGAAACAATATTTTCTCCAGGTGCCCAAATATCTGGCAAAGGCACAGTATTACGGCGAAAAAAGGGAGAAATCACTTGAGATTGTGCCTGATAAAAAAAACGACGGTCTTCCCAAGCACCCACTGTAATAATACGAGGACTTATAGCAGGAGAAGGCTGAAAATGTCTTCTGCTATCTGGATTGCCAGCGGCTGCTACAACAGTGATACCTTGAAACCATAGTTTATTGACAGCTTCCATAAGGGGGATATTGATTTTTCTGTCATTTGTACCTATGGAAAGATTTACCACTCTTATATTATATTTCACTGCATTGTCCATTATCCATCTTAAACCAGCGATTGCTTGAGCAGAATTTCCTTGACCATATTTGTCTAATATTTTAATTGCTATGATATTACTTTCAGGAGCAATACCTTTATATTTTCCATTAGAAGCATAACCATTGCCACAAACAATGCCCGTGACGTGTGTCACGGGCATAAAGTAGTATATTGTATACTAAAAAATAATATTATAATATTTGATTAACTTTAAATATTAAGTGCATTGTTTTTTTGGTATTTAATATATGGTTTTCTATAGCTGTTTTTAATTCCTCTTGATTTTGTCTTAATATCGCATCAAATATGGCTTGATGTTCTTGTATACACTCTATATTGCGTAGCTGAGGCTGTTGCATATAAGCATAGCTGGAATACATGAATGGATTAAGATTACGAAATGTTTCAATGACTTTTTGATTACCACTACCGGTTAAATATAATTCATGAAAAGCACTGTCATAGTTGTAAAAAGTGCTGCTTTGATGATTGTCTGTTGTGATTTTTTCAACAAAGGCACTATGTTGCTGTATATTCTTATGCATTTGTTCTTGCAGTATTTTGTTATAGCTAAACGTGGAGAGAATATCTTTCATAAAGTATAAATCCATCATTAAACGCATATCAAAAACTTCGTCTAATTCTTCAATAGAAACATGACGTACACTCATGCCTTTGTTAGGTACACTGATTACCATGTGGTCAGAAATTAAGCGATTTAAAGCTTGTTTGACTGGGGTATCACTTACTTCATATTTTCTGCTTAATTCTTTTACGTTAATCTTTTGTCCTGGGAAAAGTACCTTATTGCCAATATCTTCTTTAATGTTTAAATAAATTTGATCCACAAGTGTAATTTTTTTACTCATATAAACGCTCCTTAACTGTTGTTCTTTGGTGGCAAAACAGGAATTTTATGTAAAATTTTTTTGTAATTTTCTATTTTAAAAAAATAGAAAATTATATTTCTGTTAAAAGCGTAACACGTCAATGAAGAGTTGTCAATATCTTGAATAAAAAATCAACAGAATTTTTTAGAATTTAAAAAAAAATTTGTACAAAATGATGTATTATGATGGTATGATAAAACTTTTATAATAATAATAAAGTGCTTCTTCTTTTAGAAAAAGCACTTTACTAATAATTAAGAGAATAAAATTTATTTTATTGATAATCATTTCCAGCTAAATAGCGATAGAATGGTTCATCACACCATAATGCTTTTTGTGTCACAGTAATAGAAGTATTTAAAGCATTTAATTGTTGTTTTACATTTGCTGCATCTGTATCTAAACAGAAAGGGTGAATACTGTATTCGCCATTTGTTATAACGTTGTCTATAATTTTTCTGTAATTGCCTGTCATAGGTGTGGTAGAGGTATAAAGAGGTTGCCACCAAGAACCATAAAGTAGGCCTTCAGCATCTGCATTTTCCCCATTCTTTTTAGCATATTTCAATATCAATCCATCAAATTTTGATTTGTCTGCTGTAGAGTTAAATTCTAATGCTAAATCATATTCCACAGCATAAACTAAATATAAATCATCACTGAATTGTTTTACTTCATATCTTGGTTCTGGTTCAGGCACAGGACCCCAGTCAAGGAGATATTCGTATATTGATATTTTTGGTTCTAATTGTACTTTTGCAACAATGCCTTCGCTTTGAAGCAAACCAATAATTTGATTAGCGTGTTTGATGTCATCATGACCATAACGTAATGTCAGTTCTGGTATAAAACGAGCATCATAGCTTTCTTTTTTAAGATTGTAGCCAGTAGTAATTTTATTTTGTACAGCTTGACTGCCTATTTCATCTAATACTTCATCACTGAAAATTTCAAAAGAATTCCAAGTATTATTTAATTTACCGTAAATGTCAGCATCATTAGAATAACCCAAAAAGTTTCTGCCTTGTCCTGTAGCATCAGCAACAGCAGATAATACACGTAATGCTTGTGCTCTGGATATGCTTGTACTTGTTAAATCATTTGATTGTACAATGCCAGTAGTGAGAGCACAGGCAGCATATTTTGCTGTAGTGTCATCTAAAGAAAGTTTTACATTGTATTGAGATAATATTTTAGAATATTTTTCTTCTGGGAAAGTAAGTGCTAATTCTTCCATACCAGAAGCCTGCAATATAGGCTGTAAAAGCTGTACCATACCTGTGTAATCTGTACTGTAAGTCAATTCTGTATTGCTTATTTTTTTAAGTAAAGAACAAAATTCATCTACTGTAACAGTATCAGAAATACTTCCTATTTGGAAATAAGAATTGAGATACTGCATATTTTCTGCTACAGAAGTAGATGCAGGTGCAGCAAAGGCAGGTATAGAATTGAATAACATTGCACCAGCTAATACAAAAGCAGTAATGGCTTTTTTGAAATAATATTTCATAATAATCCCCCTTAATATTTTTCAATTTTAATATAAATATCATACATAATTTTTTTTTGTTTGTCAAAATAGTTTCAAAAACAATACAAAAATATAGCAATAAAATATAAAAAGCTGTCAAATTGTCATAAATAAAAATGTTGTAGATATATCTATTGATATAATGAAAAAAATGGGGAATGGATATGAATGAAAAAGTAGCAATTTATTGTAGATTGTCTGAAGAAGATAGTAATAAAATATATTATTATGAAGAAAGTGAAAGTATACAAAATCAAAAATTGCTTTTGACAGATTATGCTGCAAAACATAATTATGAAATTTATAAAATATATATTGATGAAAATTATTCAGGATTGTATAAAAATAGACCTGCTTTTTGTGAAATGATACAATGTGCACAAAAGAAAGCATTTGATATTGTGCTGTGTAAAACACAGTCACGATTTACAAGAGATATAGAAGTTTTTGAAAAATATGTGCATGAACTTTTTCCTTTGTGGGGTATTCGATTTATTAGCGTAGTTGATAATATAGATACTAGCCAAAAAGGAAATAAAAAAGCAAGACAAATAAATGCACTGATAAATGAATGGTATTGTGAAGACTTGTCAGAAAATATCAAAATGGTACTGAAAAGAAAAATGGCAGAGGGGCAATTTGTAGGAGCATTTGCTTGTTATGGTTATCAAAAATCAACAAAAGATAAACATAAATTGATAGTAGATGAAAAAGCAGCAGAAGTAGTAAAACAAATATTTGAGCTGTGTATAAAAGGGTATAGCTGTAGAAAAATAGCAGAAAATTTGACAGAACAAGGTATTGTGACACCAACAATGTATAAAAGACAGAAGGGTATTGCATTTCAAAATCCAAATGTAAAGTCATGTGAAAATGATGCAAAATGGTCTTATAATACTGTAAAAAAGATATTGAGAAATGAATGTTATATTGGTAATTTGATACAAGGAAAAGAAAGAAAAATAAATTATAAACAGAAAAAAAGAGTACTTGTACCTAAAAAAGAATGTGTTGTAATAGAAGGAAGCCATAAAGCAATTATACAAAAAGATATATTTTATAAAGTACAAAAAATATTAGATAATAGAAGTCATAATAAATAATACGAAGGGTGTGTTCCGTGACCATTGTCGTCATAGGGAGTCATTTTATTTCCCACAAAATCACGAAAAGCGACAATTCTGTTATAAGGCAAAATAAAATCTTCTACAGGAGAAATACCAGTATCTAATATAGCAATGCCTATATTTTTTCCTTTATATGCTATGTTGTCTTTTTTATGAATGTTATGTTTGGCTGTATCCATACACGCAGAAAGAGCGATAGTTTCTTTATCATTAATAGCTTGTTTATCTGTAAGAGAGTGCATATAAAAAACTCCTTTTCTTTCTTTCTATATAGAATATGAAATATAAGTTTTTTTGGGAATTGTTTTTGAGTTATTTTTTTAAAAGAGATGGCATAGTATGAAAAAGGGAGTAGGAGAAAAGGGGGATACTATGGAAAAAAAAGAAGAGGAAAACATGGAGAAGATTAAATTGATTTCTCAGCTTATGGGGCAAGAAATGCCTAAAGAAGCAGAAGTGTTAAAGATGATGGAAATGGCAAAAAAAATGCAGCAGTTTTTGGGTACAGAGGAAATAGTACATAATACAGACAAAAAAGAAAATTTTGCAAAAGCGAAAACGACATTAACACAAAAAGAAGAAGGTATGATTTTTGCAAGAACAAAAGAAGAAAGTATAATATATGCTTCTATTCCTTTTTTGGACAGAGAATATCAAAAATATTTGTATGTTGTTGTTAGACTGTTGGAGATGAAAAGAGTGCTTCAGGAGCAATGGGGAGAAACATTAGAAATAAGAAGTCGTACAAAAGATAATATAAAAGTAAGGAGAAGAAATTTGTTACAAGCCCTTAGACCTTATTTAACAAAAGAAGAAAAACAAAATATAGATTTTGTAGTAAAAGCAATTGATATGAAAAACATTATGGAATGGAAGGAAGAAATGCTATGAATGAAACATTATTACAAAGAGCAGAATTTCAAAAATTAGGAGAACAAAAAATTGCAGTATTGAAAGAACTGTCAGAAAAAGCAAAAGGAAAAGAACCAGCAGAACTTTTGGAACTTTTAAAGACATATAGTGCAAAATTAACAGGAGGAAATGCTATTGCACCAGCAGAAAGAAGTGCATTGCTTGCCGCAATGGAGGAGAGCTTAGAATGTGAAGAAAAGGCACAATTTCAAAAAGCAGTACAAATGCTAAAAATAATGGGAAAATTATAAAAAGATGTAGCATATTATTTTTGATTTTTTAAAAATTAAGGGGGAATTTCCCCCTTTTTTGCTTTTCAAAAAGATAGAATAATGATATAATAACAAAATATTAGAGTATTTTTATTTCTATAGTAATGTATAAGTAATTCATTTCATATTAGTATAAATTATTGTCACATCAATCAAAGACACTATGTGGTATGGATATTGTTTACACCAATATAAGTGCCTTTTTATTTTACAAAATTTTAGTATCCAATCAAGTATATTTAAAAATATTTTGTTGTATTGTGGGAACTTGTACTTTATATGAAAACAGTATTCGTAATCACCCGTAAATAAAAAGAAGGGCATTACGAATAACTGATAAATATAGTACATACTAATTTCAAAAATATTTTTCCACTTTAATGTATTTAGCAGTATCAAGCATTGTACTCTAATAAAAGTAGTAAAATAATTGCAGTATAAAAATTGCTGTGATTTTGGCAAACAGGAGTTTGTTCTGATTGTTTTGTATCGTTTTGTTTTGCTTCTGTTCCACAGTACAGTGCATTTTGAAAAGAGATAGGAATAGAACGGTTATATATAGAATACATAATATTCCTCCTTAATTTGGTGAAAGATTTTGGATATATTTCAATATATGCACAAAAGAGATATGATATTCAATTCCTTTTCTAATTGACAAAAAAGATAGGAGTGTACAATGTAAAATATGAAACAAAAAGAGCAAAGAAGTTTTAAAATATTAGAATTTAAAAATAATCAATTTGACATTGTGGGAGATGTTCATGGTTGCTATAAAGAGTTAATGATACTTTTAAAAAAATTAGGATATGAAAAGAGAAAAAATGCTTATATCCACCCTAATGGAAGGAAACTAATTTCTGTAGGAGATGTAGCAGATAAAGGATACTATAATGTAGAATGTTTAAAATTTTGGATAAATCAAGTGAAATATGGGGGCGGATATTGGATACATGGTAATCATTGTAATAAACTTTATCGTTATTTTTTAGGAAATAAAGTGCATATTTCTCATGGATTAGAAAATACAGTAAAAGAGTTGACTATGCTTTCTTCAGAAGAAAGAGAATGTTTAAAAAGAGAGTATTTGGAGTGTTATGAAAGTCAATGTTATTATTTGATATTAGATAAAAGGAAATTGCTTGTAACGCATGGAGGCTGGAGAGAGGAATTTTTAGGAAAATGTAGTAATGGTGTAAAAAAAGTATGTTTGTATGGAGAAACTACAGGTCGTACATTTGATAATGGAAAACCAGAAAGACTAGATTGGGCATTACAATATAAGGGAAATATGTTTGTTGTGTATGGACATACTGTTACTAAAAAACCTGAAATTATAAATAATACTGTTGATATTGACCAAGGCTGTGTTTATGGAGGATTTTTAACAGCATTAAGGTATCCAGAGATGGAATTTGTGCAAGTAAAAAGCCGTAAAATTTATACTAAATATACAGGACAAGGGAATATAGTATTTGAATAATTATTTGAATATTTTAAAAAATATGCAAAAAAATGATTTGTTGTAATAATAAAAAAGGTAATGTAATAGTTTTTTTTATTATGATAATGATGCTGTATACAGTTAAAATTTTTTGATTGGCTGTGTTGACGAAATATATAATGTAGTGTAAAATAAAAAAATGTGGTTTTGTTTGTTATTAGTGTGGTATAAATAATGAATATTTATACGTAATAAAAAACAATAACAGCAAAAATATAGGAGGTAAGTATGATTAAATTTAATAATTTTAAATACAGTGATAAAACAAATTTATTAGAGAGTGCTTTTCAGTCCTATCCCCTTCAGGACGTAAAAGACCCTAATTTATTTCGAGAATATTTTCCTTATACAGAAGTACCTAAAGTAGTATTTAACTATAGAATTGTTCCTATGGACGTTCCAAATGAACTTTGGATTACAGATACGACATTTCGAGATGGTCAGCAATCAAGAGAACCTTATACTGTAAAACAGATTATAGAACTCTTTGATATGATACATAAATTGTCAGGCGAAAATGGTGTTATTCGTATGAGCGAATTTTTTTTATATACTAGAAAAGACCAAGAAGCAGTATATAAATGTTTGGAAAAGGGATATGAATTTCCAGAGATTACAAGCTGGATAAGAGCTTCCAAAAAAGATTTCCAATTAGTAAAAGAGTTAGGATTAAAAGAAACGGGAGTGTTGGTAAGCTGTTCGGACTATCATATTTTTCATAAAATGCACATGACACGTCATCAGGCAGTGGGACATTATATTGGTATTGTGAGAGAATGTATTGAAACAGGTGTACGTCCAAGATGTCATTTTGAAGACATTACAAGAGCAGATTTTTATGGATTTGTTGTTCCTTTTGCTATGGAGCTTATGAATTTGATGGAAGAAACAGGAGTACCTGTCAAAATTAGAGCTTGTGATACTATGGGATATGGTATTACTTATCCAGGTGCAGTATTGCCAAGAAGTGTACCAGGTATTATATATGGTTTAAGACACCACGCAGGCGTACCTGCAGAACTGTTAGAGTGGCATGGTCATAATGATTTTTATAGAGCAGTAAATAATGCCTCTTATGCTTGGCTTTATGGAGCAAGTACAGTAAATTGTTCTTTGCTAGGGATAGGTGAAAGAACAGGTAATACTCCTTTAGAAGCTATGGTAATGGAATATGCTCAAATTAGAGGAACATTAAACGGTATGGATACAAGAGTGATTACAGAAATTGCAGAATATTATGAGAAAGAATTAGGCTATGTCATACCACCTATGACGCCTTTTGTAGGTAAAAATTTTAATGTGACAAGAGCAGGTATTCATGCAGATGGTTTATTGAAAAATGAAGAAATTTATAATATATTTGATACAGATAAATTGTTAGATAGACCGGTTAGAATTGCAATTTCAAATACATCAGGTACAAGTGGTATTGCCCATTGGATAAATACATATTTCCATTTAAGAGGAGAAGATGCTGTTTCTAAAACAGATGATATAGTAAATTTAGTATATCAGTGGGTAAATGAACAATATAATGAAGGTAGAGTAACTGTAATTACTGACGAAGAATTAGAACGTGTTACACTGAGTATTATGGAAGAAAATGCTGATAGACAAAATAAAAACGCTGAGGAGGAAAAAAAGAAATGAATGAACAAATTGAAAAGGCAAAACAACGTTTTGGACAACTTTTGGAAGAACAAATGACAAGAGTGGAAAAAATGAAACAACAAAAAGATTTTGTGGATTATCAAGCAAAAGAACAGATTGTGATTGGTATTGCAGGAGGAGATGGTATTGGCCCAGCCATTACAGCACAAGCAAAAAGAATTATGGAATTTTTGTTAAAAGATGCGATACAAAGCGGTAAAGTCGTTTTTAAAATGATAAATGATTTGACAATAGAAAAAAGAGTAGAAGCAATGAAAGCTATTCCAGATAATGTAGTAGAAGAATTAAAACAATGTGATGTCATATTAAAAGGGCCTACTACTACACCAAGAGCAGGTGACCCATGGCCTAATATTGAAAGTGCTAATGTAGCGATGAGAAAAGAATTGGACTTATTTGCCAATGTAAGACCTGTAAAAGTACCAGAGCAGGGTATTGACTGGGTATTTTACAGAGAAAATACAGAAGGAGCATATACATTAGGCAGCAAAGGCTTTGCAGTAAATGAAGATATTAATATTGACTTTACTGTAGCAACACAAGACGGTACAGAGAGAATTATCAGAGCAGCATTTGAATATGCTAAAAAAAATAATAAAACAAAAGTGACTGCTGTAACAAAGGCAAACATTATAAAAGCAACAGATGGTAAATTTTTGGAAGTATTTTATAATATAGCAAAAGAATATCCTAATATACAAGTAGATGATTGGTATGTGGATATTATGACTGCGAAATTAGTAGATGAAAAACGCCGTCAACAGTTCCAAGTGGTGGTATTACCTAATTTGTATGGCGATATTATTACAGATGAAGCTGCAGAATTTCAGGGAGGCGTTGGTACAGCAGGAAGTGCTAACATAGGTAAAAAATATGCTATGTTTGAAGCAATACACGGTTCTGCTCCAAGAATGGTAGCAGAAGGTAGAGATATTTATGCTGACCCTTGTAGCGTTATTAGAGCAGTTGTAATGCTGCTATCTCATATTGGTTATCAGACAGAAGCAGATAAATTAGATAAAGCACTTGATATTTGTACACAGACAGAAAGAAAAGTATATACAACAGGTCGTTCTAATGGTGCTACTTCTGAAGAAGTTGCAAATTATATTATGGAAACAATAGAAAAGTTGTAATATTGTGGAAGAATTATTTGCTTATGCTATATTACTTTATGAAAATATTGTAACAGAAGAAATGTATCAAAAAAAATTAAATGAATTATTTTTAAAAAATTCAGAGAATGAAATACTTTTAAAATTAGAATGGGAAACAGATATTGATGAAGCAATATTATATATTCGCACACATATAAAATATCAAAATATAAATTATGAAAAGTTTGGAAAATCTATTGTAAAATTATTAAAAAGATATTATGAATATTGTACTGATATAAAACAATTTGCAAAGAAAATGTATTCGCTATGGAAAGCCCTTCCTACTACTATACAGCATAAACAGCCATTTTATATGCTCAGTTATGCAGATGACCCATTATCATGGGGAGATATAGAACAAAGTCGTTCTATTTATGAAAGTGTGCTAAACTATTATCAAGTAACAGAATATAAAAATGATATAAAATAATAATGGAAAAAGTGTTGTGATGCAGCACACTATATTTCTATAAAAAATTGAGAGTAGATATTTAAAAAGAGGGAACTTTTTTCACTTGTGAAAAGTTCCCTTCTGTTTTTTTGAAATAAAAGGGGGTGCTAGAGGATATGGAGCATTAATTTGTGAAGCTCATAGTATGAAATTTACTGGAGAGAAATATGGAAAATATTATGTAACAGTAGACTTTTTGATGAATTAGAATATACAACAACGTTAGAATTTACAAAAATAGATGATAATTGGATATTGACAAAAGAATATAAATGATTAACAAAAGTTTTCCCCTTATTTACAAAAAATAAGGGGAATTTGTATTAACATATTTGTTTATTTTGTGTTTCTGCTTTGGAATGGTCAAGCAATATAATTACCATAGCAGAAGCTAATATAATAATGCTGCCTATCATTTTTTTGAATGTCATATCTTCGTTCATAAAAAGTACACCTATAACATTACTTGTAACAGGTTCAAAAAGGCTCAACATTGCTGCCATAGTAGCATTAAGGTATTTTATACCAATTTGAAGTAAAGCAATAGCTACAAAGGCAATTAGAACACTGTTTAAAAACATAAAGAAGTATGCTTGATGAGGCAAAGCGATATGAATGCGATTTGTACAGAGGCCAAAAAGTAGTGAACCGATTGCTGCAAACAATGATATAAAAAATGTCAATACCATAGAAGGAATTTCTCTTAAATTAAATTTATCTAAACCTACTATATAAAAAGCATTTGCTAAACCTGATATTACACTTAAGAAAATACCTAAATAAATATGATTACTATTGTCGCCTTTTTCAAAGAAAAATAGTATGCCTATAAAAGATAGTATTAATGCAATTACTTTAAACTTACCAAGTTTTTCTTTAAAGAATAAGAAACAAATGAGTGCTACAAAAACAGGATATAAAAAATGTAATGTTGTTGCCATGCTTGTGCCAATAAAAGGATAAGCAGAAACTAATGTTAGTGTTGCACAGGCAAGACCTCCACAAGAAATTATAGCAATAGAAAAAAGTTGTTTTTTAGTTACATAAAATTGTTTTAAATGTCCTTTTTGAAAAAGAATAATAATAAAAGTAATAGGTATAGCAAAAAGATTACGAAAAAAAGTTGTTGTTTCTGGAGTTGCACCATAGTAATATATTTTTTGTATAATAGCAGGTGCACAGCCAAATAATGTAGCGGATATTATTGTAAAAATAATTCCTTTTAATTTCATAGTATCGTTCCCCTTGTGAAAAAAGCATCTATATTTTGCTTATGATACAATAACGACTGTAAAAAAGCAATAGATTAAAAAAATATTTATTTCACTGTTGCAAAATTGGTTTTGATTAGCTATGATAATAGAGTAAAGGAGGAAAAAACTGTGATAGAAATAAGATATTTAGATAAAAATGGCAATAAAGATGAACAAGGTAATTATTATGTATACCAAAATGTAAAATCAATGGAAGAAGCAGAAATGATAACAGAAGAAATGAATAAAAAGGGCTTTGTAAATGTAACTATTGTAGATGATGGTAAAGAAAACTGGGAAACATATAAAAAATGGTTAAAACGTTCTTTAGATTTGACAAAAATGGTAAAACAAGATAATAGTGCAACAGAAGAACAAAAAATAACATTAAATGAAAAAATAAAAACATTTGAATTTTGTTTAAAAAAAATGGAAGATATGGAAAAAACATGGTAAAAAATTTGATGATAGTAAAATAGATAGTAAAAGTAAATTAGTTTTTACTAAAAAATAATGTAAAAAATATTTCATAATATAATAGCGTTATTTATTATAACGCTATTTTTTTGTATAAAAATTAAAATAATCTTTTAATATGCTAATATTATACTATTATAATTTATCACTAATAAATATAAAAAATGACAAAAATAGTAGAGATATTTTTTTTATTATTACAAAAAACATAATATTATTCATAAATTACGATAAAAAATATTGACAAAATGACAAAATTTGTTATTATATTTATGTGAAAATGATGTAAAATTTGCAAAATAAGTAGTAGCATTTTAAACAATAAAGGAGTAAAAACGGAAAGTAATAAATAAAATATATCATTTGTGTTATGTTATTAAAATTTTAGAAATGTGTCAAAACAAATAATAGGAGTAAAAAAGAGAAAATATACTATTGTAATACATTGCAATAGATTTTTATAAAAATAATTTTATAGTTATTCTACAAAAATAATACTGTATTTTAAAATGAAAAATTGTAATAAATCAATAAAAATAATAATGGAATTTTATTATTTATAAAAAAGTGCTATTTTTTTATGAAAAAAAGTATTTTTTTATTTGATTTATAGAAGTTTTTGCAAAAAAGAATAGATAAAATAAGCAATACTTTGCAAATATATTGCAATAGAAAAAATTTGTATATTTTTTTAATTTTCTCTTTATTTTTTTGGTATTTTAGTATAGAATAAAGAAAAGAATAGTATTTTTGTTATTGAATGAAATGAACAAAAGAGACTCGTATTAAAAGGATTCGGCGTACGTTTCATAAACAAAAACAAAATGACACGTAAAGGACAGAACACATACAATTTCGAGGTGAGGATAATGATTTCAAATCAGATTTTGCAGAATACCATTGACGGGTTAAAGAACATTACAAGAAAAGAACTAAGTGTTGTAGAAAAAGAAGGCAAAGTAATTGCAACAACGGAAGAAAATATGATTGGCAGACAAATTGAAACAGTAGAAAATTTTGTTAGTTCTCAAGCAGAAAGTCAGTTGATATTGGGATACCAATATTTTAAAATTTATGACAATGGTGTGCCAGAATATGTTATTCAAGTAAAAGGAGAAGATGAAGAAGGCTATAAAATTGGAAAAATAGCAGCTTTTCAAATACAAAGCCTTTTAGTAGCGTATAAAGAAAGATATGATAAAGATAATTTTATTAAAAATCTTCTTTTGGATAATCTCCTTTTAGTAGACATATATAGTAGAGCTAAAAAACTTCATATTGAAAATAACATTCGTAGAATTGTTTATTTGGTAGAAACAAATATTGACAAAGAAATGAATGTAGTAGAAATTGTAAGAAGCATTTTTCCAGCAAAAACGAAAGATTTTGTAACAGCAGTAGATGAAAAAAGCATTATACTGGTAAAAGAGCTGAGAGAAAAAGAAAATATGGAAGACATAGAAAAAATAGCGAAAACAATAGCAGATATGTTAAATATAGAAATGAATAGTAAAGTATTTATTTCTATTGGTACTGTTGTGAGCGATTTAAAAGATGTTTCTCGTTCTTATAAAGAGGCAAAAATGGCTCTGGAAGTAGGAAAGATTTTTGAAACAGAAAAACATATTGTCAATTATGAAAAATTAGGAATAGGACGTTTGATTTATCAGCTGCCTTTGCCGTTGTGTAGAATGTTTATAAAAGAAGTGCTTCATGGTTTAACAATAGATGACTTTGATGATGAAACATTAGCAACAGTGAATAAATTTTTTGAAAATAATTTGAATGTTTCAGAAACTTCCAGACAGCTTTATATCCATAGAAATACATTAGTATATCGTTTAGATAAACTGCAAAAAATGACAGGGCTGGATTTGCGTAATTTTGATGATGCTATTATATTTAAAATTACACTAATGGTAAGTAAATACATGATTTATATGGACAAAATGTCTTATTAATTATAATAAAAAATAAAAAAAGAATTTGAAATTTTTGGTTATTTTGAAAAACTTTAAAAAATACTGAGGGTAGGGATTGCAACCTACCCTTTATCTATGCTATAATTTTTAAGCGAGAAATGCAAAGAAATAAAAAATGGCGAAAATCAGTAATCACACTCCTTTAAAAGAAAATCAAAGGACAAGCTGGTGTATAAAGTAATATAAAAGCAGTTTGGTTTAACATTTATAGTTTGTTTTTGCCTAAGAAACAAGAGAGGAAGATTTTTTTGATCAATATAGAACACGTATCAAAAGTATATCCAAATGGTTCGGCAGGTGTAAGAGATATTTCAATACACATCGAAAAAGGTGAGTTTGTATTTTTTGTTGGTTCTAGTGGTTCTGGCAAATCTACACTAATAAAGTTACTTTTGAAGGAATTAGACCCAACAGAAGGAAAAATTACAATTAATAATGTTGTAACAAATGATTTACCAAGAGAAAAAGTGCCTTATTTAAGAAGAAGTTTGGGAGTAGTGTTTCAAGACTTCCGCTTGCTGCCTAATAAGACAGTGTATGAGAATGTAGCATTCGCTATGCAGGTTATAGAAGCACCTTCTAAACAAATTAGGCGTAATGTACCAGCAGTACTTTCTCTTGTAGGGTTAGCAAAGAAATCAAGAAGCTACCCTAATCAGCTTTCTGGAGGAGAACAGCAAAGAACAGCATTGGCAAGAGCGATTGTAAATAATCCACCTATATTAATCTGTGACGAACCAACAGGAAATTTAGACCCAAGTACAGCATGGGACATTATGGATTTGCTGGAAGACATCAATAGAAGAGGAACAACCGTTGTTATGGCAACTCATGCAAAAGATATTGTGGACATGATGCAGAAAAGGGTTGTAACATTAAGACGAGGGCAAGTCATAAGAGATATTCAAAAAGGTGGTTATGGAGATGAAACCGAGTTCAATTAAATATTACTTTAAAGAAAGTTTTACAGGTTTATTAAAAAACAGACTAATGACAGTTGCGTCAATGGCGACTGTAGCAGCTTGTATATTAATCATGTCTTTTTCGTATTGTATGGTAAATAATTTGCAGTATATGCTGACACAGTTAGAAGATGATATTGGTATTGCAGCATTTATGCCAAGTAATGCTACAGCAGAACAAGTAGAGAATGTAAAAAAAGAAATTGAAGGTATAGAACATGTTGCAGAAGTAGAATATGTTTCACCCGATGCAGCATTAGAAGATTTAAAAAAAGAATTAGATGCTGATGATATATTAGCAGGTTTAGAAGGAGAAAATAACCCTCTTTCTAATTCTTTTAATATTTCTATTGATGACATTAAAAATCAGGAAATTGTTCTTCAAAATTTAAATGAAATCAAACAGAGGGGCGATTTAGAAAATATTAAAGATGCTCATTCTGAAACAGAAGTGCTAATTAAAATCAATACCATTATTACAGTAATTGGCATTGTAGTGATTGCTATATTAGTTACTATATCAGTAGTGATTATAGTGAATACAATTAAAATTTCAGTATTCACAAGAAAAACAGAAATTAACATTATGAAGTATGTAGGGGCAACAGATTGGTTTATACGTTGGCCATTTATCATTGAAGGAGTACTAATAGGATTGTTAGGTGCATTAATACCTATGCTAATTGCATGGCCAGCCTATGCGAAGTCCATTAGTATGATATATGACTTTTTCCCAGTTATTAAAAATATGGTAACATTTCGAGAAAGTAGTGAAATTTTTTCTATATTATTACCATTTTCATTAATATTTGGTATATTGCTAGGCGTAATAGGAAGTGTTACATCAATAAGAAAACATTTAAAGGTATAACAGTATAAAAGGATGGCGTTTTTATGAAAAAAAGAATAAAAGGTATTATGAGTTGTATGCTTGTTGTTTGTCTTTTACAGCCACAATATCATGTGCTTGGAGCAAAGACAATCAATCAGCTTCAACAAGAAAAAAATCAATATCAACAAAATAAAAAAAATGCACAGGACGCCTTGCAACAAACACAACAAAAACAAAAAACAATTACAGAAGAAATTTCACAATTAGATAAAAGTGCAACAGCAGCAAGAGAAGAATTAGAAAGAGTAAATACACAACTGGAACAAACACAAAAAAATTTAGAACAAGCACAAAAAGATTTAGAAGAAGCAACACAGAAAAAAGAAAGTCAAATGGCAACATTTCGAGAAAGAGTAAAATTTATACATGAAAATGGTTCTGTAGGATATTTAAAAGCAATTATGCAGGCAGATAGTATTACAGATATGATTAGTAGAGCAGAATATATCCATCAAATTATGGATTATGATAAAAATACATTAGAAGAATTAAAAAGAAATCAGAGTATTATAGAGGCAAAAGAAAAAGAGATTACAATAGAACGTGATGAAATTTCTGTTTTGGTAGCACAGCAAAAACAAAAAAGCGATGAATTGGAACAGAAATTAGCAGAAAAACAAAAAGTGTCAGAACAGTATCGCCAGGACGCTCAAAAATATGAAGAAGAATTAAAATCTTGGGAACAAGCAAGTGCAGAAGTAGAAAGATTGATAAATGAAGCAAATAAAAAAGCAGCAGAAGAAGCCAAAAGAAAAGCAGCTGCCGCTGCAGCTGCTGCACAACAAAGCAGCAGAAGCAATGCAAGTGCTAGTAGTAGCTCTGGAGGCGGTGCAGCTATGGGTAATGTAACATATACAGGAGGGCAGTTTGCATGGCCAGTGCCTGGACGTTCTTACATAAGTAGCGGATATGGCTATAGAAATAGACCTATTGGAAGTGGTAGAGAGTTCCATACAGGATATGATATACCAGGACCTACAGGTACAAATATCGTTGCAGCAGCGGGTGGTACTGTTATCACAGCAGGCTATGTAAATGGATTTGGATATACTGTAATGATAAATCATGGTGGAGGACTTGTTACATTGTATGGTCATAATTCTAAATTATTAGTTTCTGTAGGTGACCAAGTTTCAAAAGGGCAAGCTATAGCAAAATGTGGTAGCACAGGAAATTCTACAGGACCTCATTGCCATTTTGAAGTAAGAAAAAATGGCAAACATACTAGCCCAGCACCTTATCTTGGTGTATAAAAATAAGGGTATATCATTTCTTTTTTGTAAATATTTATAGCATAATATACTGTGTTTGACCATAATATACAAAAGGGAGTAAATGAAGTATAAAAGTGAGGCGAACTGTGTGGAGAAAAAAGACTTTGCGAAGGGGTTTTTATCTGGTGCATTGGCTGTTGTGTTGCTTGTAACAGGGGGAAAAAGCCTTTCTGTAGTACAGGGAATATTTAGCTCAAATATGTCAACAGAAACAAAAATAAAAACCATTCAAAAATATATAGATAAGCATTATGTAGAGGACTATAATAAAAAAGATATGGAAGAAATGATGTATACAGGATTGGTAACAGGATTGGGTGACCCGTATACTTCTTATATACCAGCAGATGATTTGCAAAATTTTATAGATGATACAAAAGGAGAATTTGTAGGAATTGGTATTGAGTATACTAAAGATATTTCAGATGGTAATGTACTTGTAGCAACTGTTATGGAGGGTTCTCCTGCTGAAAAAGCGGGAATGAGGCCAAATGATAAAATTGTAAAAATAGAAGGAGAAAGTGTATCTCCTATGGATACACAGGAAATACAAAATAAAATCAAAGGAGAAAAAGGGACTACAGTAAATGTTACCGTATTTAGACAAAGTACATCAGAAACATTAGAAATGTCATTAGTGAGAGCAGAAATTGAAACAATTACAGTAAAAAGTAAAATGTTTGAGAATAATATTGGCTATATTAAAATTACAAGTTTTAAAGAAAAAACATATGACCAATTTATGAAAGTATATAAGGATATGAAAAAACAAAATATAAAAGGGCTTGTAATTGATTTAAGGAATAATTTAGGTGGCCTTGTTAATGTAGTTTCTGAAATTGCAGATGAATTAGTGCCTGAAGGTACACTTGTGTATACAGTGGATAAACAGGGTAATAGAGAAGATACTGTTTCAGATGCAAATTGTATTGAGGTACCATTGGTGTTACTTGTAAATGAATATAGTGCAAGTTCTTCTGAAATATTGGCAGGAGCAGTGCAAGATATGGGAGTAGGAAAATTGGTAGGTACACAGACATTTGGAAAGGGTCTTGTGCAAGGACTGTATTTTTTGAAAGATGGCTCTGCACTTAAAATTACAATACAAAAATATTATACACCAAAAGGAGTATGTATACAGGGAACAGGTATTACACCAGATTATGAAATAGAGCTTCCAGAGCAATATTTGTATGTTAATACAGTACCAGAAGAACAAGATACACAACTTCAAAAAGCACTTGATGTTGTAAAGCAACAAATAAAATAATAGAAATATAAAAAGTAATTTCCTAATTTGTGAAATTACTTTTTGTTTTTTCATTAGTAAAATGATATTTTGAATAGATAATTTTGATTTCTAATATAAAAAGTATACTAAATATTATAATATAATGACTATGTCAATATATATAATATTTTTGGTGTTTGTGCTGAATAAACAAATTGATTATTATGATATAAATTTGATAAATATATTATTATTTTTAGTATAGTACTATCTGAATTTGTCAATAAAAAGAAAAAGAAAAAATCAGAAATTACTTTCATTCTGTTAGTGCATTGGTTATAATAATAAAAGAAAGGAAAAAAAGAGAATATTAAAAGGAGAATGACCGTGCTAAATTTTATGGGGTTTGGTGAAAATATAGGAATTGATTTAGGAACAGCTACTGTTCTTGTGTATATTAAGGGACAAGGTATTGTCATTAGAGAACCTTCAGTTGTGGCAATTGATAGAGATACCAATACAATATTATCTGTAGGAGAAGAAGCAAGGCGTATGCTAGGTAGAACACCGGGAAATATTGTTGCAATACGCCCTTTAAGAGAGGGTGTAATATCGAACTATGAAATTACAGAAAAAATGCTAAAATATTTTATACAAAAGGCGATAGGAAAACGTTCTTTTGTAAAACCAACTATTGCAGTGTGTGTGCCAAGTAGTGTGACAGAAGTAGAAAAGAGAGCAGTAGAAGATGCTACAAGACAAGCAGGAGCAAGACGAGTGCATATTATTGAAGAACCTATTGCTGCTGCAATAGGTTCAGGAATAGATATTTCAAAAGCACATGGTAGTATGGTGGTAGATATTGGAGGAGGAACGACAGATATTGCTGTAATATCATTGGGAGGCACTGTGATTAGTAAATCATTAAAAATAGCAGGAGATAATTTTGATGATGCCATTATAAAGTATATGAGAAAAAAACATAATGTGCTTATAGGAGAAAGAACAGCAGAAGATTTAAAAATTAAAATTGGTACAGCATATGAAAGAAGTGTGCCAGTAAGTCTTGACGTAAGAGGAAGGAATTTAATTACAGGACTACCAAAAAATATTACAGTAACATCAGATGAAATGCACGATGCTCTAAAAGAGTCTGTAACAGCAATTTGTGAGTCTGTGCATACTGTTTTAGAAAAAACGCCTCCAGAGTTAGCTTCTGATATTGCAGATAGAGGAATTGTAATGACAGGAGGAGGAAGTCTTTTGTATGGATTGGACAAGCTTATTACAAGTACAACAGGAATTAACACTATAGTAGCAGAGGACTCCGTTTCTTGTGTAGCAATTGGTACAGGACAGTATATTGAATTTTTGACAGAAGGCAAAAGAGGTGCAGAATTGGCTTCTAAAAAGGTATTTGAATAAAATAATACAATACTAAACTTGTATGACAAGATATTGCTGTTACAATTGTATAAGCAATACATACAAAGAGAGGAAAGAAGTTTCCTCTTTTTTTTCTTTTTTAGGCACAAATAAGCACTAATATGTAAAATAATGGAAATTAAATATACTATTTAAAAAAAGAAAAGTGTAAAAAATAAAAAATACAAACAAAAAAAATATAAAACGTCATTTTGTATAAAAAATAGCTTGAATTATTGTACAAAAATAAATGAAAATCTGCAAAAAAATAATGCACTTTCCTAAAATATGTGATATAATAAAAAACAGAAAACAGGAAATCGTATGCTATGCACAACAATGTAGTAATTAGCTATTGTATTTTCTGTTCATCATTTGCCTGAAGGAACGACAAAACCCCCTTCCTTTTTGGAAAAAAGTAGGATAAAAGAACAGTCCGAGTTTATGCCTGTAAAAACAGGAAGCCTATTTTTATGCTATAGGTAGTTCGTTAAAACAATTAACCCCAAATTTTTTAACATTCATTTAGACTTAGGAGGTCAGATATTACATGAACGCTTATATGGAAAGAGTTATTGAACAAGTAAAAGTAAGAAATAATGGAGAGCCTGAATTTATTCAGACAGTAGAAGAAGTTTTTAAATCTTTGGAACAAGTAATTGACAAACACCCAGAATATGAAAAAAGTGGTTTGTTAGAAAGATTAGTTGAACCAGAAAGAGCAGTTTCCTTCAGAGTAACATGGGTAGATGATGCAGGTAAAGTAAATGTAAACCGTGGATTTAGAGTACAATTTAGTAGTGCAATAGGACCTTACAAAGGTGGTCTTCGTTTCCACCCATCTGTATACATAGGTATTATAAAATTCCTTGGATTTGAACAAATTTTCAAAAACAGCTTAACAGGTTTACCTATCGGTGGTGGTAAAGGTGGTTCTGACTTTGACCCACGTGGAAAGAGCGATGCAGAAATCATGAGATTTTGCCAAGCATTCATGACAGAACTTTATAGACATATTGGACCAGATGTAGACGTTCCTGCTGGTGATATTGGTGTTGGCGGTAGAGAAATTGGTTATTTGTATGGACAATACAAAAGAATTAAAGGCTGCTGGGAAAATGGTGTGTTAACAGGTAAAAACTTCGAATTTGGTGGTTCTTTAATCAGACCAGAAGCTACAGGATTTGGTGCAACATACTATGTAAATGAAGTATTAAAACATGAAGGCGATACATTCGAAGGCAAAACAGTTGCTGTTTCTGGATTTGGTAACGTTGCTTGGGGTGTTTGCCAAAAAGTTGCTGAATTGGGTGGTAAAGTTGTTACAATTTCTGGCCCAGACGGATATGTTTATGACCCAGATGGTGTTGTAACAAAAGAAAAAATTGATTATTTGGTAGAAATGAGAACTTCTGGACGTGATAGAGCACAAGATTATGCTGATAAATTTGGCTGCAAATTTGTTGCAAAAACAAAACCTTGGGGCGAAAAAGTTGACATTGCTATGCCTTGTGCAACACAAAACGAAATTACTATGGAAGAAATCAAAAAAATCCTTGGTAATGGTACAAAATACTATATTGAAGTTGCTAATATGCCTACAACAAATGAAGCTCTTGAATATGCACAAAATCAACCTGGCGTAATTGTTGCACCTTCTAAAGCAGTTAATGCTGGTGGTGTTGCAGTTTCTGCACTTGAAATGTGCCAAAACTCTATGAGATATAGCTGGGAAGCTGAAGAAGTTGACGAAAAATTAAAAGGCATTATGAAAAATATCCACAAAGTATCTGCAGAAGCAGCTGAAGAATATGGCTTAGGCTATGACTTAGTTGCAGGTGCTAACATTGCAGGCTTCAAAAAAGTTGCAGCTGCTATGATGGCTCAAGGATTAGTATAATTTATTATTCAAAAAGGAAGTACAGCGTTCACAGACTTCAAAAAACCTCTATGGAAAAATCCATAGAGGTTTTTGTAATATAATAATAAAATAATTTCATTGTGATAAAAGGAGAATATATTTTGATAAATTTAATATGTAAGGGAAGTATAGAAAGTATGGAAAATGAAAAGGTAGGTGTAGTGTCTGTAGTATTTATTAGTTACGATGCTGATATATCAAAACAAAAATTGCAAGAATATATAAAAAATGATACAGAAAGTATTTATATGTTGTATTGTGTTCCATTAGATACAGATTTAGCAACATTAGAGCATTATCCTTCTATAGCAGTAACAAAAAAAGATTTGATGTAATAGATAGTATTTTTTTGTAAAAAAATTGCAGTAAAATAGATAGGTATGTGATAAAATGGAAAAGGTTATACTAAAAAAAGTAGGAAGGTGAAAATATTGTTAGAACAGTTAGAACCAAAATCAGTATTTCAATTTTTTGAGGAGATATGTAATATTCCTCATGGAAGTAAAAATGAAAAAAAAATCAGTGATTATATTGTACATTTTGCAGAAAAGAGGGGACTTTATTGTAAACAAGATAAGGCAAATAATGTGCTTGTGAAAAAGGCGGCAACAAAGGGATATGAAACACAACCAACAATAATATTACAATCTCATATTGATATGGTGTGTGAAAAAAATGGAAATGTTTCACATGATTTTGAAACAGATGGCTTAAAACTCAGTATAGAGCAGGGAAAGATAAAAGCAAAAGACACGACATTAGGAGCTGATAATGGCATTGGAGTAGCTTATATGTTGGCAGTGTTAGATGCACAATATATTGACCACCCTGCATTGGAGGCTGTTTTTACAACAGAAGAAGAAATTGGTATGGGCGGTGCAAAAGTATTTGATGTCAGTAAATTAGAGGGAAAGGTATTTATTAATTTGGACTCAGAAGAAGAAGGAGAGTTTGTGATAGGCTGCTGTGGAGGAAATAAAACAGATGTTTTGCTGCCTGTTATATGGGAGGATACTCTACAAAATAGCGTACCATATTTGTTAAAAATTACAGGATTAAAGGGAGGACACTCTGGTTCAGATATACATTTGCAAAGAGCAAATGCAAATAAACTAATTGGAAGAATACTTTTTGAAATTTTTAACGTATATGATATTAGTGTAGCTAGTGTTATGGGAGGAGAAAAAGATAACGCTATCACAAGAGAAGCAGAAGCAGTGCTTTTGCTAAAAGAGGAACAAGTGCAACAGATAAAAGAAAATATAAACTATTTCAATGAAATTTGTGTAAAAGAATATAAAGAAATAGAAGATAATATTGTATTTTCATTGTTGCCTATGAAGGAAAATGTTGGACAGTGCTTTTCAAAACAGACAACGGAAAAGATAATTGCAATATTGGTTTTGTTGCCTTATGGTGTAGAAACAATGGATTTGTACCATAATAATTTGGTAGAAAGCTCTAGTAATATTGGTACAGTAAAAACAGAAAAAGAATGTGTTGTATTTTGTAATGCAATAAGGAGTTCTGTAGAAAGTAGAAAAGAATTGATACTTCAAAAAATAAAAATGATTGCGAAATTAACAGAAGCAGAAATCAATGTAAAAGGAGAATATCCAGAATGGCCTATTAAAAGAAACTCTGATATAGAAAAAATATGTAAACAAATATATTATACAATGTATGGAAAACAAGCAGAAATCAAAGCAATTCATGCAGGATTAGAATGTGGTATATTTAGTAAAAGAATGGGAGAAGAAATTGATATGATTTCATTTGGCCCTAATATTAGTGGAGCACATTCTCCAGATGAAGAAGTAGATATTGCTTCTGTTAAAAGAGTATGGGAATTTTTGTTAGCTGTAATAGGCTATAAAATGTAAATAAGAAAGGGAAAATGTATGAAATTACCTTGGGATAAACAATATTTAAAAATATCATTTCATGTTATATTTACAGTATTGCTGATTTATTTGCTAGCATATGTTATAGGAAATATAGGAAATATAAAGCTATTTTTATTTTCTGTAACAGCAAAAACAATTTCAGTATTTGCACCAGTTATTATAGCACTGTTGTTTTCTTTTTTGATGAACCCTGCAGTAAACTTTTTTCAAAAAAAATGGGAAAAGTATATTCCAAATAAAAAAGAGCAAACATTTCCCACAAGAAAAAAAGGAACAGCAACAGTTTATGTGCTTTGGCTGTTGCTGTTTTATGCTATTGTGCAGTATATTGTAATAAAAATAGGTACAACAGATATTACAGCATTAGCAGATAAAATAAATGCGTATATACAAGATTTTAGTGATGTATTTGTATTGATAAGTGTGAAATTAGCAGAATATGGTATGTTTCAAAATGTAGAGGGTATATTAGCAGGCTGGACAACAAATATATCAGAATTGCTTCAGGCAAGTATTATGAGTGTAGCAAATTCTATTTCAAAAGCAGGAGGCTGGGCAATTAATATTGTGCTAGGTCTGACAATCGCATTTTATATATTGGTAGAAAAAAATAAAATATTGTATTATTGTAAAAACATAGTAGATGTGTTTTTTCATAAAAGAGCAGCAAATGCTATAAAAGAGTTTTGTCGTTTAGTAACAAGTACATTTTCCAATTATATTACAGGGCAAGTAACAGATGCTTTTATTATGGCAGTGTTGATAAGTGTTAGTTTTTTTATAGCAAAAATACCTTATGCTGTTATGATAGGCATTATATCAGGATTTTCTAATTTGATACCATATGTAGGGGCAGTAATTGCTTTTTTGCTTTCTGTAGCTATGGGACTTTTAAGTGGCGAACCTATTAGAGCATTGTATGCAGTGATAATAGTGCTGGTACTTCAACAAGTAGATAGTATATTGATAGTACCAAAGGTAGTAGGAAAAAGTGTAGAAATGCACCCAGCATTTGTAATTATTTCTTTGGCAATATTTGGGGGACTTTTTGGCATATTAGGTATGATAGTAGCAGTACCATTTGGAGCGTTAATAAAAATATTTATGATAAGACTTTATAAATGGAAAAAGAATAAAATTTCTGAAATAGAGTAATAAAAGCGGGGAGAAATATGATAAAAAGAACAAATAAATATTTTTTAATATGTGCTATACTGCTTTTTTTAATTTGTTTTGTAATATTACATTACATGAAATATATACAAAAAGATATGATTGCCATAGTAATATTAGAAGGAGCATTGTTTTTGCTTTTTTATAAAAAAAGGAAATGGTGGGCATTTTGGTGTTGTTTTGTGCTGCTTTTCTATTGGGGAGTACATACCACATTGCCTTTTATTAATAAACATATTTTTGGAACAGTGCTTGTATTGCTGGGAGGGTGTTTTTTATTGTATCAGTATGCCAAAACAGATTGGGAAAGTTATGTCACAGGGGGGTGTTTTGGTATTTCTTTTGGCATATTTGGTTTAACGGTATATTTGCCTTTTTTTAAAGAAAATATTTGTATATTGCTGTTATTGTGTTTAGCAATGGTGTGGTATACTTCTAGTAATATAAAAAAAAGAAAAAAAACAATATACAAAATATGGTTAGAAGCGTTGACAGTATTTGCTGTGATACTTGCCTTTTTATATAGATAAAATCCTTTTTTTTTACTAGGATTTATGTTAAAATAGTATACAATGTAAATTGCTTTTTTGATAGAAAGGTAGGAAGGCGAAAAAATGGAAGAAAAGGGTTTAGTAATCAATACAAAAGGGAATTTAGCTGTAATACAGATGACAAGAACAGAAGCTTGTGGACAGTGTCGAGCTTGTCTTGCTGGAATGAAAAAAGAAGAGATGATAATAGAAGCAGATAATGAATGTAATGCTAAAATAGGGGATTGGGTGATTATGGAATTGCGTAATAATAGCTTTATGAAGGCAGTGCTTATAATGTATGGTATTCCTTTGATAGCACTTGTAATAGGCATTGTGCTGGGATATTATGTGTTGTATCCATATATTGCTATAAATAGAGAAGTGCTGTCGTTTGGTGTGGGACTGATTTTTACAGCATTGGCATTTTTGTGGATACGTAGCAAAGAAAGCACATGGGATAAAAAGAAAATACGCCCTGTAGCAGCAAAAGTAACAACAGAAAAATAAAAAATGTAACCTCTAGTGGTATTTGTCCATATGATAAATAAAGGACAAATACAGGAGGGAATTTTTATGAAAGAAAAGGCATTGTATTATCACGAAAAAGGGTATAATTGTTCTTTTGTGATATTAAAAGCAGGAGCAGAAAAATATGGTGTAACATTGCCAGAAGAAGTAGAACAAGGTTGTTGTGCAGTAAGTAGTGGCTTTGGTGTGGGTAGTATTTGTTGTGCTTTGGTAGGAGCAGTGCTGTTGTTTGGGCTTTTGTTTTCAGAAGAAAAAGCAAAATTATTGCGTATGCAGTTGTTTGTGCTTTTTCATGATAAATATGAAACATTAAATTGTTGTGCTATTTCTGCACAAAGACAAGATTGTGTAGAAGTCATTGCAGATATTGCAGAAATAACTGAAAATTTGATTGAACAGGAAAAATGAGAAATCGAAATAATTTCTCTCAGCGTGTCGATAAAGTCGACACGCTAAGTCGAAAACAGGTTTTCGACTTGTTTAAATAGAAGTCTAAACAGCTTGTTTCATAGGCTTAAAAGCCTTGAAACTCGCTGTTTTCCTCAGGCGGGCAAAGCTCGCCTTGCGGATTAGAATGGGGAGTTGCACTCCCTATACCCCTTGCTTTTTACGGCAAAATGAGGTTTTTTGACATACTGTGAGAAATCGAAATGATTTCTCTATTTCTATTTAAAAAACAAAAGGAGAGTGTAGAGTTGAAAACATTGTTGGGATATGCTTCAAAATATGGTGCAACAAAACAGTATGCCCCTGTTTTAGCAGATATGTTAGAGGGAGAAATTGATATTGTAGATTTAAAAGAAATAAAACAAATAGACTTTTCACAATATCATAAAGTAATATTATTTAGTGCAATTTATGCAGGAGATGTGCCGAAATACGTAAAGAAGTTTGGTAAAAAATATCATATGGAATTACTTCAAAGACATTTTGGCATTTGTTTTTGCTGTATGACAGAAATTTATAATCAAATAAAAGGATATGCTCTAAATAGTTTTTCAAGAGATTTAGTAAATCATGCTGCTTGTATTGCATCAATAGGAGGATATTTTCAATATGATAAAATGACAGCTATGGAAAGAAAACTGTTAAAAATAGCAACAAAAAACCAAGCTTATAAAAAAGGAGAATTGATACAGCTAGATGGAAAAACAAATTTTTCTACTATAGAAGAATATAAAATACAAGCATTTGCGAATAAAATGAATAGTATATTGTAATGTGTTTTGTAAAGCATTTACTGCAATAGAAAAACACCAAGAACTTTATTTTCTTGGCGTTTTTTTATGTATTTTTTGTCATTCAAGTGATTGTTGTTGTTTTTGAGTAAAGGGGGAAGCATTTTGCTGTGAAACATCTTGTTCCATAAAAGAACTGTTTTGTTGTGAAACATCTTGTTCCATAAAAGAACTGTTTTGTTGTGAAATATCTTGTTCCATAAAGAAATTGTTTTGTTGTGAAGTATCTTGTTCTGTAAAAGAACTGTTTTGTTGTGAAACATCTTGTTCCATAAAAGAACTGTTTTGCTGTGAAATATCTTGTTCCATAAAAGAACTGTTTTGTTGTGAAGTATCTTGTTCCATAAAAGAACTGTTTTGCTGTGAAGTATCTTGTTCTGTAAAAGAACTGTTTTGTTGTGTAGTTTTTTGAGTATGTATTTCTATTTGTGATTGTAAAGCTTCTAAATCTATAATACGTTGTTTGAGTGCTTGATTTTCTAATTCTAATGAAGCAACTTGTAATGAAAGATTTTGTTTTTCTGTTTCTGTTTGATTGTGTTTTTCTCTCCAACGCATATTTAATTTTGCAATTTCTTCCCCTCTATGTACAAGTAATTTTGTTAGCTCCTCTATCTGATGACTTTTAGTATTTTGTTCTGAAGTAAAATCAGAAATATTTTCTAATGATGTACGAGAAGCTGCTATAATATCGTTTGTTAAAAGTGTTATGGCAGGAGCTGATGAATGAAATATAGCTAACTGAAAACCATTTTGAGCATCTCCAAATGCTTCAGAAGCATTAAGAGTACTATTTTCGTCTGCTAAAAATTCTCCTTTTATGCAGTGATAAGGAAATCTAGCAGTGTATTGCTCTATAGGACTAAAACTGTTTCCGTTGTTAATAGATTGACAACAGTAAGCCTGACCGTTTGAAATCCATATAGCATTTAATTTGTTGTTTTGCTGAAATATAAGGCACTGTTCACAGTAACTGCTTTCCCATAGTATGCGAGGGGCACTGATAGAAGCAGATTGTCTGTATTGATAAATTACTTGACTGCGAAAAAGACCTTTTATAATGTAAAGTAAATGTATTCTTTCTCTGTCTTGTATAATAGATAAATCCGAACAAGTGTAAGGCGTTTGTATCACAGGATACATACTGCCTATGGTAGAAGGAGAAAGGAGCATTTCTCTGGCAGTAATAATGTTTTTTGCAGTGCGATAGTAAAGTAAAATATGTTTTTGATGTCTTTTTCCTGTAAAAAAGGGTGTTTGTCCAAAGGGCAAAAAACGGTCAATTTGACAAGGCTTTTCCCATTTTCCATTACGAAATACAGTATAAATTAGTGCGTGTACATTTGTTGTTTCTGTAGGGATATGATAAAAAAGATGTAAAGCATTTTGCTCTGGTATCATAAAAAATTTTGTTTGACTTAAATCTCTTTTTTCTATAGAAATTTGTTTTCTGTCCCATTTTATAAAATCTTTTGTTCTAATAATGTAAAGTTCTCCTAAATGAGTGCTATAGAGTACAAAAATTTCCTGTTGATATTGATTAAGAGCAAAAGAAGGATTGACTTGGTCTGCTATAATTTGAGGGTGTGACCAACCAGACTGTGTACCAATTTTAAAAAATAGTGTATTTCTTTCAAAATACACAAGTAATGTGTCTTGATTTTTAGTTTTTAGATATTTAACATATGGTATCTGCATAAGTATCCTCCTGTGTTTTTAGCTAGTTTATGCAGTAAGAGTAAAAAAAAGAACAGACAATATAGTAAATCATTTTGTAGAGAAAATAAGGAAATAAAAAAAACTTGACGGAATTTTTTTGAAGGCATATACTAAATATAAAAAAGTAATAAAGGAGTGACTAAATATGGAAGATAGCGGCAGTAGTCCGAAGTGTAACTATGTTAGTACAATACAACAAAAATATAACAAAAGCACACAAAACAATACTGTCGGGTATTTGGTCACAGAAATATCATATTAAAAATTTCATTTCCAAAACCCTAATGCCTTTGGCGTTGTGACAAAGGTTTGTTTTTGTGCAAAAAACAGTAAAAGGTAGGGGATAATTATGGAAGAATTAAAAGAAAATCAGCAAAGACTGATAGAATTTATGGAAATGGGAGATTATGTTACATTAAAAGAGGAATTAAATGAAGAAAATCCTGCAAATATAGCAGAATTGTTTGAAGAACTTTCTGGAGAAAAGCAGCTATTTTTGTTTCGACTACTTACAAAAGATGCAGCAGCAGAAGCATTTTCTTATATGGACTCAGATATGCAGGAACATATTGTACAGTCTATTACAGATAATGAAGTACGTAATATAGTAGATGAAATGTTTTTAGATGATACTGTAGACTTTTTGTCAGAAGCACCTGCTAATTTGGTAAATAAGGTGTTGCGTAATACAGATACAGCAACAAGAAAACTCATCAATCAATTTTTAAACTATCCAGATAATTCTGCTGGAAGTATTATGACAATAGAATTTGTACAGTTGAGAGAGAGCATGACAGTAGATAGAGCAATGCGATATTTGAGAAAAACAGGATTAGATAAAGAAACGATATATACTTGCTATGTATTAGATGATAGAAAGGTGCTTTTAGGAGTAGTGCCTTTAAGAAGATTGATATTAGCAGAAGATGATGTTTTGATAAAAGATTTAATGGAAGATGATGTTGTTTCAGTGCATACATTAGATGACCAAGAAGATATCGCAAATATATTTAAAAAATATAATTGGATTTCATTGCCAGTAGTAGATAAAGAGAACCGTATGGTAGGTATTATTACAGTAGACGATATTGTGGATGTTATAGAACAAGAAACTACAGAAGACTTTGAAAAAATGGCAGCGTTGTTGCCTTCTGATGAAGAATATTTAAAAACGAGTGTGTTTGAGTTAGCAAAAAATAGAATTGTGTGGCTGTGTGTGCTTATGCTTTCGGGAACAATTTCAGCAGTAATTATAAATGGATATGAGGGACTTTTGAGTGCAGCAGTAGTGCTTTCTAGTTTTATACCCACATTGACAGGAACAGGAGGAAATGCAGGTTCACAGGCTTCTACCATTATTATAAGGGGTATGGCAGTAGGAGAAATAGAAACAAAAGATATACTTCGTGTCATATGGAAAGAATTGAGAGTTGGTGTAATTTGTGGTATATTGCTAGGCAGTATCAATATGCTGAGATTGACATTGTTTAGTAGAGGCACTACATTTTGGGTAGATTTGACAGTTTCTGTAAGTATGTGCTTAGTAGTTGTGGTAGCAAAATGTGTAGGCTGTTTGCTGCCTATATTTGCTAAAATAATGAAATTTGACCCCGCAATTATGGCAGGGCCTTTGATTTCTACATTGGTGGATAGTATTGCATTGATGGTGTTTTTTAATATTGCAAAAATGTTTGTACTATAATGTAAAAAAAAAAGAGAACTTTTTCATTTATAAAAGTTCTCTTTTTTGTTGTTTTATTTTTCAATCCAAGATAAAAAAAGAGATAACTTTTCTAAATCTTCATTAGGTAATTTTCTTATTTTTTCATATAGTTTTGTACGCAGTTCATTTTCACTACCTAAATTTATAAAAAATTCAAATGGTGTAATTTCAAAAAATATCATAATATTAAATAGTTCTCTTACAGAAGGCAATGCGATTTTATTTGTAATTGCTCTAATATAAGAACCATTTTTACCAAGCTGTAAACTTAAAGCGTGTTCTGTTATATTTTTTTCTATACTTAATTTTATAATGCGTTGTCGTAAGAACGTTTCATATTGTAATAGTAATTCTAAGTCATCATCTTTTAAAGTATTATTCATTTCTCTATCTCCTTTTAAATTATTTTATCCTTATTTAAAAAGGAGTATTAAATATTATTTACTTGATTTATTTGTTAATGTTTTAAAAATAAATGATATAATACTTAAATATAAGGATTAAATACTTAAAACTAATTTTGATATCATCAATACAAGAAAATAAGCCATATAAACAAGGAGGAAATTACTTATGGAAGTGTGTGCAATTACAGGACATAGGCCATAAAGGTTTTCATTTAAAAACAATGAACATGATATAATGTGCAAGAGATTAAAAAAGAAAATAAAAAAAGAATTAAAAGATTTATATAAAAGAGGAGTGCATACATTTTGGATTGGTGGGGCATAAGGCGTTGATATGTGAGCAGCAGAGCTATTGATACAACTAAAAAGCTATGGAGCGTATTGTGATGTTAAAATAATGCTTGCAATACCGTTTGAAGGACATAATGAAAGCTGGACAAATAGAAGTTCAGAAAGACTGAAAACAATTATAAAACATAGTGAAGAAGTTGTTATTGTAAGCGATAGTGGAGAGGCAAAACAGCAGGCATACAGAAAAAGAAATCAATATATGGTAGATAAGGCAGATTGTTTGCTTGCAGTGTTTGATAAAAGAAAAATAAGAGTTCGTAGTGGTACAAATATGACGCTTGTATTTGCATTAAAAAAGCAAATTCCTGTTATTGTAATAGATTGTTCTCAATATAATGAATAGAATGATAAAATATTTTAGAGCATTAAAAAAAGTATGAGCATACGAAATATAGTATTGTCATACTTTTTATTTTTTTATTATTCAAAAGAAAGCTGTGCTTTTGCCATATATTTTTTAATGAGAGGAGCAATAATAATCACAATAACAATTTTTAATATATCATTTGGTAAAAAGGGAATAACACCAGAAAGTGAAGCTTGTAAAAAAGTAGTGTGTGTAAGTATAGAGAGCCATAAAGTACCTAAACATTGTAAAAAAGCACTACCTATTATCATACCTAATAATTGTAATTTTATACTGTGGGGAAATTTGTCTGCAAAAAATCCCGTAAAAAAAGCAAGAAAAAAATAACCTATTAAATAGCCTCCTGTAGGGCCTAACAATTTTGAAACACCAGAAGAAAAACCAGAAAAAACAGGTATACCAGCTAAACCAATTAAAAAATAAATCAAACAACAAAGTAATGCTTTTTTATAGCCTAATAAATTAGAAAATAAATAAATAATAAATGTAGCTAGTGAAAGAGGAACAGGACTTACTGGTATGGGAATAGAAAGCGGTGCAGCAATACAAAGTAGTGCTGTAAATAAACCTATAAATGTAATTGATTTTGTTTTCATAAATAACCTCCTAATATAAAAAATAATATGATAACAGTATAAAGAAATGAGAGTCAATTGTCAACTATATATTTTATATTAGTTTACAATAGAATAATATATTGACAGATTGTATATGTAGTGATATAGTGTATATATACAATATATACACTTATAACAGGAGGGAAAATGTGGATATTATTATAAGTAATACATCATCTGTTCCTATATATGAGCAGATTATAGCACAGATTAAAAAAAATATTATCAATGGTAATTTGAAAGAGGGAGAAGCACTGCCTTCTATGAGAACACTCGCCAAAGAACTCAAAATTAGCGTTATTACAACAAAAAGAGCATATGAAGAATTAGAAAATGCTGGATTTATTGTAACAGTAATGGGAAAGGGAAGCTTTGTAGCAAAAAAGAATTTGGAATTGATAAAAGAGGAGCAGCTAAAACAAATAGAACAATATATCAAATGTGCAGTAGAGCAGGCACAAATGAATGATATAGCATTAGAGGAACTGATAGAGATAGTAAAAATACTGTATGGAGAGGATAATAATGAAAAATAGTATTGTATGGAATAATGCAGAAAAAAAATTTGATTTGTTTCATTTGCAGCCTGTTACAATGAATTTAGAACAGGGTAGTATTATGGGATTGATAGGGGAAAATGGTTCAGGAAAAACAACATTAATGAAATTGGTATTGAATTTGATTTCTCTGAGTGGAGGAAGTATTGAAGTGTTGGGAATGGATAGCGTTTCACAAGAATATGAAATTAAACAAAAAATTGCATTTGTGCCAGATGAAAATATATTTTATGAAATGTTCACACCAAAAGAAGTAAATAAAATTACATCAAAATTGTATGTAAATTGGAATGAAAAAGCGTTTTTTGAATATTTGCAAAAATTTGAAATTCCTTTTGCTAAAAATATAAAAAGTTTTTCTATGGGAATGAAAAAGAAATTGGCAATCGCTTGTGCATTGAGCCATAAAGCGGAATTGTTGCTTTTAGATGAGCCTATGAATGGGCTTGACCCTGTGGCAAGACAGCAAATGAGAGATATATTGCAGGAGTTTGTGGAAATAGAAAGTCATTCTGTGTTGCTTTCCTCTCATATTACAGAAGATTTAGAAAAAATAGCAGATTATATTACATTGATAGAAAAAGGAAATGTAATATTGAGTGAAAATAAAGATGAATTATTAGAAAATTATGGAGTTGCTAACTTTTCGAAAGAGGATTTGAAAGAAATAGATGTAAAAGATTATGTCAGCGTAAAACAGTATGCTTTTGGTTGTAAAGTGCTTGTAAAAAATAAAAAGATGTTTTTGAGAAAATATGATGGTGCAGTAATGGATAATGCAAGTTTGGAAGATATTATGGTGTTTTATCACGAGAGATAGGAGAGAAAATAATGATAGGATTATTGTATAAAGATGTAATTTATATGAAAAAGATGTGGAAAACAGTGTTATTGTTTGCGGTATTTTTTATAGTGTTTAGTTGTGTGCAGTCAAGTACCATTTCAGCTATGTCGTTTATATCCATTATGATAGGAGGAAACTTTTCAATGTTACCTTTTAGCTATGATAACTATAGTAAATGGAATGAATATCAATATGCTTTTCCTGTGAGTAAAAAAACAGTAGTGTGTAGTAGATATTTGTTTGGATTGCTGTTGTTTGGCAGTTGTTTGCTTTTGAATATTGTGGGATTTTTACTGATAAGAATAATACTGCTTTTTACTATAGTACCTTATATAACGTTTGATGTGCAGACTATTAGTGCTGAAATATTGCCAGCATTTTTTATACCTATTATGCAAGCGATTTCTTTTCCTATTATGTACCGCTTTGGAGCAGAAAAAGGCAGATTGTATGTCATTTGTGCGATTGCTGTAATTATAGCAATAGTGATGTCCATGCTGAAAATATGGAGAGGAGAAATTAGCTCTTATAGAACATATAGCAATGTTTTGATAATTTTGGTAGGTGTAGCAGCGGTGATGTATGTGTTTTCTATGTTGCTGTCTATTTTTATAGAACAGAAAAAAATGCAATCATTGTGATTTGATACTTTTTGATACTTTTTATGTATTATATATACTATATAAAATATATATTTTAAAAACAAAAACTATTTCTAATCCGTGTTACAAGGGTAATATTGATTAGACGTGGTTGTAATAAAAACTATTTCTAATCCGTGTTACAAGAGTAATATTGGTTAGACGTGGTTGTAACAAAAACTATTTCTAATCCGTGTTACAAGAGTAATATTGATTAGACGTGGTTGTAACAAAGGCTATTTCTAATCCGTGTTGCAAGAGTAATATTGGTTAGACGTGGTTGTAACAAAGGCTATTTCTAATCCGTGTTACAAGGGTAATATTGATTAGACGTGGTTGTAACAAAGGCTATTTCTAATCCGTGTTACAAGGATAATATTGATTAGACGTGGTAAATAATATTTGTAAACAAAAAATGTATACAGAAATGCAAAAAATGTATACAGAAAGTTACAAAGTAAAGTAAAGAAAAGAAAAGTAAAGTAAATAAATATGCTCTTTTTTGACAAAAGAGTGTTAGTGCTTTTTTGAAAAAAATAAAATCTAAAACACTCTAAAATAATATGGTGTGAAAAGAGAGTGTATTTGTTAGATTTTGTTTATATAAAAAGAGGGAACTGTAAAAGTCCCCTCGTGTAATAAAGAAAGTGTTATAACAAACTTTCCATTTGATTTAATAAACTTTCGAATACTTTCATAGCATTTTCAATAGGTTCAGCAGTTGTCATATCTACACCTGCCCCCTTGAGCAAATCAATAGAGTATTCACTGTTGCCTTTGGAAAGAAAATCAATATAGCGGTCAATAGCAGGCTGACCTTGTTTTATAATATTTTGAGATAAAGCGATAGCAGCACTGTAACCAGTAGCATATTGATAAACATAAAAGGCATTGTAAAAATGAGGTATTCTTGCCCATTCTATAGCAATTTGCTCATCAATAACAATGTCATTGCCAAAATATTTTTTGTTTAAATCATAATAAATTTGGCTCATATTTTCGCAAGTAAGAGGTTCTCCTTTTTCTGTCATGTTGTGAGTGATTTTTTCAAATTCAGCAAACATTGTCTGTCTGAAAAGTGTGCCTCTAAATTGCTCCATAAAATAGTTGATAAGATATTTTTTCATAGTAATATCTTGTGTGTTTTCCAGAAGGTAGTGCATAAGAAGTGCTTCATTGCAAGTAGAAGCGACTTCTGCCACAAATATTTTGTGTCCGCTGTATAAATAAGGCTGTTTTTGCCAAGTAAAATAACTGTGTAAAGCGTGCCCCATTTCGTGAGCAAGTGTAAACATACTGTTTATGTTGTCATTGTGGTTTAAAAGTACATAAGGGTGTACACCATATACGCCCCAAGAGTATGCACCGCTTCTTTTGCCTTCATTTTCATATACATCTATCCAACCACCATCAAAACCTTTTTGAAGTGCATTGATGTAGTTTTCGCCTAGTATAGAAAGTGCTTTTAATACAGTTTGTTTTGCTTCATGATAAGATATTTTTTTGTCTGCTTCTGCAACAAGAGGAGCATATAAATCATACATATGAATTTCATCAAGTGCTAACATTTTTTTGCGTAATGAAACATAGCGGTGCATAAGAGGCAAAAATTTGTGTACAGTTTGTATAAGATTGTCGTATACACAAATAGGTATGTTGTCGTCTTCTAGTGCAGCACAAATAGAAGAAGTATATTTTCTTGCTTTGGCAAAAAAGACATCACTTTTTACACTAGCACTGTAAGTAGCAGCAATGGTATTTTTTTGTTTCATGTAACTGTCATAGAGTGCAAAAAATGCTTCTTTACGAACAGCACGAGAACTATTTTCTAAAAAAGAAGTATAACGACCTTTTGTCAATTCTACTTCATTGCCTTTTTCATCGTGAATAGTAGCAAATTTCATGTCTGCATCATTTAACATAGTAAATATGTTTTGGGGAGCGTTGGCAATTTCTGCTGTTTGAGCAAGAAATTGTTCTTGTTCCGCAGATAATGTATGTTCTTTTTGACGAAGTATATTTTCAAAAAAGTGATTGTATACTTCAAATTCGGGTAATTGTTTTCTAAAGCTTGTAAGTGTTTGTTCTGGTATCGTAAGTATTTCAGGCACAATAAAGGCAGTAGCAGAAGAATATTGTATAATAAGATTTTCTGCTCTAGAAGAAAGTGTTTGATATGTGGCATTTGTGCTGTCTTCATGGAAGTGCATAAAGGCATAAACATATAACTGTTCTATCATAAGAGAAATAGTATTGCTTTGATTAAGACAGTCTAATAATGTTTGTGCAGATGTGCTAATTTTTCCAGAAAAATCGCTTAAATATGCAATAGATTTTTGAGAAGTATCAAAATCTTTTTCCCATTTTTCAATATCACTGTAAATATGTTCTAAACGCCACGCATAATTTGTGTTTATTTCCGTTCTTTTGGGTAATTTGTCCATAAAAATCGTCCTTTCTTAAAAAAATAGTATAATATATTGTATTATAAGCTGTATTTCAGCCATATTATAACAGTTATTATATCACTAATTTTACATAGTATAAGCCAAAAAAAGAAATTTTGTGTGAAATTATAAAATTTTGTTAATATTATGACTTGATAACAAGCAATAGTTTGTAGTAAAATTAATACAAACAAATGTGTCAATCATGAAGAAAGGGTGGTTATTGGTGGCAAGTGAAAGACGTAAAATATTGCTAGTTTCTTCTGAAGCAGCACCTTATGCAAAAAGTGGTGGATTGGGGGACGTTGTAGGGTCATTGCCAAAGGCATTAAAAGAAGCAGATGTTGACGTGAGAGTGGTACTTCCTAAATATGCAACGATAAAAGAAGAGCATATGCAAGATGTCGAATACTTAGGTTCTTTCTTTATAAATCTTGCCTGGAGAACACAGGAAGCAAAAATATTAAGAAAAAATACTGACACATTTCCTGTGTACTTTATAGAAAACGATTTTTATTTTGGCAGAGAAGGACTTTATGGTTATGGGGACGACAACGAGCGTTTTGCATTTTTCTGTAAGGCAGTGTTGCATATGTTGTCTACAATAGACTACTATCCAGACATTATACATTGCAATGACTGGCAAACAGGGCCTATTTGTATGTTGTTAAAAGAGTCTTATAGTAAAATGATATTTTATTCCAGAATTAAGACACTTTACACCATACATAATCTACAGTATCAAGGCGTTTTCGGTCGTGAAACAATGGATTTATTAGGTGTACCAAATTGGTGTTTTGATAATGGAAATGCAGAATTTTATGGTAATGTCAGCTATATGAAAATGGGCTTGATGTATGCTGACCATATTAGTACTGTAAGTAATACCTATGCAGAAGAAATACAAACACCACAGTATGGCTATGGTATGGATGGTGTATTGAGAAGTAGAAAAGAGCATTTAAGTGGTATTATAAATGGTATTGATTATCAAGCAAATGACCCAGCAACAGATAAACGCTTAGTAAGGAATTTTGACAGAAATAGTATTGAATTAAAGAAAGAAAATAAAAGGGAATTGCAAAAGTATCTAGGATTAGAACAAAAAGATGTACCAATGATTGGTATGATTACAAGATTAGCAGACCAAAAAGGATTAGACATTTTGACACAAGTGTTTAGTGAAATGATGAGAGAAGATATACAATTTGTGCTATTAGGTACAGGAGAAAATAGATATGAGTATATTTTCAAAAGCATGGCACAGCAATATCCTGGAAAAATGAGTGCAAATATTTTGTTTGATGATACATTAGCACAAAGAATATATGCTTCAAGTGATTTATTTATGATGCCATCTTTCTTTGAGCCATGTGGATTGGGACAAATGTTTAGTTTGAGATATGGTACAGTACCTATTGTAAGAAAAACGGGCGGTTTAGCAGATACCATTGCACATTATGATACAGAGACAAAACAAGGGAATGGCTTTGTATTTGAAAGCTATGATGGCAATGGATTGCTTTGGGCATTCCGTGAAGCTTTAAAAGTATATCATATGGGAGCAGAAGAATGGGCAAATGTAGTAAGAAACGCTATGGATTGTAATTATTCTTGGGCAAATTCTGCAGGAAAATATATTGCTTTGTATGATAAACTGATAAAAGGCTGATAAAAAAATAAGAATTGGGGTTTAGAACGATAAATAAAAAAAGGGGCAGAACAAATTGTTCGCCCTTTTCTTTTTTTGCAAAAAAATATCTGTACGAAAGTTATGCTGAGGAGTATAATAATTTAGATTGAGGGGGAATACTCAGAAAGGGGAAGTATTATTTGGAAGAAACAAACAAAATAGAAAAAAGAAAAAAAGGAAGTAAAAAATATATTGTAGTATTGTTTTTATTTGCTTTGATAGTAGGAGGAAGTTGTGGACTGTATTATATAGATACTTTCTATGGACAAGGAAAAATCAATACAATACTTTCTTCTTTACAGCAGAAAAAAACAACAAATTCGACAGAAACAGAAGAAACAGAAGAAACAGAACAAATAGATATTATGGAACAAGTTGATGAAAAAAATACTATTCGTTTGTCTTCAGGAGGAGCTTTGTTTGCTACAAAAGGTAAAAAATTTTTGATGTGTACAAAAGATGGTGCGAGATATATGAATGGTATGGGTGACCAAAAATGGAATGATACTTTTACTATGACAGCACCAGAACTAATAGAAGAAGGCGATTATTATGCTATAGGGGATTTATCAGGAAAAAGTGTAAAAGTTTATGATGAAACAGGTTTACTTTATACAGCACAAAGTACAGGAAATGTTTTGTATTTTGCATTAAATCGCAATGGATATTTGGGAGTAATTACAAAAGAAAAAGAAATTTATACAGTAATGGTTTATGATAAAGAAGGTACACAACTCACAGGAAGACAAGAAGGAGAAAAAGGTGTTTATCCTCTTTCTATGGATATATCAGATGATAATAGAGTATTTGCAATAAGCTATTTGGATACAACAGATGTAGAGCCTGTAGGAAAAGTAAATTTTTTCTTTGTAAATGAGTCAGAAGGAAAAAATTTTACAGAAAGTATGTTTTCAGGAGTCATTAAAAATAATGAACTGATAGCAAAAGTGTTTTATTTGGATAATGGAAGCCTTGCTATGGTGTCTGATAGAGCGTTATATGGCATAGCAAGTAATGGAGAAGAATGCTGGGCAATAGAACTGACAAATCATATTAGTTACATAGGAATAGAAAAAAAGAAATATATTGTAGCAGCATATGGTGGAGCAATATCAGGTAGAGATAGTAAAAAACAAGGCTATGTTAGTTGGATTAATGGCGATGGTAAAGAAATTGCTTCTTTTCAAGCAAAAGATGCTGTAACTTATTTAAACTGTGATAATACAGGTACAATAATAGGGTGTAATAAAACATATTATGGTTTTAAAATAGGAGGCAGAGCTTTTTGGGAATACACTGCAACAAAGGATATGATAGATGTTTTACTTATGGAAAATGTCAATAATGTGCTTTTTGTTACAAATGATAGTGCAATGATATTGAATATGGATACAGTAAGTCAAGATACTACTGTAAAAGAACAAAAAGAAAATGTACAAAGTACAGAAAAAGTCATTAAAAAACAGCAAGATGACGAAGAAAATAAAGAAGAAGATAACAAAGAAGAAGATAAACAACAAGGAAATGAAGAAGAAGATAACAAAGAAGAACAAGGAAATGAAAAAGAAGATAACAAAGAGGAAGAAAATAAACAACAAGAAAATAAAGAAGATGATAAAAAAGAGAAAGAAGATAAACAACAAGGAGAGGAAGAAAAAAATAAAAAAGAAGATACAGAAGAAAATAATACAGAAGAAGAAAACACAAATATAGAGCAGAAAAATGATATAAAACAAAATGTAAAACAACAATAAAATAATACTACATAACAAAATAATATAAAGTAATGAAAATAACAAAAGTTAATAAATCAGCAAAGTGAAATAAGATAATATAGTACGCAAAGATAATAGTGTTATGGTGCAAAATAAAACAATATTTTGCACCATTTCATACAATAGAGCATACTATAATGAAGGAGTGAGAAATAATATGGAAAACAGTAATATAGTATGGTTGTTGGATATTATTGTATTATTGATAATTTTAGTACCTGCACTAATAGGTTATTATAAAGGCTTTTTATATGCTTGCTTAGGTTTTTTACCTGTTATTGTTTCATTTTTTGGTTGTAAAATACTATCTCCTGTTTGTAGTAAATTTCTTAGAACAACAGCTTTATTTGATTTTTTTAAAAAAAATGTATATGAAGGATTAAATTTAGGCAATCTATTAGAAGAAAAAGCAGAGCAATCTCAAACGATTATAATAAATGATATGAATATACCAGAATTTTTAAAAAGTGCTTTACTTGAAAATAATAATTCTGTAGTACATTCTCTTTTTGAAACAGAAAAATTACAAGATTATGTAGCAAGTTATTTCGCAAATATTTGTTTAAATGTTATTAGTGTTGTTTTGGTGGCAGTAGCTTTATACATTATAATGAAATTGTTTTTAGGTGCATTAAATATTGTTTCAAAATTACCTGTAATTAGTACTATTAATAGATTGTGTGGTTTTGCGATTGGTGGAGCAAAAGGAATATTTTTAGTGTGGTTTATTGGCATTATACTGACATTTTTTTATTATCATGAGGTACTGCAAGCGTTTTTTATATTATTAGAAAAGAGTTATATTACAGCATTTTTGTATCATAATAATTTGCTTTTGTTTATGGTATTAAAAATATTTGCATAAAAAATAAAAAAAGTGTTGACAAAATATTTGTTGCGTGTTAATATATTCAAGCAGTGTCTGAAAAGACAGAATAAAGCAAAATAATAAGTTGGAAAATAGTTGATTTTTATAATATTTTCTGATATAATATCGAAATATATCATTGCATATTGTTTATGTAATGTAAATGGGGGTTTAGCTCAGTTGGGAGAGCACCTGCCTTGCAAGCAGGGGGTCGCGAGTTCGAATCTCGCAATCTCCAGTAACAGACGAAAAGAAGTCTGTATGCACCTTGAAAACTGAATACAAGAAAAAAGAGTCAAAAATCGAGCAATGATAAATTTTTGAAACAAACTTCTATAAATAAAGTAAAAAAGTAGTAACGCTACTACATTTAAAGGTCAAGCAAGAAAGAGCACGAGGTGAATGCCTTGGCACTGGGAGCCGATGAAGGACGTGATAAGCTGCGAAAAGCTTCGGGGAGGCGCACATAGCCAATGAGCCGGAGATATCCGAATGGGGGAACCTGCCTAAGAAAACCTTAGGTATCTGTATGTAAATCCATAGCATACAGAAGGGAACGCTGTGAACTGAAACATCTAAGTAGCAGTAGGAGGAGAAAGAAAAATCGATTTCCTAAGTAGCGGCGAGCGAAAGGGAAAGAGGCCAAACCAGGAGACAAAGTTTTCTGGGGTTGAGGACTGTGTAAGGTATTGAATGGAGATAGTTGAAGTGTTTTGGGAAAGCACACCAAAGAAGGTGAAAGTCCGGTAAACGAAATTGAAATTCAGCCGACAGTATCCAGAGTACTACGGGACACGAGAAACCCTGTAGGAAGCCGGGGGGACCACCCCCCAAGCCTAAATACTCCCCAGTGACCGATAGAGAAGCAGTACTGTGAAGGAAAGGTGAAAAGGACCCCGGGAGGGGAGTGAAAGAGAACCTGAAACCCCGTGCTTACAAACAGCCAGAGGGAAACTGATGGCGTACTTTTTGTAGAACGGTCCGGCGAGTTACAATTACTAGCGAGGTTAACTGTTAATAAGGCAGGAAGCCGAAGGGAAACCAAGTCTGAAGAGGGCGATATAGTTAGTGATAGTAGACCCGAAACCGGGTGACCTATCCATGTCCAGGTTGAAGGAACCGTAAAAGGTTTTGGAGGACCGAACACACATCTGTTGAAAAAGGTGGTGATGAGGTGTGGATAGCGGAGAAATTCCAATCGAACTCGGAGATAGCTGGTTCTCCTCGAAATAGCTTTAGGGCTAGCCTTGAGAGAAGTCTAACGGAGGTAAAGCACTGAACTGACGCGGGTCCCAAAAAGGATACCAACTCATATCAAACTAAGAATGCCGTCAAGATATCCTCAGGAGTCAGACTACGTGAGATAAGTCTCGTGGTCAAAAGGGAAAGAGCCCAGACCGACAGCTAAGGTCCCGAAGTGTATGTTAAGTGGGAAAGGATGTGGGATTTCAAAGACAACTAGGATGTTGGCTTAGAAGCAGCCATACATTAAAAGAGTGCGTAACAGCTCACTAGTCGAGAGAACCTGCGCCGAAAATAAACGGGGCTAAAACATACCACCGAAGCTACGGATTTCCTACGGATGTAGGGAGTGGTAGAGGAGCATAGTGCAAAAGGAAGAAGTCAAAGCGAGAGCAATGATGGACGAAGCAGTAGAGAGAATGCCGGAATGAGTAGCGAGATAGAAGAAAGAAACTTCTAGGCCGAATATCTAAGGGTTCCTGGGTAAAGCTAAACTTCCCAGGGTAAGTCGGGGCCTAAGGCGAGGACGAAGGTCGTAGTCGATGGATAACTGGTAGAAATTCCAGTACTACAAATAATCAGAACTGTGGGGACGCAGGAGGATAGGTAAACCGGGGAAAGGAAAAACCCGGTCAAGCATAAAGGTATGTCAGATAGGAAAAACCGTCAGACTGAGCTGAAATGTGATGAGGACTGAAAAAGAGTAAGGAAGTTACTAAATCCACACTGTCAAGAAAAGCCGCTATAGCATTATTTGTACCCGTACCGTAAACCGACACAGGTAGATGAGGAGAAAATCCACAGGCTGACGGGAGAAGTGTTGTTAAGGAACTCGGCAAAAAGACCCCGTAACTTAGGGAGAAGGGGAGCCAGTGAGAGCTGGCCGCAGAAAAGAGGCTCAAGCGACTGTTTAGCAAAAACACAGGTCTCTGCGAAACCGAGAGGTGAAGTATAGGGGCTGACACCTGCCCGGTGCTGGAAGGTTAAAAGGAGAGGTAAGGCGTAAGCTGAAGCTTTGAATTCAAGCCCCAGTAAACGGCGGCCGTAACTATAACGGTCCTAAGGTAGCGAAATTCCTTGTCAGGTAAGTTCTGACCCGCACGAAAGGTGTAACGATTTGAGCACTGTCTCAACAACACGCCCGGTGAAATTGAAGAACCAGTGAAGATACTGGTTACCCGCAACAGGACGGAAAGACCCCATGGAGCTTTACTGCAGCCTGATACTGGGATTCGATGATATATGTACAGGATAGGAGGGAGGCTAGGAAGCGAGTACGCTAGTATTCGTGGAGCCGCTGGTGGGATACCTCTCTTATATCATTGGATTTCTAACTTGCATCTGTGAACCAGATGAAGGACAATGTCAGGCGGGCAGTTTGACTGGGGCGGTCGCCTCCAAAAGAGTAACGGAGGCGCTCGAAGGTCACCTCAGAATGATTGGAAACCATTCAAAGAGTGTAAAGGCAAAAGGTGGCTTAACTGCGAGAGCGACGGTTCGAGCAGGTACGAAAGTAGGACTTAGTGATCCGGTGGTAATAAGTGGGAATGCCATCGCTCAACGGATAAAAGCTACCCTGGGGATAACAGGCTTATCTCCCCCAAGAGTTCACATCGACGGGGAGGTTTGGCACCTCGATGTCGGCTCATCGCATCCTGGGGCTGAAGTAGGTCCCAAGGGTTGGGCTGTTCGCCCATTAAAGCGGTACGCGAGCTGGGTTCAGAACGTCGTGAGACAGTTCGGTCCCTATCCGTTGTGGGCGAAGGATATTTGAGAGGAGCTGTTCTTAGTACGAGAGGACCGGAATGGACATACCAATGGTGTACCAGTTGCATACCAAATGCATAGCTGGGTAGCTAAGTATGGACTGGATAAACGCTGAAGGCATCTAAGCGTGAAGCCACCCTCAAGATAAGATATCCCAAAACGCAAGTGAGTAAGGTCCCTTGAAGACAACAAGGTAGATAGGTTGGAGGTGTAAGTGCAGTAATGTATTAAGCTGACCAATACTAATAGACCGAGGGCTTGACCTAGTAAAAGGGAAAGCAAAGGAAGAGATAAAAAATAGAAGGAAAGTAAAAAAAGGTATTGACAAAAAGCGAGAGAGAGGCTATAATATATCTTGTGTTCAGTTTTGAGGGTGTAAAGCCCAAAGATATTTCCAGTGACGATACGTTTGTGGGGAACACCCGTACCCATTCCGAACACGACGGTTAAGACGCAAACGGCTGATGATACTTGGTGGGGGACCGCCTGGGAAAGTAAGTGGTGGCTGGAGAATAATCCTCGATAGCTCAGCGGTAGAGCATCCGGCTGTTAACCGGAGGGTCGTAGGTTCGAATCCTACTCGGGGAGTAATAAGGCCCGATGGTCAAGCGGTTAAGACACGGCCCTTTCACGGCTGTAACCCGGGTTCGATTCCCGGTCGGGTCATTAAATTTTATATGGCGCTGTAGCCAAGCGGTAAGGCAAAGGTCTGCAACACCTCTATGCATCGGTTCAAATCCGATCAGCGCCTTTATAAAAAGTCTTGATGTTTAGTTTATCTAAATATTAGGGCTTTTTTGTTTTATAAAAAAAATGTTGCAAATTTTGGCAAGATGTGTAGAATATTAAATAAGAAGTGTAAATATTGTTGTAATAAAAATAAGGAAGGGAATTTTATGGAAACCTGGAAAACTTTATTAGAAGGTTCACTGATATTAGGGATTTTGACAGCAATTATAGGAGTGCTTAAAAATAAGGCAGATAACAAACTACAATATATTACAAGTGAACGTGCTAAATGGAGAGAAGAAATTAGAGAAATTGCTCAAAGACTTCAAAGTGCAGGAGAATATGAAATTGATAAAATACTATGTGAATTAAAAGTAAAAATTAATACATATGGTATTGCAAATCAAGATAATGTTTTTCAAGATGCACATATATGGAAAATAATTGGGACTTTAGAAGATCCTCAAGGTTCAAACATTGCTGAAAGAGAAAATAAAAAAGGCAAAAAAAATACTAATAGAATATTTATCTTGTTTATTAAAACATGATTGGGAACGCTCAAAAGGAGAAGTACTTGGAAATTATACTATTATGTTAGATGCTATTGTTAATGTATTGTTTTTTGTTGGTGTAATATTTTGTTATAATGTGTTATTTAAAATTGATATAAATTGTATTGATATAAGTCAATTTAATGACTTGATTTTTGTTTTTTCAGTGGTATTTGCAGGCTATTTAGCTGTTATAAATTTTATTATATTTTATACACAAATAAAAATGATTGATATTTCTAAAGAATTTATAAAAAGTATGAAAGACAAAAAAAATTTTTGGGAAATAAAAAGTTTTATTCCATATATAATATATTTATGTTTAACACTGTTAATATCTAATTTGTATGAAAAGTGTTTTCAAGAAAAAGCATTATTTACAATAAATGGGTTTGCTTTGCTTATAGTATATACCATTATATATATATTTATTTTATATTGTATATATCAATTAAAAGTAAGTAATGAGAAAAAAATTTATATAGATTATTATAATACTATAAATAAGATATATGAAATAGAAATGTGTTCTAATGGTTGTATTAGAGAGGATTGTCCTAGATAAAAATAGCAATAGTTATAATAATTATTTATGAGGCAAAATTATAGCAAGTTTTATAGAAAACAAATAAAATATCATATTTTAAAAAAAGTCTTGCTATTTAGATGAATACTAAATAGCAAGACTTTTTTATGTAGAAATATAAAATTGCTAAAATGTCGATTTTTTGATAATATTGATGTAAAAGCATTGTAAAGTATAGAGATTTGAAAAAATCGAAATATATAGAATAATTTTGGAATTTTGTGGTAGAAAAAATGTTGTAAGATTGTTTATTGTATTTTTTAGTATAAGTAATAAAAAAAATACAGAAATAATAGAGAGGTTTTGTGATATGAAAGAATTAAATCCGTTTCAAAAAAAATTTATGGAAAGTTTAGCGAATATTCAAAATTGCTGTGTACAAAAGGCATTATGTCAAAAACAACAGCGTCTAGAAGCGGTACTTTATGATGTAACTGCTGATGTAATTATTGCGATATTAGAAAATATAGATGGGTATGGTGATATGGAAAAATTTGATGTAATATGTTGTGATACAAAACAAACATTAAAACAAAATCCGTATATAGAATTGCATGATGTAGTATGTGAATATATTAAAGGAGTATAATGATGTTAAAACTGAGAGAATATAATGTGTTTGATGCAGAAATAATTACAAAATGGATAGAGAATGAATATATTTTTAGACAGTGGAGTGCAGATAGATATGAAAAATATCCTATTACAGCAAGTGACATAAATGATTATTATAATAAAGAGAAAAACAATTATCAAATGTATATTATGACAGCATATGATAAAAGCGATATCATAGGACATTTTACATTGCGTTTTGTTGGATATGATACAAAAACAGTTCGATTAGGTTTTGTCATAATAGACCATAAAAAGCGTAAAAAAGGTTATGGCAAACAAATGGTTGATTTAGCTGTAAAGTATGCTTTTGATAATATTGGAGTAAATAAAATATCATTAGGTGTTTTTGAAAATAATAGTAATGCCATAAAATGTTATAAAAGCTGTGGATTTCAAGAAATAAAAACAGATGTAATAGAAAGTTATGAATGTATGGGGGAAATTTGGAATTGCATAGAAATGGAAAATAAAAAAGGGGTGTAAAAGTGGGATTTTTAAAAAAACTGCTAGGAAAAAAAGAAGTAGAAGGGATTGACTTTTCTGCTGTAAAAACGAATGAAATGGCAAAAGAATTGTGTGAGAAAAAAGAACTGGCAATGTTATATATTGTGCCATTACGTTTTGGAGGAGAGGAGGAAAGTAATAATATATTGTATGTCCCACCTGAAGTAGTAGAATTAAAGCAAAGATATGATATTGTAGCAGAAAAAATGCTTTTAGAAAGCGGTACGAGATATATTTGTACACCAGAATATAAGGGAAAAAGCTTTGTGCCAAGTGCATTACATATTGCGGTAACAGGTAAAACAAGATTTACACAGACTATAAAAATTTGGTGAGAAAATAAAAAAATATATACTAAATTAAATTTAAAAAATCTCTTATATTTTATATAAGAGATTTTTTTTGTGGTATAAAATTGCTGAAATGGAGAAAAATACAATAAAAATAGTAAATATTTATGGAGGAGAGAAAAACACATGAACCATCTTTATTTATTACTTACTATTATACAGATACTTTTTTCTTGTATTGCAGCAATTTATTTTTATAGAAGCTTAAAAGAAAAAAGTGGCACAAAATCATTTCATCAATTAGAATTTAGAAAAGAACAAGAACAGCTCAAAAAAATGAGAACAATTCATTTAACAACACCTTTATCAGAACAGACAAGACCAAAGACATTAAATGATATTGTAGGGCAAAAAGAAGGCATAAAAGCATTAAGAACAGCACTTTGTGGCCCTAATCCCCAACACGTTTTAATATATGGCCCTCCAGGAGTAGGTAAAACTGCGGCTGCAAGATTGATATTGGAGGAAGCAAAAAAAAATATACTTTCTCCTTTTGGAAGTAAATCAAAATTTGTAGAATTAGATGCTACAACATTACGTTTTGATGAAAGAAGTATTGCTGACCCTCTTATAGGTTCTGTACATGACCCAATTTATCAAGGGGCAGGAGCATATGGTGCAGCAGGTATACCTCAACCAAAAGCAGGTGCTGTTTCAGAGGCACATGGAGGAATACTGTTTATAGATGAAATAGGAGAGCTACACCCTATGCAAATGAATAAGCTACTAAAAGTATTAGAAGATAGAATAGCACGTTTTCAAAGTGCTTATTATAGTGAAAACAATAAAAATATACCTCCTCATATACATGATATATTTTGTAATGGTATACCAGCAGATTTTAGGCTTGTAGGGGCAACTACAAGAACTCCAGAAGAAATACCTCCAGCATTGCGTTCTAGATGTATGGAAATTTATTTTGATGGACTGAAAGAAAATTCTATTGTAAAAATTGCAGAAAATACAATACAAAATGCAGGATTTGAAAAAGCACCTGCATTATGTAAAAAAATATCAAAATATGCTTCAAATGGTAGACAAACTGTAAATATTATACAATCTGCAGTGTCATTAGCAATATTAGAAGGTAGACATTATATTCAACAAAAAGATTTAGATTGGGTATTAGAAGCAGGAAGATACCAAGCATTACCTATAAAAACAATTCCTAAAAAGCAAAGAGTTGGTGTAGTAAATGGTTTGGCAGTATATGGAAATGATAACAGGGGAATGCTTTTGACACTAGAGGCATATGTACAGAAGTCAAAAAGTGAAAAAGGTATGCTCACTGTAACGGGTATTGTAGAACAAGAACTGCTCAAAAGTAGACAGGGAGAAGTCAAAAGAAAAAGCAATGCAAAAGCATCTGTTGAAAATGTGATTACGGCATTAGAACAGTTTACAGGAATTAGTAGAAAAGAATATGATGTGCATATCAATTTTGCAGGAGGTATGCCAGTAGATGGCCCTTCTGCAGGTATTGCAATATTTTGTGCTGTGTATTCTGCATTGTTTCGTATAAAAGTAGATAATACTGTTGCTATGACAGGAGAAATCAGTATTTACGGAGATGTATTACCAGTAGGAGGTGTTTGTGCTAAAATAGAAGGAGCAAAAGAAGCAGGAGCAAAAAAAGTATTGATACCTGCTGATAATTGGCAGGAAAAATATGCAGATATGGATATTATAGTAAAACCAGTGCATACAGTGAATGAAGTGTTAGAGGAATTATTTGATGTGTTAAAAGAACAAAAAAACGAATTGCCTCAAAGAGAGTATGTTGCAGCAAATGGTATATTGACAGCGGAAAAAGCATAAATAAAACCCCCTGCAAAAATTGTTTTTGCAGGGGTAAAACATTTAACGTAATAGCTTTGATATAAAAGTTATAAAACAATTATACTAACATATTCATTAGAAGACCTGCAGTATAGTAGTTGCTTAAGTTATAAGCACCTGAATTTGCAAAACGGCTCATTAAATTCAGTGCATCTGTACTAGTGTCTTGCTGCATTTGTTTTAAATCTCTGCTAATTAAAGAATTAGCAGAACGGGACATACCACTCTCAGCAGACCTATAAGCACCTTGTGCAAGTCCGTGACTACCACTGATAATATCTTTGATTAATTCTGGATCTTCATCTAATTTTTTAAGAAGTGTATCTTTGTCTAAAGATAGAGAACCATTTGCATTTTTAGTAATACCAATTAATTTCAAAGATTTTTCTGGAGCAGGGCCATTTAACATTTGAGATAATTGATTTTTTACACCAGAACCTCTATCTGCATTAGAAGAAACAACAGATAAAGCCTTGTTATATTTATCAACAAGATTTTCTACAGCATCTGCAATATTTTTGTTATCTACACCAACTTTTACTGTTGCATCGCCAACGCTTTTTAATGTCATACTAGCTTTACCATAATCCAGACTAACATTGTTAGAACTAGATGTAAATTCCTCTGTAAAACCATTGCTGTCAGTAACAGAGTATTGTGCATTTTGTGCAGCAGTAGCTGCTTCACTAAGACCGTTATTTTCAGCAAACTCTCCATTTACAATGAAAGAATTGTCGGTGCCAGTTTCTTTTGATGTTAATTTTAATACGCTTTTGCCGTCTTTTGATGTTTCAACAGATGCTTTTACGCCAATATTTTGACGGTTAATTTCTTTGGCTACATCATTGAGCATTTGACGGTTTGTTTTTTGTACACCGTATTCATTTACAGAACTTACATTAATGTTTGCAGTACCTTTATTTGTTACAATAGAAAAATCAGCATCTTCTGTTGCTTTTGCATTACTTGTTACAGCAGTAGAAACATTTTGTTGTGCTGCTGCTAATTGTTGTACAGAAACATCAAAACTTTCTGGTTTTCTAAGAGTATAATTTTTGGTAGCTGTTAAAACATCACTGTCAGAACTATTTACAGTTAAAGAATTGCTTACTCCAGAAGAATTTACATCACGCAGAGAATTTGCTGCGGACATTAAATCTGACATAGCACTGTCATAGTTACGTAAAAATGTAGAAGCATTGCTGCTCAAAGAACCAGTAGCAGTATTGCTGGAACTGCTATTTGTCTTTTTGTCTAATTTATCTAATGCTTGCTGTAATTTTAACTGATTGAGTGCATTTGTAGAATTGAAATAAGAATTACTAAAATTGTTGTAATTGCCGTAATAGTTACTAATTCCGTTCATCATACAATCGTCTCCTTTCCTATATATTTTTATTACAGTATGGAAAACAGCATACACTGTTTCATTAATTAATATCGTCTTATTTATAAAATGATTAATAGCATATTTTGATAATTGTTACGATATTTGTGTGATAATTGTATCTAAAAAAGTCAAATATGATATTTTTGACAAAATCTATGTATAAATTTAAAAAATAACTTGCTAATTATTTATTTTTGATATAAAATAGCATTGTATATTTTGATAGGAGGTGTATTTCCAATGGCTCATAAAATTGGTTCTGAATGTATCGGTTGTGGTGCTTGCATGAGCGAATGTCCAACAAACTGCATTTATGAAGATGGTGGTGTTTATGCTATCAAAGAAGCAGAATGTATTGACTGTGGTTCTTGCGCTGGTGTTTGTCCAGTAAATGCTCCAAAACCTGAATAATTCTGGAGAAAAAAGCAGACAAGTTGTCTGTTAGAGGCTGTCGAGTATTTCGACAGCCTTTTTCATAGTATATTAAAAAATGGCTGATGTCTTTTATTGTAAAAGTTCAGCCATTTTTTGAAAAAGCTTATATATAAGCTATAAAAAATAAAATTTTGTTTTATAAAGTGAAATATCAAACACAAATATTTTATAAATAAAATTTATCAATTAACTTTGTGTTTTATTTGCCATTTCTTTCTCTTGTGCTTCAATCATTTTTTTGACCATGTAACCACCTACATAACCATTTTGAGCAGAAGTCAAATCACCATTGTAGCCTTTTTTTAAAGGTACACCAATTTCATTTGCTATTTCAAACTTATATTGTTCTAAAGCTGCCTTTGCTTCTGGCACATTAATTTTATTACTAGATGAATTATTTGTTCCTGACATAATATAATGTCCTCCTTCAAATGCAATTTATTTGTAGTACATTTTTAGTATGGCAATATCATATTATTTTATGTAGGAACATATTACCAATAATAGTAATCATTCTTTAGGAAGTATTGCCCAAAGCACCATATAAATCGCAATAGGATAGAGTCTAAAAAGCAATACCAAAAGCACAAATACTATTCTGACAATAGAAGGCTCAAAATGAAAACATTGTGCAATACCCCCACAGACACCACCTAATTTTTTATTTGTTTCAGACAAACAAATATGAAATTTCATAAAAACACCCCTTAAATCATTTGAAATGCACAGACTAATATATTAATATACGTTTTATGGTATTTGTTTGTCTGTTTTAGTCTGTTTATAGTAATAATTTGTCAATTTCTTGCCAAAGTTCTGAAATACCTGTTTTAGCCGTACCAGAAAAAGCAATCAATTTATCTTGTTCAGATAAGCCTAATGTTTTTCTGATAATACTTAAATGTTTTGGTATTTGACTTCTGTTTAATTTGTCTGATTTTGTAGCAGCAATAATAATATCATAACCATAGTGTTTTAGCCAGTTGTACATCATAATGTCGTTTTTGCCAGGTTCGTGACGAATGTCTATAAGTAATATAATACCAGCAAGACATTGCCTTTTTTGTAAATAGCTTTCAATCATAGCTCCCCATTTTTGTATTTCTGTTTTAGATGCTTTGGCATAACCATAACCAGGTAAATCTACAACATAAATTTCGTCATTGACATTATAAAAATTTATTGTTCTTGTTTTTCCAGGCTGTGAGCTTGTTCTAGCCAATGCTTTTCTATTTAACATAGCATTAATAAGTGTAGATTTTCCAACATTTGATTTTCCAGCAAAAGCAATTTCAGTTTTGTTGTCAGTAGGATATTGTTCAAATTTTACACCAACTGCCTCTAAAGAGGATTTTTTTACTTCCATATTTTTTCTCCTTCTGCTAAAGCATTTGTGATAACATCTTCCATTGTTTCCGCTAATACAAATTCTAAATCTTGTTTGATTTCTTCTTCAATTTCTTTTAAATCTCTTTCATTTTGTTTCGGTAATATAATTTTGACAATGCCTGCTTTTTTTCCAGCAAGTATTTTTTCTTTTAGTCCTCCTATAGGCAATACTCTGCCTCGAAGTGTAATTTCTACCAGTCATAGCGACGTCATTTCTAATATTGGCATTTGTGAGTGCAGAAAGCATAGCCAGAGCCATAGTAATACCCGCAGAAGGGCCATCTTTTGGAATAGCACCTTCTGGTATGTGTATGTGAATGTCTTTGTCTTTGTAAAAAGTATCTTCTGCATTAATACGGCTGCATTGAGAACGAATATAACTCATAGCAGCTTTTGCGGACTCTTGCATGACTTTTCCCATGTTGCCAGTAAGTTCAAATTTTCCAGTGCCTTCCATAGTGTTCACTTCAATAGAAAGTGTTTCTCCTCCAAATTTTGTCCAAGCAAGTCCTCTTACAATACCAATTTGAGGTTGTGTATATATTTTATCGGTATGATATTTTTTAGTACCAATGTAATCTTCTAATTGTTCTGGCAATATTGTAACATATTTTTGTTGTTTGGATACTATCATTTTAACAGCTTTTCTGCAAAGGCTTCCAATGGTACGCTCTAATTGACGAACACCAGCTTCTTTGGTGTAATTGTCTATAATTTCATCTATTACACCATCAGAAATATTAAACTGATATGGTTTTAAGCCATGTTTTTTCATTTGTTTTTGTACTAAATGTTCTTCTGCAATATGCTTTTTTTCTTGTGCTGTGTAACTAGAAAGCTGTATAATTTCCATTCTGTCAAGTAAAGCAGAAGGTATTGTGTCAGTAGTGTTTGCTGTGCATATAAAAAATACTTGTGATAAATCATAAGGTAGTTCTAAATAATGGTCACGAAAGGTATTATTTTGTTCGCTATCTAATACTTCTAAAAGTGCAGCAGCAGGGTCACCATTGTAGGATTTGTTGAGTTTGTCCACTTCATCTAAAAGCATAAGAGGATTTGTTGTACCTGCTTGTTTCATACTATAGAGTATGCGTCCTGGCATAGCACCCACATATGTTTTGCGGTGTCCTCTGATTTCCGCTTCATCTCTGATACCGCCTAATGACATTCTGACATATTTTAAATTTAAAGCTCTTGCGATAGATTTAGCAATAGAAGTTTTTCCCACACCTGGAGGGCCTACTAAACAAAGTATAGTACTGTTGCCTTTTGGGGCTAATTTTCGTACTGCTAAGTGTTCTAATATTCTTTGTTTTACTTTTTTTAGACCATAATGGTCTTGTTCTAGTATTTTTTCTGCTCTGTTAAAGTCAAACTTTGCTTTAGTTTTTTCTTTCCAAGGCAGTGAAAGCACTGTTTCAATGTAAGTTCTGGATACATTGTATTCTGGAGAAGAAATAGGAATTTTTGTCATACGTTCAATTTCTTTTTCAATATTTTGTTTGACTTCTTCAGGAGGATTTTTTTGTTGTAATACTTGACGAAAGTTTTCAGCATCTGCACTGACACCATCTTTATCTCCTAATTCTTTTTGTAATATTTTCATTTCTTCTCTTAAAAAATAATCTCTTTGTGCTTTGTCCATTTTTTTGCGAACATCTTTTTCAATTTGCTTTTTAATTTTTAATACTTCAATTTCATGATTTATAATTTTTATTACCATTTGTAATCTTTGTATTGGAGTAACTAATTCTAATAAAGATTGTTTTTTTTCTTCACTTGCTTCTAATACTCCTGCAATAATGTCAGCTAATTTTCCGGGATATTTTGCAGAAGCAGCTTCCGTAGCAGCAAAAAGCATTTCAGCAGAATTTCTGTTTTTGATAATGGTAGTATATTCTCCAAAACAGTCTATAGCAATACGCATAAGGGCATCTTCTTCAGAAGAAAGTTCTCCTTCAAAATCTTGTTCAATTTCAATGACATCGCCATATTCACATTGTTCATATGGTAGACATTGTATTAACTTTGCTCTTTTTTTTCCTTCTACAATAACGTGGTTTAAATTTCCAGGTAATTTTAATACTTGTTTTATTTTTGCAATAGTACCTATATCACATAAATCTTGTCTTTGAGGGTCTTGTATAGAAGCATCTTTTTGAGATACTAAAAATACAGGAAGTTTGTGTTCTGTGGCATAGTCTAAAGCTTCTAAAGATTTTTCACGACCTATAGGTAAACTTGTAGTCATATCTGGAAATACAGTTAAACCTCTTAATGGAATTAAAGGCAATTTTATTGTAATTTTTTCTTCCATGTGTTTATACTCCTTTTGTAATTTAAGTTTTTACTCCAGTTTTATAATAGATTATAACGAAAAACGGCCTTATGGTCAATTTTATTCTCATATTGTTATATTTGTGTAATAGGATAACTTTTATAAAGAATATAATAATAAAAAAATAATTTTATCTTTACCATTATGATAAAGTATGGTACAATATTGCGAATAAATAGTAAATAACATTTACTATGCACTTCCTACAAAGTGCTTTGCAAATAAAAGGAGGAAAGAATATAAGCGCCAGAACTCATGTAGGGGTAGTTGACGAGGAAGAAGCGTATCGAAAATATTCGGCGGATACTTCTCGCCCATTTGTACAGGGACGCAGGTTTTCTACAAAAATAAAAGGGAAACTTTTTATACAAAAAGAAAGCAACGTACAAATAAAAAAACTGGAGGAAAAAAATATGTGTGGTATCGTAGGATATGTTGGAACAGAACAGGCAGCACCTGTGCTTTTGCAGGGACTTGAAAAACTGGAATATAGAGGATATGACTCTGCAGGCATTGCTGTGTATCAAAACAATATTTTTACAATTAAAACAAAAGGAAGACTGTCTGATTTAAAAGAAAAAATAGAAAAAACAGGCAGTAATGTGCAGGGAACAGTAGGCATCGGTCATACAAGATGGGCAACACATGGAGCTCCAAGCGATGTAAACAGTCACCCTCACAACAGTGAAAACGGCAGAATTTCAGTAGTACATAATGGTATTATTGAGAACTATATGGAATTAAAAGCGTTTTTACAACAACAAGGCAAAAAATTTGTTTCTGAAACAGATACAGAAATTGTAGCACAACTGTTTGACTATTATTATCAAGGTGATTTAGTAGATACTATGATAAAAGTCATTGAAAAAATTAGAGGTGCTTATGCTTTAGGAGTACTTTGTAGTGAACACCCTGATGAAATTGTTGCAGTCAGAAAAGATAGCCCATTGTTGGTAGGATTAGGAAAAAATGAAAATTATATTGCTTCTGATATTCCAGCACTTTTGGAATATACTAGAGAGTATTATTTATTAGAAGATAACGAAATTGTATTACTTAAAAAAGATGGTGTACAAATATTTGATTTGAATAAAAAAGAAATCAAAAAAGAAATATTCCCTGTAACATGGGACGTTTCAGCAGCAGAAAAAGATGGCTATGACTATTTTATGATGAAAGAAATCATGGAACAGCCAGAAGGATTAAGAAAAACAATATTGCCAAGAATAAAAGATAATACAATACAGCTAGACCAAATTGCATTGACAGCAGAGCAAGTAAAAAATATCAATAGAATACACATAGTAGCTTGTGGAAGTGCTTGGCACGCTTCTATTGTAGGTAAATATGTTATAGAAAGAATATCAAGAATACCTGTGGAAGTAGATTTAGCTTCTGAATTTAGATACCGCCAGCCTATACTTCAAAAAAATGACTTGTGTATTATAGTAAGCCAGTCTGGAGAAACAGCAGATACATTAGCGGCATTAAGAGAAGCGAAAAAACATGGTGTTAGAGTGCTATCTATAGTAAATGTAGTAGGAAGCTCTATAGCAAGAGAAAGTGACGATGTGATATATACTTGGGCAGGACCAGAAATTGCTGTTGCTACTACAAAAGGCTATAGTACACAGTTGTCAGTAATGTATTTGTTGGCATTGTATTTTGGAGCAGCAAAAGAAAATATTACATCAAAAGATATGATGGAATATATTGAAAAACTGAAAAAAGTACCTGATGATGTAGAACAACTTTTAAAAGTAGAACAAAGAATGAAAGAATTAGCAAAACAGTATGCTCATTCAAAAGATGTTTTTGTAATAGGTAGAGGAATTGACTATGCGGCGGCATTAGAAGGCTCTTTAAAATTAAAAGAAATTTCTTATATTCATAGTGAAGCTTATGCTGCTGGAGAGTTAAAACATGGTACAATATCATTAGTAGAAGATGGTACACTTGTAATTGCAGTTGCAACACAAGAGGCATTATTTGAAAAACTGATTAGTAATATTAAAGAAGTAAAAGCAAGAGGTGCAGATGTTATTGCCATTGCAACAGAAGGTAGCACAAGCATAGAAAAAGTAGCAGATGAAGTATTTTATATACCAAAAACAAATGAAATGTTTACTGCTTCTGCTACAGTAGTGCCTTTGCAGTTATTATCATATTATATTGCAGTAGAAAGAGGCTGTGATGTAGATAAACCAAGAAATTTAGCAAAATCTGTTACAGTAGAATAAAAAAACAAAAAAAGGGCTGTCGAAATGACAGCCTTTTTTGATAAATACAATTATTTTTTTGTGAGTTCTAATGCTTGTTTTCCTGTGATATGTTCAATGGTCATTTCTATGATACCAAGTGCAGCAAATTGTGTTGTAATTTCTTCAGAACGTTTTTGTTCTGGTTGGTCTGGTGCAAATTTTGCTGTTAATTTTTCCATAACACTTCTTTTTTCTGCATCATCTTCTATCATGCGAGCGGTTCCAAAAGCAACAACACTTTTAAAATAAGTTGTAAGTTTTTCTGAAACGATGTCATCTTGTGCAATGACGCTAAAAGATACTTTGTTGTGTTTTTTAATAGCGTCTATTTTATGACCTGCTTTAGCACCGTGAAAATAAATTTTGTTGTCTTGATAGAAGTAGTTGATAGGTATAGCATAAGGGTAGTCATCATCACCTAATACTGCGAGAGTGCCAGTAGTACCATTTTGTAATATTGCAATACTTTCTTCTTGTGATAATATTTGGTTTTTACGACGCATTTCTCTAAACATAATTATTGCCTCCTTAATAAAAGTAAATTATTTGTATATTTATTGTGCTTCAAAAAAGCGCCAAGGTTTTAGGGCATATTCTTCAGCATAATCAATATTGATGCGAGCACTCACACAAATGTGAGGGGGAGTGTCATTTTCTTTTTCAAATAAAAAGAAATCATTTTGAAGTAAACTCATTTTATTTTGATTTTTGGTAATGGCAAGTGCTTTTGCTAATTTTCCAGGTCCATTGGAAAAATTCTTTTTTTGATAAGAATTTAATTCATTGTAGGACTTTTTATATCTATTTTGGGAAAGTGTTTCTAATGGAGAAATAGGCTCACAACCCCTTAATAACACAGCACAAGGCGTATTTTGTGGTTCTGTTACAATATTCATGCAATAATACATACCATAAATTAAAAATACATAGGCATGACCACCAGATAAATAAAGTGCCTCTGTGCGATTAGTACGACGATTTCCATAAGCGTGACACGCTTTGTCTAATACGCCAGTGTAAGCTTCTGTTTCTGTAATACGACATATAAGTTGTTGTTCATTTACAGTATGACAAATATATTTTCCTATTAAATCCCTTGCAACAGTGACAGTATCTCTCATGTAAAAATATTGTGTTAATTTTTTCAGAAAAATTCTCTCCTTATTATGTTATTAAGCATAGCAATTAATGCTTTTTTTCACTAGCCTGTTTCCACTTTGTACTAGATTTTTTTCAATATCTTCTCTTGTAATATTGTCTAATATTGCAGGGTCAAAAGGCTGACCAGCTTCCCAATTTGGGTCTGCTGCTTTTACAGCGTGATATAATGCAGAGCGGTAGTTTCCTTCATATTGTTGTAATGTCCATGTTCCTTTTAGTCTGTCCTCTTTGGGAATACTAAGCTGAAATTTTCTAAAAACCTCTGACCTTTTTGTAGTATTTCCGTTAGAAATACCATTTTCTTTTATAAATTCTCTTTTGACGTTATCAAACATCATTTGACGTGCATCTTCTGAGATATTGATAATTTGATGTCTTTCAGACTCGGGGATACCTGTTGCAAGCATTCCAGGTACAACAATGCCACCTGCGGTAAAATCTCCGTCTGAATTATAGTTTTTCATTACATTATTCATATATCCCTTTTCTCCGCCAAGCAATTCGTACATCATTTTTTGCTCTGGTGACATTGCAGCTACTTCTTGACGATGAAGAGAAAGAAAATCTTTTGCTGCTGCTTGATATTGTTTGCTATTTTTTATTTGTCCGAAAAAATTTCCTGTAATGTTTAGTGACATAACGAATACCTCCTTGCATTATATAGTAAATTTATATACATTATATCATAATGGCATTGACAATAAAATAGCGAAAGTATAAAATAAAACGCAAAATATTTTGATTTGCTATGGAGGAAGTTATGAAAAAGTGTAGTATAGTATTGCTTTGCATTTTGATGCTATTTTCAGGGTGCAGCAGTCAAAAAATAGAACAACAAACAGTTACTGTTGTAGCTTCTTTTTATCCTGTTTATGTTTTAGCAAAAAATATAACAGATGGTGTAGAAGGGGTAACATTAGAAAATATGGCACAACCTAAAACAGGTTGTTTACATGACTACCAACTTACAACAAAAGATAGAAAAGCACTGGAAAAAGCAGATTTATTTTTGATAAATGGTGCAGGAATGGAGGCTTTTTTAGAAGGTGTAAAAAAACAATATATACAATTGCCTGTTTTAGATACTTCTATAGGTGTAAAACTGCTTGATACACACCATCATCACCACCATGATAATAAACAGGAACATGGCGAGGAAGAAGAAGTGTATAATGGACATATATGGCTATATAGTGAAAATGCTTTAAAACAAGCAGAAAATATTTGTAATGTACTGTGTCAAAAAGACAGTAAGCATAAACAGCAGTATGTTAAAAATTTAGAAGTGTTTCAACAAAAAATACAAAATTTTCAAAAACAACAAAAATCACAAAAAACACAAATAAAAATCATATCATTTCATGAAGCATTTGATTATGTAGCAGAAGAATATGGCTTTACAATTTGTGCAGAGGTATTAGTAGAAGAAGAAAAAACACCTTCTGCAAAAGAATTAACACAAGTAATAGATTTGGTAAAACAGCAAAATATTACAGTGTTTTTTGCAGCAGAAGATGAAGGAAAAAAATATGCACAACTCATTGCAAAAGAAACAGGAGCAAAAGTGTATCTATTAAATCCCATTACAACAGGAGAATTGCAAAAAGATGCTTATTTGAAGGCAATGGAACAAAATAAAAATGTCATACAGGAGGCTATAGGTTTATGAGTGTTCATAATAATTGTGGTTTGTGCCGTGTAGAAATAGAAAATGTTTCTGTTAAAAGCGGACAAGATGTACTATTAGACGATGTCAATTTAGAATTTCATTGTGGGCAGCTTACAGCACTCATAGGAAGAAATGGTGCAGGCAAAACTACATTATTAAAAGCAATATTAGGAGAGAGAAATTATACAGGTAAAATTTATTATGAAAAACATAATGGTGAAGAAATGAAAAATCCTGTAATAGGATATGTGCCACAACAATTAATATTTGATAAAAGTATGCCTGTAAGTGTAGCAGATTTTATGATGACAACGACTACAAAAAGACCTGTGTGGTCTGGGTATAAAAAACAACAAAAACAAAATTTGTTCAAAAGATTGCAAGAAATGGATTGTGCTGATGTTTTAAATAAAAAATTGGGGTCGCTTTCTGGGGGAGAATTACAAAGAGTACTTTTAACAATGGCAATAGACCCCATGCCAGATTTGCTAATATTAGATGAACCTGTTTCGGGAGTAGATGCGACTGGATTAGATTTGTTTTATAAAAAAGTAACTTATTTGAGAAATACGTATCATATAGCAGTACTTTTAGTTTCTCATGATTTGGCATTGATAAGACATTATGCAGATAAAGTAGTACTTTTGGATAAAACGGTGACAGAACAAGGAGAAGCAAAAGACGTTTTTCAAACAAAAGCATTTCAGCAAACATTTGGATATTTTGCAGGGGAGGAAAAAATATGGAATTGATATATGAAATATTGGAAAGGCTTCCTTTTGCATTTTTGCAGTATGATTTTATGAAAAACGCATTTTTAGCAGTACTTTTTTTAGCACCACTGTTTGCACTGCTGGGCACTATGGCAGTAAATAATAATATGGCATTTTTTTCTGATGCACTAGGACATAGTGCTTTAACAGGAATAGGTATAGGAATGGTATTAGGATTAAAACAGCCTCTTTTGTGTATGATTGCATTTGGAATATTGCTTAGTATTGCCATTACAAAAGTAAAAGGAGCTGACATACTTTCTTCAGATAGTATTATTAGTGTATTTTCTTCTGCTGCTATGGCATTGGGTATTGTAATATTGTCACAAGAAGGAGGATTTGCAAAATATTCTTATTATTTGATAGGAGATATATTGACTATTACACAAAGTGATTTGATATTGATAATAGTAACATTGATAGTTTGTTATGTTGTGTGGATAGTATTGTATAATGATTTGCTTCTTGTAAGTATCAATCGTTCTTTTGCAGTAAGTAGAGGAGTGAATGTAGCATTTACAGAAAATGCTTTTGTGATATTGGTAGCAATAACTGTTATGATTTCAATAAAATGGATAGGAATATTGACAATCAATTCTCTTTTGATATTGCCAGCAGCAGCAGCAAGAAATATTTCTGTTAATGTAAAACAGTATCATTGTGTTACAACAATAATAGGTTGTATATCTGCTACAGTAGGATTGGTACTTTCTTATGAATGGGGCACATCGGCAGGAGCATCTATAGTGTTGGTAGCAGCAGTAATATTTTTTATAACACTTTTTTTTAGAAAAAAATAATAAATAAAAGTATTATAAACTGGTATTTTAAAAAATTTTGTATTATAATAAATATAGTTTTATTATAATATATAACAAAATAAATATAGGAGGGAAATACTATGCAACATATCACATATGATACAAAAGGCATCTGTGCTGTAAAAATTGATTTTGACTTAGATGATGGAAAGGTATATAACTTAAAATTTCACAATGGTTGTGATGGCAATCATAAAGGATTGGCGAAATTGGTGGAAGGTATGCCAGCAGAAGAAGTAGCAAAAAGATTAAAAGGCGTTACTTGTGGCCCTAGAACATCAAGCTGCCCTGACCAGTTGGCACAAGCACTGGAACAATATTTAAAAAAATAAAAAATAAAGAAGTTTTTTTATGAAAGAAAAAACACATTATAAAAGATTTAGAACATTTGTGTTGTGGGTGTTGATTGCCACAATTATTTATTGTTGGAATAGACCATATACTTTTTCTGTTGTAGCGGTAATGTATGGCATATTTTTAATATTTAATAGATATTATTGCTATTTAGAAGAAAGAGAAGCAGAGAAAAAGCGTTTAGGGAAATATTTTCAAAAAGATAAATTTTATGAGCAGTATATGAAACAAAAACGTTCATTGATTAGAATGGAAATGATGATATTGGTAATGCTTTTTTTTGTATTGCAATATCATATGAATAAGTAAAAAAAGGCATATTGTTATTTTTAGACAATATGCCTTTTTTATTTGGGAGGTGTAATTGGTTAGTTAAAGCTAACTACATTATAAAAAATAATATTAACAACAGTGACAGTCTAATATTTTTTTTAAAGCACAGCAACTGCTGCTGTGAGAACGTGCTATTGCTATGTTATTTTTATTTGCTTCTTGTAAAGCACCACTTACCATACTATGAGAAACGGTACTTGTAAAAAGTACTAATAAATCGGGGTTACCAATTTTTGACTTAAAATTGCTAGGTAAATGAGTAAATACTTTTGCTTTACACTTATAATTTTTACAAATTTCTTTATATTGACAAACCATGCGGTCATGGCCTCCTATAATAACAACACTCATAAATATAGTAACTCCTTTCTTAAAGTAGTTATTAGTTAAAGCTAACTTTTGTTATTATAGTATCACTAACTGTTGATTTTGTCAATATGCTATTTTAGTAATGACAATGGTTTTATTGCTTATTAATGTGGAATATGGTATGATAATATCTATAGAAATAATATTTTTTTGAAAAAAAGTGTGGTGTGAAAAGTAATGAAATTACAAGAGTCTGGAGAGAATTATTTAGAAACAATATTGATTTTAGAAAAAAGAAATGGTATTGCACGTTCTGTTGATGTAGCGAATGAATTGGGATTTTCAAAGCCTAGTGTAAGTAGAGCAATGTCTGTGTTGAAAGAAGCGGGGTATGTAAAAGTTGGACAAATCAATCAGCTTCTTTTAACAGAAAAAGGAAAAGAAGTAGCTGAAAAAGTATATCAAAAACATTGTGTGCTAAAAGAATTTTTAATGCAGATAGGAGTAGAAGAAGAAATAGCAGCAAAAGATGCCTGCCGTATGGAACACGTAATTAGTGAGCAAACACTGAAATGTATATTAAAACATATGGATAAAAAATAATATTGTCCATACCTGCAAAATATTAAATAAAATGTAGGTATGGACTTTTGTTTTTTAGGCTTTAAGGTTGTAAAAAGGAACTTTGTTCTGAAAGTATTTCCATTGTCATCAATGCACCTAGACAATAACCTCTGATAAAATTGTTTTGTGTATCGTAATAATTTTCATCAGAAATAACGTCTAATAAATTTTGAAGTAGTTTTTGTTCATCATCATTTAATTTTTCGTTTAATTCATTGTAAAGTTGTAAATTTTTTTCTATTAGTTTTTGACGCTCAGGAGTTCTTTTTTGAACAATTTCTGTTACATAGAGTTCGCCGTCTGCAAATGCTTGTAAAATTTTTCCCATAAACTTCTTCCTTTCTGGTATTTTTATTTTTTACATGAAAAATTTTTTTGACTTTTTAATATACTAATAAATATAATATTATATTTTATAGTATATATTCTATATTAATAAATATAATAAGTCAATATATAAATTTGTTATTTAAAGTATAAGTTTACACGTATATTTGATTTTTTGTACAAAAAAGTGTATTATTACTAAAAAAGAAAGAGGTGCAAAATATGGGAATGTCGTTGAAAATACGAACAATTCTATTAGAAAGAAATATGACGATTAAAGAGTTAAGTGATAGATTAGGTTACAAAGGAGCAAATTTTTATAATAAATTAAAAAAGGATAATTTGACTGAAAAAGAATTACACAGAATTGCTGATGTTTTGGATTGTGATTATGATGGAGTTTTTACTTTTAGAGATACAGGAAAACAAATTTAATAGAATTTTTTAGAGGGGGAAACTTTTTTCACTTGTGAAAAGTTTCCCCGTGTCCGTTGGACACTCCCCTTCAAAAACACGCTTGAAAGCGTAGAAGACCGTAGGGCGTTGCCCTACAACCCACAAACTTTTTGAAAAAAGTTTGACAAAAACTTTAATGAGAAAACTTCGTTTTCTCTATTTCAAACGAAATAAAAAACAAAATTAAAGAGGAGAAACTTTTTTCACTTGTGAAAAGTTCCCCCATGTCCGTCGGACACTCCCCTTCAAAAACACGCTTATAGCAGGAAAGACCTTGAGGGCTCTACCCTCAACACACCCTCAAGCTCTTTTTAAAGGGCTTGAGCCCAAATTTTTATTTTTTTACACAAAAAAGTTACAAAATTAAAAAATATTTTGGAACAGTATTGACAACAAAAAGGAGTTATGATATTCTTTTAGGCAGAAAGACGCAAGTCTTTTTTTTATGCAGAAAATTGACTAATGGAGGTGGAAGTCTTGAGAACAAGGATTACCTTAGCTTGCACAGAATGCAAACAAAGAAACTACAGCACAACAAAGGACAAAAAAACAATGCCTGACAGAATGGAACTGAAAAAGTATTGTAAGTTCTGTAAATCCCATACATTACACAAAGAAACAAAGTAATGAGGGAAAATTACTTGTTTTTAAGGAAGTGAACAGTATGGCAGAAAATAACACCACAAACCCAAGCGGAAAAGACGAATTAAAAAAGCAAAAAAAACAGCCAAATAAAAACAGTAAGCCTACATTTTCTGAAACAGTAGCAGATTATAAAGCAGAGTTTAAAAAAATTGTGTGGCCTACAAGACAAGAATTGGCAAAAAAAACAGTGACAGTAATTCTTACTTCTTTATTAGTCGGAGTTATTGTTTCCTGTATGGATATGGTGTATTCAGCAGGATATGATTGTATACTGAATTTGTTAGGATAATAAAATCAAGTAGAAAAAGGAATGATATGGTATTATGTCTGATGAAACAATAAGACCAGAGGAAGTAAAAGCATCAAATGAAATGAGATGGTATGTTGTGCATACTTATTCTGGATATGAAAATAAAGTAAAAGCCAACATTGAAAAAATCATTGAAAATAGAGGTATGCAAGACCAAATATTAGAGGTTAGTGTGCCTTTGCAAGATGTTGTTGAAATCAAAAATGGTCAAAAAAAGACAGTGCAGAGAAAAGTATTTCCTGGCTATGTGTTGTTAAAAATGATTATGAATGATGATACATGGTATGTTGTAAGAAATACAAGAGGAGTGACAAGTTTTGTCGGCCCTGGTTCAAAGCCTGTTCCGCTGACAGATGAAGAAGTATTTGCTATGGGCATAGGTAGCTCTGTAGAAAATATAGATGTAGAACTGGGCGATGCTGTAAAAGTGATAGCAGGACCTTTTGCAAATTCTGTAGGCATTATAAAAGAGATTAATACCAATAAAAGAATAGTGGTTGTAAAACTGTCTATATTTGGCAGAGAAACACCTGTTGAACTTGATTTTGGACAAATTGAAAAAGTATGATATTCGTTTCTGCACAGGCAAATAAAAATAGGGCTTGTGCGTGGGAGGGAAAAAATCCCCGTTAATTACCACATATATAGGAGGTGCCGAAATGGCAAAAAAAGTTACAGGTTATATCAAATTACAAATTCCAGCAGCAAAAGCAACACCAGCCCCACCTGTTGGTCCTGCATTAGGTCAGCATGGTGTAAATATTATGGGCTTCTGTAAAGAATTTAATGAGAAAACAGCTTCTCAAGCAGGACTTATTATTCCTGTTGTTATCACAGTATATCAAGACAGAAGTTTCACTTTTATTACAAAAACTCCACCAGCAGCAGTATTGTTGAAAAAGGCTTGCGGTATTGAGTCTGGCTCTGGTGTGCCAAACAAAACAAAAGTTGCAAAAATTTCAAAAGCAGAAGTAATGAAAATTGCAGAAACAAAAATGCCAGATTTGAATGCTGCATCTATTGAAGCTGCATATAGCATGATTTGCGGTACAGCAAGAAGCATGGGCATTACAGTAGAAGAATAATAAATAATAAAAAGGGTAAAAAATGCCCAAATAGTGGGAGGGAATTCTCCCGATATTACCACATAAGGAGGTCACAAGAGTGAAAAGAGGAAAAAAATATATTGAAAAAGCAAAGTTAGTAGATAAAACAATGCTTTATGATACAGCAGAAGCGATTGATTTGGTACAAAAAACAGCATCTGCAAAATTTGATGAAACTGTAGAAGCACATATTCGTTTGGGTGTTGACAGCAGACATGCTGACCAACAAGTACGTGGTGCCGTTGTTCTTCCACACGGTACAGGTAAAACAGTTCGTGTATTAGTATTTGCAAAAGGTGATAAAGCAGAGGAAGCTTTAGCAGCTGGAGCAGACTTTGTAGGAGCAGAGGACTTAATTCCAAAAATACAAAATGATAACTGGTTTGGATTTGATGTTGCAGTTGCAACGCCTGATATGATGGGTGTTGTAGGTCGTTTAGGACGTGTGTTAGGCCCTAAAGGCTTGATGCCTAATCCAAAAGCTGGTACTGTTACAATGGACGTAACAAAAGCTGTAAAAGACATTAAAGCAGGTAAAATTGAGTATCGTTTGGATAAAACAAATATTGTTCATGTTCCTGTAGGTAAGGTATCTTTTGGTTCTGAAAAATTAAGTGAGAACTTCCAAACTCTTATGAGTGCATTGATAAAAGCAAAACCAGCAGCAGCAAAAGGTCAGTATATGAAGAGTGTTGTTATTTCAACAACAATGGGACCTGGTGTAAAAATTAACCCTGCTAAAATAACAGAATAATAAAATAGAAAATAGTTTTTCTATTGAACATCAAAAAAAGGCTTATATGTAAACTTATAAGCCTTTTTACTAGATAACTTTAAAAAAACTCCCTTTCACATTATACGAAAGGGAGTTTTTATTAACGTTCAAATACCACAACATAACAGTCTAAAACCTGTTCACAGGGTATAGCAGCAGCATTTTGTACAGAAAATTTTTGTTTTTGGTACTGAATTTTAGGTTCTGTAGAAAATGCAGGCAATGTTTTGTCAGTGCTGATGCCGTTAGCATCGGCTTCAGAAAAATTCCACGCAAATTCACAATTACAAAATTCTTTATTTGCAATAATTCTTTCAGGTAAAAGTAATTGTTAAGAATGAAGCAATAAATGTTATTGTATTTCCTTTTTTGGTAAGAAATATTAAAAACTGTACTATCCTAATGTGCTATATTTAGCCAACCGCGTTTTCCATAACCTTCTACAGCTGTGTTTAATTCCATATATGTTGTGTTGTCTGCCCTAATTTCTGCGTTAATTCGTAAAACAGGCCTGAGAGAATGAAAGTCATTGGGTAAAAGTGCACGAAGCCTGTCCTGCCCCACTTCATACGCCATAACAAATTGTTCGACTTTCATTGTTATCCCTCTCTTTTTACTTGATATTGATATTGCTTTCCATTTTGTTCTTTATGTTTTTTTATAATTTTATAGACACCTACTGTTAATAATGGAACAACATATATAATTAAAAATGCGTAAGCAAGACCATTGTAAACAGTAGCAATTAAATCAATAATACCAATTCTGGAAAGTATCATAGCACCAATAAGTATTACTAATGTGAGTATAGCTTGCTGAGGGCGTGTCATTTTATTTTTATGCAATTCTCCTAAGCCATTGTTTACACGTTCAATACAAGCGTGAATAATACCTGTAGATGTTTCAATAAGTGTCCAACCCATAACAATACCAAATATACCTATCACAACAGGGCCAGCAACACCTTGCATCATAGATAACCAAGGTACAGAAGCAGCTAATACATCTTCATTAGGATAAAAACACATTACAGCGAAATAAGTTAAAAACCAAGGAATTGTCATTAAAATACCACCTATAATACCGCTGATAATGGACTCGCTTGTTTTGGTCTGTCTTTTGATAGTAAAGAAAGAAGAAGGTACTACAACTAAATTGTAAGCACAATATAATATGCCACTCCATAATATAGCAGGAGCTGTTGCATTAGGTACAAAGCTTGTATCATTTGTTGCAAAAACCTGTGACATATTTTCATGATTATTACTAATAACAATTACTGCAAAAATAATGTATCCTACATAAAGTGCAATAGTACCATAAGTTTCAAAACGTTCAATTAGACGTTCACCAAAGAAATTTAATATACCTACAATAATTGTAATAGCAGCAACGCCTACCCAATAATTAAGACCAAGTGTCTGTTCTACAATAGAGCCTGTTGCAGAAGCCATAACAGCAATAATAACAATCATAAATAAAAAATAGACTATATCGAAAACAATCCAAAGAGGGCCTCCGATTTCTTTTATAAAAGATTTGTAGTCATAAACTTTGTATAAACGAATAAGTTCAAATGACAGTGCTGCAATAATAGCAAATCCTAAAAAAGTGCCTACACCAGCTAACCAACCCATAGCACCAAATTTTGCACCATATTCTACAATTTCACGTCCAGTAGCATAGCCACCACCAATTAAAACAGATTGTAAGACAATACCTGGCAGTATCAATTTACCAAAAGCACCATCAAAAAAGTTTTTTTTGTTTTCCATAATCATTCCCCACTTTCATTTATAAAGAAAACAATATTACACCAAATTTTCATTATTAGAGAAATAAAAATAACAATAATAATATAATTAATATGATTGTCAATTTTCTCAAAATGATATGAAATGTTACTGTATTTCATATTGTTTGTCAATAGTATAATTTCCGAAATTTTTAGCAGTAACAGAACAATATTATTGTAAAAAATTCTACTATTTTTATTGATTTTAATAGAAAAAATAGTTCTGTTGTTTGATATTAAGTCATATTATGAATAAAAAAGTGCAGTAATTTTAATGTTTTATAGTGTTTTGTATGAAATATTGTATGATTGTATAGAATTTGATTAAAAATAATATATTTTTTGTTTAATTTGTATAAATATGCACTATAATATTGTGACGATTTATTTATAATGAGAATGATATATAAAAAATAATAAAAAGAAATACAGAAAAATATTGACATTTAGTATAGGACATGATATAGTGTAACAGTTGAAAAAAATATTGCCGTAGACAGCAGGTGCATAAGCGGAAATCCTGCCGAGGAAAATTGTTAAAATCATTCTCTCTTTGTCTGCGTCAAAGAGATTTTTTTTATGTTTTTTATTTGTAAAAAAAGTTTTCTTTTCTATATGATTTAAGGAGGTGTAAAGAAATGGCAAAAGTAGAACAAAAAAAGGTTATCGTTGATGAAATCAAACAAAAACTGGAAAAAGCGTCTTCTGTTGTTGTAGTAAATGCAAGAGGCTTGACAGTAGAACAAGATACAATATTAAGAAAAAGTTTGAGAGAAGCTGGCGTTGACTATAAGGTATATAAAAATACAATGGTACGTTTTGCAATTAAAGATACACAGTTTGAAGGTTTAGAGCCATACTTGGAAGGCCCAAGTACATTTGCGTTTAGCTATGAAGATGCTACAGCAGCAGCAGCTATATTGAGCAAAACAGCAAAAGATGTCAAAGTATTAGAATTTAAAGCTGGTGTAATAGAAGGTATCACATATGATGCAGAAGGTATGAAAGCAATTGCTGAAATCCCTTCCAGAGAAGTATTACTTTCCAAACTTTTGGGCAGCTTCAAATCTCCAATATCTTCCTTTGCACGTGTTATCAAACAAATTGCAGAAAAAGATGGAGAAAAGGCAGCAGAATAATACAAAAATCATTTGAAAATATCGTATAAAAAATTATGGAGGTGCTTTAAAATGGCAAAATTATCAATTGAAGAAATCATTGCAGCAGTAGAAGAATTGACTGTATTGGAACTTAATGACTTAGTAAAAGCAGCAGAAGAAAAATTTGGTGTATCCGCAGCAGCAGGTGTTATGGTAGCAGCAGGCCCAGCAGCAGGTGGTGCAGCAGCAGATGAAAAAACAGAATTTGATGTAGAATTGACAGAAGTTGGTTCTGAAAAAATTAAAGTAATCAAAGCTGTTAGAGAAGTAACAGGACTTGGATTAAAAGAAGCAAAAGAAGTAGTTGATGGTGCTCCTAAAATATTGAAAGAACAAGTTTCTAAAGAAGAAGCTGAAGAAATCAAAACAAAACTTTCTGAAGTTGGTGCAACAGTAACATTGAAATAATGTATAAAAAATAAAACGGTATGCTGTATGGCATACCGTTTTTTGGTATTATAAGGAGGATAATATTATGAAATGGAAAAATACAATAGCTGTATTGTTGAGTACAGTATTGTTTTGTTTTGGTATTTTAACAGGCTGTGATGATATAAATGATATTAATATAGAAGATATTGCTATAGAAGATGTAGAAACACAAGATATAATAGTAGAAGATGAAACAATAGAGTATGCTGATGCAAATAATGAGGAGATAGAAACAGTAGAAGTAGCGAGTGTAGTAGATGGGGATACTATAAAAGTTTATTTAGAAGGAGAAAGATATACTATTCGAATGATAGGAATAGATACTCCTGAAAGTGTACACCCTGATGAAACAAAAAATACAATATATGGACAAAAAGCAAGTGATTACGCAAAACAAACTATTGAAAAAGGACAAATAGTATATTTAAGTAAAGATGTTTCAGATAGAGATAAATATGATAGATTATTGCGATATGTTTGGCTGGAAAAACCAGTTGATGTTAATGATGAAAATGAAATTAGAGAAAAAATGTATAATGCAAAAGTAGTATTAGATGGTTATGCAAATGTATATGAATATGCACCAAATAATACATTGTATGATTTGTTTTTGTCATTTGAGGCAGAAGCAGAACAAAATAATAGAGGGCTTTGGGCAGAAAATGGACTAAATACAGAAAATATAGAGAGAGCAGAGGCACAAAAAGAAGCAGAAGAGGATATTTTTATAGGAAATAAAAATAGCAAAAAACTGCATAGTTCTTATTGTACTGATTTACCACAAGAAAAAAATAGAATTTATTTTGATAGTAAAGAGGAAGCAATAGAACAAGGCTATGAAGTAGATAGTAGATGTATAAAATAAAGGAAGTTTTGTATGGAATTTGAAAAGTTTATTTTTATTTTGGAAAACGATTATAAAAAGGAGATAAAAATGGTTACAATTAGAAATGAAAAAGAAACAGATTATGCTAAAGTAGAAGAAATTACAAGAAAAGCATTTTATAATTTGTATGTTCCAGGTTGTGTAGAACATTATTTAGTGCATATTATGAGAAACCATAATGACTTTGTACCAGAATTAGATTTTGTATTAGAAAAAGAAAATGAAATTATTGGAAACATCATGTATACAAAATCAAAATTGATAGATAAAAGTGGAGAAGAAAAACAAATATTGACATTTGGCCCTGTTTGTATATTGCCAGAGTATCAAAGAATGGGTTACGGAAAAATGCTGATAGAACATTCTTTTGATAAGGCTATAGAAATGGGATATGATACCATTGTAATATTCGGAAGTCCAAGTAATTATGTTAGCTTAGGATTTCAAAGCTGTAAAAAATATCATATTTGTGATGAAAATGGAAAATATCCAACAGCAATGATGATAAAGGAATTAAAACAAAATGCCTTAGAAGGGAAAAAATGGACATACTATTATAGTGATATTATGAATGTTGATGAAAAAGAAGCACAAAAATTTGATGAAAATTTAGAAAAAATGGAAAAAAAATATCAGAAAAGCCAAGAAGAATTTTATATTTATAGTCATTCTTTTGTAGAATAATATTTTATAAAAGTATACAATAATTTTAGTAGTATTTTGTATAGAAAGTATAAAATAATGGTATTTGAAAAAAAAGTCATAAAAAAAGAAGGAATTTTTTATTTTTTATAGAATATTTAAAATTATAATGAAAATACTATGAAAAAGTCGATGTACACAACGAATATATAAAATAAACCACGTTAAGGGGGAGATTGCAATGATACAAATTTTAATAGGTGAAAAAGGCGAAGGAAAAACAAAACGTTTAATAGATATGTCAAATGAAGCAGGAAAATTGTCTGATGGACATATAGTATTTATTGATGATGATAATAGACATATGTATGATTTACATTACAATATTCGTTTTGTAGATACAACAGGATTTAGAATGGAAGATCAAAGGATATTCTTTGGATTTATATGTGGTATATTATCTCAAGATGGAGATATTGAAAAAATTTATATTGATGGATTAAATAATATTGTAAAATATATGACAGATGATGATTTGTTTGCTTTTATTAATGAATTAGAAAAAGTATCTGAAAAAGCAAATGTTGATTTTATTATGACAATTAGTCGTGATAAAGAAACAATACCAGAAGCATTAAAAAGTTATCTGATTTCTTAAAAATATGGAACAATATATTTATAACCGATATGCTGTTTATTTAAAAGAGCATTATGGACAGAAAATTTATAAATTGCCTGTGCATATTCCTGTTTCGTGTCCAAATCGAAAAAATGGCAGATGTGGTTGTACCTATTGCGGTCAAAAGGGCGGCGGATTGGAACAGAAATCCGACGCTTTTTCTGTTGAAGAACAGTTAAAAGGAAATATGGCATATATTTCAAAGAGGTATAAGGCAGAAAAATTTATAGCTTATTTTCAAAGCTTTACAAATACCTATTTGATTTTAGAGGAATTTCAAAAATATATGGAACAAGCAGTGCAAAAAAATATAGTAGAAATTGCTGTTTCCACAAGACCAGACTGCATTAGAGAGGAGTACTTAAAAGTATTAAAACAACTAGCTGAAAAAAATGATATAGAAATCACAGTAGAATTAGGACTACAGACAGCAAATTATCATAGTCTTGAAAAAATAAATAGGGGACATACATTAGCAGAATATATTGAGGCTTGTATGCTAATAAAACAATATGGATTTCATTTATGCACTCATGTAATATTGAATTTGCCTTATGATGAAAAAATTGATGTAATAGAAAGTGCAAAACTGGTTTCTGTAATGAAAAATGACTATGTAAAGCTGCATAGTTTGTATATTGAAAAAGGCACAAAAATGGCAGAAGAATATGCAAAAGGAATGTTTGAAATTTGTAGTATAGAAGAATATAAAGAAAGAGTAAAACTGTTTTTAGAATATATTTCACCCAATATATGGATACAAAGATTGTTAGGTAGAGCACCAGAGCAAGATACCTTTTTTGCAAATTGGGGGCAAAGTTGGTGGAAAATAAGAGATGAAATTGAACAAGAGATGATAGCAGAAAACAGATACCAAAGTAAGAAATTTCATTATTTAGGTGGAAAAGGAGTAAAAGAATTTTTTTAATGAAAGAAGGTTTTTTATGAATATTATTTTAATTACTCCTAATTATTTATCACCACAACAATTATATTGTAGTTTAAAAGCTATGGCAATATTAGAAATTATACTAATACCACAACAAAAGTCTTTTTTACGTGTAGTAAAGAAATATCCATCCAAAAAAGCCTATTTTATTAATAATGGTGCTGGTGATACAGTTGATATTTTATTTGAAGATATAGGTGTGTTGATAAAGGGATTTGACCATGAAAGCAAATTAAATCAGTTTGGTGCTGATGAATGGAATGAAAATTTTTTTAGAGATACTTATGCAAATATACCACATAGTTTTTTTTATATCTATGAAAATAAAGAAGAATTATATTATATGACATTCTGTATGTGGTATGATAATAAAATGCAATGTTGGAAACAAAATATTTTAGAAAGTTTAAAAGAATATGATAATGGAAAAGATTTTTTGCTTTCTTATATTTGTATAAATGCACAACAATGGATAGAATGGGCAAAGTATTATTTTGATATGGATATAAATTGTGAAGTGGTAGAAAAAGTATATAGAAATGAACAAATAACAATAAATGACATTGTTGCATTCAATCCAAAATGCGATGTAAAACAAGTATTACAAGAAATATTTGATTTGGAGTGTTGAGTATTTTTTTAAATACTGGAATTTTAATGTAAAATTTGATAAAATAAAGAAAATGAATAGTAAAAGCCTTTTTATATTTCCCCAAATGTTAAGGCTTTTAGTAATTTATTTTAATAGAAAAAAACTGTAAATGAAATATTTTAAAGGAGGCGTTACCAATGGGAAATCGTTTTGAAGAAATGTATAAACAAAAATTAGCAAGCCCAGAAGAAGTAGCAACATATGTAAAGTCAGGTAATATTTGTGCTTGCCCTACAGCATTAGGTGAACCATCATCTATTATAAAAGCAGTAGGAGAAAGAGCAAAAAAAGGTGAAATTGAAAATGTATATCATCATGCTATATTGTCAGTAAAACCTGGTTCTGCTTTTTTAGACCCAGAATTAAGAGGAAGATATGATTATGTTTCTTGGTTTACAAGTGGCCCAGGAAGAAAAGGAATACAGCAAGGATTATATGATTATATACCTAACCACTATAGTACAATGCCACTATATTGGACAGAAGTAATGCCAAGATTAGATGTATTTTATGCTGAAGTTTCTCCTATGGATAAACATGGATATTTTTCTTTTGGAATGTCAGGAGCAGAAATACCAGCTATGCCAGAAAGAGCAAGCATTATACTTTTGGAAGTAAACAAAAAAATGCCAAGAACATTTGGTAATAATTTAATACACATTTCACAAGTAACAGCAGTATGTGAAAGTGATAGACCACTTTCAGAATTGCAAAATCCACCATTGTCAGAAAATGATAAAAAAATAGGTGGTATGATAGCAGAGCTAGTACCAGATGGAGCAACATTACAGTTAGGTATAGGTGGTATACCTAATGCAGTAGGAATATTATTAAAAGATAAACAAGATTTAGGTATTCATACAGAAATGTTTACAGATAGTATGGTAGATTTGCTGGAATGTGGTGCTGTTACAAATAAAAAGAAACCACTTAATAAAGGCAAAACGATTGCAACATTGGCATGGGGAACACAAAAAATGTATGATTATGTAGATGATAATCCTTCATTTGAAATGCACCCAGTAAGCTATACAAATGACCCTTATATTATAGGACAGCATGATAATTTTATTTCTGTAAATGCTGCAGTAGAAATTGACTTATTTGGACAAGTTTGTGCAGAAAGTATAGGTACAAAACATTATAGCGGAAGTGGCGGACAGTTGGATTATGTAAGAGGTGCTAATCTGTCCAGAGGTGGAAAAGGCTTTATTGCAATGCAGTCTACAGCAAAAGATGGTACAATTTCAAAAATCAAACCTGTATTAACACCTGGTTCTATTGTAACAACAGGTAAAAATGATGTAGATTATATTGTAACAGAAAATGGCGTAGCAAGATTAAAAGGATTGACAGCAGGAGAAAGAGCAAAACTTTTAATTTCATTGGCTGCACCACAGTTTAGAGAAGAATTGACATTTGAAGCAAAAAAAATGTATTTGATGGTATAATCAATAATGGGAAATCTTCTTTGTTTATAGAAGATTTCCCATATTATTTTAAAAAATAAAAAAAGGAGATGGAGAGTAATGCGTTCAAGTTGGGACGAATATTTCATGCAGATTGTAGAGGTAGTAAAAACGAGGTCTACTTGTTTAAGAAGACAGGTAGGAGCAGTCATTGTAAAAGATAATAGAATTATTACTACAGGATATAATGGAGCTCCTTCTCATTTAAAACATTGTACAGAATTGGGAGGCTGTGAAAGGGAAAAAATGGGTATACCATCAGGACAGCGTCACGAACTTTGTAGAGCATTGCACGCAGAGCAAAATGCAATTATACAGGCAGCAAAATTAGGAAATACTACAGAAGGTGCAACATTATATGTTAATGTACAACCTTGTGTCATTTGTGCTAAAATGCTAATTAACGCAGGTATTATAAAAGTGGTTTATAAAGGAGATTATCCTGATGAAATGTCAAAAGCAATGTTGGAAGAGGCAAATATTGAACTGGTAAAAATGGAAAATATAAATGAAGTATAAAACTGTTTCATTTTATATTACATAGAATTAGTAAAAAACAAAAAGGAGAAAATAACATAATGAAATATTTTGTAATAGATGCTTTTGCAGAAAAAGTATTTCAAGGAAATCCAGCAGGTGTCTGTATATTAGAAAAGCCGTTAAAACAAAGAATAATGCAAAATATCGCAAAAGAGAATAATTTGTCAGAAACTGCTTTTGTTTATAAAGAAAAAGAACAATACTTTTTAAAATGGTTTACACCAATATCAGAAATTGATTTATGTGGTCACGCAACTATGGCTGCTGCTTATGTTATTATGAATTTCATAGAAAAAATGACTTCTGTTGTAACATTTCATACCAAAAGTGGAATATTGATAGTAGAAAAAAAGGGAAATTTGTTTGAAATGGATTTACCTTGTTATATGCCTGAAAAAATAGATGTTATAGAAAAAGTGACAGATGTAATAGGTATAAAACCTGTAGAAACTTATATTTCAAGAGATTTGATAATACTTTTGGAAAATGAAAATCAAGTAAAAAATATAAAACCAGATTTTGATAAAATGGAAAAATTAAATATAGGTTTAGGCGTTGTAGTAACAGCAAAAGGAAAAGAAGTAGATTTTGTTTCACGCTATTTTACACCAGAATTAGAAAATAAAGAAGATGCTGTAACTGGTTCTTCTCATAGTAGTTTAATACCTTTTTGGGCGAAAAGACTTCAAAAAAATGATATGGTAGCAAAACAGATTTCTGAAAGAGGAGGAATATTGTATTGTAAAAATAAAGGGCAGAGAGTAAAAGTAAGTGGCACTGCTGTGTTGTATATGATGGGAGAAATCAATATTGAATACTAATATAAAAGAAATTGAATTAAATGGATTGACAAATTTAGAAATAGTAGCAGGTGGTACACAAGAATGGTATTGGAGTATAGACATTACAGGAGGAGATTTATATGAAGCACAACAGTTGTTTCAAAAAGGAGAAATATTATGTAATCATTTGTATTTGATACATTATCCTGATGGTAAAGTATACAATAATGAAGCATTGACAGCAAAAGGGTGTTATTTTGGAAAACCGATTTATAATAATGGCTTTGTAATAATATTGCAAGTAGATTTTATAAAAAAAATGATATTTCTTTTTCGCTTTGAAGCAGTATATAATAAAGCAGTAAAAATAATAGAATTGCCTCTTTGTGCTATAAAAGATTGTTATAATTTATGTTTACATAAAAGTCCTTTAATGTTAACAATACAGTCAAGTGATAATTATTTTGAAATTGTATGGCCTGAAAAAGTAAAATTTTCTATAGAGAACAGAGAAAGCTTTTGTTTTAGAGAAGAAAATAAATTATATTTTAATGTGTGGTATGAACAGCCAGAATATAGAGAGGAAACGGTTGTTAGATTGCTTCCTGAAGGAAATATAGTAGAGAGATTTTCAGGGTATATTTTTGTTATGCCAAATGGAGAAAAATGGCATTTAAAATAGAGTAGTAATCTATTGTTGTATATGAGAATAGATTTTTTTATTTAAAAATGGTATATTTCATGGTTATACTAAAGAAGTCAAATGGTATAAAGTGAAATATACTATTTTTGAAATTGCTAAATGAAAAGAAATACAAAGTAATATTATATTATTGTTTATATTGTATTTGTAGTATGTTAAACAAAAAACAGCAGTATTTAAAATAATAAATATTCAATAATGATATTATTTAGCCTATATGTTTTTTGAGAAAGTTTAGACGTTTTTGCTTTAATGATATAATCTTTTATATTGTCGTAACCTGAAGGAGTTTTTGCTTTTATAATTTCTTGTTTATTTAAAAATATGCAGTCTTTTAATTGTAAAATAATCTCTATTATTATTTTAGGAAGTTGTTCTATATCAATATTACCTTCAAATACAATTTCTCCATATGTATCAGAAGATACTAAATTATTTCTGTAATAGTCAAATATAAAACATTCATTGCACCAATATAAATAAACACAATTATTTCCATAAAGAGTAAAATAAAATTCTTGTTGTTCACCGTCTAATATAATACTAGTAGTATTATCGGTGTTATGTATGATACGAAATTGACTTTGAAATATAGTATATAATGCTTTTTGGTATATAGCTTCTATTTTATTCATAATGTATTGTTTCCTTTACTGTAAAGCATAAATTTGACATCATCAAAATTTTTTAAAGGGAAAGGTTCTATACTGTGAGAACCGATGTATTTTTCAAGATGTATAATGTCATACCATTTATGAAATTTATAGCCACATTGATTTAATTTTCCGACTACTTCATAACCCATATGTTTGTGAAATTGTAAACTGTTTTTATTAAGGTGTTCGTCTTGTTGCTCAGTATAAGCAACACAAGCAATAATATTTATAATGTTTTGAGCTTTTAGTAACCTTTCTAATGTTTCATAAAGTTTTTTTCCTATACCCATTTTTCTAAAATTTTGTGCTATGTAAATAGATACTTCTGCTGTCCAAGTGTATGCAGTTCTTTTGCCAAAAGCACCTGCATAGGCATAACCTACTATTTTATTATCTGATACTGCTACAATATAAGGATATTTTTGCAATGTTTGAGTAATTCTGTCTGTAAACTCTTGTAAAGAAGGTACTTCGTACTCAAATGTGATAGCAGTGTTTTGTATATAAGGGGCATAAATGTCAAGTAATGCTTTTGCGTCTTGTGATGTTGCAGTACGAATTGTAATTTCCATAAAATATCATTCCTCTGTATTTTGATAGTAGAAATATAGCATAAAATGAAAAGTAAATCAATTATAAATAGTAGTATATTGTTGACTATAATAAAAAAATGTTGTAAAATGTAGATATAATATTATGAAAATAGTCAATAAATAGGGGAATGATATGATGAAAAAGTATGTTTTATCAGATACTTTTTGTTTATATACAGCAATTATTTGTCAATGCTATATTATGTGGTATGAAAAATTTTTGTATTATAAATACTATTTTGTAGATTTATTTATGATAATTTATCAATTTATAGCATTTCCTTTATTTTGGTTTTGTGTTGTGAAACCATTAGGAAGTATGTTTCAAAAAAAAGTTTGTATAAAAAGGAGTGAAATGCTAAAAAAGTTAAATATGATATTGTTATTGGTGTATATATTATTTTATATAGCAGTAACAAGTAATTTCATTCATTATTCATCATTGTTAAAATTTTTTGTACATATACTTTTTGGAACAGTAGGTTTTATAAATGGATTGTATTATCGATGTAGTAATAAAAAATAAGCAGTTACTTTAAAAGAGAAGTAACTGCTTTTATTATTAAATACTTTCACTATTTACACCAGTTAATAAAAATAATTTTAGATTTTTGTCATAACAAAAAGTAACTTCTAAGCCTAAATAGTCATCTTTATATCCTAAATCAATACCAATAAAAGCAGTACGAATACTTAAAAAATCAATATCTTCAAAATTTATTTCACTGAGATACCATTCACCAGTAAGCATAGAAGGTCTAGGGAAGTAATTTTCATTACATAGATTATCGCAATTCACATAATATTTTATTTCTCTTTCTACTGTTTCCATAATATTTTTTTTGTTTGCTTCAAATAACATTTTAAATTTGTTGTTGCCAAATATTACTCTTGTTTGAAGCTGATTTTCAAAAGAACAATACTCATTGTTTGTATTAGGTTTTGTTAAAAAAATACGTTTGATTTCCATATTATGTTTTTCTCCTGTATGTAATTTTTTTGTATTTATTTATAAAGTATTTTTTGAAATAGCTACTGATTTGGACTTTCTAAATAATATAATGGCACTGATAACATCAGCACAAAAAATAAATTGTAATATACTATGAAGAAATAGTTCTTTTATAGAAAAAATACCTTCTGTATAATTTTGTTTTACAGCAGATAGCCCTATTAATCCACTTAAAAATATAGAAGCACAATCTAAAGCTAATAATACAAAAGAAATTCCAAATGTAAATATAGTAAACATACAAGCAATGCCTACTATAAAAAGAACTATATAAGCTGGTATTTGAATAAGTTTTATTATCATATTTATTTTTGCTAATTGTAATGCGTTCCTTTTGTGTGTGATGTTTTTGATGAAAATGCAAATAGCATTTATAAATGAGATAAGCCAAAAAATACAAATATAAAAAAAGCCTGTATAAATGTTGTTATGAAAAAGATATTTCATTAGTGTTGTATGAAAAAGACTATATATTAATAATACAATAGAATAAGGAAAAAGTATAATAAAAGATACTGGTAATAGTTTTTTCATAATGACTACACTTCCTTGATAATATGAAATCACTTCATAAATTAGGATACATTTTATAATACTGAAATAAAAAGAAGCATAAAAAAAAGACCTTGACAACAAGACCATGATATGGTAATATATTGGGTATATCGACTAAGTTAACGCTAAATATGTTTTCTTTAAAATAGTATAGCATATTAGCAAATAAATTTCAACAAATTTTTATGAAAATTTGTAGGAAATCCATATTATATTATTATAGAACTTGTCGAAAAGAAGTATAGAGTATGTAAGTGTTGTGCAATTTTACGCAAAGGGGGTTTGTGAATATGCAGAAACACCCTAATTTTATAACATTAGAATCTTCATGGAAAGACTTTTGTGACAACTGCTATGAAAAGGTGGTACAAGCAAAGGTCTAGCTTTGTTTGGTTCTAAATTTTTTGTGTAAAAAATTTATTTCCGCAGCGTAATAAATATTTTCGAGAGGTGACATAGATGGAAAAGAACAGAATTCACGCACTCCCTTTAGGTGACAGTGTAAGAATGAGTTACTCAAGAATCAATGAAGTTCTTGAAATGCCGAATTTAATTGAAGTTCAAAAAGACAGCTATGACTGGTTTTTGAAAGAAGGTTTGAAAGAAGTTTTTGAGGATATTTCTCCCATTATGGATTTCAGCGGCAATTTAGAATTGAAACTGACAGATTTTACTTTAGATTCTGAACCTAAATATTCCATTGAAGAATGTAAAGAAAGAGATGCAACATATGCAGCGGCATTGAAAGTAAAAGCTAGATTGTATAATAAAGAATTAGATGAAATTAAAGAACAGGAAATTTTTATGGGAGATTTTCCTTTGATGACAGAAACAGGCACATTTATTATCAATGGTGCAGAGCGTGTTATTGTAAGTCAGCTTGTGCGTTCTCCAGGTATTTATTATGCTTCTGATTTTGATAAATTGGGAAAAAAATTACTTTCTGCTACTGTAATACCAAATAGGGGTGCTTGGCTGGAATATGAAACAGACTCTAATGATGTTTTTTATGTTAGAGTAGATCGTACTAGAAAAGTACCTGTAACAGTATTGATTAGAGCGTTGGGTATTGGTAGTGATGCAGAAATATTAGAACTATTTGGTGAAGAGCCAAAAATACTGGCTACTATAGAAAAAGACGTTTCAAAATCATATGAAGAGGGTTTAGTGGAATTGTATAAAAAATTGCGTCCAGGCGAACCTCCTACAGTAGAAAGCTCAGAAACATTGCTTAGAGGAATGTTTTTTGATGCAAAAAGATATGACTTAGCAAAAGTAGGAAGATATAAATTCAATAAAAAACTTGCACTTCGTAATAGAATAAAAGGAGCAAAATTAGCAGAAACGGTTGTAGATGCTATGACAGGTGAAGTTGTTGCAGAAGCAGGTATGAAATTAACATTAGAACTTTGTGATGAAATACAAAATACAGGAGTTCCTTTTATTTATATTGAAGCAGAAGAACAAGAAGATAGAAAAGTAAAAATATTAACAAATCAGGTAGTTGACATTGATACTTATTTAGCAGAGTTTGATTTAACAGGTATAGAATTAGGTATTAAAGAAAAAGTATATTATCCTGTTTTAATGAAAATATTAGAAAGCTATGACACAGCAGAAGAAATCAAAGCAGCAATTAAAGAAAATATACATGAACTATTGCCAAAACATATTACATTAGAAGATATTATGGCTTCTATTAATTATGTTATGCAGTTAGATTATGGATATGGCAATGTAGATGACATTGACCATTTAGGTAATAGACGTATTCGTTCTGTGGGAGAATTGCTTCAAAATCAATTTCGTATTGGTCTTTCCAGAATGGAAAGAGTAGTTAGAGAAAGAATGACAACACAAGATATAGCAGTTGTGACACCTCAAGCACTTATCAATGTGCGTCCTGTTACAGCAGCAATAAAAGAATTTTTTGGAAGTTCACAGTTATCGCAGTTTATGGACCAAAATAATCCTCTTTCTGAATTGACACATAAACGCCGTTTGTCTGCATTAGGTCCTGGTGGTTTATCTAGAGAGAGAGCAGGATTTGAAGTGCGTGACGTTCACCACTCACATTATGGTAGAATGTGTCCTATTGAAACACCTGAAGGACCTAATATTGGTTTGATAAACTCTTTAGCAACATTTGCAAGAATTAATGAGTATGGGTTTATAGAAGCACCTTATAGAAAAGTAGACCAAAGTGGAGAAGAACCAAGAGTTACAGATGAATTTGTGTATGTTACAGCAGATGAAGAAGAAAATTATAATGTAGCACAAGCAAATGAACCTTTGGACGAACAAGGACATTTTATGAATAGAAAAGTTTCGGGCCGACATAGAGAGGAAATTATAGAAGTAGATAGAAAAGAAATTCATTTGATGGACGTTTCTCCTAAACAAATGGTTTCTGTGGCAACAGCATTAATACCATTTTTGGAAAATGATGACGCAAATAGGGCATTGATGGGTTCTAATATGCAGCGTCAGGCAGTACCTTTGTTAGTAACAGACTCTCCTATTGTTGGGACAGGTATGGAGTATAAAACAGCAAAAGACTCTGGTATTTGTGTTATTGCAAAACATACCGGTGTAGCAGAAAAAGTTGCAGCAAATGAAATTGTAATAAAAACAGAGGAAGGAAAACGTGATACTTATCATTTGATAAAATATCAAAGAAGCAATCAAAGTACTTGTTTAAATCAAAGACCTATTATTAATCAAGGAGATAAAATAAGACAAGGACAAATTATAGCAGATGGTGCTTCCACATCAAATGGAGAATTAGCACTTGGCAAAAATCCTCTCATAGGCTTTATGACATGGGAGGGCTATAATTATGAAGATGCTGTTTTGCTGAGTGAAAAATTGGTACAAGAAGATGTATATACTTCTGTACACGTAAATGAATTTGAGTCTGAAGCAAGAGATACCAAATTAGGGCCAGAAGAAATTACAAGAGATATTCCTAATGTGGGAGAGGACGCTTTAAGAGATTTGGACGCAAGAGGTATTGTGCGTATTGGTGCAGAAGTGCGTCCTAATGATATATTGGTTGGAAAAGTAACACCAAAGGGAGAAACAGAACTGACAGCAGAGGAAAGATTACTGAGAGCAATATTTGGTGAAAAAGCAAGAGAAGTAAGAGATACATCATTGAGAGTACCTCATGGCGAAACAGGTATTATTGTAGATGTCAAAATATTTACAAGAGAAAATGGCGATGATATAGGGCCTGGAGTTAATCAACTTGTTAGAGTATATATTGCACAGAAAAGAAAAATTTCTGTAGGCGATAAAATGGCAGGTAGACATGGTAATAAAGGTGTTGTGTCTAGAGTATTGCCAGTGGAAGATATGCCATTTTTGCCAAATGGTAGGTCTTTGGATATTGTATTAAATCCTTTGGGTATACCTTCCCGTATGAATATTGGTCAGGTATTAGAAACACATTTGAGCCTTGCAGCGAAAGCATTAGGCTGGAAAGTAGCAACGCCTGTATTTGATGGTGCTGATGAAGTTAGCATTATGGATACATTAGAAATGGCAAATGATTATGTAAATACAAGTTGGGAAGAATTTTCTGAAAAATGGAAAGACTTGCTACAAGGAGATATTTATGATGAACTTTATGCTAATAGAGAGCATAGAGAAGAATGGAAAGGTGTTAAGCTTAGCAGAGATGGTAAAGTGGAACTTCGTGATGGTAGAACAGGAGAAGTATTTGATAATAGGGTTACAATAGGCTTTATGCACTATTTGAAATTGCATCACTTGGTAGATGACAAAATTCATGCACGTTCCACGGGCCCTTATTCTCTTGTAACACAGCAACCATTAGGAGGAAAGGCACAGTTTGGTGGTCAAAGATTTGGAGAGATGGAAGTTTGGGCATTAGAGGCTTATGGTGCAGCATATACTTTGCAAGAAATATTGACAGTAAAATCTGATGATATTGTTGGACGTGTAAAGACATATGAAGCAATTGTAAAAGGAGAAAATATACCAGAACCTGGTGTGCCAGAGTCTTTCAAAGTACTTTTAAAAGAATTGCAGTCATTGGCTTTGGATATTAGAGTATTGAGAGAAGACCAAACAGAAGTAGAAATTAAAGAGTCTATTGATGATGTAGATGATTTGAATGTAAATATAGATGGATATGAAAGAGATGATGACAGCAGTAAAAATGTTTATATGGGACAACCAAATGAAGCTATGACAGAAGAAGAAAACTTAATTGACTTTTTATTTGATGATGACGATGATGAAAGTACAGAAACAGACGATGATGACCTATTAGATGATTATATAGATGATGATTTAATAGATGAGGAAGAATTAGATGACGATTTAGACGATATAGATTTAGATGAGGAAGACGAGGAATAAGAAAGGAGCATGATAGTTCATGACAGCACAAAATGCGGAACAAGGTATCGTTTTTGATTCTATCAAAATCGGTTTAGCATCTCCTGAAAAAATACACGAATGGTCAAGAGGGGAAGTAAAAAAACCAGAAACCATTAATTATAGGACATTAAAACCAGAAAGAGATGGTCTTTTTTGTGAAAGAATATTTGGACCAACAAAAGACTGGGAATGTCATTGTGGAAAGTATAAAAGAATAAGATATAAAGGCGTAGTATGTGATAGGTGTGGCGTAGAAGTTACAAAGGCAAAAGTAAGAAGAGAGAGAATGGGGCATATTGAACTGGCTGCCCCAGTATCTCACATATGGTATTTTAAAGGAATACCTTCCCGTATGGGATTGATACTTTCTATGTCACCAAGGGCTTTAGAAAAAGTGCTGTATTTTGCATCTTATGTAGTATTAGACCCAGGTGATACAGAATTACAGTATAAACAGCTTTTAACTGAAAAAGATTTTAGAGAAGCATATGATAGATATGGCAATGCTTTTAAAGCAGCAATGGGAGCAGAAGCAATTAAACAGCTTCTTATGGACATTGACCTAGAAAAAGATGCAGAAGAATTGAAAAAGCAGCTTGTAGATACTACAGGGCAAAAAAGAATTAGAATTATAAAAAGATTAGAAGTGCTGGAGTCTTTTAGACTTTCTAATAATAAGCCAGAGTGGATGATATTAGATGCTATTCCTGTTATTCCTCCAGAAATTAGACCTATGGTACAGCTAGATGGTGGTCGTTTTGCAACAAGCGATTTGAATGACCTTTATAGAAGGGTAATTAATAGAAATAATCGTTTAAAAAGATTACTTGATTTAGGAGCACCAGATATTATAGTAAGAAATGAAAAAAGAATGTTGCAGGAAGCAGTAGACGCTTTAATAGATAATGGAAGAAGAGGAAGACCTGTTACAGGTCCCGGAAATAGACCATTAAAATCTCTTTCTGATATGCTTAAAGGAAAACAAGGACGTTTCCGTCAAAATCTATTAGGAAAGCGTGTTGACTATTCTGGACGTTCTGTTATTGTAGTAGGCCCTGAATTAAAAATATATCAGTGCGGTTTGCCAAAAGAAATGGCTATTGAATTATTTAAGCCATTTGTTATGAAAAAATTAGTAGAAGACGGATTAGCACATAATATCAAATCTGCTAAAAGAATGGTAGAGCGTATGCAAACAGAGGTTTGGGATATACTGGAAGATGTCATAAAAGAACACCCTGTTATGCTTAATAGAGCCCCAACACTTCATAGATTGGGTATACAAGCATTTGAGCCTGTATTAGTAGAAGGTAGAGCAATTAAATTGCACCCATTGGTATGTACAGCATATAATGCAGACTTTGACGGTGACCAAATGGCTGTGCACGTGCCTCTTTCTGTAGAAGCACAAGCAGAATGTCGCTTTTTGTTGCTTTCTCCTAATAACTTGCTGAAACCATCTGATGGTGGCCCTGTTACAGTACCTTCTCAGGATATGATATTAGGTATGTATTATTTAACATTAGAAAAAGAGGGCGAAAAGGGAGAAGGAAAAGCATTTAAAGATGAAAAAGAAGCTATACTTGCCTATGACAATCATGTCATAACACTTCATGCTAAAATTAGAGTAAGAAGAACATTGGAATTTAATGGTGTAGAGGAGTCAAGAATGGTAGATACGACAGTAGGGCGTATTATATTTAATGAAGCCATTCCTCAAAATTTGGGCTATGTAGATAGAACAAATGAAAAAGAAAAATTCCAGTATGAAATTCATTCTTTGGTGAAAAAGAAAGATATAGGAAAAATAATAAATAGATGTATTAGTCGTTGTGGTTCTACACAAACAGCAATCGTGTTAGACCAAATAAAAGCGTTAGGTTATAAATTTTCAACAAGAGCAGCATTGACAGTATCTGTATCAGATATGGTAATACCAGAAAAGAAAAAGAGCTATTTAGAAGAAGCAGAAGGTAAAGTAGAAGATATTACAAAAAAATTCAGACGTGGCTTAATGACAGATGAAGAAAGACATAACAAAGTAATAGAAGCATGGAATATTGCCAATGATAAAATAACAGATGCTTTGCTTGCAGGATTAGGAAAATATAATAATATATTTATGATGGCAGACTCTGGAGCCCGTGGTTCTAATAGCCAGATTAAACAGCTTGCAGGTATGAGGGGACTTATGGCAAATCCATCAGGTGGTATTATAGAATTGCCTATTAAATCAAATTTCCGTGAAGGTCTTTCTGTTTTGGAATACTTTATTTCTGCACATGGTGCAAGAAAAGGTTTGACAGATACAGCATTAAGAACAGCAGACTCTGGATATTTGACAAGAAGATTAGTTGACGTTTCACAAGACATTATTATAAGAGAATGGCAATGTTGTGAAGACCAAGGAGAAGATACACCAGGATTGTGGGTATCTGCATTTATGGACGGCAACGAAGTGATTGAAAGCTTGCAAGATAGAATTAGAGGTCGTTGGTCTATATTAGATATTGTGCACCCAGAAACCAGAGAAATATTAGTACCAAAAGACACTATGATAACACACGACCAAGCAGAAAAAGTAGAAAAAGCAGGTGTAAAAAAAGTATTGATTAGAACAGTACTAACTTGTCGTTCTGAAATAGGTATTTGCTCAAAATGTTATGGTGCAAATATGGCGAGTGGTCGTTTTGTAAGAATAGGTGAGTCTGTTGGTATTATTGCAGCACAGTCTATAGGAGAACCTGGTACACAGTTGACAATGAGAACATTCCATACAGGCGGTATTGCAGGAGATGACATTACACAAGGTCTTCCACGTGTTGAGGAACTTTTTGAAGCAAGAAAACCAAAAGGACTTGCAATTATAGCAGAATTTGGTGGAAAAGTAACTATCAGTGATACAAAGAAGAAAAGAGAAGTCATTATTACAAATGCAGATACAGGAGAAACAAAAGACTATTTGATACCATATGGTTCACGTATTAAAGTGTATGATGGTGACACTATAGAAGCAGGTGATGAAATCACAGAAGGTAGTGTAAATCCACATGACATTTTAAAAATTAAAGGCATTAGAGGCGTGCAAGACTATATGATACAAGAAGTTCAAAGAGTGTATCGTTTGCAAGGTGTTGAAATCAATGATAAACATATTGAAGTTATTGTTAGACAGATGCTCAAACGTGTAAAAATTGAAGAAAACGGCGATACAGAATTTTTGCCTGGAAGTCTTGTAGATTGGCTTGCATTTGAAAATAGAAATGCACAAATGGAAGAAGAAGGAAAAGAACCAGCAAAAGGGTATAGAGTGCTTTTGGGTATTACAAAAGCATCACTTGCAACAGACTCATTCCTGTCTGCGGCATCTTTCCAAGAAACGACAAGAGTGCTGACAGAAGCAGCAATCAAAGGAAAAATTGACCCATTGATTGGATTAAAAGAAAATGTAATTATAGGTAAACTGATACCAGCAGGTACTGGTATGCAAAGATACCGTAATATAGATATTGAAATAGTAAAAGAGGAAGAGGAAGAAGAAGATATTTATTATTATAGTGGATATGATATGTAATTAGAAAATAGTAAAAATAGAAAACAGAGATACTTTTATAGTATCTCTGTTTTTTTGTGCTTATTTGGCTTTTGAGAGTAGTTGAGATAATAATTCATAAACGTATTGCACTTGTTTGAAATCAGCATTTTGCAAAAGTGTTATCATGTCGGAAAAATTATCAGTATTTTTTTTGGTATTTTCATTTCCGAATATTAGATAATCCATTGAAATATCCAGTACAATAGAAATACGTATCAGAGTATCTAAAGAAGGACTTTGTATTGCATTTTCTATTTTGGAGTAAGTACTAAAAGAAATATTTGTTAATTCTGCAATTCTTTCTTGAGTATATCCTAATTGTAACCTTTTTGATTTCATTCTATCGCCTATATTTTTTAGTTGTTTTTTTGTCAATAATATCACCTTATAAAAGTAAAATATAAAAATATTTTTATATTGGAGCTATCAAATGAATTTATAAAATTTTAATGATTTTTAGTATTTTTTCTTTTTTTCAATATCTAAATTTTCTATAGCTCTTAATATTTCATGGTCTAATGCAAAAGCTGAATTATCATATTGTTCAGATAAAAGATAATCTATTGAGGTGTTGAGAGCATTTGCAATAGCAAGTAATAAATTTAAACTAACTGTTGTATAATTATTTTCAATATTAGAAATATGAGAAGTATTACAACCAACAATTTCTGCAAGTTTATATTGTGTTAATCCTTCAGACTGACGCATTTTTTTATTTTTATTCCTAATTGTTTATAATTAACTTCTGCCTGCGATCAAAACACCTTGTTTTATTAATTGTTTTGTTATAATAAAGAATATATTTTTTCAAGAAAATGTATTATGTATTGTAAATTTTCTTTGTCACAATTTTTTATTAATGATACTATAGCCTCTTTTTGTCTATTACTAGAATAATATTTAACTTCATCATTATTTTGTTGTCCATAAACTAAATAATCAAGAGATACTTCTAAAATTTGGGAAATATCGATTAATCTTTCTAATGTTGGAGTGACAATAGCATTTTCTATTTTAGAATAATTGCTATAAGAAATATTCAATAATTCTGCCATTTTTTCTTGTGTATATCCTTTTTCTTTTCGTTTTTGTTTAATTCTTTCTATCATACTATTATATAAATAAGATTTCTTCAATATTTTCACCCCCAACATTATAATAATTGAATTAATAAAAACAACAATTCATTTATAATGATTGCATTTATATTGTGTATTTTAATTTTTTATGTTATATTTGTGTTAAAACAACAAATAAAGCAAGAAAGGTTATGATTTATTGTGAATAAAAAAAATAAAAAATTTGATAAAATTTGCAAAGCAATCGTATTAAAAAATGGTGTTTCTATGAAGGAAGTCAAAAAGGAAATGCAGTCAGCAATTAACTATGCTTTTGAAAATGTTACACAAGAACAAAAATTATTTCAAAGTAACATTACGAAAAAAGGAGAAATACCAACTCCTGAAGAACTGTTAAATTTTGTTTGTAAAAATATAAAATAATATTGAATTTATCAAAAAGGCGATTAAGGGAAACTTTTTTCACTTGTGAAAAGTTCCCCAAACGCCTTTCAGACATTTTCTCCTCAAAAACATGCTTGAAAGCATAAAAAACCTTAAAACTTTGAAGTGTTACCTCAAATTCCACCAACTTTTGAAAAAGTTGGACAAAACTTTTATGGAAAACTTTGTTTTCCCAACTACAAACAGAAATCTATTAACAGAATAAATATAAAATAATATTTTTGTTTTGAAAAATTGGGAAAAATTAAAATAAAATTATTGACTTTTATAATATGAAATGATAAAATATTGCAGTGTCTTGAAAATAAGACTTTTTTTCATGCTTGTTTTCATATGACAGAAGATGTTAATGCAATGGCAGAACGTATTTATTTTGTAAGGAGGTGCAATAAATGCCAACATTTAATCAGTTAGTAAGAAAAGGAAGAAAGACAGTAGAAAAGAAATCTACTGCTCCAGCTTTGCAAAAAGGTTTGAACTCTTTAAAGAAGAAAACAACAGACATTTCTTCTCCTCAAAGACGTGGCGTTTGTACAGCAGTAAAAACTTCTACACCAAAGAAACCTAACTCAGCACTTAGAAAAATTGCCAGAGTTCGTCTTTCTAATGGTATTGAAGTAACAGCTTACATTCCAGGTGAAGGTCATAATCTTCAGGAGCATAGCGTTGTTCTTATTAGAGGCGGAAGGGTAAAAGACTTACCTGGTGTGCGTTATCATATTGTTAGAGGAACATTGGATACAGCAGGCGTTGCAAATAGAATGCAGGCTCGTTCTAAATATGGTGCAAAACGTCCAAAAGCGAAAAAGTAATCAAATTATAAATCGTATGAAAAGGAAATGCCTTATACAAAATCAATACCATCTGCAAATTGCTTAGAGATAAAAGATTTACGTATGAAGGCATGACAACACGAGAAAAAAGCTCGTGAAGTACCGAGAATATCATTATTCATTAAGGAGGGAAGAATCGTGCCAAGAAAAGGACATGTTGCAAAGAGAGAAGTTTTAGCAGACCCTTTGTATAATAGTAAGCTGGTAACAAAATTAATAAATAGTGTTATGTTAGACGGCAAAAAAGGCGTTGCTGAAAAAATTGTTTATGGTGCATTCGAAAAAGTAGCAGAAAAAACAGGGAAAGAACCATTAGAAGCTTTTGAAGAAGCTCTCAACAATATTATGCCAGTATTAGAGGTAAAAGCACGTCGTGTAGGTGGTGCAACTTACCAAGTACCAATGGACATTAGACCAGAAAGAAGAAGAACATTGGGACTTCGTTGGTTAACACTTTACAGCAGAAAACGTGGAGAAAAAACAATGATTGACCGTTTAGCGGGAGAAATCATGGACGCATTAAATAATGCAGGCGGAGCTGTAAAGAAAAAAGACGAAACCCATAAAATGGCAGAAGCAAATAAAGCATTCTCCCATTACAAATGGTAAGTATGTAAAGTTGGCAAAAAAAATAATAAAAGAGTTTATTCGTATATACGATAAAGGAGGAGTTCAGCGTGGCAAACAGAGCGTTTCCACTTGCTAAGACTAGAAATATCGGTATCATGGCACATATTGATGCTGGTAAAACAACTCTTACAGAGCGTATTTTGTTTTATACAGGACGTAATTATAAAATTGGTGATACCCATGAAGGTACTGCTACTATGGACTGGATGGAACAAGAACAAGAAAGAGGTATTACAATCACATCTGCTGCAACAACTTGTCAGTGGAATGAAAATAGAGTAAATATCATTGATACACCAGGACATGTTGACTTTACAGTAGAAGTTGAGCGTTCATTGCGTGTATTAGATGGTGCAGTGTGCGTATTCTGTGCAAAGGGTGGTGTAGAACCACAGTCTGAAACAGTATGGCGTCAAGCAGATAATTATAATGTACCAAGAATGGCATTTGTCAATAAAATGGACATTATGGGAGCAGATTTTTATAATGTGCTTCAAATGATGAAAGATAGATTAGGCTGTAATCCCGTTGCAATGTTTTTACCAATAGGAGCAGAAAGCGACTTTGTAGGAGTTATCGACTTAGTAAAAATGAAAGCATTTATTTATGAGGACGACTTAGGCAAAGAAGTAGATGAAGAAGAAATTCCTGATGATATGAAAGAAAAAGCAGAAGAATATCGTCAGCTTATGGTAGAAGCAATTGCAGAAACAGATGAAGATTTGATGGATAAATATCTTGCAGAGGAAGAAATTACAGAACAAGAATTAAAAACAGCTATGAGAAAAGCTTGTATTAACTGTGAATTAATTCCTGTATTCTGTGGTTCTGCATATAGAAATAAAGGTGTTCAAAAATTATTAGATGGTGTTATTGAATATATGCCAGCACCTATTGATATTGCAGCTATTAAAGGTATTGACCCAGATACTGGAGAAGAAATTGAAAGACACTCTTCTGATGAAGAACCATTTTCTGCATTGGCATTTAAAATTATGAATGACCCATTTGTAGGAAAATTAGCATTTTTCCGTGTGTACTCTGGTACATTAAATTCTGGCACATATGTTTATAATTCCACAAAAGGTAAAAAAGAACGTGTTGGACGTATATTACAGATGCACGCAAATCATAGAGAAGAAATTGATAAAGTATACTCTGGAGATATTGCAGCAGCAGTAGGTTTTAAATTAACAACAACTGGAGATACTATTTGTGATGAAGACCATGAAGTAATATTAGAGTCTATGGTATTCCCAGAACCAGTTATTGAAGTTGCTATTGAACCAAAAACAAAAGCAGGTAGAGATAAAATGGGTATTGCTTTGGCAAAATTAGCAGAAGAAGACCCAACATTTAAAACATATACAAATCAAGATACAGGTGATACCATTATAGCAGGTATGGGTGAACTTCACTTAGAAATCATAGTTGACCGTCTGTTGAGAGAGTTTAAAGTAGAAGCAAATGTTGGAGCACCACAGGTTTCTTATAAAGAAACATTTAGAAAAGCTGTTGATGTAGAAGGAAAATTTGTTCGTCAGTCTGGTGGTAGAGGACAGTATGGACACTGTAAAGTAAAATTCTATCCTATTGGTACAGATGCAGAACACAATTATGAATTTGTCAATAGTACTGTTGGTGGTTCTATACCAAAAGAATATATACCAGCGATTGATAAAGGTATACAAGAGGCAATGCAGAGTGGTATATTGGGTGGATACCCAGTACTTGGCGTAAAAGCAGAAGTATATGATGGTTCTTACCACGATGTAGACTCCTCTGAAATGGCTTATCAGATAGCAGGTGCTATGGCTTTTAAAGAAGCTATGAGAAAAGGCGATGCAGTATTGCTTGAGCCTATTATGAAAGTAACAGTATCCGTACCAGAGGACTATATGGGCGATGTTATAGGAGATATTAACTCTCGTCGTGGTAGAATTGAAGGTATGGAAGCAAGAAGTGGTGTACAAGTAATTCATTCTTATGTACCATTGGCTGAAATGTTTGGATATTCCACAGACCTTCGTTCAAAATCACAGGGACGTGGAACTTATGTAATGGAAGTTGACCATTATGAACCATGTCCAAAATCAGTACAAGAAAAAGTTTTAGAAGGTAAAAAAGCTAACGCATAAGTTTTTTGTATAAAGTACTATAAAAATGGAATAATTGCTTGCAAATACTGGCAATATTCTATATAATGAAAACAATACAGTAAATGAATTGTACTCTTAAACAATTTAAAGGAGGATATTTAAAAATGGCTAAACAAAAATTTGAAAGAACCAAACCACATATGAATATTGGTACTATTGGTCACGTTGACCATGGTAAAACAACTTTAACAGCTGCTATTACAAAAACACTTCATGAAAGATATCAAATCGGTGAAGCAGTTGCATTTGAAAACATTGATAAAGCTCCAGAAGAAAGAGAACGTGGTATCACAATTTCTACAGCACACGTTGAATATGAAACACCAACAAGACACTATGCACACGTTGACTGCCCAGGACATGCTGACTATGTTAAAAATATGATTACAGGTGCTGCTCAAATGGACGGTGCTATACTTGTTGTTGCTGCAACAGATGGTCCTATGGCTCAAACAAGAGAGCACATTTTGCTTTCTCGTCAGGTAGGCGTTCCTTATATTGTTGTATTTATGAACAAATGTGATATGGTAGATGATGAAGAACTTCTTGATTTAGTTGAAATGGAAATTAGAGAACTTCTTTCCGAGTATGAATTCCCTGGTGATGATATTCCTATCATTAGAGGTTCTGCTTATCAAGCATTGCAAGATTCTACAGGTGAATGGGGCGACAAAATCGTTGAATTAATGAACGAAATTGAAGGATATATTCCTGAACCAGAACGTGATACAGATAAACCTTTCTTGATGCCAGTAGAAGACGTATTCTCCATTACAGGACGTGGTACAGTTGCTACAGGTAGAGTTGAAAGTGGTGTTGTTAAAGTACAAGATGAAGTTGAAATCGTTGGTTTAACAGAAGAAATTAGAAAAGTTGTTGTAACAGGCGTTGAAATGTTTAGAAAACTTCTTGACCAAGCAGAAGCTGGCGATAATATTGGTGTTCTTCTTCGTGGTGTGCAAAGAAATGAAATCGAAAGAGGACAAGTTCTTGCAAAACCAGGTTCTATTACACCTCACCACAAATTTAAAGCACAGGTTTATGTATTAAGTAAAGAAGAAGGTGGACGTCATACTCCTTTCTTCAATAACTATAGACCACAGTTCTATTTTAGAACAACAGACGTTACAGGTATTATCTCTCTTCCAGATGGCACAGAAATGTGTATGCCTGGCGATAACGTTGAAATGACAATCGAATTGATTACAAAAGTAGCTATGGCTCCTGGTCTCCGTTTTGCTATCCGTGAAGGTGGTAGAACAGTAGGTGCTGGTTCTGTTACTGAAATCATTGAGTAATTTGTAAAAACGGTGATTTTAAGGGCTTTCCGAGTATTTCGGAAAGTCCTTTTTTAATGTATAATATAATATTTTTTTGAAAATGGTGCCAAATCGGTGCCAAAATACTTACCAGCCTTTTATTTGTTTTACTTGTTCTGCTCTTTGTGGGTCTTTGTGATATTGCAGTTTAAATTGTATTGTTTGTACGATTTCTTGCCTTGCTTCATCATCTAACTGATAAAATGAAGTCAAAAGATTATCTACGTCAGGCATACTATTTTTTCCAAATAGATACATAAGAGGATACATAGAATTTTTTAAATAAGTTTTTACTCGACTTCCGTCTAAAGCACCATGTAAGCCATCTGGTAGTGTTGGATATATTTCTTCTTCTGTGATGGCACCAGAAAATGGACTGGCAGAGCATATTTCATTTACATCAATTTCTAATTCATTTGCTAAACGCAATGCAAAATCAAAACGAATATTGGAATCTTTTTGAATAATAGAATAAAGTGTCGTGGCACTGATTCCTGTGGCTTTTGCAATTTTGCGGACATTAGTACCTTTGCTATCAAGTATTGTTTTTAGTTTTTTTCCATCTCCCATAAAAATCTCCTACTTTCATATAAAAATTTATTACGAATTCCATAAATCTAATTTTTATCATATCATATATTATAGAAATAAAAAAGATAAACTTTTTATAAATAATATACGAAAAACATAAAAAATATTTTTATGAAATATTGACACAATAAAAATAAAGTGCTACTATGGATATACGAAATTCGTATAACAAATAAATATAAATATTGTAATAAATTTTGATTGAAAAAAGGAGGTCGAATATATGGCAAATTATCAATATATGATGAGTGCTGATGATGTAGCACGAGAATTAAGTTGCTCCAAATCTTATGCCTACAAGCTGGTAAAAAAATTAAATCAAGAGCTTGCTACACAAGGGTATATCACAATAGCAGGTAAAATTCCAAAAACATATTTGGCAAAAAAGATGTATGGATATGAGTTATTAAAAAGTTAAACAAAGGAGATTACTATGGCTTACAAAGAAAAAGACACCAAAAAATGGACAGCTCAATGGTTTGAAACAAATGTAAAGGGGGAAAAGAAAAAAAGAAGAAAAAGGGGTTTTGAAACAAAACGAGAGGCTTTAGAATATGAGCGACAAAAGAAGTTAAACAACAACAGAAATATGAATATGAAATTGAGTGATTTTGTAGATATCTATTTTGATGACAAACAAAATGAATTAAAAGACCGCACCATAAAAAATAAAAGATATATGATGGAACAACATATTATTCCTTATTTTGGAAGTCAAAAAATAAATGAAATTACAGCTTCCCAAATTATACAATGGCAGAATGAAATGCAGACAAAAGGATTTTCAGAGGCATATTTGAGAATGATTCAAAATCAATTAACTTGTTTGTTTTCTCATGCTTCTCGCATATATGATTTAACTACAAATCCATGTAAAAAAGTAAAACGCATGGGCAGCTTTGATGTTAGAAGTTTAAACTTTTGGACATTAGAAGAATATCAGAAATTTATTCAAACAATAGAGCAAGGAACAAAATATTATATTATTTTTGAAATTCTTTTTTGGACAGGTTGTAGAATAGGGGAGCTATTAGCACTAACAAAAAAAGACATTGATTTTGAAAAAAATCAAATCAATATTAACAAAACATATTATCGAACAAATAGACAGGATATTATTACAGAACCAAAAACAAAACAATCCATCAGAATAGTGGAAATACCAGAATTTTTGAAACAGGAAATCAAATGCTTTATTGATAGACATTATGGTATGCCCGATAATGAAAGACTTTTTCCAATCGTGCAGGAAGCAGTACAACACAAAATGAAACGTCATATTGAAAAGTCTGGTGTAAAGTATATACGTGTCCATGATACCCGTCATTCACACGTTGCGTACTTGATTAATAAAGGGGTTGACCCTATTTTGATAAAAGAAAGAGTAGGACACAAAGATATACGAATTACATTAAATACTTATGGACATTTATATCCAAATCAACAAAGAAAGATAGCAGATTTAATTGACAGTGAAAAAAATAAGCCTTAACAGCACCACCTGCTAAGACTTGTGATAACTGAAGGACTTCTGTTATCTACCAATATAATATAAGTATAACAGAGGTTCTTCATTGTATCAATAGAATTTTATAAAAAAATGGAGGACTTTTTATGAAAGAAGCAGATGTGAAAATGATTAAAATGTCAGATGTTCAAACACAGCCTATAGAATGGCTTTGGTATCCTTTTATCCCTTATGGAAAATTGACTATTATTCAAGGTGACCCTGGTGATGGCAAAACGACGCTTGCGTTAAACATAGCAGCAAAGCTGTCAAAAGGGGAAGTATTAGAAAATGAAACAATGACACAAGAACCTATAACAATTATATATCAAACGGCAGAAGATGGTCTTGCAGATACAGTAAAACCAAGACTAGAAAATGCAGAAGCAGATTGCAGTAAAATATTGGTGATTGATGAAAGCAGCAAATTGTTATCTATGACAGATGAAAGACTGGAAAAGGCTTTGATACAAACAAACGCAAAAGTGCTTATATTAGACCCAATACAAGCCTATTTAGGCGGTGGGATGGATATGAATAGAGCAAATGAGGCAAGAAATATAACAAAACAGTTGGGAATGTTAGCAGAAAAGTATCAATGTGCTATTCTTTTAATTGGGCATATGAATAAAGCAGCAGGAAATAAAGCGGTATATAGAGGCATGGGTTCTATTGACTTTTTTGCAGTAGCGAGAAGTGTGTTATTAGTTGGCAGGGTAAAAGGAGAACCTGATATTAGAGCTGTGGTTCAAATAAAAAATAATATTGCAGCTTTTGGACATTCCAAAGCATTTCGATTATCTGAAAAAGGATTTGAATGGCTAGGGGATTATGAAATTACTGCTGATGAAGTATTAGGTGGCATTGTCCCTAAAATAAATAAGCTAGAACAGGCAAAACAAATGTTACGAAAACTTTCAGAAAGTTCAAACATGATACAAAGCAATGAAATTTTTAGTATGGCTGATGAAAAAGGTATTTCTAAGAGGACATTGGAAACTGCAAAAAAAGAATTAAAAATAAAGGCAAAAAAAATTAATAATTTGTGGTATTGGGAATTTAGTAAATGAAGACCATAGCATTGCAAAATATAAGATTTTGCGGTGTTGAATATTGCAAAATTGCAAAAAATATAAGAATTTTGCGGTCTTGCTATTTTAACAAGAAAATAGTAAATAGGTATAAAAATTGTATATTTTTAAAATATTTTTTATTGTTATTAACAAGAGTTTAGAATTGTTGATATAAAAAATATACAGATTATATAAAATTTTTTTACTAATATTTATAAAGTATTATGTTCCAAAAAGGAAGACCGCAAAATTGCAAGATATAGGATTTTGCGGTCTTGAAATTGCAGAGATGAAAAATGTAAGATTGCAAATATAAAAATATTGCAGGCTTGCGGTCTTGATAAAAAGACGGATAAACAAATGTCAAGAATGTACATATTTTATAAGTGTTTTTAATTATTATTGATAATAAATTTGATAGATAGATGTCAAAAGTATATATATTTTACAAATATTTTTTATTAGTATTTCACAAATTATTAAAAAATTACTATAAGGGGAAGACCGCAAAATTACTATAAAATTTTACAGTCTTGCATTGCGGACTTGATGAAAGAAAGGAATAAATTAATATGAAAAACGTACAGATTTCACATGAACTTTTTATGACACTTATAAAATATTTCTTTTTTGAACGAGAAAATTTATTTTCGGAAATACAAAGAGAATTAGAACAAAAGTTGGATACTTTAGTAGCAAGAGAATTGTACACAAAATATAAAACAGCACCTACTGAAGAAGAAAAAGAAAAAGCAAGACAGGAATATTTGAATAAAAAGGGAATATACTCCAGTTTTCGCTGGTAATGCCTTTCCTTTGATAACCAATGACAGAAACGTGACACGTTTCTGTTTTTTGGTTAACAAGGAGAAATTGCCTTTTTAAGTACAAAAAGCAGTCATTCTAAAGCTAGACCTAAAAAGAGGTATCAAATGTCAACAAAATAAAAATAGCTTTTAGAAATGTTGTATGTACAATGCTCTGAAAGCAAATAAGGGTATTCAGATTATTTTATAAATTATAGGGGGATATAGTTGTATATATTATTAATATAGGGGATATATAGTATTTTTTATCAATAATTTTCTTTCTTGATGGCAAAAAAAGAAACAGAAGTTTTTTCTTTTCAGCTATTGAGAAAGAATTTTTTTACAAAATTTATACGAAAATAATTTTATTTTTTAATATCACTATTATTTTATAGTACAAAAAAGATTTCAAAAAAATTTTCTATTTTAAGCTACTAATATAAGGAATTTTTTTTGTAGAATTTTAAGAATGTAAGAAATTTTTCAGTCAAAAATTTTATCAAAACTGGTTTTATTTTTGATAGTAAAAGTTATATGTAGTACAATAAAAGCAACATTCTAAAAAAAGGAAAAGCCACACCGAAGGCGTTTTGTAAATTTCAAAAAAATTTACATTTGGGGTTTGGGGGAACACCAACAAGCGTGGAAAGGGATATCCCTTTCCCCTGCTTGCACTCGGTACAGTCTCCCTTTTTTGTACAGATTTTTGAGATTTACAATTATTTCTAATTTTGAAATTAACATTAAAAAAATTATTTTTATTTTTTGTTTTTAAAAGTATTTCAGTTAATAATTTTTGTATAAAAATATTCTGATTAATGACAAAATATGATATACTATTATTTAGTAATTTTTAATGGAGGGAATTGCATATGACAGATGCAGAACAGAGAGCAGCGGCAAAACAATTTGTCAAAGATTGGAGTGGCAAAGGTTATGAAAAAGGAGAAAGCCAACCGTTTTGGATTGCTTTATTAAGAAATGTATATGGTGTAGAGCAGCCTGAAAAGTTCATTACTTTTGAAGAACAAGTACATCTTGACCATACCAGTTTTATTGATGGCTTTATTTCAGCAACTCATGTTTTAATTGAGCAAAAAGGCTTAGGAAAAAATTTGAACAAACCTATCAAACAATCAGATGGAACATCTTTGACACCATTTCAACAAGCAAAGAGATATTCTGCTGAGCTGCCTTATTCTGAACGTCCTCGTTGGATTGTGACTTGTAATTTTAAGGAATTTTATATCTATGATATGGAGCGTCCGACAGGAGAGCCAGAAATTGTACTTTTGGAAAATTTGGGTACAGAATATTATAGACTGCAATTTTTAGTAGATACAGGTGATGAAAATATTAAAAAAGAAATGGAAATTTCATTACAGGCTGGAGAAATTGTTGGAGCACTTTATGATGCTTTATTGAAAGAATATAAAGACCCTGACGACCCTGAAACGCTTAAAAATTTAAATGCCCTTTGTGTTAGGTTGGTATTTTGTTTGTATGCAGAAGACGCTGGAATTTTTGGCAGTCATAAAATGTTTCACAATTATTTACAGGCTCATGAAAAAGAAGCACGACAATCTCTTATCAATTTATTTAAAATTTTAGATACAGAAACAGATAACAGAGACCCTTATTTAGATGAAGATTTGCTTGCCTTTCCTTATGTAAATGGTGGATTGTTTGCAGACGAAAATATTGTTATACCAAGATTAAATGAAACCATTATTGATTTGATTTTACATAAAGCAAGTGAAAACTTTGACTGGTCAGCAATCAGCCCTACTATTTTTGGTGCAGTATTTGAAAGTACATTAAATCCTGAAACAAGGCGAAAAGGCGGTATGCACTACACCTCCATAGAAAATATACACAAAGTAATAGACCCACTTTTTTTGGACGAACTAAAAGAAGAACTACAAAAAATCAAAGAAATTCAGACTATCAAAACAAGAGAGAAAAAGCTAAGAGAGTTTCAAACAAAGCTGTCAGAGTTGAAATTTCTTGACCCTGCTTGTGGAAGTGGAAACTTTTTGACAGAAACCTATATTTCAATGAGGCGACTTGAAAATGAAACAATAAGCCTTTTGATAGACTGCCAAAAAGGAATTGCAGAGGGGCAGATTATATTAGGTAGTACAAACCCAATTAAAGTATCTATTAGCCAGTTTTATGGCATAGAAATAAATGATTTTGCGGTGACAGTTGCAAAAACTGCATTGTGGATAGCAGAAAGCCAAATGATGAAAGAAACGGAAGATATTGTTCATATGTCGCTTGATTTTCTGCCCTTAAAAAGCTATGCTAATATCACAGAGGGCAACGCATTGCGAATTGACTGGGAAAGTGTTGTACCTAAAAAGGAATTAAATTATATTATGGGTAATCCACCATTTGTAGGGAAAAGTTATCAGTCAAAAACTCAGAAAGATGATATGTCTATTGTTTTTGATAAAATAAAAGGTTATGGAAATTTAGATTTTGTTACTTGTTGGTATAAAAGGGCTTGCGATTTCATGAAAAATACAAATATTGAATGTGCTTTTGTTTCAACAAATTCAATTTGCCAAGGTATAGCTGTTCCGCCACTTTGGAAATATCTTTTTGAACAAGGCATAAAAATAAATTTTGCTTATCGTACTTTTAAATGGAGTAGTGAATCAAGTGAAAAGGCAGCTGTACATTGCATAATTATTGGATTTAGTCATTTTGAAAAAACTGAAAAGGTAATATTTTTAAATAACTCTCAGACTATACAAGCAAAAAATATCAATGCTTATTTGTTAGATTCGTCTAACATTATAATTGAGAATAGATTAAAACCTCTTAATGATGTACCAGAAATGATAGTAGGTTCTTGTCCAACAGATGGAGGAGGTTTTATTTTAACATCTGAAGAATATAAAGAATTTATTAAATGTGAACCAAAATCAGAAAAGTATATAAAAAAATATATTGGTTCAGATGAATTTATCAATAATAAAGTAAGATATTGTTTATGGTTGAAAGATTGTCCACCTAATGAATTATCAAATATGCCTATGGTTTTAAAAAGAGTTCAAGCTGTAAGAGAATTTAGGCTAAAAAGTAAAAAAGAACAAACACGAAAAAGAGCAGAAATTCCCACAAGATTTGCAGAAGATAGATATGTACCATCAATAAGTATTTTTATGCCTATGGTATCATCAGAAAATCGAAAGTATATACCTATTGGTTTCTGTAATCCTGATGTTATAGTAAATAATAAATCTTTGTTCATTCCTAGAGCTAAAATATATCATTTTGGAGTATTAATTTCTAATGTTCATATGGCTTGGATGAGGACAGTATGTGGAAGATTAAAAAGTGATTATAGTTATTCTAACACTATTGTATACAATAATTTCCCTTGGTGCAATCCAACACCAGAACAAAAAGCAAAAATTGAAAAAACTGCACAAGCAATACTTAACGCACGTGCATTATATCCTGATAGCAGTTTAGCAGATTTATATGATGAATTAACTATGCCTCCCGAGCTTCGTAAGGCTCACCAGCAAAACGATAGGGCAGTTATGCAAGCATATGGGTTTTCCGTAAAGGATATGACAGAAAGCAAATGTGTTGCTGAATTGATGAAATTATATCAGTCACTTGTTCAACAAAATAAGTTATAAATACAAAGAAAAGGAGAAAAATGTATATGGACGAAAAGGAAATTTTTGTTGCAGAAATTGCAAAACAATTACCAATTGAAGATATTTATGATGATTTAGCTCATCCAGCATTAAGTACAGTAGGACAAGCATTGCAAGGAGCAACCAGAGTTGCACTATCACCAATTTTTGCAATGGTTTGGGCACATGATAAAATTGCAGGATATTTAAGTGTTGCCCTTCCACAATATTTTGAGGAAAGAAAAATTGCAAAAGAAAAAATAAAATCACCAGATCCAGCAATTGCAGTTCCTTTAATTGAAGCTATGAGATATACTTCTCATAAAGAAGAATTAAGAGAAATGTTTACGAATTTACTTGGTGCCTCAATGAATAGTGACGTTGTGGATGAACATCCTGCTTTTGTTGAAATTATTAAGCAACTGTCTTCTGATGAATGTAAAATGATAAAATATCTACATGAAATTTCCTCTATTCCAAGACAGTATGTACCTATGTTAAAAATTAGACAGAAAATAAATGATGGAGGGGTAGACCTTATGCCCTATTTCAGTGATATATGCTATATTACTGGTTGTCAATATCCTAAAAAATTTCCAGTATATTTAGATAATTTACATAGACTTGGATTGGTTGAAGTATTTTATGATAGATTTCTTATAAATGAAGAATTTTATATAAAATTAAAAGAACATAAAGCTTTTCCACATTTTTTATTTGATGAAGAAGATATTCTTATTGAAAAAAAGGGAATGTATGGTTTAAGTGAATTTGGAGAAAAATTTTGTGCTGTTTGTTTGGGATAAAAATTATTTGAATTGATATAAAAATATGTTGACACCAAATAAAATACCATATATAATAGAAACAAGGAGTGTTTGAGATGTCAAAATGGGATAAACTTTTAAAACGAATTTATTCGTTATCAAAAGATTTTCGCTTTGAAGAATTGTGTAAAGTGTTAGAAAGTTATGGATATCAAATGAATGCTCCAAAAGGTGGCAGCAGTCATTACACATTTAGAAAAGCAGGTTGTCAGCCGATTACTATACCAAAACATGAACCAATTAAAAAAGTTTATGTAGAAATGGTAAAACAAGTTGTAGAAAGTGAGGAGAGAAATCATGAAAACACTAGATGATTATATGCAAATATCTTATCGTATGGAGATAGTAGAAGATAAACAAGAAGGTGGTTTTGTAGTTTCTTTTCCAGAACTTCCAGGCTGTATTACTTGTGGTGAAACAATAGAATCTGCTATAGCAAATGCAATGGATGCAAAAAAAGCATGGCTAGAGGCAGCATTAGAACAAGGCATTGAAATACAACAACCAGATAATTTAAAGGAATACTCAGGACAATTTAAACTGCGTATTCCTCGCAGCCTGCATAAATCCCTTGCAGAACATTCTAAAAAAGAGGGAATTAGCATGAATCAATATTGTGTATATTTGCTTTCTCGCAATGATGCTATGCATATGAAATAAATGATTGTATTTGATTTTTAAGTAATAAGGGAGATTAACAATAAAAAGGAGAGTTGATTTTAGTGGTGCCAAAACGGTGCCAAAAAATATTGCAAATGAAAATATGCTATGCTAAAATAACGATTTTTCAATGTTTTTGATAATAGAAAACATTGAAAATATCATAAAAAACGTTATTCGGATATCGTGAAGGTGGTAGAACAGTAGGTGCTGGTTCTGTTACAGAAGTAATTGAGTAGTCAATAGATAATTTGTGTAAAAACGGAAAAACCCTTGAAAGTTTAGGCTTTCAGGGTTTTTATTTTTTTGTGATTTTTAAATATTGCAATAAAGACAGAAAATAAGATGTAAAATGATTATCACGAAAAATGGTGTGTGGCTCTAATTTGGCTCTATTTTTTATTATTTTTAAATTGTTTTTCTAAATATTCATTTCTCAATTTTGTTCTAGTCATAGAATCTAACTTTGGATACACTTTTTTATTAAGAGAAATTTGAGAATAAGTATCTATTTTTTCTCTTTTCCATATATCATACATTTCCTTACTTGTAAAATAAGATTCAAAGCCATTACGATTTTCTTCAAATGAACTAAGAAGTTCACACATATCAGCATTTCCTGTATGTTCTTTATCATTACCATAAAATTTAATAGCAGTATACCAACGATTTTTATCATCTTCCATATCATTTGGTAAATGGTCATTGATTTCTAATTCAAAGCGTAATTCTTTGATTTCATCTAATTGGAATAATATTGTAGCAACATCTCCCATTGTAGAGATGTTACTTTTTTCTGTAGACAAACCAAAAAGCCAATCTAAAGAAATGTGATATTTTGTTGCTATTGTTAATAGCACATCGGTTGAAGGTGCAACATTTCCATTCTCATAACTGGATAATGTCGACTGTGTGATACCAATGGATTCAGCGAATGTAGTTTGATTGAGTTTTAAACCACTACGTAATAATTTAATACGTTGTCCCATGATTGCAATGTCCATAATAGCCCTCCTTTACTATAATATAGTATAACATTTTAAATAATTATTGACAATATAAATAATAATATAGAAAATATTAGTATAATCATTGACAAAGACAATTTTGTTTGCTATTATATTGATATAACAAATAAATAATTGTTATAAAAATAATAATTGTAAAAGGAGAGATGTGAATGTCGATAACGAAAGATAACAAAACACATACTTGGACAGTACAGTTTTATTACACTGATTGGACGGGAGAAAAAAAGCATAAAAAAAAAGAGGATTTGCCACAAAAAAAGAGGGGCAGGAATGGGAAAGGAGATTTTTAAATAAAGCTCATACTGATATGAATATGAAAGTATCTGATTTTATAGATATTTATTTTGAAGATAAAAAGAGTGAGCTAAAAGAAAGAAGCATCAGAAATAAAAAGTACATGATAAAAGCACATATTGTTCCATACTTCGGAAATAAGGCAATGAATAGTATTACTCCAGCAGATTTGATACAATGGCAAAATACGATGAGAGAAAAAGGATATTCTCAAACTTATTTGAGAATGATTCAAAATCAGATGACAGCATTATTTACCCATGCGTGTAATATTTACAATTTAGTAAGCAATCCTTGCAAAAAAGTAAAGAAAATGGGAAAGTCTGATGCAGATAGATTGGATTTTTGGACAAAAGAAGAATATGACAAATTTATTGCTACAATCGAAAAAGACAGCAGATATTATGTTATATTTGAAATTTTGTTCTGGACAGGTTGCAGAATAGGAGAACTACTTGCTTTAACATTACAAGATATTGATTTTAAAAGCAATCAAATAAATATTAGAAAGACTTATTACAGAATCAATAGAAAAGATGTTATTACAACACCAAAAACAGAACAGTCCATCAGAACAATAGATATTCCAGCATTTTTGGCAGAAGAAATAAAAAGTTATGCAGATAAATTTTATAAACTTCCAGAAAATGAAAGGATGTTCCCTATTGTAGCAGAAGCAATACAACATAAATTAAAAAGACATTGTGTAAAAGCAGGCGTGAAAAGAATTAGATTGCATAGTTTAAGGCAACAAAAAGTCAATAGCAAGGCAAAAATTTTACTATTTTTTTTGTAAGAAATCTTCTATTTTCCATTTCACTTCTATACGATTATCTTGAAAAACATATATTGTATCAATGAAGAAGTCCACTAGCTCTTTGGTTAAAAGAAATGGTACATTTTTTGTTATTTCTTCTATTTGATTTTTCAAAGTATTTCTATTTTGAGAATGTTGCAATTGAAAATCTATTTCTTTCAATTTGTTTTGCATTGGTTCTATTTCTTTTGTAAATTCAAAGTTTGTATTTATAAACTGTTCTTCTGTTAGTTTTCCTTCTATATATTGTTCATAAAGAATTTTCTTTTTTTTGTGATGCAGACTTATTTGTTTTTGCAGTTCTAATTTTTGAGTTGTTTGTATATCAATATTATTTATTTGCTTTGTATCTTTTATAATTTCAATTTGTTTTAAAATCATTTGAAACACAATTTCTTCTACTTCTTTTTCTTCTATTTTTAGATGATAACAAGGAAAAGAAGTATCTACTTCAGAATGTCTACAAAAAAGAATAGGATATTTATGTCTGCTTCTTTGCATAGCATGAGAACAATACCCACAATATATCTTTCCTTTTAGAAAATATTCTCTTTGTTTTGTATCTTTTATTTTAAAATGAAATAACTGTTTTTGTATTTGTTTAAAAACTTCTTTTTCGATAATTGCTTCATGATGATTCGGAATTTTTATCCAATCTTTTTCTTCTCTTTTAGTGCTTTTTTCGCCTAATTCTTTTATAACAGTTTTTCTCATGACATATGTTCCAATATATTGTTCATTTGAAAGTATGTTTTTTATTGTTGTTGCAGACCAAATATAATGACTATACAATGCTATTTTCTGCCTTCTTTTTTCCTTTTTGTATCTTTCAGGTGTTACTATTTTTCTGTTATATAATTCTTTTATGATTTGTGTATAGTTATAACCTTGTAATGCTAATTGAAATATCAATTTTACGGTATTTGCTGCTGGTTCATCAATTTTCAATGTATTATCTTCTTTTTTATAGCCATAACAGCAGTTTTTTTGAATATATTCTCCTTTCTGCATTTTAGAATATTTTGCACTTTTTGATTTTTGTGATAAATCTCTGCTGTAATATTCATTTTTTAAAAATTGTATAGTAACTGGTATGCCTCCGGTGCTATTTTTTGTTTTATCACTGTCGTAATTTTCGTTGATGGAAATAAATCGAACATGATACAAAGGAAAAACTTGTTCTAAAAAATAACCTGTTTGAATGAGATTTCTGCCAAATCTTGAGAAATCTTTTACGATAATACAATTTATTTGATATGCTCTAACAAGTTCCAAAAGTTCTTGCATTGCAGGACGTTCAAAATTTGTACCACTATAACCATTATCTACAAACTCCAATATTTCGCTGTTTTGTATTTCCATATTTTCTGCATATTTTGTCAGTAACAGCCTTTGATGTTCAATGCTGTTACTTTCTACCCTTTTGTCATTTACAGAAAGGCGAATATAAAGGGCAATTGTATAATCACTCAATGTTATTCACCTCTATTTCATTTAATAATTCATCAAAATAAAATATGACATCTACAGCACCATTTGGAGAAACTTCCACTCTTTTAATGAATTTATCGGCAAACTGTTTTGTGATTTCTGAAATTTGTTCTGATTGAAAGACTTCTTTTAATTTCAAAATATTTTCTATTTTTTGGTTGTTATATTGTTGTATTTCTTCTAAACAAGTGGTTTCAGACAACAAATTTTCAATTTCACTTTGATAATTTTCTCTCATCTCCTTATATTCTGATTGTGTGATTACTCCATCAACAAGACTTTCATATAATGTTTGTAAATACAATCTTTTTTCATTCATTTGCATTTCTAATTCAGCTTGTTGTTGTTTCCATAAATTTATTTTTTTCTGCATAAATTGTATTTGCTGTTGTAAGGAATGTTCTTGTTCTAAAAACCAATTTCTTTTTTTATGAAATAGAAAAATGATTTTTTCAAACAAATCTTTTTGTTTTATGAAAACACCCTCACAACTACCTTTTTTAATACGATAATTTGTAATACAACGAAAAAGATATTCTTTTTTGGAATTTCTATAATAATGTAAGTTTCTTTCGCAGCATTGACAAAAAACCTTTCCTTTTAAAATATTTTCTTCATAAGGAACTTTATTTTGAAATTTACTTTTTTTCGCTATTTCAGCACGACATTGCTGTGCTTTTTCAAAAGTTTCTTTTGATATAATTGCTTCATGCGTATTTTTTACAACAATCCAATCTTTTTTATCTGTTCTTACTTGTTTATTTCCAATTTTAGTTGATTTTCCCTGTACCATATCGCCTGTATAAATTTCACTTTTTATAATTTTAGCAATCGTAAATGTATTCCAGTAACCTTGCCCAATTAACTTTTTGCTTGAAATCAACCCTTTCTCTTTACCATAAAAACCAGGTGTTAAAATATTTGCTTCATTTAATAAAATAGCTATCTTATCATAAGAAATTCCTTCCAATACCCACTGAAAAATTTGTTTTACAACATTTGCTGCTTCTTCATCAACAATTAGTTTGTGACAATCATTAGGAGATTTTTTATAACCATAAGGTGCTTTATCTCCTATAAATTTGCCTGCTCTCATATCTCTTGCAGCTTGTTCTCTTATTTTTTTGCTGGTATCTAGTGCATAAGACTCATTTATCATATTCAGCACTGGAAGTAATATATTACCACTGTCTTCTTTTTCTGTATCAAAATTTTCATTTAATGCGATAAAACGTACATGATAAGCTGGAAAATAACTTTGTATGTAATAGCCTGTATCAATATAATTTCTTCCCAAACGGGAAAGGTCTTTTACAATGACACATTTTATTTTACCTGCTTCTATATTTTGTAGCATTTCTTGAAATGCAGGACGTTCAAAGTTTGTACCTGTTTTTCCGTTGTCAATATATGTCTTTACTACTTGAAATTCTGGATTGACTGCTACAAAATTTCTTAGCAGCATTTGTTGATGTTCAATGGAATTTCCTCTATTTTTGTTATCCTCAACAGACAATCGAATATAAAAAGCAGTATTAATTGTAAAATTTGATTTTGAAACAGTAATTTTATTTAAAGTATCATTTTTTCTGCTTTTTCTAGCCATGTCAAATAACCTCCTTTTGAGAATGGAACATTTTTATTGTTTCTTCATATTCCGATTGATAACGGAACGTAATTTCAATTTGTTTTTTTTCAAAAATTTTTACAGATTGTATGAGCTGAATCACTGCATTTCTATCTAATTCTGTAATATTTGAAAATTTCTTAAAATGTTCTATCCATTCTTTTCGGTTGTGCCACAGCTCCTTTTCTAATTTTTCATTTAAAGCAGAAATTTCTTTTTTTACTGTTTCTAACTTTGTTGTATATTCCTCCTTTAACATTCTGTAATCTTGTTTTGGTAAAATTCCCTTAATGTAGTTTTCATATAAGGAAGACTGAAACGTTTTTAATTCTTCTGCTACTTGCTCTTTTTGTACAATTTCATTTCCATATTTTTGTGCAATTTTTTGGTTCATTCTTTCTTTTTCTATGTTGTTGAGTAATTTCTCCAATGAAATCACACTACTGATATGCTTTTTGACACTTTCTAAAACACAAGCAATCAAGTTGTCCTCTTTTATCATATGAGAAGAAGTGCAGCCTTTTTTACCCGTTGGACAATAATAATAAAAATATTTTTTATCTTTGTAAGTAACACTTTTTCTTGTCATGCGATTTCCACAATCGGCACAAATCAGTAAACCTGAAAACAAATATACGCTTTCTTTATGAGGTGCTGTTTTGGTATCCAAAAGAAGAATACTTTGTACTAAATCAAACTCCTGTTTTGAAATGATTGCTTCGTGGGTATTTTTTACATAAATCCATTCTTCTTTTGGCTTTTGAATAATGTTTTTTAATTTGTAATTGTATGTTGTTTTTTTGCCTTGTACCATTGTTCCTGTATAAATTTCATTTTTTAATATTCTTAATACCGCTTTTGCCGACCATTTTGCATTTTCTGTTGCAGCATATCCGCCTTTTGCATAAGCATATCCGTTTTGTTTTTTATACATCACAGGAGAAAGGACACCTTTTTCATTGAGAATATCGGCGATTTTTGCTGCACTCATGCCATCTAATTTCATTTTAAAAATATCTTTGATAATTGGTGCTGTTTGTTCATCAACTACAAGTTGATTTTTATTTTCTTTTGACTTTTGATAGCCATAAGGCGTAAAAGAAGCTACATACAGCCCTTCTTTTCTTTTTTGCTCCAAAACACTTCTGATTTTTTTAGAAATATCTTGACTGTAAGCGTCATTGATAATCGTTTTTAATGAAACATCTAAACCAGTACAGTTTTCTTTTAAAGTATCAATATTGTCATTGATGGCAATAAATCTGACACCAAGTGAGGGTAATATTTGTCGCAAATATTTTCCTGTTTGTATGTAATCTCTGCCAAATCTTGATAAATCTTTTACAATAATGCAATTTACTTTTTCCGCTCTGATGTCCTCCATCATTTCCTGAAATGCTGGTCTGTCGAACAAAACACCTGTATAACCATCGTCCACTTTCTCAGAAACAATTTCAATATCCGAATGTCTTTTTACAAAATCTCTAATGAGAGCCTTTTGATTAGAAATGCTGTTGCTTTCGTTGTCTTTTTCATTGGTGTAGGAAAGTCTTGTATAGCTGATTGCTTTATATTTTGACATAAAAAAATCACTCCTTAAAAATTTACAGACTTCTCCCGTAAATTCAAGAGTGATACCATTTCTCTTTATTCAGTTTATACCTTTTTCCAATGCTAGTATATCACACTTTTTAAAAGAAGTCTACTACAAAATTGATTACAATAATATTCCTTTCAAACAATCCTCCAATGATAAGCCATTCTCTGAAAATTTAGATATGACAACATATTTCCCACATTTAAAACAATAAGGATTTTTAATTTGTCGTACATAATCTTTTATTCTTTCCTCTTTAGGTAAATTTTTGTTGATAACAACATCTCTAATATCTACTAATTTATCTCTGTCAATTATTTTTTGCTTACTTTTCATAATTAAATCGCTCCTCCATTATTTTTATATTTTTTTAATAGAAAAGATAAAACACTTAAAAAATGCCCACTTAAATTAAAAAATGTCCTATCCTTTCTATTAAAATTTCTGTCAGACTGCAACACTACAGTCTGACAGAAATATGCTTTAATGTATTTTAAAAATTTTTTCTTTTGTACTGTATTCTAATATAACAGGATTATATTGCTTGCCCACTCCCCAGTACGGAATATACAAATTGCTTCTAAAAGCTGTCACAAATACCACCGATACGTATATAACACAGTTGACAAGTCTGCACACGATATTCGCAGTATCCCTCATTTACGATGTAAGGTACATAACAGTGACTTTCTAAAATTTATGAAATCGCTCCAATACTTTTTATCCTTTCCTTTTTATTGTATTATCATGGCAAGTTTGCATTCATACTAGAAATCATTTGTATACTGATATGAATAGTTCTCTATTGTTTTTCAAGGTACAGTAAAAAGGTATCACTTGAAACCCTCTTACTATATAGGTAACTTCTTGCCTTTTTTTACCCCCATTTTAAAAAAATTTTTTTAACTTTTTTTCAACACTTACAACGGAATTGATAACACGGCTAACTCCGCACTTTTCCATTTTTGCAATTTCCGTATAGCTGTAACCACAAATGCGGTTTAAGTAAAATCTTCTTTGTTGTGTTTGTGTGCAAGTGCTTACAATTTTTTGGATTTCTTTTAATCGTTCTCTATTGACGCAGTAGTCCTCCAAATTTTCAGCTACTCTTTTCTGATGTACTATGTAATCACTCAATTCTCTATCATCAATATGTTTTCTTCTTTCGTATCTTTGGTGTTCTTGTTCTTTGCTTTCTTCCTGCAAAACTGCATACACTTCTTCTGATACTTCAACAGTAATTATTTTTCCATTACCATCTTTGATTTCAATTTTCATTCTCGTACCCTCCAAATTTTGAATTTTTTCTGAACTCAAATTTGTATAGGTGGAGAACGACAGTGTTTTTTTAATAAAAAAAAAGACAGGTAAAGCATAAAATTTACTTGTCTTTTGTTTTTACTTCTGTTTTTATTAAAGTAAATATAGTTTATTCTTTTTATTTGACACATTTTGATATAATATATATTTTATAATCCATAAAATTGCGTTAATATTATAAAAAACAATTTATTTTTAATATAAAAAAACAATTATTTTTAATAATTTCGATTTATTTTATATAATATACCATATATTGTGAAAGAATATAATTTTTTTATAATTTGTGACAATAAAATACAAAAAAATAGAATAGTAATTTATACTATTCTACTTAATTTTTTCATAATATTATTTTTTACTTTACTTAAATTATTTTATATTTTGAATGATAAAATCTATAACTTCTTCATAAGTTGGCATTTCTCCTTTTCTTGGAATAGTATCTTGAAACGCTTTTTGTTCTGTTGTAGGATTTTTAAAAGCGGTTTCAATAGCTATTTTCATTTCTTGTTTTACTTTTCTATCAGAAGTGTTGTACTCTAATGCTAGTTCTTTACAAACAATATCAAATTTTCTTTTTGACATATTTATATCATATCTCCTTTTATTTTTATCATTTGTTTAAAAATCGAAATAAAAAAGTCCCATTATTTGATTTAATTTTTTCCAGTGCAATATCTGATATTTCATCACAATCCCTATGCCAAAAAGGGCGAACACTTCTTGTTATAGCTAAATTAGTAGACAAATATATTAAGAACATAACGCCATATATTTGTACTGCGGTTTTTATGTGCAGCATAATGTTTTTTTGCTGCATTTTTTCTTTTAATCTTTTAAACATTCTAACCACTCCTTTTCAAAAATTTTATAAGTAAATGGTAATATATTGATTGTTTGAGATATGATTGCAATTAAAATAATATTAGCATATACTGTTTTATGAAATATTTGTAATACAGTAGAAACAGCAATTAATATCATCAATATCAATATAGTCATTGCTTTTAATGGAATATATTGTTTTGCTCCAATTGGTCTTGGCTTCATACCTGCTGGTGCATATTTCAATAACAACAAAAAACATATTATATATGTGGCTATTCTTACAACATGATATATATTGATATGTAATGCGAAATAAGTACCTCCTATATAAATTAGAAAACCCCATGCTGCACAACTTATATCATGAGAAAGGTGAATACCAAAAGAATACATTCTTAGTGCACCATAAGCACACATACAAACAATAACTGGAAATAACATATTCATCCAATAAGCAATTAAAAATAATAAAACTGTTTTAGGTAAATTCAAAAGCAATATTTCTACACCATTTTTCACTGCAATACATTGCTGAGGTGTTTTATTTTCTAATCCTTCTATAAAAAAATTAGATATTTTATCAATGATTATTTTTATCATAAACACCTCCAATTTCTACCATTTGAATATACACTTCATCAATTATATTTGTTGCAATATTTACATTGGGATATTTCCCTACGATTTCTTTAGCAATGTGTAATCCTTTCCCAAAAGATTGTTTTTGTATCTTTACATGATTTGAATGAAGCGAATTACTAATTTTAAAAATCAATTTGTCCTGCATTTTTGTAATGAGTATATGAATCAATCCATTTTTTTGATTTGCGGTTTCTTCTAAAGCATTTTCTATATAAATATTTAATATTTTAAATAAATCTATCTCATTCATACCTATATTTAATATAGGTTGGTCTAACTCTAATTTAAAATCAATGTGATATTGTTCTGCATCAGAAGCACATTGCAAAAGTAAATCTTTTAATAAGGGGTTGCTAACAAAACGAATCATTTCTTTTGTTTTTTGTTCTGAAAGAGATTTTTGAACAGGAAGTATATTTTTTTCTAATGCTGATTTAAAACTTTCTATATCATTTGTTTCTAAATATTTATTACAATATTTTAACAGTCTAACAAAATAATGTTTTAATCTTATAATTTCATCAAAACGATTTTTTTCTATTTTATAAAATTGATTTTTTAGTTCATAGTCATAGCATATCGTTTCTAGTTTTTTAATATAACATACTGCAATATATAAGCCAACAATACAAATAACAAAGAAAATGCAAATAACAGCATAGTTTTCTTGTTTTATATCATATAGTAATATAGGCAATAACAATGTAGTAAAAATGAAAAAACACATTAGAAAAATATTGATTATAATAATTCCTTTTCTACTTTTTAATTCTGTCTGTAAAATACGACCATTTTGATGTTTTATCAGGAATACACTTGATAGTAATAGTACACATATGTAGTATGTATTATAAGCAATAGAATGATAATATTCTGTTACTTTATGAAAGCACAAAAATAATATGCTACCAAAAAATAATATATCTATAACAAATAAATTGAAAATAAATAATACAGATAAAATACTTTTTTGAAGTTCCTTTCTTTTTTGATACATCAATAAAACCATAATAGGTATCATGCAGTATAATGATAAAAAGGCATAATGATAGAAAAAGAAATTAAGAAATAGGTCTATGCCAAAACAGGAAATAAAAACAGCTCTTTTTTTAATGTCATAATGAGAAAAAAATATACTTAGAACAACCGCTTGCACGAAACAATTTATTGCTGTGGTTTTATCCATTGTTCTAACTCCTTTTTGTGTAAGTAGGAATAGTAGCAAACTCTGTTATTTTCTAAAAATATCTGTTTTGTTTGAATATCAATTCGTTTGATTTTATGCTTGTTTACAATATAACTTGCATGACAACGTAAAAATCTATCATCTAATGTTTTCATCACTTTAACTAAACTACCCATAAATGTAATCATGCCATTACTATACTCTAAACATATCTTTTTACTATTCTTTAATCTTTCAAAAAAGTAAATGTCTTGATATAAAATGCGATTATGCCCTAACATATGATTGTAGCAATAAAAAGAATTTTTAGAAAAATCCATCATAATAGATTGTAATGTTTGAAACAATTCTGTTTTAAAATGTTTTTTAGATTTATAAATAACGTTATATGCGATAAGTTTCAATTCTGTGTTGTACTTTATATATTCAGTATACATTGTCATAAATATGATTTTATCTCTTGGGTTTTTTTCATGAATTGTCTTTGCTAATGAAATACCCTCTGTTTCATTATCAATTAAAATGTCTAACAGAAAAATAGCGGAACTGCTTTTTTGCAATATAAAATTTTTTATTAAAAATGGGTCATCTGATACCAATTTTATAAAAAAATCCGTAGCATAAATTTTGTTAAATTCATCAATTAGCCTTTTACAAAGCATTTGCATTTTGTGATTATCCTCAAATATAACGATATTCATTACATTATGCTAAGTTCCTTTGCTATAATTTTTTTACTGATTTCATAATATGGCTTATTGTTTATCAAAAGAAAAAGTGAAGTAGAAAAAGACTGTAGACAATTTTCTAATATTTTTTTAAGAACTTCATCCATATTGTCTGCTGTTATACTGTCTACTGTTAGCTTTTTACAAATCATAAATTCATTTGTTTTATAATATAGCATTTCCAAAAATATCATATCAGAATAATCTAAAAAAATATCATATTGTTTTAGATTTTCTTTGATTGCTTCTTTCCATATGTTTTTTTCTGCTTTATATCGTACATTAGAATTTCCGATTAAATAATCAACTGATACTTGTAAAAAGTTTGCTAATTTCATTAAATCACTTATATTAGGCTGATTTTTTCCACTTTCATAATTTGCGATGGCAGTATATCCATAATTTAGCTTAGAAGCCAATTTTGCTTGTGTGATTTTTCTCTCTTTTCTTAGTTCCTTCAATCTTGTTTTAAACTTCAATAAAAGCTACCTCCATTTATAAAAATCAATTATTTTGTCACAATATATATATTATTATATTGGATAAAATTCATTTGTCAACTGTTATATATCAATTAAATATGGTTATAAGCAAATTATTAAAATATTTTTATAGTTAGTGTAAAAATAATTATATATAAGCATATTAACTAATAGATTTATTCAAATATCTTTTCTATGTAATGTATAATATAGTATTTTTTACGGAAATAGTTCGTTTTTATACAGCCATAAATCACACTTTTTTTAAGCATAAAAGTAATATTTATGACAAAGGAGAAATTTACAATGTTTGACTATGAATTATTTTGTAAAAAAGTGAAAACTATAAGAAAATTAAAAGGATATAATAGATTGCAAATGTCTATTCAAGCAAATATTCAGTATGAGTATTATTGTAGAATTGAAAAAGGAAAAGCAATTCCTAATTTTAAATCTGTGATTTATATTGCTAATGCACTTCATGTTAATTTAAGTGAATTACTTTCAAATACAAAAGACTATAATGAAGATATTAGTCTGTTAAATATCACATCAAATATTAAAAAAATAGACAATTTATATTTAGCAAATATATGTTATGAAATATTAGTTTTAATAAAAAATAAGGATGTGCAATAATTATGATTGATTATAACAAAGTTGTAGTAGGAAGACAAATTGCATTTTATCGCCAACAAAAACATTTGACACAAAAACAACTAGCAGAGGCTGTAGGAATGTCTGTTAGCTATTTAAGTGAAATAGAGTGTGGTAGTGGGTCTGAAAATAGTTCTATTAGTATGAAAAACATTTGTAATATTGCTAAAGTGTTGGAAGTTCCTCTTGATGTGTTAGCTGATACAAATATAGAATATCCAGGTAGTAAATTTCCTATAGCAAATGCTATTTTAAATGAACTACCATCTTTAACGCCAGGACAATTAGAATTATATGATAAGCTCATTTCTATTATTGTTAAATAAGAAATTTTTTAATATAAAATACTTGTACTTATTTGTAAAACCATAAAAATAAGTATAAGTATTTTTTATTTTTTTATATTTTTTAATGAATATTATTTCAAAAATTTTTTCTAGTATTTTCTTTTCTGTAGTTTTTTAATTTGTTTTTGAAATTTCTTTAATTTCTTTTGTTGTTCTTTAGAAATTTTCTTTTTATAATCTTCTGCTATTGGCAAATAATACTTTTTAAATTCTTCCCATAATACTGTTTTATAATTATCGGATACTTCGTCTTTTGTCAAATATTTGCGTTCTTCTATTTTTTTCAATTCATCTTGAGTAAATTCTTCGGAAGCAGTTTTCACATCTTCATCAAATTCTGGAGAGAAAACCCATTCCCATAGTTCTTCAGCTCTTTTTCTGATTCGTGCCTTTTTTTTTCTATCTTCAATCTTCTCTTTAATCTTCTCTTTTGTCTTTTCTTTAAACACTTTATTCTCCTTATTTTGTAATATATTTTAAAAAATGTTCAATTTCTTATTTAATATTTTTAAAACTTTTTTACATAATTTATTTTGTATTAATTTCTCTCAAAAAGGCAAATCTAAATTTAATATATATTTTAACTTGAATTTATATATACAAAAACAAGTTTTAACCATTATAAACCTAAATTAAAATTCTTACAAGGGAATTTTTGAAAATTTTTTTGATGAGGTGTTTTTTATGTTTGATTATGCAAATTTTTCAAAAAATATTAAATTCTATAGACAAGAATTAGGTTATTCTCAAGAAATGTTTGCTGAAAAAATTGGAATTGCATACAAATATTTAAGTGAAATTGAAAGAGGTATTTCAAAACCTTCTGTTTCAACTGTAATTAATATATTAAATGGTTTTCATTTAACATTAGAAGAATATCTAAGCAGAGATTTGAAAAATGAAACTATTTCTAAAAATATAGAAATACAAAAAATACTTTCCTATGTTGACTCTCTTAATTTAACTGAATATCAAAAAAATTTTTTACTGGATATTATTGATATTATTAATGAAGGTAGGTATTAAAATGGAAATAGATAAAAAATTAATTGGAAATAAAATACGACTTTTAAGAGAAAGCAAGGGTTGGACACAAGAAGATTTAGGTTTGAAAATTGGTATGAAACAAAGTAATGTTGCAACAATAGAAAAAGGTCGAAAATTTATAAGTATGGATAAGGTTTATAAAATATTAGAAGTTTTTAATATTTCATTCGACTATTTATTTAAAGATGTTTTAATTGCTCTGCAAAACTCAGAAGCAGATGATTTATTTCATACTACACTTAAAAGTAATTTAAGTGTAATGAAATTTGAAGATTTAAAGATGACAAGAAAATTAATACAAAAAATTTATGATTCTCCACAATTTAATTCTCAAGAACAAGAACCACCTCAATAAGAAATATAGAAAAAATTTTTAATTGCTTTTTAAAAAAATATATGCTACAATAAAAAAAGAAAAGCACCCACTCCAAAAGTGGATGCCTCTAGATAGAATAACTGTCCTTACGGACACCGCCTATCCTGTTTGCAGACAGGATAGGCATTTTTAATGCTTATTTCTCTTGTCGAGAAAGGCAAGAAACGCAATGACAAAACCGCCAAAGGTAAATAACAAAGTTAATATACCTATAAACGTTGAAATAATTTCAAAAGCAGTCATACACGTCACCCCCTCTCCTATGTAATTGTAAAACAAAGAAGTAGGAGGCAGCCACCCTGTCATGGGTACTTTTCTATGGCTTTCGCCATGTTAATACTATATCATTTTCACTTCTTTCTTTCAACATTTTTTTCATTTTTTATTTTTCATATTATGTTGTTATTCACAAATTTTATTTTTAAAAAATAATATAAATATATCATTTTTTTGAAATAATCAGAATCTATTTTTTAAAAAGATAATTAAAATTTTTTTATCTATTTTTCAAGACAATAAAATAAACTAGTAATAATTGGTATCACTAAAAATCTGCATACAAATATAGTTCTGCACCGATTGCAAGCAGGGGAAAGGGATATCCCTTTCCACGCTTGTTGGGGAATGCCCCAAACCCCTAGTACAAATTTTTTTAAAATTTGTAGAACGCCTTCGGCGTGGCTAAGAACAAAAAACGCAAATAAAAAAAGAGGGAAAACAACATCAAATTGTTTTCCCTCTTTTTATATTTCTTGGTCTTTTTCTGAGCTTTTTTGTTTGGTTTGGAGCAGTTTATCCATGTTTTGCTTTGCTGTTTGATACTCCAGCATTTCCTTTTTTGCTGTTGTATATTGTTGATAAAGCTGTTGTTTTTCTGCTAATAAATTTTGATATTGTTGCTGTAATTCCTTTGCTTTTGGCAGCTTTTTTTGATTGGTTTTTTCAAAAAATGCTTTTGCTTTTTCGTGCTTTATGATGTCCTCGTTATGCTCTTTTTTGAAATTTTGTTTGTCTTTTGTTTTCTGATATTGCTTATAAATATCAATGGTTCTAGCGTAATAAATGATATTTGTCTTTAACTCCAAAACCTCTTTTATTTGCTTTTCTTTTTGTTTTAATTGATTAGATATTTCATTAAATTGCTTTGTGCTATTCTGTACTTGTTGCTCTAATTTTTGATAATCTACATTATTTTCTGTTAAAAAATTTACGGTATTTGCTGCTTGTTTTACATTAAATATTTTTGCCCATTGTTCATAAGCTGCACCTTTTCCATCTTTCTTTTTTTGCTCTATATCAATAAAGGAAGTGATACTTTTTTTATTTGTTTTTTCAGTTTTTTCTTTTGACTGCTGTAATTTTATTTTTTCTGCAATGGCAGTTTCAGTATATTCTGCACCCAAAGTTTTCATTCTTGTAAAGCGATTTTGTCCGACTGCTCTGAATGAAATTTGTTTTCCTTGTTTCACTTCATAACCTTGTTTCCTTATATTTTCAATAAAATCTTCAAAATTTTTGCTTTGTGGAATCATTTCATCTATGGTACTTTTTAATGTTTGTTTCCAACTTTTATTTTCTTTTTTTGCTTTCCATTCTGCATATTGTTTGCCTTTTTGTTGCGGTTCTTTTATAGTAGATAGACAATGTTTCTTACAAATTTTATCACTTAATTTTTGTGCTGATATTCCCCATCGCTTATAAGCATTAAACTTATGTGTACAATCCAATGAAGTGCTATTAATTTCTATATGATTATGAATATGATTTTTATTTGTGTGTGTAGAAATCACAAATTGATGTTCTCCTTTTGTAAATTCATAGGCAAATTGATAACCAATTTCATGTGCTTTTTGTGGTGTAATTTCTTCTGGTTTAAATGACTGCATAAGCATATAACTGATATTGTCTTTATCTTTTGGCTGACTTCTTTTTGTTATCATTTCATACATTTTTTTGCTGATTAAAAATTCTTCTGTTGCTGTTTCTGGGTTGCACTCGTAAGCACTCACAAGCAATCCATTTTGTGTTTTTTCTGGATTTTTAGCATAATCAATATGAAATTGAATACATTCTTTCAATGTTTGATTTTTAGAAATATGTCTGTTGCTAAAGTGAACTACTGCCATATGTTCACCTCTTTTTTATGAAAATTGATTTAATATTTGTTCTACAGAACACCAAATTTTTTGATAGTGTTGTTGTAATTCTTTCATTTCTTCTGCATAAAAATTGCCTGTTTCATTTGTTCTTTTTGCAATCTGATTGATATTGTTGGATATGGAACGAAGCAAAATGACAAGTTCTTGTATGCTATTCATATCTACAGAAATGATATAGCCTTCTGTTGCCATTTTTCTTAAATATCCTCTCATATTGTTTGTGTTAGCTGATTTCATTTTTTCATGAATGATATTTTTTTCTTGTTCAGAAACTTTAGTATAAAGTCCTATAGTTCTTTTTTGCATTATAACATCACCTCTTTTTGTTTTTTGATTTCTGTTGTATTTTCTTTTGGTTTAAAACTGTTTAGTGCAGTTAATATAGATGGCTTTTTTACTTCTGACTGTATTTCATTTTGCTGTTTTGGTTCTGCTATTGTGTCAAAATTTTTCTGATTTTCTTGTTTTTCTTCTGCTTTGCTTTCTGCTTTTTCTGCATTTTGTTGACTTTGTGATGTAGAATTTCTTGGCTGTTCCATATCCAATTCTGCATTTAACTCTGCTAATCTTTTACTTTTTTGTTTTAATTCTTCCTCCTGTAAAAAAGGCTTTTCTATTTCTATTTTTGTTTTTTCCACTTCGGAATGTATTTGTTGTAGCTTTTCTTTTTGCTTTTCTAACAAACGAGGAATATTATCTATAGCATTGTTTATCCTTGTAATATTTCCAAGAGCGTCTTCGCCTAACTCTATTCTGTAGTTGTTTGCTTGTTCCAGAGTGATTTCAAAATGCTTTCCCTGAAAACTTAATTTCATGTCAAAACCTTTGTAATTCCCTATAGAAAGTGATTGCTCTGTAGTTGTAATTGTTTTACAAAGAGAAAGAATTTTTTCTCCAGCTTCTTTTTTTTCTATAAAATTTCTTTGTTGCAATGTCATAGAAAAATCATTTTCCTGTCTGGGATATTGTTGCAATATTGTAGTAGCTTGTTCTAATCGTTCTATTGTTTGTTCAGTATTTTTTATCATTTCAGGATAATGTATTGCAATTTTATCTTGTAAATAATATAGTTGTGAAGTATGGTTTGCTTTTAAAAGTTTTAGCTTATTGACCTGTACATCTAAGTCCATTTTCTCTTTGATTCGTTTATCACCAGTTGTAAGAGATTTAATTTCTGCATACGAAAGAGTGGTACTGTCAATATCTTCTGCGGAACGAGCAGGATTTTTAGAAGTCATAACCTGTCCTATAAAACGCTGTTTGTTTTCAATTAGTGTCCAGTTGTACGAATCAAATGTATCTTTTGTTACATATCGAAATATATTTACTTTTTGGTTTTCATTTCCTTTTCTAGAAATTCTACCCATGCGTTGCTCCAGGTCAGCGGGTCGCCACGGACAATCTAAATCGTGCGAAGCAATCAACTTTTTTTGTATATTTGTACCTACACCTAATTTAGAAGTGCTACCAAATAACACACGTACTTTTCCCTTTCTTACTTTTGAAAAGAGTTCTTCTTTTTGTATTTCTGTTTTCGCATCATGAATAAAAGCAATCTCTTTTTCTGGTATGCCTTTTGCTATCAATTTCTTTTTCATATCATCATATACATTAAAATTACCATCATAGTGAGGCGTGGACTGGTCACAAAACACGATTTGTGTTCCTTTTACTTCATTACTTTTCTGCCATACTTCAAATACATTTTTGACACAAGCATTTACTTTACTGTTGGGGTCATCAGGTAAAAGGGTGTTCATGAGTCTTTGGTCAAGTGCTAATTTTCTACCATCATTTGTTATAGAAAGTAAATTATCTATTTTGACATCTACTTGTCGCTTTCTAACTTTGTCTGCCCTTTCTCCCAACTTTTTTACCATATCTTTTTGTATTTGACTTGGCTCTGTCTGCACTGTAATATATTCCACTTCTGGAACAGGAAGTTTTAGCATATCCGCTGTTTGTATGTCTGTCGCTTCTTTCCACAAATTCATCAATTCAGGAAGGTTATAAAATCTTGCAAAACGGGTTTTGAAACGAAATCCTGTTCCTTCTGGAGCAATTTCCAGTGCAGTTACTTTTTCTCCAAAGTCTGCTGCCCAGCAATCAAAAAATGTCATGTTATTCTGTTCTAACATATCATATTGCAAATATTTCATCATAGTGTATAATTCCGTTATGGAATTCGATATAGGCGTTCCTGTTGCAAATGTAATGCCTTTGCCTTCTGTTATTTCATCTAAATAGTGACATTTCGCATACATATCACTTGATTTTTGTGCCTCTGTTTGAGAAATTCCTGCTACATTTCTCATTTTTGTATATAAAAAAAGGTTCTTATAGTTATGACTTTCATCAACAAATAACCTGTCAATGCCCAATTCTTCAAATGTAATCACATCATCTTTTTTAGTATCATCATTTAATTTTTCTAATTTTGCTTCTAAATTTTTTTTGGTTTTTTCTAACTGTTTTATTTGAAAGCGTTCTGCTCTTTCAGCTGTTAATTCTTTTATACCGTTTTCTATATCGTCTAATTGCTGTTGTATATTTTGCTTTTGCCTTTGTTTTGATAGAGGAATTTTTTCAAACTGTGTATGTCCTATAATAACAGCGTCATATTCTCCGGTAGCAATACGAGAACAAAACTTTTTTCTGTTGAGCGGTTCAAAATCTTTTTTTGTTGCAACTAATATATTTGCACCTGTATAGAGTTGTAAAAATTCTCTGCCCCATTGTTCTGTTAAATGATTAGGTACAACAAACATACTTTTTTGACAAAGCCCCAATCTTTTGCTTTCCATTGCTGCCGCTGCCATCGTGTACGTTTTCCCTGCTCCTACACAGTAGGCGAGTAGTGTATTTTGTCCATAAAGTACACGAGCCACACCATTTTTTTGGTGTGGCTGCAATGTAATTTCAGGGTTCATTCCTACAAAAGTAATATGACTGCCATCATATTCTCGTGGTACAGTAGAATTGAATATTCTATTATATTTTTCGCAAAGTGTTCTTCGTCTTTCAGGGTCATTCCATATCCATTCTTGAAATGCCTGCTCCATTGCTTCCTGTTTTTGTTGGGCAATGGTAGTTTCTTTGGTATTTAATACTTTTTTCTCTCCATCATTCTCTCTTATTGTGTCATATATTTTAATGTCTTGTTGATTGAGTGTTTTTTCAAATATGGTATAGGCACTTATTCTAGTTGTACCATATGTTACAGTAGCATGAGTATTGTTAGAATCTACGCTTTTTCCTTTGATATTCCACGTATTTGTAACACTGGAATACATTACATCAATATCAAACGTTTTGTACATGGGTGTTTCAAGCAATTCAAATAAGAACTGTTTATAATATTCTGGCTCTATCCATGATGTAGCAATACGCACTTCAATTTCTGACACTTCTAAATCTTTTGGTTGTACTTTTTCCAATGCTGTCACATTGCTTTCAAATTCGGGATATAATTCAGCCATTTTTTGTGCCTGCTTTAATTTCCTTCTGACATTGCCAGACAAATATTCATCTGCTGTTTGCCAGCCAACATATTTATTTTCTGATATTGTACCACTTTGAGGTGTTTTAAATATAATTCCCTTTAAATCGTTTATTACTTGTTCTATTTTTTCACTTCCACCCATCAAACTCGCCATGAAACCAATATCTATACAAGCCTTTTCTGATATAGATACTGCAAGTGCGTCTATGGCAGTATCTACATGAGTAATTGGCTCATATTTTTGTATAGTTCTTTTGGTAAACATATCTGCTTTTCTTTCCAGTTTTCCATATTCGTCAATGATTTCCAAAGAACAGAGTAGGGGATAAGAGGAGTCTTTTTGAAATAATTTTTTATTTACCTTGCCATTGATAACACCATATTTTTTATAAAAAATATCGTAAATATGGTTTAAATGCTGTTGTTCTGATTGAATTTCTTGCTCATTTTCTCCATTTAATTGCAAGTCAATCAATTTTCTTGTACTATCTCTGATTTCTAAAAGCCCTTTTACTCTTTCTTTTTCAGTATCTTTTAATGGAACAGCATACATCAAGTGATTTTCTCTGAAAAAAATATCTTCTTTTCCTTCCACGATTGTATAACTAAAATTTCTAACACTTTCATCAGCAGGTAATGTTTCAATTTCTTCTTCTAATTCTTCTATTTCAACTGTTTGAAATAATGTTTTGTTAGGCAAAGAAATATGTGTCATTGCTTGTTTTAATTGTTGTTCTAATATTGCACCATCAATAGGAATACAAGCAGTTTCTTTTTCATTGCCATACATATTATTCCAATAAACCATTTGCCCCAATATCATATGTGGATTTTCTACAAAATAATTGTTTACTGTAATACCATTTTCCAATGTTCCTATCTGTACCCAACTTGGTTGTTTTTCTAGCGGTGTTTCTCTTTTTTGCAAAAATAATATGTCTGTTGTCACTTCTGTACCTGCATTTTCAAAAAAAGCATTGTTAGGCAATCTAATTGCCCCTAACAAATCTGCTCTTTCTGATAAATACTTTCGTACACTATCATTTTCTTTGTCTAATGTTCCTTTACTTGTGATAAATGCAATAATACCACCTGTTTTTACCTTATCTAATGTTTTGGCAAAAAAATAGTCATGTATCAAAAAGTTGTGTTTATCATACTTTTTATCCATGACTTTATAACTGCCAAAAGGTACATTACCTATTGCTATATCAAAAAAGTTATCTTCAAAATTTGTTTTTTCAAAACCATTTATTGTAATATTTGCCTTTTGATAAAGTTGTTTTGCAATTCTGCCTGTTATACTGTCCAACTCTACACCATACATAGAAACATCTTTCAAACTTTGAGGAGCAAGCCCAAAAAAGTTACCAATACCACAAGAAGGCTCTAACACATTTTTGAATGGTAAATCCATATTTTCAATGGCTTGATACATTGCTTTTATTACAACAGTATTGGTATAATGGGCATTTAATGTACTTGCTTTTGCTAGTTTATATTCTTCTGGTGAAAGTAACTCTTTTAATTCTGCATATTCTTTTGCCCATTTTCCATTTTGACTGTCAAATGCTTCAACAAGTCCTCCCCAGCCAACATACTTAGAGAGAATTTGTTGCTGTTCTGTATTTGCAAGTTTATTTTCTGTTTCTAATTCTTTCAATAAACGAATTGCTGCTACATTTTGCTGATATTTTGTTTTTTTACCTCCTGAAATGCTAAAATCATCAGTAATATGAAAATTTATCTTTTCTGTTTTTTGTTTTTGTTGTGTTTCTGTACTATTAACAGTTTGTTTTTCTGCCATTTTTTGAATTTGTTTTATTTCAATTTCTTTTTGTTGTTTTTCTATGTGCTCCCTAACAAAAGAAATTTTCTCATTTCTGAATAGAGGAAACCAGCCTTTTACTTGTGTATCAAGCAAACTAATTGTTCCGCTTTTAAAATCAATGCTATCCAATTTGAATAATTGATTATCAATTTCAATTTCATTTATCAAAGGAATATATTCTTTTTTATCTGTCAAAAGTATTTTTTGTTTTTGTAATATTATTTTTATTTCATCTAATGATAAAGGTGTTTTTAAAGCAATACTTTCTTCCATATTTTGAATGGTTTCTCTGCCTAGCTGTTCAGCAATACTTTCAGCATCTTTTCCATAAAATTGATAAAATCCTTCTATATCCACACCAATGAAATAATCAGTATATTTTTGCTTTAAGTCATCATATCGCAATAACTCCTCCGACTTTTGCTGTAGAGGTTGTATATACAACGTTTGTGATTGCTCTGTTTCTTCAATGGATATGTTATACTCTTGCGATTGCTCTGTTTCTTCAGTGGATATGTTATACTCTTGTGATTGTTGTGATTGTTGTGGCTCTAAAATATCATTATTTTTATTGTTTTCTTCTGTATTAGACTGTTGTAAAGGCTCGTTTTCTTCTTTCTGCTGCTGTATATATAATGCTTGCGATTGTTCATTTTCTTCAGTGGATATTTTATACTCTTGTGATTGTTGTGGTTGTAAAATATCATTATTTTTATTGTTTTCTTCTGTATTAGATTGTTGTAAAGGCTCGTTTTTTTCTTCCTGCGGTTGTATATACAATGTTTGTGATTGTTCTGTTTCTTCATGAGGTATTTTATGTTCTTGTGATTGCTGTAAATCAAGTGAAAGTTGTTCTACATTTTTTTCTGCAACAAAAAAAGCAGAACTTTGTTGTTGTTCTGCTTTTTCTATATTTTCCGTTTGTTGTTTTATAGTAGGAATATTATGAACTTTTTTCTGTATTTTTAATAGTAGTGCAACTGCTCTTTGTATAAAATCCCATGGCAAAAGAGATTGAGAAATTTTATTGTTTTTGTTTTCACTCCAATAGAATAGCCCATTTTGATGATATTCAAAACCAATCTGTACACCATTGATGTCTGTTTGTAATGTTTCATTTTTGTATGCTGTTTTTAAAAATTCCGCTCTTTCGCTTTCGTCTATATGATATTGAAAATAATCTACAATTTCTTGCCAATCCTTTTTTAAAAACACACTCTGTTCTAAACAGCCTAATACAAATTCTTTGGTATAACTATGTACAAATTGGGGAAGTTTTTTAATTTTATTCGTTTGCTCTAAATGTATATCATTTCCTGTCTGACGATTTCCTCTGCTCTCTGACGAATGTTGTTCATTTTCTGTACCCATTCCATTTGATTTTCGGCTTTCAATTTCTCTGTTACGCCCTCTGTTTTCATCATTTCTTCTATCAGATTGTCCTCGTACTGTTGTGCTGTTTCGTCTACTTCCAGAAGGTAATTCCAAAGTTTGTCCATTAGAAGCATGGAGTTGTATTTGCCCCTGTTTGTCTTTTTGAGATATTCTCCCCTCATCAAGCCGTATTTGCCCAGCTCCCTGTCGTCCTCCTCGTTGTCCATCTCCAAATCTGGTATGAGGTAATCTCCCACTTTGATATAATTCAGTTCTGCCATTTTCAAAACTCCCTTCTTTTATTTCAGTTTCACGCTTTAAAGTGTTAAATTGTTCTTTATATTGATTATATTCTTTTTTTTGAGATATTGCAATAGATTTTTCGACTGTTTTGATTGTTTTTTCTATATTTCTTAATACATCATTTGAAATTTCATTCACAGCCGTTCCCAAATGGTGCAACATTTCAGGTGTGGTAAACATCATAATATTTTGCAAATCTTTATCAGAAATATATTTGCTTGTATCAATGCCACATCTATGCAACAATATATATTGCACACTTGCTATACAAACCTCTCTAAAAATATTTTGTGCCTGCTGTTCGCCTAATTCTCCTAAATAGGTATCTTCTAAATTTGGTAGCATATTTTTAAAATATTGGTTATCATGAGTGTCTACCATAGAAACTGCTATTTCCATAAGCCTTTTTGCTATGTCTTTTTGTTCTGTATTGCCTTCATATTGTTCCAACATAGCAAGTACATTTTCATGATGTCTTTGCTCCATTTTCCATAAATAAGGTGTTTTACTGATTTTAGTGGTTATCGTATCTTCTAATGCAAAAACGTAAGTTAAATAAGGTTTTTGATTTTTTTCTCGAATGAGTGCAATGCCTTTTGAACCAGATTTTACCCATCTTAACATTTTTTTGTTCCATATCGGTATGGTAGCACAAGCAGTGCAGTCTGGTCTTTGAGCGTGTATCATAATCTGGTCGTCAAAAGAGTATTTATAAAATTGACTTGCTGTGTTTAAATAGCTTTTCCAATTTTCAATATTACTTGTTACAGTGTCACTTGTTTCTTGCGACAGCTCTATCATTTTTTTGGTTTTGTTGAATTTTTCCCACATAGTTATGCTCCTTTCTTAAATCTACATACAATAAAAAAAGCGAATGAATTACTTCAATAAATAAATATAGTGAATTCATTCGCTTACTGTTTTAATTTTTTCTTTCTCTCATTTTTTCTAATATTTGTTTTCTTTTTTCCGATGGTTGTCTTGGTGGAGTAATTTTCAGCCACTTTTTAGGAAGTGTGTAGGTAACAGCACCATCATTGTTTTCTTTTTCATATATTACTTTGTTCGGATAATTTTTACAAAGTTCCTCCAATTTTTTTTGATAAGCTCTATTATAAGTAAATATTGTTGCATTTTTTTCTTTTTCATTCATAATAAATATCGTTTCTTGCTCCAAAAGGCTTAATTTTGCCATAAGCATACCTACCTTTCTTTATTTTTACAAAAAAATAGAACATATAGATTGATTTTCTATATGCTCTATCACTATTTTTTAATTATCCTAATAAATTAACTTTTAGTCACCTTTCCTTTTTAAAAGTGTTTTCCATGTATCATGTGTTAGAAAACTGCTTTTTGCTTTTTCCTCCATAATACAAAATCTTCTATATGGAATACTAAAAGATAGTAAATCTTTATCAATACATTTTCTGGCTGATGGGTCAGTTAATCCTATGGTACAAATATCTTTTCCATTGTCTTGATTTGCTAAGGAATATAAAAATGTTTGAGCACATCCTGCACCAAATTTTATTTCAACATTATCTTGTGTTGGTTTATCATAATTTGCTAATGTAACAAGTGCTGATAATTCATCTGCGTTTACAAGAAAGATAACAGCATGAGGAATTTCATATTCATTCAGCAGATTGTAAGGTTTTAATACAATAAACTTTTTAGATTCAATAGAAGGTAGCCCATTTATAAATGTACGAGCAAGTTCTGGAGATTCCTTATAATATTCTCCTTCTTTATTTTCTTTTCCACCAGTCGAAAGAAAGTATTCTATTTTTCCAAGTTGAAATGGTTTAAATCCAGTTCCAGATTTGCCACCTGGGCATCCAATTGTTTCTTCTGATAAAGCAGATATTTTTCCTTGAGATGCTACATTTAAAAGAGCTATAACACAACCTTTATTTCCTTCTTTAAACATCAATGCTTGTTCTGGTTTTTGATTTGTTCTAATCAAAGCAACAGGCATTCTACTACATTTTAATAATTCTGCAATTTTGCTAGTCATTGATATTTCCCCCAAAACTTTTGATTTATATTGCTAATAGCATTCACAATTACGTTTCTTTTTCAGCTCTATTTTTATTACATCATCTAAACAAACTAAGAAATAACGATTTTTATTCTGCATCAACATTCAATGTTTCGATTAAAAAACTTACAGGACGAAATCCATCATTGCAAGAAATCATAGCAGATTTTTTATTTTTCATCCAACCATTATACAGATTTTCACCGCCATGAGCAAGTGTCATTACAAATGCTGACATACTCTCCCATGCACTTTCACAAAATCCTTCTGGTTTTTGCCAGCCATTTGCAATAAATACTTGTCCCTCTTTCATATCACAAGCATGAGAAATTGGATTTTCATACTTTTCTATCAAATCTGTATAATGTGCTATTTTCATAACGGTGATTTTTACCTTTTTCAATTTATTCCCTCCATAAATCAAATTTCTATTGCCAATATCATACTACAATTATGTTTCTTTTTCTATTACATTTTTAGCTGGAAACTCCAATTTAAAGACAACACACTTTTCTCCAGTATATTGCATGACCACAGTTGCATTATAATATCTGTCTTTTTTCTCTGAATACAATTCTGTCATTTTTACTCTGCCTTTATTTAAAAATTCTACTGCAAGCTGTTTTGTAAATGTTTTTCTTTTTGAAGTGAAAAATAAATTGTCTTTCCATAATGTAAAATGACAAGGGGGATTGTCTTTGTAACCTGAACAATAATAATTTTTTTGTCCTTCGTATACAGCTCTGCCACAACGAGGACATTTTCCTATGATTTCTTTTTCTGTAGAAATGCTTTTAAGTAAATCACTATTCTCATAACTTTTTACTAATTCTGCAAGCATTGTTTCAATTTCTTGCATAAAGTTTTGTGACAAAATATTGTTCTTTTCAATTTCTTTTAATTTACTTTCCCACTCTGCTGTTAATTTTGCTGATTTTATGGTTTGTGGAACGACTTCTATCAAATCAAATCCTTTTTGAGTAGGCAATATTTGTTTTTGATTTCTTTCTGCAAATCCACATTTTATCAGCTTTTCAATAATACCAGCACGAGTAGCAGGTGTGCCTAAGCCTTTTTTCTTTGCATTTTCTATTTGTTTGAACTCCTCTGCACTTGCATTTTCCATAGCAAGTAAAAGCGTATCTTCTGTAAAATGTTTAGGTGGTGCAGTCATACCTTCTTTAATGCTGGATTTTACACCTTTTATTTGCTGTCCTTTTTCCAAATTTGGCAATAGGATTTCACTTTCTTTTTTGTTTTTTTCTCTTAATGTTTTTTGAAATACCTCTAAAATCTCTTTCCAGCCTTTTTGTAAAATATTTTTTGCATTTGCTTTAAAAATTGTTTTTTCACATTCCAATAAAATACTTGTTTCCGCATAACAATATGTTTCTCCTACAGCAATCAACAAACGATATAGCAAAAGTTTTACTATATTTCTCTCACCAGCAGGCAATTCTGATAAATTGGCTGTTTCTATTGATTTTGTAGGCAATAAAGCATGATGGTCACTTACTTTACTACTATCAACAATATTTTCTATATTTTGTGCTGTTATTTCAATACCTATTTTTTGAGAAATTACAGTAATTAATTCTGTAATACTTTCCTTCATGTCCTCTGTGATGTAATTGCTGTCTGTACGAGGGTATGTTGCTAATTTTTTTTCATATAATGCTTGCAAATATTCGAGTGTTTGCTGTGCGGTATAACCATAAATTTTATTTGCTTCTCTTTGCAATGTTGTCAAATCATATAATTTAGGCGGGTTTTCTGTTTTTTGTTTTTGTTCTATAGACTGTACAACAGCAGTTTTTCCCAGACACTTTTGTTTTACTTTTTCAGCGTCTGTTTTACTTTCTATTTTTTCGCTGATAGCACAAAAATCAACACAGTCAATTTCTACTTGATAAAATTTTTGTTTTTGAAAGCTACTGATTTCTTTTTCTCTTTCTGTTAAAAAGGCGAGAGTAGGGGTCATGACTCTACCAACATTTAAAGTTTTGTGATAAAGACATGAAAAAAGTCGACTTGCGTTAATACCAATTAACCAGTCGGCTTTTGCTCTGCACAATGCAGCATGATATAAACTATCATATTTTTGACTATTTTCTAATTCTGCCATACCTTTTACTATGGCACTGTCCTCTAGTGATGAAATCCAAAGTCTTTTGACAGGCTTTTTACAGTTGCATTTTTGATATACTAATCTAAATATCAATTCTCCTTCTCTACCTGCGTCTGTAGCACAAATCAATTCTGTGACTTCTTTTTTTGCCATAAGCTCTTTTAATATTTCAAACTGTTTTTTTGTACTAACATTTACAATATATTGCCACTCTTGTGGAATGATGGGTAAATCCTGATAATTCCATTTAGAATATTTTGCATGGTAGGTATCTGCTGACGCAAGCGACACCAAATGTCCTACACACCATGATACAATGTAATCCTTTGCTATGATATAACCGTTTTTATTGTTTGTAACGCCTAACACTTTTGCAATACTTTCTGCAACACTTGGTTTTTCTGCAATAATCAATCTCATATTATCCCTCCTTTTTTCTAATTATCTATGTATTCATCTGGAACATCATCATAATATTCCACACCAGAAGTTTTATTTTTTTCTTCTTCAATATCATCTTCATTTACAAAAATTTCTTCTTTGTTTTCCTGCTCATATTCATTGACAATATTTTCTTCTGTTTCTTCGTCATCATCATCAATATATTCCTGTTTTGGTCTGTAAACTTTAAAATAGTAACCAGTGGTGACTGCAATTACAATGCCTACTATTGAAAATATCACTGTTCCTTTTTCATTTTGTGTATTTGACTGTTCTTTTTTAGCTGTTTCTTCTGCATTTTGTTCATTAACATCTATTCCAATACACTTTTTTAAATTGACACTACATAATTCACACTGTGTATTTACCATACCTACAGCACACTTTTGTGTACAATTACAAATAGTTTCTTTTTGTTCTGGAAGTGCTGTTTCTTTTGGTTTTTCTGCACTTGTCAATGAAAACAAATCTTGTTCTGTTACCTCATTTAAAAAGTAAACATTTTCACTTTCTCTTGCTCTATCTACAATCAAATAAAATATATTTTCATTGGGTGTGGATATTGTAAAAAACTCTTTTTCATTTTCTGTTTTGACATCATCTACTACAGTCGCATTTCCTTTGGGTGTAAATCCTCTGGGAGTAGTATCCGGCTTGTTTTCGCTGTCCATACTTGCTGATGCAGGAGTTGTTGTTTGTGTCTGTACCATAGCAATCGCCTGTATAGGTAAAAGCATTATAAAAATATACAAAAACATTACCGTAAAATATTTTATGCTATTCTTTTTCATCGCTAATGACCTCCTTTTTCATTTTCTCAATGATTGCCTTTATATTCATGTCTTGAATTGCTTTTAAAACATATTTCAATTCTTCCGGCTGCACTTTTATACTTCTGACTGCCTGCACGATTTCATCATTTTCAGCTTGTGTTTTTTGCTTTTCTAAATCTTCAAGCTGTATTTGTAATTCGAGCATTTTTTCTTTTAATTTTTCAATACTTTTTTTCAATTTTTCTGATTTCATCATGGAATTTTTCCTCCTTATATTTCAATTATTGTGCCTATTTTGTTCCTCAATTTGAATTATAATTTTCCCATTTCTGACCGCTGGCATAATAAATCATTCTGTTGTTTGCCCATCTCTGTAAATCTTTTGTGATTTTAGGTGCAGACTTTTTATTGTATATCATAATGTAAGGGCGATAACCTAGTTCCTGCACTACTTTCACTCTATATAAATCTTGTTCATGAGTGGTACTGAAGTTCGTTAATAGATAAATACCTGTTTTATATTCTGGAATATTTGATATTTTTTTATAAAGTTTTAAACCTTCTATAATGCTTTTTTCTTGTTTGATGTCGTCAAAAGCAAAATGTATTATTTTTACTTTTATTTTTGCTAATAGCTCTGCATTTTCCTCATTGATACATCTAGCGTCAAGTCCCTGTGTAAAATCTACATACGATTTACTGTCTATTAACTGCTGTAGAAGTTCTACATGGTCTTTGCAAGCTAATAAATTAGGGTCTAACAGTTTGATTGTCTTTTGTCCTCTCCAAAATTCCGATAAATCAGCTACTTTTATAGATTGTTTTTCTTCTTTTTGAGAAACAATACAAAAAGGGCAATCTCTTGGACAGCCCCTTGTTAAAAATCCATATGCTATATTTTTAGTTCGTTCTGGATACAAGCTATAATCTGGATAACAATGTTCTATTTCATAAGGCAATTTGTTTTCTAAATCATAACCTGTACCACCTTCTATCACTTTATCAGCATGGACAACTGTATTTTCTTCTGTAGTATATTCTTCCGTAAATACTTTACTTTTATATACAATGTCATACTGTTTTGAATGATGATACCATTCTACAATATCTCCTTTTGTCTTGTGATATGTCGATAATTTCATCAAACATAAATTAGGAAAGTGGTGACTATCTACATCTATCAATCCAATTTTCATTTTTTTATATCTCCTTATCATGAAAGTCTACCAAAACCATATAGATGTTTTTGCCAATAATTACTGTTGATATTTGCATAGGAAATCGGATCTCCGGCGTGCAACATTTGTCCGTTACCTACATAAATTCCAATATGACTTACGGGGTTTGCACTATCATAAGTACCTGTAAAAAATATTAAATCGCCAGGTTTTGCGTTTTCTGTAGAAACAGGGGTACATTGATTATAAATGCCTTGTGCGGTTGTTCGTGGTAAGTTGTGAACTCCCGATTGTGTATATACCCAACATATAAAACCACTACAATCAAATGAAGTATTGGGATTACTGCCTCCCCAAACATAAGGATAACCAAGATATTTTTCTGCTTCTGTAATCAGTGCTCCAAAACTGCCATCGCCCATAGCACTTCCTGGATATTCTGGTATCACAATACCGCCTTCTGTTCCAGGTAATGCACCTTTGCCATCATCGCCATTCTCTACAAAATACATAGGATTTAGGTATTGCCCATTATGAGTGACTTCTAAATGAAAAGTTTTATCACTTGTAAAAGCAATTTCTTCTCCTTTTTTTACTTCTTGCCCTACAGAAACATTACACATTGCCCAGCCAGCGTATTTACTTTGATATGCCTTACTATCTTCCATCACAATATAATTTCCTAACATCCTATCACTACTGATTTCTGAAATTACACCATCTTGTATTGCTAAAATGCTTGTGTTTTGTGGTATATCCAAGTCAATTCCTCTATGTAATTCTTTTTCCCCTTGTTCATTCAAACGATAGCCATATTGTCCTGAAACATAACTTAACCAAGAAAAAGAAAAGGGATTTCCAAAATTTTGACGATTTCCGTATGTTTCCATATAAACATCATATTTATATTTGCAATTACATTGGTTCATAAGTGGTATTGTGGTCTGTTCCATAGGTTTTACAGAAAGTGTTACTTCTAAAACGTGCCAGTCATAAGCATTGCCATCACTATCATAGCGAATTTCTGTTTTGGAAACAATCTGTAAATTGTATTGTTTATGAAATAAATTTTCTATATCTGTTTTGATTTCCTCAAATGTAAAAAAGTCATACATCGCTGACAAATACGCCATAAGTTTATAAGGATTGTGTCCAATTTCACCAATGTTGTAGCGATATTCGTCATAACCTGTATAAGTTTGTTCTATATGATTTATGGTATATTGTAAATTGGTTTCTAATTCTGTATAATATAAATCTGCTGCATTGATTTCTTCATCATTTGCTGTATAAGCTGCTGCAAATGTAGATGTTACTGCACCTGAAAACATAGCAGAACAAGAACCAAGTACAGAACTTGACAATATAAAAAGCACACCCATCACAGCAACAATACCGATAACTGTTTTGTGTGTGCCTGCAACATGAGAAATTGCTCTAACTACCTGTACAAAAACATCTTTTGCCGTTCTAATGGTTTCTTGATTTTGTTTTTGTCTTACCATTTGAGCATATTTCTTTTTGATATTGTGTTTTTGAAGCCATTTTTTATTTGTTTTATCTGGTTTTGATTTTTGGTTTTCAACAGAAAATTTTGTCATATGATATTTTGTATTTGTCTTTTGTAATCGTTTTTCCATTTTTGTTACAATACGATAAGGTTTGTTTTTTCTATTATAACTCCACTTTCTGTAGCCATTTTTTAATAAAAACTCTGCTCTTTGCTCATTTTTGTGAGCTGCTTCTACAGCAGTATTTTCTTTTTCTGTTTCTGATATTTTTTGATGTCCCTTGTACCATAAAGAGAGTGGGGGAGTAACAACAGCCTTTTTGACAGCACTTCTAAATGGTTTTTGTTCATATTGTGGTTTTGCCTCTTTTTCTATGTGAAATTTCATTTTTGTTGCTTTTGTCGCTTTTTTATTTGTGTTTGTTTTTTCATCAAAACTTTTTTCAAATTTGATTTTTGTTTTTTTAGGTAGCTTTTTTTCTACCTTTTCTAATTTCTGTTGTGCATTTTGTACTTTGTTCTCCAATTTTTCTAATTTTAATTTATCATTTGTAGAAATTTCTTTTTTTGTTTCTTTATTCAGTAAAATTTGTTTTTCATTAGTATATTGATTTTGTTCTTGTTTTTCAGTAGCATAATATTGTAATTTTTTTGCTTTTTGTTCTTCATTAGAGTTTTTATAAAAAGATTGATATTGTATTTTTTTATTTTTGCTAAAATCATTTTCTGATACTTCATTCAAATTTTGTTGTTCTTTTGTAGAAAACTGAATTTTTGTATTCTTTTGTGTTTTTTGTTGTTGCTTTTTATGCTCAAACTCTAAATGGTTTTTGTTTTGTTCCTTTTTAACAGTTTGAAATTCAGAATAGCTATTTTCCTGTTTTGCCTGTTGCAATGAAAAATCATTCTTTTTTATTCTTTCTGCTGATTTTCTTTGTTGTACTTTCTGTTTTTGCTTTTTCATACCATTCTTTTTTTCAGTATGAAAATTTTTATTTTCTGGTGTTTCTAATTCTTTTATGGGAACATCATGCAACTTTTCATTTTTATTTTTTGCAATTATTTTTTTTACAATTCTTTTTTTATAATCTGATTTTACATTGCTCTTTGCTGGTTGACATTGTTGTTCCTGTTGCTTTTCTTCATTTGATAACGACATATACAATGAATCATTATTTTCTAATTCTGAAAAATGTTGCTCATAAAGTGGAATATCGTTTTTGATTTCATTCTCTAACTGTGCTTTTTGAATCATTTTTCTTTGTTGTTTCTTTTTTAGTGAAGTAAGGCGAGCTGTACGCCCGCCTTGTTTTTCTTCTTTTATTTTTTCTGTATTTTGTTTTTTACTTTGTTTTTTATCTAATGAAAAATCAGAAACTTTATTGCTGATATTGTTCTGTTTTCCCGTTTCTTGATTGTTTTCTACTAAACCATTTTTGGTTATTTTCTGTGTCTTTTTGTCTTTTGCTTTTAGCTTTTGCCTTGCCATAACTTCACACCTTTCTGTCTTGTTGTGCCAAATCTTCTAATTTTGTGGTCATAATACTGTAAAGTTCAGTATCTTTTGGGAAATGGTCAACAAAAGGTATGATAACATTTCCATAAAAAATAAGCCCTTCTCCAGCATTGGTATTTGTCACATAAGAAAGTTGGTGAGGACTGATATTGAGCTGTTTTGCAAGTATTTGTCTATCGCCTTGTGCTTGATTGAGCATATAAATGAAATCTGAATTTTCAAATATATTAGCAATTTCCCTTGACGCTAATAAATCCTTAACATTTTGCGTTAAACCTGTCGGTATACCGCCCCATTTTCTAAATCTTTTCCATATCTCAACAGTATAAGCAGAAGTTTGTTCTTCTTTCAAAAGAAGGTGCATTTCATCAATGTAAAAGCGTGTAGATTTGTGTAAGGCTCTATTTTCTGTTACACGTCCCCAAACTTGGTCTTGCACTACTAACATTCCTATTTTTTTCAACTGTTTTCCTAATTCTTTTATGTCATAACAAACCAATCTGTTGCGAATATCTACATTTGTTCTATGATTAAATATGTTCAGTGAACCATTGACATAAATTTCGAGAGCTGTTGCCAAATGTTGTGCTTCTGGTTCTTTCTGCTCTCTCATACTGTTATACAAATCTCCCAATATAGGCATATTAGATTGTATTGGTTCAATCATATAATTTTGATAAATCATTCTCACACATCTATCAATAATTGTTTTTTCTACAGGTTGTAGCCCTTCTTTTCCTCCTACTATCAGCTCACAAAGAGAAAGTATAAAATCAGATTTCAATGATAAAGGGTTATCATCTTCACTATAATTCAAGTTAATATCCATAGGATTGATGTAATGGTTACTGGAAGGAGATATTTTTACCACTTGTCCACCTAATCTTGATACAAGAGGAAAATATTCGCTTTCTGGGTCAACTATAGCAATATCATCATTTGTCAATAAAAAAGCATTTGTAATTTCTCTTTTTGCTGAAAAACTTTTACCACTTCCTGGTGTTCCCAATATCAAGCCATTCGGATTTTTTAAACGTTTTCTGTCAGCCATAATCAGATTGTTTGATAAAGCATTTAAGCCATAATATAATGCTTCACCTTCTTGAAACAATTCTTGTGTAGTGAATGGCACAAATATTGCTGTACTGCTCGTTGTCAACACTCTTTGTATTTCAATTTGATTTTGTGCAAGTGGTAAACTACTCATTAACGCTCGTTCCTGCTGATAATCAAGTGGACGCAAAGAACAGTTATATTTTTGTGCAATCCCTTGTGCTTGCAATAAATCTGTAGACAGTTTTTGTTTGGTTTCTGCCGTGTTCATTACAAGTACTGTCACAAGAAACATTCTTTCATTTCTGTTTTGTAAATCTTCTAATAATGATTGAGCCTGTTCACCATATGTCACAATATCTGGTGATAATATATCCATGTCGTAACCGCTCATTACTGCTTTTTTCTGTTCTTCCAATTTCATTTTGTTGATGTCAGAAAGTTTTCTTTTTATTCTTTTAATCGCTACGGCTTGGTCAACGGATTGTATATGAATACTCACCACAATGTTACTGTCCAAATCTAAAAAATCCGCTAACATTCTGTCTGTCAGTTCTGAAGCAGTGATGTGAAAAAAAGATACTGTACCATAGTTTTTACCAATTTGAAATTTATTTTTGTATTGAAAGTTAAAACTGTCTGGTGCAATAAAATCTTTTGTAGTCATACCTGTTTCTACAATATCTTTCCAACTGAATATAAATTTTTGCTCATCTTGGGCATGAAACAAGCTATGTAATACATGAAGTCTTTCTTTGCCATTTAATGGTTGTGCTTTTACGCCTAATACTTTAAAATTAGAAAGAATATCTGCTTCTATTCTTTCCAGTCGTGGCTTTGCTGCTTTTAATGTTTCTGCTTCAATGCTGAATGTGATATATTTTGTTTTTATCAAACCATTGTTGCCTTTGGAAAGCTGATTTTTTAACATAGCAACATATTCTTTTCGTATGTTATTAAAATCGTCTTGTTGTTCAGGTATTTCAATGGATTTTTGATATTCTGAAATATCAATACTTTGATTTAAAAAAGAAAGCTGAAACTGTATAGAAGAATCAAAATAATTTAAAAAATCACAGTAGTTTTCAAATATCAGCGTTTTGTCCTCATTCTGTGCTAACTGATAGTTAATGTCATAAAACTGTATTGTTTTGCTGTATCTTCCATTTTCCAACTTACATATACCATCAGAAAATAATTCTTGATAGGGAATTGTTTGCTGAGCAGTTGTTGGTACTGGTTTTTTACGGAATATATCTAAAAAAGAAAAAGCACTATTCTTGTGTGTTTTGCTTTTTTCGTTTTTTAGTTCTCTTTTTATTCTTTTTTGTTTTTGTTTTATATTTTGTAATTTCATTTCTTGTCGTATTTGTTTTTTTGTTCTCATAAATTCCCTCCTTTGAAAGAACAGAATACAGATTATTTGTACTGTATGGACGGGTTCGAGGGTAAAGTATTTGCGAGCGAATGATATTCCATAGTATTTTTTCCATAGGCAAACCATCTTTTTCATACATGGCAATAAAGAAAAATGGTAACATTACCGCTACCATACACAATACTGCTGTTTCATTGCCTATTGCTTTTTTGGAACAAAAATATAACGGTATACCAATTACTGCGGCAATACTAAAACACGCTAATTGTCTTTTGGTTAAATTGAATGCTACTTTTGTTTTTACTTTGTCTAAATCTTTTGGTACAGATACAAAAGGCATAGTTATCTCGCTTCCTCTCTTTTGATATTATTTTTATATTGTGTTTTTTGTTCTACATTTTTTTGTTTTTGTTGTCTGTTTTTTTGTAACTGTTGTTGAATAGAAGGTTTTTTTATGTTCTGGAACGAGGGCGATACTGTTTCTTTTTCAAAACTAACGCTTTTATTTTCCAATTTTTGTATGTATTGTTTGATGTCCCCTCTTTGAGTAGCTTCTTTTTGTTTTTGTAATGTTTCCAATACTCTTTTTGTTGCTTCATAGTGTACCTCCTTGATTTGTCCATATTTCTGTTGTAACTGTGCTATATTTTGAAAATATTCCTCACTTGAAAACACTTCTTTATTCCCATTTTCAAATGTAACTGCAACACTTTCTAATAAAGAGCAGTTTTTTTGTCTGAATAGGCTTTGTGGCAGATAATTTATTTCATAAATATTTCCTTTTATTACATTGTCTTGCATTTCTTTTATTTCTACTGAAAAAGCAAGTACATCTGTGTTATTTTTGTAAAACATAAATTTGTTGTATTCAGGAGTATCTGCAATGAAAGAATTTCTTTCATTAAAACAATGCGTTCCTTTTTCTCTTGAAATCCATATCAAATTTTTGTCGTCAAGTGATGTACTTTCCTCTGCTTGTTTTAATATTTCTTTATCTACTAAAAAATCTGTTTGATAAAAAGCAGTATTTTTTTCTGCAATTTCCTGTAAAGATTTCATAATATCTACGTCATGAAATCCTTGTAAATAAAAATGACTCATCTATTTTCAATCCCTTTCTTTTTTTAATGAGCATTGAGTATTGATTTGGATACACTTCCTGTTTTGAAAAGAGAATAACATAACAAAACCGTATAGCCTGCACAAGTCCATATAGCTATATGTAGGTTTTCCGCTGTTGCTATGCTTTGCACCAAAACAGTGTATATTGCAACACATACCATAATAAAAAAGCCTTGTAATCCCAATGCTACAAGACCTTTTAAATAGTTGTTTCCCATACTTCCCCATTCTCTGTTTGTCATAGTAGAAAAGGGAATTGCTCCAATAGAACAATAAACATAAATTTCTATCATTCTTCCTAATAGTACAAGTGTAACACAAATAGAAACAGCATTCATTGTCAGTCCTACTAATGATGTTTCAATCAAAAGTAAAAATAGTTCTCCCACTTCCATACTTTCTAACTGTTCTGTTAAATCGCCTATGATGGTATTAAAATCTATTGCTGTATTACCATTGATAACACCAGCACTTTGATTAACTATATTTTGTGATAATTCAAATATTGCTATGACAATATCAAATGTATGAGTAACAATGTATGTTGCAACAAATGTTTTGAATATCCATTTGAATAACTGGAATGTGTCAAAGTCACCATGTAGATTGTTTTTTTCAATTATCATGCTGATTAACTCATAACACAAAACGAATGTTACTATCAATCCAGCAATAGGAATGATAACCGCTTCTGATAAATTTTGTATCATGGAAAAGACACCACTGTTCCATGACTGTGGTGTCTTACCGACTTCTGCTGCTATCTCTCCTACTTTTGAATTGACTTCGTCAAACATTCCAGTCAGATTTCCTGTAATACAGTCGATTAAAAACTCTTTTATCCATTGTTCAATCTGTTCCAGAATGTTCTGCATAAATTAACTCCTTTCTGTCATACATTAAATAAATTCGCAAGTAAAGGGATTAAATTCATACCAATTAACACAACCCCTCCACCTGCCATTAACTGTTTCATACCCTGTGATTTTGCTCCAGGATTGTCATTACCATATCCTTCCAGTAAGTTAATAATTCCCCATACGCCAAGCCCTGCACCTAACGCCATTACTAATACTTTCAATGTTTCGATTGCCTGTGTAAAAAATTCCATACTACTACCTCGCTTTCTGTCGCTTATGCGACTATTACATATTAAAAAGTTTTGTATATATAAAAAGACCACTGTCATTTGACAGTAGTCTTTTCTATACTACACGATATTTGTTTCATACACTTCAAATACATCATCTGATTTTACTTTTAATTGATGCTTGAGATACTTTTGTACATAAAATTTATTTTTTTCGTCATAGTCAGACAGTTTTTTATACTGTGGGTGTTTTGTAATATCATATTTATTGGAAAAGAAAGGGCGAACACCTTGTACTTGTAAAATACATTTTCCGCCGTCCATGACTGCAAGTTCATCTGTAGTCATCAATTCTTTTCCTAATTTTTGATAGTTTAAACCATAGCTTTTTTGATTGCTCCTTGTTTCACTTTCATTGCATATATCAATGGTTTCTTTTCCTAGTGTTTCAGAAATTTCTTTTAATGTACTTCTTTCTTTTCCTCCTAAAAACAGTACACAAGAACAGTTTCCTATAATAGTTTCAGCATGGTCTTTGTAGATTGCTTTGAGCTGGCTTTGTGTCTGCACAATAATATGTGCTGAAATTTCTCTACTTCTTATCACAGATATTAGATGTTGAAAGTTAGGGATTTTTTGGTTTGCGAACTCGTCCAACAAACAAGTTACATGAATAGGCAATGCACCACCATGCTCTAGTGCTTTATCACATAATGTATTAAACATTTGTGTGTACATCATAGCTGCTATAAAATTGAATGTGACATCTGTATCAGAAACAATAACAAACAGTGCTGTTTTTTCTTCTCCTAATTTATCAATTTCCAATTCATCTGTTGTCATTAAATTTCTAACTTCTTCCATATCAAAACAAGAAAGTCTAGCACCGCATGAAATCAATATTGATTTTGCTGTTTTTCCTGCTGCAAGTTTATATTTTTTGTATTGTCTTACTGCAAAATGGTGAGGATTTTTCTGTTCTAATGCTAAAAATAACATATCTACAGCATTTTGAAAGTTTTCGTCATCTTCTCTTACTTCTGACGCATTTAACATTTCTAAAAGTGTTGTCATGTTTTTTTCTTCTTCTGGTGCTTCATACCATATGTAAGCAATCAACGCTTGATAATATAATGCTTCAGCCTTCTGCCAAAAATCCTCACCACCTTTGGTATCCTCCCCTTTGGTGTTTTCCATAATACAATTCACTAATTTTAATATATCATTTTCACAGCGAATATATTGAAAAGAGTTATATTTCATAGATTGTTTAAAATCAATAGTGTTTAATATTTTTATTTTGTATCCGTTTTCTTCTAACATTTTACCACACTCTATTACTACTGTACCTTTTGGGTCTGTTATTACATATGATGAGTTCATTTGCATTAAATTTGGCTTAACGTGAAATCTAGTTTTGCCACTTCCTGAACCACCTATTACAAGTACATTTTTATTGATATTATATTTGGGTATTTTGTTTCTACCCATCATAATTCTTTCTGTTTGTGTTAATAAAATGTTGTTTTGAAATTTTGGGTCAATAAAAGGTTTGATGTCCTCAGAAGTTCCCCATCTTGCAGAACCATATTCTACACCTTTTCTATATTTTTTTGCATTTTTCCCTTTGAAATAGACAATACCTTTTATACTAATTGCACCACAAATACCAATGAGTATATCAAAAGGGTGCAGGCTAGGAAAAGGCTCACTTCCTAAGTTTGCTAAACCATTTAGAGAATCAATCACTTTTAAAAAAATATCTGTTTGATAGGAAAGCCTAAAATATTCTCCTAATCTGTTTGAAATCCAAAAAACAAAAGCATAAGGAAAATTTTTTTGTAATTGTTTTTTGAAATCTATTGTTTTAATATTAAATTTCAATCTTTTTCTCTTTTTATTTTGTTTTCTATTTTCATTTTTGTTTTGTTTCTTTTTCTTCAACATTTTTACTTTTGCTCATTACAGCTCATGTCCTCCTTTGTTTCTGTTTTTCACTTTATCTTTTGCCATAGTTTTAATTTTTTGTTGATATTGTACCATCTGTTTTAATATAGAAGGTTTTTTCTCTTTTGTCAGTGTTTTATTAGAAAACTCTTTTAATGCACACATTAATACATCAGCGTCCCTTGCCTTAAAAAATATAATATATTTGGGAGGCTGAGAAAAAGTATCTTTTTTGAGTGCATAATCTACACCATATTTCCTTGCTACAGATTCAAATGGTTTGATGTTTTTGTCTGTAATTTCAATATTTTGTATACTTGCATTTTGTTTTACAATATCTTTGATACTTTGTTTGCCATGTTTTACAGTTGATTTTTTAAAATATTGTTGTATTGCCCATTTCAGCATATCAGCAGTTATTTTTTCTCCTTTTTTACTCATGTTGATAACAAAAGCAATCGATTTCTCTCTTACTTCCTCCTGCATCTATCTATATCCTCCTTATAAGAAATTTGAGAAAGTCTTTTTTCACCAAACTGACAATATTTTTTATTCTGTTCTATCATAATATAGTTTCGTCCTAACTTTTTTGCAGCTGCCGCCGTAGTCATTGTTCCAGCAAAAGGGTCAAGTATGGTATCTCCTACACAAGAAGAAATTAAAATAATTCTTTCTAAAAGTTTTTGTGGTTTCTGTGTATTGTGCAACTTTTTTCCATTTTCCTCTTTGAGTCTTTCTTTTCCAGAACAGACTGAAAAATGCCATACAGTTCCCATTTGTTTACGAACACCATTTTTATAATCTTGTTCTTTTACGGTATCTGTATTCAATTCTTTTGCTACATGATAATGAAATGTAAATTTAGTATTTTTGTCTTTTACTGCCCATAATAAAGTTTCATGACTGTTGCAAAGTCGTGTTCCCATAAAATTAGGAGTAGGATTGTTTTTGTGCCACACAATATTATTAATCAAATAAAAGCCAACTTTCTGCATGATATAGCCTATGGTATAAATACATTGCATTCCGCCTATGACCCACATAGAGCCATTTGGTTTTAATATACGATAACAATCATTTAACCAATCAAAAGTAAATTTCTTATATTCTTCTAATGTTTCAAATTTGTCCCAATCGTCATTACAGCCTTGAAATACTGTTCCATTTGGGCGAAGTAGCTTTCCTGTTGTTCTCATATAATAAGGTGGGTCGGCAAATATCAAATCAATACTGTTTGATGGTATTGCTTTCATTTCATCAAGGCAATTTCCATTAATAATGATATTTTTATTCATAGTTTCACTCCTTGTTTTATTTGAATTTCTCTTTTAAATAGAAAAACGCCCAAGTATCACTTGGGCGTAAAGTCGTCAAATAATATAAAACTTGTTTTAAATCACTTTTAAACTACTTTATAAATTACCAACCTGTTTTTGGTAATGGTGTTTTTGGAGTATCTTGTTTCCATACGATTGTTGTCCAGCTTGTATTAGCAGACTCCCACTCATTACCATATCTTCCTCCGCAATCTGCTCTGTTTACGACTTTGTAGTCTTTTGGTATGGTTGGCATAACTTCACAAAATACTGTCATATTTTCTAATGACTGAAATCCTGGACTTGCTTTTGTAAACTCTAATCGTACATCTGTAACATATTCTCCTGCTGCTAAACCAAGTGCATTAGTGTGTAGACTATATTCATAACTGTTTTTAGTAAGTAAGTTTTCAGCTAATGTTCTGTAATCCTTGTAGTTTGTTTTGTATGTAATGTTGTAATACAATCTTTCAGAATAAGTACCTGTTACAATTTTAGTTACTCTTGCTGCATCTGTTGGTATTCTGTCATGAATATAGAAATTTTCCAGTACAGCAGAAGATTGATTTTTGATATTGTATAACTCGTAAGCAATGGTTTGTCCCGGTGAAATTTGATTAGCACCTTTTTTATCTATAGTTAGATTTAGGTCAATGCTACTGTCTAAAAACTCAAATTTTACAATATCGCCATTGTGTCTGATTTCTGCATACAATTCTTTGGTATTGACAGCATAATATCTTGGTGCAGATACTTCTTTAACCATATAAACACCTGTAGGTAATGGTTTGGAGGCTGCAACACCGTTTTCAGCAGATACCATTTTGTCCATTAAATTACCTGTCATGTTGTAGACTTCAAAACTTGCTCCTGCTAATGGGCTGCCTGCTGGCAATCCTGTTAAGGCATTATAATCAGCAGAACGTTTTGTAATGACGATTTGTCCTTTTTGTGGTGTATTTTCCCAAGTGATTTCTGTGGTTTGTCCTGCTTTGACATAAATTGTTCTTGGCACATCATCAGGTAAATAACCATCTGCTGGTTGGAGTTCTCTTAATTTATATTTGCCTTCTTCCAGTTCTCTATCTAACCAAACATAACCTTCATTATCACTTACAAACTGTCCAAGTGGATTATCATGTTCATCATAAAGTAAAAATGTAACACCATAAATACCTTCTTTTGTGACAGAATCAATTTTTCTTATGATAACAGAAGATAATGGATTGTTTATCACTTCTAATGTGGTTCTTTTTCCATATTTTATATTCACTTCTTTTGCTTCTGTATCCAACTCATAGCCTTTTACTGTTTCTGTTTCTTTGACTAAATATTTTCCTTCCTCCAATCCTTCTATAACAATCATACCACTTTTGTCTGTTTTGTAAGTGTCTATCTGTTCTCCATTGAATTTTGTTACTAAAAAGCTGACACCTGCTAATGGTTTTCCTGTATTTCCTGCCTTTTTATATATTACTAATGATGGATAAGGCTCATTCATTACTTCTAATATAGTAGGTTTTCCAGATTTGATTTCAACTGTTTTAGGCTCTTTATCAGAAATATAACCTTCTAATGCTTTTGTTTCTGTTACAGTATAATAACCATCTTCTAAATTTGTGACAGCAATCATACCTGTTGCGTCTGTTTTGTAACTGCCTACTTTTTCACCATTCATTTTAGCAATGGTAAATTCTACACCTTTTAATGGCTCTCTTGTTACAGAATCCAATTTTATAATTTTTAAACCAGAAAGTGGTTTGTTTGTAAATGTTACAAGTGTAGGTGTATTTGTTTTTATTTCAACCGTTTTTGGCGTTTCGTCTAATAGGTAACCATCTGGTGATTTCATTTCTGATATGGTGTAATAACCAGGTTGCAATGTTGGAATGTTTATAAAACCGTCTGTTTCTGTTTTGTATTCTCCTATCAATTCTCCATTGTGTTTTGTTATTTTAAATACTGCACCTGCTAATGGAGCATTGTTTTGTGCATCCACTTTTTTGATTTGTAATGCTGCTAATGGTTTATTTACAAATGTTACAACAGTAGGTGTATTTGTTTTCACTTCCACCGTTTTAGGCGTTTCATCTAACAAGTAACCGTTTGGTGATTTTATCTCTTTTACCACGTACCAATCTGGAGAAAGTTCAGAAATACTGATACTACCAGATTTATCAGTGGTATATTCTCCTATTTGTTCTCCATTTTGTTTTTCTACTACAAATTTTGCACCGCTTAATGGCTCACCTGTGGTGTCACTTACTTTTTTGATTTCTAATGCAGTTAATTTTTTGTTTGTAAAAGTAACAACAGTAGGTGTATTTGTTTTTACTTCCACCGTTTTAGGCGTTTCATCTAACAAGTAACCGTTTGGTGATTTTATCTCTTTTACCACGTACCAATCTGGAGAAAGCTCTGGAATATTAATACTACCAGCTTTATCCGTAGTATATTCTCCCATTTTTTCACCGTTTTGTCTTTCTACAATAAATTTAGCACCGCTCAAAGGTTTTCCAGAATTTTCATCCACTTTTTTAATTTGTAAAGCAGTTAATTTTTTGTTTGTAAAAGTAACAACAGTAGGAACATTTGTTTTTACTTCCACTGTTTTAGGAGTTTCATCTAACAAGTAACCATTTGGTGATTTTATCTCTTTTACCATGTACCAATCTGGAGAAAGTTCCGGAATATTAATACTACCAGCTTTATCAGTAGTATATTCTCCCATTTTTTCACCGTTTTGTCTTTCTATAATAAATTTCGCACCGCTCAAAGGTTCTCCAGAATTTTCATCCATCTTTTTAATTTGTAGAGCAGTTAATTTTTTATTGGTAAAAGTAACAACAGTAGGTACATTTGTTTTTACTTCCACTGTTTTAGGTGTTTCATCTAGCAAATAACCGTCTGGTGACAGTTTTTCTCTAATTACGTACCAATCAGGGGAAAGTGTTGCAATATTGATTGTGCCATCTTGGTCAGTAGTATATTCTCCTACGTGTTCTCCATTTTGCTTTTCTACATAAAATTTCGCACCACTCAAAGGTTGTCCTGATTTTTCATCTGTCTTTTTGATGATAAGCGATGTTAATTTTTGATTAGAAAACTCTACAGTGACTGTTTTACCTGTTTTGATTTCAAAATCTTTTACAGTATCATTTAATAAATAACCGTCTGGTGCTTTCACTTCTACAGCAGAGTACCATCCTGGCTGTAATTCATCTATTTGTATCATACCATTTTTATCAGTGATATATTCTCCTATGACGTTACCGCTTTTTTTAGAAATTTTAAATTTTGCACCAATTAAAGGCTCTTTATTTTCTGAATCAAATTTCTTGATGATGACAGAGGCTAAAGGCTTATTGAAAAATTCAAGTGTATACGTTTTACCATAGTCTATAGAAATGGTTTTAGATTGATTTTCTAATAAATAACCATCAGGTGATTTGATTTCTTCTACAATATAGCTACCTTTTGGTAAGTTAGGTATAGTAATTGTACCTGTTTCATCTGTTTTAAATATGCCGTTACCTTTGCCCACTACATCGCCTTTACTTGTAGTGACTTTAAATTCTGCATTTGCTAATGGCTTTTTGCTGTTGTAATCCATTTTTAATATTACCAAAGTGCTAACTGGCTGGTTTTTAAAACTGAGCTTGTATACTTTACCATCTGTACCAATATCAACGGTTTGTGGTGTAGTGTCTAATACATAATTTTGAGGGGCTTCCAGCTCTGTTACAATATAACTTCCCGGTTTTAAATTGGATACTAAAAACTCTCCGTTTTCATTTGTCAAAAATTCCCCATTGCTACTACCTGCTGCTGTTCCTGCACCAGTTGTCACTTTAAATCGAGCATTTGCAAGTGGTTTTACTGTGAGTGCGTCTGTTTTGGATACCAATAAACTGCCATAAGGATAATTGGCAAAGGTGACTTCCACAATAGAAGTACCATCTGCTTTTAACCATGCCTGTTGCTGGCTATTTTCAGAAAGTAGATAGTTTGTAGGTGGTTTTACTTCTTTAATGATATAGCCTCCAGGTTCTAAACCAGTAATCACAATAACACCTGAATTATCTGTAGTATATCTGCCTATAATTGTGCCAGAATTTCCAGAAATATCTTCTGTCACTTTTCGCACTTCAAATGCTGCACCATCAAGCAATTCAGAAGTATTTGCGTCTACTTTTTTAATGACAATGCTGTTTAAAGGATAATTGATAATTTCCTCACCTAAGTTGTAATCACTTCCTGATGTGATTTTGACATCTTTATTTGCTACATCATCTTTATTTACTGGTGGGGGAGTAGCATTATTTGAATTGTTTGCATTTGTTGGTGGGGGAGTAATAGTATTCTCATTTTGTTGTGTATTTTCTTCCTTATTTATTACAGTGTAAGCATTTTCACCTGGTGCAAGATATTTTCTTGTTATAATGTTAGATGGCTTACTAAATCCTTGTGCTGGGCGAATTTCTGTAATGATATACCAACCTGGTTCTACTTTAGGCAATATAATTTGACCATTTTTGTCTGTTCTGTATGTACCAAGTGTTGTAATACCGCCGTTTTGCCCTTCATACTCAATTTTATATGTTGTGTTTGGGATTGGTTTATATGTTAAAGCATTTGTTTTAGTAATAATGAGTGTTGGTTTTCTGGTATCTTCATACACAAGTGTTTTGTTTTTGCCCCATTCTAAAGCAATTTCCTTATGTTGTGGTTCTAAAATATAACCTTCTGGTGCAGTGATTTCTTCTACTGTATAGATACTTTCATCTAACTTTTCTATTGTTACTGTACCAGTTTTGTCTGTTATATATTCACTTACTGTTTTATCTTCTGTTTTTGTGACTTTGAATTTTGCCCCTGCTAATGGTTCTTTTGTTTTACTGTCTATTTTTTTGATAGTAAGAACAGGACGTTTTTTGTTTGTAAATACCACTTGTTTTGTTTTGCCCCATTCTAATTCTACATCTTTGTGCTGTTCTTCCAGCAAATAACCATCAGGAGCAACGATTTCTTCTATGGTATAGATTTCAGCATTGAGGTTTTCAATCAATATTTTACCAGTGTCATCTGTAATATATTCTGATGTAGTATTGCCTTTTGTGCTTGTGACTTTAAATTTTGCACCTACCCGATATATTTTAACTTTTTTTATTTTTATCTTTTGGTGCTAAAGAGTTCATTCCTCTAAAACTTTGTCTTTTGTTTCCTCTGACATTTTCATTTTTTGGATTATTTCCTCAAATGATGGATATTTACTTAATTTTATACCCCTATTTTTACAAATTTGTATAAGCATATCCATCATAACCATACGGAAATCGCCATATTCTTCGTTAAGTGCATAACCATGTATAGTAAATAAAACTAAAACGATATAGTCAAATTTATTTTCGTATAAAAGTTGTTCCAGTCGATAATATTCTGCTTTATCAATTTTTTTGTATACACCACAAATTGTAAGCCAATCAGTCATATTAGTTTCAGCCCATAGTTGAAGCCTCATACAATCTTTTTTTCTTTTTTGTGAAAATTTCATCAGAAAATATCAACACCTTTCTTTGCATAATAAAAAAACTTCATTACATGTCTTTGACACATAAAGCGTATATAGATATAATTAATTATGTATACCTATTTTTAAACGAAAATAAAATTTCTTATAGTATGTGCAAAGCATAATTACATTAACACCTAATATATGCGGTGCTATGTGATTATATTAACACCTATTGTATGCGGTGTCAACACTTTTTTAAAAAAATTAAGGAGGAATTATTTTTATGGTGAATATTGCGGATAAATTAAAGTATTTACGAAAAGAAAAACAACTTACGCAAAAAGAATTAGCTAATATTTGTAGTATTGAAGAAACTACAATACAAAGATTAGAATATGGTGGAAAGCCTAGTTTAGATACTGTAATAAAACTTGCAGATTATTTTGAAGTATCCGTTGATTATTTAATTGGTAGGGCGGATAATTAATAAATAGAAAAAAGATAACTATAAAATAGTATTTTGTTTTAGTTTAAAATCCTATAGTAGTACCCACTCTGACATATCAGAGTGGGTCACATACTTATAGCTATAAAATCTATATTATTGGAAATTATTTTTTCTACATAATAAGCACCAACCACTAAATCTGGTATAGAAATTTCTCCTTGTTCATTTGTTACATAATCCCCAATAATACCACCATCAGCGTCTGTCAATCGAAATACTGCACCAGAAAGTCCTTGTGTTGTACCTGCTTTGACTTTTACTATCTGTAAGCCTTTTCCTGGTTCTGGTATATCGGGTGTGTTTGGTGTGTCAGGTTGGTCTGGATTATCTGGCTCTTTGGGTTCATCTGGTGGGGGAGTTGTGCCATCTGCATAATAAGTCACTTTTCCAATGGAATCCCCATTATAAAATGGTATGGGTGCAACATAATAATCTTGTTTTTTACCACTGTGAGATATTCCAAACATAACAGCTTTATTTTCTAATTTCCCTTTTGCAATGACATTGAATGTACCTTTTTGTTCTCCATCATCTTTTTTAGGAATTAACACTTTTATTGCATTTGTGTCACCGCTGAATGTTTCTTGTTCTTCATTTTGCAAATTTGTTGCTTTTACACCTTCTGGCACATTTCCATCAAATACAATTTTAAAACTGTCTATTTTTACATTGGATTTGATTTCAAATTCCTGTGAATAGTAACTGCTATCAATACTATCCACTTCTGCTTTTTGTGTTTTGGGATTGACTGCAAGCCATGTAGCATATACAACATCATTTGCTTTGCCTTTTGCTACTAAATTTTTCATGGCTGCTTCTACAGGCTGATTGTGTGAGCCGTTTGCTTTCCAGTCATTTAAGTTGCTGTAATTGGCATGAACTGTTGCCCAAACTGCCATTTTTGTAGCGTAATAAGCCTGATATTCTGTGGAAAGTCCTAACTCTTGAGGTGTTTTATAAGGATAACCGTTTGTAATGACGCCCCATACATGAGGGTCGGTGTCCAGTTTATCCACATCTACGTCATAGCTTTTTGCTATTAAATCTTCTACACCTGGTCTGTTGGGATTGGCACAATACGCTGGATATTCGTTTCCATCTTCCGAACGATATACAATTATTGCTGGTGCAAAGTTATCTGCGTCAATCACACCTTTCCAAGTCAATAATTGCTGTCCTTTGCCTTCTTTAACATAAAGATGGACTTTGTTTAAAGCATTTTCTAGTGAAGTACCTGCAAATGCTTCTACAAATGAGGACAGCAAAAACAATAATGCTAAGCATAATGACAATAGCCTTTTTATGATACTGTTATTGAATTTTTCATTCATACTCCTATCTCCTCTCATAATATATTTTCTTGTTGTTCTATCAAAGGCAATATTTCTTGTTGTTTTAACAAGTCATATAAAAACAATCTGCCTTTTTGTGTCCATTTCGTGAGCATTTTGCTATCTTTTTTGCCATTAGACTATTCAAAACAAAATGTTTCAGAATGAATGTATCCTTTATCATTTTTCCTAATATTTGTTGTTGCTGTATTATTTTTAATTTCTCCATATATTTCACTCCTATCTTTTTTTATTTCAGGTTATCTTTTTTCTACTGCCTGTACACAAAGTCTTTGATTTGGTACATCTTCCACACAAGTTATTAGTGACAAACGGTTGTCATTGGTGTATTCTAATTTTGACCAATCCGTTTCAGATATTCTACTGATAGACTGCACTACATAGTTTCTTGTGCCAAGTATGGTAGTGTATGTGATTTCATCGCCTTCAGAAACATTTTTCAATTTCTGAAAATAACCGCTTGAACCTCTGTTGTGTCCCACAAAGCCAGCATTGCCATTCCATGTAGAAGTAGAAGAAATATGTCCAATACCTTTTTTCATTGCTGCATAAGTATCACCATCATATGCTGTTACAGTCAATTTAACCGATGGTATTTTTAAAACTCCTATACTACCGTCTGACTTTCTGACTTGTTCTATTGTGGTAAGGGGGTATTGCAGTTTTTGTTCTTCATTATTGGCATAATATACAACATTGTTTGTATTTCCATTTGGCAAATTTGTTGATGTGGAAGGGTAAAAATTACCTGTTATATTATTTTGATTGTTTTGCTGTGTTACTCCTTGTGTTTTTGCTGTATTCGCTAAATTTGTTGTACTGCCTGCTTGCTGTGTACCTTGTGTTGCACCTGTTAAAAAAACATTCGGACTTTGTGTAAATTTTCCCGATGGTGCATTTGCTGGTGCATATGTTGTTACATTCGGTTTTTGTTCTGATGGTGTAATAATTGTTGCACCATATTCAGAGTCATGTCTTTTTTGTGGTGCTAAATCGTATATGTCCAGTAAATAGTCTGGTACAGCTCCATCAAAATGAATGTGACTTTCTCCAGTAATATAAAATTCTTCTTTGTTTTCTGTTTTGAATTGATAATCTAAATCACTTGTTACTGCAAAAGCATTGATATTGCAACAAGTACAAAAGTTTACTGTCATCAAAAACAACAAAGGAATTTTGATGTATCTATTCCTCATGTTCTGTCCCTCCTATCTCCAGCATAAAGCAATACGGCTGTCCATATTCGCTAATACTGTTTGGAATTATCATTTGTTCTTTTGTTTCATCATGCAATGTAATGGATATTGTTTTATCATAGAGTTTTTTTGCTGTATATTTATCTATGACAAAATAGAAAAAGGGGCTTTGTATTCGTTCATGTAATGGATTGAGGTCTATTATAAAATCACTTTTATTCATTTTCTGGTATCCAATACAAATATATTCTTCGTCTTGTAAGTTATATATTTTCACTCCTCTCTGTGATTTTTTATAAAATAACAAAACCATACCACTAGAAAACAAAACACCTATGAAAGCACCAAGTATTATTTTTATCAAAATGGAATTGTTTTGTTTGATTTCTTTGACTTCTGGTTTTTCTTCCTGTTTTTGCTTTTTGATTTCCTCCTCTGCTTGTTTTTCTGCTCTTTCCATAATGGTGCTGTTTTCTTTGATAGGTGTACCAACATAGGTCAATGTATATGTAATTGTGGTTGGTTCTGGTTTTGACACTGTTCCTGTATATATCGCTGTTGTGACATAGCTAGAAGGTACTTTATCGCTTATGGTTTTGGAATAAGTTGCAGTTGCTTTGTACTCTGTGGGTACAAGGGTATCTCCTGATAATCCCGTTCCCATCACAGCCCAGTTGACATCAGTTAATTGCAATGTTTGTCCCTCTTTTTCCGCTGTTTGAGGAATATAAGAATTATCTGTCGCCATAAGCTCTGTATATTCTTTTACTGTAGATAGTGTTGTATTTTGGGTTTTGTATGCTGCTACTTCTGTTGCAATGCTGTCCTGTTTCAATGACAAAACACCTGTAAAATCTTCTTTGTTGTACTCTATTGTTTGGGGTAGTCGGTTTAATATGCCTTGTTTGTTATCTGTTGCGGTTTCTATGGCAATACTTTCTGATAATTCTTTTGTCTGTTTGTTTTCATTCACTTTTTTATCTGTTTTATGATAAGCAAACAAATAGCCATCTTTTTTATAACCATTTTCTACTAATGCAGATGGGTCGAAATCTTCCGCAACTTCATAAACCTTTGTTAAAAAAATACTGCCCTCTATTTGTTTTTGGTCTGAAGAAATCAAAAAGGGAATACTTTCTGTTTGCTCTGCAAATGTTGTTTTTATAGGACAACTCATTGTCAAAAGCAACAGTAACAAAAATAGTTTCTTTTTCATGTTGTCACACTCCTTTCTTTCCTTTTTTTCAACAAAAAAAGACAGCAAACAATGTTGCTGTCCTTTTTATTTTATCCATACATCTTATGATTGACTTCTGCAAAAGAATAGGCTTCCATCGTTTCATAAGCGTTGTATAGTGTGGAAATATAATATGCTCTTATGTTATGTATTTTGCTTTTGGTATTTTCTAAACAGTTCACTATATACTCTATGTGTTCTGAATCTAATTTTAAAAATCTCTCTTTTACCATTTGCTGCGGAATTTCCTCTCCGCCAATTCGTATTGTGCTTTTATGACTGGTAATCACACTCACCATAATGTCTACAATGTTGTTAACTAAATTCATACGAAATCTTATACTTGGTTTTTGTTTTAAGAAATCATATTCAATATTTCTGAGTATAGTAGCTCTGCACATTTGTTCCTCTAAGCCTTTGTCAGTAAAATGATTTTGTTGTTCTTTCTGTTTCTCTTGTGCTAACTCCCTTTCTAAATTGAGTAAGCATTTTGGATAAGAATAGGGTATTTCCTCTAATTCTTTGTCAATATTACATTCCTGTTTTTCTTTTTCTTCTTCTTTGTCAATATTACATTCCTGTTTTTCTTTTTCTTCTTCTTTTTTCTCTGTATTAAAATAAAAAATATTATCTATCTCATCTATCTTATCTGTTTGTTGTTCTGACTGCTTCTCTTTACTAGATAGATAAGATGGATAAGATGGATTATGTTTATTATTATTTATAAAAACAGTTTCATTTGTTTTTTTAGTATCATTAAAACCAGTATCACTAAAATCAGTATCATTAATCAAAGGAGTATTAATACTTTGTGATTTTGGAAAATCCTGTGTTGCAGAAATCACATTTCTGGAATTGTCTTTTTCATTATTTTGGTGTTGTGATTGCCATAAACTTTCCTCATTTGGCGGTTTTTGTACTGAAAAATCATCAGATTTTTGCATTTTTTCTTCTATTTCTTCTGCCTTTTTTGCTCCATCGTTCTCATTTTTATGAAAACCTAAAAAATTTTTGACATAAATAAAGTTTGGCTTGCCTAAACCGTTTCTTTTTCTCTCAATTAAGCCGATTTCTTCTAAATCTTTGAGTATTTTGTTTGCTTTTTGCTCTCTGCAATGCAAAAAATTCATAATTTTATCAATGGTAAACACAATATAAACTCTTTTTTGTTCATCAAGCCATTTGTTTTTAAGTGATAATCCCATTCTATCCAACATAATACCATACAAAACCTTTGCTTCTATGGATAATTCTGAAAATTTATCATCTGTAAAAAGCAATTTTGGTATTCTGTAAAATATAAATTGCTCTGATTCTTGCCCATAATAATAATCGAATGATAATGTACTCATTTTTAACGCTCCTTTCGCTGTTTTACTTTCAAAAATACAAATTTGTGAAAATCACATTTCAATCATTTTATTCTTCTTTTTCTTTAAAACTTTGCTGTTGCTGCCACAGTTTTAAAAGCTCAAATATTACATTTTCCATATCTTTTTTGTTATAGGACTTTGGAAAATATTGTTTTAAATCCTTTTTTTTGAGTGTAATGTTGTTATTACTTTTTTCTTTTTCTTCTGTTAATATAATTTTTATTATAGCATCGTTAAAATTTTTCTCTTGACTGTATTTTTTTAGTTTACTTGCCTGTTCTAAAGAGGGAATGACATTTAATGTTTCCATAAATTTGTGCAAATTTATCTGTTCTTCTGGTTCTAAATAGGATAATTCTACACCAGTGTTAAGTTTTAATCTGTTGTTGTCTACCATTTGTAGTAGTTTGGGTATGAGTTTTGTTAAACGGATATATCTATGAATTTGATTTTTACTTACATCATTTTCTTCTGCAATAATTTCAATAGATTTTTTGTTTTCAAAATGGTTCCCAACTTGGGAACTATTTTTAGATGGTCTACCTGCTTGTCTTTTCATAGCTTCTAACTTCATTTTATAAGAAAATGCTCTTTCACTAGGCAATATATGTTCTCTTTGGACATTGGAGTCAACCATTGCTATTACCGCTTCATCATCATCTAATTGTCTAACAATAACAGGCATAGTATTTATTCCTAATTTTATACACGCATATTTTCTGCGATGTCCTGAAATTAACTCATAATATCCACCATCTGTAGCACGGGCAATAGCAGGCACTACAACACCTTTTTCTGCTATACTTTGTACTAACTTTTCCATTTCCTCATCATCGTTTATTTTAAATGGGTGGTTTTGAAAGTGAATTAATTTGTCAATTTGTATTTTTTGTACAAATTCCATAGTATCTGAACCAAGCAATAATTCATCATAAGATGTTAATGTCACATTTTTGGCACTGCTTTTCAAATTTGTTTTCTTTTCCTCTGTTTCAGTTTCATCAAAATCTGTTTCTTCTGCATTAAAATTCACTTTTTCTGCATTTTCTTTCATTTTTGCCATGTCAATACCTCCTGTACTAACGATTCATATGCTTTTGCTACTTTTCCATTTTTATCATGAATATAAATACTTGTCCCTTCTGCACTGATTTCTGCTGCTTTAATAGACATAGGAATATATTCTTTAAATATATGTAGTTTTCCATCGTAATTTTGATGTAAAAGAGTTACCAGTTCTTTAGAATAATTCGTTCTCATATTCGCCATTGTTATAAGTATTCCGCTAATGTCTAATTTTCTGTTGATGTGTATTTTCACTCTGGAAATCGTTTTGATTAACTGCTCCAAACCTTTTATAGATAAATATTGTGCTTGTACTGGTATCAATACAGTATCTGCAAAAGCAAGAGAGTTAATTGTCAACATTCCCAGTGATGGAGAACAATCCACTATAATATAATCATATTTATCTCTTAATACTTTTAAAGAATTTCTCAATACAGTTTCTCTGCTCATAGTGTTAACAAGTGCTGCTTCTAATCCAGATAATTCGATATTAGAAGGTAATAAATCTACTTTTTCTTTGTGATGTAAAATGCTTTTTGATACATTACTTTTGATGTCATTATCACTCATGTATTGCCCCATAATATTAGCAATAGTCATTTCTATTTGTTCTGGTTGGTATCCTAAACTTAATGTTAATGACGCCTGTGCGTCCATATCTACTAGCAATACCTTTTTTTCTGATTGTGCTAAACCAATTCCTAAATTTACAGTGGTCACTGTTTTTCCAACACCACCTTTTTGATTACAAACTGCAATTATTTTTGCCATACTTACCATTCCTTTCACTTGTTTATTTTTGTCGTGTTTATGACAATTTCACTTTTTAGTGCATTTTTTGAACATAAAATCTATTGGAAAAAGGGTATAAAAAGAAAAGACAAACCGTTCAAACCCTTGATTTTACTGGGTTTTCTGATTTGTCTTAATTATATCGTATGGACACAGTCACACTGCATATCTTATTTATCAAGGGGTACAACCATTGATTATAAAAGAAAGGCTGGGACATAGAGATATTAAAATCACATTAAATACATATGGACATTTGTATCCTAGCCAACAAAAAGCGGTTGCAGAACTGTTAAATCAAAAAAAGACAAATGAAAAATGCCCAAGTTAAATTACTTGGACAAGTCCCTGATAATCAGATGTTCTGATATACCGAATCCGCAAATTCAGTATATCATAAAATGATAAAAAAGACAAATTTTTTAAGAATCTTTTTTAATTAACATCTGTTCAGGGACTTTTATTAAAGAAAGGATGTACTTTATGAATATTTTTGAACAGGTAAAAGAAAGTATTACAACGAAACAAGCAGCGATATATTATGGTATAAATGTAAATCAAAATGATATGGTATGTTGTCCATTTCATAATGACAGACACCCAAGTATGAAAGTAGCAGAAAGATATTATTGTTTTGGTTGTGGTGAAAAAGGAGATGTAATTAATTTTGTAGCAAAGTTACATAATTTGTCACAGTATGAAGCAGCAAAAAAATTGGCTTTGGATTTTGGTTTGCAGATAGAGAAAAACACTTATCAGAATAAAAATAAAAAAGTAGTTCCAAAAGAAAAAGACATTAGAAATAAGTATCAAATACAAAAGAATTTTGAAAAATGGGAACAAAGATGTCAGAAAATATTGTCTGATTACAGCAGTTGGTTAACATTTTGGAAAGAGTTTTATGCACCAAAAGCTCCAAATGATATGATTTATGAGGAATTTTTAGAGGCAGTAAATAATATCGAAAAAATAAAATGGTATCAGGACATTTTGGAAAATAGCATATTAGAGGAAAAAATTTACTTCTTAGTACAACATGGAAAAGAGGTGATACAGATTGAAAAAAGAATGGGAGAATATCAACGAGAATTCATTGCAGGAATTGGACAAGGTAATGACTGAATTAAATAATATAGATTATGAAAATCAAGGTATTACTTGGCTAGATGAAGAAAATCACATTGATGAAGTGAAATTTTGTGAATCATACTTACAGGAATATGATTTAAAATGTATCAATGGCTCTTTTTTTAGCATAGATGGCTTTGTATCTGATGGAGAGATTGAAAAAAATATTTACAACATCATCAAAAATCATGTTGCAAGAAATGTTTCTAAAAAAGTAAAACAGCTTTTGGAAGTGTTGAGGTTTGAGAGCTATTCAGAGGAATTACCCATACAAAATGATAGAATTCATGTAAAAAATGGGACAATATTTTTAAATGGAATGTTTTCGGGCAAAAAAGAATTTTGCTTAAATCGCTTGCCCATCAAGTACAATCCACAATCAGAACAGCCAAAAGTATGGCTTGCTTTTTTAGAGGAATTGTTGGAAAAAGAGGACATTATAACATTGCAGGAATATATGGGTTACTGTTTAATCCCTTCTACAAAAGGACAAAAAATGATGTTGCTAATTGGTAAAGGTGGAGAAGGAAAATCAAGAGTGGGATTGGTTTTAAGGAGTATATTAGGAAATAATATGAACACAAGCAGTATACAAAAAGTGGAAACAAATAAATTTGCTAGAGCAGATTTAGAGTACAAACTACTTATGGTAGATGATGATATGAAAATGGAGGCACTTCCTCAGACAAATTACATCAAGTCTATCGTCACTTTGGAGGATAAAATTGATTTAGAAAGAAAATCAAAGCAGAGTATACAAGGTACATTGTATGTCAGATTTTTATGCTTTGGAAATGGCAATTTAAACTCATTATATGACCGCTCCTATGGATTTTTTAGGAGACAGATTGTATTGACGACAAAGGAAAAAGATAAGAATAGAAAAGATAATCCATTTTTGATTGAAAAATTAAGAGCAGAAAAAGAGGGTATTTTTTTATGGTGTTTGGAGGGATTGAAAAGGCTTTTAAAAAATGATTATGAATTTACTATAAGTGAAAAGGCAAGTCAAAATCTGTATCACGCTATGGAAGATGGTAACAATATTATCAGTTTTATGAAAGCTGATGATTTTGTAAAATTGGAGTCAGCTACTATGACAACATCTAAAAAATTGTATGGTTGCTATTGTCATTGGTGTGATGAAAATGTAGAAAAACCTATATCTGCAAAAAGCTTTATTAGTTATTTAAAACAGTCTGAAAAAGAATATAACATACAATATTCTACAAATATTCTTTCAGAAACAGGTAAAAAGTCAAGAGGTTTTAGAGGGATTTATATAAAAATAAGAATGTAGCAAAAGAAGCGTATATGCGTATCAATGCTGTAAAATCAACATTTTCAAAGCATAAAAAGCGTGTGACAAAGCGTATTTACATACGTATTTGATACGCATATCAGTAGTAATGCGTATTTCTTGAAAAGCTGATAAAATCAATGTTTTTTAACAATGAAATAATAAAGTATACGCATATACGCATAAATTTGAAGTTTATTCTTTTTTATATAATTTAATATGAAAACTGATAAAACAAAAATAAGCTCTCGGCGATTGAGAGCGAAATACACCCATTGCACAAACCCTTGGTTTATACACTTGGTCTATTTCGCAACTGCGTTGAGCTTTTTATCACTAACATTAGAATAGTACAAAAGAGAGATTTTGTCAATTATTTTAGAGAGGAAGAAAAAAGTATAGCAAGAAATTCATTTATACAATTATCGAAATTAAGCAACGTAAAAGGTAGAATAGATTATATTACCAATCCAGAAAGACAAGAAAATTTATATGCAACTTATGAAACCGTACAAAGAAATTTTTGGAAATCTCTTGCTATAGAAAATCAACAGGACTTTCAAAAAAGTGGTTCTGCTGGAAAGTGTATTGAAGCAAGAGAGTTGATAATAGCCTTGCCTGAAAGTTTCATAAAATATCAACCTGAAAAATTATTGAAAATATTTACAGAAAAATTTAAACAAAAATATGGTGTGGAATGTGTGTCAGCACTCCATCACAATAAAAAGAAAACAAACTACCACATTCATTTGATTTTTAGCGAAAGAGAATTGCTTGAAAAAGAAGAATTTAAAACTGCATCAAGAAATTTATTTTATAATGAAAATGGAAAAAGAGTAAGAACAAAAAAAGAAATTCAAAATGAACTTGGAGAAATAAGAAAGGGCTGCACCATCATTCCCAAAGGAGAAATATATGAAAAGCACTCTTTTGGAAATAAAAGAGTGTGTTTTAAAGATGTAGAATTTTTACCAGAAATAAAGAAGTATTATACGAATATGATAAATTACTATGTCAAAAATCCTACTGAAAAATTAACTGTGTTTGACAGAGATAGCGTTTATATTGCAACGAAAAAAATAGGTAAAAATAATCCCAAAGCAGAACAAATAAAAAAGGATAATAATATAAGGCAAGAATGGAATAAAATAGCTGATATGGCTCTTGTAGTTGGTATTAGCGATAAAAGAATAAAGATGATAAAGAGAAATGAAATAACCGAAAAAATACAACGGTCTATGAAAATGGAAGGCTGGAAACCTGAACTATTTTATCAGATTATGGTAAATGCAAATGGTATTTTAAAAGATGTCATTCAAAAACATAAAATGCAGTTAAAACCTACTTTAAATGTTGACATTGAACAATTTAAGAAAATGGAAGCTTTAAGTTTAAAATTACATAGACAAGTGGAAGAAATACAAAAATTAGAAAATGTAGAATTACCAAAATTAGAAAAAGAACTGAAAAATATAAGAGGATTTTTTAAAGGAAAACAAAAAAGAATACTTCAGCAGAAAATAGAAGATTGCAAAGAGAATATTAATGTTAGCAAAGAAAATTTACAAGAAATGGTTCACCAACAAGGTTATAAAGATGTACAAACATTTTTAAAAGCATATTCTAAAAGTAAAAAGATTGTAGAACAATGGAAAAAAGAAAAACATACTGAAAAAGAAAGTATTATAGAAAAATTGAAGGAATTAAAAAAAGAAGCAAGTTTATATAAACAAAATATAAAACAATATAAAAGTAGAGAAAGATAATTTTTGATAAATAAATTGAAGCAATTATTGATGAATTTTGTATTTTTAATGACTCTATTAATTGCAAAATTAATCGAAAAAATGATATATTGTAAAAAATAATTAATTTTTTACAACTTGATAACATTATTATGATATTATATTTTAGGATAATATATGAAAATATTTTTTAGGTAATTTAAGGGTGGTAATATGGCTAATATACTGATTATTGAAGATGAAAAATCAATAAACAATTTAATTCAAAAAAATTTACATCTTGTTGGACATCAGTGTTATTCTATGTTTGATGGCATAGATGCAGATAAAATTGTACGAGAAAAAAACATTGATTTAGTGATATTAGATATAATGCTTCCTAAAATTGATGGTTATCATGTATATGAAAATATAAATTTTATTCCTGTAATTTTTTTGACTGCAAAGGATAGCCTTCAAGATAAAGTAAAAGGATTGACATTAGGGGCTGATGACTATATCGTAAAACCTTTTGAAATGGTTGAATTGATAGCAAGAGTTGAAGCTGTGTTAAGGAGAGTCAAAAAAGATGATAATTTTTTTGAATTTAAAAATATAAAAATTGATTTTAGCAAACATTTAATTTATAAAAATGGTAACATCATTGAATGTACCCCAAAAGAATTTGAATTATTTGAGGTGCTTGTGAAAAATAGAAATATTGCTATGTCAAGAGAAAAGTTATTAGAACTTGCATGGGGGTTTGATTTTGAGGGTGATACAAGAACAGTTGATGTTCACATTCAAAAATTAAGAAAAAAGTTTGATTTAACCGAGCAAATTAAAACAGTATATAAACTGGGATACAGATTAGAAATATAAAATAGAAAGGTTTCGTATCATTTATGAGGCTAAAAACTTATTTAGTAACACTTTTAATCTTTTTAATATTTTTATATGGAGGAATATTATTTATATTAACTTTCAGTTTAAGAGATAATATTTCAAACATAAAAGAAAGAGCTTTGGGAGAACATTATTTTATTATATCTTCCTACTATAATGACTTAAGTCATGTAGAATATCGAAAAAAAAGTGAAATAGATGATAAAACAAATAAAGGGATAGATATTGAAGAAAAACTTTTATTTGATTCCTATTTTATTTATTATCAAAAACAGCCAGTTTATCTGGGTCTTTTAGAAAATGATATTGTAATAAAATCCACACTTCCCAATATAAGCAGTGATTTTAATACAAATTTGGATATGAATAAAAGAAGAGTTTTTTATAACACAGAAAATAATAAGAACTATTTATTTATTTTAGGTAATTTACCAAAACCATTTCATTATTTAACAGTTATATACTGTTATGATTTAAGTGCAGAAATTGAAAATTGGAATGATATGTGCAAATTATTTTTTTCATTTTCTTTCATTTTGTCTGTAATTTTAGCAATAGTATTGTATATTGTTATTTATTATATATTTAAACCATTAACTGAAATAACTGCTGCTGCCGAAAAAATAGCAAAAGGAGATTATAGTAGTATAAGTGTAAAAGGGAAGGGAGAAATAAAAAAGGTTGCCGTCAGCTTTAATTATATGGCTGATGAGATTAAAAAGAATATCAACAAATATATAGAAATTGCAAAACAAAAACAAAACTTTATTGATAATCTGGCTCATGAACTTCGTACTCCTCTTACGAATATTTATGGATATGCAGAATATATACAGAAAGCAAAATTAACAGAAGAAGATAAGTTTGAGTCAACAAATATTATAATGTCAGAAAGTAAAAGATTACAGGATATTTCTCAAAGATTATTGAAATTAGCTCTATATAGAGAGCAAGATATGGAATTTAATTGTATCAATTTAATTGATATAATTAAAAAAATTTTAACCTCTTTTAAAATAAGGCTGAATGAAAAAAATATTCAGGTTATATTGGAATCAGAGAATTTTATTATAAAAGGTGATGAAGCACTTATAGAATGTTTATTTTCAAATATTATTGATAATGCAGTAAAAGCCTGTGATAAAAACGGAAAGATAATCATTAAATCATTTAAAGACAATAATGAATATATAAATGTGACAATTTATGATAACGGAAAGGAAATACCAAAAGATGCTATTAAGCACTTAACAGAAGCGTTTTACAGAGTAGACAAAAGCAGGAACAGAGAGGATGGTGGTGCTGGAATTGGTTTGACATTATGCAACGAAATCGTATTAAAACATAATGCTATGCTTCATTTTAGTTCAGATAGCACAGGTACAACAGTCAAACTAATTTTTACAAAATGATAACAAAATGATTATAACTTTATTATAAAATGGTATTATTATCATTTTAAGTTAAAAATATATCCGGAGAAATTTTAACTGTAAAATGATTAGGTCAATAAATAATGGAGGTAATGAGTATGAAATTTAATGTTTCTGATTTTAAAAAAGAAGTTTTTGGAGCTGCCGCTACTATCATGTCATTTTTAGCAGTATTTTGTGTAGCAGTTCCATCTGTTAAAGCTGCCGAGCTTTCAAAAGTTGAGTATGTTGATACGCAATATTCATTTGCTCAAAATGCTCAGTATACAGCCAATGAAAATTTTAATGACAATTTTGAAGTCAACTATAAAACTGTTATGGAAGAAGGCTCTCCCTTGCCAGATAAAAATGTTATCTCAATGGAAGAAGCTGCAAAAGTAGGTGTCAAAGATTTAATTAGGATATTCAATTTTGATGCTAAAGACAAAACTGTAAATATGTGGTATTGCCCTGTAGGAGAAACTTGTGTTAGCTCTGAATGGATAGGCAATATTGATTTTGACAATAATGTAGCATATTACTTTACTGTTGATGCTGTTACTGGCAAAATCAGTGCTACATGCAGAGATATTCTATTAAATAAAAATGTCAATAAGGGATTTGATGGAAGTTTGCCTAATAATTGTGAAGAATATAAGGAACTTGCAGAAAAAGTAATAAAACAGTATAAAATTCTTTCTAGTGACATAAAATCAATTGAATATGAGGGACAAGGTTATGCGAATGATAATCCTGACATTCAGATTAAAGCTAAAGACATTGATGGCAATGAAACGCAGCTCTCATTTTCAAGATATGATAAAAAACTACTTCAGGTTTGCTATGATAATTGGGTAAAAAATGTTTATCTTTTGGAAGAAAAAATGAATAATGAAGATGAGTCTTCTAATACAAATGAAGAAAAAGTAGAGTTTCGTGTTCAATAAACAACATTAATTCAAATCCTGTATGAAAACAAATTAAAAATATTGTAAAAAGCTGTTATATAAAATTGTGATAGCTTTTTATAGTTTTATACACTACAATTTGCAAAGTAATTTAGTGTGATGTTAAAAGATAGTTAAAGTTTAAGATATAAGCTGATATATTATAAAGATAATTAAAAAGATTACTATACTATTTATAGTTATTGGCTTTAATTTGGCTCTAAAAATTTTGGAGATATGGTATAATATGTATAAAATAAAGCATTTTAGGTTATAAAAATGACGAAAAATCAACAAAAATAGAAATAATTTTGTAAAAAAGAAAACGTGAAGGTGATAGAACAGTAGGTGCTGGTTCTGTTACTGAAATCATTGAGTAATATTTATCTAGTCAATAGATAGTTTATGTAAAAACGGAAAAACCCTTGAAAGTATGAGGCTTTCAGGGGTTTTATTTTTTATAATTTATGGTAATAGTAAAAAAAGTAAAGAATGAAATAGAAAAATATTGTCACAAAAAATGGAGTATGGCTCTAATTTAGCTCTATTTTTTATTATTTTTAAACTGTTTTTCTAAATATTCATTTCTTAATTTTGTTCTAGTCATAGAATCTAGTTTTGGATACACTTTTTTTATTAAGTGATATTTGAAAATAAGCATCTCCACAAAGTACTAATAAGAATTTTCTGTTTTATGGCTGGTGTATATTAACACTGGTATTGCTTGAGATTTATCAGAAATCTATTTTTATTAAAAATGTAATATAATTTCTGATAGAAAGTGGATATGAGTAAATATTGACCAATCAGTGAAGCAAAAAACAGTTGACGCATAAACTGTTTTCTGCTATACTATTTAATTGTTAAAACATGAAGTAAATGAAATAAAGTACAAATGCTACATTTTTCCTATATTGATGGGTGCAACAATAAGCAATATTATGTCATTGGTAAATATAGAAAAGATTATCTTTACTATAATTCCTTTTATGATGTTATTATAGGCTATTGTTGTAAGTATAGCCGTATAACCTCTTTAGTATTTTCGGCTGGAGTAGCAGGTACAAAAATTGCAAAAAATTTTCTTTGATTTGCCATACATCATATTGTATAAACTGTTAAGTTTAAAGGGGATTTCAAAATGAAAAAAAGTATTGGTAGAATTGTAATGCTATTATCAAGAAGCATTTGTAATGATGTAAGGTATGTTATAGAACCTTTTGGTTTAACAGTTGGTGAGGAGTCTTATTTTATAGCACTTGCACATGAAGATGGTTTGACTCAAGATGAGTTAAGCAGTCGAGTTAATGTAGACAAATCTGCAACAGCTCGTGCAGTAAAGTCATTAGAAGCCAAAGGGTATATTGAACGTGAAATAGATCCTTTTGATAGGAGAAATAAAAAGCTATACTTTACTGAAAAAGCAAAAAAGGTATATATTTCTTTATCCGAAGCGTTAGGAAAATATAATCAACAGTTAACAAATGAATGGACAGATGAACAATATAACTTGATATATGAAAGTTTAGAAATGTTACAATTAAAACTTGAAATTAGAAAAAATAAGCCGAATCACTAGTATGATATAATTACGCAGTTAAAGTACAAGGAGGACTTGACAAAAATGATTCAGCACGATATACTCAAGACAAACAGACAAACAGACAAACAGACAAACAGACAAACAGACAAACAGACAAACAGACAAACAGACAAACAGACAAACAGACAAACAGACAAACAGACAAACAGACAAACAGACAAACAGACAAACAGACAAACAGACAAACAGACAAACAGACAAACAGACAAACAGACAAACAGACAAACAGACAAACAGACAAACAGACAAACAGACAAACAGACAAACAGACAAACAGACAAACAGACAAACAGACAAACAGACAAACAGACAAACAGACAAACAGACAAACAGACAAACAGACAAACAGACAAACAGACAAACAGACAAACAGACAAACAGACAAACAGACAAAGTCTGTCCATTTGTGCTGCCCAAAAATAAAAGACATACCTCCCACATTATATTATGATGGGAAAGATATGTCTTTTTATCTTTCTATAAAAAATTATTTCATTATAACTTTATAGGGATACTACAATGGCAAACATAATAAGGAATAAAAATCCATGTATCATACTAATATCAGAAAATTTTTATTAGAGTAGTCTATTTTATTTTGATAGTAGTAACTTGTGTTATAATTAGCACTAACACTATATTGTTATGTGAGATACACCAAACCATCAAATTCAACATAAACTATTATATCTCTAAATTACCCCCAATTATATACATACAACATCTTTCAAGGAAGATTTCAAAGAACACTGATAATTCTTGAATTGGTTGCAGGTGATTGCTTTACAGTCAAAAGTAGATATTTCTACTGGCAAGATTGTCAATACTGAAGCATTGGTGCATTAGAAATATGCAAACATAGGTTTTATTCAGACTGATAAATGTATACCTCTGTTTGAAAAGGTAGGATTTATACAGTAGCTGACTCTTTAATTGATGAGTAGCTATTGTTCGACAATTAATTATAACAACAAAATTAAATATTTAATTCGTGAATATATGGAGGAAGAATATCATGTTAAAAAACATAAAAGTGAAAAAAAGTTTGTTGCTTGGCTATGGTATTACTATTGGAGTTTCTGTGCTACTGATTGTTACTAGCCTATTTATGATGCTCAATATTAAAAACAACTATGATGTGTTGCTTGATGAAGATGCTCAGGCAAATCAATATATTTTATACTGTCGTGTCAATGCACTGTTGACTGGACGAAACATTCGTGATTCCTATCTTGTCCCAGACTCTGATGCAAATGAAGGATTGCTTCAATCTGCAGAAAAAGCACATGATAACCTATTTACTAATATAGAATTGCTGAAGGAGCATTTTCCATCTGAGCTGGAACGTAGTATATTGGATAACTATGTTGAGATAGCAACTAATTGGGCTAGTACAAATCCGCAACTTATTGAATGGCATCGTCAGTATGATAGAACTGGAGATGAATCGTATCTCCAGAAGGGTATTCAGTTTATCTATGAAACAGATACATTTGATCAAGAGAAAATGGCTGCAGCTGCAACAGAACTAGACAATTATTTAGTTCAGGCTATGGCTGACAAACGAGAACGTATTGAATTTGAAATCACCGTTATTATTGCTATTGTAGCTGTAGCTGCAGTTGTCGCCGCTATTGCAGTGATTGCACTAGCACTTAGTATTATTAAGACAATCACTATTCCTGTTGCTCAAGTTCAAAATGCTCTAGTTGGATTTTCACAGGGTAATCTAGATATTACTGTTGACTATCAAAGTAAGAACGAATTAGGAATAATGTGTAATGCCCTACGCCGTAGCCAAGTAATTCTCTCTGATGTTATTCAGGATGAAGCATATCTGCTAGAAGAGATGGCAGAAGGAAATTTTGATGTGTATAGCAAGGACAGATCTATGTATGTTGGTGCACTGGAAACCGTCATCAAATCTATTAGAGGCATTAATCATCAACTCAGTGATACACTTTTACAAATTGCTCAAGGTACAGACCAAGTTTCTGCTGGTGCAGATCAAGTGTCAACTGGTGCTCAGTCATTAGCTCAGGGGGCTACCGAGCAGGCCAGCACACTTCAGGAATTGACAGCAACTATTACAGAAATTTCAGAAGCATCACAGCAGACTGATATTGCTGCTAAAGATGCAAAAACTAGTGTTCAAGCAGCAGGTACACAGGTACAAAAAATGAATGAACAGGTAGATGTTTTAAATCAGGCAATGAACAAAATTGCACTTTCTTCTCAGGAAATGGGCAAAATTATCAAGACTATAGAAGATATTGCGTTCCAGACGAATATCTTGGCACTGAATGCCGCAGTTGAAGCTGCTCGTGCTGGTGATGCTGGAAAGGGTTTTGCAGTAGTAGCAGATGAGGTACGTAACTTGGCAGCAAAATCAGACGAATCAGCCAAAGCAACTAAGGATTTGATTGATAGTGCTATTAGCTCAGTTCAAGATGGAAGTGATATTGTTGAGCAGGTTACACAGGCTTTAATTGAATGTAAGAGATTGACTGACGATGTTGTAAGTCGTGTAGATGTGGTTACTGATGGTGTTGAAGTTCAAACAAGTTCTATTAAACAAGTGACACAAAGTATTGACCAGCTTGCTTCTGTGGTTCAAACAAACTCTGCTACAAGTGAAGAGTCTGCGGCGGCAAGTGAGGAACTTGCTAGTCAAGCTACTGCTATGAAAAGTCTGGTTAGACGTTTTAATCTTCGTCGTACAGATGGTAATATCCATTCAACAGAGTCCGTTGCTTATAGTAAAGATGTTGTTACTGATGATATAAGTACAGATAAATACTAAAAAAATAAATCGAAATTGTTTAAATAGAAAGAAATTTTAAATGAGATATTGGAACAAGAAATGCTATTATTTTGTATTTCTTGTTCTTTTATTTTGTAACTTTTTATTTTTAAATTTTGAGTGTCTATTAAAAAATTTTTTTTCAAAAAATATTATAGACATTCAATTTTTTTGTCATTTTAATATATATTTTTAGCAATATAACAAAAATTTTTAAAGCATTTTTTTGAGTGAAGCAAGTGATTAACAAATAAATAGATATCACAAAAAATTAGTATATAAGTATGGTTTTGTATTGATTACAAGTAGAAAATTGAAATATATTATTGTATGCTTGTTTGTATAATTTATACTTTGGTCAGTGTTAAGTGAATGTTCACTGAACATTTAGCACTATTATAATGAAAAATAAAATAGTTTTAAACTAAAATTATATGGACATATGAAAGAAACATAAAAAAGAAAAATATATAAAACATTATACTAAATAATAAAAAGTATGATGTATAATATAAAAGATTATTATTTCATATAAAAAAAGCTACCAATTTTTTGGTAACTTTTTAGTATATATATTTTTTAATTGTGATTTTTTTTAAGTTTAGCAAATGAGTATCTTTCTAAACTTTAATGTTTTGCTAAATAATTTATTATCATCAAAACATTAATTACTTTTCTCATAGTATTAACAGTAAAATCATGAAACAATATATGTAATTCCTTTCAATGATTGGTCAGGATAATAGAGAGAAACGATATAATAAGAGCCATCAGCTATAGCAACTTTAATATCAACTGTTGTTTTTTTACTATCATCAATATTTATAAAATTGGCCGATACTATATTTATTTTATCTTGCTTTTGTTCTACAATAGATTTTGCTTTATTTATCCAAATTTTATCTTGCAATATCTGTTGTTTATTTTCAGTATTTATAATTTTTGTTTGTTGTAATTGATAATTTTGACTGGAACGACTTATTTCTATATTATCTGTTTGGGATATCCAAACAGCATAATTCCAATTTAATTCATGTGGCATATCTCCTTTTGGGTACAGTCTGATAAACCAACCATCAGGCTGTATATCACTATTTTGATAAAAAGTTGCGTTAATTTGCAATTCTGATGTATCTATATCAAATAAATTTTCAATATTTTGTTTTGCTATATCAATTGCTTTTTGTTGTGTTATATCATTGCTGCTAGTAATAGCGAATGCTGGTATAGACTCTTTATAACGTAATGACAAAGCATAATTTACTTTTAATCTCCACTCAACTAATTGTAATAATTCTTCCTCTGTCAATTCACGTTCTGGATAATGATATATTTTATTATTAAAATCAATATAAAATTCTTGTGTTCCTTCTTCAAGAGGTAATTCCTTTTGTGGTCTTATTCCATAATATATATATTGCTCTCTAAGCAATTTTAGTCTTTGCTGTTCAAAATCTGTCAAATCTCTTGTTGTAATATCAACATTTGTATTGAAATCGTCTACAAATTTGTAAATTACTTTTAATTGATGCTCTGTTAATGTTTTAGCAAAATGCTGGTTAATGGTATGTATTGAGTTATTTTGATATTGTTGTTTGTTTTCATTTGTAGTATTATTTTTTTGATTTGCGTTAATAGTGTAAAAATCAAAAAAATTAGAACACAAAATAACTGCAAACATACAAAATAATGTAATCATAACTCTTTTATATTTTTTTTCGTTTTTAATCACATCAATTCTCCTCCTTAATATATTTTTATTTTTGCAGTTTTCTGAAAAACTAGAAAAAAATAAACTTCTTTTTTTACTGTGTTGAATTTGATTTAAAAGCATATTTCCATATTTTATTTTACTATCTATATCCATATTTTTTGTTACTGTTTCATCACAAGAATATTCACAAGCTTCTTGTATGGTACAGAGTGCGAAATAGGATATAGGATTAAACCAATGTATGATATGAATAAATAATGCAAACCATCTATATAATATATCTTTTCTTTTATAGTGAGTTAGTTCGTGTTTTAGTATCATAGTAAAGTCTTCCATAGTAAAATCTATATCAGGTAGTATTATAATGGGTTTCCATATTCCAACAGAGATAGGAGAAATAGGTAATGTGCTTTTTTTCAATATAACAGTTTTATTTATATTCATTTTGGAACAAACAGTTTTAATACAATGAATATATTGTTGACTTGTCACTTCTGTTGTATTTTTTAATACTCTTTGGAAACGAATATAGTGACATATATAATATGAAAAACAAGCGAAAAAACCTATGATATAAATACAATAAATGATTTGTTTTGCTGAAATTACATGATATATAGAGTATTCACTATTTTGTTTTAATTCTAATAAAGTAGTATTTTCTAAATGTAATGGAATATCATTTAATATTGTTTCATGATTTATATTTTGTTGTTGATATTGTATTGTTTTATGGAAGTATTGAAATATATCAATTTTATAGGGAAAGCAATAACAAAATAATACAAATGTCCAAATATAGTAATACCAAACACCACCATATTTTTTAATAAATATATTTTTTAACATAATAAGACATACTGTAAATAAGCTTCCTAATATTGTCAAATAAAATAAATTTGTCACTTATTTATCCTCCCTTTTGTTGAGCATTTCTCTTAACTCATATAAATCCTCCTGACTAATTTCATTATCTGCATAAAGAGCAGCAAAAAAATTTTTAAAAGAGCCTTGATAAAACTTGTTAATAAGTTTTTTAGAACATAATTTACTATATTCTTTATAAGAAAGTATATAGCTATATAAGTGGTTTCTTCCCTTCCTTTCTGCTTTTAAAAATCCTTTGTCAACAAGTCTAGAGAGCAATGTTAAAACAGTTGTTGTTTTCCATTGATTATTTGGAATTAATTCTATAATTTGTTTGCTTGTTAAAGGATTATTGTTGTTCCAAATAATTTTCATAATTTCCATTTCTGCATCTGATATTTTTGGCATAAATCATTCTCCTTTTATTCTACAATATGTAGTTTTATTTTATTCTACAATATGTAGTTTTAATTGTCAATAAAAAAATGAAATGATTTTCAAATGAATATGAATAATAAAAATACCTACTAAAATAAAAATGTCTGTTGAATAATATTTATATTATAAATAGATAATTTGTGTAAAAATAGAAAAGCCCTTGAAAGCTTTATACTTTCAAGGGACTTATTATGTAAAATCTGCTAATTCTATACCTATTTTTGTTAAAATATTTTTGAAATAATCCATTTTTTGCTTTGTTGGTGTTTGAAAATCTGATGATGGCAGTTCTAAAGCAAGTGCTTGATATTTTGCAAAACCTAATTGATGATAAGGAAGTAATTCTATGCGTGCATGTGGTAAATACTTTTTTACAAATTTTCCACTTTCAAAAATATTTTCTTGATAAGCATTCACTCCTTCAATTACAGGAATACGTATTACAATTTCTGCACCTGTTTCCCCTAATCGTTTCATATTTTTTAGTATTTTTTCATTAGATACACCAGTAAACTTTTTATGCTGTGTAGAATTCATATGTTTTAAATCCATAAAAATTAAATCCATGCGTTTTAATATAGGCAACATTTCATCAAAATCAAAATATCCACTGGTTTCTATATCTAAGCTATAACCTAAGTCATATAATTTTGAAGAAAGTTCATCAAGAAATTGCTTTTGTAGAGTAGCCTCACCACCAGAAAATGTAATTCCTCCACCACTTTTTCTATAAAACAAACTATGTTTTTCTACCTCTTCAATAATTTCCTCTACACTTTTTTGTACTACCATATTTTTACGTGCTTGTTTTGGACAAACAGTAGCACAATAACCGCAGGCTGTGCATTTTTTTCTATTTTCTGGCTGATTAAGTGCTATATTGATGTCTTGAGGGCAAACTCTTTTACATTCGCCACAAACAATACAAAGTTTTTCATAAAATCCTATTTTGTATTGCTGTGTAATACCCTCTGGATTAGAACACCATTTGCAGTGCAAAGGACAGCCTGCAAAAAAAATTGTGGTACGTATACCATCACCATCATTTACAGAAAAAGGTTGAAGCTGCATAAAATATCCTTTCATAAATTGCCTCCTATATATAAAATACAGTAAGAACTGTAAAAATAAGTTCTTACTGTGATTTGTATTAAAAGCTTTCATGTGCATTTCTTGCCATAATAGAGTCTTGCATAGATTTTGAGAGATTGACGAACTGTGTGCTGTATCCAGCTACACGTACAAGCAAATCTTTATAATTTTCAGGATGTGCTTGAGCATCTTTTAGTACTTCATTAGAAATTGTGTTAAATTGCACATGAAATGCACCTAATGCAAAATAAGACTGAAGCATCGCACCAAGATTTGCACGACCACGCTTTGTTGCAACTAAATCATGATTTAAACGTAAATTCAATAATGTGCCTCCACTATGAATATCATGGCTCAATTTTGCAGAAGAACGTAAAGCTGCCAAACAAGTAGAAGTGTCTGTTCCAGTATAAGGAGATACTCCTTCATTAATAGGGTCTTTTGCTTTTCTGCCGTCAGGTGTTGCACCTAATACTTTTCCTGTAGGCAAATAATTTGAAATACCCATAAATGCCGTTACAAAATGATGTCCATAAATATCATTGTAAGATGTAACATCTTTATAAAAATAATCTGCTAATTTTTTGGCAATGCTGTCTACATAATCGTCATCGTTACCATATTTAGGTACAGCTTGTGCTTTGGCACGCAATGTTTCATAGCCTTCCCAGTTGTGATTAAGAGCATCAATAATATCAGACATAGTAGCAATATTGTCTTCAAATACTAATTTTTTGATAACTGCCAAAGAATTAGCTGTAACAGATAGACCAACGCCTGTAAATACAGGACCTATATTATATTTTGCACCACCATCAACTAAATCTTTGCCATTTTTTAAACAATATTCATTGCAGGCAGAAAGAAAAGGTCTAGGAGCTTGTTCTTTATGTATTTTTTGAGCAGTAAGTAAACTAATAACACCATGTTTTACCATAAATGAAAATTGACGTAATACTGCTTGTTCTACTTCTTCATAATTCTGAAATGTTTTAGGGTCTTTTTCAGATAATGCAACTAGTTCTCCGCTCAAACGACTTTTACCTTCATTTAATGCAAATTCAAGTGCAGCAGCAAAACTGATGTTACAGGAAGAAGTCCATTCAAATGTTTTTCTGGAGTGAGGTACAACACAGCCGCAGTTGTTCCAGTCTTTGGCATCTTCAGGAGAATAACCTAAATTGCTCAACATTTGGTAACCAGTGCGGTCACTGTGAATAGCAGGAAAACCGCAGCCAGTAGATACTAATTCTGTAACAGCTTCCATAAATTCAGAGGGACAATCAGGATGAATACGACAGCTTAATGTAGGCTGATGACATTTTGTTTCTTTTGTAGCTTGTATTGCCATGTAAGAAATAGTGTTTGTACCATCTTTTCCGTCTACTGTAGTACCACCTACTGTTAAATTTTCAAAATTAGTATAACCTGCAAAAAAGTCAGCTGTATTTGCTGAAATTGTCCATGCCCATTCACTATATTTTAACCATAAACATTCTACTAATTCTAGTGCTGTATTATAATCAATTTTACCAGCTTCTTCATCTGCTTTGTAATAAGGATACATATATTGGTCAAAACGTCCTGGATTGAGTGCTAAAGGATTTTCAGAAATAATACCACCTAATTGAACAAACCATACAAATTGCAATGCTTCACGAAAAGATGTAGGAGGATTTTCTGGAACTCTTTCGCAAACTTCTGCAATTTCTAATAGTTCTAATTTTCTGATAGTGTCTTTTTCTTCTTGTGCCATTTCTACTGCTTTTTCAGCATAGCGGTTTGCTAAACGAATGATACCATCACAAACTAATATGATAGAATGATAAAATGTAATTTTGTCTTTTTCTTCAGCAATAGCTTCATTCAGTTGTGAAATATGTTCTTGAGCTTCTTTTTTGATGCCAGAAAAGCCTTTTGGAAATAATTGGTCAATATAGTCTGGAGAAATCTCGCCAATTCCATTACGCCATTTGGAGTCAGTGTCTAAAAAACCTGTGTCCACACCAATTTTTTTAGTTTCTTCAGAAGTGCGTGCTAAAAAAGCATCTTCTACAGATTTTCCTTTCCAATAAGGAAAAATGTTTTCGCGTACAAATTTTCTCTGCTCTTCTGTCATTTCATAGGGGTCTTGAGGACGTTGAGGAAAATTGTCCATTTCATCATCTACCCATTTCCAAGCAAATTCAGGTGTTAATATACCACATTTGCGAAATTCGCCGCTTGCTCCAACAATCAATTCTCCTTCAAAAATGTTGACGCAAAGTTCATTACAAGTATCATAAAATGCTTGTGCAGTACGAATAGCCATAGGTAATCCTTCTGTGCGTTGGAATGATTGTGTCCAAATATTTGCTCTTTCATAGGATATAGAAGGTTTTGTGTTGATATAATTTTGACGGATTTTTTCTACTCTAGGAGTAATACTCATATGATTTACCACCTTTCTGTTATTTTCTATAAAATATAACCATATACATTATTGCAGTACAATCACCTATATTTTTATAAATATGATTTTGATTTGCCATATAATGAATACCGTTTTCAGCTTCTACTGTGTATTGTTTTTCACCTACTGTAATGAGAACTGTACCTTGTGAAACAATGATAAGTTCTTCTGTGCCATATTCATGAGGAGAAGAAGAAGAACAACTGTCTTTGTCCATTTCAATTTGAAGTATTTCAAAACGTCTGTTATCGTCATAAGGAAAAAATGGAAACAATCGAAACTGTCCTTCATCACTTAAAAGAGCACGAATGTCTTTTTTATGTATAATTTCTGTTTCCATAGTATCGCCTTCTAATAAAGCGGTAAAAGAAATGTGAAGACCTGTGGCAATTTTCCAAAGTGTTGCCACAGTAGGACTAGATTCTCCTCTTTCAATTTGTCCTAACATACTTTTACTTACACCTGTCATATTAGCAACACTGTCTAAACTCAATTTTTTTTCATTGCGAATTTGTTTTAAATTTGCAGAAATTCTGCTGCTCATAATATCCATTATATTCTCCTTAATATAGTACGTTATAACGTATTTATAATTTTAATATAGCATTTTAATAAGAAGTTGTCAATTATTTTGACCGTTTTTACGTTCAAAAAGTATTGTATTGTGTTTTTAGCAGATGAAAGTAGTTGACAAATATTGTCTGTTGTTGTATAACTATAGTATATTTGTATTATTAAAATAGTATATGTTGGTTCTATACTGTTTTTTATGTGAAAGGAGAGGTTTTTTTGAAAGGATTATTTTTATTATTGAGTACGTTTATGTTATCTAATTCTTTAGATGCTGGAGAAAATACTACAAAAACAATAGGAGATATTACATATAATACTGCTGATATTCAGCTTTCAGAACAGAGTGATGAAGAAGTATATGAGGTATTAAAACAAGTGTATGAAAATACAGGAAGTATTCCAAAAGGTGCTGTGGGAGCAAAAATATATGTTAAAACAAAAGAACAATTACAACAACAAGAAAATGGAATTATAGAAAAAGAAATTTCAGATAATACAGAAAGTCAATCGGCAATACAAAAAAATAATATTGCTACAGAAAAATATACTGTTGCATTACTTGATAATATGACATATAAAATAAATGGCAATGATGTAGAACTTTATTATGATGGTAATTATATAGGAGAAATAAAGTGTTATACCATTTATGATGATGTTAATTTATATGAAGAACTAAAAAATGGAGATTTTGGAAAAGTAGTTGATATTTGTTTCAATACATTAGGATATATTGATGAAAAGCAAAGAGAAATAGAATATATGGCAAGTAGTGGGGTACATTGTGATATTGCTATTTGGATAAGAGAAGGAAAAGAAAAAAAATGGAGTAAAAACCATTATATTTTTATAAATGGAAAAGAACTTTTTGATATTTCTATACTAGAAAATGCTGAAAAAAATATAAATGTGGAAAGTATACTTTCTCATTTTAAAATAAAATAGATATATATTTAAAGTAATGAAAGGAAAGGGAATAATATGGTAAATGCAATTAATAGAACACAACAAAAATATATTACAAAACCTATAATAAAACAAAATACAGATGTGTCAGAAAAGCAATATAATCCACAATATAAATCAGATGTATATGTTGCTTCTGATGTGATTGCAAAAAATAATCAGATGGAACAAACAAAAGAAACAGAAAAAGAGATGTATTATGGACTGAGTGAAAAAGAGTGGGAAGAATTGGCAAGTAAATATGATGTAGAAAATTTAGATAAGGAACAAAGAAAAGAATTACTTACAGAATTAAAAGACAAAGGTGTCATAAATGAGCAGGAATATCGAATAACAAAATTTGTATTTATACCTGTAGAAAAATGTTCTGTAAATCGTATTGTAATAGGAGAAGATAAAAAATGGAATTTCGACCAAAAAAATTGGCTGGAAAAATATGATGCCATTGCAGAATATTGTGATGAATTATTAGATAATTTGCAAGATGTTAATAGAGCACAAGGTATAGAAAATATAAGAGATGTATATTTAAAAATAGCAGATATATTTGATAAAATAGCCGAGCAAAGAAAAATAGTTTCACATTCTGATAATAAGGAGAGAATAAAATGAGAAAAAAGTACTAACTGTTACTTTAATAGTTGTAGCATTAGTATGTTCTATAGTAATTATGCAAAAAAATAAAATGAATGTACAAGAATATGAACTATCTATTGAAGTGACAGTAAAAAAAGGCTATATATTGTCAGGACAGTCTATGTATACTGGAGATAATGTACTTATAGGAGTTTATGTTGAAAAAGCCTTTCTTTCTTCTGGAGCAATTGCCATTTTCCAAAGATACCATCGGTCAGAAAATGTTACTTTTTCAGGAGTAAAAGAAATTTCTATTCATATGAAAAATGGAAAAGTTTATAATTTATGGTATGACTGTGAAGATAAAACAGTTTCTTATAATGAGCAGACAGATGAGGCAGTTACATATATATTGTTTGCTGAAACAATTCCTTTAAAAAAAATAGAAGCGATAGAAATAGAAGGTCAAAAATTTGAAATATGAGTTTGATTATTGTGTGGTATAAAATAAATATAAATTAAAATAGTATTGTATCATATTTCTAAAATTTGTCAGGAGGGAAAATATGAATAGAAAAGCAATGGCGAAAGAAACATTGGAAATTTTAGAACAGGGATACTATGAACGAATAGTTAAAAATGAAGCTAATCAAGAATTAGAAAAACAACAGATTAGTATAAAAGATGATATAAAACAATCTATTGAAAAAAGTAAATTGATTTCTCCTATGGAGGCAGAGAAAATTATCGAAAAATATCATGTATGTAAAAGCTGTAGTAAACCAGAGATAAGAGTGGAAAATATTTCTACAGTAGAGGCTGTGCGTGTACTGACAAAAGAAGGAAAAAAAGATATTGCTGTATTGAACTTTGCAAGTGCGAAAAATCCTGGAGGTGGCTTTTTAAATGGGGCTAAAGCTCAAGAGGAGAGCATAACAGTATCTAGTACACTCTATACTACATTAACATTACATGAACAATATTACAAACAAAATAGAGCCAATAAATCAATGATGTATTTGGATTATGCAATTTATTCTCCAGAAGTAGTATTTTTCCGTGATGAACGATTTCAATTAGCAGAAGTACCTGTAAAAGCTTCTGTGTTAACATTACCAGCAGTCAATATGGGACAAGTGATTTTAAAGGGAGAAAATGTACAACAAGCCAAAAGAGTTATGCGTAGAAGAATGAAGTTAGCATTGAGTATATTTGCAGAACAGAAAGCAAAGCATATAGTGCTTGGTGCTTATGGGTGTGGTGTATTTCGAAATGACCCAAAAGAAGTAGCAGCTTGGTGGAAAGAGCTTCTAGAAGAAGAAATGGGGCAGTATTTTGTTTCTGTATTTCATGCCGTTTTAGACCAATCGAAAGAGCAACGCTGTATAAAGGCATTTTTGGAATGATTGCTATATTATGGTAAAATAACTAGTAAAAGTAAGAAAGAATATATAAGTGTGTTAAAAAGAGTATATGGAATAAATTGGAGTTCATTTTAAAACAATATTTTTACGAAAATAGTTTTGTATTTTAGTGCTATGTAAGTCATAGCACTTTTTTTAATAAAATTTATATCATAAAGCATTAAAAAAAACTGTTTTTTTAAATTAAAAGTTGTGAATGTAGATATAAAAAAGTATTATTTGTACAAAATAGAATATTTTTGTAAAAAAAGGTAATAAAAGAAAATATTTTAGTAAACACAGTATAAATTTGATAGAAAAAACAAAAAAAATATATTGACTAATATACTCATTATAAATTATAATAAATTAAAAACTATCAAGATAGTTCTTGATGTATTAAAGAATAATAAACATAATGTTAAAAATAGGCTTTTTTGGTAGTTCAATCATAATTAATATTTAGAAGGAGATGACATCTATGAAGATATTTGATTCAGAATTAAGAGTGTTAAATGTATTATGGGAAGAACAGGAGATTAGAGCGAGTCAAGTTTGCAAAATATTAGAGGAAAAAATAGGTTGGAATAGAAATACAACTTATACAGTGATTAAAAAATGTATAGAAAAGGGATATATAGAAAGAACAGAACCACACTTTATTTGTAAAATATTACTTTCTAAAGAGGAAGTACAAAAACAAAGTGTATCAAATTTGGTAGAGAAATTTTTTGATGGTTCAAAGTCTGAATTTATGAAAACATTTTTAGAAAAACAAACATTTACACAACAAGAAAAAGATGAATTAAAGAAAATGATAAATGAATGGAATTAAGTAATCAAAAAAACTCCTTATATTTTAAGGAGTTTTTTTATAATAAAATGTTATAAGCGAGTATTGTGATAACGACCATGTTTTTCTGTTTTTTTGGTATATTGTATTGCTTCTTTGGGACAATGATTAAGACAAGCAAGACACATATAACAATGTCCCTTGTCCCAATGAGGCTTTTCTGATTTCATGTGTATCATGCGAGCAGGACAAAGAGTTTCACATTTGCCACAACCAATACAGTCACCAGTGGTATAAAAATGTTTTGTATTAGTGTAAAAGCGATGGAATAAATAATGAAATAATGTGCTTTTTAATAAAGGAAATTTTCCTTTTTCTATACGGAAAAAATTATCTTTTTGTAGTGCTATCATTTTAGCAATTTTATAAATTGTTTTTTCAGCTTTATTTAATTTTTCTGTTTGTTGTTCTTTGCTTAGAACATCAAATAAAACAACGTAGTTATCAGGCATAGCAATAGAAAAACCACTGTTTAAATAAATATTTTTCTTTTTTAATATTTTTTTTAATTCTTCCATAGTATTGCCTATACTTTCACCACAGGTAATAATAGCAAAAGTGTAATAGGGAGCAATAGAAGAAATATCTAAATTTTCAATAAAAGTAATAACAGGTTTAGGAAGTCCCCAAGCATATACAGGAAAAACAAATCCTAAATGTTCTCCTTGTGAAATAATGTAACTGTAATTATTGCTGTGTATAATATCTGTTATGTTACAAATAGGTTCTTGTAAAGAAGCAGAAAGTTGCTGTGCCGTATAGAAAGAATTTCCAGTTCCTGAAAAATAAAATATCATAATACTATCCTTTCTTTGATTATAATGTGTTTATGTATAAAAATATTGTAAATTTGTTATTTTTTATTATACACTTTTTTAAAAAAGAATGATATAGTATTTTAAAAAGTATTGTGATATTGAAAGGAAGAATAATAATGTTAGAAAAAGCAATACTATTTGCGTTAAAAGCACATAGTGGGCAAAAAGACAAAGCAGGAAAAAATTATATATTACATACATTAAGAGTAATGCTCTGCTTTGAAAAAGAACAACAACAAATTGTAGCAGTACTTCATGATGTTCTGGAGGATAGCGAAATGACAGAACAGGATTTAAAAAAAGCTGGTTTTTCTCAGCAAATAATAGAAGCTGTAGTCTGTCTAACGAAAAAAGAAGGAGAATGTTATTTCAATTATATACAAAGAGTAAAACAAAATGATGTAGCACGTGTAGTAAAATTGGCTGATTTAGAGGATAATATGAATTTAAAAAGAATACAAAATGTAACACAAAAGGATATACAAAGAGTAGAAAAATATAAAAAAGCAAAAGAAATGTTGGAAAAGTAAAAGTATTCAGTACATTGTTGTAAATGTACTGAATACTTTTTTATATGTTATAGTGAGGGATTATAACAATGTTTTGTATAATGTAATTTTTAAAGGCTGTGAAAGTAATTCATTTAATTGAGGGCATATTGTTGTAAAATGTTTGCTGGCATTGTGGCTATCTATAGCAGATTGGTCAGCCCAACATTCTATAAAAGCAATTTTTTCTGTATTGTCTAAACATTCATGTAAATGATAAAATATATTTCCTGTTTCTTTTTGAGAAGCTTCTATAAGTGGTTTTGCTAATTCTAAAAAAGCATTTTTGTTTTTTTGAGGAAGTGTACCCTCTGCAATAATGTTAATCATAAAAAATCCTCCGTGTTGTAAATAAGTTCCGAAATTGGTTTTCTGGTTTGGTTGTGCCTTTGTGGAGAAAGTGCAGTGTTTTCTTCTGCATAGCCTATAGCAAGCATAGTAACTACATCTAAATCTTGAGGAATTGAAAATGCTTTTTTGACATCTTCAGGTGAAAAATTTCCTATCCATACACTGCCTAAACCGAGAGAAGTTGCTTCTAACATCATATGGTCTGTTACAATAGCACAGTCAATATCAGCAAAATATTTTTTGTCATAATGTCTTTTCCAAGAGCAAGAAGTATCTGCTAAAACAATCATGACAACAGGTGCATTGTAAAAGTTAGCAAAGGGAGCAAGTTTTGATAGTTGTCCAGAGTCATCTAACATCAGAAGTTTTTGAGGCTGTAAATTTGCAGCAGTAGGTGCCACATGAGCAGCATTTATAATAGCTTCTATTTTTTGTTTTTCTACTGGTTTAGACTGAAATTGTCTTGTGCTGTATCTTTTTTTAGCAAGTTCTAAAAAATCCATATTAAAATCTCCTTTCTGTATGTTGCAAATAAAATTTTATTTGTGATATAATTGTATCAGTTATTTTATAAAACACAAGTACGCACTTTAAAGTGCAATAGTATACAAAAAGATACTATAAAGGAGGATAGTATGAAACAATGTAAACAAGGCTATCATTGCCCTATGGAAGTTACGCTAGAATTGATTGGGGGAAAGTGGAAGGCATTGCTTTTGTGGCATTTAATGGGAGGAACACTTCGCTTTCATGAATTAAGGGCATTAGTGCCTCAAGTAACACCTAAAATGCTTACACAACAGCTTAGAGATTTAGAAAAAGATGGTCTGATAGAAAGAAAAGTATATCCAGTAGTACCACCAAAAGTAGAATATTCTCTTACAGAGTTTGGAAAAAGTTTGATACCAATATTAGATGTTATGTGTAATTGGGGTAATGAGTATATAGAAAAAAATAATATTGTAATAAAGTGCCAAAAAGAGGCATTATAAATTTGTTTAAAAAAAGAATACAATTTATAAAAGAAATCAATAAAAGTTGCTTGTATATATTGTATAAATTTTGCAAAAAATAAAATATAAAAATTTAAAATATTGTCATAAAAAATTATAGTATAATTTTAAATTATAAAAAAATGGCAGTTTTTGGGGAATTATTTCAAATTTGAATTATTTTGAGCTTTTTTATGATACAATGTTACAGAAAAAAAATAAAAAGTGTGTAAAGGTCGGTGAATATATGGAATTAGAAAAACAACAATATAATATAGAAAAAAGACCTTTTACTCATTTACACGTTCATACAGAATATAGTCTTTTAGACGGCTCTGCAAAAATAAAGGAATTAGTGGAAAGAACAAAAGAATTAGGCATGAATAGCATTGCTATAACAGATCATGGTGCAATGTATGGAGCTGTTGAATTTTATAAAGCTGCAAAAGAAAAAGGAATAAAACCAATTATAGGCTGTGAAGTTTATGTTGCAAATGGCTCTCGACTGGAAAAAGAAAATAAAAATGGTTATCAATATACGCATTTAGTACTTTTGGCAGAAAATAATGAAGGCTATCAAAACTTAATTAAATTGGTGTCATATGGCTTTATTGATGGATTTTATTATAAGCCAAGAGTAGATAAACAATTATTGAAAAAATATCATAAAGGAATTATTGCTTCCAGTGCTTGCCTTGCAGGTGCAGTAGCAAGAGATATATTAACAGTTTCGTATGAAAAAGCAAAACAAACAGCTTTAGAATATGAACAAATATTTGGAAAAGGGAATTATTTTTTAGAATTGCAAGACCATGGCATGAGAGAACAAAAAATAGTGAATGAAGCATTGAGAAAAATACATAATGAAACAGGTATTCCTATGATTTGCTCAAATGACAGCCATTATATTTATAAAGAGGATAATGTATCACATGATATATTATTATGTATACAAACAGGAAAAACAGTCAATGATGAAAATAGAATGAGATATGAAGGTGGTCAGTTTTATGTAAAAAGCGTAGAAGAAATGTATTCACTTTTTACAGAAGATGTAGAAGCACTGGAAAATACACAAGCTATAGCAGATAGGTGTAATGTAGAATTTGTATTTCATGATTTAAAATTACCTCGTTTTGATGTTCCAGAAGGAAAAACAGCAAAGCAGTATTTGAGAGAATTGTGTTATACAGGTTTTGCTCAAAAATATCCTAACGCATCAGAGCAGTTAAAAAAAAGATTAGATTATGAATTAAATACCATTGAAACAATGGGATATGTAGATTATTTTTTGATTGTTTGGGATTTTATTAAATTTTCAAAAGATAATGGTATTATTGTAGGGCCAGGTAGAGGCTCAGCAGCAGGAAGTATTGTATCTTATTGTCTGTCCATTACAACAATAGACCCTATCGCATACGATTTAATATTTGAAAGATTTTTAAATCCAGAAAGAATTAGTATGCCAGATATAGATGTTGATTTTTGTTATGAAAGAAGACAAGAAGTGATTGACTATGTAATTCAAAAATATGGAGAAGACCACGTTGCACAAATTATTACATTTGGAACAATGGCAGCAAGAGCAGCAATAAAAGATGTAGGACGTGCTTTGGCAATGCCTTATGCAGATGTAGATAGAGTTTCAAAAATGATACCTACAGAATTGGGTATAACAATAGAAAAGGCATTGAAAACGAATTTAGAATTAAAACGAGCATATGATACAGAAGAAAGTACACGTTATTTAATAGATATGTCAATGAGATTGGAAGGATTACCAAGACACGCATCTACTCATGCCGCAGGGGTGGTAATATGTAGAGATGCTGTAATGGAATATGTGCCTTTAAATTCTAATGATGGAGCAATTACCACACAGTATACTATGAATACATTGGAAGAATTAGGCATACTAAAAATGGACTTTTTAGGATTAAGAACATTGACAGTAATACAAAATGCAGTAAAAGAAATTGAAAGAATACATGATATTAAAATAGATATTGACCATATTGACCAAAAAGAACCAGAAGTATATCAACTGATAGCACAAGGAAAAACAGAAGGAATATTTCAGTTAGAAAGCGGCGGTATGAAACAATTTTTAAGAGAATTACAACCAAGTAATTTAGAAGATTTGATTGCAGGCATTTCTCTTTATCGCCCTGGCCCTATGGATTTTATACCTAAATATATCAAAGGAAAAAGGGAAAAAGATAATATACAATATACACATATTTCACTAGAGCCAATATTAAAAACAACATATGGCTGTATTGTGTATCAAGAGCAAGTTATGCAAATAGTGCGTGATTTGGCTGGATATAGCTTAGGGCGAAGCGATTTAGTACGTAGAGCAATGAGCAAGAAAAAAGCAGATGTTATGGCACAGGAAAGAAAAAACTTTATATATGGTATAGGGGAAGAAGTAGCAGGCTGTATTAAAAATGGCATTGATGAAGATACTGCAGCAAAAATATTTGATGAAATGACAGACTTTGCAAAATATGCTTTTAATAAAAGTCATGCCGTTTGTTATGCTGTAGTAGGCTACCAGACAGCATGGCTGAAAACGCATTACCCTGTAGAATTTATGGCAGCATTAATGACTAGTGTTATGGATAATTCCGATAAATTGTCTGGATATATAGATGAATGTAAAAAAATGAATATTGCATTATTACCTCCAGATATTAATGAAGGATTTGGACATTTTTCAGTATCTGATGGTAAAATACGATTTAGTTTGTCGGCAATAAAGAATGTAGGAAAAAATACTATAAAGGCATTGGTATCAGAAAGAGAAAAAAATGGAGCATATACTTCTCTTACAGATTTTTGTAATCGTATGGAAACGGGAGAACTTAACAGAAGAAGTTTAGAAAGTCTTGTAAAAGCAGGTGCTTTTGACTCTTTGGGAGGATTTCGTTCTCAGTATATGACAATATATAAAAGTATATTAGATGGTATTGGACAATCTCGTAAAAATAATTTAGAAGGACAAATGTCTTTATTTGATATGGAAGAACAAAAACAAACATATGTTATAGAAGAATTGCCTATCAAAGAAGAATATCCTATAAAAGAAAAACTTGCATTAGAAAAAGAAGTTCTGGGAATTTATGTAAGTGGCCACCCTCTGGCAGAATATGAAGCAGTATTAAAACAAAAAATAAATTGTGTTAGTAAAAATTTTTTACCAGATGAAGAACAAAATACAAAAATATTTGATGGGCAAAGAGTAATAATAGGTGGTATGATAATACATAAAAGTGTAAAACATACAAGAACAGGCACTAAAATGGCGTTTTTGACATTGGAGGATTTAAGCGGTACAATAGAAGTAGTTGTGTTTTCAAATGTGTATGAAAAAGTATCTCATAAAATACAAGAAGATGCTGTTGTGATAGTAAAAGGTAGAGCAAGTATTTCAGCAGAAGGAGAAACAAAATTAATTGCTTCACAAATAGATTTTTTGAATACAGAAGGAGAGCAATATTCTGTGTTAGGTTTGGTGCTTGAAAAGGAAAGTAAAATAAATTTACAAGATATTATAAAAGTACTTTTAAAATATCATGGTAGTATGCCTGTATATATTGACAATAGAAAAACAGGACAAATGTTGAAGGCAGATAGTCGTTATTGGTTTGAACAAAGTGCTTTAGCAATACAGGAATTGGAGCTACTTTTAGGTAATGGTAATGTAATTATAAAAAATAAAAATATATAGCATAATCAATAAAAAAGAAACAAATTTATTATTTACAATGTAGGTTATAACGTTTACAATATTAACAAAAGTATAAATTGATAAAAATGGTAAATTGCAGTGAAAGTCTTAAAAATGTTTTATTTTTAGGGATTTGGGGAATAGAAATAAAAAGTAAATAGATTGCTTTACCATTTTTGTTCCGCACTGCTTATAGTTATAAATCAAAAAGAGAAATGATGAAGATTGGGAGGAATGGAAGCATGGAACATAATCTGAAAAAAATCGGTGTCTTAACAAGTGGAGGAGATGCTCCAGGTATGAATGCAGCGATAAGAGCTGTTGTTAGAACAGGTATTAATAATGGTATTGAAGTAGTAGGTATTCGTAAAGGATATGATGGTTTGCTCAATGCTGACATTAAGACATTGGAGGGAAAAAATGTTTCTGACATTATCAATAGAGGCGGTACAATATTGCATACAGCACGCTGCCTAGAAATGTTAACAGAAGAAGGACAAGAAAAAGCAGCCAAAATTTATAAAGTTTTAGGATTAGATGGTTTAATTGTAATTGGTGGAGATGGTTCTTTTAGAGGATGTCAAGCATTAGCAAAACATGGTGTAAATTGTATTGGTGTTCCTGCAACAATTGATTTAGATATGAATTGTACAGAATATACTATAGGATTTGATACTGCTGTAAATACAGGAGCAGATGCAATTAATAAATTAAGAGATACATCAAGTTCTCATGAAAGATGTTCTGTGGTAGAAGTAATGGGTAGAGATGCTGGTTATATTGCTTTATGGTGTGCTATGGCAGGTGGAGCAGAGGAAGTATTACTTCCAGAAGAAAAAGATATGATTAGTCCAGAAACAGTAATTAAACAAATTTTAGAGAACAGAAGTTTAGGAAAACGCCACAATTTAATTGTAGTAGCAGAAGGCGTTGGAGGTTCTCAAAAATTAGCAAAAGAAATTCAAGAAATAACAGGAATACAAACGAGAGCTACAATATTGGGACATTTGCAAAGAGGAGGTAATCCAACAGCACTTGACCGTATGCACGCATCTATAATGGGATATAAAGCAGTACAAGCACTTATGGCAGGAGAAAGAACAAGAGTAGTAGTATATAATCAAGGAAAATATGGAACAATGGATATAGAAGAAGCATTAACTATGGAAAAGAGATATGACGCTGAACTTTATGATATTGTAAAAACATTGGCAATTTCAAAATAAAAAAGAAGTAAAAAGTACCGTAAATAAAAGGCAAATACTCTAATAAAGTAGTTTGCCTGTTACGGTTCTTTTTGTGCTATAGTATGAAATAATAATATTAAAGGAGGAATATAGTTTTGAGAAGAACGAAAATTGTTTGTACATTAGGACCAGCAACAGATGATGTAGAAATCATGAAAGATTTAATACGAAGTGGCTTAGACGGTGCACGTATTAATTTTTCACATGGTACATATGAGTCTCATACAGAAATTATAAACAAATTAAAACAGGCAAGAGAAGAGTTAAACGCTCCTATTCCTTTGATATTGGATACAAAAGGGCCAGAAATTCGATTAAAGACATTTGATGCACCAGAGTATCGTTTAGAAAAAAATGAGAAATTCACATTAACAACAGAGGATATTGTGGGAAATAAAGAAAGGGTTGCTGTAACATATCAAGATTTGCCAAATGATTTAGAAGTTGGTTCTAGAGTGCTTATTGATGATGGCTTGATAGAGCTTCGTGTAGATAGTATAAAAGGAAATGATATTAATTGTACTGTTATAAATGGCGGTTTGGTAAGTTCTAATAAAGGTATGAATTTACCTGATGTTTATGTGCATTTGCCTTCTTTAACAGAGAGAGATATAGAAGATATTAAATTTGGTATTGAAATGGGATTTGACTATATTGCTGCATCATTTATACGCTCTGCAAAAGATGTTATCAATATTAGAAAAGTATTGGAAGAAAATGGCGGAAATGATATTCATATTATTGCTAAAATAGAGTCTAGAGAAGGCGTTATCAATATTGATGAAATATTAGAAGTAGCAGATAGTATTATGGTTGCACGTGGTGACTTGGGTGTTGAAATACCATCTGAAGAAGTGCCTCTTGTACAAAAATCATTGATAGAAAAAGCAAATGCTGCAAGTAAACCAGTTATTACAGCAACACAGATGTTAGAAAGTATGATAGCTAATCCAAGACCAACAAGAGCAGAAGCAAATGACGTAGCAAATACTATATTTGATGGTTCTGATGCTATTATGCTTTCAGGAGAAACTGCAAAAGGAGATTATCCTGTAGAAGCAGTTGCGATGATGGCAAAAATTGCAGAAAAAACAGAACATAGTATTAACTATTCTCATAATTTAACAAGAACATTTGGTACTGCTAAAAATATTACAAATGCAATTAGTTATGCAGCATGTACAACCGCAGCAGAATTAAAAACAGCTTGTATTTGTACTGTAACAACATCTGGATTTACAGCAAGAATGATAGCAAAACATAGACCAACCTGCCCTATTGTAGGCTGTACTATGGACGAAAGAGCATGGCGTCAAATGAATTTAGTTTGGGGTTGTAAATCATTATATCATGAAAGACCAAAAGATAATGAAATATTTGATGTTGCTATAGAAGCAGCAGTAAAAAGTGGATTAGCTAAAAATGGAGATACTATTGTAATTGCAGTAGGCGTGCCACTTGGTGTAACAGGTTCTACAAATACATTAAGAGTAGATGTTATAGGCGATGTATTAGCAAAGGGAGTAGGATTTGGTAAAGAAAGAGTTTCTGGAACAGCAAGAGTAATAAAAGTACTCAATGAAGCAGAAATTCATTTCAGAAAAGGAGATATATTAGTTACTACAACAACAGATAGTGATTGGCTTCCATATATTAAAAAGGCATCTGCTGTAATTGTTGGCCCAATAGACCCAGACCATATTGGTAGTTGCCATGCAGAACACGTATGTAGAGCACTAAATATTCCTATGATTGCCTGCAATATGAAAGTAATTGACTTTATGCCAAATGATGGCTTGATTACAGTAGACCCAAAAAGAGGTTATATTTATACAGGTATTCCAGAACAAGAATAAAAAAAATCCTCTGTCTGTTTTTCAGATAGAGGATTTTTTAATTAATTATAAAATAGTTGTTGTGCTGTAAATACAGCATTTAATACTTTAGCAAAACCAGTATAAGGAATACACTGTATAAAAATTTCTATTATTTTTTGAGGAGAAATACCTATATGAAGTGCAGCTTGTATGTGTACTTTTAGTTGTGCTTCACAGCTACCAGCAGTTAGTAAACTAGAAAGTGTAATGATTTCTCTTTCTGCTAAAGAAAGTTGTTTGCGAGTATATATGTCACCAAAAGCAAATTCTATAATATATTTTGCTAAATCTGGTGCAATGTTTTCTAAACAAGCAATTACATCTTCACCTGCTTTTCCGTCTATCATTTTTAATTGCTGTAATCCTTTTTCATAGCGTGTCATATATAAAAAACCTCCTTATATAATAGTTATATTGTTTTACAATGATAGTGTACAAGCTAGAGTATACTAGAGGTCAATAGAAAAAATAAAAAAAGGAGATAATTTTATGACAATAGGAGAATTTTCAAAAAAAACAGGCATGAGTGTTTATACATTGAGATATTATGAAGATAAAAAATTGATTATTGTAGCAAGAGATGAAAAAGGAAGGAGGATTTATACAGAAAAAGAAATAGAATGGGTACAATTTATAAAAAGACTGAAAGATACAGGAATGAAATTACAAGAGATACAAAAATATGCCTCTCTCCGCTATGAAGGAGAAAAAACAATGCCACAAAGATTAAAATTACTCAAAAGGCATTATGATACTGTAGTAGAGCAGCAAAAAAAATGGGAAATGTATTTACAAAATTTAGGACAAAAAATATTGTGGTATGAAAAAGAAATTAAAAAGGGTGAAAAGAAATATTGAGGGCAATGCCCTCAATATTTATAAAAAAGAACTTTTTATTTCTATTCAATGCTATCAATAGGTTCAATAACTATATCATTTAGATTTAATGCTCCTTCTGGATATTCCCAGATTGACCCATGAAATGAGAATTTTTTTTCACAATTTGGACAAATATATTCGTCACATTCAATAGTATATTCTATTTCAGTTCCCATTTCTCTGTCGTAGTAAGAAGTATCAATGACATAATCCTCACAGTGTTCTGAAATAAATTCACTACAGTAAGGACATTTATCTTTAAAATATAAATTAATCATAATCAACTCCCCCTTAAATATATTTATAATTTTTCAACTTCTTCTAACCATATAGTATTAAAAGCGTCAGAAGGCATTCTCCAGTCGCCTCGAGGAGAAAGAGATATTGTACCTACTTTTGGCCCGTCTGGTAAACAAGAGCGTTTAAACTGCTGCGTAAAGAAACGATGATAAAAGTTTTTGAGCCATTTTAATAATGTTGCTTTTTCATATTCTCCGTTAAATGCCTGTTCTGCTAAAAATAATATTTTAGCAGGAGAGAACCCAAAACGTACTACATAATAAAGGAAAAAGTCGTGTAATTCATAAGGGCCAACAATTTCCTCTGTTTTTTGATTGATATTACCAGCTTCATCTGGAGGTAATAATTCAGGACTGACAGGAGTATCTAAAACATCAAATAGTATTTCATTTGCTTTTTGAGAAAGAGAACCATATTCTGCTATCCAGCGAACAAGTACACGAATGAGTGTTTTAGGGACACCAGCATTTACGCCATACATAGACATATGGTCACCGTTGTAAGTTGCCCAGCCAAGTGCCAATTCAGAAAGGTCGCCTGTACCTACAACAAAACCGCTTTCTTTGTTTGCAATGTCCATTAAAATTTGAGTACGCTCTCTTGCCTGGGTGTTTTCGTATGTGACATCATGTATAGAAATATCATGTCCAATGTCTTCAAAATGTTGTAGTGCTGCTTTTTGTATAGAAATTTCACGTATTTGTGTACCTAATGCAGCCATGAGAGCAAGTGCATTTTGGTAAGTTCTGTCTGTTGTACCAAAACCGGGCATAGTAATACCAATAATGTGATTTCTGGAAATGCCTAAATAGTCGCAGGCTTTTGCACAGACTAAAAGTGCAAGAGTAGAGTCTAATCCTCCAGAAATACCCACTACAACCGTTTTCGCATGAGTATGCTCTATTCTTCTAGCAAGTCCTACCACTTGTATGTTAAATATGTCACGACATCTTTTATCTAAAAATTCATTATTTTCTGGTATAAAAGGCTGTGGTTTTATAATACGTTCTAATTTATTAATATTTTGTGGTTTCATAGAAAAAGTAATTTCTCTAAAAGAAGGCATTTCACATTGTGTATCCATAAATGTAACATTTTTTCTTCTGTCATTTGCTAAAAGTTCTAAATCAATGTCTGCATAAATTAACTGTGTTTCTCTTATAAAACGTTGAGATTGCTTTAAAAGTGTACCATTTTCGTATATTAGGCCATGACCACTAAATACCATATCTTGCGTAGATTCTCCTATACCAGAAGAAGAATATACATAAGAGGCAATACAACGAGAGGATTGCTGAGAAATCAATTGTTTTCTGTAATCGTATTTTGTAGCTAATTCATTGCTTGCAGAAGGATTTAATAATATTGTAGCACCATAAAGTGATTGATAAGAACTAGGAGGAATAGCACTCCATAAATCTTCACAAATTTCAATACCAATTTTACAATAAGGAATTTGCTCTGCTGAGAATATTAAATCTGTTCCAACAGGTACTTTTTGATCAAAAAGTAATATTTCTTTTGATAGAAGCTGTTTCGCAGGAGAAAACCAACGCTTTTCATAAAATTCTCCGTAATTTGGTAGACAACTTTTGGGTACAACACCTAATATTGTACCTTTGTAAATAGCTACAGCACAGTTAAATAACTGGTTGTCTATAGAAAGAGGTAAACCTACTACTGCAAAAATATCAATGTTTTGTGAAGCCTTTACAATGTCATAAAGGCTACTTTTGGCAGAATGTAATAAAGAAGACTGAAAAAATAAATCTCCACAGGTGTATGTGGTAATAGATAATTCTGGAAAAACAAGTACTTGTATTTGTTTTTCGCAAGCCTGCTGTAGTATATTTATTATTTTCTCTTTATTATAAATACAGTCTGCTAATTTGCATTCTGGTATTGCGGAACCAACTCTTATAAAACCATACATAAATAATCATCACTCCTTTTGTATATTTAAAATTTGCGAAATAGTCCTACTACTTTTCCTAATATTTTGACATCTGTTACAAAAATAGGTGCCATAGAAGAATTTTCAGGTTGAAGTCGTATTTTTGACTTTCCTTTGTAATAAGTTTTTACAGTAGCCAGTTCACCTAATAATGCTACGACAATGTCACCATTTTCAGCATAAGACTGCTGACGAACTAATATTAAATCTCTATGAAAAATACCAGCCTCAATCATGCTTTCTCCTTTTACTCTTAACATAAATAAATCGTCATTGTCATTAAAAAAGCTTGTAGGTAAAGGGAATGTGTCTTCTATATTTTCTACTGCTAATATAGGTGTACCTGCAGTAATTGTGCCTACAATAGGAATTTCAATGTTTTCTTTTTGCTCTTGGCTATCTAAAATTTCTATAGCTCTTGGTTTAGATGGGTCACGGCGAATATAGCCTTGCTGTTCTAATTTAGAAAGATGAAAATGTACTGTAGAAGTAGATTTTATGCCAAGTGCGATACTGATTTCACGAACAGAAGGAGGATAGCCCTTTTTTTGTACTTCTGATTTTAAATATTGTAGTATTTGTTTTTGCTTTTGTTTTTGTTTTAATGCTGTTTCACGTATAAAAATCACCTCATTTGTAGATACATAAAATTAGTATGCTATAACATAGTAACTATAACATAAATTGTATTTAAAATCAAATATATGTTCGCTAAGTTTGTATAGTATATTGCCATAAAAGTGCAAAAATAGTATACTAAAACGAATATAGAAAGGAGAGTAAAATATGGAAAAGCTTGCTGTATTTCTTTCTCTAGAAGGAAGAAAAGTATTGGTAGTAGGTGGCGGTACAGCAGCATTGATAAAAATAAAAACATTGTTAGACATACAATCAGATTTTAAAGTAATTTCAAAAGAGTATGCTCAACAAACAGAAAAAATATTAAAAGAAAATGTTGTAAACTATCAAAAAAAAGAAATTAAAAAAGAGGATATAAAAGATGTATTTATAGTGTTTGCAGCGGCAGAAAAAAATGTAAATGATAGTGTTGCAAAGTGGGCAAAAGAATTAAACGTATTGTGTTGTAAAGCAGATGGTAAAGGAGATTTTATACTACCTTATCATAAAAGAGAAGGAAAATTAACTGTTGCAGTAAGTACAGACGGGTTATTTCCTTTATTAGGAAAAAAAATATGTGAAACAATAGATTTGTCTATAGGAAAAGAATTATATTATTTAGGAGAAAAAAGAAAAAAAATAATAGAGTGTATTCATGATAAAAAGGAAAGAAAAAAGGCATTAGAACAGTTGCTGAAGGAGTATCAGACAAATGAAAAAAAGTATTAAAATTGGAACAAGGGATAGCTTATTAGCTATAAAACAGGCAGAACTAGCTGCAAAAGAAATAAAAAGTATATTAAAACAAGTAGATATTGAAATAGTAAAAATTAAAACAAAAGGGGATAAAATATTACATAAAACCCTAGATAAAATAGGAGGAAAAGGGCTTTTTGTAAAAGAAATAGAAAGAGCATTATTGCAAAGAGATATTGATGTAGCAGTACACAGTATGAAAGATATGCCTGACGAAATGCCAAAAGGATTGACATTAGGAGCTGTACTGAAAAGAGAAAATGCTATGGACGCAGTTGTATGTGCAAATAATATGACATGGGAAAAATTGCCCAAAGGAGCAACAATAGGTACAGGAAGTTTAAGAAGAAAAACACAACTTTTAGCATTGAGAAGTGATTTTAATGTAGTACCTATAAGAGGAAATATTGTTACAAGACTTCAAAAATTGGAACAAGGATTTGATGCTGTTGTGTTGGCAGTAGCAGGACTGGTAAGAACAGAACAGCATCAAAAAATTTCTCATGTGTTTACATTGCAAGAAATGATACCTGCAGCTTGTCAAGGAATATTGGCATTGCAAATAAGAGAAAATGATTTGTACTTAAAACAGGCTATGCAAAAAATAAATAATGAGAATGCTTTTGTATGTCAAAAAGCAGAAAGGGCTTTTTTAGAACAAATTGGTGCAGATTGTCATGCACCTGCAGGAGCTTTGGCAAAAATACAAAATGGAAAATTGTATATGAAAGCAATGTTTTATACAGATAGAATATTGCAGTCGGAAGGATACGATAGTATTGAAAATGCAGAACATTTAGGAAAAATGCTAGCGATGGAAATAAAAAGAAAGGAGCATATTATATGAAAATAGGACGAGTTTATATTACAGGGGCAGGGCCTGGAGAGGAGAAATTGATAAGTGTTAGAGCATTGGAATTGATAAAACAAGCAGATGTGATAGTATATGATAGATTAAGTGCAGAAAGATTTTTGATATATAGTAAAAAAGAGTGTGAAAAAATTAATGCGGGAAAACAACCTCAAAATCATAGATTAAATCAATCACAAATCAATGAAATATTAATACAAAAGGCAAAAGAAGGTAAAAGTATAGTAAGATTAAAAGGAGGCGACCCTTTTGTATTTGGTAGAGGAGGAGAAGAATGTGAAGAATTGGAAAAAGCAGGTATTCCATTTGAAGTAGTGCCAGGAATATCTTCTTTTTATTCTGTATGTGCCTATGCAGGTATTCCAGTGACACATAGAGAATGTTCCTCTTCTTTTCATGTTTTTACAGGACATAGAGTGAATAACGGAGAATTAGATTATAGTAGTATAGCACATATGGAAGGAACACTTGTATTTTTGATGAGTATGAAAAATCTGCATATTATAAGTGAGAAATTGATACAACAAGGAAAAGATGAAAATACACCTGTATGTGTTATACAATGGGGTACAACAAGTAAACAAAAAAGTGTTACAGCAATATTAAAAGACATAGCAAAAAAGGCAAAGCAGAAAAATATTGGACACCCTTCCGTTGTAATAATGGGAGATGTGGTAAAACAAAGAATGGATTGGCAAAAATATAGACCACTTTTCGGAAAACATATTGTATTAGCAGCAAGCGGAGAAACTGCTTGTGAAGCAAAAAAAATGTTACAAGAAGAAGGTGCAGAAATAACAGTATATTCTGGTATTGAAATCAAAGAAAATGTAAAGGAACTCTCAAAAGAAATACAACATTTGAAGAAGTATACATGGATATTTTTTACAAGTGTAAACAGTGTGGAATGTTTTTTTGACGCAATGCAAAAACAAAAAAAAGATATTAGACAATTGCAGGGAATAGGTATATTTTGTATAGGAGAGAAGACAAAGCAAGCAGTAGAAAAAAGAGGCATATTTGTGGATAGAGTGCCACAACAGTATAATAGTGAAAGTGCTTCGAAAGATATGGAACAATTTTTAAAAAAAGGAGATAGTATATTATTTCCAGCATCAGAATTAGCTTCCACAGTATTAGAACAAAAAGCTCAAGAATTAGGCGTTACTATGGTAAGGGTAACAGCATATCAAAATCATGTTAATACAAATGGTATAGAAAGAATAAAAAGTGATTTAAAAAAAGGAAATATTGATGCAATGGCATTTTTTAGTTCTTCTCAATTTAAAAATTTGTATTTACTTTTGGGAGAGGATATAAAAAAATGTCAGCTTTTTGCTATAGGGCAACAAACACAGCAAACTATACTACAAATGGGGGCAGAAGTAACAGCAACAGCAGAAATTTCTACAGGAAAAGGAGTAGCAAAAAAAATAATAGAAGTATTAAAAAATGTATGAAACTGTTTTCCGAAATGAATAAGTTAAATATTTCTTACAAATACGTAAAATACATTGAGTGAGAATAATAAAAGTGATACAATGATAATATGAAGGTGATAGTGTGGATTATAGAAGACTGAGGAAAAATAAAGCTATTCGAAATTATGTAAAAGAAACAAGAGTTTGTTTGGAGGATTTAATATATCCTTTGTTTGTAGTAGAAGGAGAAAATAAAAAACAAGAAATTAGTGCTATGCCTCAAAATTATAGGTTTTCAGTAGATAAATTGGTGGAAGAAGCAAAAGAAATTTCAAAATTGGGTATACAAGGAATATTACTTTTTGGTATTCCTGACAATAAAGATGAATTTGGTACAACAGCATACTGTGAAGGAAATATAATACAAAAAGCAATTAAAGCATTAAAACAAGCAGTACCAGAATTATATATTATTGCAGATGTATGTCTTTGTGAATATACTAGTCATGGCCATTGTGGTGTAATATGTGATGAGAAAGTGGATAATGAAAAAACGCTTCCACTTTTGGCAAAAGCAGCAGTATCTTATGCCAAAGCGGGAGCAGATTGCATTGCACCTTCTGATATGATGGACAATAGAGTAGCATATATTAGAAAAGCATTGAATGAAAATAATTGTAATGATGTTGCGATTATGGCATATAGTGCAAAATATTGCTCCGCTTTTTATGGACCTTTTAGAGAAGCAGCTCATTCTGCACCACAGTTTGGAGATAGAAAAAGTTATCAAATGGACCCTGCAAATAGAAAAGAAGCACTCAAAGAAGTGCAACAAGATATACAAGAAGGTGCAGACATAGTTATTGTAAAACCAGCTTTGCCTTATTTAGATATATTGTGGCAAGTAAAACAGCAGGTCAATGTGCCAGTGTGTAGTTATCAAGTTAGTGGAGAATATGCCATGATAAAAGCAGCAGAAAAAATGAATTGGATAGATGGCAAAAAGGTAGCTATGGAAAGTTTGATAGCATTGAAAAGAGCAGGAGCAGATATGATAATTACTTATTTTGCAAAAGATTTTGCAAAAGGACTTTTAAAAGATAGTGATAGTATTACATAATATAGTATAAATATACAATACAAAAAAGCCTTTGCAGTATGAAACAAAAAAATTGTGATAGAATACTATACAGAAAGGAGAGAAATGTATGTTATCAGGAATTGTAATAGATAATATGTTGCTGTGGATTATAATAGTAGGTATTATAGGATTGATACTTTTGATAGCAGAGGCATTGATGCCAGGATTTGGAATATTTGGTATATTAGGAACGGTATGTGTATTGGGTTCTACAGTAATGGCTGGTATGAAATATGGTTTTGGTGTATTTTTAATATTAGTAGCAGCTTTGATAATATTGGCTTTAATATTTGTACGTGTTGCTCAAACAAAAGGAGTATATGATAAATTTGTGTTAAATGAAGTTTTAGATACGAAAGATTTTGATGAAAGTATATTACAAGGCATGGAAGGAAAAAAAGGGATTACTGTTACAACAATACAGCCTTATGGTAAAATAGAAATAGAAGGAAAGCAAATTGATGTGTGTTCTGAGGGAGGGTATATTGAGAAAAATAAATCTGTTGAAATCGTACAAGTAAAAGGAAAAACAGTAATTGTAAAAGAAGTTGTGTCGTAGAAAATTGTGTTTTAAAAAGGAGGTTTTAATTATGTTTGTTGGAATTGGTTTAGGAGTTACCATATTTGCAATTATTATTATCATTAGTATTTTTTTAAGTTTTGTACCCTTAGGACTTTGGATTTCTGCAATATCCGCAGGCGTAAAAGTAAGTATTGCATCATTGATAGGTATGAGAATGAGAAGAGTCAGTGCAGCAAGGATTATACGTCCTTTAATCAAAGCACAAAAAGCAGGTATGGACGTCAATGCTAATCAGTTAGAAAGTCATTTACTTTCTGGTGGTCATGTAGATAATGTAGTAGATGCACTGATAGCAGCACATAGAGCAAATTTGGATTTGTCATTTGAAAGAGCAGCAGCGATTGACTTGGCAGGTAGAGATGTTTTTGAAGCAGTAAGAATGAGTGTTACACCTAAAATCATAGAAACTCCTTGGATTTCAGCAGTTGCAATAGATGGTATAGAAGTAAAAGTTATTGCAAAAGTAACAGTAAGAGCAAATTTGGGTAGATTAGTAGGTGGTGCAGGAGAGGAAACAATTATCGCTAGAGTAGGAGAGGGTATTGTTACAACAGTAGGTTCTTCACAGCATCATAGTAGTGTGTTGGAAAATCCAGATTCTATATCTAGAACAGTATTGGGAAAAGGTCTTGATAATGGTACAGCATTTGAAATATTGTCTATTGATATAGCAGATGTGGATATTGGAAGAAATATAGGAGCAAATTTGCAAATACAACAGGCAGAAGCAGATAAACAGATTGCACAGGCAAAAGCAGAAGAAAGACGTGCAGCGGCAGTAGCAAAAGCAGAAGAAATGAAAGCAGAAGTAGAAAGAATGAAAGCGAAAGTAATAGAAGCAGAGGCAGAAGTGCCTATGGCATTGGCAGAAGCTTTAAGAAGTGGAAATCTGGGTGTAATGGATTATTATAAACTGCAAAATGTGCAGGCAGATACTACTATGAGGGATAATATAGGGAAAACAGATTTGACAAAAGTATTAAATAAAGAAAAAAGATAAAATGGAAAAAAGATACTGAAAACAATGTTGTTTCAGTATCTTTTTTTAAAATAAAATGAAAAAGAAAGGGGAAAATATATGAATGATGTAGTAAAAAAACAATTAGAAAAAATAGAAAAAAAAGAAAAAAAATACTTAAGTAAAAAAGAAAATAGATTATACTGTAAAAAGAAAGCAGTAGAAGAAATGATAGAACAAAAAGTACCTGAGAAAGTAAAACAGGCAATAGAAAAAGCGTTTTTTAAGGGATTTTTAGTGCTTTTGGAAAAGGGCACTTCTGTCATTGAAAAAACATATGATAAAGAAAAAATATTGTGGCAACATCAATTTTATGAAAATCGTTTTGAACAAAATAGAAAAAACAGACAATTTCAAAAAATAGTAAAAAATGCTAATCAATGTAATAGAATAAACATTGCAATAACAGCAGTAGAGGGTGGCGTATTGGGTGTATTGGGTATTGGCTTACCAGATATTCCGTTATTTTTGGCAATCATATTAAAAGGAATTTATCAAACAGCATTACAATATGGCTTTGATTATAACGATAAAAGAGAACAAATTTATATATTAAGACTTATTCGTGCTGCTATGATAGAACAAAAACAAAAAGTAGCATTAAATATATTAGTAGAAGAAACCGCAATGTGTATTGAAAAAGAAATTGCTGTACCATATAACTTTGAGGAAGAAGTAAAACAAACTTCTCAACTACTTTCTCATGCTATGCTTACAGCTAAAATGATACAAGGTGTACCTGTAATAGGTGTTGCAGGAAGTGGATATAATGCAGTAGTGTATCATACGATATTGAAATATTGTAATATAAAATATAAAAAAAGATATTTACAGAAAAAAAACAAAGAATAAAAAAAAGAAAAAGGGTTATATTAAGTATTGCAAAAGTGATTTGCATATCGATATTCATTTTTATTGTTTAACTTATGAAGGAGGAAAAACAAAATGGAAAAAAACACAAATAAAAATGCTCAGAAAGACACACAAAAAAATATGAACAGAACAGAATTTGCACAGGAATACAGCATTGACACAAGTAAGAGAACAAATAAAACAAATAAAACAGAAAAAAATTGTAACAAAAGCGGTAGCAGTAGTGGAAGCAGCAGTAACTAATAGTATTATAAATATTACGAAGTAATATTTTAACACATTATAAGGTAACTTCTTTTTGAAATTATTCAAAAAGAAGTTACTTTTGTTTTACTGATAATGTAGAAAATAGTAAGAAATTTAAAAAAAATAAAAAAAATGAAAAAAAGTGTTGCAAAATAAAAAAAGATATGGTATAGTATAAAATGTTCTTGCTGAGAGAGTAAAAAAATATTTTAAAAATAAAGTAAAAAAATGCTTGACAAGTAAGAAAAAGAGTGTATAATAAATACTCGTGACTGCCACAAAAGCAGTAAAAAAGCACTGAAAAATATTTAAAAAAAATAAAAAAAGTGCTTGACAAAACAAAACATCAATGATAAAATGTTTAATGTCGATTTCGAAAGAAGTCGAAAAAAGGAAATAAAAAACAAAGTAAAAAAAAGGAAAGAATTGATCCTTGAAAACTGAACAGTTAAGAAATAAACACAACCCAAGTCTATTCAAAGTTTTTGTAGATTTTTAGTTAAAAAAATCTAATATAAAAAGTCAGAGTAATCTGAGTAAAAGGATTTTAATATAAGAGTTTGATCCTGGCTCAGGATGAACGCTGGCGGCGTGCTTAACACATGCAAGTCGAGCGAAAATAATTAGGAGCTTGCTTTTAATTATTTTAGCGGCGGACGGGTGAGTAACGTGTGGGCAACCTGCCTTTTACTGTGGAATAATCACTGGAAACGGTGACTAATACCGCATACGGTTCTTAGGAGGCATCTTCTAAGAAAGAAAGGATTTATTCGGTAAAAGATGGGCCCGCATCTGATTAGCTAGTTGGTGAGATAATAGCCCACCAAGGCAACGATCAGTAGCCGACCTGAGAGGGTGACCGGCCACATTGGGACTGAGACACGGCCCAAACTCCTACGGGAGGCAGCAGTGGGGAATATTGCACAATGGGCGAAAGCCTGATGCAGCAACGCCGCGTGAAGGAAGACGGTTTTCGGATTGTAAACTTCTATCAATAGGGAAGAAAGAAATGACGGTACCTAAATAAGAAGCCCCGGCTAACTACGTGCCAGCAGCCGCGGTAATACGTAGGGGGCAAGCGTTATCCGGAATTACTGGGTGTAAAGGGAGAGTAGGCGGCAAGGTAAGCGATATGTGAAAGCCTTAAGCTTAACTTAAGGATAGCATAACGAACTATCTAGCTAGAGTACAGGAGAGGAAAGCGGAATTCCTAGTGTAGCGGTGAAATGCGTAGATATTAGGAAGAACACCAGTGGCGAAGGCGGCTTTCTGGACTGAAACTGACGCTGAGGCTCGAAAGCGTGGGGAGCGAACAGGATTAGATACCCTGGTAGTCCACGCTGTAAACGATGAGTGCTAGGTGTCGGGGAGGAATTCCCGGTGCCGGAGCAAACGCAATAAGCACTCCACCTGGGGAGTACGACCGCAAGGTTGAAACTCAAAGGAATTGACGGGGGCCCGCACAAGCGGTGGAGCATGTGGTTTAATTCGAAGCAACGCGAAGAACCTTACCAAGGCTTGACATCCTCTTGACGAATGTAGAGATACATTTTTTCTTCGGAACAAGGGAGACAGGTGGTGCATGGTTGTCGTCAGCTCGTGTCGTGAGATGTTGGGTTAAGTCCCGCAACGAGCGCAACCCTTATCTTCAGTAGCCAGCAGGTAGAGCTGGGCACTCTGGAGAGACTGCCGTGGATAACACGGAGGAAGGTGGGGATGACGTCAAATCATCATGCCCCTTATGTCTTGGGCAACACACGTGCTACAATGGCTAGAAACAAAGTGAAGCGAGACGGTGACGTTAAGCAAAGCACAAAAACCTAGTCCCAGTTCGGATTGTAGTCTGCAACTCGAGTACATGAAGCTGGAATCGCTAGTAATCGCAAATCAGAATGTTGCGGTGAATACGTTCCCGGGCCTTGTACACACCGCCCGTCACACCATGGGAGTTGGAAGCGCCCGAAGTCGATGACCTAACCGCGAGGGAGGAGTCGCCGAAGGTGAAGCCAGTGACTGGGGTGAAGTCGTAACAAGGTAGCCGTATCGGAAGGTGCGGCTGGATCACCTCCTTTCTAAGGAGACAAAGTTGTGAAATAGATTAACTGTTCAGTTTTGAAGGATTGATAAAATCTTTCAAAATAATGCACCTTGAAAACTGAATACAAGAAAAAAGAGTCAAAAATCGAGCAATAATAAATTTTTGAAACAAACTTCTATTTAAAGAAATAAAGTAATAACGCTATTACATTTAAGGTCAAGCAAGAAAGAGCACGAGGTGAATGCCTTGGCACTGGGAGCCGATGAAGGACGTGATAAGCTGCGAAAAGCTTCGGGGAGGCGCACATAGCCATTGAGCCGAAGATGTCCGAATGGGGGAACCTGCCTAAGAAAACCTTAGGTATCTGTATGTAAATCCATAGCATACAGAAGGGAACGCTGCGAACTGAAACATCTAAGTAGCAGTAGGAGGAGAAAGAAAAATCGATTTCCTAAGTAGCGGCGAGCGAAAGGGAAAGAGGCCAAACCAGAAGACATAGTTTTCTGGGGTTGAGGACTGTGTAAGGTATTGAATAGAGATAGTTGAAGTGTTTTGGGAAAGCACACCAAAGAAGGTGAAAGTCCGGTAAACGAAATTGAAATTCAGCCGACAGTATCCAGAGTACTACGGGACACGAGAAACCCTGTAGGAAGCCGGGGGGACCACCCCCCAAGCCTAAATACTCCCCAGTGACCGATAGAGAAGCAGTACTGTGAAGGAAAGGTGAAAAGGACCCCGGGAGGGGAGTGAAAGAGAACCTGAAACCCCGTGCTTACAAACAGCCAGAGGGAAACTGATGGCGTACTTTTTGTAGAACGGTCCGGCGAGTTACAATTACTAGCGAGGTTAACTGTTAATAAGGCAGGAAGCCGAAGGGAAACCAAGTCTGAAGAGGGCGATATAGTTAGTGATAGTAGACCCGAAACCGGGTGACCTATCCATGTCCAGGTTGAAGGAACCGTAAAAGGTTTTGGAGGACCGAACACACATCTGTTGAAAAAGGTGGTGATGAGGTGTGGATAGCGGAGAAATTCCAATCGAACTCGGAGATAGCTGGTTCTCCTCGAAATAGCTTTAGGGCTAGCCTTGAGAGAAGTCTAACGGAGGTAAAGCACTGAACTGACGCGGGTCCCAAAAAGGATACCAACTCATATCAAACTAAGAATGCCGTCAAGATATCCTCAGGAGTCAGACTACGTGAGATAAGTCTCGTGGTCAAAAGGGAAAGAGCCCAGACCGACAGCTAAGGTCCCGAAGTGTATGTTAAGTGGGAAAGGATGTGGGATTTCAAAGACAACTAGGATGTTGGCTTAGAAGCAGCCATACATTAAAAGAGTGCGTAACAGCTCACTAGTCGAGAGAACCTGCGCCGAAAATAAACGGGGCTAAAACATACCACCGAAGCTACGGATTTCCTACGGATGTAGGGAGTGGTAGAGGAGCATAGTGCAAAAGGAAGAAGTCAAAGCGAGAGCAATGATGGACGAAGCAGTAGAGAGAATGCCGGAATGAGTAGCGAGATAGAAGAAAGAAACTTCTAGGCCGAATATCTAAGGGTTCCTGGGTAAAGCTAAACTTCCCAGGGTAAGTCGGGGCCTAAGGCGAGGACGAAGGTCGTAGTCGATGGATAACTGGTAGAAATTCCAGTACTACAAATAATCAGAACTGTGGGGACGCAGGAGGATAGGTAAACCGGGGAAAGGAAAAACCCGGTCAAGCATAAAGGTATGTCAGATAGGAAAAACCGTCAGACTGAGCTGAAATGTGATGAGGACTGAAAAAGAGTAAGGAAGTTACTAAATCCACACTGTCAAGAAAAGCCGCTATAGCATTATTTGTACCCGTACCGTAAACCGACACAGGTAGATGAGGAGAAAATCCACAGGCTGACGGGAGAAGTGTTGTTAAGGAACTCGGCAAAAAGACCCCGTAACTTAGGGAGAAGGGGAGCCAGTGAGAGCTGGCCGCAGAAAAGAGGCTCAAGCGACTGTTTAGCAAAAACACAGGTCTCTGCGAAACCGAGAGGTGAAGTATAGGGGCTGACACCTGCCCGGTGCTGGAAGGTTAAAAGGAGAGGTAAGGCGTAAGCTGAAGCTTTGAATTCAAGCCCCAGTAAACGGCGGCCGTAACTATAACGGTCCTAAGGTAGCGAAATTCCTTGTCAGGTAAGTTCTGACCCGCACGAAAGGTGTAACGATTTGAGCACTGTCTCAACAACACGCCCGGTGAAATTGAAGAACCAGTGAAGATACTGGTTACCCGCAACAGGACGGAAAGACCCCATGGAGCTTTACTGCAGCCTGATACTGGGATTCGATGATATATGTACAGGATAGGAGGGAGGCTAGGAAGCGAGTACGCTAGTATTCGTGGAGCCGCTGGTGGGATACCTCTCTTATATCATTGGATTTCTAACTTGCATCTGTGAACCAGATGAAGGACAATGTCAGGCGGGCAGTTTGACTGGGGCGGTCGCCTCCAAAAGAGTAACGGAGGCGCTCGAAGGTCACCTCAGAATGATTGGAAACCATTCAAAGAGTGTAAAGGCAAAAGGTGGCTTAACTGCGAGAGCGACGGTTCGAGCAGGTACGAAAGTAGGACTTAGTGATCCGGTGGTAATAAGTGGGAATGCCATCGCTCAACGGATAAAAGCTACCCTGGGGATAACAGGCTTATCTCCCCCAAGAGTTCACATCGACGGGGAGGTTTGGCACCTCGATGTCGGCTCATCGCATCCTGGGGCTGAAGTAGGTCCCAAGGGTTGGGCTGTTCGCCCATTAAAGCGGTACGCGAGCTGGGTTCAGAACGTCGTGAGACAGTTCGGTCCCTATCCGTTGTGGGCGAAGGATATTTGAGAGGAGCTGTTCTTAGTACGAGAGGACCGGAATGGACATACCAATGGTGTACCAGTTGCATACCAAATGCATAGCTGGGTAGCTAAGTATGGACTGGATAAACGCTGAAGGCATCTAAGCGTGAAGCCACCCTCAAGATAAGATATCCCAAAACGCAAGTGAGTAAGGTCCCTTGAAGACAACAAGGTAGATAGGTTGGAGGTGTAAGTGCAGCAATGTATTGAGCTGACCAATACTAATAGACCGAGGGCTTGACCTAATAAAGAGGGAAAGCAAAGAAAGTAGAAAAAAGTGAAAAAAAGGTATTGACAAAGCGAGAGAAAAAGACTATAATACATCTTGTGTTCAGTTTTGAGGGTGTAAGAAGCCCGAAGAAAAGAATTCCAGTGACGATACGTTTGTGGGGAACACCCGTACCCATTCCGAACACGACGGTTAAGACGCAAACGGCTGATGATACTTGGTGGGGGACCGCTTGGGAAAGTAAGTGGTGGCTGGAGAATGTAACGGGGTGTAGCGTAGTTTGGCTAGCGCGCCTGATTTGGGATCAGGAGGTCGCAGGTTCAAATCCTGTCACCCCGACTTTTTTAAAAAAATGTGGTTGAGGAAACCTATGGTGGGTATGGCGCAGTTGGTTAGCGCGCCAGATTGTGGCTCTGGAGGCCGTGGGTTCGAATCCCACTATCCACCCTTATTATAATATGGGTCACTAGCTCAGTAGGTAGAGCACTGGACTTTTAATCCAGGTGTCTCGGGTTCGAGCCCCGAGTGACTCATTTTATTTAAGCAGTCGTGGCGGAATTGGCATACGCGCTAGACTAAGGATCTAGTCCGGGTTTCTGGGTAGGGGTTCAAGTCCCCTCGACTGCATACATATTACATATGCGCGAATGGCTCAGTGGTAGAGCATCGCCTTGCCAAGGCGAGGGCCGCGAGTTCGAATCTCGTTTCGCGCTTTTTATTTAATGGGCTATCGCCAAGCGGTAAGGCACAGGACTTTGACTCCTGCATTCGCTGGTTCGAATCCAGCTAGCCCAGTTTTTTTATTTGAAAATTATTTAAAAATGTTTAAATATTATTGGGGTATCGCCAAGCGGTAAGGCAACGGATTCTGATTCCGTCATTCGCAGGTTCAAATCCTGCTACCCTAGTTTTAATTAAGAGAGGAGCAATGAAGCTAATTCATTGTTCTTTTTTTGTATAAAGGAGAGTTTAATTTGTATGGAAGCATTTTGGTATAAAAAATCAGAATTGTCAGATATACCTACATTAGTAGAAATAAGTATGAAAGAATTGCTTGAAGATTTTCATTGTGATATTGCTATGCAAAAAAAGTTTGAAGAACATTATAAAGAGGCTATTCCTAGATTAATGAAAGAGGAAACATTAATATCGTATATTGCTTATCAAAAGGGCATGTTTGTAGGAATGGCAAAAATATATATTTGGAGAGAAGATATTGCAAAGGGAGAAGCTACATTGTCTGATGTTTATATTCTGCCTGAATTTAGGGGAAATGGTATATTTCAACATTTGTTTGATAAGGTTGTAGAAGAAGCGAGAAAAAGAAATTGTATTGTAATAAAAACTTATGTGAAGAACAATCGTGAACGACTTCATAAATTAGGCTTTGAAGATTCTTATGCTTATGATGAAGAAGAAATATATGGTTTAAGTGATGAAGTGGAGTTGTTTCTTGTATAAAAAAGAGTACATAATATACTATAAATTTTGTGTATAAAGAAAAACAAAATTATGATATAATCTTTAGTAGAGGGAAAAAAGATGAAATATAAATTTAATATATAATTTTTGCAAGCAAATTGACAGAATACGGCAGAGGGCGTAAACTAGATTTTAGTAATAAAAAACATAAAAACCACTTTAAATAATGATAAAAATTTTTTGCATTTTTTATATTAAAGAGAGGGAAATGTGATTTTATGGAAAAAGAGAGATATACAGAAATAAAAGGAATGGAAAAGATGTACGCAGCAGAACCAGAATTTTCGTTTTGGGGAATATTTTATCATATTATTTTTTTGGAGGCAAAGGTAAAATCAGATGAAAATACTGGAAAATTAGAAAAGACTGTTATATTAGAATTAGAGAATATGGACCATACTATGAGAGCAAAAATTTTGTTTGAAGGAGTTTCATTGTTTTATATGGCAGGGCTAGACCCTGTAGGAGGATTTGATATTGATAAAAATCCAGATTATGAATTTGACATAGAAAAAAAGTTTATGATAATAGATTATGAAAGTAATGCCATTTCTTTTTATTGTAGAGGTATAGAAGTATTAGAGGCAGAAAAAAGAAAGGTGTAATATATGAGCGTATATGAGTTTTTGGCAAGTGATGTATTATTAGAAAATGTAAAAAATGAGAAAATAATGTTCTTTTCTGTAAAAGAGGCACTCGAAAAAGGTATTACATTAAATAAAAAACTAATTGCGAATATAGATGAAAATAAAAAAGATGTAATAATGTATTTTAAAAAAAAGGAAGACTTGGGAGAAATTAGTATATCATTAGAAATGGAAGATATGAAAATATATTCTGATGATTATACAAATAAAAAATATCGTTGTAACCTAAGTTGGGACTATACAGAACAAAGAGCAAAAGAGTTGATAAATTATATTACACATCATTTAGAAAAAACAAAAGAAATAGAACTTTGGAAAATTTGGCTAGGAGAAAAAGAAAAGCCTAATATAGAATGTTGTAAATTGTGTGAATTAGATAATAAAAAAATAAAAAAAATATTTGGAAATGGTTTTAAAGAACCAATGTGTTTGAGGATTGTAAGAGAATAAAAGGGGTGCTGATATGGACGAAAAGTGGCAGAAGCTAAAACAATGGATAGAACAAAGTAATAGAATAGTATTTTTTGGAGGAGCAGGCGTTTCTACAGAAAGCGGTATTCCTGATTTTAGAAGTGAAAACGGTATTTTTATGACAATGAATGAATATGGTTTTTCACCAGAAAGAATATTGAGCCACTCCTTTTTTTTGTCAAATCCAGAAATATTTTTTCAGTATTATAAAAAAAATTTGCTTTATCCAGATGCAAAACCAAATAAAGCACATAAAGCACTAGCTAAACTGGAAAAAGAGGGAAAACTTCGCTGTGTAATCACACAAAATATAGATGATTTGCATCAAAGAGCAGGAAGTAAAAAAGTTTTAGAATTACATGGAACATTGTATCAAAATTATTGTACAAAATGTCATAAAAAATTTGATTTAGAATATGTAACAAATCAGGAAGGCATTACAAAATGCGATGCTTGTGGTGGAATAGTACGTCCTGACGTAGTGCTTTATGAGGAAGGATTAGACGACAATACAATTATGGAAGCAGTTGATGAAATTGCAAAAGCAGATATGCTTATAGTAGGAGGCACATCATTAAATGTATATCCTGCAGCAGGATTGATAAGATATTATAATGGGAATAAATTGGTTTTGATAAATAAATCAGCAACACAGTATGATAAAAGTGCAGATTTGATTATTTCTGATGCAATAGGGAACGTTTTGGGAACTATAATAGGAATATCAGAATAATATAAAAATTTTGAAAAAAAAGAAAAAATAGTGTTGACAAAACAGTTTATGTTTGTTAAAATAAATACTGCACTGTGAACTTTGAAAATAAAATAACGTAGAAATAAAACACAACCCAAGTCTATTCAATGTTTTTATAGGTTAATAATAATCTATAAAATTTAATAAAAAGATTTTATTATGAAATAAAAAAAGAAAAGAAGGTTTTAAAATGTTTGCTGATATTAAAGATGAAGTAAAGGAAATACTTGTGGATTTATTTGATGTAGACCAAGAGTATTTACAATCACAAGTGAAAGAACTTGTGCCAGATGCTTTGACAGAGGTTAATAAGCCTCATATCAGTATAAAAGACCTATAATATTTGTAGGTCAAAACCAAAAGTCAGTATAATCTGATGAGGTAGGATTTTAATATAAGAGTTTGATCCTGGCTCAGGATGAACGCTGGCGGCGTGCTTAACACATGCAAGTCGAGCGAAAATAATTAGGAGCTTGCTTTTAATTATTTTAGCGGCGGACGGGTGAGTAACGTGTGGGCAACCTGCCTTTTACTGTGGAATAATCACTGGAAACGGTGACTAATACCGCATACGGTTCTTAGGAGGCATCTTCTAAGAAAGAAAGGATTTATTCGGTAAAAGATGGGCCCGCATCTGATTAGCTAGTTGGTGAGATAATAGCCCACCAAGGCAACGATCAGTAGCCGACCTGAGAGGGTGACCGGCCACATTGGGACTGAGACACGGCCCAAACTCCTACGGGAGGCAGCAGTGGGGAATATTGCACAATGGGCGAAAGCCTGATGCAGCAACGCCGCGTGAAGGAAGACGGTTTTCGGATTGTAAACTTCTATCAATAGGGAAGAAAGAAATGACGGTACCTAAATAAGAAGCCCCGGCTAACTACGTGCCAGCAGCCGCGGTAATACGTAGGGGGCAAGCGTTATCCGGAATTACTGGGTGTAAAGGGAGAGTAGGCGGCAAGGTAAGCGATATGTGAAAGCCTTAAGCTTAACTTAAGGATAGCATAACGAACTATCTAGCTAGAGTACAGGAGAGGAAAGCGGAATTCCTAGTGTAGCGGTGAAATGCGTAGATATTAGGAAGAACACCAGTGGCGAAGGCGGCTTTCTGGACTGAAACTGACGCTGAGGCTCGAAAGCGTGGGGAGCGAACAGGATTAGATACCCTGGTAGTCCACGCTGTAAACGATGAGTGCTAGGTGTCGGGGAGGAATTCCCGGTGCCGGAGCAAACGCAATAAGCACTCCACCTGGGGAGTACGACCGCAAGGTTGAAACTCAAAGGAATTGACGGGGGCCCGCACAAGCGGTGGAGCATGTGGTTTAATTCGAAGCAACGCGAAGAACCTTACCAAGGCTTGACATCCTCTTGACGAATGTAGAGATACATTTTTTCTTCGGAACAAGGGAGACAGGTGGTGCATGGTTGTCGTCAGCTCGTGTCGTGAGATGTTGGGTTAAGTCCCGCAACGAGCGCAACCCTTATCTTCAGTAGCCAGCAGGTAGAGCTGGGCACTCTGGAGAGACTGCCGTGGATAACACGGAGGAAGGTGGGGATGACGTCAAATCATCATGCCCCTTATGTCTTGGGCAACACACGTGCTACAATGGCTAGAAACAAAGTGAAGCGAGACGGTGACGTTAAGCAAAGCACAAAAACCTAGTCCCAGTTCGGATTGTAGTCTGCAACTCGAGTACATGAAGCTGGAATCGCTAGTAATCGCAAATCAGAATGTTGCGGTGAATACGTTCCCGGGCCTTGTACACACCGCCCGTCACACCATGGGAGTTGGAAGCGCCCGAAGTCGATGACCTAACCGCGAGGGAGGAGTCGCCGAAGGTGAAGCCAGTGACTGGGGTGAAGTCGTAACAAGGTAGCCGTATCGGAAGGTGCGGCTGGATCACCTCCTTTCTAAGGAGACAAAGTTGTGATTTATAAAAACGTTATTTTGTTTTCAGTAATATACAGTGTTTTGGATGGGTTCCCGAGTGGCCAAAGGGGGCAGACTGTAAATCTGTTGCGATAGCTTCGAAGGTTCGAATCCTTCCCCATCCATTTTTAGCATTTTTAACTGTCGATAATGTCGACAGTTTTTTTATTGTGAAAAAGAGGTGTTTTAATGGAATTTTTTGTAATGGCTGATGAATGTAAAATAATAACAATTAAACAAAAATTATATGAAAGAGGTATTCCTTATCAAATAAAAACAATAAATAATACACTTAGAATTCCAATATCATTTAATCGTTTTCAAAATAGAAAGTCAAAAAATTATTATAAAATTTTAGTAAAAGAGGAATATGCAAAAATAGTAAAAGAAGTATTAAAACAATATGGAATAGTATAAAACATCAAAAATATTTCATCTGTTTTTGATTATTTCTTAATAATTTTTTCGATATTTTTAATACTCTTTTCCTTTTTTTCTCATTTTTATTTTGTATGATATATGTCATAGAAAATAAATAAAAAAATAGAAAGAAGGAATTAATATGAAAAAGAAATTGGCTATGATATTTGCAACGTGTATAACATTGAGCTTAACAATAGGTTGTACTGTATTTGGTGCAGAAAATGGTACAGAAGAGGCAAAACAAGAATATGATAGAAGGATAGAAGTAAGAAAAGAAAAATCAGAAAAACAATTTAACATAGCAAAAGTGGTAACAGTAAATGAAAATGCAATAGTAGTAACATTAGCAGAAAAACCAGAACTGCCAGAGGGTGAAGAGGGAGAAAGACCAGAAAGGCCACCAATGCAAGAAGGAGAAGAAGGAGAAAGACCAGAAAGACCACCAGTACCAGAAGGCGAAGAAGAAAGACCAAGACATGATAAATTAGAAAAAGAGTTGAATTTTAGTGAAGAGGAGATAGAAATTACATTAAATGAAGATATTGAAATTCATATAGAAGGTGGAGAACAAGGAAGTATAGAAGACATTCAACCAGATGATATAATTATGATTGATTATGCTGAAGATGGTGAAACTGTAAAAGGTATTTTTATAAAAGAACAAAAAGAATAAAATTAAAATGAAAAGTCCCTTGTAGAAAATACTACAAGGGACTTTTTTTATAGTTTTAAAAATAAAAGTGTGTTGGGAATATTTTCTTTTAAAAGACATATAAAAAGTTCCTTATTTTTTTCGTCCCAGCAAGTGCGAATATTTTTGCAAAAATAAGGAAAATAGTTTTGAGGAAAAAATGCTTCTAAATCAATATGATGAGTATATAAACACTCATTGATGTCTTGTTTTGTTTCGTAAGTAGTGAAAGTGTTATATTTTATAATATTTTTTCCACCATTTAATAAAGCTTCTATAATCATAGAAAGTAAAAAAGAATTAGTAGAATTCGAGCAACAGCACCATTGAAAAAAGTCGTCATCAACTGTTATGTATACAGGTGGATCTGGTAATTTTAAATCATCATATAATATACCAGCATGAAAAACTCCTTGATTTTCATACCATATTACTAAATAATTTTTAGTAATAGTGTGCCAAGTATCTTCTGGTAATTGAGAAAGAATGTAATAAGGATTTTTTTTCTCTTTTTCTGATAAATCGTATTTTTTCCAGTATTGCTTTTTATATTGTATATTTTCTGCAATAATGTCATAAGAGAAAGAAATTTCATCTGGAAATAAAATATGGTTTAAAAAATCATTTATTTCAGCATTACCACTATGAAGTAAAAAATTTCTATAAACTTCGGGTATTTTGATACCTAAGTATTGTTCAGAATTTCTAATAGCATTTTCTGAAAATCCTAAACAGCTTGGCGAATTACGGTATAATATAGTAATTAAGTCTTCAGCACTAATATGATATTTCTTATTAGGCATAAATACCACTCCTTAAATTTAATATGCAAAAGACAAAATTTTAGTATGATGATGTATAAAGTAGTGCTGTTTATAAAAATAAAGTAAGCAACTCTTTATTATATAAAAAAAGTTACTTACTAAATCAATAAAATTATAAATCCGTTAAAAATTTTGCCTTTTCAAAGTCATCTTTGTGTACATAAATAATGTATTGACTAATACATTCTTTTTCTAAGTCAACCACTCCTAAACCAGGAGCAGATGGAGTAATCTCATTTACAGTATAAGGGATATGATTTTTTGTAAGAGATGCTCTTATATTTGACTGTTGTTGTAATGAAAACGTAATGCAGAGTTCTTTTCGGTTCAATATTGTTAGCATACTATCCCTCCTCTGAGAGCTCTTTTTGTTTTTAGTATATCATGTTAATAGGAAAAACAATATCATTATTTTCCAAAAATAATAGAAAAAATTAAGAAAGGTTTTTGTGCGAGATTACCTTTGTAAAAAAAACGATAGCACTATTTTATAATAATGTAGAAATAACAGTGTTGTTATTGTACAAATTGCGTATATCTGTAAATATATGTGCGTGATGTACAAATTAAATATTGATTCTGTCAAAATAAAATACGTATCAAAGCAATAATAATTAGTATACAACCAGAAAAAGCTGTCCATAGTGTTTCTTTTATAGTATAACAATTTTTTAAATGTTTTCCGCAGTAAATACCTGTACTCAAAAATACTATTTGAAATATTGCTGTAAAAAAAGGAAGAAGTACAATACAAATTTCTGCAGCACCCGCTGCAATACCAGCACCCATAGAGTCAATAGAAAGTATAAATCCTAAACAAAGTCCTTCTTTTGCGTCAATGTGAGAAGAATTATCTTTATCACAGTGAGAAGGATTGCGAAGCATTTCTATAGAATTTTGACATTGTTTTTTTTGAACACTTTGATAACAGAACCATATTCCCATAAAAAACAATAATATAATGCCTAATGTGTTTGCAATTTCTACATTAAAAAATAGTTTTATGTGATTTCCTAATAATATAAAAATAGCCATAAAAAAAATATTTTCTAAAAGCAATATTAATTTTGTAAAAAATGGTATAGAAATATTTCTGATACCATAAGATAGTCCTATACCAAGTGCATCTATACTCAAAGAAATTGCCAGTAATGTTACTAACAACATATTATACACCTCCTATTGTTCATAATATGCAGTTAGCATATTTTGGAAAGTTGTTTCATATAGTAAAAGAAAAACATAAGATAACAAAGAAACAAAAGAAAGGGTGGTTATTATGAATTGCTGGGAAAAAAGTCCTCAGGAAATAGAAAAACTGTTAGGGACAAGCATAAAAAAAGGACTTTCTACAGAAACAGCACAAAAGAGATTACAAGAACAAGGAAAAAATACATTACATTATGAAGGAAATAAAAAAGGGCTTTTTTATCGTTTTTTAGAGCAGCTAAATGATTTTATGGTAATTGTGTTAATTTCTGCCTCTGTAGTATCTTTTGCAGTATCTTATATCAATGGAGAAAAAGATTTTGTGGACTCAGCTATTATATTGTTAATAGTAGGAGTAAATGCAGTGTTGGGAATGGTGCAACAAAGTAGAGCAGAAAAAGCATTAGAAGCATTGAAAAAACTGTCTGCACCAAAAGCGAAAGTGTTAAGAGAGGGTGTTGTAAAAGAAATAGAAGGAGAAGATGTTGTTGTTGGAGATATACTTGTATTAGAAGCAGGGGATTATGTTTGTGCAGATGGTAGACTAATAGAAACAGAAAGTTTAAAAGCAGAAGAGAGTGCTATTACAGGAGAGTCTGTAGCAGTAGAAAAAAATGCGAATATGATTTGTAAAGAACACACTTTGCTAGGAGATAGAAGTAATATGGTATTGTGTTCTTCTTATATTACATATGGTAGAGCAAAAGCCATTGTAACAGCAACAGCACTAGAAACAGAAGTAGGACATATTGCTAAAATGATAGCACAAGAAAAAGAAAATCAAACACCACTTCAAAAAAAATTGGGACAAACAGGAAAAATATTAGGTATAGGAGCTTTAGTAATTTGTCTTGTGATATTTTGTATGGGATTACTTACAAAAGCAGACCCGTTTGAAATGTTTATGACATCAGTGAGTCTAGCTGTAGCGGCAATACCAGAGGGACTGCCTGCTATTGTAACAATAGTACTTGCAATAGGTATGCAAAGAATGTCTAAAAAGAATACTATTATAAGAAGGCTGCCCGCAGTAGAAACGTTAGGGGGAGCAAGTGTAATATGTTCTGATAAAACAGGTACATTAACACAAAATAAAATGAAAGTGGTAAAAGTCAGTGATTTTAGAACAGAACAGCAAGGGGAATATAATATCAATGTATTGTCATTAGCATGTCTGTGTAATGATTGTAGAAAAGAAGGCAGTATTATTGTAGGAGAGCCTACAGAAAGTGCATTAGTAGAGGCATTAGAGCAGTCTGGAGAAAATTTTATACGTTTGAAAAAAGAACATAAAAGAGTAGGAGAAATACCATTTTCATCAGAAAGGAAATTAATGACAACAGTACATAAAATGGAAGATGGTAGCTTTTTGTCTATTACAAAAGGAGCACCTGATGTGCTTTTAGATAGATGCAGTCATTGTATAGAGCATAGTACTGTTGTAACATTTTCAAACACAAAAAAAGGACAAGCAAAAAAAATGAATGGACAACTTGCAGAGCAGGCATTGAGAGTCATTGCAGTTGCTTATAAAAAGTGGGAGAAAAAACCAAATATATCAGAACAAAAAAAATTAGAAAATAATTTGACATTTGTGGGAATGATAGGAATGATAGACCCACCAAGACCAGAAGCCAAAAAAGCAGTAGAAATCTGTAAAAAAGCAGGTATTAAAGCAGTTATGATTACAGGTGACCATGTTTTAACGGCAAAAGCAATTGCTAAAGAATTGGGCATTTATGAAAAAAATGATAAATGTATGACAGGAGAAGAATTACAAAAAATATCAGATGAAATATTGTCAGAACAAATCAGTCAATATTCTGTATTTGCAAGAGTTTCGCCAGAACATAAAGTTAGAATTGTAAAAGCATTTCAAAGTCAAGGCAATGTAGTTGCTATGACAGGAGATGGTGTAAATGATGCTCCTGCACTTAAAACAGCAGATATAGGCTGTGCTATGGGAAAAAATGGTACAGAAGTAGCAAAAGGTGCGGCAGATATGATATTGACAGATGACAATTTTGCCACAATAGTAGAAGCAGTAAAACAAGGGCGAGGCATTTATGATAATATTAAAAAGGCAGTACATTTTTTGCTTTCTAGTAATATAGGAGAAATTATTACTATATTTGTTGCGATGTGTTTTGGTTGGTCAACACCTCTTTTACCTATACAGCTTTTGTGGGTAAATTTAGTGACAGACTCTCTTCCAGCTATAGCATTGGGATTAGACCCTAGCGACAAAGATATTATGGAAAGGAAGCCAGAAAATAGTAGTAAAAGTATGTTTTCTGATGGTATGGGAGTAAGAATTGCATTGGAAGGCTGTATGATTGGTATGTTGGCACTTTTGGCTTTTGCTATCGGTCATATTTATTTTGATGAAGCAGAACAGCATATTATAGGTAGAACAATGGCATTTGCTGTGCTAAGTATTTCACAGTTAATACACGCATTTAATATGAGAACAGAACATTCTATATTTACTATTTCGCTTTTTAGTAATGTTTATTTAGTAGGAGCTTTTTTGATAGGAACAATATTGCAAGTAGGTGTAATAATGGTTCCAGTATTGTCTACTATATTTAAAGTAAAACAGTTAGAAGCAGTGCAGTGGGGAATTGTAGCGTTATTGGCATTTGTACCTATCGTTGTGGTAGAATTGGAAAAATGGAAAGATAGAATAAGTATAAAAAATCAAAAAGAAATAGATTAATATGTAATAAAGGCAATTCTATTGATAAAAATAGGATTGCTTTTTCATTGTTTTGTATTATAATAAGCAAAAAAGGAGGAATAAAATTATGGCAGAACCATTTTTTATAAAAAATAGAGAAAAATTATTTTCAAAATTAGAAGATAATAGTGTAGCAGTACTTTTTGCAGGAAATGCTCCTACAAAAAGAGGAGATGAAAAATACCCTTTTTCACCAGACAGAAATTTTTATTACGTGAGTGGCGTAGCAGAACAAAATTGTATATTGTTTTTTGCTAAAAAACAAAAACAAGTTACATTGTATATACAAAGAGATAATGGAGATATGGCGAAATGGGTAGGAGCAAATATGACAGTAGAAGAGGCAAAGGAATGTTCTGGAATTGAAAATATAAGCTATATAGACCAGTTTGAGAAAGATTTTGCAGAATATATTTTTAAAAATAATGTAGAGATATGTTATATTGATATGGAGTGTAGAGAATTTGAAAATAATATAACACCTGCATTAGCATTTGCTAAAAAAGTAAGAGAATATTTTCCAGCAATAACACAAAAAAATAGTTATACAGTGTTTGCAGAAATGAGAGAAATTAAAGAACAATATGAAATTGATTTGATACAAAAAGCAATAGATATTACCATAAAAGGTATAGAAAGTATTATGAAAAATGCCAAAGTAGGTATGATGGAATATGAAATGGAAGCTTATTTTGATTTTGTGTTAAAGCAGAATGGTGTAAAACAAAAAGCATTTCAAAGTATTGCAGCAGCAGGAAAAAATGGCACAATATTGCACTATATGGAAAACAATAGTAAAACAAAAGAAGGAGATTTAATATTATTTGATGTAGGAGCTCAAAAAAATTGGTATAATGGAGATATTACAAGAACATTTCCAGTAAACGGAAAATTTACAGAAAGACAGAAAGTAGTTTATAATATTGTATTAGAAGGACAAAAAAAGGTAATAGAAGCAATCAAACCTAATGTGCCTTTTTATCGTTTAAATGAAATATTGAAAGAACATTATTTTGAAGAATTAAAAAAATTAGGTATTGTAAAAACAATGGAAGATGTTTCAAACTATTATTATCATGGTGTAAGCCATTATTTGGGAGCAGAAACACATGATATAGGTAGGTATCAAGAAAAACTTTTAAAACCTAATATGGTACTTACAGTAGAGCCTGGACTTTATATAGAGCAGTGGGAAATAGGCATTAGAATAGAAGATGATGTTGTAGTAACAGAAAATGGTTGTAAAGTACTTTCTGAAAAAATGATAAAAACAGTAGAAGAAATAGAGGCATTTATGTCAAAGGAGTAATAAATGAAATCGTATAGAGAAATGGATTTATATGCTCCTGTATGCGAATTTTTTACAAAACAAAATTATAGTGTAAAAAGTGAAGTAAATGGTTGTGATGTTGTAGCACAAAAAGAAAATGATATTGTCATTGTGGAGCTTAAAAAAACATTTCAGCTAAAATTGGTGTATCAAGCAATAGATAGACAAACAATGTGTGAAAATGTTTTTGTAGCAATACCAAGACCAATAAAGTCCCAAAATACAAAACAGTTTCAAAATATGCTAAAATTGCTCAAACGTTTAGGAATAGGGCTTTTAACAGTAGCAGTAGATAGTCCTATAAAAACAGTAGATGTGCTATTGCAGCCAAATGATAATAACATTTCTAAAAATAATAAAAAAAGTAAAAAATTACTTTTGGAAATGCAGCAGCGTACAGGAGATTATAATGTAGGAGGAATGACACGAAAAAAAATTATAACAGCATATAAAGAAAAGGCACTAGAATTATGCTGTATATTGCAGCAAAAAGAAGAAGTGTCTTGTGCTTTTTTGCGTAAAAATAATATAAAAGAAAATCATATTAAAATGCTTAATACAAATGTATATCAATGGTATGAAAGAGTAAGTAGAGGAGTATATCGTTTGTCAGAGAAGGGAAAAGAGATACTAGAGCAAAAAGAATATAAAGAAGTGATAACATATTACCAAAAAAAATGGAAATCAGTGAAATAAAAATCAAAAAAGGCTGGGGAATTCCTGCCTTTTTTGTAAGTACAGTGTGTCACTATTTACAGCTAGGGCATTTACCATAAAATATAAGCTGCTCTGACTCTAATGAAAAATCTGTATAATGACAGGCCTGCTGATGAAGCTGTTCCAGAATGTCATAAGCAATGTCAGTTACTTTTCCGCAACAAGTACAAACTGCATGAGGATGAGATTGTATAATAGCATCATATCTAGCACTAGGCTCACCCACACTTAACTCCTGTACTAATCCGCAGGATTTAAAAAGACATAATGTTTTGTAAACAGTGGCTAAACTTAATGTAGGATTAGTAGGTTCTAGTGCTTGATAAATCATTTCAGCATTTGGATGCTCTTTTGTATGGGAAAGCATGGCATATATGGCAATCCTTTGAGGGGTAACCTTTAATCCTTTTGCTCTTAAAATTTTAGTAATGTCTTTCATAAAAAATGCTCCTTAAATAATAATTATTGTTATTTAATAATAATACATGATAAGTATTATGTCAATAGAATTTTATGGAAAAGAAAAGTATATAATGTTGAAAAAAGTAAAATAATGTTAGAATAGAGGAAAAAATATGAATATTGTATTATTAGAACCAGAAATTCCACAGAACGCAGGAAATATAGCTAGAAGCTGTGCAGCAACACATACTGCATTACATTTCATAAAACCATTAGGATTTTCTACAGAAGATAAATATTTAAAAAGAGCAGGTTTGGACTATTGGAATTTGCTTGATATATATTATTATGATAATTTTGACGATTTTTTACAAAAAAATGGAAATGCTAAAATATTTATGGCAACAACAAAATCGAAAAAGTTATATACTGATGTAACATACAGTGAAAATGATTATATTATGTTTGGAAAAGAGAGTGCAGGAATACCAGAGGAAATATTACTTCAGTATCAGCAAACAGCAATAAGAATTCCTATGTTTGAGCAAGCAAGAAGTTTAAATTTGTCAAATGCAGTAGCAGTTGTATTGTATGAGGCATTACGACAGCAAAATTTTAAAGGATTGCTAAAAGAAGGACAACTTCATAGACACACATGGTAATATACTAAAAAATAAAAAAGTCTTTTGGAAATAAACAGTGTATGGTATCATAAAAAGGAAGGTGATTGTAATATGCTGCAAAAAGCAACAAAATTTTTAAAATGGGGACAAATGGGCATCGCATATGTTCCAAAAGCAAAAAGTATATTCAGCATAACAAAACGATTTCTGCCTAAAAAGAAAAAGAAAATCAAAAAAGTGAAAAAAAGTAATATAAAAGCTATTTTTCGTAATATTAAAAAAGGATTTAGTATAATAAAAGAGTATTGTTACTATATGAAAAGAATATTTGTGATATTGAAAGAGAGATAAATAATGAAAATATATGAAACTTTTTCAGAGGAAGAAACAAAAAAAATAGGTTTTTTATTAGGAGAACAGTCTAAAGCAGGAGAAATCTATTGTTTAAATGGCGATTTGGGAGTAGGAAAGACAATATTTACAAAAGGATTTGCAAAAGGACTTGGTATAAAAGAAGAAGATGTTACAAGTCCTACTTTTACTATTGTGAATGAATATGAGGGAAAATTACCTTTTTATCATTTTGATGTATATCGTATAGGTTCATTAGAAGAAATGGAATATACAGGATATGAAGAATACTTTTTTGGAAAAGGGGTTTGTATGGTAGAATGGGCAGAAATGATAAAAGAATTGCTTCCTAAAGAGGTTTTTCATATCACTATACAAAAAGATTATACCAAAAGCGAATGTTATCGTAAAATTGTAATAGAGGAGGGACAAGCTTGAAAGTATTGGCAATTGATACCACAGGACAAACAGCATCAGCAGCAATATTAGAAAATGATGTAATAATAGCAGAATATAGTATTAACTATAAAATGACACATTCTCAAACGATACTACCTATGATAGATGAAATTAGTCAAAAAATAGAACTAGATTTGTCTACAGTAGATTATATAGCTTGTTCTTGTGGACCTGGTTCTTTTACAGGTTTGCGTATTGGTGCAGCAACAGTAAAAGGACTTGCGTTAGGCGGTAATATTAAAGTTGTTGCCGTTCCGACATTAGATGCTTTAGCATATAATATATTTGATACAGATGCAATAATTTGTCCTATTATGGACGCAAGAAGACAACAAGTGTATACTGCATTTTATCAATGGAGAGAGAATGAATTTTGTAGATTAACAGAATATAGTGCATTACCTATAGAGGAAGTAATGCAACAAGCAAAAAACTATCAAAATAAAATAATATTTTTGGGAGATGGTGTTGCTGTGCATAAACAATTACTTTTAAAAGAAAAGAATTTTTGTTTTGCTCCTTCTCATTGCAATTTGCAAAGAGGGGCAAGTGTTGCAGCACTGGCAGTAAAACTGATAGAAAAAGGAGAAATCATAAAAGGGAATGAATTAGAATTAATTTATTTAAGAAAACCTCAGGCAGAAAGAGAAAGAGAGCAAAAACTGAAGGGGGAAGCGTTGTGCTAGAAATACAGCAAATGACACAAGAGCATATTCAAGACGTACTTCAAATAGAAGAAGCGTGTTTTGCAATTCCATGGACAAAGCAAGCTTTTGAAAGAGAAATAAAAGAAAATAAATTAGCTATGTATATTATTGCAGTATTAGATGGTAAAATAGTAGGATATGCAGGAATGTGGCACGTTGTGACAGAAGGACATATTACAAATGTTGCTGTGTTACCAGAATACCGTAAACAAGGCATAGGTAATGCTTTAATAGAACAAATTATTCGTATAGCAGAAGAATATGAAATGATAGGAATTACATTAGAAGTTCGTATCAGTAATATAGCAGCACAAAAATTATATATAAAATATGGATTTCGTCCAGAAGGATTTCGTAAAAACTATTATGAAGATACTAAAGAAGATGCTGTAATTATGTGGAAATATTTTCCTAATTATGAAAACTATCAACCAGAATAGATTGATTGAAATAGAAAAGGAGGCTTGTTTTTATGCCACAGACAAAAGAATTGAACTATAAACAATTAAAAAATATCTGTTCTCCTTCTGATTTTTCATTTCAGACGACAGAAGAAATTTCATCATTAGATGGTGGAGTAATTGGTCAAGAAAGGGCAGTGAAAGCCTTCGATTTTGGATTAACAGTAAAAATGCAGGGATATAACATATTTATGACAGGACCTTCAGGTACAGGAAAAACAACTTATGCAAAAATCAGTACTAAAAAAATTGCGGCAACAGAACCTGTACCTTATGATTGGTGTTATGTATATCATTTTCAAAATCCTAGAACACCTTTGGCATTGCGTTTTAAAGCAGGCATGGGAAAACAGTTTAAAGAGGATATGAGTGAATTAGTACAAATATTTAAAACAGAGATACAAAAAGTATTTCGTTCTGAAGATTATGAAAAAGAAAAAAGTGTTATATTAAAAAAATTTGATGAAAAAAAGGACATTTATATGAAAGAAATGTCTGATATGGCAAAAGAGAATGGTTTTCAGCTTCGTTCCTCTAATTCTGGTATTTATTTTATGCCTATTATAGATGGTAAAACAATCAATGAAGAAGAATATGATAAATTGGAAGAAGAACAACAAGAAGCAATAGATAAAGCTTCTAATGTAGTGCAGGAAAAAGCAGGCACAATTATGAGAGATTTAAGAGAGCTGGAAAAAGAATGTAAAAAGCAAACAGATGATTTAGATTATAAAGTAGGTATGTTTGCAATAGGGCATCATGTCAATTCTGTTCAAGAAAAATACAAAGAATATACGAGAGTTATTTCCTATATCAATGATGTCAAAGAAGATGTATTAGAAAATATCAGCCAATTTTTTGAAGAAGAAGAAGAAGTTGATGAAAGTATTGCATCATTATTGCCTTTGTTTTCAAAAAAAAGTTCAGAAGATATTACACAAAAATATAAAGTAAATTTAATAGTAGACCATTCTGAAACAGAAGGAGCACCAGTTGTAGTACATTTTAATCCAACTTATTATAATTTAGTAGGAGAAGTAGAATATGATAGTGAATTTGGTAATTTAACTACAGATTTTATGAAAATAAAAGCAGGATTGTTTCATAAAGCAAATGGAGGCTATTTGATATTGCAGGCACAAGATATATTGTCAAATCCACAGTCTTGGGAGGCAATACGTAGAGTAATTAAAACAAAAGAGATTGCTATGGATAATTTAAGAGAACAAATGGGAGCAATTGTTGCACCAGTGTTAAAGCCTGAACCTGTTCCAGCAGATTTTAAAATTATATTGATAGGCAGTGAATATTATTATGATGTGCTAAGTGAATTTGATGATGAATTTGACAAATTTTTCAAAATAAAAGCAGAATTTGATTATGAAATGAAAAGAAATGATGAAAATATTGTTAAATTGGCACAATTTATAAAAAAATTTTCAGAAAAAGAACATACCGCACATTTTACAGCAGATGCAGTTTGTGCTGTAATAGAATATTCTTCAAGAACAGCGGAAAGACAAGATAAATTAAGCACACGATTTAATCGCTTAACGGAAGTAATGGGAGAAGCAGCAGCATGGGCGAAATTGTCAGGAGATACTCTTATTACAGCAAAACATATTAAAAAAGCAATAGAACAAAAAGAGCAAAGATTGAAAATGTATGAAGAAAAACTTGGAGAAATGCTTGATGAAAAGGTCATTATGATAGATACAGAAGGCAGTAAAATAGGACAGATAAATGGCCTTGCTGTTTTGGATATGGGAAGCTATGCTTTTGGAAATCCTTGTCGTATTACAGCAACGACATATATGGGAGAGTCTGGTATTATTAATATTGAAAAAGAAGCACAGCTCAGTGGCCAAACACATGATAAAGGAATACAGATATTAACTGGATTTTTGGGGCAGACTTATGCACAAGAGTTTCCGCTTTCTCTTTCTTGTAGAGTGTGTTTTGAACAAAATTATAATGGTATAGATGGAGATAGTGCTTCTAGTACAGAATTGTATTGTATACTATCTAGCTTGGCAGAAGTGCCTATTAGACAGGACTTGGCAGTAACAGGTTCTATCAACCAAAGAGGAGAGATACAAGCAATAGGTGGCGTAACATATAAAATTGAAGGTTTTTTTGACTTGTGTAAAAAAAGAGGATTGACAGGTACACAAGGGGTAATTATACCAGAAACTAATATTAAAGACCTTGTGTTGAAAGATGAAGTAATAGAAGCAGTAAAACAGGGTGCATTTCATATTTATGCGATATCTACATTGGAAGAAGGCATTGCGTTGCTTATGGATATGGAAGCAGGACAAAAAAATAAAAATGGAAAATATCCTGCTAATAGTGTACATGGTAAAGTAATGAAAAAATTGAAAGCTTATTATAAAGGAGCATCAGGGGAAAAAATAGAAAAATAATAAATATTTAAAAAAAAGAATGTGAAATCGTAAGAGAGTAACATTCTTTTTCTATTTTTAAACAAAAATTAATACAAGAACTTTCGACAATAGTACAGTTTTTTGGTATACTAATTTGGTATAAAATAATGGAAGTAATATATGACTATAAAACGCAGATTGCAGCGCAAAAAAAGAAGAAATTAGGAAAGGAGAAAATTACTGTAAAATGTGCAATATTATAAAAGATATAATGTTTTTTATAAATTTTCAGTAATGAAAAACACCAATGAATAAAAAATGGAACAGACTGCTTTGCACTACTGTGGCAAGTGTTTTATTTTTGGGTAATATGCAGGTTTATGGAAGTGTTATAAAAATGCGATTGCTATATGACCAAAAAATGCACAATTATGAAGCAGAAAGTATTCATATTTCTGTCAATGGTACAGAACTACCAGAGGGTGATATGCCTCCTATTGTACTTTACGATAGAACATTAGTACCAGCAAGAGCAGTTTTTGAGGCATTAGGAGCAGAAGTAGTATGGAATGAAGCAACACAAGAAGTGTATGTTAGGAGAGAAAATGATGTAGTGATATTAAAAGCAGATGATAAATCAGCAACAAAAAATGGCGTTGTGTTTACTATGGATGTGCCAGCAAAAGTTATAAATGAAAGAACAATGATACCAGTAAGAGCAGTTTCAGAAGCATTAGGTTGTACAGTAGATTGGGACGAAAATACAAGAATGGTAAGTATACAAGAGGAAATAAAACAAGAACAAATCCCTCCAGAAAGTAATGATGATAGCATTGAAAATAATAGTGATGATGACAATAATGATAATAACAACAATAATAATAACAATGATGATGATGACGTAAAAGTGGATACAGTAGAAAAAAAAGAGTATATAAAAGGTGGTACAGGAGATATTCCTAAACAAGATATTGGAGTAATAGATATTGTAATACCAGAAACAAAACAGCAACAGCAAACATTTATTATAAAAGCGTCTGATGAAATTGCGAAATTTGAACAAATAGAAGGAAAAGAAAATGAAATTGTAATCAATATTTATTATGCACAAAAAGAGATATTGACAGACCACATTAAAGTAGAAACAAGTAATGCAGTGAGTGGTATTATTTCATCACAACATACAGATGATGATGTTACAGTAACAAAAGTAGTATTTGAATTGACAAAACAATGTAAATATGATATTGCGTTAGAAGAGGAATATGAAGATAGTATCATAGTATCATTTGGAGAAGGAAGCAATGACGAAGCAGATACAGATATAAATACAATGCCAGATGCAAGCGTAATACCAGATGAGAGTGTAATACCAGATACAAATACAGATGTGAATATACCAACCATTGATACAAGTACAAACAAACCAAATCAGTTAAAAAATGTTCATTATGAAACAACAAGAAAAGCGATTGCATTGTCAAAAACGGAATTATTTGCAATAAACAATGCAGAACATATAGATGACTATTTAAATAAGAAGTATCAAATTATACTTCCAGGAGATTATAGTAGTATTTATGGAAGCGGAACAATGGCATTAAACACTACAGAGTTAGTTTCTGCTACAATAAGTCAAGAAGGTGGTAAAACAGCAATTACATTTGAACAAAATGGAATATATGCCTATACTATAACAGAAGATGCGAATTATTATTATATTAATATTAAAAACCCTAAAGAGGTTTATAATAAAATATTAGTATTAGACGCAGGGCATGGAGGACAAGACCCAGGAACAAGCGGAAACAATTTAAAAGAAAAAGATATTACATTAGCAATATTACAAAAAACATATAGTAGGCTACAAAAAACAGATAAAGTAAAAACGTATGTCACACGTATTGGAGATACTTATCCTGAAAATATTTCTAGGGCAACTATGGCAAATGATATAGGAGATGTTTTTGTTTCAATACATATGAATTCTGCAAGTCCAAATCCAACACCAAATGGAACAGAAGTACTATTTATTACACATGAAACAGATAAAGATGGAAAATTGACAAGTAAAGCAGTAGCAACAACATTGCTAAAAAATGTGGTAAATGCTTTGGGGACAAATAATAGAGGATTAAAATATGATACAGCAGAGCAAAAAAATCTTATTGTATTAAATAGAACAGTAGTGCCTGCTGTTATAGTAGAAACATTATTTTTGTCTAATCCAGGAGATGCTTTAAAAATTTCAAATGAATTATATCAAGAAGAAGTAGCACAAGCAATTTATGATAGTATTATAGAATTGGCTGATAATTATAAATGGAGATAAAATAATTTTGTAAATTTATTGCAACGGAATGTTATTTCTTAGTTTATGGAATAACATTCTGTTTATATTTTAAGAGAATTTTAAGAATTGCTTTTGATATATTTTTTTACAAATTTCGACTTTTTTGATATACTAATAAAGACAGCAAAAAATAGGAGGAATTAAAAAATGTATCAAAAAAGAAAACGTTTTTTTGCTATAACAGCAATATGTTCTATGCTTTTAAGTAATGTATGTGCGTATGCTGCTGAGCTGGATATGAATTTGTATTATGATGGAAAAACACATCATTATAAAGCAGAAGAAGTAAATATTGTAATTAATGGAGAAGAAATGATTGTAACAGATATGCCACCTGTAATATTGGAAGATAGAACACTTGTACCAGCAAGAGATGTTTTTGAAACAATGGGGGCAGAAGTGGCTTGGAATGCACAGACAAAAGAAGTTTATGTAAAAAAAGAAAGTGATGTTGTAATATTAAAAATTGATGATGAAATTGGTACAAAAAATGGTATTGCTTTTACAATGGACGTTCCAGCAAAAATTATAAATGATAGAACAGTAATACCAGTAAGAGTAGTTTCGGAAGCATTGGGTTGTGAAGTAGGCTGGGACGCAAAAAAAAGAATAGTAACAATAGAACAAAAACAACAAGAAATAGAAAATACCGTTGAAGATGAAATTGTTGACGTAGATATAAATGAAAATATAGATATTAGTTTAGATGCAAATACAGATGTAAATAATAACACAAACACAAATAACAATACAAATACAAATAACAATACAAACACAAATAACAATACAAACACAAACAATAATACAAACACAAACAATAATACAAATACAAACGATAATACAAATACAAACGATAATACAAACAACAATACAAATACAAACAATAATACAAACACAAACAACAATACAAATACAAACAACAATACAAACACAAACAACAATACAAATACAAACAACAATACAAATACAAACACAGAAAATAATGCAACAAATGTGCCAACACAAAATAGTAAAGTAACAAATGTGATTGTGCCTGCTTCTGCTAGTGCACCACAAATATTTACTATTACAACATCAGCACAAATTGCAAAATATCAAAATGTGTATGTAGATGATACTAGAATAGTGTTAGATATTTATTATGCTGAAAAAAATTTACCAAGTGATAATATTACTGTTACAACAAGCCCATTTGTGTCAGCAATACGTTCTGCACAACATGATATGGAAGGTGTTACAGTAACAAGAGTGGTATTGGATTTAAAAGCACCTATAAAATATCAATTAACACAAAGTGAAGATAAAAAGAACTTGATTGTTTCATTTCAAGAAAGTGTTGTACAAAGTTTGACAAAAACAAGTAATGGTACAATAGATACCATACAAATTACAGGAAGTGCACCACTTACAGCAAATGTTAGTACACTTTCTAGTCCAAATAGAGTAATTATTGATATACCTTATGCAACATCAAATTTAGAGCCAAATCCATCTGTAGAGGGATTAAGTCAAATTTTGGCAATCCGTACAAGTATGTATGAAGAAAAAGTTGCTCGTGTGGTATTGGAAATAAAAGATACAGCAGAATATGATATGTCACAAAATGGAAATCATATTATTGTAACAGTAAAGAAATCTACATTAGAAAATATTTCTTATGATGCTTCTAAAAAAGCGTTGGTATTGAAAAAAGTAATGCCTTTTGATGTGAATGGTGTAATACATACAGACAATTATTTAAAAAATCAATATAAAGTAACATTACCTTCTGATTTTACAAGTGTATACGGCTATGGTACAATGAAATTGCCTTATGAAGGTGTATCAAGTGTAACTGTAGCGAATGAAGGCGGAAGAACAACATTTTCATTTTCAGAAAGCAATATTAGAGCCTATACTATAACAGAAGATAGTAATAATTATTATATCAATATTAAAAATCCTAAAGAAGTTTATTCTAAAGTAGTGCTGTTAGATGCAGGACATGGAGGGAATGACCCAGGAACAAGCGGAAATGGAATGAATGAAAAAGATATTACATTGTCTATTGTGAATAAGGCATATGCCTTGCTTCAAAATACAGATAAAGTAAAAGTGTATTTAACAAGAAATGATGATAGTAGACCAGAAAATAGACATAGAGCAAATACAGCAAATGATATTGCTGATGTTCTGATTTCAATACATATGAATTCTGCAAGTCCCAATCCATCACCAAATGGAACAGAAGTACTTTTTGTAACACATACCAATGATGTGCAAGGAAGGCTAACAAGCCAAATTGTAGCTACAACATTGCTTCAAAGAACAGTCAATGCTCTTTCTACCAATAATAGAGGATTAAAATATGATACACAACATCAAAAGAATTTGATATTATTAAATTCTACAACAGTACCTGCTGTTATAGTAGAAACGCTGTTTTTATCTAATCCTGGAGATGCTCTGAAAATTTCAAATACTGCAAACCATGATAAAATGGCACAAGCAATATATGACAGTATTATAGAATTGGCTGATAAATATACATGGAGATAACATTAAAAAAGCGTTCCGATAAAATTCGGAACGCTTTACTTTTATGCTTTCCACATGATGTTACTTGTGTTTCCCATATCAAATACTTTTTCTTGTTTTAAATAATCTCTTGCAATATCTAATGCTTCGCCAAATCTTTGAAAATGTACAATTTCTCTTTCTCTTAAAAAGCGTAAAGGTGCTAATACTTCTGGGTCGTCTGTTAAATCAATTAAATATTCATAAGTGCTTCTTGCTTTTTGTTCTGCTGCCATATCTTCGTATAAATCTGTAATAGGGTCACCTTTGGATTGTAAAGCGAGTGCAGAAAAAGGTACTCCAGATGCAGCAGAAGGATATACTCCTAAGCCATGATTAACATAATAACTGTCTAAACCACTGTCTATAATTTGTTGTTTTGTAAGTCCCCTTGTAAGTTGTGCTACAATTGTTCCCATCATTTCTACATGAGCAAATTCTTCTGTAGCAATATCATTTAATGTAGCTTTTGCTTCTGGAGTTACCATAGTAAATTTTTGACTAAGATAGCGTAATGATGCACCAAGTTCACCATCGGGGCCGCCATATTGTTCTATCATAATTTTTGCTAATCTTGCATCTGGTGTTGTAATTTTAATAGGAAATTCTAATTTTTTCTCATAAATCCACATTTATTTACACTCCTTTCCTGCAAGGGAATAATTAAATTGGGACTGCCAAGGCCAAGGATTATTTTTCCACTGCCAATTTTGAACATCTGAGGCATAGCTTCTAAAAGAACACAAAGGACCAAAAGCATCTTCATATTTTGCTCTTACAGTATCAGCTGCTACAATTACTTGATTATAAGCTTCTATTGCTTCTGTATCTTCAGGGTGTGTATTCAAATATAATCCTAAATCAACTGCCATAAAATCCAATTGAGTTAAACTATTTAAAAGTTCTTCTCTGTTCATAATAACCCTCCTTTACAAAAATTTTGTTAAATTACTGCCCTGAATATAAGGCTGTACTAAATCGCCAAAAGCAGTACCACAAACTAAACTTTGTTCTTGTGTCATAGTATTTGCATTAGGCTGAGGAGCAACATAAGCCTGTGCTAAACCAATTTTGTTTATAAGCCAAGCATTACAATCCATTTGTATTATTGTGTCAGAGCCTGTTGTAGTTCCTGTTATATTACCTGGTATGTTCTGGCAAGGGCATCTTCTTGCTTCCATAGCAGAAACAGCATTTTGTTCCATTATAAAATCGTCACACATTTCTTTCACAATAAGCCCTCCTTTTTTTATTGTTTTTACATTAACTAAAATATGCGTTAATAAAAAATGTGTGCTTATCTACTATGACAAAGAAATGAAAAACAAAATAAATAAAAAACGTGTCAATACTATGACACGCTTTAAAAAAATATTTTTATTTATTATATATTTGCCCATTTTGTATAGCGACCACAGGTTATTTTTACATTTTTACCTGGTTCTATCCATTCAATATTTTGTTCTGGAATTTCTAATATTTCAAACAATGTATTGATAGTAATGTACATTCTGTTGTCTTTTATTTCAGCAGCTTCTTCCATTTCTTGCACTGTACCATTTATAAACATTTTGTTGCTACCATTTGTAAATGAAATATCTTTTGCAGTTTCTCCCCAAAATTTGAGTGTTGCAGTAGAAGCTTGATTATCCCAAGCAGTTTCTAAAAATTCTGATGTACCTCTAAAACGTGGTATAGATTGTAATGCTATCATCATATGACCATTTTTTTCATAAACAGCAATACTTTTTTCGTTTTCTTTGTCGTTATGGCTGTTGCGATAAAATACAGTGCCGTCATATTGTGTAGATACCCTGAATGTTTCTTGATTTTTGGCAGCAGTGAATACATTGACAAAAAGTTTGTCTTCTATTTCAAGGGGAAAACCCATTACACTACGAAAATACCAAAATAATTCTTTTTCTCCATTTTCTAGATATTTGGAACTGCTATTAAATAGCATAGCAAAATCTTTGTCGCATAAATATATTTCATCGTCTGTAATATCTGGGGGCATATAAAGTCCTCTTTTGATACCATTGACACCATTAATATAAAAATCTCTGCTATCTTGATAGAATGTAAAATTATTTCCTTCAAATGAAATCGTTACATTGTTTGCTTCTTCATCTTTTAGAAAGAGTACTTTTTCGGTATAATTAGAATAATCGTGCTGTGCAATTTGTTTAAATTCATTTTGCATCAATTTTTTCATTGTTTCCTCTGAAATATCACTGTAGTTATTTTTTATAAATTCTCTGTATTCTATTTCTCTGCCAACTGCTTCCCTAAAAGGTATCATAATGTAATCATTTTTAGCATAAGGCATATGTTCAAATGTAATATCAATATCTTCCTCTCCTCCATAAGCAGTATCATCTAAAGGAGTAGAACCATAAATGCGAATTGTCTGTTTTAAGGAAATACTACCATCTTTTTGTAATGTTGCAATATAAAAGCTATAAGGTAATATCTTTCTATAGATTTGTTGTGCTATATTTTGTTGCGTTTGAGAATGTGGTGTTGTTTCAAATGTTACATTTTCAATACCTGTCGTTTTAATAAAAAGTGCTTTGTTTTGCTCTGTCCATACTGATGTACTGCCTGCACTTAAACCGTTATTTTGTTCACTAATTGCTACATAATCTAGTTTTAACTCGTCCCATATTTTGTCTGCTTTATTTTGTCCATCTATCAGCTGTGCCATGGTATATTTTGCAGGAGAGTCTAATACAATATCTGCATTAGGTGCGACATCTAAAATAATATCTTGTACTTGTTTTGTGTCAATAGGTTTTATATGCAATACGTCCTCTTTGACATATGCCCCACCATACATACTATCGCTGAGCCTATTCAGTACAGTGTCCCAACCATCTCTACTAGCAAAACAATTTACAGTGTTTGATAAAAGTAATACAAAAGTCAATAACAATGTTTTTTTATTCATAATTAACACTCCCCTAACTTTTTAATAATAATACTATTGGAATATATTTTATTATAGCATTAACAATATTATAATAGTTTAATTTTAGTAATATTGTAATATTTTTTAATATAATTTTAAGAAAAAAATGGAATGTAATAAAGCGTTCCCATATTGAGAACGCTTGTCAAGTATTATTTATCTTTTTCCCTTATCATAAATTTCTCCCAAAGCACGAGGAGAACGATTATGTTTAGAAAAGAATATCAACAAAAGTAATGTAAGAGCATAAGGCAATATCATAACCAAATCAGAATAACTACTTGGCATTTGTAATATTTGTACAATACGATAACCTCCAGAACGAGCAAAGCCAAAAAGCAAACACGCTCCTAATGTAGGAAATATTTTCCAGTTTCCAAATATCAATGCAGCAATAGCCAAATAGCCATATCCTACATAAATAGCAGAAGAAAAATTAGCGGATATAGAATAAGCAAAACTAATGCCTGCAAGCCCAGATAATGCCCCTGAAGCAAGTACAGCTATAAAACGTATTTTAGCCACATCAATACCAGCGGCATCTACTGCATGAGGATTATCACCACAGGCCCTTAAATATAAACCATATTTTGTTTGGTAAAGTAAATACCAAGCAATTACTGCAATAATAACAATAATAATTTCAAAAGGATATATATTTGTAAATACAGCACCTAATAAAGGTATGTCAGATAATACAGGAATTGTCCAGCGAGAAGAAACCCCTAGTACAAATTTATCAGAAGGTGCACCAAATACAACTTTATTGACTTGTTTTGTCAAAAATGCAGTAAGTGCCATAGCTAAAATGTTTATTACTACACCACTAATAACTTGATTTGCTTTAAATTTAATACAAAGTAGTGCATGTATACAAGCATAAGCCATACCACCTAACACTGCAAAAACAATAGCAATATAGTAAGGAATTTGAGAGTTTGCAGAAAAATGACTTGCTAATAGTACCGCTGCTAATGCTCCTACAAAAGCACCAAAGCCTTGTAGACCTTCTAATGCTAAATTAGTAATGCCGCTTTTTTCACTGTAGATACCACCTATTGCCATAATAAAAAGTGGCAATGTAAAAGATAAACCATCTATAATTACTGTATTCATTTTTCTGCCTCCTCTCTTTGCTTTTGAACTGTGGTTTTTTGTTGTGAAGTAATGTCATATTCTAATGTTTTAATTTTATATTTCATATAAGCACCACAAGCACTAAATAAAAGTAGTATACCTGTAATAACAGAAGCGATTTCTGCTTGTATGCCAGAGGCAGAGCTCATATATGTGCTACCCTTGCTTATTACAGTAATGAGAAAAGAAGAAAACAATATACCTATAGGATTGCTATTACCCAAAAGAGAAACTGCAATTGCATCAAAACCTGTACTAACCAATACTTTAGGTTGTATAGAACCAAAATAACCTAAATAATATGTTACACCTGCAAGACCAGCCAAAGCACCAGAAATTACCATTGTTAATACCATATTTTTACCTACATGTATACCAGCATATTCTGCTGCGGTAGGACTTGCTCCTGCTGCTTTCAATTCATAGCCCAATGTCGTTCTATCAATTAAAAATTTCATAAAAAATGCAGTAATAATAGCTAAAACAATACCAAGAGGAATATCCATTTTTAAATTACCTACTAATGTATCCATAAGTGTCAAACGAGAGGCTGCACTTACAGAAGCTGATTGACGAGAAACAGGGTCTACAAAATAGGTATTTATAAAAAAGCTGAAAACATATTGTGCTATGTAATTGAGCATAATAGAAGAAACTACTTCATTGATATTAAAACGATATTTTAAAAAACCTATTAAACCGCCTATGCAAGCACCTGCTATAATACCCACTATAATGACAAGGGGTTTTGCGACAGGAGAGGGAAGTTCACTATATCCTACTAATATGCTAGCAAAAAAACCAGCAGTTAACATCTGTCCTGAAACACCAATATTGAATAATCCTGCTTTTAATGCAACTGCTACAGCAAGAGAAGCAAAAAGCATAGGTGTCCAAGCGTTTAAAAAACTTGTAAAATCTGTTAAAATACTTTTATAGCCTGCATAAGAAGGTTTCGGTAAAATTCCAGAACCTTGCAAAAGATTTTGATAAGCCATAAAAGGGTTTTTTCCTAATGATGCTATAATCGCTGCCCCCACAATTAAACTAATAAATATAGCAAAAAGAGGTATGGTAATAGATTGATATTTTTCATTACCAAAACAGTTTACAAAGAGTTGTTTTATACCACCTTTTTTATTTTTCATGATTTCACCCCCATCATAAACTGACCAACTTCATTTGTAGTTAATTCTTTTGCAGGTGCAATTTTTTGCATTTGACCATTATAAATAACACCTATAGTATCTGCACAATTCATAATTTCTTCTAGTTCTAATGATATAAGTAGTATAGCGTGTCCTTTATCACGCTCACCTATAATTTGTTTGTGTATGTTTTCTATTGCACCAATGTCTAAACCGCGTGTAGGTTGCACAAATATCATAAGAGAGGACTGTAATTCAATTTCTCGAGCTATAATAGCTTTTTGCTGATTACCTCCACTCATAGAACGCACAATTGTTTTGCCGCCTTGTCCACTTCTGACATCATATTTTGAAATCAGTTTTTGACCATAATTTTCAAATTCTTTTTGTTGTAATATTCCTTTTTTAGAAAAAGGTTGTCTAAAATAATCTTTTAAAGCAATATTATTATCTAGTGTAAAATCCATAACCAAACCATAATGGTGTCTGTCTTCTGGTATATAAGAGATACCTTCTAATGTTCTTTTTCTAATAGATAAATTTGTAATATCTTTTCCATTTAGTATCACTTTTCCACTATGTATTTTAGCAAGTCCTGCAATAGCATCAGCAACTTCTACTTGACCATTTCCTGAAACACCTGCAATAGCAAATATTTCTCCTCCTCTAATAGAAAAAGAAACATTTTTAACAACATCAAATCCATTGCTGTTTTTTACTGTCATGTTTTCAACTTTTAATATTTCCTGTTGAAATACAGGTTCTTTTTTTTCTGTTTGAAAAGATACTTCACGTCCTACCATAAGATTAGCCATTTGTTTGGTAGAAGCAGTTGCTACATCTAATATATCAATTAATTTTCCTCTACAAAGTATAGCACATCTGTCAGCTACTTTTTTGATTTCTTCTAATTTGTGTGTAATAAGTATAATTGTTTTTCCACTATCTCTTAAACTTTTTATAATTTCAAGTAAAAACTCAATTTCTTGAGGTGTTAAAACGGCAGTAGGTTCGTCGAATATCAGTATTTCAGCCTCTCTATAAAGCATTTTAAGTATTTCTACACGCTGTTGTATAGAAACGTTAATATCTTCTATTTTTTGTGTAGGGTCTACTTCTAAACCATAATGTTTTGAAATTTCTGCAATATTTTTGTTAGCTGTTTTTAAATCTACATAAGGAAAAATACCAAGTGCTTTTTTTATAGGCTCTATACCCATAATAATATTTTCTGTAATAGTATAATTTTCAACTAATTTAAAATGTTGATGCACCATGCCGATGTTTAATTTTGTAGCATAATTAGGAGAAGTAATGCGTTCTTTTTTGCCACGAATATAAATTTCTCCTTCATCTGGCTCATACATACCAAAAAGCATACTCATTAATGTTGATTTTCCTGCACCATTTTCTCCAAGTAATGCAAATATTTCCCCTTTTTTGATTTGTAATGTCACATCGTCATTTGCAATAATACCCGGAAAACGTTTTGTAATGTGTTTCATTTCTACAATATAATCTGACATTTTCTCCCCTCCTCCAAAAACAACAAAACATATTAGTAGTACAAAATTGTTTTATCAAACGAAAAAAGCCGTCCGCTGTTTGGGCAGACGGCAAATTTTTTGCGGTAGCTATTTCAAAAATGTATCAGCCTAAATCTTCTGGCAATATGCCGTTAAAATTAGCTGCTGGAACAACTGTACCATTTTTTACCAATTCATAAACTTCATCTAATTTTGTAATTGTGTCAGCAGAAAGTTGATTTCTGCCTTCTTGTTTAACATAGCCTGTTGAGTCTGTGTCAGCACCAAGTAAATCATTTTTACCTGTGAATGTACCGTCTATTACTGCATTCAGTTGTTTTTCTACATTTTTGTCCATTACTTTTAATACAGATGTCAATACAATATTGCTATCACCGTTTGCACCATCATCATATTGGTCAACATCACAGCCTATTACTTTTACATTACTTGCTTCTTTTGCAGCTGTGAAAACACCATTTCCAGAACCACCTGCAGCTACAAATAATATATCACAGCCTTCATTAATAAGAGCATTACCTACTACTTTTCCTGTTGCTTCATCAGCAAATGTACCAACATAATTACCACCTACATTAGCACCTGTTACGTCTGTACCTGCATAAGAAGCAATTTCTACTACTTCTGCACTTGTGCCTAAATTTTTATTTGCATAGTTTACACCAGACTCAAAACCATATTGATAATTTACATTAGAAGGATATGCAATGCCATTTACAACAGCTACTTTGTTAGATTGTGTTTCTAGTGCAGCAGCAACGCCTGCATAAAAACCGCTTTCTTGCTCTGCGAATGTCATAGCATATATATTTTCAGTATTAATTTCTTGTCCTTGTGCATCTGTTGGATTGCTGTCTACTAATATAAAGTTAACATTAGGGTTGTCCTGTGTAATTGCACCAATTCCTGCAAATTGGAAACCACAACAAACAATAACATTATAGTCTGCAACAATGTCTGCAACAGCTTGTACTGCGGCTGCTGTGTCACCAGACTCTTCTTTTACAGGTGTAACACTAGCATCTGGGTGGTTTGCAATAAAACTCTGTATGCCTTCGTAATTGTTTTGATTGAAAGAACCATCATCTACACCAGATGGACTACTTACAATAGCAATTTTTAAACCACCTTCTGATGTAGAAGTGTTTTGACCATTTTCAGTTTGTTCTGGAGCAGGAGCATTATTGCTACCTCCACAACCTGCGGCAAACATAGAAAAGGCCATAACACTGCAAAGCAGTAAGCCAAGCACTCTTTTTTTCATTTTTAAATTCCTCCCTTAAAAAAATGATAAAATTTAGTAACTATTTTGTGTGTTAATATTGGTAATCACACTATAAATAAAATATACCACAAATATTTTGTGCTGTAAATGAAAGTATTGTAATAAAAATAAACTTTGATAGAGAATATGTATAATAAAAAAGACTGTACTAGAAATGTGATATTTTACTAGAACAGTCTTTTTTATTTTGTTAAAAATAATTAGCACAATCCTAAGCTGATTAATAATGCTCTGTTTATTCTCTGCATAACCATACCATCTAAATGACAAACTTTCTCACGTAATCTTTTTTTGTCAATCGTTCTAATTTGCTCTAAAAGTATAACAGAGTCTTTTGCTAAAGCATAATCTTGAGCTGATAATTCTATGTGTGTAGGCAATTTTGCCTTATTAATTTGCGATGTAATAGCAGAACAGATTACAGTAGGACTGTATTTGTTGCCTGTATCATTTTGTACAATCAATACAGGTCTGATACCCCCTTGTTCGCTGCCTACTACTGGGCTTAAATCTGCATAATAAATATCTCCTCTTCTTACAATCAATTTGGCTCACTCTCCGCTATTTCTGGCTTGGATTACCGAGCCGTCAGGCGTTCTCACAATATTTACTTTTTTAATATGTACTTCACCGCCTGCTTTTCGGTTTAATAGAAGTATTTCCAGCAGACGATGATATTATACCTTTTGTGTAAAAAAGGCTTTTTATAGTATGACATATTATTCTGTAATTTTAAATAAATTGTCATCTAATGCAACATCATATTCAAATGTATGATAACTTAAATGATATGTTTCATTTCCTTCGTCATCATATATTATAAACTGTATAGGCTTTAGTGTTTCATTGTCTACCCATAATTTTTCTGTTGCAGTATATTTATTTCCTCCAGGAATAACGGCTTCTAAAACAGTGCAACGACTTTCGTCTAATGCAGCTGCTTCTACACTTACTCCTTCAGACTGCATATAGTTTTTTAAAAACTGTCCTAAAAATAATTCATTTCTTTGTTGATTTTGTGGTATTTCTTTTATAATTTTGGAAGATACCCTTGGATTAAACTGACATATTTTTTCGCCATCAAATATGGTATAATTTCCTGCTACTGTTTCTGGTGCAGTAATTTCTAGACGATATTGCCCTGTTGATTTAAAATATTGAGTTGTTTCATATGTATTGTTGCCTTTGTTAGAATAACGCTCCATTGTAGCAGTACATTGATAGTTTTGCATTTCATTGAGTTGCTTTTGTATTTTTTCCATTTCTGTCATTTGAGATTGTTGTGTCAGTTTATTGCAGCCTGCAAATGTAATAGACAAACAAGCGATACATAAAGCACAAATTGCTTTTTTCATTGTCCTCTCTCCTTTTTGTTCATTCTTTATTACTTATATGGAAGGATATAACAATATAGAACAAAAAAGACTTATATGCTTTATTACGTTATTGTGTGATGTCAAAAGTAGTATGGTTTTTGTATAATAATTTACAAAATTTCACAAATTTATATTTTTTTCACTCTTTTCTTTTAAAAAGACTATTTTTTTGTTATAATACTACAAATAAGGAATTATAAATTATAATTGTCACGCTTCATTAACAGAACAGGAGAATTATTATGACAAATTGTTCAGATTTTGAAAAAAAGCATAAAAAGCTTTTAGAATTTTTTAGTAAGAGTTTTTTTGAAGTATATAATCGAATGGATAAAGAAGTGCAGTCAACTTTATTAGAATTTGCACCAAACTTCTTCCATAGATGGTATGTTTCTGCACTTATTCCAGAAACAAATTTATCTCCTTCTGTGGCTTTTCGTATAGATTTTTCAAAAGAATTTTCAAAAGACAATATATATACTTACACAATAATTTTAGATAAAACACAAAAAGATATGCCTAAGTTTGAATATAAACTATTAGAGTATTCTTTACAAAAACACCCTTTTATTGAGGATTTAAAAATTATATTAAACTATTGTGAACCTGATTGTGAAATGACAGAAGACGGCAATTTTTTAGAAAAAGATGAAATCAATTTATTACAAAAAATTTCAAAAAAGGAAACAGAATATTTACATTATTTAACAAAACTTTTGCATACTATGGAATTTTTAAAACCTTTACCATCTATACATACCATACGTGTGCAAACTGATGAGAGGGCAAAGTGGGTATTTAAAAAAACAACAGACCAAATATTAGATTATATTGTTCATTTTGTAATTAGAATGGCATGTTATGAAATAACAGAAGCTGTAGGTGCAGAGCAGGGCTGTTTCCACTATGATATGTTTTATAATTTTTTGCAAAATAATATGGATACAGAGGATATTTTTATAAAACTTTATGAGTGTATTGATATTGATATTTCTCAAATATGGGAAGTGCCTTCTTTAGAGGAATTTTCAGAGGAACAGTCTGCAATTGCTTCTTCTTTTTTCTACATAGGTATTTTATTGGATAAATGGTTTTTGACTCCTTTAGGAAATTATTTACAAATAATACAACCAACTTATTATTTACCTTTTTATTTTATTCCTGCATTTAATCGCATCTCAAATTTAACAATAGCAAAATGTCCTTTACAATCAGAGCTATATTCTCCTTGCTCTGTATATGACTTGACACCAATAGGAGAGGCAATTCTAGGAAAAAAAGGGAAGAAACAACCTTTGCCAGTTCATATAGATTTTTATCAAATAGTAGATGCCATTATTCAACATTCAGAATTAAATTTATTTGAAAGAACAATACAACAGCAAGGTATCAATATTAGTACACTTGTATGTCCAATTAAAATTACTATTGTAAAACATCCAGATTATTGGAAAATAATGGAGGTGTTAGATACTACTTCTTTGTATGAAATATGTAGTGAAATTTGTTCTATATTTGATTTAGTAGATGTTTTTACTTACAGTATTACAGCACAGCATAAAAATAGCTTTCCTCTCTTTCAGGGCAGCCCTTTAAAACATAAAAGTCAAGAACCTTCTCCTTTTTTGCCTGTTTCATTTTCTGCAGGAGATGTCCTCTATTTTACACCAGACAAAGATAAAAGCAAACAATTAAAATTAGAGTTTTTACCAAAACAGAAACAAATTCCTTTTATACTATATCCTCGTTTAAGAAAACAGAGTAGTGTTATGAAAGTAAATCCATTTGACATTGATTAATTTTATTAGAAAGAAGTGATAGAATATGATGCACCAACACGGTGGAGATTTAGACGCCATACAAAATAAATATCATATACCTAAAAATGAAATTATAGACTTTAGTGGAAATATCAATCCTTTGGGATTTCCAAAAAGTGTAAAGCAACAATTGGTAAATAACTTAGATATTATTTGTGTTTATCCTGATAAAAATTATACAGCACTTCGCAAGGCAATCAGTAATTATACAGGAGCAGATATAGGACATATTGTAGTAGGAAATGGTTCTACAGAATTGATTTCTACATTTATTAAAATTGCACAGGCAAAACAAACATTAATAGTAGCACCTGCTTATTCAGAATATGAAAGAGAAGTAACACTCTGTGGTAGTAGTTATTGCTATTTTGCATTGAAAGAGGAAGAAGCATTTTGTTTAAATGTATCAAGATTAATTTCAGAATTGACATCAGAAATTGGTCTTTTGATATTGTGTAATCCAAATAACCCAACAGGAACAGTTGCTACAAAAATACAATTAGAACAAATATTGCAACATTGTAAACAAAATCATATTTCTGTAATGATAGATGAAACATATATGGAATTTTGTGAGAATTTAGAAGAATGTTGTGCTATTCCACTTGTTGAGAAATTTGATAATTTGTTTGTGATTAGAGGAACATCAAAATTTTTTGCTTCTCCTGGCATTCGCTTAGGCTATGGCATTTCAAGTAATGCTGTATTTCTGGAAACACTCAAAAAAAATCAGGACCCTTGGAGTGTAAATAGTATTGCTGCTTTTGCAGGAGAATTGCTTTTTTCAGATAAAGAGTTTATACAACAAACAAAAATGTTGATTTCTGCAGAAAGAAAACGTTGTATAGAACAGTTAAAACAGTTTCAAAATATTACTGTTTATCATTCTAGTTCTAATTTTATATTACTGAAATTGAAAACAAATGTAATTAATTCTCATGAATTGTTTGAAAAACTGATACAAAAAAAATTATTGGTAAGAGATGCGTCTTCATTTACATTTTTAGATGATACATTTTTACGTTTTTGTATTCGTATGCCAGAACATAATACTGCATTGCTTGAGCAGTTGAGGGAATTAGTAGAACAGAAAAAATAAATTTATTTGGAAAAAATTTTTTTCATAATTTTTTAAAAATGTCACATATTAATCATCATGAAATGAAATTACAAAGTACCTTTTGACTTATACTATGAAAGGAGTCAAAACAGTGTGTATTATTACAGAAGCGGAAATGATACAAAATCTTTGTATTATAAAAAAAACATTAGATGAAGTAAAACAAACAATAAAAAATATTGTTTTTATAAATAATGAAGCATTTTTTGGTTTTTTAAATGAATTACATTGTACTAATAACGAAACTGTTTCTGAAGTATTAAATAAATTAGAACATTGTATTCCTTTTGCATTAACAGAGGAAAGTTTTTCACTTTTTATGTCTTCATGTCATTCAGAAGATGCTGAAAAAATGGAAAATTTCAGAAAAGATTTTATAAAAAGCTGTAAAAATGATTTTTTGCTATTATTATATACCATATCAGATAAAGAGCAATGGGATAATATTGTAGAAAATTGTGAAATGCTTCGCAGAAAAAATTATACTATTATGGAAGAGAAAAGAATGGAGCAATTATGATTTATAATGATGGAAAACCGTATTATAGTTTAAATAATGCTTATAGGCAAAAATTTGGTAAAAAAGCAGTTAAAATTTCACTAAATGCAGGTTTTACCTGTCCTAATAGAGATGGAACATTAGATACAAGAGGCTGTATATTTTGTAGTGAAAAAGGTTCTGGAGATTTTGCAGCAAAAGGTAGTAGTATAGCAGAACAAATAGCATATGGTAAAAAGCAAAAAAAATGGCAGGGACAATCTCCCTGCTATATTGCTTATTTTCAAGCATTTACAAATACTTATGCACCTGCCACAGTACTAAAACAGCTTTATGAGCAAGCAATTTATTGTGATGATGTAGTAGGAATTTCTATTGCAACACGTCCAGATTGTTTAGAAGAAGATGTATTGTGTGTTTTAAGTGAAATAAATGAAAAAACAGATGTTTGTGTAGAATTAGGATTGCAGACAATAAAAAAAAGTTCTATAGAATTGATAAGAAGAGGATATCAAAATGATGTTTTTGAAAGGGCAGTATTAGAACTGAGTAAAAGAAATATAGAAATTGTAGTACATATTATATTAGGATTACCTCATGAAACAAAAAAAGATATTATGGATACTATACAATATATTAACCAGTTTCCTATAAAGGGAATAAAATTGCAGTTGCTTCATGTGCTGTGTGATAGTGATTTAGCACAATATTATAGAGAGGGGAATTTTGAAACGCTTTGTATGGAGAGTTATGTAGATATTGTTTGTGATTGTATAGAGCATATACGTCCTGATATTGTAATACATAGATTGACAGGAGATGGAAATGGAAAAAATTTAATTGCTCCTTTATGGAGTAAAAATAAAAGACTTGTACTCAATACTATACATAAAACACTCAAACAAAGAAATGCTTTTCAAGGTAAGAAATATATAAAATAATAAAAAAATATCTTTCATGTAGGTAGTGAGATGATAAAATAGTTGTTTCTATTTGCTTTTTAGTATATACTAATGGTATGATTTTAATATTAAAAGGTGGTGGCAACAAATGGATTATTCTATCAGTCGCTTAGCTGAAAGTAAATTAATATTGTTGTATTTGATTGAAAAAATAGGTTTTCCTCTTTCTAATAGTGAAATTTGTCAATTTTCATTAGAAAAAAATTATATGGATTACTTTTCTGTGCAACAGTATCTTTCAGAATTAGTAGAAGCACATTTGTTGGAAAAAAATAAAAATAAAAATCATACCCGTTATACTTTAACAAAAGAAGGAAAAGGAATGATAAACTATTTTGTATCTCACATTCCAGAAAAAGTGAAAAATGAAATAGATACTTATGTACAACAAAATAAAAAAAGAATACATACAGAGTCAGAAGTAACAGCAAAATATTATACAGAACATAATAGCGATTATGATTATGTTGTAAAATGTGGTTTAAGTGATAGCGATGGTACCAATATTATGGAAATTAGTGTACCTGTAGCGACACAACAACAAGCAAAAATTATTTGTAATAATTGGAAAGAAAATGCAGGTCGTTTATATGGCAGTATATTAAATATATTAATAGGCGATGAAAAATAAATGTAAAAGCATTGAGAATACTTATTCTGAATGCTTTTTTGATTGGTAATTATTACAATTTTATTAAAGTTTTATGAATATAGATGAAAAAATGTAAAAATTATGTTACAATGACTGCCAGATAAATTTTGTAGAAAGAAATGACAACGAGGAGGAATAATCACATGAGAAAAAGGCATTTTTTCATGAAAAAAATAATAGGGCTTGTGTTAGCAGGTAGTATGTTATGTTCTGCATGGAATGTACAAGCATTTGCAGCAGAAATATTGCATGACCAAATAAGTACAGAAATCGTTACAAAAGGGGTTACATATGAAAAAAATCATAGATTTACAACAGAAGGCTGGCAAGATATTCATGTATTAAAAATAGATTTGAATGACCCTAATTTAGTATTTCAACCATTGGAGTCCCAAACAGAATATGGTTTAAAAGAAACACTTTTAAAAATGGTAGAAGATACAGGAGCAGTAGCAGCAGTAAATGGGGACTTTTTTGGTATGAAAGGAGAATATTCTGCATCATTTGGCCCAGTAGTAAGAGATGGAAATATCATTTCAGCAGGAACGGATAGAAATTTAGATAAAAATGAATATTCTACTTTTTTTATAGATAAAGAAGGCAATCCTTTTATAGATTTTTTTAGAATACAAGCTGATTTTTATGCAGGAGAATATGGTCATTTAGAACTTGCTTCTTTTAATAAAATTACAGAAATGAAATATCCTATCTATTTTGATAAAAATGCAGCAGCATCTACAGCAGATTTAGATGCACGTTTTGCAGATTTAGTAAAATTTACAGTACAAAATGATACCATTACTGCAATTTCTCAAAAAGGAGAAACTGTTAATACACCAGAAGATGGTTATTTAATTATTATAAGTGGAGAATACTATAATGATTTGTGGGAATATTTTGTAGAAGGACAAACTACAAGATTAGATATTAGAGCAACATTGGACTTAAATACAATACAGACAGCAATAAGTGGCATAGGGAGAATATTGGTTGATGGAGAAAAACCAGAAGATGCAGGACTGCTTATAAAAGGTAGACAACCAAGAACAGCATTGGGTATTACACAAGATAGTTCTACATTGATATTGATGGTAGTAGATGGTAGAGGAGATAGTATCGGTGCAACAAATGAAGAAATGGTTTGGCTTATGAGAGAATATGGTGCTTATAATGCTATGCACTTTGATGGTGGTGGTTCTTCTACTATGGTAGCAAAAACAATAGAACAACAAGCAACAGAAGTCAAAAATACTGTTTCTGAAGGAACACAGAGAAAAATTATAAATGGTTTGGGAGTATTTAATAATGCACCTATAAGTGAATTATCACAGATTGAATTAAAAGTAGAAAATGATAGAGCGTTTATAAATAATAGTATAACATTATCTCCTAAAGGATATGATGAATATTTTCATGAGATTGCATTAGATGAAAGTCAAATTATGTATTCTTTAGAGCAAGGAGAAGGCGTATTTCATGGAAATAGTTTTATACCAACAGTAGAGGGTGATATACAAATAAATATGGCATATCAAGATAAAACCGCTACAGCAACAATCAAAGCAATGAAAATAGCTTCTATTGAAATAACACCAAATGAAATTTATTTATTGCCAAATGAAAATACACCATTACAAATAAAAGGAATAAGCACAAATGGATATACAGCAGATGTTTCGAATGATGTGCAATATACAGTTTCTGGTGAAATAGGTAATGTAGATGAAAATGGTATTTTTACAGCAAGTGCTGTACCATCAAAAGGATATATTACAGCAAGTGTTGGAGAAAATATAAGCTGTGCTGTGCCTGTAATAGTATGGCAGCAACCAGAAGAAAATATAGAACTACCTTGGACACCAGAACCAACAAAATTATATGATAGTCACCAGCAACAGATACAATATGCAGAAGATGGTGCAATTTATGTTAATATTGTAGGGAAAGTAACATCAGCCACAGCAGAACCAGAAATTTATACAGCAGAACAATCAAAAGTAAAAAATGCAGTAGAAAGTAATGCTAATTTTGCTGTTTATGGAGGCAAAACAGATATTACACCAAGTATTGACACAATACAGTGGAATGGAGAATATCAGTTCCAAAATAAAAATGGTGTAAGTGTTGTAATGATGACAGCAGCACAAGGAGGATTTCGAGTAACAAACCCAGCACAATGGATTTCATTCCAAAATGATATTGTACAAGCTGGAAATCAAGCGGTTGTGATAGTAATGGACAAAACACCTTCTGTATTTGAGGACGCTCTGGAAACAATGTTATTTAGTAGTGTTTTGTCAGAGTTAGAACAACAGTCAAAAACAATATTTGTTGTATCTGCTTCAGGTCAAAAATGTTGGTCTAGTATAAAAGATGGTATTCATTATATTAATTTACCAGATTTGTTTTTAGAAGATGGTAGTGTAAATACAGATTTTAGTATATTAAAATTGCGTATTGTAGGAGAAGAAATTACATACGAAATGTCAAAAATAGCATAAACAAGCAGTAAAGTTTATGATTTCTGTTGTAATATGGATATTTTTGGGGTAGTATAATATGGGCGGAGATATTCTCAGCCCATATTGTACGTTATAAACAAAAAGAATAAGGAGAAAAAAATGGAGCAAACAGAAAATAGTACCGTAAAAGCTGTCAGTTATATGATGATAATTACATTGGTGGGGAAAGTGCTAGGACTGGTAAGAGAACAGCTTTTAGCAGCAAATTATTCTGTTACAGCACAAGCAGCAGCATTTATGACAGCAAGTAGAATACCTAGAACATTTTTTGATGCTGTGTTTGCCTCAGCTATTTCTGCCAGCTTTATACCAATATTTAATGAATATTTGGAAAAAAAGGGAAAACAACAAGCATTTTATTTGTCAAATACTTTTATTACAATGATAGTATTAGTAACTTGTATTATGACAGTATTAGGAATTGTATTTGCAGAGCCTATTACATGGCTTTTTGCAGATGGTATGTCAACACAGACAGCACAAATTTGTGTACATTTTTTAAGAATATTGTTTCCTACAGTAATATTTACAGGAGTAGCATTTTCATTTGTAGGAATATTGCAATCGCTAGAAGAATTTACAATACCTGCTGCAATGAGTATTGTTTCTAATGCGGTAATTATATTGTATTATTTATTTTTAAATGATAAATTTGGTATAGAAGGTTTAACAATTGCTTTTTTAATAGGTTGGGCAATGCAGGCAGTAATACAAATACCTGCTTTGTATCGAAAAGGATATCGCTATCAATTTGATATTCATTTTAAAAAAGAGGGTATGAAAAAAATAATGCTTCTTATGCTGCCGGTTATGGTAAGTACATGGATACAGCCTATTAACATAGTAATAAATACAAAATTTGCATCACATATTCATTTTGAAGGATATGAAGATGCAGCAATTACTACTATAGAGTATGCAAATACATTATATACTATTATTGTAGGTGTTTTTGTGCTTTCTATATCAAATGTAATATTTCCTAAAATGGCAAGACTGACAACAAATAATGCTCAAAAAGATTTAGGAGAAACTATTTGTGTTACATTGAGAAGTATGCTTTTTTTGCTAATACCTATGATGATGGGACTTATGGCATTAAGCGAACCTATTGTAAAATTGATGTATGAGAGAGGAAATTTTGATAGCTTTGCAACACAAAAAACAGCACAAGCATTATTTTTCTTTTCATTAGGTATGTTAGGTTTTGGCATACAAAATATATTAAGTAGAGTATTTTATGCAAGACAAGATGGAAAAACACCTTTTTATTCTGGATTAGTGTCTATTATAGTCAATATTATATTTTGTATATTGCTTGTTGAAAAAATGAATGTAGGGGGATTGGCGTTAGCATCAGCAATTTCTTCTACTGTTTCTGCAATATTTTTGTTTGTGCCATTACAAAAAGAATATCAAAATTTAATATCAAAAGAAATGATAGTAGATTTGTTAAAAATGGGTTGTGCTGCTGTTATTATGACAGTTGTTACAATATTGTGTAAAAATGGTATCATATACTTACCTATAAAAGGATTGATAGCAAATATTATTATTGTTGCTGTGCCTGTAATAGCAGGTGTTGTAGTATATGCTGGTATTTGTTATATTTTAGGTGTTACAGAAAGTAGACAAGCAGCAGAAATGCTGAAAAAAAGAATAGTACATTAAATAATTTCAATGTAAAAAAAGAAAGGAGAAGTGAAATGATAGAAGGAAGTCATTTTTTAAATGCAATATGGATTATATCAAATTGGTGTTCTAAGCAGTTTCAGAATAGCTATATTGTGCAATGGTTTTTAAAAAAAGATGATAAAAAAATTGTAGTAAGAAATAGTATTCTTTTTAGAATATTTTGGGGGATACGTAGAGCATTAAGCAAAATATTTTATAAACTACATTTGAATAAGCTATTTGTAAACAGCATATTTAAAATGTCATATTTGTGGTGTGGTGCAGTGGTGCTGCTTGCACCAATATTGCCTACTATGATTGTACTTGCATTTGTATTAGCAGGATATGGCTCATTGTTTTTATCTTTTTTGTATGAAAGAAAGAGAAAAATGGAATATTTTGCAGTAAATCGCTATATTTATTATTATGCTTTTGTGTATTTATTTGCAACAATGACATCTTTGGCAAGACGAGCGAGCCTTTTAGGAGGAATATTGACAGTTTGTTTTATACTGTTTTCAATAGTGTTTTCTAATGCCATTGAAACGAAAAAGCAATTAAATGTGATATTATTCTTTTTTATTTGTGTAGGGGTGTTGGTTTCATTTTATGGATTTTATCAATATCTGTTTCCAAGTAAATTTAGTGGTGTTTGGCATGATGTAGATATGTTTGAAAGCATTAGTTTTCGTGTATATTCTACATTAGAAAATCCAAATGTATTAGGAGAATATTTTTTGATAGTGTTGCCATTTGCGGCTGCTTTTTGCATCAATAGTAAATCTTGGTTTAATAGAGTATTTTTTGCAGTGTGTGCAGGTATTATGATGCTTTGTCTTGTATTGACATATTCCAGAGGCTGTTATATAGGTATTATGGCAGCGATAGCAGTGTTTTTGGTGCTTTGGGATAGAAGATTTATATTTTTAGGCATTGTGGTACTTTTGATGCTGCCTTTTGTGCTGCCAGAAACAATAATCAATAGATTTTTGAGTATAGGTAACATGGCAGACTCCTCTACAAGTTATAGAGTGTATATATGGCTGGGTAGTATTGCTATGTTAAAAGATTATTGGCTTTGTGGTATAGGACCAGGAACAGAAGCATTTAATCAAGTGTATCCTCTTTATGCTTATAATAGCATTAGTGCTCCTCATTCTCATAATTTATTTTTGCAAATAGTATGTGATGCAGGTATTGTAGAATTGATAATATTTGTGATATTGATAGTACAGTATTATAGAATGACTTGCGGTGCATTGTCACGAGAAACAAAAAAAGAAAATAAAATACTTTTGATTGCAGCAATATCCGCAGTAACAGGATTTTTAGTACAAAGTATGTCAGATTATACATTTTATAATTATAGAGTAATGTTGTTATTTTGGATATGTATAGCATTTGGCATGATATTAACAAAAATGACAAGATTGAAGGAGGAATAATGTCTATGATAAAAATATTAAATATCATTAGTGATAGTAACATAGGCGGTGCAGGCAGATGTCTTTTAAATTTTTTGAAATATTATGACAGAAAAAAATTTGCAGTAAAAGTAGTAGTACCAAAAGGAAGCCTTTTAAAAGCAGAAATTGAAAAATTAAAAACAAAAGTGATAGAAGTAGATGGTATTGCAGATAAGTCATTTGATTATAAAGCAATTAAGAAATTAAATAAAATTGTAAAAAGAGAAAAGCCAGATGTTGTACACACACATGGTACAATTACAGGTAGAATATGTGGTAGAATGTGTGGAAAAAAAGTAGTGTATACAAGACATTCTGTATTTCCAGTTAGCCCTCGTATAAAAAAAGGTATAGGTAGAATAGCAAATAAATATATCAATGAATTTTTAGCAGATGATATTATTGCAGTAGCAGAAGCTGCAAAACAAAATTTAACAGATGGAGGCATTTCTCCTCATAAAATAAAGGTCATATTAAATGGAGTAGAGCAAGTAGAAAAAGCATCATCAGAACAAATTACACAAACTAAAAAAGAATATGGTATATTAGAAAATGATTTTGTAATAGGGATATTAGCAAGATTAGATGCTGTAAAAGGACATAAATATTTGATAGAAGCAGCAGAACAACTGAAAAAGGAAGGTAGAAATATTAAAGTACTGATTGCTGGTACAGGAGATATGTTGCAAGAATTAAAAAAGAGTGTACAACAAAAAAAATTAGAAGATGTTGTAATATTTGTAGGATTTATAACAGATGTTAAACCATTTTTGAGTGTATTAGATTTGCAAGTAAATGCTTCTTATGGTACAGAAGCGACTAGCCTAGCACTTTTGGAGGGTATGAGTTTGGGTATTCCTGCTGTAGTAAGTAATTATGGAGGAAATCCTGGTGTAATTATACAAGGTGAAAATGGTTATTTGTTTGAAAGCCAAAACACAAATGATTTTGTAAAATATTTAAAAAAGATAATAGATGAGAAAGAAACATACAAATATATGCAAAAAAAATCAAAAGAAATATTTCAGCAAAAATTTACAGCAAAAACATATGCCAGAAATATAGAAAAAGTGTATGAAGGACTTTTTGAAAAGAAAGGGTGTAATTGATATGGCAGAAAGAACAGAAAGAACGGAAAAAAAGAGAAAATTTAATGTTTTTGATATTGTGATTGTAGTTGTAGTAATAGCAATAGCAGGAGGAATATACGCTTTTACACATAGAGCAAAAGCAATGGAAACACAGCTATTACGATATTCTTTGGAATTAAATGAATGTCCAGAGGGATTTTCACAACATATTAAAGTAGGAGATAGTATTACAGATAATGTAAAAAATTATAATATGGGAGTGATTACATCAGTAGAAACAAGACCAAGTATTAGATTGGGAGAAGATAAAATAAATGGCAGTATTATAGAGAGTACATTAGAAGGAAAAGAAACAGTAATACTCGTAGTAGAAGCCAATGTAGTAGAAGATGGTGCAAATTTTAAAGTAGATGGTGGCTATATTGTTAAAGCAGGTAAAGATGTTTCTGTAAAAGGAAATGGATATGCTGGTAGGGGATATATATTGACAATAGGTAGATAATGTAAAGGAGGTATTTTTTTGAAAGAAAATAAAAATAAGAAATCAAAAGTATTTCATAAAATTAATTTTATTGATTTTTGTGTCATTATTATTGTGTTAGTGATAGCAGCAGGTGCATATTATAAATTTGGTGTATTAAATAAAGCAAGCGGGACAGCAGAATTACAACCAGTGACTTATACAGTAGAAATCAAAAGAGTGAGAGAATATGCTTTACAAAATGTAAAAGAAGGCGATGAACTGTATGATAAAACATCAGGCAATAGTATAGGCAAAATTGTAAAAGTAGAGAGTGAACAAGCAACAGAACCTATATTATGTAATGATGGTGTATATAGAACAGGTACAGTACAAAATAGAATTAATTTAATTATAACTGTAATGGGAGAAGGTACAGTAACAGAAAAAGGTTGTTTTATCAATAAAACGTATGAATTAGTGAGAGAGTCTGACAGAAAATTTATGACAAAATATTTTGAAGCAGAGGGCAGAATAAAAGACTTTTTAGTATAAAAGGGTAGGGAAAACTATGGCAAAGAAATATACAATACTGATGACACTGATGGGGCTGGAAATAGGCGGTGCAGAAACCCATGTAGTAGAACTTTCAAAAGAGTTAAAAAAATTAGGTTATAAAATTATAGTAGCATCAAATGGTGGTGTATATGAAAAAGAATTAAAAGAATATGGCATAGTACATTATAGAGTACCTATGAACCAAAGAAATGTATATAAAATGATAAAATCTTATTTTTTGCTTCGCCGCATTATAAAAAAGGAACAAGTGGATATTATACATTCTCATGCTAGAATACCTGGATTTATATGTGGTTTTTTGCATAAAAAATATAAAACTACATTTGTAACATCAGCTCATTGGGTATTTTATACAGGTATGGGATTAAAATATCTTACTAATTGGGGACAAAAAGTAATAGCAGTTAGTGATGATATTAGACAGTATCTCATTCAAAATTATAAAGTACCTTATGAAAATATATTTGTTACAATCAATGGCATTGATACAAATAAATTTTCACCAGAAACAGATGGAAAAAATATCAGAAAAGAATTTGACATAGCAGAAAATGAACCTACATTAGTATATGTTAGCAGAATGGACGAAAGTAGGGCATTGGTTGCAAGGCAGCTTATTGAAATTGCACCACGTATTGCACAGGCTGTAAAAGGCATAAGAATATTGATTGTGGGTGGTGGAGATGTTTTTGAGGAATTAAATCAAAAGGCACAAGAGCAAAATAATAAAATAGGCGGCAATAGAAAATGTATTATAATGACAGGGGCAAGAACAGACATTAATGAATTGATTTCTGTAGCAACAGTGTTTGTAGGGGTAAGTCGTGCAGCATTGGAGGCAATGGCTGGAGGAAAAACGGTTATTGTAGCAGGAAATGAAGGCTATATTGGCATATTTGAACAAAATAAATTAGAAGTAGCAAGAGAAAATAATTTCTGTTGTAGAGGCTGTGAATATTCTACAGAAGAAAGACTTTACAAAGATGTAGTATATACTTTTAATCAAATGACATCAGAACAAAGGCAACAGATAGGACTTTATGGAAGAAATGTAATATTTGATTATTATTCTGTTACAACTATGGCAATGCACTGTATAGAAGCATATAATGCAGCTTGGAAGGCAAATCATCAAAAACAGTATAATGTAATACTTTCAGGCTATTATGGCTTTAATAATGCAGGAGATGAAGCTATACTTTTGTCTATGCATAAAAATATACAAGCATTAGGAGAAAATTACCATATTACAGTGTTGTCAAATAAGCCAGAAGAAACAAAAGCAAAATATCATATGGACGTAGTATATCGCTTTAGTATAAAAGAAGTATTAAAAGCAATTAAAAAATGTGATGTGCTTTTAAGTGGAGGAGGTTCTCTTTTGCAAGATAGTACAAGCACACGTTCACTTATGTATTATTTGTCTATAATATTGGCGGCACGTATTATGGGTAAAAAAGTAATGCTTTATGCTAATGGCATTGGCCCAGTGTCCAGAGAAAAAAACAGACGCATTGTAAAAATGGTTGTGAACAAAGCAGATTTGATTACATTAAGAGAAGCAAATTCTTATGCAGAATTGAAAGCGATGGGTGTAGATGAAAAAAAATGTTTTGTAACAGCCGACCCTGTATTTACAATGGATAGTATTACAAAACAACAAGGAATGGAATTGCTAAAAAAAGCAGGTGTTGCTACAGACAAAAATTTTGTAGGAGTATCCGTAAGAAATTGGAAAGATATGGACGGATTTGTAGACGAATTTGCACAGCTTTGCGATACCATACAGCAAAAATATAATAAAACGATTGTGTTTATAGTAATGCAAGTACCTCATGATATTAAAATAAGCCAAAAAGTGCAAAAACGTATGAAAACAAAATCTTATTTGCTAAAAAATAACTATTCTCCATATGAAATTATGGGCATTATAAAATGTATGGATTTTATATTAAGTATGCGTTTGCATACATTGATATTTGCTGCAAGGCAAAGAGTACCTTTGATTGGCTTTGTGTATGACCCTAAAATTGAATATTATCTTGAAAAATTAAATATGCCTTCTGGAGGAGCAATAGGTAAATTTGATATAGAAAAAACGTTGCATATGGTAGAGGATATGGTACAAAATAGACAAAAATATGTTGATATATTAAATAGAGAAGCAGAGCAGTTAGAAAAAAAAGCACATTACAATGAAAAATATTTAATAAAACTTTTAGAAAAAAATAGAAAGTAGGTGTGATATGAGAGAAATTATAAATATATTAGGAGTGCCTTTTGATGTTGTAACAATGGAGCAAGCAGCAGAAAAAATAAAAGGATTTTTGTGTGAAAAAGGACAGCATATTGTTTGTACACCTAATCCAGAGATTGTTATGGAAGCACAAAATGATGATAAATTGATGAATATATTAAAAGCAGCGGATTTGGTAGTGCCTGATGGTATTGGTGTAGTATGGGCGTCTAAATATAGCGAAAAGAAATTAACAGAAAGAGTAGCAGGATATGACTTAGTGCAGAAATTGTTTGATGAAATAAAAGATACAGAACATACTGTATATTTTTTTGGAGGAGCACCAGGTGTTTCATTGGCAGCCGCTAAAAAAATGGAACAAAAATATGCTAATTTAAAAATTGTAGGAGGACATAACGGCTATTTTGATGAAAAAGAAGAAAAAAGAATATTGAATGACATAAAAAAATTATCTCCGTCAATACTATTGGTAGGGCTTGGCTCACCCAAGCAAGAAAAATGGATATATGAAAATATTCGTTTGACAAATGTAAAAGTCGCCATAGGAGTAGGAGGTAGTTTTGATGTAATGTCTGGTAAAATAAAAAGAGCACCAGATATATTTTGTAAAATGGGATTGGAATGGTTTTACCGCCTTATAACACAGCCTTCCCGTATTGTAAGAATGATGAAATTACCAAAATTTGCATTTACAGTATTAAAAAATAGAAAATGATAATTTTTAGCCATAAGCTTTTACACAAAAAATAGATGAAACAAATAAAAAACATTTGAAAGGGAGTGTAATATTGCAAAAGCAGTATGACACAGCGATTGTTTATATATTGTTAGGTGTTATGATTATGGCGGCAGGAGTAGAAATGTTTTTTGCACCTTCAGGATTTGTAGCAGGAGGAGCAACGGGATTAGGTATTGTATTAAATGAAATTGCAAATCAAAATTTTGGTTTTTCTGTACCTTTGTGGCTTGTTAATATACTTTGGGATTTGCCATTGCTTGTATTGGGACGTAAAAAAATAGGTAAAGTATTTTTTAGACGTACATTACTAGGGTGTATAGGTTTTTCTGTAGCACTTTTTATAGCAGAATATTTGCCAGAGTATAAAGGTGATTTGATATTAGTGTGTCTTTTTGGAGGAACATTTGTAGGTATTGGTGCAGGGCTTGTGCTTCGTAGTATGGGAGCAACAGGTGGTACAGACTTGGCAGCGGCATTAATTCATGAAGTGATGCCTAAAATATCGGTATCACAATGTATATTTTTATTGGATAGTATCATTATATTGCTGGGTATGGCTGTTTTTGGTATAGAGCAAGGTATGTATGCTATAGCATCAGTGTATTTAACAAGCAGGTGGGTAAATACCATATTGCAAGGAGGTTCTTTTTCAAAAGGAGCATTTATTATTTCTAAAAAGTGGAAAGAAATTGCTAATGTACTTCTGGAGCAAGCGGATAGAGGAGTAACTGCCTTTTATGGTAGAGGACTATATACAAATGAGGAAAAAGAAATATTACTTTGTGTTTTTACAGCAAATGAATTAGTAAAAATAAAAGAAATTGTTTCAGAAATTGATAGAAGTGCTTTTGTGCTTGTTACAGATATGGCAGAAGTATTAGGAGAAGGCTTTCATGAAATTTGAAAGCCTTTTTATAATGTATTTAATAATACAAATGCAGTAGCATACTGATGACAATGAGAAATAGAAACAAAAAATTGTTCGTTTTGAATGTCCATTTGATGTAGTATTAATTGCAATTTTGGAGATAATTTAATAAAAGGTTTGTTCTGCTCGTTGTGATAAATTTCAATGTCAATAGGAGAAAAACCTCTAAAACCAATACCTATAGCTTTGGCAACGGCTTCTTTTGCTGAAAAAATGCCTGCAAGTGTTTCGGAATGATTTCCTTTTTTATGAAAATATTGTATTTCTTGCTGAGTGAATATTTTCTGTAAAAAGGAATTTTTTTGTATTGCTTTTTGTATACGTTGTATTTCTATAATATCTGTGCCTATACCGTATATCATAATAGTATTCCTTTCTATGTTAAAAAATATAAAATTATATTCATTTTATCAATAAAAAAAGCGTTTTTCCATAAAAATATTTTATATTTTGTAAAAGATATAGTACAAACATATAAAAGTGAAAAATTTGTCAAATAAATACTTGAAATGAGAGCAAATATGTGGTATATTCTTTGTTGCATAGACAAATGTGTTTGTTAGAAAAACAAAGGGGGACTTTTATGAAGGAAGAACAAAATTTTTATATTATAGATAAAAGTGTTCTACCTGAAGTATTTTTAAAAGTAATGGAAGTCAAAAAATTGCTGGAGAGTGGAAAAGAGCGTACAGTACAAGATGCAACAGCAAAAATAGGCATTAGTAGAAGTGCTTTTTATAAATATAGAGATGCTGTTTTTCCGCTTTATGAAAACACAAGAGGGAAAACAGTAACAATATCTATGAATTTAGACCACACACCAGGATTACTTTCTTCTGTGCTAAATAAAGCAGCAACATATGGAGCAAATATATTAACAATAAATCAAACAATCCCTATCAATGGTATAGCAAATGTAACATTAACCATTGAAACAAATGCTTTGATAGGGGATTTGGCAGGGTTAATGAAAACAATAGAAACAACAGAAGGAATACAATCTCTTAAAATTGTAGCAAGAGAGTCTTAAATAGTAATAAAAAGCTCCCAATTCGGTTTTATGCTTCCAGATGAATGTAATGAATAAATATTACTGTTAGATTATGTAAATTACTGTTTAGTATAGTGGAGGTAAATATCAGAAATATGGTATGGCTGAATACAGATGATTACAAAAATCAAGAATATGTGGAATTAAGGTTAAATGCACCAAAAAGCGAAAAAATATGTCTGGAATTTCATCCTCTAAAAATGTCTTGTGAGCCTGACTGGAATCCAATGTGGGAAGAATGGCACTGTTATATTTCTCCGTTAAGAATTTATAAACAGGATTATGAGCTTTTGCTTAACTACTTCAATAAAATATATCCTATCAAAGATGCCTTTGATGGAACATTAGAAGCGGTTTTTGATGTGTGTTTTTGTAATTGGATTGGAAAAAGTGATTGGCATAGCATTATTGATGAAATAGAGCGAGATTTGAACTGCGTTAGTAACGATAAAAAAGGATTACTCACAGATTTTATTGCATGGATAAAAAAGGCACTTAAGCATACATCTATTATTATAGTTGAAAGTAATTTATAAATACTCATTTGTTTTAAGCCTGGGGACTTTGGGAACACAAAGTCGAATTGGGATATAAAAAATAATAAAAAATAAAAGAAAGGATAAAACCACATAAATGTGGTAATAAGGTGAAAAAAATGGTGAATATAGCAATATTAGGTTTTGGAACAGTAGGCTCAGGAGTATATGAAGTAGCAACAAAAAATAGAGAAGTCATTACAAGAAAAGCAGGCATGGAAATCAATATAAAATATGTATTAGATTTGAGAGAATTTCCAGACCATGAAGTGAATAAAGTATTAACACATGATATAAATGATATATTGAATGATGAAAGTGTTCAGGTAGTTGTAGAAGTAATGGGCGGCGTTGATGTGCCATATAAATTTGTAAAAGGAGCATTGGAGAAAGGAAAACACGTAGTAACATCAAATAAGGCATTGGTTGCAGCAAAAGGTCCTGAATTGCTTCACATTGCGAAAGAAAAAAATGTAAATTTCCTTTTTGAGGCAAGTGTTGGCGGAGGTATACCAATATTGCGTTCTATGAACCGCTCTCTGACAGCAGATGTTATATTGGAAGTAATGGGTATATTAAATGGTACAACAAATTATATATTAACAGAGATGACAGAAAATGGTTTAGCATTTGATGATGTATTAAAGACAGCACAGGAATTAGGATATGCCGAAAAAGACCCTACAGCAGATGTAGAAGGTTATGATGCTTGTCGAAAAATAGCAATACTTTCTTCATTAGCTTATGGCAAAACAGCGAATTTTGAAGAAATATTAACAGAAGGTATTACTAAAATTACTAAAATAGATATTTCTTATGCCAAAAAGTGCAAATCTGTGATAAAATTAGTAGGTGTCAGTAAAAATACTCCAGAAGGTATTTCTGCATTTGTTGCTCCTATGCTTTTACCAAAAGAACACCCACTTTCTAATGTAAATGGTTCATTTAATGCCATATTTGTAAAAGGAAATATGGTAGGAGATGTAATGTTTTATGGTAGAGGAGCAGGAAGTTTGCCTACAGCGAGTGCAGTAGTATCTGATGTTGTAGCAGCAGTAAGACATAAACATTTGCACGTTGATGTAGATTGGACAACAGAAAAAATGGAAATATTGTCTAATGACCATATGAAAGTAAAAGCATTGGTGAGAATTGCAGGAGGAGAAGCAGAACAGAAAAAAGCACTTGATGTTTTTTTTGAAGGAGGCAGAGGCTGTAGTATTGTTACAATAGAAGAAGCAAAAGACGAATTTGCAGTCATTACAGGTATTGAAACTGAGAAATCTTTAGCAGAAAAAATAGAACGACTTTCTAAAGAGATGCAAGTACGAAATAGAATTAGAATGGAGATGTAAAAATGATACACATAAAAGTACCAGCGACATCTGCAAATATGGGTCCTGGCTTTGATAGTATAGGCGTTGCATTACAGTTGTATAATCATTTGTGGTTTGAACAAATTGAGGAAGGATTAGAAATTATTGTGAAAAGAAAACACGAAATTGAAATTCCTACTGATAAAAACAATTTGATATATAAAACAATGGTAGACTTTTTTGCAGAAACAGGAAATGTAATGCCACCAGTAAGACTGATACAAGAAGACTATATTCCTATGGTAAGAGGACTGGGAAGTAGTGCAGCTTGTATAGTGGCAGGACTTTTGGCAGCAAATCATTTGTCAGGTTGTCACTATAGTAAAGAGGAACTGTCACAGATTGCAGCAAAAATAGAAGGACACCCAGATAATTCTAATCCTGCATTATTTGGAGGAATGGTAGTAGGAGCAACAGATTATAATGAAATGCGTCATGTAAGATTAGATTTACCAAGTGATTTGGTATTTGCTATTATGGTACCAAATTTCCCTGTTTCTACACACGATGCAAGGCGTGTTTTACCTTCTACTTATGATAGAAGTGATGCAGTATTTAATGCTTCAAGGGCAGCACTTTTAGTAGCGTCTATATATTCTGGAAATTATGAAAATTTGTCTATGGCAATGCAAGATAGTATTCATCAGCCTTATAGAAGCCAACTCATACCAGATATGGAAAGAATATTTAAAGCAGCAAAAAATTATGGTGCATTAGGTGCTTATTTAAGTGGAGCAGGTTCTACACTTATGGCAGTATTGACAGACAAACAAGCAGAAACATTTCAGTATAAAATGGCAGCATATTTAAAAGCAATTCCAAATGAATGGCAACTGACATTGCTGAAGCCAGATGAAAAAGGTGCTCAGCTTGTTGCAGAATGACAGGAGGTTAAATAAATTGTTAATTGTACAAAAATTCGGTGGCAGCTCTGTTGCCAATAAAGAGCGTATATTTAATGTAGCAAAAAGAATTATTGATACTCATAACGCAGGAAATGATGTTGTTGTAGTACTTTCTGCACAGGGAGATACTACAGATGAATTGATTGAAAAAGCACATGAAATCAATCCAAAGGCTTCTAAAAGAGAAATGGATATGCTTCTTTCTACAGGAGAACAACAATCTGTAGCATTGATGGCAATGGCAATTAATAGCTTAGGAGCAAGAGCAATTTCATTAAATGCTATGCAGGTAGGTATTGATACAACCTCTACATATGGAAATGCTCGTATTAAAACCATTAGTAGAGGAAGAATTGAGCATGAACTGGATAGAAAAAATATTGTAATTATCACAGGATTTCAGGGAGTAAATAAATATGAAGATATAACAACATTGGGTAGAGGTGGCTCTGATACATCAGCAGTTGCGTTAGCAGCAAGACTGCATGCGGATTTATGTGAAATTTACACAGATGTAGATGGTGTATATACAGCAGACCCAAGAGTGGTAAAAGATGCAAAAAAGCTGAATGAAATTAGCTATGATGAAATGCTGGAGTTGGCATCACTGGGAGCAAAAGTACTGCATAATCGTTCTGTAGAAATGGCAAAGAAATATAATGTCAAATTAGTAGTACGCTCTAGTATGTCAGATGCAGAAGGTACAGTAGTTAAGGAGGAATGTAAAGTGGAAAAAATGCTTATCAGCGGTGTGGCGGCAGATAAAGATGTATCAAGGATTTCACTGGTTGGTGTAAAAGATAAACCTGGAATAGCTTTTGAAGTATTTTCATTAATGGCAAGAGAAAAAATTAGTGTAGATATTATATTGCAGTCTATAGGACGTGATGATACAAAAGATATATCATTTACAGTAGCAAAAAGCGATTTGGAACAGACATTAAAAGTATTAGAACAAAATCAGCAAAGATTAACAGCACAAAAAATTGTGCATGATGATAAAATTGCAAAACTGTCTGTAGTTGGTGCAGGTATGGCAACAAATCCAGGCGTAGCTTCATTGTTTTTTGAGGCATTGTATGATGCTGATGTAAATATTAGTATGATTTCTACTTCTGAGATTAAAATATCTGTATTGATTGATGAGAGTGAAGTAGATGTTGCTATGAATTCTGTACATGATAAATTTAAAACAGCAACAGCAAGTATGAGAAAACATTAATAATACATTATAAAAGACGGAACTGCTTTGTTCCGTTTTTTGTATTTTTATAAAGAGAAGGGGGATTTTTATGCCAAATGGTATATTTGAAGAATTAAAAAAACTAGATTGTGTAGAAGCTATTGCATTAGGAGGCTCAAGAGCATCAGAAGTGTATGATGAAAATTCTGATTATGATGTATATGTTTATATAACAGATAATATTGATGAAACAATACGAAAAGAAGTATTGTCTAAATATTGTAGTTATATTGAAATTGGAAATCATTTTTGGGAATATGAAGATAATTGTGTATTAAATAATGGAATTGATATTGATATTTTGTATCGTAATTTAGATGATTTTTGTGAAAAAATAGAAAATGTAGTAGTACATTGTCAAGCTGCAAATGCTTATACTACTTGTATGTGGCATAATTTAATAAATTGTGTGATATTGTATGATAAAAATAGCAGACTAGAAGCAGCAAAGAAAAGATTTAATGTACCATATCCTAAAAAACTCAAAAAAGCAATTATAAAAAGACAAATACAATTAATGGATAGTGCTATGCCAGCATATAAAGTACAAATAGCAAAAGCGGTAAAAAGAAAAGATTTTGTAAGTATAAATCATAGAGTAACAGAATTTTTAGCTTCCTATTTTGATGTACTATTTGCATTAAATGAAAAAACACATATAGGAGAAAAACGTCTTGTAGAATGGTGTAAAAATAATTGCATGATACTGCCAGAGGACTTTGAAAAAAATATAAATAGATTGTTTCACAGTATGTATTGTGAAAATGAAAATATTGTAATAGATGATGTCAATAGAATAATAGAATGTATTAAAAAAGTAATTGATGTTGAAATAGAAAAATAATAATATAAAAAAGAGCATATTTTGTAATATGTTCTTTTATTTTTTCTAAAACTTTATAAAATCATGTTTTTACAATGCTGTTGATGATATTAATTGGTTGTTTGTTTCTATAAATTAGTAGAAGAAATAATTCTTTTTTTGTAATAATTACATCAAAAAAACTAAAATAATATTTAATACATATTTTAAAAAATTTTTTAATAATAAGATATTATTGAATAAAAAGGAATAATTTAAGAGCATTTACTTTGTATTTTAGTAAAATGATATATAAAAAGAGCCTTTTTTCAAAAAAATGAAAAGGCTCTTTTGTTACTTTCTATTGCTGTTATAACGTTAAAATGTTTTAAAATTGAAGGTTTACAATATTATACAATATTACCAATTTATGGAGATGAGGGGAATTGAACCCCTGTCCGAAAACCTCTCCATAAGGACTTCTCCCATCACAGCTTTTCTTTTGACATTCCTTCAGAATATCGCCGAAGAGCAGGCTATATTCTTCAGTAGCTTCATAAATCTTTTCTGTTGGCAAAGCTTACAACAGAAAGTGCATCACCTGTCGACGCCAGACCCTCTAGCGGTGATAGACTAGAGGCTGACGAGCAGCACTTAGGCTGCCATTAAAGTATAATCTTTGTCTTTTCTTTTTAAAGTTTTCGGTTTGATATGCAGTTACCGAGACTGCAGATGGCTATCCCTACTTTCAAAATTCCCGTCGAAACCATTACATCCCCTTATACTAAAAATATATTATAATCAATTTGATGTTAAAAAATTATAGAGTTAAATTTCTAATTTTAAAATCTTTTTCTGCTTGGCGGCGTTGGTCATTTTTGGCTATAGTTTGCCTTTTGTCATAAAGTTTTTTACCTTTTGCGACACCAATATCTACTTTTACAAGACCTCTATCAAAATATACTTTTAAAGGTACAACAGTATATCCTGTAGCCTGTATAGCACTAAAAATTTTTCTGATTTGGCTTTTGTGCAAAAGCAACTTTCTGGTACGCAAAGGATTTTTATTAAAAACATTACCTTGTTCGTAAGGACTTATGTGCATACTATAAAGAAGAGCTTCCATATTTTCAATACGAATAAAACTTTCTTTTAAACTGCATTTGCCTTGACGAAGGGATTTCACTTCTGTTCCAGTGAGGGCAATACCAGCCTGAAAAGTTTCTTCAATAAAATAATCATGGTATGCTTTTTTATTTTGAGCGATAAGCCTTTTTGTTTTTTCTTTTGCCATAATAACACCTTTTTCTGCATACAAATCAATTATAATCGTTTTTTATTATATCATAGTTATAAAAAAAAGCAAGTAACAAAAATATTACAAAAAGTATAATATTTTGCAAAAAATAAAAAAGCACTTTGTAAAAATAAAAAAGTGCTTTTTTAAATCTTAATAATGTTTTATATTAAGGTATTAAGCGTTTACATCGACACGATTAACAATCGGAATAGTATTTATTTTTTCATAAGAGATTTGTGCTTCTTCTGGAGTATGTTCTACTTCGTTGAACTCTTCTTGATATAGATTTATTTTGATATTTTGTATAGACTGTGCTACACTCCATAGTTGACGTACTTTTTCCATTGTTTCTTCATCGACGTGGGTATCTTGATGTATAATGCTTTCTTTGTTTGACGTCATAAAAACCTCCTTTAAAAATAATTTTATTGTTTTTGTAAATTAAGATATAAATTTAGAAAAATATAAATTTACAAAAAGATAAAATGTACCAATACGAAACGAGAAAATTTTATGAATAGAAAATAAAATTTATATAGAAAGTATATCATAAAATAATTAAAATGAAAAGATAGAATAGTAAAGTTTGCTATTGCTTTATGTATATGTAGTAATTTAACTATAGAAATATATATTAAATAAAATAAATATAGAAATAAAAAATTATAGAAAAATAAAAAAGGGATTGCTTTTTTTAAAATGAGGTGATATAATATATTACCGTGAGTACAGGCAGTCCGCTGTGATACAAGGGGTATCATAAGAATGTCTATGAGGAAGGGAGGAAACAAAAATGGATATGATAAAAGAATTAGAAAAAGAACAACTTAAAAGTAATATTACACCTTTTAATGTAGGAGATACTATTCGTGTTTATGCGAAAGTTGTAGAAGGTACAAGAGAAAGATTGCAGATGTTCGAAGGCGTTGTGATTAAAAGACAAAACGGCGGTATTAGAGAAACATTTACAGTAAGAAGGATTGCTTCTGGTGTAGGTGTAGAAAGAACATGGCCTTTACACTCCCCAAGAATTGACCGTATTGAAGTAGTAAGACGTGGTATTGTAAGACGTGCAAAACTGTTCTACTTGAGAGATAAAGTTGGAAAAGCTGCAAAAGTAAAAGAAGTATTGAGATAATCAAAAATAAGAGCCTTGATGGGGAAAACATCAAGGCTTTTTTTCGTATCTATTGTATGTGTAAGGAGAAAAAAATAGTATGACAGAGAAAAAAGAAATTCATTGGACAATACAATTAATAATGGTTGTTGTGTTTGTTTTTATATTGAGAACATTTATATTTGGAACAATTACAGTGAAAGGTTCTTCTATGGAACCTAATTTTCATCATGGAGATTTTGTAATAGTGAATAAATTGGCATATCATGTAGGAGAACCGCAAAAAGGAGATATTGCAATATGCTGGTTGGATTCTGGCAATAGGAGAGAAAATATTATAAAAAGAGTGATAGGAGTACCAGGAGATGAAATAGATATGCAAATAAGAGAAAAAGGTTGGGAGTGGGAGTATGTTTTGTATATCAATGGAGAAGAACAAAAAGAGAAGTATATAGCAGAAGCAATGCAGCAGGCAGGTACAATAAAGTATCCTTTTGTAGTAGAGGAAGGCTGTTATTTTGTTATGGGAGATAATAGAAATGCAAGTACAGATAGTAGAGAAGCAACAGTTGGAGCAATTCCAAAAGAAAATATAAAAGGTAAAGTTATTTTTAGAATATATCCTTTTGATAATGTAGGAACAATAAAAGAAATGAAAGAAAGGTGATAATAATATGAATATACAATGGTATCCAGGACATATGACAAAAACAAAAAGAATGATGATGGAAAATATATCATTAGTGGATATTGTAATAGAATTGGTAGATGCAAGAATTCCATATAGTAGTAAAAATCCAGATATAGACGATTTAGCAAAAAATAAATATAGAATAATATTGTTAAATAAATGTGATTTAGCAGAACAAAAAGCTACAGCACTATGGGAGCAATATTATAAACAAAAAGGATTTGAAGTAATACAAGTCAATTCTATAAAAGGAATAGGAATGACAGAAGTTACAAATGCAGCAAGAGCATTAATGAGAGAAAAAATAGAAAGACAAAAAGCAAGAGGTAGACTTTTTGTACCTATACGTAGTATGATAGTAGGAATACCTAATGTAGGAAAATCTACATTTATCAATAAATATGTAGGAAAAACTACAGCAAAAACAGGAGATAAGCCTGGTGTTACAAGAGGAAAACAGTGGATAAAATTGAAAAAAGACTTTGAACTTTTAGATACACCAGGAATATTATGGCCTAAATTTGATGATAAAGAAGTTGGATTAAAATTAGCTTTTACAGGAGCAGTAAATGATGACATATTAGATTTGATAACATTAGCAACAGAATTAATCAATCATCTTTTGATAAGACATAGTGAATTGCTTCAAAATCGTTATCAAATTTTATTTGATACTATAGAAGAACCCCATATCATATTAGAAAAAATAGCCATTGCAAGAGGTTTTAAACAAAAGGGAGGAGAGCCTGATATTGATAGAGCTTCTAAAATACTTTTAGATGAATATAGAGGAGGAAAATTAGGTAATATTACATTAGAATTACCAGAAGATTTAGAAGCAATTTCATAATAGGAATAGTATAGAAATGTTTATGAAATTATTAGAAATGCTTGTTGGTATCAAAAAAATACTTATTGTAAAAAAAGCAATAGAATATTAATAATTTATGCTGTAAAAAAATATTTCATTGCAAGCTATAAAAAAGTATAATAAAAATTATAAATGAGGAGAAGATGTATTATGTTGGAACATATCAAATCAAAACAATTGACAATAGCTGAAGTATTATCTATTGCAGCAAATATTTATAAAAAAAATATAAAAACAATTACATTTGTTGGCTTTTTCATTATTGTACCATTGTTTTTATTCAATCAGTGGATAGTGTCTAAAACAATCGTTAATTTAAGTTATTTGTATGATAATGTAATGGATATAGATATGGCAGCACAAGTAAATGTTATAAAAAGTGTATCACTTTATAATATGGTAATATCATTGGTGCAAATGGTAGTACAACCTTTGGCAAGTGTTACTATAATATGGGGAGCAGTTAATGTTGTAAAAGAACAAAAAAGCAGTGCAAAAAACAATTTTTTATATAGTTTTTCAAAAGCACCAGCAGCTATTTGGACAACTTTTTTGCAGGTTATTTTTTTATTTTTGATAATATTTCCTTTTTTAATTATTGCATTAAGTAGTATTTTCAGCAAAATATTATTTATTATCTTTATTGCTGCTTGTGTTTTAGTAATTGCTTATTTTAGTACAATTTGGATATTTTCGGATTGTGTTGTTATGATACAAAATATAAGTGGTTTAAGAGCATTAGCAGCAAGTAAAAGAGCATCTCAAATCCGTTTTTTAGAAACACTTTTGTATGTTATAATATGCAGTATGACAATATTTTTTTTAGAATTGTATACAACAGGAATTTTAGAAAAGGTATCAACATTTATGTCTGATAGTGTTTATATGCTATGTTGTATGATTTGGAGCTTTTTAAAATATATATTGCTTGATGGATTTTTTATAATGATTTTGGTAGTGTTATTTTTAAATCGCATTTGGTACAATACAGAAAATACAACTTATATCAATGAAGTAAAAAAAGAAATGTTGTCACAAATAGAACAAAAAAATACAGTTGATTTAAAAAAAGAAATAGTAACAGAACAACAAAATAAGAGTGATTTGGAAAAAATACCAAAAATGGAACAACAACATACCATTGATTTAGAAAAAACGTCAGAACAAAAATCAGAACAACAACAAGATGAAAAAAGTAATATAGAAAAGCACTAAAAATAAAATCAAAAAGAATGGTTTTTTCAAAAATATTTACTAAATTTTGTGCAAAAACATACTATTAAAAAAGAGCAGATTTTGATATAATAAATAAATATCACTCTGCTTTTTTGTATAATATTTGTATAGATAACAGTTTAAGGGGGAAACCGTATTGTATTCTAATGGAAAAACATTTACAAATGATGAAATGAAGTATTTACAACTTCTTTCTCAAAGTTATAGTAATATTAATAGAGCAAGTTCTGAAATTGTAAATTTAAAAGCAATATTAAATTTGCCAAAAGGTACAGAACATTTTGTTTCTGATATTCATGGAGAATTGGAGTCATTTCGTCATGTGTTAAAAAATGCTTCAGGCGTTATAAAAAATCATATTGAAGATATTTTTGGGGCAACATTGAGAGAAGCAGAAAAAAAATCATTGGCAACATTAATATATTATCCTGAGCAAAAATTGGAACAAGTAGCAAAAGTAGAAACAGATATGAAAGATTGGTATAAAATTACATTACATAGATTAATACATATATGTAAAGTAGTGTCTTCTAAATATACCCGTTCTAAAGTAAGAAAAGCACTACCTCAAGATTTTGCTTATATTATAGAAGAATTGCTTCATGAGGATAGTATTGGTAGTGATAAACAAATGTATTATTCAGAAATTATTAATACAATTATAGAATTGTATCAAGCAGATAGATTTATCATAGCTATGGCACATTTAATACAAAGATTGTCTATTGACCAGCTTCATGTTATAGGAGATATTTATGACAGAGGACCTAATGCAGCTAAAATAATGGATATATTGTCAGGGTATCATTCTGTAGATATACAGTGGGGAAATCATGATATATCATGGATGGGAGCAGCAGCAGGCTGTCAAGCATTGATTTGTAATGTATTGCGTATACAGGCAAGATATGCTAATTTAGATACGATAGAAGAAGACTATGGTATTAACTTGATACCACTAGCAACGTTTGCTATGGAACAGTATGCAAATGACCCTTGTACCCATTTTGAACCCAAAAGTATAGAAGGTGTTCTTTCTGATAAAGATTTTAATATGATTGCAAAAATGCACAAAGCTATTGCTATAATGCAGTTTAAATCAGAAGCAAAAATAATAAAAAGACACCCAGAGTTTCATATGGAAAATAGACTTTTGTTAGATAAAATTGACTTTGAAAAAGGAACTGTTGAAATAGATGGTGTAGTATATAAAATGAATGATACTAACTTTCCTACAATAGACCCTCAAGACCCTTATGCTTTTACAAAAGAGGAAGAGGAAGTAATGGCAAAAATAAAATCTTCATTTGTAAATAGTGAAAAATTACAAAAACATACTAGATTTTTATTTTCAAAAGGAAGTATGTATAAAGTATTTAATTCTAATCTTTTGTTTCATGGCTGTATTCCTATGAATGAAGATGGTTCTTTGAAAAAGGTAACATTTCAAGGAAGGCGTTATGTAGGAAAAAGTTATTTAGATGCAGTAGAACGTTCTGTAAGAGAAGGCTATTTTAATGAAGCACATACAGAGTCAAAAAGAGCTTGTATTGATTTGACGTGGTATTTGTGGTGTGGAGAAGACTCTCCTCTTTTTGGCAAGAAGAAAATGACAACATTTGAACGCTATTTTATAGATGATAAACAAGCACATACAGAAGTAAAAAATCCTTATTATAATTTAAGAAATGATGAAAGTGTTTGTGAAACAATATTAGCTGATTTTGGATTAGTGCCAAAAGACTCCCATATTATAAATGGACACGTACCTGTAAAAGTAAAAAAAGGAGAAAGTCCTATCAAAGCAAATGGAAGACTGATAGTGATTGATGGAGGTTTTGCAAAAGCATATCAAAAAGAAACAGGTATTGCAGGATATACTTTAATATATAATTCACATGGGCTTTTACTTGTTTCACATGAACCATTTGAGTCTACAGAAAATGCTATATTGCAGGAAAGAGATATTTTTTCATCAAAAGTAGCATTACAATATTCTAAAGAAAGGATACGTGTAAGAGATACAGATAATGGAAAGAATATACAAAAAAGAATTGGCGATTTGCAAAAATTGCTTTTTGCTTATAGAAGTGGTATGATAAAAGAAAGAGAAATGTAATAAAATCAAAAGACATTGAAGTAATTTATTGCTTCAATGTCTTTTTTACAGTGTTACAAAAATTTAAAATTAGAAATAGGATATTTATGGTATACTATAAAAACAAATTTGTTATCATACACTTCAAAAGAATTAAGTACTATAAAAAAATGAGGTAGTAAATTATGAATGAGAAAGCATTAAAAAAATTAGAATATGATAAAATAATAAAAAAATTAGCTTCTTTTGCTGTGTCACCTATGGCAAAAGAAAGAATAGAAAATATGCGTCCTTATACTGCAATGATAGATATTACAGCAGCACAACAGGAAACAACAGAAGCAGTTTCTATGATATTGAGAAAGGGAACATTGACATTAGGAGGATTTCGAGAAATCAGGCCACAAATGAAAAGAGCAGCAATGGGTGGCATATTGTCTATGGAGGAATTGATGAATGTAGCAAGTTTTTTGTATGTTTGTAGGAGGGCAAAAGACTATGCTAAAAATGAAAATAAAGCAGAAAGTTATGAAAAATTAGATGCTTTGTTTGAATTGATTGTTACAATACCACATTTGGAGAATGAAATTACAAGATGTATATTGTCTGAAAATGAAATGTCAGATACAGCAAGTAGTGATTTGAATAAAATCAGAAGAGAAATTAAACTGTCAAATGAAAAAGTAAAAGACCAGTTAAATACTATCATTTCATCTTCTGCTTATAGAAATATGTTGCAAGACCCTGTAATTACTATACGAAATGATAGATATTGTGTTCCTGTAAAAAGTGAATATCGTACTACATTTCAAGGTATGGTACATGACCAGTCAAATACAGGTTCTACAGTATTTATAGAGCCTTTAAGTGTTGTACAAATCAATAATAAAATAAAACAACTACAAATAGAAGAAAAAAAGGAAATAGACAAAATATTAGCAGAACTTTCTACAATGGTGACAGAACAAAAAGAATTACTGGAAGCCAATATGGAAATTATGATACATTTAGATTTTGTATTTGCAAAAGCAAATTTATCTCTTTCTATGAATGGTACACAACCATTGTTTAATTTAAAAGGATATATCAATATACAAAAGGCAAGGCACCCTTTGTTGGATAGTAAAACAGTAGTACCAATTAGTATTTATTTGGGAAAAGATTTTAGTACATTGCTCATTACAGGGCCAAATACAGGAGGAAAAACAGTTGCATTGAAAACATTGGGATTGTTTACACTTATGGGACAGTCTGGATTGCATATACCTGCATTTGACCATTCTCAGTTAGCTGTATTTGATAATGTATTTGCAGATATTGGAGATGAACAAAGTATAGAGCAAAGTTTAAGTACATTTTCAGCACATATGAGTAATATTGTTACAATATTAAAAGAGGTAACACATTATTCTCTAGTATTGTTTGATGAATTAGGGGCAGGTACTGACCCTACAGAGGGGGCGGCTCTTGCTATGGCTATAATAGAGTCACTTCATAAAAGAAAAATCAGAACAGCAGTAACAACACATTATAGTGAATTGAAAGTGTATGCTTTGTCTACAGAGGGCATAGAAAATGCTTGTTGTGAATTTGACATTGAAACTTTAAGACCAACTTATCGTTTATTAATAGGAATACCTGGTAAAAGTAATGCTTTTGCAATATCAAAACGTTTGGGACTTTCTGACGAAATTATTGAAGGAGCAAAAGAATTTATTAGCCATGACGAAGCAAGATTTGAAGATGTGATTACAGATTTGGAAATTAGTAAAAAAACAGTAGTGTATGAACAAGAAAGAGCAGAACAGTATAGAAAAGAAGCAGAAAGATTAAAAGAGGAAGTGGAGTATCAAAAAAATAAAACAAGAGAACAAAAAGAAAAAATTATAATGAAAGCAAGAGAAGAAGCAAAACAAATTTATCAGCAAGCAAAAGAAGAAGCAGACCATATTATAAAAGAAATGAATAAAGAAGCTAAAAATGCTTCTAATAGGCAAAAACTTACAGAACAACGTTCACAATTAAAAGCAAAATTGTCTAGTATGCAAGAAGCGTTTTTAAAATCGCCTAAAAAGAAAAATACCCATAAAGCACCAGAACATTTGGAAATGGGGGATAGTGTTTATGTTATATCATTTGACCAAAATGGTACAGCATTAACTGCACCAGATAAAAATAAAGAGGTTATGGTACAAATGGGAAGTATGAAAATAAAAGTGCCTTTGTCAGAATTAATGCTTGATGATACACCAAAACCAAAAACACAAACAAAACAAAAAAATATTTCTACAAAAGTAAAGGCAGGAAAAAGTCAGTATATTTCAGCAGAAATTGATTGTCGTGGACAGCTGGTGGAAGAAGCACTTGGAAATATAGATAAATATTTAGATGATGCGTATTTATCTGGATTAAAACAAGTGATGATAATACATGGCAAAGGTACAGGAGCATTAAGAAGTGCAGTACAAGTATATTTAAAAACAAACACTCATGTCAAAAGTTATAGAGCTGGCGTTTATGGAGAAGGGGAAATGGGTGTTACAGTAGTAGAATTAAAATAAAAAGTTTTTTGGGTGAAAAAGAATAATAGGGAGGTAGGAAGTATGGCAGAAAAGAAAAAAATAATGGTAGTAGATGATGACCAGCATATAGCAGAATTAATTTCATTGTATTTAATAAAAGAAGGATATGAAACAATGGAGATATATGATGGTCGAGAAGCATTAGAAAAAGTGGATAATTTTCAGCCTGATATGATGCTTTTAGATTTAATGCTACCAAGTATGGACGGCTATAAAGTTTGTACAGAAATACGAAAAAAGAGCGATATTCCTATTATTATGTTAACTGCAAAGGGAGAAACATTTGATAAGGTGTTGGGATTAGAATTAGGTGCAGATGATTATATTGTAAAACCATTTGACTCTAAAGAATTAGTAGCACGTGTAAAAGCGGTATTGAGAAGATATGAACAAGGTAGTGAAAAAAAAGAAGAAAACAACAAAAAGTTAGTATTTCCTAATTTGGAAATTAACATTTCAAATTATACTGTAGAGTATTATGGTGAAAATGTAGATTTTCCTCCAAAAGAGTTTGAATTACTACATTATTTGGCACAACATCGTAACCAAGTATTTACAAGAGAGCAATTACTTGATAGAATATGGGGATATGAGTATATTGGAGATACTCGAACAGTAGATGTGCACATTAAAAGGATACGTGAGAAGTTAAATAAAAAAGAACAAAATTGGAGTGTCAAAACAGTTTGGGGAGTAGGATATAAATTTGAAGTAAAATAGTCAAAAATTTGCCCTATGGAAAAATCATAGGGCAGTATTATTATTGTTTTGGCTTATTTTCTGTAATAGTGTTTTCATTTTGATTTTGTTGATTTTGTTCGTTTTGTTTTTGTCTTTGTATCATTTCATTTTGTTTTATTTTCATGATATTGCCTATGCGAAGTGTAATGCAGAGGGCATACATCAATAAAAGAAGCTGTGAAAATTTGTCTATGTTTGACCAATTTGTAGTAAAAGCTAAATAGACAGCAAAGGCAAATAATATGACATCAATAAAATTTTTCCTTTCTATTTTTTTCATAACATTTTATAAAGAAACTGATAATATTGTTTCTTTTCTCCTTTCTTAAAAAATAATGGTTTGCTTTGTTTATGGATAAACTAATTTTAGTATACTATTTTTTTGCATAAAAGCAAATGTAGTTTTTTTTGGAGGCATTTTAAATATGAAAATAAAGTCGATATTTACAAAACAGCTTTTACTTTATGTCGGAACATTGATTGCGACGTTTATGCTAGTGGGAATTATACTTTCATTGGTATATACACAGCATTATATGGACGAAAGAAAAGAAGAGTTAATTCATCAGGGAATGAAAATATCAAAAGAATATAAAAAAGCATTTTTTACGGGAGATTTAAGTAAATTAGACTATGAATTGCAAGTGTTAGAGGGATATATGGCAGCAAGTATATTTTTTATAGATAAAAAAGGTGTTGTTGTACTGACTTCTCCTGGTATTAATGATGAATGGATAGGGCAAGCAATTACAAATCAAAAAGTAATTGAGAGTGTATTAGAGGGAAATATTGTAACATTAGAAGGAAAAATTAACGGTATGTTTGATGAAGCAGTATTAACAGTAGGCTATCCTTTGCAGACAGAACAAATTGCAGGAATATTTATGTGTACATCTATGCCAGAAATAGAGCGTTCATTGCAAGGAATGTATAAAATGGGATTTTATATATTGGCGGCTGTTATGGGAATAGGTATGATATTGGTATATGTGTCAAGCAAAAAAATAACAAGTCCTCTTTTGCAAATGAATGAAGCTGCAAAAGTGATTGCAGGAGGAAATTTTGAGCAAAGAGTAGAAATTAGTAGTGAAGATGAAGTTGGACAACTAGCGGAAAGTTTTAATCATATGGCAGAAAGTCTGGATAAATATGAAAAAGTGAGAAGAGATTTTATAGCAAATGTTTCACATGATTTGCGTTCTCCTCTGACATCTATACAGGGATTTTTGGGAGCGATATTAGATGGAACAATACCAAAAGAAAAACAAGAACATTATTTGAATATTGTGTTAGAAGAAACAAAAAGGCTGACAAAATTAACAAATGATATTGTAGAATTAAGTAGAGCACAAACAAGTACAATTACATTAGAAAAAAAGCGTTTTAATATTAATGATTTGATAAGAGAAGATATAGAACGTTTGGAGCCAAGACTAAAACAAAAAGATATTAAAATCAGTGCTATGTTTGCAGAGAAAGAAACATTTGTATGTGCAGATAGAGATAAAATAGCAAGAGTAATTTATAATTTGGTAGATAATGCAATTAAATTTTCAAATGAAGGGGAACAAATAGAAATAGAAACAGCATTAAAAGAAAATAAAAAATTGTTGGTGAGTGTAAAAGACTATGGAAAAGGAATTAATAAAGAAGATGTAAAATATGTTTTCGACCGATTTTATAAAGTAGATAGTTCACGAGGAAAAGATAAAACAGGGAGTGGTTTAGGGCTTTCTATTGTAAGAGAATTTTTGTTAGCACATGGAGAAAATATAGCTGTAAAAAGTGAAGAAGGAAAAGGCACTACATTTTTGTTTACCTTAAAATTAGCAGAGAAAGAAAATAAATAATTAAAAAAGACATTGAAATTTTTGTGTTCAATGTCTTTTTTATATTATGATATGATATTAGAGTTATCATTTTTGGAATGATATTCAGCTACTAAATCTGCTAGTGTAGTATTGTCTACAATATCATCAATTGCTGTTTTCATTTTTTGCCATAATAAAAGAGAGGCACAAAAATCAGCACGTTTACAATTTGAGTGTTCTAAACAGTCCACAGGAGAAAGAGAGCCTTCTAATATACGAAGAATAGTACCTACAGTAATTTCAGAAGGATTTTGTATTAAAGCATATCCTCCCTGTGCTCCTCTAAAACTTTGTACTAAGCCAGCTTTTGTAAGAGGATTAATAATTTGTTCTAAATATTTTTCAGATACTTCTTGCTGTTGAGCAATCATTTTTAGAGGCATATGCCCTGATTTTTCATATTGCAGTGCTAAACAAAGCATAAGACGAATACCATAACGTCCTTTTGTAGATATTTTCATACTGTTTCTCCATTTCATATTAATAGTATCAATTTTGTAGATGAGATATAATTGACTACTACAGTATATCACATATTTTTCCATATTGCAATAAAAATCATGCTAAAAATATGGGAATTCTGAAAAATAACATAGCATTAGTATAGAAACAATATATTAAACAATTTATATAGTTTCTTCCCAACCTTTGCAAACATCAATCCATTTTTGACAGTTTCCATATTGAAATAGTTCATCACAAGTTAGTTCAATGGCAGAATTACTGCTTCCTGCAGCAGGAAATACTGTATCAAAACGCTTTAGAGAAATGTCTGTATAAGTTTTTACAGTATCAGGTACAGCAAAGGGACAAACACCACCTATAGCATGACCAGTAAGAGAAAATGTTTCTTCTGGAGAAAGCATTTTTGCTTTCATAGAAAATTCTGCTTTAAATTTTTTGTTATCAATTTTAGCATCTCCAGCAGCAGCAATAAGTATACAACTATCACCAGACTGAAAAGCAAGTGTTTTTGTAATACGAGCAGGTATTACATGAGCTGCTTCTGCAGCTAATTCCACTGTAGCAGAAGAAGTTTCAAATTCTAGTATATCGTTTTCCCTTCCAAATTGTTTAAAATATGATTTTACTTTTTCAATAGACATAATAAAAATGCTCCTTTCGTCATATATAAAAAATTTTTTAAATACAATGTTTTTTGAGTGCTTCCCAATAAGAATAGGGAATGTGTAAATTATTTTTTCCTACACCAATGTGTATATTAGGTCTGTTTTTGCCATGAAAGTCGCTACCACCACTATAAAGTAAACCAAGCTTGTCTGCTAATGCAGTTATTTTTTGGCTTTGCTCTAAAGAATAAGAAGAATATTGTGTTTCTATAGCGTTTAAGCCATAACTTTTTAATTCTTTTACAAGAAATTCTATTTCATTATAATCCATATGATATAAAGTGGGGTGAGCTAATACTGCTACACCACCAGAATTTTGTATTGTTTGTATACAAAGTGCAGGAGAAAGCGTTTGTCTTTGTACATAAGCAGGTCTGTTTGTAGAAAGATATTTTTCAAATGCTTCTTTTGTATTTTTAACAATATTTTTTTGTACTAAAACATTGGCAAAATGTGCTCTAGTAATAATATTTCCTGCTGCATTTTGCTGTATTTGTTCATAAGATATGTCAAATCCTAGTTGATTAAGAGCATAAATCATTTTTTCATTGCGAATTTGACGAGCTTCTACAATATCTTTCATTCGTTTTATCAATACTTTTGCTGTAGGAGAAAAACCTAATCCTACAATGTGAATTTCTTGTTCGCTAAAATGGTTGTATTGTGTTGCAAATTCAATACCAGTAATCGTTTCTATGTGATACTTTTGTCCAGAATTCTGAAATGCTTCTAAACCATCTATAGTATCGTGGTCAGTTAAAGCGATAGCACGAAGTCCTCTTTTTTTTGCTTTTATTACAATTTCTTCTGGAGAAAAAGTACCATCAGAAAAATAAGAATGGCAATGGAGGTCTATCATAAAAAACACTTCTTTCTAATATTTCGTATCAATTCAAAATAGTGTAACATTTTTTAATTACTTTTTCAACATAGCATAATATATTTTTGTATATCATAAAATAAAATAAAAACGGGAGGAAAAGCTGTGGAGAAAAAAGAAAAAAAACAGAGTATAAAAAAGAGGGAAAATGTAAAAACAAAAAAAGAAATGGGAAATAGTCAAATTTTATGTATGCTGAAGGGTATTGTAATAGCATATGCAGTTACCTGTATTATATTTATTACATATGGTATTGTTTTAACTTATACAGATGTAACGGAGGAAAAATTGCCTTTGATAGCACTATGTTGTACTGTAGTGTCAGCAGGTATTGCGGGATTTGATTGGGCAAGATGTGCTAAAGCGAGAGGAATATTATGGGGCATATTGGCAGGACTTACTTATGGAATAATATTGTTTGTGTTAGATGGCATTGCAGGAAGTGGATTTAGTGTAGTAGGGTCAAAAGGGCTTATGATACTTTTGGCAGCAGCAGGAGGAGGCGTAGGAGGTATTTTAGGAATTAATATGAAAAAGGGTTAAAAACTATTTTCAAAAATAATATTTCATGCTATAATAGCATAGTGTTTACAAATTTTGTTTTTAAGGAGGGTTTATACAGAATGAAACATATAAAGACATTAAATACAAAAATGTTAAAAAAGACAGTAGCAACTGGAGGCTGTGGAGAATGTCAAACATCTTGTCAGTCCGCTTGTAAAACATCTTGTACCATAGCAAATCAGTCCTGTGAGCAAAAATAAGTAAGAGTAAAAAAAGGACACAAGAAGGCTGTTTTCCATGATAGAAAATAGCCTTTCTTTTTGTGTTATGAATATAGTAGGAGGAAAAAAATATGATACATAAATTTTGTCAAAATGGTGTCAATATTGTAATGGACGTAAATAGTGGAGCAATACATGTAGTAGACGATGTGGTGTATGATTTAGCAGATATGTGGAAAGAAGTACCAAAAAACGCATTACAGTTGAAATTTCCGCAGTATGATATGGAACAAATAGAGGAAGCAGTAGAAGAATTATCTATATTAGAAAAAGAAGGTATGCTTTACACAGAAGATGACTATGAGCAAGTATTGCCAATGATGGAAAATAGAAATGCTGTAATAAAAGCACTTTGCCTCCATGTAGCACATGACTGCAATTTAAAATGTGAATATTGTTTTGCAGAGGAGGGAGAATATCATGGGAAAAGGGAATTGATGAGTGCAGAAATAGGGAAAAAAGCACTTGATTTTTTAATAGAAAATTCTGGTTCTCGTAAAAATTTGGAAATAGACTTTTTTGGAGGAGAGCCATTAATGAATTTTGAAGTAGTAAAAGAAATTGTAAAATATGGTAGAGAAATAGAAAATAAATATAATAAAAAATTTCGTTTTACTCTTACAACAAATGGTGTTTTGCTAGATGAAGAAAAACAGCAATTTATAAATGAAAATATGTATAATTTAGTGTTAAGCTTAGATGGTAGAAAAGAAGTCAATGATAGAATGCGTCCAAGGGCAGGAGGACAAGGTAGCTATGATGTCATTGTGCCTAAATTCCAAAAAATAGCAGAAAGTAGAAATCAAACAGATTATTATATTAGAGGAACATTTACAAAATATAATATTGATTTTTGTAAAGATGTAATACATATGGCAGATTTAGGATTTCAACAAATTTCAGTAGAACCTGTAGTAGCAGAAGAAGGTATGCCATATGCTATTACAGAAAAAGAATTGCCTATGATATATGAAGAATATGAAAAACTGGCAAAAGAAATATATGAAAGAAGAAAAAAAGGAAATGATTTTAATTTCTTTCACTTTAATATTGACTTAAGTGGTGGCCCTTGTGTTATGAAAAGATTAGTAGGCTGTGGCTCTGGTACAGAATATTTAGCAGTAACACCAACGGGTGAATTGTATCCTTGTCATCAGTTTGTGGGTATGCCAGAATTTAAAATAGGTACAGTGTATGAAGGTGTTACAAATATAGAAAAAAGAGAAATTTTTTCAAAATGTAATGTATATGCTAAAGAAGATTGTAAAAAATGCTGGGCAAAATTTTATTGTAGTGGAGGTTGTGCAGCAAATGCTTATCAGCAAAATGGAGATATATTAAAACCTTATGAAATTGGCTGTAAAATGCAAAAAAAGAGAATAGAATGTGCTATTATGATAAAAGCAAAAGAATTACTTGAGGAATAAAATATTGACGGAAATAATGAGTAGTAATATAATTATTTGTCAAAAGGCATTATCATAAAAATTTCATATGAACCAAGGAGGTTTTGGAATGAAAGGAAAAGGTGGCTTGATGCTCTTTGTAATGTTGATATTAGCGGGTGCTTTGGCATTTTTGTCTTATCAAGGCATAGGAGAGAACAAGCAAGGCAGTATTTGGAATATTAAACAAGGCTTAGATTTAAGCGGTGGTGTGCAAATATTGTATGAAGCAGATAAACAAGAAGTAACAGAGGAAGAAATGGCAGCAACAATTTCATTGATACAAGGAAGATTAGATTGGAACAACTGGACAGAGGCAGAAGTCGCAAGAGAGGGAGAAAAGCGTCTAAGGGTAGATATACCAGGTGTAGAAAATGCAGAAGAAGCAATCAAGGAAATTGGTCAAACAGCACAGTTGTCATTTACAGATGAAACAGGAAAGGTACTTTTAACGGGGGATATGGTAGCAGATGCTAGAAAACAAGTGGGACAAGTATCACAGCAAGGCGTTTCTGAGCCTTATGTTTCATTAGAATTTACAGAAGAAGGAAAACAGCTTTTTGCAGAGGCTACTAAAAATAATATAGGTAAACAGATTGCTATAGTATTAGATGATGAAATTGTAAGTGCACCAGTGGTAAATACAGAAATTACAGATGGAAATGCTATGATTACAGGACATTTTACACCAGAAGAAGCAGAAAAAACCGCTTCTTTGATAAGGGCAGGTTCATTGCCTTTTAATTTGAATATATTAAAAATGGAAAATGTAGGTGCTAGATTAGGCACAGATGCACTTTCTACAGGATTAAAAGCAGGAGCAATAGGCATTTGTATTGTATTATTGTTTATGCTGATAATATATAGGGCATTAGGATTTGCAGCAGATTGGGCATTGATTATTTATGTAGGATTAGAATTGGTAGCATTAAGTATGCTGCACGTAACATTGACATTGCCTGGTATTGCAGGTATTGTGCTTTCTGTAGGTATGGCAGTAGATGCTAATGTTGTAATATTTGAAAGAATGAAAGAAGAACTCATAGCAGGACATTCTTTGAGAGTGGCAGTACACAATGGTTTTTCAAGAGCATTACCTGCTATTATTGATGGTAATGTAACAACATTAATAGCAGCAGGGGTATTGTTTTGGCTGGGAACAGGTACAGTAAAAGGATTTGCTCAAACATTGATGATTGGTATTATACTTTCTATGTTTACAGCAATATTTATTACAAGAATGATATTACAAGGTATGATATATATTGGTGTAAATAATCCAAAATATTATGGATTACGTATGAAATAAGGGAGGCGAAAAATAATGAAAATCGTAGAAAACAGATTAAAATTTTTTGCGGTGTCGATAGTAATTATTTTAGCCGGCATCGTTGCAATGATAGTAAATGGAAGTGCAGGAAAAGGTATATTTAATTTTGGCATTGAATTTACTGGTGGTACTTCTATGAGTGTAACAGTAGGAGAAGAATTTTCAAATGATGATATTACAAAAATAATAGAAGATGTTACAGGGCAAAAAAGTCCTCAAGTGCAAAAAGTAATTGGTACAGATAGCGTTTCTATTAAAATGCAGTCTATAGATGGAGATACTAGAACAAAACTTTCAGATAGTATCAAACAAAAATATCAAAATGCAGTAATAGACTCTATAGTAGATGTTTCTGCAACAGTGAGCAAAGAAATGCAGATGACAGCAATAAAGGCGGTTTTAATTGCCTGTATTTGTATGTTGATATATATTTCTATTCGATTTAAAGATGTACGTGCAGGAGGTAGTGCTATTGTGGCATTGGTGCATGACGTTTTGATTGTTATGACTTGTTATGCAATATTTCGCATACCAGTAGATAATGCTTTTATAGCAGTGCTTTTGACAATACTAGGATATTCTATAAACTCTACTATTGTTATATTTGATAGAATTAGAGAAAATACACCAAAATATAGAAAAAATCAAACAACAGAAAAAATCAATAAAAGCATTAGCCAAACATTAGGCCGTTCTATAAATACTACATTGACTACGTTGTTTACTATTGGTGCAATATATATTTTGGGCGTACAAACGATTAAAGATTTTTCTTTGCCTATGATAGTGGGTATTATAGCAGGAGCGTATTCTTCTATATTTATTTCTGCTAGTGTTTGGTATATTCTTTTACCAAAAAATGAAAAATAAGTGTAAAAACAGACGTTTTATAGCGTCTGTTTATTTCATTTAGCATAAAAATAAAAAAGAAACAAAAATATGGATATAAATATAAAAAACTAATTGGATATATAAAGAGTGTATGTAAAGCAAAACAAAAATGTTTTAACTTATTATTTGAAATGTGTGATATTTTTTTTAATATACATGACAAAACAGATTAAAATACTGTAATAATGTTTTGGGTGAGGGGGGAACTTTTTTGGAAAATAGATGGATACTAAAAAGAACAAAAGCAGATATAAATAAAATGTCAGAAGTACTTGATATTAGACAAGCAACAGCTTGTGTATTGGCAAATAGAGAAATTAAAACAAAAAGACAGGCGGTAGCATTTTTAAAAGCAGAAAATGCAGCACTCTATGATGTTTTAGAACAAAATGCTATGAAAGATGCTCAAAAGGCAATGGAGTTGCTAGAAGAGGCAGTAACACAACACTATAAAATTGCAATATATGGTGATTATGATGTAGATGGTGTAACAAGTACAGCAATATGGTATAAAGTATTATGCTATTGTGGAGCAGATGTGATATATTATATTCCTCATAGACAAAAAGAAGGATATGGTTTAAATTTAGAAGCAATAGAAGAATTACATAAAAAAGGAATACAGTTGTTGTTAACTTGTGACAATGGTATTGCAGCAATAGAAGAAATTGAAAAGGCAAAAGAATTTGATATGACTGTTGTGATAATAGACCACCATGAAGCGGCATTTGATGAATGTGGAAATGATATATTACCTAAAGCAGACGCTATAGTTGACCCAAAACAAAAACAATGTCAATATCCTTTTAAAATGCTCTGTGCTGGAGGACTTTGCTATAAATTGGCATTGCTTTTTTTAAAAAGATTGCAAATCAGTAATGAAATACTAGAAAGAGAATGTCTTCATTTGGCAACATTAGCAACAGTTTGTGATATTGTAGATTTAATGGAAGAAAATAGAATAATAGTAAAAAAAGGGTTAAAAACAATGCCACAAACAACAAATATAGGATTAAAATCACTTTTGGAACAGACGAATTTGTATGGTAAAGAATTAACAGAATATCACATTGGTTTTATGATAGGGCCTTGTGTCAATGCAGCAGGAAGACTAGAAACAGCAAAAACGGCAGTAGCATTGTTTTGTGAAAATGATGAAAAAAAAGCAAAAGAATATGCACAGTATTTAATAGAGCAAAACAATAGTAGAAAAGATATGACACAAAAAGCAACAGAACAAGTGATAAAAGAAATAGAACAAAAAAATAGACAAAATGAAAAAGTACTTGTAATATATCAGAAAAATGTACATGAAAGTATTGCAGGTATTGTAGCAGGTAGAATAAAAGAGAAGTTTTACAGACCTACTATATTGATTACACAATCAGAAAATATGGCAAAGGGTTCAGGTAGAAGTATTGAAGGCTATAATATGTTTGAAGAATTGTATGCTTGTAAAGAATTATTTGTAAAATTTGGAGGTCACACTATGGCGGCAGGACTTTCACTACCTTATGAAAATATACAACAACTTCAAAAAAGATTAGAATGTAATTGTAAATTGACACAACAACAGCTTTTGCCTGTATTAAAAATTGAAAAACAATTGAATTTTGAAGAAATTGATATAACACTAGCAGAGGAATTAAGAAATTTAGCACCTTTTGGAAAAGGTAATCATGTACCTTTATTTGGTAGCAAAAATATTAAAATTGTAAAATATTTTTTGATAGGGAAAGAAAAAAATATTATAAAAATGATATTGGAGGAACAAAAAACAGGAATACAATTAAATGGAATATCATTTGATGGATACGATAAATTTTTAGAAATGATAAAACAATTGTATGGACAAGAAAATTGTGATAAAATGTTAGCGAATGGATATATTGAGCAAAATATGGATTTTGTATATAGTGTTAATATCAATACGTTTAGAGGGGAAAACAGTGTACAACTGCAAATAAAAGATTTTAGAGTAAGTCAGCAATAAAATGAGGAGGTTATTGAAGTGGTAGATTTAAAAAGTAAAATACGTTCTATACCAGATTTTCCACAAAAAGGGGTTATATTTAGAGATATTACAACATTGCTCAAAGATGCAGAAGGTTTGCAGCAAGCGATTGCACAAATGCACCAAAAAATAATAGATTTGGAATACGATGTGATATTAGGGGCAGAGTCTAGAGGCTTTTTGTTTGGTATGCCTATTGCATATAATGCAGAAAAAGGATTTGTTCCTGTGAGAAAAAAAGGAAAATTACCTGCAAAAACAATCAGTAAAGAGTATGAATTAGAATATGGTACAGCAATAATAGAAATGCACGCAGATGCTTTGAAAAAAGGACAAAAAGTAGTAATAGTAGATGACTTACTAGCAACAGGGGGAACAGCAAAAGCGATTGTAGAAATGATAGAAGAAATAGGAGCAGAAGTTGTAGCGTTGGACTTTTTGATAGAATTAGAAGGTTTAAAAGGTAGAGAAGTATTAAAAGGGTATCGTGTAGAGTCTGTGTTAAAATATTAAAATATTAAAAATATAATAAAGGGACAATACCAGTTTATCAGATATTAATAAGCCCCTCATATTTTTATATGAAGGGCACTTATTAATGTTATTTTCTATATCTGATTGTAAAATAGACTGATATTGTCCTTTGTTTCAAAAAAAGAATTAAGATATGCTTTGACAAAGTACAATAATTTTTTCTGGAGTGGTTTGAGCAGGTATGCTTCTTGTAGATGTAGTATAAATAACAACAAGATAATGATTTCCTAAATTTCCTGTAAATGTTTGACCATTTTCTAATAATATTTCTGTATTGTCTGTAATATTGAGTTGAAGTGCTTTGTCTTGACTGAGCAGATTAGAGTCAAAATAATCTACTTTTACATTTTTGTTTAGGTTATTTGAAGCAACGACACTAGCCTGTAAACGAGGAGGATAAATTAATACAGCAGGAGCATCTGCATCATAAAATACAGTAATAGACATACCTCTTGTAATATTGGCTTGATTGATAAAATAGGTACAAGGAGTAATGACGAAATTTGTAATGCGACCATTTTGGTCACGTACTTCAAAAAGTTTCGTACAGCCATCATCGTTTAAATTAGAAATATTTGTAACAGTACCTTGCAGTCCTAAAAAGCGAGAAGTTGGAGTAGATGGTGTTGAAGGTGTAGAAGGTGTAATGATTTCAACATTTCCACAAGAACAACCTGTTGTACCTGTCATAATATGGTTTGTATGGTTTGACATTTCATTAGCAGAAATTTTGCTTGATTTATTGTTATAATACATATAAAAAAACTCCTATTAAATTTGTTTAGTTATATGTATGCAAAAGGGCTCGTATAAGATACATTTTTTTTTAAATATTTTAATAAAATAAAGAAGGTGAAAATATTGTGTATAGAAAAGAAGCAAGCAAAAAAGGCATTTTTTATATTGGCAATTGCTCTTATAGTGTATGAATTAGTATTTCAATTTGTAGTATTTGGCATAGATATGATAGAAATAGGAGCATTACTTTTTTTATTTAATGACGTGCAATGGGAGCAAGCAACAGAGATTGTATATTATAGTGGTATAGCTTTGTCTATTAGTTCTGTAGTGGCAACAATTGTAACAGGATTAATATTAAGACAAAAACCTTGTTTTGATAAAAAACAAAAATGTACTATGAAAACGATGGTAATTTTTTATATATTAATGCAAGGATTGCAGTTATTGGGAAATTATATATTGTTGCCTGTAAATTTTATAGCATATCAAATGGGATATAATTTTGATGAAGCAATTAGTGTAGCAAGTGACAGTTCTGTGCTTTTTTCTGCATTTGTATATAGTGTGATAATAGCACCTGTAGCAGAAGAAATACTTTGCAGGGGCATCATAATGAAATACTTAGAAAAATATGGAAAAGCTTTTGCAGTATTAATTACAGCAATGCTTTTTGGACTGCTGCATCAAAATATTGTACAATTTTTTATTACAACAATGATAGGTATATTGTTTGGATATTTGGCACAAAAATATTCTCTTATGGCAGCAATAGTGCTTCATGTGTTAAATAATCTTTCTGTGGAATTAGTGGGAATGTTAGCAGAAAAGTATGATATTGTGTGGACATTGAATACAGCATTTTTAGTTTTTTGTACATTAGAAAGTGTTGTAATATTGTGGAAAAAAAGAAAAAGTATTTCTGCATTTTTTAAAGAAGAAAAAAGTGATAAGCCTGTTGTGAAATGGTTTTTTACAACACCATTGATGTTAGTGGTAATTTTTTATTTTATTCTATTTACAATAGCAAGTGTAACGCCATTTTAAAGCGTGAAAAGCTTGTAATAACAATAATAAAAGAGATTTTTAAAAAAAAATAAAAAAATTTGAAAAAAAGTGTTGACATTCTATTAAAGTTTTGTTATTATAAACAAGCAGTCGGTTGATTGCAAAAAAAATAAGGAAATAAAGTGTAAGCCCGAGTGGCGGAACTGGCAGACGCACAGGACTTAAAATCCTGCGGGGTAACACCCGTACCGGTTCGATTCCGGTCTCGGGCACTTTATATTATTTCCTTGCCCAGATAGCTCAGTTGGTAGAGCAGAGGACTGAAAATCCTCGTGTCACTGGTTCGATTCCGGTTCTGGGCACTCTGCGCGAATGGCTCAGTGGTAGAGCATCGCCTTGCCAAGGCGAGGGCCGCGAGTTCGAATCTCGTTTCGCGCTTTAAAAAAACCATGTGTAAAAAACACATGGTTTTTTTGCATATGAAAAAAATAAATTTTGAAAATTTCATTAAGAATTGCTAAAAAATTTGATTTTGTTTTAGAAACAAGGTACAATAAAAATAAAAAGATAGTGAAAATCAGAAAAAATACATATAAAAAATATAAGTTATTTGGTAATATCAATTTACTTATATGAAATGTGTTTGATAATATTTTGCTAATTAAAAAGAAATAGTATTTTGTATAAAATATTGTTAGTAAAATATCTGATAAACTATTTTTCGAGGAGGAAAAAATAGTGAAAATTAAAAATAAATGTATCGCTTTTGCAATCGCTTTTGCTTTTATAGTTTCTAATATTTCGTTTGTACAGGCAGCGGTAGATGCAAAACCAACTACTTCTAAAATATATGTAAATGGAGAACAACAATCATGTGCAGCCTATTATATCAATGGCAATAATTATTTTAAATTAAGGGATTTGGCGTATGCTTTAAATGGTACATCACAAGAATTTTCTGTAGAATGGGACGAACAAAGACACGTTGTTATACTGACATCAGGACAAAGATACCAGCCTGTTGGGGGAGAAATGGAAGCAGTTAAAAATGAAATTCGTTCAGCTAATATTACATCTTCTAATATTATAGTAGATGGACAAACAATAAATGTGCAAGGATATAATATTGACAATAGTGTATATTTTAAATTGAGAGATATTACGAATATTTTTGGTATTTCAGTGATATGGAATGATAAAAATAATACCATCAATATAGAAACAGGACAAAGAAAAGCAAATGAAAGAAATTTAACAGCAAAAGAAATTTATAATAGATGTAATAGTGCAATATTTTATATTAAAACATATGACATAGATGGAGATGCACTGAGTAGTGGAAGTGGTTTCTTTATAGATAAAAATGGAAAGGCAGTAACAAACTTTCATGTATTAGAAAATGCGTATACTGCTGTTATTACTATGGCAGATGGTATAGAATATAATGTAAAAGGCGTATTGGGGTATGATATGCAGGGAGATTTGGCAATACTGCAAGTAGATGGTAATAATTTTCCTTTTTTGTCAGCAGGAGACTCTGATGAAGTGACAAGTGGCGAAAAAATATATGCTATAGGAAGTCCTTTGGGATTGTCAAATACAATATCAGAGGGTATTGTGTCTGGAATAAATAGAACAATAAAAAATATACCATATATACAAATTACAGCAGCAATATCTCATGGTAGTAGTGGAGGAGCATTATTGAATGAAAAAGGGCAAGTAATAGGAGTTACTTCAGCAGAAATTGCAACAGGACAAAATCTTAATTTTGCCATACCTATCAATGCAGTGTTTACATTAGATACTAATTCACTTTATACATTTGCGGAATTGGTAGAAGAATATACAATAAAACAGTATAATGAAAGAAGTAAACCATTAGAGAAAATAGTTTTAGAAGAAGAACCAAATGATTTGCTTGAATTTTCTCAAATAATAGAGAGTGGAGATAGTATAATGGGAGAAATATCAAGTCCTACAGATTTAGATAATTATGCTGTATTTTGTGGTTCTTCAGGTGTTTTAGAAATATATTGTTATTCTGATGCAGAAGACTTTGATAAAGTAGCACTTTTGGCAGAAGATATGTATGGAGAAATAGAAATGCTAGGAGAATTTGCAGAAATGGAAGACGGAAAAACAGGTATTTATTTGCTCATGCCAATATTAGAACCTGGATATTATCATTTTATGCTAGGATTACAAGAAATTGTACCAGAGGATACAAAAATGGATTATTTATTTTATTATCAATTTACTCCAGAAGGAGCAGAATGGTAAAAAATTCCTTATATATTGTAAAAGAAAGAAAAAACTGTAAATTCTGTGTAATTTATAGTAGATTTTATAATTTTAGTATGGTATAATAATCGGTAATTGTGCAGAAAATGTTTTTGCATAGCAATATATGGAATGTATGAGAAGTATAAAAAGAGCTTTTCACGACATACTTGAAAATTTTAAGGAGGAAAGAGCAACATGAATGCAACATTTGTGGAAAAAGCAAATAATGTAGTAAAATTTACAGTAGAGGTAGACGGTGCAACATTTGAAAAAGGACTTGCTTATGCTTATAATCAAAACAAAAATAAAATTACATTACCAGGATTTCGAAAAGGAAAAGCACCAAGAAAATTGATAGAGGCACAGTATGGAGCAAACTTCTTTTATGAAGAAGCAATTAACCATATTTTCCCAGATGTATATGAAGAAGCAATTGAAGAATTAAAATTAGATGTTGTAAGTCAGCCTACAATAGATGTAGAAAAAATTGATAAAGAAACAGGTATAAAATTTATTGTAAATGTAACAGTAAAACCAGAAATTACATTAGGACAATATAAAGGTCTTGAAGTAGAAAAAGAAAAAGTAGAAATAACAGAAGAAGAAGTGGAAGCAGAATTAAAATCCATACAAGGAAAAAATGCCAGACTGATAGAGGTTACAGATAGAGCAGCAGAAGATGGCGATGTTGCAAAAATAAGTTATTTGGGTACAGTAGATGGTGTTGCATTTGATGGAGGACAAGCAGATAGCCATGATTTGACATTAGGTTCTCATGCTTTTATAGAAGGATTTGAAGAGCAAATAGTAGGACATAATGTAGGGGATAAATTTGATGTAAATGTAACATTCCCAGAAGCATATCATGCTCCAGAACTTTCTGGTAAAGACGCAGTATTTGCAGTAGAGTTAAAAGGATTAAGTAAAAAAGAATTACCAGAATTGAATGATGAATTTGCAGAAGATGTTTCAGAATTTTCTACATTGAGTGAATATAAGGCAAGTATTCAGGATAAACTGAAAAAAGAGAAAGAACAAAGAGCAAAACAAATACAAAGTGATAAACTTCTTGATGCAGCGATTGCAAATTGTACTATGGAAGTACCTCAAGTAATGTATGATAATAAAATCAATCAAATGATGAGAGAATTTGAGGAAAATGTAAGTAGACAAGGCTTAACATTGGATATTTATTGCAAATACATGGGAACAACAAAAGAAGATTTGAGAGAAAACTTTAGAGAAACATCTGAAAAGAGTGTTAGAGCAAGATTGATGTTGGAAAAAATAGCAAAAGAAGAAAATCTGAAAATTTCTGAAGAAGAATTAAAAGAAGAAATCGGAAGATTTGGAGAAAGCTATGGTGTTGCAGCAGAAAAAATGATTGAAATGTTCCAAGAAGGAGATAAAAAAGCATTAGAGGAAGATATGCTGGTAAGAGCAGCATTAAAATTGATTGAAGATAGTGCAAATGAAGTAGAAAAAGCAGAATAATAAAAAATGGAACAAACTTGTATTTAATATCAATTAATTGGACATAAGCTTGTTGATTTATCACATTTTATTTCTGTTTTTGTACGAAAAAAGGATAGCTATAAAAATAATTGAGGGTGTGGGGTGAGAATTTAGCACTCCATGCCTTTGATATTTTTGTATAAAATTTAATTATTGGAGGTCTTGAAAATGAGTTTAGTTCCAATGGTAATAGAACAGTCTAGTAGAGGAGAACGTTCTTATGATATTTATTCTAGATTGTTAAAAGACAGAATTATATTTTTGGGAGAAGAAGTAAATGATACAACAGCGAGTTTAGTTGTGGCACAGCTTTTATTTTTAGATGCAGAGGACCCAGATAAAGATATTAATCTTTACATAAACAGTCCGGGCGGTGTAATTACGGCAGGTATGGCTATTTATGATACAATGCAGTATATTCATGCAGATGTTTCTACAATCTGTATAGGTATGGCAGCAAGTATGGGAGCGTTTCTTTTAGCAGGAGGAACAAAAGGAAAAAGATTTGCATTACCAAATGCAGAGGTTATGATACATCAGCCTTCTGGTGGAGCAAGGGGACAGGCAACAGAAATCCGTATTCATGCGGAAAATATATTAAAAACAAAAAGAAAACTGAATGAAATATTGGCAGCGAATACAGGAAAAAGCGTAGAAGAAATTGAACGAGATACAGAACGTGATAATTTCATGTCTGCTGAAGAAGCAAAGGCTTATGGATTGATAGATGAAGTCATTACAAAACCACAAAAATAAATGAGATATATAACAATTCAGTATCAATAAATAATAAGCCTCAGAAATAAGGGAGATGAAGCAATGTCAGACGAAAAGAAACAACTGAGATGCTCCTTCTGTGGAAAATCACAGGAACAGGTGCGTAAACTGATTGCAGGGCCAAATGTATATATTTGTGATGAATGTGTAGGTTTATGTACAGATATAGTAGAGGAAGAATATGATGTTCTTGCAAATCATGAAGAACGAATGGATATGCCAAAACCAAAAGAAATAAAAGAAATACTGGACCAATATGTAATAGGACAGGAAGATGCCAAAAGGGTGCTTTCTGTAGCAGTATATAATCATTATAAAAGGATATTGGTAGATGAAAAAGCAGATGATGTAGAATTACAAAAAAGTAATGTTCTCATGGTAGGGCCTACAGGAACAGGAAAAACATTGTTAGCACAAACGTTGGCGAAATTGCTTAATGTACCATTTGCAATAGCAGATGCAACTTCTTTAACAGAAGCAGGTTATGTAGGAGAAGATGTTGAAAATATACTTTTAAAATTAATACAAGCAGCAGATTATGATATAGAGAGAGCCGAAAGAGGCATTATTTATATTGACGAAATTGATAAAATCACAAGAAAATCTGAAAATCCTTCTATTACAAGAGATGTTAGTGGAGAAGGTGTTCAGCAGGCATTGCTGAAAATATTAGAAGGAACAGTAGCAAGTGTTCCACCTCAGGGAGGAAGAAAGCACCCACATCAAGAATTTATACAAATAGATACCACAAATATATTGTTTATATGTGGAGGTGCTTTTGGAGGTATTGAGAAAATATTACAAAGTAGATTAAATGAAAAAACGATTGGATTTGGGGCAAATATACAAAGTAAAACAGAGAAAAAGACAGGGGAATTACTAAAACATTTAATGCCACAAGATTTACTAAAATATGGATTGATACCAGAATTTATAGGAAGATTACCTGTTGTAGTAACATTAGATAATTTGGACGAACAAGCATTGATAAAAATATTGACAGAACCAAAAAACGCATTAACAAAGCAGTATGAATATTTGTTTGAATTGGATAATGTTTATTTAGAATTTAAAGAAGAAGCATTAAAAGCGGTAGCGAAACAAGCGGTAGAAAGAGAAACGGGTGCAAGAGGATTGCGTTCTATTATGGAGGAATTTATAAATAGTATTATGTATGAAATTCCAACAGAAAAGAATGTAGAGAAATGTATTATTACAGAGGACGTAGTATTGCACCATAAACAACCAGAGTATATATATAATTATGATAGACAACCTATACAAAGAATACGCCAAAGAAAGCAAAGGAGTATTTAAAATATAGTGAAAGAAATAAAAAACAGCGATAGTGATATATTGCTGTTTTTTGTTGTATATAAGTAAAGAATATAAAAAACAATTATTTCATAGAAAGAGTAGTATAATTGGATAAAAAAGGTATACAAATTGACACAATGAGAAATAGAAATCACACAAAATTTAGGAATTTTTGATAAATATATTGACATATAAAAGACAATGGTGTAAAGTATGAGTGTAAGAAAAAACAACATATAGATATAAAAATAATATAAATTATGTATTGTTTTTGTATTTTAGTGTTTGTTATAGAAGGTGTTTTGTATTTTAAAAATATAGTAATGAGATACAACACAAAATTATTTTTATAACAACACGACAAATTTTTTTGTGAAAACAGATGAAAAAAAATGTATTTTTCAAAATGAATTTGTGAACAGAGGCAATACAAAGTCTAAAAAAAGGGATTTTACTGTAAAAAGTGCAAACAAAAACTGTTTATAGAAAATATTAGCAATATGTCTCTATATTAATAAAAATTTGTGACTTTTTATAGAACATTTTACTATAAACATCTTGACAAAATTTAGACAAACATGGTATAGTAGTTCTTGTAAGGACACTGTATTTCTTTTTTTTGTATAGAAAGCGGCTGTCAATGACCTCTTTTTAGGCATAAGCTAAAGTAATAAGGTCGGTTTTAGTTAAATGGCTGGTGGACAGGAAATCAGTTGTTTAAAATTTATTAAACATATAGGAGGAATATTAAATGGATTTCAAATTAACAAAAGCACAGTTGTTACAGCAAGAATTATTTAGAAACTTCGCTGAAACAGAAATTAAACCAATCGCAAAAGATATGGACGAAGCTGAGGAATATTCTCAAGAATTAGTTGCTAAGCTTCAGAAAATCGGTGCTTTCGGTATTCCTTACTCCAGAGAGTATGGCGGACAGGGTGCTGATGTATTAACATATACATTAGCTATGGAAGAGATGTCTAAAGTAGATGCTTCTACAGGTATTACACTTTCTGTACACACATCTCTTTGCTGTGCATGTATCAATGAATTTGGTACAGAGGAACAAAAACAAGAATTTTTAAGACCATTAGTAGATGGACATAAAGTTGGTTGCTATGGTTTAACAGAGCCAAATGCTGGTACAGATGCTGCTGGTGTACAAACAACAGCTGATAAAGATGGAGATGACTATATCATCAATGGTTCTAAAATGTTTACAACAAACTCTGGATTTGCTGATACATTTGTAGTATTTGCATTAACAGATAAATCCAAAGGACCTAGAGGAATGTCTGCATTCGTACTTGATAGAACAATGCCTGGTATTTCTGTAAGTGAAAACATAGAACGTATGGGTATTAGAGCAGCTTCTAACTGTGCTGTTACATATGAAAACGTAAGAGTACCTGCAAGCAGAATGCTTGGCAAAGAAGGACAGGGCTACAAAATTGCTATGACAGCATTGGGTGGCGGACGTATTGGTATTGGTGCACAATCTGTAGGTATTGCACAGGGTGCTATTGATGAAGCTATGAAATATGTAAAAGAAAGAAAACAAGGCGGAAGAACAATTAATAAATATCAGAACACACAATTCAAATTAGCTGAATGTCAAACAAAAGTAGATGCAGCTAGATTGATGGTTTGGAGAGCAGCAACAGCAAAAGATAACCATGAAAACTATGCTCCATTAGCAGCTATGTGTAAATTGTTTGCTTCTGACGTAGCAAATGAAGTAACAAGAATTTGCGTACAACTTCTTGGTGGTTATGGCTATTGCCGTGAATATCCAGTTGAAAGAGCAATGAGAGATGCGAAAATTACAGAAATCTATGAAGGTACTTCTGAAGCTATGAAGATGATCATCTCCGGTTCTATGAAGGTTTGATAAACAATCGTTAGCCAGAAAACTAAATATGAAAATTTCGGAAGGAGAACTATAATGAAAATCGTTGTATGTATTAAACAAGTACCAGATACAGTTGAAGTTAAAATTGACCCAAAAACAGGCACTCTGATAAGAGATGGCGTTCCTAGTATCATCAACCCAGATGATAAAACAGGTATTGAAGCTGCATTACAGTTAAAAGAAAAAATGGCTGGTAGCACAGTTACAGTAGTATCAATGGGACCTCCACAGGCAGACGTTGCATTAAGAGAAGCGTTGGCTATGGGTTGTGACGAAGCAATACTTGTTTCTGCTAGAGAATTTGGTGGTTCTGACACATATGCGACATCTGGTATTTTGGCAGCTGCATTAAAAACATTAGAATATGATGTAATTATTACAGGCCGTCAAGCTATCGATGGTGACACAGCACAGGTTGGACCACAGATTGGTGAAAAACTTTCTTTACCACAAGTTTCTTATGTAGAAGATATTCAAGAAGTAGCAGCTGACCACCTTGTTGTAAGAAGACAATTTGAAGATGGATACCACATCATCAAAATCAAAACACCTTGCCTTTTGACAGCAATTGCTGAATTAGCACAACCAAGATACATGAATGTTAGAGGCGTTGTGGAAGCATATGAAAAAGAAATCAAAGTACTTGGTTTCGAAGATTTAAAAGATAACCTTGAGCTTGATATGATTGGCTTGAAGGGTTCACCAACAAACGTATATCAGTCCTTCACAAAAGAAGTAAAAGGTGCTGGTACAATCCTCAAAGATTTGTCTGCTGAACAAGCTGTTAAAGCTATTGTTGACAAATTGGAAGAAAAATTCATTATCTAATTAACAAACGAAAACGTTAGAATTATTAAAGGAGGAGAACCCTACAATGAGTAAAGGTATATATGTAGTAGTTGAACAAAGAAGCGGTAAAGTACAAAACGTTGGACTTGAGCTGATTGGTGAGGCTACAAGATTAAAAGAAGATTTAAAAGATGACGTAGTTGCTGTATTACTTGGCGATGGCGTAGAAGGCGAAGTTGATAAATTATTCCACTATGGTGCAGATAAAGTTGTGTTAATTCAACACCCATATTTGAAAGAATATGTTACAGAACCATATACAAAAGCATTAACACAAGTTGTAAAAGAATATGACCCAGAAATTATGCTTTTTGGTGCTTCTTCTATAGGTCGTGACGTTGCTCCTAGATTAGCAAGCCGTGTAAAAACAGGTCTTGTTGCTGACTGTACAGGTTTAAGAATGGCTAAAACTGAAGAAGAAATTGCTAAAGAAGAGTCTATGGGTTGTACAGATGGTACAAGAGCATTGCTCATGACACGTCCTGCATTTGGCGGTAACTTGATGGCAACATTGATGTGCCCAAGAACAAAACCACAAATGGCTACTGTACGTCCTGGCGTTATGAAAAGAATAGCAAAAGATGAAAGTAGAAAAGGCGAAGTAATTAAATTAGATGTTGCATTTACAGATGCTGACATGAATGTTGAAATCATGGAAGTTGTAAAAGCAGAAAAGAAATCTATCGACTTAACAGAAGCAAAATTGATTGTATCTGGTGGTCGTGGTATTGGCGGTCCAGAAGGCTTCAATTTAGTAAGAGATGTAGCAGATGCACTTGGTGCAGAAGTTGGCTCTTCTAGAGCTTGTGTTGACGCTGGTTGGATTGAAAAAGACCGTCAAGTTGGTCAAACAGGTAAAACAGTTAGACCTGACTTGTATCTTGCTTGTGGTATTTCTGGAGCAATTCAGCACGTTGCTGGTATGGAAGGTTCTGAACTTGTTATCTCCATTAACAAGAATGACACAGCAGCAATATTTGATGTTTCCGATTTAGGTATTGTTGGTGACGTAAAAGTTATTCTTCCTAAATTAGCTGAAGCTATCAGAAAAGCAAAAGCTGAAAAAGCTGCTCAGTAATCTGATACTGATAAATATATAAAAAATAGAAATTGTGTCCACGCGGTGTAACAAATATACCCCCTTGCAGTAATTGCAAGGGGGTTTTATAATTGATGTAATAAAAAAGTTAATTATTTTGATATAAAGAGATAAAGTGTTTTATCATTTCTACAGTGTTGTCTATGCCTAATTTGCCACTGTCAAGTGTGATGTCATAATGGTCTACAGCACCCCATTTTTTGTCAGAATAGAAATTGTAATAACTAGCACGTTGCTTATCATTTTTTTGTACAGTTTCCTCAGCTTTTTCTGAAGAAATACCATATTCATTTATGGCACGTTCTACTCTATGTTGTAGGTCAGCATGAATAAATACATTAATGCAATTTACATTGTAATCAGCTAAGGCATAATCAGCACAACGACCCACAATGACACAAGAACCCTTGTCAGCGATGCTGCGAATGGCATCAAATTGAGCTAAAAAAAGCTTGTGATTAAGTGGTAAATGATTATTGACATAGTTAGTTCCGTAAGTACCAGCAACAAGAGAATATAAAAAACTGCCTGTAGGTTTTTCGTCCATAGTTTTGAATATTTCTTCTGAAAAACCGCTTTCTTTTGCTGCAATAGTTAATAATTCTTTGTCATAACAAGGTATGTTTAAATCTTTGGCAATTTTTTGTCCTATTATTCTTCCGCCACTTCCGTATTGTCTTCCTATAGTAATAATAAATTTTTTATCCATATATGTTCACTCCTTTATTGGGGAAAGATTTATCAAAAATGCACAATGATATTTGATATATATAGTATAACATATTTTTCGTATTTTTGTAAAAAATTTTTTGATTTTATTAGCAAGTTTTGTATGCTTGTGGTATGATAAAGTGAAATGGAAAAGAAGGGAGAAATCATAATGAAATTAGGAAGAAATGACCCATGCTGGTGTGGAAGTCATAAAAAATATAAATCTTGTCATTTGGCATTTGATGAAAAATTAGAGGCGATGAAAAAAGAAGGTATATTAGTACCACCACATAAAATTATAAAAACAGCTGAACAAATAGAAGGAATAAGAGAAAGTGGAAAATTAAATACAAAAGTATTAGATTTGGTAGAGCAGCATATTAAAGAAGGTATGACAACGGAAGAAATCAATACATTGGTGCATGAATATACTGTAAAAAATGGAGGAATACCTGCACCACTAAATTATAAAGGATTTCCAAAGAGCGTATGTACATCTGTGAATAATGAGGTGTGTCATGGTATTCCAGATAAAAATAGAATATTAAAAAATGGTGATATTGTTAACGTAGATGTAACAACAATATTAAACGGATATTATGCAGATGCTTCAAGAATGTTTTGTATAGGAGAAGTGTCTGAGGAAGCGAAAAGATTAGTAGAAGTCACAAAACAATGTTTAGATGCAGGGTTGGAAGCAGTAAAAGCATGGGGATATTTGGGAGATGTAGGATATGCAGTAAATAACATTGCCAAAAAGAATGGCTATGCAGTAGTAGAAGAAATTGGAGGGCATGGAGTAGGATTAGGATTTCATGAAGAACCATATGTATGCCATGTAGGGAGAAAAAATACAGGAATGGTGTTAGTGCCAGGAATGGTATTCACAATAGAACCTATGATAAATGCAGGAAAAAGAGAAGTGTATCAAGATGCAGATAATGGTTGGACAATATATACACAAGATGGTACATTGTCAGCACAGTGGGAATATACTGTTGCAATTACAGAAGATGGTGTTGAAATATTGACAAAATAAAATGAATTAATAGAAAAAGTAATAAAGGGCAAAGTCATAATATTGATTTTGTCTTTTTGTATTATTGAAAATTTATTAACAAAGGGAGTGAAAAAATGTTTTGTGGAAGTAAAAAAAGATATTTGTTAAAATAGAAAACAAAACAAGCAATTTCAAAAAAAAGGAAACTACATAATGGCTAAAAAAAACGCATAATTTTTTTTATAAAAATACAATATGAACAAATAATAAATAAAATAGCAAAAAAAGGAAGTTATATTTTTAAAAGAAATTAAGTATAAAAAACAATGTAGAGTAGTATAATATGATTTGAACTAGAAAAGAATTAATAAAAATAAAATAAATTTTTAACAATATTAGTTGCAATCAATAAATAAAGATGGTATAATAGACAAAAATGATAAAAGAAATACAAATTGTGATTTTATCATTGACTATTTTGTAGTGCTTATATTGAAAAATATAAGTATTTTCTATTGCATTTTGCTAAAATATAATAAAACAATTCTTACAAAAGCAAAAAAACAGATAAGTAATAAAAACTGAAAACACAACAGTTTTTAAGGAGGTTATTTCATGTATACAATGGGAGTTGATGTTGGTTCTGCCTCTTCAAAAGTTGTTATATTGGAAGATGGAGAACGCATTGTTGCCGCAGAAGTAGTTCAAGTAGGAACAGGCTCTTCTGGCCCACAAAGAGCTTTGGAACAAGCTTATGAAAAAAGTGGCTTGACAAGAGCAGATATTACAAAATTAGTAGCAACAGGCTATGGACGTTTTGCATTTGAAGATGCTGATAAACAAATTAGTGAAATCAGTTGCCATGCAAAAGGAATATTTCATTTGGTACCTACTGCACGCACCATTATTGACATTGGCGGACAAGATGCCAAAGCAATTCGCTTAGATAATAGGGGTGGTGTAAAGCAGTTTTTTATGAATGATAAATGTGCAGCAGGCACAGGCAGATTTCTTGACGTTATGGCAAGAGTTCTGGAAACAACAATAGACGATATGGCTGAATGTGATGCAAAAGCAGAGCAAGCAGCTTCTATCAGTAGCACCTGCACAGTATTTGCAGAATCTGAGGTAATTTCTCAGTTATCAAAAGGCGTTGATAAAAATAGTATTATTAAAGGTGTGCATCAATCTGTAGCAAGTAAGGCGTGTGGTCTTGCATACAGAGGAGGATTAGAAGATGCAGTAGTAATGACTGGCGGTGTTGCCAAAAACGCTGGTGTAGTACGTGCAGTTGCGAGAGAATTAAAAAAAGAAGTTATTGTGGCACCAAATCCACAAACAACGGGAGCTCTCGGTGCGGCATTGTTCGCATACGAAGAAGCAAAAAAGCAAAAAAATTAAAGAAAGAGGGATTAGAATGAGTATAACAACAGAAGGCATGAAAGCAAAAGAATTGTTGGCATACTATCAGGCAAAAGCTGATCAGGATGCAAGAGATGCAAAAGCAAGGGGCGACTTAGTTTGTTGGTCTGCTTCTGTAGCTCCACCAGAATTCTGTGTAACAATGGGTATTGCTATGATTTATCCTGAAACACACGCAGCTGGTATCGGTGCAAAAAAAGGTGCATTGGATATGTTAGAAGTTGCAGATAGAAAAGGTTACTCTATAGACTGCTGTTCTTATGGTCGTGTAAATATGGGCTATATGGAACTGTTGAAAGAACAAGCAATGACAGGCAAAACACCTGAGGTACTCGCTAATTCTCCAGCAGCAAAAGTGCCACTGCCTGACTTAGTAATCACATGTAATAATATCTGTAATACACTTTTGAAATGGTATGAAAACCTTGCAGTAGAATTAGATATTCCATGTATTGTAATCGACGTACCATTTAACCATACAATGCCAATTCCAGAATATGCAAAAGCATATATTGCTGACCAGTTTAGAAATGCAATTTCTCAGTTGGAAGTAATTTGTGGTAGACCATTTGATTACAAAAAATTCCAAGAAGTAAAAGACCAAACACAACGTTCTGTATATCAATGGAACAGAATTGCGAAAATGTCTTCTTATAAACCATCTCCATTGAACTGCTTTGACTTGTTCAACTACATGGCATTGATTGTTGCTTGTAGAAGTTTGGATTATGCTGAAATCACATTTAAGAAATTTGCTGATGAATTAGAAGCAAATCTTGCAGCTGGCATTTACGCATTTAAAGGTGCAGAAAAAACACGTGTAACATGGGAAGGTATTGCTGTATGGCCATATTTGGGACACACATTCAAATCATTGAAATCCCTTGGCAGCATTATGACAGGTTCTGCATATCCAGGACTTTGGGATTTGCATTATGATGCACATGATGATTCTCTTCATTCTATGGCAGAAGCATATACAAGAATTTATATCAATACTTGCCTTGAAAACAAAGTTAATGTTCTGCTTAATATCGTAAATGGCGGAAAATGTGATGGTATTGTTTACCACTTAAATAGAAGCTGTAAATTAATGAGCTTTTTGAATGTAGAAACAGCAGAGATTATTAAAGAGAGAACAGGTCTGCCATATGTAAGCTTTGACGGCGACCAGACAGACCCTCGTAACTTTGCACCAGCACAGTTCGATACACGTGTTCAAGCTCTGGCTGAAATGATGGAAGCTAATTTAGCAGCAGCAGAATAAGGGGGAGAAGAATAATGAGTAAAGTAGAAGCTATATTAAAACAATTAGCAGACGTTGCAGCAAATCCAAAAAAAGCAATGGACGACTATAAAGCAGAAACAGGAAAAGGTGCGATTGGTATTATGCCATTGTATGCACCAGAAGAATTAGTTCATGCAACAGGATACCTTCCAATGGGTATTTGGGGCGGACAAAAACAAATAGCAAAAGCACGTACATATTTGCCACCATTTGCTTGTTCCATTATGCAACAAATTATGGAATTACAATGTGAAGGTGCATATGATGATTTAGCAGCAGTATTAATTTCTGTACCATGTGATACATTAAAATGCTTAAGCCAGAAATGGAAAGGCACATCACCAACAATCGTATTCACACACCCACAGAATAGACCTCTTGAAGCTGCAAATAAATTCTTGGTAGAAGAATACAAATTAATCAAAACAAAATTAGAAAAAATTGTTGGTGAAACAATTACAAACTCTGCTATCGAAGCATCTATTAAAGTTTATAATGAAAATAGAGCAGTTATGAGAGAATTTGTAAAAGTAGCAGCAGATTACCCACAAGTAATTGACCCAGTTGCACGTCATGCTGTATTCAAATCCAGAATGTTTATGGAAAAATCCAAACATACAGCATTAGTAAGAGAATTGATTGATGAAATCAAAGCATCTGAAGTAAAACCTTGGGACGGCAAAAAAGTTATTCTTACAGGTATTATGGCAGAACCAAATGAATTACTTGATATATTCAAAGAATTTGGTGTTGCAGTAGTAGCTGATGACTTGGCACAAGAGTCCAGACAAATTCGTACAGATGTTATTGATGGAGAAGAAGGTCCTCTTTATAGATTGGCAAAACAATGGCAGCAATTTTATGGCTGTTCAGTAGCAACAGATACAAAGAAAATCCGTGGCAAAATGCTTATGGATATGGTTGCTCAAACAGGAGCAGATGCAGTTATCGTTTGCATGATGAAATTCTGTGACCCAGAAGAATGGGATTACCCAGTATACTACAGACAATTTGAAGAAAAAGGCATTAAGAGCCTCATGATTGAAGTTGACCAAGAAGCGACTGCATTTGAACAAGTTAGAACAAGAGTACAGAGCTTTGTAGAAAATATGTAATATTTTATATAGGGGACAGCTCTTGGAGTTGTCCCTTTACTATTAAAAAATATAGGAGGCTTTTTGTATTATGAGAAAAGTGAAAATTATCACAGCAGCAGAAGCAGCAAATTTAATTGAAGATGGCGATACATTAACCACTAGTGGTTTTGTCGGCAGTTCTATACCAGAAGCATTAAATAAAGCAGTAGAAAAGAGATTTCTTGAAACAGGACACCCAAGTAATATTACATATATTTATGCAGGTTCTCAAGGAAATAGAGATGGCTGTGGCGGTGAACGTTATGCTCATAAAGGTCTTTTAAAAAGATTTATCGCTGGACATTGGGCAACAGTTCCTGCACTTGGAAAAATGGCTTTAAATAATGAAATGGAAGCATATAATGTTTCTCAAGGTGCATTAGTGCAATTATTTAGAGAAATTGCTGGACATAGACCTGGTATATTAACAAAAATTGGTATGGGAACATTTATCGACCCAAGAAATGGTGGCGGTAAAGTAAATGATATTACAAAAGAAGATATTGTAAAATTAGTAAATTTTGAAGGAGAAGATTATCTTTTCTATCCATCATTCCCAATCAATGTAGCATTTATTAGAGGTACTTATGCTGATGAAAATGGAAATATTACATTAGAAAAAGAAGTTGCTCCATTGGAAGCTACTTCTGTTGCACAAGCTACAAAAAATTCCGAAGGAAAAGGTATTGTAGTTGTTCAAGTAGAAAGAGTAGTAAAATCCGGAACATTAGACCCACGTAATGTAAGAATACCTGGAATTTATGTTGACTATGTAGTAGTAGCAGACCCAGCAGACCATGAACAATCTATTGGTTGTGAATATGACCCAACTCTTTCTGGCGAAAAGAAAGCACCAGATGTTGCACCTGCTCCATTGCCATTAAGTGCAAAGAAAATTATAGGTAGACGTGGTGTATTAGAATTAGAAAAAGATGTTGTTGTAAACTTAGGTGTAGGTGCTCCTGAATATGTAGCATCTGTAGCAAGTGAAGAAGGTATAGGCGACTATATGACATTGACAGCAGAAAGTGGTGCTATTGGTGGTGTTCCTCAAGGTGGTCCACAATTTGGTTCTACAAGAAATGCAGACGCATTGATTGAACATGCTTATCAATTTGACTTCTATGATGGTGGTGGACTTGACTGTGCATATTTAGGATTGGCTGAATGTGATGAAAAAGGAAATATTAACGTTTCTAGATTTGGCCCTAAAATTGCAGGTTGTGGTGGTTTCATCAATATTACTCAAAATTCACCAAAAGTATTCTTCTGTGGAACATTTACAGCAGGTGGATTAAAAGTAAAAGTAGTAGATGGCAAAGTTGTTATTGAACAAGAAGGAAAACAGAAAAAATTCATTAAACAAGTTGGTCAAGTAACATTTAATGGCGATATTGCATTACAAAATAAACAACAAGTAATGTATATTACAGAAAGATGTGTATTTGAATTGAAAGCTGATGGATTGCATTTAACAGAAATTGCACCTGGTATTGACCTTCAAAAAGATATACTCGACCAAATGGAATTTAAACCAGTTATAGAGGGCGAACCAAAATTAATGGACGCACGTTTGTTTGCAGATGCTCTCATGGGATTAAAACAAGACTAATATATAATAAAGAGGCTGGCTTTTGTTGGCCTCTTTTTTATTATAAATTAGTGTTTGAAAGAGAGTGACAAAAATATGAAAAAATTAGTATGGTTATTGAGCGTAGTATTTGTGATATTAACATTTTTAGGTGCTGGGTATGTGCTTTATTATAATGGTGCTGTAAATGCGGGATATGCTGTAATACCGATGTTGTTTGCATTGATAAGTATTACATATTATAAAAAAATTAAAAAGTAGTTATAATTCTGCTTTTTTTAGAGTGTCTATAAATAGTTTCATTGCAGGACTTAGCCATTTATTTTTATGATAAGCACATATAGCAGTAATATTTGAATGTGTAATATCTGTGGGAATTTCTACTAATTCTCCATTTTTTAATTCGGATTGTACAGTAAATTTTGGAAGATAAGATAATCCTGTATTACTTTTTACTAAATTTTTAATAGTAGGTATACTCCATAATTCTATAGTATGACTTAATGTAATTGATTTTTGTTGTAAATATCTCTCAAATATTTGTCTAAATATACAATTTTTTTCATTTATAATAAATGCTACAGGTATATTTTGATTTGGAGTAATAAAGTCATAATATTTTTTTTTCATATCTGGAGAAGCAACTAAAGTAACATCATAATGACCAATCATATGAGATATAATATTAGAATTTAATCCACCTATGTCTTCATAAAGAACACCTAAATCAAGTGTACCATTTAAAATACTGTTTCGTATGTCATAACAATTCATGGAACGAAGAAATAATTTTGTTTTTGGAGCAATAGCACGAAACTGCTTTATGACATTGGGAAGTTTGTAACATAGTAATGTTTCACCTATACCAATATGTAAATCTCCTTGGTATTCTGCTAAATCCTTTTCGAAATAATATAATTTATCCATTTCATTTAAAACATTTTTGACATAAGGAATAAACTGTTTTCCAGCTTTTGTTAATAACATATTTCTACCTATTTTTTCAAAAAGAGTAATAGAAAATTCTTGTTCTAGCTGATTGATTTGAAATGTAATAGTAGATTGTGTGTAGTTTAATTTTTGTGCAGCTTTTGAAAAACTACCTTGTTCTATAATTGTGAGAAATGTTTTTAAATATTTTATTTCCATAAATAACTCTCCTTACTTTAAAAATATTGAAGTATTACTTTTAATATTTTCATTTTACAAAAGTATTTTATAGTGTTATTCTATCAGATAGAAAGAGATAACACAATAATATAAAAAAAGGAGAATAAGTTATGGAATATTTTTTAAAACAAGCTAATATAGAAGATATTGAAATAGCAATGAATATGATTGATGATGGAAAGAAATATTTAAGACAACAAGGCATTGACCAGTGGCAAACAGGCTATCCTGATATAGAAATTGTAAAAGAAGATATTATGTGTAATAGAGGATATTTTGTAACAGATGGTGTAAATGAGTTAGCTTATATGTGTGTTGATTTTGAAGGAGAACCTGCTTATAAAAATATAAAAGGACAATGGAAAAGTAATGAAGATTATGCAGTAATTCATCGTTTAGTTGCTTCAAAACAAAAAGTAGGAAAGGGATTATCAGATATTATTATTCAATTGGTAGAAAAACTGTGTAAACAAAAAGGTATCAATAGTATTAAAGTAGATACAGATAATAAAAATAAAATTATGCAGCACGTACTTCAAAAAAATGGTTTTGTATATTGTGGTACTGTTTGGTTTGTGGATAGTGATAAAATTGCCTTTGAAAAAATATTAACATAATATAAATTTATTTTATAATGTACAATATTTATTTTAATGAAATATTGCAATGTGTTTTTAGTCGTGGTATACTAAAAAAAGTGGAAAAAATATAAAATATTGTGCAATATAGATAAGAAAGGAAGCGGCAAATATGGAATTTGTAAAAAGAACGTGGGCAGAAATTGATTTAAACGCATTAAAGTATAACATTGATAACATAAAAGCTTCTTTAAAAGGAAAACATTTGTTAATGGGTATTGTAAAGGCAGATGCCTATGGACATGGCGATGGTATCATTGCCAAAAAATTAGCAGAAAATGGATTTGATTGGTTTGGTGTATCTAATGTAGAAGAAGGCATCAGTCTGCGAAAACAAAATATTACACAACCTATATTGATATTAGGTTATACTCCTGTAGAATGTGCAAAAATGCTTTCTGATGAAAAAATAACACAAGCAATTATATCATTGGATTATGCAAAAGCACTCAATGCAGAAGCAGAAAAAGCAGGTGTTGTAGTAGAAGGCCATATCAAATTGGATACAGGTATGACGAGAGTGGGCTTCCAGTGCGATGATGATAATTTCCAAAAATCATTAGATAATATTATAGAAGTGTTTTCACTCAAAAACATTCATATTGCAGGAACATTTACACATCATGCAGTAGCAGATACTTATAGCGGAGATTGCCCACAATTTACAGAAATGCAGTTTGACCGTTTCCAAAAAATGATAAAAGCTTGCCAGCAAAAGGGTTTGAATATGGGCATTTGCCATTGTGCAAATAGTGCTACAACAATTAGTTATCCAGAAAAACAGCTTGATATGGTACGTTCTGGTATTATTACATATGGTATGCTTCCATCTGATGAATGTGAAGGTAGAATTGATTTAAAACCACTTATGACATTAAAAACATCTATTGCATTGGTAAAAAAAGTAGAAGCTGGTGCACAAATTAGCTATGGAAGAACATACACAGCAGACAAAGAAAGAATAATAGCTACAGTACCTATAGGATATGCAGATGGATATAACAGAAATCTTTCTAATAAGGCGTATATGCTTGTAAATGGAAAAAAAGCTCCTGTTGTAGGACGTGTTTGTATGGACCAAACAATGATAGATGTTACAGATATTCCAGATGTAAAAATGGGTGATGAGGTAGTGGTATTTGGTAAACAAGGAAATGCTGTATTACCTATAGAAGAATTGGCAAATATGTTAAATACAATTAACTATGAAATACCTTGTGTAATTACTAAAAGAGTGCCAAGAGTATATTATGAAAATGGTAAATTAATTGGTGTAGTAAATCATGTAATGCACAGATATGAATAATATATTGTAATATAAAAATCCGCTTATAATAATAAAATAAGCGGATTTTTTATTTCTTTTTATAAAAATGCTTTCATTGTATAAAAATTAAAATATATGTAATTTATTTGTTGTCAGTATAATATTTATCCCATTTAAAATTTTTAATTGCAATTTTTGTATTAGCAGTTTTGTCCCATTGAATACAAAATCCAATAGTACTTAATTCATCAACAATTATTTGCCCAATTTGTTCTGCAGTTGGATTTTCAAAGTAATTGCCAAAAGAAATATAAAGTGAAGTAGTATCTTCATGTAATATATGTTCTAAATCTTGTTGTGTATAAAAACAGCAACCAACAATATTTTCTCCTTTTTCCTCTAACCAATTCGCTACTTCGTTACAGTCTGTAAATCCATCTGATTGTGTATATCCAGCATAATGTAATGCAACAATTCCGTGTTTCATGAGGGAATGAAAAGTGAAATCTAATTTTAGAAAATTTTCTTGATTACCTGTATTTTGAAATTCTTTGCAAAATGCTTCTATGATTTCAATTAAATCATCTTTTGTTATATTATCACATTCATTGCGATAAAAATCTTTAATGTAGTATTCACATTCTTTTAAAATGTTATCATTTGACAAAAAACCAGCTTTAATATAGTTGACTATCATTTCTTCTAATTCATCTGCACAACATTTATTTTTTATTTTACTTTTCCATTCCATAAAAGTTTTTACTCCTTCCATAAACATAGTATATTGTGATTACTTCTGTTCTGCTAAAGCATTTTCTATGATATTGATATATTTTTCAAGTGACTGTATGCCTTGTATTTGCTCTCCTATCACTTGTGCTTGATTATTTACTAAAATAGTAGTAGGAAGTCCTTCTAAATTTTGTACAATCCAGTTTGCTAATGTATCGTCTGTCATAATGCTTATAAAATCTGCATTTGCTTCTTGTTTTGCTTGTTTTGCAATTTGTTCTGCTTCTGGCTGAGGTGTATCAATGACTACTTGTATAAACTGCACATTGTTATATTTTTTTTCTAATTCTGTTTTTAATTGCTGTAGTGTAGCTGTTTCGTTAATATTAGGATAACAATAAGAAGCCCAAAAATTGACAACTGTAATATCAGCATTAGCAAATATAGAACTATCTATTGCTTCTCCTTCTAATGTAGTAGAAACAAATGAAATTGTTCTTCTGATTTGGTTTATTGTTTCTGCAACTATGGTTTCGTCAAAAGGATAAACTGTAATTGTTTGTTTTAATGTTTGCATACTTTCAGAAAGTGTTTGATATGCTTTTAAGTCTTGTCCCTGTAATGAAGAAATATCTCCTGTATATTCTGAAAGCATATAATATACATAATCTTTTTGAGAGGCGACTTTTTGCTGTTTTTGATACAATGCAAATTCTTTTTGAACAGCTTCACTTTCTAATTTATTTTGTTTAAAAACAAGTATTTCTCCAAAAGGGTGTAAAAGCTGTTGTACTGATGTTTCATTAGAAAGTGTAGAAAGAGCTTCCATTTCTTTGTCTGTTACATAGTTGTATTGTATTTGTGTATAAATATCTCCTTCTGTTGTGGTGTTTGTAATAGGGAGCATATTTGTTTGTTCGTAAGCAATCCATTGCTGAGGTGCTTCATATTGTAAACCACATTTGTCTAACTGTACAGTGCGGTCAGATATTTCATTTTGTGAGATAGATTGCTGCTGTGTTTTTTCTGTATTGCAGGCGGAAAGAGTAATTGACATTACTAGTAATACAGCAATAGATAAAGGGAATAATAATTTTTTCATAAAATACCTCCTGTTCTAATTGATAATATTGCAAATATTATTATAGCGAAAAAGAAAATATACTACAATATATTTTTAATAGATAACAATAGTATTTTGAATATTTTTTACTTTATCTAATTTTAATGTTTTTCTAATGGGGTGTAAATTTCCTTTTAATTGGTATTTTTTATACTATATTTTAAAGTAGAGAGAAAACGGCAATATAATGGAGGGAGAATATATGACTGCAACAAAAAAAGTAATTGCATTAGGTATAGCAGTAGTTTTGATAGCAGGAGCAAGTGGTGTGTATGCTAAAGGACTTTTTCATACAACAAATAAAACACAAACAAAATTACCCGATATTTCTATAGTAGAAAAAGGAGATTTGTCTAAAAGAGTAACTGCTTCTGGTACAACGATAGCAGCTGACCCAGTTTCTATATTTATTGAACTTTCTCAAGAAGTAGAAGAAGTATTTGCAGAAGTAGGAGATAAAGTAAATGAAGGGGATTTATTGGTAACGTATGATATAGAAGATACACAAAGGGAATTAAAAGATAAATTGGCAGAAGCAAATGCTACAGTAGAAAATGCTAAAATATCATTGAGTGAATTGTCTGCACCAGTAGAAGGAGCGGAATTATTGGAATTGCAAAATCAAGTAGTAAATGCAGAAAAAAATATAAAAGATACACAAAGTCAAATAGATAGCTATGATATTAAAATTGCACAGGCACAAACAGAAGTAGATAATGCAAAAAAGACAATGGAATATAATGCAGAATTGCTTACAGTAGGAGGCATTAGTCAACAAGAATATGATACTGCGGAACAGACATATCAAAAAGCATTGGATACATTAACACAGACACAAAATGATAAACAAACAACAGAGTTGTCATTGCAGACAGCAGAATTGTCATTGCAAAAAGCACAATTAAATTTAGAAGAAAGCCAAAATAAAACAAATAGTACTGCAACACAAAATTCTATAAAAAAGCAACAGAATACATTAGAAACTGCACAAAGAAATGTATCTAGTATACAATATGATATTAATAAATTAACTGCAGCAACATATAGCCCTATTAGTGGTACTGTAATAGAGTCTAATGCAGTAGAGGGGCAAATGCTTACAGATAGTACCGTAATGATGAAAATAGCAGATTTAAGTAATTTAGATGTAGAAGCATATGTTTCAGAATATGACATTGCACAAATTGAAATAGGACAAAAAGTAGAAATGACAAGTGATGGTATAGAAGGAAAAGTGTATACAGGTACAGTAACAAAAATTGAACCTATAGCATCTACACAGTCTACTATGAGCGGAAGTGAAACTGTAGTGCCTATTGTAGTACATATGGATAATCCAGATGAATTAATGAAACCTGGTTTTTCATTGGATTTAGAAATTATAGTGCAAGATTTGTCTGAAGTGGTTTATGTACCACTTTCTGCAGTAGGAAAGAATAAAGATGATAGTTATTATATATATAAAGTAGATGAAAATGATGTACTGCAAAAAACAGATGTAGTATTAGGTAGTACAAATGATACGAGTGCAGTAATAGAAAGTGGTGTAACGATAGGAGAAAGAATTGTAACAAGTCCTACAGAAGATATGACAGATGGTGCAAATTTGTCAGATTTTGCTACAACAGTAGAACAGAAAAAAATAGAACAAGATAGTTCTATATTGAATAATATGGGTGGAAATATGCCAAATGGTGGCAGCGGTATGCCTCCAAGCGGTGGTGGTATGCCTCCAAGCGGTGGCGGTAATCGTGGCAGTGGTAATCGTGGCGGCACTACTCCAAAATAAGGAGGACAAAACTATGGAGATATTGAAATTAGAACATTTAGTAAAAAAATATAATCAAAATGAATTGTCAGTTACTGCATTAAATGACATTAATTTGAGTGTAAAGGAAGGAGAATTTCTTTCTATTATGGGAACTAGCGGTTCTGGTAAATCTACTATGTTAAATATATTAGGGTGCTTGGATAGTCCTACAAGTGGTAGTTATTATTTAGATGGAGAAGATGTAGCGAAATTTAAAGATGAAAAATTAGCAGAAATTAGAAATAAAAAAATAGGGTTTGTATTTCAGTCATTTAATTTGCTTCCAAAACTTTCTTCTTTGGAAAATGTAGAGCTGCCTATGGTATATGCAGGAGTATCTAAAAAAGTAAGATATGAAAAAGCAATGATAGCATTAGAAAAGGTAGGACTTGAAAAACGTGTCAAACATAAACCAAATGAATTATCAGGAGGACAAAGACAAAGAGTTGCTATAGCAAGAGCATTAGTAAATGAGCCAACGATACTAATGGCAGATGAGCCTACAGGAAATTTAGATAGCCGTTCTACTGTAGAAATTATGGAAATATTTCAGGGGTTAAATGATGATGGTACAACTATTGTTATGGTAACACATGAACCAGATGTAGCACAGTATACAAAAAGAATAGCACTTTTTAAAGATGGTTGTATTATAAAAGATGAATTAGTAGAAAATAGAACATTAGCAGGAGGTGTAAAAATGTGAATTTTGGAGAATGTGCAAAATCAGCTTTCCGAAATGTTTTTTCGAATAAAATGAGAACGCTTTTGACAATGCTGGGCATTATTATAGGTATCAGCTCAGTAATTGCTATTGTTTCTATAGGAAATGGAAGTCAGGCAGCAATAGAAAAAGAATTTGAGTCTTTCGGTACAGGTAGTTTAACAATTAGTTTAAGCGGTTCTAATGATATTGAAACAAGAGATTTGCTTACTATGGACGATTATGATATGCTGAAAGAAGTAGAGGGCGTTAGTTATGTCAATACAACATATAGCGGAAGAAATACCTATATTAAATTGCTAGACCCTCAGGAAACAAAATCCGCTTCTGTAACAGGTGTTACAGCGGACGCTTTGTATATTGATAATCCTACAATGCTGTATGGAAGATATATTTCAAAAAATGACGTAGATATGAGAACAAATGTTGCAGTAATAAATGATACTACAGCATTAAAAGTGTTTGGACATTGTGATGAGAGTGTCTTAGGAGAAAAAATTAAATTAAAAACTTGGAAAGGTACAGGAAAATATACTGTAATAGGCATTATGGAAAATACAAATGCCTCTACAGAGAACGCATATAGTGATGAGTTTCCAGAAACAGTAATATTACCTATTTCTACAGCAATGAGATTGTACAACAATAAAAATCTAAATGGTTTTTCCGTTTTAATAGAAGATTTAGAACAAACAGAAATGATGAAACAAAAAATTATGACAGCATTGGAACAATTCCACAATAATGAAGATAAATATTATATACAAGATGCTTCTGAAATGGTGGAGTCTATCAATTCTATATTGTCATATGTTACATTGTTTATTAGTTTTGTGGCAGGAATTTCTCTTTTGGTAGGAGGAATAGGTGTTATGAATATTATGATGGTAACTGTAACAGAAAGAACAAAAGAAATTGGTATTCGAAAATCAATAGGAGCAAAAAATAAAGATATTAAAATACAGTTTATTACAGAGGCTGTAATATTGACTGGTATGGGTGGTATAGCAGGATTGGTGCTAGGTGTTGCATTTGCATTTGTAATAGGACATTTTGCAGGTATTACACCAGTGTTGTCTGTAAGTGCAGTTGTTATGGCTGTAGGTATTTCTATGGCAATAGGTATTATATTTGGTGTTACACCAGCAAATAAAGCTGCAAAATTAGACCCAATAGAGGCACTAAGATTTGAATAATAATAAAGGGGTGTATTAGTATATGGAAGGGAAACGTATATTGTTAATAGAAGATGAGGTAAAACTAGCAAGATTTGTAGAATTAGAATTAAAATATGAAGGCTACGATATTACAGTAGTGCATGATGGCAGAGAAGGATTGGAGATATTTACAAATGGCGAATATGATATGATATTGCTGGATTTAATGCTTCCAGGATTGAGTGGCATTGAAATTTGCAGAAGAATAAGAAAAACATCTTCTGTTCCTATTATTATGCTTACGGCAAAAGATGAAGTAATGGATAAAGTGGCAGGATTGGATAGTGGAGCAGATGATTATTTGACAAAACCTTTTGCTATAGAGGAACTACTGGCAAGAATGAGAGTGGCATTTAAACATTGTAATCACAATCAAAATGATATGTCAAATAAAATATTAGTAGTCAATCACCTCTGTATTAATGTAGAGAAACGTATGGTTACAATACAAGATGTAGAAGTAGAATTGACAAAAAAAGAATTTGATTTACTGTTGTATTTGGTGCAAAACAAAAACATTGTATTAACAAGAGAACAAATATTAAATCAAGTGTGGGGATATAGCTATATAGGAGAAACGAATGTTGTTGATGTGTATATTCGTTATTTGCGTTCTAAAATAGATGAAGCATTTGGAGAAAAGTTTATACACACCATACGAGGAGTAGGATACTATGTCAAAGAGGAGTAAAGCTTTTTTTTCTAGTTTAACTATAACACATAAAATAACAATGATGTATGGAGGAATATTTTCGTTGTCATTGTTAATTATTAGTTTTTTTGTATTATTAAATGTTAATGTTATTGAACAAAACAATGCAAGAGAAGAAATTGTAAAAATAGTGCAAAATATAAATGATTATGTTGAAAAAAATGGTGCTTTATCGCAACAGTCACTAGATAGTATATTAAAAAATAAATATGTAGAAGTGAATGTTATTGATATAAAAAATCATAAAGTATATAAAAATTCTGTAGGAGAAGCCCCTCTTTTTATAAGACAAATACCGTCACAACAAATGGGAGAATGGGAAAAACCACAGTATTCTCGGCCAAAGGAATGGGAACAAAAAGGATTTAAAGTAAGTATTACAAAAGGATTTCATGTAGGAGGTAAAGAGTATTTTATTACAGATAGAGATGGTAAAGAATTTGTATTAGTAGAAAAAGAAATCAAATTTGGAGAAAATAACTATTTAGTGCAAGCATTTAAAATGCTTTCTAATGATAATTATTATTTTCATACATTTGAATTAAGATTGCTTTTGATAGATATATTAGGTATATTTTTATCTTTTTTGATAGGAAGATATATTAGTAGAAGAATGTTAAAACCAGTAGAGGAAATACAAAAAACAGCAGAGCTTATTAGTATAGAAGATTTAAGCCAAAGAATAGATACCAGTGGGCCAGAAGATGAAATGAAAGAGTTGGCAGAAACATTTAATTCTATGATTTCACGACTGGAAAATTCTTTTCAAAAACAAAATCAGTTTATATCAGATGCTTCTCATGAATTAAGAACACCTATTTCAGTAATACAAGGCTATGCCAATTTAATTAACCGTTGGGGAAAAAGTGACCCTACAGTATTGGAGGAGTCTATACAATCTATATTAGCAGAAACAGAACATATGAGTCAGCTTATTAAAAAATTACTTTTTTTAGCAAAAAGTGAACAAAATAAAATTACAGTGCAAAAAGAAGCATTTAGTTTAAATGAATTGGCAAAAGAGATTGTAAAAGAGATTGCTATTACAACAGAAGAAAAAAGAAATGTTGTAATAGAAGAAAAAGAAATAGTCGAAATTTATGCAGATAGTAGTATGATAAAGCAACTGTTGTGGATACATTGTGAAAATGCTTTAAAATATACAAAACAAAATAATACCATTATATTTCATATTTATAAAAAAGGTGATTATGGCTGTATAGACGTAGAGGATAATGGCGTAGGTATGGCAGAAGAAGACGTAACAAGAATATTTGACCGTTTTTATAGAGCAGATAAATCCAGAAATAAAGAAATACCTGGAACAGGTCTAGGACTTTCTATAGCGAAATGGATAGCAGAAAGAAATGATGGTAAAATTTCAGTAAAAAGTGAATTAGGAAAAGGTACTATATTTTATAATGCTTTTCCTTTGCAAAAAAAGAAATGTGAAAAAGGAAAGGAATGAAAAAATATGATACATAAAAAGTATATTGCTATGACATTGATTTTTGCTTTAACAATAAATACACTAACTGCTTTTGCACAGCAAATAAATACATTAGATTTTGTAACTGTGTTGGAAATACCTGAAAAACAAAATGCTGTAGTATTAACATTAGAGGAGGCAACACAAAAAGCATTGACACGTAGTACAACATTAAAAAATAGTAATATGGATTTGAATATCAGTGAGCAAAAATTAGAAGATGAACAAAATGATATTGCAAATGGCCATACATTTCAGCAACTTTTGCAGTATATCAGACAAAATGCAGAATATGCTTCTTCTAAACTTAATAGAGAAGTCACAGAAGAAAATGTAAAATTTTCATTAAAACAAGTTTATATTGATATTATAAATAAAGAAAGAGAAATTATATTATTAGAAAAAAGTATTAAAAATACAGAAAAAGAGTTGCTTATTACAAAAACAAAATCAAAATTAGGATTGATTTCAGAACAGGAATTGCAAAATCAATTGTTAAATTATCAAAAAGCACTAGAAAATGTGCAACAACAGCAAATGAATGTACAAACTGCCTATCAATCATTAGCGAAATTGATAGATGTAGATATTGATAAAAATTATCAAATTACATTAGAGCCAGTATATGAGCCTTTAGAAATGGAGTTATCTTTAGAAACTTATATCAAAAGTAAAATCAATACAGACCCTAATATTAAACAAAAACAAATTAGTTTAGAAACTGTAACAGCAGAGGCAAAATTTACACATAGTAGTGTGCCAGAAACTGTAACAGCAGACGAAGAAGCAGATAATAGTGTGGCAAAAGCAGAACTATCACTATCTGATGAAAAAGCAAATTTGAAAACAAAAATAGAAAATTGCTATGATAGTATTGTAAAATTAGAAACAAGCTATCAAAATAATTTATTAGAATTGGAAACATTAAAACAACAGTTGACCATTGCACAAAAAAAATATGAGTTACAACAAAATACAGAATTAGATGTGCTAAAAGCAGAACAAAGTATAGCAGAAAAAGAAAGTGAAATAATAGCACAAGTGTATGAACATATGCTTTTGATAGAACAATTTGAAAATTCTTATTTGTTATAATACGAAATGTGTTAATCATTTTATTTTAAACTCTCACTTATTACAAATAAATATAAATATAAAGTGTCGATTTATTCGGCACTTTTTTTGTTCTATATATTTATTTTGAGCATATATTATTGTAAGAAAGGAGGACGAACTATGGAAGAAGAAAAAATTCGTATGAGGAGAGAACTGATACAAAAAGCAAAACAGGGAAGGGCAATCAATAGAAAAAAAAATCCTCCAACAGCAAACAAACAATTTTTTTTATTTCGTATTTATGTTACTATGATGCTTGTAGCAGCAGCGGTTGTGCTTTCTTTTTTTGATACAAATACAGCAAAAACCATTACAGAAAGTTTAAAAGAAGCTATTGCCTATGAAATGCCTTTAGGAACAATACAAGAGTGGAAACAAAAAGCAATGACTGTATTTGAACAAAAAACAACACAGATACAAGATAATACACAGATACAGGACAATATGCAGATACAGGATAATACGCAAATACAACAACAGACACAAAATAATGCTCAAACACAACAACAAACAACACAAAAAAGTAATACCAATACATTTCAGCCAGATTTGAGCGAAAATAGTGGAAAAATACCCTAGAGAATTGGTAACAAAAAATGATATTACAAAGCAATATCAAACAGAGCAATGGATAGAACCTGTAAATGGCATTATTACTTCTTCTTGTGGAGAAAGAGAAAATCCTATACTGCAAAAAATGGAATATCACAATGGATTAGATATTGCTGTAGCAGAAAATACACAAGCAGTTGCAGTAAAAAGTGGTGTTGTAACAGAAGTAAGAAATTCAGAAACATTAGGAAAAGTGTTAAAATATCAAACAGAAGACGGCTATACTGTAATGTATGCTCATTTAAATGATGTTTTAGTAAAAAAGGGAGAAAATATAAAACAAGGCCAAATCGTGGCAATGACAGGAAATACAGGTTTGTCTACAGGTCCTCATATTCATTATAGTGTTTGGAGAGGGGATATGCTTATTAACCCTATGCAGTTTGTGAATTTAAAATATACAGAAGATGTCAAAGCAGAATATTTGGCGAGAGGTGTGAATTTACCGTGAAAAAAAAGTTTAAAATTAAAATACATATTTTGATTTTACCGTTGTTGTTGTTTTATTTATTTCAGGGCAATATTATGCTGTTTTTAGCTATGCTTTTTTTTGTAACACTTCATGAAATGGGGCATTGTATCACAGCATATTGTTTTGGAGCAAAAATAAAACAAATTTGGTTTACACCAATAGGAGAAAGGGCAATTATAAAGGGATTGGAAAAACTTTCTTTTATGAAAAGACAAATTGTATTTTTTTCAGGGCCTTTAGTAAGTATTATTATGGCAATAGTGTGCTTGTTATGTCATAGTACAATATTGGCAGTATTTAATGTTATTTTGGCAATATTTAATATTATGCCTTTTTTGCCATTAGATGGAGGAAATGCCATGCTGCATATTGCGGGTAGAAAGTATGGTATATTAAAAACTGCAAGTGTTATGGTAAAAATAAGTAAAGGATTTGGATATTTTTTAATGATAATAGGCACGTTGCAAGTGATATTGTATCCTTTTAATATTTCTATATTGCTAATAGGTTGTTATATTGTTTATAGTAATCAAAGAGAATATTTACAAATTACATATCAAACTTATCAGGCATTGCTTTCAGATAGTGCTACAATAAAACAAGTACAGCAAATTTATACAAAAAAAGATATAAAATTAGGAGAGCTGGTTGCAGCAATGCACTTTGATAAATACTTTTTTTATTGTTGTATGGTAAATGGAAAAATAGAATGGAAAAGTCAAAAAGAAATTATGGAATTGCTTTTAAAAAAAGGAGTAGAAGGATATGTCTGGCAATAAAAAACTCAACCTACTAAAAATAGGTTGGGTTTTTTGTATACAATATTATGAGATATTGTTTTCTTCTTCTAAATATTTTTTTAATTCATCAGCATGATTTTTACTTAAAGTACTGCCTCCTGTAAAAGCATATAAAAAATGATATAAAGAACCATCAAATGTATTTTGTATAAAATTTTGTGTCCAGTGTTTAATGTGTTCGGTTTTTGTTTGGGATTGAGGAGTTGGATAGTAATATTTTTTGTTTTTGGATACATCATATTGTAATGTACCTTTTTCAATTAGTTTTACTAAAAAAGTGTTTAATGTTTGCTTTTTCCAATTTTTTGATTTGTTTTCGTTAAAATAGTTTAATATTTCTGCCGCAATTAGTTTTTTATCTGTACTCCAGATATATTCCATAATTTCTATTTCTGTAGCAGATAAATTATATTTACTTTTGCTTTTATTTGACATATTGTTATCACCTCTTAGTTATTGTAAAATACTTTTTATAAAATCAAAAATTATGAAAGAGTATATTTTTATGTTAGTAATATCATATCATAATGTATACTAGAAGTAAATAGTATATTTTAAAATACTATGAAAAAAATGGAAAAACAACTTGCATTTTGAAAAAAAATAGTATATAGTATTAGTATAACGAATTCAGTAGACAAGTGACATACTAAAGGGGGAACATTATAATATGACAATAGCCAAAGAAAAAATATATGCTTTTTTTATTACAATATTTGTTGTTGCTTTGATAAATGGTGTGCTAGAATATTATACTACAAAGAATTATTATACTATTCCCTATTCAAAAATTGCTTCAGATGTACAAAAAAATATAGATGAAAATATTGTTGAAATAAAAGATAAACAGATAACAAAGGGCTCTGTAATGCTTTTGGCAAAAATGAAAAATAATACGACAAAATTATATCATTTCGAAAGAGGATATTTTACATTACGCTATCATTGTAATGTCTTTGAGAATGTAGATGACAGAATAATTTTGATAAGAAATAGATTTGAAGAATTTGAGTGTGAAATAGATAAATATGGTAAAATTGCAATCAATCCTGCAACATTTAGGGGAAGTATGAGCTTAACTGATTTGCTAAATAAGTGGTGTATACCGTTTTTGGCTATTGTTAAAATAGTAATTAGTATTATAGAAAGAAGAAAACAAAATTTGTTAGAATAAAAAAGACAGTAGGTAAAACCTACTGTTTTTTTATTACTCGTCCATAACATTTTTCATAGTGTATAAACCAGCTTTTTGACCAGCTAAAAATTTTGCTGCTTTTACTGCACCTACTGCAAAAATATCTTTTGACATTGCTTTGTGGTTGAATTCTATTACTTCGTCACGTCCAGCAAATATAATGTCATGTTCTCCTACAATCGTGCCACCTCTTACAGCATGAATACCGATTTCTGTTTTTTCTCTTTTTTCTCTTTTTTGAGAACGGTCAAAAATATAGTGATGTTGTTCTGAAAGAGATGATTTGATAGCATCAGCAATAGCAAGTGCTGTACCACTTGGAGCATCAATTTTTTGATTGTGGTGTTTTTCTAATATTTCAATGTCAAAACCAGCTTCTGATAATGTTTGAGCAACTTTTTCTACAATGTTGATTAAAAGATTGACACCAACAGACATATTAGCTGATTTTAATATCGCAACAGATTTGCTTGTTTGGTCAATTTGTTTTAACACTTCTTCAGAAATGCCTGTTGTACATATTACAGCAGGTATTTGTTTTTGTTTAGCAAATTCTAAAAGTGATGGAATAGCGGAAGCAGTAGAAAAGTCAATTATAACATCTGCTGCAACATCACAGTCAAAAATATTTTGAAATGTTTTGAAATTTGATTGCACTTGTCTAGGGTCTATACCAGCAACTATTTGACAAGAGGGGTCTTTTTCTACTACAGAAGCAACTACTTGCCCCATATGACCGCCACAACCGTGCATAATAATGTTTACCATAATATATGAAACTCCTTTCTTTTTGTAAAAAGGTGCAGTAAAAACTGCACCTTTAAACTGTTACTGCTAAAAATTATTGAATTAAACCATAATTTTTCATAGCATTTTTTAATCTTTCTACATTTGCCTCTTCCATTTCGCAAAGAGGAGCTTTACAAGAACCTACATTGAAGCCCATTAAATTGAGTGCTTTTTTAACTGGTATAGGATTTACTTCACAGAATAAAGCATTAATGAGTTCTATAGATTTTAATTGTAATTCAGCTGCACCTTTTGTGTCACCAGCAAGGAATTTTGCTGCCATATCGTGAGCATCTTTTGGAGCAACGTTAGCAAGTACAGAAATAATGCCTTTTCCGCCTAATGACATAATAGGAATGTTTTGGTCATCATTTCCAGAATATAAATCAAAATCTGTACCACAAAGTGCCGCAATTTGTGTAATATTTCCAAAATTACTACTTGCTTCTTTGATACCTACAATATTTTTTACTTTAGAAAGTTCATAGCAAGTTTGTGGTGCAATGTTTAAACCAGTACGACTAGGTACATTGTAAAGAATAATAGGTACATTTACACTGTTTGCAATAGCTGTATAATGTTGAATTAAGCCTTTTTGAGTTGTTTTGTTGTAATATGGTGTTACAAGAAGAAGTCCATCTGCACCAGCAGCTTCACAGCCTTTTGCTAATTCAATAGCGTGAGCGGTGTCGTTACTGCCTGCACCTGCAATAACAGGAATACGTTTATTTACTGTTTCAACAGTAAAGCGAACAGTTTCGATTTGTTCTTCATCTGTCATAGTAGATGCTTCACCAGTAGTACCACAAATGATAATAGCATCTGTACCATTTTCAATTTGAAATTCGAGTAATTCTTTTAATACGGGAAAGTTTACACTACCATCTTGTTGCATAGGTGTTATAATGGCAACACCAGAACCTGTAAATAAAGACATAAAAACACCTCCAAAAATAATTAAAAAAGTTTATTGCATATTTTCAATAATTACTTGAGCAATTTGAACTGCATTTGTTGCAGCACCTTTTCTAATGTTGTCTGCAACAACCCAAATATTAATACCATTATCAACGCTTTCATCACGACGAATTCTTCCAATATAAACTTCATCGTGACCAGCAGCATTGATAGCAAGAGGATATACATTGTTTTGTGGGTCATCTTCTAATATAATACCAGGTGCATTTTTTAATGTTTCAAATACTTCTTTCATATCAAAAGCATTTTCAAATTCAATGTTAATAGACTCACTGTGGCTATCAAAAACAGGAACACGCACTGTAGTTGCTGTTACTTTTAAGTCAGGGTGATGTAATATTTTTCTGGTTTCGTTAATCATTTTTTCTTCTTCTTTGGTATATCCATTTTCTAAGAAAACATCAATATGAGGTAAACAGTTGTTTGCAATAGGGTGAGGGAATTTTTGAGGAGCTTCTCCCTTTAAACCATTTTCCAAGTCTTTCCAGCCAGCAACACCTGCACCAGATACTGCTTGATATGTAGAATATACCACACGTTTGATTTTAAATTTATCGTCCAAAGGTTTTAATGCTACCATTGCTTGAATAGTGGAGCAGTTTGGATTAGCAATAATATTTTTGTGCCAACTAATGTCTTCTGGATTTACTTCTGGAACAATCAAAGGTACATTAGGATCCATTCTCCACTGAGAACTGTTGTCTATTACAATACAACCATGTTCTGCTGCAATAGGAGCATATTTTGCACTTATACTGCCTCCAGCAGAAAAAAGAGCAATGTCAATAGGTTTATCAAAAGAATGTTCATTTAATTCTTCTACAATATAGTCTTTTCCATTAAATGTTAGTGTAGAACCAGCGGAACGACTAGAAGCCATAACATAAAAATTATCTATAGGAAGTTGTCTTTCTTCTAATACTTTTAAAAACGTTCTGCCAACCATGCCTGTTGCACCAACTACTGCTAAATTTACTTTTTTCATATTGTTATTCACTCCTGATTATTAATAATACGTATTTTTGTAAAAAAAAAGCCGACTTACGCCGGAAAAAATCAGCAATACATTTGTAAAACTGATAATTTGTAGCGCTCCATCTTTAAAAAGATGACAGTCGTACAGCTATTAACTGCACAACCAGAAAGAGAAATATAAGGCTAGCTCTTTCTTCGGCAAATTTCCCTTTTCACAAACTTCTTTTGCTCCTTATAGCATTTGTCTGTGTACTATTGAAATATGCACCTCTACCTCATGTGGAATTATTAAACATTTTAGCATGAAAAGAATGTTATGTCAAATGTTTTTGACAAAAAAATAAATTTACAGTATAGAAAATAAAAACAAGAAAACAATAATGAATATAAAGTAGTTTAAGGAGTGAAAATATGAATAATAAAAAAATAACAGAAGAACAAAAACAGGCTATAGAAATGAAATATGAAATTGCAGGGGAGTTAGGACTTTTAGAAAAAGTCAAAAAAGTAGGTTGGAAAGGATTAAGTAGTAAAGAAAGTGGAAAAATAGGGGGGATTATGGGAAAGAGAAAAAGAGAAAAACAAAAAGACCAAAAACAACAATGTAAAAATTGATGTTGTGCTGTGAGAAGTATGAGGGGAAGCACTTTCATTTGTGAAAAATTCCCCTCGTTATTAAAAATATTTGTTTCTATACTGCTCTAAAAATAATATATATTGCAATTCAATTATATAAAGTGATAATATATATCATATGAAATTTAAAAAGGCAATGTATAAAGGAGTAGAAATATGGAGGCATATGAAGGATTTGCGTCAGTATATGATACATTTATGGAAGAAACAGACTATACTATGTGGGTGAATTATTTGCATCAAATTTGGCAAAAAGAAAATTGCCAGCCAAAATTGATAGCAGATTTAGGCTGTGGCACAGGAAATATCACACAAATATTAGCAAAACAGGGATATGATGTGATAGGCATTGATGTGTCAGAGGATATGTTGTCAGAAGCAAAAAAAAAGGCAGAAATAGAAAATTTAGACATATTGTATATTTTGCAGGATATGAGAGAATTTGAATTATATGGCACAGTAAATTGTATTATTAGTCTGTATGACAGTTTAAATTATATATTAGAGGAGCAGGAACTTTTAAAAGTATTTCGTTTAGTGAATAATTATCTGCACCCTAAAGGGCTGTTTATATTTGATATGAATACAGAATATAAATTCAAAGAAATATTAGCACAAAATTCTTTTGGAGAAACAAAACAAAATTCGGCATACATATGGGAAAACTATTATGATGAACAAGAAAAAATAAATGAATTTTATATGAATTTTTTTATAAAACAAAAAAATGGAAGTTATGAAAGAAAACAAGAATATCATTATGAAAAAGCATATGATATTGCTACTGTAAAAAAACTTTTGGAACAAAGTGGTTTAAAACTGTGTGCAGTATACGATGCGTTTACATTTGAGCCACCTAAGCCAGATAGTCAAAGAGTATATTTTGTAGCAAAAGAAGTACAAAAAAAAGAGCAATGTGATGTATTATAGGAGGAATGAAATAATGGAAGATAAATTAATTAGAGCTATAGGTGCAGATGGTGCAGTAAGAGCATTTGTTGCCTATACAAAAGATATGATACAACAAGCAAGAGTATTGCATAATACATCGCCTGTTGCAACAGCAGCATTAGGAAGATTGTTGACAGCAGGGGCAATAATGGGTTCTACATTAAAAGGAGAAAAAGATGTTATTACATTGCAAATAAAAGGCGATGGAGCATTACAGGGCATTGTAGTGACAGCGGATAGTAAAGCAAGAGCAAAAGGATATGTTTTTCAACCAAATGTAGAAATTGCAGATAAATATAAAGGAAAATTAAATGTAAGTGGTGCTATTGGTAATGGCGTATTGAGAGTGATAAAAGATATAGGCATGAAAGAGCCTTATTCTGGAGAAATAGAACTTGTGATAGGAGAAATTGCAGAAGATTTGACATATTATTTTGCACAGTCAGAACAAACACCTTCTGCAGTGGGATTAGGTGTGTTGATAGATAAAGATACTTCTGTAAAACAGGCAGGAGGATTTATTGTGCAGCTTATGCCAGATACAGAAGAAGAAGTAATTGCACAATTAGAAAAAAATATATCAAAAATGCCATATATCACAGATTTGTATGATATGGGAAAAACACCAGAGGAAATATTGCAAATATTGTTAGAAGGATTAGAACCTAAAATAACAGATAGTATACAGCCTAGTTTTTATTGTAATTGTACAAAAGAAAGAGTTGAAAGAGTGTTGATTAGTATAGGTAAACAAGAATTAGAAAAAATTATTACAGAAGATAAACAGGCAACATTGCATTGTCATTTTTGTGCAAAAGAGTATCATTTTGAACAACAGGAATTGATAAAACTTTTAGAAAGTGCAAAGTAAAGTGATATTATAAAAAGGAGGAGGTTATGAAAAGGGATTTTGTAGTAGCAGTAAAAGCAATTATTGTAAGAGAAAATAAAGTGCTTGTTCTTCGTCGTTCTGAAGAAGAAGTAAAACGTAGTTATGTAGATAGAAAAGAAAAATGGGATTTGCCTGGAGGAGGCATACATTATTTTGAACGTTCTGAGGAGGGACTTTTAAGAGAAATAAAAGAAGAAACAAGCTTATCAGTAAAAATTAAAAAACCGTTTAAGTTGTTTGATATTATAAAACCGCATATACATCTTTGTATATTTACATATGTTTGTGATTATGAGTATGGAGAAGTAGTATTAAGTGCAGAACATGATAGTTATTTTTGGTTAACATTGAAACAAGTACAACAATGGGATTTGCCAAAATGGTTAAAAAGGGACTTTGTAAATGTGCTTACAGAAATAGAAAGAAAATAATACTATGATATTGTGAGATTTGGCAGATAATTTTTTGTTATCTGCTTTTTTATAATTACTATAATGAAAGTAATTTATAGTATATATAAAGTGAATACAGAAAAAAGATATAATTTATTACATTTGTGATTATACTATACTATACAAAAGTATAGAATATAAAAAAGTGATTATTTTTATACAAAAATTTAAGAATAACTTTTTTGATATTGCATATATATTGCATAAACTTTTTTATAAAAAAATAGTAGTTTTCAATAAAGAAAATAGAAAAAAGCAATATCATTTTACAAAAGATAAAGTAGTTCAAGAGTAAAATAAAACATAATTTGACGAATATTTCACAATAAAAAAAATAAAAAGGGGGTATATGGAATGCTCTATATTAGAAACAAGTAGATATTGACAAATGTTTAGTGGTATTTTATTATATTATATGTAAAATGTTAAGAATTGTTATTAAAATATACTAAATTTCTATCAGGTATTTTATGGTAATAAAAATATCTGAACATTTTTATTGTTTAGTTTATTATATAAAAAAATGAAAATTAAGGGGGGAAAACGTATGGCATTTGAAGTTATGAAAGAAATTCTACAAGCAGAAAAGCAAGCAGAAGAAATATTAAAACAGGCCTCTGTAGAAAAGGAAACAATGAAGGCAGAAGCAATAGAAAAAAGTAGTAATATGATTGCGGAAGCCAAAAAAATGGCAAAACAAGCAAGTCAGCAAAAAATTGAAAAAGCCATTACAGACAGCCAGCCAAAAAAAGAGAAAATTTTGGCAGAAGCAACGCAGCATTGCGAAGAAATTAAACAAACTGCACAAACGAGGCTAGAACAAGCCGCAGATGCAGTGATTAGAAAGGTAGTGGGGTAAGATATGGCAATCGTAGAAATGAGTAAGCTTTCCATTATTGGTCTAAATGCAGACAAGCGTGCTATATTGCGTTTGCTGATAGAAAATGGTTTGGTGCAGATTGATGATAGTTCTTACCTGTTGGAAGAAGAATATGGTGAAACATTGCAAAGAGATAGTGCAGAGTCTGAGGTGATACAGCTTGACCAAAAAATATCACTTTTGACACAGTGCTTAGAAAGCATTAAAAAGTATGTCACAATAAAAAAGCCAATGTTTGCACCAAAAACAGAATATCATGCAATACAAAGTGAAATAGAAGAGGACAAAATATTTGAAACAGCAGTAAAAATCAATATGCTTCATAGAGATTTGGAAGCTGCTAAAAATGAAGAAAATGTAGCAATGATGAAAAAAGAAATACTTTTACCATGGGCTTCATTAGATGTTCCTCTGCATCAAATGGAAACAAAGTATAGCAAAATGATATTAGGAACATTTCCAACAACAATGAAATTAGTGCAAGTTCTACCAAAATTGGAAGAGGTAGCACTAGAAAGCATTGTGAATGTAGTAAAATCCGATAAGCAGTTTGACTATTGTTATGTTGTTGCACATAAGGAAGCTTATGAGAAAACAATGGAATTACTCAAAGAATTTGGATTTGTGCCAGCAACGCTGCCAAAAGTGGAAGGAACACCACAACAAGGTATTAAAGAACTTGAAAATCAAATTGAACAGCGTAAAAAAGAACAGGCACAGCTTGCAGAAAGCATTAAGCGTTATGCAAATACCATACCAGAATTGGAAAATCTTTACGACTATTACACAATACAAAGAGAAGAAAGAAAGGTACACGAAAAACTAGTAACAACACAAAACACATTTTGTTTAAGTGGCTGGCTTCCATATGAAAAAGCACAAGGCTTAAAACAAGAATTAGAGGGTAAATTTCATTGTTGTGTAGAAACAGAAAAAGGAAATGCAGAAGAAGGATACCCAATATTGTTGGAAAATAATAGTATTGTAACACCATTTGAAAGTGTTACAAATATGTATAGCTGTCCAAGTACAAAAGATATTGACCCCAATAGTATTATGTCTATATTCTATATTATATTTTTTGGTATGATGCTCAGTGACGCAGGCTATGGTATTATTATTGCACTTGTATGTTTCCTCATTGTAAAAAAAGGGAAGATGGGAAAAGGCGAGGGCAATTTATTTAAATTGCTTGGTTGGTGTGGCATTTCTACTGTAGTTTGGGGATTAATATTTGGTGGTGTGTTTGGAGATTTAATTAAAATTCCAGCTCTGATAAGTCCTTTAGATGATGTTATGATACTTATGGGAATGTCATTAGCATTTGGTATTGTGCATATTTATGTGGGTCTTGGTATAAAAGGATATATGTTAATAAGAGATGGCAAGGCATTAGATGCTCTTTTTGATGTAGGACTTTGGTATTTATTTATTACTGGAATTTGTCTTCTTGTAATACCTGTTGTGGCTGGACCTATAGGTATATTTGGAGAAATAGGAAAATACCTTGCAATAATAGGTGCAGTAGGATTGGTATTAACACAGGGAAGAAGCTTCAAAGGCATTGTCATGAAAGGATATAAAGGCGTAGCTAGTTTATATGGCATTACAAGCTATTTTGCAGATATACTTTCTTATTCTCGTTTGATGGCACTTTGTTTATCAACAGGAGTTATTGGTCAGGTTATCAATTTGTTGGGAGATATAGCGGGGCCTATACCAGCAATATTTATAGGTGTAATAGGTCATACAGCAAACTTGTTAATCAATGCTTTGGGTGCGTATGTGCATACAAGTAGATTGCAGTATGTTGAATTTTTTGGAAAATTCTTTGAAGGTGGCGGTATTCCGTTTACACCATTTAAAAGAAAAACAAAATATACTGCAATTCGTACAGAACAAAATTAAAATAATTTTAATGATACAAAAAAACAAAAAAGGAGATGTAAGTTATGGAATTTTTAAGTGCTATTTCTGATGGACAATTTTTAGCAATCGCAGGTGCAGCTATTGCAGCATTATTTGCAGGTATGGGTTCAGCAAAAGGAACATCAATCGCAGGTCAGGCAGCAGCAGGTGTTGTAACAGAAGACCCAGGTAAATTTGGACAGTTGTTAGTATTACAGTTGCTTCCAGGTACACAAGGTTTGTATGGATTTATTATTGCATTCTTGATACTTTCAAAAGCAGGTATTATAGGTGGAGCAGCAGTACCAACAGCAGCACAAGGCTTCCAACTTTTAGCAGCAGGTTTACCTATTGGTTTGGTTGGATATGTTTCTGGTATTTATCAAGGAAAAGCAGCAGCAGCAGGTGTAGGCATTGTAGCAAAAAAACCAGAAGAACTTGGTAAAGCAATTACATTTGCAGCTATCGTTGAAACATATGCACTTTTGGGCTTGCTGGTATCTTTCTTGGCATACAATGGTATTACAATAGGCTAATGAGAGAAAATAAAAATTGTAGAAGGAGGAAGCACTCCTATGAGTAGTGAAAAAAAGATAATAGATAAAATTGTAGCAGATGCTGTAGCAGAAAAAGCGAAAATATTAGAAAAATCAAAAAAAGAGGCAGATGCTGTAATCAGTAAAGCACAAGAACAGTCTGCTAAAATAATGGAAAATGAAGATGTTCTTTCTGATGCCGAAGCAGAAAAGGCAAGAGGAAAAGAAATTTCTGGTGCAGAAATGGAAGCAAAGAAAATGGTGCTTGCCACAAAACAGCAATGTGTAAAAATGGCATTAGATAGAGTAAAACAAAAACTTTCAGAGCTTTCAGAGCAAGAATATGTTGCAATGATTGGTGCTATGATAGAAACAGCAGAAAAGGGAGAGGAAATTATACTTTCTCAAAAAGATAAACAAAATGAGGCATTGATGTCAAAAATGGCAGAAAAGAATATTGTAGTAGCTGATGAAACAAGACCTTTAGAAGGTGGTTTTATTGTAAAAAAAGGCGAAATTGAATATAACTATTCTTTTGAAGCAATATTGACAGTAGAAAAAGAGAATATTGAACAAATTGCAGCAGAAATATTATTTGCGTAAGGAGGGTGTAAAATGGCAGAAGAAAAAATATATCCTTATGCTGTAGCACGAATACGTGTGCTGGAAAAAAACCTTCTGAGCAAACAGACGTTAAATCAAATGGCAGATGAGAGAGAGATAGAGAGCTGTTTGAGAACATTAACAGAATATGGCTATGATAGTGTGCCAGAAGGCAATGCGAGAGAGTTTGAGCAAGTGCTTTCTGCTGAATTGAGTAAAACATATGCAGTAATACGTGAGTTGGTGCCAGAGGAAAAATTTATAAATATTTTTCTATATAAAAATGACTATCAAAACTTGAAAGTTCTTTTAAAACAGGAAGTTTCTGGTATTGATGGAGCACAATATATTGTAAAGGGTGGCACAGAACCCGTAGAAAAATTAAAACAGTCCATACTGGATAGAAACTATACAGATTTGCCTAAAATAATGGGGGAAGCTATAGAGGAAGCATTAGAGCTTTATAGTAAAACACAAAGTGGACAAATGATAGATATTGCATTAGATAGAGGTGCATTCCGCCAGATGGCACAGTCAGCAAAAGAGTCTGAAAATACTTTTGTAATGGGCTATACAGCAAGAGTGTGCGATTTGACAAATCTGAAAAGTTTTTTAAGAATGAGGCATATGAATAAAGACTTTGGTGCATTTATGAATGTATTTGTAGAGGGTGGAGATATTTCATCATCTGTATTTTTTAATGCATATGGTACAGATAATCCAGTAGACCAGTTTAAAGGTACAAGATATGACCAAATATTTGAAATTGGTGTAGAGAAAGGATTTACAGAATTTGAAAAAATGTGTGATGACTTTATTATGGATTATGTAAAATCAGCAAAATATATTGCTTTAACATTAGAGCCATTGATTGCGTATTTGTATGCAAAAGAGTCAGAAATAAAAACAGTGCGTATTATATTAACAAGTAAACTCAACCAAATTAGCAGTGAAATTATTAAAGAAAGGGTGCGAGAGGCGTATGTATAAAGTAGGTATCATAGGCGACAAAGATAGTATTATGGGCTTTCTTGCACTTGGCATTGATATTTTTCCAGCTTATGAAGCAGATGATATTAAAAAAAATATAAGAAATTTGGTAGAAAAAGAATATGCTATTATATACATCACAGAGCAAGCGAGTCTTTTGGTACAGGAATATATTGCACGATATAAAGACAATAGATTACCAGCCATAATAATCATTCCTGGTATAGGAGGAAGTATGGGAATAGGTATGAATGAAGTAAGAGAGTCAGCAAAACGTGCCATAGGTGCAGATATATTGTTCAGTGAATAAAGGGACAGTATATGAAAAAAATAGAATGTGGGTGAGTATAAATATGAAAACAGGCACAGTCATAAAAGTGTCAGGTCCTCTTGTTGTAGCAGAGGGCATGAGAGAAGCCAATATGTTTGACGTTGTTCGTGTTTCTGAAAAACATTTGATTGGCGAAATTATTGAAATGCACGGAGAGAATGCTTCTATACAGGTATATGAAGAAACATCAGGACTTGGACCAGGAGAAGAAGTTGTGTCACTGGGTATGCCAATGAGCGTTGAACTTGGACCTGGTTTGATTTCAACGATTTATGATGGTATACAAAGACCATTAGAAAAATTGTATGAAGTATCTGGAACAAATATACAAAGAGGTGTAGAAGTAGACTCTTTAAATAGAGAAAAGAAATGGAAATTTGAGCCAGTAAAAAATATTGGCGATGAAGTTGTTGCAGGCGATATTATTGGTGCAGTACAAGAAACAGCAGTAGTAAGTTGTAAAATCATGGTACCTTATGGTGTTTCAGGTAAAATCAAAGAGATATTTATGGGAGATTTTACAGTAGAGGAAACTGTTTGTATTATTACAAATGAAAAAGGTGAAGATGTGCCTTTGACAATGATGCAAAAATGGCCTGTACGTAAAGAAAGACCATACAAAGAAAAACAATCACCAGACTCTTTACTTGTAACAGGACAGAGAGTTATTGACACATTTTTCCCTATTACAAAGGGCGGTGTTGCAGCTATTCCAGGACCATTCGGAAGTGGTAAAACAGTAACACAGCATCAGCTTGCAAAATGGGCAGATGCAGATATTGTTGTATATATTGGTTGTGGAGAACGTGGAAATGAAATGACAGACGTTTTGAATGAGTTTCCAGAATTGAAAGACCCTCGTACTGGGGAGTCATTGATGCAGAGAACAGTGCTGATTGCAAATACATCAGATATGCCTGTTGCGGCTCGTGAAGCATCTATTTATACAGGTATTACAATAGCAGAGTTCTTTAGAGATATGGGCTATAGTGTAGCACTTATGGCAGACTCCACATCACGTTGGGCAGAGGCATTGCGTGAAATGTCTGGACGTTTGGAAGAAATGCCTGGTGAAGAAGGTTACCCAGCTTATTTGGGAAGCCGTTTAGCACAGTTCTATGAAAGAGCCGGCAGAGTAATCTGTTTGGGAAATGAGGGCAGAATGGGAACATTGACAGCCATTGGTGCGGTATCCCCTCCTGGTGGTGACACATCTGAACCTGTTTCACAGGCAACACTGAGAATTGTAAAAGTATTCTGGGGATTGGACGCTTCATTAGCATATAAACGTCATTTCCCTGCAATTAACTGGCTGACAAGTTATTCATTGTATCAAGATAAAGTAGATGATTGGTCAGAAAGAAATGTTGATGAAAACTTTGCAAAACAAAGACAGGAAGCTATGAAACTTTTGCAAACAGAGGCAGAATTGCAAGAAATCGTGCAATTGGTTGGTGTAGACTCACTTTCTCATAGTGATAGATTGATATTGGAAACATCACGTTCTATTCGTGAGGACTTTTTGCATCAAAACTCTTTCCATGAAGTAGACACATATACTTCACTGCATAAACAATATAGAATGTTAAGATTGATATTGGAATTTTATAGAATTGCAGGAGAAGCTATTGCACAGGGCGTTTCTATTATAAAAATTTCAAAAATGTCAGTAATAGAAAGAATAGGCCGTGCAAAATATGTTGAAGAAGAAAATGTTGATAAAGCATATGATGAAATAGAAAAAGATATACAAACAGAAGTAGACGACTTAATTAAGAAAGGGGCTGAAGAATTATGATAAAAGAATATAAAAGTATTCAAGAAGTAGCAGGCCCTCTTATGGTAGTTACTGGCGTTGAAAATGTAAAATATGATGAGCTTGGCGAAATAGAACTTTCTAATGGTGAAATCAGAAGATGTAAAGTGTTGGAAGTCAATGGAGATAATGCTCTGGTGCAGCTTTTTGAGGCATCTACAGGTATTAACCTTTCTGAAAGTAAAGTACGCTTTTTGGGAAAAAGCCTTGACTTTGGTGTTTCTCCTGACATATTAGGACGTGTATTTAGTGGTATGGGAAAACCTATTGATGGTGGCCCTGAAATTATTCCAGAAAAACGTCTTGATGTAAATGGTGCACCTATTAACCCTGCGGCTAGAGAGTATCCAGCAGAATTTATACAAACAGGTGTATCTGCTATTGATGGTTTGAATACATTGGTTAGAGGTCAAAAATTGCCTATATTCTCTGCAGCTGGTTTGCCTCATGCAAATTTAGCAGTACAGATAGCAAGACAAGCAAAAGTTAGAGGTACAGACTCAAAATTCGCCGTTGTATTTGCGGCTGTAGGTATTACATTTGAAGACGCAGAATTCTTTATCAATGACTTTAAAGCAACAGGTGCCATTGACCGTTCTGTAGTGTTTGTAAATTTGGCAAATGACCCTGCTGTTGAACGTATTTCTACGCCAAAAATGGCATTGACAGCAGCAGAATATTTAGCATTTGAACAAGGTATGCACGTATTGGTTATTATTACAGATATTACAAACTATGCAGAGGCATTGCGTGAAATTTCTGCGGCGAAAAAAGAAGTTCCTGGTCGTAGAGGTTATCCTGGATATTTGTATACAGACTTGGCAACAATGTATGAAAGAGCTGGAAGAATGAAAGGAAAAGAAGGCTCTATTACAATGATACCTATACTAACAATGCCAGAAGAAGATAAAACACACCCTATACCTGACTTAACAGGATATATTACAGAAGGTCAGATAATACTGACAAGAGATTTGTATAAAAAAGGTGTAGAACCTCCTGTTGATGTTATGCCATCACTTTCCCGTTTGAAAGATAAAGGTATTGGTAAAGGTAAAACAAGAGAAGACCATGCAGATACTATGAACCAGTTGTTTGCAGCATATTCTAGAGGAAAAGATGCCAAAGAATTGATGGCGATACTTGGTGAGTCTGCACTTTCAGAAATCGATTTGATTTATGCAAAATTTGCTACAGAATTTGAAAATGAATATGTTTCACAAGGATTTAAAACAGATAGAACAATAGAGCAGACATTAGAAGTAGGCTGGAAATTGTTGCGTATGCTTCCTAAGAGTGAATTAAAACGTATTCGTGATGAATACTTGGAGAAATATTTGCCAGAGGGAGAGTGATAAACTGTGGCAAAATTAAATGTAAATCCAACCCGTATGGAAATGACACGATTAAAAAAGCAGTTAAAAACAGCTATAAGAGGTCATAAATTGTTAAAAGACAAATTGGACGAACTGATGAAGCAGTTTTTGGATATTGTCAAAGAAAATAAACGATTGAGAGAAGAAGCTGAAAAAGCATTAGATAGTGCTTATAAAAACTTTATTATCGCAAGAGCAGTGCTCAGTCAGGAATTTTTGGGAGAGGCTTTGATGATGCCAAAACAGTCTGTTGCTGTGGATGTTTCTGTAAAAAATATTATGAGTGTCAATGTACCTGTGTTTGATTTTAAAACAGAGGATAATCAATCAGATATATACCCTTATGGTCTTGCTTTTACTTCTGGTGAATTAGATAGTGCTATGGAGTCATTCTCTGATGCTATGCAACCATTGCTGCGTCTGGCAGAAAGTGAAAAAACAGCACAGCTTTTGGCACAAGAAATTGAAAAAACAAGAAGAAGAGTAAATGCACTTGAAAATGTCATGATACCAAATTATGAAGAAACCATAAAATATATTTCTATGAAATTAGAAGAAAATGACAGAGCAAGTACTACAAGATTGATGAAAGTAAAAGATATGATTGCGAAAAAGGCTATTGAAGAAAGAAGACAGAAAGATAAAGTTTTGCAGCAAGCATAATAAATAATACATGAAAAAAAACAGCAATACTGATGTAATTGAAAACAGTATTGCTGTTTTTATATTTATTCGTTTTTAAATTTTTGAAAATATTGTTCTGATTGTTGTTGTGTTAAATTAAATCTTTTTTGTAGTTTTTGTAAAATTTTTTATTTAGAATAACCCTATTCTAAATAGTCTATTATAAGTACTTTAATTACTTGTTTTTTATTTATTTCTCCATTTACTAATATAATTAAAATGATTATATCAATTTATTCAATAGAATATACTGTTGATTATTCGTTAGGAGTATAAGGTTTTGTTACATAACAGGCTCTACCGTTTTCTTTTGCTTTGTATAAAACATCATCTGTTTGTGATAATAAATATTTGACATCTTGAGGAAAAACAAATTGATATGCACCTATACTGCAACTAATTTTTCTATTAGGTAGTGTATCAGAAATAGCATAAAGAAATTGATCTAATTGCTGTTTTAGTTGTTGTTCTGAAAGTGGACTTTCAATAATAACAGCAAATTCGTCACCGCCAATTCTGCCTACTTTTCCATATTCACTAAATGTATTTTGTAAATTTGTTGCGATTGTTTTTAAAACTTTGTCACCTGTAGAATGTCCAAAAGTGTCGTTAATTGATTTAAAATAATCGGCATCTACAAACAAAAACCAACCCATTTTTTTTAAATCTGTATGATTTGTTTTTTGTGCTTTTTCACAATGATAAAGAAACATTCTTCTTCCCATTATACCAGTCAATTCATCTATTTCTCCCTTATATTCTTTGTATGACATATATTTGTAAATAGAAATCAATAAAACAACTGAAATAATGTTTAATGAAAACAAAGAAATTAAAAACTGTATTTGCAAAAGCAATAAATCAGCAGAAATAACATCAGATACTTCTATACCATGCCATTTCAGCATATAGTATTCTCTTTGAGAAAAATAGATTGCTGAAAAAATTGCCATACATAACATAGAAAATTCAAATAACACAAAAAGTAAATTCATTTTTTTAGAGGCGTAAGGATTTTGAACAGATTGATTGATATATGATTTAATACTTTGTATGGTATCACTTTGATAAATTGCCCAAAATAATTCAACCACAACAATACAAATGATTATAAAAATTATAGTGTTTAAATTCAAATGAAATGTAGAACTGTAATCATAACCAAATTCTGGAAATAATATTCCCATTGTGGTGTAGACAAATAAAGAGTGTACTTTAGGTGCAATAGCAGAAATCACACCTATCCATATACAATAATGTTTTCTTTTTCTTGCAAATGCAAAAGCAATTCCTACGAAAAGTCCAAAAAGTACCCTTGTTCCAATACTTAAAAAAAAGCTACTAATAGGAGAATTACTTAAAAAAGGAGAAAATATTGCATCAGAAGGCATAACATAAGAAGCTGATGCTTTGTACATACTAGAAAGTCCGAATAAAAATCCCATAATGATAGATTGTGTAGTACCTAAAAGACAGCCTGTTATCAAAATAGGAAGATATGCTATTGTAATAGAAATGGGTGCTATATGAATATATCCTAAAAAAGTAAATGACATGAGAAGTTCCATCGCAATTAGAAAGTAAAAAAAATAACGGTCAAAATAAGAAATACTCCATGACTTTTTTATTGTGTTCATAATATACCTCTTTCCAAATATCAATTATGGTTTTATGTTATTGTATTTGTATTCATAGAAATTATAACAAAAAAATAACTCTATGAAAAATAACAGCTAAACTGTTATAAAATTTGGCAATCATTTATCAAGTTATATCATTTTATGACATAATATTACAATTTTTTTGACATTATTTTGAATAATTACAAAATATAACTGAATAATTATAGTTTATTTTAAACAAAAAGTCAATATTTTGAAATAAAATAATACATCTGTAAAAAATCATTTCAAGGCACAAAATAAAAACGATATGCTTATAGCATATCGTTATTGTTCATATTGTGTTATTCATAACGTAATGCAGTAATGGGGTCAGATTTTGCAGCTTTTCTAGCAGGATATAATCCAAAGAAAATACCCACCAATGCAGAAAATGCAAAAGCCATAAGCATAACAGAAGGTTTTACAACAACATCAACGCCTAGTGCAGTGCCGCCTGCAATGACAATACCAGCACCTAAACTCGCACCTATAATGCCGCCTACTAAAGATATTACAGCGGACTCAATTAAAAATTGTGTTAAAACATCTCCTGTTCTGGCACCGAGTGCTTTTCTGATACCGATTTCTCTTGTTCTTTCTGTAACAGAAACAAGCATAATATTCATAATACCTATACCACCTACTACAAGTGAAATTGCTGCAATGGCTCCTACTGCTATAGAAAGTGTTCCTAGTATACTATCTGCTTCTCCCATAGCTTCCCTAGCAGAAGAATATCTGACATCTTCTGGTTGAGCATTTGTCATTCTTGCTACATAATTTGTAAATGTGCTTTGAAATGTAGCAGGGGCATTTTCAGATACAAACATATCAATCACCCAAACACCATTGATATTAATATCAAATATAATGCTTTCAGGCACATAGGCAAGACCTCTGGTGTTGTCTGTACCTCCCAATAATTTCATAAGTACAGACTGACTGTTTCTGTAAATGCCTACAATATTAAAATCATCTACAAATGTACCATTACCGCCTTGTGTGTATTTTACTTTCATTGTTTTGCCAACAACATCTGCCGTACCAAATAATTCTATAGCAGTAGCTTCTTCTAATACAATATTATTTTTTTTGCCTTCATAATCTTTGTCATTTAACATTCTTCCTGCTATAATATCTACTTTTTGCACTTTTTCATAACCGCCTCTTACACCTGTGCATACCATATCATAGTTTTTTCTACCATTGATAGCTGTAGCTGTTCCGCCTTCTCCTGCTGAAATATATTCAATACTGTCAGCAAATACAGAAGTAATTTCATTGAATTGGTCAGCAGTAAAATTTTCACTGTAATAATAATAGCCGTCAAATTTCATAACATAACAGCGTACTCTGTTTAGTCCAATTTCTTCATATTCTTTAGCGAACATACTTCTCATAGTATCACCAATAGAAACAATAGCTATAACGGAACTGATACCTATAATCATGCCTAACATAGTCAAAAAAGAACGCATTTTGTTTACTCTAATTGCGGTTAAAGCAAGTTTCATATTTTCCCATAAAAGCATTATGTATTTTCCCCCTTTCTGACATCACTCATAATTTGTCCGTCTTTAAAACGTATGACTCTGTTTGTAAATTCTGCAATGTCATCTTCATGTGTAACAATAATTACAGTGACACCTTCTTTGTTTAATTCTGTAAATAATTCCATAATTTCAACAGAGGAAGCAGTGTCTAAATTTCCTGTAGGTTCGTCAGCGAGTATAATAGGGGGGTCATTGGCGAGTGCTCTTGCAATCGCAACTCTTTGTCTTTGTCCTCCAGAAAGTTCTTGTGGTAAATGGTTTAGTCTTTTTTCAAGTCCTACTTTGCATAAAAGTTCTTTGGCTCTTTGATGTCTTTTTCTGTTTGCTACTTTGCCATATATCATAGGTAATTCTACATTTTTCATAGCAGAAGTTCTAGGAATTAAATGGAAAGATTGAAACACAAAACCGATTTTTTTGTTTCTGACAAGTGATAATTTATTTTCGGATAATTTTCCTACTTCAATGCCGTCTAAATAATAATGCCCATCTGTAGGCCTGTCTAAACAGCCTAATATATTCATTAGTGTAGATTTTCCAGAACCTGATTGTCCCATAATGGCAACATATTCTCCCTGTGTAATAGATAAATTGATTTTTTTAAGTGCGTGTACTTGTATAGAACCTGTATCGTAAATTTTATCTAAATCCTGTATTTTGATAATTTCATTCATATCATACACCTGCCTATTCTATGCTGTCTGATGGGGTATTGTCTGCATTTTCGGCATTGTCTTGTTCGTTGTTTTCTGTGTCGTCTTGTGTATTTTGTTCTTGATTGTTTTCTGTATCATTTTCTGTATTTTCGTCAGTACTTTCAATATTGCCTTGAGGATTTTCAACATCGGCTTTTGTATCCATTTGTTGCATCATTTCTGGAGTTGTAACAAGTGTTCCTTCTACTAAGTCAGGTGTTGGTGTTACAACAATGTTGTCACCTTCTTGAAGCATATCGCTAAATACTTCTACATTCAAATCGTTTTCTACACCTGTTGTAATGGGTATTACTTCAATTTTATTTTCGCTGTTTACACGTAATACGGATATAGTACCATCTTCATTTTGTTGTAAACATTCTAAAGGTAGTATGAGTGTGTCATTGCTTTGTGAAATTAATATTTCTGCTTTGGCATTGATACCTGCAATAAGTCCTTTGGTATCTCCAGTGATGCGTACAGTAGTAGGGATTACTCTTTCTGTAGAACCAGCTTTTTCTTCTCCAGTAGGGGAAATTCTGTCTACAATACCCTCTACTGTTTCACCTTTTAATATATCTGCTGTAATAGTAGCAGTTTGTCCTATTTCAATTTTGCCTATGTCATATTCGCTTACAAGAATATCCATTTCTAATTGGTCAATATTTTCTACTACAAACATAGGTTTGTCGTCATCTGTATCATCTGCAAATCTGCCTAGTTTAATATTTACTCTTGTAATTGTGCCATCAATAGGGCTTACAATTTGACATTCTTCCAAATCCTTTCTTTTGTTATTTAATTCTGTTTGGAGCATAGCAATGTTTTTTGCACGAGAGCCGGCGGAATTGTCTGCAGAATTTTCTATACTTTTTAAATCTGCTGCAGTTGCAACAACTTTGCCATCTTCTACAGTATAACTGTCTACAGCTTGTTGTGCAGCGTCATATGTATTTTGTATTTCTTTGAGTGCTTCTTCTGTTTCTATGCCTGCATCTACTAATGTTTTTATGTTGTCATATTTTCTTTTGATTTCATCTCTGTCTAATACTGCTTTTTCATATGCTGTTTGTTGGTCTTTGAGTTTGTCTTCTAATTGTGCCTTAGCTAATTCTACATTTTGGGCACTGCGAGAACTTGCTTCACTGCTTTCCACTTTTGCTAGTGCTAATTGGTCTTCTGCTCTTTTGATTTCTTCTTTTAATGTGTCAGACTCTAATACAGCAAGTACTTGCCCTCTTTTTACTCTGTCGCCTTCTTTGACATTGAGTTGTAATACTTCATAGTGTAATCTGGAAACAATTTCTGCACTTTCTGTGCCTTCTAATGCTGCCCTTAATGAAATACTTTCTTTTATATCGCCTTTTAGTACAGAGGCAGTATTTACTATAGTGGGCATTTCTGTATGATTGGTATTTGATTTTTTATAATATACAATTCCTGCAATTAAACAAATTACGATTGCAATAGCAATTCCTTTTTTGTGTGCTGTTATTTTTTGTTTCATGTTACATTCCTCACCTTTCTAGTATGTTATAACGCTGAAATTAATACGATATGATTTTAAAAATCACTTCAAAAAAATCATATTTTTTATATATTATATAGTATACAATAAAAATATTAATTTTTTAAAAGAAAAATCTTACATTTTCTAAACAAATTATGTTTTAAAAAATTACATGAAGCCTTTTTTCCAAACAGCAGGAGAAAATAACATAACAAGAGGAAATATTTCTAGTCTACCTAGAAGCATATCCATACATAATACCATTTTTACAAAAGGCGAAAATATAGAAAAATTTTCTACTGGACCAACACCGCCTAAACCTGGTCCAACATTTCCAACACAAGTCATAACAGCAGTTAAAGAAGTTGTAAAATCAAAATTGTCTATAGAAATAATTATAAAACTACCAAATATTAAAAAAACATATATAACGAAAAAACTGGTAACACTGTCTACAGTTTCCTGTTCTATTTTCATACCGTCTAATTTTATAATGTTGATAGAACGAGGGTGTACCATTCTTTTGAGTTCTTGTGTAATCATTTTTAATACAATAACAAGACGGGAAACTTTTAAACCGCCTCCTGTAGAACCGCCACAAGCACCTATCATAACAATAACAATTAAAATTGTTTTTGAAAATTCGGGCCATAATTCAAAATTAGCTGTAATAAAACCAGTTGTAGTAATCAGTGAAATTACTTGAAAAAGAGCATTGCGAAATGCTTGTTCTATGCTGTCATACATAGAGGCAATGTTTAGTGTAATTAACACTGTTGCAGTAATGATAATACCTAAATAATATTTTAATTCTTCATTTTTCAAAATATTGATAAAGTCTTTCATAAGTAATAAATAAAATAAATTAAAATTGATGCCAAATATCATCATAAATATAGCGATAATGTATTCTATATAAGCACTGTTGTAAGCGGCAATACTTGCATTTTTAATGCTGTAACCTCCTGTGCCTGCTGTAGAAAAAGCAGAAACAATGCTGTCAAAAAGGGGCATACCTCCAGCAATTAGAAATATCATTTCAGCAATGGTTAAAAAAATATATATTAAATATAGTAATTTTGCAGTAGATTTTACTTTAGGGACTAATTTTCCTACTAAAGGGCCAGGAGCTTCTGCTTTCATGATATACATAGAACGGTCGCCCCCCATAGGAATAATAGCAAGTAAAAATACTAATACACCCATGCCTCCTATCCAGTGTGTAAAACTTCTCCAAAATAGTATAGAAAGGGGCAAGCCTTCTATTACAGTGAGTATACTTGCACCAGTGGTAGTAAAACCGGATACTGTTTCAAAAAAGCTGTCTATAAAAGAGGGTATTGTTTTAGAAAAATAAAAAGGCATTGCACCAAAAAAAGATAATACAATCCAAGAAAGTGCTGTAATAACAAAGCCTTCTCTGGCATAAATATCTTTGTTTTTGAATTTGATACTTGTTAGTATTGTGCCAAGTCCTAAAAGTATTACTATGGTAATAATAAATGCTTTCATAGGGGCATTTTCTGTTTTTGCAATAGCAATAAACAAAGGTACAATCATAAGACAGCCTTCTACTTTCATAAGATTTCCTAATATATATATAATCATGTTATAATTCATAATAGTTACCTCGTATGTTGTAATATATCTTTTAAATCAGATAGATGTTGATTTGTTGTAACAACAATGACACCGTCACCTACTTCTATGGTGTCATTTCCTCCTGGAATAATAATTTTTCCCTGTCTAACAATAGTGGCAATGAGTATGCCTTTTTTTGTTTTTAAATCTTTGAGAGGAATACCTATAAACTCTCCGCCTTTTCTGGCACGAAATTCTAGTGCTTCAACTTGGTCATTTATAAGCATATGTAGTGTTTCTACATTACTGCCCATAGAATTTTGCATTGCTCTGACATAGCGTACAATGCTGTTAGCGGCGATGCTTTTTGGTGAAATAAAACTGTCTACTTCTAATGAATTTAATATTTCTGGAAAAGAAATTCTGTTTACTTTTGCGATAACTTTGGATACTTTGCAGGCTTTTGCAAGCATAGAAACAACAATGTTTTCTTCGTCCATGCCTGTTAACATTACAACAGCATCTGTTTTTTCAAGTCCTTCTTCTGTCAAAAGTTCTCTGTCTGTGCCGTCACCGTGTATAATGACAGCTTCTGGTATGTGTTCACAAAGATACTCACATCTTTTTAAATCTTTTTCAATAATTTTAATTTTCATGTGAGCTGTAGAAATTAAATGGTTCGCTAAATAATAAGCAATGCGTCCTCCACCAATTAAAAGTACTCTTTTGATTTTGTTGCTGAAAACACCTATTGCTTTAAAAAATCTGACAATTTCCTCTCTGGAAGCAGTCAAATTGATTTTATCACCAGATTGTAATACAAAATCACCTGCTGGAATGTGTACTTCGTTACCTCTTTGTACTGCACAAATTAAAACTTTTACTTGATATTCTTTGTAAAGTGCAAAAAGGGGCATACCTGCAAGAGGGCTGTTTTCTGCTATTTTGTATTCAATCAGTTCCACACGACCTTTTGCAAATGTTTCTATTTTTAGGGCAGAAGGAAATTTTAAAAGACGAGCAATCTCGTCTGCTGCTAATAATTCTGGATTTACAGTCATGCTAAGACCTAATTCTTCTTTTATAACGTCCATTTGAAAAAAATATTCTGGATTTCTTACACGTGCAATAGTATGCTTTACACCTTGCTTTTTGCCTATTAAACAACATAACATATTTACTTCGTCAGCAGAAGTTGCTGCAATGAGTAAATCGGCACGTCCTACTTCTGCCCTTTGCTGTACGGCATAGCTTGCTCCGTTTCCCTCTACACAAAATACATCCATAGTGTTACTTGCATTTTTTAATATAACAGGGTCATTGTCAATAATTACAACATCATGTCCTTCCATAGATAGCTGTTTTACAATGGTACTGCCAACTTTCCCTTCACCTACTACAATAACTCTCATTTATTATACACCACCTTACTTAAATAAATTTATTATAACACAAACTGTAAAAATAACTACAAAAAAAGAAAATAGCTGCAAAATAAAAAAGCAGCATTTTCATCTGCTTTTTTGTAATATAACAACTATTTATTTAGTTGTTTTAATAAAATGTATGTTTTAATGACTTCAGCAGCATTTTCTATGCTAATTTTTGAAGTGTTGAGTACTAAATCATAATTGTCAGCTTGTCCCCATTTTTGGTTACTGAAATAGCTATAATAATTAGAACGACGTTTATCTGTTTTCACAATAGTATGTTCAATATGTTTTTCGGGCAAACCATAGGTATCCACTACACGACGTATTCTATCTTTGATATTCGCGTGTATAAAAACATTCGTACAACATTCATTTCCCTTTAAAATATAGTCAGCACATCTACCTATAATAACACAAGAACCTTTTTCAGCTAAATCACGAATAACTTGTGATTGTGCCAGAAATATTTTTTCTGTTAAAGGTAAGCCATACACTTCATGAGGGGAATTATTGGGCAAAAGATTGGACAATGAAAAAAGAATATTTCCTACAGAAGCAGACTCTGCTTCTTTGAAATAATGTTGTGAAAGTCCAGTTTTTTGAGCAGATAATGTAATCAGTTCGTTGTCATAAAAAGGAATGTCTAATATTTTTGAAAGTGTTTTACCTACTAAACGTCCACCGCTGCCGTATTCTCGACTGATGGTAATAATTGATTTTTCCATAAAGTAATGTTCCCCCTTTTGAAGAAATATTTGTAATAATTGTTTTGTATTAGTATAGCGTATTTTAATAGTAAAGTCAAAAATTCTATTGTAATAAATATCATTTGTAGAATTTAGATGTAAATAGTAATGTTAATAAAGTATCTGTCAATACAGTAAATAATATATAAAATAAATATAAGTTTTTGAAGTATTTTTGATTTCTGATATTTACATTTTAAACAAAAATGAGTATAGTAAGATGTAGTTCATTATTATAGTGTAAGGAGATTAGAATATTATGGGAGAATATATGACAGGCTTAAAAAGAAGCCATATGTGTACAGAAGTAAATGAAAAAATGATTGGCGAAAATGTAACAGTAATGGGGTGGGTACAAAGACGCCGAGATTTTGGACAACTTCTTTTTATTACATTAAGAGATAGAACAGGTATTGTACAAATTGTGGTAGATGGCAATACAGCAGAGAAAACACTGTTTGAAAAAGCAGAAACCGTGCGTAGTGAATTTGTATTAGCAGTAAAGGGAAAAGTAAGTGCAAGAACAGAACAAAATATCAATGAAAATATGAAAACAGGCAAAATTGAAATCATTGCAGAAGAATTTAGAATATTATCTGAAAGTGATACATTGCCATTTCAAATAGAAGATAGTATCACAGTAAAAGATGATTTGCGATTAAAACACAGATACCTTGATTTAAGAAGACCAAGCCAGTTAAAAAATATTATGTTAAGACATAAAGTAGTGCAAGTGATACATTCTTTTTTGGATGAAGAGGGATTTTTGGAAATTGAAACACCTATATTAGGAAAAAGTACACCAGAGGGAGCAAGAGATTATTTAGTACCAAGCCGTGTACACACTGGTAATTTTTATGGTTTGCCACAGTCACCACAGCTATATAAACAGTTGCTTATGGTATCTGGTATGGATAGATATTATCAAATTGCAAAATGTTTTAGAGATGAGGATTTGAGGGCAGATAGACAGCCAGAGTTTACACAGGTAGATATGGAACTTTCATTTGTAGATGAAAATGATATTATAGACATCAATGAAAGAATGATGCAAAAAGTATTTAAAGAATTACTTGATGTAGAAATCAAATTACCTTTGCAAAGAATGACATATCAAGAAGCTATGGAAAGATATGGCTCTGATAAACCAGATGTGCGTTTTGGTATGGAATTAAAAAATATTTCAGATATTGTAAAAGGAACAGAATTTGTTGTATTTAAAAATGCTTTAGAAAATGGCGGAAGTGTAAGAGCAATCAATGCTAAGGGCTGTGGCAATTTTCCAAGAAAACAAATTGATAGCCTTGTAGAATTTGTAAAAACATATCAAGCAAAAGGATTGGCTTGGATAGTAGTAAATGCAGATGGCACATTAAAATCTCAAATTGCAAAATTCTTTTCACCTGAAAAATTACAAGAAATTGTAGATGCTATGGAAGCAAAAGCAGGAGATTTGATATTGATATGTGCAGATAAGAATAAAGTTGTGTTTGACGCATTGGGAGCATTGAGATTAGAACTTTCTAAAAGATTAGAATTGACTAAAGCAGATGATTTTGCATTTTTGTGGATAACAGAATTCCCTATGTTAGAATGGGACGAAGAAGAAAAGAGATATGTTGCAGTACATCATCCATTTACGGCACCTATGGAGCAAGATTTAGAATTGCTAGAAAAAGACCCTGGTGCAGTAAGAGCAAAAGCATATGATATTGTGCTAAATGGTTATGAATTAGGTGGAGGTAGTATTAGAATACATCGTAGAGAAATACAACAAAAAATGTTTGAATTGTTAGGATTTGCACCAGAAGATGCACAAGAAAGATTTGGATTTTTGTTAGATGCTTTTAAATATGGTGTACCTCCTCATGGTGGTCTTGCATTTGGATTAGATAGAATTATTATGTTGATGTCTGGAGCAACAAGTATAAGAGATGTCATAGCATTTCCAAAAGTAAAAGATGCTTCCTGTCCTATGACAGACGCACCAAATGTAGTAGAAAAAAAACAGTTAGAGGAATTAGGAATTGCTATTATAAAGCAATAAGAATAAATAACTCTTATTGTATTTTTATTTAAAATGACAACTATAAAAATAAGCTGTCAAATAATGATATTGTAGTATGTAATGTAATAAAGAAGTGCAATTTTATTTGCTTTGTTTGGTGCTAGCTGAACATATGCTATATGTTCAGCACTCCATTTTAATTTAGTAAGTAGGGCTTTGACGAACGAATAAAAACAGCAATTTTTAAAGCTGTTTCTTCTTATGCTTTCACAAGTCCAAAAACTGCTTTTGACTTAGCGTTACTGTATTATAGTAATGCTAGACAATAAAAGGAAAGGCGGAAATACAATGACACTGAAAAAGTTGACGGTGATTGCTGTTGCCGCAGGTGTTATGATATGTTCTTCTGTTTATGTAGGAATGTATTTGAATACAGATGATGAAATGGAATTTGCTATAGGAAAAGAAGAATATACTATAAATGGAAGTACAAAAATATTTGATGAAAATGTAAAAAATTTGCCTATTATTGATGAAAAAAGCCAAAAACTTTTAATACCGCTTAGGTGGGTAATAGAGGAATTAAAAGGAAATATTGTGTGGGAAAAACAAAATAATGCAACAGTAATACAATATCAAGGAAAAAATATTAGAATAGAAACAGATAAACAAAAAGCAGCTGTAAATGGTTATAGTGTAGTATTAAAAGACCCGCCAATAATGAAAAATGGTTGTACTTATGTTACAGCAGATTTTATGGGAGAAAATTTTGATACAAATATTATATGGGACGGAAAACAGAAACAAATTACATTAAGAACAGAAGCAATACAAAGACCTATTGTATATAAAAATGAAATGGTTTATAAAAGAGAAAATCGTTATTATAGTGTAGCAGTGCCTGTAATTGTAGGTTTGAATGATAATAATTATGAAAAAAATTTAAATCATAAATTGTCTAATGATATTACAGATAAAGTACAGTATTTTATAACAAAAAATCAAAAACAACATTTAAAATCAAATTTAAAAGCAGATTATACAGTACCTTATAGAAGTAAAGAAATGCTTAGTATTGTATTTTTAGCAGAAATAGAAAATGAACAACAAAAAAGACAAATACAACAAACAATCAATATAGATTTTCAAACACAAAAAATTATAACATTAGGTGATTTGTTTCGTAAAAAAGACTATAAACAAAAATTAGCAAAACAACTTCATATTCAGTTGAAAGAATTGCCAGAGCAAACAGAACAACAATTTTATTTTGATAAAGATAGAGGCTTGATTGTATTTTGGGAGAATGAATATGGTGTAAAACAGGAGTATGCAATACCTTTTTCAGAGATGAAAAAAATGCTCAAAGATAATTATGAGTATTTATTAGTACAAAATCAGCCCTAATAATAGTATATAGTATCTGTATAATATACACAAAAAAAAGAAAAGTATTTTTGATAATAATGATATTGTTGTATTTGTACTGTACAAAATAAAGAACTTAGTATATTTTTACAGCTTTACCATTGAAATATTGTAAAAAAGAATGTATAATTCAATTATTAGCAGTATAACGATACTATCAATGTCAAAATTTTGTATATTAATCTATTAGAAAAAATATATAAAATGATAAAATTTTTGAATAAATATCAAGTAATATAAAAACAATATAATATAAAGTAAAATATTTTATTGAATTGTTTTCATATTGTTACTATTGTTTAAAAATTGGTTTATGGTTATACTACTTTTATGCAATAAATATGAATAAAAAAGTAAGCTGTTAATGTAATTTATTTATTTAAGGAGGAAACAATTTATGTCTAAAGTAATGAAAACTATGGACGGAAATGAAGCTGCTGCTTACGCTTCCTATGCTTTTACAGAAGTAGCAGGTATTTTTCCAATCACTCCATCTTCCCCAATGGCTGAAAAAACAGATGACTGGGCTGCAAATGGAAAGAAAAATCTTTTTGGTCAAACAGTAAAAGTAGTAGAAATGCAGTCTGAAGCAGGTGCAGCAGGAACAGTGCACGGTTCTCTTGCCGCTGGGGCATTAACAACAACATATACAGCATCACAAGGTTTGTTGTTAATGATACCTAATATGTATAAAATTGCTGGTGAATTGTTGCCGGGTGTATTTCACGTGAGTGCTCGTGCATTAACAGCACAGGCATTATCTATTTTTGGTGACCATTCTGACGTTATGGCTTGTCGTCAAACAGGTTTTGCTATGCTTGTTTCAAATAGTGTACAAGAAGTAATGGATTTAGCATCTGTAGCACATCTTTCTGCAATTAAAGGTAGAGTGCCATTTGTACATTTCTTTGATGGTTTTAGAACAAGCCACGAAATTCAAAAAATAGAATGTATTGATTATGATGAATTAGCAAAAGTACTTGATTGGGATGCATTAAATACATTCAAAAGAAATGCTTTAAATCCAGAACACCCTGTTATTAGAGGTACAGCACAAAATCCTGACATTTATTTCCAAGCAAGAGAAGCATCCAATAAATTCTATGATGCTTTGCCAGCAGTAGTAGAACAATATATGAAAGAAATCAGTAGAATTACGGGCAGAAATTATGATTTGTTTAACTACTATGGTGCTGCTGATGCAGAACGTGTTATTATTGCAATGGGTTCTGCTTGTGAAGCAATAGAAGAAACAATTGATTATTTAACAGCAAAAGGCGAAAAAGTTGGTCTTGTAAAAGTACATTTGTTTAGACCATTTGTAGCTGAAAAATTGTTAGCTGCTATTCCAAAAACAGCAAATAAAATTGCAGTATTGGATAGAACAAAAGAACCAGGTGCATTGGGTGAACCATTGTATCAAGATGTATGTACAGCAGTATATGAAGCAGGCAACAATCCTGTTATAGTAGCAGGACGTTATGGCTTAGGTTCTAAAGATGTTACACCTGCTCAATTTATAGCAGTATATGAAAACTTAAAATTAGATAAACCACAAAATCACTTTACAATGGGTATTGTGGACGATGTAACAAATCATTCTTTGACAGTAGGAGAAGAAGTTGATGTTACTGGAAATGATGGTACAATCAGCTGTAAATTCTGGGGATTAGGTGCAGATGGTACAGTAGGTGCGAATAAAAACTCCATTAAAATTATTGGTGACCATACAGATATGTATGCACAAGCTTATTTTAGCTATGACTCCAAAAAATCCGGTGGTATTACACAATCTCATTTACGTTTTGGTAAAAAACCAATTCGTTCAACATACCTTGTAAAAACAGCAAACTTTGTAGCTTGCCATAAACAAGAATATGTACATTTGTATGATATGGTTTCTGATTTACAGCCAGGTGGTACATTCTTATTAAATACAGTTTGGACACCTGAAGAATTGGATAAACAGTTGCCAGCAAGCATTAAAAAACAATTAGCAGAAAAGAAAATCAATTTCTATACTATCAATGGTACAGACATTGCTAAAGAAATCGGCTTAGGAAATAGAATTAACACAGTATTACAAGCAGCTTTCTTTAAATTAGCAAATATCATTCCTATTGAAAAAGCAGTAGAATATATGAAAGCAGCTATCACAAAATCCTATGGCAAAAAAGGCGATACTATATTAAATATGAACTATGCCGCTGTAGATAAAGGTGTAGATGGAGCTGTTAAAATTGATATTCCAGCAGCATGGGCAAATGCTGTTGATACAGAAGTAAAAACAGAAAGACCAAAAACAGAATTTGTTAAAAACATTGTAGACCCAATGAATGCACAAGAAGGAGATAAATTACCAGTAAGTGCATTTAATGGTAGAGAAGATGGTACATTCCCATGTGGTACAGCAGCATATGAAAAACGTGGTGTTGCAGTAGATGTGCCAGAATGGCAAGCAGATAAATGTATACAATGTAATCAATGTTCTTATGTATGTCCTCATGCTTCTATCCGTCCATTCTTGTTGACAGAAGAAGAAGTAAAAGCAGCACCAGAAGCATTTACAACAGTAGCACCAAAAGGATTAAAAGGTGCAGATGGTTTGAAATTTAGAATGCAGGTGTCTGTACTTGACTGTTTGGGCTGCGGAAGCTGTGCAGAAGTATGTCCAGCACCAGGAAAAGCATTGGTTATGAAATCACTTGCAACACAAGAAGCAGAAATTGCAAACTGGGATTATGCAGTAGATAAAGTTGCACCTAAAGCAAACCTTGCAAATAAAGGTACTGTAAAAGGTAGTCAATTTGAACAACCATTGCTTGAGTTCTCTGGAGCTTGTGCAGGCTGTGGCGAAACACCATATGCAAAATTGGTAACACAATTATTTGGTGATAGAATGTATGTTGCAAATGCAACAGGCTGTTCTTCTATTTGGGGTGGTTCTGCACCATCTATGCCATATACAGTAAATAGTAAAGGCAGAGGTCCAGCATGGGCAAACTCATTATTTGAAGATAATGCAGAATTTGGTCTTGGTATGTTCTCCGCTGTAAAACAGATGAGAAATGGCTTAAAAGATAAATTGGAAGCATTAAAAGCAATTGACGCATCTGTTGCAGGTGTTGTTGATAAATGGATAGAAACAATGGAAGATGGAGAAAACTCCAGAGCAGCATCTGATGCAGTAGTAGAAGCATTGACAAACTATTCAGGCAGCGATGCAGAAGCAAAAAATATTGTTTCTTATGTATTAGAAAATAAAGACCAACTTGTTAAAAAATCACAATGGATATTTGGTGGAGATGGTTGGGCTTATGACATTGGTTACGGCGGACTTGACCACGTATTAGCATCTGGAGAAGATGTAAATGTATTAGTATTTGATACAGAAGTTTACTCTAATACAGGTGGACAGTCTTCTAAAGCGACACCAACTGGAGCAGTAGCACAGTTTGCAGCATCTGGTAAGAGAATAAAGAAAAAAGACTTAGGTATGATGGCAATGAGCTATGGCTATGTATACGTTGCACAGGTTGCAATGGGAGCAGATAAAAACCAACTCGTAAAAGCATTGGTAGAAGCTGAAAAATATCATGGACCATCATTGATTATTGCATATGCTCCATGTATCAATCATGGATTAAAAGGCGGTATGTCTGGAGCACAAAATGAAATCAAACGTGCTGTAGAAGCAGGCTACTGGCATATGTATCGTTTCAATCCAGAATTGAAAGCAGAGGGTAAAAACCCATTTATATTAGACTCTAAAGAGCCAACAGCTAGTTTCAGAGATTTCTTGTTAAGCGAAGTACGTTATAGTGCATTGCAAAGAACATTCCCAGAAATTGCAGAGGAATTGTTCCAGAGATGTGAAGAAGACGCAAAAGCTAGATTAGAAACTTATCAGAAAAAAGCAGCAGAAGTAAAATAATATTATAATAGAAATGAAAAGTGTAGGCGAAAGCCTGCACTTTTTTATGTTTATGAATAATAGAAATAAAACGTTAAAAAATATTATATTTGTATGACAACAGTGTTATTTTTGACTAAAAAAGAAAATAGAATAGTAAAGTTTCTGAATATGGTGTATAAATAATAATAATAAAATATAATATAGCCTATTATAAAAATAAAAAATCTATTTCTTTGTATATATATAACATTATTGTATGAAAATAAAATAAAAAATACAATTATAAAAGGAAATATTTTGTAATAAATGTAGTAAAAAAAAGCAAAATTATAACAATAATATATAAATTTGACAGACAACATATAATATTTTAATAATTTCCAAAAAAAAATTTAAAAAAATGCAAAATTTCTCTATACTATTTAGCAATTTTATAGTAAAATATGTATAAGGGAAAGATGAGAGGTGTTGACAATGTAATAAGAAAGAAAATAGAAAAAGCAAAAAAACTGTAAATTGTTTATAATGTAATGGGTGAAAGTGAGTGAAAGGAATGTGATTTGAATGAAAAATCAAAAGGTAGATATGTTTGTTATAGGTTTGGCACTATTTTCAATGTTCTTTGGTGCTGGTAATATTATTTTTCCTCCATTTTTGGGTATGCAAGCAGGTGACTCTTGGGTGCTGGGATTTGTCAGTTATTATATAGCAGATATTGGTTTAGCATTGGTTGCGATATTTGCTATGCTTAGAGCAAATACAGATTTTGCTGGTATGATGAGTCATATAGGTAAAATACCCGCTGTAATATTATCCTGTGCTACAGTACTTTGTATAGGGCCTGGTATTGCGATACCAAGAACAGCAGCTACAACGTATGAAATGGGTGTAATGCCAATATTTGGTTTAGAAGCAGGAAACGTAGCAGTAACAGCAATTACAAGTGTTGTATTCTTTGCAATTACAATTGTACTTTCATTAAATGAGTCTTCTGTTTTGGATATTATAGGTAAATTTTTAACACCAGTATTGTTTGTTGGTTTGTTGATAATGATTATAAAGGGCTTTATTTCCCCAATTGCCCCAATATCTGATACAACACAGCTTGAGTCTGTAGTACAGACAGGTGTTCTTTCTGGTTACCAAACATTAGACGTTTTGGCAGCACTTTGTTTTGGTGTTATTATATTAAAAACGGTAAAAGATAAAGGATATACTTCTATAGGAGAAAAGAATTTAGTAACAGGTGGTGCAGCGATCGTTGCAGGTATAGGTCTTTTAATTATTTATGGTGGTTTAACATATTTAGGAGCAACAATGTCTACATTGCATACAGGAGATAGCATTACAAGAGCGAATTTAATTGTAGAAATTGTGCAATCATTGTTAGGCCAAGGTGGCGTTATATTCTTAGGTGTAGTAGTTTCATTTGCCTGCCTTACAACATCAGTAGGTTTAGCATCATCTTGTGGTTCTTTCTTTGAAGAATTAACAAATGGAAAAGTAAGTTATAAACAAGTTGTTATTATTACTTGCGTAGTAAGTGCTGTATTAGCAAATGTAGGTTTGGATACTATCGTTTCTATATCCGCTCCTATATTGGACTTAGTTTATCCAGCAGCGTTAGCAGTTATTGTGTTGGCATTATTTGCAAATAATATTAAAAATGATAATATTTATAAAGCAGCAGCATTAGGTGCATTTATAATGAGTGTATTAACAACAGCATCTAACTATGGTGTAACAGCAGTTGATTTTGTAAAATCATTGCCATTTGCAACATATGGCTTTAACTGGCTTATTCCAACAATTATCTGTGGCGTAATTGGTGCGTTTATAAAAGATAAAAATGCAGCATCAAATGTTGCAGATGATAAAGAAAGTGTTTAAAAATAAAAAACAAGAGAAAAATCCCTAATTCTCAATAATAGTATTTCTTTCTTAATCTCATCTTAATCGGAAAGAGAAAAAAGCGGCTTATATAAGCCGCTTTTTTCATTTATATTATTTCATTAGTTCCATATAAGCATGATATGTTTGTTTTACAGCATATTCTATAGTAGTGTTGTTTTCTATAGTTTTTTGACTGTAACGCATATAAAGAGGCAAACGCTCTTGATACATTTTTTCTAATGCGTTAACACTGCTGGAAAGAGGACGACCTTCTCCTACAACTAATTTTTTTAAATCTCTTTGTATCAAAAGTATTACGCCATTCATATATAAATATAACATATTTTCAGGTTTTTTGATACAGCCGCCTCCGGTAGAGATAACAATATTGTTTTTACCTGAAAATTCTTTTATTACTTCTGTTTCGATTTCTCTAAAAGCATTTTCACCATATTGTTTAAAATAGTCTGAAATAGACATACCAATTTTTGAAACAATTTCAGCATCAATATCCACAAAATCTTTATGAAGTAATTTAGCAATTTGTGCAGCTATAGTAGTTTTACCGCTGCTAGGCATACCTATCAATACAACATTTTTTTTCTCAAAAAGCATTTCTTTGTATATATCATCAATTTTGTATTCTGGTATAGAAGTGTTTAAAAATATTTCAACAGCATATTTTGCCTGTGCAATAAGCATTTCCAAACCGCCTACCGCAATGATATTACGCTTTTGTGCTTCTAATACTAATTTTGTTTTAATAGGATTGTATATAATATCTACAACAGCAGTACATTTTGTATAATGTTGTAAATCAATAGGACAACCGTCTAAATGGGGGTACATACCTACAGGAGTGGTGTTAATAATGACATCTGCATCACTGTGTAGTTTTTGACATTGTTCATATGTAATAGCATCATTGCTTTGTTTGTAATAAACAGTAATAATTTGTTTTGCTTGTAAATAATTTAGCACAGCAATAATCGCTTTGGAAGCACCACCTTTGCCTAATACAATTACTTTTTTGTTTTTGACATCAATATTGTTGTGTTTGAGCAAATATAAAAAACCACCAAAATCTGTATTATATCCGTATAAATTACCTTCTCTGTTTACAATAGTGTTAACAGAGCCTACTGCTTTTGCTCTTTGGTCGATTTCATATAAATAAGGTATGACATCTATTTTGTAGGGTATTGTGACATTGATAGCACGAAATTCTTTTTTTTCTAAAAAAGAAGAAAGTTCCTGTTTAGATAAAGGGTGTAAATCATAAGTGTAGTTTGCTAATTTTTCATGTATTATTTTAGAAAAACTGTGTCCTAATTTTTCTCCTATCAGTCCATATTGCATAATTGTTCACCTCGTTTGTTTTTTGTATATCATACAAGAATAGAAATGATTTTTCAACACAATATTGTAATAAAATAGTAAAGACAGTTGTTGTAAATAATGTTATAATAAAAAAATAGTATTTTAAAGCAATGAATAAAGAAAGGACGGAAACTATGAAAAGTTTAAAAAAATATGTATCTGCATTATTGAGCATTTGTTTGTTGAGTGCCTGTGCATTGATACCACAAGAGGCAGAAGCATTGGAGCAGTCAAGTAATAGTAATACAAATGATATGAGGGCAGTGTGGATTTCCACAGTATATAGTGCAGATTATCCTTCTGTGCAAAATGATGAACAAAAACAAAAACAAGAATTTATTACAAAATTAGATGAAATCAAAAATATGGGATTAAATACTGTTGTAGTGCAAATGCGTCCTAAAGCAGATGCTTTTTACCAGTCAAATATCAATCCATGGTCAGAAATATTGACAGGTACACAAGGAAAAAATCCGGGATATGACCCTATGGCGTTTATGATAGAAGAAGCACATAAAAGAGATATGGAATTTCACGCTTGGCTCAATCCCTATAGAATTACAACAAGTGGTACAGATATGAGCGTGTTAGCAGAAAATCACCCTGCAAGACTTCATACAGATTGGGTAATTAGTTATAACAATGGTTTATATTATGACCCTGCAAATGAAGCAGTAAAACAGCATATTTGTGATACTGTTGCAGAAATTGTAACAAATTATGATGTAGATGCTATACATTTTGATGACTATTTTTATCCTAATGGTTATCCTTTAAATGAAGGAGAAACACAAGACGGACAGCAGGCAAATCAAAGAAGAGCAAATGTAAATGATATGATTAGAAGGGTACATGACACCATAAAATCTATTAAATCAAATGTAGCATTTGGTGTAAGTCCTATGGGAATATGGAAAAATAAAGGCTCTGATGCTACAGGCTCTGATACAAAAGGAGCAGAAGGATATTATGCTGTTTATGGCGATGTGAGAACATGGATAAAAAATGGATATGTAGATTATATAGTACCTCAAATTTATTGGGCAAGAGGCACAGCAGCAGCAGACTATGAAACACTTATAAAATGGTGGACAGAAGAAGTCAAAAATACAAATGTAGATTTATACATAGGACAGGGTATATATAAAGATGATGTTGCAGCAGAAATAGGAGAGGAACTTTTACTCAATGAAAAATATGGCGTAAAAGGTAGCTTTTATTTTAGTTTGAGAGATTTGCTTGATAACAGACAAAATTGTAAAGTAGCAGTGATGAATTATTATGCTAAAAAAGATGGCACAGCACAACAAATACCTACACCACCAGAGCAAACAGAAACGCCAGAACAAACAGAAACACCATCAGTTGTAATACCACCTGAACAAGACAAAGAAAATAATGCACCAGTGGTATTTGACCCAATAGAGCCTATACCAGAACCAATAGAACCAACGCCAACACCACCAACAACAGTAGAAACACCTACTGTATCAAAACAAGACCAATACGCTATTGCTTCTGCTACAAAAGTATTAGTAGATGGCAAAGAAATATCATTTGATGCTTATATTATAAATGATTTTACTTATTTTAAATTGAGAGATGTAGCAATGGCATTAAATGGTACACAAAAGCAGTTTGATACACTTTGGAATGAAAAAGAAAAAGCAATCAATGTTGTAACAAATACAGCTTATAGTGTGGCAGGAGGAGAATTGCAAAAAGGAGAAGCAAAAAATAAAAAAGCATTCTATTCTGATGGCACATTGTATTTTGATGGAGTACAAAAAGCATTGCTTGCCTATAATATAGATGGAAATACTTATTTTAAATTGAGAGATTTAGCAAAAGAAATTGATTTTGGTGTAGCATGGAATGAACAGTCACAAAGTATTGCAATACAAAGCGATAATAGCTATACAGAATAAGGAGTTACCGTAGTATGGAAGAAAAGAAGCTAAAAGAATTAGAGCAGCGTTCTTTTGAAAATGCAGTTTATGTTTCTAAAACACCAATAGAAGAAGCTGCTTTGACAATACAAAAAATATATGCAGTATATAAAAATCAAGGTTTTGATTTTGCTATTATAAATGACAGTGGTGTGATGAAATTTAATCAAGACAGAATGAAATTTTTGGAATTGATAGCAAATGCAGATATATCAGAAGTGGGAAATAAATTTGAAAAAAGGCTTTCTGTACAAGAATATGAATTTTTAAAGGCATATATAGAATATGGAAAATATCACTTGCAGCATCAAACACCCGAAAGACAAAAAACGAAAGTAATGGACGTATCTCCTAAAGAAACAGCAGCATATCAAAGACTTTGTCAAAATGTCATAGGACAGCAAGAAATGAAACATACATTGTGTAAATTAGGTGCAGTGTATCAGTTTGCTAGAAAAAGAGAGGAGTACCATCTGCCAACACCGCCTATACATAAAGTGTTGGCATTTATAGGCCCTCCTGGCACAGCAAAAACAACATCAGCTAGATATTTTGCAGAAATGATGACAGAGCAAGAATTGCTTTCAGGAGGGAGTATTGCTTATGTTACAGGTACACAATTAAAAGCGAAATATGTGGGGCAAACTTCTGACAGAGTACATCAAATATTTGAAACAAATGATATTATTATAATAGATGAAGCTTATTCTTTAGTAAATTATAATGAAACAGAAAGAACAGATAATTTTTCACAAGAAGCATTAGCACAGCTTTGTATAGAAGTAGAAGAACATAGTGATGATAAATTGATTATATTTGCAGGATATGGCGGAGATATACATGAAAAAAATAATAAAATGAAACGTTTTTTAGACGAAAATCCTGGTATATCAAGTAGAATAACATTTACAGTTCATTTTTCACCTTATACTGCAAAAGAAATGCTTGATATATTTGAGGCACTTGCCAATAATGCTACATTTCATTTAGAAAAAGGTTGGGAAGATATACTTTTACCATTTTTTGAAAAAAGAGTAAAAGATGAAAATTTTGGTAATGGTAGAGAAGCAAGAAGATTGTTGGAGCATACTATGGCAGTAGCAGCAGAAAGATTTGTACAGTGGCAACAAAGTGCAGTGTTTTCTTCTCAAATTGCAAAAGAAAAAGAAGAAAGACAACTGTTGTCGCTTCTGACTTGTGAAGATTTGAATACAGCAATACAGGAATTTATAAGAGGATAGTAAAAATAAATTCTTTGACAAACTGAGCATATAAAAATTTAAAATATGAAAAGGAGAATGAAATATGTTTGAGAACTTTGATTTTACTAATTTTTGGAACGATGATGTTAAAAATATGGATTTGATTGGAGAGCCTCCATCTGATGAGTTAATTGCAGAAATCGAAAAAGAGCTTGGTTACAAATTGCCTGCTTCTTACATTTGGTTAATGAAACAGCATAATGGAGGTTTGGTTAACAAAACAGAGTTTCTAGTAACTGTATCAAACGATTGGAAGATAATAGGTATCATTGATTTTATAAAAATCAATGATATTTGTGATGAAAGTGAATATAGGAAAAATGAGTGGGGATACCCTGATATTGGTGTAGCAATTTGTGATACGCCTTCTGCTGGACATGAAATGATTTTTTTAGATTATCGTGAGTGTGGTAGGCAAGGAGAACCTAAAGTAGTACATATTGACCAAGAATTAGATTATGAAATTACTCTTTTAGCGGATAATTTTGAAGATTTCGTTAGAGGACTTGTAGACTTTGTAGACTTAGAAGAATTGGAAGAATAAGTGAATGTTAGGTTTGTTTCCATATAATATAATGTAACAGTAGTTTTAGTATGAAAGAAGCACTCACTTTTTTATAGTGAGTGCTTTTTTATCAAACATTATCTGCCATATAAAGAAGCAGTTCTTTTGTAGTATCCCAACCTATACAAGCATCTGTAATAGATTTTCCATAAACATGACCATCTGTTTTTTGATTACCTTCTTCAATAAAGCTTTCAATCATGACGCCTTTTACCATATTGTGTATGTCTTTGTTTATTTTTCTGTTGTGCAATACTTCTGCTACAATTCTTGGCTGTTCATAATATATTTTTTTAGAATTGGCATGGTTTGCATCTACCATAACACAAGGATTTACAAGGCCGTGTTTTTGATAAAGTTCATGTACTAATATCATATCTTCATAGTGATAATTTGGTATGTTTTGACCATGTTTGTTAATAGAGCCACGTAATATAGCGTGAGCATAAGGATTACCTGTAGTAGAAACTTCATGGTCACGATACATAAATGTATGACCAGATTGTGCTGCGTGTATAGAATTAAGCATAACACTATAATCACCACTTGTAGGATTTTTCATACCTACAGGCACATCAATACCACTAGAAACTAATCTATGCTGTTGATTTTCAACAGAACGAGCACCTATAGCAATATAGGAAAGCATATCATTGACATAGGGTAAATTTTCAGGATAAAGCATTTCATCTGCTGCTGTCAAATGGGACTCTTCTATTGCTCTGATGTGCATTTTTCTAAGTGCTACAATGCCTTTTAATATATTTGCACCTTTTTCAGGGTCAGGCTGATGAAGCATACCTTTGTAACCTTCTCCTGTTGTTCTAGGTTTGTTTGTATAAATGCGAGGTATAATAAATAATTTTTGTTTTACTTCGTCATTTAGTTTTGCTAAACGAGAAACGTAATCACATACAGCATATTCATCACTGGCAGAGCAAGGGCCAACTACAACAATAAATTTGTCTTTTTTTCCCTCTAATATTTCTTTCATTTCTTCATCACGTTGTTTTTTTATGGCTTGTAATTTTGATGACATAGCCACTTTTTCGAGCATTTCCTCAGGAGAGGGAATGTTTTGTATTACTTTGAAACTCATATTATACAAATCCTTTCGATTTTAATTTACATTATATCATAGTAAAAATTGTTGTATTTTGCAAGTAATTTTATAGTAATGCACAATGCACGATAAATATTTATAACAATGTTGTTGACAAATAATAAAAAAAGATTAAAATAATATTAGTGATATAATGTGAAAGCGTTGACCAAGAGTAAGTACACAATAAAAACTGATTTTAGAAAGTTGGTGTTTGATGCAAACCAATACAGTTTTATTGTTGGAATGGACTTGTGAGTAGAAACAGAATTTCTTATTAGAATAGTATGTAACTCGGTATTCTCCCGTTATAGAGAATGTTGTATTTTCTGTACAACAATAAGAGGGTTATAGATATAACCAATAGAGGTGGCACCGCATAAAAATATTATGTCCTCTGTGTATTTTTGAAATATACAGGGGATTTTTTTATTTTTATACTATTTTGAGCAAAAAAAGGAGAGAAAAATGATGTCAGAACAACAAAAAAAAATTATATTTAGTGGTATGCAGCCTTCTGGGCTGATTACATTGGGGAATTATTTAGGAGCACTGAATAACTGGAGAAAATTACAAGATGAGTATAACTGTTTATATTGTATTGTAGATATGCACGCAATTACAGTACGTCAAGACCCTTCTAAATTAAGAAAACAAGCAAAAGAATTACTTTTGCAATATTTGGCTGTAGGATTAGACCCTCAAAAAAGTATATTATATTATCAGTCCCACGTGCCTCAACACGCAGAATTAGGTTGGATATTAAATTGCTATACTTATATGGGAGAACTCAATAGAATGACACAGTTCAAAGAAAAATCACTTTCTCATGCAGATAATATCAATGCAGGATTGTTTACTTATCCTGTGCTTATGGCAGCAGATATATTATTATATCAAACAGATTTAGTACCAGTAGGAGAAGACCAAAGACAACATTTGGAAATTACAAGAGATATAGCAGGGCGTTTTAATGGTATATATGGTGATGTATTTAAAATACCAGAAGCATATATTGGCAAAGTGGGTGCGAGAATTATGGCATTGCAAGAACCTACTAAAAAAATGTCAAAATCTGATGAAAATAAAAATAATACTATAGCATTGTTAGATGAGCCTGCTGTGATTATGAATAAAATTAAAAGAGCAATGACAGACTCTGAAAATGAAGTGCGTTATAGTGAAGAAAAAGCTGGTATTAGAAATTTACTTGATATTTATTGTGCTGTAACAGGACAAACAATAGCACAAGCAGAAAAAGAATTTGTAAATGTGGGATATGGTACATTTAAAAAAGCAGTAGGAGAAGCTGTTGTAGCGAATTTAGAACCAATACAGCAAAAAGTAAAAGAATTAGAAAAAAATCAAGATTATGTTGATGATATTATAAAACAAGGAGCAGAAAAAGCTTCTGCGTTAGCACAAAAAACATTGCGAAAAGTACACAAAAAAATAGGATTTCCTCAAAGAATATTATAAGTGTTTTTTATACTGTATATAAAAATATTTATAAATCAGTAAAACTTTTTTATTTGTAAAAAGTTTTACTGATTTGCTATATGTTGTGACGATTTTTTATTTTTGAATAATACTATTTTAAAATTATGAAGAAAGGAATGACTATGCAAGCTATATTAAAATGGCCTGGAGGAAAAGAAAAAGAACTTCCAGTTATAAAAAGAAATATGCCTGAATATTCGGGACGATATATAGAGCCATTTGTTGGTGGAGGAGCAGTTTTTTTTGGTATAAATCAATCTCATTGTTATATTAATGATAAATCATTTGATTTGATAAATCTATATCATTGTATTAAAATACGAGATGATGATTTTGTGAAATACATTCAGTTAGAATATAATGAATTTAGAAGTATAGATAGTATTGTAGATAAAAATCCAAATGATGTAATACTTTTATATCATTGTGAAATTTCTGTTGCTGATTTTATTATGAAATATAAAAATGTGTTTTCAGAAATGGCTGAACAACATCATGATATATTTATAGAAGAACTTCATAAAAATTTGAAAAATAAAATTAGTCGTTGCAAAAAATTAGAAATTCAAAAAGGAGAAATTACAAATAGTGATAGAATTGATAATATAGAGTCTGCTTTAAAATCTGCATATTATATGTACATGAGATATTTGCACAATATTTCACATAAATTTACATTAGGAAGAAGGGCAGCGATATTTTTTTTTATAAGAGAGTATTGTTATTCTTCTATGTTTAGATATAATAGCAAAGGAGAATTTAATGTACCATATGGCGGTATATCTTATAATAGAAAAGATTTTCAAAAGAAAATAAATTATGTTTTATCAGATGCTATATATAAAAAACTTTGTCAAACAAATATATGTAATATGGATTTTGAAGATTTTATAAACAGTTTATTTCTTACAAAAGATGATTTTCTGTTTTTAGACCCTCCATATGACAGTGATTTTTCTACCTATGCCCAAAATAAATTTGACAAACAAGACCATATTCGTTTATGTGAATGTTTAAAAAAAACACAGGCTAAAATAATGCTTATAATAAAAAATACAGAATATATCTATAATTTATATAAAAATGATTTTAATATTGCAAGCTTTGATAAAACTTATTTAGTAAGTTTTATGAATAGAAATGAAAAAAATGTAAAACACCTTGTCATAACAAATTATAAAAAGAATACCTTCTCAGAATGAAACTGAGAAAGTATTCTATTATTTTAATTTATTCTCCTATACAATCGCTTATCATGTTATTGATGCGTTTATTCAAATTTATTTCTTCAAGGGCTTTTTGATAAATTTGAGTAAACTCTTCATATGTAATTCCATTAGGCAAAATTTTGTTCCAAAAGTCTTTTCCAATTAGAAACATAGAAGGATAATGCAAATGTTTTTTAACAGCACCTTTCCATGTATTTCCTTCACCATCTTTGTTATAAAGTGTTGAAAAATATACATTACAATTTTCAATACCCATATCAACATATATTGTAAGAAGTTTTTCAACATTTGCTGGTGCATTAGAGCTGTCTAAATCTCCGCCAGCTTTTAATTCCATAATATTCCACATTTCACCATCAAAAAAAGCTAAATCTACAGGTTTTGTTTGTATGGTATTTGATTTGTATTTATTTGATAATGGTAACAAAGTACTTTTAATATTTGGCATTGTGACACGGCTTTCTATTCTGCTTTTTCCTTTACCTTGTGCCTCATTATTCGCTCTAAATGCAGCAATTTCACCTCTTAAATCTCCATTTGTAGTATCAACATCTGTTATTACAATCTGGCCAGAAATAGAAGAGGCATTAACATTTGGAGGTATAGTAATGTTACGTGGATTAACTATTGTTGGAACATTGTTATTACCAAAACGTAATCTTGCTATTCTTTTTGCACACGTTTCAATTGCAAATCCACTTTTGGATTCAAAACTACTTACAAAAACCATATTTGCAGTAATACGTTCGTCCATTTGGCTAAGTAGAAAATTATTCACTTTTTTTGCATAATTTGCTGAAAAATCTGCTTCAATAATATTTATTAGTTTTGAAAATTCATCAATTACAATTGCTTTTATTTTTTCTTTCATCATAAAAATCCTCCTATGTTCAGTAGTTTTCATAAAAATAAGCAAATGCTGTTTTTATCAATATTATTATATATTTTAAATTTTTTCAATAAATATTATAGTTAATTGTATTAGTATTAAGTTTTTAAAATATCAGCCGATAATAGTAATAACAAAAATAAATAGTGTGACATCGGGCTTATGGAATAGAGTACAAATGTGCTTTTATTCTGTAAGCCCTTTTTTTTGCAAAAAGGAGGAAAATACTATGAAAATTATTGGAAAACAAAATGAAGCGATTGTGTATGGCAATACTATAGAAGATAGTGCAATAGAACAAATACAGATGTTATGTGACCAAGTGTTTATAAAACATAGTAAAATAAGAATAATGCCAGATGTGCATACAGGGGCAGGCTGTACTATAGGTATGACTATGACAATAAGTGACAAAGTAGTACCTAATATTGTGGGAGTAGATATAGGCTGTGGTATGTATACAGTTTGTCTAGGAAAAATAGAAATTGATTTTGAAAAATTAGATGCTGTAGTACACACTATTCCTTCTGGTAAAAATGTTTGGGAAGGCAAACAAAAGCAATTTGATTTGACAGTGTTAAACTGTTATAGAAGTTTAAAAGACACTAAAAGAATAATGAGAAGTATAGGCACATTAGGAGGAGGCAATCATTTTATTGAAATTGAAAAAACAAAAGATAATGTAAAATATATGGTAATACATACAGGAAGCCGTAATCTAGGAAAACAAGTAGCAAATTATTATCAGGACATGGCAATAGACTTGCAAAAAGGAAAAGAAGAATATTTTCAAAAAAAGGAACAAATGATAGCACAATATAAAGCAGAAGGCAGAAGAAAAGAATTACAAAAAGCATTGAAAGAAATTACATGGATACCAAAGGAGTTGGAAATGCCAGAAGATTTATGTTTTTTGTATGGGAAATATATGCAGCAATATTTACAAGATATTGAAATATGTCAACAATTTGCAGTACAAAATAGAGAATTGATTGCACAAAAAATAATAGAAGGTATGAATTGGAAAGTAGAAGAAGCATTTCATACCATACATAACTATATTGATGTAGAAGAAAATATTGTTAGAAAAGGGGCAATTTCTGCAAAAAAAGGAGAAAAAGTACTTATTCCTATCAATATGAAAGAGGGCAGTATATTGGCAATAGGAAAAGGAAATGAAGAATGGAATTATTCCGCTCCGCATGGTGCAGGAAGGCTGTTTAGCAGAAGCCAAGCAAAAGAGTGTTTTACATTAGAACAATATCAAAAAGAAATGGAAGGCATTTATACTACTTGTGTAACTGAAAAAACACTTGACGAGTCCCCTATGGCTTATAAAAAATTGGAAGATATTATAAATGCAGTACAACAAACAGTAGATGTTGTAGAAGTAATGAAACCAATGTATAATTTTAAAGCAGAATAGTTTATATAAAAGTAAAAAAAGGAGGTAGTATATTTTGAATTTAAAATTAAATATGTTAACATTCAAAGAAATTTTTAAGCATTATGACATATATGAACAAGAAATTGAATATGGTGGAGTGCCAGGACAAGGAGAAATGATTGTTAACTATTTTTGCCATAAATTTTTATGTTTTAAAAAAGGGAACAATAAAGAAGTGGCTGCAATGAGTTTAAGTGAAATAGAAAATAGTAAAGAAAGGCGAGTAGGAAATGTAATATTAAAAGAGATAGGAATAGGGCTAAAATTTGGAGAGAAAATTGATATAAAAGAAATAGAAAAAATATGTGGTGCTCCTGTTGCAATAGATTATGATTTTACAGATATGTTCCGATACCACTATAGTATATCACCAGATTTGTTTATTTGTATAGAAGTAAAAGAACAAAATAATAAGCTAATTGGTTTGGAAATTATAAATGATGTAGAAGTGATTTCAGAAATAATTGACTGTAGAAAAAGTATAGGAAAAGATAGAAGAATATATCATGTAGTGCTAGATAGAAAACAGTACTATAAATTGGAGTGTCTTTTAAGAGGAAATAACACATTGTCAAAGTATTTAGCAGAAAATAAAGCAATTTGTGGCTATGAATTGTTTAAAGAAATCATTTGTCAGCTAGAACTTTTAAAAGAAGATGGCTGTGGTATAGAGGAATATGGAATACCTATATTAAAAGCTATTACTTCACAAATTTATTCTAAAAATGAGTATTATTTTGTAAAACAGATAGGAGCAAAAGAATTTGTGTGTGAAGAAGATTTTGTAGTAAAATTTGATTTAAAAAGCGAAATATAGTATAAATAGGGAGGTATCACATGAGAGAAGTTGCTTTGTATATTGCTATGAGTGTTGATGGATATATTGCAGATAAAAATGGTAAAGTAGATTTTTTAAAAGGGCAAAATGATACAGAACAAAATGGAGATAGTTATGATAATTTTATAAAAGAGGTAGATACTGTTGTAATGGGCTGGAATACTTATTATCAAATTGTAACAGAACTATCTCCAAATGAATGGGTTTATAATGATATGATGAGCTATGTCATTACACATAGAACATTAAATTCTACAGACAATATTGTATTTACACAAACTGCACCATGTGATTTAGTGAAGCAGTTAAAACAGCAAAAAGGAGAAAAAATATGGATTTGTGGCGGTAGTAATATCATTCAACCACTTATTCAAAATGAATTGATTGATGAATATATTATTTCTATTGTACCAACTATATTAGGTTCAGGTATTAGACTTTTTGGACAATTACAATGTGAAATAAAATTAAAATTAGTACAAACACAATATCATAATGGCATTACAGAATTGGTTTATAAAAAAAGGGAATGTAATAATTAAAAATATATATTGAAAATATTGTAGTAATGCTGTATAATTAAAAATTGTTTGTAACAATAAAAAAAAGAGATGTTCCTTGCATAACCATCTCGAAAATAAAAAACAGGGAGGAATTTTTATTATGAAACAAACAGTAGATTTAACAAAACAGTCAAAAAGAAAAATCACCACAAAAGCAGTAGCATTTACAGGTATTGTTGCAGCAGTATATGCTGTTACAACACTAGCTATAGCACCTTTAAGTTTTGGAGCGATACAGCTTCGATTTTCGGAAGTGCTTGTGTTGTTGGCATTTATTGATGCAGGATTTGCACCTGGACTCATATTAGGCTGTGTGATAGCAAATGCTTTTAGTCCTATGGGGATAGTAGATGTGGTATTTGGTACAGCTTGTACTACAGCGGCATTGATAGGCATTACAAAATCAAAAAATCTTTTTGTAGCAACATTGTGGCCAACAATATGTAACGCATTTATAGGAGTAGAATTATATATTGTGTTGGGATTGCCTTTGTTTTTTTCTATGGCAACGGTTGCACTGGGAGAATTTGCAGTAGTAACTTGTATAGGTTATCCTTTGTTCCGATACATATTGAATAATCAAAAATTAGTAGAACAACTGAAAATAAATAGATAGTGATAAAAGAGCAGTATTTTCTGCTCTTTTTTGATATAATGAAATAAAAGAAGGTGAAAGCAATGAAAAACGATGAAAAATTAGGACGTTTTATTAGCATGGTGTTAAGGCATAAACCAGAAAGTATTGGTATTGTGTTAGATGAATATGGCTATACAGATGTCAAAGAATTGCTCAAAGCAATGAATGAAAAAGGAAAATATATTGATATGGCAATGTTAGAAAGAATTGTAGCAGAAAATGATAAAAAGAGATATTCTTTTAATAAAGACCATACCAAAATTAGAGCAAATCAAGGACATTCTGTTGCTGTAGATTTACAGCTAAAACCGAAAATACCTCCTAAAATATTATATCATGGAACAGCAACAATATTTTTAGAAAGCATACAAAAAAAGGGATTGCTAAAAATGTCAAGACAGTATGTGCACTTGTCAAAAGATATACAAACAGCAGTAAAAGTAGGACAAAGACATGGAAAAGTTGTAGTATTAAATGTAAACGCTGAAAAAATGGTAAAACATGGCTATCAGTTTTATTTGTCTGATAATGGTGTGTGGCTTTGTGAAAAAGTACCTTGTCAGTATTTGAGTGTAGAGTTGTAAACAAGAGCATTATTTTGTATAATAAATAGAGGGGGATTTTATGAAAGTAAATAAAAAATATAAAGACTCTTTGTTTACAAGATTATTTTCGGAAGAAGAACAACTTAGACAGCTTTATAATGTTTTAAAAGGTGCAAATTATGGTACAGATACAAAAATAGAAGTAATAACATTAGATGATGTACTTTTTATGGGAAGAAAGAACGATATTTGTTTTAAAATTGATAATCAGCTTGTAGTGTTGTTGGAGCATCAAAGTACTATAAATGAAAATATGCCTTTGCGGTTTTTAATTTATGTTGCGAGAGAATATGAGAAATTAATAGATAACAAAGCATTGTATAAAACAACATTGATAAAAATACCAACACCAGAATTTTATGTATTGTACAATGGTGTAAGAAAATATCCTAATGAAAAAATATTAAAATTGTCAGAGGCTTTTGTAACAAATACACATGACATAAAACTAGAATTAGAAGTAAAAGTAATAAATATTAATTATGAACAAAATCACCCTTTTTTGCAGCAATGTCATAGACTACAGGAATATAGCTATTTTATATTTGAAGTAAAACAAAATCAAAAAAAGGGTATGAGTTTTGAATGTGCTGTAAAAAGTGCAATAAAAAGCTGTGTGAAACAAAATATTATGGCAAAGTTTTTGCAAGTAAATGGAAGCGAGGTGCTGAATATGTTGATGACAGAATTTGATATTGATGTGGCAAGAGAAGCGTGGCTTGAAGAAGGAGAACAAAGAGGAATAAAAATAGGAGAACAAAAAGGAATAAAAATAGGAGAACAAAAAGGAATAAAAATAGGAGAACAAAGAGGAGAATTAAAAAAACAGCAAGAAATAGCAAAAAAACTGATAGGAATATTGGATATAGAAGTAATAGCAGAAAAAACAGGAATGTCAGTAGAGCAAGTAAAAAAACTATTGTAGCAAATAAGCAGCCATACAATAAATAGTATGGCTGCTTATTATTATTTTTTGTTTTTTGTTTTTTTAGCAATTTCAATATTTACTTTTTTATTTTTAATTTTAGTATTTTTCATACCATGAATAATATCTTTGGCATATTCCGCAGGAACATCAATAAAAGCGTAATCATCAAACAAATCAATAGAGCCTAATATTTTACCAGAAACGCCTGTTTCACCAGCAATTGCACCAACAATATCTTTTACTCTGACTTTATTTTTTTTGCCAGCATTTAAAAACAATCGTACCATTTTTTCAGAAGAACCACCATAAATTTCAGTACCACCTAAATTAATATCATCTATAGCATCAATGCTGTCTACACTGACATCTGCTAAATTATGTTTGAGAAGTGCCGCAGCGATGTCTATAGCAGCATAATCTTCTGCAATTAGTTTTTCTACCAAATTAATATATTTTGTCAAATGTCCTTCTTCTATAATAGATTTTGTTTTTTCTATAAAAATATTTGTTTTCATTTCTTCTACATCACTAAGTGTAGGAAGTTTTTGCTGTATAATTTTTGTTTTGGTATATCTCATAATGTCACGAAGTTTATAAATTTCTTTTCCTACACAAAATGTAAATGCTTTTCCTGTTCTACCAGCACGACCTGTTCTTCCTATACGATGAACATAGTATTCTTCATCTTGAGGTACATCATAATTGAATACTACATCAATATCGTCAATGTCAATACCTCTTGCAGCGACGTCCGTAGCAACTAATATTTCTATTGTGCCATTTCTAAATTTTTGCATAACTTTATCTCTTTGAGATTGTTTTAAATCACCATGTAATCCTTCTGCAAAATAACCTCTACCTTGCAAAAGTTCTACTACTTCATCTACACGTTTTTTTGTATTACAAAATACAAGTGCTAATTTGGGGTCATATACATCAATGATACGAGAAAGGGCATCTAATTTTGTTCTTTCTTTGACATCAAAATAAATTTGTTCAATATTGGGAACAGTGAGTTCTTTTCTTACGACTTTTATAAATTCTGGTTCGTTTAAAAAGCGTTTGCTTAAAGAAAGTATTTCAGGAGAGAGCGTAGCAGAAAACATAATTGTTTGATGTTGTTCAGGTACTTTTATTAAAATGGTTTCAATATCTTCTCTAAATCCCATATCTAGCATTTCATCTGCTTCATCTAATATCATCATTTTTACCGTTTCCATTTTTAACGTACGACGACGCATATGGTCCATAACACGGCCTGGTGTGCCTATAATCACCTGAGCCCCTTTTTTGAGTGCAGCGATTTGTCTGTCAATAGGCTGACCACCATAAATAGGTAATACACGAATATTTTCAGTATATTTGAGTAATTTTCTAAATTCTTCACTTACTTGTATAGCAAGTTCACGAGTAGGGCAAAGTATTACCGCTTGTAATCTTTTATCTTCTGCATCAATTTGTTCTAAACAAGGTATGCCAAAAGCAGCAGTTTTTCCTGTACCTGTTTGAGATTGTCCTATGACATCTTTGCCCTGCATAATAATAGAAATTGCCTGAGATTGTATAGGAGTCGCTTCTTCAAAACCCATATCCAATACTGCACGACAAATTTCAGAAGATAGTTGCATATCTTCAAATTTTAAATTTTCCATGTGTTAATTTTCCTTTCTATATTTCTAAAAAGCTGAATGGAAAAGGGAATGACTACAAAAAATTTCCATTCAGCTTATTTATAAGTGGCATATACTAAAAAAACACCAGTTAATAATATAGCATGAAATACCTTAAAAAGCAATGTTTCAAAAAATAAAATTTTATAACATTTGATTAAAAAAAGTGTTATACTGTTATAAAAACAATAAAGGAGTAAAATATTATGAAACTTTTTTCTATTATAGTAGCATTGTCTATGATGTTTACAACGACTACAGTATCAGCACAGCAGTTTACAAATAGTACACAAACACAATACATACAACAATATGCTGTAGAAAGTGCTTATACACAATATAGCTATGATAATTGGTTTGGTTTGACAAAAGAGCAAAAATTGCAGGACATGGAATATTTGTATCAAACATTACAGCAAAACTATCCTTATATTAAAATGTTAAAAAGAATGTATAACGTAGATTTGGAAAAGGAATATCAAAAGGCTATAAAAGAAATTGAAAATAGTAAAACAGATTTTGAATTTTATGCTATAGTAAACCATTTTACAAATCAATCTAATATGGTGGGACATTTGTCTACAATTTCCCCTTTTGATTATGACTGGTTTGTAAAAAGCTATAGTGACACTACAGGTGTGCCAGAATTTTATTGGGGACAAATGGAAAAAATAAAAAAAGTATATGCAGATGAAAAAGCAAAAAAGGCATATACTGCATTAAAAAATAAAATGTTACCTCTTGTTCAAAAAAATACTGCTTTGCAGCAATATCAAAATAAAAAAAGCAATGTAGAAACAAAAATAATAGAAAAAGGAAAAATTGCTTATATTTATGTAGATAGCTTTGACATGGGATATTATGAAGAGGATAAAAAGAAACTGTTTGATTTTTATAAACAGATAGAAAATTATGATAATGTAATATTTGATTTTACAGAAAATAGTGGAGGGGGTATGTTTTATTTTAATGACTTGATTGCAGCACCAAATATAGATAATATACTGTATACCAAAGTATATGAATTGATGCAGTCAGGAAAATATAATATGCAGTTTTTTGGACAAGATGGTTTTGAAAGTATAGAAAAATTGCCTAAATTACCTAAAATCAATCAAGATGATATAAAAGAATTAGATTTGATGTTAGAAAGTGCTTATTTTATACAGCCAAGTCAAAAACAAAAAATGTTAAAAGGGAAATTGTGGATATTGGTAAATCAAAATGTTTTTTCTTCTTCTGAATATGCTGCAATGTTTTCAAAAGCAACAGGTTTTGCTACATTGGTAGGAGAGAGAACAGGAGGAGATGGTATAGGAAGTGACCCTTTGCCTATATTACTTCCTAATAGTGGCATTATAGTAAGATATAGTCCTATTTATGGTATCACAGCAGATGGTACAAATAGCCAAGAATTTGGTACAGAACCAGATATTTGGGTAGAAAAAGGAAAAACATATTTACAGACCTGTATAGATGAAATTAAAAAACAAAAATAATATAAAAAAAGCACCTATATAAAAAGTAGGTGCTTTTGTCTGTTAAAAAACCTCATTTTGCCGTGAAAAGCAAAGGGTATGGGGAGTGCAACTCCCCATTCTAATCCGCAAGGCGAGCTTTACTCGCCTGAGGAAAACAGCGAGTTTCAAGGCTTTTAAGCCGATGGAACAAGCTGTTTATACTTCTATTTAAATAAGTCGAAAACCTGTTTTCGACTTAGCGTGTCGACTTTATCGACACGCTGAAGCACCTATATAAAAAGTAGGTGCTTTTTACTAATTAAAATAGTGCAATTTTTAGTATCACTGCAATAATAATAATGACAATAATAATAATGAATATACTATTGATACCACCAGAAGATGTCTTTTTCAATTTTGTTATTTCACTATCGTCATCATCGTATTTGTGATGAGTTACTTGTTTTACTTCTGTTTGTTTCGGTTTTTCTTTTACTGTTTTTGTTTCATTTTTTTCGTAATTGTCTAATGTTTTGTCAAGTTTTTTGATTAAATTTAATTCTTTGTCGATAAATTCTCCACAGTTGGGACAAAATACTTTTTCATTATCTTCTATAGAACAGCCGCAATGAGAACATTTTTTTGCCATAGTATCCTCCTAAAAAATTAGCAAAATGGGTATTTACAAAAAGTCAAATCATAGTGATACTATACTATCATTTGTATAGTAATACTATATCATAATTAGTTAAAATTGTCCAAAACTTTTTGAATATAAAAATAAATATTAAAATAGTAAAAATTTTAATATTACAACAACAATAATAATAATAATTAATATCAGTATAGAATGATTGCTTTTTTTAGGGGGAGCTGATTTTCTGACAGGTATGTAATCATCATCATCGTCACTTCTTCTACGAGAAACATTATTTATATGTTGTGTTTGCTGATTTTTTGATTTGTTAGTATTTGCTGATTGTGATTGTTTATAATCGTCAAGTGTTTTATCAATTTGATTAAGTAATTTTAAATTGTCACTTATTTTTCTGTCAACGAGTTCTCCACAGCTGGGACAAAATAATTTTTCTTCATCTTCAATAGCATAACTGCAATGGGGACATCTTTTTGCCATAATATAGTATTCCTCCTGAAAAATAATTTCTTTAAATAAAATAATTAATAATACTATAACATAAACTGTTAAAATTGTCTAAAATATTTTGAACAATTGTATATTTTTGAAAAACAATATTGACAAGTGTTAAAAATGTGATAAAATAATTTCATTATCAATAACACAAAAGCTAAGAAAGCGAAAAGTAAACAGTGCTGTTATCACAGAGAGAAAATGTCACCGGCTGAAAGCATTTTTGATAAAACAGATTGTTGAAGTTCCCGCTGGAGCTGATTTTTTGAACAATGTAAAATTCAGTAGGAAAATCCGTGTGCTGTGCGTTATGCAGTAAAAAGTGCCTGTATATTTTGTATGCAGGAATTTGGGTGGTACCACGGAAAACAATAACATTCGTCCCTTTTGGGGAAGAATGTTTTTTTTATTTTTAGAAGGAGTGTATAAATATATGAAACAAAAGTTAAAAGAAATTCATGAAAAAGCTTTAGCCACATTAAAAGAAGTAAAACAGATGAAAGAATTGGAAGAAGCAAAAATAAAACTGCTGGGTAAAAAGGGAGAACTTACAGCAGTATTGAAAGAAATGGGAAAGCTTTCAAAAGAAGAAAGGCCTGTAATAGGACAGCTTGCTAATGAGGTAAGACAGGATATTGAGAAAAAATTAGAAGAAGCCAAAAAATATATTTTAGCAGTAGAACAGCAGTTAAAATTGGAAGCGGAAAAAATAGATGTTACTATGCCAGGTAGAAAATGTGAATGTGGTCATAAACACCCTATGAGCATTGTAATTGATGAAATTTCAGATATTTTTATAGGTATGGGATATGAAATTGCAGAAGGCCCAGATGTAGAAAAAGACTATTATAATTTTGAAGCATTAAATATACCAAAAGACCACCCAGCAAAAGATGAACAAGATACATTTTATATCAATGGAGATATACTTTTGAGAACACAAACATCACCTGTTCAAGTAAGAGTAATGGAAAAGGGAAAATTGCCTATTAGAGTAATTTGTCCAGGTACAGTATACCGTTCTGATGAAGTAGATGCAACACACTCTCCAGTATTCCATCAGTTGGAAGGGCTGGTAGTAGATAAAGGCATTACTATGGGAGATTTAAAAGGAGCATTGGCAGTATTTGCAAAAGAATTGTTTGGAGAAAATGTAAAAGTACGTTTTAGACCGCATCATTTCCCATTTACAGAACCAAGTGCAGAAATGGATGTAACTTGTTTTGCTTGTGGGGGAAAGGGTTGTCGTGTTTGTAAAGGAGAGGGCTATATAGAGCTTTTAGGCTGTGGTATGGTACACCCTAAAGTATTGAAAATGTCTGGTATTGACCCAGAAGAATATAGTGGTTTTGCTTTTGGTATGGGATTAGAAAGAGTAGCTATGCAAAGATATGGTATTACAGATTTAAGATTATTATTTGAAAATGATGTAAAATTTTTAAAACAATTTTAAATTAATTTATTCAAAAAAAGTAAATAAATCTTTTTGATATAAAATTTGGAATAGTATGAAGTAAAGGAGATAAAAACATGGACGTACCAATGTTATGGTTGAAAGAATATACAAATGTCACAGCAGACATAAAACAATTTATAGAAGATATTACACTAACAGGTTCAAAAGTGGAGGGCTATACTACTATAGCCGGTGATATTGAAAATGTTGTAACAGGACAGATTAAAAAAATAGTAAAACACCCAGATGCAGATAAATTAGTAATTACAACAGTAGATATTGGTAAACAAAAAGAATTACAAATTGTAACAGGTGCAACGAATTTAAAAGAAGGGGATTATGTACCAGTAGCATTAGATAATTCTAAAATAGCGAATGGTGTAGAAATTCATTCAGGTGATTTAAGAGGAGTACTTTCAGAGGGTATGCTTTGCTCTATACAAGAATTGGGATTTGATTTGCATGATTTTCCAGAGGCTTGTGAAAATGGTATTTATGTATTTCCAGAAGCAGTAGAATTAGGTAAAGATGTGGTAGAAGTATTGGATATAAAAGATGATGTAGTAGAATTTGAAATCACATCAAACAGACCAGATTGCTTTAGTATATTGGGTATTGCTAGAGAAGCTGCAGCAACATATAAAATACCTTTTAAATATCCAAAAATTGAAGTGCAACAAAAAGCAGGAGGGAATGCTTCTGATTATATTTCAGTAGAAATTAAAAATCCAGAACTTTGCCCAAGATATGCCGCAAGAGTAGTAAAAAATGTAAAAATTGAACCATCTCCAAAATGGCTAAGAAAAAGATTGAGAGCAGCAGGTGTGCGTCCTATCAACAACATTGTAGATATTACAAATTATGTTATGATAGAAATGGGACAGCCTATGCACGCATTTGATATTGACTGCATTGCAGAAAGAAAAATCATTGTAAGAAATGCCCATGATGGAGAACAAATTACAACATTAGACGGCAATGTAAGAAATTTAGATAGTTCTATGCTTGTAATATCAGACCCGCAAAAAGCAGTAGCAGTAGCTGGTGTTATGGGCGGTGAAAATTCTAAAATTAGTGAAAATGCAGAAGCGATATTATTTGAGTCTGCTACATTTCATGGCTCTAATATTAGAGTAACAGCCAAAAAATTGGGATTGAGAACAGATGCTTCTAGTAAATATGAAAAAGGACTTGACCCTAATATCGCATTAGAAGCAGTAAATAGAGCAGCACAGTTAGTAGAAATGCTAGGAGCAGGGGAAGTTGTAAAGGGTGTAGTAGATTGTTATCCTAATAAAAGAGAAAGCTGGACACTTTCTTATTCTCCAGAAAAAATAAATAAATTGTTAGGTACAAATGTATCAGAGCAGCATATGAAAGAAATATTTGAAAGTATAGAGTTAAAAGTAGATACACAAAATCATACTGTTGTTGTACCAACATTCCGCCCAGATTTAGAAGCACAAGCAGATTTAGCAGAAGAAGTAGCTAGATTTTATGGCTATGATAAAATTGAACCAACATTAGCAGCAGGAACACCAACCGTAGGAAAGAAAAGTCGCAGTCAAATTATTACAGCAATGGTAAAACAAAGCATGCTTTCTAGCGGATTGTGTGAAGCAATGACATTTAGTTTTGAAAGTCCTAAAGTGTTTGATAAACTTAATATTGCAAAAGATAGTAATTTGAGAAAAACCGTTACAATATACAATCCTTTGGGAGAAGATTATAGCATTATGAGAACTACAACACTCAATGCTATGCTGACTTCACTTGCTACAAACTATAATAGAAGAAATGAAAGTGCTGGTTTATTTGAAATTGCAAAAGTGTATTTACCAAAAGCAGTACCAATAGTAGAATTGCCTGATGAAATTAGTACACTTACAATAGGTATGTATGGCAATATGGATTTTTATGATATAAAAGGTATTGTAGAAAAAATGTTTGAAACATTGGGCATGAATGAAAAAGTAGAATATATTACAGAAAAAAATATTGCTCATATGCACACAGGAAGAACAGCTTCTATTTGTGTAGAAGGGAAGTCATTTGGTTATGTAGGAGAATTGCACCCACAAATAGCTTCTAACTATGGTATAGGTACAAAAGTATATATTGCTGTTATCAATATGCCAGAAGTAATCACATATGCAGATTTGGTAAAAGAATATAAAGCATTGCCAAAATTCCCAGCAGTAACAAGAGATATTGCTATGCTAGTTTCAGAAGATATTACAGTAAAACAAATTGAAACAGTGATTAAACAAAATGCAGGGCAGTATTTAGAAAGTGTAAAACTCTTTGACGTATATCAAGGGAAACAAATCGAAAAAGGATTAAAATCTGTAGCATATTCTATTACATTTAGAGCGTCAGATAAAACATTAGTAGAACAAGATGTCACAGAAGCAATGAAACAAATAGTAGAACATTTGTCAAGTGAGTTGCAGGCACAACTGAGAGATAAATAATATTGTAATAAAATATAAAAGGGAGTGACAAAACAAGTATTTTTTAAATAAGAGAACTTTTCTCGCTTGTGAAAAGTTTCCTAGCGAAAAAAATTTGCTTTCCTTTTCAAAATACCATTGGAGCGATGAAAAAGCAATATATTGAGCTTCTGCCTCAAGCTCCACAAGCTTTTGAAAAGGCTTAAACTAAACTTTTATAGTAATAAAAATTATTTTTTAAATTTGCTCTTTTAGAACACTCACTATAAAAAGCCGTAAACATATCTGTTTACGGCTTTTACTTTTTCATCTATTGTATAAACATAGCATCACCAAAACTAAAAAAGCGATATTTTTTAGCTACAGCAGTAGCATAAGCATTTAGTACATTTTCTCTACCTGCAAGTGATGACACAAGCATAATTAGTGTAGACTCAGGCAGATGAAAGTTTGTAATTAAGCAATCTATTACTTTAAAATGATAAGGAGGATATAAAAATATATTTGTCCAGCCACTACAATGTTTTATAAAACCATTTTCATCTGCTATCGTTTCTAGTGTTCTAGTGCTTGTTGTGCCTACTGCAATAATTCTGCCTCCTGCTTTTTTAGCATTGTTTATAATATCTGCCTGTTGTTTTTCTACAACATAATATTCAGAGTGCATTTGATGGTCTAATATATTTTGTTCTTTTACAGGGCGAAAAGTACCTAAACCTACATGAAGTGTTACAAAAGCAATATGAACACCTTTTTGTTTGATTTGTTCCAGTAATTCCGGTGTAAAATGTAGCCCAGCAGTAGGAGCAGCAGCAGAACCTTGCTGTTTGGCATAAACAGTTTGGTATCTGTTTTTATCTTGTAATTGTTGTGTGATATAAGGAGGGAGAGGCATTTGTCCTAATTCGTCTAATATTTGCTCAAATACGCCATTGTAATAAAATTGTACAATACGATTACCGCCTTCTACAATTTCTAGTATTTTCGCCTCTAATTTGCCACCGCCAAATATAATACTGTCACCAACTTTTGCTTTTTTGCCTGGTTTGACAAGTGTTTCCCATTTGTCCAAATCTTTTCTGTGTAAAAGTAGTAGCTCTATATTTGCACCAGTTTGTTTTTTTTGTCCTATCAGTCGAGCAGGCAACACTTTGGTATCATTGAGTACTAAACAGTCACCTTTGTTTAAATAATTTAATATATCTTTAAATATTTTATGTTCTATTTCACCTGTATTTTTGTTTAGCACTAAAAGACGAGAAGAAGTTCTATCTTTTAAAGGCTGTTGTGCAATGAGTTCTGATGGTAATTCGTAATAAAAATCTTTTTTATCCATATCATTTCTCCTATTATAATTGTAAACAAAACCCCACTTTAATAGGTGGGGATATTGAATGTTTATAGTATTATTGTATTGTAACATCTGTATAATAATGGTGCAATATGCCTAAAAAGTCATAGCCTTGTAATGCCATACCTTGAGCTCCTTTTTGGCTCATACCTGCACCGTGACCGTTTCCTTTTCCTTCTATAACAAATGTACCAGAACCGTTATTTGTACTGATACCACCAGAAGATGCAGCCGTTACTGTTACAGTACGTTGTTGTGCATTTGTAGGTGAGGTACTTATTATATTTGTTGTATCAACTGTTGTATTAGAATAATTTTGTGTTTGTACTGGTGTTGTAACAACACTGTCGCTACCTATTACATAGCTGTCTGCAATGCTTTCTTCAGCAGATATATTTGTATTGTTTGGCAATGCAGTTGAATTTGCTAAATTTTGTGGAGAAGAAGAAGGAGCATTTATAGTAATACTTGTTTTAGAGCCACTTCCTCTGCCGTTTATAGTAAACATTTTGCTAGGGAAAGTACCATTTAAAGAAGAAAAGTATGTTCTAACTTGGTCTTTTGTCAGTACTTTTGTGCCACTTGTACCTACTATTTTTAATTCTTGTACACGACCGCCCTGTGCAATTTTAGATAATACTAAATCGGTAACTTGTCCAATATTATCTCCTTTTGAGCTTGTTAAATTGGTAAGTTGTGAAGCAGTAAATTTTTTTGTCCAAGTGTTTGGTTCTACTTCATATACATCAGCTACTGCTTTTAAATAGGGAAGGGGAGCAGTCCAAATATCTTCACTGTTTTCTGTATATCCTCCGCTGCTGGCAAAAAATACAGACTCTATAGGCTCTCCTTGATAATACATTACTAAACCTTTTGTAGCATCAACAGCAGCATTTGTAGCATCAAATTCTGAAGATTTGCCTTTGTAAGACTGACAGTGTGTACCGTCACAAATGTCATAACCACTTTTGGTATGTGCTTGCATATCTATTTTTTTTAAGGCATATGTTCGAGAAGCTACTGCTTGTGCTTTAAGTGCTTCTGTAGCAAAACTAGGTGACATTTCTCCGGGCAAAACACCATAGAGATAGTGTTCTATATTTACAGCATTGACAGGTACAATACTACCACCATTTACACGAGTAGGTTGTATTTTTCCTCTGTATTGTTTGTTGTTTATGGTAATTGTTTCATCATCATTATCTGCTGCACCAAATTGAGGTGTAATGATGTTTGTCAAAGCAATTGTTTTGCCATTTGACTGTATGAGTATCATATTTGCTGTAGAAGAAACATTTTCACAAGCTAGTCCTGTTTTTTGTCTGAGTTGGTCGCCTGTTGTACCAGAAACATATAATTGCCATTTTCCCCCTCCTGTATACGCAGGTAAAGCATTTGAAATAGTATCTGCTTTTTGTTTTGCAGCGTCGTAACTGTCATAGTAAAGAGATACTGCGGCATATGTACCACTTCCAGAAGCAAATGTAAATCCTTTTTCAGATTTTAATGTGCCTGCACTGATGAAATTTCCGTTTTCTTCTGCCCCTATTGTAATAATTTTGTTAGAAAGTGTGATACTGCTTCCTATACCAGAAAGTCCAACATGTACTGTCTGTACAGCATTGTAAGCATATGCTGTAATACTCCATATGCTACTGCATAACAATGCTGTTGTAAATACCTTTATCATTTTTTTATGAAACGTGTTCATATTTTGTTATATCCTCCTCATATGTATTATTTGACAATATTTATTATAAAGTAACAAATTGAAAAAAACAATAAAAATTATTACACTAAAATATTATAAAAGTATTAAAAAATGATTATAAAAATACTGCTTTAATATGATGCTTTGTATTAAATTTGAAAAAAATGAAATAACATATTATAGTATTTGTTGATATAGAAATAGGACATAAAAAAATAATGGAATATGTAAACATATTCCATTATATTGCTGTGTATATGTATTAAGACTCAAATATTTCATAGCCATTTTGTTGTAATGTATTGCAAATTTCTTGAGAATGTGCTACATTTCTTGTTTCTAATACCATAGAAACAATACAAGAATTTACTTCTGATTGTTTTGCTTCTCTCTGGTGGTCTATTGTAATAATATTTGAACCAGCATTTGATATTAACTGAAGTAAATTGATTAACTGGCCTGGTTTGTCGATTACTTTTGTTTTGATTTCTGTAATTCTTCCTGTTTTTGTTAAACCTTTTGTAATAACTCTTGAAAGTATGCTTACATCAATGTTACCTCCAGAAATCACACAAACAATATTTTTGCCTTTGAGTTCAGGTACTTTATCAAACATTACTGCGGCAACACTTGTTGCTCCTGCACCTTCTGCTACTGTTTTTTGTGTTTCCATAAGTGTTAATATTGCAGTGGCAATTTCATCTTCTGATACTGTGACAACACCATCTAAATATTTTTGACACATTTCAAATGTTAAATCACCTGGTTTTTTTACTGCAATACCATCTGCAATAGTGGATACACTTTGTAATTCTATAATTTCACCTTTGTTTATAGAGTCATACATACTAGGAGCACCTGCTGCCTGTACGCCATATACTTTACAGTCTGGCTTCACAGATTTTATAGCACAAGCCACACCACTTGCTAAACCGCCGCCACCTATAGCAACAAATACGGCATCAACATGAGGCTCTTGCTCTAATATTTCAAGTCCTATAGTGCCTTGTCCTGCAATTACTTTTTCATCATTAAAAGGGTGTACAAATGTATAACCTTTTTCATTTGTCAATTCTACTGCTTTGGCATAAGCATCATCATATACACCAGGTACAAGTACCACATCACCGCCGAAATTTCTTGTAGCTTCTACTTTAGAAAGAGGAGCTCCCGCTGGAATACAAATAGTGGAATGAATACCATTTTTTGTAGCAGATAATGCAACACCTTGTGCATGGTTTCCTGCGGAACAAGCAATAACACCTTTTTGTTTTTCTTCTGGTGTGAGAGAAGAAATTTTATTATATGCTCCTCTTAATTTAAAAGAGCCTGTTAGTTGTAAATTTTCAGCTTTGATAGAAACATTTTCACCAATTTTAGGTGCTGAAATCAATGGTGTCATACGTGCAACACCTTTTAAATTTTGTTGTGCTTGTTTAATCATTTCTAATGTAACCATTTTTTTCTCCTCCAAATTTGACTGAACAGTTTACAATGTATGATTATTTTGCTGCAATAATTTCTACTTCACATAATACTTTTTTAGGAAGTTCTTTCACTGCAACACAAGAACGAGCTGGTTTGCTTACAAAGTATTTTGCATATACTTCATTGAATGTTTGGAAATCAGCCATATCTGCTAAAAAGCAAGTTGTTTTTACAACATTTTCAAATCCTATGCCGTTTTCTTCTAATATAGCAGAAACGTTTTTCATCACTTGCTCTGCCTGTCCTACAATATCAGTTGCTACTACATCGCCTACTGCTGGGTCAATAGGGATTTGTCCTGAAGCAAATAAAAATCCATTGTATTCTACTGCCTGAGAATAAGGGCCTATTGCTGCTGGTGCTTTTGTTGTGTTTGTTACTTTAAACATTGTTATCTCCTCCAATATTATAAATTTTTAAAATAATAATTATCACTATAATTTATTATAATAATACTTTTATATTTCGTCAATATGTTTTGTTTTTGAATAGAATAGTATAGTTGTTTATGCAATATATACAGTTTTTGTATTTTTTGCTCAATTTATATAGTATTTTGTTGTAATATAGCATTTTTTTTATACGATATTTTTTGTGTCCATATACCAAATACATTACACTATATAACGCAATCATTTAAAATCAAATTATACAATATTTTTTATAATATACCCAGAAATTTCGGTAATATTTATAATATTTTGTTTTGAATTTTATTCTTCTTCAGGGTATTTCAATCCCCATTGTTTTCTAAGTGCTGTCATTTGCTCCATAACATCTATACTATATTGTAAACACATGACATCTTTTTCACCAGAAATTGCTTTTTCCATGTCCATTACTTCATATAATAAAGCATATTCTGTTTTTCCTATTTCAATGACTTCTTTTTTGTCCTGTTCTGTGTAATATATAGTCGCATGCTGTGCTCTAGGGTAGTCATAAATTTCAATATATCCTTTTTCATATGCTACAATTCCTCTTTTGGGCTGTTTAGCATGTAATGAAAGTGATATAGTAGCCATTTCTTGATTTTGGTTCATAAGTAATATACCAGCTTGTTCGTCTACACCAGTGGGAGCGAATTTCACTTGTGATAAAATATTGTGGGGGTTTTGTGTAAAAAACCATCTTGTAAAAGAAAGAGCATATACTCCAATATCTAATAATGCCCCACCTGCTAAATTTTTATTAAAAAATCTGTTGTTCATGTCATATTCTTTGTAACTACCAAAATTCACCTGTACAAAACGAAGTGACCCTAATACATCGCTTTTTATGATTTCATTGAGTTTTTGATATAATGGCATATGATATATAGTCATTGCTTCCGCTAATATTAAATTATTTTGTTTTGCTAATTCTACCGCTTGATTGAGTTCCTGTTCATTTAATGTAATAGATTTTTCACACAATACGTGTTTTCCATTTTTAAGTGCCTGTATGATGTAAGAAATGTGTGTGTTGTGGGGCGTTGAAATGTATATAATATCTACATTGTCATCTGTAAAAACATCTTCTATTACAGAATATACTTTTTCTATGTTGTATTTTTGAGCAAAAGCAACTGCTTTTTGATGTGTTCTGTTTGCTACTGCATATAATGTTCTGCCTTGCTGAGATAATGCTTGTGCGAGTTGATTTGCAATAACACCACAGCCTAATGATGCCCAACGATATTCTTTCATGTGATTTCCTCCCATACTGTAATTGAAATACTTCCTTTTTATATATTGTATAATTGTATTTCAAAATAAGCAATAAAATATTTTATTAAAGAGTGTGAAAAAGGAGAAGCTTTTTTGATTGTAAAAAGTTTCCCCTTTTTTATTTGTTTATAGTTATGCCACAGTATAAAACATAATTTTTTAATAATGATATACTTTTCTTTTAGAGAGAAAGAAGTAAATACTAACAAACAATGCTAATAATTCTGCTACTACAATAGCAAGCCATATGCCATTGAGTCCAATAAATAAGGGGAGTATTAGTACAGCACCTAATTGAAATATTAGTGTTCTAGCAAATGAAATTACAGCAGAAATCACACCATTATTTAATGCCGTAAAAAATCCAGAACTAAATATATTAAATCCACTTATAATAAAAGAAATGGCATATAATCGGAAACCATTGCAAGTCATATCAAGTAATACTTTGTCATATCCCACAAATATGCGGGCAAGAGGTAGAGAAAGTAATTCCGCACAAGCAGTTAGTAGTATGCTAAATATTGCTGTTAATAGTATACTTTTTTGAAATAGATTGCGTAATTCCGTATGATTTTGTGCACCATAGTGATAGCCTATAATGGGAGCACTGCCTATAGAATAACCTATAAAAAGTGCTGCAAATATAAAATTGACATACATAATCACACCATAAGCAGAAATACCGTTTTCTCCTGCCAATTTCATAAGTTGATAATTGTATAATATATTTACTACAGAAGAAGAAAGATTTGTCATCATTTCAGAAGAACCATTTGTACAAGTTTTCAATATGATATTAAAATTCCATTTGAATGTTGTAAAATGAAGTAAACTGCTGTTTTTTTTGGCAAAATAAAATAAAGGTACTACACCACCTACAATTTGACCCATCATTGTGGCAACTGCTGCACCTACAAGCCCCCAATGAAATACAGCAATGAAAATAAAATCTAATATCATATTTGTAATTCCTGAAGCAATAGAAATTTTTAAACTAAGTGTAGGTTTTTCGGCAACAATAAAAAAACTTTGAAAAGTGGTTTGTAACATAAATGCTGTCATAGAAATTAGTATAATTCTGCCATATGTTACACAATATTCTACTAGTATACCTTTTGCACCAAGTATTATAACAATATTGCGTAAAAATAATAATCCTAGTGATGTGACAACAATACCTAATATTACTGTCAAACAAATAAGCATAGTAAAGTATTCATTTGCTTTGTCTTTTTTGCCTTCTCCTAATGTTTTGGCTATAATAGCACTGCCTCCTGTACCTATCATAAATCCTACTGTTACAATGCCCATAAAAAAAGGCATAATTAAATTTACTGCAGCAAAATGTGTTTTTCCTACAAAATTGGAAACAAATAAACCATCAACAACACCATATATAGAGGTACATATCATCATAAGTATAGATGGTAATACAAATTTTAATAATTTGTTGTAGTTAAAGTGGTCTGATAATTGTATTTTCATGTAATTTCCTCCTGTATAATCGTTTTTATTTTGTTTTTAAAACATTGTAAATATTTTCTAGATAGTTGTAATAACATATCACATTCTTGTTCTGTCATATCCAAAAATATATTTTGTTCTATTTCTAATATAGGAGCAATTTTTTGTGTTACAAGTTGTTGTCCTTTTTGAGTCAAATATATGCTTTTGTCTTTTCCTTTTCCCTGTTTTAAATAAATATAGTTTTCTTTTTCTAATTTTTTAATGCAAGAGTTAATCGTTTGTTTGCTAGTATAAAATAAATCGCAAATGTCTTTTTGAGAACAAGTACCTCCCATATAACAAATGGTGTAAAATACAGTAAATGCACTTACTGATAATTTTAGTTTTACTGCAATTTCGTGATAAGTATCGCTCATTTGTCTGTGAATGTCGTTGTATTCTTTTAATTTGTGTCTGGTATCATTTTCCATCATTTTATCTCTCCAATACAATTAGTCTGATTTCGTACTTGCTATTTTAGTCTGAAATCGGACTTTTGTCAATAAAAAAAGCCAAAAAAAATTACTTTTTTTCGACTTAATACAATATAAGTTTTTCATAAAAGGGATAAAGGGATTTTCGGAAAAACGCTTTCATAATTGAAAATACTTTTCCAATATAGTTTTTATACTATTTGTTTTTATATTATACATATTTGCATTGAAAGAGGAAGTGAAAGAAGCGGAGAAAATCAGAAAGAGCGTTTACAGTATATTGCGGCAGGAACAGCGGAAACAACAGACCCACAGAAAGCAGGATATGGAGCGATAACTGACAGGGCGGCGGGATAGTCAATATCTGTCCCGCCGCCCTGTTTTGAGTTTTGAATTAGCCCGATAAATGAGAAATTTATTCGCCAACTTTTGAAACCACTTTTTGTTCCGTTATTTCCATGTGTTGCTGACGGTATGTGTCATTGTCTTTCGCTTTGAGTTCAGCATTTACTTGTACAAGCTGTGCCTCTAATTTCTCTTTTTCCTTTGGTTCCTTTGCCGCCGCAACTTTCTGTTCAAGCTGTGTTTGTGTTTGCTTTAACTTCTCAATCTCCTTATCTACTTTATCTGTGTTTACAGTAGTCTTTACAATATTAGGTTTTTCGCTCTCGTCCTGGGGCTTGGCTTTAGGTTGTCCCTGTGCAGTTTCACAACTCTTATCTACTTGAATAATTTTCTGACCATTTTCATCGTGAGTAACTTGATACACTCCCGCCGATTGTTGCGGCGGTTGTGCTTCATAGGTATCAACTCTTTTTTTTATGTCATCAGAAGAAGTATTGCGGCTTTCTTGCCCTTTTTGCTGTGTTTGTTTGATTTCCTGTATTTGTTTTTGTATTTTCTCTATTTGTTTTTTGATTTTTTCTTCTTTTTCTTTGTCTTTAGATTGTATTGCTTTTTGTTTTTCTGTTTCTAATTGCTGCAATTTTTGTTCTAATGATTTTAATTTGTCGCTACTATCTCCGCCTACACTAGGCATAGATGGACTTATATTATTTATATTCACAAACATCACCTCTATATTTAGTATAGAGTATTTGTTTGATATTACAATATTTTTGCTGTGTAATGTCGTTTTACTGTTGTGAAATGATAAAAAGCATACTGATATGATAAATTTCATTGTGTAATTCTATTTGCATTGTTCCATTATATTTTTCGCAAATAGATTTTATATTTTTAAGTCCTATACCCATATCTGGTATAGCTGTCATACCTTTATGACATTTATTTTGAATAGATAACATATAAATATTCCCTTTTTGATTGCTTTTGACAGTAATAAATCTGTGTTGTGTTTGTGGTATAGTGGTACTTTCTGTAATGGCATTGTCAATAGCATTTGAAAGTACAATACAACAATCAATTTCTTTTATGTCATCAGGTATTTTTAAATCACATTCTATAGTAATATGATGTTGTTTTGCTAAAGAAAATTTACTACTTAAAAGGGCATTTACTACAACATTTCCTGTCTGTACTGTAAATGATAAATTTTGTGAAAGTTCTTCCATATGGTATAAATATTGATATGCCTGTTCAGATAAATTTTGTTTGAGCAGTTCCGAAAGTACTGTGATATGATTTTTGATGTCATGTCGAAAAGAACGTGTTTTTTCATATCGCATTTGAGCCTCTTGTATATAATTTTGTTGAAAATGATATTGCTGTTTTAATAGCTGTATTGTTTGTTGTGAATAAATAGATTTTTTGATATTTTGATAAGCAATAAGTGATGTAAAAAGACATACCAATGCAAATAACTGCAATAATAATATTGTGGTATGATTGACTACAGGAAATACAATACCCTTATTGCTATTCCATACTATAGTATTACCGTATATATTGTTGCTGATAATTCTTTCTACAAAAGATATAAAAAATACAGGCAATATCATAATCAAAAACGAGAAACTGTTTACTGTCATATTCTGGTCAAAGTATTTTAAAAATACTAGCAATAGTAAAACAGCTAAAAATGATGTCATTAATATAGAAATCACATCACCATATTGCATAAGCTGAGTGATAGGATTTTTTGAGAGCAACCAAAAAAAAGCCATCTGCATTAGTCCATTGCATATACTATGTATAGAATGTATCAGTACTGAAATGAGTATTGATTTGTAAAAAGGACATTTTGAAACAATATTACCATAAAGTGCTAAAAGCAATAATTCCAGTAGCATAGTAAAAAAAGAATTGTAATATTGTAATTCTATGTGAAAAAGCAAAGCACAACAGAGTACATAACAAAAGCAATGTTTGTAATCAAAACGAATACCACAGTACAGACAAAAAAAGAAATAAAATAATACAGGTGTTACAATATAATACAAAGTATTAGACAATAAAGCATACATTATTGTTGTTCTCCTTTCATATATTGCAGCATAGCATAAAGCAGTTCTTTTTGTCTAAGGCGAGATACAGGAACTGTTTGACCATTTTGAAGTGTAATCATATTGTTTTGATATTGATAAAAATAGTCCATATTTACAATATAACTTCTGTGGCATTTTATAAAACGTTCATCAAGTTGTTTTTGTACTTGCTCTAGTTTGCTATAGTATTCTATGGTGTCGTGTTGTGTATGTACATATATTTTTCTATTTATGACTTCTATATAGTATATTTGTGAAATATTGATATTTTGTGTGATGTATTTTGTTTGTATCAAAAGAAATTTTTGTTGCTGTTTTTGTAATTTTTTGATAGCTCTTTTTAGGGCATTTTGAAGCCTTTGCGTATCTATGGGTTTATAAATATAGTCTAGTGCTTCTACTTCAAAAGCATTTAATACATATTCTTTTAATATTGTAACAAATATAATTTCACAATGTATTTGATTTTTTCTGATATTTTTTGCTAGTGTGACACCATTACAATTTGGCATATCTATATCTAAAAAAAGCAAATGATATTGTTGACATACTGCGTAAAATTGTTCTGCATTTGTGTAGCAGTCAATGGAGTATGTTGTGGAGGTATTTTGAAGTATTTCTGCTATATTTTTTTGTAATGTGTCACACATTATTTTTTCGTCATCACAAATTGCAATACGTATCATATTATTCAGTCCTTGTTGTATAAGTCATAATAAAATAAATATTGTTGTATTACTCCCTCATAACCTTTATATTGTGAAAAGGGAAAACCTTGTGCATAATGGTTTTGAAGCACTTTTTTAATATGGGTATCTATAGGAAAGGCATTGAGATGATGTAGTCCAAAAAGACAAATACAATCTGCTACTTTTTCTCCTATGCCATATAATTTCATCAATTCTGTTTTGCACTGTGTATAATCACAGCTTTTTAAATATGCTATATCACATTTTTTTTGTAATATGTCATTTACAATTTTGACAACAAATTTACTTCTATACCCTAAATTACAGTTTTTAAATTGTTGTTCTGTGACATATTGTAAAGACTGTACTGTGGGAAATGTATAATATATTGTACCGTTTTGTGCTGTTTTTTTCTCACCATATTTTTGACATAACAATTCTATAATGTGTTGTATTCTTTTGATGTTGTTTTGCTGAGAAATTACAAAAGAAAGTATAGTTTCCCAAATATCCTGATTTAATATTACAATGCCTTTACCAAATGACATAGCTTTTGTTAAATAGCTGTCTGTGGCTGGTATAGATGACATATATTTAGAATAGTCATTATCTAAGTCAAAATAATTATGCCATATTTGTTTATACTGTTTTTCAGAACAATGAAATATTACTTCATTGCCATATTGTTCCATTTCTAAATAGTGTCCAAATGCTATAACACAATATTTGTTTTCAGCTAATTTTTTAAAACGAAAGCACTGACCAGACAGACTTATTTTTTCTAGTGAAAAATTTTCTAACATCATTTTTATCATAGTGTTTTTAACCTCCTAACAGCATATATTTTACAACAAAATAGTATTAAAATATAGTATAAAAATGTGTTAAAATAGTTGTTCTGTTTCTACATTGCTGTCATAAGGGCATAAATATTGCTCACTCCATTTTAACATTGTTTGTAAAACGGGTATAAATTTTTCTCCAAAAGGAGTAAGAGAATATTCTACTTTGGGAGGAATTTGTTTGTAAATTTCTCTGTGAATAAATCCGTCATGTTCTAGTTCTCTTAATTGTTTTGTAAGTGTAGATTGTGTAATGCCTTCCAGCCTATGAAGTAGTTGTCCAAAACGTTGTACTTTATAATAAGAAATATACCATAGTATTAAAATTTTCCATTTTCCTCCTATTACAGATTGTAGTTTGCTCATAGGGATACATATTGTGGTGCCGTTTTGATTGCTAAATTTGTTTTCTGACATAAAATAGCCTCCTTTTTTAAAAGTATATTCCAAACTGCTTTAAAACACAATATAGTGTTTTTTATAGTATTTGGTATGAAAAAAGATACTAATACTAAAAAAAGACAGTACTTGAATAATATAAAATATTGTTCTATTTTAGTAATAACAAAATCAGTAAAGGAGAGATAGTTATGCACTATACTGGAACAATATGGCGACCACCTTATGAAGCAAATTCACTACTTTTAGAAGTAACAGCAGGTTGTACACACCACAAATGCAAATTTTGTACACTTTATAATGATTTACCATTTTTATTTAAAATGTCGCCTATTGAAAATATACAACAGGATTTAGAAGAAGTAAAACAACAGTTGCAACTTTACAAAAATAGTACTATAAAAAGGACTTTTTTAACAGGAGCAAATCCTTTTGCATTAAAAGCTTCAAAACTAATAGAAATTGCAAATAGTATAAAAAAACATATTGCTACAAATGAAACAATAGGCTGTTTTTCAAGAATAACAGATATTGCTCTAAAAACAGAACAAGAACTTTTAAAACTGCGTTCTGTAGGATATGATGGCATTACAATAGGCATTGAAACAGGCTATGATGAAGCATTGACATTTATGAATAAAGGCTATGTTTCAAATGATATTGTTGAACAGTGTAAAAGATTAGAAAAAGCAAATATTAGCTATCACTTTTTTTATTTGGCAGGCATAGCTGGTGAGGGAAAAGGACAACAAAATGCAAAAGCAACTGCTCAAATATGTAATCAGCTTTCTCCTAAAATAATTGTTGCAAATATGCTTACTGTTTATAGTAATTCAGAACTTTATAAAGAAATAAAAAAAGGAAATTGGAAAGAACAAACGGAAATAGAAAAATATAATGAGCTAAAAACACTTGTAGAAAATATACATATTGATGTTTGTTTTGCAGCTTTGGGGGCTTCTAATGCCATACCTATACAAAGTACACTGCCAAAAGAGAAACAAAAAGTCATTACATTGCTAGAACAAATTATAAAAAATGTAAGTGAAAAAGAATTAAAAGAATATAGAAAAAATTTAAAACATTTGTAATAGAATAAAGTGTGCCAGCATTTGGCACACTTTTTATGCAATACTATTTGTTATTTTGCCATTTTTTTCTTTCTACAAAACGCCCTATATAAAATGCAATAATACCTACGCCTATAGCTGTTTGCAAACAAAATAAAAGACTTTCTATTTCGCCAGGTATTTCTTTTCCAAGCCATTTTTCTAATACAGGAGTAAACCAAGGCTCATATTCTACTGCTATTTGTTCTATCATAGCACTGCCTGCGTCGTCAGAACCTCCAAATTCTGATTGTTTTAATGTTAAAAAGGGTAAAAATGCCATTAGTATTACAATAAGTGATAATATTGCTATCATTTTTTTGTTTTTGGAAGTCATAAGTATTACACCTCCTTTTCAAAACCAATTAATTTCATTTCTGGTAAAGCATATGTTTGTAATACAATAATAATCATTACAGTAAGTATGCCTTCTATTATAGCAAGAGGGAGCTGTGTAGGGGCAAAAACACCTAAAAATTTGAGTATAGATGCTGCAATGCCACCTTCCACAGAAGGATAAGCAATACCGAGCTGTATACTTGTAACACAGTAAGTAAAAAAGTCACCTAAAAATGCTGCAATAAATACACTAACTTTTACATTAAAATGACACTTTTGGGCTATTTTGTATGCTGCATAGGACAAAAATGGCCCTGCGATTGCCATAGAAAATATATTTGCTCCTAGTGTAGTTAGTCCGCCATGTGCCAAAAGTATCGCTTGAAATAAAAGCACTATAATGCCTAATACTGAAACAGGAGATGCACCAAACAGTATTGCTCCTAGTGCTGTGCCTGTCATGTGAGAACAGCTTCCTGTTACAGAGGGTATTTTTAAAGAAGAAATCACAAATATAAATGCAGCTGCCATAGCAAGTAGTGTGACATTTTTTCTGTCATGCTCTAGTATTTTTTGTATGCGATAAAATCCTAAAAACAAAAAAGGAAGTGATACAATACCCCATGCAATACAGTGAGAAGGTGCTAAATAGCCTTCCATAATGTGCATAGCATGGGTAGTTGACAAAATACCAAATATTGCTGAAAATGTAATAATAAAAAACAGTATTTTTTTCATAATATTCCTCTCTTTCTGTATGTAGTTATAGCAATTTTTCAAGTTGCTGTATATTTTTTGCAAATGTATCACATTTTTTTAGTATTCCTTTTTGTAACAACATATGCTGTATTTGCAAAAGTGTAGGCTGTTTTAAATGGGATTTTGAAAGCACATCATTGTTGCAAAATACATTTTCTGCTGTATCATCTGCTATAATTTCTCCTTTGTAAAATAAAATAACTCTTTGTGCAAAACGGTAGGCAAAATCTACATCATGAGTAGAAAGTAATATTGTTTTTTGCTGTTTAGAAAGTTTTTCAAGCACATCTTCTAACATTTTTTGATGAAGTGCATCTAGTGCAGTAGTAGGTTCATCAAATAAATAGATACTTGGCTGCATTACAATACTGTCTGCAATGGTTACTCTTTTTTTTTCTCCTCCGCTTAATGTATGTGTGGCTCTGTTTTGAAGTGATTTTAAATTCATATATTCCATTGCTTGATGTGTCCTTTTTAATACCTGCTGTTGTGTAAGCTTTAAATTCATTGCACCAAATGAAATTTCTGATAATACAGTAGGAGCAATGATTTGATTATCTGGCTGCTGAAATACAAATGCAACATTTTTTGTCAATTCTATTTTATTTTTTTTGGTGATTTTTTTTCCTTCTAGAAATATTTCGCCTCTATCAGGTGTTATTACTCCATTCATGCAAATAAATAATGTAGATTTTCCTGCACCATTTGCTCCTAATATCGCTATTTTTTCTCCTTTAAAAATATCTATATTGATATTTTTCAGTGTTTGATTTTTTCCGTCATAGCTGTAGTATAGTTGTTTGAGTTGTAATTGTAATTGTTTCATAATGCTTTTCCCTTCAAAACAATATTTAATAATACTATGCTTAAAATATAAATAACTCCTTTTATTGTTATGGCATTGTTATGGCATTGCTCTTGCTGTAAAAAAAGTAATTCACCTGTATAACATCTTGCTTCCATAGCTTTATAATGCTGTTGTGCTTTTTGAAGTGATAGTAATAATAAATTGGTAATGCAGCTTGAAAATGTTTTGATTGATGTTTTAAAGTCACAATAACCTAGTCTTGCCATAGAGGCAATTTTAAGCTGATGTTGTATTTCTGCTAGTATAAATAAATAGCGATATGTGATATACATTAACTCTGTTAGTATTTTAGGTACATGAAGTTTTTGAAATACAGATACTATTTGATAAATAGGTGTAGATAATGTTAAAAAATATAATGCACTGACTGCAGCAAATGTTCTTGCCATAATACAAATACTTTTGAATATGGTTTGTTTTGTGACATATAGTGTAATGTGCTGTTCAAAATGTATTTCTATTGCAATGGCAATACAGCCTAAAAATATAAATACAAAAGGAATAGAAAGCATAGTGATGTAGTCATGTATATTGATTTTGTTTTTTAACACATTTATAAAAAGCATAGTAATAATGATATAACAGGAAATTACTATGTTGTTATAATATAGACATAGTGATACTATTGTAATTGTAAAAATAAATTTTAATATGGCAGTATATTTTATGAAAGGAGAATGATAAGCAATATCATCTATTTGTTTCAAATGTTTTTTCATAATTTCCTCCTAAATAAAAAAGTGCCTTTTTTCACACAGGGCAAAAAAGACACACAAATAACACTATACCTATGCCAATTATCGCTCGTAATTGATATATTTTTATACATAAAAAGGCAGGTCTTCTGACTTAGGCGTCATAGATTTGTGTTTTGCCTTCCCGCAAAATAATACAGTGACAATTATAAAACACAATCTCAGCCAATACAGCGGCGGGACCGTATGAGAATTACACTCATTTCCCTATTCTCTGAAATGCAAATGCTTTCAGCACCTTTTTATTGATATTTTATTCTATTTTACTGTATTATAATACAGTATTTTCCATATTGCAATACTTTTTAATATCCATTAAAAAATAAAACTGACATAGCATTTGTTATGTCAGTTTTGAATAATATTGTAGTATTAAATAGCTTCTACACAAAGTGTATAACTTTCAGATGTAATTTGTTTAGTGTACTTTGCACCATCATTTTCAAAAGATAAATCGCATGGTGTTGTATAATCACTCATATTTAGATTTTGTTCAAAATCTGACATACTTGTTCTCAAAAGGAAAACAGTAGTTGCTGTAGTGTAATAAATAGTATTATATAAACTATTTGTTTTATTTTGATTAGCAACATCTATTTTTGAAGTAAATGATGTAATATTGTTTGTATTCTCGTTTACAGTATAACTTAAAACAATATTGTGTTCTGTAGTAGCAGTATATGTAATAATACCGTTTTCATTTTGCTGCATTTCAAAATCAAATGAATTTAAATCATCAAATCCTCCATCTGATAATGAATTATGATATAAAGTAGTAAAATCATCATTGGATACATTAAATTCAGCAATTTCTGACTGTTTATTGTCTGTGGTATCGTCTGATTGTTCTTTTTCACTGTCATCACTGTGTTGTTGTGATTGTTGTGGAGTGGTTTCTTCTGGTGTTGAGCCGCAGCCTGCTGTTCCCAATAACATAGATGCTGCTAAAATCATTGTGATATACTTTTTCATAATAATAATCCTCCCTAATAAAAATAATATATTTCGTTACTGAAATAGTGTAACATTTTAAAAATATTTTTGCAATATAGAGTAGTAAAATAAATTTAACTATTTGACCAATTTTATACTAAAAATAGTCATATGTTGTAATATAACAATATAATAAAAAAACAGTATTACTTTTTATTATAAAATAAAAAAAGCTATCATTGAAAATGCAATGATAGCTCAGTCTGCCAAAAAAACTCATTCTGCCATAAAAAGCAAAGGGTATAGGGAGTGCAACTCTCCATTCTAATCCACAAGGCGAGCTTTGCTCGCCTGAGGAAAACAGTATCACATCGCCAATATAGGCGGTCAATCTCTGGCTGACTTTTCCGAAGGAAAAGTGCTTGATATTGTTTCAAGTTTTTTAAGCTGATGGAACAAGCTGTTTATACGTTTGAACAAGTCGATTTTATAGACACGCTGAGACTAGCAAAACGCTAGCTTTTTTTAATTTTCCTTATAACGACACTTTTATCACTTTTATTTATTTTAATAATAAAACTATCGTTATAAAAAGCCACATCTACTTTTCCTATATTACCATTTTTTAAGTAATGTATTTCTCCAGATAATGTTCCATTTCTTCCTTTATTGTTAATTATATCTTTTACTACAAAGCGTAAGTAATAAGGATATTTTGCTTCTTTTCCTGTTTTTGTATATGGATTATATATTATACTACAAATGTCACTTATATCTTCATTTCCTATTGGCTCAAAATGTATTTGTTCTTTTTCAAATTGTACTTTTAATGTTTTGTAATATCCATTTTTAAAAATATCATTCAATGACAATAATATATCTTGTTCTGCTATTTTTTTTCCTTCTTCTGTCAAAATATAATATCCTTTATCATTTTTCATATTAGCTATATCATATCTAAATATAATATCATTAGGTAATTCTTCTGGTATAGATACCTTAATTTCTTCTTTTTGATTATTTACTTCTTTTTGAAACGCTTGTGTTATCTTTTTGAAAATTCCCAATTTATTCACCTTATTATTATCATAAATTTATTATGCTTGTTAAAATATAACATATAAGGTCATATTTTGCAATGATATGTCAAAAATAAAATAATTTTATGTGAAAATAAAAAAAGCCATCATTGAAAATACAATGATAGCTTGACATGAGTCACTCGGGGCTCGAACCCGAGACACCTGGATTAAAAGTCCAGTGCTCTACCTGCTGAGCTAGTGACCCACAACGGATATTATTGTAATATATAATATTTAAAATGTCAACACTTTTTTTCAAAAAAATATAAAAATTTTGGGGGGATATTATAATAATATCAAAAAATTGTAAATAATCCCTCTATTTATAATAGATAGAGGGATTATTTATTTCTATTTTATAGTTTATTTTTTAAGTTTTTTCAAATTATTATTTTGGAAACCACTGACAATTATTTTCATTTGTATGTGTAACAAATTTATCTAATGACTTGTGACTTCTAATATTACGTACTTTTTGAGAAAACTTATCATCATTTCTCTTATCTAAAATTTCCAAATCATCTCCTGATGGTTTCATAATTTGTCTTGCTTCATCAATTATTTTATTTGTTCTTATACTAGGTTCATTTCTAATAATCTGTAAAACAACTGGTCTAATTTCTCCTTCTGAGTAACAACTCATTTTATCATCTCCTATCTATTTTATTTGTTTAAAAAGTTATTATATTTTTTTGCCAAAGCACAACGGAATGTTGTAAAAGACTTTTTTGCACATCTATTGTTCTTTGGTTAGAACTACCTTTAAAATACAATTCTAAAGAACGCAGTTCATATATAAAAGTACCATCAATAAGCACATCTGTAAAATGAAGCAATTTTTGTATTGCTTTGTCATTTTTAGCAAGTAATTCTTCCCAAGTGTAGCCAGTATATAGCCAAACTGTTAAGCCCATTTTTTTCGCTTCTTGGGCGAGTATGGAGCAGGGGAGGGGTTGCTCCATAGGTTCGCCACCAGAAAGTGTTATGCCATCTAATAAAGGATTTTGTGCTATCATAGCAATTAAATTTTCTGTATTTTCTTCATAGCCACCGTTGGGGTCGTGTGTTTGGGGGTTGTGGCAATGAGGACAATGATGAGGGCAGCCTTGTGTAAAAATAGTAAAACGAATACTTTCTCCATCTACTATAGAGTCGTTTACAACACCATTAATTCTAATATTCATTTATTTTTGTTCTCCGTTTTCAGAAATTGTATGTTTTACTCTGTCATGTTCTTCTGCTCTTTTAGCATTGTTAAAGCGGTCAAGTGTGCCTACTAAATAACCAGTAATACGACGTATTCTTTGAAAAGGAATACCATCTTTTTCACTTCTGCCACATTTTGGGCAGGTGTCGCCTATAATACCGTTATAACCACATACAGGGTCTCTGTCAACGGGGTGATTGATAGAACCATAACCTATATTTTGAGATTTCATATAACGAATGATTTTTTCAAAAGCATCTACATTTTGAGTAGGGTCACCATCTAATTCAATATAAGTAATGTGTCCTGCATTGGTAAGAGCATGGTAAGGTGCTTCTATTTGTATTTTTTTAAAGGCACTTGTGTTATAATAAACAGGCACATGAAAACTATTTGTATAATATTGTTTATCTGTAATGCCTTCTAGTATACCAAAACGTTTTTGGTCTAATTTTAAAAATCTGCCAGAAAGTCCTTCTGCTGGTGTAGCAAGTAATGTAAAATTTAGCTTCATTTTTTCAGAAGCTTCGTCCATACGACGCCTCATATGGCTTATAATGTCTAAACCTAAATTTTGTGCAACTTCACTTTCGCCATGGTGCATACCTATAAGAGATTTTAAACATTCTGCTAAGCCTATAAAACCTACAGAAAGTGTACCATGTTTTAACACTTCTCTTACTTCATCATCACGATTTAATTTTTCGCTGTCAATCCAAACACCTTCTCCCATGAGAAAAGGGTAGTTGTGTACTTTTTTCTTTGCTTGTATTTCAAAACGTTCTAAAAGTTGCTCTATTACTAAATCAATTTTGCTATCTAATTCTTTGTAAAACCAGTCAATATTACCATTAGATAATATAGCAATACGAGGTAAATTGATAGTGGTAAAACTTAAATTTCCTCTACCTGGAGAAACTTCTTTATTTTTGTCATAGACATTTCCTATTACTCTGGTACGACAGCCCATATAAGCAATTTCTGTTTCTGGAGTACCTTTATAATATTGTAAATTGAAAGGAGCATCTTGAAATGAAAAATTAGGGAAAAGCCTTTTAGCACTTACACGGCAACTTAAACGAAATAAATCGTAATTTGGTTCTCCCGGATTAAAATTGATGCCTTCTTTTACTCTAAATATTTGTATAGGAAATATAGGTGTTTCACCATTGCCAAGTCCTACTTCTGTAACAAGCAATAAATTTTTTACTACCATTCTGCCCTCTGTGGAGGTATCCATACCATAGTTGACAGAAGAAAAAGGTGTTTGTGCTCCTGCTCTGGAGTGCATAGTGTTTAAATTGTGTATCAAAGACTCCATAGCTTGGTATGTGGCTTTATCTGTTTCTGATAGAGATTTCTTTTTAGAAAAACATTGTGCTTTTTGTATGATTTCATTTGACAAACCTAATGAACAAAGTAAATCCGTTTCTTTTTGTGTATAAATTTCATTTTCATCAATAGTAGCACAATATCCTTGTTCTGATAAAGATATTAAGCCATTTTTTACTTCTTCTGCTTTTTGTATATCTGCCATCAATTCAATAGAGGATACCATATTAGAGTGGTATCTTTTTAAATAGGTTTTTTTGACACCTGGTGCTAAACCATAGTCTAAATTAACAATAGCCTGTCCGCCATGTTGGTCGTTTTGATTGGACTGTATAGCAATGCAGGCAAGTGCGGCATAGCTGGCAATGTCATTAGGCTCTCTGACAACACCATGCCCTGTAGAAAAACCATTATGAAATAATTTTAATAAATCAATTTGACAGCAAGTAGTAGTAAGTGTATAAAAATCTAAATCATGTATATGTATGTCACCATTTTGGTGTGCTTGTGAATGAGCAGTATTTAATACATAACATTCGTAAAAATGTTTTGCACCTTCTGAGCCGTATTTTAACATAGAACCCATAGCAGTATTACCGTCAATATTAGCGTTTTCTCTTTTTATGTCACTATCATTTACATCTTTATATGTAATATCTTCAAATGTTTTCATCAAACGGCTATTCATATTACGTATACGAGTTCTTTCTGCTCTATAAAGTATATACGCTTTTGCCGTGTTAATGTGACCATTTTCGATTAAAACTTTTTCTACAGTATCTTGTATTTGTTCTACAGAGGGAGACTCCATTTGTAGATGCTCGCAAACTTTTTGTGCCAACTGTAAACAAACAATATCCTCTTTTTTTCCTATTGTAGAAGAAAATGCTTTTTGTATAGCATTTGCGATTTTGTTAATGTCAAAATGAGCTAGTCTTCCATCTCTTTTTTGAATGGTTGTAATCATAAAAAAAATTCCCTTCCTTCTTTTTGTAATTGTCTGTACTATATGTAGTGTTTGGGGAATTAAGAACATATGTTCTTACAAAAAAGTACAATAAGCCATCGCTGTGTTGTGGCGATATTTGTCGATAAACACAATATATAGCAATCTATTTATAATAAGCGTATATATATTGTAGTATAGAAAAAGAAATCCGTCAATATGACATTTGTGAAATTATGGTAGTAATAATGGTAGGAAAGGCGATATATAAGCATATACTGTAAAAATAAAAAATTTTTGTAAGGAGAAAAATAGCATGGAACGTTTTTGTGAATTAAAACAAAAAGAGGTTATTAATGTTTGTGATGGCTGTAGACTAGGATATGTGACAGATTTAGAATTTGATAGTTGTAATGGAAAAATACTAGCACTAATTATACCAGTAGAAAATGGGAAAATGTGGAATATATTTGGAGGGGGAAATAGACAATATTATATTCCTTGGAAATGTATTAAAAAAATAGGAGATGACATTATATTGATAGAGTCTAGTTTAGAAGAATTGCTTCAAGAATGTTAAAAGTAAAACCATAGTAAAATATGGCAAAAAATGTTGACCAATAAAGGTTTTTTGTATATACTATACAATGTATAAATATATAAAAAAACAATAATGGAAGGGAGGGTGTATATTGTGAAATGTCCATTTTGTAATCATGAAGATACAAAAGTAATTGATTCAAGAAGTCAAGAAGAAAATTCTGTAATACGTCGAAGAAGACTGTGTGACAAATGTGGAAAACGTTTTACAACATATGAAAGAATTGATGCCATTCCCGTTACAGTAATCAAAAAAGATAGCACGAGAGAATTGTTTGATAAAATAAAATTGTTAAATGGCATTATGAAATCCTGCTATAAAAGACCTGTTTCAGTACATCAAATGGAGCTTTTGGTGGAGGATATTGAAACGACATTAGTTGGCTCAGGAGAAAGAGAAATCGAAAGCCAAAAAATAGGTGATATGGTAATAGAAAGATTAAAAGACTTAGATGAGGTTTCTTATGTGCGTTTTGCATCTGTGTATCGCCAATTTACAGATATTGATAAATTCCGTGAAGAACTGGATAAAATGGCAAAAGAAAAATCAAATGAATAACAAATAAAACCCCGACAGAAATGTTGTCGGGGTTTTGTTGTATATAAATTTGACAAATGGAAAAAACAGTATTATAATAGCCGATATACTTTATTTAAGTAGAGTAATAAAGTAAAAAGAAAGGAAAATATAGCTATGAGAGATAATAAACTTTATACACCTGTGGGTGTAAAAGATATGCTTTTCAAAGAATGTGATATAAAAAGAAATGTTACACATAAAATAGGAGAAATTTTTAGACGTTTTGGATATGAGCAAGTAGAAACACCTACATTTGAATATATGGAAGTATTTTCTGATGAAAAATTAGGTGGCACAAAACCCAAAGAAATGTTTCGTTTTTTTGATAGAGATGGCTCTACACTGGCATTGCGTACAGATATGACACCTCCTATTGCCCGTATTGCTTCTACTAATTTTGCAGATAAAAAAGAGGAAGCAATGCGATTTAGCTATTTTGGAAACACATTTCGCTATAATGAGCAGTATCAGGGAAAACAGAGAGAATTTTATCAGGCAGGTGTAGAACTTTTAGGTATAGATAATGCTGATGCAGATGGAGAAGTGCTTGCAGTGGCAATAAACAGCTTGTTAGAAGCAGGACTTTCTGATTTTAGAATTATAGTAGGAAATGTAGCATTTTTTAAAGGAATATTACAAGAAACATTGTTATCAGAACAAATTTGCAAAGAATTACAAATGCGTGTAGCTTATAGAGATTATGTTTCTGTAGAAGAAATTGTAACGAAATATGATATGCCAGAAAATAGCAGACAACTTTTTATAGAATTGCCTAAATTGGTGGGAACGCTAGAAGTGCTTGCTTATGCCAAAAGACTTACTAAAAATAAAATGGCAAAAAGAGCAATATCTCGTTTACAAGAATTGTATCATATATTGCGTTATTATAATATGGAAGAGTATGTAACATTTGATTTAGGTATGGTAGGACAACTAAATTATTATACAGGTATTATATTTAGAGGATATGTTGACAATAGTGGCTATAGTATATTGAGTGGAGGTCGCTATGACAATTTAGTAGCACAGTATGGCACAGATATGCCTGCGGTGGGTATGGTGCTAAAATTAAATGAAATACTTTTTGCTATGCAAAAACAATGTGTTGTAATAGAGGAGAAAAAAGCGAAAACACTTGTAGCATTTTCAGAACAAGGCAGACAAACAGCCATACAAATAGCAAATACTTATCGTAGAAGTGGTATGTATGTAGAAATGAGCCTTTTGGGAGAAGATGTTGCTAAAAATATGGCTTATGCACAGTCAAAACAAATGAGCCATGTGTTGTATTTTGTAGACAGTGATATTGTTAAAGTGATTAGTTTGGCGGACGAAATAGGAGGGTTTACAGTAGAAATTGCTGTATCAGAGCTAATATTGCCTAATGTAAAGGAGGAGCAACAATGAAATATTTAACATTTGCATTAGCAAAAGGAAGACTGGCAGAACAGACAATGAAATTGTTTGAAGAAATAAATATGCCTTGTGAAGAAATGAAACAAAAAACAAGAAAATTGATATTTGTGAATGAGGCATTAAAATTAAAATTTTTTCTTTCTAAAGCAAGCGATGTGCCTACTTATGTAGAACATGGAGCAGCAGATGTAGGTATTGTAGGAAAAGATACTATATTAGAAGAAGAAAGAAATTTATATGAAATATTAGATTTGTATTTAGGAAAGTGCTTTATGGCAGTAGCAGGAAAACCAGAAATGAAACAAAAATTAAAAACAATGAACAATATTCGTGTAGCATCAAAATACCCTCATATTGCAAAAGATTATTTTGATAAACAACAAATTACAGTAGAAATTATAAAATTAAATGGCTCTGTGGAATTAGCACCTATTGTAGGGCTTTCAGATGTCATAGTGGATATTGTAGAAACAGGCTCAACATTAAAAGCGAATGGTTTGGAAGTGTTGGAACAAATTTGTCCGCTTTCTGCAAGAGTGATTGTTAATAGAGGTAGTATGAAAATGGAACACAAAAGAATTATGAATATCATAGACAATATGAGAGCAGTACGATAAGGAGAGAGTAAAAAGTGATAACTGTATTAAAAAATAGTGACAATGAAAAATTACAGCAAATATTATATAGAAATAATACAGAAAAAAAAGAAGCACAAAAAGCAGTAGATGAAATATTATATACTGTAAAAACAAAAGGAAATCAAGCACTTTTTGAATATACAAAACAGTTTGATGGCGTTGAAATAACAGAGCAAAATATAAAAGTGACACAACAGGAATTTGAGTATGCTTATAAACAAGTATCAAAAGAATTAATAAAAGTCATACAAAAAGCATCTCAAAGAATTAGAAATTTTCATCAAAAACAAAAATTAAATAGTTGGTTAGAACCTTCTGAAAATGGCGAAATGTTGGGGCAACTGATACGTCCTATTGAAAAAGTAGGTATTTATGTTCCAGGTGGAAAAGCTGCTTATCCTTCTAGTGTGCTTATGAATGCAGTAACGGCTTCTGTGGCAGGCGTACCACATATTATTATGACAACACCTGCACAAAAAGATGGTAGAGTAGCAGCTACAACATTGGTAGCAGCAAAAGAGTCAGGTGTAAATGAAGTATATAAAGTAGGGGGAGCACAAGCCATTGCAGCACTTGCCTATGGTACAACCTGTATACCAAAAGTATATAAAATATGTGGGCCAGGTAATATTTATGTAGCATTGGCAAAAAAAAGCGTTTATGGACAAGTCAATATTGACTCTGTAGCAGGGCCTAGCGAAATACTTGTCATAGCAGATGAAAGTGCCAATGCAGCTTATGTAGCAGCAGATATGCTTTCACAAGCAGAACATGACGAAATGGCAGCAGCAATGCTTGTAACAGACAGTGAAATATTGGCAGAGAAAGTAAAAAAGGAATTGTATATACAAACAGAAAAATTAGAAAGAAAAGAAATCATACAAAAATCACTTGAAAATTATGGTTTGATAGTTGTTGTAAAAGATATGAGGCAGGCTTGTGAACTGTCAAATCACATCGCACCAGAACATATGGAAATTTGTACAAAAGCACCTTTTGAATTGTTGCCTTATATTAAAAATGCAGGTGCGATATTTTTGGGACACTATACACCAGAACCTTTAGGGGATTATATGGCAGGGCCCAATCATGTATTGCCTACAGCAGGTACAGCAAGATTTTTTTCTCCTCTTTCTATAGACGATTTTATAAAAAAATCAAGTATATTGTCATTTAGCAAAGAGGCATTTTTAGAACTGTCTGATGATGTTATAACATTTGCAAAAGGAGAAGGTCTGACAGCACACGCAAATGCAGTTGCAATAAGAAAGGAGTATAAAAATATATGAGAACAGCAGTAATTAAAAGAAATACTTATGAAACAAATATTGCATTAAATATTAATATAGATGGCAAAGGAGAAAATAGTATTGATACAGGAGTAGGTTTTTTTGACCATATGTTAACACATATTTCAAAACATGGTTTTATAGATATGCAATTAAAAGCAGAGGGAGATTTATATGTAGATTGTCACCATACTGTAGAAGATGTAGGTATTGTACTGGGGAAAGCAATAGCACAAGCATTAGGAGATAAAAAGGGTATTAAAAGATATGGTAGTTTTATATTGCCTATGGAAGAAGCACTTGTGTTATGCGCATTAGATATTTCTGGAAGGCCCTATTTGGGATATGATGCTACATTTCAAACAGAAAAAATAGGCACTATGGATACACAAATGATAGAAGAATTTTTTAGAGCGGTGTGCCTTCATGCAGGATTAAATTTACATATCAAAGTGTTTGCGGGAAAAAATGACCATCATATTGCAGAGGCAATGTTTAAAGCATTTGGTAAAGCACTAGACATAGCAACAAGCTATGACGAAAGAATAGAAGGGGTACTTTCTACAAAAGGAATGTTGGAGGGATAACAAATGATTGCAATTATTGATTATGGTATGGGTAATTTGAGAAGTGTTCAAAAAGCATTTGAATATTTGGGCAATAAAGCAGTCATAACACAACAAACAAGTGAAATACAAAAAGCGGATAAAGTGGTGCTACCTGGTGTAGGTGCTTTTAGAGATGCTATGCAAACAATAAAACAAAAAGGTATTGATAGAGTGCTTTATGAAGTGGTAGAACAAAAAAAACCTCTTTTAGGTATTTGTTTGGGTATGCAAATGTTTTTTGAAAAAAGCTATGAATATGGAGAACAAAAAGGATTAGGTATATTGCAAGGAGAAATTATAAAATTGCCAGAAAGTGTTAAAATTCCTCATATGGGTTGGAATTCTTTGAATATTAAAAAGAAAAGTCCTTTGTTTGAAGGACTTTCAGAGGAACCATATGTTTATTTTGTACATTCTTATCATTTACAAACAGAAGCAGATATTGTGAGTGCAACAACATATTACGGCAAAGAAATACAAGTAGCAGCACAAAAAGAAAATGTATTTGCGTTGCAGTTTCACCCTGAAAAAAGTGGCGATGTGGGTTTAAATATATTACAAAATTTTGGGAGGTTATAATAAATGCAAATTTATGCAGCAGTAGATATAAAAAATGGCAAATGTGTCAGATTAAAACAAGGAAAATTTGATGATGTAACAGTATATGAACAAAATCCTGTAAAAGCAGCACAAAATTGGATACAAAAAGGGGCAAGCTATTTGCACATAGTAGATTTGGACGGTGCAAAACAAGGTATATCACAAAACGAGCAAATATTAGAAGAAATTGTAAAATTGAGTGATGTACCAGTGCAAACAGGGGGAGGCGTACGCTCTCTAGAGGATATACAAAGAAAACTGTTAAAAGGCGTATCACGTGTAATATTGGGAACAGTTGCTGTAAAACAGCCTTTACTTGTAAAACAAGCGGTAGAAAAATTTGGAGCAGATAGCATTGTGGTAGGCATTGATGCAAAAAATGGTAATGTTGCAGTAGCGGGCTGGGAAGAAGTCAGCAATGTTTCTGCATTGGAATTGTGCTTGCAAATGAAAGAATATGGTGTAAAAACAGTGATATATACTGATATTGCAAAAGATGGTATGATGTCTGGAGGAAATGTAGAGGCAACAAAAGAACTTGTGGACAAAACAGGTATGGATATTATAGCATCAGGAGGCATTTCTAGTATGCAGGATTTGGAAAATGTAAAAAATATAAATGTGCAAGGTGTTATCGTAGGAAAAGCATTGTATCAGGGTGTATTAGATTTAACAGAAATTGTAAAAAAATTTGAATGATGTCAATCATAAAACTGTTTTGGGAGTGTCCAAACAAATATTTTTTAAGAGGAAGAACTTTTTTTACTTGTAAAAAGTTCCCTCCAGCGAACAAAGTCCGCTGTCTACGCTTTGCTTCGGTCGTCGCAGAACAAATGTCCACTGAACGTTTTGCAACTCAAACACCGCAAGCTTTTTGAAAAAAGCTTGACTAAAAACTTTTATTTTATTTTTTTCTAAATAAAAATTATTTTTAAATCTACTCTTTTTGGACACGCCCACTGTTTTGAAAAAAAGAAAGGAGGCAACACTGTGCATACAAAAAGAATTATACCTTGTTTAGATGTAAAAAATGGCAGAGTAGTAAAAGGAGTCAATTTTGTAAATTTAAAAGATGCTGGTGACCCTGTAGAAATTGCCCGTTATTATAATCAATCTATGGCAGATGAGTTAGTATTTTTGGATATTACAGCATCTTCTGATGCAAGAGAGATTATGCTAGATGTGGTAAAAAGAACAGCAGAGCAGGTATTTATACCTCTTACAGTAGGGGGAGGCATTAGAACAATAGAAGATTTTAGAAAAATATTGAGTGCAGGAGCAGATAAAATTTCAGTAAACAGTGCCGCATTAAAAAGACCAGAAATGATAAAACAAGCTGCAGAAAAATTTGGAAATCAATGTGTTGTAGTTGCTATAGATGCCAAAGCTAGACCAGAAGGCGGTTTTGATGTGTACTTAAATGGGGGGAGAGTAAATACTGGTAGAGATGCAGTAGAATGGGCATTAGAAGCAGAAGATTTAGGAGCAGGAGAAATACTTTTGACAAGTATGGACTGTGATGGTGTTAAAAATGGATATGATATAGCATTGACAAAAGCCATTGCTTCTAAAGTCAATATACCTGTTATTGCTTCAGGAGGAGCAGGAAAAAAACAGCATTTTTATGATGTGCTGACACAGGGAGAAGCAGATGCTGCACTTGCTGCGTCATTGTTTCATTTTAAAGAATTGGAAATAAAAGAGTTAAAACAATATTTGAATGAAAAACAAATTGCAGTTAGATTATAAGGAGAAAAAAATGTGTTTTATAAAACAGTTAAAATTTGATGAAAAGGGTTTGATACCTGTAATAACACAAGACTATCAAAATGGGCAGGTACTTATGTTGGGCTATGCCAATAAAGAGGCTATGGAATTGACATTACAAAAAGGAACAGTACATTATTACAGCAGAAGTAGAAAACAGCTGTGGCACAAAGGAGAAACATCTGGACATTTTCAACACGTAAAACAAATATTGTATGACTGTGATGCAGATGCTGTATTGATAAAAGTGGAACAGATAGGAGCAGCCTGTCATACGGGAAAACGTTCTTGTTTTTATAGAAATGAAAAAGGGGAGGAAATACTATAATGAAAAACAGTGAAGTACTTTTTGAACTGTATGATATTATATTAGATAGAAAAAGTAATGTAAAAGAAGGTTCTTATACCAATTATTTGTTTGACAAAGGATTAGATAAAATATTAAAAAAAGTAGGAGAAGAAGCAACAGAAACCATTATTGCAGCAAAAAATGAAGATAATAAAGAAGTGATATATGAATTGTCTGATTTATTGTATCATATTTCTGTATTGCTTGCAGAAAAAGGAATTACATGGCAAGAAGTATTTGAAGAACTCCAAAAAAGAGAATTAAAACAAGGAAATTTAAAACAATTTCATACTAGAACACAAATTTGAGCTTGTACGACAAAAAAATTTTTTGTTAGACAGGCAATATTTTACAAAATGCCTCATAGTATAGAGATGTAACAATAAACATTTCTTAAATTTAAGGAGGTATTATAGTATGAATGGATTTGGTTGTGGTTGTGGAGAAAGCTGGATTTGGATTATATTACTTTTGTGCTGCTGTGGTAATGGCAACAATGGCGGTTTTGGAGATAACTCCTGGCTGTGGATAATATTGCTTTTATGCTGCTGTGGCAACAACAACAATCAGTTGGGAAATAACTGCGGCTGCTAATAATAAAAAATGAGGGAAGTCGTATTTGTTTTTCATATGATTTAAAAAGCAAAAAGACCTTTCAGAGTATTCTGAAGGGTCTTTTGTATTGGTAATTAAATTGTTCTTTTCCAAAAATTTAGTGTTTTCTGAAATTTTTGTGTATTTGAAATACTATTGAGCCAATTTTGATAAAATTCAGTAAAACTATAGGCGACAAATCTATAGATACCACCTTTGTCTGTTTCAAATATTTGCCCATATCTTTTACCACAAGTAATTAAACCAAACCACCATATACTATTTGTTCCAAGTTCAAGAAATCCATCTGTATCACACAAATCACTATCATTTTCATAAATAAAATAGATTTGAGGATTTTGTTTATAGCATTGTTTGTCAAACTCGAAATTTAGCTCAAGCAATTCTAGCTCATATTCTTTCAATATCAAAGGTTGAGGTAAAAATTCCCTTCCAAGACTGTATCTATATTCTTCATAGTGCTTTTGTATTCTGGGAGTTTTTCCTTTTGTTAAAATTTTTCCGAAGGGATATATTCCATACTCTGGCCCTGCTCCTCCGTCACCAACTTCTGTAATAAATTGAGCATAATCTTTTGGAAGTATAAAATGGTATTTTTCTTCTACTTTATGAACAAACTCTTTATTAACAGGGTAATTCAGTTTGTAATGGTGGCGTGAAACACCAAATATTTCATATTTTTTATCAATACGTCTAGCTTTACGAAGTATATTATTTACTTTCTTTCTATGAAACATAATAACCTCCAGATAAAATTTTAAAATAGTATATAGCATTTTATTAAAAAATAACAATGTTATGGAAGCCTTTTTTTCCTTTTTGTACTAAAACCTCGTTGTTTGTAAAATCAGCAATGGTTACTTTATGTTCTATAGAAGTGATTTTTTTATCAGCTACTTTAATGCCGCCCTGCTGTACCAGCCTGCGAGCTTCAGAACGAGAAGGTACAATGCCAGCAGTTGTCAAAAGTGTAATAATATCAATACCATCAACAAATTCTGCTGTAGACATTTCTGTAGTAGGAACAGAACCACCAGCAGCACCTTTTTCAAATAAAGATTTTGCAGCTTGTTGTGCTTTTGTAGCTTCTTGCTCATTGTGTACAATTTTAGTCAATTCAAAAGCAAGTACTTCTTTTGCTTTATTGATTTCGCTGCCTTCTAAAGCAGAAAGACGATTTACTTCTTCCATAGGTAAAAATGTCAAAAGACTAAGACATTTTTTTACATCTTTGTCATCGATATTTCTCCAGTATTGATAAAATTCATAAGGTGATGTTTTAGAAGCATCTAACCAAACAGCACCGTTTTCTGTTTTGCCCATTTTTTTGCCTTCGCTGTTTGTCAAAAGTGAGAATGTCATACCATAAGCTGGTTTACTTTCTTTTCTTCTAATTAAATCTACACCAGCAATAATATTTGACCATTGGTCATTACCACCTAACTGCATAACACAGTTGTAACGTTTGTTTAATTCTAAAAAGTCGTATGCCTGCATAATCATATAATTAAATTCTAAAAAAGAAAGTCCTTTTTCCATTCTAGTTTTAAAACATTCCGCAGTAAGCATTTTGTTTACAGAAAAACTGACACCGATTTCTCTTAAAAATTCAATATAATTAAGATGTCTTAACCAGTCTGCATTATTTACAATAATAGCTTTGTCTTCATTAAAATCAATAAAATGAGAAAGCTGTTTTTTAAAACAATTTACATTGTAGTCAATTTCTTCTGTTGTCATCATACGACGCATGTCTGTTTTACCAGTAGGGTCGCCTATCATGCCAGTGCCTCCACCCATAAGACAGATAGGTCTGTGACCACATCTTTGCATATGAGCCATAGCCATAACTGTTAAAAAATGTCCTACATGAAGACTGTCGGCTGTAGGGTCAAAACCAATGTAAAATGTAACAGGTTCATTTTTGGAAAACAGTTCTCTGATTTCATCTTCATGAGTCATTTGTTCAATAAATCCTCTTTCTTTTAATACGTCATAAGCATTTGTTTTTTCCATAATTTAAAAACTCCTTTATTATAAATATTGTTTTTTTAAGGAAGTAATAAAAAAGGGCTTCTTCGTCCAAAAGGACGAGGAAACCCGTGGTACCACCTTAATTCATATTATAAAAATACCTTAATTGCCGCAATAACGAGCGACGACCGTTTTGACTTTGTAACAAATATTGTTACTCTTTCAAAAAGCTCCTGAGGCGTAATTTACAAATACTGTGCTGCAGTTTTTTCAGCAAACAAACTGCTCTCTGTTATTGTAACCAGCTTTGCCCATATCTCAATCATAGCGTTAATATATTTTATTTTTTAAGATGGTAACATACCATAGAGTGAAAGTCAAGTAAAATAAAAAAAAGAGTGTGTTAAAATAATTGTTGACACTTTAAAAAAAATAAAACAAAACATTTATAAAAAATTTATTTTTATAAATGATAAGTGTGAATATAAAGTTATATTTCAATTTATTTTTTTGAAATACTACTTGTAAAATATTGTATTGATTTTGTATGTGTAAAAATATATTAAAGAATTTTTAAAGAAAATAGTATAGCAATATTATTAAAAGTGTTTTATAATAATGAAGTATGTTTAAAACAAGTTTTTGACGAATAATAGTATTGTATAATAATAGTATGAATAATGAAGGGAGTTTTTAAATTATGAGAAAAATTTTGTTGTTGTTGACATCAGTAATGATGGTATTGGGTATGGCAGCCTGCGGCGGTGGCGGCGGTGAAGAAAAACAAGATACAAACACACCAGAAGCAGCAGTAGCAGGTTATTTAGATGCGTTTAAAGCAGTTGACCAAGCAAAAATAAATGAATATGTAGCAGAAGATGATATGATGTATTCAGAAGATACAGAAGAAGACATTTCAGAAGCACAAATTGTATTTGGAAATATTACATATGAAATAAAATCTGTAAATACAGATACAGAAGGCGTAGCAATTGTAACAACAGATATTACAAATATAGATATGACAGCAGTAATGCAAAGCTTGATGACAGCAGCAATGACAGAAAGTGGAGATATTGAAGCAATGGACGAAGAGAAATCTATGGAAATGCTCAAACAAGCCATTGAAGACAACAAAGACAATACCATTACAAAAACAGTAGATATAGAATTGACACAAGTAGAAGACAAATGGAAAGTAAAATCAACAGATGAATTAGTTACTGTTTTGTCAGGTGGTATTGCACCAACTTTTTAATGATAATGTTATAAATTAAGTAGTCTAAAACAGTTTTAAACAATTATTATGAAGTAAGAAATAAAGCAGTATAATAAAAAGAAGCCATATTGATTATAAATATGGCTTCTTTTTTGTATTTTATAAAAGTGTTACAGCATTTTTGCAAATAGCTACTATAACAGAAACTGCTTTTTCCATAGAAGAAACAGAAATATATTCATAAGGCCCGTGAAAATTGTAACCACCCGTAAATAAATTGGGACAAGGAAGACCTTTAAAAGAAAGTCTTGCACCATCTGTGCCACCACGTATAGGCTGTATAATAGGAGTAATACCACATTGTTGCATAGAAGACTTTGCAAGTTCTATAATGTGAGGCTTGTCTTGTATTTGTGTTATCATGTTTTGATATTCGTCATATATTGTTAAGTAAATTCTGTCATAATACTTTTCGTTTTTTTCTGCAATCATATTTTCAATAAATTCTTTTCTTTTTATAAAACATTGCTGGTCAAAATCTCTTATAATGTAAGAAAGTGTAGCAGAGCCTACATTACTGTTGCAATAGCATAAATGATAAAAACCTTCATAGCCTTCTGTGTGAGAAGGTGTTTGTTCTGGAGGAAAAGAAGATATAATTTCCGCAGCAATTATTGCAGCATTTATCATAGTATTTTTGGCTGTTCCAGTGTGAACGCTTTTACCTTGTATAGTAATGTTAGCACGAGCGGCGTTAAAATTTTCGTATTCTAATTCCCCAACAGCACCGCCGTCAACAGTATAAGCAAAATCTGCACCAAAAGCAGAAACATTAAAAAGGTCAGCACCTCTGCCAATTTCTTCATCAGGAGTAAAACAAATGGCAATATTGCCATGCTCTATTTCTGTATGCTCTTTAAGATATTGCATAGCAGTTAATATTTCAGCAATACCAGCTTTGTCATCTGCACCAAGTAATGTAGTACCATCAGAAGTAATAATTGTTTGTCCTTTGTGCTGAAGTAAAGAAGGAAATTCTGAAGGAGAAAGTACTGTATTTGATTTTAAAACAATATCTTTTCCGTCATAATTTTCAGTAATATGAGGGCAAACGTGTTCACCAGAAGCATCAGGACTAGTATCCATATGAGCAATAAATCCTATTGTAGGAATTTGCTTTTGCGTATTGGAAGGTAAAAAGGCAGTTACATAGCTGTTTTGGTCTACAGTAATGTTGCTTAAACCAATTTGTTTACATTCTTCTGCTAAAAAAGAGGCAAATATAGACTGTTTTTCTGTACTAGGGCAAGTTTTTATAGCCTCATCTGAAGTAGTGTGATATGTTACATATTCTAAAAATCTGTCTGTAACAGTTTTCAAAAAACCATCTCCTTGTATTTACATTTTATTGTTGAAATAATGCTATTTTAACACGATATTTTATTTTTAACCAGAATAAAAAGGGGAAAATAGCATTTTTAATAGATTTTAGTGTAGAAAATAGAAAATATGGCATAATAGTCATTGTAAATAGTAATTTTAAGGGGAAAAATTTACAATGATAATAGGTGCAATATTGAAAAAAGGGGAAGAAAGATATATTTATTTGAAAAAGATTTGATTTACTTGACAATTTTCAAAATAAAATTGTATATTCTAATAAAATAGTATGTTTTAGCTAAATTGTATTGACAATAATAAAAAACAGTATAAAATAATAATAAATATGGTAATTTTTATATTATTTATGAAGAATAGGGGAGAAAAAATGACTTTTAAAGGGCTTATTGAAAATAATGGTTGGACAATGGCTGAATATAATACCATTTGGAAATATGGGTATGATTTTATGCTAGCTATAGTTCAAATAATCATTGAAGCAGATTTACAAGAAAATTCAATGCAAATTTTTACAGCAGAAGTTATAGGGGCAAAATATATAGAAAGGACACAAGAAGTAATAGCTTGTGAAAATGTACTTGCAAATTGTAGTGTAATGAAACAAGAATATGGCATTTTAAGAGTATGTGGTATTAGTAAATTAATGGAATGTCCAATTTGCTTAGATTTTTTTAATCAAACAAATTTAGTAAAATTAAGTTGTCCAGCAAAACAATGCTTTCAAGAAAAAGGAGAACGTGCTTTTGATATTTATATGGATGCTATTGAAATTCAAGCACATTGTTTAGTTACAAAACGTAAGGCGTTGTTTTCCCAAAATTAAATTTTATTTTTAGTGGATAGCTGTTATTTTTGAAGATAACAAGCTATTTACATTATATATTTTTTCTTTAAAAATAATTGTATAAAAAATACTTGACATGGGAATAAAAATAGAGTATAGTAATTGAGCTGTTAACATTTCGTTGCTATAGAATTTGGAAAAAGAAGAAAAAATAGTAAAAAAAGTGTTGACAAATGAAAAAAAATAATGTAATATGTAGAAGTTCATTACTGAAAAGTAATGGCTTAAAAAATGTGGAGAGGTGTCCGAGTGGTTTAAGGAGCTGGTCTTGAAAACCAGTGACTCCGCAAGGGGCCGTGGGTTCGAATCCCACCCTCTCCGCCATATCAATTTTGTTGAGAGCGTTTGGAGAAGTACCCAAGTGGTTGAAGGGGCTCGCCTGGAAAGCGGGTAGGTCGTTAGTAGCGGCGCGTGGGTTCAAATCCCACCTTCTCCGTTTTTAAAAAAAATAAAATTTTTTAAAAAAGTTGTTGACAAATGAAAAAAAGAGTGTATAATAAATATTCGTGACTGCCAAAAAGGCAATAATGAAAAGCACTAAAAAATATTTTAAAAAAAGTAAAAAAGTGCTTGACAAAATAAAAAAGTGATGGTAATATATACCACGCCGAATTCGAAAAAAGTCGAAACAAAAAACAAATTGGTCCTTGAAAACTGAACAGTTAAGAAATAAAACACAACCCAAGTCTATTCAAAGTTTTTGTAGATTTTTAGTTAAAAAAATCTAATATAAAAAGTCAGAGTAATCTGAGTAAAAGGATTTTAATATAAGAGTTTGATCCTGGCTCAGGATGAACGCTGGCGGCGTGCTTAACACATGCAAGTCGAGCGAAAATAATTGAGAGCTTGCTTTTAATTATTTTAGCGGCGGACGGGTGAGTAACGTGTGGGCAACCTGCCTTTTACTGTGGAATAATCACTGGAAACGGTGACTAATACCGCATACGGTTCTTAGGAGGCATCTTCTAAGAAAGAAAGGATTTATTCGGTAAAAGATGGGCCCGCATCTGATTAGCTAGTTGGTGAGATAATAGCCCACCAAGGCAACGATCAGTAGCCGACCTGAGAGGGTGACCGGCCACATTGGGACTGAGACACGGCCCAAACTCCTACGGGAGGCAGCAGTGGGGAATATTGCACAATGGGCGAAAGCCTGATGCAGCAACGCCGCGTGAAGGAAGACGGTTTTCGGATTGTAAACTTCTATCAATAGGGAAGAAAGAAATGACGGTACCTAAATAAGAAGCCCCGGCTAACTACGTGCCAGCAGCCGCGGTAATACGTAGGGGGCAAGCGTTATCCGGAATTACTGGGTGTAAAGGGAGAGTAGGCGGCAAGGTAAGCGATATGTGAAAGCCTTAAGCTTAACTTAAGGATAGCATAACGAACTATCTAGCTAGAGTACAGGAGAGGAAAGCGGAATTCCTAGTGTAGCGGTGAAATGCGTAGATATTAGGAAGAACACCAGTGGCGAAGGCGGCTTTCTGGACTGAAACTGACGCTGAGGCTCGAAAGCGTGGGGAGCGAACAGGATTAGATACCCTGGTAGTCCACGCTGTAAACGATGAGTGCTAGGTGTCGGGGAGGAATTCCCGGTGCCGGAGCAAACGCAATAAGCACTCCACCTGGGGAGTACGACCGCAAGGTTGAAACTCAAAGGAATTGACGGGGGCCCGCACAAGCGGTGGAGCATGTGGTTTAATTCGAAGCAACGCGAAGAACCTTACCAAGGCTTGACATCCTCTTGACGAATGTAGAGATACATTTTTTCTTCGGAACAAGGGAGACAGGTGGTGCATGGTTGTCGTCAGCTCGTGTCGTGAGATGTTGGGTTAAGTCCCGCAACGAGCGCAACCCTTATCTTCAGTAGCCAGCAGGTAGAGCTGGGCACTCTGGAGAGACTGCCGTGGATAACACGGAGGAAGGTGGGGATGACGTCAAATCATCATGCCCCTTATGTCTTGGGCAACACACGTGCTACAATGGCTAGAAACAAAGTGAAGCGAGACGGTGACGTTAAGCAAAGCACAAAAACCTAGTCCCAGTTCGGATTGTAGTCTGCAACTCGAGTACATGAAGCTGGAATCGCTAGTAATCGCAAATCAGAATGTTGCGGTGAATACGTTCCCGGGCCTTGTACACACCGCCCGTCACACCATGGGAGTTGGAAGCGCCCGAAGTCGATGACCTAACCGCGAGGGAGGAGTCGCCGAAGGTGAAGCCAGTGACTGGGGTGAAGTCGTAACAAGGTAGCCGTATCGGAAGGTGCGGCTGGATCACCTCCTTTCTAAGGAGACAAAGTTGTGAAATAGATTAACTGTTCAGTTTTGAAGGACTGATAAAAGTTCTAAATAAAAAAATGGAAATTTCTGGTGATGATGCGTTTATGGGAAACACCCGTACCCATTCCGAACACGACGGTTAAGACGTAAACGGTTGATGATACTTGGTGGGGGACCGCCTGGGAAAGTAGATGATTGCCAGAATTTATGGGCTCATAGCTCAGCCGGTTAGAGCGCGCGCCTGATAAGCGCGAGGTCGGTGGTTCGAGTCCACTTGAGCCCATTTTTTAATGTAAAAATAAAAAAACAATATAGAAATAAATGGGGGTTTAGCTCAGTTGGGAGAGCACCTGCCTTGCAAGCAGGGGGTCGCGAGTTCGAATCTCGCAATCTCCAGTAACAGACGAAAAGAAGTCTGTATGCACCTTGAAAACTGAATACAAGAAAAAAGAGTCAAAAATCGAGCAATAATAAATTTTTGAAACAAACTTCTATAAATAAAGTAAAAAAGTAGTAACGCTACTACATTTAAAGGTCAAGCAAGAAAGAGCACGAGGTGAATGCCTTGGCACTGGGAGCCGATGAAGGACGTGATAAGCTGCGAAAAGCTTCGGGGAGGCGCACATAGCCAATGAGCCGGAGATATCCGAATGGGGGAACCTGCCTAAGAAAACCTTAGGTATCTGTATGTAAATCCATAGCATACAGAAGGGAACGCTGTGAACTGAAACATCTAAGTAGCAGTAGGAGGAGAAAGAAAAATCGATTTCCTAAGTAGCGGCGAGCGAAAGGGAAAGAGGCCAAACCAGGAGACAAAGTTTTCTGGGGTTGAGGACTGTGTAAGGTATTGAATGGAGATAGTTGAAGTGTTTTGGGAAAGCACACCAAAGAAGGTGAAAGTCCGGTAAACGAAATTGAAATTCAGCCGACAGTATCCAGAGTACTACGGGACACGAGAAACCCTGTAGGAAGCCGGGGGGACCACCCCCCAAGCCTAAATACTCCCCAGTGACCGATAGAGAAGCAGTACTGTGAAGGAAAGGTGAAAAGGACCCCGGGAGGGGAGTGAAAGAGAACCTGAAACCCCGTGCTTACAAACAGCCAGAGGGAAACTGATGGCGTACTTTTTGTAGAACGGTCCGGCGAGTTACAATTACTAGCGAGGTTAACTGTTAATAAGGCAGGAAGCCGAAGGGAAACCAAGTCTGAAGAGGGCGATATAGTTAGTGATAGTAGACCCGAAACCGGGTGACCTATCCATGTCCAGGTTGAAGGAACCGTAAAAGGTTTTGGAGGACCGAACACACATCTGTTGAAAAAGGTGGTGATGAGGTGTGGATAGCGGAGAAATTCCAATCGAACTCGGAGATAGCTGGTTCTCCTCGAAATAGCTTTAGGGCTAGCCTTGAGAGAAGTCTAACGGAGGTAAAGCACTGAACTGACGCGGGTCCCAAAAAGGATACCAACTCATATCAAACTAAGAATGCCGTCAAGATATCCTCAGGAGTCAGACTACGTGAGATAAGTCTCGTGGTCAAAAGGGAAAGAGCCCAGACCGACAGCTAAGGTCCCGAAGTGTATGTTAAGTGGGAAAGGATGTGGGATTTCAAAGACAACTAGGATGTTGGCTTAGAAGCAGCCATACATTAAAAGAGTGCGTAACAGCTCACTAGTCGAGAGAACCTGCGCCGAAAATAAACGGGGCTAAAACATACCACCGAAGCTACGGATTTCCTACGGATGTAGGGAGTGGTAGAGGAGCATAGTGCAAAAGGAAGAAGTCAAAGCGAGAGCAATGATGGACGAAGCAGTAGAGAGAATGCCGGAATGAGTAGCGAGATAGAAGAAAGAAACTTCTAGGCCGAATATCTAAGGGTTCCTGGGTAAAGCTAAACTTCCCAGGGTAAGTCGGGGCCTAAGGCGAGGACGAAGGTCGTAGTCGATGGATAACTGGTAGAAATTCCAGTACTACAAATAATCAGAACTGTGGGGACGCAGGAGGATAGGTAAACCGGGGAAAGGAAAAACCCGGTCAAGCATAAAGGTATGTCAGATAGGAAAAACCGTCAGACTGAGCTGAAATGTGATGAGGACTGAAAAAGAGTAAGGAAGTTACTAAATCCACACTGTCAAGAAAAGCCGCTATAGCATTATTTGTACCCGTACCGTAAACCGACACAGGTAGATGAGGAGAAAATCCACAGGCTGACGGGAGAAGTGTTGTTAAGGAACTCGGCAAAAAGACCCCGTAACTTAGGGAGAAGGGGAGCCAGTGAGAGCTGGCCGCAGAAAAGAGGCTCAAGCGACTGTTTAGCAAAAACACAGGTCTCTGCGAAACCGAGAGGTGAAGTATAGGGGCTGACACCTGCCCGGTGCTGGAAGGTTAAAAGGAGAGGTAAGGCGTAAGCTGAAGCTTTGAATTCAAGCCCCAGTAAACGGCGGCCGTAACTATAACGGTCCTAAGGTAGCGAAATTCCTTGTCAGGTAAGTTCTGACCCGCACGAAAGGTGTAACGATTTGAGCACTGTCTCAACAACACGCCCGGTGAAATTGAAGAACCAGTGAAGATACTGGTTACCCGCAACAGGACGGAAAGACCCCATGGAGCTTTACTGCAGCCTGATACTGGGATTCGATGATATATGTACAGGATAGGAGGGAGGCTAGGAAGCGAGTACGCTAGTATTCGTGGAGCCGCTGGTGGGATACCTCTCTTATATCATTGGATTTCTAACTTGCATCTGTGAACCAGATGAAGGACAATGTCAGGCGGGCAGTTTGACTGGGGCGGTCGCCTCCAAAAGAGTAACGGAGGCGCTCGAAGGTCACCTCAGAATGATTGGAAACCATTCAAAGAGTGTAAAGGCAAAAGGTGGCTTAACTGCGAGAGCGACGGTTCGAGCAGGTACGAAAGTAGGACTTAGTGATCCGGTGGTAATAAGTGGGAATGCCATCGCTCAACGGATAAAAGCTACCCTGGGGATAACAGGCTTATCTCCCCCAAGAGTTCACATCGACGGGGAGGTTTGGCACCTCGATGTCGGCTCATCGCATCCTGGGGCTGAAGTAGGTCCCAAGGGTTGGGCTGTTCGCCCATTAAAGCGGTACGCGAGCTGGGTTCAGAACGTCGTGAGACAGTTCGGTCCCTATCCGTTGTGGGCGAAGGATATTTGAGAGGAGCTGTTCTTAGTACGAGAGGACCGGAATGGACATACCAATGGTGTACCAGTTGCATACCAAATGCATAGCTGGGTAGCTAAGTATGGACTGGATAAACGCTGAAGGCATCTAAGCGTGAAGCCACCCTCAAGATAAGATATCCCAAAACGCAAGTGAGTAAGGTCCCTTGAAGACAACAAGGTAGATAGGTTGGAGGTGTAAGTGCAGCAATGTATTAAGCTGACCAATACTAATAGACCGAGGGCTTGACCTAGTAAAAGGGAAAGCAAAGGAAGAGATAAAAAATAGAAGGAAAGTAAAAAAAGGTATTGACAAAAAGCGAGAGAGAGGCTATAATATATCTTGTGTTCAGTTTTGAGGGTGTAAAGCCCAAAGATATTTCCAGTGACGATACGTTTGTGGGGAACACCCGTACCCATTCCGAACACGACGGTTAAGACGCAAACGGCTGATGATACTTGGTGGGGGACCGCCTGGGAAAGTAAGTGGTGGCTGGAGAATAATCCTCGATAGCTCAGCGGTAGAGCATCCGGCTGTTAACCGGAGGGTCGTAGGTTCGAATCCTACTCGGGGAGTTAATAAGGCCCGATGGTCAAGCGGTTAAGACACGGCCCTTTCACGGCTGTAACCCGGGTTCGATTCCCGGTCGGGTCATTTTTAAAAATTTCTAGTGATGATGCGTTTATGGGAAACACCCGTACCCATTCCGAACACGACGGTTAAGACATAAACGGCTGATGATACTTGGTGGGGGACCGCCTGGGAAAGTAAGTGATTGCTAGAATTATGCCGATGTGGCTCAATTGGCAGAGCAGCTGACTTGTAATCAGCAGGTTAACGGTTCGAGTCCGTTCATCGGCTTATTTCCTAAAAAAAGGAAGTAAAATATCATATGGGTCTTTAGCTCAGTTGGTTAGAGCATCCGGCTCATAACCGGACGGTCCCGGGTTCGAGTCCCTGAAGACCCACTTTATTTTTAAAAATAGCATATGGCTCAGTAGCTCAGTTGGTTAGAGCGCCGGCCTGTCACGCCGGAGGTCGAGGGTTCGAGCCCCTTCTGAGTCGTTATTATGGGAGTTTAGCTCAGCTGGGAGAGCATCTGCCTTACAAGCAGAGGGTCACAGGTTCGAGCCCTGTAACTCCCATATTTTTTTAAAATGTTAAAAAAATAAATACTATGGCGGAGTAGCTCAGTTGGCTAGAGCACGCGGTTCATACCCGCGGTGTCAGGGGTTCAAATCCCTTCTCCGCTATGATAAAAAGAAACACAGTATTAAAAATGCTGTGTTTTTTGTTGTAAAAAAATAAAATATAAAGTATTGCGAATGTAAAAAAAATAATGTATAGTTTATTTGTATAAAAAATAAGGAGGTGAATGGTGTAAATTATGAATGTGTTAAAATTATCAAAATGGACAATTTGCGTAGAAAAGCAATATAGAACAGTGCAGCAGGGTAATATAATGATAGTGTTAGACCAACAAAGAAATTTTGTGGTACTTTTTAGTGTAGATGAAGACCACAATATTATTATAGAAAAGTGTTGTACAGGTTGCCAATGTGAAATAGACCATAAATATAGAAGAATATTGTTAGAGGTGGTGTAAAAAATAGTATGAGAACATATCAGTTAAAAGATTGGAAAATACAAATAGAAAATAGAAGTAATGAACAGTATGATTTTGTTTGTGATGAAAAAAATTTAATTATATCAGATAAATCTAAAGAATATATTACATTTGTAGAGGTAAATCAAAAAGATAATTTAGTACTGCAAAAATTGCCGTATTTTGTAGAATATAAATTTTATAGTGAAGAAAAATGCTTGAGTATAATCATACTTTCAGATAAATTTAAAAAAGGAAATGCTGCGGAAGGAAAAAGAAAATGAGAATAGGTTCAGGGTATGATGTGCATAAATTGGTAGAAGGAAGAAAGCTGATACTAGGAGGTATAGAAATTCCTTTTGAAAAGGGATTGCTGGGTCATTCTGATGCAGATGTGCTAACACACGCTGTTATGGACGCACTTTTAGGGGCGGCAGCAATGGGAGATATAGGGAGGCATTTTCCGGATAGCGATGCTAGATATAAAGATGTATCTAGTATGAAATTGTTGTATGAAGTTTTATGCTTGCTAAAAAAAGAAAAGTATAGTATAATAAACATCGACGCAACTGTAATTGCACAGAAACCGAAATTAGCAAATTATATGCAGGCAATGGAACAAAATATAGCAGATACATTAGAAATAGCAAAAGATAGTATAAATATTAAAGCAACAACAGAAGAAGGACTTGGATTTACGGGAGAAGGGTTAGGCATAGCAGCAAAAGCGGTGTGTCTGATTGAAAAAATAGAAAAATAAAAATAGTAAAAAGTATTGATGGAAAGAGTAATTTTTAGGACGTCTGACAGAGAAAAAGGAGCGTTATATGTGTGGTGCATATAATCGGGTGAAACTCCTGAACAGAAAAAATAAAAATGAAGTGCATTCCTGAACTGCACAGGCGAAAAAAGTATTTTGATTAGCTTGTAGCCGGTTACAACGTTATAGTAAAAGAGAGAGAGGGATTGCTGTGTCAGTCCGTCTAAGTGGAGTGGAACCGCGAAGTAATAGCTTCGTCTTTACAAAAAAAGTAAAGATGGAGCTTTTTTATTGTCTTTGTTTGGAGGTTGTATAAAAATGATATAAAATATGGAAACAATAGTATAAAAATAGAGTATATTAAAAAAAGGACAATACTATAAAAACAGGAGGAAAAAAGAAATGTTAAAAGAATTAGTAAAAGTAGTAAAAGAGAAAGACCCAGCAATAAAAGGGAATATGGAGGTGCTGTTGTATCCGAGTTTTTGGGCAACAATATCACATAGAATAGCACATCATTTTTATAAAAGGAAACATTATTTTATAGCAAGATTGATTTCACAAATTTCTCGTTTTTTAACAGGTATTGAAATTCACCCTGGAGCAAAAATAGGCAAAGGCTTTTTTATAGACCATGGTATGGGAGTTGTAATAGGAGAAACCTGTGAAATAGGAGATAATGTACTTTTGTATCAAGGGGTAACATTGGGAGGAACAGGAAAAGGAAGCGGTAAACGCCACCCAACATTAGGAAATAATGTTATGGTAGGAGCAGGTGCTAAAGTGCTTGGCCCTGTAAATATAGGAGATAATGCAAAAATAGGAGGGGGCTCTGTTGTAGTAAAAGATGTTCCAGAATATATGACAGCAGTGGGCGTTCCTGCAAGATGTACAGCACAAGAAGAAGAAGAAAAAAAGCAAAAAACATCAGATGTTCTTGACCAACTGAAATTAAGTGACCCTGTGTCAAGAGATTTAAGGGATATTTCAGAAAGAATAAAAGTAATTGAAAAAATACTTTTACAAAGTGACAAAAACAATGTACAATAGAAAAGTAAATACAAAACAATTATTTTAGTATGTATAAAATGTTTTTACATTATGAAATAGAATAAATAATAGAAAGGGAGATACGAGTATATGAAAGTATATAATACACTGACAAGACAAAAAGAGGAATTTGTGCCACAACAACAGGGAAAAGTAAAAATGTATGTTTGTGGGCCTACTGTTTATGATTATATTCATATAGGAAATGCAAGACCTTATGTCGTATTTGATACTGTAAGAAGATATTTGGAATATAAAGGGTACGATGTAACATATGTACAAAACTTTACAGATGTAGATGATAAAATTATAAATAGAGCAAATAAAGAAAATAGCACTATGCAGGATATATCAAATAGATATATAGAAGAAGCATTTAAAGATGCAGATGGATTAAATGTCAAAAGGGCAACAGTGCACCCAAGAGTAACAGAAGAAATGCCACATATTATAGAAATGATACAGGTGTTGTTGGATAAAGGCTATGCTTATGAAGACAAAGGCACAGTGTATTATGACACTAAGAAATTTCCAGAGTATGGAAAACTTTCTAAAAAGAATTTGGAGGAACTCATAGCAGGAGCAAGTGAAAGGGTTTCAGTAGATGATGCTAAAAAGAACTCTACTGACTTTGTGCTTTGGAAACCACATAAACCAGGTGAACCAAAATGGGAAGCACCATGGGGAGCAGGTAGACCCGGCTGGCATATAGAATGCTCTGTTATGGCAAAAAGATATTTAGGAGATACCATTGATATACACGCAGGAGGAGAGGATTTGATATTCCCTCATCACGAAAATGAAATTGCACAAAGTGAAGCAGCAAATGGGAAACAATTTTCAAAATATTGGCTACACAATGGCTTTATCACAGTAGATAATGAAAAAATGTCAAAATCATTGGGAAACTTTTTTACAGTAAGAGATATTGCTTCCCATTTTCCATATGAAGTCATAAGATTTTTCATATTAGGGGGACATTATAGAGGCCCTATTAACTTTAGTGATGAGCTTATGAAAGATGCACAAAATGGATTAGAAAGAATTAAAAACTGTAAAAAAGATTTGGCGTATTATGTAGAAAATTGCGAACAAAGTGCATTAAAACAAAATGAGAGCATAGAAGAACTGGAAAAATTCAAAACACAGTTTGAAATAGCAATGGACGATGATTTCAATACAGCAAATGCTATTACAGCAATATATGAATTGGTGCGTTTTACAAATAAAGCAATAAAAGAAAATATGTCAAAAGAGTTTGCTCAAAAAACACAAGAAATGTTAAATCATTTGTGTGATGTGCTGGGCATAGCGGTAATGCAACAACAAACACAACAAGATACAGAAGAAATTGAGGCATTGATAGCAAAAAGAACAGAAGCAAAAAAGAATAAAGATTTTGAAACAGCAGATGCTATAAGAGCACAGCTTTCAGAAATGGGTATAACAATAAAAGATACTCGTCAAGGGGTACAATGGTTTAGGGGATAAAAGCAATGGAGATACAAAATGTCAAAGCATTGCTTATAGAAGGTGTGCAAGGGGGGATAAAACCGAATGAGGTTTCCTCCCTTGCACTTGCTTATATAGGTGATGCAATATATGAAATATTTGTTAGAACACTTGTGCTTTCAAAAGGAAATGCACCAGTAAATAAATTGCATAAACAGTCAAAAGAATATGTCAATGCAAAAGGACAAGCTGAAATGTATAAAGTGATAGCAGAATGTTTTACAGAAGAAGAAAAAGCAGTATTTAGAAGGGGAAGAAATGCAAAATCTTATACTACACCTAAAAATATGGATATAGCAGATTATCGCCATGCCACAGGATTAGAGGCACTGTTTGGCTATTTGTATTTGAAGGGAGATATGAAAAGAGCAATAGAATTGTTTGAAAAAGGTGTTAGTGCATTGTAATAAAAATAAAAAAAATGAAAAGAGGTGAAAATATGGAAAAAAATGATAACCAGCTAGAAGGAAGAAATGCCATATTAGAAGCATTGCGTAATGGTAGAGATATGGAAAAACTGCTTGTAATAAAAGGGAGTGCAGAAGGAACAATAAAAAGAATAATAGCACAGGCGTCTAAAAAAGGCGTGGTGATACAAGAAGTGAGTCGCCAAAAATTGGACGAGCTTTCTCAAACAAAAAACCATCAGGGAGTAATTGCCATTGTATCAGCACATAATTATGCTACAATAGAAGATATACTTGAAAATGCAAAAAGTAAAGCAGAACCTCCTTTTGTTGTGGTATTAGATGGTATTACAGACCCTCATAATTTGGGGGCAATAATAAGAAGTGCAGAATGTGCTGGTGCACATGGTGTTATTATACCAAAGCATCGCTCTGTAGGATTAAATGCTACAGTAGGCAAAACATCAGCGGGAGCAATAGAATATATGCCAGTAGCAAGAGTAACAAATATTGTAAAAACAATGGAGCAGTTAAAAAAAGAAGGATTGTGGTTTGCCTGTGCAGATATGAAAGGCTTGGATTACTTTGACACTGATATGAAGGGTGCAATAGGCATTGTAATAGGAAGTGAAGGCGATGGCGTAAGTAGATTGGTAAAAGAAAATTGTGACTTTACAGTAGCAATACCTATGTATGGAAAAATAGCATCACTAAATGCTTCTGTAGCGGCGGGACTTTTGTTGTATGAAGTAGTAAGACAAAGAAAATTTTAATTATAATGATGTGATAAAAACTTTTTGTATAAAAAGCGTTTTATCATAATTTTTATGATTATAAAAAAGAAAGGAGGAATTATTGTATATTGTCAATAGAATTTTTGCTAGTAGATGGCTATAATATGATACACGCATGGCAGGAGTTAAAAGAGCTGGTGAATGTTAGTCTAGAAAGTGCTAGACAAAAACTCCTTGATATGCTTTCTAATTATAAGGGAAGTCAAAAGATGAATATTATTGTAGTGTTTGACGCATATTTAGTGAAAGGAAATGTAGGAAGTATATTTCAATATCATAATATTTCTGTAGTATATACTAAAGAAGCAGAAACTGCTGACCATTTTATTGAAAGAACAGTCAATCATATGCCACGCCATTATAAAGTAAGCGTAGCAACATCAGATAGATTAGAACAGATTATTATATTGGGAAATGGAGCAGAAAGAATTTCAGCACAACAATTGCGTCAAAGGGTTCTGATAGAGCAAAAACAACTACGTAAAAAATACATAGAAAATAAACCGCCTAAAAATAACCTTTTAGCAGATAATATAGATAAAGATGCTTTGGATTGGATTGAAGCATTGCGTAGACAAAAATGAAAAAAATGTAATGTAGTGTGAGGGTGTAATATATGGAACAACAAAGCGTTTATAGTGGGCAAAAAGATGAAGAATTAGTAAAATTAGTACAGCAAGGAGATAAAAGGGCACAAGAACACTTATTCAATAAATATAAACCTCTTGTAAAAACAAGAGCAAGAACATATTTTTTAATTGGGGCAGATACAGAGGATATTATACAAGAGGGTATGATAGGACTGTATAAAGCAATGAGAGATTTTCAAAAAAATAAAAATGCTTCTTTTAGAGCATTTGCGGAACTTTGTATCAATAGGCAAATGATTACAGCCATTAAAATGGCAACAAGACAAAAACATATACCATTAAATTCTTATGTTTCTTTAAATAGGCCTGTGTTTGAACAAGAGTCAGAAGAAACTTATATGGATATGCTTATGGGAGGAGAAATACTCAATCCTGAAGCATTGCTGATAGGTAGAGAAGATAAGCATTTCATGGAAACACAAATTATAAAAATGCTGAGTGATTTTGAAAAAAGAATATTGCTTTTGTATTTGAGAGGAAAAACATATTATGAAATATCGTGTATAGTAGAAAAATCAGAAAAATCAATTGATAACGCATTGCAAAGAGTAAAAAAGAAAGTAGAAAAATATCTAAATGAAAAAAAGAATTGATATTTTTTGTAGAATAATGTGTGTTTGCTGTGTCATTTAAAACTGTAGTAACTGTGTTTTTTCAATAAAAAACTTGACGTAACTGTTGTGATATGATACCATATAATGGTTGATGTGGGAAAGAGAGTACTCTCTTTTCTGTGCTGCTATGGCTCAGTAGGTAGAGCGTCGCCTTGGTAAGGCGGAGGTCACGGGTTCAAATCCCGTTAGCAGCTTGTAATACCCCTTGTGTTTTCAAGGGGTATTTTTGTGTTGGTGCTTTAGCGTAACAAAATCCCCTAGTTCTACTAGGGTGAAACAAAAAACTTTAGTATATGAAATAAAGAAATTATTGTTATTACTTAGCACATTTATTGCAAGGTGTTAATCCTATGGCTTTTGCTTGTTCTAATGTGGAAGGATAATAAGTACCACCATTACAAGAGTTATCATAATGGTATCTTTTACCAGTTCTTGTTATATATATTGTATCACTTTGAGGTGCAGATGTAGCTTGTGATGCCTGTCTAGCTCTTTGTTGTTCTTCTTGCTGTCTAGCGATTTCGGCTTGTCTTTGCTGTTCCTCTTGTTGTCTAGCGATTTCAGCTTGTCTTTGTTGTTCCTCTTGTTGTCTAGCGATTTCGGCTTGTCTTTGCTGTTCTGCCTTTTGTGCTGCAAGTACATCATTTCTTTCTTTAATTGACTGTGTTTTTTCTGGATTTGTTTTAAATTCTATAATACCGTCTGTTATATTCCAGTTAATTGGTGCATCTAAAGAAGTAGCAACAAAATTAACAGGTATGTATGTAACACCATATTGTTGTATTACAGCATGAGATAATGTTACAGGAACATTATTTACAGTAGCTGTTGCAGAATTTACTTTGAATTTAATTGTCTTGTCTGTGTTTACAACAACGATTTCCTGTGTATCTGCTTGCCATGTAATATTTGCACCAAAACATTCATAAATATCCCTTAGTGAAACCATTGCAACATCGTCTACTGCTACTGTTTCTATACATAACATAATGTCATTGATAGAAATTTTAGAGCCTGCAAAAACAGTAAATGCCATTGTTTGCAAACACATAATAAATGTTAATAAAAATGCTAGTATTCTTTTTCTCCTGTTCATAAAATTTCCTCCTCTAATGCAATTTTAATGTACACTTAACCAAATATAACATATTATGCAATATTTTGCAATGATATGTGAAAAAATAAAAGTAGAAAAACTTTTATAATATTTTGTTTCACTCTTTTACTAATGAAATTAAAATTTACGCTTAATGCAATAGAAATATTTGATGATTTTAATAAAAACAGAAATAATACAGATTTAACAGATATTCAAATAGCAGCGTATACTTTTGGGAATGTATAAATTGTAATACCCCTTGTGTTTTCAAGGGGTATTTTTGTATTTTAGAGTTTATGATGTTTTTTGTTTTTTAAATAAATCTTGTATAGTTATTATAATAACAAGCACAACAACTAATACTATAAATCTTAATATAATGTCAAATACGCTATTTACTTTTCCGTAGCGGTACATATCTAATATATAAACAGTATCTACATTGTAGTGCTGTGCCATTTTGTTTAACATAGTACGTTCTGTAGTGGTAGTATGGCGAATGTATCCAGTGGGGTAATGTTTTGATTTTATAAGTGCTAAATAGTCGTCAAAGTATACACAAAGCCAATAATTGTCTGATAGTTGTATTAAATAATAGCGATTATATGTGCCACCAGCAATTATATTTTGAAGTATTTTTTCCCAGTATTTCATAGGGTAGTGTGTAGTAATATATTCTGAAATATAAACAGTTCTTGTTGTGTGACGAACTCTTTGATAGTGTATTCCTTTTTGTTCCACATCACGAAGTCGTGCTAATGGACAAGCTACTAAATCATTGCCAGTAATTGTTACAGGGGTATTTGTATCAAAAAAATACGATATATCTTGTTGCGTATAAATTTGCTGAACATTTTGTGTTGTTTTTTGTCCTTGTTCTGTTCCTGTACCAGCTTTTAAATCATATAACCAACCAGTAGGAAGTGTTAGCATTATAAAAATTGCAACAATAGTATATAATATCATTGAAATAGAAAAGCGTTTTTTTTGCATAACTATCACCTATCATTTTAAAAATAAATTGATATAGTAAAAACCCCAAGAGTATGCTCTCTTGGGGAAAATATTATAAATTGAGTGAGTCCATAAATCTATCAAAATAAATATAGCCCTGTTCATTTCTTTTAAAAACACCAGCGTGATGAAGTACTTTTTCAAATACAATACCAACTTCTTTTTGTACAATTTCAGTAATATTTTCTGCTGTAATGACATCATATTTCTGAATAAATTCTTCTGCCCATTGAGCATGCTTTGCTGTTCTTTTGTCACTATAGAAATCTTTTTTATTCAAAATAAAATCTTTTAGCACTTCCAATTCTTCTTTTAAACGAGCAGGAAGTACAGCAAGTCCCATTACTTCAATCAAACCGATATTTTCTTTTTTAATGTGGTGTAATTCCTGGTGAGGGTGATATACACCAAGAGGATACTGTTCTGTTGTGATATTGTTTCTAAGTACTAAATCTAATTCAAATGTATCTCCCACTTTTCTAGCAATAGGGGTAATGGTAGAATGAGGCTCACCATCTGTATGAGAGAATATAAATGCTTGCTCATCTGTATAATTACGCCATTTTTGAAGTATCCTATCACCTAATTCTATTAGTGTTTGTGTATCTTTATGACGAATACGAATAACAGACATAGGCCATTTTACACGACCTACTTCTACATCTTCAAAACCTTTTATAGTATAATTTTTTTCTATAGTAGCACTTGCCATAGGAAACTGATAATGTCCTCCTTGAAAATGGTCATGAGAAAGTATAGAACCCCCTACAATAGGCAAATCTGCATTAGAGCCTATAAAATAATGAGGGAATAATTTTATAAAATCAAATAATTTTATAAATGCCTCTTTGTTAATTGCCATAGGAATGTGTTTTTTGTTAAAGGCAATGCAGTGCTCGTTGTAATATACATAAGGGGAATATTGAAATCCCCATTCACCGCCTGCCATAGTGATAGTGATAATTCTGTGATTTTGTCTGGCAGGGTGATTGACACGACCAGAATAACCTACATTTTCGGCACAAAGTTGACATTTTGGGTAACTGCTTTGTTTTGCATTTTTGGCAGCAGCAATTGCTTTAGGGTCTTTTTCTGGTTTGCTTAAATTGATGGTAATGTCTAAGTCACCATATTGTGTATGTGTTTTCCACCTTTGGTCTTTTATAATACGATAACGGCGTATGTAGTCTGTATTTTGGCTAAAATCGTAATACCAGTCTGTAGCAGCTTCAGCAGAATTTTGATATAACTGCCAAAATTTTTGACTAACTTCACTAGGACGAGGTACTAAAAGCCCCATAATTTTGGTATCAAATAAATCTTTGTATACAATACTATCTTCTATCAAACCCTTTTGACAGGCATAATCAAGCATATTTTGAAGCACTTCTTCTAAACAAATTTGTTCTGTGCTTTGTGCATCAATATTGCCGTCAAATTCTTCTAGCTCAAATAATGCCATCAATTGATTTGTAGTGAATATAATGTCGTCTTTTTGTATCAAATTTTTTTGTAATGCGTATGTTACTAATTTGCAAATTTGTTGTGTAATCATGTGAAATAACGCCCCTTTCTGATACTATGATACATCAAAAAACAGACGTATGCAATGCAAAAAAGCATATTGTATAAAATGAATATCAAAAAGATACTATATTGTATTATTTTGAAAGAAATACAAATAATAAAAAATAGTAATAAAAAATAAAAAATGTAACAATAGTTGTGCTGTAATGCTGTAATTACTTGTTAGACACGCTGAAATAATTATATTGTAGTAAATACAATATAAACAAAAGCAACACAAAACAGAATATAGAATTGAATATTTATAAAATATATGTTATTATGATAACTGTTAAATTTTGTTCCAAAAAATAAAATTTTGATAGAAAAGGGGGATTATTTTGGAACCAATCAATGTAGGCTTCTTGTCTGTATTGCCTCCAATTATAGCCATTGGTCTGGCACTTGTTACAAAAGAAGTCATTTCATCTTTAATTATTGGTATACTATCAGGTACATTAATTTATGCTTGTCATTTTGCCAGTGGATTAGGCGTTATTGTAAAAACAGTGGATACTACAATGACACTTATGGCGAGCAAATTAGCAGGAAATACTGCTATTGTATTGTTTCTTGCCATGCTAGGAGCGTTGGTAGTAGTAATTACAAAAGCAGGAGGCTCACGTGCCTATGGAAATTGGGCAAGCAGTAAAATCACATCTCGTACAGGGGCGTCACTTGCCACTTGTGCATTAGGAGCATTGATATTTATTGATGACTATTTTAACTGTTTGACAGTAGGTACTGTTATGAAACCAGTTACAGATAAACAGAGAATATCTCATGCAAAACTGGCATATCTCATTGATGCCACAGCAGCACCAGTGTGTATTATTGCACCAGTTTCTTCTTGGGCAGCATCTGTAATTTCTCAAATGGGAGATACAGGTTTGAATGGTATGGAGTCATTTATAAAGTCAATACCATATAATTTATATGCAATATTAACTATTTTAATGATTATTATTATATCTTGTTTGCAGTTAGATTTTGGCACAATGGAAAAATACGAACATGATGCTAAAAAATATGGCAAATTAGATGCAGATGGTACTTCTAGTAGTACAGGAGCAGAAGAATTAAATCAGCTTCGTATTTCTGAAAAAGGCCGTGTATTTGACTTGCTTATTCCTATTGCTGCATTGATAGTATTTTCTATACTTTCTATGCTTTATATAGGGGGATATTTTGAGGGTGGCATGAGTATTGCAGATGGTTTTGGAAATACAGATGCAGGCCCAGCATTGGCAATCAGTAGCTTTGCCTCTTTAATTGTAGCATTTTTGCTTTTTGTACCAAGAAAAGTATTAAACTTTAGGGAGTTTATGGACGGCGTTGGGCAAGGTGTAAAATCTATGGTAGGAGCAATTATTATATTGACATTGGCTTGGACAATTAGCGGTGTGTGCCGTGATTTGTTGAGCACAGGGGAATATGTAGGAGATTTGGTAGCAAATTCTAATATGCCCGCTATGCTTATACCAGCGATTGTATTTATAGTAGCAGGATTTTTGTCATTTTCTATGGGAACATCATGGGGTACATTTGGTATATTGATACCAATTATAGCAACAGTATGTACAAAAGTTGCACCAGATTTAACAATTATATCACTTTCTGCAACATTAGCAGGTTCTGTATTTGGTGACCACTGTTCGCCAATATCAGACACTACTATACTTTCTTCAACAGGTGCAGGCTGTAACCACATTGACCACGTTTCTACACAAATACCTTATGCACTCTGTGTAGCAAGTTGTTGTATGGTGGGATATATTATAGCGGGATTAACAAAAAATCTTTTGTTGACATTGGGCATTTCTATTGCTTGCCTTGTTATAATATTGTTTGTACTTCATAATATCGCTGTAAAAAAAGAACAGCTTGCTGAAAATAAATAAAAAAAAGGAACTTTTCATAAATGAAAAGTTCCTTTTTCGTTACTCATTATTTTCTTGTAATATCTCTATCATCATTTTTGCACCAATTTTAAAACCATATGTAAACATTTCTGATAGTTCTATATCAATAACATCGCATTTTTCTCTTAGTATATTCTCAAATTCTTTAGCAAGAGTATCATCTAATTTTGATTTAAAATCATCGTAATGCTTTTGGTATTCCTCTCGTGTTTTTTTGTAATGCTCTGTTGTAGGACTGTATTGCTCTGAAGGATATATTCTACCCTCGTATAAATCTTGTAATATTTTATCCATAATTATCACCCGTTTTCTATATTTCAATTTTAGTAGTAAATTTTAAGTTTTCTAAAGCATACTCTAATGCCATACACATCAATTCATTTCTGGAGCGTTTACTTCTTTTTGCCAATTCATCAAACTCTTTTTGTGTTTTTATTTTCATTCTTAATGTCATATTTATATAAGTATTTTCTTCGTCATCTATATTTTTAGGTGTTACAATAAATTCTTTTGACATAATAGTATATCCCCCTCCATATTTATACTTTTATAACAATTATATCAGTTAAATATTGACATTTATACATTATAATTTATAATAAATTTATAATATAATTATATTATAAATTGTAATATAATATAAAAATAGTGATAAAGAGATATAAAAATAGGGGGGAACTTTTCACAAGTGAAAAGTTCTCCCCTTGCTTTGTCCGCTTTTTCAAAAAACTTCGTTTTACTATTTATTTTAATATTTTAATGTTTGAAGCAATTCTTTTTTTAAGCAACCCAACAACATCAAAAACAGTATATACAACAACATCACAGCACTAATACACAACAAAAAGAACATTTTAGAAGGTGTACCTATTTGTATAACATATCTTATCACAAGCCCTGCTGCCAAACCTGCCAAAAGCGGTTTCAAAAAGCAATTTCCAAACTGCACCTTTACCTGTGTACAGCAATAAATTTTATAAAGGGAAAGCAACATTGTTAACATCAAACTTACAAACCACCCCACTAAATACGCATTTACACCATACATAGGTATTAAAAAATAAATAAAAGCAATGTTAATAATAGAAGAAATGACATTTGTTTGAAATATAAATGTATGCTCTCCTAGTCCATTTAGTAAGCCATTTATTGTCATTTGCATATACAAAAACGGGCATATAAATGCTAATAAAAATAGCAAATTACCTAACTCACTATGACCATATACAATATAGCATACTTCTTTTGGAAATACTGCAAACACAACACCCGCACCTATACTCAATATAGAGGAAAAAAGCAATGCTGTATAAACTGTTGTACTGATTTTATTTCTTTTATTTATTGCAGAAGCTTCTGATATTTCTGGCACAAGCGAAACAGAAACAGATGTCAAAAATGCAGAAGGTAACAGTATTAAAGGCATTGCCATACCTGTTAATTCTCCGTATGTACTCATTGCTTCCGTTGCAGACTGTCCGAATAGTTGTAATCTTTGAGGAATTAAAATATTTTCTGCTGTGGACAAAAAAGAACTTACCACTCTACTTGCTGTTAAAGGTATTGCCATGCTACATATCATATAAAATGCTTTTGTTACTGTAATACTTGGTTTTTTGATATATTTCTTTTTTCTTTTAAATCGTATGTAATTACAAAATACAAATAAAAAAGAAAGCACTTCACCGCTTACAATGCCTATTACGGCACATACACAAGCATAATTTAATCCTTTTGGTACAAAAAAAGAGGCTGTCATATAAATTGCTACAATTCTAACAATTTGTTCCAATACTTGAGATATTGCAGGTATGATTGCGTGCTGTAATCCCAAAAAATACCCTCTAATACAAGAACCACTTGACATAAATGGTATGGCAAATGCAAGCACTCTAAATGCAAATGCTGTACGGGGCTCTTTTAATATTGTCGCTGAAAACCAATCTGCACAAAAAAACAAAAAACTACTTATTATGATACTTGCTGTGATTGTCATAAAAAGAGATTGTTTGAGTATACGCCCCATATTTCCCGTTTGATTTTTTGCCTTCTCTTGTGCCGTTAATTTCGATATGGTTGTAGTAAATCCTGATGATGTGATGCTCCACGTCAACATATAAATAGGCATAATTAACTGATATAATCCCATTCCTTCAGAGCCAATTAAATTGACCATATATACCCTATAAAAAAAACCTATCACTTTTGTAATTAAACTGGCTGAAGTCAATATTAGCGTACCTGCAATGACTGTTTTTTTGCTCATTAAAAAATCCCTCTTTTTGAATAGTTTGTTTAACATATGCTCGAAAAAAGGGGAATATTCCAGTCTGTCATTAAACGAATAAAAAATAAATAAAGATGGGAAAACGAAGTTTTCCCATCTACATATGAAATATATACTTATTCTGAACGATACCATTTTGAAGCAGTTTCAGGAAGTACAGAATTGATATAGCTTTCTGTAGCAAATTCTAATGCTGCAAAACCACCTATTCTAGGTAATATTTGCACTGACCAATGTAAACAATTATCATGTTTTTGTGTTTGTTCTGTACCGCCTTCTACAAAGCAGATGTTATAACTGATGTCCTCCCTTAATTGTGTAATACGTTTTAACATTTTTTGAAGTATAAAAGCAAAATCATTTATTTCTTTTTGCTCTAGTAAAGCAAAAGAAGAAATGTGTTTTTTGGGTAATATCCACACTTCATAACTAAATCGAGAAGCATAAGGAGCAAATGCAATAAAATGTTCTGTTTCACCGCAAATTCTAACTTTTTGTTGTTTTTCCCATGCAATCATATCACATAATATACAGTGATTATGTTTTTTATAATAGTCTAAAGAAGCAGTTTGATAAGTTTGCTGTCTTTTGGAAACAGTAGGTAAACCTACTAATTGCCAGTGAGAGTGCTTTATAGACATACCTGCATCAACACCTGCATTTTTAAATATTTGTACTTGTTGTATATTTTTGGTGTTTTTGATGTCTATAAAACGTTTTTGTAATACAGAAATTACATTTTGTAAATGTTCTAGTGAAAACTGTTCTATTGTCTGCTCGTGGTGAGGGGTATCCACAACAACCTCATGCCTACCAAAAGCAGGTATTGCTTCATAAAATGTTTCTTTTTCTACTTTCTGATTTTTGTCATATTGTACCGCTGGAAAGCGATTAGGAAATACTCTAATACTCCAGTTTTGTTCTCTGTCTTGATAAAGTGCTGGTGTTGTTTGACATTCATTTCCTCTACAAAAAGGACAAGGTGTATTTCTTTTTTCTTTTTTGATTAAACTTTTTTCAAATTCATATGGTCTTTTTTGTCGATTTTCTGCATAAATAATCCATTCTTGTGTTAATTTATTTTTTCGCATTTCAGACATATATGCACACTCCTTTTTATTGCTCATACAAATACCATTCATTTATGTTGTCAAAAATATTATTTTCTAAAGGTTTTACTTGTCCTTGTACTCTATCAGAGGAAAGCATTACAAAATCACGAAAAACAATGCTGATATAAGGCAATTCCTCTGCTATTTTCTTTTGTAAATTGCTGTAAGCCATTTTAATATCTTCGTCTTTTACACTGCTGTATGCAGAAGCAAGTAGTGCGTCCATATCACCGTTTTGATAACGGGGATAATTGGTTAAAGAGGCTTGAGCAGAGTGTAGCAAAAAGGAATAATTTGGCACTACAGAAAATTGCCAACCTCCCACAAATAAATCAAAATCGCCAGATTGTAATTTTTGAATATAATTGTCGTAACTTTGTCCGTCAAGAGATACTTCTGCACCAATGCCTCTTAATTCATCTGCGATACGTATAGCAACTTGTTTTCTGATTTCATTTTCTGTATTGTATAATATAGAAATGCGAAATGTTTCAGAAAGTTCATTTGTTGTTCTGTCAAGTATGCCGTCGTCGTTGGTATCTTTCCAGTTAGAAGCTTCCAAATAATCTCTTGCTTGCCCAATGTCAAAATCATATGTGACAGTATCTGGTTCATAAAACCAGTAATTGGTGTTGATAGGTGTCTGTGCTGTAATACCATGCCCCAAATAAATGCTTTCTAACATAGCCTGTTTAGGAGTAATGCTTGCAATTGCTTTTCTGACATTGCTGTCTTGAAAAAGGCTTTTAGAAAAATTAAATCCAATAAAATCATAATAATTAGTAGTATATTGATAATATTTCATTTCATTATCATTGTCAGATTTTCCTATATCAGAAGAACCCATTACTAATATATCCGTAAGACCTTGTTCAAAAGAATATAAATCTGTGTCTTTGTCTGTACTGATATTTACTGAAATTTCGTCAATGTGTGCTGTTGTGCCAAAACTACTAATACATTTTTTTAAACGCATTTCTTTTGCAGGAGTGTAATGTACAAATTCAAAATATCCATTTCCCATAGGCAACATATTTTTATCAGAATTTGCGATATTGCTGCCATAATATTGACTACTTATAATAGGAAAAAGTAGGGCATATAAATTGCCACTAAAATTTTGATGAAATGTAATTTCAATATCATAATTAGATATTTTTCTGTAACTTCTAATATAGTTAGTACAATTTTTATAAACAGCATTGCTGTCTGCTACTCTAAAAAGTGTATCAAGAGAGTATATTACGTCATCTGCTGTTAAATTTGTGCCATTTTGCCAATAAATATCATTTCTTAAATTTAATGAAAGTACAGTACCTCCTTCATCAAAACTCCAGCTCTGAGCAATAGAAGCAGAAGGCTTGTAATTTTTGTCAAGCTTTATCAAAGGCATATAAATCAATTTTAATATGGTATCTACAGAAGCATCTTGATTTAAAAGAGGGTTTAATGTGGTGGTGTTTCTCATAGATAAATGAAGTGTTCCACCCTCTTGTAAAGGCAATTGCTTTTGTGAGAGCTGTGCTTGTGCTGATTGCTGTGACTGCTGTGCTTGTTCTGATTGCTCTGACTGTTGTGTTTGCTCTGACTGCTCTGACTGTTGTGTTTGCTCTGACTGCTCTGACTGTGTTGTTTGTAATTGCTCTTGCTGTGGCTGTTGTGTTTGTTGCAATGTGCAGCCTGCTAATAAAAAAAGCAAGGCAATATAAATAAGTGTTAATTTTTTCATCATTTCCTCCTTGCTTTTCAATATTATATTATATCATAAAGCCATTGATATATTTTTTTAATAAGCATTACTTTTTTGACATATCTTTTTGTTTCTCCGTAAGGAATGTCTTTTAATGTTTTGCCGTCGTCACTGTAACGACTGTCTTGAAGCCATTTTGATACATTGCCACTTCCAGCATTATAAGCTGCTAAAGCTGTTTGTGTTGTACCGAATTGATTTGTCAATTTGTTTAAATACCAGCAACCAATTTGTATATTGCTATTTGCTTCAAAAAGCGTTTGATTGTGATATTGTTCCATATCTAATAATCCAGCTGCCCATTCTCCAGTTGCTTCTCTTATTTGCATAAGTCCTTTGGCATCTTTAGAAGAAATGGCATTTTTGTCAAATCTGCTTTCTGTAAAAATGACAGCATATACCAAAGAAGGGGGAAGTTCATATTGCTGACAAAAATAATTGATTTCTTGCTGATATTTTTTAGGAAAAATATAAGGTAATAATACAAAACGACAAAGGAGTATCACAACTGCAAAAAATAATGTTATTTTTGCTAGTTTAATACAAATTTTCATACTTTTCTCCATTTCCTATCCTTATATAGAATATTGTTTCTAGTTGTCTTTTTAAATGTTGTAAATCTTTGCTATTGTCTAATACTAAATTAGCTTTTTGACGATAAAACTCCCAATTTTTTTGGCAGCCAATACGATTTTTAGCTTCTTGGTATGTAATGTTATCTCTTTCCATAATTCTTCTTGCTCTAACTTCCTCTTCTGCAAATACTACCCAAATTTCACTGCATCTATTTTCTAATTTTGCCTCTAATAAAAGGGGGGCATCTAATACTATGCAAGTGTCTTTTCGCTTTTTCAATCTTTCTGCAATTTGTTTGTCAATTTCTTGTGAAATGTATTTGTGAGTACAGCGGTTTAAAAAGTCAAGCTTTTCTTTGTTTGTAAATACAATGCTGCCCAATTTTTTTCTTAATATGTTTCTGTCTTGGTCTAATATTGCACCACCGAAGTAATTTGTCAATTCTTCATAAGCAGGTTTTCCTCTTTCAATAATGCCATGTGCAATTTCGTCTGCATCAATAATATAAGCACCATTTTGTTTTAAGAAAGCGGATACAATGCTTTTTCCGCTACCAGTTCCTCCTGTTAAACCAATTACTTTCATTTCATCTCGCCTTTCTTTTATATATAAATTTATTTGGTTTCAAACCATGAATTTCCCTGATGTACTTCTACAAACATAGGTACAGATAAATTGACAGCTTGTTCCATAGTTTGTTTTAATAGTTGTGCTGCTTCAGAAGCGTGTTGTTTGTGTACTTCTAAAAGTAACTCGTCGTGTACTTGTAATATGAGTCTGGCGTGCAGACCGTTTTCTAAAAGCTTTTTGTGTACTTGTATCATAGCAATTTTAATAATGTCTGCGGCAGTACCTTGTATAGGCATATTCATAGCTACCCTTTCACCAAAAGAACGCTGTACAAATGTTTTTGAATGAAGTTCAGGCATTGCTCTCCTTCTTTGAAAAAGTGTTTTGACATAGCCGTTTTTTTGTGCATCAAGTACTGTTTTGTCCATGTATTTTTTAATATTGGGATATTTAGAAAAATATCCAGCAATATAATTTTCAGCTTGTTTTATGGTAATATTGAGTTCTTGGCTTAAACGAAATGCACCAATACCATATATAATACCAAAATTCACTGCTTTGGCATTTCTTCTTTGTATTTCAGTCACTTGGTCAAAAGGAACATTAAATACTTGTGAAGCTGTAATTGTGTGAATATCTTGCCCATTGACAAAGGCATCTATTAGTGTTTTGTCTTGTGCCATGTGAGCGAGTACTCTTAATTCAATTTGAGAGTAGTCACCATCTAAAAAACAATAATTTTCGTCAGTAGGTATAAAAACTTTTCTGAGCTGTCTGCCTAAATCCAAACGAATGGGAATATTTTGTAAATTAGGCTCTGTAGAACTAATACGCCCTGTTGCAGTAACTGTTTGATGAAAAGTAGAATAAATTTTTTGTGTTTTTTCATCTAATACAGATAGAAGACCGTCAACATAAGTACTTTTTAATTTAGATAACTGACGATAGTATAATATTTTTGGTATAATAGGGTGCGAATTGCTAAGCTTTTCTAATACATCGGCGGCAGTAGAATAACCTGTTTTTGTTTTTTTGCCTCCAGATAATGCCATATGTTTCGTACTGAATAATATTTCACCTAATTGTTTGGGGGAATTGATGTTAAATTTTATTCCTGCCATAGTATAAATTTCTAGTGTCAATATTTCAATACTTTTTTCTAATTCTGCACCATATTGTTGTAAAGCAGTTTTGTTTACTTTAATGCCATATTTTTGCATATCTGCTAATACTCTGATAAGAGGGAGCTCTATTTCAAAATAAAGTTGTTGTTGATTGTTGTCTTTTATTTTTTGTAATAATATAGGCATAGCTTTGTAAATCACTTCTGATTGATTGCAAGCGAATTGTGTTAATTGCTGCTGTTGTAATTCTAATAAAGAAATTTTTGATTTTCCTTTTCCTAGTAATTCCTCTTTGCAAGGATATATTTCATTTAAAAATTCTTTTGCAATATCGTCGTACTCATAAGAGTCTTTTGTAGAATTTAATATATAGGCAGCAATAGAAGCATCAAATATTACATCACTTAATTCTATGTCATATTGACGAAGTAATACCATATCTGTTTTGGCATTGTGAGCGATTTTACTGTAACATTTGTTTTCAAAAAAATCTTTAGCAGAATTTAATAAGTATACCATATTTTGATGATTTTGGCATAATAAAAAATAACATTGTTCTCCACCATCATATAAACTAATGCCTCTTATGATGTCATTTTCGTGTAAAATAATATAAGCAATCTGTTTATTTTTTTGTAGTGCATGAAATACTGTGTCATATTGTGAAGGCTCTGTAATTGTTTGATAAGAGATTTCATTTTTTAATATTGATTGTGTTTTGTTTTGTGTAAAACGATATAAAAAAGTTTTAAACTCTAATTGTTTCATAATGGCATAAACTTGTTCATTAAACATATTTTTAATACCAAGTGTGTTTTTATCAATAGTAATGTCAATATCCCTCACAATAGTAACAAGTGTTTTGCTTAACATTGCCTGTTCATAATAAGCTTTTAAATTTTCAGATGCTTTTTTAGGTTTGATGTCATCAACATATTGTATTGCATTTTCAATAGTGTGATATTGTTGTATTATTTTGATAGCTGTTTTTTCTCCTATAGAAGGCACACCAGCCACATTATCAGAGGCATCTCCCATAAGGGCCTTTACATCAATAAATTCTGTAGGTGTGACACCGTATTTTTGTAAAACATCTTGAGCAAAATAGTCTTCTATTTCTGTTTTGCCTGCTTTTGTTTTGGGAATACGTATTTTTAATGTGTCACTTGCTAATTGTAATAAATCTCTGTCACCTGAAATAATTACAGCTTGCATATTGTTTTGTTCTGCTTTTAAAGAAAGTGTGCCAAGTATGTCGTCGGCTTCATATCCTTCTATTTCGTATTGTTTTATTTGCATAGCAGTTAATATTTGTTTTAATAAAGGCATTTGTTCACGTAGTTCTTTGGGCATACCTTTTCTATTAGATTTGTATTGTTCAGATAGTTTGTGACGAAATGTAGGAGAATGTAAATCAAATGCTACTGCTAAATAATCTGGTTTTTCTTCTTCTAGTAATTTAAATAATATATTGATAAAACCATATATTGCATTTGTATAAGTACCTTGTGAATTTGTTAATAAAGGCACACCATAGTATGCTCTATTGGCAATGCTATTGCCGTCTATCATCATAAATTTTTCCATAATTATTCTCACTTTCTGTATAGCAATGTGTATTATAGCCTATTATACACTATTTTGGATATAAAAAACATGACAATTTTAAAAATAATAAAAAGCAGCTTAAAGTATGATACTGTAATATGTGGTTATAATAGAATTTGATAAAAAAGGCGTAATAACAGTAAAAAATAATTATCTATTAAGAACAGTTATTATTGACAATAGATGGTAGTATTTAGTATAATAAAAAAATGAACAAGACAAAAGAAAATAGAATTATGAAAGTATTGTAAATCAAGAAAGGAGTAAACAAATGAAAGCATATCAATTAAAACAAGATTTATATTGGGCAGGTGTGCTTGATAAAGACCTGAGAGTGTTTGACATTATTATGGAAACAGAATTCGGCACAACATATAATTCTTATGTATTAAAAGGCAGCGAAAAAACAGCACTGTTTGAAACTGCTAAAGTAAAATTTTTTGATGAATATTTAGAAAAATTGCAAGAAGTAGTAGATGTAAATGATATTGACTATGTTGTAATGAACCATACAGAACCAGATCATGCAGGTAGCATTGTAAAACTGGTAGAAATGAACCCACGTATCTGTGTGGTAGCAACAGCTTGTGCAATAGGATTTTTGAAAAACATTATCAATCATGATTTTTATAGTATTGCAGTAAAAGAAAATGACACATTGTCATTAGGAAATAAAACATTGCAGTTTATGCTTTTGCCTAATTTACACTGGCCTGATACAATGTATACTTATGTAAAAGAGGACAAATTGCTTTTTACTTGTGACTCTTTTGGTTCTCACTATTGCCTTGACGATATTGTGTTGAGTAAACTCAAAGATAATGAAGGATATATGAGAGCAACAAAATACTATTTTGATAATATTATAGGGCCATTTAAACCATTTATGCTTAAAGCATTGGATAGAATAAAAGAACTGGACATTGATATGATATGTACAGGACATGGTCCAGTAATAGATAGTAGAATAGATGAAATACAACAAACATATAAAGACTGGTGTACTGTAGTTAATCCAAATACTAAAAAGACAGTTGTAATACCATATGTATCTGCTTATGGTTATACAGGACAGCTTGCAGAAGAAATTAAAAAAGGGATACAAGATAGTGGCGATATTGATGTTAGAATATATGACATGGTAGTATCTGACCAAGCGAAAGTATTGGGAGAATTGGGATTTGCAGATGGTATATTGTTTGGAACACCAACAATAGTAGGAGAAGCATTAAAACCAATATGGGATTTAACAACATCTATATTTGCAGGAACACATGGCGGAAAATTAGCAAGTGCATTCGGTAGCTATGGCTGGAGTGGCGAAGGTGTACCACATATTATTGAAAGATTGAAACAACTTCGTATGAAAGTAGTAGATGGTTATAGAATTAAATTGCGTCCTGGCGAAAATGATTTGACAGGTGCTTATGAATATGGCTATAACTTTGGCTGTATACTTTTGAATAAAGAAAATGATAAATTGAAATCAGCTAAAAAAAGCCTCGTAAAATGTTTGGTATGTGGCGAAATATTCCCAGAAGGTATGGATACTTGCCCAGTATGTGGCGTAGGAAAAGAAAACTTTGTATCAGTAGAATTAAATGAGTCTGATTATCAAAAAGATACAGAAGAAAAATTTGTTGTAATAGGAAATGGTGTAGCAGGATTAAATGCAGCAAAAGAAATTAGAAATAGAAATAAAACAGCTTCTATTACTATGATAACAAATGAACCATATATTAGTTATAACCGTCCAATGCTTACAAAAACATTGCTTGCAGGTGTTACTGCAAAACAACTTGTAGTAGAAGACCAACAGTGGTATGAACAAAACAATATTGAAGTAATGCTCAATGAAGAAGTAAAATCATTGGATAGTAATAAAAAAGAAATCACATTAGCAAGTGGTGCAGTGCTGAGCTATGATAAATGTATCTATGCTTTGGGTGCAGAATGTTTTGTTCCTCCAATTAAAGGAGCAGATAAAAAAGAAGTTGTTACAATAAGAAGAATGGAAGATGTAGATAAAGTTAGAAAATTAGTAAAAACAGCAAAAAATGCAGTTGTAATAGGTGGCGGTGTGCTGGGATTAGAAGCAGCATGGGAAATCAAAAAAGCAAATTGCCATGTTACAGTAGTAGAAATGATGCCAAGCCTTATGAGTAGACAGTTGGATAGTGAAGCAAGTGATATGATATTAAAAGCAGCACAATCTCAAGGTATTGTAATGAAATTGGGAGCAAGTGTAGAAAGTATAGAAGGCGAAAGCAGCGTAACAGGAGTAAGATTAGGCGATGGAGAAATTGTTGCAGCAGATGTTGTAATACTTTCTAGTGGTGTTAGAGCAAATGTAGCTATTGCAAAACAAGCAGGAGCACAAATCAATAAAGCGATTGTAGTAAATGAGAAAATGGAAACAAGTTTAAAAGATGTGTATGCTTGTGGTGACTGTGCAGAATATGATAATATTAACTTTGCACTTTGGTCTGAAGCAGCTGAAATGGGTAAAGTAGCAGGAGCAAATGCAGCAGGAGAAGAAACAAGTTATAAAACAATTGTTGCACCTCTTGCTTTCCATGGCATGGATACTAGTTTGTATGCTGTAGGAGATAATGGCAAAAATGCCAATAGAAAATATAAAACAGTTGTGTTTAAAGATGATACAAAACATACATTTGAAAAATATTATTTTGCAAATAATAGATTGGTAGGAGTAACACTCATAGGTGATACTTCAAAAATGGCAAAAGTGACACAGGCACTTGAAAAACCAGCATTATTTAATGAAATGTTTTAATTGAACTGTTTTCATAATAAAAACCTTGAAGAGATTTTTCTTCAAGGTTTTTTACTGTTTTGAATGTTGTGTAGTTGTTTGCTTTTCTGCATAAAAAAGCACTTGACAAAAACAAGTGCTTTACAAAACATAGAAAACTATGCTATACTAACATTACAAAAGGGAGCAGTCACCACGTTATTGTGGTCACCCTCGGTTGGTGTCAAAAAACTACCCTAGCCTTGCAGGGCTATGATGGGTAGTTTTTTTGTTACTTCTTGTTGATGTAAGAAAGTAACGCTACAACAAATGTAGCGAAGGAGATAAACAAATCTAACACTTCGAACAATGTCATAGACATCACCTATCACCGCCAAGATAGGCGGACAGCCAAAGGCTGGCTTTTGCGTAGCAAAAGTGATGAGCCTCTCCCTTTTTGTAGAGGGTGGAACCACTCCGTCATGACTGCTAAGCTAAATATAGCACATAATTCGTCATAATTCAACAATTCATTTCTAAACATTATTGCAATTAAACATCTAATTACAACACAAAAAAAGCACTTGACTGAAACAAGTGCTTTACAAAACATAGAAAACTATGCTATACTAACATTACAAAAGGGAGCAGTCACCACGTTATTGTGGTCACCCTAGTTTGGTACTAAAAACTACCCAAAGCTTGCAGGGCTATGAAGGGTAGTTTTTTTGTTACTTCTTGTTCATGTAAGAAAGTAACGCTACAACAAATGTAGCGAAGGAGATAAACAAATCTAACACTTCGAACAATGTCATAGACATCACCTATCACCGCCAAGATAGGCGGACAGCCGAAGGCTGGCTTTTGCGTAGCAAAAGTGATGAGCCTCTCCCTTTTTGTAGAGGGTGACCACCCGTCATGACTGCTAAGCTAAATATAGCACATAATTCGTTATAATTCAACAATTCATTTCTAAACATTATTGCAATTAAACATCTAATTACAGCACAAAAAAGCACTTGACTGAAACAAGTGCTTTACAAAACATAGAAAACTATGTTATACTAACATTACAAAAGGGAGCAGTCACCACGAAGTGGACACCCTCTACTATGATGTAGAAATACTACCCTAGCTTTCTGAGAGCATTGACGGGTAGTATTTTTTTATTACTTATGCCTATCTATGTAGGTAAGTAATGCTATAAGGAAGTTACCAGATAGTAACAATAATGTTAATACTTGATATGTATCCATAGCACTACCTATCACCGCCAAGATGGGCGGACAGCCGAAGGCTGGCTTTTGCGTAGCAAAAGTGATGAGCCTCTCCCTTTTTGTAGAGGGTGGAACCACTCCGTCATGACTGCTAAGCTAAATATAGCACATAATTGGTCATAATTCAACAATTCATTTCTAAACATTATTGTTATTAAACATCTAATTACAGCACAAAAAAGCACTTGACTAAAACAAGTGCTTTACAAAACATAGAAAACTATGCTATACTAACATTACAAAAGGGAGCAGTCACCACGAAGTGGACACCCTCTATTAGTTGTAGTAGAAATACTACCCTAGCTTTGTGAGAGCGTAGACGGGTAGTATTTTTTTATTACTTATGCCTATCTATGTAGGTAAGTAATGCTATAAGGAAGTTACCAGATAGTAACAATAATGTTAATACTTGATATGTATCCATAGCACCACCCCCTTCCCTTTTTGTAGAGGGTGGAACCACTCCGTCATGACTGCTAAGCTAAATATAGCACATAATTCGTCATAATTCAACACCCTCAATACTTCCACAAATCATTTTTAAGGGGCTTAAGTCTAAACTTTAAAAAAAACTTCATTTCTGATTATACATTTTTATCACTATTTTCATTTATAGCAGTAAATTCTAACTGCTCTAAGGCATATTTTAATGCCATGCACATTAACTCATTTCTGGAACGGTCACTTTTTGATGCTAATTTATCAAATTCTTCTTGTAAATCTTTTTCTATTCTTAATGTCATTATAACAAATTTTTCTATACTTTTATGTGTTACAATAAATTTTTTTGACATAATGCTACCTCCATATTATATTTTTATAATAATTATAATTATTATAATTATTATATCTATTTAACATTGATAAATATATATCAAAAATATAGAATATAAATATATAATATAAATGTATAATATAAATATATAATATAAATATATAATATATAATATAAATTGATGGGTGATAAATTATAAGTAAATTATTAGAAGATTTATATGAGGGGAGAATATACCCCTCTGAACAATACAAAGCTATAACAGAATATCACAAGCATTTAAGAAAAGAACAACAAAAGCATTACAATGATTTTAAGAAAAAAATAGACAGTTCTCTTATTGAAGAATTTGACGATATTATAGGCGAACAATTTAAAACGATTACCATAGAGTTATCCGAAATGTTTATATATGGTTTTAAAATTGGTGCGAAAATGATGATGGAGATATTGCAGGAAAATGACACAAAGTAATTTATATCATTAAAAAAAAGACCTTGACAAAAAATCAAGGTCTTTTGAAATACTTGAACTAAATTTTAAAGAAAAATTTCGTTTTATCAATTACAAACGAAATTGAAGTATTTTATGATTAAAGATAAGTATTCATATATTGCTTTCTAATTTCCTCTGGCACAAGGCTGCCACCTGTTGCCCAAGCAATATGGACAGCATTTTGCATTTTATTTTCTAAGTGCTGTTTAGCAATATATTGTTTTCCTTCATCATATTGGAACAAATCTACAACGCCCATAAAAGAAGCACAAGCAGAAGGTTCTAGGAATATATTTTCTGTGTTTACAATATCTCTCATGAAATCATATATACGTCTATCTTGTAATGTCATTTCACCGCTAAGTATATTTCTCATAACATTACCTACAAATCCAGAAGGTCTACCTACTGCTAAACCGTCAGCGTGTGTCTGTCCGGAAAGACCAAAGTCTTGTACACAAACTTTATTTTGCATACCAGAAGCCATACCTAAAAGCATACAAGGTGCTGGAGTAGTTTCTACAAAAAATACATGAACATTGTCACCGAAAAGTTGTTTTAAACCAAATGTTACACCGCCCGGAGCACCGCCTACACCGCAAGGAATATATACAAAAAGAGGGTGATTTTGGTCTATAGTGATGTTTTGCTGTTCAAATTGTGATTTTAAGCGTTTTGCAGCAACAGCATAACCTAAAAAGAGTGTTACAGAATTTTCGTCATCTACAAAATAACTGCTAGGGTCAGCATCAGATTGCTTTCTGCCTACTTCAACAGCTTTGCTGTAGTCATCAGCATATTCTACTACATCAGCACCTCTTTTGCGAAGTAAATCTTTTTTCCATTGCTTTGCGTCAGCAGACATATGCACAATAACATGAAAACCAAGTGCTGCACTCATAATGCCTATACTCATGCCTAAATTGCCCGTAGAACCAACTTGTATTTTAAATTGGCTAAAAAAAGATTTCATTTCATCAGAAGCAAATACACTGTAATCGTCATTAAGTGTAATTTTGCCATGTTCTAGTGCTAAATCTTCGGCGTGTTTGAGTACTTCGTAAATGCCGCCACGTGCTTTTACAGAACCTGATATTGCTAAATGACTATCTTGTTTTAAAAATAGTCTGCCAGAAATAGAAACGTTGTACTCTTTTTCTAGTTGTTTTTTCATATTTTCTATTTCAGTGAGGGGGGACTCAATTAAGCCGTTTTGTGGCTGTGTTTCTGGAAAACATTTTTGTATAAAAGGGGCAAAACGAGCTAAACGAGCTTGTGCGTCTTCTATGTCAGACATAGTAATATTGATTTTAGATAGTGCTGTTTTTGCATCTTCTAATTCATCATTGAGCCAAAATACTTCTTGTTCAGAAGCGATTTTTTTGAGCAATGGTTGATTTTTCATTTGTTGCAAAAATGCCTGTTCCATATTTATCCGTCCTTTCTAATAGAGAAAATTGTAATGATATTTATAGTATATCGTAAAAATAGGTTTTAAGCAAGTGTTATAAAAAAAGAAGTATGTTTTTAAACAGTATCACTATTTTATGAGTAAAAAAATAGATTTGGTATAAAATATTATAAACATTGTGTTATAGATTGTAATTTTACCGTAAAAATTTAGTGAATTTTTTAACTGTATACATTTGGAAATAGGTTGAAAAATTTTGGTAAATATAATATAATGAATACAAGCCTATTAGATGTGTAATACTACTGGTAGGTTTTCCTTTAAAGACAGGTGGGACGAAAAATGAAAGGTGGGACGAATTATGTCCCTTTATAAAGAGAATTTATTAGACACATTACAGATGATAAAAAAAATAGCACCAGAAGAAATGACAGCAATTGTAAAAAGGTATCGTGTATTGCGTGCTATTCATTTATTAGAGCCAGTAGGCCGAAGAACAATTTCTCTTTCATTGGATTTTTCGGAAAGAACTGTCCGTAACGAAATAGAAAAACTGCATATGCAGCAACTCATTGATGTTTCGAGGGAAGGAATGAAAGTAACCAAAGAGGGCAAAAAAATACTAACAGAAATAGAGCCGCTTGTAAAACAGATAGATGGTATTGCTGTTTTTGAGAAAGAGCTGGCCAAAAAGTTAAGTATTACGGAGGCGTATATTGCAGAAGTAGGCTGTAAAGGCAGCCAAAGTATAAAAAAAGAGTTAGGACGAATTGCATCAGAAATAGTTCTGAAAAATATCACGAAAGAGAGTAAAATTGCATTAACAGGTGGTTCTACTCTTGCAACAATGGTGGAAGCGATGCCTTTTTCTGGTAATAAAAGGGCAGAGCTTGTTGTACCAGCGAGGGGGAGCGTAGGTGGTATATTAGAACAGCAAGCGGATACATTAGCAGCCAAATTAGCAGAAAAATTGTCAGCCAATTATAAACTTTTGCAACTGCCCGACCATATGAGTCAAAAAGCCTTCGAAGAAATGAAACAAGAGCCATTTATACAGCAAACACTAAAAGAAATTAAACAAGCCGATGTTTTAATTTTGGGAGTAGGAAATGCACTAAAAATGGCTAAAAAAAGACAGGTTGACTCTTGTGTTTATGAGTTTCTTTTAAAAAAGGGTGCAGTAGCAGAAATGTTAGGCTACTATTTGGATAGCGAAGGCACAATCGTGTATACTTCTTATTCTATAGGGTTACGATTGGAAGAAATAAGCAGAATGAAAAAGATTATTATTGTAGCAGAAGGAAAAAATAAAGCGGAAGCTCTTGCTGCTGTCTGCCCAATTATGCCGCAAGCTATACTGATAACAGACACCGTAACGGCAAAAGAGATAATTAAAAAAATAGACAAAAGAGATGTGAAAGTCTGTGAAGAAAAAAAAGAAGTCATAAAAAAGTAAAATGTAGTAAAAGAGAAGTGGAAAAATTGGGAGTGAAAAAAACAGAATAAAATATTCTGTTTAGGAGAGTGTGTGCGGAAGCATGGCTTTCATAAAAATGAAAAAAATAAAAACAACCTGTAAAGAGTAGGAAAGGAGATTAAGAATTATGCTGAACAAAAAATCGGTAGAGGACTTAGTAGTAAAAGGAAAAAAGGTGCTTGTAAGATGTGATTTTAATGTACCATTGCAAGATGGAGTGATTACAGATGAAAACAGAATAGTTGCGGCATTACCAACTATTCAAAAATTAATAAAAGATGGTGGTAAAGTAATACTTTGTTCCCATATGGGAAAACCAAAAGGAGAACCAAAGCCAGAATTGTCACTTGCACCTGTTGCAAAACGCCTTTCTGAAAAATTAGGCAAAGAAGTAGTATTTGCAAAAGATGATACAGTAGTAGGAGAAAATGCAAAAAAAGCCGTAGCAGAAATGAAAGATGGCGATGTAGTGTTGTTGGAAAACACACGTTATAGAAAAGAAGAAACAAAAAATGAAGATAATTTTAGCCAAGAGCTGGCAAGTTTAGCAGAAATATTTGTAAATGACGCATTTGGCTCAAGCCATAGAGCACATTGCTCTACAGTAGGCGTTACAAAATATGTAAAAGAGTCTGCTGTTGGCTATTTGATGGATAAAGAAATCAATTTCTTGGGCAATGCTGTAAATAATCCAGAAAGACCATTTGTGGCAATATTAGGCGGTTCAAAAGTGTCCGATAAAATCAATGTTATCAATAATCTTTTGGAGAAAGTAGATACATTGATTATAGGCGGTGGTATGGCATATACTTTTGCAGTGGCACAAGGAGGAAAAGTAGGTAATTCATTGCTAGAAGCAGATAAAGTAGAATATGCCAAAGAAATGATGAAAAAAGCAGAAGAAAAGGGAGTAAAATTTTTAATTCCAGTAGATACAGTAATCACAAAAGAATTTAAAAATGATACAGAATATAAAACAGTACCAACAAAAGAAATTCCAGATGATTGGCAAGGACTTGATATAGGAGAAAAATCTAGAGAACTGTTTTCAGATGCAATTAAAAATGCAAAAACAGTTGTATGGAATGGCCCAATGGGAGTATTTGAATTTGCTAATTTTGCAAAAGGAACAGAAGCAGTAGCAGAAGCATTAGCAAAAATAGATGCAACAACAATTATAGGAGGAGGAGACTCCGCAGCAGCAGTAAATCAGTTGGGATATGGTAGTAAAATGACACATATTTCTACTGGTGGTGGGGCATCACTTGAATTTTTGGAAGGAAAAGAATTACCAGGTGTAGTAGCAGTAGATGATAAATAATTAAGAGGATAGTAATATGAAAAAATATGTATGTATGGCTGTGATGATAGTATTATCACTAATCAATATGACAAGTAATGCTTTTGCTAAAGAAAATGATGATATACAAAAAAATAATATAGTGCAGCAAACAGAAGAAAAAAAAGAAATAGAACAAACAGAAAAAAATGATATAGCGAAACAAGATTATATACCTGTTTTAATGTATCATCATTTTAGAGAGGAAGAAGTGCCAGCTGGAGATGGGGCAAATATCAATATAGAAGAATTTGAGCAGCATTTAAAGGCACTGACAGAGGCAGGATATACCACCATTTTTTTAAATGACTTAAATCATGTTATGAAACAAGTACAAGAAGGAAAAGAAATGGGTATCACACAGCCAGAACTGCATATGAATGGGAAGTATATTGTAATAACGATAGATGATGGATATAGAAGTAATTATGAACTTGCGTATCCGCTTTTAAAAAAATATAATATGAAAGCCTGCATTTCGGTAATTACATCTCGTATACATCATGGATATATTTATACAGAAAAAGAAATTGATAAAATGAGTTGGGAAAATTTGAATGAAATGCAGCAGAGTGGACTAATAGAAATATTTAGCCACACATATGACCATAAGCCAGTAGAGAATAGAGTATATGAAGATGTACGTTGTTCTGTAACAAAAGGAGAAGAAATGCTTGATAAAGAATTAGAAGTCAGAAGTCCAGTAAATGTATTAACCTATCCAAATGGAAGTTATACAGAAAATATGACAGTACTTATGAGGGCATATATGGGATATGATTTACAGTTAACAACAAATAGTGGTGTAGTCAATAGACATACCAGCATATTGGAGATACCAAGAATTACAGTAAATTCTGGCTGGAGTGGCGAACAACTTTTACAGAAGATAGAACAGACTGCACAAAAGACATTTCAAAAAGAGTAATATTTTAGAAAGAGAAGGTATTTATGGACGCACAGGGTATGTTTGATTTAATTTATAATGTATCAGGTACAATTAGTATTATTGGTTTAATTGTTATAGTAATATCGTTTATTATTGCTAAAATAAAAAATAAAAAAAAATAGTTATGTCAAAATTACTATAAAAATAATTTCATGAAATGTTTAGCATTTCTTTCAAAATATATCAGAAATTTAAAGTTTTCATATTAAGCTGACAAAAGTATAACTAACTGAGGAAAATGCTATGAAAAAATATATCATAATGGGCATTATAATGTGTTTTTTAGCAGCAAATATTCCATTGACTGCATTTGCACAAGAAAACAATACTATGGAAATACAAAAGAAAGTATTACAACAACAGAAAAAAATAGATATAACACAATATAGTATGTCAAAACAATATAAACAAAAAAATGTTACTTCAGAGGATTATATACCTGTTTTGATGTATCACCATTTTGAAACAGAAGAAGTTGAGCCAGATAATGGAGTTATTATAAATATTGATGAATTTGAAGAACATATAAAAGCATTGCAGCAGTCAGGATATACTACTATATTTTTGAGTGAATTGTATTATATTATGCAGCAGTCAAAAATGGAAAAAGAAAAAGGCATTGTACAACCAGAATTGCATTTGAATAAAAAATACATTGTAATAACGATAGATGATGGATATAAAAGCAATTATGAACTTGTATATCCTCTTTTGCAAAAGTATAATATGAAAGCAAATATTTCTGTAGTTACTTCTTTGATTTGTGAAGACTATGAGTGTCCAAAACAAGAAATTGAAAGAATGAGCTGGGAAAATTTGAATGAAATGCAGAATAGTGGATTAGTAGAAATATATAATCACACATATGACCATAAACAAGTACAAAATAGAACATATGCAGATGTGTGTTATTCTGTAATAAAAGGGGAAGAAATGCTTGATGAATATTTACAGAAAAGAAGTCTTGTAAAAGTGCTGACATATCCTAATGGAAATTATAGAAAAGATATTGCATTGGCAATGCGTTCTGATATGGAATATGATTTACAGTTGACAACAGATATTTATGTTGTAAATAGAAATACAAGTATGTTAGAAGTTCCTAGAATTACAGTGGACTCTGGGTGGACAGGAGAAGAATTGCTTCAAAAAATAGAACAGGCAGCAATAAAAACATTTTATCAAAAAAAGCGTTTTGTTTTTACACCTTATAGATTAAAAGTGATGGGTATTGTTGCTTTCATTATTTTGGTTATGTTATGTATTGTTGTAAAAATAAAAAAGAAAAAATAATATAAATTCAAGAAAGAGGGCATTTTATTATGAGAAAGAAAATTATTGCAGGAAACTGGAAAATGAACAAAACACCAAAGCAGGCAGCAGAATTGTGTGCATTGTTGAAAGACAAAGTAAATACAGATAAAGTAGATGTAGTATTCTGTGTACCAGCAGTAGATATTGCTACAGTAGTAGAAGCAGTAAAAGGTACAAATATTGCAGTTGGAGCAGAAAATATGCACTTTGAAGAAAGCGGAGCATATACAGGAGAAATTGCACCAGCAATGCTTACAGAAATGGGTGTAAAATATGTTGTAATAGGACATTCCGAAAGACGTGAATATTTTGGAGAAACAGATGAAACAGTAAATAAAAAAGTAAAAAAAGCATTAGAACATAATTTAGTGCCTATTATGTGCTGTGGTGAAACATTACAACAGAGAGAAATGGGTATCAATATTGAAATCGTGCGTATGCAAGTAAAAGCAGGATTGTATGGATTAAGTGCTGATGATGTAAAAAAAGTAGTGATAGCATATGAACCAATATGGGCAATTGGTACAGGAAAAACAGCAACAAGTGAACAAGCACAAGAAGTTTGCTGTGCCATTAGACAAGTTGTTGGAGAAGTATATGGAAAAGAAACAGCAGAAGAAACTCGTATACAATATGGTGGTAGTGTAAATGGAAAAAATGCAGCAGAATTGTTTGCAATGGCAGATATTGATGGTGGATTAGTAGGCGGAGCAAGTTTGAAAGAAGAATTTGCAAGTATTGTAAATTATTGATAACAATAAAAAAGTATAGAGATAGTATTTTTTATTTTTCTTACAGGGGAGAACCCTTGAGAGATTGCAATATAGTGTTTTTTGTAATCTGAAAATAAGGAGGCAATTATGAGTAAGAAAACAACAGTGTTGATGATATTAGATGGTTTTGGTATAAATGATAAAACAGAAGGTAATGCCATTAGACAAGCAAATACACCTACAATAGATAAAATCATTGAAAAATACCCATGTGTAAAAGGATATGCGAGTGGACTTGATGTAGGATTGCCAGAGGGACAAATGGGCAATTCCGAAGTAGGACATTTGAATATAGGAGCAGGACGTATAGTATATCAAGAATTGACAAGAATTACAAAATCAATAGAAGATGGCGATTTTTATGAAAATGAGGAATTGCTCAAAGCAGTAGAAAATTGTAAAAATAATGATAGTGCATTGCATTTGTTTGGATTGCTTTCAGATGGTGGAGTGCATAGCCATAATACACATTTGTATGCTCTGCTTCAACTAGCAAAAAGAAATGACTTAAAAAAAGTATTTGTACATTGCTTTTTAGATGGTAGAGATACACCACCATCATCAGGTATAGAGTATTTGGCACAATTAGAGGAAAAAATGAGAGAAATTGGCGTTGGTAAAATCGCCACAGTATCAGGACGTTATTATGCTATGGATAGAGATAAACGTTGGGAAAGAGTACAAGTAGCATATGATGCCATTGTGTCAGGAAAAGGCGTGACAGCATTTAGCTCAGAGGAATGTATTAAAAAATCATATGAAAATGAAAAAACAGATGAATTTGTGCTGCCAACAGTAATTACAAATGAAGAAGGGAAAGCGATTGGCACAATAAAAGAGAAAGACTCTGTTATATTCTTTAATTTCCGCCCAGATAGAGCAAGAGAAATTACAAGAACATTCTGTGATGAAGCATTTGATGGATTTGAGAGAGTAAATGCACCAAAAGATATTACATTTGTATGTTTTACAGAATATGATGTAACAATAGAAAATAAATCAGTAGCATTTAAACCACAAAGATTAACAAATACATTAGGAGAATATATTTCATCATTGGGATTAAAACAGCTTAGAACAGCAGAAACAGAAAAATATGCACACGTTACATTTTTCTTTAATGGTGGTGTAGAAGAACCAAATCCAAATGAAGATAGATGGCTAGTACCTTCTCCAAAAGTAGCAACATATGATTTGCAGCCAGAAATGAGTGCAATAGGTGTAACAGATGGATTAGTAAAAGCAATCAATTCTAAAGAATATGATTTGATTATTATAAACTATGCAAATCCAGATATGGTAGGACATACAGGAGTGCTTTCCGCAGCAATCAAAGCAATCGAAACAATAGATAGCTGTTTAGAAAGAGTATTGAAAGCATTGATTGACACAAATAGTCAAATGTTTATTTGTGCAGACCATGGCAATAGCGACCAGCTTGTGGATTATACTACAGGAGAACCATTTACAGCACATACAACAAATCCAGTACCATTTATATTAGTAAATTATACAGATGGTATTGTATTGAGAGAAGGCGGAAAATTGGCAGATATTGCACCAACATTGCTTGAAATGATGGATATTAAAAAACCTGCTGAAATGACAGGAGAAAGTTTACTTGTAAGTAAATAAAATTTTGTGATATTTGATGAAAATATGTATTTCTGGTTGAAAATGAAATAAAAGTTTGCTAAAATATACCAAGATATACTGTAAAAGAACAAGAAAGGGCGTGTCATATATGAAACTTGCTGAAGCATTGATTGAAAGAGCAGAAATTCAAAAAAAAAATGCACAGCTTTTCAATCGTATTACAGGCAATGCAATGGTGCAGGAGGGAGATACTCCAGCAGAAAAACCAGAAGAATTAATTGCAGAATATGATGAAAATATGAAACGTCTGTTGTTTCTTGTGCAAAAAATAAATAAAACAAATGATACCACACCATTTGAAAATGGAACTGTAGCAGATGCCATTGCACAAAGAGATAATTTAAAAACAAAAATCAGTATGTATCGCTCTGTATATGAAGCAGCAACAATACGACCTGAACGTTATAGTCAAAAAGAAGTTAAATTTGTGAGATGTATTGATGCAAAAGCATTACAGCATACTATAAATGAACTTTCTAAACAATATAGAGAAATAGATACAAAACTACAAGGAGTTAATTGGACTGTAGATTTGATAGAGATGTAAAAAAAGGCTAAAAAGATAAATGCGTAGTACACCTAGCAGTAGGCAAACTGTATGCAGATAAGGGCATCGGACTTGTGCTAATAATATCAATGTAAAAGTCAAGTATTGTTACATGAGTACAATGTATAGAGTATTGTAAAAACCAGTACTGATTTATCTTTTAAGGGCGGGTGTGGGGAGAAAGTATAGTAAAACGATATATGTTAACAATAGTATAATAGCTTTTAATGAAAGTAAAAAGTTATATGCTATGATTATAAAAGTAATAAAATTTAAAAATAAAGAGGAGGAAAGAGAACATGAAAAGTTATATTGAAATTACTGATGTTCACGCAAGAGAGGTATTGGATTCCAGAGGCAATCCAACAGTAGAAGTAGAGGTTGTAGTGGAAGATAATGTAGTAGGTAGAGCTGCAGTGCCTTCTGGTGCATCAACAGGTGCTTTTGAAGCAGTTGAAATGCGTGACGGTGGTTCCAGATATGTTGGAGCTGGTGTACAAGATGCAGTAAACAATGTAAACGATGTTATTGCAGATGCAATTATTGGTATGAATGCACTTGACCAAGTAGCAATCGATACAAAAATGATTGAAATGGACGGCACACCAAATAAAGCAAAATTGGGTGCAAATGCAATACTTGGTGTATCTATGGCAGTAGCAAAAGCAGCAGCAGAAGCATTAAAAATGCCATTATATCAATATCTTGGCGGTTTCAATGCAAAAACAATGCCAGTTCCTATGATGAATATTATGAATGGTGGTAAACACGCTGATAATACAGTAGATATTCAAGAATTTATGATTATGCCTGTTGGAGCACCAACATTCAAAGAAGCATTGAGAATGTGTGCTGAAATTTATCATAACTTGAAAAGCGTTCTCAAAGGAAAAGGACTTTCTACAGCAGTTGGTGATGAAGGTGGCTTTGCTCCTGACCTTCCAACAGCAGATGCAGTAATTGATTTAATTAAAGAAGCAGTAGAAAAAGCTGGTTATAAATGGGGAGAAGATATTAAAATCGCTATGGACCCTGCTTCTACAGAACTTTATGATGAAAAAGATGGAAAATACCACTTCCCTGGCGAAAGCAAAATGACAGGAAAAGATGTTGTAAGAACATCAGCAGAAATGGTAGAATTCTGGAAAGCTCTTTGTGACAAATACCCAATCATTTCTATTGAAGATGGTTTAGCAGAAGAAGACTGGGAAGGCTGGCAGTTATTAACAAAAGAATTAGGCGATAAAGTACAGCTTGTAGGCGATGACTTATTTGTAACAAATACAGAAAGATTGCAAAAAGGTATTGATTTGAAAGCTGGTAATGCGATATTGATTAAAGTAAATCAAATTGGTACTTTAACAGAAACATTTAATGCAATACAGTTAGCAAACAGAAATAACATGACAGCAGTAGTATCTCACCGTTCTGGTGAAACAGAAGATGCTACAATCGCTGACATCGTTGTAGCTGTAAATGCTGGTCAAATTAAAACAGGTGCACCTGCAAGAACAGACCGTGTTGCAAAATATAATCAATTATTAAGAATTGAAGAAGAATTAGGCGATGTAGCAGAATATTTAGGCTTAAAAGCATGGTTTAATTTAAAATAATAATATAGTTTTTTATACAAGCCCTCCATTTTAAAAATGGGGGGTTTTGTTGTATCAAAAAATAATATTGATAGATGTTGGTAAAAGTGATAAAGTTGTAGTATAGTAATATGAAAAAGAAAGGAAGGGAACGATATGTTACATATAAATGCAATATTATATATGATGTCAGTGTTAATGGCAGGAGGAGAAATGACACCTGTAATAAATGTGGCAGAACCTCCTATCATAATAATAGAAAATGAAAAAACAGAAGCAGAGTATGACCCTGTAGAAGTACCACCTCAGCCACAACAAAATAATGCTGCTGTAGGATACCATGATAGAAAATCATGGTGGTTTAAAAGAAATACAGAAAATATGCCTCCATCAGCACAACAAGATATAGCAATAGATAAATATGACGCGTATTATTTAGGTGATACACAAAGAAAAACAATTTATTTGACATTTGATGAAGGTTATGAAAATGGATATAGTGAGAAAATATTAGATGTGTTAAAAGAGTATGATGTAAAAGCAGCGTTTTTTGTAACAAAGTCGTATATAAGAGATAATACAGAATTGATAAAAAGAATGGTAGCAGAAGGCCATGTTGTAGGAAACCATAGCGTAACACACCCAGATATGACAAAATTGACAGACGAACAAATTGCATCAGAAATACAAGAGTGTGCTGCATATTTTAAAGAAATAACAGGACAAGATATGCCACATTTTTTTAGACCACCAGAGGGAGTATATAGTATACATTCTTTGGAACAAACACAGTCACAAGGATATAAAACAATATTCTGGAGTTTTGCATATGGGGATTGGGACGTCAATAATCAGCCTGGAAAACAAGCAGCTTATGATATGGTAATGAATAATTATCATAATGGAAGTATTATGCTTTTGCACGCTGTTTCACAGTCAAATACAGAAGCGTTGCCAGATATTATAAAAAGTTTGAGAGAAAAAGGATATACATTTATGAGTTTGGAGGATTTGCCAGAAAAAGAAGTATAAAAAATAGTATATAGTGAGGTGACTGTTTTGAGTATTGATGTTGATATTGTAAAAACATTTGAAGAATTGGAAGAAGAAATACAAAAATTTAATAAATTAAAACAACAACAGCAAGAAATAGATTATGAACAAATTCCCACAGCAGTTGACGGTGGTGCGTTGGGAGATTTTAATGAATATATTACAACACATTATGATAAAAATAGACCTATAGGAGTAGAAGCGTTTTATCAAATAATGTCGTGGCAATGGTCGGCATTTTATGAAGGAATAGAACTTTATTATGAAAATTTTTATGAAGAAAGTGATTATAAAACAATTATGCGTGTTGCACAATATTTAAAAGAAAATGGATATACTGAATTTAGTGAGTATTATGCTGCTCCAGCAGTAGAATATGAAGAAATTCCAGTAGAGGAATGGGAAGAATATTCAAATGGAGTAAAATATCGTCCAATGAACTATTATCCGGAAGAAATGTATCCGATATTGAAAAAAACAGAAAAATGGGCAGAAGAAAATATAGAAATGACTTGGAATTTTTATGTAGATGTTTTAATGAAAAATAAATCAATATTGTTGGCATCACAGAAAGAAAATCAATAATAAATACTATGTATTGTAATTTGGGAAGAAGGTGTTTTATTTGACTGTAGTAGAAATGTATCAAGAATTGGAGGAAGCGATACAAAAATTAAAAGAAGAAATAAGAGAAAAAGGAAAAGTAAAAGAATGGCCTTCATCATATAGTATAGTGTTGGGTAGTGAAACATTGCCAGATTTTCACGAATATATGGTAAAATATTATAATAAAAATAGGCCAATATGGGCAGAAGCATTTCAACAGATTTATATTTGGCAGTTTGTAGCACTTTATAAAAGCGAACAAGGACTGATTGACTATTATGATATGTTTAAAGAAAATAATAATTGTAACATAATTGTAGCTGTTTCAAAATATTTAAAAGAAAATGGGTATTGTAATATTTATAAATATTATGTTGCTCCTATAGTAACATATCATCAACAAAAATCAAAATATTTTGAATATCCGCATAGTATATTGCAAAAAACAAGAGATTGGATAGTAACAGAAGAAGGTCAAAAAGTGGTATGGAATTTTTATGTAGATGTGTTAAAAAAGAATAAATTAGAATTACTGGAAAGTGAAAAAGAAAAATTGTAATGTAGAGAGAAGGGAAAAATCCCTTCTTTTTTTGTGTTTTGATATCGTTAAGTAATATGTAATAGAATGAATAAAACAAAAGAAAAAGCCAAAAAAATAACAGCAAATTGTGTTATGTCTAAAAAAGAGGGGTAATAAAATGACGAAAAAAGGGAGATTTTTGTATAAAAAAAAGTAAAAAAGGGGACAGGCTTTGACAAATTTCTTGTACAAGTCGTGATATATTGTGTATATCCTAAAATGAAATGAGGAGGTAACAAAAAAATGCAGTATCTTTTTCATGATGACAATAATTTATATAGTGCTGCTGGGGAACAAGATGATGTCACATTGCCGTCTAATATAAAACAGATAGGTTCTATAGAGGGGGATATTAAAATATATGTAGAGGACTATGTACATACCTATTTGTATCAGTATGCAAGAAGTGGAGGAAATAAAGAAAAGCTTGCAGCATTGGCAGGGAAACGTGCTGTAATAGAAGGAAAAGAAGTTATAATTATTAGTGGAGCAATACAAGCAAAAGATACAAAACAACAAAAAGGGGCAGAAAGTTTTACAGAAGATACATGGAGATATATCAATGGACAAATGGAAGTATATTTTAAAGGTTTGTCGCTTGTAGGTTGGGTGCATACACAGCCAGGATTTGGAACGTTTTTGATGGCAAAAGATGAAACATTTCATAGACAATATTTTAAAGAACCGTGGCAGGTATTGTTTGTTATAGACTCATTGGACAAACTGGATACCTTTTTTATACATAATACAGAAAAAACAGGACTAAGACCTGCAAAGGGATATTTCATATATTATGAAAAAAACCAAGAAATGCAGGAGTATATGCTGGACAATAGTCTGGTGCGTCCACGGTTAGAAAAACAAAAAGAAAATGAAAAAGAGGAAGGAGAGGAAAAAAAGAAACGCCCTACACCAGAGCAAAGAATGGACGCCGCAAAAGATATTAGGCGTGTGCTGAAAAAGAGGGCAAAAGAAGCAGAAGAAGAGAACCGCAGCAGATTGACCATGTTGGCTGGTGTCAGTAGTATATTGTGCATCGCTTGTCTTTTTATGGGGGTTAGTTTGTTGAATAACATCAGTAGAGTCAGAAAGCTGGAAACGGAGATAGTCACAGTGCAAAATTCCTATTATGCTATGGCGGAACAGCTAGAGGAAGCACAAACACAGATGGTGTTTGCAGCACAAAAGGCAGAACAACAACAGCAGGAGCGACTGAAAAAAGAGGCAGAAGAAAGAGCTGCACAACAAAAGCGAGAACAAGAACAAAAGGCCGCTGAAGAAGAAGCAAAAAGAAAAGCGGAAGAAGAACAACAGAATAGTATACTCGCACAATATGTTGTAGAAGCGGGGGACAGCCTCGGATATATCAGCAGTAAATTTTATGGTACAAGTGCAGGCATAAAAGACATTATGGCAGCGAATGGTATAAATGATAGAAATAAAATTATCTGCGGGCAAACACTGATAATACCAAAAAGGTAAAAAAGGTGGAGATAGGAGAAAGTGTACTTCTATCTCCTTCTGTTTTGAAAAAGTATAAAAATATAGTAAAAAGACTTACAGAATGTAAGTCTTTTCAGCGTGTTGATAAAGTCGACACGCTAAGTCGAAAACAGGTTTTTGACTTGTTTAAATAGAAGTGTAAACAGCTTGTTCCATGGGCTTAAAAGCCTTAAAACTCGCTGTTTTCCTCAGACGAGCAAAGCTTGTCTTGCGGATTAGTATGGGGAGTTGCACTCCCCATACCCCTTACTTTTTACGGTAAAATGATGTTTTTAGACTTACAGAATGTAAGTCTTTTAGTAATGTTGAAATTTTTAAATGGGTACGAATTTTACATGTAATACTTTTCCAATAATGCGAACACGATTTTGCTCTTCACCGGAGAAAATATAAGAAGAATAAGAAGGATTTTCAGGTTGTAGTACAAGAATATTTTCTTTTTTTAGTATACGCTTTAAAGTAGCGGTTTCGTCATCAATAGTAACAACAGCAATATCACCATTATTAACGTCAGATTGTTTGCGAACAAGAACAAGGTCGCCGTCATGTATGCGAGCGTTTATCATACTGTTGCCTTTTACACGAACATAAATGTATTCATAAGAGGGATTTAATTCAGAAGCATCAATTGCTTCGTAACCTTCTATGTAATTATCTGAAAAAGAGGGATTACCAGCATGAACAGAACCAACAATAGGCAATTTGATAATAGAATTGTTTGATTGATTTATATTGTGGGTGCTGTGAAGATAACCACAAGATACTAATAAATCTTCATAATTTACAATAGAACTAGCAATACTTTGAAGCAAACGAGCAGAGGGAGGTCTGTCTAATTTTAAATTAAGATATTTAGAAAGATAAGTACGGTTAAAACCAGTAATTTCTGCAAATTCCGTTGAAGTTTTGCCGTTCATTAACTTGATAAGTTGTTCTTTAAAAAGATGTTTTTGAAACATGATGAAGGGGAACTCCTTTCTGATATATTGATAATCATATTATAATATGATAATGAAAAAAAGGCAATTTATAGATGATGTTTTTTGTTGACAAAGAACATATGTGCTGATAATATGAAAGTATTATCATATGTGAAATAAGGAGAGGGTTTATTCAAAGGAGTGTAGTATGATGTATTTGTGAAAAAAATTAACGATACAAAGAAATGGGGAATGTTTTCATTATGAAAGAGAAGAAATTTCAAAATATAGAAAAAAAGGAAAGGGTTCAGATGAAAAAGAAGCTGTTCAGATGGGGGAGAACACTTGATTTTTGTCAAAGAAAACAAAGAGAGATTGATAAACTTCAAAAAATGGCAAAACAGTTTTTTATATTGGGAAAAAACGCACCATTTTTAGGAGAAGAAGTAGTCACTTTGGAAGAAGCAAAACAGATTTATGAAAGAGAAATCATAAAAATTGTGGAGTATATAGAGAAGGAGATGGAAGAATATTCAAAAATGGGGAGATATATAGAACAGTTGGAATATGAGGAACAAATATTTTTAAAATTGAGATATGAAAAAGAGTATCAGTATAACTATATATCATTACAGCTTCATAAAAGTAGAGCAAAATGCTTTAGGGACCATGATGTAATATTAGATAAGTTGATAGTGATATGCAAAGAACAAAAATTAGCCGCATAAATAAAATAAAAATGCTAGTGAAAATATAGAAAAAGTTGTAATAAAAAAATGAGACTTTTTGAGATTTTACAAAATATATTCTGTAGAGGAAAGGAGGAAAAGTATGAAAAAAGGCTTGAGTAAAAATGAAATTGTGTTTTGCCGCCTGAAGGCAGAAGGGAAAACAGACTTGCAGGCGGCAGAAGGAGCAGGCTATGTAGAAGAATATGGTAAAAACTTGTTAAAAAAGGAATATATACAAAAAGAAATAAAAAGATTGTTAGAAGAAAAAAGGAAAGAAGAAATTGCTAATGATACAGATATATTGCAGTTTTTAACAAGTGTGATGAAAGGAGATGCCTATAAAGAAAAAAGTGATGCTGCTATAAAAGATAGAATGAAAGCAGCGGAGTTGTTGGGGAAAAGACAAAATGTGTTTGAACAAATAGAGAATAAAAATGATGTAGTAATTATAGTAGATGATATAGTAAATAAAGGGAAGTGCTGAAGGAATGAAAGAAAATAAAATTCAGCTTTCAAAATTAATTGCGAAATCGTTTTATGAAGTACATAAAGATATTTGGTGTGAAAATAATACACATTATTGGTTAAAAGGAGGACGAGGCAGTACAAAATCATCATTTGTTTCATTAGAAATTGTGTTAGGTATCATGAAAGATAAACAAGCGAATGGTGTAGTACTTAGAAAAGTAGGGGTTCATATAAAAGATAGTGTGTTTGAGCAAATATGGTGGGCAATATCTGTTTTGGAAGTAGAACAACAATGGGAAGGGAAACAGTCATCACCGCTAGAAATAACATATATACCTACAGGACAAAAAATATTATTTAGGGGAGCAGATAATCCCAAAAAAATAAAATCCATAAAATGCCGAAAAGGATATGTAAAATATATATGGTATGAAGAAACAGATGAATTTTCAGGAATGGCAGAGATAAGAAATATAAATCAGTCATTGATGAGAGGCGGTAAAAAATTTGTAGTATTTTATACCTATAACCCTCCAAAAAGTAAAATGAATTGGGTAAATAAAGAAGTTGAAAGAAAAAGAGAAGATAAATATATACATCATAGCACTTATGAAGAAGTACCCCAACAGTGGCTGGGAGAGCAATTTTTTATAGAAGCGGAGCATTTAAAACAGGTACAACCCGAAGTGTATCAACATGAATATATGGGAGAAGTGGTAGATACAGAAGGGACAGTGTTTCAAAATATAGTATTGAGAGAAATTACACAAGAGGAGATAGCTGCATTTGATAATGTGTCTAGAGGATTGGATTGGGGATATGCAATAGACCCACTGCATTATACAGTAAATCACTATGATAAAACAAGGAAAAAACTTTATATATATTTTGAGATACAACAAAGGGGATTAAGTAATAGAAAAACATATGAAATGATAAAACAAGAAAATAAACAAAATGGGGTAATTGTAGCAGATAGTGCAGAACCAAAATCTATAGCAGAAATGCAGTCGTATGGTTTGAGAATGATAGGAGCAAAAAAGGGACCTGATAGCGTAAACTATGGTATAAAATGGCTGCAAAGTCTGGAACAGATAGTAATAGATGAAAAAAGATGTCCTAATACAGCAAGAGAATTTTTTGAATATGAATTAGAGAGGGATATTGATAATAAATGGCTGTCAAAATTTCCAGATAAAAATAACCATGCAATAGATGCAGTGCGATATGCAAGGGAATATGATATGCGAAATGTAAAAGTAACATAAAAGGAAGGAGGGAAAAAATGTATATCACAGAATTGGAATTGATGAAAGCGAAATTACAGTCAGAGAAAAAATGGAGCGAAAGTGAACTACTAAAAATGCTCATAGCAGAAGATGAAAATAGTAAAAAGAAAAAGGAAATGATAGAAGGAGAAAAATATTATTGCTGTGAGCATAATGTGTTACAAAAGAACTTTTCAGTAAGACATTTTTCAGAAACATATAAAAATACACAAGGAGAAGAACAAGAAAGAATAAAATTACTTTCTAATCCAAATAGAAGTAATCATCATGTAGTATGTCCTTTTCATCATATTTTGGTAGAACAGAAAGTTTCTTATTTGGTAGCAAAAGAGCCAAGCATATTAGTAAGGGGAAAAGAAATAACAGAATATGAAAGATATATGACAACAGTAGCAAATGAAGTATTTAATGGGGTGTTGTATGAGTGGCTTGTTGGGGCATCAAATAAAGGAATAGAGTATGTTCATGTTTATTATGATAAAGAGGGCGTATTGCAGTATTGTGTTGTACCAGCGGAAGAATTGATTGTATTTTATAATTCTGTAAATAAAAAAGAAATAGAGCAAGTAATAAGATATTATCAATTTGTAGTAGTAGAAAATGGTAAAGAAAAAATAGTAAAAAAGGTAGAATGGTGGACAAAACAAGATGTCACATATTATATAGAAAAAGGAGATGGAAGCTATAAAAAAGAAGAACAACAAAAAATAGGACATTGGACAGTAGTAAAAGGAAAACAAGAACAGACAGAGAAAGAGCAACATGGTTGGGGGAGAGTACCATTTATAGCACTTCGAAATAATAGTAAAGAAATGTCTGATTTAAAAATGATAAAAGGCTTGGTAGATGCTTATGATTTGATATGTAGTGAAGGAACAAATAGCTTGTTGGATTTGGTAGAACTGTATTGGGTAATAGCAGGATATGGAGGAGAAACAGCAAATGCCATAACAAAAAAATTGCAAGTCAATAGAGCAGTACAAATTTCAGATGCTTCTGGAAAAGTAGAAACGAAACAGGTACATTTGCCTATAGAGGGTAGAATAGAATGGCTGAAATTGTTGAGAAAAGATATATTTCATTTTGGTATGGGAGTAGATACAGATAGTGAAAGATTGGGGAATGCACCAAGTGGAGTATCATTAAAATTTCAGTATGCTATGTTTAATTTAAAAATCAATGGCATAATACCTGAAATTAAAAAAGCATTGAAAGAGTTTTTTTGGTTTTTAATAGAAGATAATAATAGAAAAAATGGTACAGAATATGATGTAAATCAATTAGATTTTAGATTAAATCTAAATAGCATAACAGATGATATAGAAACAGTAAATATGATAACAGCATCAAAAGGTATTGTAAGCGAAAAAACACTTTTGGCACAGCACCCATTTGTACAAGATGTAAATAGTGAAATGGAAGCAATAAAACAAGAAAAAGAAAGGAATGAGAAATATCATGCAGATGGAGAAAATAGACAAACAAGAGCAATACAAAACAAAAGAACAAGAATACCAGCAGAAAATAGCACAGTTGAAAAAAGAAAAGGAAGAATTGAAACAGCAATACAATGAAAAATTAAAACAGTATGTAGTACAGTCTGCATTAAAACAAGCAGGAGGAAGAAATACAAAAGCATTATTAGCATTGGTGGAATTGCAAGATATTGTTTTAAATGAAGATGGAACAGTAGAAGGATTGGATATAAAAAAATTAAAAAGAGAAGTCCCTTATTTATTTGAGGAAGAAAACAAAAAAATAGAGGGAACGGGATATTATAGTACAAATAAAAAAGTAGATAAAAAAAGTGAAGCAGCAAAACAGTTTCAAACAGCATTGATGAGAAGATAAAAGGAGGAAAAATAGTATGAGTATCAATACAATAGAATATGCAAAAATATTTATGGAAGCGTTAGATGAACAGCTAATAGCAGGAGCAACAAGTGGCTGGATGGAAGAAAATAGTGGACAGATACAGTATACTGGAGGAAATGAGGTAAAAATACCAAAAATAGAATTGAATGGTCTGGGTACATATGATAGAGATAATGGATTTGTGCAAGGTGCAGTAACATTGACATATGAAACAAAACAAATGACACAAGATAGAGGAAGAACATTTCAACTTGATGCGATAGATGTAGATGAAACAAATTTTGCATTGGTAGCAGGGAATGTAATGGGAGAATTTCAGAGAACAAAAGTAATACCAGAAATTGACGCATATCGCTATAGTAAAATAGCAGAATTGGCAACAGAAAGTAAAAAAGTGTCTTATTATCATGCTGAGAAAGATAGTATTGTACAAAAACTTTTAGAAGAAATCACAATAATAAAAGATATTGTAGGAGATGAAAATGAAGTAATTGTAACAATGTCAACAAAAATAGCCAATTTGTTAGATATAGCAAGTAACCATATGTTGGAAAGTGGTGTTTTTGAACAGGGAAAAGTGGAATTGAAAGTTAAAAATATAGATGGAAGTCCTATTATAAGAGTGCCTTCTGCAAGATTAAAAACAAGCTATCAATTTTTTGATGGAGTAACAACAGGAGAAACAGAAGGTGGATTTGAAGCAAAAACAGATGCAAAAGATATAAATTGGATTATAGCAGTACGTCATGCGTTAATAGGAGTGTCTAAAACAGATGTAACAAGAATATTCGACCCATTAACAAATCAAAAAGCAAATGCTTGGAAAATTGACTATAGAAAATACCATGATTTGTGGATACCAGATAATGCAATAGAAGGAATATGGGTAAATATTGATGGACAAGCAACAGCATGAGCAGGTGATAAATAAAATGAAACAAAATGATGAAAAAGAGCAATATTTTGTGACAGTAGAAGAAGTATATCAAAAAATAAAAGAGCTTAGAAAAAGTAAAGAAGAAATAAAAGAAAATGAAATAGAACAACAAACAGAGCAAGAAATAGAACAAATAGATGATATATTGCTTTTTGCAAGTGAAAGAAGTATTGAAATGGTAAAGGGCTATTGTAATATAGAAAAAGTACCAAAAGAATTAAAGAATGTTTGTGTAGAAATAACAATGTTGCTTTATGATAATGAGAATTATAGAGAAGAAGAAAAAAATGCTCGCTTGAAAAGTATAACAGAAGGTAATGTTTCGGTAAGCTACCAAAGTGAAAAAAGTAGTTGGAGAGAGCAAAAAAATGTTTTGTTGAGAACATTTTCAGAGGAATTAGATAAATTTAGAAATATGAAATGGTAGTAGTGAAATAGTAAGGGGAGGGAAAAGAGGTGAAAATATTATAAAAAGAACAAAAAGAGAAGTAGAGAAATTTTTTAATGAAAAATGTACTGTAACAGTATGGGAAAAACAAAAACAAAATTGGGGAGAAATATTGTTTGTAGAAAAAGAAGAAAAAAAACAAATAAAATGTAGATTGTGTAGAAGCCCTAAAATAGTAGTAAAAAATGGTGTTTTACCTGCAAAAATACTATATGATGCAGTATTGTTGTTTTGTAAAGAAGATGTGATAAAGGCAGGAAGTAATATAGAAATAGAGAAGGAGGGAGGGGAAAATATTGTATTTAAAAGTGTAGGAGAAATGGTAAGTTATAGTACACACAATGAAATTGCATTAAAAAGAGAAGATATAGCATAAAAAAGGGGGGAAAGTGAGTGGAGAAAGGGATATTACAAATTATAAAAGAAATTGTAATAAAAACAATAGCAGAACAATTTGAACAAAGTGAAGTATATGGGGAAGAAGTACCTCAAAATGGAAGTAAAAATTGTTTTGGAGTAAGTGTAAAAAGTGTAGAACAGAAACCACTTTTAAAGGGTAGACGAGAACAATGGATAACAATGAATGTAGAGTATAGAAATGATGTAGAAAAAAGAGAAAAAGCAGAAAGTATAGAAAAAGTAGAAATACTTTATGATGTGTTGTCATTGATAGGGGAAGGGAAAAATAAATTTTTTGCAGTAAAAATGCAGCATAATATGACAGAAAAAGGATTTCAATTTGAAGTAACTTACTATGTGCAAATTATGCCTGTTGTAACACAAAGAAAAATGGAAAGATTAGAATATAATGGAAGTCAAGTAGTAGGATATTAAAAAATAAGGAGGAAAAGGAGTGCAAGAAGAAAGAAATGTGTATGAAAAAGAACAGTTTTTGAAAAGTAAAAATAAAAAGTGGAATAAAGATGTTGTACAAGCAGTATTAAAAGAAGGGAAACAGTATAGTAAAAAAGAAGCCGAGAGATTAGTCAAAATGTATTTAGAGGGAAAAAGAGAAAGGAGAAGATGAAAGCGTATGGCATTAGGAGGAGGTACTTATTTAGTACAAAATAAAATATTACCTGGAGCATATATCAATTTTGTATCACAACCGAGAGCGATGGGAACATTGGGGGAAAGAGGTACTGTGTGCATGGCACTAGAATTAGATTGGGGAAAAAGTGGCATGATGACAGTAGAGGCAGAAGAATTTCAAACAGAAGCACAAGATATATTTGGGTATGATTATACCCATGAAAAAATGCAACCACTGAGAGAATTGTTTTTGTATGCAAAAAAGGCATTGATTTATCGTTGTAATAGTGGAGAAAAGGCAAGTGTAAAAGTAGGAGAATGTACTGTACAGGCAAAATGTGGCGGAACAAGAGGAAATGATATAAAAATTGTAATTGCAAAAAATGTAGATGATGAAACAGCATTTGATGTAAGGACATATTTAGATTTGGTATTGCAAGATACACAAACAGTAAAAACAATAGAAGAATTGAATGAAAATACTTATGTAGTATTTCAGGGAACAGGGGCATTGCAGGCAAATGCAGGAGTCAATTTAACAGGTGGAACAAATAAAGAAGTAACAGGAAATGATTATGCTGATTTTTTGGAAGAAGCAGAAAAAGAGAATTTCAATGTGTTGGCTTATGCAGGAGAAGATGAAGTAACAAAAGGATTGTTTACAGCTTTTACAAAAAGATTAAGAAATGAAGAAGGCGTAAAATTTGTAACAGTGTTGTTTCAGTATACAAAAGCAGATTTTGAAGGCGTTATTTCTGTAACAAATGAAACAGAAGAACAGAAAACAGGTCTGGTGTATTGGACAGCAGGAGCAGAAGCAGGGGCAGAAGTAAATGAAAGTATAACAAATAAAAAATATAATGGGGAATATAGCGTTAAAGCAAAATATAAAAAATCAAAATTTATAGAAGGATTGCAAAATGGGGAATTTTTGTATTATGAAGATGGCGATGATATTAGAGTACTGAGAGATATTAATACATTTACGTCATTTGAAAGTAATAAAAATAGTGATTTTTCAAGTAATAGAGTAATACGAGTGTTAGATGCTATAGCGAATGATGTAGCAAGAATATTTAGTCAGTATTATTTGGGAAAACAAAGTAATAATGATAATGGAAGAAATCTGTTAAAAGCGGAATTGATACAGTATCATGAACAATTAGAAGGAATAGAAGCAATAGAGGGTTTTGAACCAGAAGATATTACAATTATGCAGGGAATAGAAAAACAAGATGTTGTAGTGTATGAGAAAGTAAAACCAATAGATGCTATGGAAAAATTGTATATGAAAGTAGAAGTTATTTAATTAGGTGAGGGGGTAATAAAATGGCGTATTTGAGAGCAAAAGATACAATAAATGGAGCATTGGGTACTTGCTTTGCGTTAATCAATGGAAATCGATATGAAATTATGCAGGCGAAAAATGTAGAGGCAAAAGTAGAGAAAACAAAATCAGAAATACCAATATTGGGGCTGACATCAAAACAGCATAAAGCTGGAGGCTGGAAAGGTACTGGAACAATGGAGGTGTATTATGTTTCAAGTTTGTTTAGAAAGGTAATGTTAGAGTATATGAAAAATGGGGTGGATACTTATTTTGAATTGCTTGTAACAAATGAAGACCCTACAAGTGAAACAGGGAAACAAACAGTACTTTTAAAAGGAGTTAATATTGATAGTATGTTTATTACAAAATTAGATGTAGATAAAGAAGCATTAGATGAAGTATTGACATTTACATTTAATGATGCAGATTTGCTAGAAGCGTTTGAAGAATTGTAAAAAAAAGAAAATAAAACAGTCCTCCATCTTATTAGATGGGGGACGTATATTATATAAATAAAAAGGAGTGTAAGGGAATGCAGGCATATTATAAACAAAATAGAAAAGAAATAAAAAATAAAAAAATAGTAATTTCTGAGAGATTGGTAGATAAACAAGGAAATGTAGTTGTGTGGGAAATAAGACCATTAAGCCAAAAAGAAAATGAAAATATATTAAAAAAATGTAGAGCAATGAAAGAAGAAGGAAAACAAAATTTGTATGAGGTAATGGTATTGGTAGAAAGTGTTGTGTTTCCAGATTTAAGTAATGTAGAACTGCAAAATAAATACCATGTGATAGGAAAAGAAGCATTACTTTTAGAAATGTTGACAGCAGGAGAATATGAAAAGCTGAAAAATGTGGTGGAAGAAGTGCAGTAAAAGGGGAGGAAAAAATATGTATCGATTTTATATGAAACAAAATGGAGAACAAATATTGCTGCCAGTAGCACCATCAGAATTGATAACAAATGTAGAAGGAGAAAGTGAGAGAGTAGAGTTAGTAGATATAGGAGAGGGAAGTATATTAAAAGATATAGGATTGAGAAGAATTTCTTTTACAGTGTTGCTGCCAGCAGTACAGTATAGTTTTGTACAAACAGAAGGTGTATTTCAGCCACCTATATTTTTTTTAAATCAGTTTAGACAGTATAAAATGAGTAAAAAACCAGTAAGTTTGATTGTGTTTCGAAAGTTAGCAGATGGTACAGAATTGTTTAGTGGAAATATAGATGTTTCTTTTGAAAGATATACAGTACTGGAAAGGGGAGGAGAACAAGGTGATTTTTGGGTAGAAATCAATTTGAAAGAATATAGGAAAATCACATCTGCAACATATAAAATAGAGCAAAAAGAGGGACAAACAGTATTAGAAGAATATGGAGTAAAAAGAGAAGGAAAAGAAATTCCAAATACTTATACAGTAAAAAAGGGAGATAGTTTGTGGAAAATTGCACAAACAATGCTAAATGATGGTAGTCGCTATAAAGAAATTGCAGAAAAAAATAATATTGTAAATCCCAATAAAATACAGATAGGACAAATACTGCGTTTGGGGTGATAAAAATGAAAATTAAAATGCTTGTAAAAAATAATAATAAAATGTATGATGCAACAAATTTGTTAGAAGGAGAGGTTGTTGTAGAGAAAAGTATTATAGGGACTTGTGGAAAAATGACTTGTTCTATTATAAGAGATGGCGTAACACAGTTTGTAGAAGGAAATCAAATACAATTTTATGCAGAAGATAAATTATTTTTTTCAGGGTGGATAATGAAAAAAAGTAGAACTTCTAAACAAATTATAGAAGTAACGGCATATGACCAGTTTTTTTATTTGGTACAAAATAAAGATACCTATGTGTATTATAACAAAAAAGCATCAGAACTCATACAAATGATAGCGAATGATTATGGCTTAGAAATGGGAGAAATTTGTAATACAATGTGGCAAATTCCGCAAAGAATAGAAGAAGGTCAAACACTTTGGGATATGATTAATACAGCACTAAATTTAACAAAAAAGGAGATAGGGAAAGAATATTTTTTTTATGATGAAGGGGGAAAATTAACACTAACAGAAAAAAGTGATATGGTAACAAATGAAGTGTTGCAGTGTGATGGAAGTATAGAAGATTATATTTATATAACAGATATATCAGAAGATACTTATAATGGTGTACAGCTGTTTCAGGCGGGAAGATTGGAAACAGAAAAATTGTCTTATAGAGAAGAAAAAGAAGAAGAAATTAAAAAATGGGGCAGAATATTGTACTATCAAAGAGTAGACCATAGATTAACACAGTATGATTTAAGAGCAATAGGAAATACAATTTTGTCACAAAAATGCCGTGTAAAAAAGACATTGCTATTAAAACAATTTTCAGAAAAATTAATATTAATACCAGGCCAGTCTATTTATATAGAATTACCAGAATTGGCTGAAATTAGTTTAAAAGGTATGTTTGTAATAGAAAAAGGAATTTATCATTTTTTTAATGGAGGATATAAAGCAGATTTGAATATAAGAATGGAGGAGTAATTATGATAGAAGAAAAATATTTGCTAGAAGAAAAAGAAATTGAAGTATCTAAAAGATTTATAGGAGAAAATGGAAAACCTCTGAAATGGAGAATAAAAGCATTAAAAGAAAAAGAACATCAAAAAATAAAACAAACAAAAACAACAGAAGCAATAGAGCAATATTGGGGAAAATTGTGTGCTAGTTGTGTTGTAATACCAAATTTGAATGATAGAGAACTTTTAAAAAGTTATGGCTGTGATAAAGCAGATGAAGTATTGAAAGAAATGCTTACAATGGGAGAATATATGATACTTTTGAAAGCAGTAAGAGAACAAAATTGCTTTGAACAAAGAGAACAAAAAATAAAAAATGATATAAAAAAGCAATAAAGGAGGGTAGAGCAGAAACAGATTATGCTGCTTATGCTCTCCGACATTATCATATATTGCCAAGTCAATATTTTCGTATGGATTTCGAACAGAAAATGTTTATAAAAAGTGTAATAGATTTGGAACTGGAGGAGAGGTGATGATAATGTTTTCTTTTTATAAAAAACAGTTTTTAAAAAATGAAAAAGGAAATGATTTTTTTTGGCGTTGGTATGAACAGGAAGAAATGCAAAAGAAAAGTATATTGTGGCGACAACAATATCTGTATGAAAATAAACAACAGTCGCTGTATAAAATGGTTGGAGAGAAAGAAAATAGTATAAAAAATAATAAAGAGAAAAAAAGTGTTGAAAAAGAAATAAAAAAGAAACAAAAACAGGAAAATAGTATATTTAAAAAACAAGAAATATTTGAAAAACAAAAAACAAAAAGTATGTTTGATGAAATACAGTATCAAAAAGAATATGAAGAATATAAACAAACAGAAGAACAAAAAAGACAACAACAACAGAAAAAAAGTGATATAGAAAAACAATACCAAATTGAAAAAGAAAAACAAATAAAATATCAGATACAAAATAAATATGAAATAGAAAAACAGTACCAAATAGAACAACAAAAACAATATCAAAAACAAAAACAGCAACGATACCAACAACAAAAACAAAATATACAACAAAAACAGCAAGAATATGAACAACAAATTCAAAAACAACAACAAAAAAGAAAACAAACACAACAGCAAAATGAAAATAAAAGAGAACAAAAAAGACAAGAATTACAACAATATAAAATAGATAAAAAAAATCAAAAACAAAGTGAAAGTGTATGGGAAATAGAAAAACAAAATAGAGAATATAACAAAGAGATAGAAAAACAGAAATACTTTGATATAAAAGAAATATTTGATAAAAAAGGAAGCGAAAATAAAAAAGAGAAACAGAATAAAGTAGTGTTAAAAGAAATAAAAAAAGGTGATATTTGGGGATATGGAAATAGCATTTTAAAAAAAGAAAAAAAAGAAAGTGTTTTTAATTTAGGAAAACAAATATTACAACAAAAAGAATATAGTGTAAAAAATAATATAGAAAAAATAAAACAAAAGAATTTAGAACAAAAACAAAATAAAAAACAATGGCAAAAAGAAGTGTGGCCTGGTTCAGAACAAAAAAGAGATATAAAAAGTGTGTGGGAAAAAGAAAATAAAAATATAGAACAAATAGAACAATATAATAAAAAAATAAATACAGAAATAATACAAAATGTTGTAAAAAATAGTTTAAAACAAAAAGAAGAGCAAAAACAGCAAAAACAACAAGTGCAGCAAAAGCAACAAAATGTTGATATAAATACATTGTTTTTACATATGACAGAAAAGCTGTTAGAACAAAGAGAGAGAAGTTTGAGAGCAAGTCAAATGAAAATATGAAATGGGGAAAAAAGTATGTTAGAAGCAGTAAAATTGTTGGCATATGATGTATTGCAGCAAGAAAATATAGCAGATATTTGTTATGGTACTGTAACAGCAACAGAACCACTAAAAATAATATTGGAGCAAAAATTAGAATTAACAGAAAATTTTTTGATATTGTCACAAAATGTAATGAAACATTATGAAAGCTTTTATATGAGGAAAAAAGATAGTAATGAACAGTGGGAACACTATGAAATCATAATTGAAAAGGAACTAAAAAAGGGAGAAAGAGTCATATTGATGAAAATGACAGGAGGACAAAGATATGTCGTATTGGATAGAGTAGGAGAGGAGATGACAGAAAATGAAACTGACACCACAGTCTGAAATAGAAGTAAATAGTAATGTGGTTATACAAAAAATACCTACATTAACTTATAGAGTGCAAAAAGAAAAAGAAATTGTTTCTGGTACAGTAGATGAATTGGAAGCAATGAAACAGGCAGTGTTTAAAATATTGTTTACAGAAAGATACCAGTATGAAATTTATAATTGGGAGTATGGTATGGAATTGAAAGATTTGTTTGGTAGAGCAAAAAGTTATGTGATACCAGAAATGAAAAAGAGAATTGAGGAGGCATTGCTGGCGGATGATAGAATAAAAGCAGTAACAGATTTTCAATTTGGAGGGAAAAAAGGAGAATTGGAAGTAAAATTTAAAGTACATACTATATTTGGAACACTAGAAATAGAAAGGACGGTTGATATTTAATGTATGAGAGTTATGAGGAATTGATGGAGAGAAAGCTAGAACAAGTAAATCAAAAAAGAGATAGAAGACAGGGAAGTATTATATTTGATGCGATTGCACCAAATGCAGCAGAAACAGCTATATTTTATGCAGATTTAAAAATGCTGGAAAATCGTACTTATGGAGATAGTGCAACAGAACAAGATTTAACAAGAAGATGTATGGAAAGAGGAGTTTTTAGAAAAGAAGGTACAAAAGCCACTTTTTTAGGAAAATTTATAGATAGAAATGAAAGAGCTTGTAATGTACCTATTGGTATGAGATTTAATTTGGAAGAATTAAATTATATTGTAATAGAAAAGACAGCAGTAGAAGGAGAGTATATATTAGAGTGCGAAACAGTAGGAGAAACAGGTAATCAGTATTTAGGGGATTTAATACCCATTACATATTTAGAGGGACTGGCAAAAGGAGAATTGATAGAACTGCTTACAGAAGGAGAAGATGAAGAAACAGATGAAAGTCTGAGAAAAAGATACTATAGTAGTTTTAATACAGATACATTTGGGGGAAATATAGAAGACTATAAAGTAAAAGTAATGGCATTAAAAGGAGTAGGAGGAGTAAAAGTAACACCAGTTTGGAATGGAGGAGGAACAGTAAAACTGACAATAGTAGACGGAAATTTCAATGCACCAATAGAAGGAGAAATTGCAAAAATACAACAAGTAATAGACCCTCAAAAAAGGGGATTGGGCTATGGTATTGCACCAATAGGACATAAAGTAACAGTAGAACCAGCAAAAGAAGTACAATGCTATATAGAAATGACATTGTTATTAAAAGATGGAACAAATAAAACAAAAGTAACAGAAGAAATTACAAATTCTATAGAAGATTATTTTTCAAATTTGAGAAAACAATGGGCAGATATGGAATATTTAACAGTACGTATTAGTTATTTGGAAGCGAGGGCATTGGACGCAGAAGGAGTTATTGATGTGCAATATACTAAAATAAATGACCGTGCACAAAATTATATATTAGAATATAATGAAATTCCGTTTTTGGGAAGTGTGGTGACAGAATGAAACAAATTTATGAAAAATATTTGCCACCATTTGTAAAAGACACAAGAGAATTTCAAATGCTTTCAGAAATAGAAGGAAATATATTGACAGAAGAAAAACAGGCAAAACAATATTTAGAAGATGACCAATGGATTGTAACAGCAACAGAAAGAGGATTAAAAAGAAGAGCAAAATTATTAAATATTGTAAGAGAGCAAAATGAAAGTTTAGAAGATTTTAGACAAAGAATACTTTTTTTGTGGAACCATCATAAACCTTATACTTATTTTCATTTGTTAGATTGGTTGGAAGGAATATGTAATAAAGATAATGTAACAAATGTAGTAGTAGATATGCAGCATGATTTGTATTATTTACATATAGAAATTAGATTGATTAAAAAACAATTGCAAGAGGAAATAAAAAAGACAGTAAGAAAAATGATACCTGCCAATATCGTGTTGGAGGTAACATTGCGATATAATTTGTATGGAGAAATAAAACCGTATACTTATGGAGATTTAAAACGAAAACAGTTCCGATATATTGATATAAGAGAAGAAGATATTAGATATTGGGAAATGTAAATAATAAAATATGTTTCAAAATTTAATGTGTCAGCGTGTCGATAAAATCGACACGTTTTTTTATGAAAAAAATAGATTTTTTTGTATATTTACCAATTTTATATCAGTAATAAAATGAAAAATAGGGGAAAAATGATAAATGAAGTTTATTGTATATTGTGAAATAGAATAAAAAAAGGGAGGGTATTTGATAGACTAATTGTGGAGGTGAAGAAGATGTCAAAAAAATTATTTGGATACATTCGTGTTTCCACAAAAGAACAAAATGAAATAAGACAAGTAAAGGCATTAAAAGAACAGGGAGTGAAAAGGAGTAATACATTTATAGACTGGCAGTCAGGAAAAGATTTTAATAGACCAGCTTATCATAGAATGGTCGAAAAGGTAAAGGAAGGAGATTTAATTGTAATTAAAAGTATTGACAGGCTAGGAAGGAATTATGAAGAAATCATTATGCAGTGGAAGTATTTAACAAAAGAAAAAAAAGTAGATATTCGTGTGTTGGATATGCCTTTGCTGGATACAAGTAAGAGCAAAGATTTATTAGGGACATTAATTTCTGATTTGGTATTGCAGTTGCTTTCTTTTGTAGCACAGAATGAGAGAGAGAATATACGTCAAAGACAAGCGGAGGGAATTGCCGCAGCAAAAGCAAGAGGTATGAAATTTGGAAGGCCAGAAAAGGAATTACCACAGGACTTTTTATCTATAGTAGAAAGATGGAGAAATAAAGAATTATCTGCCTGTGAGGTAAGTATAGAATTAGGCATTAGTACTTCTACATTTTATAGAAAAGCCAAAGAAATAAAAAGTTGCAATGTAAAGAAAGTAGAAAAAGACAATATCATATAAAGAAAATGGGACAAAGTATATCATGTTAACAAAAGGACACTTCTATTACTTCTAAAATGGTTATATAAAATATATTTGTGTTCAAAAGGGCTATAGTATTCCTTTTGAACACAATATAAAAAACACATTATAATTGCTTTATGAAAAAAGCGATGTAATAGCATGATGTGTAATTTGTGCAGTAATGCCCCAAATAGTATATTGCTGATATTGATAAAATAATTCCGGTATTTTGGGGGTAGCAAAAGTATAATTTTTTCCTCCATGAATACGCTCGTAAGGAAAATCTTCTTTTGTAAAAGGAGAAAAATATAAATAATGTATTTCAGGTTCTGTTTGTTTAAAAAAAGAAATTGGTACAGTGAATATTTCGTCTACTTCTTCTTTGCTGAAATGAATATCTTTTATATTGATACCTGAAACAAATCCTACAAATGGCATGATTATAGTACCAAATGTTGTCAATACAAAATCCATACAACCAAGTACTGCAATGTTATCAGGAGAAATGCCTAGTTCTTCCTGTGTTTCACGCAATGCAGTTTGAAGGGGCGTTTCATTATTTTCTCCTCTGCCTCCAGGAAAACTAATATCACCAGGCTGGTGAAGTAGTTTTTCTGAACGTTTGGTAAAAAGTAAATGAATTTCATCATCAATACAAAAAAGTAAAAGCATAACGGCAGAAGGAAGATATTTCATAATAGGTTTTGGTGTATTATTTTGTAATTTGTTTTTGATATTTTTTATATAAGTGTTTGTATATTTCAAAAAATCACTCCTTTCATGATTTCTAGTTAATTTTTACGAAGTTTGACATATTTTGGAGCACTACGACGACGATTTTCTCCCATTGCCGCATAATGTTTTTGAGTAGTGTTTATGTCAGAATGTCCTAAGGCATCTGCTACTAAATAAATATCTCCAGTTTCTTGATAAAGAGAAGTAGCATATGTGCTGCGTAATTTGTGAGGAGATATTTTTTTAGAAGGCGATGCAATACGAGAGTATTTTTTAACAATATTTTCAACAGCACGTACTGTAATACGAGTCCCTCTGTTTGAGAGAAAAAGAGCTTGTTCTTGTTCTGCTTTATTTTTTTGTTTTTCTCTTTGAGCAATGTAATCTAATAAAGCGTGTTGTACTTCTTCATTAAAATAAAGTATTGACTCATTGCCACCTTTACGAATAACTTTTACACTGTTGTTTCTAAAATCAATATCATTTAAGTCAATACCTACACATTCTGAAACACGCATACCTGTACCTAAAAAAAGTGAAATAAGTGCCAAATCTCTTTTTTGGCTGTGGGCTATGTGAGCCTTTTGTGTATGTGACATAGCATCTGTATTACAATTTTCTACTAAATCTAAAAGATTGGCTACTTCATCAGGTTCTAAGTAAATAATCTGTTTTTTGTGTATTTTGGGAGCATCTACAATAGCGGCAGGATTAGAAGATACTTTTTGTTTTTTATAAAAAAATTGATACATTGTTCTAACAGCAGCTAATTTGCGTGTTTTTCCCTCTGCATCGTTTTGAATTTCAATCATTTTTTCTGGACAAAGAGGGTCAGGCTTTTGATAGTACGTTAAATATTCTAAAAAACCTTCAATATCGTCTGCATTAATTTCATTTAAACAATTTAATGTCATATCTTCTAATGAAGTTCCTTTTAATTTTTGATGATATTGCGAAATATATGTAAAAAATATTTTTAAATCATAAGCATATACCACACGTGTTTTAATAGATGCTGTATTAGCCATTGCTCTGAAAAATTCTCCTAAAAAATAAGGACACTCCTCTAATATAGCACGTAAACGTATGGTATCATTTCTTTTTTGCTGTTCGTGATAAGTACTCACAGAATAACTTCCTTTCTATTTCTAATTTATATATGAATAAAATTTCTATAACATAACAATTTAAACTTTATTTATTTTAATTTCCAACCTTTTATATCAGAACGTTGTATTGCACCAAATACTTTTTGCTGCAAATTTTTATAATCTTTTGAAAGAGATTGAAGTAGTTGTTTTGTTTCTTGTCTTTTGGTATTACCATCAGCAATACAAGGATTTTTTACAATAGAAATACCACTTTTTTGTATAAATCCTTTTATTTCTGGTTCTGGTACATACATAAGAGGACGAATGGAATAAATTTGTTTTCTGTCTAAAAAACTTACAGGAGAAAAACAGTTGATACGACCTTCATAAAACAATGACATAAAAAATGTTTCTACAACATCATCTTTGTTATGACCTAAAGCAACTTTATTGCAATTTAGTTGTTCAGCCATATCATTTAAAGCTCCTTTTCTCATTTTAGCACAAAGTGAACAAGGGTTTTTTTCTTTTCTTTCTTCAAATATAATTTGTGCTATGTCTGTATTTACGACAGTGTAATTTACACCAATTTCATGGCAAAAATGTTTTATATCATCATAATTAGCATTAGGCAATCCTAAAGAAACAGTAATTGCTTCTAATTCGAAATGTTTAGGATAAAAACGTTGTAAATTTTTTAATGCTAATAAAAGACAGATACTGTCTTTTCCTCCTGAGATGCCTACTGCAATTTTGTCACCATGTTCAATCATATTGTAATCTTCTACTGCACGACGAACATAACTTAATAGTTTTTGTAATTTCATAAATTGCCTCCAATATAATACTATAATAGAATATAAAATCTGTAAAATTTTTTATAAAAAGTTTTCAAATATATATCATATCTGTAAACAAAATATTTCTGTATAACATGATAATAAATAATATTATTTCAATCTGTCAAAAAACCTCATTTTGCTGTAAAAAGCAAGGGGTATAGGGGAGTACAACTCCCCATTCTAATCCGCAAGGCGAGCTTTGCTCGCCTGAGGAAAACAGCGAGTTTCAAGGCTTTTAAGCCTATGAAATAAGCTGTTTATACTTCTATTTAAACAAGTCGAAAATCTGTTTTCGACTTAGCGTGTCGACTTTATCGACACGCTGTAATAATAAACAATATTATTTTATTATACTAAAAAAATGAGAAAATAAAAAGTAATTACTATGCTTTTTTCATAAGAAAGGATATAATGAAATTATATAAATTTAGAAAGGGGTGTTTTTATGAAAAAAGTGATACTTTCTATATTGTTGCTATATTGCATAAGCATAGGGCTTTTAGGCTGTAAACAGCAGCAAGAAATAGTACCACCACAACAACAGAAAACAAATGAGGCATTGACAGAACAAGATATAAAAGACATAAAGGAGGATTTTTTAAATCAAAAAATTGCAGATATGACACTAGAACAAAAAGTTGGACAACTTTTTTTCTGTGCATTTAGAAGAGATGATAAAAATATACCTATTACAGTATGGAATGAGGACATAGAAAAAACAATACAACAGTATCATATAGGGGGCGTGGTGTTATTTGGAGAGAATATTGATACAGAACAGCAGACAAAACAGTTAATTGCAGAATATAGAAATCATAGCAATATACCACTTTTAATAGGAGTAGATGAAGAAGGTGGCAGAGTAAGCCGTTTACATTCCAGTGGAAATTTAAAAGTAAAAGATATTCCTCCTGCAAAAATAATAGGAGATAGTAATGATACAAATACAGCATATGAGGCTGGGAAAACAATAGGAAGTGAATTAAAAGAATTAGGATTTGATGTAGATTTTGCACCAGTTGCAGATGTGAATACAAATGAAAAAAATACAGTAATAGGAGATAGAGCTTATTCTAGTGATGCACAAATAGTAGCAGAAATGGCAACCGCTTTTATAAAAGGATTACATGAAAATGGCATTAGTGCCTGTGTAAAACATTTTCCAGGACATGGCGATACTATAGAAGATAGCCATAATGGTATCGCTGTAGCATATCATACATTGGAGGAAATGGAAAAAATAGAATGGCTTCCTTTCCAAAAGGCTATACAACAAAATGTAGATTTTGTTATGGCAGGACATATTACAACACCAAATGCTACAACAGATGGCTTACCTGCTTCTCTGTCTTATGAAATGCTGACAGAGCAGTTAAGAAATAAATTACAATTTAAAGGAATTATAATTACAGATGCTTTAGATATGGGGGCAGTTACAGAATATAATCAACAGGATACTTCACTTAAGGCAATAGAAGCAGGGGCAGATATGGTATTGATGCCTTTTGAACTGGAAAAATCTTATTATACTGTTTATAACGCAGTAAAAAAGGGAACTTTGTCAGAGCAGGAACTAAATGAAAAAGTAAAAAGAATACTATCATTAAAGTATGATAAGGGATATTTTCAATAAATTTGCAGCATAACGCTATTGAAAGTATACAAAGAAATTATTATAATAATATTTAAAATCTTTTTACTTAAATAATGTGTATTTTGAAAAAAGTCCTTTTTGTATAGAATTGGAGAGGTGAATTTTGTGAGGATAGAAGAAGAATTATACAAAGAGTTAATTAATAAAATGAATACTTATCACCCAACAAAAGAGTTTGATATTATTGAAAAGGCATATCATTTGGCGGTAGAAGCACATAAAGACCAAAAAAGAAAATCTGGCGAACCTTATATTATACACCCTTTAAAAGTGGCTTATATATTAGCAGAGTTGGAACTAGACAAAGAAACTATTACAGCAGGTATACTGCATGATACTATAGAAGATACTCCTTATACTTATGAGGATATTGTAGAACTTTTTAGTGAAGAAGTAGCAATTCTTGTAGATGGCGTTACCAAATTGGGAAAATTGTCTTATTCTACAAAAGAAGAAATGCAGGCAGAAAATTATAGAAAAATGTTTATGGCTATGGCAAAAGATATTAGAGTGATATTGATTAAATTGGCTGACCGTCTGCACAATATGAGAACACTTAATTATATGACAGAAGCCAAACAAAGAGAAAAAGCACAAGAAACACTTGATATTTATGCACCTTTGGCACATAGATTAGGTATTTCTAAAATTAGAACAGAAATGGAAGACCTTTGTTTTCAATATCTAAATCCAGATGCTTATTATGATTTGAAAGAAAAAATAGAAAGGAAACAAATAGAAAGAGAAGATTTTGTAAAGTCTATTGTAAATGATTTAAAACAAAAAATGGAGCAGTCTGGTATAAATGGAAAGGTAGTAGGAAGAAGTAAACATTTTTTTAGCATTTATAAAAAAATGGTAAATCAAAATAAAACATTAGACCAAATTTATGATTTGTTTGCAGTAAGGGCTATTGTAGATACAGTAAGAGATTGCTATGGTGTTTTAGGTGTTGTGCATACTATGTATACACCTATGCCAGGCAGATTTAAAGATTATATTGCTATGCCAAAGCCTAATATGTATCAGTCTTTGCATAATACACTTATAGGCCCAGAAGGAGAACCTTTTGAGGTGCAAATTAGAACATGGGATATGCATCGTACTAGTGAATATGGTATTGCAGCACACTGGAAATATAAAGAAGGCGGAAAAAATGGCACAAATAAAAAAGGCGACAGCGAACAAGCAAAATTGACATGGCTAAGACAAATATTGGAATGGCAAAAAGATATGTCTGATAATAAAGAATATTTGGATACCATTAAATTAGATTTGAATATATTTAATGACCAAGTATATGCTTTTACACCACAGGGAAAAGTGGTTAGTTTACCAAAAGGTTCTACTACAATAGACTTTGCTTATATGATACACAGTGCTATAGGCAATAAAATGGTGGGAGCAAGAGTAAATAATAAAATGGTTTCTATTGAGTATAAAATACAAAATGGTGATAGAATTGAAATATTAACTTCTCAAAATTCAAAAGGCCCTAGTAGAGATTGGCTCAATACCGTAAAAAGTTCTCAAGCAAGAACAAAAATCAATCAATGGTTCAAAAAAGAATTTAAAGAGGAAAATATATTAAAAGGCAGAGAACTCATTGATAAAGACATGAAAAAGAAAAATTATGTACCTTCTGAACTTTTAAAAACAGAATGGATACAAATTGTATTAAATAAATTTGGTTTTAGAGATTGGGACGCACTTTGTGCTGCAGTAGGACATGGTGGCGTAAAAGAAGGTCAAGTAACAAATAGACTAGCAGAAGAATATTTGAGAGAAAAGAAAAAACAAGAAGATGAAAATACATTACTAGATACTTTCAATAGTAATATTGTACAAAAATTAGAAAGATATAAAAGTAAAAGTGGTGTTGTAGTAAAAGGAATAGGAGATGTTGCAGTAAGATTTTCAAAATGTTGTAATCCTGTGCCTGGTGATGAAATTGTAGGATTTGTTACAAGAGGGCGAGGTGTTACAATACACAGAACAGACTGCATCAATGTAATGAATTTGACAGAAGAAGATAGAAATAGATTAATAGAAGCAGAATGGGACGTAGAAGGCAAAGGTATGGCAAATGTATCTTATTTAGCTGGTATACGTATTGTAGGTACAGATAGAGTTGGCTTAATGATGGAAGTTTCAAAAGTATTTACAGATGAAGATGTTTCTGTGAAATCGCTTACTATTAAAACAACAAAAAATACAGCAATATTTGATGTAGCAATAGAAGTAAAAGGAAAAGAACAACTAGAAAAAATTATAAAAAGGCTTATGAAATTAAATGATATATTAGAAATAGAACGTGTAGCGAATTGATAGGAGGATATTATGAGAGCAGTATTACAAAGAGTACAAAGAGCAAGTGTGACAGTAGAGGGAAAAGTAATAGGAGAAATTGGAAAGGGAATTATGGTACTTTTTGGTATGTTAGATAGTGATGATGACAAAGTAATAGAATATATGCTTGATAAAGTGATAAATATGAGAATATTTGAAGATGAAGCAGGAAAAATGAACCTTTCACTATTAGATATAGAAGGTGAACTTATGATTGTACCTAATTTTACATTATATGGAGATGCCAGAAAAGGCAGACGTCCAGGCTATTCCAGTGGTGCAGCACCTGCTGTAGCAAGTGGCATATTTGACAAATTGGTAGCACACGCAAAAACATTGCCTATTAAAAAAGTAGCAACAGGACAATTTCAGGCAGATATGAAAGTAGAAATTGTAAATGATGGCCCTGTTACAATACTGCTTGATAGTGAAAAGAATTTTTAATTTGAGGAAAGAATGATATGATATATTTTATAATAGAAAATCATACATTGAAACACGATGTACAAACAATCATACAAGTGTTTTATCCTAATTTGCATTATTATATGGTAGAGCAACCACAACAAAATGGTATTACAATAAAAAGTATATTAGAGCAGAAAAAAGCAGTTGCTATATATTATGAAAATGGTATACAAAAAGAAATTTCTTTTGTAGAATATGATAATAGTAATTTATCTGAAAAAGAGAAAAAAAGAGTAATAAAATGCTCTATTTATAAACTATTAAAACAAATAACAAATATACGCCCTCAATGGGGATTTATTACAGGAGTACGTCCTGCAAAAACAATAAATGAACTTTTAGACAAAGGATATACAGAGGAGCAATGTCTGCGTTATTTTACACAAGGGTATGATGTAACAGAGCAAAAAGCAAAACTTTCATTAGAAGTAGCAAAGGCAGAAAGGGATATATTAAGTAAAAATAAACAAAATGATGTAAGTTTATATGTTGGAATACCTTTTTGCCCTACAAGATGCCTTTATTGTTCTTTTACTTCTTATCCTCTTACACAATATCAAAATAAAGTAGAATTGTATTTGAAAGCACTATATAAAGAGTTGCATTTTTTAGGAGAATATACTAAGTCATTTGATTTAAAAACAGTATATGTAGGAGGAGGAACACCTACATCACTTACAGCAGAACAAATGAAGCAGCTTTTTGAAACTATGACAAATAATTTTGACATAAAAAAAGGGGCATTGGAGTTTTGTGTAGAAGCAGGCAGACCTGACACCATTACAAAAGAAAAATTGTGTGTTATGAAAGAATATGGTGTCAATAGAATTTCTATCAATCCTCAAACAATGAACCAAAAAACATTGGATTTGATAGGAAGAAAACACAGTGTAGAACAAATAAAACAAATTTATGCTACTGCAAGAGAAATAGGCTTTGATGTTATCAATATGGATATGATATTAGGCTTACCTCAGGAAAGTGTAAAAGATGTAGAATACAGTATGAAAGAAATGGAAAAACTTCTCCCAGATAATTTGACAGTACATACATTAGCAGTAAAAAGAGCCTCTCGTTTAAAAGAAAATTTTAATTTATATACGCTTACAGATGCAGAACAATTGCAGAAAATGATTGCAATAGCGGCAGAATATGCTCAAAAAATGGATATGAAACCCTATTATATGTATCGTCAAAAAAATATGGTAGGTAATTTTGAAAATGTAGGATATTGTGCCAAGTCAAAAGAATGTATATACAATATACAAATTATGGAAGAAAAGCACAATGTATTTGCAGCAGGAGCAGGAGCAAGTACCAAAACAGTAGATATTGCTCAAAATAGAGTAGAAAGAATATTCAATGTAAAAAGTGTAGATGATTATATTGCACGTATAGATGAAATGATAGACAGAAAGAAAAAAGGTTTTCAAATTTAGGAGGGGATTGCGTTGGCGGTTCAGCTAGTAAAAGGAACAAAAGATTTATATGGAAGTGAAGTATTACAATGGCAACAATTAGAATATAAAATGCGTCAACTTTGTGCAGTATTTGGTATTGGAGAAATGAGAACACCTGTATTTGAATTTACAGAGTTGTTTGCTAGAGGAGTAGGAGAAACAACGGATATTGTACAAAAAGAAATGTACACATTTACAGATGACGGAAATAGAAGCTTGACATTAAGACCAGAAGGCACAGCAGGAACAGTAAGAGCATATATTGAACATGGTATGCACAACCAAGCACAACCTACAAAATTATATTATATTTCTCCTACATTCCGCTGTGAAAATACGCAGGCAGGCAGACAAAGACAATTTCATCAGTTTGGTGTAGAAATGTTTGGCTCTTATAGTGCGGCACAAGATGCAGAGGCAATATCTGTTGCAACAACATTGTTAGAACAGTTAGGTGTTAAAAATGTAGAATTACGTTTGAACAGTTTAGGCTGTGTAGAATGTAGAAACCGCTATAATCAAAAATTAAAAGAATTTATTGCTTCTCATTTAGACAAGCTTTGTGATACTTGTAAACAAAGATATTTAAAAAATCCTTTAAGAGTGTTAGATTGTAAAGAAAAAGGCTGTCAAGAAGTCATTGCAAATGCTCCTTCTGTATTAGATTGTTTAGATGAGGAATGTACAAAGCATTTTGAAAAAGTACAAACAATATTGAAAGAAATGAATATTGCCTTTACAATAGACCCTAAAATTGTAAGGGGATTGGATTATTATACTAGAACAGTGTTTGAATTTGTGTCAGATGGTTTGACAGTATGTGGAGGAGGCCGCTATGACCAGTTAGTAGAACAGTGTGGAGGAAAACCAACAGGAGCAGTAGGTTTTGGCATGGGAATAGAACGCCTTGTAATGATACTAGAAAAACAGTATGGACAGTCAGAACAAAAAAATGATGTTATGCTATATATTGGTGCTATGGGAGAAAAAGGAATGTTAAAATCTCAAGCATTGACATTGCAGATGAGAAAAGCTGGTATTCATGCAGAATGTGATACTGTAGAAAGAAGCGTAAAAGCACAAATGAAATATGCTAATAAAATCAATGCAATGTATACTGTTGTAATAGGAGATACAGAAATAGAAAAAAATAGTGTAGAACTCAAACAAATGCAACAAGGTACAGTAGAAAATATTGCATTAAGTGACTTATTAGAAGTAATGCAACAAAAAATATAACGAAATAATTGAAAAATAAAAAAAGCACCTATATTACTTTAAATAGGTGTTTTTTTATGCAAAATATAAAAATATTTGACTACTATAAAAGTATACTGTCTAATATAATAGTAAAAAATATTGACAGAATATGTCTAAAATTGTATAATGAAAAAAGTGTGTATTATTAAGGATTTTTTTGTATTAGAGAGGTTTAGTAGGGGGAAATTAGTGTTATGAAAGCAAAAATGGCGTTTGCTTTGTTATTGACTATAAGTATTACTACAACATTATTGCCAATGACAGCAATGGCAGAACAGACACAAACAGATGTAGTTGAACAACAAGGGGAACAAATAGCACAACAACAAGAGCAAACAGAACAACAACAGGAACAAACAGGGCAACAACAAAAGCAAACAGAACAACAACAGGAACAAACAGAACAACAACAAGAGCAAACAGAACAGACACAACAAAAAGAGGAACAAAAAAGAACAGTTACTGTAACATTTGATGAAAATGGTGCAGAAGGAACAGCACCAGAAAGCATTATTATTTCAAATGAAAAAGGATATTTATTAGAGCAAAATAATATGACAAAACAAGACTGCTTTTTTTTAGGCTGGGGAATAGAAAAAGAAAGTACAGATGTTTTGTTTTTGAGTGAGGAAGAAATTACAGTGCAAAAATTGCCAGAAGATGTTACAGAAAGTATAACATTATATGCAATTTGGCAGCAGGCACAACAGTGCCAAATATTGTATGATTTAGGCAATTCAGAAATTGTTAGAGAATATACTTATACGGGAAAAACACCTCAAAATATACCAACTGAAAATAAACAAGCAAAACAAATTATTGCTTGGAAAAATGCAGAAAATGAAATAGTAGAAATTGCTTCACAAATAGTATCTGGCAATGTAGCATATACTGCTGTTTATGATATGTCAACAATGCCACAGCAGCCATCACAAAATATAGAAGGTGCTATAGCATTAGAAACAGAAAAACATATAAAATATATGGACGGAAGCAATGGAAATTTTTATCCAGAAAAGGTATTAACAAGAGCAGAAGCGTGCCAAATATTATATATATTATTAAAACAAAAACAGTCCCCTCAAAAAACATTTTCAGATATAGATACACAACAGTGGTATGCAGATGCAGTAGGTACACTTGCCACAATGGGATTAGTAGAAGGATATGGCGAAAATTTTGAGCCAAATAGAGAAATGACAAGAGCAGAGTTTTTAGCGATATTGTCAAAAATATATCCTTCTGATGGTACAATATTGACATTTACTGATGTAACAAGTGAGCATTGGGCAATAGATGCTATATCAAATGCAGCAAAAAGAGGTTGGATTAGTACAACAGAAAATGTGTTACCAGACAATGCTATAAAAAGGCAAGAAGCTGTTGTGATATTAAATAGAGTGCTTGGTAGAACAGGAGATAAAAATACCATAGAAAATACAGACACCAGAATAAGAGAATTTTTTGATGTTTCCCCATCACATTGGGCATATTATGATATTTTAGAAGCTACTGTTGTACATGACTATCAAAAGACAGATAGTGGAGAAAATTGGACAGATTTTCAAAAAGAAAGTTTAAATATTCCTTGTGGACTTTATAGTCAAAACGGTACACTATATTATATAGAAGAAAATGGAGATTTAGCAAGAAATAAAACAATAGGTAATTTTACATTTAATGAAAATGGTGTATATACTACAAATCATGCAGAATTAGATAAAAAACTTTCTGAAATTGTAATGTTACATACAAGTGAAGACATGGCACAAGAACAAAAACTTCGTGTATTGTATGATTATGTAAGAGATGATTACAAATATATAAAAAGACCTTTTGTACAAAAAGGGCAATTGGATTGGGAAGCAGAATATGCAGAAGCTATGATTGATATGCACAAAGGTAACTGCTACAGTTTTGCAGCATTATATTATTATTTAGCCAAACAAATAGGCTATGATGCACACGCTGTTATTGGAACAATAGGACACAACCATTCTCCTCATGGCTGGGTAGAAATTGAAATGAATGGTACAACATATTTATTTGATACAGAGATGGATATGGCATATAGATTGCGTGGACAACAGTATGATTTATATAAAAAGACATACAATGATGCACCTTTTGTATATGTAAAATGGTAAAAAGGGTGGTATATTATGGTTTTTAGTTCTGCCATATTTTTATATTGGTTTTTCCCTATTACATTTTTACTTTATTTTATAATACCGAATAAAAATTGCAGAAATATCATATTGACAGTAGCAAGTATTGTATTTTATGCTTTTGGACAACTGCAATATTTGCCATTGCTTTTATTTTCTGTTTTTTGTAATTATATTTTTGGTATATTGCTTTCAAAACAGTATGTCAGTGTTTCAAAAAGAAAAAATATTGTTACATTTGCTGTTATTGTGAATATTGGTATGCTTTGCATATTTAAGTATACAGATTTTTTCATTGAAAGTTTGAATACAATACTGCATACCCATATTCCCACAACAGGTATACCTTTGCCTATAGGAATATCATTTTTCACATTTCAAGGGATTTCTTATGTGATAGATGTATATAGAAATCGTACAGAGGGAACAAACAATTTTTTAAAAGTACTTTTGTATATTTCATTTTTTCCTCAGCTTATAGCAGGGCCTATTATAAAATATCATGATATTTCAAATGAAATAGACAATAGAGTTTGTACATTAAAAAATACAGCAGAAGGACTAAGGCGTTTTACAATAGGTTTAGCAAAAAAATTGTTGCTTTCTAATACAGTGGGATTAGTAGCAGACAGTGTTTTTCAGTTAAATACAGCACAAATTGATATGCCTTTAGCATGGCTAGGTGCAATTTGTTATGTATTTCAAATTTATTTTGATTTTAGTGGTTATAGTGATATGGCGATAGGCTTGGGTAAAGTATTTGGTTTTCATTTTAAAGAGAATTTCAATTATCCCTATACTGCCGATAGTATTAAAGAATTTTGGAGGAGATGGCATATTTCTTTGTCCTCTTGGTTTAGAGATTATTTGTACATTCCTTTAGGAGGAAATCAGCTAGGAAGGTTTAGAACAGGTATTAATAAATTGATAGTGTTTTTTGCAACAGGATTTTGGCATGGTGCAAATGTAACATTTATATTGTGGGGACTTTTTCATGGACTTTTTTCTGTGCTGGAGCAATCAAATAGTATACCCATTCACAAAATGAAAGGAAAAGTAATAGGACATATTTATACTATGCTGATTGTAACAATAGGTTTTGTACTTTTTAGAAGTGAAAACTTATATCAAGCAGCTAGTATGATAACAAAAATGTTTATAATATCTTCTGTTACATTAGAAAGTACATTGCTTTTTAAACAACTGCTTTCTCATTATACAGTATTTATATTGTTGATTTGTGTAGTAGCTTGTTTAGGCATTGTACCCAAATTGTATCAAAAAGGCATTGTAACAAAAAATGTTGTAGAATGTGGAAGTTATGTATTTGCTATGATACTTTTAGTGTGGAGTGTAATAGATTTGTCTGCATCTACATTTAATCCTTTTATTTATTTTCAATTTTAGGTGTTGTAATTATGAATAAAAATGGTTTATATAGTTTTTTTATAATATTTTTTATGACAATTTGTATATTTCTTTCAGTAGGAATGTTTTTTACAGAACAACCAAAAACGAGAGCAAATGAAATATTAACTCCTAAGCCCTTGCTAAAATTGCCAGAAGGTGGCATCAATAAAAATTATTTGCAAAATGTAACAGACTATGTAAGCGACCATAGTGCTTTTAGAGCAGAGTTGATTACAGTGCATAATAGTATATTGTCAAAAGTATTTCATACTTCTGCATCAAAAGATGTTATATTAGGTAAAGAGGGTTGGCTGTATTATAAAGATACAGAGGACAATTATTTCAGAAAAAATGTTTTGTCTGATGCAGAAATAGAAATTATTGCAAACAATATCAATATGATGCAGCAATATGTGGAAGCACAAGGAGCAAAGTTTTTATTTTTTATTGCACCAAATAAAAATAGTTTGTATGGGCAATATATGCCAGAATTAGGAGAAAAGTTTTCAGAACAAAGTAATGCTCAAAAATTGATGTTGGCATTACAAAAACAAAATATAAATTACATTGATTTTTTTGCTGTATTTGGTGAAAAAGAGGAAATATTGTATCATAAATTAGACTCTCATTGGAATAACAAAGGTGCAGCATTGGCTAGAGATACTATATTAGAAGCATTAGAAATAGAACATGATGTAAAATGGTATTATGAGCCGTATAGCATTGTAAAAAATCATAAAGGCGATTTATATGAAATGCTGTATCCTATGGGAAAAGAATTGGACAATAATGTTGTGTTTGAAAGGGAATTTGTATTTGAAGCAGAAAATGAAATTCATTCCCCAGATGACATACAAATTGATACCATAAATGAAACAAAACAACATTCTTTGTTAATGTTTCGGGACTCTTTTGGCAATGCACTCTATCCTTTTATGGCAGATAGTTTTGGGCATAGCCGTTTTTCCAGAAAAGTGCCATACAATTTAACTGTAATGCAGCAAGTTAATGCAGATGTAGTAATTGTAGAAATTGTGGAAAGAAATATTTCAAATTTGGCAAAATATGCCCCTATTTTTCCATCACCTGTATCACAACAATATATCACACAGTTACAGCAAATAGATGTTTCTGATGTTGTAGTAGAACAAAGTGATTTAGAGGGATATAGCTGTGTTAAGGGAACAATACACAAAAAAGGAAAAGTATATATACAGTGGCAAAACCAAATTTATGAAGCTTTTGTAACAACACAAGAGCAAACTGGACAAGTATTTACTGCTTATGTACCAGAAGGAATAAAAACGGATTTGCAAGCTGTTTTTATAATATAAATGTTTCATAGAGAGGGAGTATTAAAGTGAAAAAAGTAATTATGTTGTTAACAGCGGTTTTTTGTAGTACTATGATATTGACTTCTTGTGGAAGTGGAGGCGAAGCACCACAGCAAATAGAAGAAATAGAACAAACAAATAGTGCAGAAGAAAAACAAAATGAAAAAGAAGTAAAAAAAGCAGAACCAGCAGAAAAGGCACAAGAGGCAGACAAAGCGGAACCGGCACAAAAGCCAGAACAAGCTGAAAAAGCAACACCAGCAGAAAAAGCGGAAACACCACAACAAACACAAAAAGCAACACCAGCAGAACCTGCACAACAGGCACAAACAACGCAAGCAACACCTGCACAAAGTGCAGAACAATCAGAAGGTGCAACACCAGCACAGTCTGCACAACAGGCAACACCAGCAGAGGTACAAAGTGCTGAGCCAGCAACACCAGCAGAACCTGCACAAAAAGCAGCACCAGCAAAAGATACAAAACAAATTGCAATAGATTACATAGGTCAGAGTGCAAGTAGTTTGCAAGGAGCAATAGGAAGCCCTTCTTCTACTGATTATTCTCCTAGTTGTTTAGGAGAAGGAGAAGACGGTGAGTGGAAATATAACGGTTTTACAGTATATACTTATCGTGAAAATGGAGCAGAAACAATAACAGATGTACAATAATAAAAAGCCCGTATGTAGTAAAAATATTACATACGGGTTTGTGCATTATTGTTGTAATGCTGCCATCAATTTCGGTATAAGTTGTTTTTTTCTGGAAACAACACCTTTTAAATAAGAATAATTTTGTCCTTCTGGAAATTCTGCTTTAAAAGCAGATTTCATAATTTCTGGTGAATGTTCACCAACAAATACAGTAATAGAAGACTCCTCTATAATGTCTGTTAGTAAGAAGAAAAGCATATTTAATCCTGTTTTTTCTAAATGAGAAAGCATATATTCTTCAATTTTTGGCTGCAAAGCTTCCAGTTCTTGTTTATCCATAGAAGAAACTTGACCAACACCAAAATTAATATCTTCTGTGCTGAATTTTTTGAAATCCTGATAAAAAATTTCTTCTTCTGTTTTGTCCTGCAAAGCACTACCTGCTCTAAACATTTCTGCTGCATGAAGTGCAATATCAATTTTTGCAATATTTGCTAATGCACCTGCGGCTTGCCTATCTGCTTGTGTGCAAGTTGGAGAGCGGAACATAAGTGTATCTGATATAATAGCAGAACACAAAAGACCTGCAATATTAGGTTCAATTTCTACTTCATTTTCACAATACATTTGATAAACAATAGTAGCAGTACAACCTACAGGCTGATTGCGGAAATATACAGGGGCAATTGTTTCTATTGTGCCTATTTTATGATGGTCAATAATTTCGAGTATTTCTGCATCATCAATGCCATCTACTGCTTGTGACCTTTCGTTATGGTCTACCATAATAACTTTCTTTTTATCCATGTCAATAAGAGAACGACGGGAAAGCATACCACAATAATTACCATCACTATCTAATATAGGAAATTCTCTATGTCTTATTTTTGCTACAGCACTTTTAATGTCATTTACAAAGTCTTCTGTTTTAAACGTGAACAGTTTGCTTGTTTTCATAAAATAACCTACAGGAGTACTTTGGCTAATTAGCCTTGCTACCATGTATGTATCATGAGGAGTACTAATTATACGACAATTATGCTGTGAAGCAAGTTTTTGTATTGTTTTAGAAATAGGAGCTCCCATACAAACAATAATACAACCTGCTTCCATTTCAATACCACAAAGTTGTGACTCGTAACGATTTCCTGTAACTAATATGTCACCTTCTTCTACATAGCTTTCTAAAAGGTCAGGATTTGCTGCACCAATTAAAAGTTTACCTTGTTCTACAAAGCCATTTTCATCACCTACTACCATAGTGCCGTCAATGGTTTCTAATATATTTTTGTAAGGTGTTTTGGATAAAGAAAGTATATGTGTTTCATATACGTCCATATTTGCCGTTGCAATGTCTTTTAATGCAATAATACCTTCTAATTCTCCATTTTTACCAATAACAGGCATAGTAGCATCTTTTGTATCACGCATAAGTGTCCAAGCTTTTTGTAAAGAAGTATTACGAGAAAGGCCTTGTGGCTTTTTGATAGAAAGGTCTTTTACTTGTGTTGCAACATCTGTGATAAGCTGAGGACTTTCTATACCAAATGTTTCTAATATAAATTTTGTTTCATTGCTCACTTGACCCGCTCTCATAGGAATGTAGGTATTGCTACTGATTTTATTTTTTAGATGAGCGTAAGAAATGGCGGAACAAATAGAGTCTGTGTCTGGATTTTTATGTCCTATGACATAAATAGGCTTTTTTTCTTGTACATTCATAAAAATACCTTCTTTCTTTATAGAAATAGATAGCATAAATGCACAGGAGCAATTTATGAAATGCTATTTCAAATGATATAATATTAATATATTTAGTATATAAAAATTACATTTTTTCGTCAATGTTAATATACAAATAAAACATAAAATTTTTGTTTAAAATAAAGAACATAAATAATACTGCAGTGTTAAAAAAGAATTTAAACATTGCATAAAAATATGTTATACTATAATGAAATAAAATATGCAGGAGGACTAGCAAAAAAATGGTAGGAATATTGACGCTTTTTGGAGTAGTATGGATTTTTCAAGGGATAAGAGATTTTTTTATGACAGAAAAATTTGCAGATAAAAAAAAGGGTATTATAGAACAAAAAAAAATAGAATATACCAAAGGATTAGGTAAAATTGAATTATTTATTGGTGTGTTATTTATATTGTTTGAAAAAATAGTACAACGATATTTAGTAGGAAAATATAGTGCAATATTATTTTTTGCAGTAATGATAGTGATATTGGTGTATTTTTCAAAATGGAGCAAACAATATACTATAAAAAAAGAATAACAATAGTGAGAGGATAATAACATGATATGATAAGAGTGGGAGAAATTAAATTAAAAATAGAAGAAAATGAAAGTGAATTAAAACAAAAAATTGTAAAAAAGCTGCATATCAATGCAGAGGAAATATTAGAACAAAGTATTTATAAAAAAGCATTAGATGCAAGAAAAAAAGAAAACATTCACTATGTTTATACAGTAGATGTTAAACTAAAAAATGAAAAAAAAGTATTAGAGCGTATCAGAACAAAAGATGTAACAATAACGCCTGATATGACATATTATTTTCCTCAAGGAAAATCGCTTTTAAATACAAGACCTGTTGTAGTGGGGTTTGGGCCAGCAGGAATGTTTGCAGGTCTTTTGCTTGCAGAAATGGGACTAAAACCGATTATATTAGAAAGAGGAGAAGATATTGATAACAGAACAAAAACAGTAGAATTGTTTTGGAAAAAAAAGGAATTGAATACAGAAAGCAATGTACAGTTTGGAGAAGGAGGAGCAGGAGCATTTTCAGACGGAAAATTAACAACAAGGAGTAAAGATATACGTTCTAGAAAAGTGCTTGAAGAATTTGTAGAAGCAGGTGCACCGCCTCAAATATTGTATGATAATAAACCGCATATTGGTACAGATAAATTAAAAACTATAGTAAAAAATATTAGAAAAAAAATTATAGCATTAGGGGGTGAAGTTCGATTTTGTAGTAAAGTAACTGATTTAAAAATAGCACAAAGAAATATAAAAGGTGTTATAGTAAATGATGAAGAAAGAATTAATACAGAAGCAGTAGTGTTAGCAACAGGACATAGTGCAAGAGATATGTATGAACTTTTAAATAAAAAAGGGATTTATATGGAGCAAAAACCTTTTGCAATGGGCATTAGAATAGAACATAAACAGCAAATGATAAATGAAGTACAATATAGAGAAAAAGCAAAACAGCTCCCTCCAGCAGACTATAGACTTACTTATACTACTCAAAAAGGTAGAGCAGTATATACATTTTGTATGTGTCCAGGAGGATATGTTGTAAATGCTTCTTCTGAAAAAGGATATACTGCTATAAATGGTATGAGTGAATATAAAAGAGATGGTGTTAATGCTAATAGTGCAATTTTAGTACAAGTTTTTCCTCAAGATTTTGGAAATGATGAGCCTTTAGCTGGTATGTATTTGCAAAGAGAATTAGAACAAAAAGCATTTCAGAAAGCAAATGGTGCTGTACCTGTACAGCTATTAGGGGATTTTTTAAAACAAAAGTGTTCTCAAAATTGGGGAGAAATACAAAGTAGTTGTCCCTCTGAAGTATGTTTTTGTAATATAGCGGAAATACTTCCTCAATTTATCACAGAAGCATTGCAAGAAGCCATACCAGAATTTGGAAAAAAATTAAAAGGATTTGATGCGGATTATGCTGTAATTAGTGCAGTAGAGAGTAGAAGTTCCTCTCCTGTTAGAATTGTAAGAAATAAGCAAATACAAAGCATTTCTGTAAGTGGACTTTATGCTGTAGGAGAAGGTGCTGGCTATGCTGGAGGGATTGTATCAGCAGCCATTGATGGTATTGTTGCAGCAGAAAAAATTTTTCAAATACACAAATAAAATCAGTTTCGACAACATAAAAAGAAAAATGAAATCTATTGACAATGTTATAGCCAAGTGCTAAAATTTACTTGATTGAAATTTCTGTTAATATTCTGGTCAAATAGTGACAGAAATAAATGAATAGCATAATAATCAAGAGGGGGATTGTCAGTGAGAAAGTTAAGTATTAAAAGTAGACTTTTGGGTGGTTTTATATGCGTAATTGTACTATCTGCAGTTATGACAATAATTTCTATTTTTTCATTATCTAGTATAAGTAATAATTATCAAACAACAATTAATGGACCAATAACTGATACGACAACATTGATAAGAGCAAGATTACATTTAAACATTTTAGGAAAATATGTACGTGATATGATTATACAAGATGATTATTCACAATATGAAGCGAAATTTAGAGAAACACAGGCAGATTTAGAAGAAGAGCTTACTACATTAAAACAAAAATATGGTAATTCAATAAGTGAAGTAAATCAGTATTATGATAAGGTAATAACATGGATTTCGGAAGCGGATAGGGTAATATTGTATTTACAAGCCCATGCTGATGAAGAAGCAAAAGATTTATTGATTAATAGCTGTATTCCTCTTTTGGCAGAGTCGGCAGAAATGGCTGAAATATTGGAAAATGATTTACATACACAACAAACAGATGCCTTAACAAGTAATGAAAGAAGTGCAACAGCAGCTTCATTGTTTGTAACTGTTTTACTTATTGCAAGCATTATAATTTCATTAATATTTGCTATATTTATTACAAGAAGTATTACAGAACCTATTAGAGAAGTACAAAAAGTAGCAAGAAAAATGTCTGAAGGTGATTTAAGTGGAGAAATTGAATATCAATCCACAGATGTTATAGGAGAACTTGCAGATGATGTTAGATTATCATTAAAGACACTTGCTTCTTATATAGCAGATATTAGTTTAGTAACAGGAGAAATGGCAAACGGAAATTTTACAGTACATTTGTCACAAGATTTTAATGGAGAGTTTAGAGATATTCAAAGTGCTATTGAAACATTATCCAGAAATATGTCTGATACGATTGTAAGAGTAAATGACACAGCAAATAAAGTGTCTGCAAATGCAGAACAAGTATCTAGTGGTTCTCAGGCATTAGCACAAGGTGCTACAGAACAAGCAAGCTCTGTAGAAGAACTTTCTGCAACCATTACAGAAATATCACAACAAATTACAAAGAATGCAGAAAATGCGAGAGAAGCAAGTAAAAAATCACAAAAAGCAGGCGACCAAATTGATATTAGCAATGAACAAATGCACGAAATGATGACAGCAATGAATGAAATTACAGAGAAATCACAAGAAATTTCTAAAATCATTAAAACAATTGACGATATTGCATTCCAAACAAATATACTTGCACTCAATGCTGCAGTAGAAGCAGCAAGAGCAGGTACAGCAGGAAAAGGATTTGCTGTTGTAGCAGATGAAGTTAGAAATTTGGCAGGAAAATCTGGAGAAGCTGCAAGTAGTACAACAATATTGATAGGAGATACTGTAAAAGCAGTAGGAAATGGCTCTAGAATTGCAGAAGAAACAGCAAAAACATTAGAAGAAGCTGTTTCTGTAACAAAAGAAGTTGTTACATTGATTGATACTATTGCAGAAGCAAGTGAAAAACAAGCAACTGCTGTAAGTAATGTTACAATTGGTGTTGAACAAATTTCTGCTGTAGTTCAAACAAACTCAGCAACAAGTGAAGAAAGTGCAGCAGCCAGTGAAGAATTGTCTGCACAGGCAGCTGATATGAGAAGATTGATAACAAAATTTCAGTGTGATGGCATGGAAAATAATGCCATTACATTAAATATAGAACCAGAAGAAGACTATAATTTTGTAGTAGATGATATGAGCAAATATTAATAAAAATGTGTGAAAAGGCTTTTGACCAAAATAGTCAAAAGCCTTTTGTTTATTTAGCAATAATAGTACTATGATAAATAAAAAATGTGTGAAACAGTAATGTTAACGTATATTTTCTGAGAATGTTTTTAGTTCTTCTAAGCTTCTTATATCAGAAGAGTGAAGATTGACATTTCCACTTGCTCCTTCTGATAATGTCAAATAATATTCTTTTGCGTGAATATTAGAATTGAGCAAATCATTTACATTTTTTATGTTTTTAGACATTATTATCACCTCAGTGCTATTTTGTACAAAATACTTTTTTTTATGCAAAACAATATGAAAGTGATATTATTTTTAGAAATAATAGAGAATACAATAGTATTTATATGATATATATTGCACATTTTTATTGTGATATTATTGGAGTATATGGTATAATATATAAAGCAGAAAGTTTCATTATAGTGATAAATGAAAAAAGTTATTGCAATATTGGAGAGGTTGAGAATATATCATGAAAAAGACTGTTGAAGAAAAGGCGGAACTTGCCAAACTAAAAATTGATAAAAAGCTGCAAAAACAGCAGCAAAAAGCAGAAAAAATGGAGGCAAAAAAAGAAGCTGCTACAGCTAAAAAAGAGGCTAAAAAGGAATTACAAGAACAAAGAAAAGCAGCCAAAAAAGAAATTGCTTCTGCAAAAAAAGAAACACAAAAAGAATTAGCAGAACAAAAAAAAGCAGCCAAAAAAGAAGCAGCAGAACGAAAGAAAAATGCAAAACAAGAAGCTGCTAGTAAAATAAAGACACTAAAAGAAAATGCAAAACAAGGAAAAACGTCATCAGGAGAAAAAGCAGCAAGTACAAAAGCAAAAAAGAAAGAGAAACCAGCTAAAAAAGTAAAACCAAGTCCAAAAGCAAAGGACAAAGGGAAAGAAAAAGGAGAACAAAGTGCTGGAGGAAATAAAAAGAAACTGTTTGCAGGAGCTTTAGCATTAGTATTTGTGTGTGCAGGTGTAGTAGGATTTTTGCATTTTAGAGGAGGAAATAAAGAAGAAGAAAAAGACCCTTACATAGAAGCATATGTGTTAGATGATGATTTTGTAACGTCTATTCCTAAATTTTTAGGAGAGAGTGAAAAAAGGGCTTTACCAGAAATTACAGAGGAAGAAAATAATGGTAGTAAACGTATTGTATATAACTATACAGAATTAAAAAATGCTGATGAAGAAGTGAAAGATTATATCAATTTTTTAACAGGAGAGCAAGAATTTGTACCTATGTTTGACTATAACTTAGATGCACCTGGAGGCTATGTTTCTGTAGGTACGGCATCTCAAGAAGAAGGCAAAACACTAAAAATAGATATTGACTATACAGATACAGATTATAAAGTAATGGTAAGTAAAACAAGTGAAAAATTGCCAAAACCAAAAGACGACTCAGATAAAATAGATATTTCAAGAGATGGAGCATTAACTTATCTATCTAGTTTTTCTGCTGAAAAATTAGGTTTACCAAAACCAATAGAAGAATATAAAGCGATTTATGATAATGGACAGTCTTCTATAAATAATCATAATTGTTATGGTATTAGTTTATATGAATTAGGAAAAGCAGGTACAAATGAATTTCAAGGAAAATATTTTGTTGCAACAAACCAGAGTGCTATTTATCGTTATGATGTAGAACAAAATAAATACATTGAAATTGAAAATTCAGAACTGCCAGCAAAAGCAACGGAAACATTACAACAAACTGCAGCACAGTTAAATGAAGTATCAGAAAATAGTTCTGATAGTGAACAAGAACAAAATGATAAAACTGAAAAAGAAAACGATAACGAAGAAGAAAAAGAAAATAGCACAGATGAAAAAGACCAAAAAGAAAAAGAAGATAGCAAAGACAAAAAAGACGAAAAAGAAAAAGAAGACAGCAAAGACAAAAAAGACGAAAAAGAAAAAGAAGACAGCAAAGATAAAAAAGACCAAAAAGAAAAAGAGGATAGTAAAGACCAAAAAGAAGAATGATAATAGTAAATAAGAGTATGGTTTTGTAAAAACATACTCTTATTTGTATTTATAAAACAGTTGCATAATTTGTATAGTTTTATATTGAAACACAACAATGTCTGTCTTATAATGAAAAAGTGAAAAATAAAGAATAGGACGGTAAAAATATGAAAACGAGATTTTATTTAATAAGACATGGTGAAACAGAATGGAATGCAAGAGGCATTTATCAAGGATTAACAGATATTCCTCTTTCTGAAGAAGGAGAAAAACAAGCATTATGTTTAGGAAAACGTTTTGAAAATACTTCTATGAAATTAGATGCAGTATATTCTTCTCCTTTGCAAAGAGCCATCAAAACAGCAGAAAGTATAGCAAATGCAAAAGGATTATTTGTTGTACCAGAACAACATTTTAAAGAAATTAATTTTGGAGAGTGGGAAGGGCACAATGTGAAACAGCTAACAGAAAAATATGGAAAAAGCTATACAGATTTTTATGAAAGACCTTTTAGCCATGCTTTTCCTGGAGAGGGAAGTTTTACATTAGTAAAAGAACGTTCTGTAGAAGGATTTTATCAACTTTTGGAAAAACATAAGGGGCAAAGCGTTGCGATTGTATCACATGGCGGTGTATTAAGAGTACTAATTATGGCACTTATGGATATGGACGAAACATTTTATAAAAAAATGTGGTTAAGCAACACTTCTATTACTACAATAGATGTAAGTGAAAATGGAAAAATGGTGTTATTAACATTAAATGATTTTGCACATTTAGAAACAATGAATACATTAAAGGGTGAAAAAGAATGGCAAATGTAATTGTAGTAGGCGGCGGTGCTTCTGGTATGATGGCAGCAGGCAGAGCAGCAGAAAAAGGACATACTGTACATTTATATGAAAAAAATGACCGTTTAGGTAAAAAGATATATATTACAGGAAAAGGACGTTGTAATATTACAAATGACAGTGACATTGAAACACATTTAAACAACATACCAAGTAATCCTTATTTTATGTATAGTGCGTATTATACATTAGATAGCGAAGCCACAAAACAGTTTTTTGAAAAATTAGGAGTACAAACAAAAACAGAAAGAGGAAATAGAGTATTTCCTGTAAGTGATAAAGCAGGTGACGTTGTAAGGGCATTACAAAAATATTTAAAACAAAATAATGTATTGATACATACAAATACAAATGTAAAACAAATATGGATAGAAAATAGTACAGTAAAAGGTATTGTGTTATCAAATGGTAAAAAAGTGCAGTCAGATAATGTTATTGTATGTACTGGTGGGCTATCTTATAGTGGCACAGGCTCTACAGGAGATGGCTATGGTATGGCAAAATCAGCAGGACATACTGTTACAAAATTGTATCCCTCATTAGTGCCTTTAAAAACAAGTGAAAAATGGTGTCAGGATATTATGGGATTGAGTTTAAAAAACTGTTCTATTACTGTAAAAAATGAAAAAGGCAAAACAGTGTATCAAGATTTTGGAGAAATGCTTTTTACACATTTTGGTGTATCAGGCCCTGTTATATTGAGTGCAAGCAGGCATATTGTAAAGGATTTAAACAAACAAATTTACTATATAGAAATAGATTTAAAACCTGCATTACAAGAGAAAACGTTAGATAACAGAATACTAAGAGATTTTCAAAAATACAGCAATAAAGATATTAGAAATGCACTTGATGATTTATTACCTCAAAAATTAATACCAGTTATTATATCACTTTCAGAAATAGAACCTACAAAAAAAGTGCATGATATTACAAAACAAGAAAGAAAAAATATTATACAGCATATAAAACATTTGACAGTTACTATAATAGGTACAACAGGATTTGAAGAGGCAGTAATTACTTGCGGAGGGGTTTGTGTAGATGAAATAGACCCTTCTACAATGCAGTCTAAAATGATAAAAGGATTGTATTTTGCAGGGGAAGTATTGGATATAGATGCCTATACAGGAGGATTTAATTTACAAATAGCTTTTTCAACAGCATATACAGCAGCAGAAGGTATAAAGGAGGAATAAAATATGATTTGTGTAAGAGGAGCAACGACAACAGAGAAAAATGATGTGAATGAGATATTAAAAGCAACAAAAGAAATGCTGGAGTGTATTATAGCAAAAAATGAATTGGAATTATCTGATATTGTGCAGATACAGTTTACAATGACAAAAGATTTAGATGCTGCATACCCTGCAGTTGCAGCGAGAGAAATAGGTATTACACAAGCAGCATTGATGTGTATGCAGGAATTATATATTACAGGAAGCTTGAAAAAATGTATTCGTTGTGCAGTATTATGTGATGTAGACAAAAAACAAAAACAAGCAATTCATGTATATTTACAAGGAGCAAAAGCACTAAGGCCAGATTTAAGTGAGTGAGGGAAAAAGCATGAATAATTATAGCATTGCCATTGATGGGCCAGCAGGTTCAGGTAAAAGCACTGTAGCAAAACAAATTGCAAAAAAATTAAATTTACTATACATTGATACAGGTGCTATGTATAGAGCAGTAGGATTATATTGTTTAAAAAATGGTATTGATTTGAAAGAAGAACAAAAAATTGCTTCTGCATTAAAAAATATAAATATGAGTATAGAATTATTACAAGGAATACAAAATATATATTTGAATGGTGAAAATGTAACAGAAAAAATTAGAACACAAGAAGTAGGAAAAGCAGCTTCTGATGTTGCTGCAATATTAGCAGTAAGACAAAAATTGGTACAAATACAAAGAGATTTAGCAAAAGGGCATAGTGTAATTATGGACGGAAGAGATATAGGAACAAATGTACTACCTGATGCAAGTGTTAAAATATATTTGAATGCAAGTATAGAGGAAAGAACAAAACGCCGCTGTAATGAATTGAAAGCACTAGGGAAACAATATAATAGTGAACGTGTCAAAAAAGAAATTATACAAAGAGATGAAAATGATAAAAATAGAAAACATAATCCTCTTACAAAAGCAAAAGATGCTTTTGAAATAGATAGTTCTGATATGAATATAGAACAAGTAACAAAAGCAGTTTTAAATATTGTAAAACAAAAAATAGCGGATTTGGAGGTGTGATATGTTTTATCAAATTGCAAAAGTGGTGCTAAAAATACTTTATAAAATATTGTTTCGTATGACAGTTGAGGGAGAGCAAAATGTACCTAAAGAAGGTGGTGTAATACTTTGTGCTAATCACAGCAGTAATTTCGACCCTGTAACAATGGGAATTTATACCAATCGAACGGTTTATTATATGGCTAAAAAAGAACTTTTTGAAAGTAAATTTATGTATTGGCTTATGAAGCAATTAAATGCTTTTCCTGTAGATAGAAGTATGGCGGATATGACAGCATTTAAAAATGCAGTAAAACTATTAAAAGAAGGAAAAACAATAGGAATGTTTGCACAAGGCACAAGAGTAAAAAAAGGAGAAGAAAAAGCAGCAAAAGCAGGTGTAGCATTATTTGCTATGAAAGGAAAAGCTCCTGTTGTACCAGTAGCAATCAGTGGAAGTTGTAAACCTTTTTCTTCTATGAAAATAGTGTATGGAAAACCTTTATATTTGGAACAATACAGAGAAAAAAGACTAAATACACAATCTCTCAATGAAATTACAGAAATTATAATGAAAGAAATTGATAATATGAAAGTAGAGGCTTAATTATGGCGGAAATTATAGTGGCAAAATCGGCAGGGTTTTGTTTTGGAGTAAGCAGAGCAATCAATATGGCTTGTGATGAAATCAATAAAAATAAAAATATTTATACTTATGGCCCTTTGATACATAATAAAGAAGTGATAGCAGATTTAGAAAAAAAGGGTATCCATGTGATTGAAAATTTGGAACAAGTAAAACAAGGCACTGTTATGATACGTTCTCATGGTGTAGGACAAAAAGTGTATGATGCTATCAAACAAAAGGGATTACAAATGATAGATGGCACCTGTCCCTTTGTAAAAAGAATACATGATATTGTAAAACAAGCATATGAACAAAAAAAACAAATTATTATTATAGGAGATGGTAAACACCCTGAAGTACAAGGCATAAATGGCTGGTGTGAATATAGTGCTATTATATTAGCAGAAGTAGAACAAACAGAACAAACACAATTTTGTAACAATAAAAATTATACTGTAGTAGTACAAACTACATTCCGAAAAAATAAATTTGATGCTATAATAGAAATATTAAAACAAAAGGGTTTACAATTAGATATTTTTGATACAATATGTTCTGCAACAGCCGAAAGACAGCAAGAAGCTGTAGCATTATCTAAAAATGTAAACAAAATGATAGTAATAGGGGATAAAAGCAGTTCTAACACACAAAAATTGTTTGAAATTTGCAAAAAACATTGTAAAAAAACATATTATATTGAAACAATTTGTAATTTGGTGTTGAATATTTTCGATAAGAATGATAAAATAGGGATAACTGCTGGTGCATCAACACCGCCAGCAATCATTAAGGAGGTAATTGGTACAATGAGTGAAGCATTAAAAGATGCAGTACAAAATAACGGAGGAAGTGAAGAAGAACTAACATTTGAGCAAATGTTAGAACAATCTTTTGTTACACTTCATACAGGAGATGTAGTAAAAGGAACTGTAATCAATATTTCAAATGAGGAAGTTTCTGTAAACTTAAATTACAAATCTGATGGTATTATTCCAAAGGGAGAATATAGTAGAGATGCAAGTATAGTTCCAAGTAAAGTATTACAACCTGGAGATGAAATTGAAGTATTTGTTGTTCGTGTAAACGATGGAGATGGCAATGTTCTTCTTTCCAGAAAACGTATAGAAGACCAAAAAGGTATGGAAGAAGTAGAAGCAGCTTACCAAAACAAAACAATAGTAACAGGAAAAATAGTAGATGTGGTAAGAGGCGGCTTAATTGCTATGGTAAATGGCGTTAGAATATTTATTCCATCTTCACAGGTTTCAAATAAATTTATTGAAGACTTAAATGTATTTAAAGGAAAAGAATTGGAATTTAATATCATTGAATTGGATAAAGTAAAACGTCGTTTTATAGGTGGCAGAAAAGCATTGATAGAAAAAGAAATATTAGAAAAGAAAGCAAGTATATTTGAAAAATTGGAAATTGGTTCTAAAGTAAAAGGAAAAGTAAGCAGAATTACAGATTTTGGAGCATTTGTTGATTTAGGCGGAGTAGATGGACTTATTCATATTTCAGAAATGTCTTGGGGACGCATTACAAATCCAAAAGAAGTATTAAAAGAAGGACAAGAAATAGAAGTTATTATATTAGATGTAGATAAAGAAAAAGGAAAAATTTCACTTTCTTTAAAAGACAGCCAAAGCAATCCTTGGACAACAGCAGCAGAAAAATATCCTGTAGGTTCTGTTACAGAAGGAAAAGTAGTACGCATGGTACCATTTGGGGCATTTGTAGAATTAGAAGCAGGTGTTGACGGATTGGTTCACATTTCTCAGATAGCAAATAAACATGTTGAAAAACCAGAAGATGAATTAAAAGTCGGAGAAATGATTAAAGTAAAAATATTAGAAGTAAATACAGAACAGAAAAAAATTAGTTTATCAAAAAGAAAAGCAGAAGAAAATACAGAAGAAACTCCAAAGGAAGAAGAAAAAGCAGAATAATAATAAAAAGCAGTGGTATAGCCACTGCTTTTCTATTACTTATTTTTGTTTTGTTTATATATTTTATATAATAGAAAAATTATAACAATTGGACAAATGGTATATATGACAATTGGCAATAAAATAATTGAACCCAAAAAAAATGAAAATATAATATTTTCCATAAATTGAATTCCTCCCCATTAGTGTGTTAAATAAATTATTAATAATGTAAAAGTATCTATAATAAAATTCGATTTATGATAAAATATAAAAAAATAATATTATCGTGAAAAAAAATAGAGATTTTGTACTTGATTTGTGATTTAATATATTGTATTGTTTATATAAAATATTATTCAATAAGTTATTCTAAATTATACACGATACGAGAAGAAATAGCAATGAAAAAGATATTTGTATTATTAACAGCAGTTATTAGTATAGGAACTTTTTCAACATCTGCATTTGCTAATGATGATATAGTTCCACCTCTAAAGAAGTTACTGAAAAAATTGTAAAGAAAGAGATACAAGAAGATTTAGATATTCTAAATAATTCTATTAAAACAGAATTGTCAAACATGGATATAACAATTCCAGGTTATAAGGAATTTGATGTAATATTAAGTGATGGTTATATTAGTACTGTAAAAATAAAAACTGAAGAACTAGATACACCAACACCTATTGATATTATAGATGTATATGATGTGGAAAATTATAAATCCTATGTTACTACGATGACTGTAAATAGTCATTTTGGTGGTAAATATACAGGTGGTTCTTTAGAACAAAAAATTTATTATTCCACATTAGGAAATAATAGCGTTGGTTGTACAAAATTATCATATACAGATACTACAATGACTGCTACACCACCTCAAGCTTGTAATATAGCAAATTTAGATTCTAATTTAAAAACTGAAAAAGAAACATACATAGCTTGTAAAGGATATGTAACTATTCAAGTTACAAATCCATGGAGTGTATTCGTATCTGTTTATACTAATATGAGCCTTGATACAGGCGAAAATAAAGTATTACTTGATTTTAGTTACACCATTTAATATTGTTAAAAAAAGAACTTAAATTTAAAGAACTCAAATTTTAAGTTCTTTTTTATTTAACTTTTATTTTTTCAGTAAAGGCAACGAATATATATTTGCTGTCTTTTTATGTATAAAGTGGTGCAAAGTTATACTTATGAAAAGCATTGTGATAAAATTTATAATATGATAAAATGAAAATAATTGATATTATTTAGTGAGGGGATTGTAGTATGAAAAGTAATAAATGGAATATGATACTTGCAGTTAGTAATCTGTTAATAAGTGTTTTGTTTATAGTAAAAATGCAAATGCCAGAGGAAACCATTTCAAAAAAATTTTCTGGTATAGTTGCTTTTGTTTATATGATAAGTGCTATTGTTTATTTTTGCATTTATATTCAAAATAAAAAGTATATAGAAAAAGATAAATGCTGAATATTGTAATAGCATATTGTAGAAAAAGTTGTGATTTTAGAAAAATTGTGATATACTATAAAAGTGTGTTTTTAAAAATAAAACAAAGAGGGGGGATATTGTTTGAATATCATTTGTCATATTGACCATACATTATTAAAACAGACAGCAACGTGGCAACAAATACAACAACTTTGTAAAGAAGCAATACAACAAAAAACAGCATCTGTTTGTATTCCACCAAGTTATGTGAAAAAGGCATCTGAATTTGTAAATGGTCAAATTGCTATTTGTACTGTAATAGGATTTCCGAATGGATATCATACAACAGAAGTAAAAGTGTTTGAAACAGAAAATGCTATAAAAAATGGTGCTAATGAAATTGATATGGTAATCAATTTGGGTTGGGTAAATGATGGGCTTTTTGATTTGGTAGAGCAAGAAATTAAAGCGGTAAAAAAAGCTTGTAGAAATCATATATTGAAGGTAATTGTAGAAACTTGTTATTTAACAAATGAGCAAAAACAAATACTTTGTAAAATAGTAAGTCATTCTGGAGCAGATTATATAAAAACAAGTACAGGATTTGGTAATGGAGGGGCAACAGTAGAAGATATTAAATTATTTTCTGAAAATATATCAAATAATGTAAAAATAAAAGCAGCGGGTGGTATTAAAAGTGTTTCAGATGCAGAAGAATTTTTAAATATGGGTGTAGAAAGATTAGGCTCTAGTTCTTTGTTGAGTATGATAACACAAAAATAGTAAAATAAAGTAAATTATAATTTTTTGGTAATTTACTCTTGTATATATTCGTATAAAACAATATAATATAAACAGTATTGTTTTTAAAGAAACATATTAACATATTATAGTATAAAAAATTATTTGTATCATTGACAAAAGTATTTTTACTGTGTTAGTAAATGTCAAAGATACTCAGTCATTCAGTAAAAGCATCAAGAAAGCATTTGCGGAGGGGCTATGTATTTCTTGATATAAAAAATATCAATCATAAAGGAGAATGAGAAAAAATGAAATTTTTTAAATCAGTAACAGCGATTGCGTTATCATTAACAATGGTTATGGGGCTTGCAGCTTGTGGGGGTTCTGCTACACCAGATGAAACAGAACAAAATTCACAAGAAGGACAAGAAGGAGAAGCTCCATCTGGAGATGTAAAAACATATAAAATTGCAACCGATACAACATTTGCACCATTTGAATTTGAAGATGAAAGTGGAAATTTTGTAGGTATTGACATTGATTTATTAAATGCTATTGCACAAGACCAAGGTTTTGAGGTAGATTTACAGGTATTAGGATTTAGTGCAGCTTTGCAAGCTGTAGAAGCAGGACAAGCTGATGGTATGATTGCAGGTATGAGCATCACAGAAGAAAGAAAAGAAAGATATGATTTTTCAGAACCATATTATGACTCAGCAGTTGTTATGGCAGTATCTGCAACAAATGAAGACATTAAATCTTATGAAGATTTAGCAGGCAAAAAAGTTGCTGTAAAAGTTGGTACAGAAGGCTATGCTTTTGCTGAAAGTATTAAAGATGAATATGGTTTTGAAATGGTAGTATTTGATGACTCTAATGGTATGTATCAAGACGTTACAGTAGGTAATTCTGTAGCTTGTTTTGAAGACTATCCAGTAATTGCATATGGTATACAACAAGGTTTGCCATTAAAACTTAATGATAAACAAGAAGCAGGTAACTCCTATGGTTTTGCAGTAGCAAAAGATAAAAATGCAGAATTGCTTCAAAAATTTAATGATGGTTTAACAAATATTAAAGAAAATGGAAAATATCAAGAAATCGTAGATAGCTACACAAAGTAATCAGGCTAGGAGTAATAGAATATGAATTTTTATGCGTTTTTTTTACAAAATTTGCCAAGATTACTTGAAGGTTTGTCACTTACCCTCCAGTTGACAATACTTTCATTGATTTTTGCCATTATTGTAGGTATGATTTCTTGTTTTTTTAAAATTTCAAGTATTAAGCCTTTGAATTGGATTGCAACAATATATTTAAGCATAATCAGAGGTACGCCTCTCATGGTACAGGCATATTTTTTGTATTTTGGTATTGCATCTGTATTAAATATACAAATCCCATCTTTTTGGGCGAGTGTTATAGTATTAACATTAAATGCAGGAGCATATTTATCAGAAATATTTAGAAGTGGTATTTCCGCAGTAAATAAGGGACAAATGGAGGCAGCAAGAAGTCTTGGATTGCCTTATCATGTAGCGATGAGTAAAGTTATTATCCCTCAAGCAATACGCATTGTTATTCCTTCTGTAGTAAATCAGTTTATTATTACATTAAAAGATACTTCTATCATTTCCGTTATTGGTATGGGAGAATTGATGAGAGTAGGTACATTGATTGCAAACAGAACATTTAGAGGTTTTGAAACGTATGGTATGGTTGCAATTGTGTATTTTATAGTGATTATGATACTAACAAAAATATCTCAAATCATAGAAAGGAGACTTTCCAATGGTAAAAGTAAAGGCTGAGGCACTACAGAAAAAATTTGGCGATTTAGAAGTATTAAAGCATATTGATGTGGAAGTGTATGAGGGCGAAGTTGTTTGTCTAATAGGGCCTTCTGGCAGTGGAAAAAGTACATTTTTGAGATGTTTAAATTTTTTGGAAGAACCAACAAGTGGTACAATAATCGTAGATGATTATAATTTAACAGACAAAAAAGCAGACATCAATAAAATAAGAGAAAATATAGGTATGGTGTTCCAACAGTTTAATTTATTTCCACATTTATCAGTAATTGATAATATTATGCTTGCTCCTGTTGACAGAAAAAAAATGACGAAAGAAGAAGCAAGAAATAAAGGAATGAAACTTTTGAGAACAGTGGGATTAGAAGAAAAAGCAGAAGTTTTTCCAGCACAGCTTTCAGGAGGACAACAACAAAGAGTTGCTATTGCGAGAGCATTAGCAATGCAGCCAGATGTTATGCTTTTTGACGAACCTACATCAGCATTAGACCCTGAAATGGTAGGGGAAGTATTAAATGTTATGAAAAAATTAGCAGAACAAGGTATGACAATGATTGTTGTGACGCATGAAATGGGTTTTGCTAGAGAAGTTGCAGATAGAGTAATATTTATGGACGGTGGCTATATTGTAGAACAAGGCACACCAGAAGAAGTATTTGGAAATCCGCAAAATAAAAGAACACAAGACTTTTTAAATATGGTTTTGTAAATAAAAAGACTGCTTTATTAAGCAGTCTTTTTTGTTATATAAATTGGAGAAATAGATGTGTATGAAAAAACAAAATAATACTTTAAAAAAATATAAACAAAAAGCAATAAAAGGGGATAGTAATGCACAACACCAATTAGCAATATATTATTATAATAGAGGAGAAATGCAAAAAGCAATAAAATGGTGTAAAAAGGCTGCAAAACAAGGAGAAGTAAATGCACAATATGAATTAGCATTATATTATGATGAACAACAGCAACAAAAAGAAGCATTAAAATGGTTTCAAAAAGCAGCAGAACAAGGACATAACGAAGCATTATATTGTTTAACTGTATTTTATGAACAGGGTATTATAACAGAAAAAAATTGTAAAAAACACTAAAATGATATTAAAAGACAAAAAAGAAATAAAATGTATGATACAAAAAATGATAAATGAAATAAATATTATTTTACGAAAATAGTCTTTTTTTATGCTTTTTTTGATAATAGCATTGAAATTAGTAATATTTTAGCTATAATATATTTAAAATTTATTCACTAGTCATTCATATTTTATTCAAATATATGCAGTATACTCATACTCATAGAAAGTATAAAAACGTCATAACAATAAAAAATAAATAGCTAGGAGGAGATATATTATGTTAGAAGATGACAAAAATACAATGAATGAAAATATGGAAGAAAATATAAATGAAACAACACCTATTATAGAAGAAGATAAGTGTTATTATTATGAACAGGTAAAAAGAGCAGAAAAGAAAAAACAGTATAGACCTTGGGCAAAATATATTGCAACTTGCTTGATAATTAGTATTGCAGGAGGGGCAAGTTTTGGTGTAGGTTTAGGTTGGTCACAAAATTATTTTTCTAAAGCATTGCCATCAGATACTGTAACAGCACCAGAAAATTATGCACCTTCTGCAAAAGCAATTTCGAGTACAACAATGAGTAAAAAAGATGTCATAAAAACTGTTATGCCTTCTGTAGTAAGTATTTCTACAAGAATACAAGGAGAGTCTATGTGGGGCATAGTAGAGGGTTCTGGAGCAGGTAGTGGTATTATATTTTATGAAGATGATGAAAAAGTAGGTATTGTAACAAATAACCATGTAGTAAAAGATGCAGCAGAGGTTTATACACTATTTAGTGAAGAAAAAGAAGTAAAAGCCAAAATAGTAGGTAGAGATACTGATGCAGAAATTGCAGTATTAACTGTTTCAAAAGAAGACTTAAAAAAGGAAGGTATAGAACAGATTACAGTAGCAAAATTTGGAAATTCTGATGCAGTAGAAGTTGGCGACGATGTATATGCCATAGGAAATGCTTTAGGAGAAGGAATGAGTGCAACAGATGGCATGATTAGTGCTATAAATAAAGAGGTTACAGTACAAGGTAGTACATTAAAAAATGTTTTGCAGACAAATGCAGCAATCAATCAAGGTAATAGTGGTGGTGCTTTGGTAAATGTAAATGGAGAAGTTATAGGTATCAACACAGCAAAATCAATTTCTGGAGGAACAGCAGAAGGCATAGGATATGCTATTCCAAGTAATAGTGTAAAAGAAATTGCAGAAACATTGTTGACAGAAGGCACAGCACCAAAACCAGGTATGGGAATTTATGTAAGAAATGTGTCAGGAGAAGTAGCAAATTTATATCGTTTGCCTGTAGGAGTTATGGTAGAGCAGGTTATTCCAGATAGAAATGCAGAAAAAGCAGGTATGCAGTCTGGAGATATTATTGTAGAATTAAATGGTAAAAAAGTAATGAATACAGATAATTTAACAGATATATTAAAACAGCTTGAAATTGGGCAAACAGTAGAAGTTTATGTTGTTAGAAATGGAGATACCTCTGTGAAATTAGATGTAGTAATTGGTGATATGAACGAATATGAACAATAAATAAAAAAGAGCATTTTTATAAATGCTCTTTTTTGTTTACAGTATATTTTTGACAAAAAGTAATGTTTTGGGTATAATCTGTAAAAATGTAGTATAAAAAGGAAGGATAGTATGATTGAAAGAATAGCAACACCATCTGTAACAAAAAAAATTATAGAACAAAACGAGTTTTATTTTAAAAAGAATTTTGGACAAAATTTTTTAATTGACAGTAATATATTGCAAAATATTGCAGAATGTGCTGGTATTACAAAAGAGGACTGTGTACTTGAAATAGGGCCAGGAATAGGTAGTTTAACACAGGTACTTGCAGAAAAAGCCAAAAAGGTTATTGCAATAGAAATTGATAAACATTTAATACCTATATTACAGCAAACAGTAGGAGAGTATCAAAACATTGAAATTAGAAATCAAGACATATTAAAAACAGATATAGATGAAATGATACAAAAAGAAAATAATGGAAAAGATATTAAAATTGTGGCAAATTTGCCTTATTATATTACAACACCCATTATTATGGATTTGTTAGAAAATCATAGAAAAGTAGAAAGTATTACAGTTATGGTGCAAAAAGAAGTCGCAGAACGTATGCAGGCACAGTTTGGCAGTAAAGACTATGGAGCATTGTCTATAGCAGTACAATATTATTGTGAAGCTAAAATTGATATGATTGTACCACCTTCTTGTTTTATGCCAAAGCCAAAAGTATCCTCTGCTGTAATTACACTGAAATTGCGAAAAGAACCTATATTAAAAGGGATTGATGAAAAACTCTTTTTTCATATTGTAAAATGTGCTTTTGGACAAAGAAGAAAAACACTTTTAAATAGTCTTTATAATCAATCAAAATTAGGACTTTCTAAAGAAGCACTAACAGAAGTAATACAGTTTGTAGGGCTTGATGAAAAAATAAGGGGAGAAGCACTTTCTATACAACAATTTGGAGATTTAACAAAACAAATTTCTTTAAAACTGCCAGTTGCATATCATAAAAAATAGTTCTGTTTTTTACATTGCTTTCATAAAGTTTATAATAGTAAAGTAGGCTTATTTGGAAGGAATGATAATATGTATAATAGACGATATGATAAAGCATTTGTAATGTTAAAACAAGAATTAGGAGGATTTTCATTAGGGCAGCATTCTGCATGGGGAAGCTGTATTATGGAATTGAAAAATAAAAAAGGACGACTGATATTTTCAGTACAAGGGCTAAAAAAGCTGGTAGATGGCAGAAGATATGAAGCATTTATTATAGCAGGAAAAGGCAATGCTATGAGAGGGATTAACTGTGGCATTGTGGAAGTAGACCAACATGGTAAAGGAGAATTAAAATGGGAATTTGACCCTGATTTGATAGGAAAAAGTGGATTTTCTGTAGAAGAACTGCATACAGTAGCATTGATTGTAAAAGGTGGATATGGTCTTGTAGTACCTTTAGCCGGATATTTTAATGAGAAGGTAGCATGGAAAAAGTGCTTTAAAGAAGAACAACAACAAAAGCCAGATTTGAGAGCAGCAGAAGCGATATTATTAGAAGAACCAAAAGAGAGTATACAACAATCTAAAAAAATGGTACAATTAAAACAAGAAAATACAATTGTAGAAATCGAACCAGAACAGCCAAAACAGCCACAAAATATAGTAGAAGAACAAAAAATTTCTGATACAATACAAAACAAACAAGAAATTTCTCCTTTTCAAAAAAATTTTAAAAATATGCTTTTTAATTTTAAAAGAGAATTAGAAAAATTAGAACAAAGTGGTATATTAACAAAAGAAGAACAAAAAAATATTACACAAATTACAACAAATACACAATCAAAACAAACAGTAATACAACAACAAAAAATAGATGCTGAACAAAAAACAGAAATAAAACAAAAATTACAACAACAGCAACAAACAGAATGTGAACAAAAGCCACAAATAGAAAAAACAGTACAAGAGTTTCAAATACCTCAAGATAATGTAGCAATACCTCAAAATAATATAACAGTAGAACAAAACAAAGAAATTGCATACATATTACAAAATAATGACACATTACAACCTTTTGAAGAAGGAATTTGGAAAAGCATTGCATTAGAAGAACTGGCTGTATTGCCTGTTAATATTACAGAAGTAATGAAAAATTTATTTTATATCTGTGCTTACAGAAAATACAAACATTTTATATTTCAAAAAACAGCAGAAAACGAGTATACCATAGGAGTACCTGCACAATATTATCCTGAAACAAGAAGAGAAGCAGAACATTTATATTTTACGACATTTCAGCCTTGTGGTAAAGAAGTGATGAAAACAGGCTGTTATGGCTATTGGCTCAGAAGTATAAAAGCAGAATAATTTGCTTCTTTATTAGAAAAAAACAAGGTATTGAAGTAATTTGTGTAATATAGTATAATAGCATAAAACGAAAGGAGAATGCTAGTTTTTTACATAGCAATTTTATTATATTATGAGAATGAGAAACAAGCCTTGGGCGGAACAAGAATTACAAACAAATGATAATGTAGTAAAACAACCTACACAACTAAAAGGAAAATGGGCAGAATATTTTGGAAATGAATATCCTATTCATGTAGAAATTGGTTGTGGCAAAGGTGGATTTATTATAGAAAATGCCAAACGCTATACAAATGTAAATTTTATAGGAATAGAAAGACAAACAACTGTAATTGCTATTGCAGCAAGAAAAATAGAACAGTATTTACCTAATTTAGCACTTGTTTGTGACAGTGCAGCAAAATTATCAGATTTATTTGAAACAGGAGAAATAGAAAGAATTTATTTAAATTTTAGTGACCCATGGCCTAAAAAAAGATGTATGAAAAGAAGATTGACATACAGGGAATTTTTACAAAGTTATCGTCATATTATGGGAGAAAGTGGAGAAATCTTTTTTAAAACAGATAATAAAAAACTGTTTGAATTTTCATTAAACGAATTTTGTGCAGATAAATGGAATTTGTCCAACATTTGTTTTGATTTACATAACAGTGAATATATGCAATATAATATTATGACAGAATATGAACGAAAATTTTCTGAAAAAGGTATGCCAATATACAGATTAGAAGCACGATATGACAAAGAATAACAAATAAAAGTCCCTTGTCTTTTGACAGTGGGACTTTTTGGATATTATGGAAAATAAAGAAATAAAGAAAGGAAGATACTATGAAAAAGGAAAGTATAGAAATGGTATGGAATGAAAAAAAAGGAAATGAAAAAGGAGATATTTCTTTTTTAAACAAAGAGCAATCTCAAAAAGCAATACAATATCACAAAAGTTTTGCTGTTTATGAAAAAACACCTCTTGTAAATTTAAAACATTTAGCACAAAAATGTAATGTAAATGCTATTTATTTAAAAGATGAGAGCTATCGTTTTGGATTAAATGCCTTTAAAGTATTGGGAGCAAGTTATGCCATAGCAAATCATATTGCACAAAAAATAGGAAAAGATATTTCAGAATTGTCAGCAGAAAAAATTGCTTCTAAAGAAATAAAAAATAAAATAGGCGAAATAACATTTGTAACAGCAACAGACGGAAATCATGGCAGGGGGCTTGCATGGACAGCGAAACAATTAGCACAAAAGGCAGTGGTATATATGCCTAAAGGTAGTAGTAAAGAAAGATTACAAAATATTATAGCACAAGGAGCAGAAGCAGAAATTACAGATAAAAATTATGATGATGCAGTAAGATTAGCACAGCAGAAAGCAGTAGAAAATGGCTGGGTAATGGTACAAGATACAGCGTGGGAAGGATACGAAGACATACCAAAATGGATTATGCAAGGATATACCACAATGGGATATGAAATAATGGAGCAGTTAGAGCAAAAACCAACACATATTTTTTTGCAGGCTGGTGTTGGAAGTATGTCAGGAGCAATAACAGGATTTTTTGCAAATATTTATAAAGAACAAAAACCGATTATAGTTGTTGTAGAACCAACAAAAGCAGACTGCTTATTTCAGACAGCAAAAGCAAATGATGGTACATTGCATTGTGTAAAAGGGGATATGGATACAATCATGGCAGGATTGGCTTGTGGAGAACCTTGTACAATAGGCTGGAATGTATTAAAAGAATATGCAGATGCCTTTATACGCTGCCCCGAATATGTAGCGGCTGATGGTATGAGAATGTTAGCAGCACCAGTAAAAGGAGATACTGCTGTAGTATCTGGAGAAAGTGGTGCAGTAGGAATAGGCTGTATGGCAAATATATTGCAGAAAGAAGAATTGGAACATATCAAAAAAATGCTAAAAATAGATGAAAACTCTGTTATATTGTGTATCAGTACAGAAGGAGATACAGATGTTCAAAATTATAAAGAAGTTGTTTGGGAAGGAAAATATTCTAAATTTGAAGTATAAAATAATTTAGAGGGGAGTATATGGGAGGTATTGAATTATGAGAAAATTTGATGCTGTAATATTTGATATGGACGGGCTTATGGTAGACACAGAAAGAATAATGCAAAGAGAAGTAAAAGAAATACTAAAAGAAATGGAATTTACTGTAACAGATGAAATTATATTAAAATTAATTGGGCTGACAGATAGTAGAACAAAAGAAGTTTTGGAACAGGAATATGGAAAAGCATTTTGTCACAATATATTTTTAAAAAAGCTTTTGGAAAGAAAACTAAATGTATATCATAATGAACAAATTTGTGTCAAAAAAGGACTGTGGGAGCTTGTGGAATTTTTAGAAAAAGAAAATATCAAAAAAATTGTAGCAACAGGTACAGTAAGGGAAAATATGAATTTAATATTAAAAAGAACAGGATTATTAGAACATTTTGATTTAGCTGTGTGTGGCGATGAAATAGAAAAAGGAAAACCTAGTCCAGATGTTTTTATAAAAGCAGCAGAGAAATTAAATGTACCAAAACAAAGATGTTTAGTATTAGAAGACTCTCAAAATGGTATTATCGCAGCAAAAAGTGCAGGAATAGAAGTAATATTTATAAAAGATTTGGTAGCACCGGAAAAGCAATATATAGAGCAAGTTTATGCACAATGTAATGACTTATCAGATGTTATACAATATTTAATATAACAAGGAGAATATAAAAAATGAGTGGAAAACTAAAAAATATTGAAAAAGGTACAATATTAAAATTAAAAGAACAAATAGTATATCAGCAAGGACAAATTATAAGCAAAACGTTGGTACAAAATGAAGCAGTAAGTTTGACATTGTTTGCATTTGAAAAAGGAGAAGAAATTAGTACACACGCAGCAGGAGGAGATGCTCTTGTAACAGTGTTGGAGGGAACGGGAAAATTTACAATAGATGGAAATGAATTTGTGTTACAACAAGGCGAAAGTATTATTATGCCTAAAGATATACCTCATGCGGTATATGGACAGGAAAGATTTAAAATGCTTTTAAATGTTATATTTTAATGGAGTAGCAAAAGGGGAGAAAGTGCGTGACAATAGCCGAAATTGCAAAACTAGCAGGAGTATCTAGTGCGGCAGTATCTCGCTATTTGAATAATGGATATATTAGCGAAGAAAAAAAGCAAAAAATAAAACAAGTGATTGAACAAACAGGATATAGACCTTCATTGCAAGCACAAACATTACGTACAAAAAAATCAAAATTGATAGGTGTAGTATTGCCAAAAATCAATTCTGAAACAATAAGTAGAATTGTAGCAGGAATAAGTTTCATACTTTCAAAGCATGGATTTCAAATATTACTTGCCAATACAGAAAATAGTGTGGAAAAAGAACTGGAATATTTGAGTGTTTTTCAAAACAATAATGTAGATGGTATTATATTTATTGCAACATTGCTTAGAAAAGAACATAAAAAAATTATAAAACAAATAGGTGTACCAGTGGTAGTAGTGGGGCAAAGAGTAGATTATACAAGCTGTATTTATCACAATGATTTTTTAGCTTCAAAAGAATTGACAGAAATTATGCTTTGCAATGGTAGAAAACAAATAGCATATATAGGTGTTACCACAAAAGATAAAGCCGCAGGATTAGAAAGAAAAAAGGGATATTTGGAAGCATTAAAATCATATCATATTACAGCAGAACAAGATATTATGATAGAAAGTGATTTTTCAATGGAAGCTGGCTATGATGCAATGAAAAAATTGTTTGAAAGCGGCAAAAAAGTAGATGGCATATTTTGTGCAACCGATTTCATAGCGATAGGAGCTATGAAATATTTAAAAGAAAAAAAAATAAACATACCAAATGATATACAAATTGTAGGAATAGGACATACAAAGCTGTCAAGTATTATTACACCTACACTAACGACAGCCCATTTTTATTATAAAACAAGTGGACAAGATGCTGCTGAGATGCTTTTAACATTATTAAAAGAGGAAAAAAGGGTAATTAAAGAGATAAAACTTGGATTTGAAATAATAGAACAAGAAAGTACAAAAAATAATTAATAAATATAAAACTGCCAATATAGTGTAAAATAGATATAAAATACAATATATTAGGCAGTTTTTGTTGTTATTTACAGAAAATAATTAAAATAATTTGTGTATTTTGGCTCTATACAACAGATATAAAAACCGCTATAATATGAAACAAGATATGAAATCGATTTCATAAAAAGAGCAGCGTTTTAATAGAAATAATAATTTAAGAGGGTGAGCTTATGGATTATAAACAGTCAGCAAAAGAGGTTTATGAAAAAATCGGAGGAAAAGAAAATTTAATTTCAGCAGCACATTGTGCAACAAGATTAAGACTTGTTATAGCAGACAATGCAAAATGTGACAAAGAAGCAGTGGAAGAAATTGATGGTGTAAAAGGGGTATTTTTTGCTTCAGGACAGTTACAGATTATATTTGGAACAGGTATTGTAAATAAAGTATATGATGAATTTATAGCAGTTTCTGGCATTACGGCAAGTACAAAAGAAGAAGTCAAAGCAGCAGCAACAGCACAAACAAATTGGTTTAAAAAAGGTATTAAAACATTAGGAGATATATTTGTACCAATTATACCAGCTATCGTAGCAAGTGGTTTTTTGATGGGGATTATGGAATCGCTTAACTTTATGGTAAATAATGGCATTGTAAACATTGATACATCAAGTTCTCTATATGTTTTTGCACAGCTTTTCAGTAATACAGCGTATACATTTTTGCCTATACTGATAGCAGTAAGTGCAGCAAAAGTATTTGGAGGAAATCCGTTTTTAGGTGCAGTTATAGGTATGATAATGATACACCCCAATTTACAAAATGCTTGGACAGTAGCAACAGAGGGCGTATTACAAAAACAAAGTGTATTTTTTGGACTATATAGTATAGATATGGTAGGGTATCAAGGACACGTAATACCAGTTATTATAGCAGTTTGGGTATTGAGTACCATTGAAAAGAAATTACATAAAATTGTGCCAGCAATGTTTGATTTGTTTGTAACACCTTTAGTTAGTGTATTTGTAACAGGATATTTGACATTATCAATTATTGGGCCTATATTTGTATTGATTGAAAATGGAATATTAGGTGGCGTACAATGGTTAATTGCATTGCCTTTAGGTATAGGAAGTTTTATAATGGGTACAGCATATGCAACAACAGTAGTATCAGGTATTCATCATATGTATACCATTATAGACTTGGGACAAATATCACAGTATGGTATGACATATTGGTTGCCTTTGGCTTCTGCGGCAAATGTAGCACAAGGTGCAGCAACACTTGCAGTTTCATTAAAAACAAAAAACAAAAAATTAAAATCAATGGCATTGCCATCTTCATTAAGTGCATTTTTAGGTATTACAGAGCCTGCAATATTTGGTGTTAATATGAGATTTTTTAAACCTTTTGTAGCAGCATCTATAGGAGGCGGTTGTGGTGCGTTATATGCTTCTATAGTAGGTTTAGGTGCAACTGGAACAGGTGTAACAGGTTTGTTTGGTATATTACTTCATTTACATAGACCTATGCAGTATATTATTACAATGGCTATCGCAATAGGAGTTTCATTTGTATTGACATGGGTAATATGGAAAGATGAAGAACAAAAGAAAACAGAAAATAAAACAGAAAATAAAACAGAACAACAAACAGACAAAACACAACAAATAACTATAACAGAACAAAAAGCAGAAATAAAATCATATGATAAAACGGTATATAGCCCTATTCAAGGAAAAGTAATTGCATTAAGTTCTGTAAAAGATGAAACATTTGCAGGAGAATTTTTAGGAAAAGGTGTTGCAATACAGCCAGAAGAAGGCAAAGTAGTAGCACCATTTGATGGCAAAGTAACAGTAGTAATGGATACAAAACATGCTGTAGGTATGACAAGTGATAGCGGTGTAGAAATATTGATACATGTAGGTATGGATACAGTACAATTAAATGGAAAATATTATCAAACGCATGTTAATATAGGTGATGAAGTAAAAAAAGGCGATTTACTTTTAACATTTGATAAAGAAGCGATTGTTGCAGAAGGCTATGAAATTACAACACCAGTTGTTATTACAAACACAGCAGATTTTAAACAAGTAAATGGTTTGGCAGAAAAACAAGTACAAAAAGGTGATGTTATTATAGACATTGAATAATTTATTTTGAGGTGAAAAATAATGAATGTATTACTTCAATATTTAAGCAAACAGTTAGATATAGTAGAAAAAGATGCTTTTTCAACAATGCACCAACAAAAATGGAGGGCGGGGTATCATTTGATGCCCCCTGTAGGTTGGCTGAATGACCCGAATGGTTTATGTATGTATAAAGGAGAATATCATGTATTTTTTCAATACTCTCCTTTTGATGTAGAAGGTGGATTGAAATTTTGGGGACATTATAAAAGTAAAGATATGCTTCATTGGGAATATTTAGGAGTTTCACTTTTTTCAGACCAACCTTATGATGTGCATGGTGCATATTCAGGTTGTGCATTTATAGAAAATGAAAAAATGTATTTGTATTATACGGGCAATGTAAAATTAGAAGGAGATTTTGACTATATCAATGAGGGTAGACAATCTAATACAATATTGGTAGAAAGTGACGATGGTATTCATTTTAAAGAGAAAAAGTGTATACTTACACAAAAAGATTATTCAGATGGTTTAACACTTCACGTACGTGACCCTAAAGTTTGGAAAGAGAATGATGTTTATTATATGGTATTAGGAGCAAGAACAAAACAGCAAAAGGGCGTTGTATTGCTGTATACTTCTAAAGATAGAATAAATTGGAAATTTAAAAATACATTAACAACACAGCAGAATTTTGGATATATGTGGGAATGTCCTGATTTATTTGAATTAGAAGGGCAAAAAATACTTTCTGTTTCTCCTCAAGGATTGCAAATGCAAGGAAGAAATTATCAAAATATACATCAGTCTGGATATTTTTTGATGCAAGGAGATTATGAAAATTATACATTACAAAATTTTAAAGAATGGGATAGAGGATTTGACTTTTATGCTCCTCAAACATTTTTAGATGAAAAAGGCAGAACAATATTAATAGGCTGGGCAGGTATACCTGATGAAAAAGGATATACTAATCCAACAATAAAACAAAACTGGCAGCATATGCTGACAATGCCAAGAGAATTAAAATATAAAAATGGAAAAGTTTATCAAATGCCTGTAGAGGAAATGAAACAACTTAGAGAGTACGAAATTGTTGTAAAAAATAATATGACAATAATACCTTCATTTGAATTAGAAATTGACAATAAAAGCGGAAAAAGTTTTTCTATTGAAATAGATAATGATGCCATAATTGAATTTAATAAAGAACAATGCTATTTTGAAATTTGTTTTAAAGGAGAAATGGGAGCAGGTAGAAAAAGTCGCTCTGTAGATTTGAAACAATGTGACAAAGTAAATATATTTGCTGATAAATCTATATTAGAAATATACATTAATGAAGGAGAAGAAGTATTTTGTACAAGATTTTATCCACAAAATGATGAAGTTGTGCTATACTATCATTGTGACACAGAATATTGTAAAATGTGGCATATGAATAGCTATAGTATGGGGAGGAATATTGTATGAAAAAATTGGTAGCAATAGGAGAAGCATTAATTGATTTTATACCAACAGAGAAAGGTTGCTCTCTAGGAGAAGTGGATACATTTCACCCTGTTACAGGAGGGGCACCTGCAAATGTTTGTGGTGCATACACAAAGCTGGGCGGCATATCCAATATGATAACACAGTTAGGTAAAGATGCCTTTGGAGATAAAATAGAAAAAGATTTAAAATATTTTGGCATCAATACAGAGCATATTTTGAGAACAGATGAGGCAAATACTTGTTTAGCATTTGTATCATTGATGGAAGATGGTAATAGAGAATTTTCTTTTTATAGAAAGCCAAGTGCCGATATGCTTTTACAAAAAGAAGATATTGACCAAAAGTGGTTTAAAGATAGTTTTGCACTGCATTTTTGCTCTGTTTCATTAGGAGAGTATCCTATGAAATATGCTCATAAAACTGCTATAGAATATGCAAAAAAAGCAGGAGCAATGATAAGTTTTGACCCTAATATTCGCTTACCTTTGTGGGACGACCATGAAGCATTAAAAAAGACAGTGTTAGAATTTTTGCCTGAAGCTGACATTTTAAAAATTTCAGATGAAGAATTAGAATTTATTACGGGCTGTAAAACAATAGAACAAGCAAAGGATATTTTGTTTAAAGGCAATGTAAAATTAGTGCTTTTTACAAAAGGGGCAGATGGAGCAGAAGTATACACAAAACAAATGAAAGCTGTTTCAGAAGGAAAAAAAGTGAAGGCAGTAGATACAACAGGAGCAGGAGATGCTTTTATAGGTTCTTTTTTGTATCAGCTTTCCGCGGATGGTGTGACAGCTCAAAATCTTTCTGAATTGTCAGAGCAAAAAGCAATAGAATATATGGATTTTTCTAATGCGTATTGTGCTTATAGTGTGCAGGGAAAAGGAGCAATTGCTTCTTATGCTACTATGGCAGAAATGAAAAAATAATATAAAAAGCCTCCTATAGTTTTTATAGGAGGCTTTAAACATAGAAGAAAAATTATAATGTAATAGAAAAATTATCAATTAAACGTGTTTTACCAATAAATACAGCCATAGCAACTAAAATTTGACCCTGCAAATTTTCTATAGGTTCCATACTAATACCGTTTACCACATCTACATAGTCTACACGTGCTAAAGGTTCTTTTTGTATATTTGCTTTTAGTGCATCAGTAAGAGCTTTTCCGCTACGTTCGCCTTTTGCAATCATTTCTTTTCCTAAAAGTACAGTTTTGCTTAGTATTAATGCGGCTTTTCTTTCTTCAGCATTTAGATAAACATTTCTGGAAGATTTTGCTAAACCGTCCGCTTCTCTAACAATAGGACAACCTACAATTTCAATATCAAAAGAAAGGTCACGTACCATACGACGAATGACTGCTAATTGTTGAGCATCTTTTTCGCCAAAAAATGCTTTATTTGGCTGCACAATATGAAACAGTTTAGAAACAACAGTACAAACACCTTTAAAATGTCCAGGTCTGCTTTTACCACAAAGTTGTGTTGTTAAATTTTCCATATCTACATAAGTACAAAAATCAGGAGCATACATTTCTTCAGAAGAAGGGTGAAATACTAAATCTACACCAATTTTTTCTAATATAGCACAATCATGTTCAAAATCTCTAGGATAAGAAACTAAATCTTCTGAAGGGCCAAATTGTATAGGATTTACAAATACACTAGCTACTGTTTTATTACATAAAGCAACAGATTGTTTTGCTAAACTGGCGTGCCCTTCATGAAGATAGCCCATTGTGGGTACGAAACCTACTGTTAAACCTTCTTTTTTCCATTGTTTTACTTGTTCCCTTACTTGTGCAACTGTTTTTGCAATTATCACGGTTTAAACCACCTTTCTAAAACATTTTAATATAATTTTTCTAAAACATCATCTTTTATAGTGAAACTATGTGCAGCATCTGGAAAAGAACTTTCTTTCACTTCTTTATCATAGTTCTGGAATGCTTCTGTCATAATTGTACCAACATCTGCATATTTTTTGACAAATTTTGGAACATAATCTTTAAACATACCTAACATATCCTGGTAAACTAATATTTGACCGTCACAACCAACACCAGCACCAATACCAATAGTAGGAATGGTTAATTTTTCAGAAATCATTTTTGCTAAGCGGTCTGGTACACATTCCAATACTATAGAAAATGCACCTGCTTGTTGCAAAGCAATAGCATCTTCAATCATTTTTTTAGCAACTGCTTCGTTTTTACCTTGTACTTTAAATCCACCTAACATATTAACAGATTGAGGAGTCATACCTAAATGACCCATAACAGGAATTCCAGCAGAAGTAATTGCTTTAATTTGAGCAACGACTTCAATACCGCCTTCTAATTTTACTGCACCACCGCGACCTTCTTTCATTAAACGACCTGCATTTACTACAGCGTCATAAACTGATGTTTGATAAGACATAAAAGGCATATCAATAACAACTAATGTATTTTTGCAACCTCTTGCAACAGCTCTGCCATGATGTATCATATCGTCCATAGTAACAGAAAGTGTATCTGTATAGCCTAATATAACATTGCCAAGTGAGTCGCCTACTAATATGCCATTAATACCAGCTTCGTCTATTAGTTTCGCTGTAGAATAGTCATATGCTGTAAGCATAGATATTTTTTCACCGTTTTCTTTCATAGTTTGAAATGTAGATACTGTGTTTTTCATTGTTGTTCTCCTTTCAAAATATCTCGTATATTACTATAATCGCTATTAGTATGTTTTTTTTCAGCAATTTCTATCAATGCACGAGAAAGGGGGATATAAATTTCTTTTTGTTTCTGAGAAAGACAGTTTAAATGTTTTACTATGGTAGAACTATCTCCACGCTCTATAGGGCCAGTTAAACTTTGTTCTGCTCCTTTTTGCAATATGTGTTTGATATTTCCTTCTATTAAAGGAGATAATGCAGAACGTGCTTGTTGTTGTGTAAAACCACATTGCTGCATTAAATCAAACGCAGTATTTAGTAAAGCAATCACTAAATTGCTTGCTATAACGGCTGAAGCATGATAAGCAGTTTTACAGTCTGAAGGAATAGTTTTGATACGACAGCCATGAAATAGACTTTTTATTTCTTCTAAATGAGCGGGGTGTCCCTCCAAAGCAAAAAAAATATCCGTCAATTCTTCATAAGCGTGAAATTTATCGCTTATGGCAAAAAGCGGATGAACAGAATATCCAAAGGCACCAGTTTTTTCTATACCAGTAAAAGCTTCACTAGCAGAAAGTGTGCCACTGCAATGACAAATATATTTTCCGTCTATGGGCATATTTGCAATTTGCTCAAAGACTTGTGTTAAACTCCCATCAGGAACTGTTAAAAATAGAACGTCACAAACATTAACGATTTCTTCTATAGTATCAAATACTTTTGTTTGTGTAAATCGTGCCGCCTCTTCTGCTGATGTTCTGCTTCGACTATAATAGCCTGCAACAGTATACTTACGTTGTACAAAAAATTTTCCTAGAGTGCAACCGACTTTTCCTGCTCCAATCAAACCAATGTTCATAGGACATCACCTTCCTTTTTTGATAGATGACGTTCGTTTTTTTTTAATGGGTATTTTTATAATATGCTGTTATCATGTCAGGTATAATTTCCTTTGGAATACTATCCATCGTAGACAAGTATAGCATTACTACAAAAGTATGTAAAGAGTAAAAAAACAATTATTTACAAAAATACCACTTCACTGTTTAAATAAATTGCATTTGCGATAAATGACATGGTATGTTATAATAACATTGTTATATTTTGTTAAAAATGGTTAAAATAATATAAAAAATGATGAATTTTAAGTAATAATGTTACAATAAAAAGCATAAAACAGAAAGGAGGAACTGATTTTATAATAGTATAAAATTGGGAAATTATGGCAGACTATTTAACTCCAGGTGTATATGTAGAAGAATTTAGTTCTAGTGAACCAACTATGTCAAGTGTCAGTACAAGTACAGCAGGATTTATAGGAGTAACAGAAAAAGGCCCTCAATATGGAGCACCTGTATTAATTACAAATTTTGCTTCATTTCGTAGAATATTCGGAGGATATTTGACAGAAAGAGAATTTGGACAATATCGTTATTTAACTTATGCAATAAATCAGTTTTTTGCAAATGGTGGTTCACGATGCTATATTAAAAGAGTTGTACCTTCTGATGCAAGCTATAGTTATAGTTCAGAACAATCTCCTGTTGTTTTTTATGCAAAAGAACCCGGAGAATGGGGAAATAAAATTACAATTACTATAACAAAAAATAACAATGTAAAAACACAAATATTAGAAGAAATAGAAAATAAATATCGTGTAAAAAGTACACAAGGTTTTTTAGTAGGAGATATTGTATGTGTTACAATAGATGAAAATGTTTATTACAATAGAGTGATAGATGTAGATGATAATATAATTACAATGCAAAAGGTATTTGAAAAAAATGTAACAGATGATAATATAGTACCTCAAATAGTGCTTTCAGTATGTAAATTTGACATTCGTGTAAAATATGATTTGATAGAAGAAAAGTATGAAAATTGTTCATTCAATAGAAATTCTTATGATTTTGTAGCAGAAAGATTAACAAAAAGTGAGTTAATTATGATAGATATAAAAGAGATAGAGGAAGATATACCACATTTTTTATTGTTATGTGAAGAAGAAAAAGAGAGTTGTAATATTCGTTTGCTGGGAGGAAAAAATGGTACAAAACAAGCACTTTCTGCTATAGATTTTATAGGGGAAGATAAAGGGCCTAATAATAGAAGCGGATTGCAGTCATTTATAGATAATAATGAAATAAATTTAATTGCTGTGCCTGGCATTACAGATGCTCAAGTTTTACTGTCACTTATAGCACATTGTGAAAATATGGGAAATCGTTTTGCAATATTGGATATACCAAGAGAAAAAAAGACAGTGAATGACATTGTAGAATATCGTGATTTATTTGACAGTGATTTTGCAGCAATGTATCACCCATGGGTGAAAGTGGCAGACCCAATTACAAAAAATGCAGTTGCTATTCCTCCTTCTGGTTCTGTAGCAGGAGTGTATGCTAGAACAGATAATACAAGAGGTGTTTTTAAAGCACCTGCAAATGAAATTGTGTCTGCTTGTGTAGGATTGGACTGTAACTATACAACAGGAGAACAAGATGTTTTAAATCCAAAAGGTGTTAATTTAATACGTAGTTTTTCAGGTTCAGGTATTCGCATTTGGGGGGCAAGAACAATAAGCTCTAATAGTTTGTGGAGATATGTCAATGTAAGAAGGTTGTTTTTATATATAGAGGAGTCTATTAGAGTGAGTACAAATTGGGTAGTATTTGAACCAAATGAACCATTGTTGTGGCTTCGTGTAAAGAGAACAATAGAATTGTTTTTAGGAGATTTGTGGAGAACGGGTGCGTTGGTAGGAGGTTCTGAAGGAGAAGCCTTTTTTGTAGATATTGGAGCAAATACAATGACTCAAAGCGATATTGATAATGGAAAACTAATTTGTGTGATAGGTGTAGCACCAGTAAAACCTGCAGAATTTGTGATATTTCGTATTACGCAAAAAACAAATGGTGCAATATAAAGGAGGCAAAAAATAAATGGCTGGAGAATTTCCTTATCCTTATAAAGGGTACCGCTTTAAAGTAGAAATAGATAATATTTTTGTAGCAGGATTTAGTGAAGTAACAGGATTTGATGCTACCATTGATGTTACAGAATATAGAGAAGGAGATGCAAAAGATAATACCGTTAGAAAATTGCCAGGTCTTGTAAAATATAGCAATATTACATTTAAAAGGGGTGTAGTAGATGCCATAGAATTTTTTACATGGTTAGATGAAATCAATCAAGGAAAAATTACACCAGAAAGAAAATCTGTTATAGTACGTTTATTTGATGATAGTAATCAAGATACGCCTGTGGCAGAATGGAAATTAGTAAGAGCATTTCCTTGTAAATATGTAGGGCCTGATTTAAAAGGTGCTAGCTCTGATGTAGCGATTGAGTCAATAGAATTTGCACATGAGGGATTAGTACGTACATCACTTGGTGGTGGTGGAGCAGAATAATAAAAATAAAGAAAGGAGAAAATAAAAAATGTTTCAAACAGAATTTGCATTTGAGTTGCCAAAAGGATATGTTGATGGAAATGGTACATTACATAAAAAAGGAGTTATGCGTTTAGCAACTGCTGGAGATGAAATTATACCTATGAAAGACCCAAGAGTACAGCAAAATCCTAGTTATATTACAATTATATTGTTGGCAAGAGTAATTGTAAAATTAGGTGATTTATCTCATGTAGATACAAGAGTAATCGAAAATCTTTTTACAGCAGATTTAGCTTTTTTACAAGATTTATACCAAAAAATAAATGAAATGGATAATTATGCTATTAAAAGTGTTTGCCCTTATTGCGGAGAAGAAATTGAAGTTGCATGGCCTTTTGAGGGGGAGTAATAAAACAATATCCCATAAAAAAGTTATATGAAGAAATGGAATTTATTGCTTATTATAATCATTGGGATTATAAAACATTAATGAATATGGAACATAAAGAACGTATAAAATGGTGTGAAGAAATTTCAAAAATAAATCAAAGTATCAATGGAGAAAAAGAAAAGAAAAATATTTTTGATGTATGAAGGAGAGGAAAAAATGGATTATAAAAATCAATCTGCATTAGCGAAGAAATTTCATTTACAGATTGCACAGAAACAATATTATCCTCTCCTTTGTTATCAGTATGATGTAATATTAGGAGGGTGTTTGACAAGTTTTTCAAAAATAACAGGACTAGTTCTAAAATCTTCAGAAATTACAGCAGTCAATGAAGGAGGAAGAAATCAGCCCTATTTGTTTCGAGATAGCAAAAAAAATATACATACAATGGTGCTAGAAAAAGGCTATGGCACAATTGATTTAATGGGATTTTGTGACAATATAACAGATGTTACTATTTTATTAAGAAATCAAAAAGGAGATATTGTACAAGCCTATAGTACAAGTTATGCTGTAGTGCAGGAAATTAAATTTTCTGATTTAGATGCTTCTAAAACGGAGATTTTAATACAGTCTATGACTATAGCTTATACAATGTTAAATGAAGCAAAAGATATAAAACAAACTTGTAGTAATTTAGAAAAAGAAAATATAAATGTTAATGAGAATGTAATATATCCATTAGTAATGACACAAAATAAAAAAAGTGTGACAAATTTCAAAAATACAGAACAAAATAAAAAAAGTACTACTAAAAATGATAATTTAGATTTTATTAAAAAACAAAATCAAAAAGCATTTCAAAAACAAAATAAACAAGTATTAGAATTAGAGCAAAAAAAGGAACAAATAAATAATAATGCTATAAAAAAAGTAGATTTTTCAGTGTAGGAATGATAAGTTATGAAAAATAATAAAATAATACCTATTTCTGCTAAAAATATTAAAAAATTATCTGATACTTTTACAAAAAAGAATATACTAAAACATCAGACTATTTTAGAAAGAAATGTAAAAGATACTGCACTTATTTATAAAAAACAGTCAAGTATTGATATGAATATGATACTAGAAATTTTGTATTATATAAAAACAATGCAACATACAACAAATTTTAATTTTCAAATGGTATTACAAAAACAACAAATACAAAATATATTAAATAGTTCTATATTGGGCAATGAGTTGAAGGAAGTAAAAAATTTGTTGTTATCAGAAGAAAATTGTAATACTGTTTTGATAGAGAAAGCAATAAATTGTATAGAAAATATTTTAAAAAAAAACGATATATTAAATCATAAAGAAAATATACAACAAAATTTTAATGATTTCTATTCAAATAATTATTTTTTTAATATAATAAATAACCAACAAATTTTAAATAAAAAAAATACGCTTTTAAGAAATATTGATTTTGAAAATAAAACGATTAGTGCTTTTATGAATTTTTTTAATTTGCGTAATGCTAAAAATACTAAATATCAAATACTATTTCGAAATAAAATAAATAGTTATTTTATTACAGATATACATTATTTAAAAGAGGATACTATACAAAAAAATAATTCTTCTCAAATAAAAATAATTACCCTATATAATAAAATACTAAAAAAACAAATACTAAAAAATTTTACTAACTCTCAAAATAATATATTGCGAAAACAAAATACAACATTTTTAAAATATAGTTTTCAAAATAAAAATAATATAAATATCTTACAACAACAAATACAATATTTTTTATATAATTATAGATACTATAAAAATGTTGAAATAGAAAACTATAGTAATCAGAAATTACAAAATAGAAAAAAATATTTAAAAATATGGGATAAAAAAACTGTCAACCAAATTAAACCAAATAGAAATATAGTATTTGTTAAAGAAAAACAAAAACAATATTTTAATAAAATATTAAATTATAATAGTACTGATAAAAATATAAAAGAAATATATGATAATATAATATTATATTCTTTATCTGTTCAAAATGAATTTTTGGAAAAAAGAAATAGTGTGTTATATGACACTACTGTGAAAAAATTGCATTTTATGCAGTTTTTTGCTATCAATAATACCGAATTTTGTTTATTTAAAAATTTTTATAAAAAATTAGAACAACAAAAAATAAAACTTAAAATATTACAAAATGTATTATTAAAATATAGTAAAAATAATGATAATACTTTTTATACAAAACAATATAAAAATGAATATTATAGAATGATAAAAAATTTTCAAAAATATCATTTTGATAATAAATATAAAACTTTTTATAACACTTTGTACCAAATTAAAACTATAAAATATCATGACAGAAATAAATGGTATTTGAAACATATATTACAGAACAAAATGGTATATTTTGATTGGCAAAAAAATACTCAGTATAGTCTTCATTATGGTAAGAGAAAAACAATACAAAAAAAAGAAAGAAAAATAAAACAACAAAATTTAATTATATCTTATAAAAATAAATTATTAAAATACCAAAAAGAAAAGAATATATTATATAAAAATATATTGACACAAAAAGAGTATTATAATAAAGAAAAAATAGAAAATAATCAAAGTATAATAATATTAAATAAAAGGTTATTATGGAGATTAGAAAGTGAAATAATAAAAAAGAATAATAAAATATATTCTAGAAATTTATTATTAAAAGAAAAAGAGAAAAAAATAGAAAACCAACAAGGCATTATAATATATAATCAAGATTTTTTACGAGAATTAGTAAATAAAGAAATAGAAAAAGATAATAAAATATACTTTAGAAATTTATTATTAAAAGAAAAAGAGAAAAAAATAGAAAACCAACAAGGCATTATAGTATATAATCAAAATTTTTTGTGGGAATTAGTAAATAAAGAAATAAAAAAAGATGATAAAATAGAAAACCCACAAGATATTATAATATATAGTCAAAATTTTTTACAAGAATTAGTAAATAAAGAAATAGAAAGAGATAATAAAATATACTTTAGAAATTTATTATTAAAAGAAAAAAAGAAAAAAATAGAAAATAATCAAAATATTTTAAAAAATTTATATTATGAAAAAGGAAATATAATACATACTAAAAATATATTATTACAAAAAAGATATAAAAAGAAATTAAAAGATAAACAAAATATAGTAGCATTGTATAAAGATAATTTATTGGAACAATTTTATCAAAAAAAAGAAAATATAAAATATAAAATAAAACAAGATTTTTCTGAAATTTCTCGAAAAAATTCATTGTATAGCAAAAAACAAATAAGCAAAACAATAGTATATAAAAAATTATTGCATTTACTGTTTAATCAACAAAAAATTACAGCAATACCAATACTAAAAAATAATTTATTATGGAAACAAAAAAATCAAAAAAATACTATAACACAAATAATAATGCAAAACAAAAAAAATGAAATAGAAAAAACAGAGAACAGTTTAGTTTTTTTAAAAAATAAAAAAGAAATTTTAAATGAGGAACAAAGCATAATTATGTTACAAAAAAAAGAAGTGTTAAATGAGAAACAAAAAGATACAATACAATTACAACAATTACAGCAAATTATAAAAAAAGAAGTAGAGATATTACTTCAAAAACAAATCAAACAACAGCAGATTATATTACAACAATATACAAAACAAATCACAGAAGAACAAATAAACTTTCAAAAACAGTTTGACCAAGAAAAACTTTATCAAAAAATATATCAAAATTTGGAAAGAGCATTGTATCGTGAAAAGCGTCAATATAACAGATAGAATAGTGAGAGGATATTAATGCAAAAAAATCAATTAGAAATGATTTTAGAAAAAGAAGGTGTTCCACAAAAAGCATGTTTTTTATTACAAGAAAATGCAGTAATAGAAGATGTGATGACGGGCAGTACAATTTATTGGAAAACAAATGATAGTATCATAGTACAGTTAAATCCTACTTCATATACTATTAAAAAAGAAACAAACTTTAATCCTAAAATAAATTTTGGAGGAAAGTATAATAAAAATTATGGAGCATTTCAAAATATTTCTCCTAGAACATTAAATATGAAATTACTTTTTGACGCATTTTTTGAAACAGAACAAAAAAGTAGTACAAAAACAAATAATACAATATCTTTTCAGACAGAAAGCATTATGGGAGAAAGTAATGTTATGACAGCAAAACAAGATAATAAAGCAATTGATATACAAAAAATATATATTGAAAAAATAATGAGTTTAACCAGTCTTTCAAAAGACACATTACGTCCTCCTCTTGTTACATTTCGATATGGCTCTATTCATTTTACAGGTTATGTAACTTCTGTTGATGTGGAATATAAACGTTTTGATAAAGAGGGTGAGCCTATTAGAGCAGAGATATCCCTTTCTATGAAAGAGTCAAAAAAGGAATGAGTTTATGATTGATTTAGAAAAGTTAGCAAAGGAGTATAACAATTTTGTAAAGCCTTGCTATAGTATTTTAATTAATGATACTGAAATAGAACAGGAATTTTTAAATCAAGAGTTGATAGTAGAGATTACAACAGGATTTGAAGCAGGATTTTTGCAGTTTAAAATTTATAATGCCTTTGAAAAAGACAAACAAGAACAAGCATTATATAGTTATAAACAAATTACTTCGTTATTAAAATTAGGAAATATTGTAGAAGCTAAAATTGGCTATTTAGAAAAAGCAGATATTTATGTTTTTAAAGGATATATTGATAGTATTTATTTAGATTATGAAAAAGATGAGGAAATTGTATATACTGTAGAATGTCTTGATGCAAAAGGCATTATGATGAATAGTATACATTCTGAAACAAAAAAGAGCATTAAAAAATATAGTTTAGCAGCAGAAGATATATTAAAAAAATATACTTCTCTTTTAAAATTAAGAAGTACATCTTTTTATAAACAAGATAATGATGTAAATGTACCAATAGAACAACATAATGAAAGTGACTATCAATTTGTAGTACGCATGGCGAAAAATATTGGTTGTGAGTTTTATATTGTTGCAGGAGAGGTTATATTTCAACCTTTGGAAAAAAAACAAAAACAAACTGCAATAAAATATCACATTAATTCTTATTTAGAAAATTTTACAATACATAGTACTTTAAAGGGATTTGTAAATCATGTTATGATAAGAAGCAATAATGAACAAACACCTGAAAAACCGTTTTCAGCAAAAGTATCTTCTTATACAAAAACAGCAGAAAATGGCACAATAACAGCTTCTTCAGTTTCTCCTGTTTTCACACAAAGAGTATCTAAATTTGTTACAGATACAACAGTTTCATCACAGGAAGAAGCAAAACAAAAAGCAAAGGCGTATCTTCATCAAATTGTAAAAAATACTGTTACAGGCAGTATTACAACAGTAGGCATACCACAATTAAAAGCAGGAACATTTTGTAGTTTAAAAGGATTTGGAAAGCCATTTGATAAAACATATTATATTTCAAAAGTAATACATACTATAAAAGATGGAAATTATAAAACAGTTTGTGAAATAGAGGTGAATGAATATTGAGTATATTAAAAGCATTGTCAGAAGAACAACAACAATATCCTTTTTCTCCTGTGTTAGGAATTATGCCTGCTATTGTGACAGATATTGATGACCCTGAAAAATTGGGTAGAATAAAAGTAAAATTACTCAATAGAGATACCTCAGAATATGAAACAGATTTTATTCGTATTATGACACCTATGACAGGACAGCAGTGGGGTATGTTTTTTTTCCCTGAAGTGGGAGATGAAGTACTTGTTGGCTTTAGCGGAGGAGAAATTGCAAGACCTTATGTATTAGGGGCATTGTGGAACAAAAATAATATACCTCCTGTTACTATAGAAAATAAAGAAAATAAATTGCGTAAAATAAAAACAAAAAATGGAAATGAATTAATATTTTGTGATAAAGAAGAAGAAAATTATATACAAATCAATACACCAAACCAATTAGAAATGAATTTGAATGATAAAGAGCAAGTAATTCATATCAAAGAAAAAAATAATAAAAATCGCATTAAAATTGATGTTAAAAATGGTGTTGTGACAATAGAAGGAGAAAATAAAATTGATATTTCTTCAGGAAATTCTCACATGATATTAGATGCAAATGCAAACAAAGTTAGTATTTCAAGTGGGCAATATTTAGAAATAAAAAGCGGACAGATTGTAGTAGAAGCAAAAAGTACATTGGATTTAAAAGCAAATGGTAGTGTAAATATAAAATCAGATGGAGCAACAAATGTAAAGGGTGCTGTAGTAAAATTGAATTGATAAAGGTGATATATTTTGAAAACAGTAAAAGGCTGGCAATTTCCGTTAGAAGTAGATGCTGTAACAGGAAAAATAAAAACAACAACATTAGAAAATGACATAAAACAGTCTATTATGATATTACTTCATACACAAAAGGGAGAACGATTAGGACATAGTAACTATGGCAGTGACTTAAATCGTTTTATGTTTGAACCATTACAAAATAGTTTAAAAAAGAATATACAACAAGAAATAGAAAATTGCATTAGAAAATGGGAAAAAAGAGTTTCTTCTGTTACAGTAGACATATTTGAAAGTACAGAACAATATACAACATTAATTGTACAAATACAATATTATATAGAACAGATACAACAATGGCAAACATGGCACTATGCTTTTGATTTGACGGCAAGTTTATAAAACAAAGTGGTGATACTATCAATAGATTAGTAAATATGACAAAAGAGCAAATTTATGAAAAAATGTTGAAATTAGCAAGTTCTTATGTACCAGAATGGAATACAGAGGGTACTGTAGATGTAGGAATGGTATTATATCAAATATTTGCAGAACAAATGGAAGATAGCATAACATTATATCATAAAATGAAACAAAGAAATTATATTACTTTTTTAAATATATTAGGAGCAGATATATTTGAAAGTACACCAGCATCAGGTTATGCTACAGTACATATGAATGAAGGAAATTATAAAGGAGTTCCCATAAAAAAAGGAACAAGACTTTTTTATGAAAAAGAGGGAGAAGAAAGAACAATTTATGAAACAAAAAACAATTTTTTAGCTGTGCCCAATAAAATAGAAGCAATTTATTGTACTACATCAGATGAAAGTTGTATTATATGTGCTTATGATAGAAAAAAAGACAAACAAAAAGAAATTACATTGTTTGATTTTGAACAAAAAAATAATTTACAACAATATTATATGATATTGGGCAGCAAAACTATTTTTAATGTTAATAAAAAAGGAAATATTACTTTACATTTTTTTCATAATGAAAAAGAATATATGGCACAAAAAACAGCAGAAATGTTAGGAAGTAATATAGTAATATGGGAAGTACTTACAGAAAATGGTTGGCAAAAAGTAAAATCAGTAAAAACAGTAGATAATTCTGTTATATTAGAGATTGGTTATAATATACCACTTTTAGAAGAAAAGGAAATCAAAAAACAAAGCCGTTATTTGAAATGTACTTTTTTAAAAAAAGGTGATGTTCCTCTTATTATAACAGATGTTAAAATATCTTCTGCGAATTATAATTTAAAAGTAGATAATTTATATTATAATGATTTTTTATTATCAGAGAAGTATAGTTTGCCTTTTGGAAAACAATATCAAATATATGATGCTTTTTATATCAATTGCGAAGAAGCATTTTGCAAAAAAAATGCTATTATTACAATAGATATTTCTATATTTCATGAAGTATATGAATATGAAGGAATAACACCTCAAACAAATATAAAATGGAAAGCAATACTTTCAGAAACAGAAATACAGCAACCAAAACAGTTACCTGTTACTATAGAAGAAGTGATTTGGGAATATTGGAATGGTATAGGGTGGAAAAAACTGTTTTTTACAAAAGAACACAATAATCTTTTTGCAGGAGAACAATCAAAGCAAATACAAATGTCATTTCGCTGTCCTGATGATATAGAAAGGTTTATAGTAGGGGCAGAAAATGGATATTTTATAAGAGCTAGAATAATACATATCAGCAATGTTTTTGCACAATACAAATATTATAATGTGCCTGTTTTAAAGCAAATTTCAATATCATATAGTGATTTTTTACCAAAAGCAAATGCTGATATTTTTTATATTAAAAAAGATATGGAAACAATAGAAATAAATATTACAGAACAAAACGAAATTACAATATTGCCTTCTCATAAAAATAGTTTACCAACTTGTTATATTGCATTATCACAGCCTATGCTGGGTGGAAATATACAAATGTTTTTTCAAAATGCAAAAACAAATCAAAGAAATGCCCCAGCAATAAAATGGGAGTATTTTGGAGAACAAAATGAAATACAAAAATGGATACCACTTCAGATTTTAGACCAAACAAATTTTTTTGCACAAAGTGGATTGCTTAGTTATATGATACATTTTGAAATGAAGCGAAAAAATATGTTTCAAAAAAACTGTTTTTGGCTAAGAGCTGTAAATACCGATGGCAGATATGACAATGAAAAAGAACAAAAACCTTGTTTTTCGAACATTTATTTTAATACTGTAAAAATTATACAACAGGAAACAATGGAAGAAATGTATTTCTATATTGCACCAAATCAGAAAAATAAAAAATGTACATTACTTTCAGGAAATGTTACAAAATTAGAGGTGTTTATAAAAGAAGAAAATAATTGGATAAAATGGCAGCAAACAGATGATTTTTCTATTTGTAATGAACAAAGCAGAGTATATATTTTAGATAAAAAAGCAGGAGAAGTATATTTTGGAGATAATAAAAAAGGAAAAATACCACCTTCTGGATATAGTGCAACAATACATATAAAATATGCAGTTTGTAAAGGAGAAAAAGGAAATTGTGATATACAAAAAATAAATGATTTTGCAGATGCTGTGCCTTTTGTAGACTATGTAACAAATCATGAGCAAATTACTGGAGGGTGTAATATAGAAAAAACAGAACAGGCAATACAAAGATGCAAAAATATATTAAAAACACAAAACAGAGCTATAGCAGCACAAGATTATATACTACTTTGCAAACAAGCAGATAGAAATGTAATGCAAGTAAAAGTATTACAAAATGAAAAAAATCAAAAATACTGTTTAACATTGGCGATATTACCAAAAGAAATAGCAAAGGAAGGTAGTTCTTTTTTAGAAATAAAACAGAATATTAAAAAAATGCTTCTCAAAAAAGCCCCTATTGTAATGGCAAATCGTATTGATATGATACAAGTAAAATATATTGCTTATTGTATAAAAGCAGAAATAACAATAGATAATTATGAATATTATCAAAATGTATATGATACTGTAGAAAAAAAACTTTCAGAATACATTCACCCTATTACAGGAAATTTTGACAAAAAAGGATTTTTAATAGGACAACTTCCTACAAAAGTGAAAATAAATCATTTACTGAAAACAATAGAACATATTAAAAGCATCAATATACTGCATATTAATTATTATGATTGTATAAATGAAAGTAAACAAGAAATTTCTTGGGAAACAGCAAAAAATTGTGTTTATGCTGTGCCAATAAATGGAACTCATGAAATTTATATCAATGTACAATTATAGTACAATATTATAAGGAGAAAAAAATGCTACCTCTTTCTAATCTAAACAAAAAAAATAGTCAAACATTGTTAAATGAAGCATTACAAAAATTAAATATGCAATATAGTGATGTATGGACAGATATGGATATACATGACCCAGGTATTACATTTTTAGAACTTCTTTGCTATTTAAAAGAAAAACAACAACAATCTATGCAAAAAATAGATGATAAAACGATATTGCAATTTGCAAAAATATTACAGTTGGAGAGAAAAAGTGCAAAGCCAGAAAAGGTATCTATAGAAGTGATAGTAAAACAAGATACTTTTTTACCAAGAGGTACTGTATTTTTAGCAAAACAATATCAATATGAAAATAGCAAAAGAGTATTTTTACAAAATAATGCTATTGTTTCTATTGCATTAGGAAATCGCTTAATACCATATGAACAAATGGAAATTGCAAGAAATAGTATTCTTTTTCAAAATAAGCAAGATATTATAATTTATTTTGAAAAACCTTTAGCATTAAAACAATATTTTTCTATTTACATAGAACTTTTAGAACAAAATAGAAATGCTATTTTAGAAAAACAAAATTTTATACCTTTAAGTATATTACAGTGGCAATATTATACTGAAAATGGTTGGCAAGATGTTACTGTTTTAAAAGATGAAACATATGGATTTTTATTTTCAGGATTTGTCACATTGCATTTGTCAGAAAATGTAAAACATTGCTTTTATGAAAAAGGATTTCCATTACGTTTAAAAGTAAAAGAATATGGTTATGAGATACCACCCGTATTACAAGAAATAAAATATAATGTTATAACACTTTTACAACAGCAAACAAAATCAATTACAATATCTTTTACAAAAAAAGAATTTTTACAAAATAAAATGATATTTGATGAATATTTAGCATTAGAAGAATGTTTTGTACTTTTGTTTTATACAAAGAATGGTTTTTTAAATGCAGAGCAGAATAATATTGTATTTTTAGTAAAACAATTGCCGGATATGCTATTTCAGCTAGGAGTGTCTGATAGAGAGCAATTCAAACAACAATTTGCTTATTTAAAAGAAAATGATATTGTATTTCAGTTAATTTGTTTTGAAAAAGAATATTATCAGTATGCTTTTGAAAGTGTAGATAAAGGTATAACAAAACAAAAAATAGTGTTAAAAGAAGCACAAAAATATTGTATAGAAAAAACACTCTCTCTTTTTGTAAAAAGTAAAACACAAAAAGGAGAATATTGGGATAATTGGCAACATTGTTCTTTTTTAGAGGAAAAGGGAAAAAAAGAACAATGTTATTTATTAGAAGGAAATAGTATAGTGTTTGGAGATAATATACATGGAAAAGTACCTTCTCGTTTAAAAAATAATGTGCTTTTTGGTTGTGTACAATTTACATATGGCAAAGAGGGCTGTATACAAAAAGGCGTAATTGATACAATACAAAATCAAAAATATTTTAATAATATTATAAAAATAGTGCAGTTTCAAAATTCTTTTGATGGTGAAAATATAGAAACAATAGAGGAATTGATAGAAAGAATGAAAATAGCACTGTTAGAAAACAAATATAGAGCAGTTACAGCAGAAGAATATGAAAAAATGGTACTACATTGTCAAGGACTTTGTATAAAAAGCGTAAAAGTATTACCTTTGTATTGCCCTTATAGTGATAGCGAAGCAGAAAATACAATAACGGTTGTAGTAGAGCCTCCTATACAACCTAAAAATAAAAAGATACTTCATTGTTATTTAGAAAATATAAAAAAACTTTTGCATAAAACAACATTAATAACAACAAAAATATATGTTATGCTGCCGGTTTATATTCCTTTAGATATTTATGGAGATTTTGTAATGCAATATACAGCTTTTGATAGTAAACAAGCAATACAAACTATATTGCAGGAATATATAGAAAAAATACAAAAATACAATGATGATACTATGTTGTATCATGGAGATTTTTTTGCACTATTAGAAGCTTTAGAATATGTCAAAGAAATTTCTTATTTAAAGTTAGAACTGTATGGAAGTAAAAGTAATTCTTTTGGAGATAGTGAAATACCACATTATGCAAAAGTATATTTGAGGAACTGTTATATAAATATGACATATGAATTATAGAAAGGCAAAAAGTATGAATAGTATGATATTTGATGAAGAATTGTGGAAAGAAGGACAATGTTTTGATTGCAATATAATAGAAGATACTCTTTCGGTAAAAGCAAAAGAAAATAAAAAGGCAGTATATATTTCAGAGTATATAGACAGTGGAGAAAAAGAAATGTTGTGGCACAGATTACTTATACACTGTCAGAAAAAGGGACAATGCGTATTTTCTATTTCTTATTTTGCAACAGATAATTTAGAAATAACAGTAAAAAAGAAAAAAATGTTATTGCCTGATTTTTTAACAAGTGCAGATTTTTCACAACAAGAAAAGTTGTATTTATTAGAGCCTTATTGGCACAAAACAATAAATCAACAAAGTGATATATTGCTTTTTGATGTAAAAGGGCAGTATTTTTATTTTAAAATAGAAATATTGCTGTACGAAGAAAGTGCATTTTGTATAGACTATTTTCGTATTGAATTTCCTAGAGAAAGTATTACTTCTTATTTGCCTTCATTTTATGATAGTGACCATAAAAACAATTCTTTTTTGAAAAGATTTTTGGCTGTTTTTCACACAATGCTTTTTGATATGCAACAAAAAATTGATAATGTGTGTGAATACTTTGTGCCTAGTATTGTAACAGGAGAAAATTTGAAATGGCTTGCAGATGCTATGGCAGTACCAGAAGGCCTATTTTGGGAAGAAAAAATTGTTATAGAATTTTTACAAAAATGTTTTTTACTTTATCAGAAAAAGGGAACAAAAGAAGGAATTTCTATGCTAGTAGAAATTTATACAGGAAAAACGCCTTTTATTATAGAAAGCTATGAAATATTACAAAATAGTATCCATACAGATTGGGAAAAAGAATATACAGAACTTTATGGTAAAGACATTTATACTTTTTTTGTATTAGTAGAGCAGCAATATTTAGACAACTATAAAAAATATGTAGAACTAAAAAAACTATTGGAAGCATTTCAGCCCGCTCATACCAAATCAAAATTAGTAGTACTACGTCCTTTTATGGTATTTGGACAACATTGCTATATTGGCATAAATAGCTGCCTTTTAAGCAGTACAGCATTACAATTAAATGATACAACAATATTACCTTTTCAAACAACATTATTAGAATAAAGGAGGGTTTTTGTTATGGAACATAAAAAATATTATCCTTTTGTTAGAAATAACTATTTTTATGGAAAATTACTTTCTGTAAGAGATTTTCAAGAAGAACAAAAGTACTTTAATGACAAGAGAAGACTTTCTAATTTTTTAACAACAGGAGCAGGTGTTGTGAGTGGTATGAATGTTGTGTTATTAGACGAAACAACAATATCATTAGGACAGGGTTTTGCACTAGATTATACAGGTAGAGAAATTATAGTAGCAGAAGCTATTACACAAAAACTTAGTACAATAAAAGGCTTTGAGGAATTAGAAGATGGACAAGCTGCTTATTTATGTATTGCTTATGAAGAAAAAGAACAGGAATTGATACATTCTGTAACAGGAAAAATAACAGGAGAAAATAAATATTATAATAGAATAAAAGAAGGGTATCAACTTTTTCTAACAGCAGAAACAGAAAATAGTAATGAATTGACACAATATCATTTAATTGAAAAAGAACAAGTATTGTTTGAACAGCAGGGACTGAAAATTACACAAATAACACCTTGTTATATACAACAAAAACAATCTGGTATAATACGTGTTGTAATAGAGAAACAAAATTTACCTCAAACAGTTTCTGTTTATTATCATTTACAATGTAGTGGATTTGAAACAGAAAAAGGAGAAAGTGATATTTCTGTTTATTTTCAAGAAAATAATATAATAGAAAATCAAAAAACAATACTAGAATATACTATATTAGCAAAAAGTAATTCTTTACCAGAAGAATATTTATTGTTAGAAAAATCAAGTATTGTTATAGGAAATGAAAACTATAGTATACAAAATAAAAAAATAATTTGTGAAACAGGAAAAATGTCATTGATGGATTATGTTATTAAAAAATATAATAAAAAACATTTTGAAGACATTGTTAATACAGAAGGAGAAAATAAATTATATTTAGCAAAAATAAATTGGATAAAACAAGGAGAACACTATTCTATTACTTCTATAGAAAATATGCCTTTTCAACAGTATGTGCTTAGTAACACTATATTGACTGCATTATTAAAACAAAAACAACATTTATCTGTTATACCAAAACAGCATACAGAAACAATAGTATCTACACAAAAATTACCATCACCACAATACAAAATAGAAAGTGGCACAGAAATTATAGAAATTGATTTTTACAGCAATAAAAAATCCTATTTTAGTGAAGAAATAGCACATGGTTTAGGTTCTGGAGATGTCATGATACAAACAGCATTAGAAGATGTAATTGACCAAAGAGATTTTTTTAATATGAGAAAAAATATATTTGGAGTAAGCAGTGTTTTTGAAAATTCTCCTTTTCAGACAGAATTGCCCTCTGTAGAAATTGGTGTACTTTGTTATCCAGATAAAGGAACATTTCGCATAGGAGTACAATTTAAAAAAGATGCAAAAGTGACAACAATAAAAGTGAAATGGTGGGCATTAAAAAGAGAACATAAAAAACAAAATTCTTTTGCAGAAGTAAGTAATGTAGAAATAATTGTTGAACCAAATACAATTATGCTAAAACCAAGAGAAAAATATAAATTTCAGGCAACATTGACAGGCACAGAAAGCCAAGAATGTAAATGGAGCATTGTAGAAGACAATGGTGGAAAAATAGACAGCAATGGAGTATATGAAGCACCAAGTAAAGAAGGTGTTTATGAGATTGTTGTAGAAAGTGTAAAATATTCTAATAAAAAAGCAACAGCATTTGTAGTAGTAAAACAAATTTGATATATAAAGTAAGGAGGAGGCAATGTGTCAGATACTCTGTTTTCAAAAAGATATACAGTACATCATATTTTAAAAAACAATCAATATATGAACATATTCGTAGGTGAAACAAAACAGCAATCATCACAAAAAGTACTGCTCAATCAATGGACAGACAAAATGCTGATACAACAGTGGTTACCCACATTGCTAGAAATGAGACAAAAAAAATATGCTGATTTTTTAGATTGTTTTGCAGAAAATGGAAAGCTATATACTGTTTTTTGTTATAAAGAGGGAAAAAATTTATTGCAGTATGTGCAATCAGAAAAGTTAGCATTGCACTATAGAGTGGTACTTTTACAAACGGTTTTACAAGAGTTTTTAAAATATCAGCATTATGATGATATGATACAATATTGTATGTTGCAGTACACAAATATAATTGTGCAAAATAACACCATTTATTTTAATTATCAACTTTTGCTTTTACCAGAACAAAAACAAATAAATTGTTTTGAAGCGTTGGAGCAGACTATGAAAGTACTTTTTACAAATGAAGAATTGAAAAGTATACCCAAATTGCTTATTGTAATGCAGAAGTGCCAAAAAAAGATTTATAAATATTTAGGGGAAGTTATAAAAGATTTACAAGATGTTTCTGGAGCAGTAGAAAAACAAAAAAGTGTACAAGCATATATAACAGAGAAAAATAAAAAAAATAAAAAAAAGTTTGCAGCTTTTTTAGGATTTTTAGCAGCAGCAGGTATGATTTATATTATTTATGATGTTTATAAAAAAAATACAGAAGATACTTTTTTATATACAGAATTAAAACAGTTAGGAACGGTAGAAATTGTAACACAAAAGCAACAAGAGCAAAAACAAGATATTGCTGTAGAAGTAACACAAAAACAGCAACAAACACAGTTGTCAGAAATTTTACAGACAGAGCAAATACAAACAACACAAGCAATACCAACTGAAAAAAATAAAACATATGTTGTAAAAGCTGGTAATCACTTAACAATGATTTGTATGCAATATTATGGAGATATTGGATATTTGCAGTCATTGGCAGATTATAACCATATAACAAATATTAATTTTATATATACAGGACAAATATTGACATTACCACCTAAAGAGCAATTACAAAAAATGCCAGTTAGAACATATGGCACTAAACAAGAAATATATTCTCAAAAAACAATACAAAAACAAAATGTAATACAGCAACAATATAACAAAAACAATGAAAACAATGAAACTGTTCAAAATGATGAAGATATGGAAGGATATACGCTATTATTGGAGGAAGAAGATTATTATTAAATGAATGTGTAATGTGAGGGGATACTGTGAGAAAGAAATGGTTTGTATTATGTATTATATGTCTATTTTTTAGTTTATTTTATACTTTTTATCATAAGCAAGAAGCAGTTTCTTTTATAACAGATGTAACAATAGGAAAATATAATTCCGTTTCTTTTTTAAGAAATTATTGTGGCATTACTGAAGTATATGAACTAGATGAACAAAATAATATACAAAATATGTTTTTGATAAAACCAGAAAAAAACGATACAGAAATACAATCTACTCATATTGTTAAAGATGAACAAAACAATACTTATATTCTTGTACAACAGCAGTCACAAATGCAAATAACAAAACAATATATAGTAAAATATGATGAGAAAGGAATATTTCAAAAAACACTTTTTGATTGTGATACAGAACAGACAGAACATAAAAATCATGTTTTAAAAAATTTACAGTATATTACTGAACAAAATATCATTGTTTGTTTTTTAATAGAAGATAATAGAACAATACATAGTTTATATTATGATACTATTACAGAACAAAGTTGGAAAAAAACATATTATTTTGATAGAGATTATACTATTAACGAAATATTATATGATGGAAATGATGGTGTTTATATTACAACACCATTATCAGAATTATATTTTATAGATAAAAATAATGAGATTTCACAAATTACATTACCAAATCATTTTGTACCTTATAAATTGAGTATAGATGAACAAAATAAGCAATTATATTTTAATGATATACATCATTTTTGCTTTGTAAAGTATGATATACAATATCATAAAATAGAAACAATTTATGAAGAAAATGATATAATGACAGGCGATGTACCTTTTCATAAAATAAGAGATTTAAAGTATGATAAAGGTAGTTTTTTAGCAAGTACACCTTTATATGAAACAGAAGAAATCTTTTTTTATATTAGCACACCACAGCAAAGTCGTACTGTTTTTACTATGAATAAAACATCAATTATGCTTTTTCAGTGTGCTTTAAAATCTTTTTTTGCAGCAATATTTTGTTTGGGTAGCATAGTATTATTGTGGCATATTTGGCATGATACTAAAAAAATATTAGTTAGATTAGTTATGATAATGGTTGTATTACTTTTTGCAGGCTCTAGCTGTATTAGTATAGCACTATATAAAGAAATATTTGAAGAAATGACAGATGAAGTGTATATGCAGTTGTATAGTATATCTACATTAATAGCAAATAATATTGATGGTGATAATTTAGAAAAAGCAATATTTCCTCAAAAAAAGGGGGATTATTATGATACTTTGATAGAAAAAATGTATTTGGATTTAACAGCGTTTTATGAACAAAATGACAATGCTATGAAAAAACATCTCTATTATACATTATATTTTTTAGAAAAAGATACTTTTTATATAGGTATAGATAGTGTAAATTTTAAAGGGAAAAAAGAACTAAGTAATACCAATGAAAAATATATTACAAGTGCACAGGAAATACAACAAAAAAGAGAATGCTGGCAAAAAGGAGAGGCTGTATTTCTAATGACATCAGATATGACAGAACAATGGCTTTTTACTGCTTCTCCTATTTATAATAGTAAAGGAGAATTAGTAGGTGCATTTGATGTAGGATTAAATAAACAAGATGTTATAACATATATGTCTGAAATACTTATTCGTACTGTTGTAGTAATATTATTTGCAGTAATGACATTAATTATTGTAACAACATTGTTTTTAAAACGATTTTTAAAAGGAGTAGTAAAATTAAAAAAGTGTGTAGATGCCTTAACAGAAGGAGATTGGAATGTTGTAGCTCAAATACACTCCCATGATGAGCTAGAAGAAATTGGAAATGCTTTTAATAGAATGACCTATCGCATTAAATGTTTTTTAGATGCAATATTGCAAATGAATACTGCTTGTGAAAGATTTTTACCTACAGCATTGTTTGAAAAAATGGGAAAAGAAAATATTACAGAATTGGAAATAGGTGACCAAGTCATGCTAAATATGTATATATTGACTATAAAAATAAGTAATTTTTATAATATTACAAAAGAGATGACTACAGAACAAAAATTTAAACAAATCAATGAGATTTTAGCACTTATTTCAGGTGTAGTAGGAGAAAGTAATGGCATTATTGAAAGTTATCAAGGTGCTGGTATGAGAGTGATTTATACAGAACAGGCAGAATTTGCTTTAGATACAGCATTAAAAGTAGTAGAAAAAATAGAATGCTATCAACGTAAAACAGCAAAAAAATTAAAATTGACTATGACATTACAGTATGATAATACTATGCTAGGTGTTGTAGGTAATGGAAGACATATGGCGATTTCTTTAGTGTCCAAAAGTATTGATTTGATATACCATATGGAAAAATATGCAGAAAAAAATGGTATTGTACTTGTTATGACAAATCAAGTTGTAGAACAAATACAGAAAAAACAGTGCTATAGTATTAGAAAATTGGTTTTACCTATAGAAGATAATATAATGCTTTTTGATTGTGTGAATGCGTATTATTCTGACGAAAAAGAACAAAAAAAGCAGTCTTTGTCAGAATTTATAAAAGGAACACAATGCTGCGATGCTGGAGATTTTGAGCAAGCAAGAAAACATTTTGTTACAGCAATTAGCATTGCACAAAATGATATTACAGCAAAAAAACATATTTTTTATTGTGATGAAATTATTGCAAAAAAAAATAAAATTATACTTCCTAGAAGAAAGCTGGTAAAGTAAATGGTAGAAAAGATATTACTTTTTTTTGGAAATACTACTGTAAACTTTTTGAAAAATAGCATAGCAAAATTAAAAAGTAAATTATCAAAATTAAAAAATATAACACGAAAGTTGCAACAATATTATTATGGTATTTTGCAAAGAACGTTTCATTACGCATTTGAAAAACCTAATACTTTGCAGGACTATATCAAAAAAGGTTCTATATATGTATCAAAACAGTTTTTACTAAAATTGCTTTTATCATTTTGCATAGTATTGTTTTTGACAATACAATATGTATATCCTTTTTTGAGAGGAAAATTATGGTCAGCAGAAATTGTAGTAAATACAAATGATTTTTATGAATTTACAGGAAAGGCAAAAGTATTTCAAAAAGATGGAAATTTGCTTTATTTAGGAAAACTGGAAAAAGGAAAGGCACAAGGGCAAGGAGAAGTATATCAAAATGGTGATATGATTTACAAAGGGGAACTTTCTGATAATCAATATTGTGGCACAGGAATATTATATCAGCAAGGAAAAAAAGTATATGAAGGAGAGTTTTTAAATAATCAATATCATGGTACAGGCATACTTTATAATAAAAATGAAAATATTAGATTTTCTGGAATATTTGAAAATGGATACCAAAAAGAAGGCATTTCTTATTTTGAAAATGGTAAAATACAATATAAAGGCAGCTATGAAAATGGGTATTATACAGGAGAGGGTACATTATATGCAAGTGGTTCAGATAATGTTGTGTTGTATCAAGGTACATTTTCTCAAAATGCTTATGAAGGAAAGGGAAGACTATATCAAAAGGGGCAGTTGCTTTATGACGGCAATTTTAGCAGAGGATTATATTATGGAGAAGGTGTACTTTATGACAGCGAAAAAGGAAAAATATTGTATCAAGGCAGTTTTTTAAATGGAGCTTATCATGGCACAGGAAAAATTTATGATAGCAATACAAACAGATTACTATATGATGGTAATTTTACAGAAGGGAAAAAAAGTGGATTAGGTACATTATATGACCAAAATGGTAGCAAAATATATACAGGCAATTTTTATAATGACAATATTGACTATAAACAGTTTATTAAAAGCAATTTAGAAGAAATTAGACAAGCATTCGGTAGAGAAACACAACTAATTATGTTAGAAAATAGTATTGTAACAATATATAATAGTTTAGATATTTCATTTACATTTGATTTTTCGCAATATGATGAGCCACCTGTTTTAAAAAGTATACAGTTTTTTGGTAAACAAAATATAGAAGGCATACAAAATGGTATGACATTTTATGACGCAAAACAAAAACTAGAACAATATAAACAAAAAGAATATAGTTTTGAAATGATACAACAACAACAAATTTATAATACTGTTTGTGACGAACAAATAAATATAGATTATGTTATAGAATGTAATGTTGAAGATAATATTATAAAGTTGTATGGACAAAAACAAAATGGTACTGTGTGCTATTATGAAATAGAAAGGGGTACTCCGTGAGAAAGAAAATTTGTATATTGCTATTAGTTATAATATTGTGCAGTAATTTTATTTGTAATGCAGTTGCAGAGAATAGAATATTAACTTTAGAAGAAGTTAGAACGCTTGCTATAGAAAATAGTATTGGAATACAAAATACAAAAATAGATTTGATAAAAAAGCAAATAGAATTGAGGCAAGCAAAAGAAGGTATTGCAGATACTGTAAAAAAGGAAAGTACAATACGTTTTTCACTGCTTTTTAATATTAAATTTCCTGAAAAACATGGTATGCCAAAAGAAATAGAATTGCTTACAAAAGTACCTGAAATAGAAAATGATATTGATATATTAAATGAAAAGAAAAAAAGTGAAGCATTAAAATCTCAGACAGCAGCAGAACAAGCATATTATGATGTTTTACTAACACAACATAAACAACAAGAAATTACAAAACAATTAGAGCAAATGCAACAGTCCAAAAGCATTATAGATGAACAAGTAAAATTAGCAAAAGCAAAACAAAGTGATTTAGAGTACATACAAGATAGCATTACTTCATTGCAAAAAGAAAAAGAAAAAAATATTATATTGCAATATGAAAAGGAATTAAAATTAGCTGAAATTTTAGGAAAAGAGAATTTTTTAGGTTATGCTGTTTCAGAACAAATACAGCAGACTAATTTTGATAGACAACAGTTACAACAAATTATACAATATGCTTTACAACACGATTTTGAGCTATACCAAAAAAGACAAGCCAGAATATTAGCAGAAAAAGAAACAGATGTTGTAATAGGAATATATAAAAACGTGTATTCTAAATATATGACAGAAGTAGAAAGTTATATCAAAAGCCATAAAGATACTAAAATGGATTATGAGCAATTTATAGCACGTTATCAAAATACATTAGATAATATAGACAGTCCTTGGTATGGAAGTTATGTTATTAATATTATATTTTTTAAAATTTATATTCCAAAAGAATGGTTTAAAAGAGAATACTCTGGTACGCGATATATGGAAGATGAAAAATATCAGCTTTTTTTGACATTAGTAGAAAGAGATAAAGCAATAGAGCAAGAAAAACAAGCACAAAAACAACTAGAACAAAATATACAAACAGCATACACTACACTAAAAACAATGCAAAGCAGTATACAGCAAATGGAACAAAATTTAATACAAAATGAAATACGTTACAATAAAAGTTTAGAAGATAATAAAAAGGGCATTGTATCATTTGTAGAGTTAGAAAGTGCAAGACAGAGTCTTTTTCAACAACAACAATCACTTTATGAGGCAAAAATAGACTATGCTAAATATTTAAGTACATTTAATAGTGAAACAGCAGGCTATGTCAATTATTTTTTAGGTATTGCACAAAACAATCAAGAGGAGTATGAAATGGGACAAAGTGTTGTAGATACTGCAACATGGCATATCAAAAATAATATTACAGATTATAATTTTATGTTTTCTGTTACTATACCAGAAGAGTATGATGTAGACAGCTACCAACTTTATTATGAAGATATTGAAATAGGAGAAAAAATACCTATTTCTGAAACATTGACACATTTGTCTATTGCATATGGTAATACTACAATGTTGACAGTAAATTTTTACAAAGGAAATCAATTGAAATATACTGCAGAAATACAAGGTGTTCATTATGATGGTATATTAAATATGAAGCCAGCATCAGGTACAGCACAGATACAGCAAAAACAATCAAAGCAAATAGGAACTTGGAATATACAGCAATATGACAGTATAATATATGCTTTTTTTATTACAACACAACAATATCAATATGATAGCTATGACTTAATGGTAGATAATACTGTAGTTGGTTCTGCAAAAAAAGGAGATATGATAGTAGCATTACATTTATATTTTCAGCCTATATCCCATTTGAAAGTACGTTTAAAAACAGAAGGTAGAGAATTAGCTATATTATATTTAGAACAAAACGGAACATTATGGACAGAATAGGGAAGTGAGTGTGTGAAAAAGAAATTATTTTTGTATTTATTAAGTAGTATTATGTTTTTACAATATAATACTGTATTTGCGGAAGTACTTCGCCCTGATGCAAGTGCTTTTCCTAATCGTACTATAATTATGGGAACATATGCTATTGTAATAGACCACATGACAAGTAGTATATTAGAGAAAGCAGAAAATTCTGCACAAATAGAAAATCAAAACCATATTTACTATAAATCTGACATTAATGCAGGTACATGGTATGATATTACACAAAGCAGTGACATCAGTGAAATTTCTAAAACAATAGATAATATTGTTTCTTATGAACAAATTAATCGTTTGAATTTAACACATTATATCAATGAAAAAGGACAAGTAATCGATTTGACAACAGGAGAGCAAACAAATATTTTAGAAATAGAAGATATAGCATATCCTCAAAATATGGTAGAGTTAAAAGGAATAGAGGAAGAATTGCAAATACAAAAGGCATTGAAAGAACAAGGAGATAAAGAAGGCACAAAATGTTTTGTGAGTATACAAAGTGTGATAGAAAGCTTGTATACAGAAAAAGAACCATTTTTACAACAACTACAATATTTTGACAAGCAACTACAAAATATAGAAAATTTTATTATAACTTTGAGAGCAGAAGGAGCATCATTACAAAAAATAAATGAAGCAACAAATCAAAAAACAGCAGTAGAAAATCAAAGAAAAGTATTATGCTATCAAAAAGTATTAGAGCGATTAGAATATGAAACAACAAAATTAGACTATAATGCAAATGCAGCATTGATAGCAAAATATGCAGAATATATTACTAATATACAAACAACATTGCCTAGTTTAGAACAAATACAGACAAATGAAACAAGCTCTCAACTGCAAAAAATGTTATTACAAGCAGAGCAGTCTTTTCAAAAGGCAGCAGGAGAAGGTATTCAAAAAGCAGCAGATACTGGATTAGAAAAAATATTAAGTATTAAAGCGGCTATGATGGGAGAACAACCCAAAACAGAACAGCAAAAAAAACAACAATTAGAAACATTAAAAGAGGCAAAACAACAAGCAGAAAAAAGTATACAAGAATTGTCAAAAAGTGGCTGTCAAACAAAACAATATCAAATAGCAAAACAAAATAAAGAAACAGAAAGTGTATTGCAACAAATACAATCACAAGCACTATTAGCACTTCATGTTGCTTTAGATGATGTAACAGTTTATTTAGAACAGATGGAAAATTTTTTTGAAACTGAAGAAATGATTGCTTATTATAACCAAAGTATTGAAAATATACAAAATGCTATAGAACAGTTTGATGAAAATTCTGATATAGCAGAGCAGGCAAAAATAGCATTACAAAATGTTAAAAGTGATTTTGAAGAGAAAAGAAATGTATTACAGTTAAATGGTATACAACAGTATCAAATGGCAAAACAACAAAAACAACAGTCACAACAACAGGCAGAACAAAAACAACAACAATATTTGTCAGCAGCAGAAAATGGACAAACAGAGTTATTAGAAAGTACAAAAAAAGAAAGAAATGACGCTATAGAACAAATGCAGCAAGCAGAGCAACATATGAAACAAATAGAAAAAGAATTGCAGCAAAACAATACTATGACAAATGACAATCAAAATACAAATATAAAACAAAATACAGAAAATGAAAAAAATATAAATATAGAAATAAAAAAAGAAGACAATTACACAGAACAGGAAAAAGCAGAAATATTAAACACAATACAACAATTACAGCAACAACAAATAACATTTTTAGAGCCTTGGCATATTACATTTCAATATTATGATGTAAAATTGCTTTCTCCCATTTGCGTTATAGAACAACAAATATATGTTCCTGCACAAGAGTTAGCTAGACAAATTGGTGCTAAAGTATATAAGGGAAATGTAAATAAAGATTACATTTTAAAAGACAACGGTATTTTAATACAATATTATTTAGGAGAACAAATAGTATTTGTAAATGGAGAAGAAATTAAAGTTTCTGTTGCTCCTACTGTTTATAATAATAAAGCTTATTTACCTTTAAGTATATTTGAAAAAGCTTATGGTATGGAACATATACAAAATGGAAATGACATAATTGTTTATAAAATATAGGGAGAATATTATGGGAAATTATACTACATTTGCAGAGGTAAGTACAGCTATTATAACATTATTACGAAATACTATTACACCAGAGCCTTTTAATAAACCAGAACAAATAGGAATTTGTAGTCCAAAACAAAAAGAAAACTATGAAATAGGAGCGTTTTTATATGATATAGAAATACATAAAGAAATGGAATTACAATCTAGAATAATGATTGATGAAACAAAATATAAAGAACCTCCTTTATCATTTTCATTGTATTATATGATATTTGTGAATTTAAAATCAGATAGTAGTACAAAACAAATTGATGAGCAAAGAATATTAGGAAAAATAATACAACAGTTTTACAATTATAGAAAAATACCACAACAATATTTAAGCGGAAGTATACAAAAAGCACAAGAGGCGATTTCTCTACAATATTTGAATATATCACTAGAAGAAAAAAACAAATTATATGCTATGTGGAATTGTTATTATGAAACTTCTTGCTTTTATAAAGTATCTCCTGTGTTTATGGATACAGAAATGATACATACTACAAAACGTGTTGTCAAAAAAGAATTTAAAATACAAACAAAACAGAAAGGAGAAAAATATGGCAATATTGGTGACAGCAGGAACAATGTGTAAATGTACTTTTGGCACAACACCATGCCCTATTATAGTAAATAGCCAACAAAGTGGAATAGCATCAAATAGTATTGTAGCAACGATATTTGATAACACACCTACCAATATATCTACATTTGGAATGTGTACTTCTATGACAAATCCTACAGTATCTGCAGCAACAGCAGCGGCCTTAGGTGTGTTGACACCACAACCATGTAAACCTATGGTAACAACACAGTGGACAATGGGCAGCAGTACTATATTATTTCAAAATAAACCTGCTTTGCTTCAAAATAGTCAGTTACTATGTATGTGGGGAGGAATAATACAAATTGTACAACCTCTACAGCAGACAGTACAAGCAGCACAATAGGAGGAGATTTTTTTGAACGATATTATTGTGTGGTTAGAATGTTGCTTAAGAAAATATATTGACAGTATAGAAACAGAAAAAACGCTTTGTGATTTAAAAAATAATTTAGCAAAACAGACAATATATTCAGAACAGCAGATTTATCAATATGCTTTTGAGCAAATAGAACGAAATCAAAATAGTTCACTTTTCTTTTTTGTTGTAATGACTTGTTTGACGCAAAATAATATACAACGTTTTGCAGCAAGCATTGCTTTTTTACCTCAGTATAGTACAAAATATGGATATTTATTTTCAAAACTGCATGGCATCAATATGCCCTTTCCTACAATAGAAATTGTATGGCAAATTTATAACAGTGCCATAGAAGAAATTTCTTATTGCGATTTTTTATTACAATTGTATTCTGTTACATATGAGTTGCTTTTTGAAACTGAAACACAATTACAAAAAAATGTATTTTCAGAGCAAGCACTGATATTAAAAAAAGAATTAGTTTATTTCTCATTAACAGGAATGTGGCAACAAAATAATTACGATATAAAAAATAGTGCTAAACAAGAAATATTAGCAAATAAAGAAATATGGAAGAGTATACAAAATATACAACAGCAACAACAAAATAGCATTATTGTAATAAAAGGACAAAAAGGCAGCGGCAAAAAATTTATAGCAGAACAATATGCCTATAAATATAATAATTTGTTTTTATGCTGTGAGGGAGAAAATGCAAATAAAGATACTATATTAGATATGATAACGAAAGCAATAATACATAAGGGGACAATTTGTATACAAAATTGCCATAATATAGCAAAAAATGATTTGAAAGAAATATTATTATTGTTTCAAAAATATTATTCGTTTTTTTCTGCAATATTTTTATTGACTGAAGAAGCATTTGACCTGCCTAAAACAATAATACCACAATATCATTTTGAAACAAAGCAATTAACAAAAACAGAAAGCATACAGTTCTGGAAATATTTTTTAAAAGACGAAACTATTTCAGCAGAACAATTAAGCAATAAAATGATTATGACACAAGGACAAATCAAACAAACAGTGTCGCTTGCAAATCAAAAAGTAATTTCAGAGAAATGTGAATATTCTCAAAAACTAATAGAACAATGTTGTATTCATATTCAAAGTAAATATTTGACAAAAAAAGCAATAAAAATGAAAACAATATTTTTATGGGAACAACTTATATTACCTGAACAGCAAAAACAACAGCTTAGACAAATTTGTAATCATGTATTATATGAACATATTGTATATGATGAATGGGGATATGATGCACTATTGCCTTATGGTAGAGGTGTTTGTATGCTTTTTGCAGGAAAATCGGGTACAGGAAAAACAATGGCAGCACAGGTAATAGGCAGGGAGTTAGGACTACAAGTATATAGAGTAGATATGTCGCAAATTGTTTCAAAATATATAGGAGAAACAGAAAAAAATATCAATACTATATTTGATGAAGCAATGAAAAGTAATGTAATATTGTTTTTTGATGAAATGGAAGCACTTTTTGGAAAAAGAACAGATGGTAAAAGTGCTAATGATAGATATATTAATATGGAAGTAGCATTTTTGCTACAAAAAGTAGAAAATCATAAAGGAATATCTATATTAGCTACAAACCATTTAGAACAGATAGATACTGCTTTTTTTAGAAGAATACAGTATGTTGTACACTTTCCTTTTCCTCAAGTGCAGCAAAGATATGAATTGTGGAAATCATTTGTAACAAATAAAGTACCATTAGAAAAAGATATTGACTTTCAATATTTAGCGGAACAGTTTGAAATGACAGGAGGTAGTATTAAAAATGCTATGTTGACTGCACTTTTTTTGGCAGCAAGTCAAAAACAAAAATGCAGTATAATACATATTTTAAAGGGAATAAAACAAGAACTGCAAAAACAGGGAAAAGTACTTTTACCATGCGATTTTGGAAAATATGAAAATTTGTTTTGATAAAATAGTAGAAAAATAATATATCTAGTGATACAATAGGAAAAGCCTAATCAATATGGCACAAACAAAGGAGCGAATGAATATGAATTTGGAGCAACAAAGACAACAAATATTGAGTGGTGAAATGTATAATGACTTGACAGAAGAACTGATAAAAGCCAGAAAAAATGCAGTATTGTTAACAAATGAATATAATAACAGTTATGGTCAAAATGCAGAAAAAAGAGAACAAATATTAAAAAAACTTTTTCAGTCTGTAGGAAAAAATGTCTATTTTGAACCAAACATGAGATGTGAATTTGGATATAACATTAGCATAGGAAATCATTTTTATGCTAATTTTGATTGTGTAATGTTAGATGGTGGAGGTATTGAAATAGGAAACAATGTTTTGTTTGGCCCTAGAGTAGGAATATATACATCAAACCATGCTATTAATGCACAAGAACGTATAGCAGGAGGGTGTTACGCAAAAAAGGTGAAAATAGGAAATGCAGTTTGGATTGGTGGAGGAGTACAAATTAATCAAGGAGTCACAATAGGAGATAATACAATTATTGCTTCTGGAAGTGTTGTAACAAAGAGTATTCCAGAAAATGTTATAGCAGGGGGTGTGCCTTGCAAAGTCATCAGAAAAATTACAGAGGCAGATAAAACGGGTTTTAGAGCATAAAAGAGGGAATAACATGACATTAAATAATGGAGAAAAAAATGCTACTTATATTGTAGAAAAATTAGATTTGCCATTACATATAGAAAAAAGGCTAGAGGCGTTAGGTATGTTGGCAGGTACAAAAGTAGAAGTATTAAACAATAAAAGCGGCGGAACACTCATTATAAAAGTAAGGGGTACACGTTTTGCAATAGGAAAAGGAATATCAAAAAACATTGAAGTAAGGAGGGCTTGGTATGGCACATGATATTACAATAGGCTTTATAGGCAATCCGAACTGTGGAAAAACAACACTTTTTAATGTTTATACAGGAGCAAATTTAAAAGTTGCAAACTGGCCAGGTGTTACAGTAGAGAAAGTAGAAGGAACACTAAAACAACACGATTTAAATATACGTTTAGTCGATTTACCAGGAACATATAGTTTAACTTCTTATACTATGGAAGAAAAAGTTTCTCGCCAATTTATACTAAGTGATGAAGTAGATATGATTATTGATGTGGTAGATGCTTCTTCACTAGAAAGAAATTTATATTTAACATTGCAGCTTTTGGAATTAGGAAAACCTGTTGTTGTAGCATTAAATATGATGGATATTGTAGAAAAAAGAGGTATGGAAATAGATATGCACAGACTACCTGAAATGTTGGGTGTGCCTGTAGTACCTGTTTCTGCAAGAACACGAAAAGGTATTAATACTTTGATGCATGCTGCAGCACATCACTATGATAAAAAAGAACCTGAAATGTTGATACATAATCATGCAGGGGGAGAAAAACACCAAAAATATGCTATGGTATATAGTGATGATATAGAACAAAAAATTGACTGTATTATAGAAGAATTGCAAAAAGAGCATACAGAATTAGAAAATAAAAGATGGTACGCATTAAAGTTGTTGGAGCAAGACCAAGAAATTACAGAAAAATATAGAGTAAATTTACCAGATATTATTGACCGTAGTTATGAGTCTGATATTATAAATGAAAAATATGATTTTATAGAGGAAATTATAGCAGAAGTACTATTTCATAAAGAAGAAAGAGCTGCATTTACAGATAAAATAGACCAATTTTTAACACATAGAATAGCAAGTATTCCTATTTTTTTAGCTGTTATGGCTTGTGTATTTTTTTTGACATTTACAGTAGGAGATTGGTTAAAAGGATATTTTGAGTTGCTGATAGAATGGATAAGTACAGGAGCAACTACAGCTTTGCAATTGGTTTCTGTAAGTCCTCCTATTATTTCGTTATTGGTAGATGGTATTATTGCAGGAGTAGGAGGCATATTAACATTTTTACCTAATATATTTATATTATTTTTGGCATTAGCATTTTTGGAAGACAGCGGATATATGTCACGTGTTGCTTATGTTATGGATAGTATTATGGGAAAGTTAGGACTTTCTGGTAGAGCATTTATTCCTATGATATTAGGTTTTGGCTGTTCAGTGCCTGCAATAATGGCATCTAGGGCATTAGAACAAAAAAGCGATAGATATAAAATTATGTTAGTAACTCCTTTTATGTCGTGTAGTGCAAGGCTTCCTATATATATATTGTTTTCTAGTATGTTTTTTGGAAAATATGCCATGATGGCAGCATATTCTATGTATGTGATAGGAATTATTGTAGCATTAATAGCATTATTTTTTATGAATATGAAACAAAACAAAGAATTGAAAAATGATTTACTCATAGAATTGCCAGAATATAAAATGCCAAGTATTAGAACAGTTTGGATATATGTGTGGGAAAAAGTAAAAGATTATTTAACAAAAGCAGGTACTACGATATTTATAGCATCTATTATTATGTGGTTTTTGTTAAACTTTGGTATAGAAGGATATTCTACAGATATGACAAACAGTTTCGGTGCAGTAATAGGACATTTGCTAGAGCCATTTTTTGCTCCTATAGGATTGGGGTATTGGCAAATCGCAGTAGCATTGATAGCAGGTATTTCAGCAAAAGAAGTTGTAGTGTCAAGTTGTGCTGTGTTGTTTGCTGTGCCAAATGTCAATTCAGAAATGGGTATGACACAATTAGCTGCAATACTAAGCGGTATGGGATTTGGTATATTAAATGCGTATTGTCTTATGGTATTTTGTTTATTATATGTACCTTGTGCTGCAACTATTGCAACAATTAAAAGAGAGTCTAACAGTTGGAAATGGACAGGCATTTCTGTATTATTTCAAATTGCAGTAGCATGGTGTGTAACATTTGTGATATATCATTTGGGAAATTTACTATTATAATAATAAAAACTGCTTTACAATATTGTAAAGCAGTTTTTTTGTTGATTTGGTAAAAATATTGACATTTTATAAAATTTGGTATATAGTAATATTATATAAGAAACTGTTTTAGTAAAACAGTTTTATTAACATATTTTTCAGAAAGGAGTCTTTTCATGACAATAAAGGATATTGCAAATTTGGCTCAAGTTTCTGTTAGTACTGTTTCTAAAATATTAAATAATAAAGATTGTGCCATCAGTGAAGAAACCAAAAAAAGAGTATTAGAAATTGCAAAACAATATCAATATATGCCTTATTCTAAAATACGTCAAATTGCTGTAGGTTCTTGTGGTTATACATTTGCATTGATATTGCCAGAAGATTTACAGTATAAACAAGAATTGATTGTAAGCATAGAAAAAAATGCTGTTAAAAATGGCTATAATATTATGGTTTATTTTACAAAAACACTTTCAGATGAAATCAAATATATACAAATACTTTCAGGTAAAAATATCGATGCAATATTATTGTACCCTATAGCAGAAGAAAAAGAAAGTATACAAATGCTGCAAAAACAAAAAATAGCTTATTTACTTTTAAAAAAACAAAAAGATTTGCCTCAGACAATGCAGGTATATGGAGATTATATTACAGCAACTTATTTAGCAACGAAACATTTAATACAATATGGACATAGAAAAATAGGATTGTTGTTGTATGAAAACCGTCATAGCAATGAATGCAAAGAGGGGTATATGCAGGCATTGTTTGAGGCGGATATACTATTTGAAACAGGGAATGTATTTATAGGACAAGACGAAGTAGAAACAGGAAGAATAGGAGCACATCAGCTAATCAATCGTAATTTGTCTGCTGTTGTATGTGAAAATGAAGTCATAGCTTGCGGCACTTATGCTGCTTGCGAAAGACATGCTACAACAATACCGAAAGATATGTCAATTGTGTGTGTTCATACTATGGGATTTTATAAAACATTATATCCTAAATTAGACTACGTAGCATTAAACTGGGAGGAAGTAGGCAGACAGGCAATAGAAATGCTTTTACAAAAAATAGAAGGAAAAAAAGAATTTGTTCGCTTTAGAAGAAGTATTCTTCCTACATTGATAGAAGGAGAAAGTGTTACAAATCCCTTTGAAAAAATACATGGCTCTTATCAAAAAATTATAGTAGTAGGTAGTATGAATATAGATAATATCATTAATGTAGAAAAATTGCCTACAGATGGAGAAACATTACTTTCAAATCATCTTGCAATACTGCCAGGAGGAAAAGGACTAAATCAAGCAACAGCAACAGGAAAATTAGGAGGACTTGTGTATGCAGTAGGTAGTTTAGGCAATGATGCAGATGGAAAAAAACTATATCATTGTCTTGTGCAAAATGGTGTAAAAACAGAAGGTGTTTATTTTAGTACAACACTTTCTACTGGAAAAGCATACATCAATGTAGCAAAAGATGGAGAAAGTACTATTGTAGTATATCAAGGAGCAAATAGAGAACTAGACACTTATCAAATAAGACAACATCAAAAACTGTTTCAAGAAGCACATTATTGTTTGCTATCATTAGAAATACCACAAAAAACTGCAATTTATACTATTAAAATGTGTCATGAAACAAATGTTATAGTACTTGTCAAACCAGCAACAATAGAAACATTGCAATATGATATTATGCAATATATAGACTATTTAATACCAAATGAAAAAGAACTACATAAGATTGTACAAGGAGAGGAGAGCATAGAACAAAAAGCAGCATTTTTAATAGAAAAAGGAGTAAAAAATGTTATTGTAACATTGGGAAATAAAGGCTGTTATTTTAGAAATAAACAATATAGTATTTATTTTGATGCCGCACCATTTGAGCCACAAGATACTACAGGTGCAGCAGACGCTTTTATTAGTGCATTTGCCGTAGCAAAAAGTGAAGGAAAAGATATGATAAGTGCTATTGTTTTTGCAACATATGCTGCTGGTATAAGTATTGCAAGATTGGGAGCACAACCTTCTATGCCAGATAGAATTACAATGGATTTATATCAAAAAGAAATTATTGAAATGATAGAAGAGGTTAAAAAGAGAGTAAGTAAAGAGGTTGCAATGCTTATGTAAGCATATAACGAAAAGAGGAGGGCAACAAAATGGGAAATTTGTTAGTAATAGGAAGTTTAAACATGGATATGGTAATAAATGTTTCTCAAATGCCGAAAAAAGGAGAAACAATATTAGCAAAAGAAATTAACTATATACCTGGAGGAAAAGGAGCAAATCAAGCTTATGCCATGGCAAAATTGGGAGCAGAAGTAGCAATGATAGGTTGCGTAGGAGCAGACCAAAATGGCATGAAACTATTACAAAATTTACAATCTGTAAAAGTAGATACAAAAGGAATACAAATTTTTAAAAATGAGCCTACAGGTATAGCAGTGATAGCAGTAGAAGAAACAGGAGAAAACAGTATTATTGTGGTATCTGGAGCAAATTTTATGCTAAAAAAACAATGGATTATGCAAATGCAAGAATATATTGATAAATGTGATGTTGTAATAGCACAGTTGGAAACACCTATTGAAAGTGTTTGTGCTGTAGCGGAATTAGCAAAACAAAAAGGAAAAATGATGCTTTTAGACCCAGCACCAGCTATAAAAGATTTACCAAAAACTCTTTTTCAAAATGTTTCCATTATAAAGCCAAATGAAACAGAACTGCAAATATTAACACAAAGACCAACAACAACAGAGCAAGAAATAGTAGAAGCAGCAAAAACACTTTTACAAAAAGGAGTAGAAAAAGTTGTTGTAACATTAGGTGAAAAAGGTGCTATACTTGTGACAGAAAAGGGACACACTGTTTTTGCTTCTAAAAAAGTAAAAGCAATAGATACAACTGCAGCAGGAGATGCTTTTACAGCAGGATTAGCATTAAAATTATCAGAAGGTTGTAGTTGTGAGCAAGCAATAGAATTTGCAATAAAAGTATCTTCTATTGTAGTAACAAGAAAAGGAGCACAAACATCAATACCAAGTTATGAAGAGGTAATGAAAGTATAAAATAATTGCTGTATTGTCTGTAATATAAAATAATGCAGTAATATTTTCAATAAAAAAGGAGTGTATAAAAATGAAAAAGAAATTAATAACAATGCTGTCAATGATACTTACAGGAGCTATGCTTTTTGGATTAGCAGGCTGTGGTGGTAATGGTGGAGGAAGTGGTGACAATACAGACAATATAGCAGAGGGAACAACAGACAGCGGAAAACCTTCTTTTGTATTTGTATGTACAGGACAATTAGGCGACAAATCTTTTAATGACTCTGCAAATAATGGTGTAACACAAATTGCTGAAAAATTAGGCTGTGAAACAAGAGTAATTGAAATAGGACGTGACCAAACAAAATGGGAACCAACATTTCAGGATTTAGCGGAAGAAGGAAAATATGATGTTATTATAACAAATGGTTCTAGTTCTTCAGAAGTAATTGAAAAAGTTTCAGAAGAATTTCCAGAACAAAAATTTGTTATGTTTGACTCAGAAATAGAAGATGGAAAATATCCAAATGTTTATGCTATTAGTTATAAACAAAATGAAGGTTCTTATTTAGCAGGTGTTTTAGCAGCACTTGTTACAACGTCTGATATGGAATATGCTAATGAAGATAAAAAAATAGGATTTGTAGGAGGTTCTGAACACCCTATTATAACAGACTTTTTAGTTGGCTATATTGAAGGAGCAAAATCTGTAGAACCAGATATTAAAGTGTATGTTTCTTATATTGGTTCATGGGACGACACAGCAAAAGGAAAAGAAACTGCTATAGCACAATATAATCAGGGTGTAGATATTATATTCCCAGCAGCAGAGCAGGCAGGTTTAGGCTGTGTGGAAGCTGCAACAGAAATGAATAAATATATTATAGGAGTGGACTCAGACCAAGCTATGCTTTTTAAAGATACTGATGAGGCAAAGGCAAATGTAATATTGACATCAGTGCTGAAAGAAGTAGGCAATTCTCTTGTGAGAATGGCAGAGATGGAAATAGAGGGCACAGTACCATATGGTGCATATGAAAGTTTGGGTATAAAAGAAGGAGGAGCAGGCATTGCAATAAATGAATATTATGAGAAAAATGTCCCAGAAGACATTAGACAAAAAGTAAGTGAAGCAGAACAGCAAGTAATAGAGGGTAACGTACAAATTACTTCGGCATTAGGAGAAGACCAAACAAAAGTACAGTCCATTATTAACTCTGTTGCACCATAATAGAGTGTAAATAATTTACTTAACCACCGCCTATATCAAAAGGCGGTGGATTTGTATAGCAGATAAAAGGAGGATTGTGATATGGGCAATGAGATATTGCGAATGGAAAATATTACAAAAATATATCCTAATGGAGTAATGGCAAATAAAGAAGTCAATTTATTTGTCAATGCTGGAGAGATACATGCACTAATGGGGGAGAATGGTGCAGGAAAAAGTACACTCATGAAAATATTATTTGGTATAGAACAAAAAGACAGTGGAAAAATCTATTTTGATGGAAAAGAAATCAATACACAAAATGCAGCACAAACTATACAACTGGGTATTGGTATGGTACATCAACATTTTATGCTTGTGGAGTCTTTGAGGGTATATGAAAATGTTATATTAGGTATAGAACCAAAAAAGGGACTTTTTACAGATAAAGAAAGTGCGATACAATTAGTAAAAGATATGGCAAAAAAATATAATTTGAATGTTGACCCTATGGCAAGAGTTTGTGATATTTCTGTAGGAGTAAAACAAAAAGTAGAAATATTAAAAGTACTTGTAAGAGGAGCAAAGCTTTTAATATTAGACGAGCCTACCGCAGTATTAACACCACAAGAAACAAAAGAACTTTTTGAACAACTGTTGCTGTTAAAACAAAATGGACATACCATAATATTCATATCACACAAAATAAAAGAAGTACGACAAATATGTGACAATATCACTGTTTTAAGAGGCGGAAAATATGTCGGAACAATGCCTGTAGCAAATTCTACAGAAGAAGAAATTTCCCGTTTTATGGTAGGGCGAGATGTAGTATTAAATGTCAATAAAAAACCAGCACAATTTGGAGAGATACTTTTGCAACTTCAAAATGTCAGTTATACTAATCAAGAAAATAAAAACATATTAAATAATGTGTCATTTGAGCTAAAAAGAGGACAGATATTAGGTGTTGCAGGAGTAGAGGGAAATGGACAGAATGAATTAGCAGAATGTATATTTGGTTTTTATAAAAATGTACAAGGAAAAATATTACTCAATGGAGAAGATATACTTCAAAAAAGTATTTATGATATTAGAAATTTAGGTGTTTCCTATATACCAGAAGACCGTATTAAAACAGGTGTAGCAAAAGATGTTACAATATGGGAAAATTTAGTATCTGATAGAATAGATAATAAAGCGTTAAAACAAAATGGACTTTTAAATCATAAAAAAATAATAGAAATGGCAAAATCATTAATAAAAGACTTTGCTATACTTTGTAAAAATGAACAACAACTTGTAGGTATGCTTTCAGGAGGAAATATGCAAAAAGTTGTTGTAGCAAGAGAATTTTCGTCAAATCCGGAACTTTTAATTGCAAACCAACCTACAAGAGGTATAGATGTGGGAGCAAATGAATTTATATGGAAAAAAATAGTAGAGCAAAGAGATGCAGGAAAAGGAATATTATTGATTTCTGCAGACTTAAATGAAGTAATGGAATTGAGTGATAGTATTGTTGTAATGTGTGATGGAGAAGTAGCAGCTTATTTTGAAAATAGCAAAGACATTACAGAATATGATTTAGGATTGTATATGCTGGGAATTAAAAAGCAAACAGAACAAGAAAGGGAGGGAGCATAAATGATATTGAAAAAAAATACATTAAATATTGTAGAAATATTAAGAACAATGGTAGCAATATTTTGCTCTCTTTTAATGGTATTTGCCATTATATTGCTTGTAAGTGAACAGCCTTTGTATGCACTTAAAGACTTTTTAATAGGGCCTTTGACATCTGTGAGAAGAATGGGAAATGTTATAGAAGCAATGACACCATTAATATTTACAGGACTTTCTGTCACTATGCTTTATAGAGCGGGATTATTTAATTTGGCTATGGAGGGAGCTTTTTTTATAGGAGCAGTAGCAGCGACAGCAGGAGCATTGTTATTTGATTTACCTCCAGTAATAAATTTAATTACAGCAATGATATTTGCTATGGTAGCAGGAGGCATTGTGACATTAATTCCAGCAATATTAAAAGTAAAATGTCATGCGAATGAATTAGTTACATCACTGATGTTAAATTATGTATGTCTTTATTTGGGACTATATATTATTACAGCATTTTTTTATGACCCTCAAATGAACTCAAATTATTCTTATATGTTTGCGGATAGTATGGTATTACCAAAACTGTTTTCTAAAACTAGAATTAACACAGGCACTATTATTGCATTTGTGACAGTGATTATTGTATGGCTTATACTCAATAAAACATCATTTGGATATAAAGTCACATTAGTGGGAAAAAATGATACTATGGCAAAATATTCAGGTATTGCAGCAGGTAGCATGATTATAGGCTCTCAAGCATTGGGAGGTGTGATTGCAGGTCTGGGCGGTTCTGTAGAATTGTTTGGTATGTATCAAAGATTTCAGTATCAAGGACTACCCGGATATGGCTGGGACGGTGTGTTAATTGCTATTGTGGCAAGGTATCAGGCAAAATATGTGCCTTTAGCAGCATTGTTTTTAGCTTATTTGAGAATTGGTGCAGATATTATGTCAAGAAATACAGATATACCATTTGAAATTGTTAAAATCATACAAGCGATAATGATAGTATTGATTTCTGCACAGGCAATATTAAGTAAATACCGTCAAAAATTGGTAGTAAAAGAAGCCAAAGAGCTGGAAGAAATAAGGGGGTAAATGGTATGATAAATGTAATATTTTCTACAGACTTTTTTTTCACAACCATTAGAGTTATGACACCTATATTGTTTGCAGCACTGGCTTGTATGGTATTTACAAAAGGAGGAATAGACTCCATAGGAACAGAAGGTATTATGTTAACTTGTGCATTGGCAGCACCTTTAGGCAGTTATATTACAAAAAGTGCAATATTGGGTGTTATAGTTGCTATGATAATAGGGGCATTATTGTCTTGCCTTTTTGGGTATGTTACAATATCATTAAAAAGTGAACCAGTGCTTGCAGGTATTGCGTTAAATACATTAGCAAGTGGTTTAACAATATTTATAATATATTATGCTACAGGAGAAAAAGGCTCTACACAAAGTTTAAATAATGCTACTGTGGCAAATGTACAAATCCCTTTTTTAAAAGAAATTCCTATCATAGGAGATATTTTTTCAGGACATAGTGTATTAACTTATTTAGCAATATTGATTACAATATTACTTGCATTTTTGATATATAAAACACCTACAGGATTGCGTATTCGTTCTGTAGGAGAAAATCCAGAAGCAGCAAAATCTGTAGGTATTTCTATACTAAAATATAAATATATTTCATTGATATTAGCAGGAGCATTGTGTGGATTAGGTGGAGCATATATGTCAATGAGCTATGTATCATTTTTTTCAAAAGAGATGGTTGCAGGAAGAGGATTTATAGGCATGGCAGCAGAGTCTATGGGTAGAGGTACACCATGGGGAGTAATGCTGTCGGCACTGTTATTTGGGGCAGCGGACTCTCTTGCTATAAGATTGCAACTTTTGCAGCTTCCAGCACAACTTATACAAACAATACCTTATGTTATAACGATTGTAGCGATTGCAATTTATTCTTATTCACGCTCAAAACAGAAAAAAGGATAATGGTAAGGAAGTGATATTTTGAAAGCATGGGAATATGAAAGAAAATGGATTGAAAATGCAATACCGCCTGATGTAGAACAAAGCTGTGAACAATATTGGAAAGAGTATGTTAAAGCAGGTATTGCAAGTGATGAAAAACTATTTAAAGATTGGTATAGTGAAGTACCTGGTTCTAAAGCACCCTGTCATTTGGTTGTGGCAGCAATACAAAGTATGCACAATAGAGGATATGATGTAACAGAAGCAGAAAAATATATTGATGCAGGGTTGCAGGCAGAAAAACAAAAAGATGGTAGTACAATACAACAAATTACATCTAAAATATATTATTTGCTTAATACAGCAAAAAAAGATACGAATTGTGAATACTGGAAGTATAAACAGTATAAAACATGGGAAGACATAGAAAAAGATGTTGTGTTTCCACAATGTAATAAAATAGATGTATTTTCAGAACAATTTGAACAAAAAATAAAACATGGCTGGTTAGGACAACTGATAGGGGGAGCATTAGGGACACAAATAGAAGGCTATACTACAGAAAATATTTCTAAAAAATTTGGAGAAGTAACAGGATATTTAAGACAACCAGAAACATATAATGATGATATTACATATGAATTAGCATTTTTGCAAAGTTTTATAAAAAAAGGATATGATGTGACATCAGAGAATATAGCACAAGAATGGTTAGCACTGATAGCAGATGGATATTCTGCAGAAGAAACTGCATTATATAATTTAAGAAGAGGCATTATGCCTCCAGAAAGCGGTATAGTAAATAATTATTTTTGTGAATGGATAGGGGCACAAATGAGAACTGCAATACATGGTATGGTTGCACCTGCAAATCCTGGTATGGCAGCAAAATTGGCTGTATACGATAGTGTCATTTCTCATAGCAACAATGGTATCATAGGAGGAATGTTTAATGCAATGCTTGTTTCGTTAAGTTTTGTAGAAAAAGATGCCAAACAATTACTTGAAAAAACAATAGCATTACTGCCTCAGAAAAGTGAATATGCTTCTGTAGCAAATTATACTTTACAACAGTGCAAAAAATATGATACATGGCAGCAAGCATGGAAAATTTGTGAAAATCGTTTTAAGCAATATCATTGGATACATTGCTATCCTAATGTTGCAGCAGAAATTGTAGCATTGTGGTATGGTGAAAATGATTTTGAAAAAACTTGTCATATTATTTGTATGGAAGGGCAAGATGTAGATTGTACAGCAGCACCTATATTAAATGCACTTGCAATATTAATTGACTTTGAAAAAATAAACCAACAGAAATATGTTGAACCAATAGGGGACACTATTTATACTATAATGAGAAAATTTCAAAAAATTAGTATACAGCAGTTGTGTTGTGATACGGTACAGTCTGTAAGAAATGCGTTAAATCAATGGGAACAGAAGGAGAGAGAAAAGTGAAAATATTGTTTATTAATGCATGTGCAAGAGAAAATTCCAGAACATTAGAATTATGTAAATATTTTTTAGAAAATTATGAAAAAAACCATAGACATATTGAAATAGAACAAGTTTCTCTTTTTGGTGGAGCGGAATTAAAACCTATGACAGAAGAAACATTAAAAGAAAGAGAAGAATTAATTGCAAAAAGAGATTGGGAAAATAGTAAAATGATGTATGCTTTGCAGTTTCATGAAGCAGAAAAAATTGTAATAGGAGCACCTTATTGGGATTGCAGTTTTCCCTCTATGTTAAAGGTTTATATAGAAAATATTATGGTATCAAAATTAAACTTTTTGTATCAAGAGGATAGATATGTGGGACTGTGCAGAGGAAAAAAAATGCTTTATATCTCTACCGCTGGAGGAGATGCAGAGAGAAATATGGGATTTGATTATGTTAGAAAAGTATTAAAAATGTTAGGAAACTATCAATGTAAATATATACATGCTGATAATTTAGATGTACAAGGGTCAGATATACAAGAAATTATGAAAAAAGCAAAATTAAGATTGAATGAAACAGTAAAAAGATGGTAATTTAAATTATATTAAAGAAATAAAATATAAATTAATACTATGTCTAAAATGACAAATAAAATAACTTTACATTTTGTGAGGTTATTTTTTTGTAAAAAAATTTTGTTATTATAAATATTCTACCCAAATATTATATAATATGTTATGATAAAAGGCAAAATGGAAAGGAGAGAAATACAAAAGTGATAATCAAAATAATTTGTGGATTTTTTATGGCATTAGCAGACAGCGTTCCAGGTGTGTCTGGAGGAACAATAGCATTTTTGTTAGGACAGTATGACAATTTTATTAACTCTTTAAATGATGTAGTAGCAGGAACAATGAAACAAAGAAAAAAGGCAATTCATTTTCTATTACAGCTTATGATAGGTTGGATAGTAGGATTTATATTAGCAGTAATGATATTGACAACAGTATTTGAAAAACATATTTATCAAGTCAGTTCTTTGTTTTTAGGATTTATTGTGTTTTCTATACCTGTTGTAACAAGAGAAGAAAGAAAATACTTTTTAGGACATGGTAAAAATATTGTATATATGATAGCAGGTATTGCTATTGTAGTACTAATTACTTATTTAAATACTACAGCAACAAAACAAAACTCTTTTGACTTACTGCATATGTCTGTAGCAACAGCATTATATTTATTTGTAGCAGCAATGATAGCAATATCTGCAATGGTATTGCCTGGAATATCAGGAAGTACATTATTATTGATATTTGGATTGTATGTACCAGTAATGAACTGTATAAAAAGTGTGTTATCATTTCAATTAGAAGCATTACCTGCTGTAATAGTGTTTGGTATGGGAATTATTGTAGGAATTGTAACAATAGTAAGACTTGTTAAAATTGCATTAGAGAAATTTCGCTCTCAAACGGTGTACAGCATATTAGGACTTATGATAGGGTCATTATATGCTATAGTGATGGGAGCGACAACATTAGAAGTTCCAAAAGAAGCTATGAGTATTTCCACATTTAGCATTGTATTTTTTGCAATAGGGGGCATAATGATAATAGCATTGCAAATGCTTAAAAAGATACAATCATAAAATAAAAAAAATGAGGGTTTTTCCCCTCACTATTTTTGTTCTAAATATTGAGCATAGCCTATTGTTTCAAGTTTTTGGGCTTTTTGTTCTACCATATCAAGAAGTCCTTTTTTGTAGTCAGCAACTTTTTGTAATACCTCTGGCTGAAATGCCCCTATTATTTGAGCAGCAAGCAAACCTGCATTTTGTGCACCATTTATAGCAACAGTAGCAACAGGTATGCCTGGAGGCATTTGACAAATAGAATATAAAGAGTCTACACCGCTTAATGTAGATGTTTTAACAGGTACACCTATTACAGGCAAAGGAGTTAAAGCGGCAGTCATACCTGGAAGATGCGCTGCACCGCCTGCTCCTGCAATAATGACTTTTAGTCCTTTTTCTACAGCAGATTGAGCATAGTCATACATTTTTTGAGGTGTTCTGTGAGCAGAAATAATTGTTAATTCATAGGGAATAGAAAGTTTATCTAATATTTTAGCGGCTTCACTCATAACAGGCAAATCAGAGTCGCTTCCCATAATAATACCGACAAGTGCTTTCATAATAATTAACCTCCTTAAATAAAGTATTGTGTCAAAAATATTTTATCACAATAAAACAAAAAACAAAAGAATAATATTTTTATTGCTTGTTACTATAATTTATGTTAAAATAGCAATAATGTATTCAAATTATATAGAAAGGAGTATTAAAATAAATATGGAAACAGATACAACAAATGTCGTTGCAAATGCAGCAGATAGTGCAGGCACAGTAGCAGTAAACAGCGTTAACACAGCAGTATTTGTATTAGCAGTAGTGCTCATTATTGTAAGCATAGTGTTGTGTATTATCATATTATTGCAGTCAAAACGTTCTGCGGGCTTGGGTGCAGTGAGTGCCGTAAGTAGTGCAGACACCTATTGGAGCAGAAATAAAGGCAATTCTATGGAAGGTGCATTAGAAAGATATACCAAAATTGGTGGTGCATTGTTTATGATAATTGCTTTTATAATAAACCTTTTGAGCTGATAAAGTATCATAAGGAAAAAAACATCTCTAGTAAATGATGGTATGTGAGCAAAATAAGAAGGGGGCACAGTTGTGTCCCTTTTTGTGTATCATAACAATGTAGAAAAAGGAGGAAACACATGGACGAGCAAGAACAAAAAGAGCAAATTATGAAACAAAGAAAACAAAAAATACAAAATTATTTAGAAAGTAAAGAATATGTTCCTATGAAAAGAAAAGCCATTGCTTCGCTGTTGAATGTGCCAAAAGAAGATAGAGAAGATTTTGAAGAAATTATAGCACAACTTTTGGAAGAAGAAAAAATAGTAGAAACAAATAAGGGCAAACTTATGACACCAAAGTCATTAGGAATAGAAATAGGAACGTTTTTAGCACATTCAAAAGGTTATGGTTTTGTACAGAGAGAACAGGGAGAAGATATATTTGTTCCAGCAACAAAAGTAAATGGAGCAATGCACAGAGATAGAGTAATGTACAAAATAAATAAAAGAAAATCTCCTAATAAAAGAGCAGAATGTGAAATTGTAAAAATTATAAAAAGAGGAAATGATAAAATTGTAGGCACATATGAACAATCAAAAAATTATGGTTTTGTAGTGCCTGATGATAAAAAAATTACACAAGATATATTTATAGCCAATAAATATAGTATGGGTGCTGTGACAGGGCATAAAGTAGTAGTGGAAATTAGAAAATATGGTGATGAAGAAAAAAATCCAGAGGGTGTTATAGTAGAAGTTTTAGGCCATATCAATGACCCTGGAGTAGATATACTTTCTATTATAAAACAATATGATTTGCCTGTTGATTTTCCAGAAGATGTATATCAACAAATTAAAAATATTGGTATGGAAATAGAGCCAAAAGAATTAAAAAACAGAGAAGATTTTAGAAATTATAAAACAGTGACAATAGATGGAGAAGATGCCAAAGACTTAGATGATGCGATTTCATTAAATATATTGGAAAATGGTAATTATGAATTAGGTGTACACATAGCAGATGTTTCACAGTATGTACCAGAAAATACAGCATTAGATAAAGAAGCATATAGAAGAGGCACAAGTGTGTATTTAGTAGATAGAGTCATTCCTATGCTACCTCATAAGTTATCAAATGGTATTTGTTCTTTAAATCCTGGTGAAGACAGGCTGACATTAAGCTGTATTATGGAAATTGACAAAAAAGGAAATGTTGTAAATCATAGAGTAGTAAAATCTGTAATACATTCTGATAGGAGAATGACTTATACAGCAGTAAGAGAGATATTGGAAGATAGAACACCTAAATTATTGGAAGAATATTCTGATTTTATAGAAATGTTTGAAAATATGAACCAATTAAGAATACTGCTTTCAGAAAAAAGAACAAAAAGAGGTTCTGTTAATTTTGATTTGCCTGAGTCTAAAATTATATTAGATGAAAAAGGAGTACCGTTAGAAATAAAACCATATGAAACAAGCATAGCAACAAATATGATAGAAGAATTTATGTTGATATGTAATGAAACAGTGGCAGAAGATTTTTTCTGGCAGGAAGCACCATTTTTATATAGAACGCATGAAGTGCCTGATGAAGAAAAACTCAAAAAAATGGAGGATTTTATTAGAAACTTTGGTTATCGCTTAAAAGGAAATAAAGATGAAATACACCCTAAAGCAATACAGCAACTTATTTCAAAAGTAGAAGGAAAAGAAGAAGAAAGAATTATTACAAGAGTGGTTCTTAGAAGTATGAAACAAGCGAGATATATGGCAGACAATGGAGGGCATTTTGGTTTAGCAGCTAAATATTATTGTCATTTTACTTCTCCTATCAGAAGATACCCTGATTTGCAAATACACAGAATTATCAAAATGATATTAGATGGAACAATGACAGAAAAAAAACAAAGAGCATTAAAAAGAAATATGCCTGATGTAGCAAAACAGTGTTCTCTAAGAGAAAGAATAGCAGAAGAAGCAGAAAGAGAAACAGACAATCTCAAAAAAGCAGAGTATATGCAAAATAAAATAGGTAATGAATATGAGGGAATGATTTCAGGATTAACAAGTTGGGGAATATATGTAGAATTGCCTAATACAGTAGAGGGAATGGTTCCTTTGCAAAGTTTGGAAGATGACTTTTATGTTTATGACGATGAAAATATGATGATTTATGGACAACATTCCAATAAAAAGTATCTATTAGGACAAAAAGTAAATATTGTAGTAACAAGAGTAGATTTGGAACTAAAGAAAATTGATTTTGCATTTTGTGAAAAATAATATAAAACTATAATAATAGAAAGGGAAGTAACATGGAAACGAAGCAGCAAAATAAACAAAGAGATAGTTTTAATAGTCGCATAGGATTTGTGTTGGCGTGTATTGGTTCGGCGGTAGGTATGGGAAATATATGGTTATTTCCTTATAGAGTAGGACAATATGGAGGAGCAGCATTTTTAATACCTTATTTTTTATTTATTATTGTAATAGGATTTACAGGTGTAATAGGAGAGATGGCATTTGGTAGAGCAATGCAAACAGGTGCATTAGGGGCTTTTAAAAAAGCGTCGCAAATGAGAGGAGGCAACTGGGGAGAATGGATAGGTATTATACCTGTTGTAGGTTCTTTAGGCATTGCGATAGGTTATTCTGTAGTAGTAGGTTGGATAATACGATTTTTAGTAGGCTCTGTAACAGGTTCTGCATTAGCAGGAGATACAGGAGAATATTTTGGTGCATTGGCTGGTAATTTTGGTAGTGTAGGCTGGCATATTATGGGACTTATAATAGTATTTGTATGTATGGCATATGGTATATCAACAGGTATAGAAAAAGTAAATAAAATAATGATACCAACATTTTTTTTACTGTTTGTGATAATGGCAGTACGCATATTTATGCTAGAAAATGCACAAGAAGGTATATTGTATATGTTAAAACCAAATTGGGAGCAAGTAGCAAAACCTCAAACTTGGGTATATGCTTTAGGACAGGCATTTTTTTCACTTTCATTAGCTGGTTCTGGCACTATTGTGTATGGTAGTTATTTAAAAAAGACAGAAGATGTTGTAAAAAGTGCTAAAAATGTGGCATTTTTTGATACAGTAGCATCATTGTTAGCAGTATTTGTTATTATCCCTGCAGTGTTTGCATTTGGATTAGACCCTGCTTCTGGGCCTCCTCTTATGTTTATTACTATGCCAAAGGTATTCCAAATGATGCCTATGGGCAGAGTGTTTGCTATCATATTCTTTTTAGCAGTACTTTGTGCTGCAATTACTTCTCTTGTTAATTTATTTGAAACGCCTGTAGAAACATTGCAGCAAAAATTTGGATTTTCAAGAAAAAAAGCAGTAGCAATAATAGCAATAATAGCAGTAGCGGTAGGTGTTTGTATAGAAAGTGGAGATAGTGTATCTGTATTTATGGATATTATTTCTATTTATATCATACCATTAGGAGCATTGTTAGCAGCAATTATGTTTTTCTGGGTATGTGGTAGTAAATTTGCAAGAGAACAGGCTCAAATGGGTAGACAAAAAATAATAGGAAAATGGTTTGAACCTATGACAAAATATGTTTTTGTAGGATTAACATTATTTGTGTATATTATGGGAATATTTTATAACGGTATTGGATAATAAAAATAAAAAATATTGTGTTATAAAAGTGCATATTTATAATAAGTTTGTGAATTTATTGTACAAATCTACAAACACCTTTGACTTGCAAAGTATGAAAAATCTGCTATAATAAAGCCTATATAGTATCATATTTGAATAAAGAAAAGAGGGAATGTTGTGCCTGATAAAAAAGAAGAATTTGGACAAATACAAATAGCAGATGAAGTTGTTGCAGTCATAGCAGCAACTGCAGCTATGGAAATAGAAGGTGTACTGAATGCCTCTAGTACATCAGGAAATGCTTTTGTGGAATTTTTTGGTAAAAAAAGTCAAACAAAGGGCGTCAAAGTAAATTCTGATGGTGGAGAGTTAACATTAGAATTAGATATTGTAGTACTTTTTGGTACAAAAATACAAACAGCAGCAACAGAAGTACAGAAAAAAGTAAAATCAGCAGTAGAAACAATGACAGGATTGACTGTAGCAATGGTAAATGTCAATGTTTGCGGCATTGTAAAAGAAAAACAACCTAAAGCAGCAAAAAATGAAATAGAACAAGAATAACAAAATAATAAGGGTCAATCACTTTTGTAATATACAAAATGATTGACCTTGTTTCAAGACGAAAAGGCAAAAATATGGGAGGATAGTATGAATAGGAGAGAGGCAAGAAAAAACGCCTTTTATTTAGTATTTCAAATAGGTTTTCATGAACAAGAAGAGTTAGAACAAATGAAAGAATTGTTTTTTGAACAAGGAGAACAAGAAATACCAAAAGAACAAAAAGAATTTATAGTAAAAGAAGTAGAAGGCACAAAAACACATTTGTTAGAAATTGATGAAATCATTACAAAAAAATCTAAAAAGTGGAAAAAAGAAAGAATTTCAAAAATAGACATAGCAATATTACGTTTGGCTATTTATGAAATCTATTTTTCTCAAGAAGTACCAAATAGTGTTGCAATCAATGAAGCAGTAGAATTAGCAAAAGAATTTGGTACAGAACAATCTCCTGCATTTGTCAATGGCATATTAGGAAATATTGTTTCAGAGAAAGAATAGTGAAAAGTATGGGAGTAAAAGTATATTCTGTAGAACAAATAAATCGCTATGTACGTAATTTACTTGAAAATGATTTTGTGTTAAATGGCTTTTGGATAAAAGGAGAAATTTCTAATTTTAAAGCCCATAGTTCAGGGCATTTTTATTTTACATTAAAAGATGCTTGTGCTTCTATACAATGTGTTATGTTTCGAGGGGAAGCAGAAGTGCTTCCTTTTTTGCCGAAAAATGGTTTGTTTGTAGTAATATATGGTACAATTTCTATTTATGAAAAAACAGGACAGTATCAACTTTATACAGAAATGATAGAGCCTGTAGGAATAGGAAGTTTGGCACTTAGTTTTGAACAGTTAAAACAGAAATTAGCACAAGAAGGACTTTTTGATGCAGAATATAAAAGAGAATTATGTGAGTATCCGAAATGTGTTGCTGTAATTACTTCTCCTACAGGTGCAGCAGTAAGAGATGTCATTAAAATTATAAAAAGAAGAAATCAAGCAGTGAAAATTGTAGTAGTGCCTGTGTTAGTACAGGGAGAATATGCAGTATCTTCTATTGTAAAAGGTATAAAACTTGTAAATGAATGGGGAAAGGCAGATATTATTATATTGGGTAGAGGAGGAGGCTCAGCAGAAGATTTATCAGCATTTAATGCAGAAAAAGTAGCAAGAGCAATATTTGCATCAGAAACTCCTGTAATATCTGCTGTAGGACATGAAACAGATTTTACTATTGCAGATTTTGTAGCAGATGTAAGAGCTTCTACTCCTTCGGCAGCAGCAGAAATTGCTGTAAAAAATACACAAGATATGTCACAATATTTGCAATATTACACTATAGCTTTGCAAAATGTAGTAGAAAATAAGCTATTGCAATATAAAAAAGTATTACAAATGGTAATGCAGTCAAGTGCTTTTATACAGCCTATGACATTATTAAAGCAACGAAAAAGGCAACTAGAACAATTACAAAAGGCATTACAAAAACAGATGCTGTATTGTTTGGAAACAAAACAAATGCAACACCAAACATTACAAAAAAGATTGCAAACAGCCTCTCCCTTTGCCATATTAAAAAGAGGTTATGTATTGGCAGAAAATGAAAAAGGAGAAACACTTCAAAACATTGAGAAAATACAAAAAGGGGATATTGTGATACTGCGTTTTCAAAATGGTGTCGCAAAAGCAGCAATTTTAGAGAAGGAGTTTTATAAAAGTGGCAAAGAAAAAAATGACATTTGAACAGGCAATACAAAGACTAGAAGAAATTGTTGAGATATTAGAAACGGAAGAAATTGCTCTAGAAAAATCTGTTGATTTGTATAAAGAAGGTATGGAATTAGCAGAATTTTGTCAGACAAAAATTACAAAAGCAGAAACAGAAGTAGTATTACTTCAAAAAAATATTTCTGGAGAAATAGAACAAACGCATTTTGAAGTAGAGGAAGGAGAATAATAAAATGAATTGTAAAGAACAAATTTCAATAAAAGCAAAAGAAATAGATGATTATTTACAAAAGAGATTACCTCAACAAAGTGAATACCCTTCAGAAATATTTGAAGCAATGAGATATAGTATATTTGCAGGAGGAAAAAGATTACGCCCTATATTACTACTTTCTGCTTGTGAAGCATTAGGAGGAGAAACTGAAAAAGCAATAGATTTTGCCTGTGCAATAGAAATGATACACACTTATTCTTTGATACATGATGATTTGCCTGCTATGGATAATGATGACTATAGAAGGGGGATGTTAACAAGCCATAAAAAATTTGGAGAAGCAACTGCTATATTGGCAGGAGATGGATTACTTCATCATGCTTTTGAGATTATGTCAAATGCTTGTGTAAAAGACTGTACTATACAAACAGTAAAGGCTATGCAGTCTATTGCACATGGTGCAGGAGTATATGGTATGCTTTCAGGACAAGTAGTAGATGTACTTAGTGAAGGAAAACAAATTGATGAAAAAACAATGTATTTTATACACAAAAATAAAACAGCAGCAATGTTACAAGGGGCATTAAAAGCAGGAGCAATATTAGCAGGAGCAACACAAAAGCAAATAGAAATGATGGAACAAGCAGGAGAAAAAATAGGTGTTGCCTTTCAAATAGCAGATGATATATTAGATATTACAAGTACATTAGAAGAATTAGGTAAACCTGTGCATAGTGATGAAAAAAATGAAAAAAATACTTATATAACAATGTATGGCATAGAAAAGTCAAAACAAATGGTAGAAACACTTTCACAGCAAGCGATTTCTCTTTTTGAGGAATTAGGAGAAAATGCTAATTTTTTAATAGAACTGACAAAATATTTAATAGATAGAAAAAATTAAAATTTAAAAAATGGGACAAATAAAGTAAGCAGGTGATACTATGAATTTTTCTGGAATATTACAAAATAAACCCGTTTGGGCAGCGGTACTAGCTTGGGCAATCGCACAGATATTAAAAACAATACTATCATTTGTGAAAAATGATAAATTAGATTTGTCCCGCTTTTATGGCTCAGGAGGTATGCCAAGTTCTCATTCTGCATTAGTAATGGCATTAACATTTAGTTTAGGAAAATATCAAGGTTTTTCCTCTCCCTTTTTTGCAATCAGTGTAGTATTGGCGTTGGTGGTAATGTATGATGCTGCAGGCGTAAGAAGAGCAGCAGGAAAACAGGCAGCACTTTTAAATATACTAATACACAGACAAGGCATTACACCACAAGAACAGTTAAAAGAATTACTTGGGCATACCCCTTTGGAAGTGATTGCAGGTGCAATGTTGGGAACAGTGATAGGACTGTTGTTTTAAAAGTAGTTATGACTTTGCTGCAAAGAGGAGTGAATGCAGATATGAGTATATTATTAAAGCAAGTAAATTTTCCAAAAGACATTAAAAATATGAATGAAAAAGAATTAAAAAAATTAGCAAAAGAGATAAGATATTTTTTAATCAAAAGCGTTTCTAAAACAGGAGGACATCTGGCGTCTAATTTAGGTGTTGTAGAATTAACAGTAGCATTGCACTATTGTTTTGACTTACCTAATGATAAAATTGTATGGGACGTAGGACATCAGGCATATGTGCATAAACTGCTGACAGGAAGAAAAAAAGATTTTGGAAAATTAAGACAGTTAAATGGTTTAAGTGGTTTTCCTAAGCCTCATGAAAGTGAGTATGATGTATTTGCAGCAGGGCATAGTTCTACATCTATTTCAGCAGCATTAGGTATAGCAAAAGCAAGAGATTTAAAAGGAGAATACAACCATGTTATTGCAGTAATAGGAGATGGTGCAATGACAGGAGGACTTGCTTATGAAGCACTAAATAATGCAGCAAAAGAGAATACAAATTTGATTGTGATATTAAATGATAATGAAATGTCTATATCTAGTAATGTAGGGGCAATGTCAAGATATTTAACACATTTAAGAACAGACTCCGCTTATATACAAGCAAAAGAAAATTTTCAAAATTTTTCACAAAAAATACCTGTTGTAGGAAATGTAGCAAATTTTATATTTGAAAAAATGCGTTTTGGAGCAAAATTTTTGTTTTTGCCAGGTATGCTTTTTGAAGAAATGGGTTTTCATTATATAGGGCCTGTAGATGGACATAACTTAGAAGAATTAAAAGAAGTATTTCAAAATGTCAAACAAATGAGAGGGCCTTTGCTAATTCATGTCAAAACTAAAAAAGGAAAAGGCTATACTTATGCAGAGCAGGAGTCATGGAAATATCACGGTGTAGGAAAATTTGATATTAAAACAGGACAAGCGATTTCTTGTTCTAATAAAGAAGACTATTCTGCTGTATTTGGTAAAAAACTAATAGAATTGGCAGAAAAAAATAAAAATATATTGGCTTTAACGGCAGCTATGGCATCTGGTACAGGACTTTTAGCATTTCAAAAAAAATTTCCTGAAAGATTTTTTGATGTTGCTATAGCAGAACAGCATGGAGTTACATTTTCAGCAGGTTTAGCTTGTCAAGGAATGATACCAGTTTTTGCTGTATATTCTACATTTTTGCAAAGAGCATATGACCAAATTATACATGATGTTTGTATGCAAAATCTACCTGTGGTGTTTGCTATAGATAGAGCAGGAATAGTAGGAGCAGATGGTGAAACACATCAAGGTGTATTTGATATTGCTTATTTAAGCCATATTCCTAATATGACATTGCTTTCTCCTAAAAATAAATGGGAATTGGAAGATATGCTTGCTTTTGCAGTAGACTTTAAAAATCCTATTGCGATAAGATACCCCAGAGGAACTGCTTCGGAACAATTTGAACAATATAGACAAAAAATAGTATATGGCAAAAGTGAAGTAATACAAAAGGGAAAAAAAATAGCACTTTTGGCAGAAGGACATATGCTTTCTTTTGCAGTAGAAGCAGCAGAATTATTAAAACAAAAAAATAATATTACAGCACATATTGTAAATATGCGTTTTTTAAAACCATTAGATGGACAAATGCTGAAAGAAGTATCACAATATTGTGATTGTATTGTTACAATAGAAGATGGACTGATACAATGTGGATTTGGTTCAAAAGTGCTAGAATATTATAATGAAAATGAAAATAATGGTATAAAAATCATTCGTTTGGGTTTTCCAGATAAATTTATTGAACAAGGTACAACGGAAGAATTGTATCAGCTTTATGGATTAAATGGACAAGGTATTTATGACAGTATTATACAGAAAGGAATTTTAAATGACTGAAAAAGAGAGATTGGACATATTATTAGTAAAAAGAAATATGGCTAAATCCAGAGAATTAGCAAAAGCATATATTATGGCAGGAAATGTTTATGTAGATGGTGTAAAAGAAGAAAAAGCAGGAACAAAAGTAGCTATTACAGCAGATATTGTAGTAAAACAAAATAAAATGAAATATGTCAGTCGTGGAGGCTATAAATTAGAAAAGGCAATAAAAGAGTTTGATATTTGTTTAGAAAATACAGTTTGTTTAGATATAGGAGCGTCTACAGGAGGATTTACAGATTGTATGCTTCAAAATGGAGCAAAAAAGGTGTATGCTATAGATGTAGGGTATGGGCAATTTGATTGGAAATTGAGAAATGATGATAGAGTTGTTTGTATGGAAAAAACAAACGTAAGATATATTACACCAAGTGACATTTCAGAAAGAGCAGATTTTGCTTCTATAGATGTGTCATTCATATCATTAACAAAAGTGCTTCCAGCGGTGTTAGCAGTATTACAACAACAAGCAGAATTAGTTTGTTTGATAAAACCACAGTTTGAAGCAGGCAGAGAAAAAGTAGGGAAAAAGGGTGTTGTAAGAGATAAAAATGTGCATAAAGAAGTGATATGCAATATTATAGAATATGTAACTGAACAAAATGTCGGTATACATAATATTAGTTTTTCACCTATAAAAGGGCCAGAAGGAAATATTGAATATTTAATTTATTTACAAAAAAATAAAACAATTATTACAAAAGAGGAAGCATATACTTTGGCAGAAAGTGTTGTCAATGCCTCTCATAAATGCTTGCAAGGGGAGGAAGATATATGAAAAAAGTCGCAATATTACCTAATTTGGAAAAAGATAAGCAATTTGCTATAACAAAAAGATTAGTAAATTATTTGCTTTATAAAAATTGCGAACCAATGCTTACAAAAAAAATAGCAGAAATGTCTAATTTAGAACTATATGGAAAAGATGAAGAACAAATCTATCAAAATGCAGATTTTTTAATATCATTAGGAGGAGATGGCACACTTTTGGGAGTGGGACGTCGTAGTGCAAAATATGGTAAACCTATATTAGGTATCAATTTAGGTCATTTAGGTTTTTTGACAGCAGAAGAAAAAGACTATGCAGAATGTGCTATTGATAGAGTATTAGAAGGAGATTGTTATATTGAAAAAAGAATGATGTTGGAGGCATCTATTTTTGCAGAACCTAAAAGAATAGAAGGACTTTTAGCATTAAATGATGTTTGTATTACAAGAGGATTTTCTTCTAAAATATTAGAATTTAATATATTTGTAAATATGGAATATGTAGATACATTAAGAGCTGATGGTGTTATTATTTGTACTCCAACAGGTTCAACCGCTTATAATCTTTCTGCAGGAGGCCCTATATTAAAAACAGATGCAGAAATTATTGCAATTACACCTATTTGTCCTCATACATTGACAAGTCGCCCAATTATTGTTTCAGCAGAAGATAAAATTACAGTAGAAGTATTTAGCAGAGCAAATGAAGATTTTATTGTTAGTACAGATGGACAATGTTCTATGTCTTTAAAAAGAAGAAATGTAGTACAAGTAAAAAAATCCCCATATTTTACAACAATTATGAAAACGAACCAAGTAAGTTTTTATGATGTATTACGTGAAAAACTAGGCAAATAAGGGAGGGCTTAATGTTATGAAAGTTGCTAGACATACTAAAATTTTGGAATTGATAGATAGTTATGATATTGAAACACAAGACGAATTAGCAAAAAGATTGCAGGAAGCTGGTTTTACAGTAACACAGGCAACTGTTTCTAGGGATATTAGAGAAATGAGATTAACAAAAATTGCTACTGCAAAAGGGAAACAAAAATATTCTGTTAGTTCGGGGACAAATTCTGAAATAGCAGAACGTTCTGTAAGAGTATTTAAAGAGGCAGTTATTAAAATGGATTATGCACAAAATACATTAGTGATTAAAACGCTTGCAGGTATGGGAAATGCAGTAGGTGCAGCACTGGATAGTATGCAAGAAAATGATATTGTAGGAACATTAGCAGGAGATGACACAGTATTTTGTCTTTTTAAAACACAACAACAAGCAACGACAATTATGGAAAAACTGTATAGAATTATACATACTGTGTAATAAAAGGCAGTATTATAAATACTCTCAGCGATAAAAAGCGATAGGAGAAGGAACAAAATGTTAGAACATTTGCATATTAAAAATGTAGCTCTTATTACAGAAAGTAATATTGATTTTGAAAAAGGATTAAATATTATTTCTGGAGAAACGGGTGCTGGAAAGTCTATGGTAATTGACTCTCTTAATTTTGCATTAGGAGAAAGGACAAGCAGTAATTTTTTGAGAAAAGGAGAAAAAATGGCTGTTGTAGAAGCAGTTTTCCGCGTAAAAGAGCAATCTGTATTTCAAAAATTGTATGAGAATGGTATAGCAGTAGAACAAGATGGTACTATACTTTTGACTAGAACAATGAACCAGTCAGGTAAAACAGTATGTCGTATTAATGGCAGTATTGTAACAGTGGGAATGATGAAAGAATGTGCGGAGGGACTTTTAGATATACATGGTCAGCATAGTCATCAATCATTGCTGAATACAGCAAAACAAATACAAATACTTGACCGTTTTTGTGGAAAAGAATTAGAAAAAGTAAAAGAAGTTTTTGATACTTACTATAAAGAATATAAAGAAATTGAAAAAAGCCTTTCGAAATTAGTAGAAGACGAACAGCAAAGAATTAGAAAAATGGATTTGCTTCAATTTCAAATAGAAGAAATTAGTCAGGCTAATATTACAGTAGGAGAAGAAAAGGAATTATTAGAAATAAGAAATGTATTGGTAAACAAAGAAAAAATAAAAAATTTGACAGAAAATAGCTTACAACTGCTGTATTATGGTACAGAAACAGAACAATCTGCTATTGACCAGCTTTCTAAAGCATTGCAATATATTTCAGATTTGACAGAGTATGATGAAAAAATGAATAATATTTATGAAACGTTGTCTTCTGTATATGCACAAATGGACGATGCTATAAGAGATTTAAAACATTATGATGATAATGCACTAGAACAAACAGAAGAACTAGAAAATATAGAACAAAGAATACAGTTGCTATATCATTTAAAAAAGAAATATGGCAATAGCGAACAGGAAATATTACAATTTTATCAAAATGCAGTAGAAGAAATGGAATTTTTGTCAAACAGCGAAGAAATGACACAAAAATTAAATCAAAAGAAAAAACATATAGAAAAACAATTACAACAAGTAGCACAACAGCTCAGTGATATTAGAATAAAAAAAGCGAAACAAATACAAAAAGAAATAGAGCAACAGCTTTGGGATTTAGAAATGAAACAGTGCCAATTTGTAATTTTGGTAGAAAATAAAAAAGAAATATCACAAAATGGAAAAGATAAAGTTGAATTTTTAATTTCGGCAAATGCAGGAGAAGAATTAAAGCCACTTTCAAAAATTGCTTCTGGGGGAGAAATGTCACGAGTTATGCTTGCATTAAAAACAGTTTTAGCAAAAGCAGATAATATAGAAGCATTTATATTTGATGAAATTGACACAGGTGTGAGTGGAAGAACAGCACAAAAAGTAGCAGAAAAAATGGCTGTTGTAGCAAAAACACATCAAATCATTTGCATTACGCATTTGCCCCAAATTGCAGCTATGGCGGATTATCATTTTTTAATTGAAAAAAATGTAGAACAACAAAAAACAATTACTACTGTAACAGCACTTGATAGTGAAAAATCTGTTTATGAAATTGCAAGACTGATTGGTGGTGCAAAAATGACAGAAGCCACATGGAAAGCTGCAAAAGAATTAAAAGAACAAGCAAACATATTAAAAATAACATAATAAATAAAAAGACAGTACTATAAAAAGCACTGTCTTTTTTATATTATTCTTTTTCATCTTCTAATTGATATGTTACAATATCTTCTGCTGCTTGTAAAATAGGTCTTGGAGAAGGTTGTTCATAAGCAGAAGTACTAATTTCTGGTACTTTTGAAATACTTTCTGTATTTTCTATTTTTGAAGTTTTTGATTTTTTTCCTTTTTCTATATTTTCTTCTTCTTCAGGACGTGCTACAAGCCATTCCATAAACATAAGAAGTTCGTCTATTTTTTTAGGAGATAATTTTGCATAAAAACGACGTACTTCATTAAATTCGTTGGAAGTGTCATCTTTTATATAAGGATGACGAATATCATTAACACACAATAAATAATCCATAGAAACATTAAATATTGCTGCAAGTTTTTTTAAATCTTCTATACAAGGATTATTTCTTCCAGATTCATAATTTGCTATTGCAGTATAACCATAATTTAATAAATTGCCTAATCTCATCTGTGTCATTTTTTTTTCTTTTCTTAACATTCTTAATCGGTCTTTGAATTGCATAGGACTCACCTCTTGTATTTTTCTGCATAATATAATTAGTAGCGTTGTTTATAATAAGGACATTTACACATAACAAATTATCCAATACCATCTATTATATTTTGAAAAACTTTATACGGGAATACAATATCATGATTATTGTGGAATTTTTGCTATTTTAATTCAAATCATGAAGTTTATTGTAATATTATATAGCAATAAGTAATATTTTGACAATACTTTCAATAAAAAATAATGGTATTTGTTTTGATTTGTGTTAAAAAAATAAGAAAGAAATTCATTGACAAAGCCAAAAAAAAGTGATACGATTATTCCGTAATTCATATAGGAATAATATGATATTTTTAATACTATACCATCACAATATCACTTTTAAAAATAATTGAAAAAGGAGTGTATTTTGAATGAAAACGAATATATATTTTGACAATGCAGCAACTACACCAGTAAGAAAAGAGGTATATGATGAAATATTGCCTTATTTTATGCAGTATTATGGCAATGCCTCAAGTGTATATACTATAGCAAGAGAAAGTAAAAAAGCATTGGAAAAAGCAAGACAACAAGTAGCAAAAGCATTAAATGCAGATACAGAAGAAATTTATTTTACAGCGGGAGGTTCAGAAAGTGATAATTTTGCATTAAAAGGTATTGCAGAAGCAATGCAAAAAAAAGGAAAACATATTATTACAACGCAAATAGAACATCATGCAATATTACACACTTGTGAATATTTACAGCAGAAAGGTTTTGAAATTACTTATTTACCAGTAGATGAATATGGTAAAATTCATTTAGAAGATTTAAAAAAGGCAATACGTAAAGATACAATATTGATTTCTGTGATGTTTGCTAATAATGAAATTGGTACGATACAACCTATTAAACAAATTGGAGAAATTGCAAAACAAAAAGGAATTTATTTTCATACAGATGCTGTGCAAGCAGTAGGCCATGTTAAAATTGATGTAAAAGAAATGAATATTGATTTGCTTTCTCTTTCTGGACATAAGCTGTGTGCACCAAAAGGAATAGGTGCTATTTATATTAAAAAAGGGGTTGTAATAGAACCATTTATACATGGAGGAGCGCAAGAGAAAAAAAGACGTGCAGGAACAGAAAATATTGCAGGTATTGTAGGGCTAGGAAAAGCAATAGAATTAGCAAATGAAGAAATAGAAGAAAATACAAAAAAACTTGTATTTTTGAGAAACAAGTTAATAAATGGCATATTAGAAAATATTCCTTATAGTAAATTAAATGGACACCCAACAGATAGACTGCCAGGAAATTGTAACATATCGTTTGATTTTATAGAAGGAGAGGCTATGCTGCTTCTTTTAGATAGTAAAGGAATTGCAGCATCAAGTGGTTCTGCTTGTACTTCTGGCTCATTAGACCCTTCTCATGTGCTTTTAGCAATAGGATTACCTCATGAAAAAGCACATGGTTCTTTGCGTATGACATTAGAACATTATAATACAGAAAAAGAAGTAGATACTGTATTGAAAGAATTACCTATTATTGTATCAAAATTAAGAGATATGTCACCATTGTATGAAGCATTTTTAAAAGAAAAAAAATAATATAAATATACGGAGGAATAAAATAATGATGGAATACAGCGATAAAGTAATGGAGCATTTTATGAACCCTAAAAATGTGGGAGAAATTGAAAATGCTAGTGGTGTAGGTACAGTAGGAAATGCAAAATGTGGAGATATTATGAAAGTATATATTACTGTAGAAAATGATGTGATAAAAGATGCAAAATTCAAAACGTTTGGCTGTGGTGCAGCCATTGCAACCAGTTCTATGGCAACGGAATTGATAAAAGGTAAAAATATACAACAAGCACTAGAAATTACTAATAAAACAGTAATGGAAGCATTAGATGGCTTACCACCAGTAAAAGTACATTGTTCCTGTTTGGCAGAAGAAGCACTTCATGCAGCATTGTGGGATTATGCACAAAAAAATAATATTATTATAGAAGGACTAGAAAAACCAGTAGAAGATATAGAACAATTACATGAAAATCTATAAAAGCAAAAGGGATATGATATAAAAATCATATCCTTTTTTTGTTTGTTTTGTGCATAATATTACACTATGTTTATAGTTTGAATAGATTGTTTTTTACAAATATTATTGCTTTTAACATTGATTTTATAATTGATTTGTTATAAAATGAACAGTAGCAAATAATTATAGTATTATAGAGAGAAAGAAAGGACGAGACACTATGAAAATTTTTATTGATACTGCAAATGTAGAACATATTAGAGAGGCAAATGATTTGGGTGTAATTTGTGGTGTTACAACAAATCCTTCTCTGATAGCAAAAGAAGGTAGAGATTTTGTAGAAGTAGTAAAAGAGATTACAACAATAGTAGATGGACCTATTAGTGCAGAAGTGATAAGCTTAGAGCATGAAGGCATGGTAAAAGAAGCACGAGAGTTAGTAAAAATACATAAAAATATTGTTATTAAAATTCCTATGACATTAGAAGGTCTTAAAGCAGTAAAAATATTAACAGCAGAAGGTATTAAAACAAATGTAACATTAATATTCTCTGCAACACAAGCACTTTTAGCTGCGAGAGCAGGTGCAACTTATGTTAGTCCTTTTCTTGGTAGAGTAGATGATATTGGAACAGAAGGCATGAATTTAATTGAGGAAATAGTAGACATATTTGCTGTACATGATATACCTACTGAAATTATTGCTGCAAGTATAAGAAATCCTCTTCATGTTATCAATGCCGCAAGATTAGGCTGTCATATTGCGACTATTCCTTATAATGTTATTGTACAGATGGCAAAACACCCATTAACAGATATTGGTATTGAAAGATTTTTGAAAGATTGGGAAACAGTGCCTAAAAAATAAGTCGTAAAAAATAAAATATAGGAGTGAAATCATTTTATGGAACAAATAGAACAATTATCTATAAATACCATTCGTTTTCTTTCTGCAGATGCAATACAAAAAGCAAATAGTGGTCACCCTGGATTACCATTAGGAGCAGCACCAGCAGCATATGCACTTTGGGCAAAAGAAATGAAACATAATCCAGCTAATCCAGATTGGGCAGATAGAGATAGATTTGTTTTGTCTGCAGGACATGGTTCAGCTATGTTGTATTCTTTACTGCATTTGTTTGGCTATGGCTTAACAATAGAAGATTTAAAACAATTCCGTCAAAAAGGTTCTTTTACACCAGGACACCCAGAATATAAATGGACAAAAGGTGTTGAAATTACAACAGGGCCTTTAGGACAAGGTATTGCAAATGCAGTCGGTTTTGCATTAGCTGAAAAACACTTAGCAGCAAAATTTAATACAGAAGAACATAAAATAGTAGACCATTATACATTTGTTATGTGTGGAGATGGTTGTTTGATGGAAGGCGTTTCTGCAGAAGCGGCTTCTTTAGCAGCAACAATGGGATTAGGAAAGCTGATATTGCTTTACGACTCTAATAACATTACAATAGAAGGTAGTACAGATATTGCTTTCACAGAAGATGTATTAAAACGTTTTGAAGCATATGGCTGGCATACACAAGAAGTATGTGATGGTACAGATATAGATACCATTGCTAAAGCAATAGAATTTGCAAAAAGAGAAAAATCAAAACCTTCTATTATTAAAATAGATACTATTATTGGCTATGGTGCACCAAATAAACAAGGAAAAGCCTCTGCACATGGAGAACCTTTAGGAGAAGAAGAAATCAAAGCAGCAAAACAAAATGCAGATTGGACAGAAACAGAAAATTTTGCTGTACCACAACAAGTAGTAGAGCATATGAAAGCGTTACAGTTAGAAGGAGCAAAAAAAGAACAACAATGGAATACACTTTTTGAACAATATAAAAAAGTAAATCCAGAGTTAGCAAAAGAATGGGAAATTTGGCATAGTAATAAATTGCCAGTAGATTTATTAAATGATGACGATTATTGGACATATGAAGGAGATATTGCTACAAGAGCATCTTCTGAAAAAGTACTTCAAAAATTATCAAAAGTAATACCAAATTTAATAGGTGGCTCTGCGGATTTAGCACCTTCTAATAAATCTGTTATGAAAGATAGACAATATTATTCTGCACAAACACCAGAAGGAAGTAATATTCACTTTGGTATTAGAGAATTTGCTATGACAGCAATGGCAAATGGTATGGCGGCACATGGTGGATTAAGACCTTATATTGCTGGATTTTTTGTATTTAGTGATTATATGAAATCTGGTCTGAGAATGTCTTCATTGATGGAATTACCAGTTATTAGCATTATGACACATGATAGTATAGGCGTAGGGGAAGATGGCCCTACACATCAACCAGTAGAACATTTGGCAGCACTGAGAAGTATGCCTAATCATATTGTATTCCGTCCTTGCGACACAAGAGAAACCGCAGCAGGTTGGTTAGCAGCATTGATGACTGAAACAACTCCTACAGCATTGGTATTAACAAGACAAAATTTACCATTGCTTGAAGGTACAGGAAAAGAAGCATTAAAAGGTGCTTATGTACTAAGAGATTGTCAAGGAACGCCAGATGTATTACTTATGGCGAGTGGCTCAGAAGTAGAACTGATATATAAGGCATATGATGTATTGGCAGAAAAAGGTATAAAAGCAAGAGTAATTAGTATGCCAAGTTTTGAGTTGTTTGAAAAACAATCACAAGAGTATAAAGAAAGTGTATTGCCAAATGCAGTAAGGAATAGAGTAGCAGTAGAAGCAGCCTCTTCATTTGGTTGGCATAAATATGTAGGATTAGATGGGGCAACTGTTACAATAGATACTTTTGGTGCATCTGCTCCTGCAGGTACGCTATTTAAAGAATTTGGTTTTACTGTAGAGAATGTAGTGGAAACAGCATTAAAAGTAGTAGCAAAATAAATTTATATTATGATAAAAAAAGGCTTTTAGCATAGCTATAAGCCTTTTTTCAATAAGGAGTGTGATAGAATGAGGACATTTATAGGAATTGCTATGAATGAAGATGTAAAACAAACATTGTTTGAAATACAACAACAATGTCGTCAAATGTGTAAAAAAGGTAATTTTACAGAAAAAGACAATTTTCATATGACATTACATTTTATAGGAGAAACAAGAACAGAAGAAATAGAAGATTTGAAACAAGCAATATATGAAACAGCAATACGAAATAAATCATTTACATTAACATTAAAGCAGTTAGGTGTATTTGAAAGAGGAGAAACAGGCGTAGTATGGGCAGGAGTAGAAAAAAGTGCTGCACTTTTACATTTGTTTGAGGGATTACAAAGAAGTTTATCAAAGCAGGGATTTGCAAGAGAAAAGAAAAAATTAAGTCCACATATTACACTAGCAAGACAGGCGGTGACATACCATTCTTTTGCACAAATGCAAAAGTCCGTGCTTGTAGAACAAAAAAATTTTTTAGTAGATTGTATTACATTGTTTGAAAGTGTTAGAATAGGCACAAAACTAATATATAGACCACTTTTTACAGAAGAATTGAAAAAAAAGAAATATAATATATGTTAACAAAAAAGTATAAAATATTTTAAAATAATTAGAAGATATTTTATAAATTATGTAGAAGTTGGTATAAATTTTATTGCATTTTTTTCAAAACACTATAGAAATTTTTGTGTAAATCATGTATAATGTGAATAGATTGGCAAAAAAGGCGATTTTTTTTGTATCATAGTAATATAAAATGTCATTTTATTATTTGATACTTTTGCAAAAATATTGCAAATATTTATTTGTTTGTCGAAGGAGGACAGTTTTATGGAATTTAGTTTATCAAAAAAACATTTGTTATTGAGAGATTTGTACAGAAAATTTGCAGAAGAAGAAGTAAAACCTTTAGCAGAAGAATTAGATGAGCAAGAACGTTTCCCTGTGGAAACTGTAAAAAAATTGGCGAGATATGGATTTATGGGTATTCCATTTCCAAAAGAATATGGTGGTTCTGGAGCAGATAATTTAGCATATTCTATGGCAGTAGAAGAATTAGGAAAAGTATGTGCTACTACAGCAGTTATTGTTTCTGCTCATACTTCATTGTGCTGTCAGCCAATATTCCAATTTGGTACAGAAGAACAAAAACAAAAATATTTAGTACCATTGGCAAAAGGCGAAAAATTAGGTGCTTTTGGTTTAACAGAGCCTAGTGCAGGAACAGATGCTTCTATGCAGCAGACAAAGGCCGTATTAGATGGTGATGAATATGTACTTAATGGCACAAAAATATTTATTACAAATGGAGAATATGCAGATACTTATGTTGTTATTGCTATGACAGATATTTCAAAAGGCACAAGAGGCATTTCTGCATTTATTGTAGAAAAAGGTACACCTGGTTTTTCATTTGGTAAAAAAGAGAGAAAAATGGGTATCAGAGGTTCTGCAACTTGCGAATTAGTGTTTGAAAACTGTCGTATACCAAAAGAGAATATATTAGGAAAAGAAGGGCAAGGCTTTAAAGTTGCTATGCAAACATTAGATGCTGGACGTATTGGTATCGCTTCTCAAGCATTAGGAATTAGTGAAGGTGCTATTGACGAGTGTATTAAATATGTTATGGAAAGAAAGCAATTTGGCAAAAAAATAGGTCAATTCCAAAATACACAATTTGAATTAGCAGATATGGCAGCAAAAGTAGAAGCTGTAAAATTGTTAGTATATGAAGCAGCTTGTGAAAAAGATGCTCATAGACCTTATAGTCATCTGTCCTCTATGGCAAAATATTTGGCAGGAAGTACTGCAAGTGATGTAACAAGAAGATGCTTACAATTATTCGGCGGATATGGATATACAAGAGAATATCCTATTGAAAGAATGATGAGAGATGCAAAAATTACTGAAATTTATGAAGGTACTTCAGAAGTACAAAAAATTGTTATTGCAAATTGGTTAAAATTAAAATAATATATGTAAAAAAGGCTGCTGTAATAATACAGTAGCCTTTTTTGTGTCACCAAGTAAGCCAGCCATAAGTGCGATAATCTCTGTTTCTAGGTCTGTAATATGCTTGATGATATAAATTTTGTTTTAACATTCTGCGAAATTTTCTGTTTGTCATATTACGAATGTACTTTGTTTCTTTTTTAAACCAGTGCCCTGTTAAACGATGATGTCTAAAATCTTGAAATGCTTTTATTCTGGGATTTCCTCTGTGTTGTTTTTTGACATACATTTTTTTAAGAATTTTTTTATGCTGTTGTTTTTCCCAGTGTAAAATCTGTTTTTGTGTTTCATTCATATCCCTTCACCAGTATGGGCTTTAGATTTACATAATAGTGTATTTGCTCCATACTTATAAGGGTGTCATTCTTTCTATCATTGAAATCCTCCTTATTATTTTTTATGTTTTTCTTTTTTTGATTTTTTCTTTTTGACAGAATAGCCAAAACTACCTAATTTTTCTCCTAGCGTATAATAACAGCCATGAGAATAACAAATAGGATTTGTTTTGTTAAAATGAAATTTTCCGCTCTGGTCTAAATATTCCTCACTTACAGAAACATTAACAACTTCTGCTAAAAACATATCGTGTGTACCAAGTGGTATAATGTCTTTTACAGAACATTCTATATTAATAGGACTTTCATATATAATAGGGGAGGAAACTTTTGCACCTTTTACAGCAGTTAAATTCATTTCATTAAATTTGTCGATGTCTTTTCCGCTTTTAACACCACAATAGTCACAAGCATAAGCAAGTTTTTTTGTAACTAAATTGATAACAAATTCTTTAGATTGCTTTATAATATCATAAGAATGACGACAATGACGTAATGAAATATATGTCATAGGAGGGTCACTGTTTATTGTGCCTGTCCAAGCAACTGTAACAATATTTTTTTCTCCTTCCATATTTCCGCAAGAAACCATTACAACAGGTACAGGATAAAGTACTGTGCCTGCTTTCCAGTTTTGTTTTGCCATAATTTAACTCCTTTCAAAAATGGTATTTTTATCATGGTAACGAAAAAAAGAAGTTTTGTAAAGAAAAAAGTATTGTAATAATATTGTATTTTTTGTATGATAAATATATTTACTAAAACAAAAAAATAGGTGGTTTTGTTATGAATTTGCCAGAACAGTATATTGAAAATATGAAAAGGCTTTTAGGTGAAAAAGAATTTCAACAATATTTGAATTGTTTTGAACAAAAAAAATATACAGGAATACGTATCAATACATTAAAATGGAATAAAGAGCAATTTTTAAATAAAAAGCTTTTTGAAACAGAAGAAGTAGCATGGTGTAATGAAGGATATTATTGTAGTGAAAAAGTGCGTCCAGCAAAACATCTTTATTATGCTGCAGGCTTATATTACATACAAGAACCGAGTGCTATGTCAGCAGCTGCTATATTGCCTGTAAATGAAGGAGAATGTGTACTTGACATTTGTGCTGCACCAGGAGGAAAAAGTACACAGTTGGGAACAAAATTAAAACAAACAGGTGTATTAGTATGTAATGACATTAGTGCAAGTAGAACAAAAGCACTTTTAAAAAATATAGAATGTTTTGGTATCACAAATAGTATTGTAATGAGTGAAACACCTCAAAAACTTTCAAAACATTTTGAACAATATTTTGATAAAATATTAATTGATGCACCATGTTCTGGAGAGGGTATGTTTCGCAAAGATAGTGATATGATAAAAAAATGGAACAGTAATTTAATAGCACATTGTATGCAACAACAAAAAGAAATATTACAATATTGTGCTATCATGCTAAAAGCAGGTGGTATGATGTTATATTCTACTTGTACATTTTCTCCAGAAGAAAATGAGCATATTATAACAGAATTTTTGCAATATCATAAGGAATTTAAAATTGTACCTATAGAAGCAAAATGGGGATTTCAAAAAGGAATGATAGAAGGTTGTGTAAGATTATTTCCTCATAAAATAAAAGGAGAAGGACATTTTTTAGCATTGCTTCAAAAACAAGAAGAATGTGCAAATACTATTTTTGAAACAGAAAAAGAACAAATTGATAAAAGAATGTCTTTTTTTTGGGAATTTGAAAAACAAGTGTTAAAACCAAATTGGCAAAAAACAAAAGGAATTTATAAAATATATGGTGATGATTTGTGCTATATTCCTGAAAATGTACCAATGTTAAAAGGACTTAGAGTATTAAGAAGTGGTTTACAACTAGGAACATTCAAAAAAAATCGATTTGAACCTTCTCATGCTTTTGCACTTGCACTAAATAAAAATGATGTGAATAATTATATTGATTTTGATATAAAACAAAATGATGCTATAAGATATTTAAAAGGGGAAAGTATTTCGATAGAACAACAAAAAGAAGGCTGGTGTATTATTTGTGTAGATGGTTATACATTAGGTTGGGCAAAAGTACAAAAAGGAAGATTAAAAAATAAATATCCTGTAAGCTGGAAATGGGAATAAAAAAAAGTACCTGTAAAAACAAGTACTTTTATAAAATATTGTATTATTGCTTATGTATTAATGTTTTGTGTAGAGATTGATGAAAGTAAACTTCTTCTATATATTTAGAGGGAGTTTACTTTTTTTAAGCGATTTATATCATAAGTATGTGATATAATAGCAGTATCAAATGTTTCGCTTTTCAGTTTTATAGATGTAATATCTTCAGACATAATATCAATTTTGGTTTCGACATTAGTCAATCTATCTTCGACATTAGTCAATCTATCTTCGACATTGGTCAATCTATCTTCGACATTGGTTAATCTGTCTTCAACATTAGTTATTCTAGTTTTTACCTCTTGTAACTCAGCTTTTACTTCTTGTAAATCATTTTTGACAGTATCTATTTTATCATTTAAAATAGTATAACTGTCTTTTACAACATCAAGTATTTCTTTCATGCTAAATTGTATTTGCTCTTTCATAGCTTGTTTTAATTCATAAACAATTTCTGTTTTTTCTTGCTGTGTCATGTAATATCTCTCCCCTTTCTTTTTTAATTCATTTATAGTATACCATTTTATTTTATAATTAAAATATTTTTTGTATATTTTATTTTTGTAATACTGTTGTATTTTATAAAGGAATATCTATAAAACGAGGTTGTTGTTTTTCAAAAAGAGTAAATGCTTTAAATCCTGCACTTTTTAACAATTCATAAGCATCTTTAAAGTGAGAAGCTATATATTCTGGGGAATGAGCATCAGAACCTATTGTAATAATTTCTCCTCCTAATTGTCTATAACGTTTTATAATTTCAATTTTAGGGTGTATGTAGCCTAAACCATATTTAATACCAGAAGTATTAAGCTCTATACCTTTGTCTTTTCTGATTAAAAGTGCTAATATTTCATCAATAATTTCTTTAAACGCATTATAATTCAAATTTCTATTATCATAATTGCCATAGCGATTAACATAATCCATATGACCATATACATTAAAACAGTCATAAATTTTTACATTATTATATAAGTCTTCAAAATATTCTAAATAGGCATCATGCTGTGTTTTTCCTTTGTAAAAAGAATTACCGTAAAGCTCTAAACCCTTTACACAATGAGTAGAACCTATTATAAAATCAAATGTACCATTATTATAAAAATCATCTGTTTCTTTTTTGACATGACATTGTAAACCAAATTCCACACCTTTACGAATGATAATTTTATCGCTATATTTTTGCTGCATTTTTTGTATTTTTGCAGTATAAGCGTCATAGTCAAGTAAAAAAGGAAATTCTGGGTCAGGATATTGATAATCTAAATGGTCTGTGATGGCAATTTCTTTTAATCCTAATACAATCGCTTTTTTTATCATATCTTCCATAGCAGTATCACTGTCAGAAGAAAAATTTGTGTGCATATGATAATCTGAATAAATCATTTTATTTCCTCCTTATATATTATTTAAAAAATTATTTTGAACAAATAATTGTACCACCACAAGCAACATATTCTCCATCATAAAATACTACTGCCTGTCCAGGTGTAATAGCACGCTGGGGTTCATCAAATATACATTCTAATTCTTTTTGATTTTTCATATAAACAGTACACCAAGATTTATTATGATGATAACGTATTTTTGCCTGTAAACGCATACCATTTTCTATTTTTTCTATTCCCATAAAATTTAGTTTATTAGCATAAAGCGTTTTTTGAAATAAAGCATCATTTTCACAAAGTATTACTTCATTTTTTTCTGCATCAATGGCATAAACATACATAGGTTTGCCAAAAGCAACACCAAGCCCTTTTCTTTGTCCTACTGTATAATGAATAATTCCTTTATGTTTTGCTAATATATTTCCCTCTAAATCCACAAAATTGCCAGAAGGATATGTTGTATTTGTCTGTGTTTGTATAAAATTGCTGTAATCATCATCTGGTATAAAACAAATTTCTTGACTGTCAGCTTTTTGAGAAATTTTAACATTAATTTGTTCTGCTATTTTTCTGATGTCTTCTTTATGATATGCCCCTATAGGCATTAAAGTATATTGTAATTGTTGCTGCGTTAAATTATAAAGGGCATATGTTTGGTCTTTTTTATCTGTAACAGAAGTTTTTAAAGTATATCGTTGTGTTTGAGGATGATTTACAATTTGAGCATAATGCCCTGTAGCAATGAAATCAGCACCAATTTGATTTTTAAATTGTAAAAGAGCCTCCCATTTTACACAACGGTTGCATATGGTACAAGGGTTGGGGGTATGTCCTTGCTGGTATTCCGAAATAAAATAATCAATTACATTTTTTTGAAATTCTTTTCTAAAATCTATAGCAAAATAAGGAATATTTAATTGATGAGCAATTTCCCAAGCGTCTTCTTCAGCAGAAGTATTTTGTTTATGTTTTTCAATTTCTTTTGGCAATGCTTGCATAGTAACACCTATTACATTATAACCTTGCTGTTTTAATAAATATGCTGCAACGGAACTGTCTACGCCTCCAGACATTCCTACAACGACTGTTTTTTTATTCATAGTATTTTCCACCTTTAATTATTAGTGGTATTATACTAGCACATTTTACTGTATTTTACAACAAAGAACAATATTTATTGATAAGAGAAAAATATTTATTGAAAAACAATAAAAAAATATTGAAAAACAAAAAACATTGTGCTATAGTATTGTTAGATAGGAGGAAGAATAAATGAAATTGGAACAATGTGTAAAATGGTTGTTGGATTTAATGTATTATGGCGGTTGTGTAGTATGTGCTGGTATTCCTGTTGCATTCAAATATATGGGAAAATGGTATACTGTTTTTCAAACACATTTTATAGCAATGTGTATATTATTTTTTATAGCAGGAGCATTTGCAGTAATGATAATAGGAGAATTAAGAAAAATGTTTCAGACGGTATTGGCACAAGACTGTTTTATACAACAGAATGTAACTAGTCTGAAAAAAATGGGATATTATAGTATTGTTACCTCTATAGCAACAACAATAAGACTGTTTTATACGATAACACCTTCTACTGTTGTCATTATTATTATATTTTTTATAGCGGGACTATTTAGTTTTGTATTATCAAAAGTATTTCAGCAAGCTGTAAATTATAAACAAGAAAATGATTTGACCATATAGGAGGAAAAATATGGGTATCCGTGTAAATTTAGATGTGGTTATGGCACAGAGAAAAATGGGACTGACAGAGTTAGCGAAAGAGGTAGATATCACTATGGCAAATTTATCTATATTAAAAAATAATAAAGCAAAAGCAATACGCTTTTCTACATTAGAAAGTATCTGTAAAGCATTAAATTGTCAACCAGGAGATATATTAGAATTTGTAAAGGAGGAGTGAAAAATGTCAGAAGAAGAAAAAAAAGAAATAGAACAACAAAAACAACAAACAGAAAATGAAAAAAAAGAAGTACAAAAAATATTAGAAAAAGACAAGCAGGAAATACAACAACAAGAGATAAAAAAACCAAAACAAACAGAATACCAACAAGAGATAAAGCAAAAATTTTGGAATTTTGTGCTAATAAGTATGTGCTTTGCTTTTTTTTACGTAATAGGAACATATAAAATTCGTACAGGTATAGGCGTTTTTATAGCATCATTAGGACAAATAGGCTGTTGTTTTGCAGTATTAAAACAATGGAAAGTAGAAATGAAAAAAGATACTGTTTATTATGTTGTTATGATAATAATAATGAATGTGCTTATGTTGTGGACAGACCAAAGCTTTTTACATTTTTGGCATAAAAAAATGATATTGCTTTTGTTTTTTATGATGATGCTTCATCAATTTTATGAAGATAAATTGTGGAGTTTAAAAACGTATATTTATAATTTATTTTTATTGCTTTTTGGTAGTATAGCAAGTTTGTTCGAGCCTATAGAAAATTTTATTGAACAGATGAAAAAAAAGGAACAGAAAAATCAAAAATGGTCATATGTTATATTAGGATTGGGTATTGCATTACCTTTGACATTTTTCATTGTAGCAATGCTTATGTCAGCTGATGGTGTTTTTGCAAATATGATAATTAAATTGGTAGGAAATTTGTTTTTACCTCAAAATGTCATAGCAGTAACATTTTTATTTATGCTAGGGTATTGGTTGTTTTATTGTTTTGTGTCAGGATTAGCAAGAAAAGAAGCCTCACAAAAAACAAAAGAAAGTAAACAGGCAGAGCCTATTATTGCTATCACGTTTACGAGTGTGTTGCTTGTGGTGTATGTGCTTTTCTGTAGTATACAAATATGGTATTTATTTATAGGAAAGGGAAAGTTACCAGAAGAGTTTACATATGCTAGTTATGCTAGAAGAGGATTTTTTGAATTGCTTTTTGTAAGTTTGATAAACTTTTTGATGGTAATTATATGTAACTGGAAATTTAGAAAAAATAAAATATTAAATAGTATATTAATAGTAATTTCTATATGTAATTTTGTTATGATGGCATCTTCATTTTATAGAATGATGTTGTATGTAAAGGCATATCATATGACAGTGATGAGAATGTATGTACTTTGGTTTTTAGTAATGCTTGCGGTGAGCATGGCAGGAGTAGTATATAGTATATTTCATAAAGAGAAAAAATTATATCAATATTTGTTTGTAGTGGTGTTTGTGTTTTTGACAGCGTTAAGTGCGGTAAGACCACAAGCATATGTAGTAAGATATAATTTGGAACATATGAAACAGTATACCAGAACAGATATTAATCATTTTATATATGCTTGTTCATTAGATATTGTACCAGAAATAGCGAAAATAGATGTAAATAAAATTGTAACAAAAGAAGGTGAACAAAGTGGTGAGGAAATGCTGAAAAAATATTTTGAAAGTGTGCTAAGAGAATGTGATGAGAGAACAGCAAGAACATATCATATAGGAGTAGCACAGGCAGAAAAAGCAGCAAGGGAATATTTAGAGAAGCATAAATAATATAAGTTATTTTGTTGAAATATGGTAAAAAATATGCTATAGTAATTAAGAGTAGTCATGACGGGTATTTTAAGCCCTCTCTCTATAAAGAAAGGGGGCGATATTATGACAACATTTGAAGAACTTTATTTATTTCTTACTTTTTGTTTGGTAGTAATAGAAATTGCTCTCTTACTTAAAAAAGTAAGAGTCAGTTTTTAGCATAAAAAAACTACCCATCATAGCCCTAGCAAGCTCGGGTAGTTTTTCTATCAATAGAGTGTAGGGCAAGCCACTTTGTGGTGACTGCTCTTTTATATTGCAATCATAACACAAAAAATATATTTTGTAAAGCATCTATTTTTGAAAAAAATATGCTCAGCTTGTCAAAAAAGTTTGCAGATGTGGATAGAGTCCACAAAAAATTTTATAAATAAAAGGGAACGGTTTCGCCGCTCCCTTTTTTAATGCCTTAATAATAGGTAGAGAAATTTATAAAATTTTTTTAAATATTTCGTTATAGCGAAACTTTTTATGTCATTTTAATATTATAATTTGGTTTGATAAAAAATCAATATAATTAAGGGAGAAGATAGAAAATGAAAATGAAAATAAAAAAGAAAAAAAATAGAAAAAAGAAAATGACGAGGGTAGTACATTGGATATTAACCCACCCAGAAGAATTTTTTTTAATATGTGGCGTTGGGGCAGAACGCATGACAGATGAAAAATTTGAAAAAATGTGGTGTTTTTTAAGAGAACAGAAATTTGAAGTGCTGTTTATTGTTTTAATAACAGTGCACCATGAAAGAATGGGCATAAATGTTGAATAAATTGCTTTAAAATGGGAAAGACTTTTTATGTAAAATGAAAAGAGAAAAAAGTGCATTTGTATGAATTGCTCAAAAATAACACAATATTATTGTGAAAATTATTACAATATTTTTGTAACAAAGTCAAAAAAAATACTTGCAAACAAATGAATTTTAATGTATACTGAATTACGTTGTGACATACGAGCGATGATACAGAAGGTTGCGGCATACAAAATGAGTTGTGTGCAGGTTTTTCTGAGGAGCGATGTCCAGTTCAAGAAACCGGGCGACATGGTCACTGTACTGAATATAGGAAAAGACATTCTCAAAAAAAGGGAATAGTTCTGTGTATCTTTACGTTGCGAGATACGTCCGAATGTGTGTGCAGTCACCGCTTGTCGTGCTGAAGTTCAATAGTGCGAAAAGGAGGGGACTTTTTTTATGGCTAACCCAAAAATCAGAATCAGTCTAAAAGCGTACGATCATAAATTGATCGACCAGTCCGCAGCTCAAATTATAGAGACTGCAAAGAAAACAGGTGCTCAGGTAAGTGGACCTATTCCACTTCCAACAAAAAAAGAAGTTGTAACAATATTAAGAGCAGTACACAAATATAAAGACTCTAGAGAGCAGTTCGAAATGAGAACACATAAAAGACTGATTGATATTATATCACCAAGCCCAAAAACAGCAGATGCTTTGAGCAGATTAGATTTGCCAGCAGGTGTTGATATTGTGTTAAAAGTGATGAAATAAAAGTCAAAAAAAGTTGATATAATGAAGAAATGAAAAAAACAAAAAGGGCTTTCAAGCAAGTCCTTTGAGGAAAAAAGCATTTTCTCAAAAATATTTTGTAAGTAATACAAAATAAAGCTAGTATGATTGTTTTTTCTTTATATATGAAAAGAGAGAATAATCCGCTGTAGAATATCAGGAGGTGCGAAAGAAATGAAAAAAGCAATTATTGCGAAAAAAGTGGGAATGACACAAATTTTCACAGAAAACGGTGCTTTAATTCCAGTAACAGTATTGGAAGCAGGCCCATGTACAGTAGTACAGAAAAAAACAACAGAAAATGATGGATATGAAGCGATACAGGTTGGATTTGTAGATGCAAAAGCAAAACACGTAACAAAACCTGTAAAAGGTCATTTTGATAAAGCTGGTGTAACAGCAAAAAAATATTTGAAAGAATTTAGATTAGAAGATATTAGTGCATATGAAGTAGGAGCTGAAATTAAAGCTGATGTATTTGCAGCAGGTGATAAAGTAGATGTCAGTGGTGTTTCAAAAGGTAAAGGCTTCCAAAGTACAATAAAAAGATATAATGCACAAAGAGGCCCTATGGGACATGGTTCTAAATCACATAGAGTAGTAGGTTCTATGAGTTCTGGTACAACACCAGGTAGAGTTAAAAAGAACAAAAAAATGCCTGGACATATGGGTAGTGTAAATGTAACAGTACAAAATGTAGAAGTTGTTCGTGCAGACGCTGAAAAAAATATGCTTTTGGTAAAAGGTGCAGTTCCAGGACCAAAGGGAGCAGTACTTGTAATTAAAGACAGCGTAAAGGCTTAATTTACTTTACGAAAGGAGGAACAAACAATGGCAAATGTTGCAGTAGTAAACATGAATGGCGAAAATGTAGGCAGTATTGAGCTGAATGACGCTATTTTCGGAATAGAAGCAAATGAACATGTAATGCACTTGGCGGTAGTGCAGTATCTTGCAAATCAAAGACAAGGTACACAGAGTGCAAAAACTCGTGCTGAAGTAAGAGGCGGCGGAAGAAAACCTTGGAGACAAAAAGGCACAGGTAGAGCAAGACAAGGTTCTACACGTTCCCCACAATGGACAGGCGGTGGCGTTGTATTTGCTCCAAAGCCAAGAAATTATTCTTTTAAATTAAATAAGAAAGTAAAAAGACTTGCATTGCAGTCAGTACTTTCTACAAAGGTAGCAGAAAATAAAATCATAGTGTTAGATGAATTAACATTAAATGAAATCAAAACAAAAGAAATGGTAAAAGTTTTGAATAATATAAAATGTGAGAAAGCATTGATAGTAATGGAAGGTTCTAATACAAATGTAATGCTTTCTGCAAGAAATATACCAAATGTAAAAACAGCATCTGTAAATACAATTAATGTGTATGACTTATTAAAATACAATACATTGGTAGTAACAAAAGGAGCAGTAGCAAAAATTGAGGAGGTGTACGCATAATGGCAGATTTAAAATATTATGACATTATCAAAAAACCAGTCATTACAGAAAAAAGTATGTCAATACTTGATGAAAAAAAATACACTTTCTTGGTACACCCAGACGCAACAAAAGCACAAATTAAAGAAGCAGTAGAAAAAATGTTTGATGGTGCAAAAGTAGCTTCTGTTAATACAATGAACTATGATGGCAAACCAAAAAGACGTGGCATGATATGGGGTAAAACAGCAAAAAAGAAAAAAGCCATTGTAAAATTAACAGCAGATAGTAAAGATATTGAAATTTTCCAAGGAATGTAATAGATAGTAGAGAAAAGATACACAAAAAGGTGATAACACACTGAAAGGAGTGGAAAAGGTGGCTATTAAAAGATATAAACCATATACACCGTCCAGAAGACACATGACAGTGTCCGCATTTGATGAAATTACAAAATCAACTCCTGAAAAATCTTTGGTAGTTCATATCAAAAAAAATTCAGGTAGAAATAACCAGGGTAAAATCACAGTACGCCATAAAGGCGGCGGTGCAAAAATAAAATATAGAATGGTTGACTTTAAAAGAAATAAAGACAACATTCCAGCAAAAGTAGTAGCGATTGAATATGACCCAAATAGAACAGCAAATATTGCTTTAATTGTATATGCTGATGGTGCAAAATCCTATATACTTGCTCCAGTAGGATTAAAAGTAGGCGACACTGTAATGAGTGGTGTTGAGGCTGAGGTAAGAGTAGGAAATACATTACCAATGAGAGCAATTCCAATTGGTGCAAACATTCATAATATTGAAATGAAACCAGGAAAAGGTGGACAGCTTGTTCGTTCTGCAGGAAATGTAGCACAGCTTATGGCAAAAGAAGGCAAATATGCTACAGTGAAATTACCATCTGGAGAAATGAGAATGTTGCCATTAGATTGTAGAGCGACAATCGGTCAAGTAGGAAATATAGACCATGAATTAATCCATATTGGTAAAGCCGGAAGAAAACGTCATATGGGTATTAGACCAACAGTGCGTGGTTCTGTTATGAACCCTAATGACCACCCTCACGGCGGTGGTGAAGGTAGAGCACCTATCGGTCGTCCATCACCAATGACACCATGGGGCAAACCAGCAATGGGTTATAAAACTCGTAAAAAACATAAAGCTTCCAATAAATATATTGTACGTCGTAGAAACGGCTGATAACTTGGCACATGAATGTGCTTAATATCGCAAAGGAGGATAAAAAGTAATGAGTAGATCATTGAAAAAGGGACCATTTGCTGATGAGCATCTTTTAAAGAAAATTGATGCAATGAATGCTTCTGGAGAAAAAAGTGTTATAAAAACATGGTCTCGTCGTTCCACAATATTTCCAGATATGATTGGACATACTATAGCAGTACACGATGGAAGAAAACACGTACCAGTGTACATTACAGAGGATATGGTAGGCCATAAATTAGGAGAATTTGCGTTGACAAGAACATACAGAGGACACGGAAAAGACGCAGAAAAGAAATCAAAAGTTCGTTAATTTATAGATAGTGGAAGGAGGTTTCGTTCATGGCAAAGGGACATAGAAGCCAAATTAAAAAACAGAGAAATTTGGATAATAGAGAAAAAAGACCACACGCATCTGCTAAGTATGTTGGCATTCCAGCCACAAAAGCGAAAATTGTATTAGACCAGATTAAAGGCAAAGATGTTGCCACAGCAGCGGCTTTATTGCAATATTCACCAAGATATGCGGCGGAGATTATTGCGAAAGTATTGAAATCAGCAGTAGCCAATGCAGAAAATAATTTAGGTATGGATATTAGCAAATTATATGTTGAAGAAGTAAGTGCAAACCAAGGACCAACAATGAAAAGAATTCGTCCAAGAGCACAAGGTAGAGCATATAGAATATTAAAAAGATCAAGTCATATATCCATAATCCTCAATGAGAGATAAGGAGGTTAATGATGGGACAGAAAGTAAATCCACATGGATTAAGAGTTGGAATTATAAAAGACTGGGATACAAAGTGGTATGCTGAAAAAGAGTTTGCAAACTACTTAGTAGAAGATGTTAAAATTAGAAAATTCATTAAAAAGAGATTGTATTCATCAGGCATTTCAAAAATTGCTATTGAAAGAACAGCAGAGAGAATGAAAATCACTGTTTTCACAGCAAAACCAGGTATAGTAATTGGTAGAAATGGCCAAGCGATAGAAGAATTAAAAGGTCAAGTACAAAAATTGACAAAACATAAAGTAGCAATTAATATTGAAGAAATCAAAAGACCAGAATTAGATGCACAGCTTGTAGCAGAGAATATTGCACAACAATTAGAAAACCGTGTAACATTCCGTAGAGCGATGAAACAAGCTATGGGAAGAACAATGAAATTTGGAGCAAAAGGTATTAAAACAGCAGTTTCTGGACGTTTAGGCGGAGCAGATATGGCACGTGGAGAAAGCTACCATGAGGGAACAATACCACTTCAAACATTGAGAGCAGATATTGACTATGGATTTGCAGAAGCAGATACCACATATGGAAAATTAGGTGTAAAGGTTTGGATATATAAAGGAGAGGTACTTCCTGTAAAAGAAGCAAAGAAGGAAGGAGGCACTAGATAATTATGTTAATGCCTAAGAGAGTAAAAAGACGTAAACAAATGAGAGGACGTTTAAAAGGCAAAGCGATGAGAGGAAACAAAATCACATATGGTGATTATGGTATTCAAGCGTGTGAGCCAAGCTGGATAACATCAAACCAGATAGAGGCAGCCCGTATCGCTATGACAAGATATATAAAACGTGGTGGTAGTGTATGGATTAAGATATTCCCAGACAAACCAATCACAGCAAAACCTGCTGAAACTCGTATGGGTTCTGGTAAAGGTTCACCAGAATATTGGGTAGCAGTTGTAAAACCAGGTAGAATTATGTTTGAAATTGGTGGAGTTGCAGAAGAAACAGCAAGAGAGGCGTTAAGACTTGCAATTCATAAACTGCCAATCAAATGTAAAATCGTTTCTCGTGCAGAGCAACAGGCGGAAATGGAAGGTGATCAGCAGTGAAAGCAAAAGGCTATGTTAATGAATTAGTTGGAAAAACAGCAGATGAATTAAAAAATGACCTTGTTTCTGCGAAAAAAGAATTGTTTAACCTGAGATTTCAGAATGCAACAAACCAGTTGGACAATACTGCAAGAATTAAGGAAGTTCGTAAAAATATAGCAAGAATACAGACAGTTATTACACAGAAACAAAAAGCAGCTGAATAATAGTTGTCAAAGAGGAAAGGAGGCAACCTCGTGGAAGAAAGAAATCTTCGTAAAACAAGAATTGGAAAAGTAATCAGTGATAAAATGGATAAAACCATAGTAGTAGCTGTAGAAGATAAAGTAAAACACCCATTATACGGTAAAATCGTAAATAGAACTTATAAATTAAAAGCACATGATGAAAAAAATGAATGTGGCATAGGCGACCGTGTAAAGGTAATGGAAACAAGACCATTATCAAAAGATAAAAGATGGCGTCTTGTACAAATTATGGAAAAAGCAAAATAAGACTGTTACGGGAGGAGGCATTACTATGGTTCAACAAGAAACCAGATTAAAAGTAGCAGATAATTCAGGTGCGAAAGAACTTCTCTGTATCAGAGTACTTGGAGGTTCTACAAGAAGATATGCAGGTGTTGGTGATATTATCGTAGCTTCTGTAAAAGATGCAACACCCGGCGGTGTTGTAAAAAAAGGTGACGTAGTAAAAGCAGTAGTAGTAAGAACAGTAAATTCTGTAGGTAGAGCAGATGGAAGCTATATAAAATTTGATGAAAACGCAGCTGTTATTATTAAAGATGATAAAAATCCAAGAGGAACACGTATTTTTGGACCTGTTGCAAGAGAACTGAGAGAAAAACAGTTTATGAAAATATTATCTTTAGCACCAGAAGTACTGTAATAGGAGGTGTGTCAAGTGGCGAAAATGAAATTAAAAAGCGGCGATAAAGTAGTAGTAATTGCTGGAAAAGATAAAGGAAAGCAAGGAAAAATACTCAAAGTAGACCTAAAAAACAATAGAGTTATCGTTGAAGGCGTAAATATGGTATCAAAACACGTAAAACCAAACCCAATGAACCAACAGGGTGGTATTATAAAAAAAGAGAACTATATTCATGCGTCCAATGTAATGTATTTGCATAATGGCAAAGCAACAAGAATTGGAGCAATGATAAAAGATGGCAAAAAAGTAAGAATTGCGAAGAAAACAGGAGAAGTAATTGACTAATTCGTGAAAGGAGGGTAATAACTTGAGTAGATTAAGAAGTTTTTATAATGATGAAATCGTACCAGAAATGACTAAGAAATTTTCTTATAAAAATAAATTAGCAGTACCAAAAATTGAAAAAATCATAATCAATATGGGTGTTGGTGAAGCAAAGGATAATGTAAAAGTATTGGATGGTGCCGTAAAGGATTTAACAATAATATCCGGACAAAAACCAATTATAACAAAAGCAAAAAAATCCGTTGCAGCATTTAAACTTCGTGAAGGTATGCCAATCGGCTGCAAAGTAACATTGAGAGGAAATAGAATGTATGAATTTGCAGATAGATTGATAAACATTGCATTACCTCGTGTACGTGACTTCCATGGTGTAAAAGCAAATTCATTTGATGGACGTGGAAACTATACAATGGGTATAAAAGAGCAGTTAATCTTCCCTGAAATTGAATACGATAAAGTAGATAAAATAAGAGGTATGGATATAGTATTTGTTACAACTGCGAAAACAGACGAAGAAGCAAGAGAATTATTAAGATTATTCGGAATGCCATTCGCAAAATAATAGGGAGGGACAAAAATGGCTAAAAAATCAATGGTCGTAAAGCAACAGAGAAAACCAAAGTTTTCCACAAGGGCGTATACACGTTGTAGAGTTTGCGGTAGACCCCATGCTGTATTAAAAAAATTTGGAATTTGCCGTATTTGCTTCCGTGAATTAGCATACAAGGGACAAATTCCAGGTGTAAAAAAAGCAAGCTGGTAAAGGGAAAGGAGGATTTCATATGTCAATGAGCGACCCAATCGCAGATATGCTTACAAGAATAAGAAATGGCAATATAGCAAAACATGATACAGTAGATGTACCTTCTTCAAAAATGAAGAAAGCAATTGCTGATATATTGACAACAGAAGGATATATTAAAGGCTATGAAGTGATAGAAGATGGTGTAAAAGCAACTATTCGTATCACATTAAAATATGGAAAAGATAAAAATGAAAAAGTTATCACAGGTTTAAAAAGAATTTCAAAACCAGGATTGAGAGTATTTGCTGGCAAAGAGGAATTACCAAGAGTGTTGGGAGGACTTGGCACAGCAATTATATCAACAAGTAAAGGATTAATGACAGATAAACAAGCAAGAAATGCAGGCGTAGGCGGCGAAGTAATTGCTTTCATCTGGTAATAATAATATAGGAGGTGCAGACCATGTCACGAATTGGTAAATTACCTATTAATATTCCAGCAGGCGTGGAAGTAAAAATTGGTGAAGGAAACCACATTACAGTGAAAGGTCCAAAGGGAACTTTGGAACGTAAATTAGCTGATGACATGAACATCGCAGTAGAAAACGGACAAATCACAGTAACAAGACCAAGTGATTTAAAAAGACATAGAGCATTACACGGATTAACAAGAACATTAATATTCAATATGGTTGTTGGAGTAACACAAGGATATGAAAAAGTACTTGAAATCAATGGTGTAGGTTATAGAGCTGCAAAATCAGGCAAAAAATTAACATTAACATTGGGATATTCTCACCCAGTAGAAATGATGGATCCAGAAGGCATTGAAACAGTGTTAGAAGGACAAAACAAAATTACTGTAAAAGGTATTGATAAAGAAAAAGTCGGACAATTTGCAGCAGAAATCAGAACAAAAAGACCACCTGAACCATATAAAGGTAAAGGTATTAAATATGCTGATGAGCATATCAGAAGAAAAGTTGGTAAGACCGGTAAGAAATAATATAATAAATTATTTATATCGGAAAGTGACTAATTTAGAAGCTGACAAAGTCAAAAATTTTTTATATCATATATATGTATTATGGCTTTGTGGAGTAGTAAAAAAGGAGTGAAGCCAAATGATTAATAAGCCATCACGTGTAGCTGCCCGTGTAAAACGTCATTATAGAATTCGTAATAAAGTAAACGGCACAGCACAACAACCAAGACTGGCTGTATTTCGTTCAAATAAACATATCTACGCACAAATTATAGATGACGTAGCACAAAATACACTTTGTGCAGCATCTACAATGGAAGCGGATATTGCAAGTAAAGTAGAGCATACTTCTACAGTAGAAGCTGCAAAAGTTGTAGGAGAAGCAATTGCAAAAAAAGCAATGGATAAAGGTATCAAAGAAGTTGTATTTGATAGAGGCGGATTTGTATATCACGGAAAAATTCAAGCATTGGCTGATGCAGCAAGAGAAGCCGGCTTACAATTCTAAGGCAAGGAGGAAGACAAATTGAAAAGAATTGATCCAAGTACATTAGATCTTCAAGATAAAGTCGTTACAATCAACCGTGTTACAAAAGTTGTAAAAGGCGGACGTACTTTTAGATTTGCTGCATTGGTTGTAGTAGGCGACGGCAACGGACACGTTGGCTGTGGGCTTGGCAAAGCAGCAGAAATTCCAGATGCCATACGTAAAGGCAAAGAAGATGCTATGAAAAATATTGTAACAGTGGCAAGAAATGAAGTAGATAGTATATATCATGGAACAACAGGAAAATTTGGTAGTGCAAGTGTGTTGCTTATGCCAGCAGTAGAAGGTACTGGTATTATTGCGGGAGGACCTGCACGTGCGGTATTAGAGTTGGCAGGCATACGTAATATCAGAACAAAATCATTAGGTTCTAATAACAAACGTAATGTTGTTAGTGCAACGATTGAAGGTTTATCCAGAGTAACAACACCAGAGGCTGTTGCAAAACTGCGTGGCGTAACAGTAGAAGAACTGTTGAGCTAAGGAGGAATGAACGGTGGCGGAAATTAAAATCACATTAGTGAAATCAACAATCGGAGCAATCCCAAAACATAGAAAAACAGTGCAAGCTTTGGGTTTGAAAAAACTCCATAGTAGTAAAATCCATCAAGACAATGTGGCAATACGTGGAATGATAAAACAGGTAGGTCACCTTGTAAAAGTGGAAGAAATTTAATGTAAAAAGAATGAAGGAGGTGCCGAAATGAACTTAAGCGAATTAAAATCCGCAGAAGGCTCCAGAAAAAATAATTGGAGAAAAGGCAGAGGTCATGCTTCAGGCAATGGAAAGACAGCAGGCAGAGGTCATAAAGGACAAGGAGCACGTTCTGGTTCTGGTGGAAAAACAGGATTTGAAGGTGGACAAATGCCTTTATATAGAAGACTTCCAAAAAGAGGTTTCAAATGCAGAAATTCTAAAGAAATCGTTACAGTAAATGTAGGTTTATTGAATGAAAGATTTGAAAATGATGCAGTAATAGATATAGATGCTTTAAAAGCTGTTGGTTTAATCAGCAATCCAAAAGATGGTGTAAAAATACTTGGCGTTGGAGAGATTGATAAAAAGCTTACAATTAAAGTACAGCAGTTTAGTAAATCTGCCGTAGAAAAAATTGAAGCTGCCGGCGGAAAAGCAGAGGTGATTTGAATTGTTTAACGTTTTCATCAACGCTTGGAAAGTAAAAGAAATCCGCAATAAAATACTTTATACATTAATGATATTTGCAATAGTGAGATTAGGTACAATTATTGCGATACCAGGAATTGATGTAGTAGGAGTGAAGGAAGCACAGCAAGCAGCAGGTATAGGAACACTATATAGTATGATTGCTGGAGGAGCAAATTCACAATGGTCAATATTTGCAATGGGTATTGGGCCATATATTACATCTTCTATTATAATGCAGTTATTGACGATTGCCATACCAAAATTGGAGCAAATGTCAAAAGAGGGAGAAGAAGGACGAAAAAAAGTACAATCTTATAGCAGATATTTAACAGTTGTGCTTGCATTATTGCAGGGACTTGGTGTAACATATAGCTATAGAGGTTTGTTTATAGCAGATAGTATGTTACTGTATGTAAGTTCTGTAGTAACACTGATAGCTGGTTCTACATTTATTATGTGGCTGGCGGAACAAATTTCAGCAAAAGGTATTGGAAATGGTTCTTCCATGGTAATCTTCATCAATATTGTTTCTAGTTTACCTATGGCAACAAAAAGTATGTATGATATGGCAGCAGGTTCTGGTACAAAAGGAATAGCGACAGTGGCTGGTATACTTGTAGTGCTTTTAATTGTATTGGTATTTATTGTATATCTAAATGACGGAGAAAGAAGGTTACCAGTGCAATATTCTGCTAAAATGGCAGGAAGGAAACAAGTTGGCGGAAGAAGTACATTTATGCCAATTAAAGTAAATACTTCTGGTGTAATTTCTATCATTTTTGCGATTTCTTTGTTACAGTTTCCAGAACAAATTGGTCAATTTATACCAAATAAGGGTGAAACGTTTACAAAGATAATCGAAACGCTTCGTATGACAAATCCAGTCGGTGCGTGTTTATATGTAGTATTGATAATCATTTTCACATATTTTTATACATCTATTGTGATAAATCCAAATCAGATTGCAGTAAACATGAAAAAAAGCGGTGGATTTATTCCAGGGATTAGACCAGGACAGCCAACAAGTGATTATATTACAAGGGTAGTAAGCCGTATTACATTAGTAGGAGCGATATGCTATGCAATATTAGCAATGGCACCAGTAGTAATGCAGTGGATATTTAAAGTAAATGTTGGTTTTGGAGGCACAACATTAATCATCGTAGTTGGTGTTGCTTTAGATATTGTAAAAGCTTTAGAGTCCCAGTTGTTGATGCGACATTATAAAGGATTTTTGGGACATTGATGTTTTGACCTTTTAGAAATGCCTTGCATTTCTGAAAGGTTGTATAGTAGGAAGATGTAGAGAGGAGAGAAAAGCCGTATGAGATTAGTACTAATAGGTGCACCAGCAGCAGGAAAAGGAACACAAGCAAGAAAATTGATAAATCATTTTCAATTAGCGTATATCTCAACAGGTGATATGCTTAGAGAAGAAGTAAGTCGTGGAACTGAGTTGGGAAGTAAAGCAAAAAGTATTATGGCAAGTGGCGGTTTAGTACCAGATGAACTAATTATTGCTATAGTAAATGAAAGAATAAAACAAGATGACTGCAAAAATGGTTTTATATTGGACGGTTTTCCTCGTACCACAGTACAGGCAGAAAAACTGGACGAAATGGTAAAACTAGATAAAGCAGTTTATATCAATGCACCAGATGATGTTATGCTAGAAAGAATTACAGCAAGAGAAACCTGCCCAAAATGTGGAGCTTCTTATAACAAAATATCACTTCCACCTAAAAAAGCAGGCATTTGCGATGTATGTGGTGAAGGATTGACACAAAGAAAAGATGATACATTGGAAGCAGGAAAAGCACGTCTTGCAACATTCCATGAACAGTCTGAGCCATTGGTAGAATATTATAAAAAACAAGGTATATTGTTTGAAGTAGATGGTATGCTGGGTGTAGAAGAAGTTTCTAAAGCAATTATAGCAGAATTAGAGGCATAAAAATGGCGGTTCATATTAAAACGAGAGAACAAATCGAAAAGATGAAAATAGCTGGAGAAATACTTGCGAAATTAGATGAGGTATTAAAAAAAGAAATAAAACCTGGAGTAACAACAAAACAGTTGGATAGTATAGCAGAAGAGTATATACGAAGTCAGGGAGCAGTACCATCATTTAAAGGCTATGGAGGTTTTCCTGGTTCTATTTGTGCATCTGTTAATGATGAAATCGTTCATGGTATTCCAAGTGAAAGAAAATTAAAACAAGGTGACATTATCAGTATAGATATGGGAAGTTATATAGGTGGTTATCATGCAGATGCGGCAAGAACGTATGCAGTAGGAGAAATCACACCAGAATTACAAAAGCTGATTGATGTAACAAAACAAAGTTTTTTTGAAGGAATACAATATGCTAAGCAAGGGTGTCATTTAAATCAAATTGGTATAGCAATACAAAAATATGTAGAGCAAAATGGTTTTTCTGTTGTAAGAGAGTATGTAGGGCATGGTATAGGAAGAAAACTGCATGAAGACCCTTCTGTTGCAAACTATAGACAACAACGAAAAGGCATATTACTAAAAAGAGGTATGACACTAGCAATAGAGCCTATGGTAAATATGGGTTCTTATCAGTTAAAAGTATTAAAAGATGGCTGGACAGCTGTAACAAGAGATGGTCTTTGTGCAGCACATTATGAAAATACAGTAGTGATTACGAATGGAGAACCAGAAATTCTCACATTACTGCCATAAGAGGTGATGACAATGGAATATGAAGTCGGGCAGATTGTTTATTCAAAAAGTGGTCATGACAAAGGCGGAATATTTGTAATTATGTCCGTTGAAGGCGAGTATGTATATCTAATAGATGGAAAGAACCGTACTTTGGAGAAACCGAAAAGAAAAAAGATAAAACATATACAAGCAACAAAATTTGTCAGCAACTCTTTACAGCAAAAACTCAATCAAAAAAGCTATCTGTTAAATGCTGATATTGTAAAAGTTTTGAGAGAATATAGTAATAGTAAAGGAGGTTTCTAGGTTTTGTCAAAAGATGACGTAATTGAAGTAGAAGGAACTGTATTAGAAAAATTACCGAATGCAATGTTTCAGGTAGAATTAGAAAATGGCCATCAAATATTGGCACATATTTCAGGTAAACTTCGTATGAATTTTATAAGAATATTACCAGGTGATAAAGTATTAGTGGAAATGTCACCATATGATTTAACAAAAGGTAGAATTATATGGAGAGCAAAATAAGGAAGGAGAGGTTCACTAATGAAGGTAAGACCATCTGTAAAACCAATGTGTGAAAAATGCAGAATTATTAAAAGAAAAGGCCGTGTAATGGTAATTTGTGAAAATCCAAAACACAAACAAAAACAAGGCTAATAAGTAGCAGCTGATAATCTATTTATGGTGATGGAGAGGTCAATAGTCCTTACCAGACCGGAGGAGAAAATCCGTCAAAAGTAGGTATCGAAGGAGTATACAGTTAATAGTGGGGGCAGCTGATAGAGGACGGTCTATATCCCTATTTGTGATACCCAACGTTACTATAAAAATGTAAAGATATAAAAATATAATAGTAGTTAATATAGATAAAGTATAGAATTTTTTCAGGAGGTGTAATTGATACATGGCACGTATTGCTGGTGTAGACTTACCAAGAGAGAAACGAGTAGAAATTGGTTTGACATATGTATATGGTATCGGACGTCCGAGTTCAAATAGAATATTAAAAGAAGCGGGAGTAAATCCTGATACAAGAGTAAGAGATTTGACAGATGAGGAAGTATCTCGTATAAGAGATGTCATTGACCGCTCTCAAAAAGTAGAAGGTGATTTAAGACGTGAAATCGCTTTAAATATCAAACGTCTGATTGAAATTGGTTGTTATAGAGGTATTCGTCATAGAAAAGGCCTTCCAGTAAGAGGACAAAAGACAAAAACAAATGCAAGAACAAGAAAAGGCCCAAGAAAAACAGTAGCAAATAAGAAGAAATAATCATATTTCATAAGGAGGTTTGAGTGTAAAATGGCAAAGAAGGCAGTAAAAAAGACAACGACACGTAGACGTCGTGATAAAAGACGTGTAGAACGTGGTCAAGCACATATTCAGTCTACTTTTAATAATACAATTGTTACAATTACAGACGCTGCAGGAAATGCACTTTCCTGGGCAAGTGCAGGACAGTTAGGTTTTAGAGGCTCAAGAAAATCCACACCATATGCTGCACAACAAGCAGCAGATACAGCTGCAAAAGCTGCATCAGACTATGGTCTGAAAACAGTTGAAGTATTTGTAAAAGGTCCTGGTTCAGGACGTGAAGCTGCAATCCGTGCATTACAGGCTGCTGGTCTTGATGTAACACTTATCAAAGACGTAACACCTGTACCACATAATGGTTGTAGACCACCAAAACGTAGAAGAGTTTAATCTAAAATCTAACAGGAGGTGCTATAAGAAATGGCAAGAGATAGAGTTCCAGTGTTAAAAAGATGTAGGTCATTAAATTTAGACCCTATCTTTTTGGGAATTGACAAAAAATCTAAAAAACAAAATCCAAGAGCTGGTAAAAAATTAAGTGAATATGGTTTACAATTAAGAGAAAAACAAAAAGCAAAATTTATATATGGTGTATTAGAAAAACAATTTAGAGGATACTATGCAAAAGCAGAACAGATTGCAAAAAAAGAAGGTATTCCTGGTGAAAACCTGCTTATGATTTTGGAATTAAGATTAGATAATATAATGTTCCGCTTAGGCTATGGTAGAACAAGAAAAGAAGCAAGACAAATTGTGCGTCATAAACATGTATTGGTAAATGGTAAACCAGTAGATATTCCATCTTACCAAGTAAAAGTAGGCGATACAATAGAAATCAAAGAAAAATATAAATCCATGCAAAGATATAAAGATGTTTTGGAAGTAACAGGTGCAAGAATTGTGCCTGAATGGTTGTCTGCAAACCATGACGCATTAAGCGGTACAGTGTTGTCTAAACCTCAGAGAGCACAAATTGATGTACCAGTTGAGGAAACACTTATCGTCGAGTTGTACTCCAAATAATTAAAAAAATCAGTCAATTATTATGCCGCAGTATTTCTGCGGCAAACTATCATAAAAGAGGGAGGTTTGCATGAGTGTTTGAATTTGAGAAACCTCGCATTGAAATTGATAAGATGGCACCAGATAAAACATATGGTAAATTTGTAGTAGAGCCTTTGGAAAGAGGCTATGGTACAACATTAGGCAATTCATTAAGAAGAATATTGCTTTCTTCATTACCTGGTGCAGCAGTAAGCAATGTCAAAATAGATGGTGTACTTCATGAATTTAGTGTAATTCCTGGAGTAAAAGAAGATGTAACAGAAATCATATTAAATTTGAAAGGACTTGCCATAAAAAACAACAGTGAAGGCAATGAGCCAAAAATTGCATACATTGATGTAGAAGGCGAAGGAGAAGTAAAAGGTTCTGATTTAAAAGCCGATAGTGACATTGAAATTATGAACCCAGACCATCACATTGCAACATTAAGCGGCGGTACAAATACACGTTTATCTATGGAAATTACCATAAATAAGGGACGTGGATATATTGGCAGTGATAAGAACAAAAAAGACGACCAGCCTATTGGTATGCTTCCAGTGGATAGTATATTTACACCAGTAACAAGAGTAAACTTTTTAGTAGAGAATACTCGTGTTGGTCAAATTACTGATTATGATAAATTGACATTGGAAGTTTGGACAAATGGAACAATTGCACCAGACGATGCAGTAAGTTATGGTGCGAAAATATTAAATGAGCATTTGAACCTTTTCATTGACTTGTCTGATAATGCAAAAAATACGGAAATTATGGTAGAGAAAGAAGAAGGTAAAAAGGAAAAAGTGCTTGAAATGAGCATTGAAGAACTTGACCTTTCTGTACGTTCCTATAACTGTTTGAAACGTGCAGGTATCAATACTGTAGAAGATTTAGCAAATAAAACAGAAGAAGAAATGATGAAGGTAAGAAATCTGGGACGTAAGTCACTAGAAGAAGTGCTTAATAAAATGGCAGAGTTGGGCTTGGCTTTACGCCCAAGCGATGAATAATGTATTCTGTAAAAATGTTGTGTAAGTGATTAGCAGATATTTGTAAAAGAGGGTATAGATATGTCAGAAGAATTTGCTTCTATACAAAAAATAGATGATCTTTTTATAAGTAATTGCAATCAGAATACGAATATAAAACAAAATATCAATAAAGAAAAAATGCTTGAAATGGGTATTGAACAACTTGATTTAGAGGTTCGCTCTTATAATTGCCTAAAACGTGCGGGTATTCACACAATAGAAGATTTAATTAACAAAACAGAAAAAGAAATAATGAAAGTGAAATACTTGGAACAAAGGTCATTAGAAGAAGTTCAATATCAATTAGCAAAGTTAGGCTTGGCTTTACGCTCAAGCGGTGGATAATAATATTCTGCAAAATTACGAAAAAACGTAATGCCAAAGAGTTGTTTTTTCGGGGTCAGTTTTGCAGGCGATAACAAGGAGGATACAGATATGCACGCATCTGGTTATAGAAAACTTGGACGCACATCATCACAAAGAAAGGCTCTTTTGAAAAATCAAGTTACAAATTTATTGTATCATGGTAAAATTAAAACAACAGAAACAAGAGCAAAAGAAGTGAGAAGAATTGCTGAAAAGCTGATTACATTAGCTGTAAAAGAGAAAGATAACTTTGAAGAAGTAGAAGTAATGGCAAAAGTTGCAAAAAAAGATGCCAATGGTAAAAGAGTAAAAGAGATTGTAGATGGTAAAAAAGTAACTGTTTATGAAGAAAAGAAAAAAACAATTAAAAAAGATAAACCATCTAGATTAAACGCAAGACGTAAAATATTAAGTGAACTTTATACAGTAACAGAAGTACCAAAAGATGGCAAAAAGAAAAGAAGCCTTAGTAAAGAAGTAGATATGGCTGCAAAACTTTTTGACGAAATTGCACCAAAATATGCTGACCGTAAAGGTGGATATACTAGAATAATTAAAATTGGTATGAGAAAAGGCGACGGTGCTCCAGAAGTAATTATTGAATTAGTATAAAATTAACATAAAAAAAACCTTGAATATTCAAGGTTTTTTTTATGTTATAAATATTAAAAAATTCTTAAAGTATTTAAAATTTACAAAAAAAGTATTTTTTTGTGTTATACTATATAAATAGATAGGAGGGGTAGAAATGAAAAAAATTGTTGTTATATTCATCATAGTATATATAATTTGTATATCATTATTTCAGGTATTTGCGGAACAAAATACAATCATGTTGTACGATATGAAGTTGACACTTTCTAAATATAATAATGAAGTAGATTTTGATAAAAGCGATGATGTAGCATTTTATACAGAACATGATATGTATGACAAAGAAGTAAAAGAAATAAAATATATATTTGAAAATCATACAAATATGAAAGTAAGTTATGGTCATGATGCAGAATTAGAAATGTTTGTAAATGGACAATGGTATGAAATTAATCTTAAAAGAGGTATTGATGATGTTGCTATGATATTAAATAGCAATACAAAAAGAGAAGATGTATTTCAGTGGAATATAGAAGGCTATGATTTGCCAGAAGGAAAGTATCGTATTATAAAACAATTAAGCGATAGAACATATGGAAAACTTGGGGTATTTGGTGAAAGAAAATATTGTGCAGAATTTGAAATTAGTAATACAAAAAATGCAGAAAGTGACACAAATACTGTTATGTGGTGCAATATAGAGCTACAACCATCTAAATATAATGAAACAGATTTTGATAAAAGTGGTTCTGTAGTATTTCAAACAGAGCATAATGTATATGCAGAAGATATTGAAGAAATTACATATATATTTAAAAATCAGACAGCAAAAGAATTAAAATATGGTTATGACACTGAAGTAGAAGTGTTTATAAATGAAAAGTGGTATGAGATACCACGCAGGCATGACAGAGATGACGCAGGAATTTCATTAAATTTTAATAAAAAGAGAGCAGGTATATTTAGATGGAGCGTAGCAGCTACTGATTGGGATATAAGAGAAATAGACTTACCAAAAGGAAAATATCGCTTAATAAAGCAAGTAAGTGATAGTGATAATAGTTATGGAGAATATGGCTTTTTTGGTAAAAGAAAATATTATGCTGAATTTGAAATTGGAAAATCTATTTATACAAAATATTCTCCTTATGGTTATGAAAAATTACAAAGGCTACCAAAAGAATATACAAAAAAAATTGCTATAAAAAATGATGATGTTGTATTGATAGAAGGTGGAGAAACAGAAAATACAGAAAATATAAAGAAATTTATAGAAAACGTAGATTTGGGAATACCAGCTTTTTTAAGAATGACAAGATATTTAAAAAATGGTGATATACTTATTACAGAAGTAGAATATACAAAGGGAAAATATATTTATCGCTATGATAGTACAAGAACACAAAAAGATATAGGTATTATAAAAAAAGAATATCCTTATATGATAACAGACGGAAATAATGTATATTTAAGTAACTGGTCAAATTGGGAATATAAACAAAAATATCAAGGAGAAGCAGGAGAGCATTTGTTTTCAAAAGCAAATGGAGAATGTGCAATGTATGCTGTAGAAGAAGTAAAACACATTATGGAGAAATATTCACAAGGAAGTACAGTATATAGAATAAAAATAAAAGACCAAGAATATTATTTTTCAGAACAAACAGCAATAGAACAAGTTTTAAAATTAGAAAAAAGAAAAGGACATATCAATATTGAAATAACAGATATTATATGGCACGATAATGGAGAATTTTTAATAAAAGTGGTATCAGAAGATAGAAAAGAAGGATATACTACAGTATATAAATTATATGAGTAGTTAAGTAATAAAACCTCTAGTTAGCATACTAGAGGTTTTATATTGTATTTAGTAGTTATAATAAAATGTTTTTGTTTTTTCGTCCCAATAGAAATTGGTATTATTGTAAGTAAGTGCATCAATAGCGGAACGAACAGGAACATATAATACACCGTATTTTATTTCTGCATTTGTAGGCATTTCTATGGTATCATCAATGCTTTTTGGAATAAAATCTTTTTTATCATAATCATAAAAAGTTTGTGCTATATTTGATTGATTTTGAAAAAGAACATTACACCTATATAATATAGATGCAGATTGATTATTGTCATACCAATTTAAAAAATGAGAATGTTCAAAGTCATTTTGACCATAAGGAATAGAATAATTGTATCGAACGCTATAAATACTGTCTAAAAAAAGAGCCTCTCCTAAAGAATATACTGGTACCATAAGTATATTATCTTTTATATAAGAACTACCTTCCATATCAAATTTTGTATCATTTAACATATAATAATTTTTGTCTGCTGTAAAAGAAAGTCTTCCCCCAATATAATAATCACCACCACAGCCTTGTCTAAGAGTATTGTGCTGTGCCCAAAAGCGAGCATTTACTATAATATTTTCTGTGCTATATTCTGAAAATAAATTTTTATCTAATTCATTTGAAACAGATACAGAAAGTATACATTCTCTTTCTTTCCATTCATTTTCATTCATACGATTAGTTAGTATAGTTAGATTTGTAATTGTGATTTCAGAGGGCATAGTGCTTTGGTGTTCTATGTCAATTTTAATTGTTTTGCCATTTCCAATAGCAGATGCGATAATATCGCCAGATGTTGTTGTACATTTCATATCTTTTAATAAAGTACCTTCGTCTATAGTAATATATATAGAACCTTCTTGTAAAGCTCCAGCAGTATTTTCTTTTATTTTGATGTAGCTTGGACGAGCATAAGCATCATCATGATGTAAAAAGCTACCTTCTGTACAAATAGTAATATTTCCTGTAGAAAGAGAAATTTCTGTTGCTGTAATTTGTGAAGCTTTATAATCATCAATATATTTTTGATGTTTTTTATCATCTATGCCATAATTTTTATAATAAGAGTATTCACGAGCTTTTTCTTTGTTTACCACATAGTAAGGCAAATTTTGTTCTGCAAATGTAGAATTTGTAAAAAGTAACAGAAAAATACACAATAAACAACAAAATTTCATATTATTTCCCCCTTTTAATGTTCAATTAACATTGTTTTTGCAGTATCGTCCCAGTACATATACTTGCTTATATCCCATCGTAATATTGCTCCTACTGTTTCAGCACAGAGAGGAACATAAATTGTATCATTTTTAATTTCAGCAGCAACAGGCAATTCTATTATACTATTTTGCTTACGATAGGCACGTATAACAGTCATAGTATTGGATTTATCTTGAAAGGAAACACTATAATAATCAGCGTCTCCTATAGTAGCTATTTTTTGTTCTGTATCCCAGTTTAGGCGGAAAACACTAATAGAAGGATTTAAAACGTATGTTTCACAATAATGGTTGTCTACTATAAAAACGTGATAAAGAGAACGCAAAGGCACCATTAAATAATTTTGTTTTAAATAAGTGTCATGGTATAAAAATATAATATTATCATTTAATATACAATAAGAAATACCATTTGCAAATAAAAGCCTACCTTCAAATCGAAAACCTTCATAGCAGTATTCTCCGTCATACCATTCCATAGTAGCAAAACGATTATTTAATATTACATTTTTGGTATTATGAAATAAATTATCACCATTGATATATTTTGAAGTTAAAGAAAGTACAAATTCACTTTTTGCTTCACTGTTTTCGTTTTTTCCTTCTGGCAATATCATAATGCGATTTAATATGATCTCAGAAGGAACTGTACTTGTTTGTGTAATTTCTAATTTGATATAACTTCCATTTCCTACAGCAGTGGCTTTCATATCGCCTTGTGTTATAATAGCAGAAATATCTTTTAAAAATCTTCCTTTATTTAGTTCAAAATAAATACAGTCACCTTTTTTAAGAGAACCAGCTTTTTGTTCTTTTATTTTAATATATTCTGGAGAGAGTACAGCAGCATTATAAATACGAAAAACACCTTTTGTAGAAATAGTAATATCTTTTTCAGAAGGTAATGCTATAGTTGTTTCTGTTGTTTGAGATGCTTTATATTGCTGTAAATATTCTTCATAATTTTCCATTTGAAAAATGAAAGATGTGCTGTTTTCTTGTTCTTTTTGTTTTTCAATAGTGGGAGAATGTTGTTCTGCGGAAGCAGTAAAAGGAAATAAAATAATACATAAAAATAATAATAAATATATTTTTTTCATAGACATTACCTCTCTTAAAAATAAAATGACAGTATAATATATCATTAGTATACCACAATAAGGTATTAATTTTAATACAATATAGTAAATGTAATAAAGTTTTAAGGAATATAACAATTAAAGCAAAATGATTGCTTTTTGACAAAGAATACATTATACTATTTCTAGCTGTGAGCAGTTTTTGCCATAGACTAATATAACAGGCGGTGAAAATATGGAAATGATAAAAGCCGAAAATCTGTCTTATGAATATATTAAAGTAATAGAAACAGAAAAAGGCACAAAAGAAGAAAAAATATTAGCACTAAACCATGTCAATCTATCCATTCAACAGGGCAGTTTTGTAGCGGTACTAGGACATAATGGTTCAGGAAAATCTACATTTGCAAAACATATCAACGCTTTAGTACGTCCTACAGAGGGAGTATTGTGGATAAATGGATATGATACACAAAAAGAGGAATTGATTTGGGATATTAGACAAAGTGCAGGAATGGTATTTCAAAATCCTGATAACCAATTAGTAGCGACTGTAGTAGAAGAAGATATTGCATTTGGCCCTGAAAATATGGGAATACCTTCTGAACAAATACGAAAGAGGGTAGATGATGCTTTGAATGCAGTAGGTATGTTGGAATATAAACAACATTCTCCTGCAAAACTCTCAGGAGGACAAAAGCAAAGAATAGCTATAGCAGGTGTACTCGCTATGAAACCAAAATGTATTGTATTTGACGAACCTACAGCAATGTTAGACCCTGTAGGTAGAAAAGATGTTATGGATACTATATTGCAGTTAAATAAAGAAGAAGGCATGACCATTGTATTAATAACGCATTATATGGACGAAGCAGTAAAAGCAGAAAAAGTGTTTGTAATAGATGATGGCAATATGGTATTAGAGGGAACACCAAAAGAAGTATTTCCTCAAGTAGAAACATTAAAAAGTTATGGTTTAGATGTACCACAAGTAACAGAAACCGCATATGAATTGAAAAAAATGGGAATTAATATATCACAAGATATTTTAACAGTGGAAGAAATGGTAGGTGCAATATGTCAATTAAAATCAGCCATTTAACACATATTTATAATGCAGATACAATATTTGAAAAAACAGCTTTGAATGATATTAGTATAGAGATACAAAAAGGAGAATTTATAGGACTGATTGGTCATACAGGCTCAGGAAAGTCTACATTAATACAGCATCTCAATGGTACAATATCCCCTACATCAGGAGAAATATTACTTGATGGAGAAAATATACACAAAGATAAAACAAAATTAAAAGAAGTAAGACAAAGAGTAGGACTTGCTTTTCAATATCCAGAGCATCAGCTTTTTGAAATGACAGTATATAAAGATGTAGCATTTGGCCCTACGAATATGAAATTAACAGAACAAGAAATTGATAAAAGAGTAAAAGAAGCATTACAGACTGTAGGACTAAGTGAAGCAGTCTATGATAAATCCCCTTTTGAACTGTCTGGAGGACAAAAAAGACGTGTGGCAATAGCAGGTGTGTTAGCTATGAACCCAGAGATATTGATATTAGATGAGCCAACAGCAGGATTAGACCCTAAAGGCAGAGATGAAATATTATATGCTATTAAACAACTACATGAACAAAGAGGCATTACGATTATATTGGTTTCTCATAGCATGGAAGATGTGGCGAAATTAGCGGACAGGCTTATTGTAATGGAAAAGGGACATATTGCTATGACAGGCACACCAAAAGAAGTATTTGCTAAAGTAAAAGAATTAGAAAAAATAGGTTTAGCAGCACCTCAAATTAGTTATGTAATTGCAGCATTAAAAGAAAAGGGCTATACTTTACCAAAGGATATTTATACAGTAGAAGAAGCAGTAAAAGCGTTGTATACATTGTTGAAAGGAGAGAAACAACTATGATTAGAGATATTACAATAGGGCAGTATTATCCTGTCAATTCTCCTATACACAGTATGGACGCAAGAGTAAAATTAATTATTACATTTTTGTTTATATTAACATTGTTTTTTGTAAATACATTTTTAGGATATATTTTTGTAATATTGTGTATGTCAGCAGTAATTAAGGCGTCAAAAGTACCTTTAAAATTTATGCTAAAAGGCATAAAAGGTATATTGATTATTATATTATTTACAGCATTTATAAATGTTTTTATGACAAGAGGAGAACATATATTATTTGAATGGGGTATTTTTACAGTTACGACAGAAGGTATATTGATTGCTATAAAAATGTGTATTAGAATTGTTTTACTTGTAATAGGTTCTTCTATATTGACATTAACTACAACACCTATACAGTTAACAGATGGTATAGAATATATATTGCGTCCTTTTAAAAAAATAGGTGTGCCAGCACATGAAATTGCTATGATGATGACAATAGCATTGCGTTTTATACCTACATTATTAGATGAAACAGATAAAATTATGAAAGCACAACAAGCAAGAGGAGCAGATTTTGATAGCGGAAGTTTACTCCAGAGGGCAAAAAGTTTAATTCCTATATTAGTGCCTCTATTTATATCTTCTTTTCGCCGAGCAGATGAGTTAGCTATGGCTATGGAGGCAAGATGCTATCATGGTGATGAAAATAGAACAAGAATGAATGTGATGATACTAAAGTCTTCAGACTATAGAGCAGTTATAATATTAGTGGCATATTGTATTGCATTGATAGTACTACGTTTTGCAGCATCACAATTTTCTTTTATATGGTGATAAACATGAAAAAAAGAATATTATTTACTATTGCTTATGATGGTACAGAATATGCAGGCTGGCAAAAACAAAAATATGATGGTGTTAAAACAGTGCAAGCAACAGTTGAAAATGCTTGTAAAAAACTGTTTGGTAAACAAGATATAGAGGTAATTGGAGCAAGTAGAACAGATGCAGGTGTTCATGCAATGGGACAAAGAGCAGTAATAGATATAGAAACACCTATACCAACAGCAAAAATTCCTTTTGCAATACGTTCTTTTTTACCTGATGATATTGTAGTGAGGAAAACAGAAGAAGTAGCAGAAAGTTTTCACCCTAGATATAATTGTATAAAAAAAACATATTGTTATACATTTTATAATGATAATTTTTGTAATCCTATCGTAAGAAAACATAGTGTATTTGTTCATGAAAAATTGGATATACTGGCAATGAAACAAGCAGCAAGTTATTTGATAGGAACACATGATTTTAAATGTTTTTGTGCAGCAGGAAGCAATGTAACTACTACTATAAGAACAATATTTGACTGTAAAATAGAAAGAAAAGAGAATTTTGTAAATATTATAATTACAGGAGATGGTTTTTTATATAATATGGTTAGAATTATAGCAGGTACATTGTTAGAAGTAGCAAAAGGGAATAAAAAAGCAGAAGATATGCTTTCCATTATTGATAGTAAAGATAGAACAAAAGCAGGTATGACTGCTCCCGCAAAAGGATTAACATTACTTGAAATTTATTATTGACAATAGTAGATTTTTGTAATATAATTATTTCTGTTGTATTGATTTGACTTTAGAGCCTTTTGGCTTTAAATATAAGTTTCACAGTGGGGTCTAATAAGTTATGCTTTGTCATAATGGAGATTATGTATTGCTTTTTCCCAAAGTAGTGCATAAAGTCAACAGACCAAAACAGTATATTAAGGGAGGTAAATCGTATGAGAACAACATACATAGCGAAAATCGCTGATGTAGAAAGAAAATGGTATGTTGTAGATGCTACAGGCAAAACATTAGGACGCTTGGCATCTGAAATTGCAACCGTTTTAAGAGGAAAAAACAAACCAATGTATGCACCAAATGTGGATACAGGAGATTATGTAATTGTTATTAATGCAGAAAAAATAACAGTAACAGGAAAAAAATTAGACCAAAAAATATATGCACATCATAGTGGATATGTTGGTGGTTTAAAAACAATTACACTGAAAAAACAATTAGAAAAGAAACCAGAAGAAGTAATTAAACATGCTGTAAAAGGTATGCTTCCTAAAAATGCACTGGGTAGAAAAATGTTTAGCAAACTTCATGTTTATGCTGGTCCAGAGCACGCACACGCAGCACAAAAACCAGAAGTATTGGAATTAAAATTTTAATAGAGGGAGGAAGCAAGTATGGCAGCAGCTAGATATTATGGTACAGGCAGAAGAAAATCTTCCGTTGCAAGAGTTTATTTAATGCCTGGTAGTGGTAAAATTACAATCAATAAAAGAGATATTGATGATTATTTTGGTATGGAAACATTAAAATTAATTGTACGCCAACCATTAGAATTAACAGAAACAACTGCAAAATTTGATGTACTTGTAAATGTATACGGTGGCGGATTTACAGGTCAAGCAGGTGCAATTAGACACGGTATTTCAAGAGCATTGTTGGAAGCAGACGCAGATTATAGACCAGCTTTGAAAAAAGCAGGATATTTAACTCGTGACCCAAGAATGAAAGAAAGAAAGAAATATGGCTTGAAAGCAGCTAGACGTGCACCACAATTTAGTAAGAGATAATTTCACAAAAATGATAACCCCCAAAATACTTTTTTTGGGGGTTTCTTTTATTTGTTTAAAAAACTATAAAAATGTAAAAAATTTTATTTATTAGAAACATAATAGTAATATTTTAATTTTTATATTTTATAAAATAATAGTGCAACAAAAACAAATTTTATAACAATTCTGACATAATATGTTGAAGGAATTCTTTTTTTGTGCTATAATACTTAAATTATGAAATATTACAGAAAATGATAGAATTTAATAAAGGTGGAAGTACGGTGATGGAAAAGGAAAATAACACTGTAGCAACAGCTGAGTTAATAAAGCAACAAGAATATATGTATAAAATGAGAACATATATTTCTGAGCTAGAGCAAAAAATAGGACGAAAACAAAGTTATTTTATATTGACTACAGGCTGCCAGATGAATGCTCATGATTCTGAAAAATTAGCTGGTATGCTTGAAAATATGGGATATATAGAAAGTCCCACAGAAGAAACTGCGGATTTTGTAATATATAATACTTGCTGTATTAGAGAAAATGCAGAAGAAAAGGTGTATGGAAGATTAGGCAGATTAAAATATTATAAAGGCAAAAACAAAAATATGAAAATTGCATTATGTGGTTGTATGACACAGCAGGATATTGTAATAGAAAAATTGCAAAAATCTTATAAATATGTAGATATTGTTTTTGGAACATTTAATTTATATAAACTGCCTGAATTACTATATAATAGTATGCAAACAGAAGGAACACTTTTCGATATTTGGAAAGATGCAGGAGAAATAATAGAAGATATACCAACATTATATAAGAGTACATTTCAAGCTTCTGTTAATATCATGTATGGCTGTGAAAATTTTTGTTCCTATTGTATTGTACCTTATGTAAGAGGAAAAGAAAGAAGTAGAAAACCAGAAGATATTATTCATGAAATTGAAAATTTGGTGAAAAATGGTACAAAAGAAGTAATGTTGTTAGGACAAAATGTCAATTCTTATGGTAAAAATTTAGAAACACCTCTTTCTTTTGCGAAATTATTACAAAAAATCAATGAAATAGATGGTTTGGAAAGAATTCGTTTTATGACATCTCACCCCAAAGATTTATCAGATGAATTGATTGAAACAATAAAAAGCTGCAAAAAAGTGTGTAATTATATCCATTTACCTATACAATCAGGAAGTAGTGCTATTTTGAAAAAAATGAATAGACGCTATACAAAAGAGCAATATTTAGAATTAGTAAAAAAATTAAAAAATGCTATAAAAGATATTACAATTAGTACAGATATTATTGTAGGATTTCCAGGAGAAACAGAAGAAGATTTTCAACAAACATTAGATGTAATTCGTCAAGTAAAATATTGTACTGCATTCACATTTATTTATTCTAAACGCTCTGGTACACCAGCAGCAAAAATGGAAAATCAAATACCAGAAGAGATTGTAAAAGATAGATTTAATAGATTGCTTGAAGTGTTAAATCCTATTGTAGAAGAAATTCATAAAAAACAAATTGGAACAGTAGCAGAGGTATTAGTGGAAGAAGTCAGCAAACAAAACAGTAATATATTAACAGGCAGAACTGAAAATAATACATTAGTACATTTTGAAGGTGAAAAAGAGTTAATTGGCAGTATATTGCCAGTAAAAATTATAGATAGTAAAACATTTTATGTAATTGGAGAAAGGATATGATTAAAAAATGGCATCTGTATATGAATTAGCAAGAGAATTAGGAAAAGAATTAATGAATACACCAGAAGTAGAGCAGCTTTTACAAGCTAAAAAAGTATATGAAGCAGATACAGAAATAGTAAAATTGATAAAAGAATATGGTGAAATGCAGCAAGACTTTGAAATCCGTTTTGCAGCAGGAAAAACAACAGAAGAAGAACAAAAAGCTTTTGCTGAAGAAATGAAAAAAAGAGGAGAAGTAATTAAATCAAATGAAGCAGCAGCAAATTTATTTGCAGCAGAGTCTAAATTCAATCAATTTATTAGCTCTGTATTTTCTATTGTAACAGCGACATTAGCTGGAGATGACCCAAGTCAAACAGGTGGTTGCAGTCCTGATTGCTGTGCTTCTTGCGGAGGCGGCTGCCATTAATTATAAAATGAGTAATCATATTTTTGTAATATAAAAATGGGAATACTTTTTATTATCAATGCCCGAATTGACATAAGCGATTCGGGTATTACTTTTGATAGAGCATCATTGAGAAAGGAGATTTGACATGGGAAAAATCACCCCTATGATGGAACAGTATCTTGAAATCAAAAAAAATTATAAACATTGTCTTTTATTTTTTCGTTTAGGTGACTTTTATGAAATGTTTTTTGACGATGCTTTAGTGGCGTCAAGAGAATTAGAAATTGCTTTAACAGGGAAAGATTGGGGACAAGAACAAAGAGCACCTATGTGTGGTGTACCTTTTCATTCAGCAGAAAGCTATATTGTGAAGTTAGTAGAAAAAGGATATAATGTTGCTATTTGCGAACAATTAGAAGACCCAAAAGCAACAAAAGGTATTGTAAAAAGAGATGTCATTCGTGTTGTTACACCAGGTACAATATTAGATAAGGGTGCCTTAGATGAAACAAAAAATAATTATATTATGATAATATTTGCAAGTAAAGAGGGGTATGGCATTTCTGTTTGTGATGTAACAACAGGAGAATTTTTAACTTCTGAATTTCCTTTTTTACAAGGGGAAGAAAAAATTGTAGAAGAAATAGCAAAATATCGTCCAGCAGAATTATTGTGTAATGAATTGTTTTTAAAAAGTGAAAAGATAAAAGAAATTGAAAATAGATTTTATTTAAAAATAACTGCTTGTGATAGTTGGCTATTTCATTATCAAACTGCTTTGAAAAAGTTGTGTGACCATTTTCATGTAAAAAACTTAAATGGTTTTGGAATTAAAAATCAAAACTGTGCAATTAGTGCTAGTGGTGCATTACTTTGTTATTTGTATGATACACAAAAAAATGATTTAAGCCATATTAATAAATTAAAATTATATGTTTCTAATGACTTTATGGTGTTAGATGTATCTTCTAGAAGAAATTTGGAATTGACAGAAACAATGAGAGAAAAAGGAAAAAAAGGTTCTCTTTTATGGGTGTTAGATAATACAAAAACAGCAATGGGTGCAAGAATGTTGCGAAAGTGGATAGAGCAGCCTTTGATTGAAATTTATGAAATACAGAAAAGATTAGATGGTGTAGAAGAATTAAAAGAAAATGTATTTTTAAGAGAAGAATTAAAAGAAATTTTAAAATATATACACGATTTTGAAAGAACAATGAGCAAAATAGTGTATCAGACTGCAAATGGACGAGATTTAATTTCATTAAAACAATCTATTGCAAAACTTCCACTTTTAAAAGAAGTAATTACAAATTGTCAAAGTGATTATTTAAAAGAAATTGTACAAAATTTAGATACATTAGATAATGTATGTGAATTAATTGAAAAATCTATTGTAGAGGAACCTCCTATTAGTGTGAGAGAAGGAGGCATGATACAATCAGGATTTCATGAAAAATTAGATATTTATGTTCGTTCTCGTACAGAAGGAAAAAATTGGATAATAGAATTAGAACAAAAGGAAAAAGAAGAAACAGGCATTAAAACATTAAAAATACGTTATAATAAAGTATTTGGTTATTATTTAGAGGTTACGAAATCTTATTTAAATGAAGTACCAGATAGATATATTAGAAAACAAACATTAGCAAATTGCGAAAGATATATTACACCTGAATTAAATGAACTTGCAGAGTTAATACTTGGTTCTGAAGAAAAAATAGTAGAACTGGAGTACCAAATTTTTGTAGATATTAGAAATGCTATAGCAGATGAAATAAAAAGAATACAATCTTCTGCACAATATGTTGCTATAATTGATACATTAGTATCATTAGCAGAGGTAGCAGAAAAAATGAATTATATAAAACCTGTTGTGAATGAAGAGGGTATTATAGATATTAAAAATGGCCGTCATGCTGTAGTAGAAAAAATGATAGGAGAGCAATTTATACCAAATGATACTTATTTAGATATGGATAAAGATAAACTTTCTATTATTACAGGGCCCAATATGGCAGGAAAGTCTACTTATATGAGACAAATTGCGTTAATTGTATTTATGGCACAGATAGGTAGTTTTGTGCCTGCAGAAAGTGCAGTAATTGGTGTAGTAGATAGAATTTTTACGAGAGTAGGTGCATCAGACGACCTTTCTGCTGGACAAAGTACATTTATGGTAGAAATGACAGAAGTAGCTAATATTTTAAATAATGCCACGAAAAACAGCCTTTTAATACTGGACGAGATTGGTAGAGGAACAAGTACATTTGATGGTTTGAGTATAGCATGGGCTGTTTTAGAATACATTGTTGATACTAAAAAAATTGGTGCAAAAACACTGTTTGCAACACATTACCATGAATTAACAGAGTTAGAAAATAAATTGCCTGGTGTCAAAAACTATAGAATTTCTGTGGAAGAAAATGGAGAAGATATTGTTTTTTTAAGAAAAATACAAAAAGGCGGTGCAAGTAATAGCTATGGTATACAAGTAGCAAAATTAGCAGGATTACCTTCTAAAGTAATACGTCGTTCTTCAGAAATATTAAAAAAATTAAATGCTGCTGATATTAATAAGGAAGCGAAAAAAATAGCAGTAGAAACAAAAGAAGAAACAGAGGATATTATAGAGCAAATAGATATGCTTTCAGAAAAGGAGATGCAAATAATAGAGGAAATTAGTAATATTGATGTACTTTCAATTACACCTATGGAAGCATTACAAATAGTATTTGATTTACAGAAAAAAATAAAAGGAATGTAGAACAATGCAGAAAATACAACTTCTTGATAATCAAACAATCAATAAAATTGCTGCTGGAGAAGTTGTGGAGTCTCCAAAGTCAGTTGTAAAAGAATTGGTGGAAAATGCTATTGATGCAGGTGCTACTTCTATTATTGTAGAAATAAAAGAAGGTGGTACTTCTTATATTCGTGTTACAGATAATGGACATGGTATTGCAAAAGAGCAGGTAAAAATGGCTTTTGTAAGACACGCAACAAATAAAATTGTTTTGATAGAAGATTTAGAAAAAATATTATCATTAGGATTTAGAGGAGAAGCACTCGCTAGTATTGCAGGTGTAGCACAAGTAGAAATGATTACAAAAACAAAATCAGAACAAAGTGGTACACTTATTGAAATCAATGGAGGAGAGATTGTACAATTTCAAAGTGCAGCTTGTACAGAGGGTACTAGTATTATTGTAAAAAATCTTTTTTATAATGTACCTGCACGCAGAAAGTTTTTAAAAAAGCCTTCTACAGAAGCAAGCCATATTTCTGAAATTTTAAATCAATTTGCTTTAGGACACCCTGATATTGCATTTAAGTATGTCAATAACAATACTACAATATTACATACTTCTGGAAATCATGACAAAAAAACTGCTGTACTTTATGTATATGGAAAAGATGCAGCAACCAAAATGCTTGAGGTCAATTATAAAAAGGGAGAGTATAGTATTACAGGATTGCTAGGAAAACCAGAGCTTTCTCGTGCAAACCGTTCTTATGAAAATTTGTTTATCAATGGCAGATATATTAAAAATAAAATTATTTCTTCTGCTATAGAAGAAGCGTATAAGACAAGGTTGTTGATAGGAAAATTTCCTGTTTATGTATTACAATTTTCTATACCACCTACTTTGGTAGATGTTAATGTTCACCCAGCAAAATTGGAAGTACGTTTTCATAATGATGATGAAATTTATCAAATGTTTTACGAAGCAGTTTGTAAAACATTTGAAAATGAGATACTTATTAGTAAAGTAGATTGGAACAGCAAAAATTCTAAAGAAGTAGAACAATATCAAAAAGAAAAAAATATAAAAATAGAAACAACTCCTATACAACAAAAAATATTAGAAAAAGAAGTACAACAAAATGATTTATATATTCCACCAAAACAAAATAAAAAAATGCAAATTCCTTCTTTGAAAAGCGTTGATAATTTATTAAAAAATAAAAAAGATATTGTTTTAGAAGCAAAAGAAGATATTACAATGTATGCTTCAAAAAAAAATCAAAATGACATTTTTGAAATACAATCTATACAGACAAAAAGAACAAGAGATACTTTTTTTAAAAATTATAAAATAATAGGTCAAATTTTTAATACTTATTGGGTAATAGAACAGTCCAAAAGTATTTTTATAATAGACCAACACGCAGCTCATGAAAGAATACTGTATGAAGAACTAATGACACATCTCAAGCAAAAAAAAGTAATTTCACAAATGTTATTACAACCTTTATTATTAAATTTAACAGAAAAAGAAAAAGAGATATTACAACAAAATAAAGAACTATTAAAACAATTTGGTTTTTCTATAGAAGAAACAACACCAAAAAATTATGCACTTTTGAGTGTTCCTTTTATTATGAAAGCACCTACTAATACAAAATTCTTTTTAGATATATTAGATTTGTTGGAAGATATTACAATTAAGAATGTGTATGATACAAAAGTATTAACCATTGCTACAATGGCTTGCAAAGCAGCAGTAAAAGCAAATGATAAGCTCAGTATTACAGAAGCTACAGAAATGATAGAAAAATTATTACAATTAGAAAATCCTTTTACCTGTCCTCATGGACGTCCAACAATTATAGAAATGACACAATATGAATTAGAAAAACGTTTTAAAAGAATACAAAACTAAGAAAAGAGGTTTTAATATTGAAAAAGCCTTTAGTAGTAATAGGAGGAGCAACTGCCTGTGGTAAAACAGATGTAGGTGTTTTGCTGGCACAGAAAATAAATGGAGAAATTATATCTGCAGACTCTATGCAGGTATATTGTAATATGGACATTGGAACAGCAAAGCCTACAAAACAAGAAATGAAAGGTATAAAACATTATTTAATAGATGAAATAATGCCTAATGAAGAATATAATGTTATGATATTTCAAAAAAAAGCAAAACAATATATGGAACAAATATGGAATTTGGGCAAAATTCCTATATTAGTAGGAGGGACAGGCTTCTATATCAATGCAATAGTATATGATACATTATTTGAACAAATAGAACAAGACAGTACATTTCGAAATGATATGTATGCCTTTGCAAAAGAAAATGGTGCAGAAGCATTGTACCAAAAATTGAAAGAAATAGACCCAGATTATGCTAAAACACTTCATGCAAATAATGTAAAGCGTGTAACAAGAGCATTAGAATATCATCATTTTACAGGACAGCTTTTTTCAAAATACAATACAGAGCAAAAACAAAAACAATCCCCTTATCATACTGCAATGATAGTTTTGACAATGGAAAGACAAAAATTGTATGATAGAATTGAAAAAAGAATTGATACTATGATAGAAAAAGGACTTTTAAAAGAAGTAGAACAGTTATTAAAAAGTGGTTATACGAAAGATTTCGTTTCTATGCAAGCAATAGGTTATAAAGAATTGATACCTTATTTTAGTCAACAAATATCATTAGAACAAGCAATATATGATTTGAAAAAAAATACAAGACATTTTGCAAAAAGGCAGCTAACATGGTTTAAAAGACAAACAAATGGGTATTGGATAGATATTACAGACCAGAATTTAGAAAAAGCAACAGAGGAAATAATACAATATTTAAAACAAACAAATGTGATAGGAGAGTAGTATAAATATGCAGGAATTATATGATATAATGCAGTCAAAATTTGGTATCAGTGAAAAAGTGTTACAGTATTGTATACAAAAAGAAAATGAAATCAAAAGTCAATTTCAAAAAATAGATGAGATTACAGAATATAATCAGTTAAAAGTGCTTTCTGCTATGCAGAAAAATAAATTAAGTGATATTCATTTTGCAGCAACAACAGGATATGGTTATAATGATTTAGGTAGAGATGTGTTGGAAAATATTTATGCAGATGTATTTTGTACAGAAAGTGGATTAGTACGCCCACAATTGACTTGTGGTACACACGCTCTAGCGGTAGCACTAGCAGGAAATTTAAGACCAGGAGATGAACTCTTATCTCCAGTAGGGCTACCTTATGATACATTGCAGGGAGTTATTGGCATAAGAAAAGAAAAAGGTTGTTTGACAGAGTATGGTATTACTTATAAACAAGTGGATTTGTTACCTGAAGATAAATTTGATTATGATGGTATTGAAAAAGCGATTACAGAAAAAACAAAACTTGTTACAATACAACGTTCTAAAGGATATAGATGGAAAGTTTCTTTTTCAGTTGCACAAATAAAAGAATTGATTTCTTTTATAAAATCCATTAAAAAAGATGTGATTTGTATGGTAGATAACTGTTATGGAGAATTTTCAGAAATACAAGAACCTTCTGAAGTAGGAGCAGATTTAGTAGTAGGCTCTTTGATTAAAAATCCTGGAGGTGGTTTAGCACCTATAGGAGGTTATATTGTAGGAAAAGAGGAATTTGTAGAAAATGCTGCTTATCGTTTAACAGCACCTGGATTAGGAAAAGAGGTAGGAGCAACATTAGGAATTACATCTTCTTTTCTGCAAGGGCTTTTTATGGCACCTCAAGTAGTAAATGGAAGTATTAAAACAGCAATATTTGCTTCAAAATTATTTGAAGACTTGGGATTTTCTGTTTTACCAAAATCAAATGAAACAAGAGCTGATATTGTGCAGCTAATACAAATGGGAAGTGCAGAAAACGTTATTGCTTTTTGTCAGGGAATACAAAAGGGAGCACCTGTTGACAGCTATGTTACACCAGAGCCTTGGGATATGCCAGGATATGATTGTCCAGTAATTATGGCAGCAGGAGCATTTGTACAGGGTTCTTCTATAGAGTTGAGTGCAGATGCTCCTATTAAACCCCCTTATCATGTTTATATGCAGGGAGGATTAAGCTGGCATCATGGAAAAATTGGTGTTATGACTGGATTGCAAACAATGGTAGATAAAGGATTGATACAGTTATAAAAACAAAGTATTGTATTTTTATAAAATTTTGTATGAAATAGTATTTAAAATACTGCTTTCGTCATTACAATACAGGAAGGAATGTATTTTCATGAAAAAAATAAATAAAATAATAGCTGTTTTGTTTATTCTGTTAATGGCATTTCCTAATATTGTTTTTGCAGCAGAAGCACCACCTGAAATAGTTGCACAAACAGCAATATTAGCAGAAGCATCAACAGGAAAAATTATATATCAAAAAGATATGGATAAAAAAATGTATCCAGCAAGTATGACAAAATTATTGACAGCAATCATTGCATTAGAACATCTTAAACCAGATGACTTAATTACGGTAGGTTCTGAAATTAATGAGATACCAGCAGATTCTAGTAAAGCAGGACATACTAGAGGAGAAACACTTACTGTTAAAAATTTAATTCGTGGATTACTTATTCCTTCTGGAAATGATTCTGCTAATGTATTAGCTGTTACAGTAGCAAGAAAAATAGAGAATAATCAAGAACTTCCTTATGAAGAATGTATAAAAGTTTTTACAGAATTAATGAACGAGAAAGCAAAACAGTTAGGTGCTACAAATTCTCATTTTGCTAATGCTCATGGTTATCACGATGAAAATCATTATACTACAGCACATGATATGTTTTTTATATCACAAGAAGCACTCAAAAATGAAACAATATCAGAAATTGCAAAAGAAAAAGGATATTCTGGAGATGGTGTAGAAGGTGATATTGCAGGGTTTGAAAATGATACATTAAAAATAAGAAAGTATAATTGGACAAACCATAATTTATTGGTGACGGATAATGAATATCAATATGAATATGCAATTGGCTTAAAAACGGGCTTTATGGACGAGGCAGGGGATTGCCTTTCAGCAGCAGCACAAAAAGATAATACTACATTAATAGCTGTTGTGTTTCATTCAGAAGACCCAGCACGCTGGACAGATACAAAAGCATTATTTGAATATGGTTTTGATAATTTTGATATGTTAGATTTGCAAAAATCAGGTGATGTTGTAGATACAGTTGCGTTGTCAAAACATAATAGACTTTTAGGGGATACATTAAATATTGTTGTAAAAGAAGATATTAATGAATATATGCTAAAAGAAGAAGCAGAAACAATAGAAAAAGTGATAGAATATAAAAGTGATTTAGTAGAGCAACAAAAAAATAAAGAAGATAATACCACAAAATTAAAAGCACCTATTTCAACAGCAGAACCTATTGGAAAAATGACTTATAAAAATTCAAAAAATGAAGTGATAAAAGAAACAGACATTTATGCAGAAAAAGAAATAGAAAAAGGCACAATATTAACTACAATAAAATATTTCTTTCAAAATTTAACAAGCAATTTGTTTTCTTTTTCATTAAAAAGTGTTGCTATTATAATAGGAATTGTAGCAGCAGTGATTGCATTGTTAGCAGGCATAATAGCAGTAATGGCAAGTCGTAGAAATAGAAGAAGACGTTCTAAATATATTTTTAAAACAAATCGTCGCAAACATAGTCGTAATGATGGCCGTCGCATGAGAAGAAGAAGACGCAGATAAAATATAAAAATAGCGAATGTTAATCATAACACTCGCTATTTTTTAATTTTTGGGAGGCCTTGGCCCTTCAAATTGATAATAGTCTGTTTTAATACGTCCATTAAATAATTTTCGTTTTTTATCTGCTTTTCTTCCAAAAAGACTTTCAAAATATTCCATAGAAGTAATCAAATAAGTTGACCATGTTTTGTCTTGTTGCATTAACTCACCTAAAACCCTATAGATATTTTCTACTTCTTTTAATTCTCCTATTCTTTCACCGTAAGGAGGATTTGTAATCAAAACACCATATTTACCAGGTAATTTTAAATCGAAACAAGATTTTACTTCAAATTGTATACAATCGTCAACACCTGCTTTTATAGCATTTTCTTTTGCTAAAGCAATCGCTTCTGCGTCAATGTCACTTCCATAAATTTCAGGCATAACATCATATTTTATTGCTTTATATGCTTCAATACGTTGTTGTTTCCATATTTTTTGACCTATTCTTTCCCACTGTTCAGAAGCAAATTTTCGATTTAATCCAGGTGCTATATTTCTGGCTATCATAGCTGCTTCAATGGGAATAGTACCAGAACCACAAAAAGGGTCTAAAAGAATACGTTCTTTTCTCCAATAACTTAACTGCACCATAGCAGAGGCTAATGTTTCTTTTAAAGGTGCAATCATGGCGTTTTCTCTGTAACCTCTTTTATGAAGTCCAGAACCAGAAGTATCTATAGCTAATGTAACAATGTCTTTTAATATACCAACTTGTATCGTGTAAGAAGCACCTGTTTCATCAAACCAGTCTGTATGATATTTTTGTTTTAATTTTTCAACTACTGCTTTTTTAACAATAGCTTGGCAGTCTGGAACACTGAACAATGTGGATTTTACAGATTTTCCTACTACAGTAAATTTACCATCTTCTGTAATCCATTCTCCCCAAGGTAATGCTTTTGTCTGTTCAAAAAGTTCATCAAATGTTACTGCTTTAAAAGTACCCATTTTTATCCAAATACGTCCTGCACATCTCAGCCATAAATTTGCTTTTGCTATTGTTGTTTCATCTCCTGTAAATTCTACTCTACCATCATATGTTTTTACATTTTTAAAACCTAATGCAATCACTTCTCTTTTTAAAACAGCTTCTAAACCAAATGTAGAAGAAGCAATAAAATTAATATTTGACATAAGTTTCTCCGTTCTTTTATTATAATATGATAAAAATTTATTTTGTATTATAAATTATACCAGAATTTAATGATATATGGTAATATAACTTGAAAAAAAAACAAAAAAAATGTATAGTATTAAAAATAATATAACAAAGAAATGAGGAAAAGTATGTATAAATTATTAAAAGTAGAGGGTAGAGCAAAAAGAGGAGAATTTTATACTCCTCATGGTGTCATACAAACACCTGTTTTTATGAATGTAGGTACAATAGCAGCTATAAAAGGCGCAGTATCTTCAGAAGATTTAGAAAGAATAAATTGTCAAGTAGAATTGTCAAATACTTATCATTTGCACGTTCGTCCAGGAGATGAAATTGTAAAGAAATTAGGCGGTATTCATAAATTTATGGTTTGGAATAAACCAATATTAACAGACTCTGGAGGATTTCAAGTATTTTCATTAACTTCTTTAAGAAAAATAAAAGAAGAAGGCGTTTATTTTTCTTCTCATGTAGATGGAAGAAAAATTTTTATGGGACCAGAGGAAAGTATGAAAATACAGTCAAATTTAGCATCTACCATTGCTATGGCATTTGATGAGTGTATTGGTATTCCAGCGGAAAAAGAATATGTTAAAAATTCTGTAGACAGAACAACAAGATGGTTAGAACGTTGTAAAAAAGCACTTTATGAATTAAATCAAAAAGAAGATACCATCAATAAAAAACAAATGCTTTTTGGTATTAATCAAGGTGCAATATATGAAGACATTCGTATTGAACACGCAAAAAGAATTTCTGATATGGATTTAGATGGTTATGCTATAGGTGGATTAGCAGTAGGAGAAACTCATTCAGAAATGTATCATATATTGGAGGAAGTAGTGCCTTATTTACCTCAAAATAAACCAACGTATTTAATGGGAGTAGGTACACCAGAAAACATACTAGAAGCAATAGAAAGAGGCGTTGACTTTTTTGACTGTGTATTGCCCTCTAGAAATGGCCGTCATGCTCATGTTTATACGAATGCAGGTAAATTAAATTTATTAAATGCGAAATATGAACTAGATGATACCCCTATAGAACAAGGCTGTGGCTGTCCTGCTTGTCAAAGATACACAAGGGCATATATTCGCCATTTATTTAAAGCAAAAGAAATGCTTGCTATGAGATTGTGTGTACTTCATAATTTATACTTTTTTAATCAAATGATGGCGGAAGTAAGGCAAGCATTAGAAGAGGGACGTTTCGCTCAGTATAAAAAACAAAAATTAGAAGGTTTTAAACAGAATTCATAAGTCTTTTGTTGACGTATGACAATAAATTTTATATAATAATATATTGTATATAAAGTTTATAGAAAGATAAGGAGAATGTAATATGAGTTTATCAACATTTTTATTAGATGCTAGTACACCAATAATACCTTCAGGTGGAACACAGGCAGCAGCACCTGTTGCAGATGCAGCAGCACAAACACAACAAGCGGCAGGGGGTTTTGGAGGCAATCCTATTATGGTAATTATAATGTATTGCGTCATTATATTTGCAGTAATGTATTTCTTTTCTATTCGTCCTACAAGAAAAAGAGAGCAAAAAATGGAAGAATTAAGAAATGAAATTGCTGTTGGGGATACTGTAATGCTCAATAGCGGATTGTTCGGAAAAGTTGCAGATATTACAGCAGAATGTTTTGTGATTGAATTTGGTACAAACAAAGGTGTAAAAATACCTGTTTTAAAACAAGAAGTGTTTGTAAAAAAAGAGCCAAATCTTTCTAACAAAGAAATTGAACAGCCAAAACCAGAAAAAGAGAAAAAAGGTTTTCTTGGATTAGGAAAGAAAAAAGAGTCTGAATAAAATAAAAAAGCCCTGAGTGGGCTTTTTTTAATATGTCAAAAAAAATACTAATTTTTATAAAAAGTCTTTTTATATCATTTTTTTAGTTGAGAGGAATATATCCACTTTGTTCTATTAGTTGCTGTCCTGTTGGTGATATTAAATATTGTACAAGATTTCTTTCTGGTGAATTTGTACTACTATTTGTTCTAACAATAGCATAATAATTTGTCATAATAGGATAAATACCTCTTTTGATATTTCTTTTAGTAGGATATATGCCATCAATAGCAAGCATTTTTATATTATAATCAAAAAGTATATTATAGGCATAATAATAAGTGTCATATCCTATAGCATATTCTCCACCATCATAGTAAGAAGTTACTTTTTCCAGTTCACGATTTTCATTTTGTTTAATTTGGTGTGGTGGTGTCATAATTCTATCTTTAGACAAAACAAAAGAATAAAATAAATATTGTATTAAGGAATTTTCAGGCTTTTGATATGCAACAATATTTTCTTCTTCTCTTGTAAAGTTTTCCCAATTTGTAATACTACCAGAATAAATATTTTGAATGTCTTCTAAATATAAATTTTGTAAACTGTTTTTGTTGCTGACTAAAAAAACAATAGCTTCATTTGCAATAGGAATTAATTCTAATTCTGTATAATATTGCTGCTGTAATGATAATAAATCATCAGAAAGAAAAGGAGAAAGTATTATATCATATTCTCCAGATAATAAATTTTGAATATTATTTTCTATTGTATCGTAATATAGCATAGTTTCGTGTTCTGGTATATTATGCTCAAATGCAGAAAGAATATTTTCACCTATAGCAGCTGTAACAGCACAAACGCCAATTTTAGGAAAAGCACCATCATAAAAGTCCGTTGTAGAAAATTGTGTCCAGTCAATTTGAGGCGTTTCTTCTGTCATATCTTCTGGTGTTTGTTCTATATTTTCAGATAGTTGTTCTGTATTTTCTGGTGTTTGCTGTGTATTTTGAGTTGTTTTTTGTGTTTCTGTTTTAGGTGTTTGTTCTGTTTTTTTGTCAGCAGTTTGTGTTTGCTGTTGTGTTTTTTCTGCAAAGCTCATATAAATTGCAGTAGAAATCATACTAACAAATAATAAAATAAATAAAAAAGATATTACTATTTTTGTAGGCTTTTTCATATAAAACTCCTTTTGTTAAAAATTTGAATATTTTGAAAAATCAAATAGTTTGCTTTCATAAACAATATTCATAGTACCATCTTCAGCGGGAGGTTGTAGTGGTACAGTAATTTTTCCGCTATTTTCTAATGTAAAATCAGTATCATCTAAATGAAGTTGTTGTACTTCTGTTAAATTGTCTATGATGTCAGGTAGCAATAAATCTCGAACAGATAATTGTTCTCCACTTGGCATATGTATTAATATGTTTCTTTGATTAAATAAATATTGATTGTTTACTGTAGCATTGCTTAATATAAATACTTTTAAAAAAGGACCTACCCCTTTAAATGCTACTACTTTAAAAGAACAAGTGTCTGCTTTTGAAATATAGTTTAACATAGGGTTTGTATCAGCGTATATTCTTTGTGATACATCTAATTGTTCATTTACTCTATCTGTCATAGTTTGATTTTTATAATTTCTGACAGCAATGAATAATGTGTCATCACAGCCTTCTATGGTAATAGAACTGTCTTGCTGTATTGAAAAAGTATCCGTTGTATCAATAAACTGTTTTGTAAGTAAATTTGGAATATCCATAATGTCTTCTACTTCATTAGGTGAAAATGATAAATAGGGTATTAAAAGAGATAAATTTAATGTAACAGTAGTATTACCAATACAATAAGGATTTTGCTCATTTAATAATACTAAAAAATGCGGTTCAGTATTTGTATCAATTCCACTTTCATAACATAACGAAAAATCATTTTCAGATAAATTAGAAAAAGAACGTTTTAATACATTAAAATGTTCTTCATTTTCAGATAACAGTTTGTTTTGAATATATTTTTGTAATACAGAAATATATTTTTTATCTGAAAATAATTCTTGCATTTGTGCTTCTTTATTTTCTTTGACATTATAAAATTTTGTAATATAATAAGTATTTTCTTCAATAGAATGTAGTTCTATTTCTTCATTTGTATTTTGATTTATTATGCTAGGGGTAGCAGTTAATTTTATACTAGCATAGTATCCAATAAAAGATAATGTACCTTCAATAGAAATACGATTTTGTAAAGAACTTTCTGGTATTGCTGTTTGCTGTTGCAGTATTGAAAAATCAATATCAGATAATACTGCATCACCAAATTCAGAACTTAAATTTTCTATAAATGTATTTAATTCGCTTTCTAGTTTAGGCTTTAAATTTTTTGCTTTAGGCAAATGTTCTGTTATAATAATGTCATTTGATGTAAATTCTAATGGAGTAGAATATTGCACCATAGTGTTTTTTATTGTTCTGGTAGAAGGCATATAAATCCATGCAGTATATTCTGATTGTGAAGTTTTTTTAGTGGAAGCTATACTTTGTTTTTCTTCTCCAAAAAAAGTATTTATTTTTTGGCAACCTATGCAAAAGCAAACAGAAACCATCATAATTATAAGAAATGTTTTTTTTAACATAACAAAACTCCTTCCAAATGAAAGATATTCATAATTTTATATTATAAATGTCTGCTATATTAAGAGTATAGCTTTTTGAGCAAAAAGTCAATTCGTAGATATAGACAATTATAAAAAAATCGTTTAAAATGGAAAAAATACGTTATTAAGGAGAAAAAAAATGAACTGGGGAGAAATATTTAAAGCGTTTTTATTTGGTATTGTAGAAGGTATTACAGAGTGGCTTCCTATCAGTAGTACAGGACATATGATACTTTTGCAGGAATTTGTAACATTGAAAATGTCAGCAGAATTTATGGAGATGTTTTTTGTTGTAATACAATTAGGTGCAATATTAGCAGTAGTGTTGTTATATTGGAATAAACTATTTCCTTTTTCTTTTAAAAAAGGGGTACAAATTAAAATACCAATATTGCAGATGTGGTTTAAAATTATATTTGCTTGTATTCCAGCAGCAGTAGTAGGTATATTGTTTGACGACCAGTTAAATGATTGGTTTTATAATTATCAAACAGTGTCTATTATGTTAATACTATTTGGTATATTATTTTTGGTTATTGAAAATATGAACCATGGAAAAAGACCAGAAATTGTAAAACTTTCTCAAATTACATATAAAACAGCTTTTTTAATAGGATTGTTTCAGTTGATTGCTGCAGTATTTCCAGGTACTTCTCGTTCTGGTGCAACCATTATTGGAGGGCTTCTGATAGGTATGTCACGTACTGTTGCTGCAGAATTTACATTCTTTTTAGCAGTGCCTGTAATGTTTGGAGCAAGTTTGCTAAAATTGATGAAATTTGGTATAAAATTTGAAAATGATGAAGTGGCTGTTCTTCTGGTGGGAATGATAGTAGCATTTGTGGTTTCTATTATTGCTATTAAATTTTTAATGAACTATATTAAAAAGAATAATTTTAAATCGTTTGGCTGGTATAGAATTGTACTCGGAATATTGGTATTGCTTTATTTTGGTATACAAACGCTTTTAGGTTTTATTGCTGCATAAGTAATATAATAAAAAGAACCAGATGTCAAAGTTTTTAGTATTTTAAATTTTGACATACTGGTTTTATTTTTATTGTAAATATTCTTGTAATTCTTGTAACTGTTCTGTTGCTGCGGTATCTCCTAAATCAGATGCTTTTTGATAATAATAAAGTATTTCTTTTCCTTGTTCTGTTTCAAATATTTTTTTCAATAAGGTAGGATAAATTAGTTCAAGAGTAACAAAAGTCATAATAGCTGATGTTGCATCTATAGTAGGAATAAATAATGAAAGTATACTAAATATAACTAATATACCTAATAACAATTTGAATTTAGTAAATGCTTCAGAAAAATTACTTTTTAATTTTATAGGATAAATAAGCTGAGAAACAATTATAGCAATACAAATTACTACAATATTTATGCTAGGAACAAATAAAGAAACTATAATCAATATAATACACAACCATTTAATTTTTGTTACTGCTTTATTATGGTAACATCTAGCGGTGTTATAATAAGCATAGCAATTATTTTGTTTTAATGCTTCTTCGTACCATTGCATAGCAAAAATAGTATCTTTTTTTACACCATGCCCCCTTTCATAACAAATGCCTAAATTATTTTGTGCATTAGCATCTCCATTTTCTGCTGCTTTAGTAAACCATTCTACAGCTTTTTTATAGTTTTTTTTCACACCTCTTCCTTTATAGTAACAAATGCCTAAAAAATATTGTGCTTTTATGTGTCTTTTTTCCGCTGCCTGCATAAACCATTGTACAGCTTGTGTATAATTTTGTGTTATTCCCTGACCATTATAGTAAAGCAAACCTAATTGAAACTGTATTTCAATATCTCCATTTTCAGCTTGTTTTTGAAATTTTTGTATAACAATATTGTTGTCTTTCTGCATTGCTTTAGAAAACCATTCTTGTGCGATGGCATCATTTTTTGTTACGCCATGTCCATAAGTATAACAAATACCTAAATTATATTGTGCTTTATCATGTCCGTTTTCAGCAGCTTTAGTATAGCATTTAATAGCTTGTATATAATCTTGTGTAACTCCGTAACCATTATAATAACAAATACCTAAATTATATTGTGCATCATTATTTCCGTTTTCAGCAGCTTTGGTGTACCATTTCACAGCTTCTGTATAATTTTGTATTACACCCCTTCCTTTATAATAACAAATACCTAAATTATTTTGTGCATCAGCATTTCCTTGTTCAGCAGCTTTGGTATACCATTTCATAGCTTCCATATAATTTTGTATTACACCTTTTCCATTATAATAACAATTACCTAAATTATATTGTGCATCAGTATATCCGTTTTCAGCAGCTTTAGTATACCATTTCATAGCTTTGGTATAATCTTGTTCCACGCCTTCTCCACAATTATAGCAACAGCCTAAATTAAACTGTGCTTGCGTATGTCCTTGTTCAGCAGCTTTAGCATACCATTTTGCTGCTATAGCATTATCTTTAGGCACTTTGTCACCAGCATCATAACAAAGTCCCAATTCATATTGTGCTTGAGCATCTCCTTGCTTTGCTGCCTTCTTTAAGTCTTTTAGTACCATTATTTCTCCCCTTTGTTTGTTCCCTTTATCATATTAAACATATTTTTTGATACAACAATAATATTTTAAATTGTTTCATTTTCATATTATGATATTATAATAATACTATGCTTCTGATGTAGTTGTAATTTTATATTTCATCTGGTATATGAATAAAAACATAACAAGTATCTAAATTTTGTTGTGCTTGTGTATGTCCCTGTTCAGCAGCTTTAGTGAACCATTTTATAGCTTCTGTAAAATTTTGTTCTATGCCATACCCATGATGATAACAATGACCTAAATTATTCTGTGCATCAGCATTTCCTTGTTCAGCAGCTTTGGTATACCATTTCACAGCTTCCGTATAATTTTGTTCTATGTCTTCCGCATCATAATAAAAATTACCTAAATTAACTTGGGCTCTTGAGTATCCCTGTTCAGCAGATTTTTTATACCATTGTACTGCCATAGCATAATCTTTAGGCACTCCAAAGCCATTATCATAACAAACTGCTAAATTATATTGTGCTATTGCATCTCCGTTTTCAGCAGCTTCAGTATACCACTTTACAGCTAGTGTATCGTCTTTTTTCACTCCCCAGCCAACAGAATAACAAAGTGCTAAATTAAATTGTGCTTCAGCATAGCCTTGTTTTGCAGCTTCAGTGAACCACTCTACAGCTTTGGTATAATCTTGTTCCACACCTTCCCCATTATAATAACACATACCTAAACGAAATTGTGATAAATAAAATCCATTTTCAGCAGATTTAGTATACCATTTCACAGCCTCAGTATAATTTTGTTCTACGTGTTCGCCAGTATAATAAAAATTACCTAAATTAAATTGTGCTGTTGCATCTCCATTTTCAGCGGCTTTAGTATACCATTTCATAGCTTTGGTATAATCTTGTTCTATACCTTCCCCACAATTATAGCAACAACCTAAATTAAACTGTGCTTCAGTGTGCCCTTGTTCAGCAGCTTTGATGTACCATTTCACAGCTTCCGTATAATTTTGTATTACACCTCTTCCCTGATTATAACAAAAACCTAAAGTATTTTGTGCTTTAGCATCACCATTTTCAGCAGCTTTGGTGTACCATTTCACAGCTTCCGTATAATTTTGTATTATACCTTTTCCCTTATAATAAAAATTACCTAAATTAAATTGTGCATGAGTATCTCCGCTTTCAGCAGCTTTAGTATACCATTTCATAGCTTTGGTATAATCTTGTTCTACACCTTCCCCATAATCATAACAACAACCTAAATTAAACTGTGCAACAGTATGTCCTTGTTCTGCAGCTTTAGCAAACCATTTTGCTGCTATAGCATTATCTTTAGGTACTTTGTCACCAGCATCATAGCAACGTCCTAATTCATATTGTGCTTGAGCATCGCCTTGCTCTGCTGCCTTCTCTAATTCTTTTAGTGTCATTGTTTTTCCCTCCTGTTTTTTGTCTTTATGATTTTGAAGTTGTTTTTTTGACAGAAAAATGAGCATCTAATATTTTCTCTGCAATTCTTTTTTCTGTGTTAGACTGTATTACTAACTGCAATACAACAATGATATTTTGAATTGTTTCATTTTCATATTGATGATATTGTGGTGATGCTATGGTATTTTCTATATAATTGTTTTCTAATACCATAGCAATATTTTTTTGATTTTGTTTTTGTAGTTCCACAAAGTCGCTATAAATCATTTCTAAAAGAGGAGATTGCATATTTTTTGTTAATTCCTCTGTAACAGGTTTTAATAATCTGCTGATGTCAGAAATAGACAGTATAGATTTTAAATGATAAATCATAATTAAAAGCATAATATGATTTTTAGTATATTTCTTTTTTAGAGGTGGTGGAAAAATTTTTGCTTTAGCATAATTGTTTATCATTGTTTTGGTAAGAATTTTATCGTTTTTATTGCGTTTGCAGCCAGATAAAGCACTTTCTATAAATGTAGTAACTTGGTCCATATATAAATCTATATTAGGTATCGTTTCTATTGGCACAATATCATAACTGTCTAATATTTTTGAAATTTGTTCTGTAATATTTTTTTGTTCTTTCATATTTTATTCACCTATATTTTTTTAATCATAATAATGTAACTATATTATATAGTATTACAAACTATGTATCAATAAAAAAATAGAAAATTTTATTGTAAAAGGAATGGAAAAGGGTTATAATATTGTTATGATATAATGTAGTTTTAAAAACTATATAATATGGTTAGGAGATGAATAAAATGAAGTGCGAAGAAAATAGAAAGTTTAAAATTAAAGAACCTGTTAATGCAATTACCCATTTTTTAGGATTTTTAATGTCTATTCCAATATTAATTATGTTAGTAACAAAAGCACAGAAAGAAGCTTCTTTCGTTGCAGTAATTGCTTTTTTGATGTTTGGCATTTCTCTGTTACTTTTGTATGGTGCAAGCACAATTTATCACACTTTAAACATATCTGAAAAAGGTACAGCTTTATTAAGACGTATTGACCACATTATGATATTTGTACTGATTGCAGGAACATATACGCCTGTATGTTTAATTCCTCTAAAGGGAAAATGGGGCTGGACACTTTTAATATGTGTGTGGGGATTTGCTATAGCTGGTATATTGTTAAAAATATTTTGTACAAATGTGCCAAGATGGTTTTCTACATTGTTGTATGTAGTAATGGGTTGGCTTGTATTAATTGCCTTTTTTCCATTAGAACAGGCTATTCCTATTAGTGGCATTGTATTATTGGCTTCTGGAGGTGTTGTATACACTATTGGAGCAGTAATATATGCTGTAAAATGGTCGAAATTAAAATTAAAATATTTTGGCTTTCATGAAATATTTCATATATTTGTTATGGGAGGGAGTGCATTACACGTTCTTTTTATGTTTGAATATATATTGTGATAATTATAGTGATGTTGTAATATAAAATGGATACTTTATTGAAAATACAATGTTGTTTACTTCTCTATTACAAAAAAATATATCAAAAGTATTGCAATTTTTACTAATTTATGATATAAATTTATTCATAAAACGATAAAGAATTAGATTTTTTAAACCCTTCCTATTCCCTTTAGAGAGGAAGGGTTTAAAAACGTTAAAAATAATTATTTACAAAAAATAGATATAGAATAAAATGAAATTTACAAGTAGGTAGAAAAAGAGGAGGAACAATATAATGAATAGTCGTTATGATTTCAAAGAAATTGAACAAAAATGGCGTAAGATTTGGGAAAAAGACCCCATTAATAAAGAAGACGATAAAAAACCTAGATTTTATTGTTTGGATATGTTTCCTTATCCTTCTGGCACAGGTCTTCATGTAGGACACTGGAGAGGATATGTATTAAGCGATGTAGTAAGTCGTTATAAAGTATTACAAGGATACCAAGTGCTTCACCCAATGGGCTGGGACGCTTTTGGTTTGCCTGCAGAAAATTTTGCAATTAAAAATAATATACACCCTCGTATTTCTACAGCAGACAATATTGAAAATGTAAAAAGACAACTTCATGAAATCAGTGCTATTTATGACTGGGATAGAGAAGTCAACACAACAGACCCATCTTACTACAAATGGACACAGTGGATATTTGTACAAATGTTTAAAAAAGGTTTGGCTTATGAAAAAGAAATGCCTTTAAACTGGTGTCCAAGCTGCAAATGTGTTTTAGCAAATGAAGAAGCGACAAATGGCGTTTGTGAACGTTGTGGAACAGTTGTTACAAAGAAAAATTTAAGACAGTGGATGTTAAAAATTACAGCATATGCAGAAAGATTACTTCAAGATTTATCAAAATTAGACTGGCCTGCAAAAGTAAAAAAAATGCAGTCTGATTGGATAGGTAAAAGCTATGGTGCAGAAGTATCTTTTAAAGTAAAAAATTCTGATAAAGAAATTATAGTATATACTACAAGACCAGATACATTATATGGTGCTACATTTATGGTACTTTCTCCAGAATATAAAGATGTCAAAGAACTTACTACACCAGAACAAAAAGAAGCTATGGAGAAATATTGTTTTGAAGCATCTACAAAATCTTCTGTTGACCGTATTACAAATAAAGAAAAAACAGGTGTATTTACAGGTAGCTATGGTATCAATCCATTAAATAATGCTTTAATTCCAATATGGGTATCTGATTATGTATTAGCAGACTATGGTACTGGGGCAATTATGTGTGTACCTGCTCACGACGAACGTGACTTTGAATTTGCTAAAAAATTTGACTTGCCTATTATACAAGTTATATTAAAAGAGGGCGAAAAAGAAGAAGAATTAAAAGAAGCCTATACTGGCGATGGCATTATGATAAATTCCGGTGATTGGAATGGTATGAAAGCATTTGATGCCAAAGAAAAAGCACCTCATTATTTAGAAGAAAAAGGTCTTGGTAAAAAGACAATTAATTATAAATTGCGTGACTGGGTATTCTCCAGACAGAGATATTGGGGCGAGCCTATTCCTATTGTGCATTGTCCTCATTGTGGTGCTGTTGCAGTACCAGAAGACCAGCTTCCTATTGAACTTCCTGAAGTAGAGTCTTATAAACCAACAGATACAGGAGAGTCACCATTAGCTCACATTGATGAGTGGGTAAATACAACTTGTCCGCAATGTGGTGCTGCTGCAAAAAGAGAAACAAATACAATGCCTCAATGGGCAGGTTCTTCTTGGTATTTCTTACGTTATGTAGATAATCACAATGATAAAGAATTAGCAAGCAAAGAAGCACTAAAAAAATGGATGCCTGTTGACTTGTATGTTGGTGGTATTGAGCATGCTGTATTACATTTACTTTATGCTAGATTTTATACTAAATTTTTATATGACATTGGTGCAGTAGATTTTGATGAACCATTTACAAGATTGTTTAATCAAGGTATGATTACTAAAAATGGTGCAAAAATGAGTAAATCTGTAGGAAATGTGGTTTCTCCTGATGACTTGGTAGAAAAATATGGTTGTGACTCTTTGAGAATGTATGAACTTTTTGTTGGCCCACCAGAATTAGACTCTGATTGGGACGATAGTGGTATTGATGGTGTATTCCGTTATTTAAACAAAGTTTGGAAATTGATTGCAACTTATAAAGATAATACTATAGCAGAAACAAAAGATATGACATTCATTAGAAATAAATTAGTATATGAAATTACAAACCGTTTAGAAGCATTAACTATGAATACTGTTGTAAGTGGTTTTATGGAATATACCAATAAAATGATTGATATAGCGAAAAAAGAAAATGGTATTGACAAAAATACATTAGAAACACTTGTTGTATTACTTGCACCATTTACACCACATATTGCAGAAGAGTTGTGGCAAGAAATGGGTCATACTACTTCTGTATTTGCTGAAAAATGGCCTGTTTATGATGAAACAAAATTAAAAACAGACAGTATTGAAATTGCATTACAAATCAATGGAAAATTTAGAGATAATTTAGTTGTTGGAGCAGAAGATAGTAAAGAAGAAGTATTAGCAAAAGCAAAAGAAGCATTGGCTTCAAGACTAGAAGAAAAAACAATTGTAAAAGAAATTTATGTTCCAAATAAAATAGTAAATATTGTTGTAAAATAATAATATAGAGAAAAGCCAGCATTGTATTGTGCTGGCTTTTTTTATATAAATAAATTGTACTATAGTAATATGGGTAGAAGTATTATGGAGGGAAACACAATGCTTTTTATAGTGATAAAATAGGGAGAGAGTACATACAAATAAAATAGTATTATCTTTTTGTCATGTTGTTTTTACTTCTTGCAGTAAAGCAGTTATTTTTTGGTGGAGTGTTGCAGCCGCAATTGTCATCACAGTTGTTATTGTTACAATTATTGTTGTTGCAGTTATTGTTATTGCAGTTATTGTTATTGCAGTTATTGTTATTGCAACCACAATCATTTATATTACCACCAGAGGTACAGTTACCTAATCCACGACAATGTGTTACGTCTGTTTTTGGTGCAAAAATTTCCATAGGGAATTCTAATTTATCAAAGAAATCACAAGGGTCTGGATTGGATACACAACGAATTTCGTCTGGTACACAGTTTCCAGATGTTGGTATCAAAAGGTTTGTGGTACGGAACATTCTGATAATAGAGAATAAACCTAATGTAACATTTACTGCAATAGGTGCACCATAAGATGCGTCATTCATATTTGTATCGCCACAGTTGCATGGATAATTGCAAGTACAACTATTGGTATATTTTAATTCTGCTAACAGGCCTACACCAGTACCTTCTACACTAACAAATGGTCCTGCTGCTGTTTCATCAAAGCATTGATACAAATCAGATGCAACAGTTACTTCTGTTTCTGATGAGCCAGTTGCACCACCAAATAATGTTACTTTTTGATTGTAAGAATTTGTACCTTCAATAGTACCTATGCAAACACTTTCGCAATTTCTGAAATCAAGTGTATATAAAAATGTGTATTTTACTTCTACGTCCCAGCAACTAGAACGGAAAGGATTTTTCTTTTTGCTTATAATATCAATTTTAGATAAAGATGTGTTTTTGATAGATACGCTGACTGCATTACATGGAGGAACAATAACATCTCCTTCACAAAATGCTTCTGTACCATTTGAAATGCCTCTTGCTGCTCTTGCAGGACCTATAATAGCAGGAGAAAGACATTTTTGAAATCTTAATTGGTCAAATATCTTTTGTGCAATAATACATTCTTCATTGGTATTGTTGCCGCAACAATTTCTACATTCTGCACTTAAATCAACCTTATTATTTTCAAAATCAAATGCTCCCATAATAAAAGCCTCCTTTAAAAATTGTTTTTGATTGTTTCTTTTATATCATATGTATTTTATAAAAATGGGTGCTACTTCTAAGTTGTCCTTTTTTCTATTTTTTGATGAAAAAAGACTTGTACAAACAAAGACAAGCAGTATTTTATAACAATATTGTTATTGTAATGCTAAAATAATACAGAATAATACAATTTCACGAAAATAACGGTTTAACTTGACATAATCATATAGAAGTAATATGATTACTATAATCATGTGGAATAATATTTTATTTGATAAATAATTGAAATATTTTAATTATGAAAGGAAAACATATGAAAAAACTTTTTATAAGATGTAGTATTTTATTTATAATAATGTTTTATTGTTGTAGTATTACTGTTTCAACAAAAGCTACAGCATTTATTACATCTGTTACAGTTGATTTAAAAGATGAAGGAAAAGAGATTTCAATAAAATTACCAGCAAAAGAAATTTACTTTCAAAATAAGCCTTATATACAACAATGTGCTGTTATGTTTCCTTTAAAAGAGTTATTGGAAGTTATGGGTACAAAAGCTGAAGTAACAAATAATAAACAACAAGGAACAATGACGGTTACTATAGGAGAAAATAAAATACAATTTTTTGATAAACAAAAGAGAGTAATAGTAGATGGTATAGAAAAAGGGCTTTATAATGCGGCGAATGTTGTAAAAAATGATGTTTATATTTCAGTATATGATACTTATGTATTATTTCATACTCATTTTGTAGATTATGGTTATTTGAAAGAAGAAGGTATTCATAGATTTGAGATTATTTTTGGTGAAGATATAGATGAAATAAAAGTAAATGCAAATTTCAAACAAGAAATTCATAATTATTACATAGATACAAAAGAAGTCTATGATACTATGAAAGATAGTGAATGGTATGAAACATCAAAGAGTTTTCCACCATATAGACAAAAAAAGGAGTATTTGTTGACAAACAAAATATGTAACACTTATGAAAAATATGGAGAAATTATGATAGCAGTAGCAGATATGGAAAAATTGACAGTACCAAATACACTTTGGGATATAAAGTGGAATGGTGAACAAAACACAGCTATTATCAAAACATATAACACAACACCAAATGATATTATTATAACAAAAGATAGTAATATTATGAATTTAAATGGCAAAAATATAGAAATGGTAACAGCAGCAGAAATAAAAAATAACAGACTCTATATTCCTATTAAGGCAATGTTTGAAATATTAGATGTTCCAGAGCAAAATGTAAAGTGGATAGCAGAAACCGAAGTGATATTTACATACTAAATGAAAAAGAAAAAACAAAAGGCGAGAGTAATATACTTTCGCCTTTTACTATTTATTATAGCTGTACACTTACATGATATTTTTTAAGCCAATAGTTAATTTGTATGACATAGGCAATCATTTGAGGGGCAGCCATAAGCTGACCATACCAAGGTTTACCATAGTCAGAAGGGCTTTTTAAAAAGCGATTGACTTTGTCTTTATCTAAAAACTGTAATACAGGAGAACTGCTGTCATTTATAATTTCTTTTAAGCGGTTAGAAAGCAGTGCTTCGTATTTTGTATCATATGTTTTAGGGTAGGGGGATTTTCTACGAAATAATATTTCTTCTGGTAAAAATCCTCTGCCTGCTTCTCTTAAAATGTGTTTTACAACACCATCTTTTGCTTTGATATGCCAAGGAATATTCCAAAGATATTCTATAATATTGTGGTCTGCAAAAGGAACTCTTGCCTCCAAACCAGAATACATACTTGTTCTGTCCATACGGTCAAGAAGTGTCTGCATAAACCATTTTAAATTTAAATAAGAAATTTCACGTCTACGAGCTTCTTCTGGTGTATCTTCATCTAGTCTAGGTGTTTCTGCAACAGAACGATGATATGTTTCGCTGACATATTCGTCCATATTTAATTCTGCTAAAAAGTCGCTTGAAAGCAATACTTTTCTTGCTTCTAAATCCATTGTCCAAGGGAATGTATCTGCTTCAAAACATTCTTTTTTATGAAACCAAGGATAACCACCGAATATTTCATCAGCACATTCTCCAGTTAATGCTACTTTATGGCTTTGCTTTACAACAGAGCAAAAATACAGCATAGAAGAGTCTACATCAGCCATACAAGGCAAATCGTGAGCATCTACAGAAGCAGTTAACAAATCAGCCTGTTTTGCTGTTTCACATTCCAAATAATGATGTTGAGAGCCTAAAAATGCTACCATTTTTTCTACATAAGGACGGTCTTGAGAAGGCTGAAAAGCATTCGCTTTAAAATATTTGTCGTTGTCCACAAAATCAAATGAAAATGTGTGTAATTGTTTATCTTGTTTTTTGAGTTCCAATGCACAAATAGCTGAAACAATACTGCTGTCAACTCCTCCAGATAAAAATGTACATATAGGTACATCAGAAACCATTTGTCTACGTATAGCGTCTTGTACTAAAAAAGAAGTCTTTTCAACTGTTTTTTCATAACTGTCTGTATGAGGACGACTTTGTAATTTCCAATAACAATGAATGTGTTTTCCTTGTGTGTCAAATGTCACAAAGTGCCCTGAAAGCAGTTCATCAATATCTTTATAAACACCACAGCCGTATGTTTTAGCTGGGCCTATACTAAACACTTCATTGAGTCCTTTTTTATCTATAATTGGCTCAATACCTGTATATTGAAAAAGTCCTTTAAGTTCTGAGGCAAATATTATTGTACCGTTTTTGTTGGTATAAAAAAGAGGTTTTACACCTGCTCTATCACGAAATAAATGAAGCTGTTTATTTTTGGTATCTGCTATAGCAAATGCAAATATACCATTTAATTTTTTTACAATGTCTGTACCATATTCTAAATAGCCATATAATATCATTTCTGTATCGCTTGTAGTTTCAAAAATATAGCCTTTTTGTATTAAATCCTCTTTGATTTCTTTTGTATTATAAATTTCGCCATTGTATACAATAGCATATTCTTCTCCATACATTTTTTTTACCATAGGCTGATGTCCTGTTGTTAAGTCTATAATAGAAAGACGAGCATGAGCAAAACCAAAACAGTCATTGATATAAATACCACTATCATCAGGCCCTCTGTGAGAAAGAGCCTCTTTCATATTATAAAGTATTTTTGTGTATTTTTGTTCATTTTTTGTAAATTGTTGTTGTGGATTAAAAAATCCTGCAATACCACACATAAAAATCCTCCTTTCTTATATTAAAGCAAAAAGCAAGCTGTTACAAATGTAAATAAAAATCCTATCAAAACAGGAATGATATTTTTACGAGCAAGTTCTAAAGGGTCAACATTACATATTGCTGCAACAGGTATAATTCCCCAAGGCACAATAGTACCACCACCTACAAAAATAGCCCCTATTTGTCCTAATGCTGCAAGTATAGGCACAGAACCATTTACAGCAGAACCAAATGTTTGAGCTAAAGAACCTGTCAAAGGTAGACCAGAAAATCCAGAACCATCTAAACCAGTTAAAGCACCTATTGTAAGCTGTATAAAAGCAGTAATATATTTGTTGAGAGGGGTATTATTTGCTAACCAAATTGCCCAGTCATTGAGTATGCCAGACTGATATTGTTCTCCTAATATCGTACGAATACCTTCTCCTCCCAAAAAGAAAAATGCACCAATAATAATAACAGGAGCAAATATTTTAATAGCAAATAAAAATCCATCTGTAACATAGTCTGTTACTTTTTCAAGAGATTGTTTTCCAAAGGCTATAATAGCACCAAAACACATAAGAAGTACAGCTGTTCCTGCTACAATACTGGTAGCATCTCCACCTTTTAAATCAAATAAAAGCATAAGGAAAACATCTAATATAAATGCAATAGGTGTAATGATAGCAAGTATCAAAGCTGATTTGGAATGATGATGTTTTTCAATTTCTGTTACAGTAGAAATAGAGCGAGCAGTTATTGTAGTATCTGTAGAAGACAAACTCTTTCTATTGAGCAAAAATGCAAATACAACTGTAGTAACACCCATAACAATAAACAAAGGGCGTCCAGTGGATAATAGCTCTCCTGTAGTAATACCTGCAGAACTTGCAGAAATAGCAGGTGCTCCTTGTATGACAAAATCATAACTCAAACCTATACCATGACCAAATAAATTGATTGCCATAGCAGCAGCAAGTGGTTTTAAACCAGCTTTTACAGCAAAAGGCAACATAATTGTACCTAATAATGCTACAGAAGGAGAAGGCCACAAAAATAGAGAACAAATTAACATAGTAATACCTAATATCCACCATGTAATAGCAGGTGTTTTCATTACTTTTGCCATAGGCATCATAATTAGTTTATCACTACCTAAGTCCATAAGACATTTCGAAAATGCTGTAACAAGTGCTATAGTAGCTATAATTTCCATAAATTCTTTGCCAGCATATAGTATTGCTTTAAATATCGTTTGTATACCTCCTATGAAACTGTTTGTGCCTACAATGCCTAATAGAAAAAGAAATGCAATACAAGCAATAGGTGTGTCTTTTCGTAATATCATTACAAATAATATACAAATGACACCAATTAAATAAACATAATGTAAAGGGGTTAATGAAATAGATAACATAATAAAAACTCCTTAAAATGTAATTCATACATTATATGAAAAAATAAAAAAGGAGTTACAAATGCTGTATGATGATGCTAAAGTATTGTACTTTGTTGTAAAACATGGTAGTATGAAAATAAGTCAAATAAAGGAGGAATTTGTATGATGTTTAAACATTTGGAGGAAAATAAACAATCTGAACTAAATTACTGTATAGCATTGACAGAAAATTTAGAAGAACCGACAAAATCACTTGTACAAAATACATTTATAAAAAATATTAATGGTATGATTAAAAATGAAAAAAATTATTACATGACAAGAATTGCAGAATTGTTACTATCTTCTGTTATTATTGCAATTAATGTGATACCATTAGAGCTTTTTGCTTATATAAAAAAATCATGCAAGAATAAGAAAAAGTAGGAAGTACAAAAAACATTGTATTTTCAATGCTTCTAAGCACTTCTTACTTTTTATTTTAATTTATTTTATGCCTTTTTGTCCCACTTTTGTACTACTTTTTTAAAATTCAGCTTTTGCTCTAATGTTTCAGCAGCTGCAATGTCAGCATCTACAAGAGCATGAACATACCTATTTGTAATAGACAAATTAGAATGTCCCAAACGGCTAGAAACCGTTTTAATATTTGTACCATTTATAAGTAGTAAAGTTGCTGAAGTGTGACGAAGGGCATGAAATTTAATATGTGGTAAATTGTTTCTTTTTAAAAAATGAGTGAACCATTTTGAAATAGCATTTACTAATATATAATCCCCTTTTTTATCCGTAAAAATCATATTATGTTTATTCCATTCTTTTTCAGAATATAATTTTATTTCTGATTGTTCCTTTTTATATTGTTTTAGCATTTTCATAATATAATCTGGTACTGCAATAATACGATTGCTTGTGTTGCTTTTAGGCAACTTGATATTCTTTTCTCCTTTTACATAATATAAACTTTTACAAATATTAATTTGATGTTTTTCCCAAGAAATATCGTCCCATTGTAAGGCAGCTAATTCTCCCCTTCTACAACCAGTACACAAAGCTAAGTGAATAAGTGTTTTCCACATAATGGGCTCATTTTCTAAACATTCTAAAAGTTTTTTAACACTTTTTTCATCTAAAATATCTGTATGAGATGGGGCAGTTTTTGGAAAATTTAATTTTGTTGTAGTAGATGGATTATATTCTAAATAATTCATTTTACAAGCAAAACCAAATAATGACTGTACTACAATATAATATGTTTTGATAGAAGTTGATGATATATTTTTTTCTGAAAGAGCATATATAAATTTTTGTAGGTGCATTGGTGTGACTTCTGTTAGCTTAATATGCCCTAATGCAGGTTTAATATAGTTTTCAATTACACTATTATAATAATTGAAAGTAGTAGGAGAAAGTGCTTTTTTCTGCATTTCTAAATAAATATCACAAAATTCATGTAGTTTTATTTTATTGTCTATTTTTGTAACAATCCCATTTTTTACTTTTTCTTCAAATTGTATAGCAATTTTATTTAGTTCTTTTTCTATTTGACGAGGTGTCATTTTGTTATCTGGTTTCCATGTCATAGAATTTATTATTTTTTTACCATAAATGTCAGTACCACAATATATTCTAATTTGATAAGAGTTTCCTCTTTTTCTAATTGTTGCCATATTATATCAATCCTTTCGTGTTTTGTAAAAAAACTTGAAAGTGTAGGACGGCTTTGATATAATAAATAAAGAACTACAATTATATTAATTCTTTTTAAAAAGCCCTTTTATGTTAGCAGCAGTAAGGGCTTTTTTCAATTTTTGTTTTAAATGTTCTTTTTTAATTCTTCAATTTCTGATATGGATAATTTGCTTATTTTAGAAATTGTGTTTATATTTAATCCCTCTTGTAGCATTTCTATTACCATTGATATACAAGTTTCTTGTCGACCTTCCTGTCTGCCTCTTTGTTCTGCTTCTAGCATACCTTGATTATAATCCAGTATTGCTTTTTGTCTAGCAGTATACTCCATTTGTTTTTGTTTATCTTGACTAATCACTTGTAATTGTTCATACGCACTATTGATATATTCATTTTTACTTGCTAACATATCGAACTCCTCCTTTGTTTCAGCACTAATAAATTTTGCCCAAAGCAATACATCACTTGCATCTTTTTTTAATTGTTTTGGCAATTTGGGTAGTTCTAGCACGTGAAATTCCATTTTATCCGTATATAAAGTATGTCTTGTATCCTCTAAAATATGAAAACAAGAATAAAATTCATCTGTATCTTGAAATAATTTGAAATCTAATATACTAATGCTCACACATTTTTTAAATACAGTATAATTTTGTCCTGATTGTATTTGTTCTGTATATATTTTAGACAAATAGAATAAAGAGCGGTCAGCCCATACAGTTAAAGGAGAAAGCTGTATTTCAATATCAATTTCAGTATTGTTGTTCATAAGCACTCTAACGTCTAGTATGCCTTGTTTGTCATTTTCATGTACTTTTCTGAGATTTGTATTTAGTATTTGTGTTTGTTTTATGTCTAATGGGTTTAAATTTAATATAGCAGATAAAAAGCCAACACGTGCTTTTTCATTCATCATAATTTCTTTAAAAGCATAGTCAACTTTGGGTTTCATTAAAGTATTCATTTTCATACCACTCCCTTTCATAATTTAGTATTCTATTTTGACTTTAACACGATTAATATAATTTTACAACATTTATTTTTTATTCGTATATTGTTTCATAATATCGTAATGCTCTAATTGAACCACTTATAAAATGAAGTATATTGTAATCACAATTTTGGTAAGAAGTTTCAAAATGCTTTTTAATCATATCAGGGTAGAAATCAGGGAATAACTCAATATAATCATTATTAGAAATATTATCACATGAAGGTAATTCTTCAATAATTTTCTTAATGTTTTTGTTACTTAATATAGGATGGTCTGTGTTCATATGTTTTTTATATTCTTCATAGTAGAATACGAATATATCAACAACTTCTTCAAGTGTAAAAGAATATGTATTATTTTCTGTAGAAACAAAAAAATATTGTTGAACAATTTGATTTTTTAGGATATTCATATTAAATGGTTTAATCTCCCCCTTGTTGACAGAAGTATCAACCCTAGAATTTTCTTTAACTTCTTTTTTTAAAATCTTTTTTTTAATGTTTCTTTCTTGGGTATTTTCTAAAGTACCACTACAGGTATTTAATTCAATACCTGTGGTGGGTTCTAATTCAGCACCACTAGAGGTATGATATAAAACACCTCTAATTAAATTAATCATATTATCATCTGGGTTATTTTCGGTTTCACTTGGGTTTTCACTTTTCGCACTTGGGTTATTTTCGGTTTTGTTTTGGTTTTCGTTGGTTTTAGTTAGGTTATTATTTGGTTTAGATACAACATCAAAATTAGGGTTAATAGCAAGGCAACGAGGAGAGGTTGCGGTATATTTTTTTGTTTCAATTAAAATATCTTTTTTAATTAAGTTTTGTATTACTTTTTTTGAATAATTCTCACTTAGGTCAGTAGCATTTTGAATAAAAGATTGAGAAAGTTCGTGTTGTTCTCTATGAAATCCATAAGTATATCTGACAACACAAAGCAATATCTTTATTTCTGAAGCATTTAGCTTAGAACACATAATATGTTCTAATAATTCATTAGGAAACTTTGTAAATGTTTGATTATTATTTGTTTCCATAAGTTTCTACTCCTTTTCTATAGTTGTTATTAAGTATTTTTTATTTGTGTATCACTTTGCGTCCCTGTTTGCGTTTCTTTAAGAAACACAGTTTGTGTCGGTAGTTGTGTCGGTTTAACTGATACAATATTTTCTTGTGTTGTTCGTTGATTGCTTGTTAGTTATTTTATTGGTTATTTTTGGTCTTGCTAGAAAGTACATATTAGATGACAAAAACAATTGATTTCATCTGCTTGCAATTGTTTTCAATTGCTCGCAAGTCATTACAATCTGCTGTTTGCTGTAATCAACTACTGTTGCAATCTGCCACTGTTATAAATCACTGTCAATTTTGTCATGCCTTGGTAGCCTTATCTTCCATTTTATATATTATAGACATGAGTTCGTGCTTATCTCTAAAAGATAGGGAACGATAAACTTTAAGAAGTTCGGCTTCATTTTCGTTTATTGTTTGTTCGGTATCATTCTTTTTATTGGTTTTTCCTATGTTAGTGTTTTCTATGTTAGTACCCATTACAAAAGTATCTTCTATAATATCACTTTCTATATTAGTATCTTTTATTTTTTTAGTTAATATAGTAGAGTTTTTTATTTTAGTGCAATCATCAGTTCTGCCAAGTAAATAGTCCACAGAACAATCGAGGTAATCAGCAATGCGGGCAAGACTAAGACAGGATAATTGTTTACCTTTTGCAAATTCAGATATTGCATTAATATTTAGTTCACAATGAAAAAGTAATTCTTTCATAGTAATTTTTTTTAGTTTAGCTTGTGATTTTATTTTATCCGCTATTTCTTGTGTAATATACAATAAAATTAACCTCCTTTTTTATGCAATATATATAAAATAAAGTTTTAGCTTGAAAATATATTGACAATCAAGTTTTAACTTGATATACTATAACCAAGTTAAGAGTAGCACAGCTACATTTTAACACATAATGTAACATGAAACAACAATATGTGAAGGGAGATGAGAAAATATGAGTTTAGCTGAGAATGTAAGAACAAAACGAAAACAAGCAAAAATGACACAAAAGCAATTAGCAAAGAAAGTAGGAGTGACAAGTTCCTATATTTCTCAGATTGAAAATGATATTAAAGACCCTACCATGAGAGTAGGCGGTAAAATTGCTAAAGTATTAGGCTGTACATTAGATGACTTGATAAAAGAGAAAAGTGCAATATGATGCTGTGATGATACAGTATAAAATATAAAACAAAAGGCTGTCAAAAGACAGCCAAAATAAAAAGGTTATTAAGCATAAACTAGTTTACCTTTTGGGACAGGGATTTCTTCGCCATCTTCTTTGGCAATTTCAATCCATTCGCTGATAATAACTTCTACATTTTGTATTGCTTCTAGGCGAGTTTTGCCATCAGCCATACAACCAGGCAATTCTGGAACTTCAGCGATGAAAGCGTTATCTTGATTGCTCCAATAAAGAATAACTTCGTAATTATACATTAATATCATCTCCTAATTGATATTTTAAAATGATGTTACGTATTTGTTTTACTTGATAGGGTTTTGCTTTATTTCCAATAGGCTGAATGTTTATTTTTTCAGCAATCCCTACTCTAGTATATATAAAATGGTCGCCTCTGATACGTTCTCTGAAATGCAATGTAATAAGCAGCTTTTGAAGGTCAGAGAATTTAATATTGGCGTCTTGTGTACCACTTAAAACAGAGAGCAGTAATTTTTCAATTTGGCTCATTTGAATATATCCTTTCTGTAAAATTAGGTTATTTGTTGACTTCAGGGTTGTCAGTACGACCTAGAAGGTAGTCAACAGAACAGTCAAGGTAGTCGGCAATACGTGCAAGACTAAATGATGATAATCCTTTTTTATCAGAGATTTGACTAAGGGTATTAATATTTAAGTCACAAGCTAATAACATATCACCAATAAGAATATTTTGTTTTTTTGCTTGTTTTTTAATATGTTGAACTAATTCTTGTGCATTATACATAAAAATGTGACCTCCTTTTGTGCAAAACGTAAATTTCAAGAAAAATCTTGATTTTATATTTACATTCAAGAAATTTCTTGATATAATATAACCAAGTTAAGAAAATTAACTTAATTATAGCACAAAAAGGAGAGAAACACCAATGTCTGAAGATAGAAATCAACTTATATTGCTAACAATAAGTAGGGTACAGTACAAAATATAAAACAAAAGGCTGTCATTTGACAGCCAAAAGAGATGGGAATTATTTGTTAACTTCAGGGTTGTCGGTACGACCTAGAAGATAGTCAACAGAACAGTTAAGGTAGTCTGCTAGAGTATCAAGCTTCATAGCAGTGGGCATACTTCTCCCACTTTTCCAGTCACTAATATTTCCTGTTGAAATACCTGTATCATTTGAAAGTTTCTTAGCTGTTAGATTTAACTCTTTGATACGTAAGAATAAATTATCTAAATTTACCATTTATAGCACTCCTTTTTTGTATAGATACAACAAAAACTCGTAAATACGAAAATATATATTGACTTACTCGTAAATACGAGTTATAATATAACCAAGTTAAGAAAATTAACTTAATTATAACACAAAAAGGAGAGAAACACCAATGTCCAAAGCAAGAAATGAGCTTATACTACGAGCAATAGTAGACAAGCTAGGCTGTGGTACAGAAATATATACAGCAGAAGATATATTATTAGCGGCAAATATAGAAAGTAAAAATTTACAAGAAGTACAAAAAAAGCTAACAAATAGTGTTGATGAAATTGTAAAAAGGAAGGAGGAAAAATATTGAGTTGGGAAGATGTAGGAAAAAATATCAGATTACGACGAATTGCTAAAAGAATGAGCCAAAAGCAATTAGCTAAAAAGGTAGCAGTTTCTGCTACTATGGTAAGTTACATTGAAACAGGAGTAAAAAGTGTTTCAGTAAAAACACTGTATCTTATGTCTAAAGCGTTGGATTGTACAACAGATGAGTTATTAAAAGGAAATGAAAAAAGTGTAGTATGATGTCCAAGAGGTGCAGTACATTTTACAGTTGGAGGTAGAACATGAAGTTACAAAAATTAGTAATTGACGAAAACGAACATATTTATTTGGATGGTATAGAGATTTCAAATGTAAAGGAATACATATTAAAAAGCTCTGCCGAAAAACCAGCAGAGCTGACACTAACAATATATGTTATCACAAACCAAGTTTATTCTGAATTAAAGTTGTAACTGTAGTAATCGCAATATCTTTAATTGCTTGGAGAGAATCAATTCCGATATTCTTGGCTACTTCTTTTGTTTTGTTCCATGTTGTATCAGAACGAATATTAGCTAAAAATTGGTGTCCTTCATATGTTAGGTCATTAATTCTAAAAATTCTTTTAGGACTTCTTAAGTATTCAATAGTAGAAGCATCTAAAAAGTTGCCCTCTACTAATTTTATACAATGATATTGAAGTTCATCTTCAGAATAATTTGGAATTTTTTCTTGAAGTTCAGGTACAGTTAAATCTTTGCCATATTCTATTGCTTCTACAGCAATAAGGATATCCCTAATACAATCTAAGTTAAGTTTTATAGCATCATACCACCTTTCTAAATCATATTTTTATCTTTAGAAAGACATCTCTCCTTTCCTTATAAATTTCAGCAAATGGCAGTTTGCTGATAAGTAAAGTATAGGAGATAAGGGAGAAAAAAGCAATATTGTGTCCAAACAATGTGGTACATCTTTACAAGTTAGAAGGTGAAAAATATGAAACTAAATAATATATTGAAACACAAAGGTTTAACAGTACAAGAATTAAGCAAACAAACAGGAATTAATTATTACACACTACAAAAATATAGTAGTGGTGCAAGAGAGCCATCAGTGAAAAAAGCTAAAATATTAGGTAAATTTTTAGAAGTAAATTGGTGGGAATTTTTTGAAGATTAAAAAGTAAAACAATAAAAAATAGTTACAAATAAAAACAATGAAAGCAAGTAGGACGGCTTTGAGAAATAAAAAGGGGGAATGTTATGCGAAACATTAGTATTGATTTCATATCCCAGAATGATGTAAGAATTAGCATTGATGGCAAGGAATTAGAAGATATATCTGGTTTTTCATTGAAAATTAAAGAAGGTAAAATTCCAAAATGTTCTGTAGAAAAAAAGGCATTTAAGGAATTGAAAAAACTGGAAGTGATAAGAAATGATAAAATACCAATATTACGAAGTATTCCAGAAGCTGTAAAGGAATTGAAAGAAGAAGATCCTAAAACATCAATTACAACATCGTCAGTCAGAAGTTTGGTAAAAGAGGGTAAAGTTTTAAAATATCCCAAAGGAAAACAGATACAAGTAGATTTAGATGAAATAAAGGAGTATTACAGAAATGGAGGAAAAATGACAAAAGTAAAACCGAATGGAAAATTACAAGCTATATTTTAAAGGCGGAATGTTATGGAAGTAAGGGAATTTGTAGCGATATGCCTGATTTTAATAGCGATGTGTTATTACTGTGATAAGAAATGTAGTTTTGATTATTGGTGGTATTGTAGTTGGAATATTTCCTTGTATAGTGTTAGGAGTAGTTAGTGTAATAGTTGGTTTGATAGTTTTTATCAAAAAGAAATGCAAGAAGGAGAAATAATATGTACATACCATTTGAAACACAAAAAGAAGGTTTGAAAAAGCTAGAGGATATGGTAAAAGAAAGAGAAAAAGCAAAGGGCAGTAATTGGTATGCAGTTTGGAAAAAGGATTGTAAAAGATTTGCAAATAAGCTGTTGCAGTCTGGTGCAAATGAAAAAGATATTGTTGCTGTTATGAGTTGGACAGGCAAAGAAGAATGTTATTGTGGAGTGTTCTGCAATAAATGAAATAGAGTATAAGAGGAATTTTTGATAAAAAAACATATTAAAGATGAAAAAAATTAACAGAAAATGTGTTAAAAAATAAAAAGGAAGAATGGCATGATAGAAAGTGATTTGAAAGAACAAGCTATAAAAATGGGATTGCAGGTAGGAAAAAATATAAAAATAAAGCGTGTAAAAAGATTACAAGGAACTGCTATAAAAATTACGCTTACAGGAAAAGTAATCGAATTGTGTCCTTATGTATTTATAGCAGAAATACAAGGAAAAAAAGAAAATATAAAAGAAAGTTTTATGTATAGTCAGATTATTACGAGAGAGGTGCGATTGTGCAAGGCAAAAAACCAACGAAAAAACAGAGAATATTTTTAAAAAGCAAAAATCTGAATAATGAGAATTGGCTTGTGTGTAAGGATACAGTACAAGAAATGGTAATAAAACACAGGCTTTCAGATAAATGTAGAACAATTAGAAAGGAAGAAAAGCTTTAAAAATATGAAAAAATGTGACGAAAACTGTCTGGAATGTAAATATACAGATTGTATTGTAGATGTAACACCAAGTGAAAAAAAGAAGGCATATTATAGAGAATATCATCAGAAGCACAAAGAAAAGAGAAATGCAGCTTCTAGAAAATATCAACAAGAACATAAAGAAGAAATAAAAATTTATCAAAGAGAATACCAAAAAGAATATAGAAAAAGACCAGAAGTAAAAAGAAAGAGAAAAGAATACCGAAAAAGGAAAAAACAGCAAGAAAAGGAGGAAGGCAAATGAATAAGTTAATACTATTGAAAAATAATGATGTGTTTACAACAAGTCTAGTAATTGCAGAAGGTACAGGAAATGAACATCATGCTATTCAACAGTTATTAAATAAATATAAAGAGGATTTTGAAGATTTTGGAAAACTTTTATTTACGCATTTAAAATGCGAAAATAAATCAGAAACCAGAGGAAGAAAACAAAAAATTTATTTGCTAAATGAACAGCAAGCAACGTTGTTAATGACTTATCTTAAAAATACAGAGATTATAAGAAACTTTAAGAAAGAATTAGTAAGGTAGTTTTACCAGATGAAGCAGATATTATTAGAAAAACAAACTGCACTATGGCAAAACACTAGAATAGAAGCAAAAGCAAACAGACTAAAAGAAACAGACGAAATAAAAGCATTGGTTGCGTATGCTAAAGAAAATGGCAGTAAAAACGCTGATAAATATTATATTACATTTAGTAACTTAGCGAATAAGGCGGTAGGGATAGACAGCAATCAAAGAAATATAGCAACTACAAATCAGCTTAACAATTTGATATTGATAGAAAATATCATAAACCATGTGATACAGGAAGGTCTACAACAACAAATATACTATAAGAAGATATATAAGTGTTGCAAGAAAAGAATAGAACAATTTAGATACATAGCTTATTTGGAAAAGATAGCATAAAAAAGGCTGTCAAAGCAAATGACAGCCAGAAGTAACAATAATGAAACGCAGGTTATTTATCATCATAATGTGAACGACAAGACAAAATTTCCAATGTGTCATTATTTATTCTATAGAGCAGTCTATTTGTATCATCTATTCTACGGCTCCAGAAACCACTTAATTCACCTTTTAATGGTTCAGGTTTTCCTATACCACTGAAATAATTGCGTTCAATATCTTTTAGTAAAGCATTGATACGTTTGATTGTTTTTTTATCTTGTGCTTGCCAATAGATATAATCGTCCCAAGCTTCATCAAACCAGATTTTTTTCATTCTTCGTCTACCTCAATTATATCATGCTCTATGCCTTTTCCAGCATCGAGTGCTGCAATGCCACGACGTAAATGTGCCATATTACTCTTAGAATAAAAGGGGTCAAGAGAAACTTCAAAAGGAATTCCTTGTTGACGTACCATTGTTTTTGCAAAGATGTTGATAGCGGTAGACATAGTAAGTCCAAGTTCATTACAAAGGGTATCAAATTGTTGTTTTAACATATCGTCCATTCTAATATTGACATTTGTTTGAGCCATAATTTGCACCTCACTTATATTTTGTTAATTACATTGTATCAAATATTATTTACATTGTAAATAAAAATATTTGCAAGGAACTATAGCTTGTGTGAATTAGGATTATCTGTGCGACCTAGTAAGTAATCAACAGAGCAGTCAAGGTAGTCGGCGATTTTATAAAAAGTTTCAATACTTTTTACATCACCTCTACGAAGATTTGACAGAACATTTACACCAAGATTACAGTCAGAAGCCATTTGTTTGCCAGTTTTATTTTTGTCAATTAATAATTTTTTAATTTGGTCAGCGGTAAATTGTGAATTATACATAAAAATCACTCCTAAATTTATTGATATTTTATTATTTTGTTTTGCGGAATACCGTTGACTTTTGCGGAATACCGTGATATAATTAAACCATAGTTAAGGAACACCACCTTAACAAACACCAAAAGAAAGGAGGTTAAGGCAATGAGTAAGAAAAAGAAAAAAAGTAGCAAGAAGAAAATAGAAAAAATTGTCATACTTCTTGCTACAACACTTACTCAGCTGATAACAGCGATTATATTGCTGATAATACAACAGCTGATGAATTAACAAAACGGGGGAGGAAAGCAGCCTCCCCCATATAAAAATAATAATCTTTTTCTTGCTCATTGTCAATAAACAATAGATAGAAAGAAGGGAGAAAATATGACAGTATTACAAATATTCAGTATTGTAGCAAACATTGGAGTTATTATTGTAGACAGTGCAATTATTGTTTTACTTGTAAGGGAGTTGAGAAAATGAGTGTAGGGACAAATGTTAAAAAAATGAGATTAGAAAGAAATATAACACAAAAAGAATTAGGAGAAAAAGTTGCTGTGTCCTTTTCGTTTATTTCTCAGATAGAGAGAGGAACAAAGTCATTAAGTATGGAACTTGCAAAAGAAATTGCAGATGTTTTTGGTTGTAAGACAGATGACTTTTTAAAAGATATTTAAAGGTGATTGTTTAGGAGTGGTTATTATGAAAAAAGGCTGCCAGAAGACAGCCAGAGAGTTAAGACTTGTGTGAATTAGGATTGTCGGTGCGACCTAGTAAATAATCAACGGAACAATTAAGGTAGTCAGCAATTTTAGCTAAATTTTTAGAATAGACATCAGTTCCATTTGCCATTTTAGAAATAGTATTTTTACCAAGTTCACAGGCAACAAGGACTTCATTAACACTTTTATTTTGTTGTTTTGCCATTGTTTTTACACGATTAGCTATTTCTTGTGAATTATACATAAAAAATCCAACTCCTTTTATGCAATTTAACAATTTCACCTAAAAAGGTTAAAAATATATTGACTTTACCCTAAAAAGGGTATATAATATAATCAAGTTAAGAAATTAACTTACATTATACCACGCAATTTTAAAAAGTAATACCATCGACTACTTGCTGGAACAAGAAGTTGATAGAAGTAATTTAAAAAAATAGCTTAATATCATTGTACATCAAACAGAAACAAAAAGTCAAACAGGAGTGGTTGTTATGAAAAAAAGGCTGCCAGAAGACAGCCAAAGAATTAAGACTTGTGTGAATTAGGATTGTCGGTACGACCTAGTAAGTAATCAACGGAAACATCAAGATAATCGGCTATTTGTGCAACAGCTTCTAAACGTGGAAGGTATCCTGATGATTGCATGGTATAAAGTGCGTTTTTATTCATACCACAATCTATAAGCATTTTACTTGCTGATATTTTATTAGCCTTTAAAATACTTTTAATTTTTTCTGCAACTTTTGTTGATTGATATGTGAGCAATATAGTCACCTCCAAAAAAAATCTAAAAAACTTTAGAAAAAACTATTGACTTTCTAAAGAACTTTAGATATAATATAATCAAGTTAAGAAATTAACTTATATTATAACATAAAAGGAGGGACAATACAAACTCATTACTAAGCAGAAAGGAGGTCAAGGCAATGAGCAAGAAAAAGAAAAAAGGCAAAAAGTACATAGTTGAAATGATACTTTTTGCCACCGCAATAATTCAACTCACAGCAGCAATCATTACACTGATTAATGTGATAATGAGCTTGAGTTAATATAAACGGGGAGGGCGACTCCTCCCCTATATAAAAATAATACCTTTTTCTTGCTTAATTGTCAATGTTAACAATTACTAATAAAGGAGGGAAAAATATGACAGGAGTGCAGATGTTCAGTATTGGAGTAAATGTAATAACAGCCATAGTTGACATTGCAATTATTACCATCATTGTAAGAAGGTGGAGAAAATGAGCATAGGCAATAACATCAAATTGAGAAGAATAAAAGAGGGAATTAAGCAACAAGATTTAGCTGAATGGGCAGGCATTACAGCTTCTATGTTAAGTCAAATAGAGAGGGGCAAAAAGCCCCTCTCTCCTCAAACAAGCTGTGCAATTGCACAAGCATTACAATGTAGTGTATATGATTTGGTAAAAGTAGAATGTAAAATTGAATTGGCTGAAGCAAATGGTTGAAAAAAGGTGGAAATGATGTGTGAGAAAAGAAAAAAGTTAATTACGCAAGCAATACTGAGTGAATTAAGTTCTGGTGTTGAAATATATACCGCAAAAGATATTCTAGTAGCAGCAAATATAAAAGAAGAAAATTTAAAAGAATTGTTAAACAAGTTTCAAAATGAAGTAGAGGAGGTGACAAATAAGGAAGAATTATGAAAAGAATAGTACAGATATTGGCAAGTATTGCTGTAGCAAGCAGTATGTTGTTGTGGGCGAGTGATATAGCTTATACACAGAGGGGCTACAAGGCAATAGGCGGGAAATACATAGCAGCGATATTAGCAGCCGTAATAATATGGTGGCTGATAGATAGAATGGAATGGAGATGAAAAAAGCCCCTAAGGAACTGGCATTCCAAAAGGGGCAAAGAAAAATACAATTATGGGTATTATAGCATAATGAAGGAGTGTTTGCAATGGCTAGTTTATATGAATTAACAGAAAATTTTTTAGAAGCACAGGAAATGTTATTTGATGAAGAGGTAGAAATGGAAACCATATTAAATACATTGGATTGTATAGATTGTTTGATAGAAGAAAAAGCAGACAATTATGCAAAAATAATGAAATATGTAGAAGGTCAAATTGTTATTGCAAAGAGTGAAAGAGAAAGGCTTTACCAGAGAGAAAAAATGCTTGAAAAGAGATGTAAAACAATGAAAGAGCATTTAAAACAGTGTATGGAAGTGACAGGAAAGACGAAATTTAAAACAGCTTTATATAGCTTTTCCATACAAAAGTATGGTGGTGTGAAGCCATTACAAATTGATGCAGATGTGAATGATATACCAACAAAATATTTGATACCACAACCACCAAAACCAGATACAGCTGCCATTAGAAAGGCATTGGAAGAAGGTGCAAAATTACATTTTGCACATCTGGAAGAAAAAGGGACAAGTTTGAGAATACGATAAGGGAGGATAAACATATGGAATTAGAAAAAATGCAAAAAGTGAATGAGATATTGCAACTGTGTTTTGAAATCAATGGATTAGAGCAAAGACAAAGAAAATATACAGGAGAGAAACCAACAGTGTTTTTTGAATTTAGTGGACATATCGCACTACTGAAAATACAAATACATAAAACAGGCTGGTATGCCTATGAAGAAACGAGAGAGTATGCACAACCAGATATACGACTTGAAATTCACTTAAATGACCCATATAAAGAAATAAAAGAGTATATGGAAGAATGTATAGTATATTTAAAAGAGTTGAAAAATCGAATGGAAAAGAGTGATAACTATGAGCATTTACAGCAAGCTATTTGAGATACAACAAAATTTAAAAGCACCAAAAGAGCAATATAATAAATTTGGCAATTACGCTTTTCGAAGCTGTGAGGATATATTAGAAGCATTAAAACCGCTTTTAGCAAATCAAAAAGCAGTTATTGTGTTATCAGATGAACTCACAAATATAGAGCAAAGATATTACATAAAAGCAACTGCACGCATAATAGACATTGAAACAGGAGAACAAATAGCAAATAGTGCTTATGCAAGAGAAGACGAAAATAAAAAAGGTATGGATTTAAGCCAGATTACAGGAGCAAGTAGCTCTTATGCAAGAAAATATGCTTTGAATGGCTTATTCTGTATAGACGATAACAAAGACAGTGATACAACAAATATATATGAAAAAGAAAGTCAGAAGCAACAAAATAAAAAATATTGTTGTGAAATATGCGGAAAAGAGTTTGAAGGTTTCAAAACAAAAAATAAAGAATATACGGCAGAACAGGAATTTATTCTAAAACGTAAAAAATTTGGTCAGGCACTTTGTAATGATTGTATAGAGAAAAGAGGACTAAAAAATGAATAAAGTGATATTGATGGGAAGATTGACAAAAAAACCAGAAGTAAAATATACACAGCAAAATGTAGCAGTTGCAAGGTATACCCTTGCAGTTGCTAGAAGATTTCAGCAAAAAGGACAATCAGAAGTAGATTTTATAAATTGTATTACTTTTGGAAAATCAGCAGAGTTTGCACAAAAGTATCTAAATAAAGGCAAACAGATAGCAATTGTAGGAAAAATACAAGTGCGTTCGTGGGAAAATGAAAATAGTCAAAAGCAATGGAGTACAGAGGTGATTGTAGAAGAACAGTACTTTGCAGATAGTAAAGTAAATGAAACAGAAGGAAATAGTTTTAATACAGTAGAACAAAGTGATGATGATTTACCATTTTAATGGTATATAAAAAAATGAGATGTTTTGATACTTTGTAAATGACATGATGAAATAAAAAAGTTTGTACCTTGAAAATAGAATAATGGAGAAGTAAAAACTGCAGTTTGTGTTTATGCAGACAGCAGTAGAAAGAAGGGCGTTATGGATAGTGATAATTTGATAGAAAGTGGTGGATTTATAAAGCTATATCGTTCTATATTAAAATGGGAGTGGTATGATGACATAAATGTAAAAGTGTTGTTTTTACATTTGCTTTTAAAGGCAAATTATGAATATAAAAAATGGAGAGGGATAGAAATACAAAAAGGAGATGTTGTTAGTTCCATTAGTCATCTCTCAAATGAAACACAATTAACACCACAACAAGTAAGAACGTGTTTGACAAAACTAAAAAAAACAGGAGAAATAACAATTAAAACAACAAGCAAATATACGCTAATACATATTGAAAAATATAGCTTTTTTCAAACACAACAACAAACAGATAACAAACAGATAACAAACAAACAACAAACAGATAACAAGCAAGTAACAAACAAACAACAAACGAATAACAAACAAATAACAAACGAACAACAAACGAATAACAAACGAGTAACAACAACTAAAGAATTAAAAGAATTAAAAGAAAAAGAAAAAAGAGAAGAAAGAAAAGAAGGAGAAGAAGGCAATAAGGGTATTTATCAGCTAATCGCTGATTGTTACAACGCCACTTGCGTGTCGTTGCCACGCTGCACAAAGCTGTCGGAAGCTAGGGAAAAAGCAATAAGAGCTAGATTGAAAAAGTATACAATCGAAGACTTCAAAAAAGTATTTGAAACAGCTGAAAATTCTGATTTCTTGAAAGGTGCAAATCGCAATAACTGGTTAGCTAATTTCGATTGGCTAATAAAAGACAGTAATATGGCGAAAGTGTTGGACGGCAATTATAAAAATAAAACAGGCGTTGTAATACAGCCACAAAGTAGTAACATTTTCTTGGATATTGCACAAGAAGAAGGAGGTGTGTTGTTTTGACAAGAGAAGAAATTGTTCAGGTTCTTGCAGTGCTGAAAGCGAATTACTCCGGAGCATTGAAAGATATGACAAGACAAGAGGCAGAAGGAAAAATCAATATATGGATAACAATGTTTGCGGATACAGACAGGGAAATCATGAACTTGGCTGTGCAGAAAATTATAGCTACAAGTAAGTATTTTCCTACTGTGGCAGAAGTCAGAGAAGTCATTGCTGAAATCAATACAGGTTGTGTATTGGACGGCGGAGCAGCTTGGGGAGAAGTCATAACAGCAATACGAAATTATGGTCAGTATAGAGAATTGCAGGCACTGGAAAGTATGTCTGATATGACAAAAACAGTTGTGCAAAGAATGGGCTGGAGGGATTTGTGCCTAAGTGAGGATACAGAAATAGATAGAGCACATTTTTTAAAAATCTATCAAGCAGAAGAAAAAAGACAAAAACAAAAAAATGTTTTGCCACTGGAAACAAGGCAAAAAATAGAACAAAAACAGTTAGAATATCAGCAGCAAAAACAAGAGTTGTATCAACAACAGAAACAGCAAAAATTGTTAGAACAAGAACAACAAAAACAAAAACAGTTACAAACACTTTTGTTGTATGCTCCTAAACCACAGGAAAATGATTTTGCTAGTGTGGCAGAATTGTTTGCAGAAAAAAGAAAGGAATTGCTTGAAAAATCAAAATAATAAAAATAGTACTGATGAATGTGCAATATAGAAAGGAGTATGTGGAATGAGTGAAAATAAAACAGTAAAAGGCTATAAGGTATTTTAAGAATTAGATTGTGAGAAAGAAATGGAAAAAGTAATGGAATATAAAATAAATAGACAGTTGGAAAGGATAAGACAAGAAAAAAAGGAGTGAAAATTATGAGCCAAAAAGAAAAACAAAAATTATTACAGTCAGAATTTGGACAAGAACTACAAGACACTTTAGAAAGATATTGTAAACTAATTTATAGGAACTCTTTCAATGTAGAAGAGATAGATTATAGAGCCTTGCTTGATATATATGTATTAGCATTAAATTTTATCTTCAATGAAAATTTTGATATTCAATTTAGTGAAGATTATTATGGAATTTATGCAACAATTGCTGGAGAGTATTTGATAAAAGAACCAGTAGAGAAATTATGGAAGTGAGCTTATGCCAAATTTAAGAATTAGATTGTGAGGAAGAAGTGGAAAAAGTAATGGAATATAAAATAAATAGGCAGTTGAAAAGAATGAAAATAAAATAAAAACAAAAAGGGGCTTCCGCCCCACTCCAACAACAAAAGTATATCATATTCTATTGATATAGACAAGGGGCGGAAGTTATGAAAGCAAAACAATATTTACAGCAATTACAAAAGTTAGATAGTATGATTGAACAAAAATTACAGGAATTGTACGAATTGAAAAAATTGCAAGGCATAAGGGCGATAGATTACACAAAACAAAAAGTACAATGTAGTAGGCAATGTGGTGCGGATTTTGAAACTATATTGATAAAAATAATTGACATGGAAAATGAAATCAATGCCGAAATTGATAGATTTATTGATAGTAAGCATGGTATTATCAATCAGATACAATTGCTGGAAAATGAAAAATATATGCAAGTGCTTTATAAAAGATATGTAGAATATAAAAGGTTAGAAATGGTGGCTTGTGAAATGAATTATACATTTCAGTATGTGGTTTTGCTACATGGACAGGCATTGAAAGCTTTTGAGCGAAAATTTCTATAGAAATTCAATGTAATATAGTGTTATAATGGTAACATGAAATGTTAGGGAATAGTCAAATGGCTATTCCTTTTTTTATAAAAAAATTGGTTACAGAGTAAGCAATATGTAGATATTTGTACAGAGGGCTATTTGTACTTTGGATTTGATACAAAATTTTTAGAAAGGGCAATAGAAAAAAGTAAGATTTAGAAACATAGAAATAAGGTACTCAAAGAGTGCCTTTTTTCAATTCAACATAAGGTGGTGGTGATGATGTAGTGGAGAAAAAACAACAGGCTTATGAGGACTGGCGAAGGGGAATGAAATATAAAGAAATCGCTGAGAAATACGACATTTCTTTGAGCACAGTAAAGTCTTGGGCAGTACGTTATTGGAAGCAGGAGAAAGGGGAAAAGGTTGCAACCACAACAGCAAAAAAGTTGCAAACAGAAAAGAAGAAAGGCGGTGCTCCTAAGGGAAATAAAAATCATGTCAAACATGGCATATATGAGAGAATGCTTTTTGAATTTTTATCAGAGCAAGAACAACAATTCTTTTTGCAACATGAAATAGATGAGATAGAAGAATGTAAAAATATGATAAAGTTTTGCGATTTGCAAATATTGAAATTTATGAGAAAAATAAAAGAACTGGAACAAAAAGCAGGTGGACTTGTAGTGTCTGGTGTAAGTAAGAAAAAAAGAATAGAAGACTTGCAAAAAGAAAATACAAATGTACAACAAGAAATCACTACAAATACTGTAGCAGTACATGAATTGATACTTCGTTACAACAATGAAATCGAAAAAGCTAAAAAGCAGAAAATGAAGTGCTTAGAGGTACTTTTAAAATTTGGAGAAACACAAAACAAACAACAAACAGAACAAACAACAGCAGTAAATATTTATTTGCCAGATAATGGGAGAGTATAATATGGAAATCAGACCACAAAAGGGAGCACAAGAAAGTTTTTTATGTTGTAATGCTGACATCTGTATTTATGGAGGTGCAGCAGGAGGAGGCAAAACATTTGCTTTGCTTTTAGAACCACTACACTATATCAACAATGGAAAATTTGGAGCAGTGATATTTCGAAAAAATAACAATCAGATATTTGCAGAAGGCGGACTTTGGGACACAGCCTACAACATTTATCCCTATTGTGGAGGAAAAGCAGTCAAAAATCCAGTATCTGTATGGAAATTTCAAAGTGGCATGAAAGTCACATTTAGTTATATGGAGTTAGAAAAAGATGTATTAAAATGGCAGGGTTCTCAAATACCTCTGATACTTTTTGATGAATTAACACATTTTAGTAAAAAGCAATTTTTTTATATGCTTTCCCGTAACCGCTCTACTTGTGGTGTAAAGCCTTATGTGAGGGCTACTTGTAATCCAGATAGTGAAAGCTGGGTAGCAGAGTTTATTTCTTGGTGGTGGGATAAAAACACAGGCTATCCCATACCAGAAAGAAGTGGTGTGCTGAGGTGGTTTATAAGACGTGATGATACATTATATTGGGCGGATAGTAAACAACAACTTTTTGAACAGTTTGAATTAAAAACAGAGCAAGAAAAAGCAGAACCAAAATCTGTTACATTTATAGCCAGTACATTACAGGACAACAAAATACTCATGGAAAAAGACCCTAGTTATATGGCAAATTTAAAAGCACTTTCTATAGTAGAAAGAGAAAGACTGTTATATGGTAACTGGAAAATCAAACCAGCAGCAGGGCTGTATTTCCCAAGAAATAAAGTAAATTTGATAGAAGAAATACCAAATGATGTAAAGCAGTGGGTGAGGGCATGGGATTTTGCAGCTACAGAGGATAGAAAAAATACAGAAAGTGGTGCAGCATATACCGCAGGGGTATTGATAGGAAAAAGAAAAAATGGCAGTTATGTCATAGTAGATGTTATTAATAGAAGAATGAATGCAAGTGAAGTAAGACAAACGGTATTAAATACTGCAAAAACAGATAAAACAAAATATAAAAATGTCAAAATAAGATTATCGCAAGATCCTGGACAGGCAGGAAAAGACCAAGCAGAACAGTACATAAAATTGCTTTCTGGATTTTCGGTGTCAGTGGTAAGAGAGTCGGGCAGTAAAGAAACAAGAGCAGAACCTTTTTCTGCACAGTGGATAGGCTTGCAAGGTACAGAAAAAGGAAATGTGTTTGTATTGCTTTCAGATTGGACAGAAAGCTATTTATCACAACTGGAAAGCTTCCCAGAAGGAAAATATAAAGATATGGCAGACGCTTCTAGTAATGGTTTTGCAGAACTGACAAAGGGTAACACAGCTATTGTACCTCCTGATTGCTTTGCTGAAAAAGATAGAGAAAATGGCTGGATATAATAAAGTGAGGTGGTGAGGAAATTGGATATATTTGGAGAATATGGACGTATAGGACAAAGGCGATATGGTGGTGTATTTTTTGAGGAATTTTTAACAGAGTTACAAGGGCAAAAAGGCATTGAAGTGTATAAAGAAATGTCTGAAAATGATGATATTATAGGAGCAATGCTTTTTGCAATAGAAATGCTTATGAGGCAAGTAACATGGGATATAGAACCAGCAGCAAATACAAAAGCAGATAAAAATGCAGCAGAATTTATAAAAAGCTGTATGAATGACATGGAACAGTCCTGGCAAGATACCATTTCTGAAATCATGTCATTTTTAATTTATGGCTGGAGTTATCACGAAATTTGTTATAAAAGGCGAATACAAAATCAAAGTAAATATACAGATGGATTGATAGGCTGGAAAAAATTAGCATTGCGTTCACAGGATACATTGTATCGTTGGGAATATGGAGAAAATGACGACTTGTTAGCAATGTCGCAAATAGCACCACCAGACTATATCATTAGAACAATACCCATTGAAAAAGCATTACATTTTGTAACAAAGAGTAGAAAACAAAATCCAGAGGGGCGTTCTATACTAAGAAATTGCTATACAGATTATTATTATAAAAAGAGATTTAGACAGATAGAGGGCATAGGAGTAGAGAGGGATTTAGCAGGATTGCCATTGTTGCAACCACCAGAAGGAGCAGATATATGGAATGACGACCCAGAGAATATGAAAGCATTAGCCTATGCAGAAAAGCTAGTAAAAAATATTAGAAGGGACGAAAAAGAAGGTATTGTGTTGCCGTATGGCTGGACGTTTAGCCTAGTAAACGGCGGAAGCAAAAGACAGTTCGAAATAGGCAATATTATAGAAAGAATAGACAACAGAATGGCTATGACTTGTATGGCTGATTTTGTGCTTTTGGGACATCAACAAACAGGAAGTTTTGCACTTTCCAGCGATAAAACAAGGCTTTTTGCGGTAGCAATAGGTACTTATTTGGATATTATATGCCAAACAATAAATACACAGGCAATACCAAAGCTGATAAAAGTCAATCAAAGTCATTTTAAAAATATAAGCGATATGCCAAAACTGATACATGGTGATATTGAAAAACAGGATTTGACACAGTTTGCAGATTATATTGTAAAAATGGCAAATGTGGGACTTTTAACATTAGACCAAAATCTGGAAAGAAAAATAAGAGAAATGGGTGGTTTGCCTGAGGCATTAGAAGGAGTTGCCTATCCTCCTAAAGAGGAAGAAAATGGAGGATAATGAATGATGCAGTTTTACAATGAAGTCAAAAAAGAACACAACAACTACCCTGAAGCAATAAAAGAATTAAGGGAAACATTAGAAGAAGAACAACCAGAACTAGAGCAATATTTCATAGAATTATGGGACAATCAGCAAAGAGAGATTACAGCACAACAGTACATAGAAATGGTAAAAAAAGGGAAAGTGACAAATGAAATAGAAAAGCAATTACTACAAAGCACTACTATATTTGTGTTGGGAAAAATGTTTACAAAAAAACAGACTGCTATGGAAAAAGGAGCAGAAAAAATAGTTAAGAAGATTACCGAAAGGCAATCTTCTTTTTCTTTTGATATAAAATACCACGAAACCAAAAAGTGGATAGAAAAAAGTTGTGCAGAGCAGATAGTACAGCTGACAAAAACACAAAAAGAAGCGATAAAACTGGTTATTGACAGAGCAGAAACACTAGGTATCACTACAGAAGGTACAGCGGATTTGTTAAAGCCAATGATAGGATTACATAAAGGACAAGTCACAGCAAATGTAAATTACTATAACAGTATTAAACAAAATCTATTAGAGAACCACACTAAAATGAAAGAGCAGACAGCAGAGCAAAAAGCATTAGAAAAGGCAAAGCAATATGCCAAAAAGCAAAAAGAATATAGGGCTATGACTATCGCTAGAACAGAACTTGCAGGAGCATATAACGCAGGAGAATATTACAGCATCAAACAGGCTCAAAAAGATGGATTGATGGGAAAAGTGAAAAAGTATGTCATTACTGCAGGTGATGGTAGAGTTTGTAAAGGCTGTAGAGAAGTAGAAGGACAGGAAGCAAACCAAAATGAGTATTTTAAAACACAATGGGGCGATGTGCTTTTCCCACCTTTTCATACAAGTTGTAGATGTGCTGTGGAGTATGAAGAAGTTACGGAAACATTAGAAGCACCAGAAATCAACGACCCTAAAATAAAAGCATCACATGATGAATTTACACAAATACTTCAAGAAAGTGAAGATAATGAATTTAACAAAAATATGAAATTCCTTCATCAAACTACAGAATATCAGTTAGATAAAAAATTAGGTTCAGCATTTGCTTATGATAAGGATTTAGACTTGATAAAATATAACCCCAATGCACCCAATTATGATTTATACGATATGAACATTGTACAAGCTCATGAACTATCTCATAGAATGGATGAGTTATTATATAGAAGCTGGGAAAATGAAAAATTTATAAAATCCGTTGAAAATACAAGCAAAATCATATATAATTATGAAAAAGAAATAAAAGAATGGTTTAAAGAAGACGGCAAATATTTTGATGATATAGGATTTTCAGATATATTTAGTGCATTAAGTAAAGGTAAAATGAATGGTATCTTGAATGGGAAGCATAAAGAAAGATATTGGAAAAATACTGAAAATGTGTATAGGGAAATATTTGCTAATTTATCAGCGATTGATGTATTAAATTGTGAAAGTAAAATGGAGTGCACCAGCATTTTAAAAGAAGTATATGAAGCTTATAAGGAGCTGATAGCATGAAAGAAATGAGAGAACCTCGTAAAACATCATTTTATAGACCTCGTAAAACACCTCTTTTTAGTATTTTAAAGAATGATATAGACTTGCGAGAGTTAAAAGAACAATGGAAAGAAATATTTCCTACAAATGAATTTCCACCATATCATTATGATTTTTATAGCAGTATTGATGACTATAAGCAGAAAATCAAAGAAGCAATTGAAACAGGAGATGAAACAAAATCAGGTGGAGTTATAAAATTAGTTGACTTAGCACATCAAAAATAAAAACTGTACCTTAACGCCTTAGGGCGTTTTTTTATTGCTTATAATAGAGTTTGTAAAGGCTGTAGAGAAGTAGAAGGACAGGAAGTAAACCAAAATGAGTATTTTAAAACACAATGGGGCGATGTGCTTTTCCCACCTTTTCATACAAGTTGTAGGTGTGCTGTGGAGTATGAAGAAATTTCAGAACCAGAAGAAGCACCAATCAAAACATATATTGATGATATTAATAATCCTAATTTTATAAGAATAAAGAATATAGAAAACATTCCTAAAAAAACAATAGATATTATCAAAAATGATTTAGCGTTAATTCCTGAAACACATCAAAAAATATTAAAAGATTATGTAAAAGAAATAGTAGTTGAAAAAGGAAGGAATTCTTGCTATGATAGAGAAAAAAGAATTATGTATATTTCGCTAAATCCTGAAAAAGGAGAAGTTATTCATGAGTTTGCTCATGCACTAGAAACAAAACTTAAATTACACAAAAATTTTGAATATATTAGAGTTTTAAATAATGGACTAGAAAATATAGGAATTGGTGATATTATTTATGATGACGAAACATTTAATATTCCTATTTATAGATTAGAAAACTCTAAATTTATATCAGAATATCAAGGTCGTTTATATGAAACAGATTTAAATGGAAAAGGAAGATTTGATAGTAAAGCAGGAACTTTAAATACTTTGTGTTTAGGTGATTATTTTAGTGAAGGATATAAAGAATTTATAATAAATCTGCAACATTTAAAACTAAAAGATAATGAATTGTATAAATTCATAAAGGAGTTATAACTAATGGAATTAACAAAAATTTTAATTCAAAAATTACTTGCTACGGAAAATGACTTTCAATTTATGTTTCTTATTTTTGAAAATAAAATAGAGGAAGAGGAATGGAGAAAAAATGATATTTTATTAAAACATTATGAAAAAGTAACTACAAAAACACGTGAGGCTTTAGGAAAATTCAACTATAAAATAGCTGAGGATATACCTGGATTTTGTAAGCCAAATAAAAAAAATCTTAATAAATTATGAGAGAAAGAAGTAAAAGAACCTTACAGAGGAATTTCTGATATATTAAATGGTATGTCAAAAGGAAAGATAAAATTAGGTTATATACATCCTGACCCAGATTATTGGAATAAACCCTTTAGAGTAGAGAAAGAGACATGGGCAAATTACGGTGGAATGATATATATGCAAAATAAAGATGTATGGATAGTAGCTAATAGCATTTTTCCAAATATAACAGAACAAGTTAATGTTATATTAAAAGAATTTGAAAGGGGATTAAAATAATGTATTATGGAAAAATGACAAAAGAACTAGAAGATTTAGTAGAACAATATGAACAATTATTTGGAGTTGACCCTTGTGGAGAAGAAGAATTTGAAATAGGAGATAATAGTTACAACGATTTTGTAGATGTATTAAAAAAATGCGTCAAAAATAAAAAAGATATTTTTATTATTGGGGCATAGATGATGACGATGATGATTGGTAATATTGTACCTTAACGCCTTAGGGCGTTTTTTTATTGCTTATTTGAAATAAAAAGGAAGTGATGAAATGAACTTTGAATTAAAAAAGTCTGTTGAGGACAAAAAGCAGGTATTTGGCTGGGCAAATGTCGCTGAAGATGAACAAGGGAATAGTATTGAAGACTATCAAGGCGACAGTATTACAGGGGAAGAACTGGAAAGAACTGCCTATGACTATGTGCTAAAATTTAGAGATACAGGAGAAAGACACAATCCTGCATTACGTAAAAAAGGCAAAATGATTGAAAGTATTGTATTTACAAAAGAAAAGATACAGGCGTTAGGGCTTCCAGAGAATAGCTTGCCTTGTGGTTGGTGGGTAGGTTTTCAGATAACAGATGACAGTACTTGGCATAAAATCAAAAAAGGCGAATACAATATGTTTTCTATAGAAGGCACAGCACAGGTAGAAAATGTAAATAAGGCAGTACAAGCAAGGAGCTTTTTAGAATGTTTTGTTGAAATATGAAAATTGATGTGATAATATAAATATAAGGTAACCGAAATAGGGTAGTTAGCCTCCTTATACAAAGGAAGGAGGCGATGCTATGAGTACATATGAAGTATTGTTTTTAATGCTTACATCAACTGAACTGATGTTAAATATGTTTAACACTCTAATTGCGTTGCTTTCTCTCATCATTGTTATTTTGATGGATAAAAGAAAGTAATAAAAAAACTACCCATTATAGCCTCACACGCTTTGGGTAGTTGAAACACCAAACCGAGACTAACCACCTTCCACCTTGTGGCAAAGGCTGGCGGTTACCTCCTTTGTAAGTAAAGTATAACACAATAAAATATATTTTGTAAAGCACTTGTTTTATAGCATGTGCTTTTTTTATGTCTAAAAGGAGTGTGAAGTATGGCAAAAAAATTGAAAAATGTATCTGTAAACAGTGTGGATTTATGCAAACAAGGAGCAAATCAAAGAGCATTCATTTGTTTGAAAAAAAGTATAGAGGAGGAGAATACAGTGTCAGATTTAAAAACAAGTATTATTCAAAATGTATGTAAGGAACTAAATATTACTGTGGAGGACATTTGTAAGGCATTAGGTGTTTCTATGCAGGAACAACAAACACAAGAGCAAAAAATTAAAAAAGCTATGGAAACTTCTTTAATAAGTGTGCTGAAAGATGAAAGCAAAACAGCAGAACAAAAAGAGGAATTATTACAAAAGAGTGTAAATGAATTTTATAGTACTGTATATGATTTTGCAAAAGAGGAACAAAAACAGGAGGAAACTATGGATATTAACAAAATGAATGAATGCGACAGTGAAATTTATGAAAAATTAAAAAAGAAATATGAACCAGAAATACAAACAGTAAAAATACAACAAACACTTCACCCAGAAGTCAAAAAGGCACTTAAAGAAGCTGAAACAGCAAAACAAGAACTGGAAGAATTAAAAAAATCACTTGAATTAAAAGAGTTTGAAAATATTGCAAAACAATATGAAGTAATTGGCAAAAATACAGAGGAGTTGTCAGCAAAACTATATGATTTAAAAAAGTCTAATGAACAGGCATACAATGACTATATTGCTATGTTAGATGAAATGGTAGAAATGACACAAGCAAGTGGTATATTTAAAGAATATGGCAGTAGTAGAGCAGGTGCAGGTAGCAAAAAACAACAGGCAGAACAAAGAATACAGGAATTGATGAAGTCAGATACTGCACTAAGTTATGCAGATGCCTTTGTGAGAGTTTGTGAAGAAAACGAAGAATTGAAAAAAGCATTAGAATATTAAATTTGCTTACAGTGTTTACAAGGACAGGTGTTTTTTGTGAGGTGGTGAAATGAAAATCATATTAACAGAGTGCGACACAGGGAATTTTATGACATTTCCTATGCTGCCAGAAGAAATAAAAGTAGATTGTGCTACAAGATTTCAAAGTTATGATATTATGAATATTGGTGAGGTGATGCAGCCACTAGGAGAGGATTTAACAAGAATATCGTGGAGCTGCAAAATACCAGGTGAAAAAAGACAAGTCAAAAAGGAAAATGGAAGTTATCAAAATCCCTACATTATTGTTAGCCACGGCGACCCTTTAAAGGTGCAGTCGTGGTTTTCTTTTTTAAGAAATAGAGGAATAAAATGCAGGTTACTGATTACAGAAACACCTGTCAATCATGAGGTATATTTAGAAAGTTATACTATGACCTATGCAGGAGGATTTGGAGATTATGACTGTGACATTTCATTTATTCATGCTAAAGAGTTAAAAGTTTGTACAGAAGGAAATGAAGGCGACAACGAAGAAGGCACAACAAAAGCAGTCACACCACAACAACAGCAAAGACCAGAAAAAAAGTCAGATACTTCTTATACTGTCAAAAAAGGAGATTGTTTATGGGATATTGCACAATCAAAATTAGGAGCAGGAAACAGATACCAAGAAATTGCAACATTAAACAATATTTCAAATCCAAATAAAATTAGTGTAGGGCAAGTGTTACTGCTTCCTGTATAAGGATGTGATAATTATGGCAGAAGTAGATATTACAAAACTGAAATACAGTATAAAAGCATTTTTTTCTTCTGGGGAAGTAATGGATTTGACAGGACTATGTACTTCATTAACATGGGGAGAGGAAAAAGATAGCATTGCACAAAAGGCAGAAATCAAACTAGCAAATATCAAAATAGACAAAGGATATATCAGTGATTTGATAGAACTTTGTACGCAAATAGTAATTTTTGTAAATAAACAAGAGTATTTCAGAGGAATTGTATGGGATTGGAGTTACACCAGTGCATTAGAAAAAGAACTGTCATTTACAGCATATGATAAAATGATATATTTGACACAAAGCAAAGGCAATACATACTATTCTAGTGGAAAAAGTACACAGTTTTTAGTAGAAGATATTTGTAAAGAATGGGGTATTACTGTGCAGTATGAATGGGAAAGCTGGACGCATGGAAAGACGCCTTTAAAAGATATGGAAATCAGCAGGCAATTAACAACAGTGCTAGATGAAGCACAAACAAAACTAAACAGTAAATATGTTATGCTTTTTGAAAAAGACACACTCATTATTAGAAAAAAAGGCAGTAATACAGATATTTACTATTTTCACGGCAAAAATGTAGAAAGTACTACAGACCGCTTGACATTACAAGGATTGGTTACAAAAGTGTTAGTATATGGAAAGTCTGAGGAAGACAAAAGACCTCCTTTATTAAAAACGGTAAATGGTGGCTTAGAATATGGTGTATTACAAGAAATTATTACAAAAGACAGTAACAAAACATTAGAAGATGCAGAAAAAGAAGCACAAAATATATTAAAAGAAAAAGGAAAACCAGAAGAAAGTATTTCTATATCTACAATAGATGTACCTATAATGAGAAAAGGCGACAAAATAAAGCTAGTAGCTGGTAATTTATCAGGATATTTTATAGTAGAAGGAGTAACACATGACGGTTTTTCAAAAACAATGGAGCTGGAGTTGGAAAGAATATGAAAGGATTTCAACATTTGGGAAGTGTAATAAGGCAAGAAGTGCAAAACGGTACAAAAAGCCCTTTGATATTAGATTTTGGTGTGATACAAGAGGATTACAGTCTTTTAACAAATACCTATCCCATTCCTATACCAATAGAGGATTATTCTATATGCAGAAGTGTGAGCTGGAACCCAGCAAAGCCTATGACAATGACGTGGTGGCAGGGAGAAGACCCTGTTGTAGAAGGCTGGGAAGAAGAAGATTGGAGTGAAAAAGGCTGGCAGGAAGGAGAGAAATATTTACACAAGCCACCAGATACATTCCCAGACCACGAACATAATGCCAAAGGAAAACATAATCATAGTGTTTGTAGTACAGGAATACATTATCACGATGTGTATTTACCCGATAAAATGAGATGGATAAAACCAGGAGACAGAGTACTTGTAGCGTGGGTAGGAGTAGATGCCATTGTAATTGATTTGATACTCAATGCAAAGGTGGTGCTGGAATGTGACTAATTTATTTCCTACATTTGCTGTACCCAAAGTAATAGAAAGTGATACCAAAAAACAAAATAGAACAAAACAAAGTATATATTTTGATTTTGAAAAAGGAGATATTGCACTGGATAGTAATGGAGAAATCAAAACAGCAACACCCTATGATACTTGGGTACAGTGGTGTTTAAAAACAGTGTTAACACAAAGATGGGCGTTTTTTGCTTATTCCTCTCAAACTGGTGTAGAAATGGAAGAAGCATTTGCTCAAGAGGATAGAAAAGCACAACAAAGTTATATCGAAAAAACAGTAACAGAAGCACTTTTAGCTGACCCTTATCAGAGAACAAAAAGAGTGTATGATTTTACATTTGTATGGCAAACAGATGGTGTAGAGCTTACATTTTGGGTAAATGGCTTGTGGGTAGAAGATAAAAAATTAACAGCGTTTTTGATACGTTAAAAATGTGTATATTACAATTGATAAATGTGTATATTATGTGTATAATATAACTATGGAAGGGAGGAAACTATGAAGCAGAAAGAGTTAGTAAAAAAGCTAGAAAGTATTGGTTTCCAATTTGAAAGACATGGAGGTAGTCATGATATTTATGCAAGAGGAAAAGAAAAAGAAACTATTCCAAGACATAAAGAAATCAATGAAAAACTAGCAAAAGCAATATTAAAAAAATGGGGATTGTAAAATTTCTATATTTCCTATTATATAGATAGTATGCACAAGAAGGAGTGAAATAATATGAAAGTAGTATATCCTGTGATTTTTACACAATCTGAATATGTTATATTAGTAGAAGTACCTGATTTAGAAATTTTAACAGAAGGGGAAAATATTACAAATGCAATAGATATGGCAAGAGATGCTATAGCATTAAAAATAATATCGTTAGAATATGACAAAATAGAAATACCAAATCCAACAAATTTATTTGATGTTAATATAAAAAATGGTACATTTGTACAAGAGGGAAAAAGTTATGTTTCTTTAGTAGATGTTGATATTACAGAATATCGTAAAAAAGTGGATAATAAAGCAGTCAGAAGAAATATTACATTACCTAATTGGTTAAATGTAGAAGCAGAAAAAGCACATATTAATGTTTCAAAAGTAGCACAAGAGGCATTAATAGAAAAACTAGGTGTTTCCAGATAATGATTTTTAAAAACATCTCTTGATATATGATACTGTATATAATACTATATATAGGAGGTGAAAAAATGACATACATCGAAAAAAACATTTCAAAAATAAAAAATCAACCAAGTAATATTAGAGATATAGAAGCACAAAAAATAGTAGAATATTATAAAAATTTACCTTATAATTTTATTATTCAGCATATTAACGATGAAAGTGGTAGTTATTATTATGGTAAAATATTAGAATTAGACGGTTGTCAAAGTACAGGTGACAGCTATAAAGAGGTATGGGAAGATTTGCAGGAAGCAATGGAAGGCTATATTGAAACAAAGTTAGAAAATGGTTTTGATGTACCTGAACCTATTCAAACAGAAAATTATAGTGGAAAATTTGTTATTCGATTGCCAAAGTCATTACACTTTAAATTAGCAATGGAAGCAGAAAAAGAAGGAGTATCATTAAATCAATACGCTCTTTATAAATTAAGCAAATAATACTAAAACGCTCTTTTTAGGGCGTTTTTTATTTTAAAAAGAAAGGGGGAGAAAGAAATGCCATTTGTAATACCAGAGTTTTTACAGAATTACAGTACAGAAAAAATACTTTCTGAAATGCTTCAAAAACTGCCAGATAATATCAGTAAAGAAGAAAATGGCTGGGTATGTGATTTGTTTTATCCTGTTGCAATAGCATTTTCTAGAGCAATAGAGTTTACATTAGTAGAAGCAATAAAAAATATTGTACCAAAGTATTCCTATGGTGATATATTGCTGGGACACGGAGAAAATAGAAATTTGTTTTTGAAACAAGCTAGTTATGCAAAAGCAATGCTTACCATTAAAGGGATTATGAGTACAAAAATACCCAAAGGCTTTACATTTTCTACTGTTTCTACACCAGAAAAAAGTGGCATTGTATTTTATACAGTAGAGGAATGTGAAATAGCAGAAACAGGTATTGCAGAAGTGGAATGTGTTTGTACAGAGGCAGGGAAAAAAGGAAATGTTGCAGCAGAAACGATATTACTTATGGTAAAACCTATGAAAGGTATTGTTTCTGTAGTCAATAAAGAAAAAGCATATGGAGGATATGAGCAAGAAACAGAAGATAGCTTTAGACAAAGAATAGCGGATTTTGATGCTTCATTAGGTAATTCTTTTGTAGGTTCTCCAGCAGACTATAGACGCTGGGCGTTAGAAGTAGCAGGAGTAGGAGCTGCTCATGTCATATCAGCAAAAGATGATACAGGAATTGTTACAATTGTACTGACAGACAGTGATGGTATGCCAGTACAGCAGTCTGTTTGTGAGGAAGTAGAAAATCATATTATGAGATATGATAGTTGGTATGAAAGGCTTGCTCCTATCAATGCCTATTTGAATGTGATACCAGCAGAACCTATTACGATACAAGTAAGTGCAATTGTAGAATTGGAACAAGGATATGATGAGGAACAAGTCAAACAGACATTTCTAAAAAATTTGAGAGAATATTTTAAAACAGAAGAAGCACATACAGAAGTAAAATATGCAGAAGTGGGAGCAGTGCTGATTAATACAGAAGGGGTGTGGGATTATCAACAATTAAAAATAAATGATGGTGTGGTAAATATTGATATTGCAGAATATTGTGTTGCTGTTACAGAACAGAAGGACGTGACATTATTATGAAATACACAAGTGAGGACATACAGCAAATATTGACAAGTAAAACAGCAATAGATGGATTGGACTACATCACACCAGTATATCATAAAGCTAAAACAGCACTGTATATAATGGAAGCAATGGGAGTACAGGGAGATTTATTTGTAAAATGGGTAAATGAAACAATAGCACAAATATTGCCTCAAACAGCAACATGGGCATTAGATTATTGGGAAGAAGAATATGGTCTGCCTATACACCCTAATATTAGTATAGAACAAAGAAGACAAAAAATATTGCTTGCTGTAAGAACAAGGGCACCTATGAACCCCAAAAGATTAGAACAAATATTGATGTTTCTGTTTTCATTAGAAAAAGTTTCTGTATTAGAAAGAACTGCAAAAAATACATTTTGTGTAGAACTGTATGGTCAAATATTAGAAGAACAATGGAAAAATGTTTATCAAACTATTGAAAAATATAAACCAGCACATTTGATATTAGAAGCAAAAAGTATATTGCAATTACCTATGCCAGAAAAAACAGTGTATATAGGTGGTACTGTGTTCAGGCCTATATCTGAAACAATACTATCGGAAATGGAATATAATTATCAATTCCCTATAACAGTACATATAGGTGGTGTATTTCAAAATATATTGCAAACCACATTGCCAGAGTTGGAATTTAAAACAAGTGCAGTAATGAATGTAGTAGCAGATTGGTGTGATATAGAACAAACAACATTGTCTGAAATGTAATTGAGGTGATTTTTTTCATACTTCGTATGAAAAACCGTTCGTATTTTGACATTGCAGTTGCTCCTGTGTTACTTCGTCAACACTTGGTCGCAACTTCCATAAACGTCAAATATACTCACTAAAGTGGAAATTTTTTTCATACTTTGCATGAAAAACCGTTCGTATTTTGACATTATAGTTGCTTCTGTGTTACTTTGTCAACACTTGGTCGCAACTTTCATAAGCGTCAAATATACTCACTAAAGTGGAAATTTTTTTCATGCTTTGCATGAAAAACCGTTCGTATTTTGACATTACAGTTGCTCCTATGTTACTTCGTCAACACTTGGTCGCAACTTTCATAAACGTCAAATATACTCACTTAAAGTAGAAATTTTTTTCATACTTCGTATGAAAAACCGTTCGTATTTTGACATTACAGTTGCTCCTGTGTTACTTCGTCAACACTTGGTCGCAACTTTCATAAACGTCAAATATACTCACTAATTAAGAAAGGAGTGGTGAATATTGTCAAGAGGATTTGTAATTACACAAGCAGGTAAAAAATTACTTGCAGAGTTGGTAATAACAGGAGAATTAAATATTACGAGGGTAATGGTGGGAAAGGGAGAATTGCAACAAGGACAATCTCCAGAACACTTTACAGATTTGATAGAGCCAGTAACACAAGCTACTTCTAGCATACCCGTTGTAAAAAATGGAGTGATTTCTTTTATTGTAGAGTATAGAAATGACTTAAATGGGGGATTGCAAGAAGGATTTTGGCTGAAAGAATTTGGTGTGTTTGCTAGAGATGGAGAAAATGAAATATTGTTGTATTATGCTTCATTGGGAGAATATCCGCAATATGTAGAAGCCTATGAAAATGGAAAAGTGAATATTAAAAAATATCCAGTAAGTATTTTAGTAACAGATGATATAAAAGTAAATATTGCATATGCTGCATTGGCATTTGTAACAGAACAAAGAATGAAAGAGTTTGTAGAAATAGAGGCTTTGCCTTATTTGGAAGGTATTTTAGCGGAAAGTGAAAGTAGTGTATTTGCAGAATTGGATAAGAAAGCTGACAAAGAAACAGTAACGGAGGAGCTTGCCAAAAAGGCAAATGCTCAAGATGTGGAAATAGCATTAAATCAAAAAGCTGATAATGAAACTATTCAAATAGAACTAAGAAAAAAGGCAGATACTGAAACAGTACAGCAAGAATTAGCAAAAAAGGCAAATGCCGAAACAGTAGAACAAGCACTAAATCAAAAAGCAGACATTGAAACAATGCAGCAGGCATTAGACCAAAAAGCCAATGAAATGGAAATGCTTCAAAAACTATCAGAAAAAGCGGACAAAGAAGCAATGATAACAGAATTAGCAGTAAAAGCAGATAAAGAAGATGTACAAACAGAGCTAGATAAAAAAGTAGATAAGGAAGAAATAGAAGAACTATTACAACAACAAATAGATGGTGCTAATATTGCTTTGGAATTAGATAAAAAGGTAGATAAAGAAACCGTTGCAGAGGAACTAGCTAAAAAAGCTGACGCTGAAACCATGCAGGAAGAATTGAATAAAAAAGCGGATATGGAAACAATGCAGGCAGAATTAGACCAAAAAGCAGATAATGAAACCATACAAGTAGAATTAGCCAAAAAAGCAGATACTGAAACAGTACAACAAAAACTAGACCAAAAGGCAGACACTGAAACCATGCAAGAAGAATTGAACAAAAAAGCCGACACTGAAACCATTACAGCAGAATTAGCAAAAAAGGCAGATACTGAAACAGTACAACAAAAACTAGACCAAAAGTCAGAAAAAGAACATAAACATAGCACAGATGATATTACAAGTGGTACATTACCTATTGCAAATGGGGGTACAGGAAATACTACAGGCAATGCTGCTACTGCTACAAAATTACAAACAGCTAGAACACTTGCATTAAGTGGAGATGTAACAGGTAGTACAACATTTGATGGTAGTGCAAATAAAACAATAACAACAACGTTGAAAAATAGTGGTGTAACTGCTGGAACATATGGTGCTTTGGATTTCATGACAAAAAATAATGGCACAGTGTGGGTAAGTAATAATACAGGATTACATGGTACGTCCGCTATATCTACATGGACAGCAAAACAGGCATGCAAAATTTCATTTCGCTGGAAGGTTTCTTCTGAAGCTACACATGATTATTTGAACATTACAGCAGCAGGAACACGAATACTTGCAAATACAAGCGGTGCTACAGAACAAACAGGAACATTGACTGTAGAATTGGCAGCAAATAAATCAATTGTATTTACTTATAGAAAAGATGGTAGTGTAAATAATGGTATAGATAGAGCTGAAATTAGCGAAGTAAAATATGGTGCTGGAACAGCAGACCCTAGTACATGTAATTGATGTAAGACATTCAAATGGTTCATACAAAGAAGGTATTCGTACGGAGGCTGTTGGTTTAGGTTCCCACGCAGAAGGAGGATTAAGTATTGCTAATGCGAATGCTTTGAGGATAAAAATTGCATATACCTCTACAAATGAAATTCGATTTGATAGTACATATAGTAAACACATAGACAATTTTAATAAATTGAGCGTTAATATGCCAATTTATGTACTTAATCGTATAAACAGAGATATTGATAAATATACAATTAAAAGTATTAATACAGAAAATAATAGTATTATAGTTAACGAAACAGTTTTGTCTAGTTATGCAGGCTCATGCCTATATCATATATTTTTTTATACTTCAACTGATAATTCTATTGCTGATTGTATACATGTAGAAGGTGATAGAACATTTGCAGGAAATTGGTGTGCTCATTCTGAAGGAAGTTATACAGCAGCAGATGGAAGTTGTGCACATGCTGAAGGGTGGCAAACAACTTCAACAGGAAATGCTTCTCATTCTGAAGGTTCTAGCTCAAAATCATCTGGACATGCTTCTCATGCAGAGGGCGGCAGTATTGCAAGTGGAGATTATTCTCATGCAGAGGGCGGCAGTACTGCAAGTGGTGAATGTTCTCATGCAGAGGGCGATAGAACACAAGCTATAGGTAATAGCAGTCATTCTGGAGGGTATTATACAATAGCAAAAGCGATGTATCAAACAGCAATAGGAAAATGGAATAAAGAAAGTACAGTAGAAACAGATAAGTTTATTATAGGGAATGGTACAAGTAATACTGCAAGAAGCAACTGCTTCAGAGTAACAAATACAAACGGTGTATATTCCAACAGTACATTCAAATCCAGCGGTGCGGACTATGCAGAAATGTTTGAATGGCTAGATGGAAACAAGGATAAAAAAGAAAGAACAGGATTATTTGTGACATTGGAAGGGGAGAAAATACGTATTGCTACTCCAGAAGATGATTACATATTAGGTATTGTTTCAGCTTGTCCATCTGTTTGTGGAGATGTATATGATGATACTTGGGCAAATATGCACTTAACAGATATATATGGACAACCTATATTAGAAGAAGTAGAAATTCCAGAAAGAACAGAAGAATTTATGACAAGAAATGAAGAGGGAGAAGAAGTAAAAGAAGTTATAGTAATAGAACAAGCACATACTGAAATAAGGCAAAAACTTAATACAGAATATGATAACACAAAAGAATATATACCACGTTCAGAACGTCCAGAATGGGACGCTGTAGGAATATTGGGCAAATTAGTTGCAATAGATGATGGCAGTTGTGAAGAAAATGGCTGGTGTAAAGTAGGAGAAGGAGGTATTGCTACCATATCAGAACAAAAAACACGTTTTAGAGTAATGAAAAGATTAGACCAAAACCACATTAAACTATTGATATTGTAAAGAGGTGATAATATGGAAAAGGAAGAATTAGAACAAAATCAAGGCATACAACTGGGTTTTATGATAACAGTGAAGGGAAGGAAATTGCTTGCGAAACTGGTAGCGGGGGAGCAGTTGGAGATTACGAGAGTAATGGTAGGTAGTGGAAATTTAGGAGAAGAAAGTCCTGCTTATTTTGATGACTTGATACAGCCAGTGGCACAAGCGACTTCTACAGAACCTGTTGCAGAAGATGGTGTTGTTTCATTTGTAGTAGAATATAGAAGTGACTTAAATGGGGGATTGCAAGAAGGATTTTGGATAAGTGAGTTTGGTGTGTTTGCCAGAGATGGAGAGGAAGAAATATTATTATATTATGCAACATTGGGAGATTTTCCACAGCATGTAATGGCTTATAAACAAAATGGTGCAATAGATGTCAGAAGGTATCCTGTAAGTATTGCAATATCTGATGAAGTAGAAGTAGTAATTGCTTATCCAGCACTTTCTTTTATGACAGCAGAAGAAGTAAGAAGATTTTTGACTATCAATTTATTGCCAGAGTTTTTATTAGATATGGAAGATTTGATTAAAAAACACAATGAAGATGAAAATGCCCACCCCAAACTCAAAACATTGTTAGATGCAGATTTAAAGGCAAGAATAGAAAGACTTGAAAATGCACTCTATTATGATATTAAAGAAAATCCATTTCTGGTAACATTTGAAACGTTGAATGGTATTACATTGACAAAAGGTGTGTGGAATAAAAATAAAAAATGTCTGGAGTGTTAAAAAAACAGGAGTAAAAATTCCTGTTTTTTTTGTTTGTATTTAATGACATAAGAATTATGTTATATTATTTATAGGAACAAGAACAATTTCACAGCCTAGAGCATTTGTTATTTTTAAAAGAGTATCAAGTTGAGGAATTACTTTTTTGCTTTCCAGTCGTGCAATAACAGATTGTGTTAGGTTTGTGGCAATAGCTAACTCTTTTTGTGTCATTCCTTGATTATGACGTTGTTCTATGAGTTTATCAATAAAAGTAGTGCAATTATCAATCATAAATGGCACCTCCTGCTGTTTTACTGTATTCATATAAATGTTCTGGAGCTATATCAATATCGTCATTCCAAACGACTGTGCCACATTCAACTTTTGCACCAAGAAAAAAGGTAATATTTTTCAGTTGGGCATAAATGGCTTTCTCTAATAGAGGACGAGCGTCATATATTTTTTTTGTTCCATCTGCAAAAGTTAAAAGTAAAGTGTAATCTTGTTTAGGCTGCACTTCTTTTACTACCCAAGCTGGAGTTATCATAAGTTATAACCCCCTTTCTTATTATGATAATAGAATGCGTTACTTAATGCAAAGGTGCAATTTTATAAAGAGGTTGCTCACTAATAGCAAGCTCCCAGTTAGCTAGAAGCTCATCTTTATGGAGCTCTGTCCAAGCTACGATGAGCTTCATTTGTTTTTTTGGCATATCTCCGTCTGTAAGTTCTCCCTCCATATTAAATACAGCATTGTATCCTTGATATGCTGCATGAAAGTGTGGCGGATTATGTTCTCCATTGTTATACATTCTAATGATAATACCATAAAACATTGAAATAGTTGGCATTTATTAACATCTCCTTTCAATAATTTAATTATAGCATATTTGCTATAATCAGTCAATAGCATATTTGCTATATTTTGATGTACATTTATACAAGGATTGTTTATATTGTTATTTAGAAAAATAAAACAAAATACTTATAAATTTTAGAGAAAAATTTAGAAAGAAGGGATAAATATGGCATATATAGGAAGTGTTAGAGCAACAAGTGAAACTAATTTTGTGGTGTTGGTATATAGCTTAAAAGCAGGAGAAAGATATAAGTGCAGAGGGATGTATGATTCAGATGATATGTATGGTCGTGAAGAATATTGTTCTGCTGGAATAGCAACAGCAGATGAAGATGGATATGCGAGATTTAGTGGTAACACATCTGGGGGAAAAACAGTAGCAAATGTAAGACAAATACAAATTTTAACAGCAGATGCTTATGGAACCCATGTAATATCACAGTCTGTTAGTTTAAGTTATACACCATCTGTAACAACACCTTCTGCACCATCATCAATTAGCTATAGTACTTCTATCAATTCCTATAACTCTACCTGCATATCTTGGGGGAGTGTATCAGGAGCAACAAGTTATGTGTTAGAAAGAGCAATAAATGGTGGTTCATTTAGTCAAGTATATTCTGGGGCATCTACCAGTTATACGGATTATGGTTTGAACTCTAGCACAACAAGAGTTCAGTATAGAGTAAAAGCGGTAAATAGTGGAGGTAGTAGCAGTTATAAAACAGGTTCTAGTGCAACAGTATATTATAGTAAGCCAAATGTCGCACCAACAGTACCATCAAGTATTACTGTACCTGCTACTGTTTATGGAGGTAGAGCATTTACAGTAAGTTGGGGAAAATCTACAGATAGTGATGGGAATTTATCAGGGTATAAATTAGAAAAGTCAATCAATGGCGGAAGTACTTGGACACAAATATATCAAGGAAGTAGCACAAGTACATCTATAACACTTGCATTTGGAGAAGCCACACAAGTTATGTTTAGAGTAAGAGCCTATGATAGCAGTGGTGCTCACAGTGGATACAAAGCAAGCGGTACAAGCACTGTAGTAAATAATAAAGCTCCTACTGCACCGCAAAGTATTACCGTTCCACTGAATATTTATGGGGGAAAAACGGCAGTAGTGACTTGGACAGCAGCCACAGACAGCGATGGGAATTTATCAGGGTACATATTAGAACGTTCTGTAAATAGTGGTACTTACACACAAATTTACAAAGGTGCGAATAAAAGTTATAGTGATAGCATTACAAAAGGCTGGAATACAGTACAATATAGGGTTTGTGCTTATGATAGCTATAATGAAAAAGGTGCTTACAAAACAGCACAAGTTAGAAATATTATAAACAATGAACTGCCAGTGATTACCACAAACAGTACAAACTTAGGATTAAAAACAGGTGCTTTTTCTTTTAATTACACTGTTTCAGACCAAGAAAGCAACAAATTAACTGTAGTAGAAAAAATAAATGGTGTACAGAAAAAGAGTTTTACAGCAACTTCTGGTGCAACATATACATTTCAGATAACACAACAAGAGTTTATTTGTATATTAAATGGTACAAATACACTTTCTATTACAGCAACAGATACAGATGGTGGTGTTACAACAAAAAATGTTACATTTCAAAAACAGGAAAATGAAATTGCTTTTACATTAAAAACACCTTTTGAAACAGATGCTGCTGCAAGCGTAGGTATTATGAATGTGGTTAGGCAGATACCAGAAGGAGCAGATTTTGTAATAGAGGCTTGCAATAATGCCTATGATACTAGCCCTACATGGGAAGATGTAACACGATTTGTAAAAGAAGGCAGAAATTTTATATTGTTAAATGAACAAAAAACCGCTTCAAAGTGGGGATTTAGTTTTAAAGTGACAGTGAGAAGAAATACGGCAACAGGTGAAATTTATATCAGTTCTGTAGGAGGGAATTTTAAATGATAGAGTGGAGAAAAGATAGCATATTAGAAGCAAAAGAAAGGGACAGAAAAAAGAAAGAAACGGAGAATGTAGTAGAAACACTTTTACAACTAGAACAACAAGCACAACAAGAAAGACAAATGTTAGCACAACAAATGGCAGATTTGGAATTAGCTATGTTAGAAGGAGGAAATACAAATGTTTGAGATATTAAAACAAAGATATAAAAAGAATTTTGTGAGAAAAGACCAGTTACAGAAATATGTAATATTGGGGAAAATTACACAAGAACAGTATTTTGATATTACAGGGGAAAAACAAAAATCAGAACAAACTGAAGAAGAATTTTAAAAGAGTTTTAAAAAGCATTAAAACGTTTTTTAACTCTTTTTTTGTTGAGATTTTTTGATACTTAGATTTTTTTAGTATAAAGGGAGAAGGGGGGAATAGTATGGAATGGGAAATCGTAACAGTAATGATTGCATTATTAGGGCTGATTGCTACAGTCACAAAGCCTATTATGAATTTGACAAACACCATTACAAAATTAAATGATACTTGTGAGCATTTGGAGTCAAAAATGGAGAAATTCGAAAATCATAATCATGATAGCCATGTAAGACTGTGGAACCATAATAATGAGCAAGACGAACAGTTAGCAGACCATGAGAATAGAATAAGTATATTAGAAGAAAGGAAGGTATAGCATGAGAATTAACTGGAAAGTAAGACTAAAAAATCCTTATTTTTGGTTTGGATTGGTAGCGATTATACTTGCTGCAGTAGGGGCAAAACCAGAGATGTTTACGAGCTGGGAGATATTGATAACACAAGTGAAACAGCTTTTTGGCAATCCTTTTGCATTAGGTTGTGTAATTGTGGCAGTTGTAGGCTATGTCAATGACCCTACTACAGAAGGCATTACAGATAGTAAACAGGCATTGACTTATCAGAAACCTAAAAAGGATTGAGGTGATTACATGGAAATTAAGGAAGTTTTAGCACATCAAAGCAATTACAATAAAGGTAGGAAACAGAATATACAGTTTATTGTAGTGCATTATACAGCGAATAATGGTGACAAGGCAGAAGGTAACGGCAATTATTTTGCTCAACCAAATAGAAATGCTTCCGCTCATTATTTTGTAGATGAAAGTACTATAGTACAAAGTGTAAAAGATGGTGATACTGCTTGGCATTGTGGGGCAAAAAACTATAAACACCTAAAATGTAGAAATGACAACAGCATAGGTGTAGAAATGTGCAGCAAAAAAGATGAGAAAGGACAATACTACATAAACCAAGCAACACAATATACAGCGATTGAGCTAATAAAAGTGCTTATGAAAAAGTATAACATACCAGTAGAAAATGTAATTAGGCACTATGATGTCACTGGAAAGGCTTGTCCAGAACCTTTTGTTAGAAATCAAGTACAATGGTTAGACTTTAAAAGGAAACTGATAGAAAATGACGAGAAAGAAGGTGCAGAAATGATATACAATTACATTGATGAAAATATGCCCAATTGGGCAAAATCTACAGTGCAAAAACTGATTGACAAAGGTGCATTGAAAGGAAATGAAAAGGGAGAATTGTTGTTGACTGGTACAATGTTGAGGTTATTTGTCATTTTTGATAAAGAGGGTTATTTTGACAAATACAACACTATAGAAGAAGTGCCAGATTGGGCAAAACCAACTGTACAAAAGTTAATTGATAAAGGTGTATTAAAAGGCAATGAAAAGGGAGAATTACAACTTGTATATATTCTGTTAAGATTATTTGTAATACATGATAGAATGGGTGTATATGACAGATAATAATATATTTTTATATAATATAATCAATTTAACTAACAGAACGAGTGTATATGATACACCTTTTATTTCTGAAATTTTTTGTAATAATAAAATAAATATTAAATATGTATAATAAGTAAAAGCATCTTTTTTATAAGTTTTTAATAAAATTGAGACTTTATGAGATTATATTAGATTTAATATAAATTTAATATAATTTAATATAATTTAATAAAAAAATGTATTATTTATTAAGATTTTTGTTATAATATATAACAATATTTAACATAAAGGAGAGATAATATGCTTTCTTATTTAAAATTGAAAAATTTTAAGTCTTTTAGCGATATAACATTAGACTTACGAGGTTCACATAGAATACCTAAGAGAATGGCATTTATATATGGTGAAAATGGAGCAGGTAAAACAAATTTAATGAATTCTATGTTATTTTTAAGTAATACTTTAAAAACATTAGTAAATCAAGAAAATGAAAAACAAACAAAAATTTTGGATTCATTAGAAGATGAGATAGATATAGACATCGACATATTTAAAAAGACTTTATTAGAGGTATTGCTTAGTGAAGACAATATTGGTATTAGCAGTTTATCAAGTAGCAGTTTATCAAGTTTGATAAACAAAAATAAAAATATAGGAAATAACGGAAATATGTCCATAGAAATTGGTTTTTATATTAAAGGGAAACATGGAACATATTGTTTAGAATTTGATGATGAAAAAGTAGTATTTGAAGAATTAAATTTTTATATTAATAAGAGAACAGGAGTAATCTTTTCTATTCATAGTAACCAAATATTTTTAAGTCCATCTGTATTTTTAGATAATGCATATAATGTAGAGTTATTAAACGATATTCAAAAATTTTGGGGAAAACATACTTTTATGAGCATACTATTTTATGAAGTACAAACTAAAAATATAAAATATGTCACTTCTCGAATTAGAAATAATTTTTTTGAGGTGTTAGATTGGCTTAGCACATATTCTGTGTTATGTAAGGATATTAGGTACCAAATTGCAAATATATCAATACCTTTTGCCTTTTTACGTAATTTAGATAATGGGACTATAAATTCCCAAAATGACAAAGAATTAAAAATATTTGAAAAAAGTTTAAATACTTTTTTTACATCATTATATTCCGATGTAAAAAAAGTCTACTATGATATTACGCCTAAAAGAAATAAATATAAGTATGTATTAATGTTTAAAAAGCAAATTAATGGTGAAATATTAGATATACCTATATTTTTAGAATCTACAGGAACAAAAAAATTATTAGAAATATTTCCATATATTTTTTCTTTTATATGGGGAAAAACTGTTTTTATAGATGAAATAGATAGTAGTATACATGACTTATTGATGAGTGAAATTATTGAACTGTTAAAGGAATACTCTAATGGACAGTTTATTGCCACAACACATAATACATTACTTATGGAAAAGTTATCACCTGAAGATGTTTATATTATTAATATAGATTCAAACGGCAATAAAAAATTGGAATGTACTTCAAGCTACAATTTTAGAACTCAAAAAACAAATAATGTACAAAAAAAATACTTGAATGGTGATTATAGAGGTATCCCATATATAGGATTTTTAGATTTACAAGAAATTGTAGACAATGTAAAAGAAGAAATGTCTTCTTAATAAAGAGTAAGGAGGCATTTGGTATGGATGCAAAAAAAATTAAGAAACCAACTATAAATATGAAGGTTATGACTATTGTACATGGAAAATCAGAATATTGTATTTGTAAGAGTGTACAATCTAATTTGCGATTAAAACAAGAAATTATTGCTCGTGATAAAGGAAGGAGCAGTATACAAATAAATGGCATTATAGAGTTTTTAAATAAGGACAAACGTTTTAAATCTATAGATGTATTTAAAAAACATTTTCCAGATATAGAATATAAAAACAAAGAGTTAATTAACTTTTGCTTATTTATTATTATGGATGTAGATGATTGTAATGCTGATATGAAAGAAAAGTTTAAAAATAAAAGTTTATTTAAACAGCATTGGCTTTATAAATACATTGTTCCTATTTTTAATGACCCAAATTTAGAAAAGACTATGAAAGATGCAGATATACTTGTATATAACAAAAAAGATTATATAACAATATTTCCTACTAATCATGGCGATTTGGATATTCAAATTGCGAAAGAACTTTTAAAAAAGTTAAAAATTTGTAAAAGTACAAATTTAGATAAATACATAGAGCATTGTATTTTAATTGTTGAGAATAAAATATAATAAAAAAGGATATAATATTTTGTCTGTTATATTAATTTTTTATATAATTTATATTGTATTATATCTATAGTATTTCATACAAAACCTTACAATTTATAAAGTTAAGTAAAAAAGGAGAACTGTTGTTTACAGGTACGATGTTGAGGTTATTTGTAATACATGATAGAATGGGCGTATATGATAGATAAGAGGGAGAAAAACTCCCTCTTATTTTATACAATAAAGCCGTACTACAACTTTGTTTTTGTCCTTCTTTTGTCCCACTTTTTTATAAAACTTATTGTATATAATAAATCTTTTTAAAAGAAAAAGATGTAAAGACATTACAATTTTGATATGTTATATACTTTTTTAAAGAATATAAAATAAAGTAACATATTAATTATTTTGCTTATATAAAAAAATCATGCTACAAAAGTAACATGATTTGATGTAATATTATTTTGCTTGTTCATTTATAACAAGTGCCATAATTTCTAATTCTTGGTCTGTGTTATTTTCTAGAGAGTGCCATTCTCCTACATTAATTACACAAACATCACCAGCTTTTACAACAGTTTTAGATTGGTCGTTGTCAATGAAAACGCCTTCTCCTTTTAATATTAAATAAGGTTCTGTATCGCCAACATGCTGATGCCAGCCTATACTGCTGTGAGGACGAAGTATAACACGAGCATACATTTTTCCATGTCCCATTAATTCCTCTTTACTCAAAATATGATGTACTTCTGCAGAACCTTTTCCACCACGAAGTCCTTCCACTTCTGTAATTGTTTCTTTTCTTACCATATTATAATCCCTCTTTTCTATGTAATATATTAATGAAATTATTTTTATTATACAATATTGTAATATTTTTATCAATATTATTGTTTATGATAAACCAGATAAATCAAATATAGGAGTATAATTAGAGGTAGCAGAATGTTTGCTTTGCATAAAACCATTTTTTAATCCTATTTCAAAAAAATAATTCACTACTTTTTGATATTCTAATGTAGTAAGTTTACGTGAAATCTCTTTATATTGTAGTGCTTTGTGCATAGGGGTATATTGGTTTAATAAAGAAATATAAGTATCTTCTCCTATGTTTTGTTTTATCCATTTTAATATTTCGAAACTGTCTTTGTAGCAATTAGGCAATACTAAATGACGTATAATCATTCCTTTTTGTAATATGCCATTTGCATCAAATATCATATTAGGTTGTTGTCTTTTCATTTCTAATATTGCATTTTTAGCATATTCAGCATAATTATGTGCTAAAGAATAGCGTTTACTGTATTCTGAAGAGATATATTTAAAATCAGGCAAATAAATATCAATTAACCCCTCAAGCAATTTCAAGCTTTCTACTTTTTCATAAGCATTAGTGTTGTATACAATAGGAATAGAAAGTCCTTTTTGTTTTGCTAGTAACAATACCTGTTTTATTTGAGGTATAAAATGAGTAGGAGAAACGAGATTGATATTGTGTACTCCTTTTTGCTGTTGTGATAGAAGAATATCTGATAAATGTTGTATAGAGATTTCTTTTCCAAATGCTTGTTCACTTATGGTATAGTTTTGACAAAATACACAATTTAAATTGCAATGTGAGAAAAATATAGTACCTGAACCTTTGCTGCCACTAATAGGGGGTTCTTCCCAATGGTGAATAGAAGCCAAAGCACACTTAGGTAAATAGCCTGCATTGCAATATCCTTTTTCTCCTTCACAACGATTTACGTCACAGTTTCTAGGACAAATAGTACAATGTTTCATAGTATTGTTCATAATATCATTCCTTTTTGTAATTGCTATGTTTATTTTAACAGATGTACCAACGTTTTAATAGTGCAAAAATAAAAAAGCTATGTTACACTACAATTAAACAAACACTAATAAAACAATCAGAGAACAGATGAGGGGGACTGTGTGATGAAAGTGTATGAAACTGTAACAGAAGATAATAAAAGAGTAGAAAAAGTCCTTTGTAACTGTTGTGGAAAAGAAATTACAAAACAACATGGTTATTTTTCAGACTATTTGCATATAGAAAAACAATGGGGATATTTCTCTCAAAAAGATAGTAGAAAAGATAATTTTGATATATGTGAAAATTGTTATGATAAATTTGTAAATAGTTTTGTTTTGCCTATAGAATACCAGTAAAAGCAGTGGGAATTTTTCCACTGCTTTTTAATATATAAAAAAAGAAACAACACTAATTTTGTAAAAAAAATTGTAATAACATTAAAAATTGATATATGATAGATATTGTAGATTTAGTGGTATATAAGATTTGTACGAATATATGCTTAATAAATTGCCAATGGCAGAATATAATAAGTAATGAAAAAAGGTTTTATTTTCATATATGTGATTTCTTTATATTGTTGTATGTATCTAATTAAAAATTAACATTGCTATAAATTAATCGTTGTTGTTTGCATAAATATAATTACTATTTTTTTTAATGTTTCTATATTGCTCTGGAATTTCGTTAAGTGATAAAGAACGAACTTTTTCTTCTGTACCATGTTGTATAGACTGTTCATAATACCAGCACTTAAATTCTAACAGCTCTAGTGTTTGCTGCATATCTTCTATTTGCTTTTTGACAGCATCTCTGCGAGAACAAAATAATTCAAGTCTTTCAACAAGAGAAACATCTCCTTTTCCTACCATATCAATAAAAGCTCTAATTTCTTTTATGGATAAACCTGATTTTTTTAAACATTCAATTACTTTTAGCCATTCATAATCCTTGTCGGTAAACATACGAATTCCGACACTAGAACGTTCTACAAAAGGAAGAAGGCCTTCTTTATCATAGTAGCGAAGTGTAGAAGCAGCAACACCTAATATTTTTGCCATTTCACCAATTGTATATGACATAATAAATCTCCTTAAAATTTTTTGAAATACCTATTGACTTAAAGTGTACTTTAAGTTGTATGATAAATTTAAGTTCATTATAAAGAGCTTTCATTATAAAGTCAATGAAACATATAATAAGGAGGATATAAAAAATGAGTAAAGTATTAGTAGCATATTTTAGTGTAAGTGGAGTAACTGAAAAAGTAGCAAAAACACTAGCAAAAGAAATTAGAGCAGAACTATTTGAAATTGAAGCTAAAGTTCCTTATACGAATGCAGATATTGATTGGCAAAATAGTAAAAGCAGAAGTTCCATTGAAATGAATGACAGAAATTGTCGTCCAGCAATTCGTACTCATGTAGATAATATAAATCAATATGATGTAATATTGATTGGTTTTCCAATATGGTGGTATAGAGAACCTTCTATTATTGACACATTTATAGAAGCATATGATTTTAGTGGAAAAATAATCATTCCTTTTGCTACATCAGGAGGCAGTACTATTGGCGATTGTGGAAAAAATATACAGGCATTAGCACCAAATGCAAAAGTTGCAAAAGGAAAACGATTTTCTGCAAATATATCAGCGAAAGCACTTGCTGACTGGGCATCAGAGTGGGTATAAATACTATAGACAGGAAAGTAATGAAAAATGACAATAAAATTAAAAGATTTTTTTACTTTTGTTATAGTGGTTTGTATTATGTTTTCTTCCATTGCCTGTAAAAAAAGTAATGTGGTAGAGCAACAAAATAAAAATGAAAATAAAACAGAGTACAATACATCACAAAAAGATACTCAAAAAATAGAACAAAAAAATTCACCAGAAACAGAAAATACAAAAAAAGAAATATTGGTTGTATATTTTTCAGCAACTGGAACAACAAAAAATGTAGCAGAGAAAATTGCAAATATTACCAATGCAGATATTTATGAAATTGTTCCAAGTAATCCCTATTCTGATGAAGATTTAGATTATAATGATAAAAATAGTAGAACATCAATGGAAAAAAATGATGCTACTGTTCGTACAGAAATTGCAAGTGAAACAATACAATTAGACAATTATTCTATAATATATATTGGTTATCCTATATGGTGGGGGGAAGCTCCTCGTATTATGAGTACATTTGTTGAAAGCTATGATTTTAGCGATATTAAAATAATACCATTTTGTACATCTGCAAGTAGTGGCATTGAAAAAAGTATTGAACAATTAGAACAACAATCTGCAAGTGGTGTATGGCTTTCTGGTAAAAGATTTAGTGGAGATGTGTCAGAGGAAGAGTTGCAAAACTGGATAGAGGAATTACAGTAAAAAATAGTATTATTAAATTTTAGTTTTAAACATATAAATTGTTTCGGTACTAAAAATGATAATAATAAAGTTATAATTTTATTCATATGAACAGACCTTTTTATTGAATTATTTATGTAGTAAAAGGTCTGTTTTTAATGTTATAGTATGCTGTATAAGCAATAGTAACTTTTAGATACTTTTTATATAAATGCTAAATATGTTGTTGACAACAATGGAAGTATAGTATATAATGATAAAAAATGGATAGTGATTGTTTTAATACAAGCTAGACCTGTTTATACAAAAATCAAGATAAATTTGTTTGTCTTTTTATTTTTGTGTAAATAGGTCTTTTTTTAGGAGAGGATTGTATGAAAATTGGTAAGGTGCTTAATAATAATGTAGTTGTCATATATGAAACAGGAAAAACAGAAAAAATTGTAATGGGTTGTGGTATTGCTTTTAAAAAGAAAGTAGGCGACAGCATAGATGAAAATAAAATTGACAAAATATTTACATTAGAAAATAAAGACACCAATGCAAAATTACAACAATTGTTAAAAGATATTCCTATAGAATATGTAGAAGTAAGTGAAAAAATAATAGAATATGCTAGAACAAAAGCAGAAAGAAAGCTAAATGATTTTATATATATTACATTATTAGACCATATGCACATGGCAATCATAAGACAAAAAGAAGGTATTTGTGTAAAAAATATTATGTTGTGGGACATCAAAAAATTCTATAGAGAAGAATTTCAAATTGGTTTAAAAGCATTAGACATGATAGAACAAGCATTTGCTGTAAGACTACCAGAAGATGAAGCAGGATTTATTGCACTACATATTGTCAATGCACAAATGGACGATAACTATAATGGAATACAAGAAATAGGAGAAGTAACCAAACTTATTCATCAAATTGTAAACATTGTAAAATATCATTTTCAAATAAAATTTGATGAGGAGTCTGTATACTATCATAGATTTGTAACACATTTAAAGTTTTTTGCATTAAGATTGTTTCAAAAAAACAATTATGAAGGACAGCAAGATGAAGATTTATTAGCACTTGTTAAAATGAAATATAAATCTGCATATGAATGTACATTAAAAATTACAGCATATATTGCTAATAACTATTCTTATGTGGTGAGTGAAGAAGAACAATTATATTTAACAATACATATTGAAAAAGCAATACGACAAAATGGGTAACAATAGGGTGGTGACATTCAGTTGGCCAAACCTTCATTATTATAAATTATATTTATTAAGAATGGAGGAAAAAGTTATGGGTAAGTATGAAGCATTAGCAAACGAAATTGTAAAACAAATAGGAGGAAAGGAGAATGTAAGCGGTTTAACACATTGCATTACACGTTTGCGTTTTAAGCTAAAAGATGAAAGCAAAGCAAATGATGATGTGTTAAAAAATATGGACGGTGTTGTTACTGTTATGAAAAGCGGTGGACAATATCAGGTTGTTATAGGCAACCATGTAGCAGATGTATATGCTGATGTTTGCCCGCTGATTGGCTTGGAAAGCAAAGCAGCATCTTCAGAGGAAGAAGAAAAAAAGAGTAATTTAATTGATATTGTTTCTAATATTTTCCAGCCAATATTAGGTGTTATGTCTGCTTGTGGTATGCTCAAGGGATTAAATGCATTGTTTGTAGCATTGGGATTGTACACAGATACAGCAGGAATTTATACTATGTTAAATGGTATTGGTGATGCGTTATTTATGTTTTTACCTATGTTTTTGGGTTACACTTCAGCTAAAAAATTTGGTTTAAAACCTATGCTTGGTTTAGCAATCGGTGCAGCAATGTGTTATCCAGCATTACAAGGAAGTACATTGTCCGCAGCAGGAGAACCATTGTATACACTCTTTACTGGTACAGTATTTGAGTCTGATATTTATATGACATTTTTAGGATTGCCTATGATAGCAATGGATTATACTTCAACAGTTATACCAGTTATATTCATAGTATATTTTGCTTCAAAATGTGAAAAATTCTTTAGCAAATTTATACCAGATTTAGTAAAATTCTTTTTTGTACCAATGTTAGTATTGTTAGTAGCATTACCAGTAGGATTTTTGTTGATAGGCCCTGTAACAACATTTGGCTCTATGTTAATATCACAATTTGTATTTAAAATAAGAGAATTTAGTCCATTATTAGCAGGTGCGGTAGTAGGTGGTACATGGCAAATACTTGTTATATTTGGTATGCACTGGGGATTTATTCCTGTTTATATCAACAACATGGTAACATTAGGATATGATAATATCATGATGCCATTCTTTGGCTGTACATTTGCAACAGCAGGTGTTGTATTAGCAATATTCTGTAAATCAAAAGATAAAAAAATGAAACAATTAGCATTACCAAACTTTATATCTAGTATATTTGGTGTAACAGAACCAGCAATTTATGGTATTACATTGCCTATGAAAAAGCCATTTATTATTAGCTGTATTGTAGGTGCAATAATAGGCGGCTATTATGGACATTTTAATTTTAGAAAATTCTTTGCTGGTGGTATGGGTATATTCGAATTTCCAGCTATGATAAATCCAGATGGTACAAACGGAAATATTATTATAGCAATAAGTGGTGCAGTTCTTGCTATTGTATTAGCATTTATAATGATGTTTGTAACATATCGTGAAAAAGAAAATACTACAGAAACAGCTACAAATGATATACCAGAAACAGAAATACAACCACAAGCAGCAGCACAACCAGCTTTACTTAAAAAAGAAGTGATTGCTAGTCCTTTAAAAGGAAATGTATTACCTTTAACAGAATGTAAAGATGAAGCATTTGCTATGGGAATATTAGGAAAAGGTGTTGTAATAGTACCAGAAGAAGGAAAAGTTGTTTCTCCAGTAAATGGAACATTGACAACAATATTCCCTACACTCCACGCTATGGGCATTACATCTGATGATGGTGCAGAACTATTGATACACATAGGTATGAACACTGTAGAGTTGAACGGAAAACATTTTACAGCAAAAGCAAAACAAGGTGATAAAATTTCTGTAGGAGATGTTTTAGTAGAATTTGATAAAGATGCTATAGTAGCAGAAGGCTATTCTATTGAAACACCTGTGCTAGTAACAAATGCAGATGACTTTTTAGATATGATTACAGCAGAACAAAAAACAGCAGAATATGGTGATACAATTATTACAGTTATGCACTAATCAAAAGGAGGAGTATAGCATGGGATTTTCAAAAGAATTTTTATGGGGCGGTGCAACAGCAGCAAATCAATGTGAAGGTGGATTTGATAAAGATGGTAGAGGACTTGCAAATGTTGATGTTTGCCCAAAAGGAGAATGTAGAAAAAAAGTTATTTCTGGAAAAATGAAAATGTACGATTTTTTGCCAGAATATGAATATCCTGCAAAATTAGGTATTGATATGTACCACCATTATAAAGAAGATATTAAATTATTTGCAGAAATGGGATTTAAAGTATATCGTTTAAGTATTGCTTGGAGCAGAATATTTCCCAATGGTGACGAAACAGAACCAAATGAAAAAGGCTTAGCTTTTTATGAGTCTGTATTTCAAGAGTGTCATAAATATGGTATAGAGCCACTTGTAACAATAGTACATTTTGACTGTCCTATACACTTAATTAAAAAGTATGGTGGCTGGAGAAATAGAAAAATGATTACATTTTATGAAAATTTATGTCGTACTCTTTTTACAAGATATAAAGGACTTGTAAAATATTGGCTAACATTTAATGAAATCAATATGATACTTCATGCACCTTTTATGGGAGCAGGCATTTGTTTTGAACAAGGCGAAAATGAAAAAGCAATTAAATATCAAGCAGCACATCATGAACTTGTTGCGAGTGCATTAGCTACTAAAATAGCTCACGAAATAGATAGTAATAATAAAGTGGGTTGTATGTTTGCAGCAGGTAGTACATACCCTTATAATTGTAAACCTGAAAATGTTTGGGAAGCACTTTGTACAGATAGAAATGAATATTTATTTGTAGATGTGCAGGTACAAGGAAAATATCCTAATTATGGTTTAAAATTTATGGAAAGAGAAAATTGTATGCCTGTTATGGAAAAGGGAGATTTAGAATTATTAGCAAATAATACTGTAGATTTTGTTTCATTTTCCTATTACAATACAAGATGTGTAGATGTTGACCAGAAAGAGGAAATCGGCGAAGGCAATTTGTTTGCCTCAGCAAAAAATCCTTATTTAAAATGTAGTGATTGGGGCTGGGCAATTGACCCTTTAGGACTTCGTATTACATTAAATCAAGTGTATGATAGATATAGAAAACCATTATTTGTAGTAGAAAATGGCTTAGGTGCTGTGGACATTCCAAATGATGATGGTAGCATTGAAGACGACTATCGCATCAATTATCACCGTGACCACATTAAAGCAATGAAAGATGCTGTTGAATTAGATGGTGTAGATTTGATGGGATATACTGCTTGGGGTTGTATTGATTTAGTAAGTGCAAGTTCTGGAGAAATGAAAAAAAGATACGGTTTTATTTATGTAGATTTGGATAATGATGGTAAAGGTACATTAAAAAGAACTAAAAAGAAATCTTTTGAATGGTATCAAAAAGTGATTGCCTCAAATGGAGAAGTATTATAATGTTAAAGTATAGAAAATATAAATAAATTTTGTATATATATTCATTTTAAAAATAATATTTGGTATTGCTAAATAATAATATAAATTTAGCAATACCTTTTATTTTTTAAAAATATTTATTTAACACTTTCATTTTTATTATTTAATATATGTTTTAAAAATTCTTTTGCAATAGGGGATAAAATGTCATTGTATTTTACAGCAATAGCAAGACTTCTGTAAACTGGCGGCTCAAGCCCTCTTATTTCTATATGATAAGGACAACGTAATAAAACCAGTTTTGGTAATACACTAATTCCCATACCAGACTCTACCATAGCCATAATAGAATAATCTTCTTTTGTAATATATTGTGCTTTAGATACAATATCATATTTGTTTAATATTTCTTTTATTTCAGAGTCTTCATTATCAATATAAAGAATAAAAGGATAATTTTCTAATGATTTATGAGGAATTGTTTGTAACTGTGTTAATGGGTGTTCCATAGGCAATACTACCATCATTTCATCTTTTTTTAAATGATACACTGTCAAGTCGTTTGACACAGGTTCTTTTACAAAACCCATATCCACATCACCATGTTGTATCCATGTTTCAATTTCAGAATATTCTCCACAAAGCATTTGAAATTTTATATTAGGGTAAATATCGTTAAATGTTTGGAGCAATTTAGGAAGCCAAGATGTAGAAATACTTGTCATAGTACCAATACGTATAGTACCAGATTTTAAAGAAAGCATTGTATTGATTACTTCTGATAACTGTTGATGACATTCACATACTTTTTTGATATAAGGATATAACATTTTTCCTGAAGAGTTTAAATAGACTCCTGAACGATCTCTTTCTAATAATCTCATACCACATTCTTTTTCAAGTGAATTTAAAATATGACTAATTCCAGATTGCGTATATTTTAATTCTTCTCCTGCTTTTGTTAAAGAACCAAGTTCTACTGTTTTTAAAAATACTTCATATTTATTAACATTCATAGTATCAGCCTCCTTTTCTATTTATAAAAATTCGGAAAGCATATTTATTATTATACAATAAAAAAAATGCTTATAACAGTTTTTTTATTATGACATTTTTTCATCTTTAGTATGAAAAATGCAAACTTTACTGTGAATAAGTACAAAGTTTATAATATATATAAAGATAGTTTTACCAATAATTTTATTTTTTATAGAAAGAGAGGCGTTTTATTATGAACAAAGGTAATCCTTTTGAAACTTCTTTAAAAACATTACACGAAGCAGCGGAAATTGGAAATATCAATCCAGAAGTAGTAAAATTTTTAGAGCAGCCAAAACGTCAATTTGAATTTACAATTCCTTTACGTATGGACGATGGACATTTAGAAATTTTTACAGCATATCGTGTACATTACTGTGACGCTTTAGGACAAGTAAAAAATGGCGTTCGTGTTGTTCCAGATATGGATATGGATACTGCCAAAGCATTAGGATTTTGGATGACAATAAAACACGCTGTAGGAGGCATTCCAGCAGGAGGCGGAAAAGGTGGTATAAAAGCAGACCCAAGTAAACTTTCTAGACGTGAATATGAGGCATTGATAAGAGGTTTTATACGTAATTTGCCTATGAAAGGGGCATGGGTAGATGTTCCTGGTGCAGATATTGGAACACATGGTCAAACACAAGCATGGATGTTAGACGAATTGGAAAGTATACAAGGTTTTCATTCTCCTGCTGCTATCAATGATAAACCTATTGAAGCAAATGGTACAGAACTTTCTAGAGAAGCAACAGGACATGGTGCATATTATGCTACTTGTGAAATTATGAAAGATTTAGATTGGTATGGTACAAGCAAAAAATTTGCATTACAAGGTTTTGGCAATGTAGGACGTGTAGCTGGAGAACTTTTACAAAAAGATGGACATAAATTAGTTGCTGTATCAGATATATTTGGTGGTATTGAAAATCAAAATGGTATTGATATTTTTGAACTTGGAAAATATGTAGAACAACATCATACTGTAAAAGGTTTCCCAAATTGTAAAGAAATTTCAACATCAGATGTATTAGAAGTAGAATGTGACTTTTTATTACCTGCGGCAGTACAAAGTGTAATTCATGAAGGAAATGCAAATAATATAAAAGCAAAATTAATTATGGAATGTGCAAATGGCCCTACTACGCCAGAAGCAGAAAAAATGCTGTATCAAAAAGGAGTTACAATTATACCAGATGTTTTAACAAACTGTGGAAGTGCTATTGTATGTAGTTTTGAACGTACACAAGGACTTACTGACCAATACTGGGATAGAGAAACAGTTCGTGCTAAATTAGAACAAAGAATTGTAAAAGCATACCATACTATGGCAGATGTAGCAAAAGAGTTAAATGTAAGTTATAGAGATGCAGCATGGATTGGAGCATTAAAGAAAATAGAAAAAGCAATGATTACACGTGGCTGGGCTTGGAAAGAATAATTCTGTATGTTATCACACACGGCTTTAAGGGGGGAAATAAAAATTGATTGACAATTTTGAACAATATTTTGATGAAGTGGTTGCATTAAGAAGATATTTTCATGAAAATCCAGAACTAGGTTTTCAAGAATATAAAACACAAGAATTTATAATAAAATATTTGACAGATTTAGGTTTAGAACCTTATAAAATTGCATCAACAGGTGTTGTAGCATTGATACATGGAAAAGAGCAAGGAAAAACACTTTTGTTACGTTCCGATATGGACGCACTTCCTATACAAGAAACAAATACATTTTCATTTACTTCTAAAAATGAAGGAGTAATGCACGCTTGTGGTCATGACGGACATATGGCTATGCTTTTGGTAGCTGCTAAAATTATAGTAAAAAATAAAGAACATATTCATGGTACAGTAAAACTTGTTTTTCAACCAAATGAAGAGGCAGACGGTGCAAGTTTTGTTATAAAAGAGGGTGTTTTAGAAAATCCAAAAGTAAATTCTTCTTTTGCTATACATTTATGGTCACCTATACCAAGTGGAAAAATAGGACTAAAAAGCGGTGCAGTAATGGCTGAAATGTACAACTTTAAAATTACGCTAAAAGGAAAAGGTGGACATACTTCTGCACCACAACATGGCATTGACCCTATTATTTGTGCTGCAAATGTTATACAATCTGTGCAAATTATGCAAACAAGAGAAATTGACCCTATGGACGCAACGGTTGTTGTTTTTGGTAAAATCAATGGAGGCTCACAATCTAATATTATTGCAGAAAAAGTAGAGATGGAAGGAACATTACGCTATCTTTATGACGGTGGTGAAGAAGGAGAACAGCAACCAATAAAAAGATTTCAAAGAATTGTAAAATCTATTTGTCAAGCTCATCGTGTTGTGTGTGATATTCAATTTATGCCAAGTAATTATATTGTTTTAAATGATGAAGAAAGTGTTGCATTTTTAAAAAAAGAAGTGCTTCCTCATGTGGTAGAAAGTGAAAATATTATTCCTTATTGTTGTATGGGAGGAGAAGATTTTTCAGAGTTTACAAGTCATAATAATATCCCTGGAGCATTAGTATTTGTAGGAACAGGAAATAGTAATGTTGGAAGTGATAAACCTCATCATAGAAATGATTTTACTATTGATGAAAATACATTACTTACAGGTGTAAAAATACACGTATATACTGCTTTACAGTATCTTTCAAAATAGTAAAAAATACTACAAATTTATATTATATCAGGAAGGGTTGATGATAATGTCAGAAATGTTAATGCCTTTTGAAAAACAAGAATATTTACAAAGATTAGTAAAAGTAAAAAAGAGTATGGCAGATAAGGGTATTGATGTACTTTTAATTTCAGACCCTGCAAATATCTGTTATTTAACAGGTCATAACGCATGGTCATTTTATGTATATCAAATGGCTTTGATTGATATGAATGAAGAAATGCCTTATTTCATTGGCCGATATATGGATGCATTTTGTGGTGTAGTAAAAACAACATGGCTAGATGAAGCTCATGTCAGAGCATACAGTGATGACCACGTACAAAGTTTAACAAAGCACCCTATGGATTATGTTGCAAATGTATTAAAAGAATTAAAATTAGATAAAAAAACAATTGCTGTAGAAATGGATAATTATTGGTTTTCAGCAAAAGCTTATACAAAATTAATTCAAAATTTACCTGATGCGAATATTGTAGATGGTGATTTGCTTGTAAATTGGGTAAGAATTATAAAATCTCCAGCAGAAATAGCACTTCAGAAAAAAGCTGGAAAACTTGCTGAAATTGCAATGCAAGCAGCTGTAGACAATCTTCATGCAGGTGTAAGACAATGTGATGTTGTTGCTGAAATATATAGTGCACATTTAAAAGGTACAAAAGAATTTGGTGGAGATTATCCTGCTATTGTTCCACTTATGCCTTCTGGAGAAACTGCAGGTGCACCTCATCTTACATGGACAGATAAAAAATATGATAATAATACTGTAGTAGCTGTGGAATTAACAGGCTGTTATATGAGATACCATTCTCCTATGGCTAGAACAATTTGTATAGGAAAACCAAAACAAATAGTAATAGATACAGCAAAAATAGCAGTAGAAGGTATCAATGCCGCATTAGAGCAAATTAAACCAGGAAATACTTGTGAACAAGCAGAAGCAGCTTGGAGAAAAGTTCTTTCAAAATATGGTATGGAAAAAGAGTCTAGAATTGGTTATTCTATGGGACTAAATTTCCCTCCAGATTGGGGAGAACATACAGCAAGTTTAAGACCAGGAGATAAAACAGTTTTTCAAACTGGTATGACATTCCATTGTATACCAGGTATGTATTTGGACGATTTTGGGGTATCTATCAGTGAAGCACTTACTGTTACAGAAACAGGTTGTGAAACATTTGCTCATTATCCAAGAAAATTGATTATAAACGACTAATCACCATTTGTATAGCACTGATTTTTGCTATCAGTGCTATATTTAGTATAAAACATAATATTGTGTTTTGTAATTATTTTAAATTGGTATGAACTATAATAAATACAGATGGAGGTGCAGAATATGATTGATAAACTAAATACTATTTTACTGCGAATAGAAGACTTTTTGTTAAGCTATGTCACCGTTGCAATGGCGATATTATTGATTGTAAATGTATTTTTTAGAAGTGTTTTAAATAATAGCCTTAGTTTTGCAGAGGAGCTAGGAGGTTTCTTTCTTGTTACAGTGACATTTTGGGGCATTAGCACCGCAACACGATTTAATAACCATATCAATATGAATGCAATTATTGATAATATGCCATTCAAAATTAGAAAAACAATGACAACAATCATATCATTTTTTACTTGTATTATTACAGCATATCTTGGTTATTTATTTTTATTATATGCACTTGACTCCTTAAAAGTATCAAGAATTTCTACAGCTCTTGAAATTCCTATGGTAATCATTAATATGATATTGGCAATTGGAATTTTTATCACAGCATTGCAGTATTTACTAATGTTTGTAAAAAATATTACAGTAAAAGACGTTATTTATGTTGGTTCACAATCAAAGACAGAAAATGGTGTTGACATTATTTTTGAAGCAGATTTAAAAGAATATAAATCTGAAGAAATGGAAAAGACAACAGAAAGGAGCAGTGATGTATAATGTTATTGATGCTTGTAGTTATCATGTTTGGACTTCTTTTTATAGGGTTTCCTATGTTTATGTCACTGCTAGTAGCTTCTATGGCTGTTATATTAGTATATTTTCCAAATGTAAATCCTATTATACTTTCTCAACAATTAATTAATGGTATTTCGTCCTCTGTTTTATTAGCAGTTCCTATGTTTATTTTTGCAGCAGATATTATGTGTGTTGGTGAAACATCAAAAAGATTACTTAATTTTATAGGTTCTTTTGTTAGACATATTAGTGGTGGTCTTGCCATTACTACAGGTGCAACCTGTACTCTTTTTGGTGCAATTTCTGGTTCTACACAAGCTACTGTTGTTGCTGTAGGTAAGCCTATGAAAAGAGAAATGACAGAAGCAGGTTATAGAGAAGATGATACAGTAGGATTGATTATTAATACAGCAAATATTGCTTTGTTAATTCCTCCAAGTGTTGTTATGATTATGTATTGTGTAGTAACAGGTACTTCTGTTGCAGAGCTTTTTATGGCAGGTATAGGGCCTGGTATTGTTTTATTTCTTCTTTTTGCGATTTATAGTTTTTTTCTGGCAAAAGTAAGACATACTCCAAAACAACAAAAAGCTACATGGAAAGAAAGAGCAGAAGCATTTAAACAGGCATTATTGCCTTTAGGATTTCCAGCGATTATACTGGGCGGTATCTACACAGGTATTTTTTCACCTACAGAGGCAGCAGCAGTTTCTGTTTTATATGCAGCAATTATTGAAGTATTTGTATTTAAAACAATTACTATAAAAGATATTCCAAAAATTGCGAAATCAACTGGTCTTTTAACAGCAACAATATTTATATTGGTTGCATGTGGACAAGCATTTTCATGGGTAATTTCTTATGCACAAATTCCTCAAATGCTTACTGCTTTGATACTTGGAGATACTCCAACAAAAACACAAATTTTAATTGTAGTAACCATATTTTATTTTATAGGTTGTATGTTTGTTGACCAAATGGTTGTTATATTGATACTTACTCCTATATTTTATCCTCTTGCAGTTGCAGCAGGTATAGACCCTATTCATTTAGGATTGATTATTTCTGTTCAGTGTGCAATAGGTTCAGCAACACCTCCTTTCGGGTGCAATATATTTACAGCAAGTGCTATATTTAAAATACCTTATCTGAAAGTAGTGAAGGGAATACCTCCATTTATTATATTACTTGTATTTGCATCTATATTATTTATTGTTTATCCTAGCTCAGCTATGTGGTTTTATCATTTGATATATTAAGGGGGGAAAAGCTTATGATAAAAAAAGTATCATTATTTTTGACAGCTATTTTTTGTATTACTATGCTTTCGAGTTGTTCACAATCTACTTCTGCAAATGCAGAAGATGTTACAATATGGCGTTTATCTCATGAAGAAAGTGCTGGAAGTATGCAGGATATGTATGCTATGAAATTTAAGCAACTCATAGAAGAAAAAAGTAATGGAGAAATTCAAGTAAATGTATATACACTTGGTCAACTAGGGGATAGTGTAGGTGCGGTTGAAATGTTAAGATATGGCGTTGTAGATTTTGCAATTAATAATCCTGCAACAGTAGCAACTATTATTCCAGAAAACCAACTTTTTACACTTCATTTTGTGTTTTCAGATGATAGTGAAGTGAACAGTATCATATTAAATGAGGGAGAAACGGTAAAAGAAATGAATGAACTTTATCAACAAAAAGATATTGTTCCTCTTGGGTGGTTTAATGAAGGATTTCAGGTAATTAGTTCTCAAAAAGAAATCAGAACACCCTCAGATATGAAAGGCATGAAAGTAAGAGTTATGGCTTCTCCTTTGTTATTTGCTTCTTATGCAGCATATGGTGCTAATCCAACATCAGTACCTTATATGGAATGTTACAGTAATCTGCAGCTAAATATGATAGATTCTGTAGTGCAGCCTACGTTTGCTATGGAAGAAATGAAATTTTATGAAGTATCAAAATATCTTAACTATCTTAACCATGAGCTGTTTGTAGGTACATTTTGTTCTAATACTCGTTTCTGGGAAAACTTACCTCAACAACAAAAACAACTTGTAGAAAGCTGTTTGCCTGAATTAGCAGAATATATTGTAAAAGTAGAAGCAGATTATTCAAAATCAAGATTAGAAAAAATCAAACAAAATAGTGACATTATTATAAATGAATTTACAGAAGAAGAAAGAGAAGAATTTAAAAAGTTAAGCAGTGCAGGGCGAGATAAATATATCAGCCTTGTAGGAGAGGAAGGAAAAAGACTCCTTGAGCTTTTATCAAAAGACCTTGAAGCTGCTGAAAAAACAGTAAATGATTAACAAATTTATGGCTCTGTTACATCAATATAACAGAGCTATTTTTACTATTAAATAGGAGGTGCTTTATGAAAAAAATAGGTGTTTTATTTGTAATTATTGCAGCAGTAATGTGGGCAACTTGTGGCGTTTTTATAAAAATATTGACACAATGTGGATTTACAGAAAATGAAATTACATTTGCAAAAGTTGGTATTAGTTTAATATTAATATTTATTTTTATGAAAATGGTAGGAGAAAAAATAGAAAAAATTTGTTCTGTAAAAGATATAGTATTTTTGTTTTTAAGTGGTTCTATAGGTTATTTAATGTATGGTTTGACCTATGCAAAAGCAGTAAGATATATACCAATTAGTGCTGCTGTTGCACTTGTTTATACAGCACCTATTATTGTTATGGTATTTTCTGTATTTCTTTTTCATGAACAGCTTACAGTAAAAAAAATAATTTGTTTTGTTCTTGTTGTATTAGGCTGTTTTTTAGTACAAGAAATTAAAATAGGACAAAGCTTTTCTGTAAAAGGCATTGCGTTAGGAATGACTTCAGGCATATGTTATGCTATTTATACGCTTGCTAATAAATATCTTTTAGAAAAATATAGTGTTTATAGTATTAGTTTTTATAACTTTTTATTTGCTTTTTTAGTAATATTTTTTTTGACAGATAAAACACAAATATTTTATAAAGTATTACATAGTGACATTAAAACTTTAATGTATCTATTATTTTTTGCACTGTTCTGTGGAGGACTGTCACACACACTGTATGTAAAGGCATTGGAATATCTTGAAGCAAGTAAAGCTTCTATTTTTACTATAATAGAACCATTTACAGCATCTATATTAGGTATTATTTTGTTTCATGAAGCCAATTCTATAGCAAAGACATTAGGACTTGCAATGATATTATTTTCACTTATATTACTCAATATAACTATTAAATGTAAAAAAAATTGTAAAAATAATACAGCGTGTCTATAAAGTCGACACGCTAAGTTGAAAACAGGTTTTCGACTTGTTTAAATAGAAGTATAAACAGCTTGTTTCATGGGCTTAAAAGCCTTGAAACTCACTGTTTTCCTCAGGCGGGCAAAGCTCGCCTTGCGGATTAGAATGAGGAGTTGCACTCCCTATACCCCGTGCTTTTTACGACAAAATGAGTTTTTTTGACAGACTGATAATATAATATAACTTTTTATATGAAATAATAGTCCATTTACAATACATTTTTTCATCTTTAGTATGAAAAAGGCGAACTTCCTTTTCGCTATTTGACAATGTTATAATAAATTTGTAAAAAAGAAAAAAACAATATCAATATCATACATAAAAAGTAAATTTACTGTAAGGAGGGATTAATGTGAATAGAGTAACAATAAATCAAGAAATGTGTAAAGAATGTGAGTACTGTATGACATTTTGTCCTAAAAAAACAATACTTGTAAAATCAGAAACCCTAAATAAAATGGGATATTATGCAGTGCAAGCAAAAAATATACAACATTGCATCGCTTGCGGAATATGTGCTTCTGTTTGTCCAGAGGGTGCGATTATGGTAGAAAAAAATGTATAAAGGGGGAACATAAAAATGGGTCAAAAAGTATTTATGCAAGGAAATGAAGCATTTGCAGAAGCTGCTATTCGCTGTGGCTGTAACTATTTTTTTGGGTATCCTATCACACCATCTAGTGAAATACCAGAATATTATGCTAAAAAAGCACCAAAAGAGGGATTAGTATTTGTACAGGCTGAAACAGAAGTATCGGCATTCAATATGGTTGCAGGAGTAGCTGCAACAGGCAAAAGAGGTATGACAGCAACATCTGGGCCAGGATTTTCATTAGGATGTGAAGCTATGAGTTATATGTCAGCTGCGTCACTGCCTGCTGTTATTGTAGATTGTATGCGTCCAGGACCAGCAGATGGAGAAATATTAGGCTCACAAGGTGACTATAATCAATTAACAAAAGGTGGAGGACATGGTGATTATAATACAATTGTTTTAGCACCTTATTCTGTACAAGAATATGCTGATTTTGCAGCACTTTCATTTGAATTAGCAGAGAAATATAGAAATCCAGTAGTTGTAGCAAGTGATGGTACTATTGCAAAATTGATGGAAAATGTGGAATTACCTGAAAAAAATTATGAATTTAAAAGAAGCGATTGGGCTTGTGATGGTATAAATGGCAGAACACACCATAATGACATAACAACTTGTGGTGATGGTCCAGAACAATGGGAACAATTTAATATTGCCTTACAGCAAAAATACAATAATATAAAACAAAAAGAACAAAGATGGGAAGAAATAAATACAGAAGATGCAGATATTATCATTGTTGCATTTGGCTCATTAGCAAGAGTATGTATGGATACAGTAAAAATAGCAAGAGAAAATAGTCTAAAAGTAGGTCTTATTAGACCAATTACATTATGGCCTTTTCCAGAAAAAGCGTTTGAAAAATATGAAGGAACAAATATAAAATTTTTTGTAACAGAATTAAATGCAGGCCAGATGGTAGATGATGTTAAAATTGCAGTGAATGACAAAAAAAGAGTAAAGTTTTATGGAAAATTAGGAGGCATTACGCCAACTCCTATGGAATTATATCAAAAATTATGTGAAATTTATCAATAATAAGGAGGTGATACAATATGAGTATTGTATATAAAAGACCAGAAGTTTTTACAGAAGAGTATATGAAATATTGTGGAGGTTGTGGCCATGGTATTATCAATAGATTGATTGGAGAAATTATAGAAGAAGAACAGTGGAGTAGTAAAACTGTAATTATATGGCCTATTGGTTGTTCTGTTTATGCAGATAAATATTTTAAAGTAGATAGTATTTGTGCATTGCATGGCAGAGCACCTGCAATGGGTACAGGAATAAAACGTTCCTGCCCTGAAAACTTGGTAATTGTGTATCAAGGTGATGGTGATATGGTATCAGAAGGTATGGCAGAAATTATTCATGCAGCAATAAGAGGAGAAAAATTTACAGTAGTATTTGTTAATAATGCTATTTATGGTATGACAGGTGGACAAATGGCTCCTACTACACTTATGGAGCAAGTAACAACTACAACACCTTATGGAAGAAAACAAGAAAATACAGGAAATCCTGTTAATATGGCTGAAATCATAAGTGGACTTGAGGGCTGTTATTATAGTGAAAGAGTTTGTGTTACTTCTCCTGCAAATATACAAAAGACAAAAAAAGCAATTAAAAAAGCATTTCAATATCAAATGCAATTAAAAGGACTTAGCTTTATAGAAATACTTTCTCCTTGTCCAACAGGGTGGAAAATGAAGCCAACAGATGCTTTAGAACATATTAACGATATTGTAGTAAAACAATATCCCCTTAAAGTGTTTAAAGATTTGGGAGAGGAGGAAAAACAGTCATGAAAAGTGAATTAATACTTTCTGGAATTGGCGGACAAGGAACGATATTAATGGGAAAAATGGTTTGCACTGCTGCTGCCCAAAAAGGTTATTATGTAACACTTTCTCCTGCTTATGGTCAAGAAAAAAGAGGAGGAAGAGCAAGCTGCCAAATTGCTATTTCTGAAGAAATGGGTTCTATGATATTGTCAAAAGCAGATACGATATTAGTAATGGACGAAAAAAGTTTGAAGGATTATGAAAATAAGGTAAAATCTGGAGGAACATTAATTATTAATCATTCTATGATAACAACAGATACACAAAGAAAAGACATTGATGTGATAAAAATACCTTTTACAGAAATTGCAACAGAAGTTGCAACAGTAAAAAGTGCAAATATGGTTGCATTAGGTGCGGTATTAAAAACACTTACTGTTGTTACATTAGATGATATAAAAGAAGTCATAAAAATGAAAATGAAGCCAGCATTGATAGAACAAAATATAAAAGCATTAGAAGCTGGATTTCATTTTTAAAATAATATACTAAAGGAGGAAAATAATATGATAGGTAAAAAAGTAGTACATCATTTAATGATGAGTGCAAAAGATGCACATTATGTAGGCGGTTTAGTAAATGGAGCAAGAATAGTTGACCAATGGGGCGATGTTGGTACGGAGCTTATGGTTTATGTAGATGGTGACATCAGCTTATTCTTAGGTTATGAGAAAGTAGAATTTTTAGCACCTGTATATGTAGGTGACTTCATGGAATATCATGGCTGGATTGAAAAAGTAGGAAATCAATCTTATACTTGTAAATTTGAAGCATGGAAAGTTGCTACACAATTAGATAGAACAGATGCAGATTTAAGTGGTGTAGCAACACCTGGCACAGCAGCAACAGCTTGTGAACCTCCAGTATTGTGTGGTAGAGCAACAGGAAGCTTGTTTATTGCGAAAAAAGACCAAAGAGGTCCTCAGGAGTCTTCTTTCATGGATAGAAAACACCCAGGAGAATAATCACTTTATTTATTGAAAAAATAAATAAAATTAGAAATTTGAATAATATAAAGTATGAAATGATATTAAAATAATAGTTTTATAAAAACCTTACTGATTTTAAAAAAAATGGGAAATTAGTAAGGTTTTTAAATTATTTTGTATGGTTTAAAAAACATCATAGACCATTATTTTTTCGCCTTTTGTATCAAATTTTCCATTAAAATAAAAACCTATTTCTTTATAAATATGAATAGCAGTTTTATTTATGTCATATACACTTAAATGAATTTTTTTACAATGATATTCTTTTGTTATTTTTTGAATTAAAGCAGATATAGCGATTTTTCCATATCCTTTTTTTTGATATTTTTTGTCAATTAAAAAGCGGTCTAACCAAAGCTCACCACAATTTGAAAGTTCATCAAAATATCCATACATAGCAAACCCAATTAAATTACATTCATCATAAATAGCAACAGGTTTCCATTGAGGAACTTCATCAGCTTCTTTTAAACAATCTATTGTACTTTCTATAAAATTGACCTGCTCTGGAAATAGACATAAATTTTCTACAGATTGTCTGTTTTTTGGTGTAATTGCTTCAAAATGTATGTTCATTTTTAACTCCTTCGTTATAAAAAAATGTAAATATTAATATCAATACAATTATTGTATCGTCAATAATTATTTTTCATTAATATATAAATAAGAAATAGGAAATAATAAATATAAAAATACAATATACAATATTATTCAAAATAAATAATAAATATGATATTATGATTTTAATATTTCATATGAATATATATTGTATTTGTGTTAAAAGGATAATTTTATGGATATTATGGTGAAAATATATAATATTATAAAAGAGTTTTTGTGCAAAAATACTGTTGTTTTTATACTTGTTATTGTATTATAATAAATACAATGAATGGATAGAGAATTAGTGAAATAGAAATCAACATAAATTAAAAATGTAAACCGTATGATAACAGTCTGAAACATTCTTTATATAAAGAAGACCGAAGCGGAAAGCTAAAGTACTAACATCACTTTAGTGAAACTGACAGGTAAAGCAAATGACTGTTTGACGGAACCTTGGAAAGACTATCTTAGAGATAGAGCCAATGAGGCAATAACCAACTGGCAAAAAGACAGGGAAAGTTTATTATGTTAATAATAGATTTTCCCTGTCTTTTTATATACTTTTTTGATATTGCTGATAAATACTTATGAAAAAATGAAGTAAATGAAATAATTACCTTTTTAACAAAGGTTAGCTGCAGCAAAACCTTTTGATGATATAGAAATAAATATGTTTTGTAATATTAGAGTCGAAAGGGGGAAACTTATGAGTCAGAAGAGTATAGAAGAATTAAAAAAATCTAAAATGTCAATGATAGGTGTTGTTGCACTAATATTTTCATTTGTTGCAGCAGGTGCTTTTGGTATTGAAGAAGCCATTGCAGCAAGTGGTCCAGGTGTTACAATAGCAATGTTGATTATTTTCCCGTTTATATGGTCGTTTCCTATTTGTGAAATGGTAGGAGAATTAGGTTCTATATTTCCTACAGAAGGCGGCGTTTATTCTTGGGGGAGGGAAGCCTTTGGCGAATTTTGGGGCTGGCAGGTAGGCTTGTGGTCAGCAATTACAACATGGCTGTGTCAAGCAGAGTATTGTGCATTGGTTGCAGGCTATGCCGCTAAATTAGTTGATCTTTCTCCTATGGCAAGTTATGTTGTAAAAATAGGCGTAGTTGTTATATTTACTATTGTTAATATTATTGGTTTAGATTGGCTTGAAAGATTAGAAACATTTTTTATTGTACTTGTAGTTGCAGCATTTACAGCAGTAGCGGTAGTTGGTTTTATGAATTGGAATATCAATCCAATACAACCATTTTTTAATCCAGAAGAAGGTTTATTCCATTCTGTAGGAGAAGGTGTTGCAATTATTATATGGATGTATATGGGTTATGAATGTATGTCAAATATGGCAGGAGAAATGGATAATCCTCAAATTATACCAAAAGCTATGAGATTATCTCAACCTATTATTGCATTATCATATATTCTTCCTACATTGGCAGCATTAGCAGCGATTGGTTCATGGAATGCTTGGTCTATTGAGTCAGGCGGCGGTGCTGTTGGTTATGCAGATGTATTGATACAACACGTTGGTACATGGGCAGGCGTACTTTTTATTATTGTAGCGATTATTTCAAATTGTTCTATTTTTTGTTCTTACATAGCACACGGTTCTAGAGCATTTTTTGTTATGGCAGATGACCATATGTTTCCACCAATTATGAAGAAAGTAGACAAAAGAGGAATTCCTACAGTGTCTATTATACTGTTGGCAATTTTTACAATTATTACTTGTCAATTTGATTTTACAACGCTTGTTATGGCAACAAATCCAATACAATTATATTTGTATTTAATGTTAGTTGCTTGTGTATTGAAAATCAGAAAATTGTATCCAGTGGAAGCAAGGAAAAAAATGGGTCTTACAGTTATGCCAGGCGGAAAACTAGGTTTATGGTTTTTGTCAGCTTGTGTAATACTTGTTAGTTTATTTGCAATATATGTAAATGGAACAGATTATTTTGTAACAGGATTTATTGTTATTATAGGTGGTTTAATATCCTATGTACTTTGTAAATGGGTTTATAAAGGTAGGGTATTAGATGAACCAGAACTTTATCCTCTTAATCCAAAAACGAAATTAGATTTAGGGGATTTGATAAATATGGGAGTTTATATGATACTTTCTGGTGCGTTGTCTGTTGGAGCAGCTTTATTCTTTAGATTTTATGAAGGAGAATATGGAGCAGAATACTATTTAGAAGAATATGAAAGTGGACTTTTTAGTAATTTTGATGGAATGGTTCAAGTATGTCTTATAATTGGTATTATATTGCTTGTAGTAGGTGCAATTATGACATATATAGGCAAAAAAACAGAACAACCAAAATTGAAAGAGTTAGAAGAAGGAAGAAAACAGCATCTTGATAAAATGATAGAAGAATTTCATGGTGCTGTACCTAGAGAATAACTATGTAATATAATATCGAAAAATTTCAATAACAAATAATATAACAATAATGATATAATAAGGAGGAATTTGTATGAAAAAAGTAATGGTATGTGGTTGTGGTGCACAAGGTTCAACAATTTGTAGAAAATTAGATGAAGAACCTAATATACAAGAAATAATCTGTGCAGACTATAGTCTAGCAGCAGCAGAAGCAGTATGTAAATTGATGAAAAAGGGTACACCAAAACAAGTAGATGCGTCAAGTATTGATGCTATTGTAGAAGCAGCACAGGGCTGTGAATTAATTGTAAATGTTATGCCTTTAGACTTTGGTATTAATGTATTAGAAGCAGCTATTCGTGTAAAAGCAAATTATCAAGACCTTGCAGCGTGTGAAAATATTGCTGACTGCCCAGACCCTAGAGATAGTTGGTTAGAAGGCATTAAAATAATGTATAATGATTATGGTAAAAGGTTCGCTGAAAATGGCACAACAGCAATTATTGGAACAGGTTCTGCACCTGGTGTAATGTGCGTTATGGCAAGAAAAGCAGTAAATGAATTAGACGAATGTGATACAATAAATATGATGGTTTATGAAGGCGTAGAGTCTAAAAGATTTTTACCTTATTGGTGGTCACCATTGGTTGCTTTAAGTGACATGGCAGAAGATGCTTATGCTTTTGAAAACTGTGAACAAATTAGAACAACACCTTTTAGCAGACCAGTAAAAAGAACATGGCCTGAAATGGGAAATAAAGAAGTTGTTTTAGTAGAACACGCACATGATGAGCCTGTTTATGTTGGATTTAATAGAGAAAAATATTTTAAAAATTGTAAAAATGCTTATTTTAAATATGGCGGAGTAGGTATTCGTTTTGCAGAACCACTTTATAGAGCTGGTTTACTTTCTTATGAAGAAGAAGAAATTAATGGCAGAAAAGTTGTACCATTTGATGTTATATTAAAACATACACCTGCTGCACCAAAAGACCCAGAAGTAATTAAAGAAATTATTGATGAAGGTTTAATTTCAGATGAAGGTGCATTTGTTTGTGAAGCATATGGTCAAAAAGATGGTAAAAATATTATGGTAGATTTGCACGTATTTGCTCCAGGATTAGTAGAAGCATATGATAAAGCAAAAATGTCTGGAGAAATGTATTTAACAGGACAAGGAGCATTTTTGTTTACAAAACTGTTTGTAAATGATAAAATTACACAAACAGGTTTAATTTCTTCTGATATGTTAAATGATGAACAAGTAGAACAATATTTGAAATGGGCAGAAGAATTAGACATTACATATCAAATTGATATTAAAGAAAATGTTGTTTGTGAAGATTGATATGAAGCGAAATTATTCGCTAAATATAGAATGTAACAATGTAGTAATATACTTAAAGGAGGAAAAATAATATGGTAGGTAAAAAGGTAGTACATCATTTAATGATGAGCGCAAAAGATGCACATTATGTAGGTGGTTTAGTAAATGGAGCAAGAATAGTTGACCAATGGGGCGACGTTGGAACAGAGCTTATGGTTTATGTAGATGGTGACATCAGTTTATTCTTGGGCTATGAGAAAGTAGAATTTTTAGCACCTGTATATGTAGGTGACTTCATGGAATACCATGGTTGGATTGAAAAAGTAGGAAATCAATCTTATACTTGTAAATTTGAAGCATGGAAAGTTGCTACACAATTAGATAGAACAGATGCAGATTTAAGTGGCGTAGCAACACCTGGCACAGCAGCAACAGCTTGTGAACCTCCAGTATTGTGTGGTAGAGCAACAGGAAGCTTGTTTATTGCGAAAAAAGACCAAAGAGGTCCTCAGGAGTCTTCTTTCATGGACAGAAAACACCCAGGAGAATAATAAAAAGTACACTTTGCTGTTAAAGTCTTAAAATAACTCATTATTTTAGATATGTAATATAGACGAACGGATTGATTTCGTTCGTCTTTTTACAGTGAAAGGGTGTGAAAAAAATACTATGGGAAGGTTTTTAAATGTTGGTATTATACAGATGCCTATAAGTGAATATACTTCTGAGAATTTAGAATATATTGAAAAAAGTGTAGCTTCTTTAATGAGTGGATTTCGTACACCGGAGTTAATTGTTGGAGTAGAAAGTATTTCTTCTTTTACACCAGAATATATACCTGGTAGCATTACGGAATATTTTGGAAAAATAGCAAAAAAATATGGTATTTATTTCATACCTGGTACACTTTGCGAAAAGAGTGAAGAACTGCCAGAAGGAAAATATTATAATACTGCACCTATATTTAATCCCAAAGGAGAACTGATAGATAGTTATAGAAAAATGGTACCTTGGAGGCCTGTAGAGGATATGGTAGAGCCAGGAAATAGATATGTAGTATTTGACATTCCAGAAAAACAAACAAAAATAGGCGTACAAATTTGTTATGATTTGAATTTTCCTGAAATATCCAGAAATGAAACACTTATGGGAGCAGAAGTGCTTGTAAAACTGACACTTGACCCACAGGAATTATATTTACTAAATAGACCTATTCATTTTGCAAGGGCATTAGAAAATCAAGCTTTTTTAGTTTCTACAAATGCTGTAGGATTTCATCATAGTACCCATTTGTATGGTCATTCTATGGTAATTGACCCACAAGGAAATTTACTTTGGGAGGCAGGAGAAACACAATCTGTTGCTGTTATTACATTAGATTTAGATTTAGTAGAAAAATGTAGAGTATATGGAACAATGGGCATAGAACATTATATACAACATATAAGAGATTATGATTTGCCTATGCCATTTACAGGACATATAGAACAAGCACCTTTATTTCAAACATTGACGAAAGTTCCAAAAACATTAAAAGAATATCAGAAACAAATGAAAACAGAAGGAATTTCAGAAATAGGAAAACAAATAGAACAACAGCCAGATATTTTAAATATACAACAAGAATTAAATGATTTTATGGAAAAAAGAAAAAATATGATATAAGAAAGGAAATAAAAATATGTCTGATAACTTAGAAAAAAAAGAATATGTCATTTCTAAAATTAAACAAATTATAAAAGATGAAAAATTTAAAATAGATGCCTTTTTTTTCTGTGGATTTCCAGGAGGAACACCAAATGAAAAATTAAAAAAGGCTTGTGAAAAATATTTAGAAACAGTAGAAAATGAAAAACCAGATGATGCTGTAACACAACAACTTATAGCAGAATTAGAAGCAGCTACACAATTACTCCATACTGAAAAAGCAGGTACATTAGTAAATAATGTGTCAGATGTAAAAGAAGTGCTTGATAATAAACAATATTTATAATTTTTAAATAAATAATATAATAATAGTCCTTTAATAGAATAAATATTCTTTTAAGGGACTTTTATATATTACTTTAAATAAACAAGTATATTGAAATAATATCGGAATGAAAAGAATATTGATAATAAACCACTATATAATGTGAAAATTATCAAATAGTATACTTTTTGAAAGGATTTTTGATACTTCTAAAAAATACATTTATTATAAATTTTATGTTTATACTATAACACAATTTATTTAAAATGTCCAAGAGAATTTTTAAAAAATTTACAAAAAGTGAAGAAAAATTATTTTTCCAAAAAGTATACTTTTTGGTATAAGTTGTATTTTTATTATTGCATAAACAGAGAAAGAAAAAATTTCTATTACAAAATGATAAAATTAAAGTAAAATTTATAATGATTAAAACAACAAGTTTTAATAAATACAGTTACTCTATTTTAAGTATTAAGTTTTATTAAAATAGTAACGATATAAAGAATATAAATGCAATATAATTTTAATTTATTTTAAATAAAGAAAATTTTTATAAATAATATAGTGTAATGATAATGATATTAGTACAGACAAAATAAAAGCAAATAGGGGGAAAAGATATGTTTATAGGAAAAATGGGATTTCAACAAAATATAAAAAATATGCAAACAAATTTTTTATTAAATCAACAAAAATCTACTTCTAAACTGCACCAGATTGTAAATCAGAGCAAAGTAAGAGAAGTAAAAAATACAGATACTTTTACACGTTCATCAAAAAGTAATATAATATATTCAGAAACATATAAGGGAGTAAATAGGTTGACACCTCTTACAAAAGAACCTATTACATATAGCGAAATAGACCCAGAAAGAGTATTGAATTTGGACAAAACATTCTCAGGATTACAAGACCAATATAATTATTCAGAAGAAGATGCTTTAATGTATCAATATTACAAAAAAAATTGCTATCACGATTGGGGTTTTACATCAGATAAATATGTAATAGATAGTAGTGCTACAGAAGAAGAAATTAAAAATTACACTATGAAAATAGTAGAAGTTGGTATGAACCAATTTAGTAGAGCAGAATTAAAAGAAACAATAACAAAAGAAGAATTGGAAAATTTTAGAAAGGAATTAGTAGAAAATGGTGTGAGTGATGATATTGACTGGTGGGAAGTACGCAGTGATAGAGTATCTATGCAAATAGGTTCTGGGGCTGCTTCTGAATTAGAGAACTATATGGACTATATGTGTGCTCGTTATGCAGTATTGAAAGATCGTATTGAAACACAATACACAGGAGAAGAAAAAGAGAAAAATATGCAAATTCTTAATGAAATATATAATGATGATAGAAATAACTTAATTAATTCTTATTCTAAAGATGTCAGCGATTTTTTTGAAAGTTTAGGGCATACTGGTGTTGTAGAAGATATAAAAGATAGTTTAAATAGTATTTTAGACCAAAAAGTAGCAGAATATGAAAATTATATTGCTCAAAATGAAAATTATGCTTGTATTTCAAATGAAGAAGATACATGGCTATATAAAGATAGTTCTTTTATGACAGCACAGCTTCTCAAAAATGTAAGGGCTTCTAAAGGTATTACAAATGATGTTTCAGACGTTCAAAGAGAAAATTATACAAACAGTTGGTCGGATATTGATTTTTCTGAACGTTTAAAATATAATTTAGAAGGAAATGTGACTGGTGAAAAAGGAGAATATTCTGATAGTGTTTATTCTTTGGAAGATTTGAAATTTGCAGGAATTTATGTAGATACTATGGAAAACTATATTAGAGAAACAGCTTCTTATTCAGGCTATAGAAATAAAGATGATGAAGATATAGGTAAAAAATTTGCACAACAGTTTACTGAAATAAAAAAGATTTCTTATCGTTTGCATATTAGCCAAAATTTAAGACAGGCAATAGAAAAAACATATGAACCTTTTTTAAATAAATATATAGATAAAATAAATGAAGGTATTGAAAAAAACAGACAAAATCCAATATATGGAGAAAGATTAAACGATATTAATAGAGATGTTGTTTTTGGAACTTTTCATAAAGAAATTGCTTAAAAAATAAATTGCCGCTTAGAGAAGCGGCTTTTTTTGTTATTTTTTTTTGTTTTTAGGTGCAAAGTAGCATATTTTTTGTTATAGTTTTGTGAGAGGGAAAATAAAAATAAAAGGGGCGAAACTATGGAGGAGAAAAAAGAACAACCCGAATGGCTGAGTGCAGCAAAACAAAATGATAAAAAAGCATGGGAAAAATTAGTAACAGAAAATGAAAATTTAGTATACCATGTAGCATATCGCATGATGCAAAATGAAGAAGAAGCAAAAGATATTTCGCAAGAAATTTTTATAAAAATATATAGAAATTTACAAAAGTTTGATGAAAAATCTACATTTTCTACATGGATATATCGCATTGCAGTAAATACTTGTATTGATGCTCTAAGAAAAAAGAAAGGAAAAGATACTGTTTCTTGGGAGGAAAAAACACAATATCAAAAAGAAACTATAACAGATACAACAATAAAAACACCTGAAGAAACTTATTTACAAAAAGAAAAACAAGTGCAAATAATGGATATGATACAAAATTTGTCACCAGAATATAGGGCAGTATTGTTAATGAGGGATATGGAAAATATGACATATGGAGAAATTGCAGAGTGTTTGTCTATTTCTTTGGGAACAGTAAAATCACGTATTGCAAGAGCAAGAGAACAATTTAAAAAAGAATTTTTAGCTAAAAGGGAACTTTTAGTAAAAAAACCTCGTCAAATAAATAAAGTAAGTAAGAAAGGAGGGGATACTATATGAAATGTGAAAATAGAGAAGAAAAAATTTCTCTTTATATAGACAGGCAGCTAGACTGGAAAGAAGAAAAAGAATTTTTGAAACATATCAAACAATGTCCAGAATGTAAAAAAGCATTGCAACAAGCACAACAATTAAGACAGATGCTTTTAGAAATGCCTATGGAAAAAGTACCGCAAGGACTCCATCAAAACATTATGGAAGCAATCAACAAAGAAATGGAAACGAAAGCAAAAACAAAAGTATCCCCTCTGAAAAAAACAAAAAATATTGCTTGGCAAAAATATGTTGCAGTTGCTGCCTCTTTTTTGGTATTGGCAGGAGTATCAAAAGTATATTTCCATAATAAAACAGATGTTGCAGAAAATGCACAAACGGCAGAAATTGCTTCTATACAGTTACAACAAGCAAATGTAGAGCAAACAGAAGTAGAACAACAGCAAATATCACCAACTATTACACAAACAAGAAGTGTAAAAGCACCTGAAACAGCAAAAGCATTGCCAGCGACACCTGCTTTAACAGCAGCAGGAAGTACAGAAGATGATGTAAAAGATGTGGAAGGAGGAGAAGAACAACAAGTAGCAAAAGAACAAATAACACAACAACAAAAGGAAACTACACAACAAAAAGAAATATTACAACAATACGATGAAAATGATAATGGTAATGAACTACAACATACACAGCAAGACATTATGATACAACCTATGTCAGCAGGAGAAGATAAAGAAGATAAAGAAGATAAAAAAGAAAAAATGTCTACTGAAAGTGATGAAACAGAAAGTATAGAAGATGCTATAACAAATACCGTTAGAAAAAGTGTTCCAGCAAATATGAAATCAAAGTCATTGCAAATTAGTTTGAAGTCAAAAAATGAACAAAAAATAGCACAAGATGTAGAAAAAAGAACAAAATCATTAAAGGGAGAAATAGAAACACACTATGCAGAAAATAGTATGACAGTAAAAATACCTATTTCAGAATATAATGATATTGTAAATTGGTTAGGACAACAATGTGAAATAATAAATAAAAATGAAATTGTAGAAGATTTAGGAAAACAATACAAAGAAATACAACAACAATTAGAGCAAGCGAAACAAATAGAAAAACAAGCTACACAAAAAGAACAGCCTAGAAAGGCACAAGAGGCAAGAAAAACACAAAAAGAATGTGAAAAAGCATTAGAAGAATTACAAAAAACAGCAGATTTTGCTACAATTCATATTACATTTGTAGAATAAAGGGAGGTTTTTATTATGAAAAAATTAGTAAGTATGATAACAGCGATGACAATAGCAGTTAGTGTAGCTAGCGTAACAGCTATAACGGCATATGCAGCAGAAACTACACAGACAACACAGAAAACAATAGAAGTGAACGGAAAAGGCATTATAACAGCAAAACCAGATGTAGCAAGTATTTATCTTACAGTGGAAACAAAAGAGAAAACAGCAGAGCAAGCACAAAAGAAAAATGCAGAAACTACAGAAAAAGTGACAAAAGCAATAAAAGCATTAGGAGTAAGAGATGAAAACATTATCACACAATATTATTCTATTGATGCAGAACAGGTATATAATGAACAAAAAAATAAATGGGAAGAAGATGGATATAGAGCATATAACCGTTTTTTAGTAAAAATAAATGATGTTGATAATGTAGGAAAATATATTGATGCTGCAACAAAAGCAGGTGTAACAAATGTAGGTTCTATTTCTTTTTCTATTTCTGACCCAAACCAATATTATAAACAAGCTTTACAGGCAGCAGTGAAAAATGCTTCTTCCAGTGCAGAAGCATTAGCAGAAGCTTTAGGTTCAACGTTGGGAAGTTGTATTTCTGTAGAAGAAATGTCAAGCTATAATTCTTATGAAAAAGAAAGAGCAGTAAATAATGCTAAAAGTATGGCTTTTGGAGGAGAAGCTGATACAGCAGCACAAACAGAAGATGGTGGAAATATACGTTATGAAGATATAGAAATTACAGCAGGAGTGATAATGACATATGCTTATTAAAAAAGAATTTGTTTATGAGCATTTGGAAGAATTGGCAAAAATATGGCTAGAAACAAATATACAAGCACATCATTTTATAGTAGAACAATATTGGCAAAGTAATATAGAACTTGTAAAAAAAGCATTGCCTGATGCTATGATATTTTGTCAGGGAGAAAAAGACATAAAAGGATTTTTGGGAGTTTCTGATGGTTTTATACATGGACTTTTTGTAAAAAAAGAATTTCAGCGTATGGGAATAGGAAAAGCACTAATAGAAGAAGCAAAACAATATTTTGATACATTGTCACTATGTGTTTATACTAAAAATAGTAATGCAGTTGCTTTTTATCAAAATATGGGATTTGAAATACAAAAACAAAGTGTTCAAAAAGAAACAGGAGAACAAGAATATAGTATGATTTATAGAAAGAAATAATAATGTTGTAACAATAAATAAAAATGTAAAATAAATTCACATCATTATAAAAATTCCTTGTTTTTACAAGGAATTTTTTATATTATATTGTAAGTATATAACATAGAATTGTATGGGTACAATTTTGAAAAAAGGAAAAAAACAGACAATAATTTTTGATATTAGTATGTTCAATTTTATTTATTTTGGTAAAATGATATTTAATTATACATAGATAAAGTAGCTACTTATCAAAATAAAAAACAACAAAAATATAGTGCAAGGGTGTGTATAAAAATGAATACTACAGCAATAAAAATAACAACTACTAAAAAATTAACTATCAACGCAATGTGTATTGCATTAACATTTGTTGCAACAGCATTTATAAATATTCGTTTGCCTATGGCAAATGGAGGACTAATACATTTAGGTAATGTACCATTGTTTTTAACTGCAATGATATTTGGTAAAAAAACAGGAGCAATTGCAGGAGCTTTTGGTATGGGACTTTTTGATTTATTTTCTGGGTGGACAGCTTGGGCACCTTTTACATTTGTTATTGTAGCAATTATGGGATATGTAACAGGTAAAATTTCAGAAAAAAGAACAGTAGTTTGGTATACTGTTGCAGTTTTAGCTGCATTGTTAATTAAAATAATAGGATATTATATTGCAGAGGCAATTATATATGGAAATTGGATAGCACCAATGACGTCAATTATAGGAAATGTCGTACAAGTTGTAGTAGCAGGAGTTATTGTTGTTCCTATTATAACAGCACTAAGAAAAACAATATTAAAACAAATAGGAGGTTTAGAAATATGAACCATATTACATTGATGACAGCAGGGCCAACACAAGTGAGAGAGAATGTACGTTTGGCTAGAAGTACTGTCACAACAAATCCAGATGAAGATATTTCATTTTGCGAATATTATAAACAAATTTGTGATAAATTAGCAGATTTTTTTCATACAAAAAACACTTTTTATATATTAAGTGGAGAAGGTATACTTGGATTAGAAGCAGCCTGTGCTTCATTGACAGAAGTAGGGGACAGAGTGCTTGTAATAGATAATGGTATATTTGGAAAGGGATTTGCAGATTTTGTGAAAATATATGGAGGAGAAGCTGTACTTTATACTGTAGATGATAAACAACCAGTAAATGTGGAGTGTTTAAAAGAATATTTAAAAAAAGATAGTAATTTTAAATATGCAACAGTAGTACATTGTGATACACCAAGTGGTATGCTCAATGATGTAGAAGAAATTTGTCCTGTATTAAAACAGTATGGTATATTAACTGTAGTAGATAGTGTTTCAGCGTCTTTTGGTGTACACTTAGATGTAGGAAAAGCACAGATAGATATACTTTGTGGTGGTTCTCAAAAAGCACTTTCTGCACCAATTGGGCTTACATTTTTGGGGGTCAGCGATGAAGCGATAGAAGTAATGAAAAATAGAAAAACACCAATTACATCTTTTTATGCTAATATATTGTCTTATGTGGGATATTATGAAAAAAAATGGTTTCCTTATACTATGCCTATTAGTGATATATATGGATTTGGTACAGCACTAGAAAATATTTTAAAAGATAAAGAAATATTTCAAAGACATAAAACAATAGCACAAGCTACAAGAAAGGCAGTGGAAGCAGCAGGATTAAAACAATATATTAAAAGTGGATATTCTGATACTGTAACAGCAATTGTATTACCAGAAGGTATTTCAGCTAGAGTACTTTTGGATATTATGAGGTATCGTTTTCATATTATGATTTCGGGGTGTTTTGGAGAACTTGCAGGAAAAGTTATTCGTATTGGACATATGGGAGAAAATGCAAATGTTGCTGATGTAGCACAAACATTAGCGGCGTTAGAAGATGTATTGATAGATATGGGAGTTACATTAAAATGTAATATGAGAGAGGTGTTTTTAGAAGAAACAAAGTCAAAAGTAGAAATTAGATTTGTAAAAGAGTAATATTATTTCAAAAGAGTATACTTTTTGAAATAGAAAATATATCATAAAACAACATCGTTTTTATAAGAAACAGTGTTGTTTTATTTTTGCGTAAAAAAAAGGCAAGTTAGCAAGGCTTGCCTTTTTTAGATATATATATGTTAATAAGGAGAACGAATAAAATTAAGCGACAGCATCAAAAAATTTTCCTTTTTGTTGCTGTGGGTCTGTAATAGTGTCGTATTCTTGTTTTCCTCTTGTTACGGTACGTGTTTCACCGCCAGAAATGTATATTCTATGACATTCTGGACAAATATCTGTTTTGTATATAACAGACTGAGAAACCACTTCTCTGTCTTCTCTTTTAGCATTTGCCTGTTCATGAAAAACGTGTTCCATTTCGTGATTACGAACAGCTGCTGCTGCTCTATCGGGTGATATTTTGGTAGGTGTTTTAAATGAAACACTAGGGTCATTAGAACCATCTTGATATTTGCGATTTTTGCAAGTCTGACACTCCTCGTTAGAAATATCTTTTTCGTCTTTTTTTGGGGAAGTGTTAGAAAGTTCTAATGTATCAAAAGGAGTTTGATATTGTGCAACAGGCGAAGCATTATCGGTATTGCCTTGTTGATATTGCATAGTATCCTTTTGAGCAGATTGTGAAAAATTTTCAACAGGGTGAAATTGTGTTGAAACAGAATAAGCTGGTGACATATCTAATAAAGAAATATTCATAAAATCCCCTCCTTTAGCCGAAAAATAATTTATATTATTATAACAAAATAAAAATCATTTGTCGAGGGCAATATAGAAAAATTATTTTAACTTTTTATGTAGAGCAATGGCATCTGAAAAACCATTTCTGTAAAAAAGTTCTGCTATAGTATGTAGTATAGTATTTTGAATATCATCATATTCAAAAAAAGGCGTTCCAAATTTTGTAAGTTGAGCAGTAAGCTCTTTTTTTTGTGCAAGTAGTGCAGCAAAATGCTCATCATTTTTAGCATAATATTGTAGTAAATCAGAAATGTAGTTTTCCAAAAAAGCGTTTAAATTCTGTTCCATCAGTTGTCGTTTTTTATCCATAAAAATATGCTCCTCTCTCTAAAAACAAAACAAAATATAACTTTTAGACAGAACAGATAAAAAAATAAGATAAAAAATATGGAAGCAGTGCAGAAAAGGCAATAATAAAATAATTTGCCTTTCTGACTAAAAGTCTAGCGAAAAAAAGGAATGTAAAAAACATTCCTAGGGGTTCTTATTTTTTTTGACGGTCTAAAAAAGTGACAATGGTTTTGACTGTTTGTAAAATCATGTCTTTTTCTTCCGCCGTTCTATTTTTGGTTAATTCGTTCCAAATATTACTTTGCTCCTCGTCGCGATCCAAATCGCCACTATCTTGTAAAAGAGAAGTGACAGAAACATGAAGTACGTCGGCAATAGCAAGGAGGGTTTCCACAGTAGCGTTGCGGCTGCCACGTTCTATTAGACTGACATAAGATACAGAAATATCGAGCAATTCCGCAAGCTGCTCCTGTGTTAAATTTTGACTAAGTCTAGCTTTTTTTATTCTACTGCCCATTTCTTTGCAATCCATAATATCACCCCACAACATAACTTTACTTTGTAAAAGAAAAAAGGGTAACAGACCGAAAGTAAAATTTTTTGACTTTTCGTAAAAAAATACTTGACAAATTTTACAAATGGTATTACTATATTTACACAGAGTAAAATTAAATTGACAAGGAGGTTGTTTAAAATGCTATCACTTGGAAGGAATCCCGGAGAATATATCGTCATAAATGGCAACATTATTGTGGAAGTGGTGTCAATAGATGGTTCTCTTCGTTTAGCGATTGAAGCACCAAAAGAAATCAAAATTGAACGAGGAGAAAACTACGAAAAGCACCATGCCGTACCAGATTGTATTGTACGCACGAGAGCATTAGGACGATAAAAGGCATACTCTTTGTAAAACAATGAGTGTGTCAGACTGCATATGATTTTACTCAGAGTAAAAAATAATATCAAAGGTGGGGGAGAAAGGATACTCCCCGTCAAAATTCAAGGAGGTAGTATTTATGATAGTACAACATAATATTCCAGCTTTAAACTCTTATAACAGATTAGGAACAAACAACAAAAACGTAGCAGCAAACTTGAAAAAATTGTCATCTGGTTACAAAATCAATAGTGCAGCTGACAATGCAGCAGGTTTAGCAATCTCTGAAAAAATGAGAGCTCAAATCACAGGTTTGGAAGCTTGCCAACAGAATGCTAAAGATGGTATTTCATTGGTTCAAACAGCTGAAGGTGCTTTGACAGAAGTTCACTCTATGTTAAACAGAATGGTAGAACTTTCTACATTGGCATCAAACGGAACATACTCCGACAGCAACAGAGAAAAATATCAGAATGAAATTCAAGAACTGCAAGATGAAATTGATAGAATTGCAGACTCTACAAATTTCAATGGTATTGACTTGTTAAATGGTAATTTGAGTGGTGGTGGCTCAACAGGTGGTAATTTAGTAGGTGGCGTAATTGGTACATTTACTCCTCCAAAGATGACTACAGCAGCAGCTGACCTTAGCGGTACTAATTTGAAATTTGAAAAAGAAACAATTGTTGTAGATGATACACAAGTAACAATTGACTGGAGTCAATTAAGTTCTGATGACAAAGCAAAACTAAATAGAGATTGGACAGATACTACAGTAGCAGGTAGTAAAACTGCAAATGAAGAAGCAGCAAAAATATTACAGGATACTATTAACAAAGCATTAGCAGATGCAGGTTCTACATCTAGTGTTACTGTAAGTGGAAAAAATGGTTCATTTTCAATAGAAACTAATACCAAAGATGGTACAGGTAGTTTGCTTCTCATGGGTAATGGTACAGCTAATTCAGAAACAACAGCAAATGGTGCATCAGGTGGTATTTTTACAAAAATGTTTGGAGCAACAGCAGATACTGCAGTAGAGGCAACAAGTAAAGTAAATGGTGCTAGTGGAGCAAATGGAAAATTCTATATGAATATCAACGGTACTGACTATGAAGTTGATATGTCAGGTGCTGGTTTAGCAGATGGTGCTACAGGTAGTGCAGTTGCAACTGCATTGCAAAATGCTATACAAGCTACAATTGGTAATTATAATACAGCAGTAGGTACTGATGACCAATTAACAGCGGCAGATATTACTGTAAACTTTACAGATGATGGTAGATTAGAAATTATAAATGGTACTGATGCAACAATTGGTTTTTCTGATAAAACACCAAGTGACCATTTTGCTGAAGCATTAGGTATTTCTTCTCAAGGTAAAGCACTTGGTGGAGGATTAAGCCTTCAAATTGGTGATACAGCAGATGAATACAACAGAGTAAGTGTAAGTATTCAAGACTGCCATGCAAGTGCATTAGGCGTAGGTAATATTAATGTATCTACAGAATCAAGTGCAGCAGCTGGTATTACAAAAATTAAAGATGCTATTGATACTGTTTCTAAAGTAAGAGCAAAACTTGGTGCTACTCAAAACAGATTAGACCATACATTGAATAACTTGGAAACAACAACAGAGAACTTGACAGATGCAGAAAGCCGTATCAGAGATACAGACATGGCAAAAGAAATGATGCAATATACAAAGAACAATATTCTTGTTCAATCTTCTCAAGCTATGTTGGCTCAAGCAAATCAGTTACCTCAGGGTGTTCTTCAGTTATTACAATAATATATCAAAACTATATAGGGGCTGGCAAATTGCCAGCCTTTTTTATTTCATAAAAAAGGGAGTGAGGGAAATCCCTCACTCCCTTCTATAAAATGTTGCTAAAACAATAAGGAAGGTGAAATAATATGAAGCATATTGTATTACAGCCAAGTTTTTATAATAAATTTGAATGTATAGGAAGTGACTGTAAATATAACTGCTGTAGAGAGTGGAGTATTGGTATTACAAAAAAAGAATTAAAAGATATGAAAAAAAATATCAAAACAGAAGAATTTAGAAAAATATTTGAAGATGCTTTTGAAAAATATCAGTTTGATATATTCAATTATAAAATTAAATTAGATGAAAATAATAGATGTAAATTTTTAGATGAGTATGGATTATGTAAAATCTATAAAGAAATGGGTTCTGAAAATATGAGTTTAACTTGTAAAATATTTCCAAGACAGCCTACATATTTTATAGGAAAATATGAATGTTTTTTAGATATAGCTTGTGAAGAAGTAGTTAGGCTATTATTAAAAGAAAAAGAAGGCATAAAATTAGATATAATAGAAAGAGAAATAACTGATGCTGAAAAAAGAGGTGCCGCAAGAATAGATAGTGTAAAAGCAAACAAAAATTCGCTATATCATTATTATACAGAATTTAAAATATTATTACTAGGTGTACTTCAAAATAGAGAGTATAATTTTGGAGAAAGAATGATAGTATTAGGAATGGCAATAAAAAAAATAGAAGATATGAGAAAAACAAAACTAGAAAGTAAAGAAACAATACCTAGTTATATACAGCAGTTTGTGGCTGATTTTAATGATAGTAAAAATAAAGATATTTATAGTAAATTGTTTGAAAAGGTAGATAAAAGTGGTAAAAAAAGGCTTTTTAATTCTATTGTATATCATTATAATGGCACAAAAGCAAAAGAGGATTTAAAAATACAAGAAAAGATAAATAATAGAGTAGGTATCAAAATAAATTTAAAAATTGGAGAAGAAAAAATTCAAACTTTAAACATAGAATATGACATTGAAAAATATCAACAAGCTATAAAGGACTTTGAAGAATTTATAAAAGGTAAGGAGTATTGGATAGAAAATGTGATAATAGAAGGGTTTTTATCTCATCGCTTTCCTTTCTTCATAAACGGTGGCTTATGGAGAAATTATTGTGCTATGGCAACGATATATAGTCTATTTTTATTTATGTGGACGTGTTGCTTAGAAAAAGATAGTACAGAAGAGGATTTTATATATTATACTTCTGAATTTTCAAAATCACTATTTAATAATCCAACTCATACGACAAAATTAGAAGAACGCTTAAATCAAACAGAAAGTGAAACATTGGGACATATGGCAGCACTCGTATTATAAAAAAATTTTTTACATTTATGCACATTTTTTTGGTACTAGCATAGTATGTACTATAAATCAAATTTGAAAGGGGAACAAAAAAATGTGTGGATGTAATGGATGTAATAACTGTGGTTGTGGAGGTTGCGGCTGTGGTTGCTGCGATTGTGGAGGTTGCTGTGGTAGTGCTTATTTAGATGCTTGGTATGATTATTGGAATAGCCAAAGCTGTGGCAATAACAGTAACAACAATGGCTGCGGTTGTGGTCACAACGGTAACAATAATGGTTGTGGCTATAACAGTAACAGTAACAGCAATAACAACGGTGGCTGCGGCTGCAACAATGGTTGCGGTTGTAACTAAACACAAAAAAAGAGGGCAGTCGAAAGACTGCCTTTTTTACATAGAATGTTCATTGATATTTTTGAGTATTTTAAAATTTTTTTTGTTTGCCTCAATGAGTCCTATATGACATAATTTACTGATTTCAACAGACAAACCACTTCTATCTACCTCAAGATAGTCAGCAAGCTCTTGCCTATTGTATGGAATTTCAAAACTATTACTATTGTGTTTTTTAGCTTGAAGTAATAAATATGCTATCAATTTTTCTTTTGTAGAACGCTTAGAAGTGATTTCAATTTTTTGATGAAACATGATGTTTTTCATTGCAACAATTTTCATAATGTTATATATGATATGACGGTGAAATATACAAGCATTGCTACAAGAGTGTAATATACGTAAACAGTCTATAAAAAGAATTTCTGTGACAGTAGATGCAACAACATCTACAGGTATTGATATTATGCCAGCACAAGCAAAAGACTCTCCAAACAATTCAGAAGGCTTTACATCTGTTACAATATTTCTATTTCCAAAATAATCTATTTGTATAATTTGCACAGCACCAGAAAGAACAATTCCGATATATTTTGCAGCTTCTCCCTCTGCTATGATGGTTTCTTTTTTTTGAAAGGAAACTACTTTTGCATCAAGACAATGAAGCATCGTTGTGATGTCGTTTTCTGTAATATTGTAAAATAATGGACATTTTTTTAGTACTTCAATATAATTTTTCATAAAATTTTTCCTTTGTTGAAATTTCAACATACTTTTTGATTGTATTATACTAGAATACTATCAAAAGGTCAATCAAATGAAATATAAAAAAAGAAAAGGTAGTGAAATAATATGATTAGAAAAATTATTAAAATTGATGAACAAAAATGTAATGGTTGTGGTGCTTGTGCTGTAGCTTGTCATGAAGGTGCTATTGAAATGATAAATGGCAAGGCAAAACTTACTCGAGAAGATTATTGTGATGGTATTGGTGACTGTTTACCAAATTGTCCTACAAATGCAATTTCATTTGAACAAAGAGAAGCTCCTGCTTATAATGAGAAGGCTGTTATGGCAGCAAAACAACAAAAACAATTTAAAGGGTGTTCTGGAGTACAAGCAAAAACAATTTTACACCAAAATACAGAATATAATACAGTAACAAATGAAATAGTAAGCCAACTTTCACAATGGCCTATACAAATAAAATTAGTACCTGTCAATGCAGATTATTTTGAAGGAGCAAATTTATTAGTTGCAGCAGATTGTACTGCATATGCTTATGCAAATTTTCATAATAAATTTATGCGTAGTCACATTACATTAATTGCTTGTACAAAATTGGATAATTGTGACTATTCTGAAAAATTAACACAAATTATTACACAAAATAATATTAAAAGTATTACAATAACTCGTATGGAAGTACCTTGTTGTGGAGGTATTGAAAATGCAGTGAAGCATGCTTTGCAATGTAGTGGAAAATCAATACCATGTAATGTAATAACTATTTCTACAAATGGAATGATAAAAAATGAAAGTAAATGAGTATTAGCCGCTGAAATAGCGGCTTTTTTATATAGTGGTTTGATTTACTTATAACAAACAATGTTTTATAAAATATAAATAATGAATATATTTTACAAGACTTTTCAATATAAGAAATGTAAAATGTTTGTGGTAAGGGGGAAAATAAATGAAAACAGTAGTTTATGATAAACAACTGCATATAGAAGCATATTATTTTGAGGGTATTCGTCAATCATTTCCTAGTCATTTTCATAAATATTATGTCATTGGTTTTATTGAAAATGGACAACGTTATTTGTGTTGCAAAAATAGAGAATATATTGTCAAAAAAGGAGATATTGTATTATTTCATACAGAAGAAAATCATTCTTGTATGCAAAGTGGTGAAGATACATTATGTTATAGAGGATTTCATATTCACAATAATGTTATGCTTTATTTAACAGAAAAAATAACAAATAAAAAAGAATTACCTCAATTTTCTCAAAATGTAATTCATAATGAAGAAATTGCTTATTATTTCATTACATTACATAAAATGATAATGAATGGTACAATGAATTTTGTAAAAGAGGAATTTTTACTGTTATTATTTACTGCACTGATACAAAATTATGGAGAGCCTTTTCAAAATAATACATTAGAATGTAGAAAAGAAATTGAAAAAGTATGTGAATTTATACAAAGCCATTATACAGAACATATTTGTTTGGAACAAATTTGTCATTATGCCAAAATTAGCAAATCAACACTAATTAGAGCATTTACAAAACAAAAAGGAATTACACCTTATCGTTATTTAGAAAACATTCGTATTAATGAAGCCAAAAAACTTTTGTCAGAAGGAGTATGCCCTATTGATGCTGCAATACAAATGGGATTTTCAGACCAAAGTCATTTTACAAATTATTTTAGTAGTTTTATAGGAATTTCTCCAGGTGTTTATCGTGATATTTTTTATAATAAAAATAAAAATTTAGAAGGAGTAAAACAATGAATTTACAATATGAAAAATGTGTTATGATAATTGATGGACAGTTACCAATAGGAATAATAGCAAATACTGCTGCTATTATGGGCATTACTTTAGGTAAAAATATACCTGAAGTGGTAGGGAATGATGTTTATGATAAAACAGGTAATAAACATTTAGGAATTATAACATTTCCTATACCCATATTAAAGGGAGATATACAAACAATAAAGACAATACGACAAAAACTGTATCAACCAGAATATTCTGATTTAACTGTAGTTGATTTTTCTGATGTGGCACAGATGTGTAATAGTTATACTGAATTTATAATAAAAATAAAATCTGTTGCTGAAGCGGAATTAAATTATATTGGTATTGCATTATGTGGAAAGAAAAGGAAAATAAATAAATTAACAGCAAATATAGCATTACTAAAATAAATATCAAAAAAAATTGGCTATGCACAAATTGTAATATGCTATCATTTATAGTAAATATAGTAAAAAGATTTTTTATTATTATTTTTTAGAATGGTTTTTATCATTTTTGAAATAATAATGAAAAGTCTTTTTTTATCATATTTTAAATAAAGAGTATCTGTATAAAGTGATAAGGAGGAAAAATATGCAAAAATATTATAATTTGCCATTACAAAAAGTATTAGAAAATGTAGAAAGTTCAGAAAAAGGATTAACACAACAACAAGCACAGCAAAGGTTACATAAATATGGTAAAAATGTATTGCAGGAAGCAAAAAAGAAAAGCACATTTGTCATATTTTTGGAACAATTTAAAGATTTCCTTGTTATAATATTAATTGTAGCAGCATTGATTTCTTTATTTTTGGCAGATGCAGAAAGTGCCATTGTAATATTTGTTGTGATTACATTAAATGCAATATTAGGTACTATACAACATATTAAAGCAGAGCAATCACTAGAAAGTTTAAAAGCACTTTCTTCCCCTTATGTAAAAGTATTGAGAGATGGACAAAAAGTAACAATACCTTCACAAGAGGTTACAATAGGAGATGTTGTTTTTTTAGAGGCAGGAGATTTTATTAGTGCTGATGGTAGAATATTGGAGAATTTTAGTATAAAAGTAAATGAGAGTTCTTTAACAGGAGAGTCTGTCAGTGTAGAAAAAGAAATGATAGAATTATCACAAGAAGTACCTATTGGCGATAGAAAAAATATGGTATTTTCAGGCAGTTTTGTAACATATGGTAGAGCAAGTTATATTGTAACGAATGTTGGTATGGAAACAGAAATCGGAAAAGTAGCACAATTATTAAAAAATACACAGGAAAAGAAAACACCTTTACAGCAAAATTTAGATAATTTTGGAAAAAAACTTTCTATTATTATACTAATAGTATGTGCAATATTATTTTTTGCTAACATTGCAAAAGGAGGAAATGTAGTAGATGCTTTTTTATTTGCAGTAGCACTTGCTGTAGCAGCAATACCAGAAGCATTAGGTTCTATTGTAACAATAGTACTTTCATTAGGAACGCAAAAAATGGCAAAAGAAAATGCTATTGTAAGAAAACTACCTGCTGTAGAGGGCTTAGGAAGTGTTTCTGTTATCTGTTCTGATAAAACGGGTACATTAACACAAAATAAAATGACAGTACAAAAATATTGTGTCAATCATGCTATTGTGGAAAAGCAGTCTATTGATATGACAAAACAAACAGATAAAAAATTGATATTAATGAGTGTTTTATGTAATGATGCAAGTATAAATGATGGTCAGGAAATAGGTGACCCTACAGAAGTGGCACTCATACAGTTTGCTAAAAAGTGTAATTTAGAATATCAACAAATTAGACAACAATATAAAAGATTACTTGAAATTCCTTTTGACTCTGATAGAAAATTGATGTCTACTGTACACCAAATAGAAGGAAAATATATTATGGTAACAAAAGGAGCTGTAGATGTATTATTAGATAGAGTAGTTTCTATAGAAAAAGATGATGAAATTACAGCATTTACACAAAAAGATAAACAAAAAGTAATACAAATCAATAAAACATTTTCAGAAAATGGTTTAAGAGTATTGGCATTTGCCTATAAAGAATTGCAAAAATTAGAATTAGAAGAAGAAAATAATTATACTTTTTTGGGACTAATAGCTATGATAGACCCACCAAGACAGGAGAGCAAAATTGCAGTAGCAGAATGTATAAAAGCAGGTATTCGCCCTGTTATGATTACAGGTGACCATAAAGTAACTGCATCAGCAATTGCAAAACAAATAGGAATATTAACAGAAGGAAAAAAAGCAGTAGATGGTGCAGAAATTGATACCATGACAGAAAAAGAACTTGATAATTTTGTAGAAGAAGTTTCTGTTTATGCTAGAGTTTCACCAGAACATAAAATTAGAATTGTAAAAGCATGGCAAAAAAAAGGAAATGTTGTAGCAATGACAGGTGATGGTGTAAATGACGCTCCAGCATTAAAACAGGCAGATATTGGTGTAGCAATGGGTATTACAGGCTCTGAAGTGGCAAAAGATGCTTCTTCTATGGTACTAACAGATGATAATTTTGCTACTATAGTAAAAGCAGTTGAAAATGGCAGAAATTTGTATCAAAATATTAAAAATGCAATACAATTTTTGCTTTCTGGAAATACAGCAGGTATATTAGCTGTATTGTATGCGTATTTAGTAGGATTAAATGTACCTTTTGCTCCAGTACATTTACTTTTTATTAATTTACTTACAGATAGTTTACCAGCGATTGCATTAGGAGTAGAACCTCATAATAAAAACGTAATGAATGAAAAACCTCGTTCTATCAATACGCCTATTATGACAAAATCATTTTTAAAAGATGTAGTATTACAAGGCTTAGTGATAGCAGTATTTACTATGACAGCATATTATATTGGTAATAGACAAGGCGGTGCAGCTCTTGCTAGTACAATGGCTTTTGCAACACTCTGTTTATCTCGTTTGTTTCATGGTTTTAGCTGTAAATCTAAAAAAGCGGTATTGTTAACAAAAAGGCTTTTTGACAATTTATATCTATGGGGAGCGTTTTTTATTGGTTTTATACTTTTAAATGTTGTGCTTTTGCTTCCAGCATTAAAAACATTTTTTGTAGTAACATCAGTCAATATTACAATGCTGCTGACGATATATGCTTTATCTTTTGGTTCTATGATAGCTATACAATTATTTAAAAAATACCCCTCTTTTTGGTAAAAGGGGGGTATTTTTTTTATATGTTATTTTCAGTATCATACATTGTTTGAAAACGATTTCCCAATAAATTGGCATTACTATTTGATAAATTAGAAATATCATAATAAGAAGGTGAATTATTGAGAATATAATTGTAATTTTTTAAATAGTCGTTTTGGCTGAATAAGCTATCTTTTTTGCTATTGTTGTCATAATCCATATCACTAATAGAACTCAACAAAGAGGCACTCATATCATTTTTTAAAGACTCTATAAATAATAAATAATCTTCTTGTGTCAATTCTTTAAAATTTAATATAGATTGCTCAATTTGGCTTTGTAATGAAGTATTTGCTGGATTTGTTGTATTTGTTCTGTTAACGGTCTGATTTTGACCAATAGTATAATTGCCAGCAGTAAGCGTTTCACCAGCATAAGCCATTACTTTTTTTACATAATTTTGTGTTTCTTTAAAAGGAGGGATACCTCCATATTTTTGAACGTTACCACTACCAGCATTATAAGCTGCTAAAGCTAATTTTGTATTACCATCATAACGGTCTAACATTTGTTTTATGTATTTTGCACCGCCCATAATGTTTTGCTCTGCATCAAAAGAGTTTGTAACACCTAATGATTTTGCAGTAGCAGGCATAAGCTGCATAACACCTTGTGCACCTGCACTAGAAACAGCATTTGGATTAAAATTAGACTCTGCTTTTCCTATTGCTTTTAATAAACTAACTGGTACATCATATTTTTCAGAGGCTTTTTGAAATATTGCGTCTAAAGAAGTAGAAGCAGTATTTTGAAGTGTATCTGAAAAAGAAACAGAAGTATTACTTAAAACAGGCGTTGTTTTATTATTATTTTGCAATGAATGTAAATCAATTGTATTAAACTCTAACATATTTTTCCTCCTAATACTTTAATAGAATTAATATTATTTTACTACTTTTAAGAGTATTTTACAATATAATATGTACATAGTTAAATCAATTATTACAAATGAAATATATCTTGTCAATGGTTTTTATATTTTGTACAAAATAATGAAATGGTAAAGCAGTTGAAAATGAAATAAATAACAATTATAATGACAACAGAGAGATAAAAACTGTGTTTTGTGTTAAGGGGGGATAGTATGTGGAAAAAGGCTTATGAACAATTTCGTATTTTTGGAGAATGGGTATTTTTTGGGTGTGTTGTGGGCATTATTGTAGGGATTGTAGGCGTTTTATTTCACTTTGGCATTGAATTAGCCACAGAGTATCGTATTGCTCATCCGTGGGTGCTGTTTTTGCTACCTTTTGGTGGTTTAGCAATCGTTTATTTTTATCATTTAGAAGGCATGGATAAAGATGGAGGAACAAATTTTATATTAGTATCTGTTAGAACAAATGAAAATATTACGATTAAAATGGCTCCTCTTATATTTGTTAGTACAATCATTACACATTTTTTTGGGGGTTCTTCTGGTAGAGAGGGGGCTGCATTACAGTTAGGAGGCAGTATTGCAGGAAAATTAGGCAGAATATTAGAATTAGATGAAAAAGATGAAAGAATTATGACAATGTGTGGCATGAGTGCCGCTTTTGCAGCACTTTTTGGCACACCAATTGCTTCTGTAGTGTTTTCTATGGAAGTAATATCAGTAGGCATTATGCACTATTCTGCTATTGTACCTTGTACAATTTCCGCTTTAATTGGGGCAGGATTGTCTAGATATTTTGGTATAGAACCCACAGCATTTTTATTAACTGGTACACCACAAGGTATTTCATTTTCTATGTGTATTAATGTAATGTTTTTTGGCGTAATTGGTGCAGTATTGAGTATACTTTTTTGTACTACTATGAAAAAAGTGTCTGCATTATATAAAACATATTTTCCAAATCCTTATAAAAGGGTATTTGTAGGGGGCTGCATTGTTATTGTACTAACTTATATGGTAGGTACAAGAAATTATAATGGTGCAGGTATGGACGTTATACAATGGGCATTTTATGGTGGTATAGAACCTTTTGCATTTTTGTTAAAAATAGTATTTACTGCTGTAACATTAGGTGCTGGTTTTAAGGGAGGAGAAATAGTACCCTCTTTTTTTGTAGGGGCAACATTTGGTGCAACAATGAGTCATTTTATGGAATTAAGTCCTTCTTTTGGTGCAGCATTAGGTATGGCAGCGTTGTTTTGTGGTGTTACAAATTGTCCTCTATCTGCTGTAATACTTTCTGTAGAGCTGTTTGGGGGAGAAAATATTGTTTATTATATGCTTGTCTGTGCTATTAGTTATATGCTTTCAGGTTATTATGGTTTGTATAGTGAACAAAAAATAATGTATTCAAAAGTAAAACCAGAGTTTATCAATCGTAATGCAGAGTGATTATTTTATGCAATATTTTGTGCATAAATGTATAAAATGTAGTTTTGTATTTCTAGTTAAATTTGTAATATTTTGTAAAAAAACAATTGATTTGTGAATTTATTTTGTGCAAAAGAAGGATTATTTCATAGTATAATCCTTCTTTTTTTCATTTATACTATTTTTCATGTTAAAAAAATAAAAAAAGACTTGCATTATATTTATGCAAGAAGTATAATGCTAGTTGTGATAAATAAAGTAAATTGTATTTTTAGGGAGGATATTATCATGAAAAAACATTTAAAAACAATATTTGCTTTTGCAATGGCAACAACAATGATATTTGCTGCAGTAGGCTGTGGTTCTTCATCAGAGCCAGCAAGTGACGAGCAAAATGTACAGTCAACAGAAGGAGAAAATGAGGGTGAACAAGCGGAAACACCTTCAGAAAGTGGCGATGTGCTTGTTATGGCAACCAATGCAGAATTTCCACCTTATGAATTTTATGAAGGCGGCGATGTAGTAGGTATTGACGTAGAAATTGCAAGAGCAGTAGCAGAAAGTATGGGAAAAGAGCTTCATGTAGAAGATATGGCTTTTGACTCTATTATTCCTGCATTGTTGTCTGGAAAAGCAGATATTGGTGCAGCTGGTATGACAGTAACAGAAGACAGAAAAGCTTCTGTTGATTTTACAGATACTTATGTAAAAGCATCTCAAGTAATTATTGTAAAATCAGATAATACAGAAATTACAGGTGCAGATAGTGTTGAAGGAAAAGTAATAGGTGTTCAGCTTGGTACAACAGGTGACCTCTATGCTTCTGATGTTACAGATACAGTAGAAAGATATAACAAAGGTTTTGAAGCAGTACAAGCACTTTCACAAGGCAAAATTGATGCAGTAATTATTGATGACCAAGTTGCAAAAGCATTGGCAGCAGATAATGCAGATGTAAAAGTATTAGATGAACCATTCACAGAAGAAGAATATGCTATTGCAGTAAAAAAAGATAATGCAGAATTAGTAGAAGAAATTAACGCAGCTTTAACAGAATTAAAAGAAAGCGGTAAATTACAAGAAATCGTTGACAAATATATTACAGCTGAATAATAAAAATATGTTTCAAAAAAGTAAATGTTTTACCCACCTTAGTATACTCTGGTGGGTAATTTTGTAAAAAGATGTTGTAGGTGTAAGGAGGGGGTATAAGCATGATAGAAATGCTTCACAATGGTTTTGTGAGAAATTTTATTGCAGATGACAGATATTTGTTTATTATAAATGGTTTTTTTACAACAATAAAAATTACATTTTTTGCAGTATTATTAGGTATTGCAGTAGGTTTTTTAATTGCTATGATAAAAGCAACACATGACATGACAGGTAAATTAAAACTACCAAATGTGATATGTAATATTTATTTGACAATCATTCGCGGTACGCCAACAATGGTACAGCTTTTGATATTGTTTTTTATAGTATTTGCAAGTGTAAATAATAAAATTGTGGTTGCAATATTAGCATTTGGTATTAATTCAGGTGCTTATGTAGCGGAAATTGTACGTTCAGGCATTATGTCTATTGATAAGGGACAAATGGAAGCAGGCAGGAGTTTAGGATTTACTTATATACAAACTATGATTTATATTATATTGCCTCAAGCATTGAAAAATGTATTGCCTGCATTGGGAAATGAAATGATAGTGTTGTTAAAAGAAACAGCTATTTCTGGTTATATTGCCATACAAGATTTAACAAAAGGCGGAGATATTATTAGAAGCCGTACATATGACCCTTATTTTCCATTGCTGACAGTAGCAGCGATTTATTTGGTAATTGTTATGATAATGTCAGCAGGTGTTAATAGATTAGAAAGGAGGCTGAGAAATAGTGACCACTAATTTAGAAAAAAGTTTAATCAGCGTTAAGCATTTACAAAAAAAGTTTGGAGATATGAAAGCACTTTCTGATATAAATACAGAAATTAAAAAGGGAGAAGTCGTTGTTGTAATAGGGCCTTCTGGTTCTGGTAAATCTACATTTCTACGTTGTTTAAATCTTTTAGAAGTTCCTACAGAAGGAAATATTTATTTTGAGGGAGTAGACATTACAGATAAAAGAACAAATATCAATGTGCATAGACAAAAAATGGGTATGGTATTTCAACATTTTAATTTATTTCCTCATATGACAATATTAAAAAATATGATTATTGCCCCTATGAAATTGCAAGGAAAAAGTGAAAAAGAAGCAACAGAACTTGCTATGGAACTTTTAAAAAGGGTTGGATTGGAAAATAGAGCAAATGCGTATCCCTCTCAGCTTTCTGGTGGACAAAAACAAAGAATTGCTATTGTAAGAGCATTGTGTATGCAGCCTGAAGTAATGCTTTTTGACGAACCGACTTCTGCACTAGACCCTGAAATGGTAGGAGAAGTATTAGAAGTTATGAAAGGACTTGCAAAAGAAAATATGACAATGGTTGTTGTAACGCATGAAATGGGCTTTGCGAAAGAAGTAGCAACAAGAGTAATATTTATGGCTGATGGCAAACAAATAGAAGAGGGTACTCCTCAACAAATATTTGAAGCACCAAAAAGTGAACGTTTGCAGACATTTTTAGCAAAAGTGTTGTAATAAAAAAGATGTTGACAGAAAAAATAGTTGTGATATAATTGTGTAAAGTAAAGTGTTGATGAGGACAGTAGCACACAGTATACATACAGAGAAGAAATGTCAAAAAAATTTTTTTGGTTGAGAGCATTTCTGTAGAATGTGAAAGTGAAAACCACCTCGGAGCGGCTTTAATACAGCACGCTGACTGCGTTATCGTCATAATAAAGTGGTTTTTTTTAAAGCAATTAGGGTGGAACCGCGGGAATAATATGCTCTCGTCCCTTTTCTTATTAGAAGGGATTGAGGGCTTTTTTGTTTTTGAAATAGTGAAGGGAGGTATTTTATGAACGAAGAAAGCAAGCTAATTATTGCAGAGATGAAGGAAATAGGAAAAATGTTAAATGATAAAATAGAAGAAGTAAGGACAGAACTAAAAGGAGAAATACAACAAGTAAGGACAGAACTAAAAGAAGAAATACAACAAGTAAGACAACGTGTTGATAAAGTAGAGGAAAAATTAGATGTAGTTGCTGAAGATATAGAATATGTTAAATTACAAACAGATGTTATAGTATCTACTATAAAGTTACATGATACAGAAATAGGTCGTTTAAAATTTAATATGAGCCGTTTAAAAAAAGTGGAATAAATATAATTTAAGGAGAGAAAAAAGAAAATGAAAATTACATTAAAAGATGGTGTTGTAAAAGAATTTGATAGTGCAGTATCTGTATATGATATTGCAAAAAGCATTAGCGAAGGTTTAGCTAGAAATGCTTGTGCAGGTATTGTAAATGGAGAAACAAAAGATTTACGTTTTTTAGTAGAAAATGATGCTGAAGTAAGTATTTGTACATTTGATGATGAAGAAGGTAAACAAGCATTTCGTCATACAGCATCTCATGTTATGGCACAGGCAATTAAAAGATTGTATCCTGATACAAAATTAGCAATAGGCCCATCTATTGCAGAAGGTTTTTATTATGATTTTGATAGAGAAAAACCATTTTCTCCAGAAGAATTAGAAGAAATCGAAAAAGAAATGAAAAAAATTGCAAAAGAAGATTTAAAACTAGAACGTTTTGAATTGCCAAGAGCAGAAGCGATTAAATTGATGGAAGAAAAAGGAGAGCCTTATAAAGTAGAATTGATAAATGATTTACCAGAAGATGCAATTATTTCCTTCTACAAACAAGGTGAATTTACAGACCTTTGTGCAGGCCCTCACTTGATAAGTACAAAACCAATTAAAGCAATTAAATTAACTTCTGTAGCAGGGGCTTACTGGAGAGGAAACGAAAAAAATAAAATGCTTTCTCGTATTTATGGTACGGCTTATACAAAAGCATCTGATTTAGAAGCATATTTGACAATGATGGAAGAAGCTAAAAAACGTGACCATAGAAAATTAGGAAAAGAATTGAAATTGTTTGCATTATTAGAAGAAGGACCTGGTTTTCCATTCTTTTTACCAAAAGGTATGGTATTGAAAAATACATTGCTGGAATACTGGAGAGAAATACACAAAAAAGCAGGTTATGTAGAAGTAAGCACACCTATTATATTAAGTAAAGAACTTTGGGAAACAAGTGGACACTGGGACCATTACAAAGACAATATGTATACAACAGTAATTGATGAACATGATTTCTGTGTAAAACCTATGAACTGCCCTGGTGGTATGCTTGTATATAAACAAGATATGCACTCCTATAGAGATTTGCCTATGAGAGTGGGCGAAATTGGTTTAGTACACAGACATGAAAAATCTGGTGCATTGCATGGTTTAATGAGAGTACGTTGTTTTAATCAAGATGATGCTCATATTTTTATGACAGAAGAACAAATTACAAGTGAAATTAGTGGTGTTATCAGTTTAATTGATGGTGTATATAAATTGTTTGGTTTCAAATATCATATAGAACTTTCTACACGCCCAGAGGATAGTATGGGTTCTGATGAAGCATGGGAAATTGCAACAAATGGTTTAAGAGATGCTTTGGAAGAAAATAATATACCATATACAGTAAATGAGGGTGATGGTGCTTTTTATGGCCCTAAAATTGATTTCCATTTAGAGGACTCTATAGGAAGAACATGGCAATGTGGTACAATACAGCTTGATATGCAAATGCCAGAACGCTTTGAACTGGAATATACAGCAGCAGATGGCAGTAAAAAACGCCCTATAATGATACACAGAGTGTGCTTTGGAAGTATAGAAAGATTTATTGGTATATTGATAGAGCATTTTGCTGGACAATTCCCAACATGGTTATCACCAGTACAAGTGAAAGTGTTGCCAATATCTGAAAAATTTGCTGATTATGCGAATAAAGTATCTGATGAATTAGATAAAGCAGGTATTAGAGTAGAAACAGACCATAGAGCAGAAAAAATTGGTTATAAAATTAGAGAAGCAAGAAATGAAAGAGTGCCTTATATCATTGTTGTAGGAGAAAAAGACGAAGCAGCAAATAAAGTTTCATTACGTTCTAGAGCAAATGGTGAAGAAGGACAAGTTGACTTAAAAGATGTTATTGAAAGGGTACAGCAAGAAATTAAAACAAGAGTAAGTAATGTAAGCACAAAAGTAGAAGAATAAAAAATAATGAGCAAGTTTTAAAGAGAATTTAAAAAATAGGTGAGTTTCAAAGTAAAGGGATTTTGAAACTCACTATTTTTATTTGTTGTTTTTATTTCTCTTTGGCAGTAACAACAAAACGAGCAGGAGCAAATCTGTCACTAACTCCTAAAAGATAGTCTGTACTCACATTAAAAAAATGAGCAATATCAACAATAGCTTTGCAATTTGGTTCTACTTTACCAAGTTCATAATCAGATATAACTTTAGTTGTAATGTTTAAACCGTCTGCTAATTTTTTCTGTGATACATTGTAGTAAATTCTTAAATACTTTAAACGTTTTTGAAATATAGTTTCCATAATAAAAAGCTCCTCACTTTAATAAATATTTTTTAATATTATATATCAAATCGTGAAAATATTCAATAGAATATTATTTTTATTCTATGGAATATTTCAAAAGATTTATTTTCAAATACTCTATATTTTAGAAAGAGAGTGAAGATAAATGGATAAAGAAGAATATAAATTATTTGTAGGAGAAAGAATTAGAGAAGCAAGAGAAAAATTAAAATTAACAAGAGAACAACTTGCAGAATTATGTGAAATGGAGCCTAGTTTTTTAGCTGCTATAGAAAATGGTAAAAAAAGTATGACATTATTTTATTTTAAAAAAATTTGTACTGCATTAAATGTTTCAGCAGATTACATTATGGGAATAAATACAGACAAAAATAATGATATATCAGTATTAGCACAGGCTCTAAGCAATATGAATAAACAAGATTTTGAATGTACTGAAAATATTGTAGTAGAATTAGTGAAGCATTTTAATAAAAAAAGTCATGAAAAATATTGACATTATTTTAAAATGGTGTTATAGTATTTTGGTAACAAAGCAGAAGTATCCACTTCTCACCTTATCATACAAATGTGCATAAGGTTTATACTAGTAGAAAGACAATACAAGTAGTTTGTATTGTTTTATAAGTATGTTTATGTGGATAGTGCTTCTATCTGCTTTTTTTTTGAAAAAAAGGACAATACTGTATATTATGGGAGGTGCTTTATATTACTGAGTTAATGATTAATGAGCAAGTTAGGGATAAGGAAGTAAGATTGATTGATGAAAATGGTGCACAGCTAGGAATTGTATCTTCGAGAGAAGCACAGAAGTTGGCTGACGAAAGAAAATTAGATTTGGTGAAAATTGCTCCAACAGCAAAACCACCAGTTTGTCGTATTATGGACTATGGCAAATATAAATTTGACCAAACAAAAAAAGAAAAAGAAGCTAGAAAAAAACAGAAAACCGTTGACATTAAAGAATTGCGTCTTTCCCCTAGCATAGATACTCATGATGTGCAGGTAAAAGTGAAAAAAGCAATTGAATTTTTGAAAAATGGTGACAAGGTAAAAGTTAGTATTCGTTTTAGAGGCCGTGAAATTGGTCATTCTAAATCTGCTATGATAATATTAGAAAATTTTGCTAAAGATGTAGACGAATATGGTATCATAGATAAGCCAGCTAAAATGGAAGCAAAAAGCTTAGTTATGTTCCTTGCACCAAAAAATTGATAAATGACACAGGAGGAATTTTAATATGCCTAAATTAAAAACTAAAAAAGCAGCAGCAAAACGTTTCAGAATTACTGCAACTGGCCAGTTGAAAAGAAATAAATCTAATACACAACATATTCTTGGCAAAAAGTCCAGAAAAAGAAAAAGAAATTTAAGACACGCAACATTGGTTGACAAAACAGTTTTGAACACTATTAAGAAAAAACTGTTACCATACGCATAATTGATAAAATTGTTAGGAGGACTTGAAATATGGCAAGAGTAAAAGGTGCGTTAAACGCAAGAAAAAGACATAAAAAAGTTTTGAAATTAGCAAAAGGCTATAGAGGTGCTAGAAGTAAACAATACAGAGTAGCAAAACAATCTGTAATGAAAGCTATGGCATATTCTTTTGCTGGTAGAAAACAAACAAAAAGAGAATATAGAAGTCTTTGGATTACTAGAATTAATGCAGCAGCAAGATTAAATAATATTTCTTACAGCAAATTGATGCACGGTTTAAAATTAGCTGATATTAATATCAATAGAAAAATGTTGGCTGATTTGGCTGTAACAGATGCAGCTGCTTTTACAAAATTAGTAGATGCTGCAAAAGCAAAATTAAACTAAAAATAAAAAGAAACACTTATCATAATGATAGGTGTTTTTTTATCAATAAATATTGACAGTGTAAAGATACTGTGATATTATCTTTACAGTGTCAATATTTGGAGGTGATAATTTGGAACAAAAACCATACCATCATGGCAATTTAAGAAATACATTGATTGAAGTGGGTATTGCTTTACTAAATGAACAAGGACAGGAGAATTTTTCACTTAGAAAAGTAGCAACAAAATGTGGTGTAAGTCATGCCGCACCTTATAGCCATTTTGAAAATAAAGAGGCTCTTATAGAAGCAATGAAACAACACGTTACAAAACAATTTACACAAGTATTAGAACAAACAATACAACAACACAAAAATGATTTAGATATTATGCTTTATTTAGGAAATGCGTATATTTCTTTTTTTGTAGAGCATAAACAATATTTTACATTTTTATATGGAAAATCAGGAATACAATTTGATTTTACAGAAAATGGAATATTAAAAAATAATTATACACCTTGTAATATTTTTAAAAAAGCAGCATTTGATATTATGGAAAAAATAGAATATCCTCCTCAAAAGCGTTTAGATGCTCTAATTGCTATGATTGCATTAGTACATGGCATTACTGCAATGCTTACAACACAACAAATATTGTATGAAGGAGATTGTAAAAATTTATTAAAAAATTCTATATCTGCAAATGCACTATTTACAGATATTGTTACAAAACAAAAACAGAAAAAAGGAGAATTTTTATGAGTGGAATAATTTATTATTTTTCAGCAACGGGAAATAGCTTACAAGCAGCAAAAATCATAGCGAAAAAAATAGATGCAGAAGTTGTTAAAATTACAAATAAGACATCAATAGTGTGTAATGAAGATGTTGTTGGATTTGTATATCCTACATTTTATTGGGGATTGCCAGCATTGGTAGCACGTTTTGCTAAAAAATTGAAAATAGAAGGAAATCCTTATATATTTGCTGTAACAACTTGTGGGCTTTCCAGCGGGGGAGCATTAGGGCAATTAAATGATATATTAAATAAAAAAGGACAACAGCTAAATTTTGGAAAAACGATTAGAACTGTAGCAAATAACATTACAAAATATCGTATAAGACAAAAATCTATAGCAAAATTAGTACAATCTGAAAATAAAAAAGCAAATAAAATTGCAGAAGCAGTTGCCAAAAAACAAAAAAATAATATACCAAAAGTAGGTGTTATTTCAAAAGCATTTTACAAATTATATTTAAAAGAATACCCTAATAGTGATAATGGATTTTATATAACAAACGATTGTATTTCATGTGGTATTTGTCAGCAAGTATGTCCTTCTAATAATATTATATTGAAAGATGGTAAACCTATTTTTCAACACCATTGTGAAAATTGTCTTGCGTGTCTGCACTGGTGTCCTAAAAATGCAATAGAGTGGAAAAAAGCGACAGTAGGAAAACAACGCTATTGTCATCCACAGATTTCTTGCAGCGAATTAAAAACAAATAAGGAGTAATCGTATGGCTATTTCTGAGAAAACATTAGAATTTTTGTGGGAAAATAGAATAAAAAATAATCGTGAGTGGTATATAGAACATAAAAGTGAATTTCAACAATTTGTATTAATACCTATGATAGAATTAGTAGAGCAATTAGAAAAAACACTTCATGAAATTGACCCTTTGCTTATTGTAATACCTAAAATAGGGAAAAGTATTTCTAGAGTATATAGAGATATTCGATTTTCAAAAGATAAAACATTGTATAGAGATGTTATGTGGTGTGTTTTTGCGAGAGATAAAAAGAAATATAGTTCTCCTGTATTTTTTATAGAATTTTGTCCTACGTTTTTTAGATATGGCTGTGGATATTATGAAGCACCACCAAAACAAATGGAAATGCTTCGTCAGTTGATATTAAAAGAAGATAAACGATTTTTAGAAGCAAAAAAAGCATATGAAAAACAAAATTTATTTGAAATAGATGGAGAATTTTATAAAAGAAATCGTTTTGCAGAACAGCCTAAAGAATTGCAAAATTGGTTGAATAGAAAAAGTATTAGTTTTATCAAAACAAGTAAAGACTTTCAAACATTGTATCGTGATGACTTTTATAAAGAATTGGAAGAAGGATTTCGTATATTGGCACCTATGTATTATTTTTTGATTGCAGCAGGAGAATAAAAAATAAATTATCACTCACCTAATAATTTGCTGATATTTTAGGTGAGTGAAACTTTTTTATTACATAATTAAATTAATATTAATGTATTACCAAATGGTATGATAGAAATGACCAGCATTGAAAAAATTCCATATACTCCTTGCATTAAAATACCAAAAATATAAAAACTTACTAAAATACACAAATTAAAAATATTAAATAAAAATCTTGCCGTTCGTAAAAATTTGCAATGACGAAATAGTGTAAAATGAAATACTATGCTATAAAATCCAGTCCAAAAAAAATCTCCAAAATCTAATAAATCACCGTTCCAAATATAAAAGCTAATATTTCCAAAAAACAGAAAAGGAAGTATAAAACAAAATGTTGTAAATAGAGCAACAATATATTTATTATTTTGTACAGTATTTTGTAATAATTTTAATTTTTGTATCATTATACATTTATCCTTTTTTATAAATATAGCCTCAAGACTTTACTTGAGGCTTGAGTGTTATTTATTACATACTAGGCATAGCTGCAGTATATACACCTAATTTATGGAAATTGTACCATTCTATAATGCTTTTTTCACTGGCTATATTTAATGCAAATAAAATTTCTTTTGCAAACTCCATAGTTGCAGTACCGTTTGCTGTAATAATGTTTTTATCTCTAACTGCTTGTTTTGAAATATATTTATTTTCTGCTGTATAAATAGAACCTGCCCATTGTTTTAAGTCATTTAAGTCATTGCTTGTATGATTTACATTATTTAAAGCACCTGTTGTAGCTAAAAAAGCTGATGCGTCACAAATACCTCCTAATATTTTTTGTTTTTGAAGGCAGTCATTTACAAGTGTTTTCACTTGTTTAGAATTTTCATTTCTCCACGTCATTCCGCCTATTAAAATGAGAGCTTCATAATCATTTGGTACAGATGAAATATCATAATCAGGCAATACTTTAAATCCACCTATTGACTGTACAAAATCTTTTGACAATGATACTGTTTTAATATCATATTGTCCTTGACATAACATATTGATTGCAGATGCTATATAAGCGGCCTCCCAATCTGCATACTGTTGTAAAATCACAAATAAAATTGTTTTTTTCATACTGAAGTACCTCTCTTTTTAAAATTAATATTATTTTTAGTAAGCTCTACCCCAATAAACCATATGTTTGGCAGGTTTACCACAGCAGATACAAGTATCTGAAATATGTTCCTGCTCAAAAGGAATACAACGAGAAGTTGCAGCAGTTTTTTCTTTTATAGCATCTTCACAGGCTTGGTCACCACACCACATTGCTTTAATAAATCCAGGTGTTTCATTGATTTGTTTTTCAAATTCTTCCATTGTTTTTGCTACATATGTTTTAGAATTACGACGCTCTGTTGCTCTTTGTAATAAATTGTATTGTATTTCTTCTAAAAGTTGTTTTACTCTTGCTTGTAAATTATCTATAGAAACAATTTCTTTTTCACCAGTATCACGACGAGCTAACACAACTTGATTTTTTTCAATATCTTTAGGGCCTATTTCTAAACGAATTGGTACACCTTTCATTTCATATTCACTAAATTTCCAGCCAGCAGATTTATCACTATCGTCTAATTTTACCCTGCAAACATTAGATAACATAGTTTTTAATTCTTCTGCTTTTTGTAATACACCTTCTTTATGCTGTGCAATAGGTATCATAATCACTTGTGTAGGTGCAATTTTTGGAGGAAGTACAAGACCACTGTTGTCACCATGTACCATAATAATAGCACCAATTAAACGAGTAGTTGTGCCCCAAGAAGTTTGATGTACATATTGTAATTGATTGTTTTTGTCTGTGTATTGTATTTCAAATGCTTTTGCAAAACCATCTCCAAAATTGTGACTTGTACCAGATTGTAATGCTTTGCCATCATGCATTAAACTTTCAATAGTATAGGTTGCTTTTGCTCCTGCAAAACGTTCTTTTGCTGTTTTTTCTCCTTTTATAACAGGAATTGCTAGTACATCGTGGCAAAAGTCCGCATAAACATTTAACATTTTAATGGTTTCTTGTTGTGCTTCTTCTGCAGTAGCATGAGCAGTGTGTCCTTCCTGCCATAAAAATTCTGTTGTTCTCAAAAATGGCCTTGTTGTTTTTTCCCAACGTACTACAGAGCACCATTGATTGTAAAGTTTTGGCAAATCTCTGTAAGATTGTATAATATTAGAATAATGTTCGCAAAATAATGTTTCAGAAGTAGGACGTACACAAATTCTTTCTTGTAATTCAGTTTCTCCGCCATGTGTTACCCAAGCAACTTCTGGTGCAAAACCTTCCACATGGTCTTTTTCTTTTTGCAAAAGACTTTCTGGTATAAACATAGGCATATATACATTTTCGTGTCCTGTTTGTTTAAAACGTTCGTCCATTTGTTTTTGTATGAGTTCCCATATTGCATAGCCATAAGGGCGTATAATCATACAACCTTTTAATTGAGAATAGTCTGTCAAATCAGCTTTTTTTACAACATCAGTATACCATTGTGCAAAATCTTTTTCCATATCAGTAATTGCTTCTACTAATTTTTTTTCTTTTACCATAATTTCATTCCTCCTAATTTGATTAAAATATCATCAAGGGCATAAAAAAAGACTTGCTTCCCTTATAAAAGGGGTCAAGTCACGACGGTACCACCCTTATTGATAATAATAAATATTATCCACTCTATACCTTATAACGTAGGTAACGCTGTGTTTTAGCACAGAACTCAAGAAGTAGGTTCAAAAAGATTTGTTTAGGCTTTCAGCAAACGCCTTTTCTCTGTACACAAAGAGCTTTTTTAATAGTCTTCTGTCATCATTTCTTCTTATTTTTTTATGATACATATAGCATAATAAAAAGTCAAGAAAAATTTTATAAAATATACATTGTGACTTTTTTTGCTAAGTGCTATACTGAAAAAAATAAAAATGAAAGAAAGGAATAACGACATGAGAGATGAAAGACTGGAAAAATTAGCAGATGTGCTTGTAAAATATTCTACAGGAGTAAAAGCAGGAGATGATGTTTGTATTTCAGCAGAAGATTGTGCACTACCTTTTATACAGGCAGTTGCAAGAGCAGCAGTTAGAGCAGGAGGAATTGTACGTTATTTTGTAGATATGCCTAATGTAGATGCTATGATTGTGAAGGAAGGAAATGACACACAAATTGCACAGCCTAATTTTCGTTTTGGAGAATGTGCAAAAAGTGATGTTTGGATTAGTGCGTGGGGAAGTGATAATGTAAAAACATTTCAAAATGTGGACAGTGAAAAATTGAAAATGAGAAGATTGGCAAATCAGCAAAATAGAAAAATTTATTCTAAAAGAATGGGAGAAGGCTCTTTAAAATGGTGTGGTACACAATTTCCTACAAATGGTGATGCACAAAATGCAGGTATGAGTTTAGAAGAATATGAAGATTTTGTGTATCAAGCAGGTTTTTTAGATGCAGAAAATCCTGTTGAAAAATGGAAAGAAATAGAAAGCTATCAACAAAAATGGGTAGAATATTTAAACACTAAAAAACAACTGCATATTATTTCAAAAGATACAGATATTACAGTAAATATTTGTGGAAGAAAATGGATAAATTGTTGTGGAAAAGAAAATTTTCCAGATGGAGAAATATTTACCTCTCCTGTAGAAAATGATATTAATGGATATATTACATTTTCTTATCCATCTATTATAAATGGGCATGAATTTGAAGAAGTAAAATTAGTAGTAAAACAAGGTAAAATAATAGAAGCAAGCTGTAAAAATGAACAAAAACAAAAAGACTTGCTTTCTTATATTGATACAGATGAGGGTTCTCGTTATTTTGGAGAAGTAGCAATCGGTACAAACTATGGCATACAAAAGCATACAAAAAATATATTATTTGATGAAAAAATAGGTGGCTCTATTCATATGGCTATAGGGGAAGCATTTCAAGAAGCTGGTGGAAAAAATGAGTCAGCAATACATTGGGATATGATAAATGACATGAAACAGCAAGGTGAAATTTATGCAGACGGACAACTTTTTTATAAAAATGGTCATTTTATAGAGGAAGTGTTATACTAGTACTATCTTTTTCAACACAATAGCATTGCTTTTGCTGTGAAATTATGGTATCTTATAAGATAGTTTTAAAGTGTCAAATTTTGATACTGTGACATTGAGTGATAAAGGAGAGAATAAAAAAATGGATTTTGTAACAGGAAGCTGTGAAGCAAAAGATATGGAATTTTCTGATTTAATGCAAGCAGAAGATAATTCTATTGTAAAAACACATGGTATGGTTTATTCCATTAAAAATATGGGAGATTTTGGATTTTTAACATTACGTAAAAGAGATGGTTTAGTACAATGTGTGTTTAATAAAGAAGAGTCTAATTTTGCATTAGAAGATTTAGGTGTTGAAATGTCTATTAATGTAGAAGGAAAACTAAAAAAAGATGAAAGAGCACCAGGTGGCTTTGAAATTCATTTATTAAATGCAGAAGTATTAACAAAGCCTAAAGAAGCTCCTGCTATCAATCTTTCTAAAAGAAAATTAGGAATGTCTTTAGAAACAAATATTGCACAGCGTCCTATTACATTGAGAAATAATAGAGAACGTGCAATATTTAAAATACAAGAAGGTGTTATTAGAGGATTTAGAGAATATTTTAGTAAAAATGGCTTTACTGAAATCAATACACCTAAAATTGTAGCAAGTGGTGCAGAAGGCGGTGCAAATATATTCAAATTAGATTATTTTGGTAAAAAAGCATATTTAGCACAAAGTCCTCAGTTTTATAAACAGATGCTTGTAGGTGTTTATGAAAAAGTATTTGAAATCAGTCACGTTTTTAGAGCAGAAAAACATAATACAACAAGGCATTTGAATGAATATATTGGCATTGATATGGAAATGGGATTTATTGATAGTTTTGTAGATTTAATGGAAGTAGAAACAGGTGCATTGAAATATACTATGGAATTATTAAAAAGAGAGTATGCAAGAGAAATAAAAATATTAAATGTACCTATACCAGAAATTGATACTATCCCTACAGTGAAATTTAAAGATGCAAAAGAAATGATTGCAAAAGAATATAATAGAAAAATAAAAGACCCTTATGATTTAGAACCAGAAGAAGAACAACTGATTTCTAAATTGTTTGCAGAAAAATATAATAGTGAATTTGTTTTTGTAACACATTACCCTGTAAAAAAACGTCCTTTCTATGCTATGGACGACCCAGAAAATGATAAATTTACATTGAGCTTTGACTTATTGTTTAGAGGAATGGAAATTACAACAGGTGGACAAAGAATACATGATTATGATACACAAGTAGCAAAAATGCAATCAAAAGGTTTAAATGCTGAAGATTTTGAGAGTTATTTGATGATACACAAACATGGTATGCCACCTCATGGCGGTTGGGGCATTGGTTTAGAAAGACTTTGTATGAAGTTATTAGATGAAACGAATGTACGTGTAGCTACTATGTTCCCAAGGGATATGAGCAGATTAGAACCATAATAGTACAAAGAAAGGAATGTTATAGATATGAAAATTACAGACGAATTGTTAGATTATATTGGAATACTAGCTCGTCTTCATATTTCAGAAGAAGAAAGGGAAAAAACAAAACAAGAAATCAATAAAATTGTAGAATATATGGATATATTAAATGAATTAGATACAACAGGTATTGAAGCAATGAGCCATGCTTTTCCAGTAAAAAATGTATTTCGTGAAGATGCTGTACAGCCTTCTATAGAAAGAGAATATGTTATATTAAATGCCGCAAATAAAAAAGAAGGCTGTTTCAAAGTGCCAAAAGCAGTAGAATAGGAGGGTATAAAGTATGGAGTTATGTCAGCTGTCAGCATTGGAGCTAGGCAAAAAAATAAAGTCAAAAGAAGTTGGCGTTGTAGAAGCAACAAAAGCTATTTTGGAAAATATTCAAAATAAAGAACAAAAATATCATTGCTATGTTACTGTTTGTGAAAAAGAAGCATTGGCAGAAGCAGAAGCAGTACAAAAAAAGATAGATAGTGGAGAATTGAATACACCTTTAGCAGGTGTACCAGCAGCAGTAAAAGATAATATGTGTACAAAAGGTATGCAAACATCTTGTTCTTCTCGTATGTTAGAAACATTTAAACCAGTTTATACTGCAACAGCAGTACAAAAATTGCAATATGCAGGTGCAGTTATAGTTGGTAAAACAAATATGGACGAGTTTGCTATGGGAAGTACATCAGAAACATCATATTTTGGCATTACTAAAAATCCTTGGAATGTAGAACACGTTCCTGGAGGAAGTAGTGGAGGTTCTGCTGCAGCGGTTGCTGCACAAGAAGCATATTATACATTAGGCTCTGATACAGGCGGTTCTATTAGACAACCAGCATCTTACTGTGGTATTACTGGTTTAAAACCAACTTATGGTACAGTATCCCGTTATGGTTTGATTGCTTATGCTTCTTCATTAGACCAAATTGGCCCTATGGGAAAAAATGTAGAAGATGTTGCTGAAATTTATAAAATAATTGCAGGACATGACAAAAAAGATAGTACATCAGTGAACCAAGCAGCACCTAATTTTACATTATGTGAAGATATGAAAGGTAAAAAAATTGGTATTCCTGTAGACTTTTTTGGAGAAGGTATAGATATAGATGTAAAAGAAACGATTTATAGTGCTGCGAAAGTATATGAAAGTCTTGGTGCAACAATAGAAGAATTTAAAATGCCTACTATTAAGTATGCTATTCCTGCTTATTATATTGCAGCCTGTGCGGAAGCAAGTAGTAACTTGTCAAGATACGATGGTATTAAATATGGTCATTGTGCAGAAAAATATGATGATTTAGTAGATTTGTATTATCAATCCAGAAGCGAAGGATTTGGTTCAGAAGTAAAAAAGAGGATTTTAATAGGAGCATTTGTGTTAAGTAGTGGCTATTATGATGCGTATTATAATAAAGCATTACAAGTAAAAGCACTTATTAAACAATCTTATGATGATGCTTTTAGCAAATATGATTTTCTTTTGACACCAACAGCACCTACTACAGCACCAAAAATAGGAGAAAGTTTTAAAGATACATTAAAAATGTATTTGAGTGATATTTGTACTGTTTCTGTTAATTTAGCAGGACTTCCAGGACTTGTAGTACCTTGCGGATTTGATAAAACAGGGCTTCCTATTGGATTGCAGTTAATTGGAAAAGCTTTTAGTGAAGAAATATTATTAAATGCAGGTTTTGCCTTCCAAAAAGCAACTGATTTTCATACAAAATCACCTAAATGAAAGGAGGAATAATAAAATGGAATTTGAAACTGTATTAGGTCTGGAAGTGCATACAGAACTTGCTACAGACACAAAAATATTTTGTTCTTGTTCTACAGAATTTGGTGGTGAGCCAAATACACACGTTTGTGAGGTGTGTAGTGGTATGCCTGGAACACTGCCAGTTTTAAATAGACAAGTTGTTGAATTTGCAATTAGAACAGGTTTGGCGACAAACTGTGAAATTACAAGATATAATAAATTTGATAGAAAAAATTATTTTTATCCTGACTTGCCAAAAGCATATCAGGTATCACAATTATATTTGCCAATTTGCCAAAATGGCCATATTGATATAGAAGTAAATGGTGTAAAAAAATCCATTCGTATTAAAGAAATTCATATGGAAGAAGACGCTGGAAAATTGATACATGACCCTTGGGACGATTGTACATTAGTTGACTATAATCGTTGTGGTGTACCTCTTTTAGAAATTGTTAGTGAACCAGATTTTTCTAATGGAGAAGAAGTCATTGCTTATTTGACAAAATTAAAAGCAATATTACAATATACAGGCGTTTCTGATTGTAAAATGGAACAGGGTTCTTTGAGAGCAGACGTAAATCTTTCTGTAAAACCAGTGGGTTCTAAAGAATTGGGTACAAGAACAGAAATGAAAAATATCAATTCATTTAAGGCGATTGCTAGAGCAATAGAAGGAGAAAGAGCTAGACAAATTGAATTGATACAAGAAGGTAAAAAAGTAATACAAGAAACAAGAAGATGGGACGATAACAAAGGAGCAAGCTATGCTATGCGTTCCAAAGAAAATGCACAAGATTACAGATATTTCCCAGAGCCTGACCTTGTGCCTATTGAAATTGATGATGAATGGATTGAAAGAGTAAGACAATCTTTACCAGAATTGCCAGAAGCAAAAAAAGCGAGATATCTATCTGAATATAAATTACCTGAATATGATGTTGATATTATTACAGGCTCTAAAGACCTTGTAAAAATATTTGAACAAGCGTATGAAGTATGTCATAATGCAAAAGAAGTTTCTAACTGGATTATGGGAGAAGTGCTTCGTCTTGCTTCTGAAACAAGTACATTGCCAGAGGATATTTCATTTGATGCGAAAAATTTAGGAAAATTGATATTACTTGTAAAAAATGGTGTTGTAAATAGAAATACAGCAAAAGAAGTATTTGAAAAAATGTTTTCTGATAATATAGAACCAGAACAGTATATTGAACAACACAATTTAAAGATGGTAAATGATGATAGTGCAGTAAAAGAAGTAGTAGCAAAAGTGATTGAAGAAAATCCAAATTCTATTACACAATATAAAGAAGGAAATGAAAAAGTAAATAAATTCCTTATGGGACAATGTATGAAACAATTAAAAGGAAAAGCAAATCCTGCTATTGTCACAAAAATATTAGAGGAAGAGTTAGAAAAACTGAAATAATTACCAAAAAAATAATGTAAATAAAAAAATCTCTCTGTAAACTGACTAACAGAGAGATTTTTTATAAAAAGAATTATGCGAATTATTACATTTGTGTAACAAATTTATCGTTTTTCATTGTATTTTGTAAAAAAACACATTTCTAAAAAGTGCAAAAAGCTAGTAAATTCAATATATGCAGCATATAAAAGTAATATTCTTAATATTTCATAAATTTTTCTTGACAACTTTATTAAGACTGAATATAATAAGTTGTAACAAATACGTAATAAGTATATTTTGGAGGAAAAATTTTATTATGGGTAAGCGTAAAGTTTGGACAAGAATATTAATGACAGTAAGTAGTATTTGTGTGTTAAGTACAGCAACAGTTTTTGCAGCAGCAAGTGGTTCTATAAATGATGATGGTGTGAATATACGTTCTGCAGCAAATATGGGTTCTGAAATATTAGGAACAGCAGATAAAGGAACAGAGCTTGTTCTTCATGGTAGAGATGGAGATTGGTATCAGGTTACATTTAACGGAAATCAAAATGCTTATGTTTCTGCTGACTATTTTGATATAACAAGAGCAGAGGGAAAAGTACAAGGAACAAATATCAATGTCAGAACTGGTAGCAATACCAAAAGTGATATTATTAAAACAGTAAATGACGGTGATGTTATTACTGTAATAGGTAAATTAGATGGTTGGTACCAATTAGCATACAATAATGGAAATGCCTATATTAGCAAAGATTATTTAAATGGCGATATGCTTACATATCTTCCTAGTGTTTCTGCTACAGAAGAAATAAAGGAAGAACAAACAAAACAACAAGAGAAAAAAGAAGAACAAAAAGAACCAGAAAAAACTGTTTCTGACAAAGTAGAAGATACTAACAGCAATGAAAAGACAACTTATGGCGTTGTAATTGCAGACTCTTATTTAAGAGTGAGAAGTTCTGCATCTACAAATGGAGATGTTTTAGAAAATTTAAGTGGTGGAGAAATATTTGATGTAATGCAGTCTGGTGCAGACTGGTTAAAAATCAAAACAGCAGAAGGTACAACAGGTTATGTCAGCACAGAATATGTATCATTAAGAACAGGTAAAAAACCAGATACTAAAACAGTTTTACCAGCACCTTCTAGTAAAGCAAATGATGTTGTTTCTTATGCAAAACAATTTTTAGGTACTCCATATGTATGGGGTGGAACAGATTTAAATGGTGGTGTAGATTGTTCTGGTTATGTTTATGCAGTAATGCAAAAATTTGGTGTAACATTAAATAGAAGTTCTGCTAGTATGACATCAAATGGTGTAGCAGTAAAAAAAGCTGATTTAGCACCTGGCGATTTAGTTTTCTTTGATACAGATAGAAATGGTGGTATTTCTCATGTTGGTATTTATATTGGCGATGGCCAATATATTCATTCCTCATCAGGAAATAAATCAGGTGTTATTATATCAGATATGACAGATGCTTATAGTGAAAGTACATATGTAACAGCAAGACGTGTTTTAAAATAAAAAATACGAATAGTAAAAGGCAGACTTTTGTCTGCTTTTTTTGTTGCGAAAAATAGATAAAATTTGTTATAATGTTTTCAATCTATTTTTAAATCAATATGAATAAAAGAAAAGGGTGTTTTTATGTTAAAAGGTAAAACGGTTTTGTTAGGTATAACAGGCAGTATTGCTGCTTATAAAATGGCAAATGTAACAAGTATGCTTGTAAAAATGGGTTGTGATGTTCATGTAATATTGACAGAAAATGCAACAAATTTTATTACGCCTATTACATTTGAAACATTAACAGGAAATAAATGTATGGTAGATACATTTGATAGAAATTTTCAATTTCATGTAGCTCATGTTTCACTGGCAAAAAGAGCAGATATTATGTTGATTGCACCAGCTTCAGCAAATGTTATTTCAAAAATGGCAAATGGTTTAGCAGATGATATGTTGACAACGACAGTATTAGCTTGTCAATGTAAAAAAATAGTTGCTCCTGCTATGAATACAAATATGTATCATAATGAAATTGTGCAGGACAATATAGAAAAATTAAAAAAATATGGTTTTGAAGTTATCAAACCAGAAAGTGGTATGTTAGCTTGTAGAGATGTTGGCGATGGCAAATTGCCAAGTGAAGAAGTATTAGTAAATTATATTTTGAAAGAAATTGCTTATAAAAAAGACCTTATAGGGAAAAAAGTAATTGTAACAGCAGGAGCAACACAAGAAAGTATTGATCCAGTACGTTATATTACAAATCATTCTACGGGAAAAATGGGTTATGAATTAGCAAAAGCGTGTATGCTTAGAGGTGCAGATGTCACATTAGTGAGTGGTGTGACAGCACTTCAAAAACCTCCTTTTGTAACAGTGGTAGATGTCAAAAGTGCAGGAGATATGTTTGAAGCAATGAAACAAAGATTTATTGAAAATGACATTATTATAAAAGCAGCAGCGGTAGCAGACTATAAACCTTGTACTGTCAGTGATGAAAAAATGAAGAAAAAAGAGGGAGAAATGAGCATTGCTCTTGATAGAACAGTGGATATATTGCAATATATGGGACAACATAGAAGACAAGGACAATTTTTGTGTGGTTTTTCTATGGAAACACAAAATATGCTTGAAAATTCCCGCATAAAATTAGACAAAAAAAATGTAGATATGATTGTGGCAAATAATTTAAAAGTAAGTGGTTCTGGTTTTGGCACAGATACCAATGTTGTTACAATGATTTCTAAAAAAGAAGAAATTGAATTAGAATTGATGTCAAAAGAAGAAGTTGCACATAATATTATTGACGAAATATTAAAATTACAAAAAATATAATAATATAGCTGGTGGGGGAGGGGAGAGAAAAAAGAACAGTATATGATATACTGTTCTTTTTTTATTAAAATGTTATAAATAAATACAATACATATCAGTATATATTAGTAGTATTGATATATATTGTATACTATTGTATTGTATGTTTTTTATAAAAATCAACAGTTATACTATATGTTATATAGTATGTTCATTTGCTTTTTTTACAGCACGTATTACAGTTTGTTCTGTTACACGTGCTGCTAATGTACCAATTAAATCTACAATAGGTTTAGGAGATTGTATTTCGCCGGTAGACAAACAAAAAAGAGTATCTCCATCTAATTGTGTATGAACAGGTCTGATTGCTCTAGCAAGTCCGTCATGAGCCATACCTGCGACTTTTTTAGCCTCTGCTTTGGTAAGTGCAGCATTTGTAGCAATAATGCCTATTGTGGTATTTTTTCCGTGAAAAGCAGGAGGATATGCCATTTCAAGCATTGTTTTTTCTGTGTCAATAAAAGCAGTTTTCTGTTTATTTGTTGTACCAGCTATAATTTTTCCATTTTCAATAACATCACCAAATGCGTTAACAGCAATAATAGCAGAAACAGTAATACCATTTTCAAGCGTTTGAGAATAACTGGCTATACCGCTTTTTGTGCAACACTCCATGTCGTATAGTTTACCTACAGTTGCACCACAACCTGCTCCAAAACTGCCTTCTTTTAATGTTTCATTATTGGCATTTTCACAAGCAATATAAGCCATTTTTTTATCAGGACGACAATGACAATCTCCATAAGCTAAATCAAATAATACTGCTTGAGGTACTATAGGAACAACAGTACAGCCTACATCAAAACCAATACCTTTTTGTTCTAAATATTGCATAACACCACTTGCAGCTTCTAAACCGTAAGCAGAACCTCCAGAAAGTACTACTGCATTAACTTTTTCCATAGCATTAACAGGGTCAAGTAAATCTGTTTCTCTTGTACCTGGTGCAGCACCTCTAACATCAACACCACAAACAGCACCATCTGGAACAATTACTACAGTAACACCAGTTTTTCCTTTATTATCCTCTGCTTGTCCTACCAATATGCCTTTTATGTCTAATATATTTTGTTTCATAACAGTATCCTCCTTTTTTGATACAAGTATACAATGAAATTACATTTGTGTAAATGGAACGCTTTTATTGATTTTGCATACTATGAAATATGATTTGATACTTTTGGGAGGGGCATACAATGGGTAAATATAGAATAGAAGGCGGTCATGCTCTAAAGGGAACGGTAACGGTCAAAGGTAGCAAAAATGGCATATTGCCTATATTAGCAGGAGTTATGCTGACAGAGGGGGAAACTGTGCTGCATAATTGCCCTAATATTTCTGATGTACATTTTACATTAGAAATGTTAAAACAATTAGGTTGTGTTGTAAAAAAAGAAAATAGAACGGTTGTTATTAATACAAAAGACTGTAAAAATGAAAATATTGATAGTAAGAGTGTTCAAAAAATGCGTTCCTCTATATTGTTTATGGGGGCTTTATTGGGTAGATTTTGTAAAGCAAATATTGGTTATCCTGGAGGCTGCGAAATTGGTATGCGTCCTATTGATTTACATTTAAAAGCCTTTCGTGAAATGGGTATCAAGATAGAAGAACAAAAAGGAATATTGTGCTGTGATGGTGAAAAATGTATTGGAACAAAAATCAATTTAGATTTTCCAAGTGTAGGAGCAACAGAAAATTGTATTCTTTTAGCTGTAAAATCAAAAGGATATACTACAATATATAATGCAGCGTGTGAACCTGAAATAGTAGAACTGCAAACATTTTTAAATCAATGTGGAGCAAATATAAAAGGTGCAGGTACAAAATGTATCGTAATAGAAGGTGTAAAATCATTGCATGGTACAGAATATCATGTATCATCGGATAGAATTGAAGCAGGTACATTTTTATGTGGTGCAGCAATTACAAAAGGAGAAATTGAATTAAAAAATATTTGTGCAGATACTATGAGGCAGGTTTTACTTCGACTAGGAGAAGCAGGTTGTTTTATAAAAGAGCAAAAAAATAGTATTTATTTAAAAGCACCAAAAAAAATAAAGCCTGTTTCCAAAATACACACAGGGCCTTATCCTGATTTTCCAACAGATATGCAGCCGCAGTTTATGTCAATATTGACATTAGCAGAAGGAACAAGTATTATTAGTGAAACGGTATTTGAGGCAAGATTTAAACATATCAGTGAATTGTGTCGTATGGGGGCAGACATTACAGTAGAAGGACAAACGGCTGTTATAAAGGGCGTAAAAAGTTTAAAAGGGGCTTATGTTTCTGGTAAAGATTTGAGATGTGGTGCTGCATTGATATTGGCTGGATTGGTAGCAGAAGGAGAAACAGTAGTAGAAAATGCTTGTTATGTACAAAGAGGATATGAACAAATAGAAAAAGTGTTAACTTCTTTAGGAGCATCTATTTTTTTAGAAGAATAAAAAAAGGTGAGTATAAATTGAAAAAAACAAAAAGAAATTATAACAGAAAAAAAACTGTAAATAAAAAGAAAAAAATAAGAAAAAAATTGTCTTTGAAATTTATAATGATATTACTTGTAGCTTGTTTAGGTGGTGTAGGTATTATATTTTCCCCAATTTTTTCTGTAAAAATAGTAGAGATAACAGAAATGGAACAGTATTCAGATGAAGATATTTGTAATATCATAGGGCTAAAAACGGGAGCAAATATATTTTTGTATGATAAAAAAAAGGCAACAGAAATTTTAAATGAAAATAACTATATTGAAACTGCAGAAATTATAGCACAACTTCCTAGTACCATTTATATCAATATTGATGAGAGAAAAGTAAGAGGGTATGTACCTTATGCAGGGGCATACCTTTACATAGATGAATATGGCAGAGTATTAGATGTGCAAAATGAAACAAAAAAAGCATTGCCTGTAGTATATGGCTTAAAATTTGACCAATTTCGATTAGGGGAATTGCTAGATGCAAAAAACAAAGAGTCATTTGATGTTGTTGTATTGATTTCTCAAATGATTACAAAATATGAATTACTCAATAATATTATGGAAATAGATGTCAATGACCCAGAAAATATTACAGCAAGTATCAATCAAATAGAAATACGTTTTGGTAGTATTGAAAATTGTGAGCAAAAAATGGCTTATCTTGCTCAAATATTGAGTACAATACCAGAAAAGGATAGGGGAGTATTAGATTTGAGTGACATGAGTCGTCCTATTGTATTTCGATATTTGTCTTGATAAAATAAAATATGTTTTACAATATAGCAATTATAATATTATAAAATAAAAAAATTTTACAATATTACTAATTTTGTATTGAATAAAAATGAAAAAAGAGATAAGATAGTAGAAAGACATATTATAGTATAAATAAGCAATTCGCGAAATAAATAGTATATATTGATATATATTATATGATACTATTTTCTATAGTAATATGTATTAAAATGAAAATACGTGAAAAAAGAACAAAAAAATACAAAATTAGGTATGGTACTATCTGTTTTTTTCATGTATAATAAAAATTACTCTATGTAATTCTGAAACTCTAGGAGGGGATTTTTTTGCTCGAATTTGATATTCCACGTAGCAATACCATGGCACAAATTAAAGTAGTTGGTGTCGGTGGCGGAGGCAATAACGCAGTAGATCGTATGATTGAAGATGGTTTAGATGGCGTTGAATTTATTTCTGTTAATACAGATAGTCAACAGTTGATAGACTCAAAATCACCTGTTAAAATACAAATTGGAGAAAAGTTAACAAAAGGTCTTGGTGCAGGAGGAAATCCTGATATTGGAGAACGCTCAGCAGAAGAAACACAAGAAGAAGTAGCACAAGCTTTAAAAGGTGCTGATATGGTGTTTATTACTGCTGGTATGGGCGGAGGTACTGGAACAGGTGCAGCACCAAAAATTGCTTCTATTTCGAAAGAAATGGGTATTTTAACAGTAGGTGTTGTAACAAAACCTTTTAATTTTGAAGGGAAAAAAAGAATGGCGAATGCCGAAAGAGGCATTATGGAATTGAAGAAAAATGTAGATACACTTGTAATTATTCCTAACCAACGTCTTATGGGCATTATAGATAAGAAAACGACATTGACAGAAGCATTTAAAAAAGTAGATGAAGTATTAAGACAAGGTGTACAAGGAATTGCAGATTTGATTTCTAAACCAGGTGTTATCAATTTGGACTTTGCAGATGTACGTACTATTATGGCTGACCAAGGAATTGCTCATATGGGTATTGGACAAGCATCTGGAGAAAATAAAGCAGAGGTTGCAGCAAAAGCAGCAATACAAAGTCCATTGTTAGAAACAACAATAGAAGGTGCAAAAAGTGTACTTATTAATTTCAGTGGTGATAGTGATTTAGGTCTTTTGGAAACAGAAGAAGCAGCAGAATTGATTAGAGAGTCACTTGACCCTGAAGCAGAAATCATTTTTGGTACAACAATTAATGAAGATTTAACAGACCAGGTTGTAGTAACAGTAATTGCAACAGGATTAGAAGATGAGGAAACACCAGCACCACAACCACAGCCACAACCTGCTCAACAACAGCAACAATCATTTTCTAGCAGACGTGTAATGCCACAACAAAGAATGTCATCACAGCCTGTACAACAGCAACAACAACCACAACAAGTACCACAGCCTCAACAAGCTGTAGAAGAAAATAAACCAAGAGGATTTGGTAATTTAGATGATTTTGAGTCTGAAATTAAAATACCAGATTTTTTAACAAGAAAAAGATTTTAACAAAAAGAATAATAAAACAAAAAGAGGAAAAGGGAAAATAAACCGTTCCTTTTTTTGTGCAAAAAAATAATAAAATCATAATATATATTGTATTATAAAAGTCAGCAAACAATAAAAAGTATTTATGCTGGCTTTTTTTGAGTGGTGCTGTCAATATTTATACTATAATTTTTGTAAAATAACAGCGTATTTGACAAAAAACTTGCACAAACTTACCTATAATAACAATAGAGCCTTTAAAAGACAGAAAAGAAGGAGGCGTTTTGTGGAGGTAACAATTTATGGTGACATTGTATTTCTAGTCAATTTTTGTATGGATTTTCTCATATTATGGATAACTGCTGTGTTGCAAAAAAATAAAGTTTGTTATAAACGTATTTTTCTGGGTAGTCTTTTTTTGTCACTGATATATTGCATAGCTTTGATTTTTCCAGTTTTTTCTTTTTTTTGTCATGGTGTTGGAGGTATGATACTTTTTGTTATAGGAATAGAAATTGTATTTTTTCCAAAAACAATAAAGGTATTGTTGCAATATTTTTTGATTGGCAATATTGTAGCATTTGCTATAGGTGGTGTGGCGATTGCATTGTTTTTTGTCACAGGCATGGCAACAATAGGAAATTATTTTATATTAAATACAAAACAGTTTCCTATTAAAATATTGATAGCAACGATTTGTTTTTTTTACATTGTAATAAAATTAGGGGAGAATTGGATAAAAATAAATGTTATAAATAGAAGAGCTTATTGTGCTGTTGTATTAAAACAAAAGGGAATAAAAATACCATTGCGTATGCTTATTGATACAGGAAATAGTTTAAAAGACCCTTTTTCTGGCAATGATGTCATTGTAGCAGCCTTTCCTGCCATAAAAAATTTATTTTCAAAAGAAACACAAATTTATTTTTTTAAAGAATATCAAAATCAACAAAAATTTTATGAATATGTGTTGCAGAAAGAGAAAATGTTGTCGTTGCATTTTGTTCCTTTTTCTAGTTTAGGAAAAGAGAATGGACTTTTGCTTGTGTTTGAACCAGAAATACTAGAAATAGAAGGAAATATAAAAAGTAATATTTCTCTTGGCATTTATTGCGGTTCTTTTTCTGAAGGATATGATGGATTGATGAGTCCTGAAATACTTACATAAAACGAGGAGGCAAAAAAATGAAATTTTTATTGTTTCAGATAAAATATGATATAGGTTGTATTTGGAGAAAATGGCGTAAAAAGTTAGGTGGTATATTTTACATAGGGGGAAGTGATGTTTTTCCTCCACCATTAAAAACAGAGGAAGAAGCGATTTTATTAGAGCAGTTAGGAGGGGAAGATGATGTAAAAGTAAAATCTGTATTGATAGAAAGAAATCTTCGTCTTGTAGTGTACATAGCTAGAAAATTTGAAAATACAGGTGTAAATGTAGAAGATTTAATTTCTATTGGAACAATTGGATTGATAAAAGCAATTAATACATTTAATCCTGAAAAAAAAATAAAATTAGCTACCTATGCTTCTCGCTGTATAGAAAATGAAATACTAATGTATTTAAGAAGAAATAGTAAAACAAAATCAGAAGTTTCTATTGATGAGCCATTAAATGTAGATTGGGAAGGAAATGAGTTGCTTTTGTCTGATATATTGGGGACAGATGCAGATGTAATTTATAAAGATATTGAAGAAGAAGTTGATAGAGATTTATTATCAAAGGCAATGGAAAAGCTAAGTCAAAGAGAAAGAAAAATTGTAGAAATGCGTTTTGGCATATTACCAGAAACAACAGAAAAAACACAAAAAGAAGTCGCAGATTTATTAGGAATTTCTCAGTCTTATATCTCAAGATTAGAAAAGAAAATTATAGGTAGATTAAAAAAAGAGATGAATAAAATGATATAATTTGACAGCTATCAAAACAAAGCATATAATGATAAAAAGGAGAGGTATGCTATAACATCAATGTTTTGCTATATCGGTGCAAAGAAAGGAATTACTTATGATTTTAGAAAAAGTGACAGCAAATAAAAAATTAATAGTAGAGAATTTAATTTTAATTTGGGAAGATGCTGTTAGAAAAACACATTCCTTTTTAAAAGAAGAAAATATTGAAAAATTGCGACCATTGGTAAAACTAGCGATTAAAAATATGCAAACACTTATTATTGCCAAACAAAAAGATGATACTATAATGGGTTTTATTGCTTTAGAAAATAAAAAAATAGAAATGTTTTTTATAAAACCTGAATATTGGAAATTAGGTGTTGATAAGGCTCTATTGCTTTTTGCTGTAGAAAATTATGATGTTATGTGGGTAGATGTAAATAAACAAAATGTAAAGGCTCTTAAATTTTATGAAAATATGGGATTTACTGTTTTTAGCTGTTTTAAAACAAATAATACAGCTATTGTTCGTATGAAATGGAAAGAAGAAAAATAATATAAAAAAATAGTTGACCTTTTTATGAAAATTTTGTATTGTTAAAGTAGTACAAAAACAATTTAAAAGGGGGCATTATTGTGGAAAATATTACAGCTGATGGTAAAATAAAAACAATTCGCTGCGTAAAAGCAACACATGAAGATTTTGCAAAATTGGTGCAGTTAGGTAAAGATGCCAAAAAAGAATTAGAAACATTAGAAAAACAATGGGGGCATACTTTAATAGAGCTAAAAGAGCTGATAAAACAGGAGGCATATAAAACAATAACATATGAAGCAGAAAAGAAAACAGCATTAGAAATATATACAGAAATGATACAAAAAGCAGAACAATTATATACTTATCATAATGCTTATCATGTATTGATGGAAGAAGGCGTAAATGAACTATTAGATACCATTGGTATTGCTCCTGATAGTTATGGATACGATTTTTATCAGTTGTGTTTAGAAAACTAAAAAATAAATATGTTTTATAGAATGTATAAAAAGGAGTATTTTAAAAATGCTCCTTTTTTATGTTGTAGTATTATAATAAATCCATATGATGTATCAATTCATAATCATAGTTAATAAAATTGCCATTTTGTTGTTTTATAGTTTGTTGTACACTTCCGTGTGTAACTGTTTTTTTAAATATAGTACTGTTTTTTTCATTTTGGGCTGATATAATACCATCATATTGACGCATAATAAGCATAATAATGTACCTCCTGAGTGTAAAAGTATTGTATAGTAAATGTAGTTTATAATTGTATTTTAAAGTATTTGTTAGTATAGTATGTAAAAAAGTAATCATTTTATACTATAAAATATTGTAATATTATTCACTTTGGAAATGACTGTTATATTATGGCAGGCTTTGTTGGGTATAAAATTTCCTTCTCTGGAAATCATTTTTAATGAAGAGATAAGAGGAGGCATGAGAAATGGTCAACAAAGTTGAAATATGCGGCGTGAATACTTCAAAACTGCCCATTTTGAAAAATGAAGAAAAAGAAATATTGTTTCAAAAAATATTACAAGGTGATAAAGAAGCAAGACAACAATATATTTATGGCAATTTACGTTTGGTTTTGAGTGTAATACAACGTTTTTCTAATAGAGGAGAATATATGGACGATTTGTTTCAAGTAGGTTGTATAGGGCTTATGAAGGCAATAGATAATTTTGATGTAACACAAGGAGTAAAATTTTCTACTTATGCAGTACCTATGATTATAGGAGAAGTAAGGCGGTATTTGAGGGATAACAATACTATAAGAGTAAGTCGCTCGTTGAGAGATACAGCATATAAGGCATTGCAAGTAAAAGAAAGATTGACAGCAGAAAAATCAAAAGAACCTGCTATTGAAGAAATTGCAAAAGAATTAGGTATGCCAAAAGAGAATGTTGTAATGGCACTAGATGCCATACAAGACCCTATTTCACTTTTTGAGCCTGTATATCATGATGGAGGAGATACACTTTTTGTAATGGACCAGGTCAGTGATGAAAAAAATGGAGATAGTCTTTGGCTAGAAAATATTTCTCTGAGTGAAGCAATAGAAAGATTGACAGAAAGAGAAAAGAGAATTGTTCATCTTAGATTTTTTCAAGGAAAAACACAAACAGAAGTAAGTACAGAAATTGGTATTAGTCAGGCACAAGTGTCACGTTTAGAAAAAAGTGCATTGCGTCATATGAGAAAATATATGTAATGATAGTAAGCCGCTTGAAATCATTAGCAAAAATGTGGTATGCTAATAGAAAAAGGAGAGCGGTTTTATGAAATGGATAGAACATTTTAATACTATAACAAAACATAAATTAATTGTTATGAAATATTGTTTTTCAGTAGGATTGTATCGTCAGGGATTGCTGCATGATTTATCAAAATATGCTCCTACAGAATTTTTAGTTGGTGCAAAATATTATCAAGGTACAAGAAGCCCTAATAATGCAGAAAAAGAGCAAAAAGGGTATTCTTGTTCATGGCTTCATCATAAAGGTAGAAATAAACATCATTTTGAATATTGGCTAGATTATAGCGGAAAAAAAGACCCTGTTTTTATAGGTATGAAAATGCCTGTATGTTATGTAGTAGAGATGTTTTTAGATAGAATTGCAGCTTGTAAAACATACCAAAAAGAAAATTATACACAAAGAAGTCCTTTGCTTTATTATGAAAATAGTAAAGCATATCATGTGATGTATCCTTCTTCACAAAAACTTTTAGAGAAACTTTTGCATATATTAGCAGAGCAGGGAGAACAAAAAGCATTATGTTATGCTAGAAAAGTAATAAAACAACAAAGAAAAAGAAAATTAAAAAATTTTTTGATAAAGAAATAGTAATTTTGACGAAGAATTTTATATTCTTCGCCATTTTTTATTATGGTCAATAGTAACAAAAAATACAATGCACGATACACTATATTTTGTGAAAGAGATAATAAAAATAATAAATTACAATATAATTGATGAAATAAAAGTAAAATGATATAATTTTTTATACTAAAATAGGTTATTTTTGATATTGCGATAATACTAAAAAAAGAATACAATACTTATACGCTTTAAAGTGTGACACTTTAAAGGACAAAAGTGTTTGTTATAATTATCTCTAATTTATGGCAAAAATAATAAAGGAGTAGAGGTGCAAAAAATGAAAGAAGTAACAAAAACAACATTTACAAACAAATTAGGCTTTGTACTTGCCTCTGTTGGTTCGGCGGTAGGTATGGGAAATATATGGATGTTTCCTTATCGTGTAGGGGCATATGGGGGAGCAGCTTTTTTATTGCCTTATATATTTTTTATTGCTCTTTTTGGAGCGGTAGGACTTTCAGGGGAATTTGCCTTTGGACGTTTGACAGGTACAGGACCTATAGGTTCTTATGAATACGCTATGAAAACAAGAGGAAAAAAGGGAGGAGCAATATTAGGTGCTATTCCTTTAATTGGTTCTCTTGGTATTGCTATTGGTTATGCTATTATAGTTGGGTGGGTATTGCGTTTTTTATTTGGTTCTATTACAGGAGAGATGTTAAATGTAGAGTCGTCTGAATATTTTGGACAAATCACAGGTGCTTTTGGTAGTGTTCCATGGCATATTATTGTAATATTGATTGCTGTGATTGCTTTAATGACAGGAATTATTACAGGTATTGAAAAAGTAAGTAAAATTATGATGCCAGCATTTTATATTTTATTTATCATATTGGCGATAAGAGTGGCATTTTTACCTGGTGCAGTAGAAGGATATAAATATCTTTTAATTCCAAGATGGGAATATTTATTAAAACCTGAAACGTGGATTATGGCAATGGGACAAGCGTTTTTTTCATTGTCTATTACAGGCTCTGGTATGATAATATATGGTAGTTATTTGGATAAAAAAGAAAATATAGTACATTCTGCAGCAATGACAGCAGTATTAGATACTTGTGCAGCAATGCTTGCAGGATTTGCTATTATTCCGGCAGTATTTGCTTTTGGTATGGACCCAGCTTCTGGCCCTCCTCTTATGTTTATTACGATACCAAAAATATTTTCAAAAATGCCTATGGGACAGCTTTTTGGAGCATTTTTCTTTGCCTCTGTATTGTTTGCAGGAATTACTTCTCTTATTAATCTGTTTGAAGTTTGTAGTGAAGCAGTACAAAGTAGAACAAATTTCAAAAGAAAATTTTCTGTTGTGTTAATAGGAGTCGTTGTATTTGCAGTAGGTTTATTTTTAGAATATGAGCCTTATATGGGGCAATGGATGGATATGATTACAATATATGTTGTACCTATAGGAGCAGTATTAGGTGCTATTATGATTTATTGGGTATTGGGAAAAGAGAATATTGCAAAAGAATTAAATACAGGCAGAGAAAAACCACTAAAAGATGCTTTTTTCTGGATAGCAAAATATTTTTATGTATTTTTAGCTGCAATTGTTGTTGTATTAAGTATTATATATGGTGGTATAGGTTGATAATATAATAATAAAAGGGATATTCCGATTTAATAAAAAATGGAATATCCCCTTTTTATTAGGTGTGACTGTCTAATAAAAAATATTTTATAACAGAAAAATATTCTCTAATATAGTAGTTAGGCAGCATATAAAATGTAACAGGAGCACCTAAACCTTGTGCATGAAAACCAACTTTTTCTGCAAGAAGACCCGCACGAAATGTATGAAAATAATTTGTAACATAAACAATAGTATAATTTTCATTTTGGTAAATATCGTCTAATATTTGTTTAGAAAAAGTAAAATTTTGTCTTGTATTGTGAGCTTTATCTTCTATTAGTATAACATCAGCAGGAACACCTTTTGTTACAAGATATTCTTTCATAGCTTCTGCTTCTGTTCTGTCTTCTTGAGGGCCTTGAGAGCCTGTAACAACAATGTAAGAAACATCATTTTCGTCCCAGTATTGTTTTGCGGTGTCTAGACGCTGAGCGAGTGCAGGACTGACAGTCCAGCCATGAAGTGCAGCACCAAGTACAACAATAGCATCAGCATTTTTATAAGGTGTTTTTGCACCATTTAGTATTACAATAGAAGTAATGATAAAAAAACTGATAAAGAAAAAACAAAAACCAATTTTTGCTGTTTTCATAAAAATTTTACCAATACCAGATTTTCCCCAATTGTTTAACTTTTGATAAAAACAGCCGTATATAAGAAATATACAACCCATACCACCAGGAAAAAGTGTTCCAAAATTAAAATTTGAAACAAGTGATATAGATAGACAGTCTAGTATGCCAGCAGCACCTAATATTTTAAAGAAAAGGGGGATTTTTTTCTGTACTTTTTTTTTCATGTATACTATCCTTTCGTTTGTTAAAATTTTGTGATATTCTTTATATTATAACGGAAAAATAATTTTTCGTCATGTTATTCTGAAATACTTAAAAAATTTTTAAGGAGTGTAAAAAATGTTTGATATAGAACAAGAATTGAAAAAAGTTCCTCAAAAACCAGGTGTGTATTTAATGAAAGATGAAAAAGAACAAATTATATATGTGGGAAAAGCAATCAATTTAAAAAATCGTGTCAGACAATATTTTCAAAATAATAAAAACCATGCACCAAAAGTACAAACAATGGTACAGCATATTAAAGAATTTGAATATATTATAACAGATAATGAATTAGAAGCATTACTTTTAGAGTGTAATTTGATAAAAAAACATAAACCATTTTATAATATACTTTTAAAAGATGGAAAAACATACCCTTATATTAAAATTACAAATGAAGCATATCCTCGTGTGTTTATTACGAGAAGTGTTGAAAAAGATAAAGCGAAATATTTTGGTCCTATTACAGATGGTTTTGCTATAAAACAAACTATTGATACCATACAGAAATTGTGGCCTATTAGAAAATGTAAAAAAAACTTGCCAAAAGATATAGCAAAAGAAAGACCTTGTTTAAATTATCATATTGGACAATGCTGTGCTCCTTGCGATAATAAAATTACACAACAAGAGTATCAAAAAATGATAATAGAAATAGAACAATTTATAAATGGAAAACATGAAACAATTATAAAAAGAATAGAAAAAGAAATGTGTGAAGCATCTGAGCATATGGAATTTGAAAAAGCTGCCATATTGAGAGATAAATTGATAAGCATAAAAAATATTAGTGAAAAACAGAAAATAACGAATACAGTGCTGGGAGATTGTGACGTAGCAGCTTTTGTGAGAGCAAATGAGCAAGGTCTGGCACAAATGTTTTTTATAAGAGGAGGAAAAATGACAGGCAGAGAACAGTATCATTTACATTCTGTTGAAAATAGAACAAGAAGTGAAGTAATGACAGAGTTTATAAAACAATTTTATAGTGGTACAGCATTTATACCAAAAGAGATAATATTGCAAGAGGAGTTAGTGCCAGAAGAAAAGCTGTTATTAGAACAGTTTTTAACAGAAAAAAGGGGAAATAAAGTAATATTTACAATACCAAAAAAAGGCGAAAAACGAAAACTAATAGATTTAGCATGGAAAAATGCTATGATTTCATTTGAGCAGTCAGGAGAAAGAATAAAAAGAGAACAAAATAGAACAGTAGGTGCTATGCAAGAAATACAAAATGCTTTAGGACTGCAATATAAATTAGAAAGAGTAGAAGCATATGATATTTCGAATACACAAGGATTTGAGTCTGTGGGAGCTATGGTAGTGTTTGAAAATGGAAAAGCAAAATATAGTGATTATAGAAAATTTAAAATAAAAACAGTAATAGGAGCAAATGACTTTGCAAGTATGAAAGAAATGATAACAAGAAGAATGAACCATGCTGTAAAAGAAAAAGAGCAAGCAAAAAAAGAAAATTTTGCTAGACTGCCAGATTTGATATTGATGGACGGAGGCAGTTTACAAGTGCAGGCAGCAGAAGAAGTATTAAAACAATTTGATATAGATATAGCAGTATGTGGTATGGTAAAAGATGACAAACATAGAACAAGAGGTATGATTTTTAAAGGACAGGAGATTTTAATAGATACCCATACAGAAGGATTTAAATTGTTAACAAGAATACAAGATGAAGTACATCGTTTTGCCATAGAATATCATAGAAAATTGAGAGAAAAAAAGACAGTACATTCTGTATTAGATGATATACCCAATATTGGAAAGGCAAGAAAAAAAGCTCTTATGGAACATTTCGGTAATATAGAAGCAATAGCAAATGCAGAAGTAGAACAAATTTTACAAATACCACAAATGACAATACAATCAGCGGAAAGTGTTTATCGTTTTTTTAGAATATAATTTTATTTTGTTATAAAGTTGCAAACATAGTTGTAATCATGTATGATAAAGTGTAATCATTATAATGGAGGGTATGAAAATGTATTCAGTAAAAATAAATAAATTGGCTGAAGAATTCCATTTAACTAATTTAGTACCATCAGTCAATTTAGAGGACAAAATATTAACAAAAAGTGATGTAAACCGTCCAGCATTGCAGTTAACAGGATTTTATGAACATTTTGACAATGATAGACTGCAAATATTTGGTAAGGTAGAACATAGTTATTTGAGTCATTTAGATGCAGAACAAAGAAAAGAGATATTACAAAAGTTTTTTTCTTTTTCTGTAGCAAGTGTTGTAATATGTAGAGATTTGACACCTTTTCCAGAGATGATAGAATTTGCAGAAAAATATAAAGTACCTTTGTTAAAAACAGAATTAGGCACAAGCATATTTATGGCAGAATGTATACGTTGGCTTACAGAACAACTAGCAGAACGTATTACTATGCACGGCGTTTTGGTAGATATTTATGGAGAAGGCATATTGATAATAGGAGAGAGTGGTATAGGCAAAAGTGAAACCGCATTAGAACTCATTAAAAGAGGACATAGATTAGTTGCTGATGATGCTGTTGAAATCAAAAAAATATCACATGATATGTTGATTGGTACAAGTCCCGAATTGATACGATATTTTATAGAATTGAGGGGAATAGGCATTATAGATGTAAAAGAATTATTTGGTGTTAGTTCTGTAAAAATTTCCCAAAGTATAGACCTTGTAATACGTTTGGAAATGTGGGATAGTGAAAAAGATTATGATAGATTAGGATTAGGAGAGGAATATATTGACATACTTGGCAATAAAATAGTTTGTAATTCTATTCCAGTACGTCCAGGTAGAAATGTGGCAGTAATATGTGAGTCTGCGGCAATTAACCAAAGACAGAAACGCATGGGATATAATGCAGCAGAAGTATTAAGCCAAAGAATTAGCCAAAGTTTTGGCTTAGAAGACGCTTAAAAGAAAGAGGAGAATAATTTGAATGTAATAGAAGAATTAAAAAGTGTTTTAAAGCAACAAAATGTATTGCAATGTGAAAGCATGGCAAATCATACTTCTTTTCGTATAGGAGGAGCAGCAGATATTTATATTTCTCCTCATAATGCAGAGGAAATAAAAAAAATCATTGCTGTTGCAGAAAAGCATAATGTAGCAGTTAACATTGTAGGAAATGGTAGTAATTTGCTTGTAAGAGATAAAGGCATTAGAGGCATTGTAATACAGATAGCAAAAGATATGAACCATATTTCTGTAGAAGGACAAAAAATAAAAGCACAAGCAGGTGCTTTATTAAGTGCTATAGGTGCAGTAGCATTACAGCATCATTTAAAAGGATTTGAATTTGCCTCTGGTATTCCTGGCTCTTTAGGTGGTGCAGTTTGTATGAATGCAGGTGCTTATGGAGGAGAAATGAAAGATATTGTATTAGAAGTGGAGGTGTTAACAAAAGAATTAGAATGTAAAACGCTTGCTGTAAATGAATTAGATTTCGCATATAGACATAGTATTATACCAGAAAAAGGATATATTGTACTAAGTGCAGTGCTTCAGCTACAAAAAGGAGAACATGATGCTATAGAAAATAGAATGACAGAACTAGCAGAACAAAGAAGACAGAAACAACCTTTAAATTTTGCTAGTGCAGGGAGTACATTTAAACGTCCTGAAGGATATTTTGCAGGAAAATTGATTTCTGATGCAGGATTGAAAGGGTATCGTATAGGAGATGCACAAGTTTCTGAAAAACATGGAGGATTTGTAATCAATAGAGGAAATGCTACTTGTGCAGAAGTAATGGAATTGATAAAGCATTGCCAAAAAACAGTATTTGAAAAATTTGGTGTATTATTAGAAACAGAAGTAAAAGTGATTGGAGAAGAATAACGATGTGAGGTGAAATAATATGAGATTTGTCATTGTAACAGGAATGTCTGGAGCAGGAAAATCTACTGTATTGAGATTTTTAGAAGATATTAACTTTTTTTGTGTAGACAATTTACCTCCTGCATTGCTACCAAAATTTGCAGAACTTTGCTATGAACAAGGTGGAGAAATAGATAAGGTTGCTATGGGAATTGATATAAGAGGAGGAAAATTATTTTCTGATTTGTTTTCTGTGCTTTCTGAGCTACAAGTATTTGGCTATGATTATGAAATATTGTTTTTAGATGCTTCTGAAAAAACATTGATAAAAAGATATAAAGAGTCCAGAAGAAGTCACCCACTTTCAAAGGGGGGCTCTATTGCAGAAGGTATTATAAAAGAAAGACAAATGTTGGAAGAAGTAAAAAAGAAAGCAACTTATATTATTGAAACAAGCCATATATTGACAAGAGAATTAAAAGAACAAATCAATAAAATATTTTTAGAAAATCAAAAATTCGAAAGTCTTATTATTACAGTATGTTCATTTGGATTTAAATATGGTATTCCTGTAGACAGTGACTTAGTGTTTGATGTTCGTTTTTTACCAAACCCATTTTATATACAAGAACTGAAGGAATTGACAGGAAATGATGCACCTGTTTATGATTATGTAATGAATTTTGAAGAAAGTAATGTTTTTTTGCAAAAGTTGACAGACATGTTAGAGTTTTTAATACCACAATATATTAAAGAGGGTAAAAACCAGTTGATTATTAGTATAGGTTGTACGGGAGGAAAGCATCGTTCTGTTACACTTGCAAATGCTTTATATAAAAAGTTATATGGAAAAAATCATACTATATTGTTAAAACATAATGATATAGAAAAAGATGTTAGACATAAAAAATTTTAGGAGGAAAAAGTTTGTCATTTTCATATAATGTTAAACAAGAAATTGCACAAAGATTTGGAAATGCACGCCATTGCAATATTGCAGAAATAGCAGGTATTATAAATATGTGTGCATATATAGGGTGTTTCAGAAAGAAATTTTGTTTAAAATTGCAAACAGAAAATTTTTTCGTTGCTAAAAAATACTTTACATTAATTGAAAAAACTTTTAAAATAAGGTGTAATGTAACTGTTAGAAAAAATCAGCACTATCACGGAAATATCATATATATACTGACAATAACAAAAACAACAGACATAGAAAAAATATTGACAGCAACAGGCATATTGTCAGAAGAAAACAAAAAAATATCTAATCAATGTTATATGCCTGTGATACACAGCATTTGCTGCCGCAGAGCTTATATTAGAGGTGCTTTTTTGGCAGCAGGCTCTGTGAATGACCCTGAAAAAAATTATCATTTAGAATTTGTACATGGAGATGTCAAACAAGCACAGTATATACAAAACATACTTCACACATTTCATTTAGATGCAAAAATGATATATAGAAAGCAGTATTATGTAGTATATCTAAAAGAAGGCGAACAAATTGCAGATATACTCAATATTATACAGGCACATACTGCTTTGCTGAAAATGGAAGATGTACGTGTATGGAAAGATATGCGTAACAGCATAAACAGAAAAGTAAATTGTGAAACAGCTAATTTGAATAAAACAGTTACGGCAGCTATTAAACAAATAGAAGATATACAATATATTCAAAAGCATAAAGAGTGGAAATATTTGCCAGAAGCTCTTTTAAAGACAGCAGAGTTACGATTGCAGTATCCAGAAGCAAGTTTAAAAGAATTAGGGTTTTTGATGGCTCCGCCTATAGGAAAATCAGGAATAAACCATCGTTTAAAAAAAATCAGCAATATTGCTGAACAGTTGAGAAAGGATAAAGGTGATTTTGCGTGGCAGAAAAAAAGGTAATTATCAATAGTTCCTTAGATGCAAGACAAGCAGCTTTTTTTGTACAAACAGCAAGTAAATATGATTGTAGAATACAAGTCATGATTGATAACAAAAAAATCAATGCAAAAAGTATTATGGGAACAATTGCCTTAGGCATGATAGAAGGAAAATTAGCAGTTATTACAGCAGAAGGAAGCGATGCAGAACAGGCTGTAAATGAATTAGCAGGTGTTTTAGCGTAATTTTTGGCAATTATATTTTTATAATCTGTAAGTATATCTATAATGAAGTAAAGTACAAAAAATAGAAAAAATACAAAATTTGACAATTATAATAAAAAGCAAAAAGGGGCTGTCCGTATTATCGGCAGCCTTTCTGTGTTGTTTTTTATAAAAATTGTAACAGAATTTTTACAAAATTTTTTGAATAGTATTGTTATGGAAATAAAAGAAATGACAAAATTTATAAAAATATATGTATTGAAAAATTTATAAAATATGGTATACTATTCATAAATTGTACATATTTTTGTAACAAGTAGCAATAAAAATTTAAAATACAAAGAAAGGAAATGTTGTATGAAATGGTTTTTAAAAATGGGTATAGCGACAGCGATGACTGTTTCTATCACAACAACTGCCTTTGCAACGCCACAAATAAAAGCAAGTGATTGGGCTGTTTCTAGTATGGAAAAGGCTTATCAGTTGGAATTGATACCACAAGAATTACTTTTACATGGCACAGAAAATATGACACGACAAGAATTTACAAAAATGGCTATACAGTTTTATCAAAAAGTAACAGGAGAAAGAATAAATATTGATAATATACATAATCCTTTTTGGGATACTAATCAGCCAGAAGTTGTATTTGCGTATGCTATGGGTATTATTAGCGGAAAACAAGAGCATATTTTTGAGCCAGAGAGTGCTATTACAAGAGAACAAATGGCAATTATGCTTGTAAAAACATTGGAAAAAAGTAATGTAGAATTAAAAGAAAAAAATGCAGAAATAAAATTTAAAGATGTTGCTCAGCTAGATAAAAGTGTTTTGCCTTATATTAAAAAAATACAAATGGCTGGTATTATGAATGGATTTGAAGGATATTTTTATCCATTTAAAGATGTTACAGTAGAAGAAGCTGTTGTAGCATTTACAACAATTTATGAAAATACAATATCAAATGACGCACCAGCAAAACAAACACCGAAAACAGAGCAACCAGCTACAGCGAAACCAACAGAACAAACGCCAAAAACAGAGCAACCAGCTACAACGAAACCAGCAGAACAAACGCCAAAAACAGAGCAACCAGCTACAACGAAACCAGCAGAACAAACGCCAAAAACAGAGCAACCAGCTACAACGAAACCAACAGAACAAACAGAACAAAATACAACATCACAAAATCAATCAGATGGCATAATAATAAATGGTAAAACGATTGCTATTGGACAAAGTGTTTCAAAATTAAAATCAGATTGGGGAGAACCTAGCCGTATTGACCAAAATAGTTATTCTTTAGAAAGATACGTCTATATAAATGATTATAAACATTTTTTTATGGTTTCTATAAAAGAAAATAAAATAGCAGAAATATTTACAAATGATATGACATTTCAGTATAAAGGCGTTACGGGAAAAATGGACGCAAATGATATTACAAATGTAAGATATTTGGATTTAAAAAATTTTAGAGCAGAATTAAAAGATGATGGAAGAGATACATTTGTATTGTTGAATAAAGATTATAAAGCAGAGGGCATTTTAGTACGTACTTCTGATTATAAACAACAGTTACAGTTGCGTTATTCTCAACAGTTTTTAGATAATTTTAAAACAGAATTGATTGATATTATAAATAGTGCCCGTGTGCAAGAAGGTGCTGTTTCATTAACAAGTGATGATACCGCAGCAAATGTAGCATACTATCATAGCTGGGATATGAGCAAAAATAATTATGTGGGTTATACTAATCCAAACGGTCAAAATCCATTTGACAGAATGACAGCAGGGGGTGTAAAATACACTATGGCAGGAGAAAGTGTTGTAAAAATAGAAGGTGAAGATGCAATCAGTGCATATCATCAACTTATGATGGAAGCAGGCACAAGAACAAATTTGTTAAATCCGGAATTAACACATTATGGTTTAGCTGCATTTGACTCTAATTTTACAATTCATGTTACATTAGATTTATTTACACCAGCGGCAGAATAAGAATGGAGATGGAAAAAAATGAGTAACAACTGTGACAAGTCACAATGTGCTAGCTGTAAAAGTGACTGTACAGAAAGAAAAACAGATTTTATAGAAATGCCAAATGTACAAAGTCATATTAAAAAAGTAATTGCTATTATGAGTGGAAAAGGCGGCGTCGGAAAGTCTTCTATGACATCTTGCATAGCGGTAGCACTTTGTAAAAAAGGGTATCGTGTAGGAATATTAGACGGAGATATTACAGGCCCATCTATACCAAAAGCTTTTGGCGTACATCAAAAAGCAGTAGGTAATGGAAATGGTATTGATGTAGTAAAAACAAAAAATGGTATTTCTATTATGTCTGCAAATTTAATATTAGAACAAGAAGATGACCCTGTAGTATGGAGAGGCCCTGTAATTGGTAATGCAGTAAAACAGTTTTGGACAGATGTAGCTTGGGGAGAGTTAGATGTTTTGCTTATTGATATGCCACCAGGTACAGGAGATGTGCCTTTGACAGTATTTCAAAGTATTCCCGTAGATGGTGTAGTGATTGTAACAACACCACAAGATTTAGTTTCCTTAATTGTAAAAAAATCCTATCATATGGCAGAAAAAATGTCTATTCCGATTTGTGGTATTATTGAAAATATGAGCTATATGATTTGTGATGATTGCGGTAAAAAATTGTATCCTTTTGGAGAGAGCAAATTGCAACAAGTTGCTGATGAAATGAATATTGATGTGTTGGCACAACTCCCAATACAGCCAGATATTGCAATGCTTTGTGATGCTGGAAATATAGAACAAAAAGACGTTTCATTTTTAGATGAGGCAATAGAAAAGTTAATTCAAAAAATAGAACTTTCTTTTTAAAGCTATATATCCATAAAAGGTCAGTTTATGATTATATATTATGAACAAAAAAGTTATTAAGAGGAATATATTATGCGGAGATTTAGAAAAATAGTAGTTAACACTATAGAATATAAATAGCTTTTTCGATATAGTCACTATGATTATATTCATTTTCCTTATTTGTTTATAGTGAATAACTCTTTTCCGAAAAAAACATTGTGTGTTTATTTTCCAATAAAGGAGCATTTTTTATTGAATAGTGGTTTTCCCGCAGTTTTTCAAGAAAATAATGTTGAAATCAATCTAAACCGACCATTTTATGTTGCTCAAATAATACATTATTACAGAAAAAATGAAAAAATATTACAAACTGAATACAATCATAACTATAAAGGCTTAGATGGAATAAAAATTTTACAAAAAATAGGATATAATATATCTTCTATTTTTAGTATAAAGAATTAGATATATCAGTAACATTTTTTTAACAAAGGAAGAAATAGAATTATAATACTGTAAATATGAAAAGAGAGTATTTCGTATAAATAATAAAAATACTCTCTTTTTTAAATTATTTTATAATATTTAATATTTGTTTAAATTCAGATGTTCCAGCTACTCTTACTAATTCAAATAATATTGCTTCATATGTGCTTATAATAGCACCTTCTTGCATTGCTCTTTTTACAGCACCATCTTTGTTGATTTGTGTACGAGAACCAATACAGTCTTCTACTAATATTACTTGATAGCCAGCATTTTGTAAGTCAATTGTTGTTTGTAATACACAAATATGAGCTTCTGCACCACATATTATAATATTTTTTTTGCCAGAATGTGTAATAAAATGTTTGATTTGTTCATTTTCGTAAGCACTAAATGTAATTTTATCATATGCTTTAGTAATTTCTGGCATTTTTAATGCTTGTTTTAATAAAGGCATTGTTTCGCCTAGTCCTTTTTTGTAATGTTCTGTTGCAATACAAGGTACATTTAATGCTAATAAACCAGTACAAAGTTTTTTAGTATTTTCTAAAAGTTGCTCTTTTTCTAATATACTAGGAATTAGTTTTTCCTGGTCGTCAATAATAATGCACATTGTATTTTCTTTTTTTATTCTCATAAAAATTCTCCTTATATTTATTTTGATATTTGTTATGACATTAGTATAGCAGATATTACCAATGTTTGAAAAGAAAAATATTGATATATTTTTTATTTTTGGTCATACTATTTTTGTAACAAATATGATTTATATTTTAGGAGGAATTCATTATGCAAACTGCAAACGAATGTATTAGATGTAGTGTAACAAACTGTAAATATCACTGTGGCTCAAAAGATTATTGTTCTTTAAAAAGTATCCAAGTAGGCACTCATGAAACAAATCCAACAATGGACCAGTGTACTGACTGTCAATCTTTTGTATTGAAATAATTTGACAAAATGGTAACAAATATTTTTTAATAGAAAAAAGTGCTAAAAGTGTTGATATTACAATGCTTGTAGCACTTTTTTGTTTGTAGCTTGTATGGCATTTAAGCATTTCTGTCCCATTTTTGTCCTATTTTGTTAAAATTTAATTTGTGTTCTAATGTTTTAGCAGCAATAGTATCTGCTTCAGCTAATGAGTGTAAATATCTATTTGTAGTAGATAAATTAGTATGTCCCAAACGATTTGATACAGTTTTTATATTGGTTCCATTACATAGTAATAGTGAAGCAGAGGTGTGCCTTAAACTATGAAATTTAATATGTTTTAAATTGTTTTTTTTCAAAAAATGTTGAAACCAGTTTGTTATTGCTACAGGAGGTAAATAATCTCCATATTTGTCCGTAAAAAGCATATTGTATTGATTTGGTATTTGCGTAAGAAGTTGTTGTTCTAGCTGATATTTTTTATATTGCCTAAGAAGTTGAAGCATATAATCAGGTATAGCAATGGTACGATTACTGCTAACTGTTTTAGGGGATTTTATTCCTTTTTTACCATTAATTTGATATACTGATTTTGAAATAACAATTTGTTTTTTATCCCACAATATATCACTCCATTGCAAAGCAGCTAATTCTGCACGTCTGCAACCTGTGCATAAAGCAATATGAATTAATACTTTATATTCAAAAGGCTCTTTTTCTACATAGTTCAATAATACAGAAATACCATTTTCATCTAATATATCAGTGTGTGTTGGTGGTGTTTTGGAAATATCAATATAATTCAATGAAGTAGGATTAAATTCTAATATACCCATTTTGCAAGCAAATTTGAATATAGATTGTAATACAATATAATAAACTTTTATAGTAGCAGGGGATAAATATTTCATTTTTATATTGTAAATAGATTTGTGTTCCGAGAGAGCATTTACAAATTTTTGTATATGTAAAGGTGTTATGTCATTTAGTTTGAGATGCCCTAAAGCAGGAACAATATAATTTTGTATTACTTTTGTATAATTGTAATAAGTAATAGGGGAAAGCTTTTTTTGCTGCATATCTAAATAAATATCACAAAAATCACATAATTTTATTTTGCTATCACTTTTTATAGTAATACCCTTTTTTGCTTTTTCTTCAAAATGTACAGCAATTTTGTTTAACTCTTTTTGTATTTGTCTTTCTGTCATATTGCTGTCAGGTTTCCAAGTCATAGATTGTACGATTGATTTACCATATATATCTGTACCGCAATAAACTCTAATTTGATAAGAATTTCCTCTTTTTCTGATAGTAGCCATATTATATCAATCCTTTCTAGTAAAAAACTTGAAAGTGTAGGACGGCTTTGATATAATAAATGTGAATTGAAATTCATTATGTAATATCTTTTATAAAATCCCTTAGCATTGGTGGTGCTGGGGATTTTTATTTTAGTTGTAAGTCATATTGTGATGCACTAAATTCGTATAGTATAAATCTAGCGTTTGTTTTGCTCTATATAACGCAGTACGAATATAAGCCACAATATTGTTTATTTTTGTGGTATTTTTAGACAAACATTCCAGTACATATTGTATATGAAATAGATTTAATTTTGAATATACACTTTTTACAACAGTAATAGAACGTTCTTCCCCTGCAATACGTATGGTAGGCTTTTTGCTTGTCATAACTTCTGTCATAATGTCAACAATGTTGTCTAATTCCTCTATGTTTATACCCTTATTTTTCGTTAAAGCATTATATTCAATATTTCGTTTTATAAATTCTGTTGTTTTTTGTGTTTGTTCCTCATCTATCACATCAATCTGTTTATTAGATGAATTATAATGATAAGATAGATATGGATTATAATATATATTAGAATTTATGTTACTAGAATTAATGTTACTTGACTGCATATTTTGCAGGTGATAACTGCAATTTTTGCAGGTAGAAACATCATTTTTTACAGGTGGTTTAATAGGCATATTTTCAGATGCTTCTTTTTGCATTTTTTCTAATGCTTTTTGATAAGCTATTTTTTTGTTTATAAACTCTTGTGTGTTTGCACATTTTGAACGTTCTGGCTTTTCTAGTAAATCAAAATTTGTTGATTGTATTTTGTCTGTTTCCTTTTCTGAAATATTAGGTTGTGCATCACAAATAGTATCATTTGTAATATGATATAGTTTTACATAAATTATGTAAGGCTGTCCTATTTTTGTGCGATGCCTTTCAATCAAACCAAATTCGTCTAACTCTTTTAATAACTTTAATGCTGTACGTTCGCTACACTGAAAATAATCCATAACGTGTTTTGCTGTAAAAATAATGTATACTTTGTTTTCACTGTCAAGCCAGTTGTTTTTATTGGAAAGATTAGAACGCTCTAACATAAGGGCATAAAGTGCTTTTGCTTCTACAGAAAGTGGCTTAAATGCGTCAGAAAATAGTGTGTTAAAACTAAAATAGTAGTTTTGTTTAGGGTTACTGTAATAATAATCAAAATTTAACATAAAAAAAAACCTCCTTATTTTTTCAAAAAACTTGTAAAATAAGAGGTACTATGTTATAATAACCTTGCATAAAAAAAACTGGGTGTTATAACAATAGCACTCACCTTATTTCATGTCCCTTGTGCTTCCAACACAAGGGCATTTTTTTATTTGAAGTAAATTACAATTTTGCAGTAATAAATATAATCTTCTTCTTCTCTTTTTCTGTCATATAGTTCATTTCTGTCAAAGCTATCTACTTCTTCTACAAATACAATTTTTTCTTTTTCGTCATATTTTGCCTTTATTTTTTGTGCAATATCTTCTGCTAAATTTCCTAAACATTTTCCACGTTTATTACAAACATGAAATGCTGGACTTTCTTCATATATATATTCTTTTAAAAATAATTCTTCTCCATTATGCAAATGACATAAATAATCCTGTCTGGAAGAACCATCATCATTTTTAAATGTAACACCAACAATTTTTGTGTGTATATTCTTACAATCTTTGTATCTTTCTTGATGAGGAATTTTTGCTAATGCCTTTTCTTGTTTTCGACGTTCTATTTCCTCTATATATTCCGTATCAGAATAAGCCTTTTTTCTTTGCGTAATTCCTAAATAAAGAAATAATATTGCAAAAATGATGTTGGGAATAGCACCACATAAAACGGATAAAGTAAAGAAAATACCAATCCCTATATAGACCTTCCAATACTTGTACCATTTCATTGTATTTTCATCTCCTTTGATTATATTGAATAAGACACATATTTATCAATGTGTGTTAATTCTTCTATACGTTTTATTGCTTCTGTTTTTCCAAATTCATTTAATAAATTATAATAATGTAACAGTTCTTTTACGTCAGGAGTAATAGAATGTATTTTCGCATCTTCAATTACTCCATCAGCAAGTTTTTCAGTATCAATTTTTAAGGCTTTACAAATTGTAATGATGGTATTAATGCCTGCTTTGTTAACTCCTCTTTTTAAAACACTGTCAACAGTAGAATATGGTAAATTAATTGCTGTTGTAAATTCTCTGATACTCTTATAGCGACTTAATATTAAATCCTTTAAATCCTTTTCTAATTGTTCCATACCATTAACCTCCATATTTTTTAATATAGCATAACATTGTTAAAAAATCAATAATTATTTATGAAAAATCAAAAATATATATGTTTAGAATTCATAAATTTATGAAAAATCAAAAAAAATAATTGACTTTAACGAAATTTAGTTTATAATGAAATTGTAATTTATGAAAATACGAAAAGGAGGGAACTTATATGTATTATAATCTAGAAGCGGAATTAGCAAGAAAACATATTACAAAAACAGAATTAGCAAAACAATTAGGTATCACATTAGGAACTTTATCATTAAAATTAAATGGAAAAGCAACATTGTTATTACCAGAAGCAAAAAAAATTAAAGAAATATTAAATATTTCAATGCCACTTGAAGAATTGTTTGATTATTCAGAAAATAAAGAACAAGAAAAACAGCTACTATCTACAGTTTAGGAGGAATTTATGATAATAAATGATGAAAAAATAGAAAATATTATGTGGAAGCAGATAGAGAGAATATCAGAAGTATCACAAAAATCAAATGGTATTAAATTAGCAGTTCTTACATTTTCAGTTGCTTATTTACTGCAGAAATGTAGAGAAACAAAATTGTTTCATCATTGGTAAAAAAAGGAAAATAATAAGAAATAAGAATGACAGAAATAAATTATACTGTCATTCTATAAGGTTTTTATTTATCATTTCAAAGAAGTGTTTAATTTTTCTATAAATGATAGAAATGCTTCAATGCTTGCAGAATTTTCAAAACTAAAAGATGAAGAAGTTTTTTCATTTTTGCAAAGTATTTTTAAAATTTCTATTGTATTGTTTTTTATAGAAATATTATGAAATTTTTTTGATAATACAGAGATAAAGTCATTTATTAATTCAACAGACTTTAAATTGCATATATCAATAGAAGAACTGGTTTCAGAATTTGCTAAAAGGATTTTTGATAACTCTATAGCAAATTTTTCACAGTCTGATAATGATGGTTTTTCCATGTAAAATTCTCCTTTCTCTCAAAATTTCAGCAATGGCAGTTGCTGATAAGAAAAGTATAGGAGAAAATGGCAGAAAAAGCAATATATTTAGAAATTTGTGTTCAAGCGGTGTAATAAAAAAATAGAGTAATCTATTGAAACAGAAAAACAATCACTACAAGTTACTTAGGAGGTCTGATATGAATTTAAACAAAAAAGATATTATTTGTATTACTAGAGTTTTACAAAGTATATTGTTTAAGAATGATATAGGTATGTTTTTTGCTTGTAAGTATTGTGAGTATCGACCGAAGTGTATTGAAATGATAAAGCAAAAAAATACAAGTAAATTTCATTTTAATATTATTAGAAAAAAGCTCCAGACAATCACAGGTTTAGATTTAAACATTATAGGTTCTAGTGATGCTGAAGCTAGATGCAAAAAGAAATTAAAATGAATGTTTACCAAAATTCTCTTGCATCTGCAATTTCATACAATGGGCAATCGTTTTGTATATCTTCTATATTACATTTATCTGAACACTTGCAGTCAAAACCTACTAGTAAAGCATAATTATTTTCATCGCCAATAGTTGATATTTGATTATAAGTTGCTAATGCAGTTAGTTGTTTAGATAAGTGTTTACAAAATCCATGTATAGAAAGTGTTTTTTGAGGTTGATACATAATATTAGCCTCCTTCCCCTTGAAAATTTCAGCAATGGCAGTTGCTGATAAGAAAAGTATAGGAGAAAATGGCAGAAAAAGCAATATATTTAGAAATTTGTGTTCAAGCGGTGTAATAAAAAAAATAGAGTAATCTATTGAAACAGTAAAACAATCACTACAAGTTACTTAAATTTATGCAAGAAAAACAGCTACTACCTACAGTCTAGGAGGAATTTATGATAATAAATAATGAAAAAATAGAAAATATTATGTGGAAGCAGATAGAGAGGATATCAGAAGTATCACAAAAATCAAATGGTATTAAATTAGCAGTTCTTACATTTTCAGTTGCTTATTTACTGCAGAAATGTAGAGAAACAAAATTGTTTTATCATTGGTGAAAAAAGGAAAATGATAAGAAATAAGAATGACAGAAATAAATTATACTGTCATTCTATAAGGTTTTTATTTATCATTTCAAAGAAGTGTTTAATTTTTCTATAAATGATAGAAATGCTTCAATGCTTGCAGAATTTTCAAAACTAAAAGATGAAGAAGTTTTTTCATTTTTGCAAAGTATTTTTAAAATTTCTATTGTATTGTTTTTTATAGAAATATTATGAAATTTTTTTGATAATACAGAGATAAAGTCATTTATTAATTCAACAGACTTTAAATTGCATATATCAATAGAAGAACTGGTTTCAGAATTTGCTAAAAGGATTTTTGTTAACTCTATAGCAAATTTTTCACAGTCTGATAATGATGGTTTTTCCATGTAAAATTCTCCTTTCTCTCAAAATTTCAGCAATGGCAGTTGCTGATAAGAAAAGTATAGGAGAAAATGGCAGAAAAAGCAATATATTTAGAAATTTGTGTTCAAGCGGTGTAATAAAAAAAATAGAGTAATCTATTGAAACAGTAAAACAATCACTACAAGTTACTTAAATTTATGTAAGAAAAGCAGTTACTACCTAAAGTTTAGAGAGGTTATACTATGGAAACATTTTTAGATGTAATTCAAAAAATAGTATTGATAATTACTTTAGTAAAATGGTGGGACTATAAATGCAAATTTATGGGTTTGGTAGCTTATATGATAGAGCATAGATTGCAAATACCAGATAAAAAGCAAATGAAAGAATATACAATCTATGCTGGAACAAATTTATTAAAAGATTTGTTAAGAATAAAAAATTAAATGTTTAGATGCTGACTAATTAGATTTGTAATAATATCAGTTGCAACAGTCTTTATAACATCAAGAGAAAATGAACCAATATTTCCACATATGTTTTTTGTTTTGTCCCAAACATTTTTAGAGCGAATATTCTCAAGAAATTCATGTCCTTGAAAAGTTAAATCTTCAATAGAGATAATAATTAATTCCGATGAACTATTAGAAAAAGGCTCACAAGTTAAATGAATATAATCAGCTTCATATAATTTTTCAAGACAATATTCAATTTCAAGTTCAGAATATTGGGGTAGCAATTTTAAAAAGTCATATAATTGCATATCCATACGTTCTGTTTGAGCTTCTATCGTAAGAAGTATATCTCGACAGCAATCAAGATTTAATTTCATAAAAAATATCCCTTTCTTTATAAATTTCAGCAATGGCGGTTGCTGATAAAAAAAGTATAGGAAAAAATGGCAGAAAAAGCAATATATTCAGAAATTTGTGTCCAAGCGGTGTAATAAAAGTATAATAATAAAATAAAAAAGTCAGTAGGACGGCTTTGAAAAATAAGGGGGTTATGCTAATGCAAAATATTAGCATTGATGTCGTATCCCAAAATGATGTAATCATTCGTATTAATGGAGAAGTGTTAGAGAATTTAGAGGAGTTTTTGTTGGAAGTAAAACAAGGAGAAGTTCCAACATATTCCATTAAAAAAAGTATGTGTAAAAAACAAAAGCAGTTGGAGGTAGTAAAGGAGAGTAGTTCTCCGCAATGGAGAAGTATTCAGAGAGCAGCAGAAGCATTAAAACAACAAGATGAAGGAACTGCCATTACACAATGGCGTATTAGACAGCTGGTAAAAGAAGGAAAAATTTCATATAAACAAGATGGTAGGCGTAAATTAGTAGATTTGAATGAGATAAAAAGGTATTATCAAAATAGTGTTAAAGTGCAAAAACAAAATCAGAAAGGAAAATTAAAAGCTATATTTTAAAAAATGATGATATTATGTAATAAAATAAAGAAGGCTGTCTGAGAAGACAGCCAATTTTGAAAAAATTGAAAATAACAAAATTGATTATTGTTATTTTAATAAAAAAGATACTACTTGTCAATTTATATTGATACTTTTTTAGACTTTTAGAATGAGATGATAAAAGAAACAAAAAATGTCGACATAGTATAATCTGTGTCTAGTCCGTTTCATGGTGATGGGGTTGGCTAGATGTGGACGCAACAAAATCTGTGTTTAGTCCGTTTCATGATGATGGGGTTGGCTAGATGTGGATGCAACAAAATCTGTGTTTAGTCCGTTTCATAATGATGGGGTTGGCTAGATGTGGATGCAACAAAATCTGTGTTTAGTCCGTTTCATAATGATGGGGTTGGCTAGATGTGGATAAAATTCTGTGCCTAATCCGTTTCATAGTGGTGAGGTTGATTAGGTGTGGAGAAAGGAATGGTATCAATGAAAACAGGAATAGATTATTTTCCATTAGATTGTTATATGGATAAAAACATGGAATTGATAGAAGCACAATTTGGCTTAAAAGGATTTGCAATAATGATTAAGTTATTTCAGTTGATATATTCAGAAAAGGGATATTATTGTGAATGGAATGAAGAAATTGCATTGCTGTTTAGTAGAAGAAACTGTAATTTGATGACAGGAGATAATATTGCTTTCGAAATCGCAAATGTAGCAATTAAAAAAGGTATTTTTTCGGAAGAAAAATATAAAAAATATGGTATATTGACAAGCGAAGAAATACAAAAAACGTATTTCGAAATTGTCAAAAGAAGAACAAAAGCAGAAATACAAAAAGAGTATTTATTGATTTCGAAAGAGGAAATTCCCCAAAATGTATACATAAATGATAAAAATGTATGCAAAAATGCAGAAAATGTAAACAGAAAAGGACAAAGTAAAGTAAAGGAAAGAAAAGAAAGTAAAAACATATGCCCTTCTGAAGAAGTGTGTGAAAATGATGTTGAAAAACAAAAAGAAATGCTTCAACAAAAATACTTTGATTTGTTCTGGGAAAAGTACCCTAAAAAAATGGCAAAAAAAGAAGCTCAAAAGGCTTGGAAACAGATAAAAGTAGAGCAAAAACTGTATCAAGAGATTTGTCAAGCAGTAGAAAAACAAAAAGAGCAGTATGATTGGCAAAAACAAAAAGGGCAGTATGTGCCTTATCCTTCTACTTGGCTGAGGGGAGAACGCTGGAAAGATAGTAGTTGTGTGGAAATCAAAACACAAATACCACAATCTCCTGAAAAAGATGAAAAATTAGAACAATGGAAAAAGCTGGTAAATGGAGAGTGATAGTATATGGAAAATGGAATGCCATTTAGTAGCGATGCAGAACAGGCAGTATTGGGGTGTATGTTTTTAGATGAAAATAGTGCTAAAGTGGGATACTCTTTGTTAAACAGTGACGATTTTTTTCAGCAGGATAATAGAATAGTATTTGAAGCGTTTTCAGATGTGCTAAAATCTGGGAAAATTGCAGATGTTGTAACTGTTTCTGAATGTTTAAAACAGCAAAATAATTTTGACAAAATAGGCGGAAAAGAATATATTGTGCAAATTGCTATGAGTGTAGCAACTTCTGTAAGAATGAAAGAGTATGTTAAAATACTGAAAGAAAAGGCATATTTTAGAAGAAAAATAGCACAAGGTAGGGCGTTGACAGAAGCAGGCTTTCAACAGGATAAACAAAAATTGCAGCAGATAAGTAAACAGTCAGAACAAGATGGTGTACAAACAGAAAAAATAACAAATATACCAGATGTATTAGCAGATTATATTACACTGTTGCAAAAAGATAGAAATTCAAATAAAAGATTTGCTGGAATATCTACAGGCTTTGATGATTTAGATTATTATATTGGGGGATTGCAACAGGGAAATTTGATTATTGTGGCAGGTCGCCCCGCTATGGGAAAAACTGCTTTTGCATTGGATTTGCTAAGAAATGGTGCGAAAAATATGGGAAAAGAATATATTGCAATGTTGTTTTCTCTTGAAATGGATAAAAATAAAATTGCAGCAAGAATGTTTTCAGCAGAGAGTAGCGTAGATAATGCCTATTTTAGATTGTGTATAAAAGATGATGAAAAGTGGCAAAAAATCATACATCGTATACAGCAAGAAGCAAAAGAATTTGAACAAAATACAAGTGATATTTATATAGATGATACCGCAGGTATTACATTAGAGGAAATATATGAAAAATGTCATAATCAACAGGTGCAGACAGGGAAAAAAATAGGGCTTGTGGTAGTGGATTATTTGCAGATTATGGGAGTGGAAAAAACAGCAAATAGAGCAATAGATGTTGCATATTTGTCTATGGGATTGAAAAATTTGAGTAAACAGTTTTGTTGTCCAGTGGTAGCATTGAGCCAATTAAGTAGAGAAAATGAAAAAAAGCTAAATAAAAAGCCAACATTAGATAATTTAAGGGACTCAGGAGCAATAGAACAAGATGCAGATATTGTTTTAATGTTGTATAGAGAGAAATATTATGATAAAGATACACCAATGGGTAATATTGCAGAAGTAATTATAGCAAAAAATAGAAATGGTGCAACAGGAAGTGTAGAACTAGAATTTTTAGAGAACTATACTACATTTCGAAATTGTACTTCATAAAAAAGGGGTGATGAAAAGTGTCTTTACAAGAAACAGTTAATCATATTGTAAATGATAAAAGAAATAAAAAAATAAAACAAATACAACAACGTTTTGATGAAATGTCTGAACAATGGTTTCATAAACAATGGCAAAAAACATTTGAAATAATGGATTATTATTATAAAAAATCTGATGAGTATGCAAGACAAAAAGTGGCTGCATTGGAAATGGAAAAACTTTCTGATATTTGGCAAGGATATAAAAATATATTGAAACAGTCAAAAACTGATGAAAATTTTGATGCGTTTGTGGCATTGGAAGAACTCAAAAAAAATGTAGCTGAATATGATAAACAAAAACAAATATGGCAGAAACAGTTTCATAGATATGAAGGAAGTGAAAAGTATTATTTGAGGGGATAAAAAGGGAGGGACAAGTGTTGCAGGAAAAAGAAATTAAAACATTGCTTATTGAAGCAGTACAAAGAGAATACAATATAAAAAGGTTGAAAGAAAAAGTAATGTCTTTGCAGTCAGAAAAGCAATACTTGTACTCCTTGCAGTCTATTTGCTGTGATGGAATGCCTAAAAGTAATGCTAAAAAAGATGAAACAGCAAATAATGCAGTAAAATTACTGGAAATAGAACAAATTATAAATGAAATGCTTTTAAAATTAAAAAGGTATATTGTAGAACAAAATAAAATAGAAATGGTACTATCACAAACATTGTCTGAAGAAGAATATCGCTTTGTAAAATTGAGGTATTTTGATAAGAAATCTTTTCGCTGTATCTCTAAAGAATTGTTTTGTAGTAGAAGTACTTGCTATGCAATACAACAAAGAATACTAAAAAAATTAAAAGCTGTTTTGTAAAAAAAGGATTTTTATACCTTCTTGTCGAAAAAACATAGTAAGATGTTGTAATGTGAAGTTTGATGGGAAGGAGAATAGAAATGGGATTGATTGGAGATGCTTTCATAGAAGGGACAAATGATGCGATAAGTGGAGTAGTAGAAGAAATTATTGCAAGTAAAGCAAAACAGTTTGTTCAAAAGGTGCTTAAATATATAGTTACAGAAAAAGAATTAAAAGAATTGGAAGAAATGCAGAAAGAGTATTTAAGAATTTGTTATAAAAAGAATAGATATATGAATACGATTGTTTTAAGAGGACAGAAAAAAACAATAAATGAATTGTATATACCTTTAACTTTAAGAGATAAAGTAAATAGAAGTGAAATTTTTTATATTGATGAAAAGGGAATGAATATTTTTCAAAAACATGACAAAGTATTGATAGTAGATAATGCAGGTATGGGAAAATCTACTATTGTAAAGTATTTTACTATGTTAAACTTTCAAAATATAGATAGAATGCCTGTTGTGATTGAATTAAGAAATTTAAAAGAAGTAAATTCTATTGAGGAATATATACAAAAAGAAATGAATTCTATACATAGAGAATTTCCTTTACAATTTGTGAAAGACCTTTTGAATGGTGGTGATTTTATTATTTGTTTTGATGGATTTGATGAAGTAGCAGAAAGTGAAAGAGAGAATGTTATAAAAATGATAAAAAATTTTGTAGCAAAAGCAGGTAATAATATTTTTGTATTAACATCAAGAGAAGATAATGCTCTTACTAGTTTTGGAGGATTTAAAGAATTTCATATACAAGGATTAAAAAAAGCAGAAGCATATCAACTAATTGAAAAATATAGTAGTGCTGATGAATATCCAGACAGTGTAAATATTGGAAAAGAATTGATAGAGAAATTAAAAACAGAAAATAATATTGCTATATTAAATGAGTTTTTAAGCAATCCTCTTATGGTATCATTATTATATAAAACATATTTACGATATAGAGATATTCCTAACAAAAAACATTTGTTTTATAAAAGAGTTTATACAGTATTATATGAAGAACATGACCTTACAAAAAATGGATACAAACATATTAAAAAAAGTGGTTTAGATATTGAAGAAATGAAAACAGTATTAAGTTATTTAGGTTGGTATTTTGTAAAAAATGAGATAGTAGAGTGTACAGAAGAAAAACTAATTGATATAATTGAAAAGGTATTAGCAAAAGCATTTAGAGATAAAAAAGTAAAAGCAAAAGATTTTTTAGAAGATATTTTACAAGCAGTTCCATTTTTTATAAAAGAAGGAGAGTATTGCAGATGGATACATAAATCATTTAGTGAATATTTTGCAGCTTGTTATCTCTGCAATAAAAATAGTAAAGAAATGATAGAAAAAATATTTTCAAAAGAATATATTCTTCATTATGACAATATATTGCATTTTTGTTTTGATATGTCAGAAAATATGAAAAATATTATAATATATACTATAGTAAAAAATTTTATTCAATATTATAATTCTTCTTATCAGAATAAATATTTTAAACAATTTGATAAAAATTTAATTGATTTGAAGAAAAAATTGGGATTTTGTTATGATCAAATCATATTAACTATTGATTGTGACAATGATAATAGAATTTATATATTACCAGTACCTTCAAATAAGTTTATTATATCAACATTTCTGTATAAAAGAAAAATTGATATTTTTAATTCTTGTTGTTATAATGACAATAATAACATTGACGAGAAAGATAAAGATAATTTAATTTTATTTATAAAGAATGAAAATAATATTGAATATCGTAGAAGCATAACTATGGATAATAAAGGTAATATTATAAATATAAAAAATGGTTGTGTTAAAAATTTTAATTCAGACGATGAAGATAGTCAAGATAGCATTTTAAATAAAAAAATATATATTGAATATTTTGCTAAACACTTACTAAAATTTCACATTAATTGTTTTAAGGGGAAATTAATAGATTATGAAAAGTGTGTAACAATGAAAAAGAGCATTGAGGAGTATTGGGCAAGACAAAAAGAAAATGATGATATGTTTGATTGACATTTAAAAATCTGTACATTTTTGTACAAAAACTGTACACTTTTATACAATACTTTGTGTTATACTAAAAACGTGGAAATAGGTCAAGTCTTGCAATAGTTGTTATTGCAGGGCTTTTTTTATGGGAAAGGGGGAATGTGTATGTGAGTGAAGTAAAACCGTTAACAGATTATAGTGTGGTGTTGGATTTTGGAGATTATTTGAGAGAGAAAAACGAAAGAGATTATGTGTTGTATTGGACGGGAATATATACAGGTAGACGTATAGGGGACATATTGCCTTTGAAAGTGAGAGATATAAAAAACAAAGACCGTATTTGTTTTCTGGAGAGTAAGACAAATAAAAAAGCTGATATTATCATACACCCAGAATTGAAAAAGATATTTCAAAAATATTGTGAAGGCAAAAGTAGTTATGAATATGTTTTCCCGAATAATAGAAAACCACCCAAGCCTATCACAAGAGTAAGAGTATGGCAAATACTTAATGAAGCAGCACAAGCATTTTGTTATACAGAAAATATAGGCTGTCATACATTGCGTAAAACATTTGGCTATTGGTTATATCAAAATAGTAAAGATGTTGTTGCAATAAAAGAATTGCTTAATCAGTCAGATATTTCTATTACAAAGAGATATATCGGCATAGACCAAAAATGCAAAGATGATTTAGTTTGTCAATTACCATTTGTAGAAAAGTGACAAACTATTTTTTTTAGAGAGTTATTTTTAAAATATAAGTTTTGGTAAAAAGAAAAGAAATAAAAAAGAAAATTACATTATAATGTGGTAATAAAAAATATTTAACAGTTTATTATAAAATGTTAAATTTGATAAAAATAAAATAAAGTGCTGAAAAGTAAGTATTTATAATGCTTTTCGACTATTTTTGTGCAATATTTTTGAAAAAAACGTTTGGTTTGAAAATCATAGCAGTAAAAACGAAAAAGTGCTACATTTATAAGGGGGAATTGTGATGTCAGAAACGGCAGAACAAAAAATAATGAAATGCCTTAAAACCATTGAAGAATGGGCATTGCAGGGATTAACAGAAGCAGAAATTGCAGAACTTTTAGGAATAGGTTATTCCACGTTTCGCAAAATAAAAAAGCAAAATGTAGCACTTTTAGCACTTTTGAAGCACTGTGCTATGGTAAAGCGTAATACTTTAAAAACACAAGTGGAACAGATAGAACGTTCTTTATTTGAAAGGGCAAAAGGCTATGATTATGAAATAACAGACTATATCAAAGTAAAACAAACTGGATATGATGACAAAGGAAAAAAGTGGGAAAAAGAAGAATTGCAGGAAGTCAAAAAGAAAATGCACGTTCCTGCTGATGTGCAGGCTGCAAAATTCTTTTTAATCAATGCTGCAAAAAAGAAATGGCAGGATAATCCTCATAAAGTAGAAAATGATAAAAAGGCTATGAAATTAAGAGAAAAAGAAGCAGAAGGGAAAATGTGGTAATGTGGCATACAATGAAACAGTTTTACAACAGCAAACAATGGAATGACGTCAGAAAGGTAGTAATTGCACAAAGAAGCCAAAAAACAAATGGCAATATTATTTGCGAATATTGCGGTAAAGTGATTTCAACATTTGGAGATGTAGAAGTTGACCATATCAAAGAATTGACAAAAGAAAATGTAAATGATGTCAATATTTCTTTAAATGCTGATAATTTAAAAATAGCTTGTCATGAATGCCATAATAAAAAACATGGTAGATTTACAAATACAAACAAAAAAGTATTTTTAGTTTATGGTGCACCTTTTTCAGGAAAAAGCACTTATATCAAAGAATATATGACAAGAGGAGATATTGTATTGTCTTTTGACAGACTGTTTGAAGCAGTTTCTTTTTTACCACAATACGATAAACCTTCATTGCTATCATACAATGTTTTTGCACTTAAAAATCATTTGTTTGACCAAATTAAAACAAGATATGGTAAATTTAAAAATGCTTGGGTAATAGGTGGTTATGCAAACAAACGTGATAGAGAAACAGCAGCAAAAGAATTAGCAGCAGAACTAATATATATGCAAGCAACAAAAGAAGAATGTTTACAAAGATTAGAATATTGTAATGATGAAAGACAATATCAAAAGGAAGAATATAAAAAGTATATTGAAAAATGGTTTGAAAATTTTGTACCATAACCCCCCTATTTTATTTTTTTGTACTTATACTCCTAGACCGCAGCCTATCCATTGTTTGCACGCAAATACTAAAAATGAAATCAAGGTGAGAAAATGGACAGAAAACAAAAATATCAAAAAGAGTTTGAAAAATTAAAACAAATTTTTTCAAAATTAGAACAAAAAGAATTAGATTTCATAAGTGGATTGTTAGAAGAAACCGCTTATCAAAAAGTAACATTGTGCGAAATGAGAGAAATTATGTCAGAAACAGGAATGTTATTGATACACCCAAAAGACAGTACAAAACAAAAAGCATTACCTATTGCAAATGAATATAGAAGAACAGCAAATATTTATGCACTCAATATCAAGCAATTATATTCCCTACTTCATAAATTGGATAATGAACAAGAAAATGCTTTTGATGTGTGGCTAAAAGAATGTGATGCAGATGTATGATATAGAAAATTGCACTATCAATGGAAAACATTCTTATTTTTTAGAATATTATAATAAAGCAGTAAATAAAACAGAGTATAGTGTAATTATTGGACAAGAACTTCTGCAATGTCTTAAAAACTGTATTTGTGATTTAGAAAATAATAGATATTTTTATGATATGAAAAAGGCACATAAAAGAATTGATTTTATACAAAAATTTGTAAAACATACAAAAAGTCCTTTTCATAATAAACCTTTTTTATTGGAATTATGGGAAAAGGCTGTCATAGAAGTATTTTATTCTTTTTATTTTGCAGATACAAAAATTAGGCGATTTAAAAAGCTGATATTGCTTGTGGGCAGAAAAAATGGCAAAAGTACATTTTGTGCAGCAATTTGTTTTGCAGAGTTTATGATAGGCAATGCAGGAAGTGATATTGTATGTAGTAGTAATGATGATGCACAAGCGAATTTGATATTTTCTGAAATTGCAAATATGAGAGCAAAATTTGATACAAAACAAAAATATACTCATAAAAATTTAAAAGGAATATTTCATTTAAAAAATGATAGCACTATTACAAAATTGTCTGAAAAAACACAAAACAAAGAAGGTAGAAATATAGAACTTGCAATACTAGATGAAAGCCACGAAATGAAATCAAATATCATTGCCAAAAGTATTGAACAATCACAATCATCAAAAGAGGAACCTATATTTATAAATATTACTACAGAAGGATTTGTTGAAAATGGCTATTTAGATAATGAACTAAAATATGCTAGGGAAGTTTTGAGAGGAGAGAGAGAGGACGAGGAACTTTTGTCGTGGCTGTATACTATGGATAGTGAACAAGAAATATATCAAAATGAAAGAAGTTGGAAAAAAGCAAATCCAAGTTTGGGCACAATTAAAAAAGTGGAATATTTAAAAAAAGAATTGAGAAAAGCACAGGCATCAAAAGCAGACAGAATATTTACATTGTCAAAAGATTTTAATATCAAACAAAATAGTGTAGAAACGTGGTTGTTAGAAAAAGATATTAAAAATAATTTGACATTTGATATAGAAGAATTTCAAAATTGTTTTGCATTGGCTGCAACAGATTTGTCTGAAACAACAGATTTAACAAGTGCTAGAATACTTTTGATGAAAAAAGGACAAAAACAGAAATATTTTTTTCAGCATTATTTTATACCACAGTCTAAAATAGAACAAAGTAAACAAGATGGTATTGACTATTTTGAAATGGCAAAACAAAATTTATTGACAATATGCCCCAGTAATGAAGTAGATTATAGTATGGTAGTGCAATGGTATGTTTCATTGTATCAAAAGTATAATATTAGAGTGTGGAAAGAAGGACATGATAGATGGAATGCAAAATCATTTGTAAATGAAATGGAATATTATGGATTTGATACAGAAAAAGTAGCACAAGATTATCAAACACTTTCTACACCTATGAAACTATTAGAAGCAGATTTAAAAACAGGTAATATTGTCAATTATAATCAAAATCCGTTAGATATTTATTGTTTGAAGAATACAGCTTGTAGTGTAGATAAATTTGCTAGAATTATGCCTAAAAAAACACTGGATAATGCCAATAAACGTATTGATGGAGCAGTTACAATGATAATGTGTTATGTTATGCTAGACAGATATAAAAAAGAATTTATGGATTTTGTAAATAGATAGAAGGTGATAAATTGGGGATATTGGATAGATTTCGTACAAAACAACAAAAATATCACTATATCAATATGATGAATGGTAGTACACCTATATTTTCGCAATTTGGTAATGATATTTATGCAAGCGATATTGTACAAGGGTGTATACGATGTATTGCAACAGCGATAGGAAAATGCAGTCCAAGACATATCAAAACAGATGAACAAGGTATGCAGAAAACGGTAAAAGGAAGTATTAACAGATTATTGCATTTCCAGCCTAATCCTTTTATGACAACAACAGATTTTTTAGAAAAAATTGTATATTTAAGGGAAATGTATAAAAATGCTTTTATTTATACTACATTTAAAGAAATTCCTATAAAAGAGGGGTATGTAAAAAGAGAATATACTGGATTTTATCCTTTGCAACCTATTCAAACAACATTTTTAGAAAATGAGAAAGGCACACTTTTTATAGAATTTTTGTTTGCGAATGGAGAAAGTTATATATTTCCATATAAAGACATTATACATTGGCGTAAAGATTTTGGTGCAAATGAATTTATGGGAGGAGATAGTACAGGAAGCGCAGCAAATAATGCTATATTAAAATTACTTAAAACAGACCATACTGTAATAGAAAGTATGGACAATGCAGTACGTTCTACAACAGGAGTAAGAGGCATTGTAAAAATGGTGGGTTTATTTGATGAAGAAAAACAAAAACAACAAAGAATTGCTTTTGAACAAAAATTAAATGCTGGACAAAGTGGATTTTTAACAATGGACGCTAAAAGCGATTTTATACCAATACAGTTAAATCCTAAAGTGTTGGATAAGGATACTATGGAATTTGTAGAACAAAGAATATTAAATCAGTATGGTATTTCTATGGCAATATACAATGGTGATTTTACGGAAGAACAATATCAAGCATTTTATGAAAAAACACTTGAAAATATGATAATTAGTCTAGGGAGATGCTTTAGTGCAACACTTTTTACAGAAAATGAATTAGAGTTTGGAAATGAAATTATATTTTATAATCAAGGGCTTGTTTATACTTCTATGGCTAATAAAATAGCAGCAGTAGATATATTGAGTAGCAGAGGAACATTTACAGATAATCAAATATTGTCAGTATTTGGTTATCCTCCTTTTGAGGGCGGAAACAAGAGAAAGCAAAGTTTGAACTATATCAATGCAGAATTAGCGGACAGTTATCAAATGAATGGGAAAGGGAGTGATAAAACGTGAACGTAGAACAAAGGTTTTTAAATATAACAGCATTGCCAAATGATACAGATGAAATGAGAATTGAAGGTTATGCTGTAGTATATGATGAACCAGCAAAGCATACTTTTGGAGAATATACTTTTACAGAAGTTATAAAAAGGGGGGCTTTGGATAATACCGATTTGAGTGATGTGATATTAAGATATAATCATAATGATACATGGTGTATTATGGCTAGAACAAAAAATAATAGTTTGAAGCTGATAAAAGAACAAAAGGGATTGAAAATACAAGCTAATTTAAGAAATACACAAAGTAACAGGGACATTTACAAGGCAATCCAGTCGGGGTTGATTGATAAAATGTCTTTTTCTTTTGTTGTAGCAGAAAAAGGAGATAGTTGGAGTACAACAAAAAATCAAACTGATAGAGAAATTACAAATATTGAAAAATTGAGCGATGTTAGTGTGGTAGATACCCCGTTTTATGATACAACAACAGTTTATGCTAGAAATATAGAAAAATTAAAGCAAATGTTGCAGCAAAATAAAAATATCATATTGAGAAAGAAAAAATTGTTATTGTTATATGGAAATTAAAAAGGAGAGGATATATATGGAATTGGAAAAATTGTTACAACAGGCAGAACAAAGAAAAATAGAAGCATTAGAAAATATTAAAAATGCAGATAATTTAGAAAAACTAGATGCTGCAGAAATGGAATTGCGAAAGGCAAATATTGAGATAGAAAATATAAAAAGTCAAATAGAAAAATCAAATCATAATGATTTGCCTCCAGAAGCACGAAAAGCAGAACCACAACAATATACAAAACCATTTCAAGCAGTTGCAACATTTCAAACAGCAAATAGAAGTTTAGAAAGTGAGGAAGATATTTACAGTACAATAGAATATAGAAAAGCATTTCAAAATTATGTATTAAAAGGCGAACCAATACCACAAAAATTTAATGAAAAAAGAACAGCAGCACTAACAACAGTGTCTGATATAGGTGCAGTTATTCCTACCACAATACAAAATAAAGTCATTGAAGATATGACAATAGAGGGAAAAATATTATCTCGTATCAATCAAACATCTTATCAGGGAGGGTTAGAAATTCCGATTTCTGATATTAATATTATAGCAACATGGCTTGCATCAGAGAATGAAGTATCAGAAGAACAAAAGGCGGAAATGAATACAAAATTAACTTTTAGTTATCACGTGTTGGAAGCAAGGGTTGCGATTGGATTACTTTCTGCAACTGTTTCATTGCCTTTGTTTGAAGCAACTGTTGTAAATCAGTTAAAAAAGGCAATGACAAAAGCATTAGAAACAGCTATTGTAGAAGGTAGTGGAAATGGACAGCCTTTAGGATTTACAAAATATACATTACCAGAAAATCAAGTGATTACTATGACAGAAACAGATATTGGTACAGTGAAAAAGTGGGCAGAAGTAGAAGGAGAAATACCCGAAAGTTATGAAGATAGTGTAATATATGTTATGGCAAAAAAGACATGGGAAATGTACTTAAATGGTATGACAGATACTACAGGACAAAAAATAGGATTAGGTAGAATAAATGAAAGGGGACAAAAGATATTAAATGGTAGAGAAGTTTTGACAGTAGATAAATTTCCAAGTTTTATAAATGCAGAAGAAGGTGCTATATTTGGTGCAGTAGTAGATTTATCACAATATTGTTTGAATAGCAATTTAGCAATGTATTATAAAAAATATTTTGATGAAGATAAAAACAAATGGATACATAAAGCATTGACAATAGCAGATGGTAAAATGGCAATTGGTGAAACAGTTACAGGAAGTAATAAAAAATTAGTAGGGGCAAAAGGATTGCTTTATCTGAAAAAAGGATGATGTAATTTATGGAATTAGAGAGGTTAAAACAGTACATTCGCATAGATACAGACGATGATGATATTTTATTAGAGCAATTAAAACAAAGTGCAGAACAATATTTAAAAAATGCAGGTGTTTCTGTAGGATATGAAAATGCTTTATATTGTACTGCTGTCAATATGCTTGTAGCAAATTGGTATGATAATAGAGATGTGATTTCAGCAAAAGATACCCTTTCTATGCAGTTTAAAAATATAGTATCGCAATTAGCACATATCAGAAAAGAGGAATACAATGGCTAGCTTATGCAGCAGATTAAATAATAGAGTAGTATTGTATGGAAAAATAGAAGTAATAAATGAATTAGGGGAAAAGGATTATCAGTATCAAAAAATAAAAACAATATGGGCAGAAGTATTGCCACAATCAGGAAGTGAAAAGACAGGACAAGGAAATACTATTTTTGCTGAAATTAGCCATAAATTTACAGTTAGAACAAAAGCAATAGATAGTTTATCAAATGATATGTATTTCGCTTTTGAGGGACAAAGATACGATATAAAATATTTTCAACCTAATTATAAATGGAATGATAGAATAGAAATTTTTTGTAAATTGGTGGTGGAATAATGATAAGTATTAACACAAGAGAATTAGATTTATTTACAGAGGAATTGCTAAATATAGCAAATAAACAAATGCCTAAAAAAACAAGAAAATTTATGAACCAAGAAGGACAAAAACTGAAAAAACAAACGAAACAAAGAGCAAAACAAAATGTTAAAAAGAAAACAGGAAATTATTTAAAAAGTATTAAAAAAGGAAAAGTATATATTTATAGTGGTAATGGAGCATTTTCTGTTAGGGTATATGGTGCAGCACCGCATACTCATTTGATAGAACAAGGGCACAATATTAAAAATAAAAAAGATGGTGTAGTGTTAGGTAGAGCGAAAGCATTTTATGTGTTAGATAAAAGTGCAAGAGAATTTCAGTCAGAATTTGAAAAAGATATTGAAAATTTTATTGATGAAGTGATAGACGAACTATGATAACAATATTTGACGTGAACAAATCAGTAAATGATACTATAAAAAATATAATAAAAAATGTATTTGATTATGATGTGCCTATTGTTGCAGAAGAATTAAAAGAACCTATTCAAAGACCTAGTTTAAAAATCATCATTGAAAATAATAAAAATGGCAAATTGAATTATTTTTTTCAACAAAAAAATATGACAGTGTTTATTTATTTTTTTGCTAAAAATGAAAATCGTTCTAAATTTGACAATATAAAAGTACAAAATGCTATAGAACAAACATTTTTAGATGGTATTACTATAAATGATATGTGGTTTGATATTGAAGAAGTTCATTCCGATAATTCAGATGGCATATTGTGTTGTAGTTTTGATTTGGAAATGATAGAGGAAATAGAAAGAAAACAAACAGACGACTATATGGAAGAATTGAAAACAAAATTATATTAAAGGGGGTATGTGTTATGGCAGTAAAAATGCCTTCTATAGAAGTAATATTTAAACAATTAGCAGGCTCTTTGATTGATAGAAGTGAAAGAAGCATTGCCATACTAATTATAAAAGACAGTACAGACAAAACATTTCAGTATAAAAAATATAAAGATGCTTCACAAGCAGATGCTGATGAAAAACTTTATACAATAGAAAATTTGAGATATATAAAAGATGTATTGATATGGGGTGTTATGGAATGTCATGTACTAAGAATAGATGCAGAACAGGGAAAAATAGCAGAAGCACTCAAAATAATAGAAAATAAAGTAAAAACAGGCTGGATAACTATAGCAGATGGTAAACCTGACGAATTTGAAGCACTTGCAAGCTGGATAAAAGCAAGAGAAAATAATAATAAAACGTATAAAGCAGTAGTTTATAAAATAGCAGTAGCAGATTGTAAACATCTGGTGAATTTTTGGAATGAAACGGTTGTATTTGCTGATGAAGAAAGAGGAGAGCAAAATGGTGCTAGTTATTGCCCTTCTTTAATAGGGATATTGGCAAAATGCAATATCAAAAAAGGCTGTACTTATTTTAAATGTAGTAATTTAGAAAGTGTAGAAGAAATGGAAAACAATGACAAAGCATTATCAGAGGGTAAGTTTATATTGTTTCATGATGATGAATTTGTAAGGGTTGCAGCTGGTATTAACTCCATGACAACAACAGATGGCTTATACAATACTGAGGATATGAAATATATTGAAACAGTAGAAGCTATGGATATTATCAATGATGACATTAGTAGAGTATTTAAAGAAGAATATATTGGTAATTATAGAAATAATTATGACAATCAAATACTTTTTATCAGTGCCATAAACACCTATTTTCAGGAGTTGGCAAATGATTATGTATTAGATAATAATTATAGTAATAAAGCAGATGTTGATGTAGAAGCACAAAGATTAGCGTGGCTAGGAGTAGGAAAAACAGAAGCAGAAAATTGGGAGGTACAAACAGTCAAAAATAATGCTTTTAAAAGAACTGTGTTTTTAGCAGGTGACATTAAAATATTAGGCAGTATGGAAAATTTAAAATTTACAGTAACATTGTTTTAGAAAGAGGGGATTATTATGGCTTTGCCTAAAAAAAGTATATTTATAGGTACAAATGGTAATGTGTGGTTAAATGGGCAGCTTTTAGCCAATATTCAAAAAATAGAAGCAAAAATTACATATGATTTAGAAGATGTTACCGTAATAGGAGATTATGCAACACATCATTTGTTTACAGGTTGGAATGGTGAAGGAACACTTAGTATGTATAAAATTGATAGTAGTGTGTTGAAAATTGTTTCAGATATGGCAAAAACTGGTGTAGAACCAGAAATCACAATTATATCAAAACTTACAAATAAAAATACTAAAAAAACAGAACGTATTGCGTTAAAAGGGGTAGTGTTATCTGAAATCAATTTAGTCAATTTTGAAGCGAAAGGGACATTGATGGAAGAAGTGCCTTTTACATTTGATGATTATGACGTTTTAGAAACAGCATAAATTTTGACAGTATTTGTTGAAAAAGAAAAAAGGTATGTGCTAAAATAACGACAAGGTGACCGTGATGGGCAGTCAGCCTCCCACTTATTAGGGGGGAGGTGGGGTTATGATGACTACATTTGAATGTTTATACCTTTGTATAGCGTTCGCAACGCTAGTTGTTATTATCCTTGACTTTAGGTCAAAAAAATAACTGCCCTTCATAGCCTTTAGGGCAGTTATTTACTAGATAGTAATCAAAAGAGGCTGACCGTCTAATGCCTTTTGCAGAAGGCGGTGGTCACCCCGCCCTAATGATATTAGTATAACTGAAAAAAATAAAATTGTAAAGCACTTGTTGAGATAGAAAACAGGTGCTTTTTTCATGCAAAAATACAAATAAAAAAGGAGAATAAAAATGAGCAAAGAAACATTACAAAAAATTACATTTGAACAGTTAATACAAAGAAGCATACAAAGAGAACAGGACAAAATGAAAGTAGCAGAAATAGAAGTACCTTCTATAGGTGGTACATTGTTATTAAAAACAATACCAGAAAATAAATTATTAGATATTATAGAAGAAGGACAAAAAGGTAATAGTCTTTCAGAAAATATTGCTGCAGAAAGAAAATTGATATATTATTGTTGTCCAATTCTACAAGATACAAAGCTGCATCAGGAATTGGGAATTGCAGAACCTTTTGATGTAGTAGAAAAGTTATTTGATTTACAAGAAACAGACTTCATTGCAAAAGAAGCTATGAAATTAAATGGTGTAGAAAGTTTTGCAGAGGAAAAAACAGAAGAAATAAAAAACTCATAAAACACAATGCAGATTTTGCTATGTACGCATTTTATGTAGTAAGAGGTTATAGCCTTTCAGAATTAGCAAATTTGTCTTATTTAGAAAGGCTGTTTCTGCATTGTGCAAGAGAACAATATTATAATGAAGAAGCCGAGAAATACAATGCTCTTTTTGGCAGGTGAAATTTATGGGAAGAACAATAGGGATTATATTAAATTTAAAAGATAAATTTAGTAGCACATTACAGAATGTAAACAAAAATACAAAAAAATTTTCAGCACAACTTAATCAAGCAAATAAATTTACAGAAAAAATAGAAAAGGGGTTATTTAAAACAGCAAAGGCAGCTACAGCATTTGGTGCAGTAAGTATCGGTGCAGGTATGAAAAGTTTTGCTGATTATGATACTGCAATAAGGCAAACAGCAGCTTCTACAGGAACATCTTTAAAAGATATGAAACAATTAAAAAGCGTTATAAAAGATGTTTATGGCAGTAATTATGGTGAAAACTGGGAAGATGTTGGCAGTAGTGTTGCAACTGTACAAAAATATTTAGGTGGTACAGGGAAATCTATTGAAGAAGCAACAAAAAATGCTTTAGCATTAAGGGATACTTTTGGTACTGATGTAACAGAAAGTATGCGTTCTGTAGATGCTTTAATGAAAAATTTTGGCGTTTCATCAAAAGAGGCATTTAATTTGATAGGACAAGGAGCACAACAAAATTTAGATTTTTCTGGAGAATTGGTTGACAGTATCAATGAATATTCCTCTCAAGTAAAAAAGTTAGGTTTATCTGCAGAAGATATGTTTGCTATATTTGCAAGTGGTACAGAAAATGGTGCTTGGAATATAGATAAAATAGGTGATGCCTTAAAAGAATTTAGTATTCGCTCCATAGATGGCAGTAAAACAACACAAGAAGGATTTACAGCAATAGGAAAAAATGCCAATGAAATGGCACAAAAATTTACTGTAGGAGGTGATACAGCAAGAAATGCCTTTTTTGAAACAATACAAGGACTAAAACAAATGGATGATGCTGTAGCACAAGATGCAGCAGGTGTAGCTTTGTTTGGTACGATGTGGGAAGATTTGGGAAAAGATGTTGTATTAAATATGGATAAAATGGGCGGTGCTTTTGATAAAAATAGACAAACAATGCTAGAAATAAACAAAATAAAGTATAGTAGTTTTTCAAAGGCAATTACAGGAATTGGACGGCAGTTGTCTGTAGCATTTCTACCTATAGGAGAAACAATACTACCTTATCTTAATCAGTTTGCAAATTTTTTAAGTAATAAATTGCCAAAAGCTGTAGAAGCATTTTCGAATATTTTAAATAATGTACCTAAAAAGATAGAAAAATTTGCAGGGAAAATGATAGCATCTGTTGAGAAAGAAGACGTTAATAGGGTTTTTGTGAAATTAAAACAAAATGTTTTTAAAGGTTCAGAAGAAACAACAAAAGCATTTCATTCTATTGGATTAGATGCTGACGAAATGAAGAAAAAATTTTTAGAAGGTGGAAGTAGTGCAAAAGAAGCATTTTCTGAAACAATCAAAAGATTACGTGAATTAGATGACGAAGAAACACGTGCTTTTGCTGGTAATACTTTGTTCGGTACAATGTGGCAGGATTTAGGAAAAGAAGCTATATTATCTATGAGTAGTATGCGTTCTTTTTTAGCAGGTAAAATATTTTCCTTTTTAAAAGAAAAATTTCAATATTTTAAAGAGCATATACAAGAAGTTAAAGCAGTAATTGCAGGTTTAGCAGGTGCTTTTGTAGGACTAAAAACAATAATAGTTGCAGGCAAAGCACTAAAAGAAGTAAATAAGGCAGGTAGTATAACAAAGTTTATTTTTGGTGCATTAAAAACATCATTACTTGCAAATCCTTTTGTGTTAGTAGCAGTTGGTATTGGTGTGCTTGTAGGTGCTTTTGTATTACTTTATCAAAAAAGTGAATTATTTCGTATAAAGGTACAAGAATTATGGTCAAGATTAAAAGAGTTTGCAGCAGGTGTAGGCAGTTCTGCAATAGGAGCATTACAACAATTATATAGCTGGTTTAGTGAAAAAATAATGCCTATATTATCACAAATAGGGCAAGCGTTTCTATTATTATGGCAGACAATACAGCCTTTTGTAGCATGGATTACAGATGTATTTATTTCAGGAATAGGTATTGCATTTCAAAACTTTTTTGCTGTAATAGGTGCAGTATTGCCTCATGTACAAGTATTGATTGAAGGTCTATTGACGGCATTTAATGGTATATTGACATTTTTAAGTGGTATTTTTGCAGGTGATTGGTCAAAAGCATGGCAAGGTATAAAAGATATATTTAGTGGTATATGGCAAAGTATCAAAAGTATATTTTTGGGTGTGATAGAAGTGATAAAAGGGCGTATCAATGGCATTACAAGTCAAATAAATAATGTTGCACAAAAGATTTCAAATGTCCCCTTGATAGGTGGAATTGCACAAAAAATAAATATTCCTCAATTTGCTACAGGAACACAATATTTTAATGGTGGTATAGCATTAGTAGGGGAACATGGTGCAGAAATTGTCAATATGCCTTCAGGAAGTAAAGTAACACCAGCTGACAAAACAAAACAACTATTAAAATCAGGAAATTCTGTAAATGTACATATTACAGTACAAGGCAATGTGATAGGCAATGAACAGTATGCAAATCAACTAGGAAGTATTATTGTACAAAAAGTATTAGCAGCACAAGGAAATATATAATGTAAATTGAAAATATATATTTTATGATATATAATAATATATATAAAATGTTATATAGTGATATACTGAGGTGAAAAATGAGTAATTTTGAAGTAGAATTTTTTGAAAAAGATGATGGAACTTATCCAGCAGAAGAATTTATATTATCCCAAAATACAAAAATGCAAGTTAAACTATATAGATTATTGGAATTACTAGAATTAAGAGGTAATGAATTAAGAGAACCCTACTCTAAATCGCTTGAAGATGGTATATTTGAAATAAGAGCAGTACAAGGAAATAATATTACTAGAGTTTTATATTTTTTTGTAATTGGACATAAAATTATATTAACAAATGGTTTTGTTAAAAAAACACAAAAAACACCTAAAAGTGAAATTATGCTTGCAAAAAAATATAGACAACAGTATCAAGAAAGGAAGTGTAAAAATGAGTAAAAATTTTAGAGAGAGTTTAAAAGAGCAGATGGAAAATGAAGAATTTAAGCAAGAATGGGATAAAACTGAAATAGAATATCAAATTATAAAAGCAATCATTACAGCAAGAGAAGAAAAAAATATCACACAAAAAGAATTAGCAGAAATGACTGGTATCACACAAAACGATATTAGCAAATTAGAAAATGGTAATGCAAATCCTTCTTTACAAACACTTAAAAAATTAGCGAATGGGCTTGGTATGGCAATCAAATTGGAATTTGTACCAATAACAAATAAATAAAAGTAAAAAGGCACTTACAATAAAATGTATGTGCTTTTTTTAATGGAGATGAAATAAATGGATATAGTGGTATCGGCAAATAATGGAGAAACAGTGCTTCTATTACCAGTATTACCAGAAAATATGCCGGAATTAGTAGAAACATGGAACAACAGCACATTTGAAAGCATAAACAATGACATCAATTTAATAGGAACAAAGGGATTAAGGACTGTAACGTTGCAGTCCTTTTTTCCTGTGAACAAAAACTATAAATTTCAAAGGGCAGGAAGTGAAAAAGATGGTTGGAAATATGTTGCTTTTTTTCAGAAATATGCAGATTTAAGAGTACCTATTAGAATGATATTTTTAGATGATATGAAAGAATTATCTAATATGGCATATACAATAGAAAAATTTACAGCACAAATTAACAGAAGAAAGGACATCAATTATACTGTAGAACTAAAAGAATATCGTTTTGTAAAAGTAAAGGAAGTATAAAATATGACGTATCAAGTAATCATTGTAAAACAAAATCAATGTTATGATGTTTCAGATATTGCAGGTAATATAAGTTGGAATGATAGTATAGAAAGCTTAGGTATGGAATTTGATTTTTCTATAGCAACATCTGACGAAAAGTATTTTACAAAATTTGTAATAGAAGTAGGTGATATGGTACTTTTTACAAAGGAATATGAAATATTTAGAGGGATTATTGTAAGTAAAACAGTATCAGCAACAACAGAACAAAATTTTAAAGCGTATGATTTTTGTTGGTATTTTAATAAAAGCAAAGTGATAAAGCAGTTTAATGGCATCAATGCAGGTAAGGCAATACAACAATTATGTGATGAATTAAACATTAAAATAGGAGAAATTGCTCCTATGAGAAGTAATATAAAACATATTTATTATGATAAAACAGCGGCTGATATTATAGAGGATATATTAGAACAAGAAACAGCAGAAACAGCAAAAAGTTATATCAAAGAAATGAGAGGAGATAGTTTTTATATATTTGAAAAAGGAAGCATTACAATACAGCCTATGTTTAAGCCAGCAGTTAATATAGCAGCATTTCCTGTTACAAATGAAATAGGTAGTTTCAATAAAGTATGGAGTATAGAAGAAATGAAAAATGATGTCAAAATTGTATCAGGAAGCGAAAAAAGTGTTCGTATATTAGGTGAAGCAAAAGACGAACAAAATATAAAAAAATATGGATTGTTGCAGGAAATAGAAACTATTGACGAAAAAGAATTTAACAAAGCACAAAATATTGCACAAAACAAATTAAAACAATACAACAAAATAGAAGAAACAATAAGTGTAAATTTGTTAGGAGATGACAGTACCAGAGCAGGAAGAACAATTACAATAAATCATAAAAAATCTGAAATTTTAGGCAACTTTCTCATTACAAGCTGTAATCATACTTTTTCAAAAGGAATACATACTATGACATTAGAATTAGAGAGGATTTGATAATAATGGACTGGGCAACGACATTTGCAAAAGAATTAAAACAAAGAGAAAATCCTGCTATATTAGGGGCAATATTAGGAATAGTGATTACACCACCTCCAAAATTAAAAATCAGTATATTAAATGGTAGTGTTTTGCTTACAAAATGCTATGTACTTGAAAATTTACTAAATGGATTTACTAAAATTGCCACAATACCAGAACAAATAGCAACAGGTACAGCAAATGGAAAAGGTACAACAAATATTGTAAATGATGGGGGAGAAGGAGCAAGCCCACACAGTCATACTGTTACAACAGATGTCACTATAAAAACAATAGCACTACCAAGTGCAGAAATTTGTTTTGAGGATACTTTAAAAGCAGGTGATGAAGTATTGCTTGTAGTTTCTCCAGATAATCAAACATATTTTGTAATAGGAAAGGTTAAAAAAATAGGTGATGAATAATGTTTCCTACTGTCTATGCAGATTTAGAACAATTAAATAAAAAATTATCACAACAGCAAAACAGCGTTAAACCTTTAGGCAAAAGCTGTTTTTTTGATTATAAAACAGGACAACACAAAATAATAGACGGAAAAACTGTACTATGTTCATCTGTTGAAACAATGGAGCAATGGATAGAAAAAGTATTGCGTACAGAATTAAACAAATATGGTATTTATAATATAGATGAAACAGAAAATTTTGGTATATCTATTTATCGTTATATTGGTGAAAAAAATATTCCTATGAGTTATGTAGTGTCAGAATTAAAAAGAGAAATTACAGAACAAATGCTAAATCATAGATATATCAAGGAGGTAACAGACTATCAAGTAATACGAGAAAAAAAGGGACTACATATATTATTTACAACAGTATTGATAACAGAAGAAGAAATCAAAAAGGAAGTGCAGTTATATGGAGTATAGAAAGTCAGCAGATGTTTTGCAAAAAGAACTGCTTTCAGAAATTGATGATAGTTATGAAAAAACAAAGGGGTATTTTTTATGGGACATTCTAAAGGCGGTTGCGATTGGAATTAAAAATTTACTAGAAAAACTGCAAATTGTTTCAGAAAAATTAGATGTAGAAAATACATATGGAAAAGAAAGAGAGCGTTTTATATTTCAAAGAACAGGTATTACAAGACGACAAGCTACATTTGCAGAAGGCGTTGTAAAAGTAAAAGGAAATGGTATTGTAACAAAAGGAGATTTATTTGAAACAGAAGGACTTGTTCGATTTGAAGCAGTAGAAACAGTAAATGTAGTAGAACAAGCAAATATTTCTATAAAAGCAGTTTTAGTAGGTGCAAGTAGCAATGTGCCTGTGGGTAGTATTACAAAAATGCCTATTACCATACAAGGCATTACAAGTTGTGTTAATGAAGTTTCTACAGAAGGCGGTTATGAGGCAGAAAGCGATGAAGATTTACTTTTACGTTATTATGAAAGATTAAGAGAACCAGCTACATCAGGAAATATTTATCACTATAAGAGATGGGCGAAAGAAGTGGAAGGAGTAGGAGCAGCTCATGTTTTTCCTTTGTGGGCAGGGGATAATACTGTTAAAGTTGTGATTATTGATTTAGAAAGACAGCCAGCAAGTACAGAATTAGTAGAAAAAGTACAAAACTATATAGACCCTAATTGTACAGGCACAGGAGAAGGACAGGCACCTATAGGAGCATATTGCACTGTAGAAAGTGCAAAACCTAAAATAATCAATGTTTCTGTTATGCTTCATACTTCTAAATATGCCAATTTGGAAGTTGTAAAAAAAGAAATGAAAACAAAAATTACAAATTATTTAAAGCAGATTGCATTTGAACAAGACTATGCAAGTTTTGCACAAATAGGAGCAAATATATTATCTGTAGAAAATGTGCTTGATTACGAAAATATGACACTAAACGGATTGACACAAAATATCACTTGTAAAAAAGAAGAAGTTATGCTATTGGGAGAGTTGGTGCTGTTGAATGATAATACAGAATACACTACTGAAATTACTACATAAAATTTATAGAAAAGATAAATTTACGCTGGAATTAACAAAAACAATTTCAATACAGTTAGACAAGGCAGAACAAAATATAAAAGAAATAGCCAAACAGCAATATTTAGATAGTGCAACATGGGGATTAGATATTTTTGAAAAGGAATTAAATAGAAAAGGGAAATCAAAGCCAATAGAGCAAAGACAAGCTGCCATAAAAGCAAAATGGAGAGGTGCAGGAAAATTAATATTATTTTTGATACAGCGAACATTACAATGTTATATCACAGGGAATATTATTGTAGCATTTCAAAAAAGATTGATGATTACTATACAGGGAGAAATACTGCAATCTGTCAATTTATATGATGTAGTTCATACGATTGAGGAAGTAAAACCGGCTCATATTGGTTGGAATTTAAAATATATTTTGCCAAATATACAAAATACTGTTACAGTAGGTTCTTTTGTGCAGTCAGCAATTTATATTCATGTTTTACCCTATACAGCTAGTGAATGGAAAACAGAAGCAAATATTGCAGTTGGCAGTAGGGCTCATGTTGGTATTTATTTGGAGGTGGTTTAATATGTCAGAAAGAAAATATTTTTCTGTTGTAACAGATATTGGTACAGCTGCTATGACAAAAGCAATACATGATGGTGTAAAAGTAGATGCTGTTTACTATGCAGTAGGAGATGGTGGAGGATTACCTTATATACCTACTACAGATATGACAGCGTTAAAAAATGAGGTATGGCGTGGAGATATTATAAATTATGAAGAGTCGCCACAATCCCCTAATGTAATAAGAGTAGATACACTAGTTCCGTCTGATGCAGGCGGTTTTACAATGAGGGAAATGGGAATATTTGATACAAAAAATAGATTAATTGCTGTTGCAAATATGGCAGATGTTGTAAAAGTACGTTCTACAGATGGTATGCAGACAGAAATCGCTCTTTCTATGAGTATCGCACTTATAAATAAAGAAGCCTTAAACTTTAAAATAGATACAAATTTAGTTTATGTTTCTAAAAAGGATTTACAAAATCAGATAAAGCAAAGGGATATTGTAATACCGATTACAGGGTGGTTAGAAAATATAGAGGGTGGAGAGGGAGGCGTATACATAGATATAGTGCAAAAAGATGTTACAGAAAACATGATACCGATTGTGAGCATATACCCTAATGATATGAGTGTTGCAAGGGGTTGTGGTATGAATACTACAGTGCAAACAATAAATGGTGCAGTACGATTTTTTGCAGATAAAATACCCAAAAAAGAAATCAAAGCAAGTCTTGTATTATTAAAGGCATATCATGGTATTGCAGGGGAAATTACAGAGGGTGGTTATGGTTTAGACATAGAAGAATTTTACAAAAATTATGTAGCAACAAATGAAGAAGTAGAAAAAGTATTAAACGAAGTATTTGAAAAATAGGAGGATTTTATTATGAGTTTAACAAAAACAACAAAATTAGAAGCATTAAAATTATTAGCAGAAAGGACAAAACTAGAAACAGAAAAAGGGATTAAAGCAGCGATTGCAGAAGCAGGTCATGCGAAATTTGAAAAAGTGGATACATTGCCAGAAATTGCTGACGCACAAGAAAATGTAATGTATTTGCTTTTTAATACTGAAACAAATCATTATGATATTTATGCTAAAATTGGCGAAAAGTTGGAACAGCTTGATGATACTAGTGTAAATTTAGAGGATTATGTTTTAAAAGAAGAAGGAAAAGAACTGATTGCTACAGAAAAAATAACAAAATTAGACGGCATTGCAGAAGGTGCTGTAAAAGTAGAAGCAAGTGCTACAAATGGTAATATTAAAATAAATGGTGTAGAAACAAAAGTGTATGAACAAGAAGTTGCTACAACAGAAGAAGTCAACGCAATGCTAGATGAAGTGTTTGGTACAGTAGAAGCAAGTGCATAATGGCAGGGGAGATTTTCTCCCCTATTCCTTTTGTGTAAAGGAGGTAAGAAATAAATGAAAATAGTAACTTTTGAACAGATTAAAAAAAGTTTACAAAGAGTAAAAGGGTATACATCAAGTAAAATCAGTGAACTTACTAACGCCACTGTTGCAGCAATAGAAGAAATAGAAAATAAAAAAGCTGATAAACCACAATATTTTTATATTACAATTTCAACAAATGGATGGCAAAGTGACAGTAACATTTATCCAAAATACTATGATATTGTACTACAACAAGCAACAGAAGATAATAGAGCTGACATAATTATACTGTCTCAAAGTATGAAAGTAGCAGTAAGTTGTGGATTTTGTGCTATTTCAGAGACATTTTCTGGAAAAGTAAGAGTAAGAGCAATGAAACAGCCCATATCAGAAATAACAACAGAAATAATATTATATTGAAAGGGTGATACTATGATTGGAAGCGTAAATGTAGAGGGTGCAAGTCAAAATGATATAGAAGAAGTACAACAAAATATAGATAGTATAAAAGAATTGATAGGGCAAACAGCAAATACAGGTGGTACAGCATCAGCTGGAACAATCATGGCAAAACTGAATAAATTGCTCACTGATTGGACAACGGCAAGAGCAGGTAAAATTGATACAATAAATAATGCTATAGGCACAACAGCAAATACAGGCGGAACGACTTCCTCAGGTACAGTAATGGCGAAGCTGAATAAGCTGTTGACAGATTGGACAAGTGCAAGAGCAAGTAAAATTGATACAATAAATACAAATGCTGCTAATTTAAATACGAGACTTACAAGTACAAGAGCAGGATATTTAGATTTATTAAATAGAGGTGTTAGCATTAAGAATATACAAAGAGGATTTTTTTTTGTAAGTATAAAAAATGGAATACCTGTAGAAGATGAATATAGAATAACATTATCAACAGTTGTACCTTCTAAAACTTTTATTTTAACTTCAGGTAAAATGTTTAATGCGTCTGGCACTATAAGTGAAGATAACATTGATACTATAGGGACAACATATTTTATATATTTACCAGGATTTGCAGGGACTGCAAGTGGAAGTTATGGAGTACGCTGGCAAGCAATCGAATTTTATTGATTTATTAAGGGGGTATTTTATATGAGATATGCACAAATTAATAGCAACGGTGTTTGCTTTGCGGAGTCTTTTTTATCTGAAGAAGTAGATGCAGAGGATATGATACTTTTGACAGATGACGAACCTTCTCCGTTAGGGAAAAGGTATGTCAATGGTGTGTGGGAAGAAGTAGAGAAAGAAGAAATGCCACAACCACCATCTGACAGTGAAATCATTATGCAAAGTATATCAGAATTAGAATTACAGAATTTTGAGGCACAGCAAGAAAGGCGAGTGTTAGCACAACAAATGGTAGATTTAGAATTAGCAGTGTTAGAAGGAGGAAATGGAAATGTTTGAGATATTAAAACAAAGATATGAAAGGAATTTTGTGAGAAAAGACCAGTTACAAAGATATGTAACGTTGGGGAAAATTACACAAAAGCAGTATTTAGAGATTGTAGGAGAAAAACAAGAAACAGAAAAAACTGAAAAAGAAGTTTAAAAGAGTTTTAAAAAGCATTAAAACGTTTTTTAACTCTTTTTTTATTGAGATTTTTTGAGATGTTTTTCATTTTAGTATAAGGGAGAAGGGAGGAATAGTATGGAATGGGAAATTGTAACAGTAATGATTGCGTTGCTAGGGCTGATTGCTACAGTCACAAAGCCTATTATGAATTTGACAAATACCATTACAAAATTAAATGATACTTGTGAGCATTTAGAGTCAAAAATGGAGAAATTTGAAAATCATAATCATGATAGTCATGTCAAAATATGGGCACACAATAATAAACAAGATGAACAGCTAGCAGAACACGAGAATAGAATAAGTATATTAGAAGAAAGGAAGGTATAGCTATGAAAAAAATCAACTGGAAGGTAAGGGCAAAAAATCCGTATTTTTGGTTTGGATTGGTGGCGATAGTGTTGGCAGCTGTTGGTGCAAAACCAGAAATGTTTACAAGTTGGGAGATACTCATAACACAAGTGAAGCAGCTTTTTGGTAATCCTTTTGCATTAGGTTGTGTTATTGTGGCAATTGTGGGCTATATCAATGACCCTACTACAGAAGGTATTACAGATAGTAAACAGGCATTACAGTACAGTAAGCCTAAAAGGGATTGAGGTGATATATGTGGATAATATCATAAATTTACTACAGGGGGATTGTCTGAAATTGATGGACAATATACCAGATAAAAGTATTGATTTAATTCTCTGTGATATACCATATGGTACTACAAAATTAGATTTTGATAAACAACCATTACATTTAAACACATTATGGAAACATTATAACAGAATAATAAAAGATAATGCTGCAATACTTCTTTTTTCTGCACAGCCTTTTACAACAGATTTGATTTGCAGTAATCGAAAAATGTTTCGTTATGAGATTATATGGAAAAAAACGCTTCCCTCAGGATTTCTGAATGCTAAAAAAATGCCAATGAGAATACATGAAAATATCTGTGTATTTTATAAACATTTGCCCGTTTATCACCCCAAAATGTATGTATTAAGTGAACACGAAATAAAACAAAAAGGGCTGCAAATAGGGAGAAAACGTGTAGCAAAAAAAGGCATCTGTAAGCAATATGGAAAATATACAAAAGGCAGTTATACAGAAAAAGGAACAAGATACCCTAAAGATGTAATAGAGTTTTCTAATTGGAATGGAGCATTATTTGGAAACACTGAAAATGCTACAAAACACCCTACTCAAAAACCTATTCCTCTTTTGGAATATCTTATCAATACCTATTCTAACGAACAAGATGTAATACTTGATAATTGTATGGGGAGCGGTAGTACAGGTATTGCTTGCATCAACACAAATAGAAAATTTATAGGTATGGAAATTGATAAAAACTATTTTGATATTGCAAAACAAAGAATAGAAAACAGTTTAACAGCTAATACAGAGGAAAAGGATTGAGGTGATAAATATGGAGATAAAAGAAATTTTAGCACACACAAGCAATTACAATGAGGGCAGAAAACAACCCATACAGTTTATTGTAGTACACTATACTGCGAATAATGGTGACAGGGCAGAAAGCAACGGCAATTATTTCAGTCAACCAAATAGAAATGCTTCGGCTCATTATTTTGTAGATGAAAGCAATGTAGTACAAAGTGTAAAAGATAGCGATACCGCTTGGCATTGTGGAGCGAAAAGCTACAAACACCCCAAATGCAGGAATGATAACAGTATTGGTGTTGAAATGTGTAGTGAAAAAGATGACAAAGGGCAATACTACATAAACCAAGCAACACAATATACAGCGATTGAGTTAATAAAGGTGCTTATGGCAAAATACAGTGTGCCTATAGGAAATGTAATAAGGCACTATGATGTGACGGGCAAAATGTGCCCAGAACCTTTTATTAGAAACCAAGTGCAATGGTTAGACTTTAAGCAGAAATTGATAGAACAAAAAGAAGGTGAAAACGAAATGATATATAATTATGTTGATGAAAATATGCCAGATTGGGCAAAGTCAACGGTACAAAAACTGATTGATAAAGGTGCACTAAAAGGAAATGAAAAAGGGGAATTGTTGTTAACTGGTACAATGTTGAGGCTATTTGTAATACACGACAGAATGGGTATATATGACAGATAAGAGGGAAAAATCCCTCTTATATTATATCATAAAAGCCGTCCTGCAACTTTGTTTTTTGTCCTTTTTTTGTCCCTTTTCTATACAAAACAACGCATATATTTTTATAAATTTTAAAATAGTTTATTTCAAAAATGCTTTAAATTCAATAAATTATATAATATTTGTTTCAATTCACAAGTGATATTATATTGTGTATTGAAATAATTTCATTTATAAAAAGCCCCTTATTATACTTATCGGTACAATAAGGGGCTTTTATTTGTTTTTAAATTGATTTATTATATAAATATAAGTATTTTAAAAAGGTGGGCATATATATGAAAGAGATAAAACAAGTGATAAATAATATACAACCTCTTTTTGAAAAGGCAATGAAAGAGGCAAAACAATATCAGGATAATTTAATAAAGCCTATAGGTAGTTTAGGTAGAATAGAAGAATTAGCAATTACTATTTCTGGTATTACGGGAAATATACAAAACAAATTAGATAAAAAAGCAATTATAGTAATGTGTGCAGATAATGGTGTATATAAAGAAGGTGTTAGTACAGCACCGCAAGAAGTGACAGCAGTACAAACATATAATATGTTAGAGGGAATGACGGGTATTTCTATATTATCAAGACAATTAAATATAGATTTAAAAATTGTAGACATCGGAATTAACGGCAATATAACACACCCACAACTTATTTATAAAAAAATTAATTATGGTACAAAAAATAGTGCAGAACAGGAAGCTATGACAAAACAGGAAATGGAAAAAGCAATTTATACAGGTTTTGAATTAGTAAAACAACTCAAACAACAAGGCTATAAAATATTAGGAACGGGAGAAATGGGAATTAGCAATACTACTACAGCAACATCAGTAATTATAGCATTAACAGGCTGTAATGTAGAAGAAGCAACAGGAAAAGGGGCAGGACTAACAGAGGAGTTATTTCAAAAGAAAAAAGAAGTTTTAAAAAGAATATTACAATTACATCATAATATGGATAGAAAAAATGCTTTTGAAGTAGTACAAAAGGTAGGCGGGTTTGATATTGCGGGACTTATGGGTTGTTTTTTAGGTGCAGCTTATTATAGAATACCTATTATAGTAGATGGTGTAATATCCATTAGTGCAGCATTAGCAGCGTGTGTATGTCAGCCTTTGGTAAAACAATATTTATTAGCTTCTCATCAATCAGCAGAACCTGCCTATCATATTGCAGCAGAAAAAATTGGATTACATGCTTATTTTGATTTAGAAATGAGATTAGGAGAAGGTACAGGCTGCCCTTTTACAATGTATTTAGCAGATGCAGCAACGAAAATTATGGCAGAAATGGCGACATTTGAACAGGGGAATGTAGACAAATCAAATTACATAGACATTAGAGAGGATAAAACAATATGATATTAGTAACAGGTGGTGACAGAAGTGGAAAGAGTGCTTTTGCAGAAAATTTAGCAAAAAAAACAGAGGGAAAAGTACTTTATATTGCTACAGCTAAAATAATGGATAAAGAAATGGAAAACCGTATTCAAAAACATAAACAACGCCGTCCACAACAGTGGGATACATTAGAAAGCTATATTCATTTGGGAGAAAAAATAAAAAATGCACAAAAGAAATATCATTGTATATTATTAGATTGTATTACAATGCTTTTAACAAATTTGATATTTGAATATAGTAAAACAGATGATATTGAAAATATGGATTTTATAGAACTAGAAAATAAAATAGTAAAAGAATTAGAAGAAATTGCCGAAGTTTGTAGTATATCAAAAAGTGAAGTAATTATCGTAACAGGAGAGATAGGGCTGGGTATTGTACCAATGGATAAATTAAGCAGACATTTTAGAGATATTATAGGAAGTGTCAATCAGATATTAGCACAAAAAGCAAATGAAGTATATTTTGTAGTATCTGGTATTGCTATGAAAATAAAGGGGTGACTATATTGCAGTTATTTTGGAGTACAGTTAGTTTTTTAACAATATTACCAGTACCTACTTCAAATAAAATATTGCCTCAAGAGGAATTTTCAAAGGGAATATTATTTTATACACTAATAGGACTTTTAGTAGGACTGATTGATTATATTTGTTATGGAGCAATAGTATTTTTTTTCAAAATGCCTTTAATAGGGGCAGTTTTTGCAGTACTTTCTGAAACGATAGTAACAGGAGGGTTTCATTTAGATGGTTTAGCAGATACTTGTGATGGTTTTTTTTCAGCAAGAAAAAAAGAAAAAATGATTGAAATTATGAAAGATAGCAGAGTAGGCACTAATGGTGCATTAGCATTACTGTTTGACATACTATTAAAAATAGTATTTTTGGTATCAATGACAGAAAGTGATGGATATTTAGCGGTATTGCTTGCACCAGTGGCAGGAAAAATGGCAACACCTATATTAATGAAAAGTAATTATGCTAAAGAGCAGTCAGGCTTAGGAAGTTTGTATTTAACACAAAAATATACAAAATATATGATAGCAGCGGTTTTGATAGGTATAGCACTTTTAGCAGGTTTTTTACAAATGAAAAGTATTTTACCTATAATAACAGTATTACTTTTTGGTTTTCTTTTTAGAGAATATTGCCAGCATAAAATTGGTGGTATGACAGGCGATACATTAGGAGCTGGTTATGAACTTTCAGAAATCGTATTTTTAGCAGTAATGACTTTACAAGGGGGAATAGTATGAAATTATATTTAGTACGTCACGGACAAACAGATATGAATAAAGAAAAGCTATATTATGGTTGGACAGATTGTCCTATTAATGAAATAGGAATAAAACAAGCACAGACATTATATGGATTTTTTAAAAATGTGGTGTGTGATAAAGTAATTACAAGTGATTTAAAACGTTCTGTAGAAACAGCAGAAATTATTACAAAAGGAAAAAATATCGTATTAGATAAAAGAAAAGAATTTCGAGAGTTAAATTTCGGACTTTGGGAAGGAAAACATTATAAAATATTACAACAAGAATATCCAGAAGCCTTTGAACAATGGGGAAAAGATTGGAAAAATTTTTGTATACCTGAGGGAGAGGCATTTTTTGCATTTTATGAAAGAATTAGAAAAGCATTGGAACAAGTAATAAAAGAAACGGCAGAGGAAGAAACAGTGCTTTTAGTAACACATAATGGTGTTATGAGTGTTATGCTTTGTGTTTTAACAGGGGCAGGATATGACGGTTTTTGGAAGTTCTTTTTAGAGCAAGAAACCTATTCTCTTGTGTCTGTGACAAAAGGACATATTACAATAGAAAAAATAAATTGCCCTGTAAAGAATTTTTGAAAGTATTGCGGTTCTTTTTTTGTTGTGGTAGTATAAAATAGAAAATTTTGTAATATAACTGCAAAGGGGAGAATGGTATGAAAAAATTAGAAATGCTTTATGAAGGAAAAGCAAAAAAAGTGTACAAAACAGAAGATGAAAATTTGTATATTGTAGATTACAAAGACGATGCAACTGCATTTAATGGATTGAAAAAAGGTTCTATTGCAGGAAAAGGTGTTATCAATAATAAAATGACAAATATTGTATTTCAATATTTAGCAGAAAATGGTGTTGAAAATCATTTTGTAAAAGAAATTAGTGATAGAGAAACACTTGTAAAAAAAGTAAAAATTGTACCATTAGAGGTTATTGTAAGAAATATTGCAGCAGGAAGCTTTTCTAAAAAATTTGGGGTAGAGGAAGGTACACCATTAAAAAATGCAGTACTAGAGTTTTCTTATAAAAATGATGCTTTAGGTGACCCTATGATAAATAATATGCAAATTACAGCCATTGGTATAGCAACAGAACAAGAATTAAAAACAATTTCTGAAAGTGCATTAAAAATAAATGAATTGATGAAAAAATTCTTTATAGAAAGAGATATTATATTAGTAGATTTTAAAATAGAATTTGGTAAATATGGTGATAAAATAATACTTGCTGATGAAGTTTCTCCTGATACCTGTCGCCTTTGGGACGCAAATACAAAACAAAAATTAGATAAAGATAGATTTCGTAGAGATTTGGGTGGCATAGAAGAAGCTTATGAAGAAGTTTGGAAAAGAATTACGTCAAAATAAAACTCCCTTTTAGAAATTATGTATCTACTAAAAATAAGCCTATCAATATACATTATAGGTATTAGGGAAATATATTAAAATACGAAGTATACATCGGAATTTGGAGTGAATTATGGAATTAAATATAAATTCACCTGCCTATTTCAAAGAGCATTATGGTGTTGATGATGAAGTATATAAGTTTTGTCAAAAAGCATATGTTTTTTTCAAGGATAAGGAATATAGCGATATTTTACATATTGTTGGCATCATTCCTGTTGTAGCTCCACAAGAAATATATGATAATGGAAAATGGCAAGAAAGTATCAAATTTCTTTGTAATAAAAGTATTGCTAGCATAACAATTAGAATGAATTTTGAAAATTACTACAAAGCGAATAGTTTAGAGAAAGTAGAGCAAACAAAAGAAATGATTTTGACAGCGATAAAACGAATTAAATCTAAAGGTAAATTTAATTATAATAAATTCAAAAATGATTTATTGTACTTAAAGTAATCGAATTTCAGTTTACGAAGCTATTAAACAAAAAATTCATAATTAGATACAGAAATATGTATTATGTTTCAAGTTTTATTCAATGGAAACACTTTTCTGAAAAAAGACAAATAAAAAGGTGATATTTATGAGTAAAAAAATAGTTGCTGTTTTATTATCTTTTATAATTTTTACTATAAATTGCTATGCAAATGAAATGCAACAGCCTATAATAAATACGGTTACTACAAATGATAATGATACTATATATTTTCCTAAATTTTTATCATTTGAAATAAAAAGTAATTTGTTTTATTTAGAGGGGGACACATTTGAAACAAATCATTGTCCTTATCTGTTAGAAAATGGTATGATAATGATACCTTTAAGAGATTTGTTTGATGTTATTCGAAAGGCAGAAAAAACATATAATTTAACAGCGTGTGATTTAATATGGCATGAAAATACAAAACAAATAGAATGTCATATAGCACAAAGATGTAGTATGATACAAATAGAGAACAGCAAAATTTCATTCAATGGAGAAAAAGCTAGAGCGTTGGAATATCCTCTTGTAAATAAAGAAAATACAATTTATATTTCATTAAAGGATATTGCGGTTATGTTTGGAAATAGTTTTTCTCAAAATTTTTATGATATAGAAAATAATAGATTTGGTGTCTGGGTATAATCATTACTCAAATATGGAAAGGAGTATACAAATGAAACAACAATATCAGTCTCCATTAAATACAAGATATGCAAGTAAAGAAATGTCCCATTTATTTTCACAAGAATTTAAATTTCAAACATGGAGAAAATTGTGGATTGCTTTAGCAGAAGCAGAAAAAGAGCTAGGACTTGCTATTACACAAGAACAAATTGACCAAATGAAAGCACATCAATATGATATTAACTATGAAGTGGCAGAAGCAAGAGAAAAAGAAGTGCGTCATGATGTTATGAGTCATGTATATGCTTTTGGAAAACAAGCACCAAAGGCAGAAGCGATTATTCATTTGGGAGCAACAAGCTGTTATGTAGGAGATAACACAGACATTATTATTATGACAGAAGCAATGAAACTCATTAGAAAAAAATTATTAAATGTCATAAATGAACTTTCAAAATTTGCTTTAGAATATAAAGATATGCCAACATTAGGATTTACACATTTTCAGCCTGCACAAACTACAACAGTAGGAAAAAGAGCAACACTTTGGCTACAAGATTTAATGATGGATTTAGAAGATTTAGAATTTCAAATTAGTAAAGCGAAATTATTAGGCTCAAAAGGTACTACAGGTACACAAGCTAGTTTTTTAGAATTATTTGATGGAGATAAACAAAAAGTGAAACAATTAGATGATATTATTGCCAATAAAATGGGTTATACAAATTATTTTAAAGTATCAGGACAAACCTATCCTAGAAAATTAGATGCTCAAATATTAAATGTGCTTTCTTCTATTGCACAAAGTGCTTTTAAATTTAGTAATGATATTAGACTGTTACAACATTTAAAAGAAATTGAAGAACCTTTTGAAAAAAGCCAAATAGGCTCTTCTGCTATGGCATATAAAAGAAATCCTATGCGTTGTGAAAGAATAGGCTCTCTTGCAAGATATGTCATTGCAGATGCTATCAATCCTGCAATTACATCTTCTATACAATGGTTTGAGAGAACATTAGATGACTCTGCCAATAAAAGAATTAGCATACCAGAGGCTTTTTTGTGTGTAGATGCCATATTGACATTATATAGAAATGTAGTTGATGGTTTAGTAGTATATCCTAAAGTCATTAGAAAACATCTGAATGATGAACTACCATTTATGGCAACAGAAAATATTATGATGGACGCTGTAAAAAAAGGTGGAAACAGGCAGGAACTGCATGAAAGAATTAGAATACATTCTATGGAAGCAGGAAAAGTAGTCAAAATGGAAGGAAAACAAAATGATTTGTTACAAAGGATTGCAAATGATGCTGTTTTTGGCATGACTATGGAAGAATTAGAAGCCATTATGATACCAGAAAATTTTGTTGGTATTGCACCAGAACAAACAGAAGATTATATTAAAAATTTTGTACAGCCTATGCTAGACAAAAATAAACAACTTTTAGAGGAAGAGGGAGAAGAAATAAGAGTATAATATTTTTGTAAATATTTCTTGCATTTAATAGTATAAGGTGCTATACTAAAAGCAGTATCAATAGATTTTTATATCAAAAGAGTGGGTGAAAACCCACTCTTAAATTTTGTTATGAGGTGAGTTTGTGGCAAAACAAAATAATACAGAAAGTAAAGTATTAGCGATATTAGAGCCTATATTAGAAGAAAAAGCATTGGAATTAGCAGATTTAGAATTTGTAAAAGAAGGCCCTAATTGGTATTTAAGAGTATATATAGATAAAGATGGTGGTGTTACCATTGAGGATTGCGAAAATGTAAGCCGCATTTTGGAAAAAAAATTGGACGAGACAGACCCTATTGAGCAGGCTTATATATTAGAAGTAAGTTCTCCAGGCATTGACAGACCATTGAAAAAACCAGAACATTTTGAAAAATATATTGGAGAAATCATTGACATAAAATTGTATAAACCATTAGAAGGCAAAAAAGAATATCAAGGAGAATTAAAACAATTTAATGATGGTGTAATTACCATAATAGAAGAAAATGGAACAGAAAAGCAGTTTGTACAAAAAGAAACGGCAAGTGTTCGTTTAGCAGTCATATTTTAGTTTACTGTCCGTTGTGAATGTATTTTTGGAACACAAAAATACAAATAGTATAAAAAGGAGAAATTAAAAAAATGGATAGAGTAGAATTTATAAATGCGTTAAACCAAATTGAAAAGGAAAAAGGCATTGATAAAGAAGTGATATTTGAAGCGATAGAAACTTCTCTTGTATCAGCTTGTAAAAAAAATTTTGGTACAAGTCAAAATATAAAAGTTGTAATTAACCGTGAAACAGGAGATGTTTCTTGTTATGCACAAAAAGAAGTAGTGGAAGAAGTAGAAGACAAAATGCTTCAGATTTCTTTAGAAGATGCAAGAAATATCAATCCTTATTTTATTATAGGTGATATTATTGATATTGAAGTAACACCAAAGAATTTTGGCAGAATTTCAGCACAAACTGCGAAACAAGTAGTAGTTCAAAAATTTAGAGAAGCAGAAAGAGAAATACTTTATAATCAATACATTACAAAAGAAAAAGATATTATGACAGGCATTGTACAAAGACGAGAAAGAAAAAATGTGATTGTACAATTAGGAAAAATTGATGCGATATTAACACCAAATGAGCAAATTCCTTTTGAAGAATATAATTTTATGGATAGAATAAAAGTTTATGTTTTAGAAGTAAAACAAAGTACAAAAGGCCCTCAAATTTATGTTTCTAGAACACACCCAGAATTAGTAAAAAGACTTTTTGAACAGGAAGTGCCAGAAGTATATGATGGAACTGTAGAAATAAAAAGTATTGCAAGAGAGGCAGGCTCTAGGACAAAAATTGCAGTTTACACAAAAGATAAAAATGTGGATGCTTTAGGGGCTTGTGTAGGGCAAAATGGTTATAGAGTAAATGTTATTGTAAATGAATTACATGGCGAAAAAATAGATGTTATTAACTGGAGTGAAGACCCTAAAGAATTTATTGCAGCAGCATTAAGTCCTTCTAAAGTAGTAGCTGTTGCTATCAATGAACAAGAACAAAGTGCAAAAATTGTGGTACCTGACCATCAACTTTCACTTGCAATAGGAAAAGAAGGACAAAATGCAAGACTTTCTGCAAAATTGACAGGCTGGAGAATTGATATTAAAAGTGAAACACAGGCAAGAGAAACAAACTTTTTAGAACAAGAAAATGAATTAAAATGTAATAAAGAAGAAAGTGAACAAGAAAGAATGTTACGTTTGTGTCAAGAGGCTTTTGCAGATTTAGAAGAACCAGAAGAAGAAACTTCTGAGGATTTTGAACAAAAACAAGAACAAGAAATAGAAGAAGTAAAAGAAATAGAAGAAATAAAAGAAATAGAAGAAGTAGAAGACATAGAAGAAATGTATGATGAAACAGAATATGATATGAAAAAGCTTGCTTGTTCTATATGCGGCCATGTATGTGAAGGCGGTTTTATACCAAAACAATGCCCTACTTGTGGAGCAGATACAGATGAATTTATGGAGCAATTTGAGGAATAACAACAATAATAATGATAATAAAATTTTTATTACAGCAAAATTCTTTGTAAGGCTTTCTTTCTAGAAAGCATGAAAGGAGGTTTTATTTATGAAACAAAGAAAAATTCCATTAAGAAAATGTACTGGCTGCCAAGAAATGAAAAATAAAAAAGAAATGATACGAATTGTACACAATGAGCAAGACGAGTTTTTTCTGGATACAACAGGAAAAAAACCAGGACGTGGTGCATATATCTGTCCTAATATAGAATGTTTAGAAAAAGCACAAAAATCAAAAGGATTAGATAGGTCTTTCAAAAAAGCTGTACCTAAAGAGGTTTATGAACAATTAGCAAAACAATTGTGTGGTGAGATAAAAAATGGATAAAATATATTCTTTTTTAGGACTTTGTCAAAAGGCAGGTAAAGTAGTTTCTGGTGAAGTTGGTTGTGAAATAGCAGTCAGAAATAAAACAGCGAAATTACTTTTATTAGCAGAAGATGCCTCAGAAAATACCCAAAAAAAATTTCAAAATAGTGCTGCTTATTATCATATTCCAATTTTGGTATTAGGTTCTAAACAAAGAATTGGTATGGCATTGGGAAAAGAAAGCAGAGCTATAATAGCAATAACAGAAGAAGGATTTGCAAAAAGTATATTACAAAAAATAGAACAATAAAATTATTGGAGGTGGAGCAATGCCTAATATTAGAATTTATGAGCTTGCAAAAATGTTAAAAATAGAAAATAAAGAATTGATTGAAAAATTGAAAGAATTGGGTATTGAAGTAAAAAGTCATATGAGCGGTTTAAAAGAAGAAGATGCAGCAGTTGTAATGGAAGTTTTTGGATTACAACAAAATGAGGATATTATTATCGCACAAGAGAAAACAGTAGAAGAACAAAAAGAACAAAAAATTACTGTGGAACAAACACAAGAGTATCAAAACAATAAAAAGGGGAAACATAAAAAAGAAAAAAATCAGAAACAGGATTTTCATACAACAGAACAAAAACAATATGCTATAGAAGAAAAAATAGAAGAAGATGTAACAGTAAAATATATCAGTGAAAATCCAACTGTAAAAGAACTTGCAGAAGTGCTTGATAAAAATGCGTCAGAAATTGTAAAATCTCTTATGAAAAAGGGCATTATGGCAGCTATTAACCAAAATATTGAGTTTGATATGGCGGTTACTATTGCAGAGGAATTTGACATTATATTAGAAAAAAAAGAAGAAAAAGATATTATGGAAGAAGTATTTGGGCAAGAGGAAGAAGACAACGAGAAGGATTTAAAAGAAAGACCTCCTGTTGTAGTTGTTATGGGACACGTTGACCATGGTAAAACTTCTCTTTTAGACTCTATTCGTCACAGTAGTGTAACAAGCAATGAAGCAGGTGGTATTACACAGCATATAGGTGCTTATACTGTACAGATTGATGGAAAACCAATTACTTTTTTAGATACACCAGGACATGAAGCATTTACTGCTATGAGAATGAGAGGAGCACAAATTACAGATATTGCTGTATTAGTTGTAGCAGCAGATGATGGTGTTATGCCTCAAACAATAGAAGCTATTAACCATGCTAAAGCAGCAGGTGTAGAAATTATTGTTGCTATCAATAAAATGGATAAACCATCTGCAAATCCAGATAGAGTAAAACAGGAATTGACAGAATATGGCCTTTTGGCAGAAGATTGGGGAGGAGAAACGATTTGTGTTCCAGTTTCTGCTGTAAATAAAGAAGGTATTGACCAACTTTTAGAAATGATTACATTAGTTGCAGAAATGAAAGAATTAAGAGCTAATCCTAATAAAAAAGCAAGAGGTGCTATTGTAGAAGCACAGCTTGACAAAGGTAGAGGCTCTGTTGCTACTGTATTGGTACAAAATGGTACACTTCATGTAGGTGACCCTATTGTGGCAGGCAGTGCTTATGGCAAAATTAGAGCAATGACAGATGATAAAGGTAGACGTGTAAAAAAAGCAGGCCCTTCTACACCTGTAGAAATTTTAGGCCTTTCAGAAGTACCTACAGCAGGCGATACTTTTTATGTAGCAGAAAATGAAAAACAAGCAAGACAAGTAGCAGAAAGTATTATCGCAAAAAATAGAGAAAATTTGATAAAAGATACGCCACAAAAAGTATCTCTTGACGATTTGTTTACACAAATACAGTCTGGAAATGTAAAAGACTTAAATATTGTAGTAAAGGCAGACGTACAAGGTTCTGTTGAGGCAGTACGTCAAAGTTTAGAAAGACTTTCTAATGAAGAAGTACGTATTCGCATTATTCATGGTGGTGTAGGTACAATTACAGAGTCTGATGTTATGCTTGCTTCTGCATCAAATGCTATTATTATTGGTTTTAATGTACGTCCTGAACCTGCTGCAAAATTATTTGCAGATGAAGAAAAAGTCGATGTTCGTCTTTACAGAGTAATTTATAATGCTATTGAAGATATTACAGCAGCTATGAAAGGTATGCTTGACCCAGTATACGAGGAAAAAGTATTAGGTCATGCAGAAATTCGCCAACTCTTTAAAGCTTCTGGTGTAGGCAATATTGCAGGTAGTTATGTATTGGACGGAAAATTCGAAAGAAATTGTCAGGTTAGAATTACAAGAGATGGTATTGTAGTATTTGAAGGAGAATTAGAAAGCTTAAAGCGTTTTAAAGATGATGTAAAAGAAGTTGCTGCAGGATATGAATGTGGTCTTGTATTTAAAAAATTTAATGACATTAAAGTAGGCGATTTTGTAGAAGCCTTTAAAATGGTAGAAGTACCAAGATAAATAGGAGAAAAATTATGAAAAATAATAACAGAATTTCTCGTATTAATGATGAAATTATGAAAGAACTTTCTCAAATAATACGTTTTGAAGTAAAAGACCCTCGTATAAATGCTATGACAAGTGTAATACGAGTGGATACTACTGCAGATTTAAAATATTGTAAAGTATTTGTATCTGTATTAGGACAAGAAGAAGAAAAACAAAATGTAATGAAGGGATTAAAAAATGCAAGTGGTTTTATAAGACATTTGATAGCAGAAAGAGTGAATTTACGTTTTACACCAGAGTTGCAATTTAAATTAGATGAAACAACAGAATATGCTATTCATATGAACCAGCTTATGGAACAAGTTGCAAAAGAGAGAGAAGCAAGGGAAACTGGTGAATAAAAATGAATAACACATTTGAACAAATAAAAGAAGCATTACAACATTGCCAAAATATCGCCATTGGGGGACATCAAAACCCCGATGGTGATGCAGTAGGTGCTTGTTTTGCTCTTGCCTATGCTTTACAAAAACAAGGAAAAAATGTATCTGTAGTTTTAGAGGAATTTTCAAATAAATATGATATAATTGCAGATAAAAATTTATTATTACCAATAGAAAAATATACTGATACAGTATTTGATGCTTTTATAGCATTAGATAGCGGAGATAAACAACGCTTAGGAGAGGCACAGCAAATTTTTGATAAAACAAAACAGAAAATAAATATTGACCATCATATTAGTAATACTTATTTTGGTGAGTATAATTATGTAAATAGTGATGCTTCTTCTACTTCTGAAATTATATATCAGTATTTAAGAGATGATACTGTATTAAATCAAAAGATTGCCTCAGCACTTTATGCAGGAATACTCTATGACACAGCAGGATTTCGCCATAGTTCTACAACGCCTATAACAATGACAGCAGCAGCAGAACTAATGACGTATTCTATTCCAGCAAATAAAATTTATACTACATTTTTTGACAATAGAACTTTTTCAGAATTAAAGCTATTAGCTAAAGCATTTGAAAAAGCAGAAAGATATTTTAATGGAAATGTCATTTATACTTTTTTGACACAAAAAGACATTGAACAATGTCATGGTACGAGCAAAGAAGTGGATAGCATTGTTAATTTTATAAAAGGGGTAGAAGGCATTAAAATTGCTTGCTTTATTTATCAAAAAGGAGAAAATGAAGTAAAAGCAAGTTTTAGAGGAGAAGACGGATTTGACGTTTGCAAATTAGCCCAAAGCTTTGGTGGAGGCGGTCATGTCAAAGCAGCAGGCTGTACCATTTACAGTACAATAGAACAGGCATGGCATGATATACAGTTAAAAATGTCTGAGTTATTTTAAGGGGAATAGTATGGACGGTATTTTCAATATTTATAAACAAAAGGGATTTACATCTCATGATGTTGTTGCAGTAGTGCGTAAAATAATACAACAAAAAAAAGTAGGACATACAGGCACATTAGACCCTGATGCAGAAGGCGTTTTGCCTATTTGCGTAGGAAAAGGTACAAAATTAGCTGATTATATTATGAATGGCAAAAAAAGTTATAGAGCTGTTGTAGTATTGGGCATAACTACAACAACACAAGATGCTTCTGGTGAAATATTACAAAAAAAAGAAGTTATATTTGAACAACAGAAAATAGAACAAGTAGTACAATCTTTTTTAGGTACTTATTATCAAACGCCTCCTATGTATTCTGCAATTAAAGTAAATGGTAAAAAATTATATGAATTGGCAAGAGAAGGAAAAGAAATAGAAAGAAAACAAAGAGAGATTACAATATTTGATATTCATATTACGAAATTTATGCCACCTGACCAATTTGAAATAGATGTTGTTTGTTCAAAAGGAACTTATATTAGAACACTTTGTGCAGATATTGGCGAAAAATTAGGTTGTGGTGCATATATGAGTTCTCTTTTGAGAACTTCTTCGGGTATGTTTTCATTAGACACTGCTATTACATTGGAACAATTAAAAGAATTAGCAGAAAAAAATCAGTTACAAAAAGCATTACTTCCTTTGAATACTGTGTTAGAAAAATATAACAGTATTGTAGTATCTCAAAAGGCAAATATACTATTGTACAATGGAAATAAAATTTATGAAGCTTTTTTTGAAAAAATAAAAGGAAATATTACAAAAGGACAAATTGTGATAGGATATGACAGTAATAATACACTAATTGGTATATATGAAATCATAACAGAAAAAAATGGGCTATGTATGAAGCCTTTAAAAATATTACTTTAAAGGAGTCAATCATGAAACATATAACAGATACAAATATTACACAGCAACAGCCTACAGCAGTTACAATAGGCAATTTTGACGGCTTGCATATGGGACATAGAGCTTTAATTCGTTTGACAAAACAGTTTGCAAAAGAAGAAGATTTAAAAAGCGTTGTATTGTCTTTTTCTCCTCACCCTATGTTTGTATTTGGAAGAAAGCCAGATTTTGCACTTGTTATGGCACCTTCTGAAAAAGAATATATGATGAAAAAAATGGGAGTAGATATTTATATTGAATATCCTTTTAATAAAGAATTTTCCTCTATGACACCTGAAGAATTTGCTTGTAATTTGATATTTGAACAATTAAATTGTAAAGTGCTTATTGTAGGAGAAAATTACAAATTTGGAAAAAATCAATCTGGAGATTATGAACTTTTAAAAGTTCTAGGGGAGCAAAGAGGTGTAAAAGTAATTTATGTACCTTCTGTATTATTTGAAGGAGATAGAGTAAGCAGCACAAGAATACGCCAATGTTTAAAAGATAAAAATTTAGAAGAAGCAAATCGTATGTTAATCTCTCCTTATTTTATATTAGGAGAAGTAGCACAAGGGAAAAAATTAGGCAGAACAATAGGATTTCCTACTGTCAATATTAAAGCACATACTAAAAAATTGTTTCCACCTAATGGTGTTTATGCTACGCAAACGCTTCATGATGGCAAACTATATTATGGTGTAACAAATATTGGTAGAAATCCTACAGTTGATGGAACAACAAAAGTAGTAGAAACATATCTTTTTGATTTTAAAAAAATGGTTTATGGAGAAACAATACAAACCTATTTTTTTAAATTTATAAGAGAAGAACAGAAATTTCCTTCTGTAGAAGCATTAAGAGAGCAAATGGAAAGAGATGCAGAAAGTGCAAAAAAATATTTTGCTTCTAAAGAATATGATTTTTGGCGTGAAAAACAGTGATATTTATACAAACAGACTTGTCAAGCATTAAAAAATGTGATACACTAAAGAGGCTGTAAAACCAATGCCCAGTATTTGGAAGCTCCGACCATTTACTTAGCGTTTGGGGATACGAAATATTATTATTATTTTAAGGAGGCTTTTTATTATGCCAGCAATTAACAAACAAGAAATTATACAAAAGTATGGAAGAACACCATCTGATACAGGTTCACCAGAAGTACAGATTGCGTTGTTAACAGCAAGAATTACATTGTTAACAGACCACTTAAAAACACATAAAAAAGACCATCATTCTAGACGTGGTCTTTTGAAAATGGTTGGTCAAAGACGTGGTCTTTTGAATTACTTAAAAGATAATGATATTGAAAAATATCGTGAATTGATTAGTAATTTAGGATTAAGAAAGTAAAAAATAACAAGAGTAGAGAGGAGAATTTTTCCTCTCTATTCTATTATCAAAACAAAAAGCGTCACTATAGATTTCCAGCTTTGCAAACATATTGTGTTTTATGTTAATAAAGCTGAAGGTCTATAGTGCGAAAAAAGATTTATGTAAAGGAGATTTTTTATGTATAGAAGCTATACTATGGAATTAGCAGGCAGAACATTGACTGCTGAAATTGGCAGAGTAGCAGAATTAGCAAATGGTGCTGTATTACTTCGCTATGGAGAAACTGTTGTATTAGTAACAGCAACTGCATCTGAAAAACCAAGAGAAGGTATTGACTTTTTTCCATTGAGTATTGATTATGAAGAAAGACTTTACTCTGTGGGAAAAATACCAGGAGGATTTATTAAAAGAGAAGGAAGACCTTCTGAAAAAGCAATATTGACTTCTAGGTGTATTGATAGACCTATGAGACCCCTTTTTCCAAAAGATTATAGAAATGATGTTAGCATTGTCGCTACAGTAATGGCGGTAGACCAAGACTGTTCACCAGAGGTAACTGCTATGATTGGTGCAGCTTTGGCATTAAATATTTCTGATATACCATTTACTGACCCTGTAGGTTCTGTTAATATTGGTTATTGTGATGGGGAGCTTGTTGTCAATCCTACAGCAGAACAAAAAGAAACAACACTTTTATCATTAACAGTATCTTCTAAAAAAGATAAAGTAATGATGATAGAAGCAGGAGCTTATGAAATTCCAGATGATTTAATGATGAAAGCAATTCGTCTTGCACATGAAGAAAATGGAAAAATTGTAAAATGGATAGAAGAAATTGTTGAAAAAGAAGGAAAAGAAAAAGCACCTTATGAAGAACATATTATTCCAGAAAACGTATATAATATCATTCGTGAATATATTACAGATGCTCGTATGGAAGAAGCAGTTTATGCAGAAAAGAAACAAGATAGAGATGCCAAAATAAAAGCAATTACAGAAGAAGTCAATGAAAATCTTACAGAAAAATTGATAGAAGAAGTAGGAGAAGAAACAGATATTGTTACATTAATTGATGAAACAATATATAAATTTGAAAAAAATACAGTAAGAAGAATGATATTGAGAGAGCATAAACGTCCTGACGGTCGTGGCATTGAAGAAATAAGACCTCTTTCTGCAGAAGTGGATGTTTTACCAAGAGTACATGGCTCTGCTTTATTCTCAAGAGGACAAACACAAGCACTAACTGTTACAACATTAGGTGCAATTGCAGAAATGCAAAAGTTAGATGGATTAGATGAAACAGAAACTTATAAAAGATATATTCATCACTATAATTTCCCTGGATTTTCTGTAGGGGAAGCAAAATCTTCCAGAGGGCCAGGACGTCGTGAAATTGGACATGGTGCTTTAGCAGAAAGAGCATTGTTACCAGTTATTCCAAGTGAAGAAGAATTTCCATATGCAATTAGATTAGTTTCTGATATATTGAGTTCTAATGGCTCTACTTCCCAGGCAAGTATATGTGGTTCAACATTATCTCTTATGGCAGCAGGCGTGCCTATTAAACGTCCTGTAGCAGGTATTTCTGTTGGTCTTGTAACAGGAGAAACAGATGACGATTTTATAGAAATTACAGACATTCAAGGATTAGAAGACTTCTTTGGAGATATGGACTTTAAAGTGGCAGGAACACATAAAGGTATTACAGCAATTCAAATGGATATGAAAATAAAAGGCTTGACATTTGAAATGATTGAACAGGCTTTTGCACAAACAGGTAGAGCAAGAGCTTATATATTAGATGAAGTTATGACAAAAGCGATTGCAAAACCTAGAAAAGAACTTTCTCCATATGCTCCTAAAATTGCAACTATGACTATTGATGTGGATAAAATTGCAGAAGTGATTGGAACAAGAGGAAAAGTAATTAAAAAAATTATAGAAGAAACAAACTGTGAAATTGATACAGAAGACGATGGCAGAATATTTATAAAAGGTAAAAATACAGATGATATTCAAAAAGCGATTGAAATGATTACTGGTATTGTAATGGAACCAGAACCAGGTAAAACATATAAAGGAACTGTAACGAGATTGATGGCATTTGGTGCTTTTGTTGAGATTGCACCAGGAAAAGAAGGACTTGTTCATATTTCAAAATTATCTCCACAAAGAGTAGCAAAAGTAGAAGATGTTGTTTCTGTAGGAGATGCGGTAAGAGTAAAATTACTTGAAATAGATAGTCAAGGTAGATTAAATCTTTCTGTAAAAGATGCAGATAAATAATAGATAGTGACATAACAACGATAGGGCTGTACACAAAATGACAGAGTATTACTGTCTATTGTTGCAGTCCTATTATTATGTATAAATATTAAAAAAATGCCTATGCTAATGCTAATTCGTTTTGATGGGAGAATAGTGTATTATGGTGATTATAAAAAAATTAGATAATGGTGTTAGAGTAGTGTTGGAAGAAATTGATTATGTAAGAAGTATTTCATTTGGTATATGGGTAAAAAATGGTTCTCGCAATGAACAATCAGAATATAATGGTATGTCCCATTTTATAGAACATATGCTTTTTAAAGGAACAGAAAACAGAACAGCAAAGCAAATTGCAGAAGAAATGGACGCTGTTGGAGGACAAATCAATGCTTATACCACAAAAGAATACACTTGTTATCATACAAGAGTGTTAGATAAACATTTTGACAGAGCATTAGATGTCATAAGTGATATGTTTTTGCATTCTCGTTTTGCACAAAAAGATATTGAAAAAGAAAGAAATGTCATAATAGAAGAAATCAATATGTATGAAGATGCACCAGAAGAATTAGTACATGATAGTTTACAAGAAGCAATTTGGAAAGACAGTAGTTTAGGTCAACCTATATTAGGTACTGTAGAAAGTATTTCAAAATTTCATACAGAAAATATGAAAGATTTTTTTGAAAGTCGTTATCATACAGAAAATACAGTTATTTCTGTAGCAGGACATTTTGATACAGAAGAAATGTTTTCAAAATTAAATAAAACATTAGGACAGTGGAAAAGAAAAAGTGATTTTGTATATTATGATACCAAAACAATATATACACCTGATATTGTAAAAAAAGAAAAAGATATTGAACAAGTACATTTATGTATAGCTTTTCCAGCATTAGAAAGAGACCACCCTCAAAAATATGCCTTGGCAGTATTTAATACAATATTTGGGGGAGGCATGAGCTCTCGCTTATTCCAAAAGGTAAGAGAAGAAAATGGTTTGACATATACTATATATAGTTATACTTCTGCTTATGTAGACAGTGGTTTATTTGCTATTTATGCTGGTATGAACCCTAATCAAACAGAAAAAGTAATAGAATTGATATTTGAGGAAATTAAAATGCTAAAACAGAATAAACTTTCTCAAAAACTAATTGATGTAACAAAAGAACAAATGATTAGCAATTTTATTATAGGACAGGAAAGTACAGTAAATTTGATGACTGCTTCAGGTGCTTCTGTGCTTTTAAGAGGATTTGTACAAGATACAGAGGAAATATTACAACAAATTGAAAAAATAACAGCAGAAGACATACAAAATGTAATAGAAAAAATATTTGTAAAACAAAATATGAGTATTTCTATTGTAGGAAATATTAAAAATGTTTGTTTAGAAAAAGCACTGGAAAATACTTTCTAATAAAATTGAATAACTTTGGAGAATATAATTGTGCGGAAAACCGCTTCATTTATTTATTATTTTCTAAAGGAGGTTGTATCTATGAAAAATATCAACTGGATAGTATTAACATTAGTTATCATAGGTGCATTAAACTGGGGACTAATAGGATTTTTTGGGTTTGATTTAGTGACATCTATATTTGGCGGTGCTTTTTTCTGGATTGCAAGAATTATATTTGCAGTAGTAGGATTAGCAGGAATATACGCATTAACATTTTATAAAGGCATATCGTCAACATCATCACGATAATATTTTTAGGGGCAATACTGCCCCGCATAGGATAAAAAGTTACATAAAAAGGGAGTGTTTTTTTTGAAATTTACAAAAATGGAAGGCTGCGGAAATGACTATATTTATATTAACTGTTTTGAAGAAACAGTAACAAATCCACAACAATTAGCAATAACAATGAGTGAAAGACATTTTGGTGTAGGAGCAGATGGCATAGTTATGATAATGCCAAGTGAAGAAGCTGATTTTAGAATGAGAATGTTTAATGCTGATGGCTCAGAGGGAGAAATGTGTGGTAATGCCAGTAGATGCGTTGGAAAATTTGTATACGACAAAGGTTTAACAAATAAAACAAATATTTCTCTTAGTACATTAGCAGGTATAAAATATTTACAATTACATATTAAAAATGGTATAGTAGATACAGTTACGGTAGATATGGGAGAGCCTATATTTGAAGGGAAAAAAATACCTACTATGAGTGATAGAGAATTTGTACAAAAAGAGGTGTTGTCAGCAAATGATAAAACATTTGAAATGACCTGTGTATCTATGGGAAATCCTCATGCAGTTACTTATGTAGAAAATACAGACAATTTTAATGTACAAAAATATGGAAGTGTATTAGAAAGTAATCCGTTTTTTCCTAATAAAGCAAATATTGAATTTGTACAAATAATAGATGATACCCATTTAAAAATGAGAGTGTGGGAAAGAGGTTCAGGAGAAACAATGGCTTGCGGAACAGGCGCTTGTGCTACAGTTGTAGCAACAGCAAAAAATGGTATCTGTAAAAGAGAAGCTGATGTGATACTTTTAGGTGGTACATTGCATATTCAATGGAATGAGCAAAACAATCATATTTATATGACAGGAGAAGCAAGATTTTGTTTTGATGGTGTATGGCTAAAATAAAACAACAACCAAAATCATATGATTTTGTATACATATACTTACGAAAAAAAGAAGGAGGAATTTTATTATGAAAGAAAGTTATATTCAAAATTTGATTGCGGAAAGATTGGGAGGAAAAAAATTCGGAAAGGATACAGTAATTTATAAATTTGAAAAAATAAAAAGAGCAAGACGTCTTGCTGAACAGGAACACCCTGAAATGGCTATGATTGATTTAGGCGTAGGAGAACCTGATGCTATGGCAGATGAAGGTGTTATTAAAACATTAGCAGAGCAAGCAGCAGTATGGGAAAACAGAGGATATACAGACAATGGCATATTAGAATTTCAGCAAGCAGCAGCAGAATATATGAAAAAAGTATATCATGTAGAAGGAATTGACCCAGAAACAGAAATTTGTCATGCTATTGGTTCTAAACCTGCTCTTGCTATGATGGCACAATGTTTTATCAATCCGGGAGATGTAACACTTATGACAGTACCAGGATATCCTGTTATGGGTACTATGACACAGTGGCTAGGAGGAGAAGTTTATAATATACCTTTGAAAAAAGAAAATAGCTATTTGCCTGATTTAAAAGCCATTCCTAAAGATATTGCAAAAAAAGCAAAACTTCTCTATATCAATTATCCTAATAATCCAACAGGAGCTTTTGCTACAGAAAAATTTTTTAAAGAGGTCATTGCATTTGCTAAAAAAAATAGTATACTAATAGTACAAGATGCAGCTTATGCAGCATTAACATTTGATGGCACAAAGCCATTAAGTATACTTTCTTTAGAAGGAGCAAAAGATGTTTGTATAGAAGTTCATTCTTTGAGTAAAGCTTTTAATATGACAGGTTGGAGAATGGCTTTTGTAGTAGGAAATGCTCTTGCCATAAAAGCATTTGCAACAGTAAAAGATAATAATGACTCTGGACAATTTGCAGCGATACAATTAGCTGGTAAATATGCTATGGAACATACAGAAATTACAGAAGAAACAAATAAAAAATATTCCCGCAGACATGATATGCTTGTAGAAACATTAACGAGTTTAGGCTTTGATGTAGTAAAACCAAAAGCATCATTTTATCTTTATTTTAAAGTACCAAAAGGAATAAAAGGAGGAGAAAGATTTAAAACAGGAGAGGACTTTAGTCAATATCTTATCAGAGAAAAATGTATTTCTACAGTACCATGGGACGATGTAGAACATTGTGTTAGAATGACAGTAACATTTTTAGCATATGGTGAACAGGAAGAAAGACAGGTTATGGAAGAAATTAAAAGAAGACTTTCTGATGTAGAATTTGAATTTTAACAGTAGTAACAAAAACTAATTAGCGTGCCGAGTTTATCGGAACGCTAATTTTGTACAAAATTATAGGAGTGAAAAATAATATGGCAAAACAAACACAACTTCATATATCAGAACAAACAAAAGAAAGAGTGATATTAGTAGCTGTAGATTTAGAAAATAATACGACGATGGATACAGAAGCTTGTTTAAATGAGCTAGAAGAACTAGTAAAAACAGCTGGTGCTGTTACAGTAGCAACAGTTGTGCAAAAAAGAGAAAGGATACATTCAGGCCATTATATAGGTAAAGGAAAAATTGAAGAAATTAAAATGATGATACAAACTTATGATGCTTCTGGTATTGTTTGTGATGATGAATTGTCACCTGCTCAAATGAAAAATTTGGAGCAAATGCTTCAAACTAAAATTATGGATAGAACAATGGTGATATTAGACATTTTTGCTTCTCGTGCTATGTCAAAAGAGGGAAAAATACAAGTAGAATTAGCACAGCTAAAATATAGATTATCAAGACTTGCAGGTATTGGTGCATCTATGTCACGTTTAGGAGGAGGTATTGGTACAAGAGGACCAGGAGAAACAAAATTAGAAACAAATCGTCGTCACATTAAAGACAGAATTGGAGAATTAAATCAAGAGTTAAATCAAATTCAAACACATAGACAGCTTTTAAGAAATCAAAGAAATAAAAAAGGAACACCATTATTATCATTGGTAGGGTATACAAATGCGGGAAAATCTACTTTAATTAACACACTTACAGATGCAGGCGTATTAGCAGAAGATAAACTTTTTGCTACATTAGATACTACTACTAGAAAAGTAAAATTACCTAATGGTACTGAAATATTACTTACAGACACTGTAGGTTTTATACAAAAATTACCTCATCATTTGATACAAGCATTTCGTGCTACATTAGAAGAATTAAATTTTGCAGATATTTTAATTCACGTAGTAGATGCTTCCAATGAAAATAGACAGGAACAAATGAACATAGTGTATCAAACATTAAAAGGACTGCATTGTGAAACAACACCAGTGATAACAGTATATAACAAAATAGATAAAAATGTACAAACACCTTTGCCTATTGATAATATTGCAAGAGATAAAGTGGCAATTTCTGCTAAAACTAAACAAGGTTTAGATAGTATGCTTGAAAAAATAGAAACATTATTAAAAAGTTTTCGTATAGCAATGAAAGTTTTTTTACCTTATACAGAAGGTAGTCTTTTAAATATGATACATGGAAAATGTGAAATTGTTGTAGAACAACATAGAGCAGAAGGGGTATATTTAGAAATATATGCACAACAAGAAATGGAAAATAGATTGCAAAAATATAAAATATAGTAATAAAAAGATATTTTAATAAAATATTTTGACAAATTATTACTTTGTACAACAGTATATTTCACAAAATAGTGTAATATACTGTCGTATATTATCTAATTTGTTGTAATTTGTACTATTTTGTAATAATATTTTAGTGGTATTTTATGTGAAAAGTCTATATAATATACTTCAGAAAATAAATACTCTAAATATAAAGGAGAGAAACATGGAACGTATATTGACTTTTTGCAAAAAAATAATTGATGAAACAGGTCAAGAGCATCTTTTGTATTATTGGCTATTAAAAAAGAAAACAAAGGGAACAGAAGATGCTATTTATGGTATAGAAATTACAAAATATAAACAAGAACAACTTATTGAAAAAGAACAAATTGCAAGTTTATCTACATCAGAAAGTCGTGTTGTGGAACTGATACAAAAAATGGCACGAGGAAATGTAACACCTATGACATTGCTTCCCCTCGCAGATGATTTTCTATCTGCATAAAACACATACATACACACAGCAAAAAACCGCCTCTAAAAAGGCGGTTTTTTGTTACATATTAGTATTGTATTTTTATGTTAATATCTGTAAAATAGATAAAGTCAAATATATAAGTAATTTTACTTATATAAGACAATATAAAAGCCGGGGAGGATGAAGATATATGCAGGAAAAAATTTCTATAGTAGAGCTTTATGGTACAAATGTATTCAATGATGCACAAATGAGAGAACACTTACCTAAAAGAATTTATACAGAGCTGCAGCATACTATTGAAGAAGGTGCAGAATTAAATGCTTCTGTTGCAGAAGTAGTAGCAAATGCTATGAAAGACTGGGCGATGGAAAGAGGAGCAACTCATTTTACACATTGGTTTCAGCCTATGACAGGTATTACAGCAGAAAAGCATGACTCTTTTTTAACAGTAAATAATGGAAAGGCAATTACAGAATTTTCTGGAAAAGAGTTAATAAAAGGAGAGTCTGATGCTTCTTCTTTCCCTTCTGGAGGATTAAGAGCAACATTTGAAGCAAGAGGTTATACAGCATGGGATTGTACTTCTCCTGCATTTTTAAGAGAGGACTCTGCGGGTGTAACACTTTGTATTCCAACGGCATTTTGTTCTTACACAGGGGAGGCATTAGACAAAAAAACACCTTTGCTTCGTTCTGTAGAAGCAATTAACAAACAAGCTTTAAGAGTATTACGTCTTTTCGGAAATACGACTTCTAAAAAAATCAATATTTATGCGGGAGCAGAACAAGAATATTTTTTAATAGATAGAGAATTATATAAAAAAAGAAAAGATTTAATATTTACAGGAAGAACATTGTTTGGTGCAGCTCCTCCAAAAGGACAAGAATTAGATGACCATTATTTTGGTAGTATTAAAGAAAGAATTGCAAAATTTATGAATGAATTAAATATTGAACTATGGAAAATGGGTGTTTCCGCAAAAACACAGCACAATGAAGTTGCACCAGCACAGCATGAGCTAGCTTTAATTTATGATACTTGCAATATTGCTACTGACCACAATCAGCTTGTTATGAAATCAATGAAAAGAATTGCAAGTCATCATGGTCTTGCTTGTTTGTTACATGAAAAACCATTTGCAGGGGTAAATGGAAGTGGAAAGCATAATAACTGGTCTATAGGTACAGATGATGGACAAAATTTATTAGACCCTGGTAAAACACCTCATGAAAATGCACAATTTTTATTGTTTTTAGTAGCTATAATTAAAGCGGTTGATTTGCACGCAGCATTAATTCGTCATTCTGCTTCTAATCCAGGAAATGACCATAGATTAGGTGCAGGAGAAGCTCCTCCAGCGATTGTTTCTATATTTTTAGGCGACCAGTTAACAGATATTTTTGAGCAAATAGAACATGGAGAAGCAACTTCTAGTATACAAGGGGGCAAAATGAAAGTTGGTGTAAATACATTACCTATACTTAAAAAAGATGCTACTGATAGAAATAGAACATCTCCTTTTGCTTTTACAGGGAATAAATTTGAGTTTCGTATGGTGCCATCTTCTGGTTCTATTTCTGGCCCTAATTTTATATTAAATACAGTAGTGGCAGACGTTTTGAAAGAATTTGCTGATATATTGGAAAAGGCGGAAGATTTTACAGCAACAGTACATGATTTAATTCATAAAACATATGTAGAACATAAAAGAGTGATATTTAATGGTAATGGATATTCTGAAGAATGGATTGAAGAAGCAGAAAAAAGAGGATTACCTAATTTGCCTACAATGGTAGATGCAATTCCAGCACTAACATACGATACTACAGTAGAAACATTTGAACGTCATAAAGTATTAAGCCGTTTAGAATTGCAATCTCGAGCAGAAATACATTATGAGTCCTATATCAAACAAATAAATATTGAAGCAAAAACAATGATAGATATTGCATCAAAACAAATATTGCCAGTAATTGTAAAGTATAAAAGTAGTATAGCACAGTCTTTAAGTGCTGTAAAAGAAGTAGAAGGCGATATTAGTATAGAAGAACAATTATTATGTGATATTACAGAAAATATAAAGTTATTTTATAAAAATTTAAAAATATTAGAACAAGAAACGGAAAAAGCACATCATTTACAATGTTCTAATCAAGAACAGGCTATATTTTATCGTGACCATGTAGCCAAAGCAATGGAAGAATTAAGAAAGCCAGCAGACAAGTTAGAGATGCTTGTAGATGAAGATATTTGGCCATTTCCAACTTATGGTGAACTTTTATTCAATATATAATAGGTTTTAAAATAATAAAAAATATGTAGAATATAAATAAAAATATGTTATAAAAATAAAATAAAGATATTATTGTTGTTAGACAACAATAATAAAAATAAAAAGTAAGACAGTTATTTCTTAGTGTATACAAGCCATGAAATAACTGTTTTTTTATTAACAAACACTGTAATGCAATAATATAAAAAAAGAACAAGCTTGTCAAACAATAAAAGGCTATTTTTGGCAAAATTCTAATAAAATACACAAAAATATACAAATAATATAATAAAAATAAATCATAAGTTATAATATATGATTATAAATGTTTTGTATTTTTTTAAAAAAAACAAAAAAATATTATAAAAATTATTGCATTATTGTGCAAGTTGAGTTATAATACAAACAGAAACAAGAAATTATATAAAAATGTATTAAAATAGATACAGTAATTGATTTTTATATTATGCAAGTTTGATAAGTAAAAGTGTATGAATGTACAATTTTTACAAAAGTATAAAAATCATTTTTTATTGAAATAGTATAATTAGGAGGTAGTATTTATGGTATACAATGATAAAAGAGTAACCATAATTACAGGGCATTATGGCAGTGGCAAAACAGAATTTGCTGTAAATTATGCTATGAAATTAAGTGAGATTTCTCCCAAAGTCACCCTAGGTGATTTGGATATTGTAAATGTATATTTTCGTTCCAGAGAGAGAAAAAAACAATTAGAAGAAATGGGTATTCATGTAATTTCTTCTAACTTGGAAGGAGATAGTGTAGATATTCCTGCAGTTGCAGCAATCGCATCTCCTGTAAGAGATAAATCAACAAAATATGTTGTTGATTTAGGTGGCAATGATGTAGGTACAATGGTACTTGGTAGATTAAAACCTCTCTTGGATAGTGCAGAAACAGATTTCCTTATGGTGGTTAATGTAAATAGACCAGATACCTCGTCCCCAGAAGGTATTTTAAGGGAAATGAAAAGCATTGAAGATGCTTCTGGCTTGCAAATAACGGGATTTATAAATAATACAAATCTTATCCGTGAAACAACAGCAGAAGATATTACAATGGGAGATAAAATACTCAAAGAAGCTAGTAAGCTTTCTGGAGTACCGATCAAATATACAACCTATGTGGAAGAAGTTATAAAAGATACAAAGAATTTACCTGATGATTTAGGTGGAAAGCTTTTTCCTCTGAAGTTTTATATGAGAAAAGATTGGATGTAGGCAAAAATAATGGAGGTGTATCAAAAATGGCAAAAGGTAAAGTAACGATTGACGAGAACTACTGTAAGGGCTGTGAATTGTGTGTTTCTGTTTGTCCAAAAAAAGTACTCAAATTATCAGAAACAAGAATTAATGAAGCAGGTTATAACCCAGCAGAAGTAGTAAATGATGACTGTATCGCTTGTACGAGTTGTGCAAGAATGTGTCCAGACTCAGCGATTACAGTGGAAAAAATAGATTAAGGGAGGAGGATTTTAATATGGCAAAGGTATTGATGAAAGGCAATGAAGCGATTGGAAAGGCGGCTATCGAAGCAGGTTGTAAATTCTTTTTTGGCTATCCTATTACACCACAAAGTGAATTGCCAGAGTATTTATCTGATGAATTACCAAAAGTAGGTGGTACTTTCGTTCAGGCAGAAAGTGAATTAGCAGCAATTAATATGGTATATGGTGCAGCAGCAGCAGGTGCGAGAGTATTAACAAGTTCCTCTTCTCCAGGACTCGCTTTAAAACAAGAAGGTATTGGTTATATTACAAATGCTGATTTGCCAGCAGTTATTGTAAATATGATGCGTGGAGGCCCAGGTCTTGGTACAATTCAACCAGGTCAAGCAGACTATCATATGTGTGTAAAAGGTGGTTCTAATGGTGACTATCATAATATCGTTTTAGCACCGGCTTCTGTACAAGAAGCAGTAGATATGGTTATGAATGCTTTCGATTTAGCTGATTTTTATAGAACTCCAGTTATTATTCTTTCTGATGGTTTGATTGGTCAAATGATGGAACCAGTTGAATTTAATTATTCTCCTATAAAATCTTTACCTTCAAAAGATGCTTGGGCATTAAAAGGTAAAGGTACAGGCGAAAAACACATGATTGTAAACTTAAACATGGACGCTGAAGACTGCGAAAATCACAATATTGCATTACAGAAAAAATATGATGTTATCGAAAAAGATGAGCAATCTTGGGAAGAATATTGCATGGACGATGCAGAATATGCTTTCGTTTCCTATGGTACTTCTTCCAGAATTGTAAAATCTTCTGTGGATACATTAAGAGCAGCAGGTTATAAAGTTGGTTTAATTCGTCCAAAAACATTATATCCATTCCCAGTAAACGCATTTAAAAGAGAAAGCATTAAGAAATATCTTGATGTTGAAATGAGCATGGGACAAATGGCAGATGATGTAAAACTTGCTTGTAATGATGTAGATAAAGTTGTATTCTATGGCAGAACTGGTGGTATTATATTGACACCAGAAGAAGTTGTTGAATTTGGTAAGTCTGTAATGGGAGGTGACAAATAATGTCAGTCGTATATGAAAAATCTAAAGCTTTAACAGATGTGAAATTACATTATTGCCCTGGCTGTGCTCATGGTATAGTACATAAATTACTGGCAGAATGTTTGGAAGAAATGGGTGAAACAGGAAACGCTATTGCTTGTGTACCTGTAGGTTGTGCTGTTATGGCAAATAAATATTTTAACTTTGATGCAATTCAATGTGCCCATGGTAGAGCTCCTGCTACTGCAACTGGTATTAAAAGAGTAGACCCTAGCAAAATAGTAATTACATATCAAGGTGATGGTGACTTAGCTTCCATCGGTACTTGTGAAATTGTTCATGCAGCAGCTAGAGGTGAAAAAGTTACAACTATTTTCATCAATAACGGTATTTATGGTATGACAGGTGGTCAGATGGCTCCTACAACATTACCAGGCATGAAAGCAACAACAGCAAAAAAAGGTAGAGATGTAAATGTACAGGGTAACCCTATTAGAGTAAGTGAAATGCTTGCAACATTAGATGGTCCTGCTTATATAGAAAGAGTTAGTGTAACAACACCTGGACAGGTAGCACAAACTAAAAAAGCAATTATGAAAGCATTAAAAGTACAAAAAGAAGGTCTTGGCTTTGGATTTGTAGAAGTTGTTTCAAGCTGTCCTACAAACTGGGGATTAACACCAGTAAAAGCAATGGAATATGTTAAAGAAAAAATGATTCCTTACTATCCTCTTGGCGTATTTAAGGATCTTACAGGGGAGGGAAAATAATATGAGTACACAAAGAGTATGTTGTGCAGGTTTCGGTGGTCAAGGTGTTTTAAGTATGGGCAAATTACTTGCTTATGCTGGCATGCTTGAGGGAAAAGAAGTTTCATGGTGTCCTTCTTACGGTCCTGAGATGCGTGGTGGTACAGCAAACTGCTCCATCGTTGTATCTGATGAACCAGTAGGTTCTCCAGTGATTACAGCAGGTGCTACAGCTTCTATCGTTATGAACCAACCATCTTATGACAAATTTGTGGAAATCGTTGGTGCAGGTGGAACAATTATATTAAATTCCAGTTTGATAGAATCAAAAGTAGAACGTACAGATGTAAAAGCATTTTATGTTCCAGCAAATGAAATCGCAAAAGATTTAGGCAATCCTAAATTAGCAAATATTATTTTATTAGGTGCTTTGTTAGAAGTTGATAAAACAGTATCAGAACAAGCTATTTTAGACGCATTTACAAAAGTATTTGGCGAAAATAAAGCAAAATTTATTCCTATCAATAAAGAAGCACTTGCAAAAGGTGCTGAATATGTAAGAAATCAGCAATAAAATATAGAAATCCTTTTATCAAAACCGACTTTGAACTGCCACAGATAATTGTGGCAGTTTTTCTATTTTATAAAAAAAGAGAAATAAATAAAACAAAATAAACTATATATTGTATATTTTTAAAGAAAACGGTATACTGAATAATATTGACGAAGTATTTTGGAAATATAAATAAATTTTTATAGCAAATTAGGTATGAAAGAGGGATTTTTTTGGAAAAAAAGCAAAAATTAACAGAACTATTTTTGTTAACATCATTTTTATGTTGCTTTGTGGTGTTAATACATACATCTTCAGAGGGAGTAACAAAATTAATAATAGGAAGTTGGCAACATAAAGTGTTTTTTATGTTTAATAAAGCACTTTCTTTTGTAGTACCAGGATTTGTATTTTTAAGTGGATTAAAATTAACATATTCTTATAAACAAAAGCCTTTTCATTTTCTCTATTTTATGAAAAAAAGATTTTTAAAAATATTAATTCCTTATATTTTTTGGTATATAATTTACTATAGATTTTTAACATCGCTTGAATTTATGACAGAAAAAACAATACAACAACATATTTTTAGTTTTATAATGGGGGATTTAATATCACCATTTTATTTTGTGACAATCATTTTTCAATTTTATTTATTATTTGGTATATTTTTGTATTTTGTAAGAAAATATAAATTAATATATGTTATTATAGTTTCTACAATTATACAATATGTTTATTTGAAGTATATTTATGTTCCATATGATGACAGGTTTTTTATGACATATTTTATTTATTTTGTATTGGGTTGTAGTATGGCAGAAAATTTAGAATTCTTTAAAAATAAAATACAAAAATATAACATTTTAATTTATGTATTTTTTCTTTTTTTTGTCTATTGGCATATTACACATTCTTATGCTTCAACTATAGAAGGAATTATTTACAGAAATTGGAGAATTTTTACTTGTTTATTTTCTATTAGTGGTATATTTGCATTTTACCATATTTCATATGTTATTACACAAAAAGCTTCAAAATGGTTTCTTTCCATTTTTAAAGCAATAGATGCAAGTAGTTTTTATATTTTTTTAGGGCATTGTTATGTATTATATTCTTGTAATGAACATTGGTTTAAAGTAGGTATACATTCCATATTTTATAAATTTATATTAAACTCTATCATTGTATTTTTCTTTTCTTTTTTTGTATCATTTCTATATGTTTTATGTAAAAAGAAATGGTATTCCATATATAAAAAAGTATGATATAATGAAATGTAATAAGTCCATAAAAGGATTTTAGGAGGGGTTTTTTTGCCAAAAAACAGAGTGAAAATTATTGTTGATGATAAGCCGTTTACATTAGTAGGAGAAGAAACAGAAGAACATATTAAACAAGTGGCTGATTATATCAACGTTAAAATACAAGAAGTAAAAGGGCTTAGTCCTCATATAGCTGCTGATGTTAGAATGACTCATGTGTTGACATCTATTAATGTTGCAGATGATTTTTTTAAAGAAAGAGAAAAAAATGCTGTATTAACAAAACAGCTAACAGATACAGAACGAAGAAGAGCATTAGAAGAAACAAGAAATAAACAAATGAAAGAGTTAAAGAAACTTTTAGAAGCAGCAAGAAATGCTATTGTAGAAAATCAAAATAAATTAAAACAAAAAGAAGAGCTACTATTAGAGGAAAAACAAAAATATCAAAATATTTCTGATGAATTGAAAAAATGTAAACAGAATTTAGAAACGTTAAAAAAAGAAAAGCAGCAGACAGAGGAACAATATAAACAAGCAAAAGAAACACTAGTACAAAAACAATCACAGTTTGATAAACTGGAAACAGAACAAAAACAACTGTCTGAAACAAAGGAAAGGTTAAAACAATGTGAAGAAGCATTAGAAAATATAAGGCAACAATGGAATGAGAGCAAAGAAAAGCTACAAGAAATAGAACAACAAAAAAATACATATCAACAACAGTTAGAGTTAGCAAATAACGAATTAAATGAACAAAATCATGTTACAGCATGGGAAGAAAAAGAAAGACAATATAATCAAGAATTAGATAGCTTGATATTACTTTTAGAAAGTGAAAAAAAACAGACACAACATTTACAGCAAAAAATAGAAGAAACTTCTCAATTAGAACAAAGAGAATTTGAAAGGCAGGCAATTTGGGAGAAAAAACAAAAAGAGGCTTCTTCTATACTTCAAAGTTTAACAATAGAATTAGAACAAGAGAAAACAAAATCAGAACAGTTACAAAGAGAATTAGCACAAAATGAACAAAAACAAGTAGAACAATCAGAAAACGAAAAAGAAAAATTACATACTGTTATAGCACAATTAGAACAAGAGAAAACAAAATCAGAACAGTTACAAAAAAAATTAGAACAAATTGAACAAAAACAAACAGAAGAAGTAGAAAACGAAAAAGAAAAATTACATACTGTTATAGCACAATTAGAACAAGAAAAAACAAAATCAGAACAATTACAAAAAGAGTTAGAACAAATTGAACAAAAACAAACAGAAGAAGTAGAAAACGAAAAAGAAAAATTACATACTGTTATAGCACAATTAGAACAGGAAAAAACAAAATCAGAACAATTACAAAAAGAGTTAGAACAAAACAAACAATATAAACAACAACTTTATGATATTCGTTTACAATTAGAAGAACAAACAAAAAAAGCGGAAGATTTGAAAAGCAAATTAGAAAAAGAAAAACAAATGAATATAGATGAGCACAAAAATCAATCTGTTTGGGAGAATAAACAAAAAGAATTAGAACATAAATTATTTGATTTGAATTTGCAATTAGAGCAAGAAAAAAGAAACACACAAGATTTACAGCAACAATTAACACAAAAAACAGAATTAGAACAAAAACAAAAAGAATTTTTGGAATTACAACAAAAATTAGATGAAAAAAATGAGTTTTCAGAATTACAACAATTACAAATAAAATTAGAAGAACAAACAAAATTAGCAGAAGAATTAAAACAAAAATTGAAAGAACAAGAAAAAAGAAATATGGAAGAAAATAGGCGTTTTAATTATAATAGAAGAAATCGTAGTCAAATAAAGGCACATAAAAAATAGTTAGAAAGGAGCATATTATGCAAAAAGAAACATTACCAGAATTATTATCGCCAGCAGGCTCTATAGAAAGTGTTTATGCGGCAGTAAATAATGGTTGTGATGCTGTATATATAGGAGGAAAACATTTTAGTGCAAGACAATATGCAAATAATTTTTCTATAAAAGAATTAGAACAAACATGTGATTATTGTCATTTAAGAGGTGTAAAAGTATATGTAACAGTAAACACATTATATAAACAAAAAGAAATACCATCATTTCTAGATTATATTAAACAACTTTATGAGATAGGTGTAGATGCACTAATTGTGCAAGATATTGGTGCAGCAGAAATCATTAAAAAATATTTTTCAGATATGCCTTTACACGCTAGCACACAATTAACAACAAATAATTTAAAAGATGTCAATTTTTTATATCAACAAGGATTTTCTAAAATTGTATTAAGCAGGGAATTATCACTACAAGAAGTAAAATATATTACAGAAAATACAGAAGCAGAAATAGAAGTTTTTGTTCATGGAGCATTATGTGTTTGCTATTCTGGTCAGTGCATTATGAGTAGTATATTGGGAGGACGTAGTGGTAATCGTGGAAGATGTGCACAGACTTGTAGACTACCTTATACATTGTATAGACAGTATGATAAAATAAAAGAGGGACATCTTCTTTCTCCAAAAGATATACAAACAATTACAATATTACCTGAAATAATTAAAAGTGGTGTATCTTCTTTAAAAATAGAAGGACGTATGAAAAATCCAGAATATGTAGCTGGTGTAACACAAATTTATAGAAAATATTTGGATTTGTATGCAAATTCTCCAGAAAATTATGAAGTGGATAATAAAGATATTAAAATATTAACACAACTTTTTAATCGTGGAGGTTTTACAGAAGGATATTATAACACAAATGCAGGTAGTGATATGATGAGTATAGAGCGTCCTAAAACTTGGGGATTGAAAACTGGATTTGTAGATAATTATAATGAAAAAATAAGTAAAGTAACTATTAGAACAAGAGAACCTCTTGTAGCTGGTGATGGTATTGAAATTTGGACACAAAAGGAACCTCATGTAGGAAGTAATATTTCTAAAGCCTCTAAAGCAGGGGAGTTTATTAGTTTAAAAATAGAAGGTAATATTTCTAAAAATGATATAGTATATAAAACACATGACAAAGCATTACAAGATGCTTTAAAAAAAACATGGGAAAAAGACAATAGAAAATTACTTATATATGGAAAATTAAGAGCAAAAAAAGGATTACCTTTATGCTATCAAATTTGGGATAATAAGGGTAATGTAATATATAAAGAAGGAGATGTAGTAGAAGCAGCACAAAAACAATCTCTTTCTATAGAAAAATTAAAGCAGCAAGCTATGAAAACAGGTGCAACACCTTTTTATATGAAATGTTTAGAAATAGAAGCAGATGACGATATTTATATAAATATCAGCAGTATAAATGAAATTCGTAGAGCAGCTACAGATGCTTTACAAAATGCTATATTGAAAAAATCAAAAAGGAAAGCATTAGAATTTCAAAAAGAAAATAATACACAAATGCCCATCATGAAAACAAAAAAAATAAATGTACTTGTTAGCACAACAGAACAGTTCAATATAGTGAGTGAGGATAGACGTGTTCATATAATATATTGTGAATTGACAGAAGATTTCAAAAAAAATTATAATAGATATATTGAAAAATGCCATAAAAATAATATAAAATTATATACAGCATTGCCAAGAATTGAAAGAAAGCAAACAGAAGCATTGTATGCAGAAACAATACAAATGCTAAAACAAAGTGACATAGATGGTTTTTTAGTAAGGTCATCAGGACAATTTTTAGATGTAGCTGGTGCTGGTAAAAAAATAACAATAGATTATACTATGAATGTGTTAAATAAAGAAAGTGTTAATTTTTGGCAACAAAAAGGTGCTGAAACGGTTTGTATTTCTTTAGAAAACAATTTACAAGAAATTAATAGTATAGCAAATAAACAATGTGAAATGGTAGTATATGGTTATTTGCCTCTTATGGTAACACAGCAATGTCCTATAGGAAATTATGCAGGAGGAAAAACAAACGGTATTTATTGTTCTAAAAAAGACAATGACGACTTATATTTTTTGAAAGATAGAAAAGGCATAAAATTTCCTCTAATGACAGATTGTAAACAATGTATTTGTACTATATTAAATGGAAAACCTCTGTTTACATTAAAATTTTATGATGAAATATTAGAAAGTACTACAGGAAGTGTTAGACTGATATTTACAAAGGAAGGAGCAAAAAGAACACAAAGAATATTAAACGCCTATGCAGAAATGACAGAAGATTGTACGATACAAAGTGGTGAAACAAAAATTTTGTTACATGAAATGAATGAAAAAGGAAGCACAAAAGGTCATTATTTTAGAGGCGTAGAATAAATGATAAAAGAGGGATTATATGTTTAATTTAATCATACTATTTAGTAGATATTTATTTTTATTCTATATCGTACTATTTTTATGGCAAGCGATTGTATATATTGCCTATGAGCAAGGTGGTTATTTAGGGAGTCCTTCTCGTGCCATTTCAATACAAAAGGGCTTAATTATATGGCTTCATGTAACAGCATTTTTGATATTGTCTTATGAGCCAGGAGCATTTTTTTTCAATTTTAAAACATTAGGTATTGCATTAGCAGGACTAATCTTTTTATTGTTTTCTATGATGCTTTTAGACAAGTTTTATTATGAAGGTTGTCCTTTAATATGGACAGGTATGTTATTTTTATTGGATATTAGTTTGATTATGCTGCAAAGATTAAAACCTGACCTTGCAGTAAGGCAGTTAGTGTGGATGACATTAGGTATTGTTATTATGCTTTTTATCCCTTTTATATTACGGTTAATACCTAGATTTGAAGTATTTGAGTATGTGTATATTATTATAGCATATGCTTTGATATTAAGTACATTACTTTTTGGTACATCAAAATATGGTTCTGTAAATTGGCTAAAAATTGGTTTTGTTACATTTCAGCCTTCTGAAATTGTAAAATTTTTATTTATATTTTATTTAGCAAGTGTTTTCCGAAAAAGAGTAGAACTCAAAGAACTATTGATAACAGGTACATTAAGTGCAGGTATTGTACTTTTGTTAGTATTACAGAAAGATTTAGGAAGTGCATTGATATTTTTTATGACATATATGGTTATGCTGTATATTTCTACATCAAATGAAATACTGTTTTTTGCAGGTATGGGAGCAGCAAGTGCTGCTGCTACATTGGCATATCATTTGTTTTCTCATGTAAGAGTGAGAGTAGCCGCATGGAGAAATCCTTGGGCAGATATAGATAGAGGAGGATACCAGATTGTAAATTCTCTTTTTGCTATTACAACTTGGGGACTTTTAGGCAGTGGTTTAACAAAAGGTATGCCAAATAGTATCCCAGTAGTAGAAAGTGATTTTATATTTGCAGCTATTTGTGAAGAAATGGGTACATTGTTTGGTATGGGCATTGTTTGTCTTTATATTATGCTATTTTTTAGAGGAATATTAGTTGTAATACGTTGCCAAAGAAGATATTATAGTCTTTTAGCAGCAGGAGTTACAACAATGTTCGCTTTTCAGGCATTTTTAATTATTGGTGGTGTAATTAAGTTAATTCCTTTAACAGGTGTAACATTGCCATTTGTTAGTTATGGAGGAAGCTCTGTATTAGTTAGTATTATGATGATAGGTTTGTTACAGTGGGTAAATGTTTATTGTGAACAACACGAATTAGGTTATCAGGATAATTTGCAACAAAAATCAGGTACAACAAAATGGGACGGTGATGACTTCCGTGAATAATATGAAAAGAAGTGCACAAAGAATATTTTGGCTGATTACACTTATATTTTTTTTGATATTAGCAGCTATGGCAAAATTAGTGTTTATAGATAGACAGGAAATTTCATCTAGTGCTTATAATCCTAGAATAAATTATGTAGATAATTCGGTAAAAAGGGGAAATATACGAGATAGTAATGGTGATATACTAGCAGAAAGTATTCAAAATGCAGATGGTAGTTATACAAGAAATTATAATCGTTCTCGTATGGCAGCACATATCACAGGATACAGTAGTAAAGGAAAAACAGGTGTAGAAGCTGCAGAAAATTTTGAACTGCAAAAGGCACATAATGAAGTACTACAAAGAATAAACAATATGTTAAAGGGAGAACCAGTACAAGGAAATGATGTTGTTTTAACAATAGATATGGATATACAATCCATTGCAGGAAATATATTAGGAAATAAAAAAGGTGCTATTGTAGTAATAGAACCTTCTACAGGAAAAATATTAGCTTTACAAGCTTATCCAGATTTTGACCCAAATACAGTAGCACAAAACTGGGAAATATTAAAAAATGATGAAGACAGTTCTCTTGTAAATAGAGCAACGCAAGGTTTGTATCCTCCAGGTTCTACATTTAAAGTGATTACGGCTTTAGCAGCATTAGAATATTATAGTGATTGGAAAAATTTTACTTATGAATGTACTGGAGAAGCTACTTTTGAGAATAAAGTAATACATTGTTATAATAATAAAGTACATGGTACAGTAGATATGAAAAAAGCGATTGCTACTTCTTGTAATTGTTATTTTGCAGAATTAGGAAAAAGAATAGGAGCAGAAAATATTAGAAAAAAAGCAGAAGATTTTTATTTTAATCAAAACTATCCTTTTGCATTAGCACATAGTACAAGTCAAGTTGCTTTACAAAAAAAATCTCAAGAAAATGAAATTGTAGAAACTGCTATAGGACAAGGAAAAACACTTGCAACGCCATTACATATGGCAATGGTAGCGTCTGCTGTTGCAAATGATGGTATTATGATGAAACCTTATATTGTGGACCATATACAATATTATAACGGTGATATTTCTAAGACAACTGTGCCAGAAAAAATAAAACAAGTTATTTCTGTGGAAGAAGCAAACATTATTACAGATATGATGATTTCTTGTGTGTCAGAAGGCACAGGGACAGCAGCACAAATATATGGTGTAGAAGTAGCAGGAAAAACAGGAACAGCAGAAAATGCTACAGGAAGTGACCATTCGTGGTTTATTGGTTTTGCACCTGCAAATGATCCTAAAATTGCTGTTACAGTTATGATTGAAAATGCAAATCAAGGAGGAAGTGCAACACCTATTGCTGGAAAAGTGTTACAAGCTGCACTACAAAAATATCAATAACATATTTTGAAAAAAATTGGATAGACTGATAGCTATGGAGGTGAGAAGCTGTGACTGGCTTATTACAGGCTGCTTCTGCACCTGTTGCTATTGGTGCAGTTTATTTATTCATACGAGATAAATATGAAAAAGAACCTTATAAAATGTTATTTTTAGGACTTCTGTATGGTGTCTATAGTACATTTGTAATATGGGCAGTAGGAACTACTCTTGAAAGGACTTTCCCTCATACAGAAACCCCATTTTTTAATGCTTTTATTAGTTCTGCTGGTGTAGAAGAGGGCATTAAATTTTTATTTTTATATTTTTTAGTATTTAAAAATCCTAATTTTAATGAACCTTTTGATGGTATTGTATATGGCGTTTTTATTGCATTAGGATTTGCTTGGTTAGAAAATATTATATATGTATTTCATAAGGAATTAGGAGGATATGAAACAGCTTTAGCAAGAGCAATTTTTTCTGTTCCAGGACATGGTTTATTTGGTTTAGAAATGGGGTATTATTTAGCATTATCAAAATATTATCATAAATCTATATATTTAGTAAAAACATTTATTGTTCCTTATTTGTTGCATGGCATATACAATTATATTTTGTTTTTAGATAGAAAAATATTATGGTTTCCTTTTTTAATTTTTGTATTATTTTTATGGTATATAGGAGCTAAAAGAATGAAAATACTTTTAGAATGTTCTCCCTTTAAAAACATATTACAGCAAAAATAATTATTTTTATTCAAAACTGACTTGAAAAACACTACAATACAATGTATACTAAAAGCAAGTGAAAAATAGAACAAAAGTGGAGGTAATGTTTTGATAGAAGCAATTAGCTGTGGAGGCATTGTCATTTATCGATGGAAAATATTGCTTTTATATAAAAATCAAAATGGAAAATATTTAGGTTGGGTATTGCCAAAAGGTACAGTAGAACCAGGCGAAACTTATCGTCAAACAGCATTAAGAGAAGTACAAGAAGAAACTGGAGCAATAGGCAATATTATTAAATATGTTGGAAAAACACAATATAATTTTAAAGGAAATGAAGATTTTGTAAATAAAACAGTACATTGGTATTTAATGACAACAAATTCTTTTTATTGTAAGCCACAAAGTGAAGAATATTTTGCAGATGCTGGTTTTTATAAATTTCATGAAGCATATCATCTATTAAAATTTAATGATGAAAGACAAATACTAAAAAAAGCTTATTTTGAATATACAGAATTAAAAAAGAATAAGGAATTTATAAGAAAAAAGATGTTTAGAGGATATAAATGATAGTAGAAAATGTTTTATAGAAATACCATCTATTAAAATAAAATAAAGAAAGAAGGAATTTAAATGAAAAAGTATTTAGAAAACAACACTTCTCTAGAAGACATAAAAGAAGCTATTCGTGGCATTCAAAAGAGAGAGGATAAAAGAGGGCTATATATTTTTATTGCTATTGTTACAGCAATATTAGTAGCAACGTTAATTGCTGTAGTATATTTGCTCAAAAATAAAATGAATGATGATGATTTTGATGAAGATTGGGATACCGATTGGGACGATTTTGATGAAGATGATTGTTGTTGTACAGATAAAGATGTCGATACTTCTGTAAAAGTAGAAAAACTTTAATATAAAATAATAAAAACAGGCGAAAAAGCCTGTTTTTATTTTGGAAATAATATGCTCATAAAGAAGAACTTTATAGAGATATATTTTAAACAACATATAATGTAAATTAAAAATTAGTAAACAAAAAAGGGGGAGCTATATGGAATATATAAAAGAAATATTTGCACAATATGATAGGCAATGTATTCGAGTTTATCAAGCATATAATACTATGATTGCAAAAGAAGCGATTGCTTTACAAACATTTGGAGAAAATTTTAATGTAAATCGTATGACATGGATAAAACCATCTTTTCTATGGCTTATGTATCGTTCTAATTGGGGAACTAAAAAAAATCAAGAATGTATTTTAGCTATAGATATATATCAGTCAAAATTTAATGAAATATTACAAAAAGCTGTTTTGACATCGCCAGACTCTATAAGTTATACAGGTACACAATGGGAGAAAGCCTTTGATGAAACAACGGTATATTGCCAATGGGACCCAGATAGAAATATAAATGGAAATGCTATCAATCGTGCAGCAATTCAAATTGGATTAAAAGGAAATACATTAAAAGATTTTTTAAATATGAGTATTTATCGTATAGAAGATTTAACCCTGTTAGTTAGAAAATGGAATGAACAAAGGAAAAATGGAAAATTAAACTCCAGAAATTTACCAGTAGAGAAATTATATCCAATCAAAGACAAAACAATCAGAAATAGATTAAATATGAAATAATAGTTTTAGTTTACAGAAATATTTGAGTAACTAAAAAATTACTTACTACTAATTTAAAACAATAAATAATATAAATAATAATTGTAGAAAACATTATATACCAAAAAATAAAAAACACAAATTACTTTACTCAAAATAAAAAATTAAATTTACAATAATTATTTTATGTTTATTAAAAATAATAAAAATAAAATATTCTATTAAACAAAACAGAATATTTTATTCTACTTACTAAATAATATAATTTTTTTGTCTATCTAATAATTGTACAAAATGTCCTGTAGAAGGAATTTGCTCTGTACGATAAAATTCTACATCATCAGAAAGAAATGTTTCTTTTTCGAACACTTTTGTAACACAACTATCTTTTTTCAATTTATACACTTGTATGCCACTTGCATTTTTTGAAGCATTTAAAGGAAGCAATGAAGTATGAAATAACAATGCTTTATCTGTATCTCTTAATAATATAAAATCTAAATCTTGCTCTAGCTTTTTCATAAATATAACATTTGCTTTTTTAGAATAGGCATTTATAATTTTCCTTCTGTTTGTTTTTGTTGCATAACTAGAAAGCTGTACCTTAGCAGCTTTTCCATTATCAAAGAAAAATACAATAAAGCCTGTATAATCATATGTTGTTGTCATATATATTATTTTTTCATCTTGCTCCATACCTAAAATGTTAAAGAGATACTCTCCAAAAGAACTTGCTTTTGTATCAGTAACATCATTTGCTTTTAATTTATATAAATTTTGTTTGTCTGAAAATAATAAAATGTCTACTTTATTTGTTGTTTCTATTTCAGATATAATTTTGTCATCTTCTTTTAATTTTTGTTCTCCAGCAGAACGCAATGATACAAGAGAAATTTTTTTAAAATAGTTTTGTTCTGTTAAAAAAAGACGTATGCCATAATCTTCTATTAATTCCTGTTCTGAAATATCTTCAATTTCTTGTTCTGTAATAATTTCTGTTTTTCTATCTTGACCATATTTTTTGGAAACTTGTTTTAATTGTGTCGCAATAATTGCTTTGATTTTATCATCGCTATTTAAAGTATCTTTTAATTGTTGTATTTCTTGTTTCAAATTATCTAGTTCTTCAATTCTCTTTAATATATATTCTTTGTTAATATTGCGAAGCTTTATTTCTGAAATATATTCACTTTGCTTTTCATCAATAGAAAAACCTTTCATAAGATTAGGTACAACTAGTTCTTCTTTTTCTGTATGACGAATAATTGAAATAGCTTTATCAATGTCTATCAATATTTTGGAAAGACCAATTAAAAGATGATATTTTTCAGATTTTTTAGTAATATCAAATTCTAATTGACGTTTTATGGAATTAACACGAAAATCTATCCAATGGTTTAATATAGCACAAACACCTAATGTAATGGGTTTGCTATCTATTAGTATATTAAAATTACAACTAAATGTATCAGAAAGAGGGGTCATTTGATACAAACGGTGTATCAATAAATCTACTTTTGTATTCCTTTTCACATCAATAGTAATTTTTAAACCATTTAAGTCTGTTTCATCGCGTACATCTGTAATATCTCTTATTTTTCCAGATTTTACAAGTGCAAATATTTTATCCATAATAGCCTCTATATTTGTTGTGTAAGGAATTTCATAAATTTCAATACAATTATTTTTTTCATCATAACGATATTTTGCACGAACTTTTACATTACCACGACCTGTTTCATAAATACGCTTTAATTCATTTTCATTATATATTAGCTGACCTCCAGTAGGAAAGTCAGGGGCTTTTAATGTTGCTAATATATCCGCATTTTTGTTTTTAAGAAGCTGTATTGTTGTTTTACAAATTTCTCTTAAATTAAAACTACAAATAGAACTAGCCATGCCAACTGCAATACCTAAATTAGGATTTACAAGTATATTAGGAAAAGTAGTAGGTAGTAAAAGAGGTTCTTTCATAGAACCATCATAATTATCTACAAATGTAACTGTATTTTTATCAATATCAGCAAATATTTCTTGACAAACAGAAGAAAGCTTCACCTCTGTATAACGAGGAGCAGCATATGCCATGTCACGAGAATACTGTTTTCCAAAATTTCCTTTAGAGTCTACAAAAGGAAGAAGTAAAGCTCCATTCCCTTCTGTTAATCGTACAAGTGTTTCATAAATAGCACTATCTCCATGAGGATTTAATTTCATAGTTTGTCCTACAACATTAGAAGATTTTGTTCTATCACCTTTTAATAAATTCATTTTGAACATAGTATAAAGTAATTTTCTATGAGAAGGTTTAAAACCGTCTATTTCTGGAATAGCACGAGAAACAATGACACTCATAGCATAAGGCATATAATTCCACTCTAATGTGTCAGTTATCTTTTGTTCTTCAATAAAATATTCTTTTGGCGTTTCTACTGTTTTTTTCTTTTTCGGCATTATTTATTCACTCCTTGCAAAGCAAATTTTAACTTAAATCACTTAAATCTAAATAGCGGTATCCCTCTGTTTCAATAAATTTTTTTCTTCCTTTTAAATTTTCACCTAAAAGTAATTCAAATTTTTGTTGTGTTTTTTCCACCTCATCGTCAGAAACTAATATTAATCTTCTTGTTTCAGGGTTCATTGTAGTTTGCCACATCATTTCAGGTTGATTTTCTCCTAAGCCCTTAGAACGATTTATTTTATATTTTTTATTCTTTATTTTTGATACAATAGTATTTTTTTCAGCATCTGAATAAGCAAAATAAGTATCTTTTCCACAAGTAATTTCATAAAGAGGGGACTCAGCAATAAACACTTTTTTCTCTTTAATCAATGTAGGTACAAGACGATAAAGCATTGTTAATATCAATGTTCTAATTTGAAAGCCATCTACATCAGCATCTGTACAAATAATAATTTTATTCCAACGAAGCTGCTCCAAATCAAATGAGTTGATATTAGAATTATGTTTTGATTTAATTTCAACACCACAACCCAATACTTTTAATAAATCTGTAATAATATCGTTGTTAAAAATTTTGTTATAATCTGCCTTTAAACAATTTAATATTTTACCACGAATAGGTATGATTGCTTGGAATTCTGCATCTCTGCCTAATTTACAAGCCCCTAAAGCAGAATCGCCTTCTACAATATAGATTTCTCGTCTTGTAATATCTTTAGAACGACAATTTACAAATTTTTCAACACGATTATTCATATCAATACTACCAGTTAATTTTTTTCTTATGTTAATACGTGTTTTTTCTGCTGTTTCACGACTTCTTTTATTTGCTAAAACCTGTGTTGCAATTTTATCTGCTTCTAATTTATTCTCTATAAAATATATTTCAAGCTGATGACGAAGATATTCTGTCATAGCATCTTGTATAAATTTATTTGTAATTGATTTTTTGGTTTGATTTTCATAACTTGTAATGGTAGAAAAAGAATTAATGACTAATACTAAACTGTCTTCTATATCATTAAATGTAATTTTCTTTTCCTCTTTTTTATATAAATTGTTTGCTTTTAAATATTTATCAATCGCAAAAACAAAGGCATTTTTTACTGCTCTATCTGGTGAACCTCCATACTCTAAAAAACTGGAATTATGATAATATTCTAATAAATTTACATCATTGTTAAAACAAAAAGCAATTTGAAATTTTAATTTATATTCTGGTTTATCTTCTCTATCACGACCTCTTGTTTCTTGTTCATAATATTGTATTTCTGTAAATGCTTTTTGTTCATTTAATTCTTTTAAATAGTCTTTAATACCATTTTCATAAACATAAGTGAAAGAATTATTTGTTTCTTCATCATATAACACAAATGTTAATCCTGCATTAACAATAGCCTGTTTTTTTAATATATCTTGAAAAAAGGAAAGGGGAATATCAATATTTGTAAAAACATCTCTGTCTGGCAACCACTTGATTTCAGTACCAGTTGTTGTTTCAATACTTTGTTCTTTTTTTAAACCGCCTATGTTTTCTCCTTTTTCAAAATGAAGCGTATAACAATATCCATCTCTATGAATAATAGCATTCATATAATTAGACGAATACTGTGTTGCACAAGTACCTAAACCATTCAAACCTAAACTAAATTCATAATTTTCACCAGAATTATTTTGATATTTTCCACCAGCATATAATTCACAAAATACAAGTTCCCAGTTGTATCGTTGTTCTTTTGAATTATAATCAACAGGAATACCACGTCCATAGTCTTTTACACGAACAGAATGGTCTTTATAACGCGTTACTTCTATAAAAGAACCATATCCCTCTCTTGCTTCATCAATAGAATTAGAAAGTATTTCAAATATAGAATGTTGGCAGCCTTCTAAACCATCAGAACCAAAAATAACACTAGGACGAAGACGAACTCTATCTGCTCCTTTTAAAGATGTAATACTTTCATTATTATAATTTGTCTGATTTTCATTCATAAATATAACCTCAATTTTTAAGAACTTTTGTTCTGTATTATTATATAATTTATATGACATATTAAAAAGTGTCAAGTAAAAATTAGAATATACATAGAAAAAAGCCATTGATTTTCTCAACGGCCTTTTTACTCAAACGGAGAAAGAGGGATTCGAACCCTCGGAGGGATACCCCTCAACAGTTTTCGAGACTGTCACCTTAAACCACTCGGACATTTCTCCTTGGCTTGCTGACAGTGGTAATTATACCAATAGCAATTAAAAAAAGCAACTATTTTTTATAGATTTGTTAATAAATCTAACAGTGATAATAAAAATATTGTAAAAAAAAGTAGAAAATAGTAAAATAATTATGTAAATTTTAAACCTAAATTAGTCTATAGTATATTTAAAATAACGATTAAAATCCATACCTATAGATAAGTTTTGATATTGCAATTCATAAATCATTGTATTATAATATTTTTTGAATGTAATATATTTGTATATAAATGTATTATATTAGTATAGGAGCATTTTTGTTATACAATATTGCCCCATTTTTATAGATAAAAATACTATATTACTCCAAGATATAAAAAATTTAAAAATAATCATAATATAAAGGGGGCTCATATATGTATTGTTCTAGTTGTGGAAAAGAGGGAAGCGGAAAATATTGTGCTGAATGTGGAGGCCTTCTTATAGAAGGAGAACAAGAAAAAAAGCAATATATTCAACCACCAAGAAAACCTCTTGAAACAGATGTATCAGAATATATTAATAATCATTCTATTAATATAACAGAAATAATGGAACATTATGAAAAAAATAAGGAATATGGTATTGAAGTTCTTGCTTACTATTCTGATATTAGTTTACAAGAAGCTGAAGCATATATTAACAATAAAATATATAAACAATCACAGCCTAAAAGAACATTATTTAATATACTAAAAAGGAATTTAATAGGAAATAAAAAACCAAAAGAGAATGAAGAAAATAGAAAGAATAATATTTTTCCTTTTTATCCACAAAAGCCTCGCCCTCGTGTAAAAACAGACTTTTTAGAAGTAGATGATAAAAATGTGGTAACATTTCGTAGTATAGATATGATGTTTAAAGGAACACTAGTCAAAAAATCTAAAAATAACAAGTATGTTATGGCAATTGGTTCTTATGGCAAAAAAGTAGCAGTGGATTGTTATGTTTTTTTTAATAGAGAACGTCCTTTATATAAAGTAATTACAAATTCACCTTTTAAAGAAGCATATGTAACAAATACAGGTGCTTTTTCCCTTTTAACAGTAGATGGAAAGTTTTATTTATATGATATTGGGCAAAAAGAAGCCGCTTTAGTGGAAATGGAAGAAGAAGAGAGGCAAATCATTACAAGCTATTTTTGTGAGTTATTTACAATATTACTTTATAAAAAAGAAGGAAGGTATTTTCTGTCTATTTATGATACGCAAAAGGGTAATTTTATATATAAAAAATACTTTGATATAGACTCTGACCAGATTTCTCAAAGTACTATACAAGTTACAAATAATGCTATTGAATGGAAATTTCCTTGTGGGCTTTTTTTACAATATGATTTTAGGGGAAATGCTACTAATATACAGGAGGAAAAAAGCACATTAAATCGTTTATATTATCCTATTGCATATGTTAACAATGCTGTAGATAAAATAGAAATGCTTAGAAAAGATGAAACTCTTTTAGAAGCAAGAATAAGAGAAATTAGAGCTCTTTTTGAACTGGCTATTGAAAAAGTAGGAGATATGTATTGGTGTTATGACAACTATGCTTGTTTTGAAGCAGAATTTGGTGATATTGTTTTAGCAAAAAAATATTTACTCAAGGCAGAAAATAGCCAAAATAATAGAAATGCAGACCTTTATAAAATCTGTGGTAAATTTGCTTTAAAAAGAGATAAAAAAGAGTATGCCTTAGAGTTTTTTGAAAAATCAATTCGTTTTAAAGTAGACACAGAAACAATAGAATTATATAAAACATTAAAACAGGAATTAATAGAAAAAGAAGCTGAGAAAAAACAATCAAAAAAATTATCTTCTCTATTTAAAAAAGAAAAGGAAGAAAATGCTACAATAAAAGAAAAGGAAAACGAAAAACATAAAGAAAACGAAAATAATAAACAAAAAGAAGAAAATAAAAAAGAAAAAAAGAAAACGAGCAAAAAATCTCTCATGGAAACATTTTTACCTGAAGATGTATTAGAAGAAGAAATAAAAACAGAACAAACACAATTACAACAGGAAGAAATTTTATTACAACAAGAACCAGAATTTCAAGTTCAAGAAGAAATTCCATTACATCAAGAACTTTCATTAGATAAAAATATAGAAAATAACACAGAACAACGAAATAATACTGAATTGTCTGATTTTGAAAAAAGAAGAAAAGCAAGAGAAGAAATGCGTTCTAGAAACAGAAAAATGAGAAAATCTGGACAAAAGGCAGAGGAGTAAATCAATGGATAATAAATTATTAGACCGTATCAACGCTTTGGCAAAAAAGCAAAAAGAACAAGGATTAACAGAGCAAGAAATACAAGAAAGGGATAATCTAAGAAAAGAATATTTAAAACAATTTCGAGCAGGTATGACAAATATATTAGAGAGCACATATATACAAAAAACAGATGGAACATTAGAAAAATTGCATAAAAAATAGCCCCTTGTAAAAGGGGCAAGTTTTGTTTTATTTATAAGTTATAAAACAAAATTTTTTATTGCTCTGAAATCGTTTTTGCTAAAGAACGCAATTCAGACTCTGTTTGCAAATGAGAGCCTTTTTCTTTTACTTCTAATTTAGAATGGAGAGATAAATTATTGTAAAATTTTTGAGCAGAGTCGCAATTTAATAATAAATCAGCTAAATTTTTGTACGTTTTATGCATATCAATTCCTCCTTGTGATTTGTTGTTTTTCAAAAGGTTGTTTGCATGAGTGTGTAATGAAATATGATTTTCCATATTTTATATATTGGTTTTCATTTTTGGGCAGTAATTAATGCCTCACAGATAGAATGTGCAAAAAATTGTTTTTTATACAATGTTTTAAAATGAAAAATGAAGGAGTTTGTTTTATGCTAGAACAATATAAAACAATAATAAAACAAGGGCAACAAGAAATCATAGAAAAAAAGTCACGATTTATTGCTACAGTATGTCCTGTGAAAACAGAAGAAGAAGCGAAAACATTTATAGAAGAAATGAAAAAAAAATATTGGAATGCAACACATAATGTATTTGCTTATCAAATTGGTGAACAAAATGAAATACAACGTTTTAGCGATGACGGAGAGCCACAAGGTACAGCTGGTATGCCAGTACTAGATGTTCTTCAAAGAGAAGAAATCAAAAATGCAGTTATTGTTGTTACAAGATATTTTGGAGGAACACTTTTAGGTACAGGTGGTCTTGTAAGAACTTATGGAAAAGCAGCCAAACAAGCACTAATTACTTCAGGTATTTGTGAAGTAATATTATACAAAAAATTTTGTGTAACAGTATCTTATACCAATTCTGGTAAAGTACAGTATGAAATATTACAAAACGGATATGAATTGTATGATACACTTTATACAGAAAATGTTACTTATATTGTGTTAGTAAAATGGAAACAATGTGATTTCTTTTTAAAAAAAATAATAGATGTTACAAAAAATAATGTAGAAATAAAAGAAGAAGAAACTTTTTATGCTACATGGGTAAATGATAAATTAGAAATAGTATAAAATTAATGTTATTTGACTGTGAAAACACAGATAAATATATTTTTGAAAGAAAAGAATTTTAAGGAGGATTTTTATGTCAGGACATTCTAAGTTTGCAAATATCAAACACAAAAAAGAAAAAAATGATGCTAAAAAAGGAAAAATTTTTACTATGTTAGGCAGAGAAATTGCAGTAGCTGTAAAAGCTGGTGGCCCAGACCCTGCTAATAATGGAAAATTACGTGATGTAATTGCAAAAGCAAAATCGAATAATATGCCTAATGATACTATCGACAGAAGTATTAAAAAAGCTGCTGGTGGCGGCGATGATGTGAATTATGAAACTGTTGTATATGAAGGATATGGCCCTAATGGTGTTGCTATTATTGTAGAAGTATTAACAGATAATAGAAACAGAGCAGCTGCAAATGTAAGAAATGCTTTTACAAAAGGCGGCGGTAATATGGGAACAAGCGGTTGTGTATCTTTTATGTTTGATGAAAAAGGTCTAATTGTTGTAGATAAAGAAGAAGTAGAAATTGATGAAGACGAGATAATGTTAATAGCTGTTGATGCAGGAGCGGAAGATGTTGCTTCTGAAGAAGATAGTTATGAAATTACTACAGCACCAGATGATTTTTCTGCTGTTAGAGAAGCTTTGGAACAAGCAGGTATTACTATGGTAAGTGCTGAAGTGACAATGATACCTCAAACATATATAGAATTGACAGGAGAAGAAGAAATCAAAAAAATGAATAAAATACTTGATTTGTTAGATGATGATGACGATGTACAAAATGTATATCATAATTGGGACGAGTAAATAAAACTTTTTATAAGCGGTATGATATAAATTTCATACTGCTTTTTACTTTAAAATAAATTTTTTATATGAGAAAGGAAAATAAAAAATGGAAAAGGAATATACTATTGAAGAATTTAAACAAACAAATCCTTGTATATCTTCTTATTGGCGTTCCATTAATTTATTTGGTAAAAATGTTGCATCTTATAAATTTGCATTAGCATTATCACTGATAGAACTAATGCTTGAAAAAAGGTCTAGTGTTACATTAGAAGAATTAGCGGTTCCTTTTTCTAGGAATATATGTCAACATTTGAAAACAGCACCAAAACAATGTACCAGTAGAAGTAGCCAGTTTTTGGATACTTGTAATGCTTTTAATAATAATGAAATAAGTTATGAACAATTATTACATACTACTGTAAAAAAAGGATTTAACCATGTTATTGATGCTTTTCATATTGTGAATAATGATACATTACCGATACAATTTTACCAAAAAGATTATTCTGCTAAAACAAAAAAAATTATATTAACAGATGAAATTTTTAAATTAGCTGATGAAAAATTTTATAATAATTTAGTACAGGAAGTACAAGCTAGATGGAAATTAGTTGAAACAGCTTGGGAATTAAATGTATCTAGAAATCTTTTAAATGTAAATTATAATGAAGAAAACAATATTTTTTATATAGATAATAAACTAAAAAGGAAAAATATAACATCTGCTAGAGCTGCTTTAAATGGTTATCAAAAAGGAAAATGTTTTTATTGTTTTGATGATATTACTATAGATACTAAAAACAAAGAAGTTTGTGATGTTGACCATTTTTTTCCCTATGCTTTACAAAAATATATACCTAATATTAATTTAAATGGTGTATGGAATTTAGTTTTGTCTTGTACTAATTGTAATAGGGGATTACAAGGGAAATTTGCGAAAGTGCCTGTAAAAGAATATTTACAAAGGTTGTATAAAAGAAATGAATATCTTATTAGTAGTCATCACCCGTTGAGAGAAACATTAATTACACAAATGGGGAATACAGTAGAAAAAAGGGCCTTATTTTTAAAAGAAATGGATAAAATAGCAATTGATTATTTAATTCATAGATGGCAAACACAGTCCAAAGGTAAAAAAATTTTTTAGGAGAGAAAATATGAACAATACTATTCGATATTATAATGAAAACGCAGAAAAATTTAAAAAACAAACTATAAATGCAGATATGACAATAGTATACCAAAAATTTTTAAAATATGTTACTTGTAAAGGAAGTTTATTAGATTTAGGCTGTGGCATTGGAAGAGATGTAAAATATTTTATGGAAAAAGGATATGCTGTAACAGCAATAGATGGTTCGGAAGAGTTATGTAAAATTGCAAAAAAATATACTGGTATTGATGTAATGTGTAAATTATTTCAAGAAATAGATTATAATAATGAATTTAATGGTATTTGGGCATGTTCTTCTTTGCTTCATGTAAAAGAGTATGAATTGATTGAAGTTTTAAAAAAGTTACATAAAGCATTAAAAAATAATGGTGTTTTATATATGTCATTTAAATATGGAAACTTTTCAGGAGAAAGAAATGGAAGGTATTTTTTAGATATGAATGAACATAAAATTTATACTTTATTAGATAATAATAAATTATTTGCTATAAAAGAAATTTTTAAAACAAATGATGCTAGAATAGAACGTAAAAATGAAAAATGGCTAAATGTGATATTGTTTAAAATATAATAAAAATATTTATTTTTCTCTCATTTATTTTACATAAGTGATTTGTAATATATTGTTATAATAAAATATACTACTGCATAAAATAAAAATAATAAATGATATTTTTACATAATATATTAATAATTTTTGGGGAGAAATAAATATGCCAAATCAAGAAAATAAACTAACAATATCTTGCATACAAAATTGTACGCAACCTGAAAATAAATCTCGTATTATACATTCTGTAGTAACTGCCTTTGGAGGTGGAACATTAAAAGAAGAAAACTGTGATGCAGAAATTAAAGTATTTGAAAGAAATTTATTAAATAATAGTACAAATTATATTTTAGTTTTAGTGCAGTTTGATAAGAAAAATACATTAGCTGTAATATATAAACAAAATAATGATGATTGTACAATATTTTCTGTACTTGGAAGATATTACGAAATTGTAGAAGTAAATTTTATACTAGAACCTATTTCAAAAAATACATTGATATTATTTTGTGAGCAGGTGAATATGGCAACAGGAATATATGAAACAAATGATTTTTTAAAAGGATATTTATGGAATGGCAATTTTTATTCTCAGGTATTAAATACTCCATTTAATATAAAGGCTTATTGGAATAACGCTTGGATAAACTGTAGTTCTCCAAATAAATTTTGGGAAAAAGCACAACAAAGTTGTAATTTTACTTGGAACAATGTTGAAAAAATTGTAATATATATTTATAGAGCACAAGAATACAGCATATCAAATGTAGAGGAAAGTATACATTTACCTGAAGATAATACTTTTCAAATTGCAAAAAGTCGTTTTTTAGTAGAAACATATAGCTGGAGTGAAAAATGGAATTGCTTTATTCTTTATGAAGGTCGACATAAATCTACAGGAGAAGAAGTTGCAGTAATACATGATTTAAATAATTATGTATATTCTCTTGTAGAAGATGTTTCTTCTCAATATGTTATTTGTACATCAAATCAAGAACATTTAGTAATATCACAACAACAACTAGAGTTAATATAATTATATTGATTTATAGTAAAAGCTATTTATTATATCTTGAATAAATAGCTTTTTTCTTTTTTATTTTATATTAAATAAAAGTATAAAGTGACAATATAGAGGAAAAATAAATATGTTGAAAAATAACCTTTTTATGGTATAATATTTATAAAAATTATACTATAAAGATAAAAAAAAGGAGGTTGTATATATGGTAAATTTGTCACCAGAAGAATTAGCCGCATTAAAAGGAGAAGGCTTTTTATTGATGAAAGATAAAGAGCAGTTTGTTTTGCGTATTATATTTCCAGCTGGTATCGCAACAGCAGAAGATTTAAAAAATGTTGCTATGTTAGCTGAAAAATATGGTAAAGGAATTGGTGCTGTTACAGTTCGTTTGAACATTGAAATTGTAGGAATTCCTTATGAAAATATTGCTCCAATGAAAGAAGAAATGGACAGACTTGGTGTTATTTATGGCGGAACAGGTGCTAAGGTTCGTCCTCTTGTATGTTGCAAAGGTACAGTATGCAAATTTGGTTTAGTAGATACGCAAGCTATTTGTAAAGAACTTCATGATAAATTTTACCCAATGAATTTACCACATAAATTTAAAATTAATGTTACAGGCTGTCCAAATAATTGTGCAAAAGTACAAATTAATGATTTAGGATTTATGGGAGCACCAAAGGGCAGATTAAGAATATTTATTGGTGGTAGATTTGGTAGAGAGTCTATAATGGGAGAAGAAATTTGTAGAATTGAAGCAGACAAAGCAGCAGAAGTAACAACAATTTGTACTGACTTTTTTAAAGCACATGGAAAACCAAAACAAAGATTTGGAAATTTATTAGAGGAAATGAAAGATACACAAGAATATACAGATTTTATTGCATCTATAAAAGCTTTGGCAGCTGTATAATATTTAATTATAATTCGAGCCTCGTATTTTGCGAGGCTTTCTTTCGTAAAAAGGTGGTGTAAAAAATGTTGCCAAAACCAATATGGTTTGAAAATAATAAAGTGATGATATTGGATCAAACAAAGTTACCTGAAAATTGTGTTGTAAAAGAAATGAAAACAGTAGAAGAAATATGGCAGTCTATTAAAAAATTGGAAGTGAGAGGTGCACCAGCAATTGGTTTAGCAGGAGCATTTGGCGTTTATATTGGTATGAAAAATTGGACAGAAAAAGAAAATGCAAATAAAAATGATTTCTTATCTAAATTGATAGAAATTGGTGATTATATAGATACATCTCGTCCTACTGCTGTTAATTTACATTGGGCAATAGAAAGAATGAAACAAAAGGGAAAAGAAATATGGCAATCTCATTTACAAAAAGAAATGTCTATACAAATGATGTTACAACAACTTTTAAATGAAGCTGAAATAATGTTACAAGAAGATATTGAGGCTTGTAAAACAATAGGAGAATATGGTGCTGATATTTTAGATAATATTAGTGGATTTAAAGCATTTTTAACACATTGTAATGCAGGTGCTTTAGCAACATCTATGTATGGTACTGCTCTTGCTCCTGCATATATAATGAAACAAAGAGGAAAAGAAATTAAAGTATTTTCTGATGAAACAAGACCTCTTTTGCAAGGCAGTCGCTTGACAGCATGGGAACTTTCTCAAAGCGGTATTGATGTAACAACAATATGCGATAATATGGCTGGTGTGGTAATGAAAAATAAATGGGTACAAGCTGTTATTACAGGGGCTGACCGCATTACTAAAAACGGAGATAGTGCTAATAAAATTGGTACTTATAGTTTATCTATATTAGCAAAAGAACATAATATACCATTTTTTATTGCTGCACCACTCTCTACGATTGATTTTGATATGGAAACAGGAGAAGAAATACCCATTGAACAAAGAGATGCTCAAGAAGTACGTTATTTTGGAGAAAAACAAACTGCACCTTCTAATGTATCTATATTTAATCCTGCATTTGATGTAACACCTCATCAAAATATTACTGCTATTATTACAGAAAAGGGAGTAGCCTATCCTCCATTTTCTGAAAGTTTACAAGCATTAAGAGAAGGCAGAAAACCAAAAAGTACAGAAAGTATATTTAAAATGCAAAAACAAGTATTAAAAACTGCAAAATCTATTGTAGCTTCTGGACTTGTTTCTGGAACATTTGGAAATATTAGTATGATAGATAGAAAAAAAGGATTTGTAGCAATTACACCTTCTGGTGCTTCTTATGAGGATATGACAGAAAAAGATATTTGTATTACAGACTTAGAGGGAAATTTATATTTAGAAAATGGAAAAAGGCCTTCTTCTGAATTACCTATGCACTTAGCTGTGTACAAACAAAGAGAAGACATTCATGCCATAATACACACACATTCTCTTTATGCCACTGTATTAGCATCTCAAGGCGAAAAACTTCCAGCAGTATTAACAGAAATGGGATTAGCTGGTGCAGGAGAAATAGAAGTTGCTGCATTTGCTCCTCCTGGAAGCAAAGAACTTGCTTATGAAACAGTAAAAGCACTAGGTAAAAATTATGCTTGTTTACTAGCAAATCATGGCGTTGTTGCAGGAGCACAAACGTTGGACAGAGCATTTATGGTAGCATCTATTGTAGAAGAAGGTGCCCATGTTTATTATTTGGAAAGACAGTCTGATAATATTTCTATTGTACCAAAGCAAGCATATGAAGCAGTTTTTAAAGCAATGCAGCAATATGGAAAATAAAAGGAGCTTTAAAATATGAATATTTTAACAGTAGAAAAACTGTATAAAAGTTTTGGAAATAAAATACTTTTCGATGAAATTACATTTGGCATTAATGAAGGCGACAAAATTGGTATCATTGGTGTAAATGGAACAGGAAAATCTACATTATTAAAAATTATAGCAGGAGTAGAAAAAGGGGATAGTGGTCAAATTGTAACAATGAATGGATTAAAAGTGGCATATTTACCACAAACACCTATATTTCATCATAAAGGTACTGTATTGCAGCAAGTTTTTGAAAGTAATGACAAAAAAATGAATTTAGTAAGAGATTATGAAACAGCAATTACAAATAATATAGAAAATCCTTCTGATGCTTACTGGCAAAAACAAATTTCAATACTAACGGAACAAATGGACAAAGAAAATGCTTGGTCACTAGAAAGTGAAGCAAAAACAATATTAACAAAATTAGGAATTACGCAATTTCAACAAGAAACATCTCAACTTTCTGGAGGACAAAGAAAAAGAGTAGCATTAGCAAGATCATTGATTTCTTCTGTAGATTTGTTAATATTAGATGAACCTACAAACCATATTGATAATGATACAGTGGAATGGCTAGAAAAACATCTCTCTCATTATACAAAAGCATTGATTATGGTTACTCATGATAGATATTTTTTGGATAGAGTTGCAAATCGTACTATTGAACTGGAACAAGGAAAATTATATCCGTATGAAGGCAACTATAGTAAATATTTAGAATTGAAAGCACAAAGAGAAGAATTACTTCAATTAGGAGAAAGAAAAAGGCAAAATTTTTTAAGAACCGAATTAGAGTGGGTAAGAAGAGGGGCACAAGCAAGAAGTACAAAACAAAAGGCAAGATTACAGCGTTTTGAAGAAATTTCTTCTCAAAAAGCACCAGAACAAAAAGATAATATTGAAATTAGTGCTGGTTCTGCACGTTTAGGCAAAAAAACAATTATAGTAGAACATATTTCAAAAAGTTATCATAATATCAAATATATCAATGATTTTAGTTATATATTACTTCGCCATGATAGAATTGGTATTGTTGGAAAAAATGGTTGTGGAAAGTCTACACTTGTTAAAATGATGACAGGGGTATTAAAACCAGATAGTGGAAATATTGAAATTGGCGAAACTGTAAAAGTAGGTGTTTTTTCACAAGAAAATGAAGATATGGAACAATCTCAAAAAGTAATTGATTATATTAAAGATATAGCTGAATATGTTTCTACTGCTGATGGAAAAATTACAGCTTCTCAAATGCTTGAAAAGTTTCTTTTCCCCTTGGATATGCAGAGAAGTCCTATATCTACTTTGTCAGGAGGAGAAAAAAGAAGACTTTATTTACTCAAAGTACTTATGGAAGCACCAAATATATTATTTTTGGACGAACCAACAAATGATTTAGATATACAAACATTAACAATATTAGAAAATTATTTAGATACTTTTTCAGGTGCTGTTATTACGGTATCTCATGACAGATATTTTTTGGATAAAGTTGTAAATAGAATATTTGCTTTTGAAAAAGATGGTTATATAAAACAATATGAAGGTGGATATAGTGACTATAAGCACCAATCAGAACAACAAGAAATTACTGTAGATACTATTACGACACCTAAAAAACAATCTACTCCAATTAAAACACAAAGAGCCAAAAAAATGACTTATATAGAACAAAGAGAATACGAAACGATAGGAGATACAATTAGTAATTTAGAAGAAAAATTAAAACAATTACAAAAGCAAGAAGAAGAAGTTGCTAGTGATTATGTAAAATTACAAGAAATTGTTACGCAAAAAGAAAATATTGAAATAGAATTAGAAAATGCAATGCAAAGATGGATATACCTTAGTGAGTTAGCAGAAGAAATAGAAAAAAGCAAAGAGGAGCATAATAAATGGAAGATTTAAAACAAAAGGCACTACAAGCACATAAACAGTGGAAGGGAAAAGTGGAAGTAATCAGTAGAGCAAAAATAGAAAATAATGAAGAACTTTCTATTGCTTATACACCTGGTGTAGCAGAACCTTGTATTGCAATACAAAAAAATCCAGAATTATCTTTTGAATTAACAAGAAGATGGAACACAGTTGCCGTTATTACAGATGGTACAGCCATATTAGGATTAGGAGATATTGGACCAGAAGCAGGTATGCCTGTTATGGAAGGGAAAGCTGCTCTTTTTAAATGTTTTGCAGATATTGATGCTATTCCGCTTTGCGTTCGTTCTAAAAATGTTGATGAAATTGTAAATGCAATTAGTCTATTTTCAGGCAGTTTTGGGGGAATTAATTTAGAGGATATTTCCGCACCTAGATGTTTTGAAATAGAGCAGAAATTAAAAGAGGTAACAGACATTCCTATATTTCATGATGACCAACATGGTACAGCTGTTGTAGTATTTGCAGGACTAAAAAATGCACTACGTATTGTTGGTAAAAAAGAAAGTGAAATTTCTGTTGTAATTTCTGGTGCAGGTAGTGCAGGAACAGCGATTTCAAAATTGTTGTTGCAAGCAGGAATAAAAGATATTGTTATGGTTGACCGTTGCGGAGCAATTCATAAAGACGAAGTTTATGAAAATGTAGCATTCACAGAGTTAGCACAAATTACAAATCCTTATTGCAAAAAAGGTTCATTAGCAGAAGTAATAAAAGGTGCAGATGTATTTATTGGTGTATCTGCTCCAAAATTATTAACAGCAGAAATGATAGCAACTATGGCAAAAGATCCTATTGTATTTGCTATGGCAAATCCTATACCTGAAATATTACCTCATGAAGCAAAAGCAGCAGGGGCAAGGATTGCTTGTTCTGGACGTTCTGATTATCCAAATCAAATTAATAATGTATTAGCATTTCCAGGTATATTTAGGGGAGCGTTAGATGTAAGAGCAAAAGATATTAACGAACAAATGAAATTAGCAGCTGCTTACGCTATTGCAGATTTGATTACAAAAGAGGAACTAAATGAAGATTATGTTATTCCTTCTCCTTTTGACAAACGTGTTGTTTCTGCTATTGCTAAAGCAGTATCTGAAGCTGCTATTTGTACTGGTGTAGCAAAAATATAGATTTATTTGCATTATGAATTAGTTTCTGGTATAATATTTTAACGTGTAAACTGATAATATTATTATTTATATTTTAGGAGTGTGATTTCAGTGGAAGACCCCGGCAGTTGGTGGTTAATATTAATTTTATTGATTTTAGTATGTGGTTCTGCATTTTTTTCTGCATCAGAAACAGCTTTGACTTCTTTAAACAAAATTAAATTAAGAAATATGACAGAAGAAAATGTAAAAAATGCTGATAAAGTTCAAAAACTAATAGATGACCCTAACAGACTGTTAAGTTCTATATTGATAGGAAACAATTTAGTAAACAATGCTGCTGCTGCTTTAACAACGATGATTGCAGTATCTTTATTGGGTGGTCAATCTGGTGTAGGTGCTGCTACAATGGTAATTACTATTATTATACTAATATTTGGTGAAATTACACCAAAAACATTAGCATCGCAAAATGCAGAAAAAGTGTCTTTAGTGGTAGCAAACATTATTTCAGTTATTGTATTTATTTCAACGCCTGTTGTAAAAGTAATGAATTTAATTACAAATGTATTAATTAAAATATTAGGTGGAAACTCAACTGAAAAAACACCTACCATTACAGAAGCAGAGTTAAAAACAATGGTAAATGTAAGTCACGAAGAGGGCGTTTTGGAAGTTGATGAGCGTCGTATGATTAATAATGTGTTTGACTTTGGTGATTTAAAAGCAAAAGATGTTATGACACCTCGTACAGATATGGTTTGTGTGGAAGATACAATAACATATGATGAAATTGTTTCTATATTTAAAGAAGAACGCTTTTCCAGACTTCCTGTTTATCATGAAAGTGTAGACAATATTGTAGGCATTTTATATGTAAAAGATATTATATTCATTGATGAAAAACATTTTAAAATTACAGACTATATGCGTGAACCATTTTTTACTTATGAAAGTAAACCTATTTCAGAATTATTTTCAGAGATGCGAGGAAATCGTATTCGAGCAGCTGTAATATTAGATGAATATGGTGGTACATCTGGGCTTGTCACATTAGAAGATTTGGTTGAAGAAATTGTAGGAGATATTGCTGATGAATATGATGAGCAAGAGGAAGAAATTGAAGTAATAAAAGAAGATGAATTTATTGTTGATGGTTCTACAAGGCTAGAAGATGTTAATGAAATGATAGGATTACATTTAGAGTCAGAAGATTTTGATACCATAGGAGGCTATGTCATTGGTATTTTAGGCTCTTTTCCTGATGGGGGAGAAGAGGTAGAAACAGACAATATTAAAATTGTAGTAGAAGAAGTTGACAAAAATAGAATTGAAAAGTTACGTATTTATACGATATAACGATTAATATGAAAACCTTCTTTCTTTTAAATTAAGAAAGAAGGTTTTTTTGCATAAACATAGTACTACCTAGAATATATTGAAAAAGAAAATATGATATTTTAGGAGGTACTATTATGAAAATAATAAAATCTATTGTTGTAACAAAGAAAAAAATTCTTTGCGTTTTAGGAGGTATTGCAGCACTTGCGTTGTCTGTACATATGATTTCTCCAACAGTACAATCTGTATTTCATGTTGCAGAAGCAGAAAGAAAATTGCCTATTTATTGTGTAGATACATCAGAAAAAAAAGTTTCTATTAGTTTTGATGCAGCGTGGGCAGCATAGTACAAAGTACGGAGGAATTTTTTATGAAAGACATTATTGCAAGAAAAGCTGGAGTTTATGCTAGAGTATCAAAAGAAGACGTTACACGAAAAAAGCATTCTAGTTCTGAAAGTATAGAAAATCAAAAGAGATTGGCACAAATATATGCAGAAAATAGCGAAGATGACATTGAAATTGTATCTTATTATATTGATGATGGTAAAACAGGTACAGTTACAGATAGACCAGCTTATCAACAACTACTACAAGATGCTAAAAACAAAAAAATAAATATGATTATTGTAAAAGATTTTTCTCGATTAAGTAGAAATTCTGTAGATTCTTTAAAATTTATAGCATATGATATTCAAAAATTAAATATTCGTTTTGTGTCATTAGGAGAAGGATTTGATAGTTTATATGCTCAAAATGGAATTGATGATTTAAAAATGGGATTTTTAGCAGTATTAAATAGTACTTATCCAGAAGATATATCTAGAAAAGTTTCTATGAATTTAGACATCAAAAGACAAGATGGAAAATTTGTAGGAGCGTTTGCCCCTTATGGATATAAAAAAGATAAGATTAATAAATATTTGCTTGTAATAGATAAGCCAGCAGCAATAACTGTAAAAAAGATATTTTATTTGTTTTTAGAAGGTATGTCAAAGCAATCTATTGCGATATATCTTAATAAACAAGGGATACTTTGCCCCACAGAATATAAAAAGAAAAATCATTCTAACTATAAGCCAGCAAAAAAAGAATATCCTTTTTATATATGGACTTATTCTACTATACATAAAATACTTTCTGATGAAGTTTATATAGGTAATTTAATTCAAAAAAAAACAAAAATGATAAAAGTTTTAGAAGATAACAAGAGTAAAAGAAAAAAAGTACCTATTGAAAAAGGAAAGGAAATTAAAATAAAAAATACTCATAAAGCCATTATTGAAGAGGAAACATTCCAAAAAGTACAACAGATGATGAAAACAAAAAGGAGAGAAATACAACAAAAACAAAACACAGCATTATTTTCAGGAATATTAAAATGTTATCATTGTCATAGAACGTTATATTATTGTTATAGTAACAATGTAAAGGGAGAGAAAATTTATTATTATCGTTGTAGTAGTTATAAAAATGCTTCTAAAATTATTTGTACTCCTCACACTATAAAAGAAGAAACATTAATTGATATATTACAATATATATTAAATATATTATTTATTCTTTTTTTTGAAAAGGAACAACAAATTTGTATTAAAGCACAAAGCAAACAAAATCAAATAACGCTACAACAACAATTAAAACAAGAACAAAAAAAATATTCTGAAGGAAAAAAAAGATTATTACAAGCCTTTTCTCATGGCATTTTAGAAGAAAGAGATATTATAGAATATCAAAATACATATCAAAAAAAAATACAAAAAATAAAATCATCATTACAAAATATTTATAAGAATAGTACTTTTTGTGAAGAAGAAAAATTAAATCGTATTTTATTACATTATTTTGTGGATACTATTTATATCAATGAAAATAAAGAAATTATTATTTCTTTTTGTTTTTGTTCTCCATTTTTATTTTGAAAATATAAATAAAACATGGTATACTTGTTTTAATAAAAACGATTGAAAAGAGATGAATTTTATGAAATATGTTGTAGATATTCATACACATTCTGTTATTAGTCAACACGCATATAGTACTATAGACGAAAATGCAAAAGCAGCAAATCAAAAGGGATTGAAATTAATTGCTATGACAGACCATGCACCTGGTATGAAAAATACAGCTCCCAGAGCATTTTTTACTAATTATCATATTTTACCAAAATTTCTGCATAATGTAGAAGTCTTGCATGGTGCAGAATTGAATATTATGGATTATGATGGTACAGTTGATTTACAAGAAGATATATTAAAAACATTAGATATTGCTATTGCTAGTTTACACCCTCCATGTATTTCATTTGGTACAGAAAAAGAAAATACAAATGCTTGTATTAAAGCTATGGAAAATCCATTTATTGATATTTTAGGACACCCTGGTGACCCCAGATATCCTATTGATATAAAAAAAATTGTGCAAACTTCAAAAAAAACCAAATGTTTATTAGAAATCAATAATGCTTCTCTTGTTCCTAGTGGATTTAGAAAAGGAAGCGATATTATTATTGAACAAATATTAAATTATGCTATGGAATATGAGGTACCTGTAGTGTTAGGAAGCGATGCACATTTTTATACGCAAATAGGAGATTTTACATATTGTAATTCTCTTTTAGAAAAAGTTGGTTTTCCAGATACATTAGTTGTAAATACTTCTGTTGAAAAATTAAAAAAAGCATTAAAAAGAAATCAATAACTTCTTTACTTTAGCACTTTAGAATGTTACTATATAAATATAGAAAAAAGAGGTAAAGAAGGTGCATTTTAATGAATATAAAAATTAAAAATCCGTCTACAGATAAACTGTTTCAATATATTTTGTCTATGGAAACAATAGAAGAATGTTATCAGCTTTTTGAAGATTTATGTACTGTTCATGAAATACACGCTATTGCACAACGTATGGAAGTAGCAGAAATGCTTGATAATAAATGTACTTATGTTGAAATTGCAGCAAAAACAGGTGCTTCTACTGCGACAATCAGTCGTGTAAATAGAGCTTTAACATATGGCACAGATGGATATAAATTAGCCATCAATCGTATTAAACAAAATGAGGAAAACAAAACAATGAACTAAAAACAGAAGGGAGGTATTCTGCCTTCCTCTTTTTTTGTTTTAAAAGCAGAATAGGAGAAATAAAAATTATGATAAATTTTACACAATTAAATGATATGCAACAAAAAGCTGTGTTACAGGTAGATGGACCTGTATTGATTTTAGCAGGTGCAGGTTCTGGAAAAACAGGAGCATTAACTGTTCGTATTGCACATATGATTGAACAAGGAATTCGTCCATGGAATATACTTGCTATTACATTTACAAATAAAGCAGCAAAAGAAATGAGAGAAAGAATTAACAACTTGATAGGAGAAGTTGCAAATGATGTTTGGGTGAGTACATTTCATTCTACTTGTGTTAGAATTTTGAGAAGTGAAATTCATCATATGGATTTTGATAATCATTTTTCTATTTATGACGCTGATGACCAAGAAAAATTAATGAGAGAATGTTTTAAAAAATTAAATATTAGTTTAACAGATAAAGAATATTCAGTTAGAAGTGCTATAGCTCGCATTAGTAAACAAAAAGAGGAACTAATTAGCTGGACAGAATATGCAGCAAAAATAGACAAAAATGATTTTAAAGAAGTACAAACTGCAAAAATATATCAAATATATCAAGTTATGTTAAAAGAAAATAATGCACTTGATTTTGATGATTTAATTTATAAGACAGTACTATTGTTTCAACAACACCCAGAAGTTTTAGAAAAATATCAAAATCGTTTTCAATATATTATGGTAGACGAATATCAAGATACAAATACTGCTCAGTATATATTAATTAAAATGCTCGCTGAAAGACATAATAATATTTGTGTAGTAGGAGATGATGACCAAAGTATTTATGGCTGGCGTGGTGCTAATATTAGAAATATACTGGATTTTGAAAAAGATTTTGTAGGAGCAAAGCTTATTAAATTAGAACAAAATTATCGTTCTACAAAAACAATATTAGAAGCTGCAAATTCTGTTATTCATAATAACATTACAAGAAAAAGTAAATCTCTTTGGACAGAGAATGAAACAGGAAATGTTATTCACGTCTATAAAGCAGAAAATGAATATGATGAAAGTCGTTTTGTTTCAGAAAAAATAGAAGAATTAAAAAGAAGTGGAAAAAGTTATAACGAAATGGCTGTTTTATATCGTACTAATGTACAATCTCGTACAATTGAAGACCAACTTGTAAAAAAATCTATACCTTATCATCTTTTTGGCGGTGTTCGTTTCTATGAAAGAAAAGAAATTAAAGATATTATTTGTTATTTAAAAGTATTATCTAATCCATCAGATAATATTGCACTATTTAGAATTATCAATGTTCCTAAAAGAGGCATTGGTGATACTTCTATTGAAAAAGTAAATCATTTTGCAATAGAAAATAATATGACATTTTATGAAGCATTATCCCATTTAGATGAAATACCAGAATTAAAAACAAGAGCTAAAAAATTTCAAGACTTTTATGAACTAATAGAAGACTTAAGAAATGAAGTACATCAACTTTCTGTAATGGATTTAATTGATTGTATTTTAAAACGTTCAGGCTATTTACAAATACTGTTAAATGAAGGTACAGATGAAGCATTATCAAGAATTGAAAATATAGACGAATTTATAAATAAAGCCGCTGAATACGAAAAACAAAATATAGAGGGAGGGCTTTCAGGATTTTTGGAAGATATTGCATTAGTAGCTGATATTGATAGCTATGAAGAAAATGATGGTAATGTTGCACTTATGACATTACATACTGCTAAGGGGTTAGAATTTAATTATGTATTTATAATTGGTATGGAAGAAAGAATTTTTCCTAGTTATAGCAGTGTTATGTATGGAGGAACAAAAGAAATAGAAGAAGAAAGACGACTATGTTATGTAGGGATTACAAGAGCAAAACAAGAATTATTTTTATCCTTTGCAAAAAGTAGAATGCAACATGGTATTACACAATATAATACACCATCTCGATTTTTAAATGAAATACCAGAAGAATTAATTGAAATGCCAGTACGTCCTATTTCTGCTGCAGCAAAAGAATATGCTTTAAAAACAAAAATGAGAATTAAGCCAACATTTACAAAGCCAAATCCTTATGGTATGGTAAAAACTAAATTAGAAATTCCTTCTCCAAAAAATATTGAAATTGATTTTAAAGAAGGAGATAAAGTACGTGCACCTAAATATGGTATTGGAATTGTAAAATCTATTTCTTCTGGTGGTGCTGATTTTGAAGTAGAAGTTTCTTTTGGAGAAAAAGGAATTAAAAAATTTATGGCAGGACTTTCTAAATTGAAAAAAATTGAAGAATAAGGAGTTTTCATATATGGAAAGAATGAAAGAACTGATTGCATTATTAAATAAGGCTTCTTGTGCATACTATCAAGAAGATAAAGAAATTATGTCTGACCATGAGTATGATAAATTGTATGATGAATTGTTACAATTAGAAAAACAAACAAATACTATTTTGGCAAACAGTCCTACTCAAAAAGTAGGCTATACTATATTAAGCAATTTAAAAAAAATAAAACATGATGTTGCTATTCTTTCATTAGATAAAACGAAAGAAGTAGAAAAGTTAAAAGAGTTTTTAAAAGAACAAAAGGGTATTCTTTCTTGGAAATTAGATGGACTAACTATTGTATTAACATATCAAAATGGTGAGTTAGTACAAGCAGTAACAAGAGGAAACGGTTCTATAGGAGAAGATGTAACACATAATGCAAAAGTATTTCAAAACATTCCTTTAAAAATTCCTTATAAAGAAGAACTTGTTATTAGAGGAGAAGGGATTATTACTTTTTCAGAATTTAAAAGAATTAATCTTTCTTTACAAGAAGGAGAAAGTTATAAAAATCCTAGAAATCTTTGTAGTGGCTCTGTTCGTCAATTAAATAGTGAAATTGCTGCAAAAAGAAATATACTTTTTTATGCTTTTACATTAGCAAAAGCAGATAATATTGATTTTAAAAATTCTAAAATAAATCAAATGAATTGGCTTACAAAAATGGGATTTACTGTTGTAGAACATAGTGAAGTTATAGAAGATACTATAGAGAAAACAGTACAAGAATATAAAAATAAAGTAATGAAAAATGATTTTGCATCAGATGGACTTGTATTAACATATGACAGCATTTCTTATAGTAATAGCTTGGGAACAACTTCTAAATTTCCAAAAGATTCTATTGCATTTAAGTGGGCAGATGAAATGGCAAAAACAACATTGTTAGAAATAATTTGGAATACATCTCGTACTGGTTTAATTAATCCTATTGCTGTTTTTGAACCTGTTGAATTAGAAGGTTCTACTGTTAGTAGGGCAAGTGTACACAATGTTAGTATAGTAGAAGAATTAAAATTAGGAATAGGGGATATCATTAAAGTTTATAAAGCAAATATGATTATTCCCCAAATTGCAGAAAATTTAACCCAAAAAAATAATATCAAAATACCTCAATATTGTGCTGTTTGTGGTGGAGAAACAGAAATTCGTATTTTAAAAGATGGAAAAGCATTATATTGTACTAATCCGAATTGTCAAGCACAAAAAATTCTTTCACTTTCTCATTTTGTTTCAAGAGATGCTATGAATATAGAAGGACTTTCTGAGGAAACATTAAAAAAATTTGTAGAAAAAGAGTTTATAAAAGACTATACTGATATTTTCTTATTAAAACAACATAAAAATATTATAGAAAATATGGAAGGATTTGGAGAACGTTCTTATGAAAAACTAATAATTTCTATTGAAAAATCTAAAATAGTATCACTTCCAAATTTTATATATGCTCTTGGTATTAATCATGTAGGACTTAGTAATGCTAAATTACTTTGTAAATATTTTGAATATGATTTACAAAAAATAATAGAGGCAAAAGAAGAAGACATTGTTTCTATTGATGGTTTTGGTGAAATTATCGCTCATAGTATTTATCAGTATTTTCACAACGAAAAACATATAAAATTGTTACAGAAAGTACTACAATACATTACATTTACAAAGCCAGAAATTGTAGAAGAGGTTGAAAATTTGCCTTTGCTTAATATGGTTTTTGTTATTACAGGAGATTTAATACAATTTTCAAATAGAAAAGAATTACAACAAAAAATAGAGCTTCTTGGTGGAAAAGTAACAGGAACTATTACTAAAAAAACAAAGTGTTTAATTAATAATAATATAACATCTAATTCCTCTAAAAATAAAAAAGCAAAAGAATTAAATATACCTATATTAAATGAAAATCAATTTATAAATGAATATCTTTCCTAATAAAAAATTTGAAATAATTCTTATTATTATAATATTTATTTCCATTGATTTTTGGCGAAAAATACAGTAAAATAGTAGTATATTAAATAAGGAGGAAAAGACATGAAAAAAACAGCACTTGTCTTATCCATTATGTTATTGACTAATACTATTGGAAATGTAGTTTATGCAAATACACCATCCTATACAATTGATAAGACAACTACAAACGGATTACATTCTGCAACTCGTCAATCACAAGTAAAAGATATTGTTATTACAGAACCAACGCCAGGACTTTTTGAAAAAGATAAAACAATTTATTTAAAGGCAGACCGATTGCTCTTTGAAGATGGTGCAACAGTAGAAATTACAAAAGGAAATATTCGTGTTAAAAAAATAGATATAGATAGAGATATTTTAAAAATTACTATTGAAAAAGCAAGTTCTCAAGCATCTGAAATAAAAATTTCTAATATTAAGTTTTATTTAGATGGAAATTTAGCAGATGGTACTTATAATTTAGATTTAATTACAGAAGAAAGTGAGACATATCCTAATAATGTGTTTGGTGGATTTTATGAACAAAGTACAAAAAAAGGAAATGATGCCACATCATCTGTTACTTTAATAAAAGATTTTGTAACAATTAGTACAACACCAAGAGAGAAACAAGAAACTCCTATTCTATATAGAGATGTGATATCTATTCCAGTATCAGAACAAAATACAGAACCGGAAAAAGGCTATTTATATAATGGAACAATTATGATACCTTTGCGTGTTGTTATAGAAAACTTATCTGATAGTGTGAGTGTACAATGGAATGAAGAAACAAAAACTGTTGTGATACGTTCTGGTCAACGTATTGGTAGTATACAAATTGGCAATAATATTATGAATTTGAATGGTGTTGCTACACCTATGAAAACTGCACCAGAAATTAAGAATAGTAGAGTTTTTATTTCTGTAGAAGATATGGCATACCTTTTAGGAATTAATGAAAATAATATTCAATGGAACCCAGAAACACTAATAGTTACATTAAATTAAAATTAGGAGCACAAAGAATATTCTTTGTGCTTTTCTGTAATGCAAGGGGAAGGGGAATATAAAGTGAGAAAGAAATATGATGATGAAACACTAGAAAAAGTATTTTATTATTATAATTTGGCAGAAAATCGTATGTTAACAGCTGCACAAGCAGCAGACTGTTTAAATCTTTCTGAATCTAGTTTATTTCGTGTGATAGCAGATTTTAGAGAAAATATTTCAAAACAAAAAGAAGAAGAGATAATACAAAAATATCAAAAAGTAAATATTCATGATGTTTTAAATGTAAAGGAAAATCCAAAAAATTATTCTAGTGAAAAAAGTATACTAGAAGATATTGCTATTACATTAGCTGAAATTTTAGCCTCAGTCAATGAGTTAAAACAATACATAATAGAAAAAGATAATACAGAAACATATCAAGAAAATTCTTTTTTGAAAGAAGCGACAGATAAAATTGAAGAACCAGCATGGGAAGAACTAGAAGAATTAGGAGAACTTATTGCCCAAAAAGAAAATGAAAATGAAGAACTCGAAATAATTTCTGAAATAGAACAACATAAAACGATTTGGAATGAAAAAACAGAACCTACTATAGAAGATTTAGAAAAAGAATTAGAAAAATTAGAAGGAGAAAACGAAAATATTACAACACTAAAAAATGCAGCTGTCGAATTATCTCAAGAACATACTACTGAAAAAGCATTTAATATAAAACCAGAAGAAAAACAATTAGATAGAACTGCTATAATGTGTATTACGCAGTTAAATCATATGTGCAAAGAAATTAATGATTTAGTTCCTCGTGAAAATATGGAAAAAATGTGGAACGATTGGGAAAGAATATGTAGAGGATATGGTGGAAGAATTAACTCTATTTATCAAAGAAACTGGAACCAAATAATAAAAAAAGCAAAAGAAACAAAAATTACAGAAAATGTCATACAAGTAATTTGTGATGCTCAAGTAAAACAAATGGAATTAGAGCTAAAAGAAGTATCTTCTCAAGAAGCAATTAAAAACATTTCATATACTTATTATAATTGGATACGTCAAGTATTTGAAATGTGTTATTTAGTACAAGAACCTATTACACAGCAAAGAACTAAAATATTATATGCTAATTATTTAACAATATTAAAAAATATAGCAAGCTATAAAATTGAACAAATGCAGCAGAAATAAAAAATGTATTGTGATAATACAAAAATTAAAGAAATTTAATAATATAGAAAAAATGTCAAAAAGTATACTTTTTGACATTTTTTACTGTCTTTCTAAAAAGTATACCTTTTGAAAAAATTTAATTTATAAAAATACGATTATAATATAATTATATTATAAAGTAACAATAAATGGACAGGCTACATATTATATTAGTATACATAATATTTTATAAAGCATTTACCAAAATAGTGCTAAAATTTGTGTGCCATTTTATTGCAAAAAGTCTATTTTAAAAATATTAGAAATATGGCATAATGTAAAGTAAGTAATGTAGAAAAATAATTATAAAAAAAGGAAGGTATATTATTATGTTATTAAGAATGCTTATGTTATTTAAAACAAAAATACAATTTTTATAAATTTCTTCTTTCATTTATAGCATATTTATTAAAATTGTATTGTAGATTAGATTTTTAAAGTACTAAATAAAAAGCATAATAAAACAAAAGAAAGGAATTTTTACAAAAATTCTAATTTTACATGAAATATAAGCTTGACTATAGTAAAAGGAGGATTTTATATGGATAATCAATTAGTGTGGAGTGACAATTATAATATCGGTGTAGATATTATTGATAAAGAACATCAAAGACTTTTTAGGATTATCAACAAGCTTTTAGCATTTGGAGAAGAAGAAAAAAAAGGTCAATGGGCATGTTTAGAAGGAATAAAATATTTTAAAGAACATGCACTAAAACACTTTGAAGATGAAGAAAAGTACATGGAATCTATTTCTTATAGAGAACTTGAAACGCATAGATATATACATAAAGGATTTCGAGACCACACATTGCCTGCATTAGAACAAGAATTAAAAATTACAAATTATTCTCCAGAGGCAATGAGTCACTTTATAGGTGTTTGTGCTGGGTGGTTAATTGGACATACATTAACAGAGGACCTTGCTATTGTAGGGCAAACAATAAGTAGATGGGAAAATCGCTTATCAGATAAGGAATATACAGCAATAGAAAAGACAATTATACAACTTTTATATAATATGTTTCATTTAGAGTCTCAAGTAATTAGTCAAACTTATGGTGGTGAAAAATTTGGTAGAGGAATATATTATCATGTAGTTTATAGTATGGAAGGAAATGAAGAAGAAAAATGGGAAATTTTTATGGCTTTTGAAGAACAACTACTTATCAATACAGTTGGAAAAATTATGGGGATTAAATCAAATAAACTTGATACTATGTTGTTAAATGCTACTAGATATACAGCACAACAGTTTGTAAGACGTGTTATGAAATATTTTCCATCTACAGAATTATGTGAAATAGAAGAAGAAAATTTATTAAGTTATGAACAGTTTCAAAAAACACTTGAAAAAGAAAAAACTCAAGTTAGTTTATTATTTAATACAGGTGCAGGATATTTTTCTTATAGTGTTATTGCACCTCAGTTACTTCAGAATAGTACTATAAATCCAATTGATACAAATAAAGAAATAGCAAAAATTGAAAAATATCTTATGGAAAAAGAACAAAATGAAAAAGAAGTAATACAAAAAAGAGCCAAAGCAGCAGCTACTAAAACAAATAAAGGAAATAATATAAATAATACAATAAAAGAAATTGACAAATATTTTGCAGAAATGGAAATGAATGATAAACAAGCAAAAACGGATACTACAAATAATATAGATACTAAAATGTTTGAACTTGAAAAATACTTTAATGAAAGAAAAACAAGTAATAAAGAAGTAATACCCAAACAAACAAACACAGCTACTGTAACTATTGAACTTGAAAAAACACTTGTAGAAAAAGAAATGGAAGAAAGAACATCAAAACCAAAAGTACTTGTAGTAGATGATTCTGCTACAATACGACAAGGTATGAAAGAATTACTTAGTGAAGATTATGCTGTTTCATTAGCAAAATCAGGCTTGTCTGCAATTCGAGCTATCACATTAGATAAACCAGATTTGGTTTTGCTAGATTACGAAATGCCAATTTGTAATGGAAAACAAATACTAGAAATGCTTCGTTCAGAAGAAGAATTTGCAGATGTTCCAGTTGTTTTTTTAACTAGTAAAACAGACCATGAAAGCGTTGAAAAGGTAATAGCATTAAAGCCAGAGGGGTATTTATCAAAATATTTAAAACTTACAGAAATTAAGAAAAAAATTGATGATTATTTTAAAAAAAATCTAATACATTATTGATATAGCAATATTCTCCATTTTATTTTTTATAATAAATCCCAAATTTCTTTATGTTATATGTAAATTTGGGATTTGTTTTATTTAAATTAATTCTTTTTTCTTCCAACTATTTAATTCATATAATATTAATGTAATAGCTAATAAAAATGCTAGAATATCTGCAATAGGAGCAGATATTAACGCACCATTTATACCATATTTTGAAGAAAGAATAATAGAAAGAGGTATTAAAAATAATATCTGGCGACAAACGGAAATAATAAGAGCTTTGGCAGGTTTTCCTATTGCTTGAAAAAAAGAAGATGTCACAGTAGGAATTCCATAAATAAAAAATGCCATCATATAAAAATGGTAACAATGAACAGCAAATGAGATATAATATTCTTGCTCATTGCTAACAAAAAGTGCAGCAATTTGTGCTGGGAAAAATTGATATATAAACCACCATATAATTGAAATAACTAATGCAATTATAACAGCAGTACAATAGGTTTGTTTTACTCTTTTATATTGTTTTGCTCCATAATTAAAACCATTGATAGGTTGTGTTCCAGAAGAAACACCTACAAACATAGCATGAGCAATTTGGTATACTTTCATCATAGTACCATAACAAGAAAGTGCAATATCACTACCATATATCGTATCAGTACCATAATATCTCATTATATTATTCATAGCAATTTGAGTACAAGCTGTTGCAATTTGAGTAATAAAACTAGGAATACCAAGTGACAAAATTTTGACAGAAGTATGTAAATCAAATGCCATATTTTCTTTTTGAAATGTAATATTTTGAAAACGAGGTATATAATAAATACAAATAATACCAGATACAATTTGGCCTAGTATAGTAGCTATAGCAGCTCCTTGTACTCCCATATGAAAATAAAATATGAAAATGGGGTCTAATATAATATTAATCACAGCACCAATCATCATAGCTTTCATAGTATATTTAGGGTTTCCATCAGAACGAATAATAGCAGTAAATGCAACATTAAATATCATAAAAGGTAATCCAAACAATATTATTCTTGTATATTGTAATGCAGAAGGTAATATTGTTTCTGTTGCACCACAAAGTAACAATAACTCTTTTAAAAATAAATTTCCTAATAATACAATAGATAAACCACATAAAATTAAGAGAAGAAAAGCATTTCCAAAACATTTATCAGCTTTTTGTTGTTCTTTTCTTCCAAGATATAAACTAATACGAGCGGCACAGCCATCTCCTATTAAAAGTGCCAATGCAGTACATACTATAGAGAAGGGAAAAGAAATATTAGTAGCTGCAATACCTGTAATACCTACACCTTGCCCTACAAATATTTGGTCAACAATATTGTATAAATAATTTACCATTAATGTAAGTGTAGTAGGAACAGAAAATTTTAATAATAATTTTGGTATACTTTCCGTTGCTAGAGGATTTACTTTTACTTCCATAAAAAACACTTCCTTTCTTTTCTTTTTTACAAAATAAAAAAACATCGTTTATAGTACGATGTTTTAATAGAATTTTCTTCTATAACCTATATGAAAGAGAAGAAAAATAATTGATATTAAAACATCATACAATTTTTCTTCTCCCGTCCAGACTTTACTGTCGGCTTCGGAATAAAACCGAATTCTGCATGAAATGCTTGCGGGCTATTACCGCCGGTAGGATATTACCATTTTTGAAGAAAATATTATAAAATTATATATTAATTATAATATAACATTATTTTTTTGTCAATTTACTATATTTCTCTTTTCAATATCTTTTCCATTCTTCTAAATCTTTTTGAAATTGTTCCTTATCTGAAAGGTAATCAAGCCATTCTTGATAAAATTCACTAAAATTGTGTGCAATAACAGCATAAGCTCCTTCATTATCTGTAGTAAGTATTTGTCCACGCATTTCTCCTGATATAACAATTCCAAAGTCAAATTGGCAACCATGTGTTCCAAGTACAAAAAAGCCATTTGTATCACATAAATCTGTATCAGGTATGAAAAAGCCATTTTCATCACAACTATCTTCGTCATCAAATTTTTTATATATAAAATATTTGTCTGGATTTTTTTTATAAAATTCTTTTGACACAGTACAATATTCTTCTACTTCTTCTAATTGCATTTGTCTTGGTGTAAAAGAATTTGAAAGGCTACATCGATAGGCTTCTTTAAATTTTTCGATACTTGGACTGTTACCTTTCATTAAAAAATCTGTAAATGGCCATATTCCGTAATCAGGGCCTGCTCCTCCATCACCAACTTCTGTAATAAATTGAAAATAATCTTCTGGTAATTTAAAACCATATTTTTGCTCTACTCCTTGAACAAAAGACTTTCTTATAGGGGGATTAAGAACATAACGATGTTTTGATGAACCAAATATTTCACAATTTTTATCAATTTGATGTGCTTGATTAAGTATTTTTACTACTTCTTCTCTTTTAAACATAAAATATCACCTCAATATTATTTTATCATAAAATTTATAATAAAAAAGACACATAACAAATAAATCGTACTTATTTATATGCACACTGGGGTGCAGATGACACAGATGAACTTTTAAGAATATTAGATAAAAACGATGTAAAAACAACATTTTTTATGTGTGGTTATTGGGTAGAAGATTATCCAGAAGAAGTTAAAAAAATTGCAGAAGCAGGGCATGACTTAGGAAATCATTCTGCAACACACCCTCATATGAGCCAGCTTACAAAAGAACAGATTAAACAAGAATTACAAACAGCACATCAAAAAGTAAAAGATTTGACAGGGGTAGATATGGAGCTATTTCGTCCTCCTTTTGGAGAATACGATAATAAAACAATAGAAGCAGCACAAGAAACAGGATATTATACAATACAATGGGATGTAGATAGTTTAGATTGGAAAGAACTAGGAGCAGAACATGAAATAAATCAAGTATTAAATCATAAGCATTTAGGAAATGGTTCTATTATATTGTTTCATAATGATGCAAAATACACACCTCAAGTTTTAGACAGTATTATAAAAGGATTAAAACAAAAGGGTTATGAAATTGTGCCAATTTCTGAAATAATCATAAGAGATAATTACGAAATAGACCATGAGGGAAGACAAAAACAAAAATCTTCTGACAATTAACAACAAAATATATTGCTTTCTACTTATAAAATACATACAATAATAGAAATAATATTTATTTTATAAGGGAGGGTTATTTTTGGAATTAAAATTCGATAGTCAAAAATATATATATCCATCAATAAGAAAAGTAGTATATGGTAAAAAAGGTATGGTTTGCACTTCTCAACCTCTTGCTGCACAGGCTGGTTTAGATATGTTAAAAAAAGGAGGAAATGCTATTGATGCAGCTATTGCTACAGCAGCTTGTTTAACAGTAGTAGAACCTACTTCAAATGGCTTAGGAAGTGATGCTTTTGCACTGATATGGAAAGAAGGAAAGTTATTAGGATTAAATGCCAGTGGTATGTCACCAAAAAAAATTACAGTAGAAGAAGTAAAAAAACAAGGCTATCAAAAAATGCCTTTTTGGGGTTGGCTCCCTGTTACCATACCAGGTGCAGTAGGTGCATGGGCAGAACTTTCTGAAAAATATGGAAAATTACCATTTGAAACATTATTACAGCCTGCAATTTCTTATGCAAAAGAAGGCTTTGCTGTAACACCTACCATTGCAAGACTTTGGGAAAAATCTTTTCAAACTTATAGCAAAGAATGTAAGGAAGCTGTATTTGATGAATGGTTTCGCATTTTTGCTCCAAAAGGAAGAGCCCCTTTTGTGGGAGAGATATGGAGTGCTCCATATCATGCCAAAACATTGGAAGAATTAGCTCAAACAAAATGTACTTCTTTTTACAAGGGTGCATTAGCTGATAAAATAGATGACTTTTCAAAAACAACAGGTGGTTATTTAACAAAAGAAGATTTAAAAAATTACGCACCAGAGTGGGTAGAACCTATTTCTATCAATTATAAGGGGTATGATGTTTGGGAAATACCTCCAAATGGTCATGGTATTGTAGCATTGATGGCATTAAATATCATAAATGGATTTGATATAAAATATAGAGAATGTACTGATACCTATCATAAACAAATAGAAGCTATGAAATTGGCATTTGAAGATGGAAAAAGATATATAAGTGATAAGCGTTTTATGAAAGTTACAACACAACAACTTCTTTCTACTCAGTATGCTGAAAAAAGACGACAAGAAATAGGAGAAAAGGCTATTTTTCCAAAACATGGAAATCCTTATTGTGGCGGCACTGTATATCTTTGTACTGCAGATGAACAAGGTAATATGGTTTCTTACATTCAAAGCAATTATGAAGGTTTTGGTTCTGGAATTGTAATACCTGATACAGGTATTGCACTACATGACAGAGGTGCTAATTTTTCATTAGATGAAACAATGGAAAATTGTATTGCTCCATGTAAAAAACCTTATCATACAATTATTCCAGGATTTTTAACAAAAGATGAAGAAGCAGTAGGAGCTTTTGGTGTTATGGGTGGCTTTATGCAGCCACAAGGTCATATGCAAACAATTATGAATTTAATTGATTTTCATATGAACCCTCAAGAAGCTTTAGACGCACCTAGATGGCAATGGCTAGGCGACAAAAAAATCGCCTTAGAAAGAACATTTCCTTATGCTATTACAGAAGAATTAGTAAGAAAAGGGCATAATGTTATAGTAGAGGCAGAAAATATTGATTTTGGTAGAGGGCAAATTATATTGCGTCAAAAAAATGGTGTATTAGTTGGTGCAACAGAACCTAGAGCAGATGGTATCGTTGCTGTTTGGTAAAAAAATGGGAAAGAATTGACAAAAACAATCATATACATAGTGGTATAGGAGGTGTATACCACATGGTTAAGTTTTTAAAAAGATGGGGTATTATCATTTGTATTGCTTTTGCAATATTTACAATATTTACCATAAAAACATATGGTGTTGTAGAACAGATTACATCAGATATGTTAGAAAATCCAAACGATGAAAAAAATAAACAAAATATTGCTAGAATTGTATTAAATGATACAGGAAGAAATGTAACTTTTTCTCCTAATGAAGTATTAGAAATTACAGTATATCAAGGAGATTTATTAGGAAATGGACAACAACAAGCAGTAATTGCATTATCTTTTGGACTAAAAAATACAGTTTTAGCAGCTTATACAAAAGATAAAACAGGAGAAAATTATACATATATAGATGATGTAGGAGATTTTTTTGATGTTAGAGATGTTTTATTTTTACCTTTAAATAGTGATGGTACAAATATTATGATTGTAAGAGAATATGCAAATCAAAATATTGGTGCTTACGAACGTTCTTCTTTTTTAAAAGGCTATATTTGGGACGACAAAAATCAAATGTTTCAAAATGTTCTAAATGTACCAGAAGGTATTGAAGTGACATGGAATGGCAGTTGGGACACCTCTGGAGAAGAACGTTGGCAAAAAATTGAAGAACGTTCAGAGTTTTCATCAGGAGAAAATAATGAGAATAATCCTACATTAAAATTAGTACAATATCAAGCATATAAAATTTCAGAAAGTACAGATAAAGACAATATTCCAGATGAAAGTACATTTTATACTGCAAAAAATCGTGTAGTAAATCAAAATTATTATTGGGACGATAACTGGAAAAGATTTATACTTTCTGAAAAAAAAGATAAGGCAACAGGAGAAAAAGTTGCTATAATAGAAGATTATTCTGCTTCGCCTTATGTTTTAGTAGAAGAATATAATAATATGGCAAATAATGTAGCAATACAAAGACCAAATGGTACTATAGAAATTGTACCAAGTAATACACTTTGGGAACTAGATGGTACACCAGCACAAAGTACATTTTTTGCTTATGAATAAAGTCATATACAAAAGGAAATGGATATAGTATAATAAAAAAGGAGTGGAAAAATCCATTCCTTTTATTTCAATAAATATAAAGAGAGGATAATATTACTATGGAATTTCAAATTGGACCTATTCGTCCACCAAGTGAGGCAAACAGTTTGTTACTTCGTGTTACAGAAAATTGCCCTTGGAATAAATGTAAATTTTGTATGTTGTATAAAACAAAACAATTTCATACTCGAACAGTAGAGGATATAAAAAAAGATATAGATGCTATGGCATATTATCGTGATGAAATACAAAAATATAATAGCAACGGAAAACTAGATATTTCTTCTATTCAAAAAGAATTTGATAAATTATCTACATCAACTGAAAAAGAATGTTATTATATGGTTTTTCATTGGATAACAGAAGGAGGCTGTCATTCTATATTTTTGCAAGATGCGAATACTCTTGTATTAAAAACAGAATGGCTTACAGAAATTATAAAATATATTCGTCAAAAATTGCCTGAAATAAAACGTATTACATCTTATGGTAGAGCAGATACGTTATGTCGAATAACACAAGAACAATTTTATCAATTAAAGTCAGCAGGATTAGACAGAATTCACTCAGGTTTTGAAACAGGTGCCGATGATATTTTACAGTTAATTGGAAAAGGAACTACTCAAAAACAACAAATAGAAGGCGGAAAAAAAGTAAAACAAGCTGGTATTGAACTGTCTATTTATTTTATGCCAGGTGCTGGCGGAGAAAAATATTCTGAAAAAAATGCTATTGAAACAGCAAATGTAATTAATGCTGTCAATCCAGACTTTGTAAGACTGAGAACGTTTGTTGTAAAAAGTGGTTCTCTTATGGAAGATTTAGTAAAATCTGGAGAATTTGTAGAATGTAGTGATATACAAAAATTGCTAGAAATTAAAATAATGTTAGAACATATTCAAAATTGTAATGGTTATTTAGCAAGTGACCATATTATTAATTTATTGCAAAATGTAAATGGATATTTAGATAAAGATTTAAATGATATGATAGATTATATCAACTCCTTTTTATCATTACCTAGACAAACACAAAGAAAGTATCAAATTGCTAGAAGAATGGGATTTGCAGGAGATTGGACAATGATAAATAAACTAGATACACAACATCAATATACTATAGAACAATATGAAAAAAATATACCTGATGGAGAACAATTTGAAAATTTATTAAAACAATATATGGATTATTATATTTAATTAAAGGAGAATTTTATATTGGGAAATATTATTACAATAACTATACTTCTTTTTTTAGTATTTTGTGTAATACATTATCAATATACTAAAAAAAAGAGAAAAAAAGAAAATTGTGGAGAAGGGTGTATTCATTGTCCTTTTCATAATGATTGTCATAACAATAAAACAAAGGTGCAGTAACCAAAATACTGCACCTTTATTTATTATAATAATGTATTTCTTAATATTTCTCCTGTTTTTGGAGAAAGCATAGCAGGTGCAATATCAAATACTGTTTTTGCACCATATTCACCTTTTTGTGCAAGACGATAAGCAGCTCTTGCATAAGCAACTAAAACACTGCCTGTAAACTCTGGATTAGAATTTAATTTTAAAGAATATTCAATAACATGATTATTTGCACCGTTATTTGTGCTACCACTATGAATTACAAAACCGCCATGTGCCATTTTACTATGATTTTTTTTCAATTCTTCTTCTGAAATAAAATTTACTGTTGTATCATAGTCAGAAAAATAATTTGGCATTTCTTTTATTGTTTTTTCAATTTCTGCTAAATCAGCACCATCTTCTGCTACAACATAGCAAAGACGAGTATGTTTTTGGCGAGTTGTTAATTCTGGTAAATTTCCGCTTCTTGCTGCCTCTACAGCACTTTCCACAGGTACAGTATATTGAATACCATTTTTTACGCCTTTTACACGTCTAATTGCATCAGAATGGCCTTGACTTACACCTTTTCCCCAGAATGTATAATATCCTCCATTTGGCAATATAGCATCTCCATACAGTCTATTGATAGAAAATAATCCTGGATCCCAACCAACAGAGATAATAGAAGTGTTGTTATTTTGAGAAGCAGCATCGTTTACTGATTTAAAATATTCTGGTATTTTTGCATGAGTATCAAAACTATCTACTGTATTAAAAAGAGCTGCCATTTCTGGTCCTTGTACTGGCAAATCTGTTGCAGAGCCTCCACAAAGTATAACAACGTCTATATCGTTTTTTAAAGAAGCAGCATCTGATATATTCATTACTTTTGCATCTACTGTGTTAATTTGAATGCTTTCAGGGTTTCTTCTTGTAAAAACAGTTGTTAATATCATATCTTTATTTTGTGCAATAGCAGCTTCTACGCCACGACCAATATTACCATAACCTGCAATGGCTACTTTTATTTTTTCATTCATTTTTTGTTCCTCCTTATTTGGTAAAATATGAAAAAATTATATCATGTCGGAAAAAGATAGTATACTGTAAATTTTGATAAAATTTTTTCTATTTTTATAAAGAGTTTATGGAATTTTTTGAATAAATATCTTTTCTATATAGTATTAAAATATATATTATTTAAAAACAAGAGAAAAAAAAAGAATATAAAAGATATAATAATAAAATAATATAAATTTATAAAAATATTTTATAATATTATGAAATTTAACGGAATATAATATTTGCATAAATGGAAAACAATGTATACTATAATAACTAGGAATTAGCACTCGGTTTCAATGAGTGCTAACAGTTTTAGAGTATATATTTATTAAGGAGGCTATTATTTATGAAACTTGTACCATTAGGAGATAAAGTTGTAATTAAACAGTTAGAGGCAGAAGAAAAAACAAAATCTGGTTTAATATTAACATCACAGTCACAAGAAAAACCTCAAGAAGCAATGGTTATTGCTGTTGGCCCAGGTGGATTAGTTGGTGATACAGAGGTAAAAATGGTATTAAAAGAAGGAGATAGAGTAGTTTATTCTAAATATGCGGGTACAGAAATTAAATTTGAAGGTGAAACATATATTGTAATAAAACAAAACGATATTCTTGCAAAAGTAGAACAATAATAATTTTATAAAATATAAGAGTATATTTTTAGGAGGAAACTATAATGGCAAAGGAAATTAAATATGGTACAGAAGCAAGAAAAGCAATGGAAGCTGGTGTAAATAAATTAGCAAATACAGTAAAAGTAACATTAGGCCCTAAAGGTAGAAATGTTGTTTTAGATAGAAAATTTATTTCTCCTTTAATTACAAATGATGGTGTATCTATTGCAAGAGATATTGAATTAGAAGATCCATATGAAAACATGGGAGCACAGTTAGTAAAAGAAGTTGCAACTCAAACAAATGATGTTGCTGGTGATGGTACTACAACAGCTACTGTTTTAGCACAGGCTATGATACAAGAAGGTTTAAAAAATATTGCTGCTGGTGCAAATGCTATCATTTTAAGAAAAGGTATGCAAAAAGCAACAGAAGTAACTGTAGATGAAATTAAAAAAATGAGTCAGGTTGTTTCTACTAAAAAACATATTGCAAATGTTGCAGCTATTTCTGCTGGTGATGATGAAGTAGGAGAAATGATTGCAGATGCTATGGAAAAAGTAACAAATGATGGCGTTATTACTGTAGAAGAAGCTAAAACAATGAATACAGAACTTGAATTAGTAGAAGGTATGCAATTTGATAAGGGCTATCTTTCTTCTTACATGGCAACAGATATGGAAAAAATGATTGCAGTATTAGAAGATCCATTTATTTTAATTACAGATAAAAAAATCTCAAATATTCAAGATTTGTTACCTGTGTTAGAACAAATTATGCAAGTAGGAGGAAAATTACTTATTATTGCTGATGATGTAGAAGGAGAAGCACTTGCTACATTAGTTGTAAATAAATTAAGAGGTACTATTAATTGTGTTGCAGTGAAAGCTCCTGGATATGGTGAAAGAAGAAAAGCACAAATTGCTGATATTGCAGCTTTAACAGGTGCTCAAGTAATTTCTGATGAGTTAGGTATTGATTTAAAAGAAGCTACTATTGATATGCTTGGTCATGCAAGAACAGTAAGAGTAGAAAAAGAATTGACAATTATTGCTGATGGTGCTGGAAACAAAGAAGATATTCAAGGCAGAATTAACCAAATCAAAGCACAATTGGAAGAAACAACATCTGATTTTGATAAAGAAAAATTACAAGAAAGATTAGCAAAATTATCTGGTGGTGTTGCTGTTATTAAAGTTGGTGCTGCAACAGAAACAGAAATGAAAGAGAAGAAATTAAGAATGGAAGATGCTTTAGCAGCTACAAGAGCAGCAGTAGAAGAAGGTATTGTTGCTGGTGGTGGTGCTGCTTATATTCACGCTATTGAAGCAGTAAAAAAAGTTGCTGATGGATTAACAGGAGATGAAAAAACAGGTGCAGAAATTGTTTTAAAAGCATTAGAAGCACCTATGCGTCAAATTGCAGCAAACGCTGGCTTAGAAGGTTCTGTAATTGTAAATAAAGTAAAAGAACTTTCTTCTGGTATGGGCTTTAATGCTTTAACAGAAGAGTATGTTGAAATGGTAGATGCTGGTATATTAGACCCTACAAAAGTTACAAGAAGTGCTTTGCAAAATGCAACATCTGTTGCTTCTACATTCTTAACAACAGAAGCTGTTGTAGCAGAATTACCTTCTAAAAATGATGCTCACCCTGATATGTCAGGCATGGGTGGTGGTATGGGTGGCATGATGTAATGCCTATATACTATCAGTAAAAATTAGTAAAATAGTTATATTGTATAAAACAGTCTTCTTTATACACTAGGAAGACTGTTTTTTGTTTTATACTAAAAACTTATTTTTTAGTTGCAATCTATTTTAAAAAATGCTATAATACTATGCAGTTATGTTTGCTGGAATAGCTCAGTTGGTAGAGCAGCTGATTCGTAATCAGCAGGTCGCGTGTTCGAGTCACGTTTTCAGCTTAAATAGTATATAAAAGAGTATCAAAAATATATGATACTCTTTTTTGTTATGTGTATATGGAGAAACTATTTAATTTATGATATGCTATAAAAAATAGGAGGAAAAAGATGTATAAATTAGCAGTATTAGATATTGATGGTACATTAATTGATAATAAAGGTAATATTTCAAAAAAAACAATACAAACAATAGCAAATGTAAATCAATCAGGAGGAATTGTAACAATTTGTACAGGTAGAAATATACGAAAAGCATTACCTGTAGCAAAAAAAGCAGGAATTAAAGTTGCTATGGGGTGTATTGATGGTGCAGTATTGATAGAACCAGAAACAGAAAATATTATAGAAGGATTAGAGTTATCTCAGTATGAAATTGATTTAATACTTTCTTCTGCACAAGGAAAAGAAGTATTTACAGAAATAAATACTGGTTATATTTATCATAAATTTGCAGAAAATGAAAAGGAGTATCGTTATGACATTTTTAATAAAAGAACACCACTCGGAAGAATAAAAAGTTATATGGGAGGAGTTCGTTATATCAAAAACTGGCAAAATTTAAAAGAAATATCATCACCTATTTATCAAATTGTAATTGCAGGAAAATCAGATGTTATATCTGAAATAAAAGATACTATACAACAGGGAGATTGCAGCAAAATTGATATTCGTGAACATTTGTGGGATAAATACCTTTTTATAAATAAAAAAGGAGGGAATAAAGCCTCTGGAGTAGAAAGACTTTGTAAACATTTTGGCATTGCTATGGAACAAACAATTGCAATAGGTGACGATAGAAATGATATTGATATGCTAGAAAAGGCAGGTCTAGGTATTGCTATGGGAAATGCTCATGAAGATATTAAAAAAATATCTGGTTATGTTACTGCTTCTAATCAAGAAGATGGTGTAGCATTAGCACTTGAAAAGTTTCTTTTAAAAAAATAAGGAGAAAGTAACATGGATTTATTTGAATATAACTATATACAAAGAGAAAAACAAAATGCTCCTCTTGCTTCTCGTATGCGTCCTGTTACATTAGAAGAATTTATAGGACAAGAACATATTATAGCAAAAAACAAATTACTTTATAGAGCTATTCAATGTGATAGATTAAGTTCTATTATATTATATGGACCTCCAGGAACGGGAAAAACTACATTAGCAAAAATTATAGCAAATACAACAAAAAATAGTTTTCAGCAATTAAATGCTACAACTTCTGGTATAAAAGATATTAAAGAAACCATTGAAAAAGCCAAAATAACTTTAGGTATGTATCAAAACAAAACAATATTATTTATTGATGAAATTCATAGATTTAATAAAACACAACAAGATGCTTTATTACCTTATGTAGAAGATGGCACAATTATATTAATTGGTGCTACAACAGAAAATCCTTATTTTGAAGTAAATAAGGCTCTTGTTTCACGTTCTGTATTATTTGAATTAAAACCATTAACAAGCACAAATATAAAGCAAATACTTCAAAAAGCTTTAGAAAATACAGAAAAAGGATTAGGAAATTATCATGCACAAGTTTCAAAAGATGCAATTGATTTTTTAGCAGATATATCAAATGGAGATGCTCGTACTGCATTAAATGCTTTAGAATTAGCAGTACTTACTACTCAAAAAGATGAAACAGGAACATTAAAAATTGATTTAACAATAGCACAAGATTGTATTCAAAAAAGAGCATTAAATTATGATAAAAATGGAGATAACCATTATGACACAATTTCTGCTTTTATAAAAAGCATAAGAGGTTCTGACCCTCATGCAGCATTATATTATTTAGCAAAAATGTTATATGCAGGAGAAGACCCTAAATTTATTGCAAGACGTATTGTTATAGCAGCATCAGAAGATATTGGAAATGCTGACCCTCATGCACTGCAGGTAGCTGTAGCAGCAGCACAAGCTGTTCATTTTGTTGGTATGCCTGAATGTCGTATTACATTAGCACAAGCTGTCACTTATTTATCTTGTGCACCAAAAAGTAATGCTTGTTACATGGGCATCGAAAAAGCAATGAAAGATGTAATTGATATACAAATAAAATCTGTTCCAAGTTACTTAAAAGATTGTCATTATAGTGGTGCAAAAAAAGAAGAAGGAGAATTAAATTATCAATATCCTCATGATTTTTTAGGAAACTATGTAAAGCAACAATATTTACCAGATGAATTGATAGATAGGATTTATTACGAACCTACAGAAAATGGTGTTGAAAAAAGAATAAAAGAAGCTTTAAAAAGATTAGGAAAGGGTGTAGTAAATGGAACAAACGGCTCTAAATGAAGATAATAGAATTTCAAAAAAAGCTTCTTTTTTAGTATGTATTATATTAGCAAGTGTTGGAGGGTTTTTAGAAGCTTTTACATACCTTTTAAAAGGTGGCGTGTTTTGTAATGCTCAAACAGGTAATTTTGCACTACTTGCTATTTTCTTTATAAATAAACAATATGAACAAGCTGCTTACTATATACTACCTATATTAGCCTATATGGTAGGTATTAGTTGTACAATATACATTCCAAAGTGGCTTTCAAAATTAAGTATATTACATTGGGAAACAATATTTATAGTATGTGAAATATTAATATTATTTGTATTAGCATTTCTTCCAAGTACTTTTTCAAATGGTGTTACAAATGTACCAATTTCCTTTATTTGTGCTATGCAATATAATACATTTCGTAAATCTAATGGTATTCCTCTTGCTACTACATTTTGTACAAATAATCTTAGACAAGCAGTAATTCATTTTTGTACTGGAATAGAACAAAAAAACCAACAAAGTAAAATAAAATCTTTATATTATGTTTCTGTAATAGCATTTTTTGTTATAGGAGCAGCAGTAGGTACTTTTTTAATTCATATATTAAAACAGAAGTCTATTTTATTTTGCTGTTTTATATTATTACCTGTATTTTTTATATTATTTTTATCAGATATTAAAAACAGAAGTAATTTCTAATAAAGTTTAAAGAAAAGAGGAATTTTATATGTCGGTAGGATTAGACAAAAAAATATCACTTAAGTCTATTATTCTTTTTACATTACCTACAATGTCTACAATGATATTTTTGTCATTATATACAATTGTGGATGGAGTATTTATTTCTCGTTATGTAGGTGCACAAGCGTTATCAGCTACAAATATTGTATATCCTGTTGTTAATTTAGTATTAGGTGTTTCTATTATGATGTCAACAGGAGGAAGTGCTATTGTAGCTATGCTTTTAGGAGAAAAAAAAGAAAAAAAGGCTAGAAGTATTTTCACATCACTAACGATTGTAGTACTTTTTATTGGTGTATTCATTTCAATATTTGGAAATTTATTTATTAAAAATATTATTTATTTAGCAGGTTCTACAGAAGAATTATATTTTTATTGCTATGATTATTTATCTGTTACATTATATTTTGTACCAATTGCTATATTAAAAACATATTTTGATTATTTTCTTGTTACTGCTGGAAGGCCAGGTCTTGGATTATTTAGTGGTATAATAGGTGGTATAATAAATATGATATTAGATTATATTTTCATAGTACCACTTAAATTAGGAGTAAAAGGTGCTGCTTTGGCGACACAAATGGGTATGATAATTCCTGTTTTTATAGCTTTTAGTTATTTTATTTATTTTTCAAGAAAAAAAGGAATATTATATTTTCAAAAGCCAACATTTCAATTAAATACTATATTAAAAGCTTGTATAAATGGAAGTTCTGAAATGGTAACACAAATTTCAACAGGCATTACTACGTACTTATTTAATATTAAAATGCTTCAATATATTGGCGTAGATGGAGTGGGGGCTATTACAATTGTTTTATATGCTCAATTTTTATTAACTTCCATTGTGTTAGGTTTTTCTTCTGGTATTGCTCCTTTAGTTAGCTATAATTATGGAAAAAATGACAAAGAAAATTTGAAAAAATTAGTAAGATATGGGTATTATATTATTATAGTATTTTGTTTTTCTGTGTTTTGTATATCTGAAATCATTGCACCTTTTATTACAATTATTTTTACAGATAAAACTTCTACATTATATAATATTACTGTAACAGGTTTTCGCATTTTTGCTGTTTCATTTTTATTTGATGGATTTAATATATTTTCTTCTGCTTTATTTACTGCTTTTGCAAATGGAAAAATATCTGCATTTATATCATTTATGCGTTCTTTAGGATTTTTTGTACCTATTATATTGATATTACCCTTATTTTTAAAAGTAATAGGAATTTGGTTAGTAGTTCCTATTTCTGAAATTTGTACGATATTTATTAGCATTTATTGTTATAGGGCATTTAAAAAACAATATGGATATGAATAAAATAAAAATATATTTGACAAGTGACTCCTTTTTTTGTTATAGTAAAAAAATAGTCATACAACTGACGGAAGTGGAATAACCACATGAAGTATGATGTATTTTAAGCCGACCGTCTGGGCAATTTTGTTCAGACACGGCTTTTTTTGTTATGGTAAATAATTTAAAAAATAGGAGGTTTTTAAAATGGAACAAATAAGACAGTTTGTATCAGCAATATTAGCAGGATTTATGATTGGTATGGGAGGAACAATTTTTCTTTCACTTGATAATAAGGCATTAGGGGCTTGTATGTTTGGCGTAGGACTATTTACTGTAGTAATATTTCGTTTACAATTATTTACAGGAAAAATTGGTTATATTCCTTTTGAAAAAAAAGAATATATATTAGAATTGGTAATTACATGGATCGGAAATTTTTGTGGTACAACTTTAATTGCAAAATGTGTACAAAATACAAGAATTTTTACAGAAGAAATGTCAAATAAAGTATTTACTATGGCACAAACTAAATTAAATGATAATTTAGTTAGTATTTTTATACTATCTATTTTTTGTGGTGTACTTATGTTTATTGCAGTAGATACATTTCGAGAACAACAGGGTTCGACAATAAAAGTTGTTGCTGTATTTGTACCTGTTCTGGTATTTATATTAAGTGGTTTTGAACACGTTGTAGCAAATATGTATTATTTTGCTATGGCAAAAACATGGTCTATTGATACAATGATTTCGCTTGTTGTTATGACTATAGGAAATAGTATAGGTGGTTTACTAATTGCTTCCTATCAGAAAATATTTCATTTAAGAGAAAAATAGAAATAAACAAATTGTTATTTTTTCTTTCTTAAATTTTAAGAAACTCGTAATGAACCATTGAGTGTTTCTTAAACTCTTTGTTATATGATAGTACTAACAAAGAAAAAGGAACGGAGGGGATATTATGAGGTTAGAAATCATATTACAAATATTTCTATTTAGTAGCATTTTTTTAATATTAGTAGCATATTATAACAGAACTGTTACAATACCAAATGATAAAATATGGAATATAGCAAAATTTTATTATGTCAAAAAATCAACTTTGATAAGTATACTATCAGTTTTCATTTTCCTTTCTTTTTCTTTGCAGCAACAAGAAATAGTTACAGAAAGTAAAACTGTACAGTGGATTGCAGAACAAGCAGCAAATCAAGCTACAGCAAAAGAACTGACAAGAGGAATTACATACTACACAGCAAAAAGTGAAGTAGTATATTATAATCAAGAAGATATTCGATGGGCAAATGAAAAATACGGAAAAACAGATTTAATTTCTGTTACAGGCTGTGGCCCAACTTGTTTAGCTATGGTTGTTTCTACATTAACAGATATTACAATCAATCCGAAACAAATGGCTGATTGGTCTTATCAAAATGGATATTGTGCAGAAGGTAGTGGCAGTTATCACACTTTGATAGAAAACGCTGCAAAAACATTTGGATTACAGGTAGAACAAGCTACTGTATTAGAAGGACAAAAAATTGTTGATGCCCTTTCTGATAATAAATTAGTTATTGCATTGATGGGAAAAGGAACATTTACATCTAGTGGTCATTTTATAGTATTGAAAGGCATTACAGAGCAAGGAAATGTTTTGGTAGCAGACCCTAAAAGTAAAAAAAATACAAGAAAAACATTTCCTCTTGGATTAATTTTATCAGAAGCAAAAGGAAGTGCAGACAGCTTAGGACCATTTTGGATAATATATTAAAAAGTAAGGTGAAATTATGAAAAAAGTAATAGACGTTTTGATATTGCTTATGCTATGTATTTTTCTTTTTTCAAGTTGTAAACAGAAACAAATAGAAGTAATTAATTTTGAAGAAATTGCAAATGCTACAAAAATAGAATATACGCATTATATGAAAGATACAAGTAGTACAAAAATAATAGAAAATACAGATACAATTAACCAAATTGCAAATTGGTTGAATGACTTATCATTAGAAGAAATCTTTCTTTCAGAAAATGAAATACCAATAGATGCAAATGAAAAAGAATTTTATTCTTTTATAGTGTATCAATCTGAAGAAAAAAATATAAATTTTGATTATATTATAAATAGTACAGAAGATTGTTACATAAAATATAATGACAAGTGGTACAGTATAAAAAATCCAATTCCTTTTACATTTATAGATAATATCACTCAATAATTAAAAAAGTCTATTAAATATTAAAAAGTCCATTATCTAAAAAATAATGGACTTTTTAGTTTTAAATATATAATTTTTATTTTACAAATCTTGGTGTATAAGATTTTTCTGTTAAAGGACGTATTTCATATCCTTGTGTTTGTAGTCCTTCTATAATTTCAGGTAATGCTTCTACAGTTGTTTGTTTTGGTTTTGTTTGGTGCATTAATATAATAGCTTGGCTTTTTCCAGATGTACCATCTAAAACATTATTTATAATAGTATCTTTTGGAACATTATTACCACGAGCATCTCCAGAATCTACATTCCAATCTACATAAATATATCCGTTTTGTTTTGCTTGTGTTGTAATATCACCCATAACACCATTTTTCATGCCTATAGAATTATTAGAACCACCTGGAAAACGCATAAAAATTGATGTTGTACCTAGTATATTGTTTAAATATTCTTGTTCTTTATTAAAATCAGACCAAAAAGCTTCAGAAGAAGAATACAAAGTTTCATATTTATGACTACTTGTATGATTTCCTATTACATGACCTTCTGATTGCATTCTTTTTAATAATACCTCATCACAATTTCCTGTTACAAAAAACGTTGCTTTTACATTATATTGTTTTAAAATATCTAGAATTTTTGGTGTATTTTCAGATGTTCCATCATCAAATGTTAAATAGGCTCTTTTAGGTGCAAATTTAGTATATTGTACAGGAAAATTAGGTGCAGTTTTTATAACATTATTTAATATATCAGCAACTTCACCTAAAGTAATTGTGTCATCTGAACCTATTAAACCATTACTTTGAATATCTATTAATCCTCGAGAATATGCAAATTGAAGTGGAATTGTTGCTACTTTTGTAACGTGTTCTTCAAATACAATATTTTCTCCACCAGAAAGGTCAGCATCAGGATATACTGTTTGTATCAAACGGTAAAGTAATATAGTAAAATCACCTCTAGATAATCCATCTGAAGGTAAAAAAGTTCCATCTTCGTTTCCGTTTACAATTCCTAAATGATATGCTTGTAATATAAATTGTTGACTGTCAGCATCAATATCAGAAAAGGGGGTTTCCGATATGATTTTAGGCTTTTTACCTGTTAATATTTCATATGTATCCATAATATAACGACAAGCTTCTCCTCTATCTAAAGAAAAATCTTTTCTCTCATCTAAATTTTCTATGATTAATTCTGTTTTGTCTGATACTTCTTGTTCTTCTTCTACTAATATAAAATGTTCTTCTTGTGAAGCAGAAGACAAGAAATTAATTTCATTTCGTGTTTCGAAAATAGAAGTTGGTTGTGTAGCGATAGCAACAGACAAAAGTAAAGATGGGAATGTTGTTGAAAAGAAAATACCCATTAAAATCGCTCCTTTTTATAGTATTAAAATATACAAATTTACCATATTTAGTATACATTTTTCGACAGCAAAAAACAATAAAAAATATCTTAAATTTAAAAAAATAGTTTCGCTTTTTATTTTATTGCATACTATAAAAACAAAGAAATAAATAAAAGGAGAAAAAATATGCCTAGAATTTATTTGAGTCCTTCTTTACAAGAATATAATCAATTCGTAAATGGAGGTACAGAAGAAGAATATATGAATTTAATTGCAGATGCTATGGAGCCTTATTTAATTGCAAGTGGTATTGAATTTACAAGAAATCAACCTTCTCAAACATTAGGAGAAGCTATTGATGACTCTAATAAAGGAGAATATGATTTTCATTTAGCTTTACATTCCAATGCAGCTTCTCCTTCTTTAGCAGGTCAAATGCAAGGAGCAGATGTATATTATTGGTATGATAGTAAATGGGGGAAAGCTGGAGCAGAAATTATTGCAGAAAATTATAAAGATATATATCCAGATAGCAACAAAGTGAAAACCATTCCAACATCAACATTACGTGAATTAAGAAGAACTTATGCACCTTCCGCACTAATTGAAGTGGCTTATCATGATAATCCTACAGATGCTCAATGGATTAAAGATAATATTGATAAAATTGCACGAAATTTAGTTTTATCCCTTACAGAATATTTTGGTATTCCATTTGTAGAACCAGAAGCATAAAAAAAGCCTGTAAATAGTAATTATTACTATTTGCAGGCTTTTGTAATATAAAAGATGTACATATTTTTATAATTTTTAATAAAAAAGAAGGATATTTATTATAATTGTCGAATTAGTATAATAATATCCTTAATTATATGTTTGAGAGATATTCTAATAAAGTATTATATAAAATGCCTGTTAATACAACAAGAGGAGGTAAACAAAGTATGAAAAATTATGCTGCAAATGAAGTTCGAGATATTGTGATATTGGGTCATAGTGGTTGTGGTAAAACTACACTATCAGAAGCATTATTATACTACTCTGGTGCAACAAAAAGATTTGGAAAGGTATCAGAAGGAAATACTGTAAGTGACTATGACCCTGAAGAAATTCGTAGAAATGTTTCTATAAGTACATCTGTTTTACCTGTAGAATGGAAAGACACAAAAATCAATTTTTTAGATACCCCAGGTTATTTTGACTTTGTAGGAGAAGTTAAATTAGCAATGAGTGTTTCAGATACTGCTCTGATTGTTGTTTCAGCAAAATCAGGTTTAGAAGTTGGTACAGAAAAAGCATGGGAATATGCAGAAGAAATTGGTATTCCTAAAATGATTTTTATTAATCAGATGGATGATGAAAGTGCAGATTTCCAAAATACAATTAATCAGTTAAGAGAAAAATATGGAAAAATTGTAGCACCTTTACAAGTACCTTTTAGAGATGCAAATGGAGTATTAGGTTTTATTAATGTGTTAAAAAGAGATGCTAGAATGCTAGATAATAATGGAAAATTGGTAAAATGTGATATTCCAGAGGATAAAGTAGAAGAGGTAGAAACACTACGTGCATGGGTTGTAGAAGTTGCAGCAGAAAGTGACGATGACTTACTTGAAAAGTTCTTTAATGATGAAGAGTTAACAATGGAAGAAATCTATTTAGGATTAAAAAAAGGCATTCGTAATCATTCTATTGCTCCTGTTATATTTGGTTCTGCTATGATGGGATATGGTATTAGACTTTTAATGAGTACAATAGTGAAATTTATGCCACCATCTATTGAATGTCGTCCATCTTTCATCTGTAAAGATTTGAAGAACGAAGGAGAGGGCATGAAAAGATATAACTCTGAAAAAGATCATCTTGCTTGTTTTGTATTTAAAACAATATCTGACCCTTATGTTGGTCGTTTAAATATATTCCGTGTGCTTTCTGGTGTTATCAATACTACAAAAACAGTATATAACCCTGAAAAAGATACTTATGAAAAAGTAGCACATCTTTATGTAGTAAGAGGAAAAGAACAAATTGAAGTAGATGAATTGCAAGCAGGAGATATTGGTGCATTAGCAAAATTATCTAATACATCTACACAAGATACACTTTGTTCAAAATATTTTCCTGTTGAATTAGAAAAAATTGATTTACCTAAACCAGGCCTTTCTATGTGTATTGCACCAAAAGGAAAAGGCGATGAAGATAAGATTTCTGCAGCTTTATCAAAAATATTAGAAGAAGACCCAACATTATCTTTAGAAATTAACAAAGAAACAAAACAAACAATTATATATGGACAAGGTGAACAACAGTTAGAAGTTGTTGTAAATAAATTAAAAACAAAATATAAAATTGATGTAGAATTAACAGATCCTATTATTCCTTATAGAGAAACAATTAAATCTAAGGTAAAAGTACAAGGTAAATATAAAAAACAATCTGGTGGTCATGGACAATATGGTGATGTTTGGATGGAATTCGAACCATCTGATGATCAATCTCAACCTTATATTTTTGAAGAAAAAATATTTGGTGGTTCTGTTCCAAAACAGTATTTTCCTGCAGTAGAAAAAGGATTACAGGAATGTGTAAATAATGGTGTGTTGGCTGGATATCCTGTTGTTGGTTTGAAAGCTACATTAGTAGATGGTTCTTATCATCCTGTAGACTCTTCAGAAATGGCATTTAAAATGGCAACTTCTGTTGCATTTAAAGATGGTCTTCCACAAGCAAAACCAACTATATTAGAACCTATAGCTCATGTAGAAGTAACAATACCAGAGAGATATATGGGTGATATTATGGGGGACATCAATAAAAGAAGAGGTCGTATATTAAGTATGAACCCTGAACATGAGAAAAAAGTAATTATTGCAGAAGTACCTCTGGCAGAAATGCACAAATATGCTACAGATTTACGTTCTATGACTCAGGGTAGAGGCTACTACGAATATTATTTTGAACGTTATGAAGAAGCTCCTATGGAAATGCAGAAAAAAATTATTGAACAAAAAGCAAATCAAAAATAATATATGAAAAAGCTGGCTTTTAGAAATATTCTTAAAAGCCAGCTTTTTTTGTAATTATATGGTATAATAATATAAATAAGTATAATTTGGTTATACTTATTTTGACAAACTATGTAAATTACAATAAAAGTAAGTATTACAGATAAGGGGAACATCTATGGAGAAGAAAACGATATTAGCTGTTGATGATGAAATACATATTTTAGAACTATTAAAATATAATTTAGAAACAAATGGTTATTATGTTATTACAGTAGAAACCGGAGAAGAAGCCCTTGAATTATTGACAAAAGAAAAAATTGATGCTGTTTTATTAGATTTAATGTTGCCTAAAATAGATGGCTTAGAAGTATTGCGTCGTATTAGAAGTACTAAAGAAATTAAAAAAATTCCTGTTATTTTATTAACTGCAAAAAGTGATGAATTTGATAAAGTGCTGGGATTAGAAACAGGAGCAGATGACTATATTGCGAAACCATTTAGTGTTAGAGAATTACAAGCAAGAGTAAAGGCTGTTTTACGTCGTGTATCAGAAGAACAATATTCATTAACAGAAAAAAAATTAATTTCTACACATGGTCTTGAAATTGGTTTAGAAACGAAGACTGTAAAAAAACATGGTGTTCCTATTGAAATGTCTTTAAAAGAATTTGAACTTTTAAAATTTTTAGCAGAAAATCCTGGAAAGGTTTATTCAAGAGATGTACTTTTAGAAAAAATATGGAGTTATGAATATATTGGTGAAACAAGGACTGTAGATGTACATATCAGACATATTAGAAAGAAAATAGAAGAAGATGATAGCACTCCTATATTTATAAAAACGGTGCGTGGTTTTGGATATAAATTTAGGGAGGACTAAACATAATATACAGAAAAACTAAGTATTTTCAAGTTTTCTGTATATTATGTTACTAATTTGTTATCAATTTATATTACTTTTAGTAGTGTTACTAATTAAGCAATTCTATAGCATTTTTTAACTCTTGCAATGTTTTATGTGTATAAACTCGTTCTCCTGTGTCATTTGATTTATGTCCTATTATTCTATCAATACAAACTTTATTCGCTCCTGCACTATCAAGTCTTGAACGAAAAGTATGTCGACATTCGTGTGGTATGTGGTTCATATTCAATGTAGACATTAAATCAGACCAAATAATCCTATAAAAAGAAGAACTCCATTTTTTACCATTATACTCAAAAAGATAGCCATTTTTAGAACACTCCACTCTATTTTGTACTATACTTTTTATTTTAGAATGAATAGGTACAACACGATTTTTACCTGCTTTTGTTTTTACACCACCTATCATTATATCAGTATCTAAGTCCACATTTTCTACTTTTAAGTTTATCATTTCTGAAAAGCGAAATCCAGTATAAAGGAAAAATAATACAGTATCCATATACTTTATATTTTGATTTTGCCATATTTGAGCGATTTCCTCTTCTGTAAATACTTTTCGATTAGTTTCTGGTGTAGGTGCTATTGTAAGTAAGTCAGAATAACGTTTTGAAATAATATCTAATTCCAGAGCAAATCGGTCAAGATGTACCCAAAGATTTTTAATATTAGATTGAGTATAATGGCTTAAATTACAACTGTCAATACAGTCTTGCATTTCATAGGCTCTAATTTGTCTATAAGGAGTATTAGCTAAACTTTTACAAAAATTATAGGACGCTTTTAAAGAACCTTGATTTGATTTACCAAGTTTTACAGCTCTTTTTTGTAACCACAATTCATAAAGCTGTTGTAATGTAACTTTGCTTGTTTCAATATCCCAAGGATTATTATTATATTGAGCAAGCAATATCATTGCTTCTGCTTTTGTAGCAGCATAACCTATTACTTTTTGTTGTCCTGATTGCCCTTCTTTTACAATAAAAGGGCGGCGACGTTTTCCTGATAGTTTTGTAATGGTACCATAACGATTAGGGTTTTTCATAAGAAAATCTCTCCATTTAGTAAATTTGTTTAGTTATCTTACTGCATATTCATTTTATAGATAATCTTCAAAATCAGTAAAATCACTTTTTAATAAAATACGTTTTACATCTTTATGACTATCATTTGCAGTTTTAAGAAAATCTAAAGCTATTTTGACTTTAGCACGATTAATGTAATTTTACAATACTTATTTTAGTTTCCACAATTTCTTATTTTCTGACTAACATAATATTATACTGTATCTGGAATATCAATGAATTCTATTGTTTTATCAAAGTTTTTCTTGATAACTTTTTTGATTTTATCAAGTGTTACATAAAAGAGTTTATGTCTATGATTTACTATATTTACTTTTTTATCTTCAAAGGCTTTATGAAGTGTTGTTTCAAGGGAAGGAACATCATCTGAAAATATCATTGATAGTACAAAAACACTTTCTATTATAGTAACGACTACAGATGGTAGTGGTAAGGCTAATAGTACACAAACTGATTGATAAAGATACATTACTAAGGTAACAAAAAAGGCAAGTTAATGTTTAATAGATGTTATGTTGAGGATATTTGTTGTAAATGATAGAATGGGAGTGTATGATAAATAAAAAACTTTTTTGTTATGAATTTATTATTTTTACTAAGTAGTTTTTATAAGATTTTATATAATCTTCATATGTAAAAAATCTTGCAAAATCAAGGATTATGAGGTTTTTAAAAATAGCAAAAAATAAGGAGGGATAAGTATGCAAAGAAAAGTATTTTGTTCTTATATATTTGTAATATGTTTTATTGTTGGTTTGATTGGTTTTTATTCTATTAAAATTAGTTATGACTATTATATACAAGAATTTCAAAGTCATATTTTAAAAGAAGGAAATATAATTTCTAAGCACTTAAATGTAATTTATAGTACTAAAAATTTTATGGAATTAAATAATTTTATAAAACAAACAGCAAATGATTTAGATGTAGATATTACTATGATTGATAAAAATGGAAATATCATTAGCACTTCTGAAACAAATTTACATAATGTAAACCTAAAAAATATGCCAGAAGTACAAGGAGCATTAAGAGGAGAAATCTTAAAAATTATTAGAAAAAATGAAGTATATAATAAAAATTATTTTTATATAGCTATACCTACTACATTGAATTCAGAAAGAATAGTATTACGTTTTTGTGTACCTTTATTGAAGTTAAATGAATTAATGACAAATATGATAATTAATGTTACTGTTAGTACTATTTTTGCTTTTATTTGTGCATACTATTTGTCTAAAAAGATATCTGAACCATTAGATACTTTAATAAATACAGCTATGAAAGTTTCTCAAGGAAAGTATAATAAAAATATATCTGTAACTATAAATGACCAAATTGGTTTTTTAACAGAAACATTTAATATGATGAGTATAAAATTAAATACTACTATAAACGCTTTAGAAACAGAAAATAAGAAAATGGAAGCTATTGTAAATAGTATGATAAATGGCGTAATTGCTATAGATAAAAAAAATAAAATATTAATGATAAATTCTCAATGCTACGAATTATTTGATATTAAAAATACATATTGTAAAGGATTAGATTTTTATGAAATTTGTGATAATAAAGATATACAAATGTTATTAGAAACGTCTATTTCAGAAAAAAGAAATATTGTAGAAATTGTAATATTAAAATCTAATTTTAATGGAGATAAAATATTACGTATATATATTAATCCTATTTTTACTACTAAAAATCAGAACAATAGTTTAGGAACATTACTTGTTTTTCAAGACGTAACTCAAATTAAAAAATTAGAAGAAATGCGAAGTAATTTTATATCAAATGTAACACATGAATTAAAAACACCTTTAACGTCTATTATGGGATTTACAGATACATTACGTTCAGGAGCTATTAACAATCAAGATATGGCAATACATTTTTTAGAAATTATTGACATTGAAACGCATAGACTATATCGTTTAATACAAGATATATTATCATTATCTGAGATTGAAACAAGAAAAGAAGATACTAATATGCAATATGAGTCTATTGAAAAAATATTAACTTATGTAGAGGGGCTTTTACGTCCTCAAGCAGAAGAAAAAGGATTAAAATTAACTATAGAATGTGAAGCAATGCCTTTTTATTTTTGTAATAAAGATAAAATTTCTCAAATGTTTATTAACTTAATTGAAAATGCAATTAAATATACAGAAAAAGGAAGTGTAATGGTTTTTTGCAAATTTCAGGGAGAGTATTTTGTATTACAAGTAAAAGATACTGGCATAGGCATTGCAGAAGAAAGTATTGATCGTATTTTTGAGCGATTTTATAGAGTTGATAAAAGTCGTTCTCGAAAGGCTGGTGGTACAGGCTTAGGATTATCTATTGTAAAGCATATTATGATGCTTTATAATGGAAAAGTAAAAGTAGAAAGTAAAGAAGGAGAAGGTACTACATTTACTATTTCAATGCCATATGAAAGAGAAACAAAAAATAAATAGTACTTTCTTCAAATTGAAAGAAAGTACTAACTAATTTCATTAAAAACAATTGATTATTTTTGTTTTAGTCGTTTTTTTCTTTTTATTCGTTTTTTATTACGCCATAATATAAAATGATAGGTAATAAATATTATTAAAAAGGATAAAATACTACAAATTATGGCAAAAATCAATATATTAAATATAGAATTAAAATATAGATTTTTGTTATTACTTATTTTTTTATCATTTTGTAAAGATGCTAATGCTACGTTTTCTTCCAAAATAACAGAATGGTCTGCTAATAGTTCTACTGTTTTAATAGGTATATTCTCATAATAAAATGTAACAGTAGCAATAGTATCATTCTTATTGATAGGAACAACTAAATTTTCAGGACAATCTATTATTTTTTTGATTTTATTGATGTCAAAATCAATAGGAACGGTTTCATAAATATCTTCAGTAGGTTTGGCTAATATAGAAGATATTTTTACTGTTTTATCATTTTCTTTTACAACAGGTATTGCCTGAGAAATTTCATTTATAGAAGAAAGCTTTACTGTTTTATAATGAGAAAAACCATAATCAAACAATTTAATAGTATCCTCATAGTGTTGTACTCCTTTGCATTGAAATACAACAGCAATTAATTCTGTATTATCTCTTTTAGCATAAGTAACCAGTGTATTCTGTGCTTCGTTTGTAAACCCTGTTTTTCCACCTTCACAACCTTCGTAAACATAAATAGAAGGCGGCTTTATCATTTGATGTTGACCATAAAGATATCTTGTTTCATTTTGTTTATTAGTAGGGGGAATTTCATAATAAATTGTTTTAATTATTTTTCTAAATTCTTGAAATTTTAGTGCTTCTTTTGCAATAAGTGCCATATCGTATGCAGTAGTATAGTGGTTTTCGTCATGAAGTCCATGAGGATTTACAAAATTTGTATTCTTACAACCTAATTCTTTCGCCCTTGTTGTCATATGTTCTGCAAATTTCTCTACTGAAGCATCAATTTGTTCTGCGATACCTAGTGCAGCTTCATTGGCAGAACGTAGAAGTAGAGCATAGATAGCTTGTTCCATAGTAATTTGTTCTTCTTCTTGTAATGCGATATGACTACTACCAGGTTCTATACCATATATAGCATTGTGTGAAAAGGTAATTATTTCATTCATTTTATTAGCTTCAAAAGCTAAAAGTGCTGTCATTATTTTTGTAATACTAGCAGGATATTCTCTTTTATTGCTATTTTTTTCAAATAGTATTTCTCCAGTGGTAGCATCTATTAATATCGCTGCGTCAGCATTAATTTCTAGATCATTTTTTATAGCATGATATTGCACTATTTCATTAGACTTTGACCATGTTGTAAAAGTAAAATTTAATAAAATTAATATTATATAAAAAATCAATAAAATATTTTTTTTCATTATATACTCCTTTATAAAAATATGTGATACAATAATATCAATTATAATAAATAGAGATGTAATTTAAAGCAATTTTCTTTATTTATTTTCAAGGAAGGAAAAAATATGAGCAAAATAAAAAAAGAAGTAGATAATAGGTGGCTAATTTTCCTATTATTATTCATTATAACCATTTGTGGTATATCTTATAGCAAAATACGCAAAAAAAATTTATTGAATTTTGGTACAGAAAGGAAATTTGTATCTGTATCTTCACAATCTTCTTTAGATGTACTAGAAGGTATAACAGTTGAAATAGAAGGAGAAATAAAATATCCTGGCATATATAATATTACAGAAGGATATACTTTAAAAGATGTGGTCGAAAAAGCAGGAGGAGTAACAGAATATGCTAATGCTATTTCATTAGATTGGAATGTATTTGATGGACAAAAAATTGTAATACCTAAAAAAAATGAAAATTTTATAATAGAATATAGTACTTTATTTTTAGAGCAAAAAGAGAAACAAGTACAAAATGAAACGTTAGAAGAAATAGTATCAGAAGATACAAAAAGGTTATATGTCAATATTAATACAGCCAATGTAGAAGAATTAGATTTATTGCCTGGCATAGGAGAAAAATTAGCACAAAATATTATTTCATATAGAACAGAAAATGGTTCTTTTCAAACAATAGAAGAAATCAAGAATGTACCTAAAATTGGAAATAGCATTTTTGAAAAAATAAAAGATTATATTACAATCCAATAAAATACAGGAGGAAAGTGAAATGGCATACCATATTTTAGTTGTGGATGATGAAAAGTTAATTGTAAAAGGAATTAAATTCTCTTTAGAACAAGATGGAATGAAAGTAACACCTGCTTATGATGGAGAAGAAGCCCTCCGTTATATAAAGGAAGAAAAATTTGATTTAATTGTTTTAGATGTTATGTTACCTAAAATAGATGGTTTAGAAGTATGCCAGCAAACACGAGAATTTTCTCAAATTCCTATAATTATGGTAACAGCAAAAGGGGAAGATATGGATAAAATTATGGGATTAGAATATGGTGCAGATGATTATATTACAAAACCATTTAATATATTAGAATTAAAGGCAAGGATTAAAGCAATTTTAAGAAGAAGTAATACTCATAAAGGAATTTATAAAGATGCTCAAAATACATTACAAATTCGAAATTTAGAACTAGAGTTTGAAAGTAGACGTGTATTTATTGATGGTAAAGAAACAAATTTAACAGCAAAAGAATTTGATTTATTAGAATTATTTATGGAAAATCCAGGAAAAGTATATAGCAGAGAAAAACTCCTTGATACAGTTTGGGGATATGATTATCCAGGAGATGTAAGAACTGTTGATGTTCATGTCCGTCGATTAAGAGAAAAAATAGAAGAAAATCCAAGTGACCCAAAATACATTTTTACAAAATGGGGAGTTGGTTATTATTTTAACTAAATTAAAGAAAAAATGGAACAGTTTACAATGTATGTTATTACTCACATATATGCTAGTAGGTGTTGTTCCTCTTATCCTTTTTACTAATACTATTTTTCGTACTATGGACGAATATTTTGTAGAAGAAAGAAAAAAGGAACTTTTAAACCAAGCTAATATACTTTCTGGAAAAATTTCAGCTTCTGAGTATTTATATGATACTACAAAATGGAACCAATTTAATGAAGAAATTAGAATGATTAGTAACAAAGGAAATTTTCGTGTTATTGTTATTGATGCTTCAGGTATTGTTATAAATGATTCTAGTCGCCAAGATATTGGAAAAACATATCTTGTACAAGAAGTAATTGAAGCATTAGATAATAAAGATGTGTCAAGGCAACAAGAAGATGGTGTTATATATGCAACTGTTTCTATATTAGATAAGAATTCTAATAAAATTGGAGTTGTATTAATTTCAGCTCTTAGTGACGATGTTAGTGATACAGTAGGAGAAATTAGAAATCAATCAAATATACTTTTTTTAATGATTACAATTATGTTAACAATATTGATATATTTTTCTACAAGATTTTTCATAGAACCTCTAAAAAAAGTATTAGGAGTTATTATTAAAATGTCAGAAGGACATTTTGACCAAAGAATTGATATAAGAGGAATTCGTCATAACGAGATTACAGATTTAGCCTTAGCTTGCAATAATATGGCTGAAAGATTAGAACAGGTTGATACTTCAAGACAAAATTTTGTATCGAATGTATCTCATGAATTAAAAACACCACTAAGTTCTATGAAAGTTTTAAGCGAATCTATATTATTACAAAAAAACGTATCAAAAGAAGTATATATAGAATTTTTAGAAGATATTACTTCTGAAATTGATCGTATGACTGAAATTATAAATGATTTATTAACGCTAGTGAAATTAGATCAAAAAGAAATTCCTATTACTTTTATAGAAACAGAATTAAATCAACTTGTTTTAGATGTTATTAAAAGAATGAAACCTTTAGCAGATGAAAAAAAAATAGCATTAAATTATACTTTATTAAAAGAAAAAGTATTAGCTGAGGTAGACAAAACAAAATTTATGTTGGCTATTTCTAACCTTGTAGAAAATGCTATCAAATATACTTCTGAAAAAGGACTTATTACAATAACGATTGATAGTGACTATCAAAATGTATTTCTTTCTGTTTCAGATACTGGTATTGGAATTGCTGAAGAAGAAATTAGTAAAATATTTGAACGATTTTATAGAGTAGATAAAACAAGAAATCGTGAAACAGGAGGAACAGGTTTAGGACTTTCCATTACGCATGCTACTATTTTAATGCATAATGGAAGTATTAAAGTAAGTAGCAAAGAGCAAGAGGGAACTACTTTTTTAGTATGTATTCCTATAAAACAAACGATATGATATTGCAGTATAAAGGCTGCAAAGGAGGGAGTCCTTTGCTAAAAAAAGAAAAATATAAATATATTATATGGATTTTCATTTTATTATTTTTTATTATAAGTATAATTATTTTATCTTTTTTTACAAAAATGGAAAAAGAATTAGTAAACATTCATGAAAAAACAATAGAGCTATATTTTAATAATACTGCAACAAATAAATTGTGTTTAGAAGAAAGAGTAATAAAAGGAAACACACAAGAAGAATTAATTCTATCTGTATTAAATCAATTACAAGCAGGTTCTAAAATTGAAGAAAATACAATAGTATTTCCTCAAGATATTGCAATAATTGATATTACTATAAAAGAAGATATTGCAATAATTGATTTATCAAAGGAGTATAATAATTTATCACTTGGTGAAAAAATTATGTGTCGTTCTGCTATAGTATGGTCAGTAACAAGTCTTGATTTTATAGATTATGTTTGTATTAAAGTAGAGGGAAAAGAATTAAAAAAAGTTTCTGGTGAACCAATTGGTTTAATGAACCGTGAAAATACTATGATAAATCCGAATGTTTCGCCAGAATCAAAACGATATGAAATTGTTTCATTATATTTTACAGATAAGACAAAAAAATATCTTGTAAAAGAAGAACGAGAAATTGAAATCAGTCAAATACAAACAAGAGAAAAATCTGTTGTAGAACAATTAATTTTAGGAGCAAAAGAAGATAGCCATATTTCAACATTACCTCCTGACATTAAAATTAGAGATGTTACTACAACAAAGGAAGGAATTTGCTATGTTGATTTAAGTAGTGGTTCCATAGATAAAATAATAAATGGTAATATTAATGAACAAATTGCAATTTATTCTATTGTGAATTCTATAGTATCACTATATAATGTAGAAAAAGTACAATTTTTAATAGAAGGAGAAAAAATAGAAGAAACAATGGGAAATTTAGATTACACAAAACCATTTGAAAGTAAAAATATTTGAGGAAAAAATTATGATTAGACCATTTGTATGGACTTTATTTTTTATGATTATAGGCATTATTGTTGGGCAAAGTGCATCTATGATGTATTTTGCTCTTTTTGCTATAAGTATAGTAGTCATATCTGCAATAATAAGTTGGTATTTTAAAAGTAAAATTCCTGTTATATTTGTTTTGTCTTTTTTAGTGGGAAATTTATTGATTACACATAGTTTACAAATTGTTTCAGAAAAAACAGAAAAAATGATAAATCAAGAAGTAACTATAAAAGGAACTGTAGTAGATACTGCTTATACTTCATCTGGAAGGCAAAAAATAACAATTAAAACAGATTATATTGAAGCAGAAACGGAATTAGAAACAAAACCATTAAAAATACTAGCAATATTACCAGAATATGAAACCATACCTATTTGGAATAATGTGATATTAAAAGGAACACTTTATTCTTTGGAAAGAAATTCTATATCTAGTGGATATAATGAAAAATTATATTTATCTACCAGAGGATATCATTATAAAATGTATATTAAAGAATATAACATAATAGGACAACAAAAAACACCTATATTGTGTCATATTTATACACTTAAAGAAAATATTCAAAAAGTATATAATACTGTTTTACCTCCAGAAAAAAGTGCTATTTTAAAAGCGATGGTAACAGGAGATAAAGATGATATTGATAGTATTACAAGAGAATTATATGCACAAGCTGGCATTATGCATATTTTAGCTATTTCTGGACTACATATTTCTCTTATAAGTTTTTACATTTTTTATATTTTAGAAAAGCTTTTAAAGTGGAATAAAAGGAAATGTTCTGTTATTGTATTGTTCTGTTTATTATTTTATTTATTTTTTGCAGGATTTTCCCCTTCCGCTATTAGAGCTGTTATTATGATTAGTGTTGGACTTATAGGGAATATTTTCTACTATGAAAGTGATGCTTTAAATAATATTGCAATTGCTGCAATCTGTATTTTATTAATACAGCCGTTGTATCTATGGGATATTGGTTTTCAGCTTTCTTTTATAATAGTAACAGGTATTTTATTAGGTTCAGACATTATTAAAAATAGTACATTGCCATATTATATAAAAAATACATTAGGGATTTCATTTATAACTTCTGTTGTTAGTTTTCCTATTATGGCATACCATTTTTATTTTATTTCTATGATAGGTATTTTAGTAAATATAATTATATTACCGTTAACTAGTATATTATTAGGTATTGGTATGATAGTAGGAATTATAGGGCTATTTTCAATACCAGTAGCAACTTTTTTAAGTGGAATAGTATATTATATATTATGTTTTTATGAAAAAGTATGTACTTTGGCAACATTGGTACCATATGGATATATACTTTGGGGAAGGCCTCTTTTAATTACAGTATTATTATGTTATTTGTTATTATTGATAATTTATTTTTATAAAAGAAATAATATATATTATAAATGTACTATTGTTTTTGTAGAAGTTATGATATTAATAATTATTTTTAGCAATCAATATATATTCCAAAGGGACAAAATTTCTTTTCTATATGTTGGCCAAGGAGATGCTATTGTAATACAAACATATGATAAATATAATTATATTGTAGATACAGGAGGAAAGTCTCAAACTGCATTAGGGAGTAATACAGGTGTTTATACAGTATTACCATATTTACAAGAACAAGGTATTTCAGAAATTGATGGTTTATTTATTACACATATGGATGTGACCATTGTCTTGGAGCTATTGAATTAATGAATGATATAAAAATCAATAAGATTTATATATCGAATTATAATTTTGAAAGAACGCCATTATATGAAACATTTCTAAAAAATGCTCAAAAGAATGAAATTCCTATTTTTATTATAGGAGCTGGAGATAGCGAAAAATTAGGTAATACTATGCAGTTAGATGTGTTATACCCTTATTATAAAATGAAATTTTTTGATATAAATGATAATCATGGTTCTTTGGTATTACATATTACATCTAAGAATACCTCTATTTTATTAACTGGTGATATTGGTATCATTGATGAAACAATATTGCTTCAACAAAATATTGACTTAAAAAGCGATATACTAAAGATAGGTCATCATGGTTCAAAGTATTCTAGTACAGAAAATTTCTTGAAAGCAGTAAACCCAGAAATTGCAATATTATCTTATGGAGAAAATAATTTGTATGGGCATCCTCACACTGAAACAATAGAACGCTTACAAAATCAGAACATTACTTTTTATGAAACTGCAAAGCAAGGTACAATTACTGTTTTAATTGACAAAAATGGTTATACTGTAGAAGGGATGTATACGAAATGAAAGAATTAGAAAAGCGATTAAAACAAAATAATATTTCTTCTTGTTATTTATTTTATGGAACGGAACAATATCTTAAAACACAATATACAAATTTATTGAAGAAAACAGTGTTAGAACCATCGGCAGAGATTATGAACCTTGATATTTTTGAAGGGAATAAACAAGACATTTCTGCTATTTTAGATAGTGCTGATACACTTCCTTTCTTAAGTGAAAAAAGACTTGTTATTGTAAAAGAAAGCGAATTATTTCAAACAGGACGAAAAAATGATACTGAAAAAATGTCAGATTATATAAAAACAATACCTGATACTACCTGTATTGTTTTTATAGAAAATGCAGCTGATAAAAGAGGAAAACTTTATAAAACAATTTCTAAATATGGTTATATTGCAGAGATGAATGGCCTTTCTGAGAAAGAATTATTATATTGGATAATAAGAGAATGCAAAAGAAATAAATTTCAAATAGAAACAAAAATTGCTTCCTATTTATTATATGTGGTAGGAGGAGAAATGATACAACTAGAAAAAGAAATTAAAAAACTTGGTGCTTTTTTGCCAGAAAATTCACAAGCTACATCTTATGACATTGATATTATTTGTATAAAATCATTAGAAACTAAAATATTTGATTTACTTAATGCAATGATAAATGGGCAATCTAAACAAGCTATTACAATTTATCATAATTTATTATTAATGAAAGAGTCTCCTCTTATGATATTAGCTATGATAATACGACAGTTTCGTATGATACTTCAATGCAAAATTCTTTTAGAACAAGTAAAAGTACAAAGTCAAATAGCAGAAAAAATGGGATTAAGAGATTTTATGGTAAAGCAATATGTACAACAGTCAAAATATTTTAATATAGAAGAATTAAGGCAAGCATTAGAATTTTGTTTACAAGTAGATATCAATATAAAAACAGGAAAATGGAATAGCGAATTAGCAGTAGAGCTATTGCTTTTACAATATAGTAAAAAGTAATATAAAAAAGACAAACCCTCTTATAAAAAATGAGAGTTGTCTTTTTTATTTTTTATTTATAATATTTGTTTTCCTTTTTAGGTATATCAAACGAACAATTTTTCCCTAATTTGTATGATTTTTTGATTAACATTTTTTCTTCAACAGTTAATTTTCTATTTAATATTTTTTCAAAATATTCTACTAAACCTTTCATATGAAGATGTGTTGTTTCATGATTATGAAACAATTCTGAAATTTGACATATTTCAGGAGAGTTTTCTTTTGAATATACAATTTGAAATATTTTTGCGGTGTAAATAGCATCATTAAGAGCATCATGAAAAGTACTTTCTATTTTTAAATTTAATTCGGTTACAGCATTTTTTAATCCAATAGCTTGACCAGGCTGATATTTCAAATATATAGAAGCAAATTTTTGTACATTTATAAATTGATTACAGATTTTAGTAGCATCTAAATTATAAAATAATATATTTTTGAAAAGTGACTTTACATCGTCATTGCCCCATGTACATAATATAGCATCTTTTTTTCCTATAAATTTTATAAAAGAAGCATAAGCTTCGGAAAAACATACGCCACTTTTTAATTGTTCATAAGTTAAGTTTGTAATTTTTTCTACATAAGGATGAATACGTGGATAAATTACTGGTTTAATTAAAATATTAAATTTATCTAAAATACAAAGTTGATCATTTAATTTTACTGCCCCAATTTGTATGATTTCGAAAGGACATTTGGGGTGTAATGTTGTTTGAAAACCAGTTTTAAATTGAAAAGGCTGATTAAATTCTAAATCTAGTACAATATAATTCATAGAAAATGCTCCTTTATCAGTATTCATTTTATTAGTATAGCACCTTTTTTTTAGAGATACAACCTTTTTAAATAGTATTGAATAAATGCAAATGAAATGATAAAATTAAAAAAAGGAGGTTATATGCTTTGAAAGAATATTTTACACCAGAGCAAATAAAAAAAGAACTAAATAAAATATATATTGAAGAAGATGATTTAGTATTAGAAGGAGAATATATAGAAGGAGAGGGAACTCATTATATTATAACAGGAATTGCTATCATTGAAAATGAACGTTATCATAATTTTGAAATAGAATTTAATTTAGTAGAATTTCCAAAAGAAGAAACAATTCCTTTTATTATGGGTATAGAATGGGAATGGTATGACTATTTATGCTAAAATTCTTTCTAAATAAGGGGGTAGCAAATGATGAATGATGGTTTGAAAAAGATGTTGGAATATAATAGAATTTTTGTAGAACATGAAATGTATAAAAAATATGAAACAACAAAATATCCTGACAGGAAAATTGCTATATTGGCTTGCATGGACACTAGAATGACGGAACTTTTGCCTGCTGCTCTTGGCTTAAAAAATGGAGATGTTAAACTCATTAAAAATGCTGGAGGTCAAATAATGCACCCTTATGGAAGTGCTATGTTTAGTTTAATTGTAGCAGTATACGAATTAGATGTTGATACTATTATAGTAATAGGACATGATGATTGTGGAGGTCAACTTTTAGATGGTAAAAAAGTAATACAAAAAATGATACAGCATGGTATTTCTGTAGAAAATATAAAATATATTGATGAAACTCATAAAAATGTAGAACAATGGTTAACTGGATTTCATAGTGTGGAAAAATCTGTACATTCTACATTAGAAATTATTAAAAATCATCCTCTTATTCATAAAGAGGTGGAAGTTTATGGATTTATTATGAGTCCTAAAACAGGAGAATTACGTTCTATTAAATAATTTATTTTAGAAAAGAGTCAATTATTAATATTGATTCTTTTTTTACATATTTTTGTAAAAAGTAGTTTATGTTTTATTGAAAAAGCAATATAATAATGATAATTATATTATTAAAAAAATAATAGAAATGGGTGTGTTTATGCAAAAAAAATCAATACAAGACTTATATTATAATTTAATTGATTGTTTAACTGACCGTCGTTTTTTACGCAAAATGCGTACTACAAAAAAGTCTATGCTACTTTTATTAAAACAAGATGACTGGAAGTCTAATATTAAATTTGTAATACAACAAGAAGAAATTACTTGTAAAAATGTTCTTAGTGTTTGTTTAAAGACAATGGAACTTTTTTGTGAACAAGAGCAGCAACAAAATTGGCTTGATTATATTTATCAATATATTAGGAAAGGGCTTTTTCAAGAGAGTGTAAAAATTACAATTACTCCTTATTATGAAAAAGCAATTTTCTTTTATTTAGAAATTTTGCGTGTTTTTCTCAATTATGAACAAAATACTCAACCTTTTGAAAGAATAAGGGATTTTCAATTTGCAACAGAAGAAGAAATTGCAGAAAGTCACTATGCAGAAGAATATAAAAGATTTCGTAAATGTATAAAAAACCAATATTTCTATGAATTGATGCGTATTGGAAAAGAAATTATGCCTTTTGATTCTCTTGCACACATTGCAGGTGTACATTACATTGCTATGCATACTGCAAGACAAATTGTAAAAACAAATGTACCTATTGATTTAGGGTTAATTTCAGGTGCAGCAGCAGGACACGATATTGGAAAATATGGTTGTAAAGATGAAGAAGTAAAGAGAATTCCTTATTTACATTACTATTATACCGATTTATGGTGTAAAAGAAATCTTTTACCATCTATTGGTCATATTGCAGCAAATCATTCCACATGGGATTTAGAATTAGAGGATTTACCAATAGAATCTTTAATTTTAATTTATTCGGATTTTAGAGTAAAAACAAAATGTTGGGAAAATGGAAAAGAAGTAATGGGATTTTTTAGTTTAGAAGATTCATTTCAAGTTATATTAGATAAATTAGATAATGTTGATGCTGCAAAAGAAAGTAGGTACCGTCATGTATATGCTAAATTAAAAGATTTTGAAAATTATATGATTAGTCTTGGGGTAAATGTGGATTTTAAAACAGACCAATTATCAATTAAAATAAAAAAAGATAAGGCTATATTAAATATGAATGAAACAGTAGAAGCTTTAAAGTATATGGCAATCGAACATAATATTTCTCTTATGCATAGAGTAAGCCATGAAGTTTCTTTTGGTAATATTTTAGAAGCAGCTAGAAGTGCAAAAAATTGGAAAAATAGTCGTGCTTATCTAAATATATTTGAGGAATATTTTACATATATGACACAAAAACAGAAAACAATGACATTAAATTTTTTATATGAATTATTAATGCACAGAGAAGGAGATATTCGTAGACAAGCTGCTGATTTGATGGGAAATATTATTGTTAATTATGATGAAGACTATAGAAAAGAATTACCTAAAAATGTTAAAATTTCTTTAGGAGAACATACAAGTCAAGAATTATTAACACAATATTTAAAGTTAATTATAGAACCTGACCATAAAATAACAGATAAACATAAAAGATGGATTGGATATACTTTAAAAATATTACTTGAATCTGTATTAAATAGATGTTCTGAAAAAAAAGAAAAGATATATTTGAGTTGTTTATTAAAATTTTATGAAAATACAAAAAGAGAAGAAGCAACACTATTTATTATGATAGATGCTCTTTTGTCATTACCTTTGGTGTTGATAAAAGAGGAAGAACTTGATATAATACTTCATTTTCTAGAGGAAGCTATTAAAACACCATCTATAGAAATTTGGACATCAACATTACATTTTATAAAATATATGACCAAAAATATAACGCCAAGTAATAAATGGAAATTATGTTTACAGGAAATTATAAAAAAAGTTCCTTCTAAAAATTATTTTACATTACAATTTTTAATTTATGGAGTAGCTAAAAATTGGGATTTAAAAGAGTGCCTTCATTATTGTGATTTAAAAACAATATATGAAGAAAACTCTATTGTATCTGAAATATTTTTAGAAAATACAAAAGTAGCAACACCATGGATAATTAAATCTGTAAATATAGAATGGCTTTTAGATAGAGTAAACTTAGATAGAGAAATGCCTATTTTACAAATTGCAACACATTTTTCTAATTTAGTAAAAGTGAGTGAAAGAGTAGCAGTACGTCATAACGCCGGTAGTGCTTTAGTAAGTATTGCACCTCTTTTAACATTAGCACAAAGAAATGAAATTGTTATAGAGTTAACAAAAGGCCTCGAAATTGGAGAATATGAATTTTCAAAATATATCCCTCAATATTTAGGGGAGTTTGCACTTTATCTTCATCCTGATGAATTAGATGAATTTGTAAATGATTTAAAACGTCTTTTAATTAGCACAAATGCTCGTGTTGTTTGTCTTACATTGGATACGTTAGGTATTGTATTACAACATTATGGTGTATATAAACAACGTTTTCAAGAAACTAGCTTAAAATATAAAGAACGTAAGAAAATCATGTTAGGTATGATTTTAGGTGGTTTAGCAAATTATAATGAAACAGTGAGTCAAGAGGCTGTTTTAGTAATTGGCCAATATTTATTTGGTAGTAAGTTACTTTCATTGCAAGAGAAAAAAGATATTTTTAAAATGATGGCTAAAAAGATTACAACATTAATCGAAAATAAAGAAACATCTGAGTTATCTTTTTTCTATAATGCAGCTTCTTTAAATTATATTTATCGTTTTATTGGAGATTATTTATTTTCTTATAAGAATTTTGACTTTGAAGAACCAAATAAAGTTGCATTTTTTCCAGGAACGTTTGACCCTTTTTCATTAGGCCATAAAGGAATTGCAAAAGAAATAAGAGATATGGGATTTATTGTATATTTAGCATTAGATGAATTTTCTTGGTCTAAAAAGACACAACCCCATATGATACGACGTGAAATTGTGACTATGTCTGTAGCAAATGAAGAGAATATCTATTTATTTCCAGATGATATTCCAGTAAATATTGCAAATCCTAGTGATTTAAAACAATTAAAAGAGTTATTTCCAGAAAAAGAAGTATATATGGTAGCAGGTAGTGATGTAGTAGAAAATGCGTCTTCTTATAAAGTACCTTCTGTAGAACATTCTATACAAACTTTTAATCATATTTTATTTTTAAGAGAAAGTCAAACACACCAAAAAGAAGGTGAAGATGGTAAATTAGATAGTAAAATTTTAGGGAATATTTTAAAATTAAAATTGCCTGTACACTTAGAAGATATTAGTTCTACTAGAATTAGAGAAAATATAGATGATAATAGAGATATTTCTACTTTGATTGACCCAGTGGCACAAAATTATATTTATGAAAATAGTTTATATTTAAGAGAACCTCAATATAAACAAATTCTTCGTGCAAAAACAATACAGATTGAATTATTTGAACATTTAACATATTCTTTAAAAAATGAATTACTTGAGTTTTCTTATAAACATGAAAATCAAGAAGGAATTCGTTTTGCTATGGATAGACCAGATGTACTTTTTGCTGTTATTCGTGATGGAAAAATGGAAGGAGAAATCGTAGGTGTATCTATATTTTGTTCTTTAACTACATTAAAATTATATCAAGAATTTAAAAGCATGGAAGTTGCAAACCATATTAGAGAAAACACTTCTGGTCGTATTTTACTCATAACAGGATTATATGTTTCTAAAAATACAAAAATTAGAAATGTAGAACAACTTTTATTGACAGAAACATTAGCAAGTGCATTAGCCAAAGATTATACATATTGCGTATTTAGTCCAGAAATTGGGTTTATAAATAAAAAGATACATATTGTTTTAGAACAGCAAGGATTTTATTTATTAAATGAAGCATTACCAGAACGACCTATATTTGTAGTAGATATGAAAAATCCTATTGCATTCATACAAAATATGGAAACTGTAATAAAAGAGCCTTTTAACAGAAATGAGAGAGTACTTGATATATTAGATGAAACACATAGTAAATTACAAAAAGCTATGACGCAACTTTATCCAGGAAATTTAGTTTTGTCATTTCATTCTAGTATTATGCACCACAGATTAGTAGAATTAATTACAAAAGCAAATGGTGTACCAAGTGAACCTTTACCTATTAGAAAACTAGGTACTGCAATGTGTGTACCTTTTGGTAAAATTTTAAGAGGAATGGTAATTCCTAATACTGTGACAAAAGTTCTTCATACAGAAAAAACTTATCATTCTGAATTGAAAAGCTTTAAAATTACAGAATACCCTAATTATTCACCATTAAAAAATCAAGCAAAAACAATTAAATCATTTTGTAGACCAGTCATATTAGTAGATGATTTATTACATAAAGGGTATCGTATTAAAGAATTAGACCCACTATTGAAAACAGAAAATATAGAAATTGAACGTATTATTGTTGGAGTTCTTTCTGGTAGAGGAAAAGATCTCATGGATATTCAAAATAGAAAAGTAGAAAGTTTATATTTTATACCTTCTTTACGTGCTTGGTTTGTAGAGTCTACTATTTATCCTTTTATTGGAGGAGATAGTGTAGAAAGAAAAGAAAAATTAAAAGCAAATTTATTAAATTCTATTAATTTAATATTACCTTATGTTATGCCAGGATTTTTAAAAGATACTACTAAAGAAGCAATATATCACTTATCTATGACTGCATTAGAAAATGCTAAAAATATTATGATGGTATTGGAAGAAGAATATCAAAAAGAATATGAAAGAAATTTAACATTAAATCGATTAAATGAAGTAATTATTCACCCTAGTTGTCCAGATAAAGGTGGTTGTTTAAGTTATGACTATCATTTAGCACCATCTATTTATATTGCAAACGATATTGAAAAATTGGTTCGTTTAAGTGGCTTAATAAAGTAATACAAAAAGTGAGGTGTAATAAATGGAATGGTTAGAAAGAGAAAATAGTATTATTGTTGGAGTTAAAAAAGACATTCAAAAGTCAAAGGGCCGTTTTTTAGCAACATATCCAGAAATGTTATTGACACAAGAAAGTATAAAATGGCTTAGCACAAACCACATGAATAACGAATATGATAAGTTACCTAAAAGAATAAAAGAAGCTTTCATTCAAAAAGAAAATATTACTTGTGTTAATATAGGCTATAAAAGTTTAGAGCAATGGAATAAAGAGGAAAATGAATTGTCGTTTATAAAAAAGAAAAAAATTCATATATTAGCATTAGGTGATGTAGGTAGTACAGTACTAATAGGATTAAAACTTCTCGGAAAAGATTGTATTGATAAAATTGGCATTTGTGATATGAATGAAGCAGTATGTAAAAGATGGGAATATGAAATGAACCAAACGACTTTTCCTTGGGAATATAATGCTTTTCCAGAAATAGAGATTATAGATCAACAACATTTATTTGATTGTGATGTATTTGTATTTTGTGCTTCAAAAGGAATTCCTCCTATTGGTTCTGATATAAAAGATGTACGTATGGCACAGTTTGAAGCTAATAAAATGATTGTATGTAATTTTGCAAAAAAAGCAAGAGAAAAAAATTTTTCTGGATTATTCGCTGTGGTATCTGACCCAGTAGATCCTTTATGTAAAGCTGCATTTTTATCAAGTAATCAAAATGAAAAAGGACAATTTGATGGAAAAGGACTTTTACCAGAACAAATACAAGGCTATGGACTTGGTGTTATGAATGCAAGGGCAGCTTATTTTGCAAAAAAAGAAAAACGTTTTCAGATTTTTTTGGAAGAAGGTAGAGCATTTGGCCCTCATGGTCAAGATTTAGTTATTGCAAATAGTATTGAAAATTATGATGATGTACTTTCAAAAGAATTAACAACTCTTGCTGTTGAAGCAAATATTAGAACAAGAGAATTAGGATTTAAACCTTATATTGCACCAGCATTTTCTTCTGCTGCAATTTCTATTATATTAACAATACAAGGAAAATGGCATTACAGTTCTAATTTTTTAGGTGGTGTTTATATGGGTTGTAAAAATAGAACAACAAAATTAGGTTTAGAAATAGAAAGTTTACCTTTAACAGAACAATTATACTGTCGTATTGAAAAAGCATTTCAAAATTTGGAGAATATAATATGAAAGATGAATTAATTTTAGTACAGCCTCATTGTGAGGATAAACAAAAAACAAAAAGATTAGAACAAGTTTTAGAAAAGGCACTAACGAATATTTCTTATAGAAAAATTACAAAAGAAGAGGATTTTCAAGATTTACAAAATAAGAAAATTATTTTTGCTATTTCTCAAGGAATTTCTGGTATTAACTTGGAATACTTTCGATTTTTGAAAAAAATAAGAATGGATGCTAATTTCTTAGAAAACTCTATAGCTGGTATTATTGTAGATGGAGAAAGTGAATTATTTACAAAATCTATTGCAAGAGAATTTGTATTTACTGCAAATCAAGCTGGTTGTACATTTCCAGGAAAACCTCTTGTTGAAGCTACAGCTTCATTACAAAATTTTAATATACAAGCTAAAATATTGGAAACAAATTATATCGGAGCATATGAAAAATCTGTACGAGTGTTAATAGAACAAGTATTATCTTTTAAACCTACTAAAAAGAAACAACCTAAAATATTAGTACTTCATGCAAGTAATTTTAAAACTTCTAACACTTCTCAACTTTGGAATATGACAAAGCAACATTTAACTAGTTGTGAAATAAAAGAAATTTCATTAAGAAATGGAAGTATTCAAGATTGTTCTGGTTGTCCCTATACTATGTGTATGCATTTTAGTGCTAAATCTAATTGTTATTATGGTGGAGTAATTGTTGATGAAGTTTATCCAGCAATATTAGAATGTGATGCACTTGTATTACTTTGTCCTAATTACAATGATGCAGTTAGTGCAAATTTATGTGCTTTTATTAACCGTTTAACTGCTTTGTTTCGAAAAACAAGGTTTTATGAAAAGTATATTTTTGGTATTATTGTATCTGGTTATAGTGGAGGGGATTTAGTAGCAGAACAATTAATTAGTGCTTTGAACATGAATAAAACATTTATACTTCCTTCTCGTTTTGCTTTATTAGAAACGGCGAATGATCCAAACAGTATACAAAAAATAGATGGAATAAGTAAAAAAGCAGAAAATTTTGCAAATCACATTTTAGAAATAATTCAAATAAAAAATAGTTGATTTATGAAATAATAGCTCCTTTATTGAAGGAAATCAGTAAGGAGCTATCATAATGTCAATGGAATGCAAAGGAGAGAAATATACTATGGGAACATTATATGGTGTTGGTATTGGAGCAGGTGACCCTAAACTTTTAACATATCAAGCAGTAGAATGTATTAAAAAATGTAATATCATTGCAATACCCAATAGTGGAACAGGTAATTTTGTTGCTTATGATATTGTGGTGCAAGCAATACCAGAATTAGTACAAAAAGAAATTATTAAAATATTTATGCCTATGACAAAAGATAAAGTATTATTAGAAAAGTATCATAAAGAAGGAAGTAAAATTATTTTACAATATTTACAAAATAACGATGTAGCATTTTTAACATTAGGTGACCCTTCTATTTATGCAACTTATATGTATATTCATAAAAAAGTAAAAGAAAATGGAAAACAAGTTAAAATGATTTCTGGTATTCCTTCTTTTTGTGCAGTTTCTTCTACATTAGGTATTAGTTTAACGGAAAGCGATGAAATGCTTCATATTATTCCTGCTTCATATGGTATAGAATATGCTTTATCATTATCTGGAACAAAAGTGCTAATGAAAGTAGGAAAGTCATTTCAAAATATAAAGCAGTTTCTCTTACATAATGAACATAAATTTGATTGTTATATGGTTGAAAATTGTGGTATGAAAACAGAAAAAAAATATTTTTCTTTGAAAGAGTTTCCAGATAATACAGGATATTTTACTACCATTATTATAAAAGATAAAAAAGTAAATTAATAAATAAAGAAGGATTGAATTATGGCTGAAACAATCGAAATGAAACAAAAAGAATTATTCTCTAATAAAGCAATTTATCAATTAATTATACCTTTAATTATAGAACAGATATTAGCTGTAACAGTAGGTATGGCAGATGTTATGATGATTTCTGTAGCAGGAGAGGCAGCAGTATCTGGAGTTTCACTTGTAGACATGATTAATGTTTTAATTATTAATATTTTCGCTGCATTATCAACTGGAGGTGCTGTTGTTTCTGCACAATTTATAGGAAAGAAAAATAGAGAACAAGCTTGTTTGTCTGCTTATCAACTTTTAATTATAACAGTTATTATTTCTATAGTTGTTATGATTATAATATTATTTTGGAAAAGACCAATATTAAAATTATTATTTGGAGAAATTGAAAAAGAAGTTATGAAAAATGCTATTATTTATTTGGATATTACAGCTATTTCTTATCCATTTTTAGCAATTTATAATTCATGTTCAGCGTTGTTTCGTTCTATGGGAAATTCAAAAGTTTCTATGATGCTGTCGTTTTTAATGAATATTATTAATATTGGAGGGAATGCTTTTTTTATATTTTTACTTCGTTTAGGTATTGCTGGTGTAGCTATTCCTTCTTTGATTTCTCGTTTATTAGCGTCTATTATTATATTATATTTGATTTGTAATCCTAAAAACCAGATATATATAAAACCACAACTAAAAATTCAATTACATAAAGCAATGATTAAAAAAATATTACATATTGGTATTCCAAATGGTTTAGAAAATGGTTTATTTCAACTTGGTAGAGTTCTTGTTGTAGGTATTATTGCTAGTTTTGGTACAGTACAGATTGCAGCAAATGCAGTAGCCAATAATATTGATTCTATGGGGTGTATTCCAGGTCAAGCAATTAGTCTTGCTATGATTACAGTTGTAGGGCAATGTGTTGGAGCAGGAGATTATAAACAGGCAGAATACTATACTAAAAAGTTAATGAAAATATCCTATGCTTTTACTTCTTCTATTAATGCTATTATACTTTGTGTATTACCATTACTATTAGCTATTTACCATTTATCTGATAGTACATTACAATTAGCTAAAATATTAATATGGATACATTGTGGTTGTGCTATATTTTTATGGCCTGCTTCTTTTACATTACCAAATGCTTTACGTGCAGCAAATGATGTAAAATTTACAATGATTTGTTCTATTGCTTCTATGTGGATATTTCGTATTATCAATAGTTACATTCTTGGTAAATCTATGGGAATGGGAGCTATTGGTGTATGGATTGGTATGATTTTAGATTGGATATTTCGTATTATTTGTTTTATATGGAGATATTATTCTGGTAAATGGAAATTACATAAAATATAAAGAAACTGTTAAAAATACACAAAAATAATACAATGTTTTGTATATTTATGCTATACTGGTGAAAGTAGTAAAATGAATACAATTTTATTGTTTACTGTAAAAATTTATCCTTTAAATTGACATCTTTATTATATTATCTATGCCGATTTAGAGGATATTTTATTTTATAACAAATAAAGGAGGGAGCAATTTGTATCAATTTTTAAAATCAAAAGTACTAGAAGCACTTTCATCAGTTATTCCTATTGTAATTATTGTATTAGTTTTAAATTTTACTATTGTACCTATGCCATGGTATAGCATACTTCTATTTTTAATAGGATCTATTTTTCTAATATTTGGTATGGGACTATTTACATTAGGAGCAGATATTGCTATGATACCTATGGGTGAAAGAGTAGGAGCACAACTTACAAAATCAAGAAATCTAATATTTTTAATATTAATTTCATTGTTATTTGGTATGATGATTACAATTGCTGAACCAGATTTACAAGTTTTAGCAACACAAGTTCCATCTATTCCTAATATGACATTAATATTGTCTGTAGCAATAGGTGTTGGTTGTTTTCTTGTATTAGCACTATTACGTATATTGTTTCAGATTAGTTTAGTAAAGTTGTTAGTTATTTTTTATGTTATTGTATTTATATTGGCATATATTTCGCCAACCCGATTTCTAGCAGTTGCTTTTGATTCTGGTGGTGTTACAACAGGTCCTATTACTGTACCATTTATAATGGCTTTAGGTCTTGGAGTAGCTTCTGTCCGTGGAGATAAAAATTCTCAAGAAGATAGTTTTGGTTTAATTTCATTATGCTCAATAGGGCCTATATTAGCAGTTTTATTTCTTGGATTATTTTTTGGTATTTCTTCAGAAGATTATGTAGTAGAAACACAACATACAGTAAAAACAGTAAAAGAAATTTTATTTTTATTTTTAAATAAATTTCCTCACCATTTTATAGAAGTAGCAATAGCACTTTCTCCTGTTGTTATTTTCTTTTTAATTTTTCAAAAGTTTTATTTAAAATTACCAAAACATTATATTCGAAAGATATATGTTGGTATTATGTATACTTATATTGGCTTAGTATGTTTTTTAACAGGGGTTAATGCAGGTTTTATGCCAATAGGTAATTATATAGGAAATAAAATTGCCCAACTATATTATAACTGGATATTAGTACCTATTGGAATTATTATTGGTATGTTTGTTGTAATTGCAGAGCCAGCTGTTCATGTATTGACAAAACAGGTAGAAGAAATTACAGGTGGTAATATTACAAAGAAAGCAATACTTATTAGTTTATCTTGTGGTGTTGGTATTTCTATTGGTTTAGCAATGATTAGAGTATTAACAAATGTTCCTATTTGGTATTTCTTAATACCTGGTTATGGTATTGCTATATTATTATCTCATTTTGTTCCTAAAATTTTTACAGCAATTGCTTTTGATTCTGGTGGTGTTGCTTCTGGTCCTATGACTGCAACATTTTTATTACCATTAGCTATGGGAGCTTGTCAAGCATTAAATAGGGAAATTATGACGAATGCTTTTGGTATTGTAGCTATGGTTGCCATGACTCCTCTTGTGACTATACAAATATTAGGTTTAATTTATACCATAGGAGAGAAAAGAAGAAACTTGCAGACTACTATAAAAACTCATAAAGAAGAGGACAATGATATTATTGAATTTTGATTAAAATAAGGAGATTTTTTAAAAATGGCAAAAGTAAAAAAAGTAAAGCCTCTAAAATTAATGATTACTATTGTAGATAGAGGAAAAAGCAAGAAATTAATGTCTTATTATAAAAGTCAAGGTATTAACTTTTCTATTTTATGTTTTGGAAAAGGAACAGCAAGTTCAGAAATATTAGATTATCTTGGACTAAATGAAGAAGAAAAAGATGTATTTATTTCTACTGTATATGCAGATGATATTCCTAAAATATTTGCTCAATTAAAAGAAAAAACAGAATTCCATAAAGCTGGTAAAGGTATTGTTTTTACTATTTCATTAGATAGCATTGGTGGAATGTCATCATTTTATGCACTAACGGGTATTTCTAAGGAGGAATAGTATATAATGAGTCTGAATAAAAAATATGCTTTAGTAATTGCTATTGTAAATCATGGTTATTCTTCTGATGCTATGGAAGCAGCAAAAAAGGTGGGGGCTACAGGAGGAACTATTTTACATGGGCATGGTGTGAGTGGTAGGGAAGCAGCAAAATTTTTAGGTATTACAATTAACGAAGACAAAGAAATTTTAATGATTGTTGCTAGAGAAGAAATTAAGCAAAAAATTATGATGAATATTTCTTCTGAAATGGGCATGAACTCTCCTGCAAAAGGAATTGTATTTTCATTACCTATTGATGATGTCTATGGATTGTTTTCAGGTAATATTGATGTATAAAATAGAAAATCCCCCTAAATGGGGGGTTATTGATTTAATTCATCTATAATTTCTTTTACAGTTGTAATTTTATTTACCTTATATGCGTTAGCTCCACAAAATAATAGAGAATTTTGTATATTTCCATTTGCAGCACGAATTAAAGCTTCTGTAATACAATAAGGTGTTGTAGCTGGATTACATTTTTCTAAGCATTTATAGCATTTTGTTATATTTTCTTTTTCTACTTTTCTCAGTTCCATAAAAGGATTATTAATAGCACGTCCTGGCATACCAACAGGGCTTTTTACAATAGTAATATCTTCTTTTTTTGCATTAATATACGACATTTTAAATTCTATGTCAGCATCACACTCTTGTGTAGCAACAAAACGAGTTGCCATTTGAACACCATCACAACCCAAATTTATATAATGATCAATATCATTTCTATCATATACACCACCAGCAAAAATAACTGGAAAATGACGATTATATTTTTCTTCAAAGCTTTTTACATAAGCAATAATATTTTCAACTTCTTTATCGTAATAAGCATAATCGTCTTGTAGTCCTAAAAGTAGTTCTTTTTCTGAAAATCCTAAATGACCACCTGCTTTAGGACCTTCAATTATAACAAAATCTGGCATACGTTCTCCTCTTTTATCCCAACGATGCAATAGAACTTTTGCTGCTTTCACAGAAGAAACAATAGGGGCAAATTTAATAGAAGAGTTGCCTATTAGATTAGGTAATTCTATAGGTAATCCTGCACCAGATATAATAATATCTGCACCATTTTTAATACAACATTCTACATAATCTGCATAATGAGTTGCTGCTCTCATAATATTAACACCAATGATACCATCATTAGAGATTTCTTTTGCTTTTTTAATATGATAAGCTAGTGCTTTTAAATTTGTTTCTACTGTATTTGTTAAAAAATCTTTAGATAGAAAACCTGGTTGTGCAGCAGAAATAGTACCTATAGCACCTTCTTTTGCTACAGCTCCAGCTAGAGAAGATAAACTAATGCCAACCCCCATTCCTCCTTGTATAATTGGAATAGGTATGGTTAAATCACCAATATGGAGTGGTTTTAGCTTCATAAATGTGACCCTCCTTTTAACAAGATATAAAATCAAAATGAAATAAATTTTTGAAAATAAAATTATTTTAATACATAGTTTCTGTAACTATGTGATGTAGATTTAATATTATTAACTATAAAAAAATATATTACAAATATAAGTTATTGTCAATATATCTTGCATTAATTGTTGCATTTTACTCAAAAATATTTTAGAATTAAATGTATTATTTTTAGAATAAAGATTGACGTATGAAAAAAAGTATCATATACTTTGATTATTAAAGTATTTGGTATATAATAAATTTTAGAGAGAAAGATATGGAAAATATAAAAAATTAAATTTACATTTGCAAAAATATTTCTAAGCAAGGGAGAAAAAATATGATTTTTTCAAAAATTAAATGTACAGGCTCTTATGTTCCTGAAAAAATCGTTACGAATGATATGCTTTCTCAATATGTTGATACAAGTGATGAATGGATACGTTCTCGTAGTGGTATAGAAAAGCGACATTTTTCAGAAGGAGAAAATACATCAGATATTGCTGCTAAAGCAGCACTAAATATTTTAAAAGATGGTAATATTAATGCATTAGATATTGAATTAATTATTGTTGCAACTGTTTCACCTGACTATACAACACCATCTACAGCGTGTTTAGTACAATCAAAAATAGGTGCAGTGAATGCAGTTGCTTTTGATTTAAGTGCAGCTTGTTCAGGTTTTATTTTTGGTGTTAGTACAGCAGACAAATTTATAAAAAATGGCGTTTATAAAAATGCGTTAGTAATTGGTGCTGAGGTATTGTCAAAACACTTAAATTTTAAAGATAGAAGTACCTGTGTATTATTTGGTGATGGTGCTGGTGGTGTCTTTTTAGAAAAGGCAGAACATGGAGGTATATTAGCAGAAGAAATAGGCAGCGATGGAAATCGTGGTATGTCTTTAACTTGTGCTGAAAAAAAGGCTTCTCATATATTTAATACTGAACTAGTAGAAGAAGATAATTTTTTACACATGGATGGTAGAGCCATTTTTGATTTTGCTACAAGACAAACACCAAAATGTATTTTACGTTTAATTGAAAAATCCGGGATTTGTGCTGAACAGTTGAAGTATGTTATACCTCATCAAGCGAATGCTCGTATTGTAGAAATTATATCCCGAAAAACAAAAATACCTTTACAAAAATTCTATATGAATATTGCTGAATACAGTAATACCTCCGCTGCAACTATTCCTATTGCATTAGATCAAATGATGAAAAAAGGATTATTACAGCAAGGAGATTATATATTAATGGCAGGTTTTGGAGGTGGACTCACATGGGGTGGGTTACTTATAAAAATGTAAATAAAAATTATATTAAGGAGGCATAAAAATGGAAGTATTAGAAAGAATTAAAGAAATTATTGCTGAACAAACAGGAAAGGATATTGCTGAAATTACACCAGAAACAAGTGTTATGGAAGATTTAGAAGCAGATAGCTTAGACTTATTTCAAATTATAAATGATATTGAAGATGAGTTTGATGTAAAAATTGAAGATACAGAAAAAATTAAAACTGTTGCTGATGTTGTAAAAATTGTAGAAGAAAATCAGCAATAATTTTGTAACAAAAGATAAGGAGAACAAACTTATGTATGAAAATATTTGCGAAATGCTTGGAATAGAATATCCTATTATACAAGGTGCTATGGCATGGATTGCTACTCCAGAATTAGTTGCAGCAGTATCAAATGCAGGTGGTTTGGGAGTTTTGGCAACAGGTCATTTAAATGGTGAAAGCTGTCGTGAAGCTATTCATAAATTAAAGGAAATGACAGATCGTCCTTATGCAGTGAATATTATGTTGTTGTCCTCTTATGCAGAAGAAATTGCAAAAGTACTCTATGAAGAAAAGGTTCCAGTTATTACAACAGGTGCAGGTAGTACTATTACACATTTAAAAGCCTTCCAAGAAATGGGTGCAAAGGTTATTCCTGTTATTCCTTCTGTAGCAATTGCAAAACGTTTTGAAAAAGATGGTGTAAATGCTGTAATTGCAGAAGGTATGGAATCTGGAGGACATGTTGGAAAAACAACAACAATGGCACTTGTACCACAAGTTGTTGATGCTGTTAATATTCCAGTTATTGCAGCAGGAGGTATTGCAGATGGTAGAGGTATGGCAGCTGCAACTATGTTAGGTGCTTCTGGATTTCAGCTTGGCACAAGATTTTTAGTTGCAAAAGAATGTACAGTACACCCTAATTTTAAACAAAGAATATTAAAAGCAAAAGATATTGATACTACAATAACTGGTTTATCTACAGGTCATCCTGTGCGTGTTATTCGTAATAAAATGGCACGAGCTTATGAAGCATTAGAAAAACAGAATGCACCAGCAGAAAAATTAGAAGAACTAGGTACAGGTGCATTAAGAAAGGCTGTTCATGACGGAGATGTTGAAAATGGTTCTGTTATGTCTGGTCAAATTGCAGGTTTAGTAACAAAAGAACAGACCGCAAAAGAGATAATAGAGGAACTTTACTGTGAATATATAAATATCATGAAAGACGCTGTAAAAGTTATGAGATAATAAAGCTCTATTTGAAATAAAAACAAAGTATTAAAAAATTAAAAGGGAGCATATGCTCCCTTGCTTATCATTATCATAAAATGTCGATTGAAAAAATAATTTAAAAAAAATAGGAGAAAAATCATGAAAACAGCTTTTTTATTTAGTGGACAAGGTGCACAATATGTCGGTATGGGAAAAGAGTTGCAGGAACAATATGTTTGTGCAAAAGAAATGTTTCAAAGAGCAGATAATGCTTTAGGTTTTTCTCTTAGCGATATATGTTTTAAACAAGAAATAAAATTAAATCAAACAGAATTTACACAACCAGCTATATTAACTATGAGTATGGCAACATTAGCTTGCTTAAATGAAAAAGGAATAAAAGCAGATTATGTAGCTGGTTTAAGTTTAGGGGAATATAGTGCATATACGGCGAGTGGTGTATTTCAATTTGAAGATGCAGTGAAATTAGTACAAAAAAGAGGACGTTTTATGACAGAAGCTGTACCAGAAGGAAAAGGCAGTATGTATGCTATTATTGGCATGGAAAGGGAACAAATAGAGAATATTTGTAAGGAATATAGTAAATTTGGTTTTGTAACACCTGCAAATTATAATGCACCAGGACAGATTGTAATTGCAGGTGAAACAGATATAACTTCGAAAGCAGCAGCAGCAGCAAAAGAAAAGGGTGCTAAAATAGTATCAAAATTAAATGTAAGTGGTCCATTTCATACTGCACTATTAAAATCTGCATCTGAAAAATTATCAAAAGAGTTGCAACAGCTACATTTACATGATATGAATATACCTGTTATTACAAATGTAACTGGCCAAGAAGTTGAAAATAATGAGGATATTATTCCTCTTTTAATAAAGCAAGTTATGAGTCCTGTTAAATGGGAAGAAACGATATTAACATTGTCTTCAAAAGGTGTTGATACGTTTATAGAAGTTGGTCCTGGTAAAACATTAAGTGGATTTGTAAAAAGAACAGTAAAAGGAGCAACAATACTTAATGTAGAAAATCAAAAAACATTAGAAAAAACAATAGAAAAATTGTTAGGATGAAAATGGAGGAGAGGATATGTTAAAAGGAAAAACAGTTTTAGTAACTGGTGCAGCAAAAGGAATTGGAAAAGCGATAGCTACTTCTTTTGCAAAAGAAGGATGTAATATTATATTAAATTATAGAAGCACTATTTCTGATGATTTTATTGTAGAAATTAAAAATTATGGCGTTGAATGTTTACCAATACAAGGCGATGTTTCTGATTTTGACAAGTCAAAAGAAATTATTGAAAAATCAATAGAAACATTTGGTAGTATTGACATTTTAGTAAATAATGCAGGTGTTACAAGAGATGGCCTTTTAATGCGTATGTCTGAACAAGATTTTGATACCGTATTAAATACCAATTTAAAGGGTAGTTTCAATATGACACGTCATGTAATAAACTATATGATTAAAAAGCGTTCAGGAACTATTATTAACATTTCTTCTATTGTAGGAGTAATTGGAAATGTAGGACAAGTAAATTATGCCGCTTCTAAAGCTGGTATAATAGGTATGACAAAGTCTATTGCAAGAGAAGTAGCTTCTCGTGGCATCACTTGTAATGCCATTGCACCAGGATTTATTCAAACGGATATGACAGCAGTATTAAAAGAAGATATTATAAAACAAATGACAGCACAAATTCCTATGAAGAAATTAGGACAAGTAGAAGATATTGCACAAACAGCAGTATTTTTAGCAAAAAGTCAATATATCACAGGTCAAGTTATACATGTAAATGGTGGTATGGCAATGTGATAAGGAGGTATAAATCATGAAAAGATGTGTAGTCACAGGTATGGGTGCAATTACTCCATTAGGAAACGATGTCGAAAGCTATTGGGAAGGATTGAAAAATGGTGTTTGTGGCATTGATTATATCAAAAAATTTGATACAGAAGGATTTAAAGTAAAAATTGCTGGAGAAATAAAAAATTTTGAAGTTGAAAAATATGTAGCAAAAAAAGAAACTAAAAGGAATGATATGTTTTCTATTTATGGTATTGCTGCTGCAACCCAAGCTTATGAAATGAGTGGTTTAAAAGAAGGAGATGTTGAGCCAATTCGTTTTGGTACAATTGTTGGTTCTGGTATTGGAGGTTTATGGACAATAGAAGAACAAATTATTAAACTTAATGAAAGAGGGCCTTCTAAGGTATCTCCTTTATTTATACCAATGGCAATTGGCAATATGGCAGCAGGAAATATTGCATTAAAATTTGGAGCAAAAGGTACTTGTGAATCTATTGTAACAGCTTGTGCAACAGGAACAAATTCTATTGGTGAGGCTTATAGAAATATAAAACATGGATATTTAGATGTGTGCTTTGCAGGAGGTGCAGAGTATTCTATTACAAAAATTGGATTATCTGGTTTTAGTAATTTAACAGCATTAACAACGTGTGATGACCCTAAAAAAGCTTGCAGACCTTTTGATAAAAATAGAAGCGGCTTTGTTATGGGAGATGGTGCTGGTATATTATTGTTGGAAGAATTAGAGCACGCTTTAAATAGAGGAGCCAAAATTTATGGAGAAATTATAGGATATGGTTCAACTTGCGATGCATATCATATTACTGCTCCATGTCCTGATGGAGAAGGTGCAGCAAATGCTATTAAAATGGCTATAGATGAAGCTGCAATTAGCCCAAAAGATTTAGGTTATATTAATGCACATGGTACTAGCACAGAAGCAAATGATGCAGGAGAAACAGCAGCAATTAAACGTGCATTAGGTGACTATGCTTATCAAATCCCAGTTAGTTCTACAAAATCTATGACAGGTCATTTATTAGGTGCTGCAGGAGCGATTGAAGCAATTGCTTGTATCAAAGCATTAGAGGAAGGATTTTTACCACCTACTATAGGATATGAAGAAAAAGATGAACTTTGTGATTTAGATTATATTCCAAATGTAGGAAGAAAATCTAATATAAAATATGCTTTGTCTAATTCATTAGGCTTTGGTGGACATAATGGTGTACTTTGCTTTAAAAAGTGGGAGGATTGAATATGACCTATGCAGAAGTAAAAGAATTGATTTCTATCATAAATAGTTCAGCTTTAACAAATTTTGAATTAAACATGGATAATGTTTCTGTTAAAATGAGTAAAAATAAGGAAACAGTTACTTCTCAAATAACAACACAACATACTGTATCTAATTCTAATGTAGAAACATCTCCTATACAAATGCAAACAACAGAAATTACAATACCTACTACTCCAGAAACAATAGTAGAACTGAGTGGCAATATTGTAAAATCGCCTATTGTAGGAACATTTTATGCTGCTCCTGGTAGCGATAAACCAAGTTTTGTAAAGGTAGGAGATAAAGTACAAGAAGGTGATATTCTTTGTATTGTAGAGGCTATGAAAATTATGAATGAAATTACAAGTCCATATATAGGAGAGATTGCAGAAATTTATGTTTCAAATGAGGAATTAGTAGAATATGGACAACCTTTGTTCAGGATTAAGTAAAAAGAACAGTGGAGGAAATAAAAAAATGAATATAGAAGAAATTATGGCTATTATACCTCATAGATATCCTTTTTTATTGATTGATAAAATAGAAGAAATTATACCTGGAGAAAAAGTTGTTGCAGTAAAAAATGTGACAATGAACGAAGAATTTTTTCAAGGACATTTTCCTAATAGACCAGTTATGCCTGGTGTATTAATTATTGAAGCTATGGCACAAGCTGGTGCTGTTGCAATATTATCTATGGAAGAATATAAGGGAAAAACTGCATTATTTGGTGCGATTGATAAAGCAAAGTTTAGAAAGCAAGTTGTACCTGGTGATGTGTTGCGTTTAGAAGTAAGTATTATAAAATTGAAAAAAAATGCAGGCATTGGAAAAGGTGTAGCATATGTTGGAGATAAAAAAGCTGCTGAGGGTGAGTTTACATTTTTAATAGGTTAAATTCTCCTATGGAGGTGTTTTGAGTGTTTCATAAAGTATTAATTGCAAATAGAGGAGAAATTGCTGTTCGTATCATAAGAGCCTGCAGAGAAATGGGTATTGCTACTGTTGCAGTTTTTTCAGAACCAGATAGAGATGCACTTCATACACAATTAGCAGATGAAGCTATTTGTATTGGTCCTGCAAAAGGAATAGATAGTTATTTAAATATGGAAAATATTATTAGTGCAGCTGTAGCCAAAAAAGTGCAAGCAATTCATCCAGGTTTTGGATTTTTAGCAGAAAATAGTACATTTGCAACAATGTGTCATGAATGTAATATACAATTCATAGGTCCTTCTGCAGAAGTAATTGATAAAATGGGAAATAAAGCAAATGCTAGAGAAATGATGAAAAAAGCAAATGTACCTGTTGTACCAGGTAGTGATGGTACTGTAAACACATTAGATGATGCCATTAAAATAGCAAAAAAAATAGGTTATCCTGTTATGATTAAGGCATCAGCAGGCGGTGGTGGTAAAGGTATTCGTATTATTAAAGAAGAAAAAGAACTACCACAAGCATATCAATCTGCTAAAAGTGAAGCAATTGCAGCATTTGGCGATGATAATATGTATATGGAAAAAGTAATTGAACATGCTAGACATATAGAAATACAAATTTTAGGTGATCGTTTTGGAAATATAGTACATTTAGGAGAAAGAGATTGCTCTTTACAAAGAAGAAATCAAAAAGTGTTAGAAGAAGCACCATCTATTGCTATTTCTAATGAAACAAGAAAAAAAATGGGAGAAGCTGCTATTAGAGCTGCAAGAATTGTAGGATATGAAAATGCTGGTACAATAGAATTTTTATATGATAAAGAAGAAAATTTTTATTTTATGGAAATGAATACTCGTATACAAGTAGAACATCCAGTCACAGAAATGATTACAGATATAGATATTGTAAAAGAACAATTAAAAATCGCTTCTGGGGAAAAATTGGAATTAAAACAAGATGAAATTGTAATAAATGGTCACGCCATTGAATGCAGAATTAATGCAGAAAATCCTAAACTTAATTTTGCACCTTCTCCAGGACATATTGATTTTTTACTTATGCCAGGAGGTATGGGAACAAGAATAGATAGTGCTATTTACGCAGGCTGTGATATTCCACCTTTTTATGATTCTATGTTAGCAAAGGTAATTGTTCATGGCAAAAATAGAATAGAAGCTATTGAAAAAATGAGACGTTGTTTACATGAATTTGTTATTGAAGGTGTAACAACTAATATTGAATTTATGGAAGAAATTTTGACAAATGAAAAATATATGAAGGGAGATTTTGATACTTCTTTTATAGCAGAAGAAATTATAAAATAATTATTGGAGGGAATTATTCATGAAATTATTTAAAAAAAAGAATTATATTAGAATGAATCCTCCTGAAGCCATTTCTACAACAGAAATAGAAACTCCTAGTATACCAGATGGACTTTGGATAAAATGTAATCATTGTGATAAAATAATTTATACAAAAGAAATTAATAAATATAAAATTTGTCCAAATTGTGGATATCACTTTCGCTTAACTGCGAAGGAAAGAATTCTTTTAACTGCTGATGAAAATTCTTTTAAAGAATTTGATAGTAATATGCAGGCAAAAAATCCTATGGATTATCCTGATTATGATAAAATTATAAAAAAAGCACAATCAAAAACAGAATTAAAAGATGCTGTAATAACAGGATATTGTGAAATTGGAGGATATCATTCTATTTTAGCTGTAATGGATAGTCATTTTATGATGGCATCTATGGGTTCTGTAGTAGGAGAAAAAATTACAAGAGCGATAGAAATAGCAACAGAAAAAAAATTGCCTATTATTATATTTACTGCCTCTGGTGGAGCTAGAATGCAGGAAGGAATTATTTCTCTTATGCAAATGGCAAAAACAAGTTCTGCATTAAATCGTCATGGAAAAGCAGGTTTATTATATATTTCTGTTATAACGGATCCTACAACTGGAGGAGTTTCCGCTAGTTTTGCTAGTTTAGGAGATATTATACTTTCAGAACCTAATGCAACAATTGGTTTCGCAGGTAGAAGGGTAATTGAAGGTACAATTAATGAGAAATTACCTGATGAATTTCAAACAGCTGAATTTCAACTTGAACATGGGTTTTTAGATAAAATTGTAACTAGGACAGATATGAGAGATATGTTAATACAAATTTTAAAATTACATTATCAAAAAGAGGAGGTCTTTGAAAATGGATAATATAGCTATGGAAGTTGTAAAAAAATCCAGAATGGTATCAAGACCTACTACGTTGGAATTTATACAGCATATATTTACTGATTTTATAGAATTACATGGTGATAGATACTTTGCAGATGATAAAGCTATTGTAGGAGGTATTGCTTTATTAGAAGAGCAGCCAGTTACTGTTATTGGCGTACAAAAAGGTCATACTATAGAAGAAAATGTAAAAAGAAGTTTTGGTTCGCCAAATCCAGAAGGATATAGAAAACAATTACGTTTAATGAAACAAGCTGAAAAATTTAATAGACCTGTAATACTTTTTGTAAATACTTCTGGTGCTTATTGTGGTATTGGAGCAGAAGAAAGAGGACAAGGTGAAGCTATAGCTAGAAATTTAATTGAAATGGCTGGGTTAACTGTACCAATTATTAGTATTTTTATAGGAGAAGGCGGAAGTGGTGGTGCTTTAGCACTTGCTCTAGCAGATAGAGTATGGATGTTAGATAATGGAATGTATGCTGTATTATCTCCAGAAGGTTTTGCTAGTATATTATGGCGTTCTCCAGAACGCTCAGCAGATGCAGCAGAACTTATGAAATTAACTGCTCCAGATTTATTAAAGAATGGTGTAATTGAAAAAATAATACCAGAAGCAGAAAATGGATTAGCAGAAAATTTAGAATATACAACAGTAATATTAAAAAAAGCGTTAATAGAAGAACTAAACATATTAAGTGATTTAACGACAGAAGAATTATTAAATCAGCGTTATCAACGTTTTCGCAAATATGGTGAATTTACAAATGAAATGTAAAAAATAAAAATACCTATTATTCCTATGTAGGTATTTTTATTTTTTGTTTATTTGTATAAATTTGGAAACTCCTGTACATACTATTTACATGATAGTGCAGGAGGGATATTATGAAAAAGAACGAAATAATGTGGATATTTTTAATTTGTTGTATTGTTGGTATAGTAAGTTGTATAATTACTACTAAAGTATATGAAAAAAAAATACAAGCACTATCTTCAGCTGAAATTCAAAAACAGGAAGATAGTGTAACTGTTATAACTGAAACAGCAAGAATTACACCTTCTACTAAAATGGTATATGAATATTATTATACGGGAGATGGTGTTACACAAACGTTAGAAGATGTTCCTCCTTACTTTTTATTGGATATGACATTAGAAGATATGAAAAAAGTGTATACAGATTGGAAAATCATATCTTTTTCTGCTGAAGAAGTAGTAATGAGAAAAACATTAGAAGCAAAAAGTAATGAGCAATATATTATAGGAGAAAAAAACGGATATATTGCTGTGTACTATAAAGAGGCACAGCATGGAATTATATTACATGAAATTACGAATACACCTCTTTCTGCGTTGCCGTTAGAAGAACAGGAAAGATTGTTAGAGGGAATTTCTGTTATAGGTGATGAAAATTTATCAAAAATTTTGTCAGATTATACCAGTTAAGAAAGTATTTGGGGTATTTTAAACAAAAAATAATAATTGTATCAAAAAAAATTCATTGTATTTTTTAAAATTTAGTAGACAGATGATATAAGTGGTGCTATAATAAAAATGTGAAAACTCCCCAATATTTTCACGAGGCAGCTTATAAGCTGCGATCCCAATAAGAAATACCTTCTCTTTGTGGAAAAAGACTATCATCGGCAGGTAGTCTTTTTTCATGTGTTAAAATAAATTTGACATGATTTCCATTGACATTTATAATGAAATTATGTGAAGTAAAAAAAGAATAAATAATTGTATATTTGGGATAGGAGAATTAGAATGAATCTTTCAGTACCATATAAAGAACTGAGTATTGCTGGAAAAATACTTTGTAACGCAGAATTAAGTAAAGACATTTTAAGTATTGAATCTATTTTTAGTGATGAAACAGAAAACTTTAGAATACCTTCAGAACCAACTAGTACTGATACTGTTCAAGTATTAATACGAACAGGAAGAGGAAATATGGATGCTGTTTTTTTGTGTTGTGACGGAGAAAAAATACCTATGAAAATATGCAAACAAGAGAGTTTTTTTGATTTTTACGAAGGATTTTTACCACCAACGAATGAAACAAAATCTTATTATTTTGAATTAGTGCAAGGAAATAGTTCTTATTATTATACGAAAAGTGGTTTGCATCAACACTTAGAGGAAGGAACATGGTTTACTGTAATCAGAAATTTTAAAATACCTGATTGGGCAAAAGGTGCTGTTATGTACCAAATATATGTAGACCGCTTTTGTAATGGAGATACAACAAATGATGTAAAAACTAATGAATATATTTATTTAGGAAAACCTGTTGAAGCAGCTGAGTGGAATGAAATGCCTGCAATAGAGGATTTTAGGCGTTTTTATGGTGGAGATTTACAGGGTGTGTTAGATAAATTAGATTATTTACAACAATTAGGTGTAGATGTTATATATTTTAATCCTCTTTTTGTTTCTCCAAGTAACCATAAATATGATACACAAGATTATGATTATATTGACCCTCATATTGGTATTGTTGTAGAAGATGGAGGATCTCCATTAGTATTTGAAAAATTTAATAATAATCATGCTACTATGTATATTCAAAGGACAACAGCGTTGGAAAATTTAGAAGCGAGTAATGCTCTTTTTTGTAAAGTTGTAGAAGAGGCTCATAAAAGAAATATTAAAATAATACTTGATGGAGTGTTTAATCATTGTGGTGCTTTTCATAAATGGATGGATAGAGAAAATTTTTATGAATCTACTGGAAAGTATCCTGCTGGTGCTTTTATAGAAAACAATAGTATCTATCACAATTATTTTTATTGGAAAGAAAATGGAACATATGATGGTTGGTGGGGGCATCCAAATCACCCTAAATTAAATTTTGAGTCGCCAGAGTTATTTCAATATATAATGAGTATTGCTCAAAAATGGGTATCACCACCTTTTAATGCTGATGGTTGGCGACTAGATGTAGCAGCAGATTTAGGAATAAATCCTAATTTTAATCATTATTTCTGGAAAAAGTTTAGAGATGCTGTAAAAAAGGCAAATCCTAATGCAATTATATTAGCAGAACATTATGGAGATGCTTCTTCATGGTTACAAGGTGATCAATGGGATACCATTATGAATTACGACGCATTTATGGAACCTGTTTCATGGTTTTTAACAGGAATGGAAAAGCATAGTGAAGATTTTAAAAAAGACTTATTGAATAATAGTATAGTTTTTAGAGATACAATGTTGTATCAAATGGCAAAACTTTCTAAACAGTCTATACAAATATCTATGAATGAGCTTTCTAACCATGACCATTCAAGGTTTTTAACAAGAACAAATAAAACTGTTGGTAGGCTTCATACTTTAGGATATGAAGCTGCTAATAATGGAATTAATAAAGGAATTATGAAGGAAGCTGTGGTGATACAAATGACATGGCCTGGAGCACCTACAATCTATTATGGAGATGAAGTAGGCGTTGCTGGTTGGACAGACCCCGATAATAGAAGAACATATCCTTGGGGAAAAGAAGATATAGATTTGTTAGAATTTCATAAAGCAGTTATAAAAATACACAAACAGTATAGTGCATTAAAAACAGGTTCTCTTATGTTTTTATATATGGGATATGGTTTATTAAGTTATGGACGATTTGATAAAAAAAATAAAATAGTTGTAGCATTAAATAATACTGAAGAAGAAAAACAAATAGAAATACCTATTTGGCAAATGGGTATTTCTTCGCAGGGTGAAATGCAGGCAATATTAACTTCAACAGAAATTGGATTTTCTGTAAATGTTATTTCTTATAAAGTAAAAAGAGGTAAACTAAATTTATCTTTAAAACCTTATAGTAGTGTTATATTAAAAGAAATAAAAAGAGGTAAAAATTCATGATAAAACAACCTATTATATTGTATGAAGATGAGTTTCTAATTTGTGCAATAAAACCAGCAGGCATTCCTACGCAACCAGATAAAACTGGTGATATGGATATGGTGACTTTTTTAAATCAGTATTTGGATAAAGGACAATGTAAAAATTCATATATTGGTTTAATTCATCGTTTGGATAGACCAGTAGGAGGAATATTGATTTTTTCAAAAAAAAAGAATATAGATTATAAATTATCTCAGATGTTACTAAAAAATGAAATAAAAAAAGATTACTTATCTGTTGTTTGTGGAGATGCAAAGCAAAAAGATACATTAGAAAATTACTTATTAAAAAATGGAAAAACAAATTTATCTTGTGTTGTAGATAAAAAAATAAAAAATGCAAAAAAATCTGTATTAACATATGAAAAATTGCAAATGATAAAGGAAGAGGAAAAATATTATTCTTTATTAAAGATAACATTATTAACAGGACGTCATCATCAAATTAGAGTACAACTTTCTTATGCAGGTATCCCAATTTGGGGTGATACTAAATATAATGTGTTACAAAAATGGCAAAGGGGAAATATAATAGCATTATGGGCTTATCAGTTAACATTTAAGCACCCTATAACAAACGAAGATATGTTATTAAAATATTTTCCTGAAAATGATCCTTTTTTTAGATTTACAATTTTTGAATGAATTTGTAATTATTCTGTTGTTGTATTTTTTAAGCTTTGTATTATAATAATTTGTAGGAAAAGAACAATTTTGTTCTTTTCTTTTGAAGAAATATTAGCAATCATAAAAGCTATTGGCTAACAATATTTTAAATAACCCAAAAGGAGGGTTACATATGCAAAGAAAATATACAAAAAAAGCACAAGCTGTTTTACAACTAGCACAAGAATCTGCTTTAAAATTAGGAAATCGTTTTATTGGAACAGAGCATATATTATTAGGACTAACATTGGTTAGAGATAGTGTAGCATGCAAAGCATTAGAAGAACAAGGCGTTACATCAGATGGTATATTTGAAAAGATTGCTACTTTAATGAGTCATAGTACTATATCTTATGTTCCACAAGATTTTACTCCTGGTGCAAAACGAGTATTGGAATTTAGTAATCAAGAGGCACAACATATGGGAACAGGATATGTAGGAACAGAGCATTTACTTTTATCTCTAATGAAAGAAACCGACAGTATTGCTGTAAAAATATTAATAATAATGGGAGTGAATGCACAGAAGTTATATGAAGATATTATGATGATGTTAGGAGAAAGTGAAAGCCAAATAGTACCAGGTATGGGACATCACTCTGAAGTATCTTCTGAAAAATCGACTACAGAGAGTTTAGATAAATATGGTAGAAATTTTACAGAATTAGCAAGAGATAATAAATTTGACCCTATCATTGGACGAGAAAGAGAGATTGAAAGAATTATACAAATATTAAGCAGAAGAACAAAAAATAGTCCTTGTCTCGTAGGTGACCCTGGTGTAGGTAAAACTGCTATTGTCGAGGGTTTGGCCCAGAAAATTGCAGACGGAAATATTCCAGCTACATTGAGAGATAAAAAAATTATTAGTCTTGATTTATCCTCTATGGTAGCAGGCTCTAAATATCGTGGGGAATTTGAAGAACGTATGAAAAAGTCATTAAAAGAAGTACAAAATGATGGAAATATTATATTATTTATAGATGAAATTCATACAATTATTGGTGCAGGGGCAGCAGAAGGGGCTATTGATGCTTCAAATATATTAAAACCTTTATTAGCAAGAGGAGAGATACAGTTAATTGGTGCTACTACTTTAGAAGAATATAGAAAATATATTGAAAAAGATGCAGCTTTTGAGAGAAGATTTCAACCTGTTAAAGTAGAAGAACCAGAAGAGGAAAAAGCAATTAGTATGTTAAAGGGATTAAAAGATCGCTATGAAGTTCATCATAATGTTACTATAACAGATGAAGCAATTGAAGCAGCTGTAAAAATGTCTGTTCGTTATTTACCAGATAGATTTTTGCCAGATAAAGCAATTGACTTAATTGATGAAGCTGCTTCTAGTTTACGATTAAAAACAGTAACAATGCCTTTAGACATAAAAGAGTTAGAAGGAAAATTAGAAGAACTAGAAAAAGAAAAAGAAGAAGCCATTAAGACGGAAGAATTTGAAAAAGCTGGAGAGGTGAAAAAACAACAAACAGAATTGAAAAAGCAGTTAGAAGAAGCAAAAAGAATATGGCAACAGGAAAATAAACAAAGTGGACAAACGGTAATAAAAGAAGATATTGCAGATGTAATTGCAAAATGGACAGGTATTCCTGTCAAAAGTTTGCAAGAAGAAGAAAGTCAAAGATTACTTTGTATGGAACAAGAACTGCATAAAAGAGTAATAGGACAGGAGGAAGCAGTTTCTGCAATTTCAAAAGCAGTACGTCGTGGTCGTGTTGGATTAAAAGATCCTAATCGTCCTATTGGTTCTTTTTTATTTTTAGGTCCAACAGGTGTTGGTAAAACTGAACTATCAAAAGCACTGGCAGAAGTTTTATTTGGTGATGAAACGGCTATGATACGTATTGATATGTCTGAATATATGGAAAAACATAGCGTTTCTAGAATGATAGGTTCTCCTCCAGGATATGTTGGATATGAAGAAGGGGGACAATTGAGTGAAAAAGTTCGTAGAAATCCTTATTCAGTGGTGTTATTTGATGAAATAGAGAAAGCATCTTCTGACGTGTTTAATGTATTATTACAAGTATTAGATGATGGGCATATTACAGATGGACATGGAAGAAAAATAGATTTTAAAAATACTGTAATTATTATGACATCTAATGCAGGTGCAAGAAGTATTGCTGCTCCCAAAAGACTTGGTTTTGTAACTTTGGATAATGAAAAGCAAAATTATGAAACGATGAAAAAAGGTGTCATGGACGAAGTAAAACAAATTTTTAAACCTGAGTTTTTAAATCGCATTGATGATATTATTGTATTTCATACGTTAAGTCAAGAAAATATAAAACAAATTGTGTCACTTATGACTAAAACTGTTATTGCAAGAGCAAAAGAGAATATGCAAATTGATTTATCCTTTTCAGAAAATGCTATTTCTTTAATTGCTACAGAAGGATATGATCAAGCTTATGGAGCAAGGCCGTTACGTAGAGCAATACAATCAAAAATTGAGAATTTTTTTGCTGAGCAATATTTAGAAGGAAATTTTCAAAAAGGTGATGCAGTACAAATAGATGTAGAAAATGAGAATTTTGTTTTACAAAGAATAACTAAAGATAACTAATTTTGGGGGTTAAATAATGAGAAGTTCTCTATTTTATGGGAACTTTTCGTTATTTGTTTAAATATCTAAAAATATAATGTTTTTAGTTGTAATTTTGAATTTTTAGTATACCAAGCTTCTTTTTTATGGTATAATATTTTTAAAATAGTAAGTTATATCTTTAAGTAGAAAATAGGATTAGGCATCTGTATTTTATAATCAGGAGGCAAAGAACATGAGTGTAATAGAAGAGTTAATTAGACAGGAAGATAATGGAACAATTAGTTTTGGAAACTATTTATTAGATTCTAAAAAGAAAGTATTAGATTTTGAAGTAAATGGAAATTTGTATAAAGTAAAAACATTTAAAGAGATTACAAAACTAGAGAAAGATGGTAAAATGATATTAGAAACAGTTCCAGGAGCAACAATACATAATTTTAATATGACTGAAAAAGGAGTAAACTTCTTGGTAGAAGGAACAGAAGACTTACAGTTAACATTAGAATTAGAACCTGAAATGGAATATAAAATTTTAATAGATAGTGTCAATGTGAGTAAAATGAAAACAAATATGGCAGGAAAAGTAAATTTTAGTGTTGAAATGCAACAAAATGTAACAAAAACAATAGAAATAAAAAATTAAATTGATGCTAATAAAAAAATTATGGACTGTAAACAGCAGTCCATTTTTTATTCATGAAGAATAGGTGGTATAAACTTTGAGAAAGAAAATAATCTATAAATGTATGCAGTGTGGTTATGAGTCATTAAAATGGATGGGACGTTGTACAGAGTGTGGTACTTGGAACAGTTTGGAGGAGATGAATAGTTTTGATAATAACGAGAATAAAAAAAGTATGTTGAATAGAACAAAAAATGTTTCCTCTAAAGTATTAAAGCTGACAAATGTGGAAGTAGGAAAAAATCAAAGAATTTTAACAGGGATACATGAATTTGATAGAGTTATGGGAGGAGGAATTGTAAAAGATTCTGTAACAATATTAACTTCTCCTCCTGGCGGAGGAAAGTCTACATTAACATTAGCTATTTCAGGTGAAGTTGCGAAACAAGGAAAAAAGGTGCTTTATGCTACTGGAGAAGAAAGTGATAGTCAAATTAAAAATAGAGCTAACCGTATATTGGAACAAATTCATGAAAATATTTGGATTATTGCAGATACCAGTTTAAATAGTGTATTAGATGCTATTATAGAAATAGATGCTGACTTAATTATTGTAGATAGTATACAAACATTTACGCTTGACGAATTTTTACCAGCAAGAGCAGGTAATCCTACTCAGACAATGGAATGTGCTAATGCGTTAGTACAATGCGCAAAAAATAAAGAAAGACAAAGAGCAATTATATTGATAGGTCAAATGAATAAAAATGATGAAATGGCAGGATTACGTTCATTAGAACATTTAGTAGATACAGTTTTGTTTATGGAAGGAAATCATGAGGAAGAATTAAGGAGTATTGTTGCTACAAAAAATAGGTTTGGAAGCACAGGGGAAATGGGTTTTTTTACTATGACAGAAAAAGGACTGATTTCAATTGACAATCCTTCGGAATATTTTATTACAAAAAGAGAAAAAGGGGAGTTAGTTTCTGGAAGTACAATTACTGTAATAAAAGAAGGTTCTCGTCCTGTCATTTCAGAAATAGAAAGCCTTGTTTCAAATTCTTTTACACCATATCCTTCGCGTATTTGTGAAGCAATGAAAAAAGATCAAATGAATACATTGATTTCTGTATTAGAGCAAAGGGGAAAAATTTCATTGTATGATAAAAATGTTGTTATTAAAACGACAGGAGGCATTAAATTAAAAGAACAAGCTGTAAATTTAGCAGTAATTATGTGTATTGCTTCTTCGGTGTATAATAAGCCAATTCCTTGGGACTATGCTTTTATTGCTGATGTAGGATTGACAGGAGAGCTAAAAAAAGTACCTTCTATAGAGCATCGTGTAAAAGAATTAGATAGAATGGGGTTTGTAAAAGTTTTTGTTCCTCAAAACTGTATGAGAAAAATAATGTTTCAAAATATTGAAGTCATAGAATGTAAAACTTTAATGCAAGTAATTACCTATTGTATAGGTAAAAAATAAATTTTTAACAATGCAGTTTACGAATGAATGAATTTATATTATAATACTATACTATAATCAATAAAATAAAGGAGGATTATTTGTGCAAGAGGTAAAAATTAATAAGTTTAAAAAGGTGCTTGTGGCAAATAGGGGTGAAATTGCAATTCGTATTTACAGAGCATTAAATGAACTAGGTATTCAAACAATAGGTGTATTTTCAAAAGAAGATAAATATTCTTTATTTAGAACTAAAACAGATGAAGCTTATATGTTAAATAAGGAGAAAGGGCCTATTGATGCTTATTTAGATATCAAAGAAATTATTCGTATTGCAAAAGCGAAGGGAGCAGATGCTATCCATCCAGGATACGGATTTTTGTCAGAAAATCCAGAATTTGTAGCAGCTTGTGAAAAAGCAGGTATTGCTTTTATAGGTCCAGATAAAGAAGTAATGTATGCTATGGGTGATAAAATTTCTTCTAAACAAATCGCTATTAAATGTGAAGTTCCTATTATTCCAGGTGTTGATCATGCAGTAAAATCAGAAAAGGAAGTTATGGAAATTGCAGAAAAAGTTGGTTATCCTGTTATGTTGAAAGCTTCTAATGGTGGCGGCGGACGAGGTATGCGTATTGTTAATAGTGCTTCAGAGATGCCTAAAGAATTTGAGGAAGCAAGAAATGAAGCAAAAAAGGCATTTGGTGATGATAAAATATTTATTGAAAAATATTTAAGAAATCCTAAGCATATTGAAGTACAAATATTAGGTGATAAATATGGAAATGTAATACATCTTTTTGATAGAGATTGTTCTGTTCAAAGAAGACATCAAAAGGTAGTTGAGTATGCTCCTGCTTCTACTATTAGTACAACAACAAGAGAAAAAATATTTTCAGATGCTATCAAAATTGCAAAATATGTAGGATATAAAAATGCAGGTACATTGGAATTTTTAGTAGATGCAGATGAAAATTATTACTTTATTGAAATGAACCCTCGTATTCAAGTAGAACATACTGTTACAGAAGAAATAACAGGTATTGATATTGTACAAGCTCAAATTTTAATTGAAGAGGGATATCCTCTTCATTCTCCAGAGATTAATATTCCTTCTCAGGAAAGTATTCATTGTAATGGTCATGCTATACAAATGAGAATTACAACAGAAGACCCTTCTAATAATTTCTTACCTGATACAGGAAAAATTTCTGTTTATCGTTCTGCTGCAGGTAATGGTATTAGATTAGATGGTGGTACTGCCTATACAGGTGGTGAAATTACACCTTATTATGATAGTTTATTAGTAAAAATAATTGCTTATGATAGAGATTTTCAAAAAGCTACTAAAAAAGCAGTTAGAGCATTAAAGGAAACAAGAATTAGGGGAATTAAAACAAATATTCCTTTTTTGATAAATGTATTACAAAGTAAAACATTTGTGGAAGGAAAATGTACTACAACATTTATTGAACAAACTCCTGAACTGTTTAATATTACATTAGGACAAGATAGGGCTACAAAAATTGCAGAGTTTATAGGTAATCAAATTGTAAACGAAGCACATGGAAGAAAACCTGAATTAGACCCAATTCATGTTCCTACATTTGGACAAGGACAAAATGAAACAATAGTTGGAGCAAGAGACAACTTTTTGAAGTTAGGTGCAAAAGAGTATACGCAAAGACTAATGAATGAAAAAAGACTGTTTATAACAGATAGCACAATGAGAGATGCCCATCAATCTTTAGTAGCAACTCGTTTTAGAACAACAGATCTTGTAAAAGCAGCACCAGCAACAAATAAAGCTATGATGAATGCCTTTTCTGTAGAGGCATGGGGAGGTGCAACTTTTGATGTTGCTTATCGCTTTTTAAAAGAGTCTCCTTGGGTTCGTTTAGAAACCTTACGTAAATGTATGCCAAATACATTAATACAGATGCTTTTGAGAGCGTCAAATGCTGTTGGATATGCTAATTATCCTGACAATGTTGTACAAAAATTTATTCAAGTTTCTGCTAAAACAGGTATTGATGTATTTAGAATTTTTGATAGTTTAAATTGGATTGAAAACATGAAAATGCCTATTGAAGAAGCACTGAAAACGGGAAAAATTGTAGAAGGTACAATCTGCTATACAGGGGATATATTAGACCCAAAAGAAAAGAAATATACTATTGATTATTATTTAAAAAAGGCAAAAGAACTGCAAAATATGGGTTGTCATATTTTTGCTATTAAAGATATGGCTGGTTTATTAAAACCATATGCTGCGAAGGAATTATTTACTGCTTTAAAATCTGAATTAAATATTCCATTACATTTGCATACACATGATACGACTGGAAATGGTGTTAGCACTGTGCTTATGGCGGCAGAAGCAGGTGTAAATATTGTTGATCTTGCAATACAATCCATGAGTTCTTTAACAAGTCAGCCATCTATGAATGCAGTAGTAGAAGCGTTGCGTGGTACAGAAAGAGATACAGGCTTAGATATTGATGAGTTAAACGAATTAAGTAGATATTATGCAGGAGTAAGACAAGTATACAAAGGTTTTGAAAGCGAAATGAATACTCCAAATACAGAAATTTATAAATATGAAATTCCAGGTGGTCAGTATTCCAATCTATTAGCACAAGTAAAGTCAATGGGATCTGGAGATAATTTTGAAGAAATTAAGCAGCTTTATAAACAAGCAAATGATTTACTTGGAAATATTGTAAAAGTAACACCATCTTCTAAAGTTGTAGGAGATATGGCAATATTTATGTCAAAGAATGGTTTAAATAAAGATAATATATTGATAGAAGGAAAAGACTTATCTTATCCTGATTCTATTGTAGGCTATTTTTCTGGTAACATTGGTCAGCCAGATGGAGGTTTTCCTAAGGAGTTACAAAAAATTGTGTTAAAAGGAAAAGAAGCAATTTCAGAACGTCCCGGAAAATTGTTACCAGAAGAAGATTTTGATGTAATTAGAAATCACCTTACAAAATCTCATGCTATGAAACAAATTAATGATAAAAATATTATTAGCTATGCTTTATATCCTAAAGTATATGATGATTATTGTGATTATCAAGAATATTATAATGATGTTTCTCAATTGGAAAGTCATATTTTCTTTTATGGTTTATCAAAAGGTGAAGAAACAAGTATTAATATTGGAGAGGGAAAAGATTTGCTCATTAAATATGTTGATATTTCTGAAGCAAATGAAGAAGGAATGCGTTCTTTAACATTTGAAATTAATGGTGTTATGAGAGAAGTAAAAATTCAAGATAAAAACTTAGAGGTTAATACAAACAGAATATTAAAAGCAGATAAAAATAATCCTTGTCATTTAGGTTCTACTATACCTGGTACAGTTGGTAAAATATTTGTAAAAGAAGGAGATGAAGTAAGTAAAAATATGGTATTAATGACTGTAGAAGCTATGAAAATGGAAACATCTGTATTGTCTAAAGTAGATGGTGTAGTAGATAAAATCTATATTAAGGAAGGAGATAAAGTAAGTCAAGAAGAGCTTCTTATTTCATTTATATTAAGTGAAGAAGAATAAAAATAATTTTAAGTAAACAATAAAAAACGTTAATTAAAATAATACCTCCTATCATTTTTAATAGGAGGTATTTTAATATTAATTTTGAGGATCTTCTCTCATAGCTACAATTGTTTTGCTAATTAGGTCATCCAATTCCCAACCTAACATTTCAGCTCCTTTACGAATAACATCTCTAGAACATCCAGCTGCAAAAGTTTTATCTTTAAATTTTTTCTTAGCAGATTTTAATTCCATATCTTTTACACTTTTAGAAGGACGCATTTTTGCTGCTGCACCTAATAAACCAGATAATTCATCTACTGCAAAAAGAACTTTTTCCATTTCATGCTCTGGTTTAATGTCTGCTACGAGACCATAACCATGACTTGCTACTGCATGAATGATTTTTTCATCAATACCTCTTTCTCTCATAATTTCTTGTTCTTTTATACAATGTTGTTCTGGGTATTGCTCAAAGTCTAAATCATGTAGTAATCCAACAATACCCCAAAATTCTTCATCATCACCATATCCTAATTCTTTTGCGAAATATCTCATAATTCCTTCTACTACTTCAGCATGGCGAATATGAAAATTTTCTTTATTGAATTCATTTAATAAATTCCATGCTTCTTCTCTAGTAATACTCATTTTAATTCCCTCTTTCTATTTATATTACTTTTTACTTAGTATAAAAGAAATGAAAGTATTATGCAATATATAATAGGATATTTGCATATTTTATAAAATTAATATTGTATTTTGATATAATAAAGTATAAAATATACTATATTGATTGATGTTAAAGGAGAGAATTTTATGGATGTTACAAGTTTTGGAATTAACCATGACAAATTATTAAGAGGTATTTATGTTTCTAGAAAAGATACAGTTGAAAATGGTATTTTAACAACATTTGATGTTAGAATGAAAGAGCCTAATAGAGAAATGGTAATGGATACTTCTGTGATGCATACTATTGAACATCTTATGGCAACATTTTTTAGAGGTCATCAAGAATGGGCAGATAAAACAATTTATGTTGGCCCTATGGGGTGTCGAACAGGTATGTATGTTATTTTTAAAGGAGATTTAAACTCAAAAGATGTTATTAAAATTATTACGCAGTCTTTTGAATATATGACTAATTTTACAGGAGAAATTCCAGCAGCAAAATCTTATATGTGTGGTAATTATTTAGACCATAACTTAGAAATTACTAAAATAGAATGTTGCAAGTTTTTAGAAGAAGTATTATACCAAATAAAAAAAGAAAATTTAGAGTATCCAGTACAAAATTATTGAAAGTAATAGGAGAATAAAAATAAAGAAGCTAGCAATAGTACTAGCTTCTTTACTTTACTTTTTTATTTGAAATATCTATTGTAAAGTCCTTGGAACGCTTTTCCATGTCTAGCTTCATCTCTAGCCATTTCGTGTACTGTGTCATGAATTGCATCTAAGTTAGCAGCTTTTGCACGTTTTGCAAGATCTGTTTTACCAGCTGTTGCACCATTTTCAGCAGCAATACGAAGTTCAAGATTTTTCTTTGTAGAGTCTGTTACAACTTCTCCTAATAATTCAGCAAATTTGCAAGCGTGTTCAGCTTCTTCCCAAGCAGCTTTTTCATAGTATAAGCCAACTTCTGGGTAACCTTCTCTATGAGCAACACGAGCCATAGCAAGATACATACCAACTTCTGTACATTCTCCTTCAAAATTTGCTCTTAAATCAGCCATAATATCTTCACTGGAACCTTTTGCAACTCCAATTACGTGTTCAGAAGCCCATGTCATTTCACCAACTTGTTCTGTAAATTTGTCAGCACTTGCTTTACAAATTGGACACTGCGCTGGAGCAGAGTCACCTTCGTGTACATAACCACATACGGAACAAACAAATTTTTTCATAATAAAATCCTCCTTAAATTGAATATAAAAATAACAATATTTATTAACTATTGTTAACTGATAATAATTATAAATTACATTTTTGATCTTGTCAACCTTTTTTTATAAAATGATTTTCAATTTCTGTTAAAATGTGTTAAACTACTTAATAAATAGTTTAAATAAACTATTTATGTATTTATTTGAAAGGAGATTTTTATGATAGATTTTCAAATTGGAAAGCATTATTATGGTTTTTGTTTAAAAGAGTGTGAAGAACTAGGTGATATTCGTTCTAAAGGTTATTTATTTGAGCATATCCAAAGTGGAGCAAAATTATTCTATGTAAAAAATAGAGATGATAATAAAGTGTTTTTTATTTCTTTTAAAACACCTCCATCAGATGATTGTGGTATACCTCATATTTTAGAGCATTCTGTACTTTGTGGTTCTAGAAAATATCAAGCAAAAGACCCGTTTAATGAATTAGCTAAAGGTTCTCTTAATACTTATTTGAATGCTTTAACTTATGCTGATAAGACAATGTATCCTATTGCTAGTAAAAATGAGAAGGATTTTATAAATATGATGGATGTTTATTTAGATGCTGTTTTTTATCCTCGTATATATGAAAAAAAGGAAATATTTATGCAGGAGGGTTGGCATTATGTATTAGAAGATAAAAATTCTTTGTTATCAATAAAGGGAGTAGTATATAATGAAATGAAAGGTGCATTGTCTGATCCTGAAAGTATATTAAGTAATACAATATCTAGAAGTCTTTTTCCTTCGACAACATATAGATTTGAGTCTGGAGGCAATCCAGAGAGTATACCTGAATTAACATATGAGAATTTTTTAGAATTTCATAAAAAGTATTATCATCCATCAAATAGCTATATTTATTTATATGGTGATATGGAAATTGAAAAAAAATTGGAATGGATTGATAGAGAGTATTTAAGCCATTTTAAAAAAAGGCAGTTTGATTTAAAAATTCCATTAGAGGAAAATTTTTCGAAAATAGTATTGTTAGAAGATACTTTTTCGGTTACGACTGAAGAGGAAGAGGAAAAAAACACCTATCTTTCTTATAATGTTCGTATAGGAAGGTCTACAGATCCTTTATTAATACTTTCTTTTGATATACTAAGTTATATTTTATTAGAAACAAATGCTTCTCCTTTAAAAAAGGCGTTAATAGATTTGAATATTGCCGAAGAAACAGAAGGTTGGTTTGATTCTTCTAGTTATGATATGGTATTTAGTATTATTGCTAAAAAATCAGAAAAAGAAAATGTTAATATTTTTAAAGAAACAATTGAAAGTATATTAAATGATATTGTTCAAAATGGTATAGATAAAAAGATTATTGAAGCGACATTAAATAGATGGGAATTTTATTTAAAAGAAGAATATTTTGGTAGTAGACCAAAAGGGTTAACTTATGGTATGAAATTGATGAAAAGTTGGTTACATGAAGAAAGTCCTATGAAGTCATTATGTCATTGGGAACACTTTCAAGTAGTAAAATCGGCTTTAAAGACAGATTTTTTTGAACAATTAATTCAAAAGTTAATATTAAAAAATAACAATAAAAGTATAGTAATTGTTTCTCCAGAGAAAGGAAAACAGTCTAAAATAGAATATAATTTTTCTAATAAAATGCAAGAAAAAAAGAATAGCTTATCTGAATTTGAAATAGAACAGATAATTAAACAAAATAAATTGTTGCAAAGTTATCAGTCGGAAGAAGAAAGTGCAGAAATTATAAAACAAATACCGTTTTTACAAATAAGTGAAATCAATAAGAATGCAGATATTTTACCAACGGAGCATATTTTAGAAAAATATCATATGATTTTTACACCATTAGAAACAAATGGAATTATTTATTCACAATTGCTTTTTGATATTTCTTCTGTACCAGAAAGTCTTTTGCCTTATGTAGGACTTTTAACAAGTGTTATAGGAAAGTTAGATACCAAACAATATACATTTGAGCAATTACCATTAGAAATTAATTTTTATACTGGCGGTATTAGTTTAAGTAGTGATATTTATTCTACTTCAAAACAAAATTGCAATTGTTTTATAACAATTAACGGAAAAGTATTAGAAAAAAATATATCAAAGTTTTTTGATATTATAAATTCTATATTATTTGAAACAAAATTTGATAAAAAGGATAATTTAAAAAAGATTATAAAGTCAGAAAAAGCTAAATTAGAAAATTATTTTCAAAATGCACCTCATTTAGCTGGCGTTGTTAGGAGTATGAGCCATATTTCTATGGGTTCTAAAATAAAAGAAGAAGTGTCAGGTATTACATTTTTTCATTCCCTTGTTAAAATAGAAAAAGAAGTAGAACAAGACATTAATAAAGTAATTTTAAAATTAAGGGAAATATGTTCTTATATATTTACAAAACAAAATCTCTTTGTCGCTGTTAGTTGTGAAAAATCTAGTTTATATAAGTATAAAATAGAGGTAGAAAAAATATATAATTCTCTTTTAGACAAACCTATTAAAAAACAAAATTATCAATTTTTATTTCAAGATATAAGGGAAGGATTGATTAGTTCTTCTAAAGTACAATATAATATTCAATCTGGTAATTTAATGGATTATGGATATACTTATAATGGAGAGTTAGCTGTATTAAAAACAATATTAGATTTAGAATATTTATGGAATATTGTACGTGTACAAGGTGGAGCATATGGTTGTTATAGTCGTTTTTTAAGAAATGGTAGTGTTTATTTTTATTCTTATAGAGATCCTAATATAGATAAAACATATTCTGCATATAAAAATATGAGTCATTTTTTAAAAGAATTTTGTAGAACAAAAGCTGACTTAACAAAATATATTTTAGGTACTATTAATAATATTGATAAGCCTTTTAGTAATTCAGAAAAAGCTGATTTGGCTATAGCTAGATATTTAAATGGTGTTACTCCAGAAGTTCAACAAAAAGAACGAGATGAGATTTTAGCAATTACAACTAAAAAATTAGAAGTGTATATTCCTCTTTTAGAGCAAATAATAGAAAAACAAAATATTTGTACAATTGGTAATGAGAGTACAATATATTCACAAACTCAATTATTTTCACGAATAACGTCATATATGCCTTCTATATAATTGATTTTGTAGAAAATACTGTTTTTATTGCTTTTTTGTGTGAATTATGATATAAATAAAAGTAAGGATATGGTTTCATTTTTTTAAACAGGTTTCAAAGATGAAATCTGTTTTGCTTTTTTAGAATGTTTTATGTATAGAAAAATTAAGGAGGAAAAAGAATGGGGCTTGATTATAAAGATGCAGGTGTAGATGTAGAAGCAGGATATAGATCTGTGAAATTAATGAAAGAGCATGTAAAAAGTACATTTCGTAAAGAAGTTTTGGGAGATATTGGTGGGTTCGGTGGTATGTTTTCTCTTGGGAATTTACAGATGAAAGAACCTGTACTTATTTCTGGAACAGATGGAGTAGGAACGAAATTAAAATTAGCTTTCATACAAGACAAGCATACTACGGTTGGTATTGATTGTGTTGCTATGTGTGTTAATGATATTATTTGTAATGGTGCACAACCTTTGTTTTTCTTGGATTATATTGCCTGTGGGAAGAATGTACCTGAAAGGATTGCTGAGATTGTAAGTGGTGTAGCAGAAGGTTGTCGTCAAGCTGGTTGTGCTTTAATTGGTGGAGAAACAGCGGAAATGCCTGGTTTTTATGCTAAAAATGAATATGATATGGCTGGTTTTGCAGTAGGTGTAGTGGATAAAGAAAAGATTATTACTGGTGAAAATATTGTAGAAGGAGATGTAATTATAGGTTTACCTTCTAGTGGTATTCATAGTAATGGATATTCTTTAGTTAGAAAAATTTTTCGTCCTTCTGAAACTAGTTGTAAAGAATTTGTAACTTCCTTAAATGAAACATTAGGAGAAACGCTTTTAAAACCAACAAAAATTTATGTTAAAGAAATACTCAGTTTAATTGAAAGGGTAGAAATAAAAGGAATTAGTAATATTACTGGAGGTGGATTTATAGAAAATATTCCAAGATGCATTCCTAAAGGAAAAAATCTTTGTGCATACATAGAAGAGGGAACATGGCCAATACTTCCTATATTTGATTTAATGCAGAAAACAGGCGATGTTAATAGAATGAGTATGTATAATACATTTAATATGGGAATTGGTATGATTTGTGTTGTTGCAAAAGAAAATGCAGAAACTGTCATCAATGTACTTCATGAAATGGGAGAAGATGGGTATATAATAGGAAAAATAATATCTAGTGAAAAAGAGGTAGACATATGCTTAAAGTAGGTGTTTTAGTTTCTGGCGGAGGAACGAATTTTCAATCTATTGTAGATGCTATTAAGTCAAAAAAGTTAACAGACACAGAAATTGTAACAGTAGTTAGTTCTAATCCAAATGCTTATGCTTTAGAACGAGCAAAAAAGTATGATATTAATGCTATTTGTATTAGAAAAAAAGATTTTGAAACAGATATATTGTATCAAAAGGCACTTATACAACATATGAAAGCTAAAGAGGTAGAACTTATTGTTATGGCTGGATTTATGGTTGTAATTGGTTCTTTATTTATTAAAGAGTTTGAAGATAAAATTATAAATATTCATCCATCTTTAATTCCTTCATTTTGCGGAAATGGTTATTACGGTTTAAAAGTTCATGAAGCTGCATTAAAAAAAGGTGTAAAAATAACTGGTGCAACTGTGCATTTTGTTACTGAAGAAACTGATGCTGGTCCTATTATTATACAAAAGCCTGTAGTTGTTCTGGAGGATGATACACCAGAACAATTACAAAAAAGAGTTATGGAAGAAGCAGAGTGGGAAATATTGCCTAGTGCTATACAGTTATTTGCACATAATCGTTTGAAAATAGTTGAAAATCATGTCAAAATACTTTAAATTGTGGGAGGAAAGTCATAATGAAAATTTTAGTTGTAGGTGGTGGCGGTAGAGAACATGCAATTATTTGGAAGTTGAAACAAAGTCCTCTTGTAGATAAAATTTATTGTGCACCTGGAAATGCTGGAATTTCTGAATTAGCAGAATGTGTTCCTATTGGTGTAATGGAATTTAATAAATTAATCAATTTTGTAAAAGAAAATGATATTGATTATACAATTATTGGTATGGACGATCCATTAGCAGGAGGAATTGTAGACGCCTTTGAAATTGAAAATTTAAAAGTATTTGGTCCAAGACAAAATGCTGCTATATTAGAAAGTAGTAAAGCCTTTTCAAAAAATTTAATGAAAAAATACAATATTCCAACGGCTGCTTATGAAACATTTAATTCTTATGAAGAAGCAAAAAAATATTTAGAAAAGCAAAATATGCCCATTGTATTAAAAGCAGATGGTTTAGCATTAGGAAAAGGTGTCTTAATTTGTAAAACAATGGAAGAAGCACAACAAGGATTAAAAGAAATGATGCAAGAACATAAATTTGGTTCTGCAGGAAATACTGTAGTAATAGAAGAATTTTTAGAAGGACCAGAAGTTTCTGTATTGTCATTTTGTGATGGAAAAACAATTATACCTATGGTAAGTGCACAAGATCATAAAAGAGTTTATGATAATGATGAGGGGCTAAATACTGGTGGTATGGGTACATTTTCACCAAGTAAGTTTTATACAAAACAAATGGCAGAAGACTGTATGAAAAAGATATTTCAGCCAACTGTAGATGCAATGATAAAAGAGAATAGGCCTTTTGTTGGTATTATTTATTTTGGATTAATGTATACAAAGAATGGTATAAAAGTAATTGAGTATAATGCACGATTTGGTGACCCTGAAACACAGGTTATATTACCACGATTAAAAACAGATTTATTGCAAATTATGTTAGCTTGCACAAATGGAACATTAGATAAAATTGACATTGAATGGTACAATAATGCAGCAGTTTGTGTTATGTTGGCAAGTGGAGGATATCCTGTTTCTTATGATAAAGGATATGAAATTACAGGATTAGAAAAAATTTCTGAAAGAGAAAATATAATTGTATTTCATTCAGGCACAGCTAAAAAAGATGGAAAAATTGTAACTTCTGGTGGTCGTGTGCTTGGTATTACTGGCATCGGAAATACTATTGATGAAGCAATTCAAACAGCTTATGAGGGTGTAGAGCTTGTAAATTTTAGTAAAAAACATTTTAGAACGGATATTGGTAAGAAAAATTATAATTAAAATAGACATATACATAAACATATACATACAATATTAATATATGTATATGTTTTATAAAAAATATATTCGTAAAAGATTTTTTTTACGAATATTTATATATTCCTTTCTTACAATAAATAACTTCCCTATTTTTGTAAATAACCTAATTCTACAGCTTTATTTAAAAGTGTTATAAGATAATTAGAAATTTCTTTAGGACCATTTTTTAATGTTTTTTCATTTCTTTCTAAAACTTGTTTATAAGAAATATTATTTTCAATCCATAACATTCCATTTGTTTTAAAGTTTAACATAATTGGTTGTAATCTATCTAAAATATTTGCAAAAATAGCTTCTTTTGTTTGTCCTTCTTCAAATTCTTCCCATAATGATTTATATTGTTGATATTGATTTTCTGGTAATATACTATAAATACGTTCAGCAGCCATTTCTTCTCTTATTATTTTATCTTGATTAGCATCTTTGTTATAGCAAAAAGTATCCCCTGCATCTATCTCTACAACATCATGAATTAAAACCATTTTTAATACTTTTAATAAATCAATATCTTTATCAAAATGCTCCTCTAAAATGATTGCCATAATTGCTAAATGCCAAGAATGTTCTGCATCATTTTCTTTTCTTGTTGCATTAGCTAAATAAGTTTGTCTTATAATACTCTTAATTTTATCTAACTCTAGTATAAATTCAATTTGTTTTTCTAATCGTTTTTGTTTATTCATGCCTTTTTATTCCTTTCTTAAGAAATAATACCTTCTATTGATAAATTCCTTAGAATATATTATAATATTTTTATTAAATTATAACAAGGAGGTTTTTTATATTGAGTTATAAGTTAAAGCAACTTTTTTGCATTTTATTTGTTATTTTTTCATTAGGGTCTGTTTCAGTTTATGCAGATAACATATCAAAAAATGATATTTCTGTAGAAGTTAACGGTACTCAATTAAAAATGAGTCATTCTCCTCAAATTATAGAAAATAGCACTTTAGTTCCATTACGTGATATTAGTGATGCTTTAAATATTACTATTGAATGGAATGAAAATGAAAAAACTATTGATGTATATGGAATTAATGATACATATACATTGGAAATAGATAACTTTACTGTTAAATCAAAACATAGTAATACTATACTATTAAATGCTGCTCCAACTATTATAGATAATAAAACATTTGTACCAATTCGTTTCATTGCTGAAAGTATGGGAGCAGATATTTTATGGAATGATGCTTCCAAAACAGTATTAATTACTACAAACGAGCAAAAACAAATTAATAATTTAGAAAAAATAGAATTGTCACTATCAAATAAAAAAGTCTATACTGGACAAAAACTTTCTGAATTAAAAAAAGATTTTGGAGAGCCAAGTCGTATAGATAAAAGTATATATAATTTAGACTGGTATATTTACAATCAAGATTATTCTAAATTTATTATGATTGCAGTAAAAGATAATGTAGTTGTTGGCTATTATACTAATGTAAAAGGGTTTATATTAAATGACAAAATTAAATATGATGCTGTTTACAATGGTGAAAGTGATGATAAACAAATTAAAATTTATAAAGATAGTAATAACGATAATAAAATATATGCTGTTTTAGTAGTTCTTCTTTCCTATCAAAATGAAAATGCTGATAATTCCCAAAAATTTTTAGATACACAAGCTAGAGAAAATTTTGATATTTTAAATACATTTAGAACAAACTACGGAATTTCAATTTTAGAATGGGATAATTTATTAGTTCAATCTTCACAAGCACATTGTATTGATATGGCAGAAAAAGGATACTTTGCACATAATTCTTTAGATGGTACAACACATAAAGACAGAATTTTAGCAACAGGTATAAAAAATACTATTGCATGGGGAGAAAATATTGTAGCAGGACGTGAATTAGCGGTAGATACATTTGATTTATGGATTAATTCTCTCGGTCATCGTGTTAATATGTTAAGAGAAAATTTTACCCATGTTGGTATTGCATCTATTTATAAAGAAGGTTCTATATATAATTATTATTCTGGACAAAATTTTGTTGAAAAAGAATTCAAAGACGCAGATAAAGAAGAACAAAATGAAGAAGATGAAAAATATACAGTAGTATTTACATTTTAATAAATAAAAAAAGACCGTTATTTAAAAAAATAATGGTCTTTTTTTATTTAATTCAGAAAAATGTTAAAGTTTATTTTTTATCATGGCAATTTCTACCACAATAATGACAGATATTATTACTACAATTACAAACTCCTTTATTTTTAATAATACTTTTTATTGCTATTGCTATAAGAATAAATATGATACTACCTATTATTATATTTGCCAATAATATTTTCTCCTTTCTTATTTTACTGTTTTTGCTAAATTTTTATGAATAATGTTTTCTTTTTTGTTTCCATTGATACAAATTAATGTAATAACTATAATTACAGTTATTATACAAATAATTGCAGGCATAGGATTTGCACCATATAATAATGTATTACCTATTGTATTGATTAATAATGACACAATATATGCTAAACCTGTTTGATATCCTACAGCAATTAATGTCCATTTCCAATTACCCATTTCTCTTTTTATTGCTCCAATAGCAGCAAAACAAGGTGCACATAATAAATTAAATGCTAAAAAAGAATATGCAGATACTTGAGTAAAAGCACTTTGTAAATTTGTCCAAATTTCAATGCCATCTTCTGCAACTTCATTCATACCATATAATACACCAAATGTACCTACAACATTTTCTTTTGCTACTAATCCTGTTACTGCTGCTACAGCTGCTTTCCAATTACCCCAGCCTAAAGGTGCAAATAAAGGTGCAATTATATTACCAATAGATGCTAATATAGATTCACTTGCATCTACCATTTGTAAAGACCAATTAAATGATTGTAAAAACCAAATTATTCCACAAGCAACAAATATAACTGTACCTGCTTTTTTTACAAATGATTTTCCTCTATCCCACATATGAATTAATACACCTTTTACTGCTGGTATATGATAAGGTGGTAATTCCATAACAAAAGGTGCAGAGTCACCAGCAAATAGTGCTGTTTTCTTTAATAAAATACCAGAAAAAATAACGGCTCCAATTCCAATAAAATAAGCAGATGGACCAACCCAAGAACTTTCTGGGAACAAAGCACCTGCAATTAATGCAATAATAGGTAATTTTGCTCCACATGGAATAAATGTTGTTGTCATAATTGTCATTTTTCTATCTTTTTCATTTTCGATTGTTCTAGAAGCCATAACACCAGGAACGCCGCAACCTGTACCAATCAGCATTGGTATAAATGATTTTCCAGACAATCCAAATTTTCTGAAAATTCTATCCATAATAAATGCAATACGTGCCATATAACCACAATCTTCTAATATGGAAAGGAAGAAGAATAATACAAGCATTTGAGGTAAAAATCCAATAACTGCACCAACGCCACCTATGATACCATCAACAATTAAACTTTGAAGCCATTCTGCTGTACCTACATTTTCTAAAAACGTAGCTACATTTCCTTGTATAATTTCTCCAACAAATATATCATTTGTCCAATCTGTTGCAATTGTTCCTACCGTAGAAACTGAAATATAATATACTAACCACATTACTATTGCAAAAAATGGTAGTGCAAAAAATCTGTTTGTAATAATACGATCAATTTTATCAGATGTTGTCATATTATTTGTACTTTTCTTTTTTGTAAATTTTGATACAAAATTATTTATGTATTCATATCTTTCATTTGTAATGATACTTTCACTATCATCATCCATTTCTTTCTCACATTCAGAAATAATACTTTCTAATTTTTCTATTACATCAGTATTAAATGAAAATCTTTCTATTACTTTTTTATCTCTTTCAAATAATTTTATAGAAAACCATCTTTGTTGTTGTTTATCTACAACATCCTGAATAATTAATGTTATATCCTTCAATACTTTTTCAACATTTTTTTGAAATACTTCTTTAACAGGTTCCATATCTTGCTCTACTGCTTCTAACGCAGCTTTTGCTACCTCCATTGTTCCCTGTCCTTTTAATGCAGATGTTTCTATAATTTTGCAACCAAGTATTTTACTTATTTCCTGAATATTAATAATATCACCGCGTTTTTTTACAATATCCATCATATTCATAGCAATAACAACAGGTATTCCTATTTCTAATAACTGTGTTGTTAAATATAGATTTCTTTCAATATTAGAAGCATCTACTATATTTAATATAACATCAGGATGTTCATAAATAATATAGTCCCTTGTTACAACTTCTTCTAATGTGTATGGAGAAAGAGAATAAATACCAGGTAAGTCGATAATATTAACATTTTTATGACCTTTTAGTATTCCTTCTTTTTTTTCTACTGTAACTCCTGGCCAGTTTCCCACATATTGAGAACTTCCTGTTAAATTATTAAACATAGTCGTTTTCCCACAATTTGGATTTCCTGCAAGTGCTATTTTAATAGCCATTTTATTTTCTCCTTTCTTTTTTTACTCATACAATTAAAATCATTTCTGCATCTGATTTCCTTAATGAAAGCTCGTATCCTCTTACCATTACTTCTATAGGATCACCTAAAGGTGCTACTTTTCTAACGAATATTTCTGTATTCTTTGTAATTCCCATATCCATAATTCTTCTTTTTATTACACTATTTCCTGTTAGTTTTTGTACAATAACAGTTTCACCTATTTTTACATCTCTCAGTGTTTTCAAATTCCATTTCCTCCTTATTATTAAACTATAATTTTATTTGCTATAGATTTATCAATAGCAACACGAGTTTCTTTTATTTTTACAATAATATTATCATGTATTCGAGATATAATTATAATTTCATTTCCTTCCTGAAACCCTAGATTTTTTAAAAATTGTTTTGTATCTCCTTTTCCATTAATCTTCTTTATAAATTGTATCACACCAATTTCAGCCATTATTAAAGGCATATTAAACATCTCCTTTTATACAAAGATAATTTTCATTACTTTATTATTATAAATATAAATTCAATATAATTTATATTATTTATAGCTAACTATAAATTAAGTTTACACTAGCTAATAATATTTGTCAAGAACTAATATAAAATAATTATGTATATCATTTAATAAATTAACAAGTATAATTTTATGTCAATTATATTTATTAACTTATTTATATACAGATATATTGATAGTTGAAGTATAATTTCAAGAAAACTATTATCAAATAGAAATTGACATTTTTAAAGTATATTAAGAAATACATATTATAAAAAAATAAGGAAGTAAATACTTTGAAAGTATTTACTTCCTTATTCAATTACTAATAGATACGATTACTAATCATATTATATTGTGATAAACATTTTGTTACAACATACAACATTATCACATTGATAGGATATTGTAAAATTGCTTTATAAATACGTGGAATTACAAACAAAGAAGAACCATATAAAATAGAAAGCCATAATGGAGATAATATTAAAGTAATAATAATGGTATATAATAATACTGCCCCTGCAATCCTTACTAAAGTAATTGGCTTACGATATAGTAACAATCCAAATAAATATCCTACAACAAAAGCACTAATTGTAAAGCCAAAGAAATATCCGTCTCCTGTTGGTTTTGTAATAAATCCTACAATATCACCTACTGCTCCTGCAATACCCCCAATCATTGAGCCATATAACATACCACATACAGCAATAGGTAAAAAAGAAATACCAATTCTTAAACTATTTCCAATCATAACATTAAAATAATTTAATATGACATTAAGAGCAATAAACATAGCGACACCAGTTAAAACTCTTGGTTGTTTTAAAGTTTCCACAACATTTTCTTTTTTCATAAATAATTCCTTTCTTAAATATATATTTGTAGAAATATAACATATTTTATCAATAAAAGCAATATGTTATTTCGAAATAAACATAATATATATCAATATGTATTAGTTAAAACTTATTTTCTATAGCACTTTTAATATGCTCTATAAATATATTACGAATTTCTTCATATTCTCCTAAACCTTTTAAAATTGTTTTGACAGAATAACCTTGAGATAGTATTTTAGTTTTCCATGTATTTTCTCCATCTCCACAAATATCATTATTAGCATGATCACCTGCCACAATCATAAATGGTGTAATATAAATGGTATGTATGTATCTTGTTTTTAATTTCTCAAGAATAGTTTCTACATTTGGGTATCCTTCTACCGTTCCTACTAATATATTATTATATCCATTTGCAGTAAAACGATAGTCTAATGCAGCATAAGAAGCATCAGCAAAATGCTCTGTACCATGTCCTACTAAAATAAGAATATCTTTTTCTTGTAAATAAGAATTCTCCTTTATAATAGCTTTTACTACTTTATCATAGTCTTTTGAAGAAGATAATAAAGGAGTTCCATATATTATATTATTAATTGATTTTTCATAAGGCTTTATCATATTTATCATTTTTTCATATTCTATACCAGGCATAATATGTGTTGGCTGACAAATGACAGTAGTATACCCTTCTTTTATAATTTCTTCTAAAGCTTCTTTTATTGTATTAATTTTAATATTCTCTTTCTCTTGAAGTTTATTTATAATAAATTGACTAGTAAAAGCACGATATACTTTATAGTCTGTATAAGTATGTGCTACTGCTTCTTCAATAACTTTTATTGTTTTTTCCATTGTGTGTATATAGCTTGTACCAAAGCTTATCACAAGAATTGCTTTTTTATCTATTTTCAAAAAAATTCCTCCAAGTTTTTATTATTTTTTGATATTTATAAATAAACTTTTAAAAAAATTTTTTTATTCTAAAATACAATATTGAGCCATATATTTCTTCATTAATTCTAATACATTACTATATTCTTCTTGTTCTTCTAAATAATTATAAATATCTTTTACAGAAATAATAGAATGTACTCTAATTCCAAATTCTTCGCTTACTTCCATAATTGCAGTTTTTCCTTTAATTTTTCCTACTTCACAACGATTTACAGAAATAAACATATCAGTAACGTTTACATTTGCTGCACTTTTTAAAACAGGCATCGTTTCACGTATTGCTGTTCCAGCAGTAATAACGTCTTCTATAATAATTACATTATCTCCATCTTTTGGTTGATAACCAACTAAGTTTCCTCCTTCTCCATGGTCTTTTTCTTCTTTTCTATTAAAAAAGTAAGGTTTATCTATATTATATTCTGTTGCAAGAGAAACTGCTGTTGTTGTTACTAAAGGAATGCCTTTATATGCAGGACCAAACATACAATCAAAATTATTATCACAAGTTTCTTTTATTAATCTAGCGTAAAATTTGCCTAAATTTGCAATTTGATTTCCTGTTTTATAATTGCCTGTATTTATAAAATAAGGTGTTAAACGTCCACTTTTTGTTTTAAATTCTCCAAAACGCAATACATTTGATTTTATCATAAATTCAATGAACTCTTTTTTAGTATCTGTCAACATACTAATCCCCCTTTTTATTTAATCTATAATCCCTCTAATATCTTTTATATCTTTTATATTATGACATTCCATATATTTTTCAATACCTTCTATTATCTCCATAGTAATCATAGGGTTAGAGAAATTTGCCGTTCCAACTGCTATTGCTGTCGCTCCAGCCATAATAAATTCTATAGCATCTTCGCTATTAGAAATTCCCCCCATTCCAATAATAGGTACATCAACAGCTTTTGATACTTGATATACCATACGCACTGCTACAGGTTTAATAGCTGGTCCAGAATAACCCCCTATTTTATTTGCTAAGACAGCTTTTCTCTTATAAATATCAATTTTCATTCCTTGTAATGTATTGATAAGTGATAAAGCATCTGCTCCTCCATATACAGCTGCCTTTGCAATTTCTGTGATATCTGTCACATTAGGAGTTAATTTTACAATTAAAGGCTGCTTTGCATATTTTTTAACTTCTGAAACAACTTTTTGTACCATTTTAGCATCTGTTCCAAAAGTAATACCACCTTCTGTCACATTTGGACAAGAAATATTTAATTCTAGTAAATCAATGTCTTGATTTGAAAATTTTTCTGCTACTTGACAATATTGTTCTATGGTATGTCCGCATATATTTACAATAATTCTAGTGTCATATTGTCGTAAAAATGGGATATCATTTTCTATAAAACATTCTGCTCCTAAATTTTGTAGACCAACAGAATTTAACATACCACCATATGTTTCTGCAATTCGTGGCGTATCATTTCCTTTCCATGGTATGCTTGCAACACCCTTTACTGTTATTGCTCCTAACTTATTTAAATTTATGAATTCTTTAAATTCTTTGCCAGAACCAAATGTTCCTGATGCTGTTGTAACTGGATTTTTCATAGTAATACCAGAGATATTTATTGATAAATTTTTATTTTTTTTAAGTGTTTGTTCCTTTATGTTTTTATGTAATGTTGAAAAGTCATTTTCCATTACTTTCTCTCCTTTTATATGCTATAGTTTTTAAATTATAGCATATAAATATATTTTATTCAATGTTTCTTGTTCGTTTTTAAGTGTATTATAAAAGTATTTTTGGTTTAGTGTTTTTTAGTTTGTGAATTTTGTTTTGGGAAGTGGTTTTTAAAAAATATTTAATACAATTTTTAAATATAATATTTATTGTAATATAAGTGTAATCGGGTAGAAAGAACGACAAAGTGCAAGAATGAAAAATAGTTCAGTGTACTATTAAGATAAAGAAAAACTAAGGAGGTTTATATTATGATTTTTATTATTTTCATCACAATTATTATAGCAGCATTTATTATACATAAGTTCCATTATAACACTAATGCAATCGTGGTTGTGGTTGTAGGTTGTAATTGCTTTAGCCATTATGGGTTTTAGCTGGTACATTTCTTCTACAGAGAAAGGCAAAAGAGTAGTAAAAGACTTTACAAGTAATGTTTCTGGAGGTATTCCCAGACAGGTAAAAGTTTATGACATCAATGGAGAATTGATAGAAGAATACGAAGGAACATTCGACATAGAGACAAACCATCCATATCAGTACACCTCTGTTACTTCATTTTGTTCTACCATCATACTTTTTGCCGTTTGTTCATCCGCCTGGCTAAAAACTTTTTTATTGTTGTTTTAAAAGTATAGAGCATATAATATTTATATGCTCTATTACTATGTTTAAAATGAATTTCCTTTATTTCTCTTATATTTGTTTAGTTTCTTTTTCCCATTCATGTACTAGAAAAGCAGCTCTTTTTTGTATTTTTTGCAACAGTGTTTTATCTTCTTCTATCACTTTATTTGTATTATCTTGTTCAGGCATAATTCCTAATTGTGTTAAACTTGATATTACATGCTTTATTGTTTCTATAGGATTATTAAAATATTCACTGTTTCTAATATGTATGAAATTCCATCCTACTCTTTCTAACACTGCTTCTTTTTCCATATTAGAGAGTATCTCTTTTTCATGTTGTTCTTCTCCATCACATTCTATAGCTACTTTTTTATCACCATAAACAACTGCTAAGCCAATTCTATATCCTCCTACTTCATATTGTTTTAAAATATAATATCCTTGTTTTGCTAAAGCATCTATAACAGAAGTTTCAAAAGAAGAATTCTTTTCTACTTTATTATTATGTTTAAAATTATCTATACCTTCTGCATACTCTATTAAATTTCTTCTTATATCATCTATTTCTAACTCTTGTTTAACATCAAAAGAATGAACTATCCATAATTGATTTTTTGCTCTGCTAACCGCTACATTATACATTTGTTTTGTAGATTTATTTGTATCATTTTTATGCAAAATTACAAAGTTTTCTTTATCATAACTATCTACCATTGAAATAAACACAATATCTCTTTCATTATTTTGAAAACAACATACATCGCCACATAATATTTTTCTGTGTTCATATGTTTCAGGTGAAATTTTCTGAAAAGCAATTTGTCTAATTAAATTTGCTTGTTCTATACCTAATAGTGAAATAGCACCAAATGTCATATTGTCATATTCTGGCTGTTCCATACATGCTATCATAAATGCAACAATATTTCTTGCTTCTTTTATATTTCTCCTTTTATCATCACATTTTCCTTTTGCATAATGTGATATAACATGTGGTTTTGTAAAAATATTGCAATTATCTCTTAAAAGCTCTAATTTATTATTATAACACAAACGATTATTATATCCAATAATATCTTGTATACATTTAATGTGTTCCCTTAACATAAGTATCTTAAATGTGGTTTTTGCAATATCATATAAAGAATATTTTGTATTATAAATATGCTCATTTAATAGTTCGCCGTTCATATATGAATGAAGCAAATTTTCATTTTTCGCTATGTTTTCATCATTACTATATAATCCAATTTGCTCATCATCTCCTATAATAATCAGTTTTTTTGCAACATGAAACATTGCTAAAGAAGACACATCACATTGATTTGCTTCGTCAATAATAGCTATATCAAATTTATTTTGTTTTATATCCAATTCCTTTAAAGCTTGATTAGTAGACATAATCCAAGCAGGTACAATATATTGATATTGTACTATCAATTTTTTTATTTCTTCTTTATCTAATGATGCAGATGCAATGCTCTGCTTCCATTGCTGTAAACATTGCTTTTGTTTTTTGTTCTTTTCTAAATTAAGCAAAATAGAATACCAAGCTTTACTTTCTATAAGTTTTGTAGTTACATTTTGTAATTTTGCACTTAAACTACTCTCTTCTTTTCGTAACTGTTCAAAAGGCTGTTCTATAATGTCATTAAGCATAATGGAAAGTTGTTTCCAATTCCAAGCACCCTCTACATTTTCAGGACATTCAGATGCTCCATGTATACCTGTACGATATTGTATTGCAGTTGCCCATTCTGAGGCATCAACTGCAATTTTTTCTAAAATACGTCCTCTTCTTTCATAATCATCAAACTTATTATGAGCTGTACGTAATTCTTCATAATGTTTACGATATTTTTCTATATCTTTCTCTTGTAAAGCAGAAAGTATTGCATTACAAATACTAGATTTTGCAAATTTTTCAGATTGTAATAATGCCATTGTTTCATCTACAATAGTAACATGACTTGATAATTTTATACCTAACAACTCAGCTATAGAAATATATTGAGGTAAAAATTTATAAATTAAGTCCATATCATATTTTGCTTCTTCTATAGGTGAACTTATTTCATCTGCAATTTCAAAACAAGCAGGTGATAAACCACATTCTAAAGCAATATTTTTAACAGGCTGATATACTGTTTGATACCAGTTTAAACATTCTTCTATTTTTTCTACTACTTCAATTCCTTTTCTTTCAGGTTCTAGCCCTAGTGTATAAAAAAATTCTCCGCCTTCTTCTTCTATCAATTCTATCCATAATTCTTCAATTTCATTTCTTTTTAATTCCATATATATTGTTGCTATTAATACTTCACAGTCATCTGCCTTAGAAATATATTTATCATTTACTTTAAGAGTTTCATATAATTCTTTCCAATCTTTATGTATAAAAAATGAAAGTCCTCCTATCTTTTTACCTTTTTTTAGCATTTCCTGTAACTTTTGTAATATTTCTATACTTTTATAAGAAATATATTCCTTAGCAATATCAACATCTTTTCTAAGTGTTTTTTCTACACTATAATCATGATAATCATAAGCATCTTCAATTGCTTCAATTAAATCTTTCCATTTCTTTTCACTATTATCTTTCTTTTTCCCTGCAAATACTGCAGATAATTGCCATTGTGAATATTTTCTAATACTATATTCGCTAAATATTTTTTTTATCTGTTTAACTTTCTCAATATCTAAACTTGTATAAAGTGGACTATCACCTATCTGAGCAATATTATGTTCAAAATCAATACTAATTCTATTTCTAACTTTACTTTTTAGTTGTAATAATTCCGCTGTATAACCATTTCGTTCTGTTATAACACTTTCAAATGCTTCTGGAGGCATTATATCTCTTGGTTCCGGTAAATGAAATTCCAATTCCAACTCTTGTTTCTGTGTAACAACAGCATTTGTTTGGTATAAAAACTCTAATGCTTCTTTTGAAACAGGAAGTGATTTATGTAATGTGATTTTTCCAGGTATATAAGACAGCTCTTCTCTATTTTCACATACAAAATCCGCTACCTCTCTTACACTATAATTTTCTCCATTTAATGTAATTGTTTCATATTCTCTTTGTTGTATATGATATATTTCATTTCTAATTTCACTCAAGCGACTCAATATTTCTTTTCTTTGCCTTTGAAGCATTCCTTCTTCTCCAAGCATATCTTCTGAAGTATGTTTTAAACTAAATTTTATTATAGTGTCAATAGAACGTTCTATTTCTGTTATATCATTTTCTGAACTAGAAATACATAAATCTTGCAATTCTTTTGCAATTTTTTGTTTTATTTCTAAAAGTGTTTTTTGTGTAGGACTTGTTATTAATACCTTTTTACCTTGTGACAAAAAATGTTCCGTTAAATTTGCTATAATATGTGCTTTTTCTGTTCCTGGAGGTGATTGTACTAATATAGTATTATGCTTTTCTATATTTCTAGCAATATCCATTTGTTCTTTGCTTGCCTTTTTTGAAAACAATATTGTTTCACTTTCCCCTTTTAATTCAGAAAGTGTTGGTTTTTCTATTTTTATTTCTGATGAAACAACATCTTCTTTCATTAAATCCAATAAATTATCTGGCACTTTTCCTGTTTGTTCCATATCATCAATCACTGCATCTAATGACTGCAATATGTCGTTTTCTATTGTTCTAATAAATAAAACAGGTCTATTATATACTACTATGTTATTTTCTGTATTAACTACTTGTTTAATATCTTTATAATATACACTAGGTGAACCTATTTGTTTCGTCAAATTTTCTAAAAAAGAATCTGTATCTGCTTCTTCAAATAATTTATGACAATCTTCTAAAAAATAACGCGTATTTGCTTTATCTAATGGTTGATAATTATTTTCATCTAAATCTTTTACTAATGTTTCTATAATTTCTTCATTCATAATTTCTAAATTTTTCAAAAGTTTCACATTTAATTGAGATTTTGTATCTGTATCTATCACACGAATTACATTATCTTTTATATCAAATGTCATTAACACTTTTTTTAATAATATAGGATAAAATATATTATTTTCATTTTGTTGATATTCTAATATGCCCTGTCCTATCATTAATTCAAATGATTGAGAATTCTGTTTTAAAAATTCATATTGGTTCCACAAATTTCTAAAAAATTCATCTACTTTTTCTGGCTTCTTTTGTTTTGCCAAATCTTTTACCCAATCTGCCCTTTTTTGCATCCAATCATAAAGTTCCTTTTGATGTTCTACATTACCAAAAAACTCTTGAAAAGTAACTGTTTTTCCATTTTGTATTATTTTGTCTTTAAAGGTTAATTGATTACTTGCCACTTTCCAATCTAAAGATATCCATGGTTCTAAATAAGCAGGTATTTTTGGACATGGATCTAATTCTGGTTTTATTACCTCCAATATTACATTTTTTTCTATATCATCTGTATTTGATGTATCTAAAAATGGACATTTTATATATTGAGTATGTATTGGTATTTCGTCCAAAAATTGGTGCCAACTTTCTTTTTTTATATCTATCATAACATTATTTTTTGAAGCATATACCTCTCTAATATATTGAAATAAATTAATTGCTTTTTCTGTAGTATTCAATAACCCCACCAACTTCCATTTAATTTTATTTCCATTATAAACGATATAATACTTACTAGCAACAATAAAACATTCAAATAAAAATTATTATATACTTTTCAAAAATTAAAGTTATTGATAATTTAATATATATTATGAAATGTTTATACAAACTATACAAAAAATAGTATTAAAATGAATATAAAAGTTTGAAAAATGCTGTTATATAAAGAATAAAAAGATTTTAGTAAAATTAAAGAAAAAAGTAAAATTTTGAATTGAAAAATGATATGAAAAAACATAGAAATTCTGGTGAATTATATGACATAAATTTCCAAAAAGTATACTTTTTGAGAAAATAGTTTTTTTTCACTTTTTGTAAATTTTCAAAAATTTTCTTGGACATTTTAAATAAATTGTGTTATAGTATAGGCATAAAAATTTATAACAAATGTATCTTTTTGGAAGCAGGGCAAATCCTCCAAAAAGTATACCTTTTGGGACAACATAAATTTTTATAATTACATAAAGAGAGGAGGGCAAACTCTCTATTACAACGCTAAAAAAGTTTATTTTTATTAAGGAGGAATTTTAGAAATGAAGAAGTATCAAGCAGTAGCATTTTTGCTGTCAACAGCAATGACAGTAAGCAGTGTAGCTCCTGTATTTGGAGCATCTAATGACATTTTTGGCCACTGGGCAGAGTTTACAATTACAAAATGGCAAAATGAGGGTAGAATTGGCGGTTATGAAGACGGCACATTCAAACCAGACAGAGCAATTACAAGAGCAGAATTTGTAAGATTGTTAAATAGTGCAGCACCAACAGCATTTACTTCTAGTGCATCTATTAACTTTAGTGATGTAAAAGAAAGTGACTGGTTCTATGCTGATGTAGCAAAAGTAGTAGGTGGTAGAGTAGCAAGTGGTTTCGAAGATGGTACATTCAGACCAGGCGAAACAGTAACAAGAATGCAAGCAGCAGTATTTATTTGCAATGCAAAAGGTTTAACACCAAATGAAGCATCAGCAAATAACTTTACAGATGCAGCTTCTATACCAGCATGGGCAAAAGGTGCAGTAGGAGCAGCAGTTGCAGCAGGTTACTTAAGCGGTTACCCTGATGGTAGCTTTGGTGGTAGCAAAGGCATGACAAGAGCAGAAGCTGTTTCTACATTAGATAGAGTATTAGGTGGCGGCAGCACAACAACTACACCATCAGGTGAAATTGACACAACTGATAGAGATAACACTAGCACAGAAGATAACAGAACAGCTGCCGCTGGTAACATGGTATGGACTAGCGGCGGTGGTGGCGGCGGAAGCAGCAAAGGTTCTAGCTCCTCCAGTTCTAGCGACAAAGACAAAAAAACACACAATGTAACTATTCGTTCTCAATCTGATGCAGATGACTACGAAGGTAAAACATTGACAGGTACTACAACAATTTATCCAGATAACGGCTTGAAATTAAATGACATTAGATTTAAAGGTGATGTTGATATTAAAGTACAAAGCGATGCAGTAGTAGCAAGTGCTTATGCTGATAGTGATGTGGCAGTAGCTGCAGCATATACTGCAAAAATTAACATTTTCTTTGAAGGAAAAACAAGTGTAAGTGGTATTATTACAGTAGTAGAAAACAATGTCCCAAGTTCTCAAGTAGTAATCACAACAAGCACTCCAAGAAAATTAGCTGCAACTGTTATGGCAAAAGTTGCAACTGCAATCAAAAACTTTACTATAGACAGTGCTGAAGCAACTGCTCCATTGGAAGTAGCAGAAGGTGCAAGTGTAGGCACAGTAGAATTAGGTAAAGAGGCAAGCCTTGAAGTTGCAGAAAATGCAGATGGCGTTAACAAAGTGAATGTAACAGGCGATGCAAAAGACATCGTATTGAATGGCGAAGGTAGCACAGATATCGCTGTAAGAAACGGTGCAAGTGTTGAAAATGTAGCAGTAAATGGTAGTGTAGAAGCAAGTGTTGCTGTAAACGGAAACGCTACAGTGGACAATGTAAAAGTAAGCGATAGTGCAAGTGCTGACGTTGCTGTAAAAGATAGTGCTACAGTAGGAAAAGTAGAACTTTCTGATACAGCTACAGCTAAAGTAGATGTTGCAGCGGATACAAAAGTGGATACAATTACATCTACATCTACAGCTAAAGGCTCAGAAGTTACAGGTGAAGGTACTGTAAACAAAATTGAAGCTACAGACAAGAGTACTATAGATACTTCTAATTCTGGTGATAATATCCCTGATGTATCTGAAAAACCAGTTGAACCTACACCAGATCCTACACCAGACCCAGAACCACCAGTAGAAGAAACAGCAAAAATTACACCAGAAACAAAAGAAATTACAGCAAGTGCAAAAGATCAAACAGTTGCATTTACAGCAACAGGATTTGCAGCAGACGCTACAATAGAATGGTCTGTAGAAGTAGGAACAGTAAAAGGTGCTACTATTGCAGCAAATGATACAGATAAAGCAAAAGCTACATTAACAATACCTGCAAATGCACCAGCAGGAACAGTTACAGTAACAGCTAAAGCAGGTACTGTAACAGCTACAGCAACTGTAACAGTAAAAGCAGCAGATGAAACACCAGGAGTAGACAAAACAGAGTTAACTGCTGCAATTACAGCTGCAACAGAAGCAAAAGGAGCTGTAATAACAACTGACGCTGATGATGGTTCTGATGTAGCACCAAACCAATACTGGGTAACAAAAGAAGTTATGACTGTTTTTGAAAACGCAATTACAACCGCACAAAATGTAGCTGCTAAAACTGATGCAACACAAGCTGAAGTAGATACAGCAGTAAGTGACTTAACAGCAGCACAAAAAACTTTTGAAGATGCAAAAGAACTTGGTAAACTAGCAGGTTTAGACGCATTAAAAGCAATGGTTCCTACTGCAAAAACATTACATGACGATACACAACTAAGTACAAGTGGAAATGGTAAAGATGTAGCAGTAGGTACAAAATGGGCAACAACAGAACAAAAAGCTGATTTTAAAGCTGTAATTGATGCGGCACAAACTTTAATAGACAATAACAGTACAGACGATACAGCAATAAATGAAGCAATAGAAAATTTAACAGCAGCACAAAAAACTTTTGAAGATGCTGTAGCAGCACAAGATGGTAAGAAAGTAATAGCGATAGGTGTAACAGGCCTTCCAGAAGCAGCAGATGTAAAAGAAGGAGCAACATTAGCTGATTTGATTGCAGATCTTGATGTTAAAACTGGAGATACTGGATATACTGTAAATGGTGCTTGGAAAGATGAGCAAGGTTCAGATATAAATAGTTTTGCAGAAAATGATACAATTTACTTAGTACTTACTTTTGCACCAGCAGAAGGTTATGCTCTTAACACTACTATTTCTACAGTAGAAGGTGCTGCAGAAGCAGAAAAAGTTTCTGGTACTGCAGACGAGTTCGTATTTAAAGTAGCATATACAGTACAAACAGGATCAATAAAAACAGATGTAACAGCAGCAGATGCAGTAGCAGGTGCTGGAGAACTTAAAGCAGGAACAGCTGGAACAAAAGCATACACAATAGAATTAACAGGTGCAACAGTTAAAGATGCTAATATTGCTGATATAAAAGTAAAAGTTGGTAATACTGAATTAGGTACAGATGCTAGTACAACAACAGCATTAAAAGCAGCAGTAACAGGAACAGGTTCTACTATTACAGTAACATTTACAGCTGATGCAAGTACAGTAGCAGGAAATGAAACATTTACAATAGACATTCCAGAAACAGCATTGACTATAGCTGATACACACCAATATCCAACAGCAGGACTTTCAAAAGATATTGCAGTAACTGTTGCTACAAAAGGTGGATCAACAAAAACAGATATAACAATAGGTGATGCAGAAGAAGCAGATGCTACTGTTAAACTTGTAGCAGGAACAGCTGGAACAAAAGCATACACAATAGAATTAACAGGTGCAACAGTTAAAGATGCTAATATTGCTGATATAAAAGTAAAAGTTGGTAATACTGAATTAGGTACAGGTGCTAGTACAACAACAGCATTAAAAGCAGTAGTAACAGGAACAGGTTCTACTATTACAGTAACATTTACAGCTGATACAAACACAGTAAAAGGAACTGAAACATTTACTGTAGAAATTCCATCAACAGCAGTAACTATAACAGATACTGATGCAAATCAGTTCCCAACTACAGACCCCGTTACAAAAGATATTGAAGTAACTGTTTTGGGTAAAATAGGAGCAGATGATTTAGGAGATTTAGCTGTAACAGTACCAACATCAAGTGACAGTGATGCTACAGTTAATGTAACAGAAGCTACCAATACTACTTTAAGTGGAACTCCTAAGTGGAAAGAAACTTCAGTTAATGGAAGTGATGCTGGAAGCTTTGCAACAGGTACCACATATTATGCAACAATTACATTGACACCAACTACAGGCTATGTTTTTGATGAAACAGCAAATGTTTTTGATAGTATTAATGTTGGTACTGGTGTGACAGTAAGCAATGTAGAAGTAGATGCAAGTGGAAATTTAGTAATTCAAGTAAGTGCAGAAGTTACAGAATAATAAAACCATACTATAATGGTTCGTGTCCAAATGGTGAAACATTGATACAAAAATTTTCTTAAAAAAACAAAACATTGATAAGGTAATAGCTTTGCCCTATAATATAAAGCTACTCACACAAAGCATTTACATTGTCCCGAGAGTAAATGCTACATATAAAACAAATATATTGTTCTATTGCTGCTCCTCTAATGAGGAGAGGATAATATATATTGTTTCAGCTCTGTTCTTGTTAACTCTAGAACAGAGCATTTTTTATGATATAATATTAGTCCCCTACCCCATTGTATAATTATTGAATTTTTAAAAAACGAAATTTACTAAATTTACAGTTTAATACTTATAAAAATTGTGTAAGATTAATAAACTTTATCCTTGTAATTTTGTATAAAATCATATAATATATATACTAGTGGTTTTATTGTTTTGTTGCAGTAAAAGTCAAAATCTAAACACATTATTTTATCAATTTTAAACATCTGATGATGTGGAGAGTAACTCATACTATAGGGGGGGAAAAAAATGAGCTATTTTCAGAAAAAAGAAAATAAAATACAGAGAATAGGCTATAAAGCTGGAAAATTAGTAGCATGGATGTTAGTGATTAACATTATAATTATTGTTGGATTATGTACATTTATGTCTCGTAATCTTTCTATGGAAATGCTTCAAAACGAATGTATTGGTGGAACAAATATGCTTGCCTATTATTTAGAAAATTCACCAGATATTGAAGACAAAACAAAATTATTAGACGATTTAAAAAAACAAACAGGTTATGAATTTACTATTTTTGACGGTGATGTGAGAGCGTATACTACTGTTGAACAAAATGGAAAACGTGTTACAGGGACAAAAATGGCTTCTGAAGTGATTGATACTGTAATAAAACAAAGACAGCCTTATGTTGGTCCAACTGATATAGTTGGTATCAAACACGTCTGTTCTTATATTCCTATTACATATTCAGATGGAACACAAGGCACTATATTTGCTGGTATTCCTGAAACAAAAGCTAAAGCACATCTCAATATTACAATTATAATTGCTTGTATTACTGGTTTTATTCTAATTTTAATTAGTATTATGATATTGACAGTTTATTTAAAGCGTGCTGTTTCTTATCCTCTTTCTAAATTGACAGATGTAGCAAAAACAATGGAACGAGGAGAATTGAATTTTGAACAAAAAGATTTGAATACACAGTCTCATGACGAAATTGGTATATTAGCTCATAGCTTTGAAAGTACAAGAATTCGTTTAAAAGATTACATAGGAGAAATTTCTACTGTATTGGAAGAACTATCAAAAGGCAATTTAACAATAGCTACTGCACAAAATTATATAGGAGATTTTATTTCTATAAAACAGTCATTAAATGATATTATAGAACGTTTAAACAGTACTATGACTCAAATTGTAGAAAGTGCTGACCAGGTTTCAAGTGGCTCAGAGCAAATGGCAATCGCTGCTAACTCATTAAGTCAAGGAGCGGTGGAACAAGCAAGTGCTATAGAAGATTTAGAAGGAACAATCACTAATATTTCTAGTCATATAGAAGAAAGTGCTAAAAATGCCGAATTTGCTAATAAACAAGCAAATGAAATCGGTATTCAAATAGAAGAAAGTAACCAAAAAATGAAAAAAATGATACAAGCAATAGAAGAAATTAATGATAGTTCCAATGAAATTGGAAAAATTATTAAAACGATTGAAGATATTGCTTTTCAAACAAATATACTTGCATTAAATGCTTCTGTAGAGGCAGCTCGTGCTGGTGCTGCTGGAAAAGGGTTTGCTGTTGTGGCAAATGAAGTAAGAAATTTAGCCGAAAAAAGTGCAGATGCTTCTAAATCTACTACAATGTTAATAGAACGTTCTGTTTTAGCAGTAAAAAATGGTACAAAAATTGCAAATGAAACTGCAGAACAGCTTTCCTCTGTAGTGTCTGACACTAATAATATTATAAATACAGTTGGTATTATAGCAAATAATTCTCGTGAAGAAGCAGACTCTATTTCTCAAGTGCAACAACAAATCAATCAGATTTCAAGTGTAGTACAGACAAATTCAGCTACTGCTGAAGAAAGTGCTGCTACTAGTCAACAACTTAGTGAACAATCAAAAGTTTTAAAGCATCTTATTAGTGTATTTCACTTAAACAAAAAATAATAAAGATTTTTAATTAAAACCCGCTTAACAAAGCGGGTTTTATAATAATAAAAATGGCTCTATTTTTCAGTAAATAAAAATAGAGCCAAAAATAACATAATTTGTATTTTTTTGATATAAATTACCATAAAATAAAATTAATAAAAAAATTATTATTCATTCCAAATTATTTCATTTCCCCAAAATACAGGGCCATCTTTACAAACTTTTAAATTTTCCCAATCGTTTGCATCTTTCTTTTTTATTTTAATTGCACAGCCTACACATGCTCCAATACCACAAGCCATTCTTTCTTCCATAGATACTTGTATTGGTATCTTTACTTGCTCAGCCCACTCAGAAACAGCTTTTAACATTACTTTAGGGCCACACGAATATATCATATCAGCTTTTGGTTGTTCTTTTTGTATAGCATCTAATACAGTGCCATGTATACCATGACTTCCATCGTCTGTTGCCACAGTAACATTTGCTCCTATTTTTTGAAATTCCTCTACAAGTATAGGAGTTGATTTCGCACCAACAAAAATATGTACATTTCCTTGTAATGTTTTCGCTAATTCTAGCATAGGTGGTGCTCCAATACCTCCTCCTATTAAAACGTGATTATTACAACTTTTATCAATAGAAAATCCATTCCCTAAAGCTCCTAAAATTTTAATGTTACTTTTCTCTTTTAATGTACTAAAATATTGTGTTCCTTTTCCCACTACTTGATATAATAAACGAAGCGTTCCTTCCTTTTTATTAATTTCACATAAACTAATAGGACGAGGTAAAATCATTTCACTTCTTCCTGTATATATATTAATAAATTGTCCTGCTTTGGCTAAATTTGCAATTTCTGGTGCAAAAAGTACCATATTATAAATATTATTTATATAACATTCATTTTTTATTATTGTTGCTTGTTCTATTTTTTTCATTTTATTTCCCCTTTATCGTACACGATTTAAGTCATTACGCATATCTATTACAGCTTGTCGAGATGCCTGTGCAAAATCTTGTTCTGAAAAATTATTACTATATTTTTCATTTTTATATGCTGCAATAATGCCACGAGAAGAATTTACAATAGCACCAATTCCATTCTTATCAAAACAAACAGATAAGTCTTCTGCTGTACCACCTTGTGCTCCATAACCTGGTACTAAAAAAAACGTATGAGGTAATCTTTCTCTTAATTCTTTTGCCTGTTTTGAATGTGTTGCACCAACAACAGCACCTACAGAAGAATACCCATATTTTCCTCTTAAAGAAATACCCCATTGTTCTGTTAACTCCCCTACCCTTTCATATAATTTGATACCACCTATATCTAAATCTTGTAACTGTCCACTATTTTTATTAGAAGTCTTCACTAATACAAATATTCCTCTCTCATAATTTTTACAATTTTCAATATAAGGTTCTATAGAGTCCCAACCAAGATAAGGATTTAATGTAATAAAGTCTTCTTTATAAATTTCAAATTCCTTTTTATCTACTTTCACTTTGCCAATGTGTCCATCAGAATAAGCTTCTGCTGTAGAAGCTATATCACTTCTTTTAATATCTCCAATTACAACAAGTCCCATTTTTTTTGCATAAGCAATTGTTTTAATATAACAAGCAATTCCCTCTGCCCCGTATTGTTCATACATAGCAATTTGTGGCTTTACAGCAGGTATTATATCATATGTAGCATCTATAATTGCCTTATTAAACTGCCAAAATGCTTCCATAGCACCAGCAGGTGTTTTTTCAAATTTGTCATACGCTTTTTGTTTTATAAAATTAGGAATATATTCTAAACGAGGGTCTAACCCTACCACAGTAGGATTATTTGTTTGTTTTATTTTTTCTATGAGTGTATCAATCATTATATTATTATTGATTGGCATTTTATTTTCTCTCCTTTATTATTACTATGATTTAAAAAATTATAACATAAAAATATATTTTATACAATATTTGCAAATTATACAAAGTAATAATATTTAAAAATTATAAGAAAAATTCAAAAAATATCAATTTTAATAAAAAATAACACAAAATTTAGACAACTAATAAAATTAAAATAAAGTAAAAGAAAATAGATTTAAAATTGAAAGCATATTTATTTAATATATAAATTAATACCACCAAATAAACTGGTGGCATTATATTCATTTTACATAGATTTGCTACTTTTTATATTTGTAAATATTTGAAACATTATCAATGTATATATTTTAAATCTTTACTGGCATTACATTTACTCCTGACTTTTTTCTTAATTCATATTCTTTTATTATTTTGTTTACATCAGTTACTGTCATATTAACTACACTTGATATTTCTTGCAATTCATAACCTTTATTATACATTGTAATCAATATTTCTATTTTTTGATTTTTCGCACCAGCCTTCATACCATCATTAAAACTTTTTTCTTTATCTATTTTTGATTTTAAATCAATTACCCTATTTAAAAACACATCATTTATCATAAATATATAACTCCTTTATAATATAGTTTCAATTTTGTTTCACAAAACAGTAAAAATTCTTGTTTCATATAATTATCGTAATTTTTATAAAAAAGTTTATAATTTACATTGTTTTTATTTGTATACATTTTTAATACACAATTTTTATACAAATATTAAAAAATAAAATAAAATTATTAAAAAATTTTTTAATAAATCGTTATTTTTATACATAAAAATACGATATTATTATTGTCAAAAATAAAAATAAATTATACAATAAGTATATAAATATGCCCAATTTACTATGTAAAATATTGTTCACATTTTGAAATATAGTCAGTGGTAATTGTAATATTTTACTCAGATTGTCAAACATCAGGTGCTATATTATTGTTTTTTGTGGGCAATGATAGAACACTTATACAAAAACAGGCTGAGCCTGTTTTTGTAAGGAAAACGTAGTTTTTCCTTACAGTATCAAGTAGTATTATTACTTTGATTTAATTGACAATTTGAGTAAATATTGTAATATTTTACTATATTTTATTTTACATTATATTAAAGGAGTGATTTATTATGAAAAAATGGGTAGCTTACCTATTAGCAGGAGCAATGGTATCTTCCACTACAACTGCATGGGCAAGCAATTACACAGACATAGGAGGTCATTGGGCAGAAAGTGCTATCATGACATGGAGTGATAGAAATGTGTTGAGTGGTTATAATGACTTATTTCGCCCAAATGACATCATAACAAGAGGAGAAATGGCTGTAATACTGGATAGAATTATGTATTACACACAAAAACAGCAAAATACATTTTCAGACCTAGACCAAGCATTTTACACAGAGCCTATACTAAAAGCGGCAAAAGCAGGAGTATTAGCAGAAACAAGTGGTTTAGTAAGACCAAAAGAAGCTATGGCAAGACAAGACGCTGTTGTTATGTTAGCAAAAGCATTAGGTATTGCACCTGTAGAAGGTAGTACAAATTTTACAGATGATGCACAAATTTCAAGTCAAGCAAAAGGATATATATTAGGCATGAAACAAAATGGCTATGTCAGTGGTTCTACTGATGGAGCATTTCACCCTAATGACCCTATTTCTCGTGCGGAAGTAGTAACATTGTTAAGTAGTTCTATAGATAATGTTATAACAGAAAATACAACAAGTGCTTCTAGCAATGGAAAAGATGTCATTATCAATACTCCTAATGTTACACTAGAAAATACAGTAATAGATAAAGATTTGATATTAGCAGAAGGTATAGGTGAAGGGGACGTTACATTAGAAAATATTACAGTAAAAGGCTCTCTTATTGTAAGAGGTGGAGGTATTCATACTGTAAAATTAAAAAATTCTAATGTAAGTAATCTTTCTATTGAAAAAAAAGCAGCACCTGTAAGAGTATTGACAGAAAGCAGTAATGTTACAAAAACAAATGTCACTACATCATCTATATTAGAAGGAAACTTCAATACAGTTACTGTATCTGCTCCAACAGATGTTACAGTAAGAGGAGCAATAGAAACAATGGAAGTTTCTGCAAAAGCTAATTTACAAACAGAAGGCACAGCAACAGTAAAAAATGTAAATATTACTGCAAATGGTGCAAATACTGTTGTAAAAGGTACAGGTAAAGTCGAAAATGTACAAATTGCTGGGGAAAATGTTTCTGTAGAAACACCAAATACTAATGTAACTGTAGCTCAAACTGTAGCACAAGCAAAAGTAAATGGTCAAACTGTAAAAGGTGGCACACAAACAAAAACATCTTCTTCAGCAGGTAATTCAAGTAATAAGACATCTTCTTCCAGCAGCGGAAATAAGCCTTCTTCTAGTGGCGGAAGCGGAAGTAGACCATCTGGTGGTGGAAGCTCTGGCGGAAGTTCCAGCGGTAGCACAACACAGAAAAAAATTACAATTAAAAATGTAGAGTCAGTAAGCAACAGTCTTGTTAGAGTAACATTGAGCGATGCAACAAAACAGCCTTTAAAACAAAGTGATTTTAGTATCATTTGTACAGGTGGCGGCTCTAATATGACAATACTCAATGTTAGAACAAAAGATAATAAAGTTTATGATATAACAACAACATATTATAAAGATAATACTTATAACTTGCAGGTAACAATAGATGGAAAATATGTTGATAAAGACTTTGTTGTAAAATATGACTGTGCTGAATTGACATCTACTGAAACAAAGAGAACAAGCGAAACAGCAGCAGAATTTTATTATGTTTCTGATATGCCAGGTACATTATATTATGGTTTAGTAAAAAATACTCCTGTATTAGCAGCTTATGAAAATGAAGCAGGAGAAAAAGTCTCTGCAAGAAGTGTTTTACCAGATGGAACACAACCATCAGCAGAACAATTAATATCATCAGGCACAACAAGTAATATGTCAGTTGGATTAAATAAAGTAAATATTTCAGGATTAGAAAAAGATACTGCTTACACACTATATTATGTGGCAGTAGATGTTGATGATAGAATAACACCAGTAAAACAAATTGCTATTAGTGCAGAGGCTCCTGCAAAGCCAAAACCACCTACAAAACCTAGTAATCCATCTGAGTCAGAAAGTTATGAAATAGAAAGTGTTGTACCACATTTCAATGAAAAAGGTGGCTTATGGGACGAAAATTATTGGTATACAGTAACATTTGATAAAGCTGTAAAAGAAAAGCTTGAATTAAAGAATTTTGAATTAACTTGTCCTGCTCAGGCCAATTTACATTTAGGTAGAGTACAAAAAATAGATGATAAAACATATAATGTATATTCACAAGTAGGATATGTTCCAAATGATGGAAACACATTAACTATGCACGTTACATTTTCAAATGGAACAAAAGTACAAAATAAATTTTATTTTGATACTAAAGTACCAGATTTAAAAACAAGTCTTTCTATAGAGCGTGTTGGTGAAGATAAAATCAATGTAAAATTTAAACCAGACAAAGATGGTGTTCTTTATTATAAACTTTATAATAATGACGACTACGATTTTGATAATATTGCAACAAAAAGCCCAGATGATGTTTATGAAAATGGTACACCTGTAGAATTAAAAGCTAGTGTTTATGTAACTTTAGAAAATATTCCAGCAACAGCAGGGCAAAGATTTTGTTATGCTACAGAATTACCATCAGGACAAAGACAAGGAAATTTAGTTTGTGGTAAACTAATAGAAACTTATCCAACAGCAACTGACCCTGATAATCCAGACGATACTAATCCCGATAATAGTCCAGTGAAGATTACAGAGATAAAAGTAGTATTTGTAGAGGGTGCTTATTATGACTATCAGCAAATCTATTTATATTTTGATAAGCTAATGGATATAATGGAAATTCCTATTGATGATGAAAATATACAAATTGTTGGTTTTGAAGATGAAAAAGTTATGTCATCATATATATCAGGAGAAGCAGACCCAGAAAATCCTAATGCAGATATTAAAGGAATGATATTAAACTTTAATTCACCTATGTCAGGTTCACCAACATTAATTCCAGAAGGAACATATGAAATTATATTGCCATTACTTCCTGAAGGTAGCGGTATTTTAAGTTATGAATTTCAAATTGGTAGCGACTACCAAACACCTGAGTCAGAGCCTGAACCAAATCCAGAGCCTGAACCTACCCCTGATGAAAACGTTAATCCTAGTAACACAGTTACAAAAGCAGTAAGTAATTTTATAAAACCAAGCAATAGCACTGTAAGCAATAGCAGCAGTAACAGTACTGAGGTAAAAGACAATTCTAATAGCACTAGTAATGCTGATGTAAAAGATAACTCCGATAACACTAGCGATACTGACACAAATGATACTTCTGATAGTGCTAGTGACGCTGATACAACAGATAACACTGATAGCACTAACGATACTGACACAAATGATGTTGCTGATGTGAAAGATGACACTGATACAAATGACGTTGCTGACGTGAAAGATGACACTGATACAAATGATGTTGCTGATGTGAAAGATGACACTGATGCAAATGACGTTGCTGATGTGAAAAATGACACTGATGTAAATGACGTTGCTAATACAAAAGAAGATACTAATTCAAAAGAAAACTCTGACAGCAGCGACACAGAAACAGAAATCTAACATGACACACAAAAAGACTTAGGAACATTCCTAAGTCTTTTTATATTAATTATGTTATATGATTAAGCATTTTTTGTAAATAAATTACCTTTTGTTGTTGTATAGTGTTCTACAGACTGCAATGACATATTCATATGAATTGCTTTTTCATTGACTAAACTTTTTTCAAAATCTACCAGACCAGCAAAATATTTTTGAAATGTAGTATCTGTGTCTTTATAGCCGTTTAAATAGCTGTTTGTGGTATCTTTTTCAAAAAAATTCAACCAATAAGAAGCATTATTTTTATAACGATAAGCACCATATATAGATTGAGAAGAAGCCTTTTCTGCACCATACTCTGCACCTTTTATCATTGCCTGTAAAATATCGTCACTTTGATGATAGTGCTGCATTGTTTGATTATATACGTCCCACACTACATCTCTGTTTAAAGCAGAAAAACCTATATTGTCCCCTTCTACAGCATTTTCCTTTCTTTTTTCACTTAGATTTTTATCCATACTATCTAAAAAATCATTCATAAAATTATTCATTACTTTTTGTATCGTTTTTGACATGGCATCACTAAGCATATCCTCTTTTAATAAAATATCTGTTTTCATAGCAAGCATAGCAAAATCAAAGCCAATATGTGCTTCGTCCATTTTAAACACATTACTTTCCATATTACTTGGTTTTTCTATATCAGAAAGAGAAGAAACATATTGTCCTAATGCTTCTAAATCTTTTAATGTATATTGTGGTGAATTTTCTTTTTGTGATGCTGTTGTTGTGCTATCTGCACTATTTTGACGCAATATAGAAGCAATATAAGCATCATCATCTAAAAGCCATTTATCTTCTGTATTTTCTATCTGCTTCAATGTAGTTGATGTAGTATCTTCTGTTAAAACCTCACGGTATTGTTCTATTTTTGTTTTTATGCCACTTAATACTGAAGTACGTATTTTTTCTGTTTCCCCACTGATGCCTTTTTGTTCCAAATAAGAACCAACTATGCCAGCATAACCTTCTGCAATACTATCTGCTGCTTTTTGGTAAACTTGTTGCAATTTTTCAAGCTGCTGTTGTTGTACATCTCCAGAAGTTGTATTTTTAATTTTATATTCTACAGCAGCATAACGAGAAGCCAAATAATCTACTTTTCTATTAAAATCATCTTCTTTTATGGTATAAGCTGGTTTATTCGCATCAAAACCAATGCCCATAAAATCAAATGATAATGAAGACCAATTTATATCTTTTTGAATACCATTTGTTTGAAGTTCCTTTTCGAATTGCTGTAAAACCTCATCACTAGGGTCAGGGTGTTGCAATTTGTCAACACTTACCTCTTCATAAATATTAAAACTCCCTTTTAAATTCCATTGTTTCATAATAGCATCTTTTTTAGTGTAGTCATTGTTAGAAGCAAAAATTGATGTTGTATTTAAAACGCCCCCACAATTACCGCTGCCATTACTAACATATTTTGTATTCATTGTATTAGCATAAGAAAATTGTGTTAAACGATAGTTTGCTGAAATAGCGGCGTTGTTTGAAATTGCTATCATAAAAATCCCCTCCAAATATCACTATATTTTTGTCAAAAGTTAATATTTATTTTCACTACCTTCCCTTATTTACTTCTCTTTTGTTATAATTGTGATATCGTCAAATTATGTCAAAAAATAAGTGTGTTATAGTAAATATTGTAAATTATTTCAAAACATTAAAAAGAGGTATCATTTTGATACCTCTTTTCCAATGCTTGGGCAAAAGCATTATTTTTTTTCCGCTCAATTTTCTATAACATTGGGACAAATCATTTTATTATTTTTTTGTTTATTTTTATTAAAGCACTGTACTATTCTTTTTCTCTCTAATTAGAATAGTATGTTCTAAAGCGGCAACTTTAGACTTTTGCACTTCTGCCTATGCAGTAGCAGTTGTGCAGGCTCGTGCCAAAACCTACTACTAATTATATATCAATCAACCGCCTATACAGTTCGATTGCTTGGGTTGTTATGCTTAACCATTACTAGCTTCTGTTACAGTAATATTAATTGCAGTAGAAGACACAGTAGGAGTACCTACAGAAGTAGCTTTTACTTGAATTGCAGTATCCTTTCCTACAGTAGCTGCTACACTCAATAAGCCACTTTCTGAAATAGTAACACCTTCAATTGCATTACCACTAGCATCAGTAGCAGTCCAAGTAACAGCTTTATTTGTAGCAGTATCTGGAGTTACTGTTTCTGTAAATTGTAAAGTTCCACCTGCTTCTATTGTTGTAGCATTATCAGCTGCTTCTATAGTAATACCTGTTACAGCTACAGGATTACTAGCTTCTGTTACAGTAATAGTAGTTGCATCAGAAGATACAGTAGGAGTACCTACAGAAGTAGCTTTTACTTGAATTGCAGTATCCTTTCCTACAGTAGCTGCTACACTCAATAAGCCACTTTCTGAAATAGTAACACCTTCAATTGCATTACCACTAGCATCAGTAGCAGTCCAAGTAACAGCTTTATTTGTAGCAGTATCTGGAGTTACTGTCTTTGTAAATTGTAAAGTTCCACCTGCTTCTACTGTTGTAGCATTATCAGCTGCTTCTATAGTAATACCTGTTACAGCTACAGGATTACTAGCTTCTGTTACAGTAATAGTAGTTGCATCAGAAGATACAGTAGGAGTACCTACAGAAGTAGCTTTTACTTGAATTGCAGTATCCTTTCCTACAGTAGCTGCTACACTCAATAAGCCACTTTCTGAAATAGTAACACCTTCAATTGCATTACCACTAGCATCAGTAGCAGTCCAAGTAACAGCTTTATTTGTAGCAGTATCTGGAGTTACTGTCTCTGTAAATTGTAAAGTTCCACCTGCTTCTACTGTTGTAGCATTATCAGCTGCTTCTATAGTAATACCTGTTACAGCTACAGGATTACTAGCTTCTGTTACAGTAATAGTAGTTGCATCAGAAGATACAGTAGGAGTACCTACAGAAGTAGCTTTTACTTGAATTGCAGTATCCTTTCCTACAGTAGCTGCTACACTCAATAAGCCACTTTCTGAAATAGTAACACCTTCAATTGCATTACCACTAGCATCAGTAGCAGTCCAAGTAACAGCTTTATTTGTAGCAGTATCTGGAGTTACTGTCTCTGTAAATTGTAAAGTTTTACCTGCTTCTACTGTTGTAGCATTACCAGCTGCTGCTATAGTAATGCCTGTTACAGCTACCACTTCAGTTACAGTAATTGCTGCTGTACCTGTTTCATTTCCACATGTTAAAGCAACACTATATTTTCCATCTGCAAAACTTACAACTGCTGTTGTTCCATATTTAATTAATTTATCAACTGCAGCCTGTACCCATGCTGTTTTTGTTTCTTGGTTTGTTTGACTTGCTACTGGTATTTCATATGTGCCTGCTTCTATTAATGCCTTATCTGCTGCTAATTTCTCTACATCTGTACTAGGAGCAGTTACAGTTAAATTAACTGTTGCAGTTTTTCCACCTACAGTTATTGTAACTGTTTTGTCAGTATCTGTTAAAACTGCATCATTTGCAGGGCTTGTAGTAACACCCTCAGCTGCAAAATTAGCAGCTGCAATTTCTGCTGTAGTACTATCTGCATAAGTTACTGTAATAACCAATCCAGCTAAATCAAGTTTTTCTCCTGCTACATATTCTACCTTAGCAGGTGGTGTTTTTACTGCAACAGAAGATACCTCTTTTTCTGGTTCTCCTTCATTTACTACACTTACTGAAAATTCACTTGAAATATTTGAGCCGTCTGTTGCTGTTGCAGTTACAGTAATTTTTAAACCTGCTTCTCGTGCTGCTGGTTTTATCTTCAATGTACCATTACCGTCAATTTGAGCCATATTGCCACCTGTTGTAACAGCCCAATTCACTTTTTGATTTGTTGCGTTTGTTGGTGTTACTTTTGCTGCCATAGTTATTACATCACCTCTCGAAACTTCAGCACCTTTTTCTACTACTACATCTTTACCATCAACTTTTTTAGTAGCTGTTATTTCAATCGCTGTTACTTTAACTTCTGTAGATACAACATTGTCTTCTTTCTGTTCTACATCAGGTATATTTTCTCCAGCATTAGAAGTATCTATTGTATCTGGGTTTGTTGCTTCTATTTTGTCAACAGTTCCTTCGCCACTTACTTCTGTTTTACCTGATGATGTAGATGTAATTGTATCAACTTTTGCTTCTGGTGCTACATCAACTTTTGCTGTTGCTGTATCACTGAGTTCTACTTTGTTTACAGTTGCTTTGTCTGCTACTGCTACATCTGCATTTGCACTATCACTAACAGATACATTTTCTATTTTCGCATTGTCATTTACTTTTACATCTGCACTTGCATTGCCGTTAACTGATACAGTGTTTGTTACTGCTGCATCGCCTTCCAACTCAATGTTTGCTGCTACATTGTCATTTACTTTTACATTTTCTACTGTTGCACCGTTTTTTACAGTAACATCTGTACTACCTTCGCCATTCAATACGATGTCTTTTGCGTCACCTGTTACATCTACTTTATCAACAGAAGCATCTGCTGCTACTTCTACAACAGCATTATCTCCAGCTTCTACTGTATTTACTTTTGCTCCTTCTGCAATTTCAACAGGTGCTTGTGCTTCTACTTTATTCAGTTCAAAACCAACAATTTTCGTTGCTACTTTTGCTAATACAGATGCACTTAATGCTCTTGGTGTACGTGTTCTAATTACTACTTTATCTGCACCTGCTACGTTGTTTCTAATTACTGTGATTTGTCCGCTTACACTTGTTTTACCCTCAAAATAAATATCAACTGTACTACTTGCTGCTGCTACTGCAGTATCTTCTCCTATGTAAGCTGCTGCTGTTGCTGTATCATCTGCATAAATATCAACATCGCCTTTGAATTTAATATCTTGCAAATCAATACCACTACCATCAACATAAATTGCTGTAGTACCTGTCAATGTTTTGCCGCTGTAGTCATTTGCTTCTTTTTGAGAACGAATAGTTACATTGTGTGTTTTTTTGTCTTTGTCGCTAGAGCTAGAAGAGCTAGAACCTTTGCTGCTTCCGCCGCCACCGCCGCTAGTCCATACCATGTTACCAGCTTCCGCTGTTCTGTTATCTTCTGTGCTAGTGTTATCTCTATCAGTTGTGTCAATTTCACCTGATGGTGTGTTTGTGCTTCCGCCGCCTAATACTCTATCTAATGTAGAAACAGCTTCTGCTCTTGTCATGCCTTTGCTACCACCAAAGCTACCATCAGGGTAACCGCTTAAGTAACCTGCTGCAACTGCTGCTCCTACTGCACCTTTTGCCCATGCTGGTATAGAAGCTGCATCTGTAAAGTTATTTGCTGCTGCTTCATTTGGTGTTAAACCTTTTGCATTGCAAATAAATACAGCTGCTTGCATTCTTGTTACTGTTTCGCCTGGTCTGAATGTACCATCTTCAAAACCACTTGCTACTCTGCCACCTACTGCTTTTGCTACATCAGCATAGAACCAGTCACTTTCTTTTACATCACTAAAGTTAATAGATGCACTAGAAGTAAATGCTGTTGGTGCTGCACTATTTAACAGTCTTACAAATTCTGCTCTTGTAATTGCTCTGTCTGGTTTGAATGTGCCGTCTTCATAACCGCCAATTCTACCTTCATTTTGCCATTTTGTAATTGTAAATTCTGCCCAGTGGCCAAAAATGTCATTAGATGCTCCAAATACAGGAGCTACACTGCTTACTGTCATAGCTGTTGACAGCAAAAATGCTACTGCTTGATACTTCTTCATTTCTTAAACTCCTCCTTAATATTGATAATAAACGTTGATATAATTCACTTCCCCTCCCTCCCTTTTCTCTCCTAAAAATCTATATTTTTAGTATTATTCCTTTGTCCCAAAAGGTATACTTTTTGAGAAAATAACTTTTTTTCAATTACTTTAATTTTTAAAAATTTTTTTGGACATTTTAAATAAATTGTGTTATAGTATAAGCATAAAAATCTATAAAATTTGTATTACTTTATACTTAGGGAAAAATTCTCAAAAAGTATACTTTTTTACAATTTTTTTTGCTTGTATTACCTAATTTTCAACGTTTTTTTATATTTTTTCCTTTTACAAATAACACGTTTTATATAGCATTTTCAAAAAATTTTCACTTTCTGCTCTTGTTTTTTGTACATTTTCATAGTCAACATCTATTTTTTCCCTTAATATCAACATTTTTCAAAATTTTATATCTATTTCTTAATTTTTATTTTCTGTGCAATTTGCACAATCACTTTATTTCATCACTCTAAATATTGCTTTTACATAGAAAAAACATCAGCAAGTAGACTGATGTTTTCATTTTTATATTATTATTTCTCGTTTTGTATTATATATTTTTAAATATTCTCTTGGAGTACATTGATAATATTTTTTAAACATTTCAGAATAATAACTTGTACTATTAAAACCAACTTCATAACTGATTTCTGTAATAGACATATCTGTATGAAAAAGTAAATTAATAGACTGATTTAATCTATACTTTGTTAAATAAGACATGGGAGTTTGACAAACATATTTGTGAAATAATATAGAACAATTACTTTTGCAAATATTTCCAGCATTTGCAATCATATCAAGAGATATATTTTCATTATAATGGTTTTTAATAAATGTAATCATCTTTTTCATACTTGTTATTTGCCTATTCGGCTTAATATTATTGTTTTCTATTTTTGGAAAATTTTTATATAATATTTTCCAAAGTGAAAATATATTATATTGTATTTCTAATATGTCAAAGCTTCTCTCACTTTGTATATAAATCATTTTTAAAATATCTAATATCTGTTTTTGCCATGTTATAGAGGAATAAAACATGTAATAAGGTTGTTTTGTATTTTTAATAATAGTATTGACATATGTACTTTCAAAATATTCATTTATACATAGTAATAAGGGATTAAAAAGAATACATATAAATTCACATTCTGTAAAATCATAGGAATAACCATAATGAAACTGTCGACTATTTACTAATATTCCATTCTGTTCCGTTATATTTATGATAGTACCATTAATATTATAATTCATATGACCAGATAATATCAAAATAAATTCTAAATCCTCATGCCAATGACTGATACAGGAGTAGTTAGGATACTGTGATAAAAATGTTTTATGAATAGAAACAGGATATTCTTTTTTATTGTAATTTATTTTTTCAGAATAATCTTTTTCATTTATATTATCTATACAAATAGTATTCATAGTATCACCTTTTTTTAAAATTAAATTTTAAAATATATTGTTATTATAGAATATTGTTATATTATTATAAAATATTTTTATAGAAATCACAATCATAATATTATATGATAAAAACAAAATATATTATATCAGGAGGTAAAATCATGACAAATCAACAACGCAGACAAGCTCAAATGGCATATATTACAGACAAAAATATTATAGAAGAACAAAAAATTTGCAGACAAAAATTACAAAAATTAAATTTTGCAGACCGTTCTGATTTCGATACTATATCAGAAATGATAAAAGATTTATTTGGAAAATCAGAAAATGCTTTTGTCAATCCACCATTTTATTGTGATTATGGTAAAAATATAGAAGTTGGTAAAAATTTTTTTGCAAATTATAACTGTACAATATTAGATGTAGCAAAAGTAATCATTGGTGATAACTGTTTCATGGCACCTAATGTATCTATATATACAGCAGGTCACCCTATTCACCCTGTTACTCGAAATTCTTTTTACGAATACGGAAAACAAATTATAATAGGGCATAATGTGTGGTTAGGAGGTAATACAGTGATTTGTCCTGGTGTACACATTGGAAATAATGTTGTAATAGGTGCTGGTAGTGTTGTTACAAAAAATATTCCTGATTGGTCATTTGCTGCTGGAAATCCTTGTCGTGTGATTAAAAAAATTACAGATGATGATAAAACAAAATTATTTCATAATGAAGAAATTGATGAAGAAGCATGGTGTAATATTGTAAACAAAATGGACTTCTCACATGAGGAAAATTAATAATATTAAAACCTTATGTATAGAAGAAATATTAAAAATTATTATCATAAATACTATTTAGATACTTATATCTAACATAGAAACATTAAAACTATATAGTAAATTAAAAGGAAGTATCATTATATTAAATAGTAAAAACAATAAACTTGAATATTTAGAAGCTTATATATAGGGAGCAAAAATAATACTAAATGTAGCTATAAAAATAGGTTAAATGTTTTTATTGCTTTTAAATAAAATAAGTATTTATATAGTACCACTTTATTAATACAAAAATAAAAGTCAAAAGTATTTTTTCTATACCTTTGACTTTATTTCTATTATTAAGAAAGTTTCATATCTCCCTTTTTTACCCAGTCCATTTTTTGCAATATCATATTAATAATAGGACATAGTGTTGCAGGCAATATAAATGAAATCATAAACAATCCTATCCAGTCCTGCATTGTAATTGCTGTTTTTAATCCTTGTGCAATATCATTTACCCAACCAGTATATACACCAATTTGTCCTACAAAACCACAAGTTCCCATACCAGAAGATACTGCTGTTCCATTCATTTCCATATGGAACACACAAGTTGCTATAGGGCCAGTAATAGCAGATGTTAATATAGGTGCAATCCATATTTTAGGATTTTTAATAATATTGCCCATTTGAAGCATAGAAGTACCTATTCCTTGTGATACTAAACCTCCAAATTTATTTTCTGGAAAAGATATTACTGCAAAACCTACCATTTGAGCACAACAACCTGCTACCGCTGCACCTCCAGCAAGACCAGTTAAACCAAATGCTGCACAAATTGCTGCAGAAGAAATAGGCAATGTTAACGCAATTCCCATTAACACAGAAACTATAATGCCCATTAAAAATGGTTGTAAATTTGTTGCTAACATAATCAACTCTCCTATTTTCAATGCAGCATTTCCCAAAATTGGTGCTAAAAATGCAGATGCTGTAATACCAGTTGCAATCGTTACAAGTGGCGTTATTAATATATCAATTTTTGTTTCTTTTGACACCATTTTTCCAAATTCAGATGAAATAACAGCAATAAAATAAACTGCTAAAGGTCCTCCTGCTCCTCCCAAAATATTTGACGCAAATCCTACTGTAATAAGAGAAAATAACACTAATGGTGGACAATGTAATGCATATCCTATTGCTACTGCCATAGCTGCACCACTCATAGCAGACGCTAATGCTCCTACAGTATAATCTACTCCATTTACTGTAGCAACTGTTGTAGTTAAACAAGAAATATTCATTTGTGTTCCTAATGTGTTTAATATTGTTCCTATCAGTAAAGAACAAAATAGTCCTTGTGCCATAGCACTTAGTGCATCAATACCATAACGTTTTACAGAAATTTCAATATCTTTTCTGTTTAAAAAATTTTTTAATTTTTTCATTATTTTTACTCCTTTTTTATTTCTTGATAATAATATGTAAATTATTTTAAAACTATAAATATAGTATTATTATCATATACTATATTTATAGAAACGTCAATACAATTCGTCATATTTTTACAAAATAATTATTTTAGAAGTAAAAAATACATAAAAAAATATTGTACACTTTTTATCAAGCATACAATATTTTTTAATTTATCTGATGCCATATCTTTCTGCTATTGTTTGTAACTCTTCATAAGAAGCATTTTTTACTTCACTTTCTTCTAATATCATAGCAGACATTCCTGAAAATGCACCCGCATAAATATAATCTAAAATGTTTCCTCTTAATTGTTCTGTTTCTACATCTTTATTTTGCATATCCACACTCCCTTTATTCTGAAATTTTATTATTATATAAATTATTACATAAACTATATTATTATACAAGTATTTTTATATTGTATATTAGTATAATATCATTTTTTTATAACAGAAATTTCGTATGCTGCATTTTCATCTAATGTAAATAAACAAGCAATGTCTTCTGTAATATAAATTTCTTTTTGTTCTGTAATAAATATAGCACCAAAATTTTGAAATTGCCTCCATAATTCACTTCCTTTTTCTAGTCCCGCTACCATAAGAGAAGTAGAAAGCATATCTGCCATAGTACCACTTTCGCATATAATAGTTACAGATAGTAATCCTGTTTCTGCTGGTTTTCCTGTTTTTGTATCAATAATATGGTGATATCTTTTTCCATTTTGTTCAAAAAAACGCTGATATACACCAGACGTAACTACACAAGTGTCTTCCACTTCTAAAACACCTGCAAATCCTTGCTCATTTAAAGGGTCTTGTACTGCCACTTTCCACTTAGAACCATCTTCTTTTTTTCCAATAGCAGAAATATTTCCACCTAAAGAAATTACCGCTGATGTTATACCTTCTTGTTTTAATATTTCATTTACTTTATCAGAAGCATAACCTTTTGCAATACCACCTAAATCAATAGCCATATCTTTTTTTTCTAAAAATATTGTATTATTTTCTGTATCAATATGCAGCTTATTCTGGTCTGCTAGTTCTAATTTTTGTTGTATTTCTTGTTGAGAAGGTACTCTTTTTTCTTCTTCTGTAAATCCCCACGCTTTTACTACTGGTGCGATTGTAATATCAAAAGCTCCTTCTGTAAATTCATAATATTGTTTTGCTTTTTGTATCAAATAAAATGTATCTTCCGTTACCGTCACAGGAGATACCCCTGCATTTTGATTGATAGCATACACTTCACTTCTTTCCAATGTAGTAGAAAGCAATTGTTCTAAATGGTTTATCTCTTTTTCTACCTTTAAAAGTGCTTGTTGTCCATTTTTTCCTTTTGCTTTTAAATCAATAAAAGTATCCATAGCAAACATCTGTATTTGTGCCATATCTTGTATAGTATTTGTCTGATGTTGACAAGCACAAAAAATATAACAGATAACTACCATTACAATTAAAATGTACTTTTTCATAATGAATTACCTCTTTATCAATTTCTTATAAAAAATGCTTGTAACAACATAGATACAAGCATTTAAAAATTCCTTATTTCATTTCAATTTTATATTAAATTTATTTTTGGAACAAATCCATAAAATCAAATGTCGCAAAATAATCCTGTGGCGTTTCTGCTCTTCTAATAAGTTGGCTTGTACCATCTTGTTTTAAAAGTACCTCTGCTGAACGTAATTTACCATTATAATTATATCCCATAGAAAAACCATGTGCTCCTGTATCATGAATTACTAAAATGTCACCCATATCAATTTTAGGTAACATACGGTCAATAGCAAATTTATCATTGTTTTCACAAAGACCGCCCACAACATCATATCTATGGTCACATTCATCATTTTCTTTTCCTAATACATTAATATGATGATATGCTCCATACATCGCTGGACGCATTAAATTTGCTGCACAAGCATCTAATCCAATGTATTCTTTATAAGTATGTTTTTCATGTATTGCTGTTGTAACAAGACAACCATAAGGTGCTAACATAAAGCGTCCCATTTCTGTAAATATCGCAACATCTCCCATACCAGCAGGCACTAATATCTGTTCATATACTTTTCTGACACCTTCTCCTATTGCCATAATATCATTTGGCTGTTGGTCTGGTCTATAAGGCACGCCAACTCCTCCAGAAAGATTGATAAATCGAATGTCTGCACCTGTTTCCTGTTTTAATTCTACCGCTGTTTGAAACAATATTTTGGCTAGTTCAGGATAATATTCATTTGCAACAGTATTGCTTGCTAAAAAAGCGTGTATACCAAAATATTTTACTCCCTTTTGTTTCAATTTTAAAAAACCTTCTGTCATTTGTTCTCTTGTAAAACCATATTTAGATTCTCCTGGTGTATCCATAATATCGTTATTGATTTGGAACAATCCGCCAGGATTAAAACGGCAACATATTGTTTCTGGAATACCTGCTACTTTTTCTAAAAAATCAATATGAGTGATGTCATCTAAATTGATAATTGCACCTAATTTTTTTGCTAAAACATAATCTTCTGCTGGTGTCATATTAGAAGAAAACATAATATCTGAACCAGTAACACCTACTGCTTCAGATAAGAGTAATTCTGTATAAGAGGAACAATCTGCACCACAGCCTTCTTCTTTTAAAATTTGAAGCAATACTGGATTTGGTGTTGCTTTTACTGCAAAATACTCCTTAAAACCTTTATTCCAAGAAAACGCTTGTTTCACTTTTCTAGCATTTTCTCTAATGCCTTTTTCGTCATAGAGATGAAATGGTGTAGGATATTTTTCTATTAATTCTTTTGCTTGTTGTTGTGTAATAAAAGGTACTTTTTTCATTGTTCCACTCCTTCACTCTTGTGTAAAAATATAATACCTATGGTTTTTATAGTGCTTCTTTCAAAAATACATGATACATTATAGCAAAAGTTTTTTTAGTTTGCAATCAAAAAGTTATTTTCATTACTACATTACTACGTTATAATAAATTATAAATAACGATTAGGTAGGTTCAAAAATATGAAAAAATGTATTTTAAAACATATTAATATTGTCATATTGTTTTCTGATTTTTTAAAAACAGTATTTATTTTTTTGATTGCAACACTTCTTGCTTTGATATTAGTTAATGTTTCTGCAATAAAAGATAATGTTTTTAGTGTTTATATTCTTGCAGTCGCATTAATTTCTGTTGTCACTTCTGGTTATATTTGGGGTATTTTTTCCTCTTTTTTAGGTATTTTTAGTGTGAATTACTTTTTTACCTATCCTTATTATGCTTTTAATTTTTTATTGGCAGGTTATCCTCTTGCATTTTTAAGTATGCTTGTAATATCTTCTATTATTAGTACACTTACTGTTAAAATTAAAAAACAAGTTCTTATTTCTGCTACAAGAGAAAAACAAGCAGAGTCTTTGCATGATATTACAAAAAGACTTTTAACTGCAACAGGTATGGATAATATTAGAACGCTAACACTTGACTATTTTAGTAATTTCTATGGTTGTAGTGTAATTATTTATTTCGGAAATCCCTTGTCAGATAAAAATTATGGTATTAAATCACTTATGCCTCATCATAATACTTTATTTGAACAACAAGCAGAACAAAATGCAGCACAATATTGTTATACTTCTGCAAATGGTGCAGGAGCAGGAACACCTTATCAAAAAGAAGCAAAAGGTACTTATTTACCTATTTGCACAGATGATACTGTTTTTGGCGTTATTGGCCTTTTATTTGAAAATGAACATTTTAAACAGCCAGAAGCATTAAATTTTTTAGGTATTATGACATCTCAGTTAATACTAGCAATAGAAAGACAAAATCTTTTTGAAAAACAACAAAAAATATTAGTAGAAACAGAAAAAGAAAAAATGAGAAGTAACTTATTGCGTGCTGTTTCTCATGATTTAAGGACACCCTTAACTTGTATTGTATTTTCTGCAACTACTCTTTTAGAAAATAATGATACATTATCGAAACAATCATCACAAAAATTACTAAATGATATTATACAAGATGCACAATGGTTAATACATATGGTAGAAAATTTATTAGCAGTCACTCGAATTAACAATGAACATGCTGTTATAAAAAAACAGTATGAAGCTATAGAAGAAATTGTATCAGCAACAATAGTAAAAATGAAAAAAAGATTTCCTGATTGTCAAGTAAAAGTAACTGTTCCAGAAGAATTTATAATGGTTCCTATGGATGCAACGTTAATTATGCAGGTACTTATTAATTTGCTTGAAAATGCAATTTATCATTCTCATAGCACAAAACCAATATTACTTACTGTAGTTTATACACAAAAGGAAGCCATTTTTTCTATTAAAGATAATGGTATTGGCTTAAATCCGTATGAAATAGACCATATATTTGATGGTGTATCTATTGAAAAAACAGGTGACTCCACTCGTGGACTTGGTATAGGTCTTTCTATTTGTAAATCTATTATTTTAGCTCATAATGGAACGATTTCAGCAGAAAATAATACAGATGGCGGTGCAACATTCCGTTTTTCATTACCAAAAGGAGAAGATATTAATGGCGAATAAATTTAAAGTTTTAATTGTAGAAGATGAAATTTCTATCAGTAATTTTATAGCAACAACATTAAAAGCAAATGGTTATACCACATTACTTTGTTCTAATGGAAAAGAAGCACTTTCCATGATTGCCTCACATTGTCCTGATGTGATATTATTAGATTTAGGACTACCTGATATAGATGGCCTAGAAATATTAAAGCAATTAAGACAATGGTCTGGTATTCCTGTTATTATAGTTTCTGCTCGTGTAAATGAAGAAGAAAAAGTAGAAGCATTAGATACAGGTGCTGATGACTATATTACAAAGCCCTTTGGCACATCAGAGCTTTTAGCAAGAATACGCACAGCAATACGTCATGCCTCAAACAATATCGTACAAAATGATAAATTTTCTGTAAAAGGACTCTCTATTGATTTTGGAAAACGTCTTGTTATAATAGATGGTAAGGAAGTACATTTAACACAAATTGAATTTAAAATTGTTTCTCTTTTGGCAAAAAGTCAAGGCAGAGTATTGACTTATGACCAAATTATTGCAGAACTTTGGGGGCCTTATGCAGTAAAGGATAATCAAATTTTGAGAGTAAATATGGCAAATATTCGCAGAAAAATAGAAAAAAATCCTGCAGAACCTCAATATATTTTTACAGAAATTGGTGTTGGCTATCGTATGGTAGAGGAATAATTGAAAGGGGTAATAAACTATGTCGGCAAAAAATAAAGATTTCGATTATTGGAGTATGGCAATACAAATATTACAAGAAAATAACTATATTGTTTCCATGTGTCCCTATGATAATGGCTATATTCACTGGGAGGCAATAAAATATATTGATGATGAAAGAAAAATTTATGATAGATTAGTATCAGATGATATATTAGCAGTATTAGGTTTAATGCAAATATTACCTGATTGGAAATCTGGTGAGGTAATAAAAGAAGATTATTATGAAAGAATTGATTTTTGAGTTTTGGAGAAAGTAGGTAAAAATATGATAAATGTCAATATTACTGATGCTGGAAATACACAAAATTATGCACTTAAAAAAATATATGAATGGGGTTATACTGTTTCAGCAGTAACAGAAACAGAATATTTAGATGACCATATGTATTATTATGCTAAAAAAAATGGGAAAACTTATTTAGAAACAAGCCCTGTAAGATTATTAGGTCTTTTAACCATTATAGAAAAATATGGTCAAAATTGGAAGCAAAGAGAAGCCGTTCCCCATCGTTATTTATTACAGTTAAGTGAAACAGAATATGAGGAGGATTAAAAAAATATGGATTATGTTAAAATATACAATAAGTATAATAAAAGTATCAATTTATTAATGAAATGGGGATATGAAGTCTATATTAGTAATACAAATGAAAAAGATAAAATATATTTTGATGACTTTATGTGGTCTGCACAAAAAGATGGGAAAATATACACAGAACAAGACCCACTAAGATTATTAGGACTGATAATTCTTTTACAAGAATATGCTGCTGAAACAGCAACAGAAGATTTTGATGAAGAAGATTTTGATATGCTTACAGAAAGTTATTCATTAAAACCTTCTAAATATTAAACATTATAAAATAGTTTATTTTTCTATTTTTAAATAAAAATAAGGAGGTAATTATTATGGCTTTAGAAAAAAAATTATTTGGTGAAACAGCGTCTGGTGAAACAGTATATTGTTATAGACTATATGGAAAGGAAAATGCTTATGTAGAATTTTTGGACTATGGTGCACGTATTCATTCTATATGTGTTCCCGATAAAAATAGTATACTACGTGATGTATCATTAGGATATGATACCATAGAAGATTATGAAACAAAAACTGCTTATATAGGTGCAACAGTAGGTCGTGTATGTAATAGAATTGGAAACTCTGCTTTTACACTTAATGGAAAAACATATAATCTTTATTCCAATGATGGCAAAAATCACTTACACGGTGGAAAAATTGGTTTTGATAAAAAAGTTTGGAAGTCAAAAGAGGAAAACGACAGCATTATATTTACATATGTCAGTCCTGACGGAGAAGAAGGTTATCCTGGTGCGTTAACAGTTACTGTAACATATACATTTGACCAAAACAATAAACTTACAATACTTCATAAAGCTACAACAGACAAAGATACACTTTGTGCATTAACAAACCATTGTTATTTTAATTTAGGAGGTTATGACAGTGGTGATGTGCTCAGCCACATTTTAACACTTAATGCAGACAGTTTTACAAAAGCAGACGCTGAGTCTATTCCTCACGGTGAAATTGCTTCTGTAAAAGGTACTCCTATGGATTTTACAACACCTACTCCTATTGGCAAAAATATCAATAATACAAACTATGAACAAATTCGTTTTGGTAAGGGATATGACCATAATTGGATATTAAATAACTCCTCTATCGCTGCCTCTGTTTATGTTGAAACAACTGGTATACAAATGGATATGACAACAACATTACCTGGAGTACAATTTTATACTGCCAATTTTTTAGATGGTTCTAATGTGGGCAAAAATAATGTAATATTATCTCATCGTTGTGGTTTTTGTTTAGAAACACAGTATTTTCCAAATGCTATTAACGTAGACAATTTTGAAAAACCTATATTAAAAGCAGGTGATATTTATGAGCATAAAACTACATATCAATTTTCTATTAAAAAATAAATAGTAATAAGTAAAAATAATACTAATAGAACATTTGTGTATCATGTTGAAAATATGATGCACAAATGCTTTTTTATAGAAAAAATACTGATTTCTACAATGATAAAAAATATTTATTATTGTAATAATATTGTTGATTATTTTACTTCATTACACTATAATATAGTTAAACAATATATTACAGTGAGGTGATATTTTATGTATATTTCCATTTATCAAAACAATATGCAAATGCCTATTATATCATATCAAGAAAAACTTTTTTTGCCACGTATTTATTCTACAAATTTAGGAGATACCATATTACATTTTGTAAATAAAAAAGAATTGCTTTTTAATAAAGAAATTTTTAGTACAACAGAGAAGCAAATAGAGCAACTGCATACATTACTCTTTGAAACAATAAAAATACTTTCTCAAAATTTGCATTTACAAAGTAATGTCAATGCTTTTTCTTCTTTTCAAAAATTGCCTATATTGTATGAATTAAACAGTAGCCAAAAAAACAAATTATCATTTTCTATTCATTATGAGTATGAGCCTTCTATTGGCTTTATACAAGTATATGATGTAAATACATTACATGAAGCACTTATTGTAGAATTGATAGAATATCAAAAATTTGTAGAATGTTGTGTATTACCACCTTTTAAAATATGTCCTCAATGTCAAACTTGCTTTACTAGCAAAAGAATAGACGCTCTTTTTTGTTCTCAGAATTGTGTAGAAAAAAATTTTAAAAAAGAAAAAAAGAAAGATGTTTATTATAAAAAATATAGGAGTTTGCAACAATATTACAATAAAAAAATGAACCAATGGTGCCAAATAAATCCTCTTTCTGCTGAATTATATAAAAAGCAGTATGCTCTATGGCAGACATTGTCAAAGAGGGAATATGAAAAATTAGCCAATTTAGAAAAAGATGAAAAACCAGAAATTATATCATTCGTCAAAAAATTAAAAGGATATTGGACAATTGCTACTGTAAAAACTAAACCGAAGAATGAAAAAAACACCTTATCAAATAGATAAGGTGTTTTTATTTTTAAAAATTATTGAGCGTCTACTTTAGCCATATGTTGAATTAAGTCTACAACTTTGTTGCTGTAACCCCATTCATTGTCATACCAAGAAACTAATTTTACAAAATTGTCATTTAAAGCAATACCTGCTTTTGCATCAAATATAGATGTATGAGCATCGCCTAAGAAATCGCTAGATACAACATCGTCTTCTGTGTAATCCAAAATGCCTTTCATTGGGCCTTCAGCAGCTTCTTTTACAGCAGCTTTAATTTCTTCATATGTTGCTGGTTTTGCAAGACGACATGTTAAGTCAACAACAGAAACATCAATTGTAGGAACACGGAAAGACATACCTGTCAATTTACCATTTAATTCAGGTATAACTTTACCAACTGCTTTTGCAGCACCTGTAGAAGATGGAATAATATTTGCAGATGCAGCACGTCCACCTCTCCAATCTTTTTTAGATGGGCCGTCAACTGTTTTTTGTGTAGCTGTTGTGGAATGAACTGTTGTCATAAGGCCTTCTACTACACCAAATTTATCATTGATAACTTTTGTTAAAGGAGCAAGGCAGTTTGTTGTACAAGAAGCATTAGAAACAACTGTCATATCTTTGCTATATTTGTCGTTATTTACACCCATTACAAACATAGGAGCATCAGAAGATGGAGCAGAGATAACAACTTTTTTAGCTCCGCCTGTAAAGTGAGCAGAAGCTTTGTCTGTTGTTGTGAACAAACCAGTAGATTCTACAACATATTCAGCACCAGCAGATGCCCAAGGAATTTCTTTAGGGTCCATGCAGCTAAATACAGTTACTTCTTTTCCATTTACTACTAATTTTCCGTCTTTTGTTCCAACTTCGCCATCAAAACGGCCATGAGCAGAGTCATATTTGAGCATATAAACCATATAATCCAAATCAATCATAGGGTCATTTACTGCAACAACTTCCAAATCTGTTCTGCTTAAAGATGCACGGAAAACAAGTCTACCAATACGTCCAAAACCATTAATACCTACTTTTACCATTTTTAAATTCCTCCTCTTTTAAAAAAACTGTATTTGGCATATTTTGCTATGCCTTTTACTTTTCTAGTATACCACAAATTACAAATTTAATAAACTACATTTCTTATTTTTTTCTGTTAATAGATACTAATGTTTTAAAAACTTTTTTGTTTTTTGTCAAAATGTTAGTAATTAAATACAATTTTAACAATATTTCTGTTATAAATGTACAATATAATTGTTATGTTTTTTATTATTTTATTTCTATTTTCATATAATATAGTAAAAAAATGGACAGCTTTTTCTACTATATTAATACTTGCTTTCTCAGTTTATGAAAAAATATTTCTAAAAATGATTTGATTTGTATAATAAAAAAGCTCTGTTCTTACAATTAAGAACAGAGCCAAAACAATAGTGCTGCCCCTCTGCTTTTAGGGGCATACACATTGTTTTATAGATATTTGTACTTCTTAATAATTAACATTGATGTCCCTATATCAATGTTTTTCGGACACTTCTATTTTAAACACTAACTATATTATTTTTTGAGTTTATGCAATTTTTTTGTTTTTATTATTCTTGTATTATTTCAATTGTGAAACTATCTGTTATTTCAATGTTTGATTTTTCACTTATTAAAGCAGCTGCCAATACTTTCACTGTAATAGCATTTGTTTTTGTTAATTCAGCTGGAGTTTCGCTATCACTTACAATTTTAATCACTGCTGTATTAGCTGCTGCTGTTACTTCATTTACTGTAGCTGTAAAACCTGATGGTAAATCTGTAATTTCAAACAAATTAGTAATAGCAGTATCAGCAGCAACAGCTTTAAAAGCATCGCCTGTTAATTCAATGGTAATTGTTTCTTCAAATTTTGCTGTTGTTGTTCCTGTTAAGTCAGTTGGTGTTGTAGTAATTTCTGCTGTAGCTGCTTCTGTAGCTGCGAATGTAGCAGTTCCTGTTTTAACACCATCTGTTCCATCAGCTAAACTCACTTCAGTTCCTTCATCATCTGCACCAAGTTTTACTTTAAATGTGTTAGTAAAATTATCTGCAAAACTATAACCTTCATCAGCATTTGGTGTTATTGTAACTATAGCTACATATGCTGTGCCAGGTTTGAAGTATTTTGTACCATCTACATCAGCAAAATTATCAGTATTTTCGCTTTCTTCATATGTAACAGTTGCTGTATAACCAGTTCCTGTTACTGTTTGTGCAGTAGTAGGTACAGCTTTTCCTCCTACTGGTATATGAGTTTCGTTAAGTGTGATGTCTGCAATTGATGAAATTGTTTTGTTGGTATCATTATCTAAAGCGATTGTATAAACACCCTCTGCAACTTTTTTACCATCTTTTGTAACAGTTACAGTCACTTTGTCGCCTGCTACTAAATTTCCTGTTGTTTTTTCTGTGCCTGTATTATCAGTTACTTTAATTGTAGCTATACCTACAGTATCTGTAAGTGCTACGTCTTTAACTTTTACTGTAAAGTTTGTTAGTGTCATTACAGAAACTTCTGTATTTTCTGCTACTGTAATAGTACCATCTGTTACAGAAACAATACTTGTAGGTGCATTTGCAGCTTTCTCTAATGTTGCTTTTTCAACTGTTACTGGTATATTTTCTTCGCTTACTTTAATACCAAGTGTTACATCTGAACCAGTCACATCTTTAATTGCTGCTGTAATTGTTGCACTAGCTACTTCAGCATCTTTTGCTGTAAAGTCAGTCGTAGCTACACCACTTTCATCTGTCGTAGATGATGCAGCTGAAAATGTTCCAGCATCTGTAGCTGCTACACTCCAATTTACTGTGGCATCTTTTATTGGTTCACCATATTGGTCTTTTACAGTAGTAGTAAGTGTTAATTTTCCACCTTTTGCTACTGTTACTACTTCGCCTTCTTTTATTCCACCTTCTGCTGTAATGTCTGTTAATGTTTTCGCTACTGCTGCTGGTTCAGCTTTGATAGTCGCATCTCCAGTTTTCTTATCACTTTCAGTTCCATCTTTTGGTGTCCATTCTGCTGTTACTGTAATATCTTTTGTTGTTGTTGTTCCTGCTGTTAATCCAGCGTCATCAGCAGAAATAGTAAGTGAAGCTGTTGGAGTAGTTATTGTATTAAATTCTGTAGAGTAATTTGTGTCTGTAGTTGACCATTTATATGTTCCTCCATCAGGAATATCCATAATTGCGTTATCTAAAGTTCTTCCTTCTAATGTAAATGTTACTGTATCATTTGGTCTGAAATTTTTTGTTTTATTCTTTGACGTTTCTGGTACTACTCTAATTGCATAAAGTTCTGCTGGTGTTGTTGTCATAGTAATTTCCATAGTACTTACTTCCTTCAAAGTAACACCCTCTATTTTCGCAGATACATTAACAACATAACCTTCTTCAGCAGCTACATTTTTAATCGTTACAGACTGACCCTCTTCTAAAAGTTCTTTTTTAATTTCTACTTTTGTTTTATCTGCTATATTAATCTCTTGACCTTCACCATCTGTAATAATCCAGTCAAAACCTGTTATATCGCTCCAAGACAACTGTTCGCCAGCTGCATTTTTTACATCTGCAAATATACGTATTGCTGAACCCTGATTTAATGGCTGTGTTGGGTCTACAGCTGATGATGTGAATATAATAGAAGCTGGTGTTTTATCTTGTGGTGGTGTTACAGTACCACTATCTTCTATATCTGCTTTTACAATAAATTTAATTTCTGTAGCACTTGCTGTTGCAGTATCAGCAACTATAACATCTTTTAAACCAGTAAGGTCTTCTACTTTAACTTCTGCATCAAAAATATAACCTGTTTCTGGTGTTAATGTAATTGCTGCTTCATATTGTTTTGTTGTAGTTTCATCTGCTGTTGCTGATGTGCTTACAGCTGACCATTTTTCTGCTGCTACTTTTACGCCTGTAGGCACTCCTTTTAATTTAGCAGTTTCACCTGCTACTGGTGTATCTAATGTTATTCCTTTTACATCTGCTGCTGTAATTGTTACTGTTGCTGGTGTAGATGGTTCTTCTTCTTTCTGTTCTACATTAGGTATATTTTCTCCAGCATTAGATGTGTCTATTGTACCAGGTACTGTAGCCTCAATTTTATTTACAGTACCTTCACCTGTAACTTCTGAACCTTTTGCTGTAGAAGAAGATGTAATAGTATCCACTTTTGCATCTGCTGCAACATCTACTTTAGCTATAGCTGTGTCAGAAAGTTCTACTTTTCCTACTGCAGCACTATCTTTTACAGCAACGTCAGCACTTGCACTATCGCTTACTGCTACATTTTCTACTTTTGCATTTTCATTTACTTTTACTGCTGCTGTTGCGTCACCTGTTAAAAGTACATTGCTTACTTTTGCATCACCTTTGAGTTCAACAGTTGCTTCTGCACTATCTACAACGATATTCTGTGCAGATGCACCACTTTTTACACTAACATCTGTGCTACCTTCGCCTTTTAATACAATATCTTTTGCGTCACCTGTTACATCTACTTTATCAACAGAAGCATCTGCTGCTACTTCTACAACAGCATTATCTCCAGCTTCTACTGTATTTACTTTTGCTCCTTCTGCAATTTCAACAGGTGCTTGTGCTTCTACTTTATTCAGTTCAAAACCAACAATTTTCGTTGCTACTTTTGCTAATACAGATGCACTCAATGCTCTTGGTGTACGTGTTCTGATAACCACTTTGTCTGCACCTGCTACGTTGTTTCTAATTACTGTGATTTGTCCGCTTACACTTGTTTTACCCTCAAAATAAATATCAACTGTACTACTTTCTGCTGCTACTGCAGTATCTTCTCCTATGTAAGCTGCTGCTGTTGCTGTATCATCTGCATAAATATCAACATCGCCTTTGAATTTAATATCTTGCAAATCAATACCACTACCATCAACATAAATTGCTGTAGTACCTGTCAATGTTTTGCCGCTGTAGTCATTTGCTTCTTTTTGAGAACGAATAGTTACATTGTGTGTTTTTTTGTCTTTGTCGCTAGAGCTAGAAGAGCTAGAACCTTTGCTGCTTCCGCCGCCACCACCGCCGCTAGTCCATACCATGTTACCAGCTTCAGCTGTTCTGTTGTCTTCTGTGCTAGTGTTATCTCTGTCAGTTGTATCGATTTCACCTGATGGTGTAGTTGTTGTGCTGCCGCCACCTAATACTCTATCTAATGTAGAAACAGCTTCTGCTCTTGTCATGCCTTTGCTACCACCAAAGCTACCATCAGGGTAACCGCTTAAGTAACCTGCTGCAACTGCTGCTCCTACTGCACCTTTTGCCCATGCTGGTATAGAAGCTGCATCTGTAAAGTTATTTGCTGCTGCTTCATTTGGTGTTAAACCTTTTGCATTGCAAATAAATACAGCTGCTTGCATTCTTGTTACTGTTTCGCCTGGTCTGAATGTACCATCTTCAAAACCACTTGCTACTCTGCCGCCTACTGCTTTTGCTACATCAGCATAGAACCAGTCACTTTCTTTTACATCACTAAAGTTAATAGATGCACTAGAAGTAAATGCTGTTGGTGCTGCACTATTTAACAGTCTTACAAATTCTGCTCTTGTAATTGCTCTGTCTGGTTTGAATGTGCCGTCTTCATAACCGCCAATTCTACCTTCATTTTGCCATTTTGTAATTGTAAATTCTGCCCAGTGGCCAAAAATGTCATTAGATGCTCCAAATACAGGAGCTACACTGCTTACTGTCATTGCTGTTGACAATAAAAACGCTACTGCTTGATACCTTTTCATTTCTTAAACTCCTCCTTAAAAATAAAACAAATTTTGATATAGTAATAGAGAGTTTGCCCTCCTCTCTTTAATATAATTATAAAAATTTATATTATCCCAAAAAGTATACTTTTTAAAGAATTGCTGTACTTTTAAAAAGAATACATTTGCTATAAATTTTTATGCCTTTACTATAACACAATTTATTTAAAATGTCTAAGAAAATTTTTAAAATTTTGCAAAAAGTGAAGAAAATCTATTTTTCCAAAAAGTATACTTTTTGGCAATTTTTACATGATATATTTCTGTATTTTCAATACTTTTTTCATTTCTATTTCATTTTAAAAGAATACTTTTTATTTATTTTTTTCAAAAAGATTTTGTTTTATATTTTGTTATTTCATACATTTTAATAGTTAATACTTTATTTTTCTTTTAAATTCAACATTTTTTGAAATTTTAGCTACTATTTTTTTATATTACTTTTTTATGCAGTTTGTACAACAAAAAAGCCAAAAAGAGCATTAGCTGATTGCTAATGCTCTTTTTGATTATTACGGCAGTCCTTTTACCGTTTTTAAGAATGTTAAAAATGTTATTTGGTTATTTGTTTTCATCATCGTCTGATGGTTCAACTGTTTCTGCTTTGTTTTCATCATCGTCTGATGGTTCAACTGCTTCCACTTTGTCTTCTTCATCGTCTGATGGTTCAACTATTTCTGCTTTGTCTTCTTCATCGTCTGATGGTTCAACTGTTTCTGCTTTGTCTTCTCCATCATCTGATGGTTCAGTTGCTTCTGTTTTGTCTTCTTCATCATCTGATGGTTTGGTTGCTTCTGTTTTGTCTTCTCCATTATTTGATAGTTCAGTTGTTTCTGTTTTGTCCTCACTATCATTTACAGTAGTAATTGGTTTTTCATTTCTTTTTGCACTTATATGTGCCTGACTATTTGTACTAGGGTCGCTAGAGCTAGATATTGTAATAGTAAATTTCCATGTTTGATTTCCACTTTCATCTGTACCAGCTTCACCTTCTGATATAACACTTTCGTCTATTCCAGTTAAAACAGGTTTTGTAATGGTTTCTGCAAATGTATAGCCTTCTTTTGCTGTAAATGTAATATCTGTTGTATAGTTTCCATCTGTTTCTGCCCATTCAGTAGCAGATACTGTATATTTGTCTGTATCTCCCTGTTTTGCTGTAAGTGCTCCTATTTCTGGTAATCTTTCTGCTGTTGGAAGGGCAATTGTTTCAGTAATACCTACAGAAGAAATTTTATTTGCATCGTTATTTTCTGGTACTGTATAAGTAACTTTAAATTGCATTTTCATTTCATTTGGTATTGAATTTTTATTGTCTGGGTCTTCTTGTATTTTTTCTACTGTAATACCTTCTCCTGAAGGTGCCCCCTTAAATGTATTAATATTTTCATAATCAAGGCTATAATAGTGGTTGCAATCTCCAGTGTCATCATCAATAAAACCTGCTCTAAATTCAATTATAAAGGAATATACATCTCCTGCTTGTACTGTATCTCCTGTTCCAGATTCTTTTGTCCATTCTGCAATCTTTCCGTTTTTTGATTCAAGAAAATATCCATAACTTGTATCTGAGCCTCCCCTATATGGTGCGTATTCCTCATTGTCTGGTATCAAGCTTATTGTAGGCAACTCTGTATCACCTATTTGAGGAAGATCTATCCCTGTAACACCATCCTTAGATTTAACACCTATGCTTTTAACAACAGGCATTACTATAATTCTAATAGCCTCAGCATCTGTATTTGGAACTAACTTTACAACAGTATCTTCATTATAGCCCTCTATATATCTCTGTGATATAGTCATTTTATCTATAACAATGTTTTTTGTACCTGTTGATGTTGCTGGTGCACCAGTAAATTTAACACGAAGTGTACTACCTTTTAGTTCTTTAACAACAGCATTTACGCCTTCTGGTAAACCTTCAAACCAATCAGAAATATCTGCACCTTCTCCTAATTTTTCTTGATTATATGCATAATTAGACACAATAACATCAATATGATCCTCCATATTATAAATATCTTTCTCTGCTTCTTTTATTGGTTTACCTTGTACCCACCTAAATCCCTTTTCAAAATCATAATAATTATATACATCTACACCTATAATTGGAACTATTTTACGGTCTTGCACCACTACTCCAATGTCTGCACTGAGGTCTTCTGTTGGCTGTGTATAACCTTGTTTTGGCTGTATCATTTCTTTTGGAATTGTTACTGTATACTGTATCTTTTTATCTTTTGTAGCAGTACCTGTAGTATTTGTAAATGTTACCTTTATTTTTTTAATACCTTCTTCTTCTACTATTTCTGCTTTTGCATCTAATTCTTTCGCTACAGCAGCATTTTCTCCAACTGCTTCTATTTTAATATCATATCCTTCTGAAACAACAATATCTTCTACATTATTGATGGTAATGGAAGCAAAATTTGAATATCCTTCTGTTGGATATAATGTAATTGCTGCTGGATATGCTTCAGGGTATACTGAAACATCTTCTTGTGTAATAGGTCCTGTTTCAGTGCTAGGGAATGTTACCAAGATATGTACCATATTGCCCTCGCCTTCTCCAACAACAGAAGCCTTTGATACTTCAGCACCTTCTATATGACCACTTATATCAAGTTCTACTTCTTCTCCTACAAATTGATAACCTACTTGTGTTTTTAACCATATATCTGCTTGATAAGATTTTCCTGATTCAAAATTAGCACCAGCAGGAAATGGCTCAAATTCACCGCTCTCTTCATTGAGCACGTTCCAACGAGTGGTTTCTAATTCATCTTCATTTTTACTTTCAAACGCTCTATATTTTTCATAGTGGCCTATATTCAGCATATTTGACAAAGTTGTTGTTCCTTGTCCTGCAATAGGTTTTTGTAAAATACCAACTATAACAGATGTCACTTCTTCTAATGCTAATACATTCACAGAAACCGTTTTTTCGATTTGCTTTTCATTTCCGCTTTCATCTTTTGCTGGAACACCAAGCATAGTTACTTTGAATGTAACTTCTACATCAGTTGAATTTTCTGCTGGTAAACCATCTTCTGGTAAATTTGTTATGGTAGCTTCTACATCAATACCTTCTATATCTTTGATACCTTCAATTTGTTTTGCTGCTTCTGCAATTTTTGTTTCAATTACTTCTTGATTTTGTCTGTCTGATGCTGGCAATTCTTCAATGGCAATACCTTCTGCATTTTCCAATGCTTCTACTGCTGTTGCAAGTGCTTCTTTTTCTTCGTCTTCCAGTCCTGCTGCAACAACAACACTTGCTTCACCAGTTTTTGTATTGTCTACTCTTGATATTGCTTTTACTGTAATTTCTTTTCCTTCTTCTATGTCAGCATCTTCTGTTAAACTTATTTTTACGCCTGTTGCAATATACCCTTTTTCATATATACCTTCACAGCTTACACCCTTTATAGTATCTGCAACACTATTGTAAGGATTTCTAATAACCTTTCCATCTGCAATGACTTCAAATATTACGTCTTTAGTATTTATAAATTCTAAATTTTCACCTTCAAGTTCAAACGTGAATGTGCCAGAACCACCTTTTACAATTTTTCCAGCAGTAGGAGTATTTACATTTACAACATTCACAACAGGTGACCTATCATTTGTTACTACTTCAATTTCTATTGTTGCTGTTTCTTCTCCTGATTTTGCTGTTACAGTAATAATTGTACCTTTTTGTACATATCCTGGTATAACTAACTTTGCTTTTTTACTGTCTTTTTCATCTTTTTCGACTCTATATTTTTTGCCATCTGCATCTTCTGCACTCCATATAATATCGCCTTCTAGTTCTGTTGTTAATTCTACAAAACTTTCTGCAGTATTTATTAGTATTTCTGGTGGATTTGCTGTAATTTTATTTGTTGTATTATCATCTTCACCTGGTTTATTGTCATCTGGGTTTGGAGAAGGTGTTGGAGTATCTATTACATCTACAGGTGTTTGCACCTCTTCAGATTTTTCTATAGTGCTTGGATCTGATGCTTCAATTTTTCCTATTTCGCCCTCTCCAGAAATTTCTGTTTTTCCTGTAGAGGTAGAACTGATTTCGTCTACTTTTGCCTCTGGTGCAACATCTACTTTTGCAGTTGCTGTATCACTGAGTTCTACTTTTTCAACATTTGCTTCATCTTTTACAATAACATCTGCATTTGCACTATCACTTACTGCTACATTTTCTACTTTTGCAGTATCATTTACTACAACTTGTGCATTTGCATTGTCACTTACTGCTATATCAGATACGGCTGCATTACCTTTTAACTCAATGTTCGCTTCTGCATTTTGATTTACTTCTACTTTTTCTACACTTGCACCATTTTGTACTGTAATATCTGTGCTGCCTTCTCTATTTAATACAATATCTTTTGCATCACCTGTTACAATGACTTTGTCAACGCCTTCTGCACTTTCTGAAATATCAACACTACCTTCATCATTTACTTCAACAGTATGTACTTTTGCACCTTCTGCAATTTCAACAGGTGCTTGTGCCTCCACTCTACTAAATTCAAAACCAAATATTGCAGTTGCTGCTTTTGCTATAATAGATGCACCTAATGCTCTTGGATTACGTGTTGTAATAACCACTTGAAAACTTGGAGCATTATTTTCTACAATAGTAATCTTTCCGCTTATACTTGTTTTGCCCTCAAAATAGATATTGATTTTTTCAAAATATGCTGCTCCTACTGCTACGTCATCAGTAGCATAAGCACTTGCCACTGCGGCATCACTGTTTACATGAATGTCAACATCGCCTTTAAATTTAATATCATTTAATTCTAATCCATTGTTTGCATAAATTGTTGTAGTACCTGTTAATGTTTTACCTTCATAGTCATCTGCATCAGATTGAGAACGAATTGTTATATTGTGTGTCTTTTTGTCGTTGCTGGAAGAATTAGAGCTTTTTTTGCTGCTTCCTCCACCTCCTCCATTTGTCCATACCATATTACCAGCATCTGCTGTTCTAGCTTCTTCTTTTTCGTCGTTTTCTTGTTTATTTGAAGCAGGCTGCGGTATATTTGTACCTCTATTTCCTAATACTCTATCTAACGTTGAAACTGCTTCTGCTCTTGTCATACCTTTATTTCCACCAAAGCTACCATCTGTATAACCACTCATATAGCCAGCAGATACTGCTGCTCCTACTGCACCTTTCGCCCATGATGGCATACTTGCTGCATCTGTAAAAACATCTGCACCTGCTTCATTTGGTGTCAATCCTTTTGCATTATATATAAATACCGCTGCCTGCATTCTTGTTATTGTTTCATTTGGGCGGAATGTACCATCTTCAAAACCGCTTGCTACATTGCCACGTACCGCTTTTACTACATCAGCATAATACCAGTCACTTTCTTTTACATCATTGAATTGTATCAATGTTGTAGATGTAAAAGCTGTTGGTGCTGCACTATTTAAAAGCCTTACAAACTCTGCTCTTGTAATCGTTCTATCTGGGCGGAATGTACCATCTTCATATCCTCCAACTCTACCTTCATTTTGCCATTTTGTAATTGTTGCTTCTGCCCAATGACCTAAAACATCACTAGATGCTCCAAATATAGGAACTACACTATTTACTGTCATTGCTGTTGACAATAAAAAAGCTACTACTTGATACCTTTTCATTTCTTAAACTCCTCCTTAAAAATAAAACAAATTTTGATATAGTAATAGAGAGTTTGCCCTCCTCTCTTTTATATAATTATAAAAATTTATATTATCCCAAAAAGTATACTTTTTGAGAAAATAACTTTTTTCCAATTTTTTTAATTTTTTAAAAATTTTTTTGGACATTTTAAATAAATTGTGTTATAGTATAAATATAAAAATCTATAAAATTTGTATTACTTTACACTTAGGGAAAAATTTGTCAAAAAGTATACCTTTTGACAAATTTTATGTTATATATTGTATTTCAATACTTTTTCACTTTAGATTTATTTTTAAACGATGTTTTTTATATCCTTTTTTGAAAAAACTTTTATTTTACATTTTGTCTTAAATATTATTTCTATATTTAAATTTCTATTTTTCTTTAAAATTCAACATTATTTGAAATTTCATCTATAATTTTTTTATAATTATTTTTTATGCAATTTATACAACTAAAAAGTCAAATAAAAGGTTGAGAGTTACCCCTCAACCTTTTATTTTTTTCTAAAATTTTTTTATGTTTTATGATTGCTATTTCTTTACTTGACAAATGAATATAATTTCTATATAATTGTTTTTGACTAAAAGTCATTAACTATATATTGTAATAGGAGGTTTGTTTCTTGGCTAGACCTGTTAAAAAAACACTTGAAATATGGAAAAAAGAAATATTAGATGCAGCACAAACATTATTTCTTTCGAAAGGATTTGAGCAAACTTCTATATCTGATATTATGGATATAGTAGGAGGAGCTAAAGGAATGTTTTATCACTGTTTTAAAAGTAAAGAAGAAGTCATGCACACATTATGCGATAAAATGTTTTTTGAAAATAATCCTTTTGAAAAAATTAAAAATCGTACTGATTTGAATGGTTTACAAAAAATAAAAGAACTTTTGGTTATAAATCAGTCAGATACAAAGCGAAATGATTTTAATTTACAAGCTATGTCTATATTAAAAGACCCTCATATTTTAGCATCAGCTATTGAATCAAATAAAAGAATATTAACACCTCTATGGTTTGAATTACTAGAAGAAGCTAAAAAAGATGGTTCTATCAAAACAGAATATACAAAAGAACTTTCTGAGATTTTACCACTTATTAATTTTTGGCTTATTCCAACAGTATATCCTGCCACTGCCGAAGAAATCCATCACAAATATCTTTTTATAATGGAAGTACTTTCTCATATGGGATTACCTCTTTTTCATGATAAAACAACAGCTTTAGCAGAAAAATTTATTGCTGATATTTCAGCTAAAGGGGGAAAAAAGCAATGACACAAAAATTATTTTCAAAAAATTTTATACTTCTTATATTAGGACAATCTGCTTCTTTGTTTGGCAATTTTATAGTAAAACTTTCTCTTTCTATGCATATATTAGAAAAAACAAAATCTGCTGCTATATTTGCTGGAATATTGTCTATTGCCACAATTCCTACTATTTTATTTTCTCCTTTAGGAGGTATTATTGCTGACAGAACAAATAAAAAAAATATTATGGTTTTATTAGATGTACTTACTGGAATTTTTATTTTATTTGCAACTATTTTGTTATCTGAAAATAATGATATTATCATAATCACTATGTTGCTTTTAATACTTTCTATACTAACAGCATTTGAAACGCCTACTGTACAATCCTGTATTCCATCTATGTTGACAGGTGATAATATCACAAAGGCTAATGCAATTGTAAATCAAATTGCTTCATTATCTTACTTCATTGCTCCAATGTTAGGCAGTATATTATATACTATGTTCGGTTTAAAAAATGTAATGTATATAAGTATTCTTTTCTTTTTTATTACTGCTTTATTAGAATGTTTTATTCAATTAAATCATTGTACTTCTTACAGTAATAACAATTTATTTTCTATTATCAAACATGACTTTTTATATAGTATGCAATATATTTTTAAAAAACAGACATCTATTTTTAAAATACTTGTTTTCACTGCTATTTTCAGGTTTTTTGTAACAGGTATTACTATTGTTGGACTTCCTTATATTGTACGTACTATTCTTAGTTTAAATGCGAAATATTATGGTGCTGCAGAAAGTGCATTAGCTATTGCTACTATTTTAGGAAGTATCGCTTCTGTAGTTTTTGCAGAAAAATTAAAAATACATAAATTATATCATATTCTTTGTTTCATTGGTTTATTTATAATTATTGCTGGCATCGCCTTTATATTCCCAATCAATGCTATTACAAAATATGGTATTAATATCATTTCTTATTGTGGTATACAAATTTCCGTCACTATTTTCTCTATTTTTGCAGTTTCTTATATACAACAAAAAACACCAAATCATATTATTGGAAAAATTATGTCTTATACTTCTGCTATTACATTATGTGTTCAGCCTATAGGACAAATGGTATACGGCCTGTTTTTTGATTATTTTCATAATAAAATATATATTGTTATGATAATTACAGGTATCATTGTATCTACTATAGCAATATCATCATCAAGTTTTTTTAAAACATTAAAATAACAACGAATAATATAAAAAAATCACTAACTTAAAAAATTAGTGATTTTTTCATTATAAATTTTGTTTCTATTCCATACACAATTAATATTCTTTTTCTCCTGTGTTTAAGTCAATAATAGACATTGTTAAAAGTGCCGCAGATACTGCTAGTGATACTGCACTCAACACCAATTTTGTTACTTTCACAATAGTCACTCCTTTATTATTTAAAATAATTTACACCAGAAAGAAATATCTTTTGGTCTTTTTCTCCTGCTACATTTTTATAAAGACCATTTCCAATTCTTTCAGAATGTCCCATTTTTCCAAATACCCTGCCATCTGGGCTTGTAATGCCTTCTATGGCAAAAGCAGAACCATTTGGATTATAACGAATATCATAAGTAGGTTTTCCTGAAGGGTCAACATACTGTGTAGCAATCTGTCCTTTTGCTGCTAATTCTTCTAATACAAATTGAGGTGCGACAAATCTTCCCTCTCCATGTGATACAGGTATAGTATAAATATCTTCTGGTTCTACCGACCATAGCCAAGGTGACAAATTAGATGTAATTTTTGTATCTACTAAACAAGAAATGTGTCTACCAATTTGATTATATGTTAATGTTGGACTGTTTTCATCAATATCTCTAATTTCACCATAAGGTACTAATCCTAATTTAATTAGTGCTTGAAAACCATTACAAATACCTAGCATTAAACCATCTCTATTTTGAAGTAAATCCATAACAGCCTCTTTTATAGCAGGATTTCTAAATGTAGCTGCAATAAATTTTCCAGAACCCTCTGGCTCATCTCCTGCACTAAATCCTCCTGGAAGCATAATCATTTGTGCATTACGTATCATTTTTTCCATTTTCTGTATCGTTTGTTCTAATGCTTGTACAGAAAGATTTGCTATAACAAGTGTTTCTACTTCTGCTCCTGCTTTTTCAAATGCCCTTTTTGAGTCATATTCGCAGTTTGTGCCTGGGAAAACTGGTATAAATACACGAGGCTTTGCAATACTATGTGCATTTGTTGCTTTTTGTTTTACATTATAATTTGCAACAGTAATGTTTTCTTTTTTGCAATCTTTTGTTTTTGTTGGGAAAACACTTTCTAATGGTTTTTGCCATGTTTCTGCTGCTTGTTTAATGTCAATTTCTATATTACCATAAGTGATAACAGGTTCTGCTATAGTTTCTCCTAATACAATAGCATCTGCTCCTTTAAAGTCAAATACTTTAGAATTTACCAATTCCAATACAAAAGAGCCATATTCAGGTTGGAAGAAATCTTTTTGTTGTAATTCATCATTTAATTGTACACCTATAAAATTACCAAAAGCCATTTTACTAATTGCTTCTGCAATACCGCCACTTTTTACAGTATGAGCAGAAATACAAATTCCTTTTTGAATATAGTCATGTACTAATTCAAATATTTTTTTCAAATATTCATAATCTGGCAAATGATTTTCATCTAATCTAGCAGGTAAAAATACTACTTTATTTCCTGCTTTTTTAAATTCTGGAGAAATAATTCCTTTTACATTTTCATAATCTACTGCAAAAGAAACTAATGTTGGAGGTACTGTCATATCTTCAAATGTACCAGACATACTATCTTTACCACCTATTGCAGCTATACCCATTTCCATTTGTGCTTTAAATGCACCAATCAGTGCTGCAAAAGGTTTTCCCCATTTTTCAGGACTTGTTCCTAGTCTTTCAAAATATTCTTGAAATGTTAGTCTTGCTTTTTTATAGTCACCACCTGCTGCTACAATTTTTGCAAGTGACTCTACTACTGCAAATACTGCCCCATGAAATGGACTCCATTTTGCAATTTCTGGGTGATAACCAAAACTCATTATTGTAGCAGTAGTAGTTTCTCCTTCTAACATAGGCACTTTTGCAGCCATTACTTCAGTAGGTGTAAGTTGGTTTTTGCCTCCAAAAGGCATAAGCACTGTGCTTGCTCCAATTGTAGAGTCAAAACGCTCCACTAATCCCTTTTGTCCCGCAATATTTAATTTTTGTAAATTTTCAAACCATGCTTGTTTAAAATCTTGTTCAATAAGATTTTCAGAAACAGATGTTTTCTTGAAAAAGTTATCCCTTGTAGGCATTTTTATAATAACATCTGTCACTTGTGTTGCACCATTAGTATCTAAAAAGTCCCTTGAAATATTAACAATATCTTTTCCTCGCCAATTCATAATCAATCGTCTATTATCTGTTACAACAGCAACTTTTGTTGCTTCTAAATTTTCTTCTAAAGCATATTGTATAAATTTCTGTACATTTTGTTCTGAAACAACAACTGCCATTCTTTCTTGTGACTCTGATATAGCAAGTTCTGTGCCATCTAAACCATCATATTTTTTAGGTACAGCATCTAAATCAATTACTAGACCTTCTGCAAGTTCTCCTATTGCAACAGAAACACCGCCTGCTCCAAAATCATTACATCTTTTTATCATTTTACTGACTTCTGGATTGCGAAACAATCTTTGTAATTTTCTTTCTGTAGGAGGATTTCCTTTTTGTACTTCTGCTCCACAATTTTCAATAGAAGAAACAGTATGTTCTTTAGAAGAACCTGTTGCACCACCACAGCCATCACGTCCTGTTCTACCTCCTACTAATATAATCGCATCACTTGCTTGAGGTACTTGTCTTATAATATTTTGTTTTTTTGCTGCACCAATAACTGCACCTATTTCCATTCTTTTTGCTACAAAACCTGGGTCATATATTTCTACAACTTGTCCTGTTGCCAAACCAATTTGATTACCATAAGAACTATATCCTTTTGCTGCTTCTGTTACTATCTTTCTTTGAGGTAGTTTTCCTGTTATAGTATCAGACACTTTACCTGTTGGGTCACCTGCTCCTGTTACTCTCATTGCTTGGTATACATAAGAGCGTCCAGATAATGGGTCACGTATTGCTCCTCCTAAACAAGTTGCTGCACCACCAAAAGGCTCTATTTCTGTAGGGTGATTATGTGTTTCATTTTTAAACATAATTACCCAATCTTCTGTAACACCATCTACATCTACAGGTACAACAATAGAACACGCATTGATTTCTTCTGATTGGTCTAAATTATCAAGCAGTCCTTTTTTCTTTAATGCTTTCATACCCAAAACAGCAATGTCCATTAAATTGACATCTCTTTGTGCTTCTTTTTGTCCATATACTTCTTTTCTTTCTGATTGATACAATTCATATGCCTTTTGGAAAGGTGATTTATATTTTCCGTCTTCAATTTCCACACTTTGTATTTTTGTTTGAAATGTTGTATGTCTACAATGGTCAGACCAATATGTGTCAATTACTTTAATTTCTGTTACAGTAGGATTTCTTTTTTCTGTATCTCTAAAATATTGTTGACAAAATAAAAAGTCCTCTTTACTCATTGCTGTAGATAGTTGTTGACGAAGTTGTTCTAGTTCCTCTGGTGTTTTATTGATAAAGTCATCAAAATCTTTTACATCTTCTGGTATTTCCATTTCTAGCTGTAAGCTACTTGGTTTTTCAAGAGAGGCTTCTCTGCTATCTACAGGATTGATACAATATGCTTTTACTTTGGTTATTTCTTGTTCTGAAATGTTTCCCTTTAATGCAAATACTTTCGCTACTGAAATAGTAGGCTTCTCTGTTTGAGAAATAAGCTGAATACACTGCATAGCAGAGTCTGCTCTTTGGTCATATTGTCCTGGCAAAAACTCTGTTGCAAAAACACTTTCATCTTCTGAAAAAACAACTTCTTCATAAACATAGTCTACAGGAGGCTCTGAAAAAATAGTAGTTTTTGCACTTTGATAATCTTTTTCGCTAATTCCTTCTACATCATAACGATGAAGTATTCTCAAAGAAATTAAGCCTTCTATAGCTAGATTTTCTTTTAAATCCTCTAAAAGATGTTGTGCTTCTACATCACAGCCAGCTTTTTTTTCTACATACAGACGTTTTATATTTCCCATGTCGTAATCCCTTTCATCTATTCACGATTTATTTTTAACGACGCCGATTGTTTTTTTATCGGCTTTATTGTAATATTGTACCATGTTATGATATAATTGTAAAAGGATTTTTAATAAAATGATTTTATTGCTTTATTTGGGGAGGTAGTAATTTATGATTTTTATTTACAATTTTGGCTCTAAGTCAAAAAACCTTTCGTCACAGTCTGGTATTTGTCCTCATTGTGGCCGTATGTGTCAATTTGATGTATTTTTGAGATATAGTTATTTTAGTTTATTTTTCGTTCCTTTATTCAAATGGAATAAAAAATATTATGCAACAAGCAGTTGTTGTAATGCAATGTATTCTATACTTTCAGAAGTAGGAAAAGACATCAAAAAAGGCTTAATCACATCTATAGATGAAAGTGATATGGAATATGTTTCTGGTTCTTCTTATTCAGAAAATAATTTTTGTACCTATTGTGGTGCTCCTCGTAATGGAAATAATTATTGTGCAAAATGTGGAAACAAATTTTAATAGTATAATTATTGCCAAGTGAAATTATTTTTCTACTTGGCAATATAGTATTATATTTGTTCCATTTTCTTTCTTATTCTTAAAAGCACCTTTTTTTCTATGCGTGATACTTGTACTTGAGAAATGCCCATTTTTTTAGCAATATCTGACTGTGTTTTATCTTCAAAATATCGTAATACAATAATCTGCCTTTCTTTTGGTTCAAGCTGATTTAATATTTCCTTTAATGCAATTTTTTCAATCAATTTTTCATCTGTATCATTTTGTTTTTGTTCTAGCCTATCTAATACATACATATTTTTACTATTATTATCTCCTTGATAAACAGTAGCATAAATGCTTTCTACTTCTCTATCAGCGTCCATAGCTGCTACTAACTCCTCTACTGATACTTGCAATTCTTTTGCTAATTCTCCTATTGTCACATCTCTACCTGTTTTATGAATAAGCATTTGTCTTGTATATTTTGCTTTTACAGCTAATTCTTTTAATGGACGGCTTACTTTAATCATACCATCATCTCTTAAAAATCGTTTAATTTCTCCCATAATCATAGGTACAGCATAAGTAGAAAATTTTAAGTTCATAGTAACATCAAATTTTTCAATACATTTTAGTAATCCAATCGCACCAATTTGATATAAATCTTCTAAATCATATCCTCTTCCTTGAAATCTTTTTACAATAGACCATATCAATCCTGTATTTTCAGAAACAAGTTTTTCTTTTGCTTGTTGTTCTCCAGATTGTGCTTGTTGTATTAACTGATATACCTCTTGCGTTTCCAATATATCATCTCCTCACAAAAAGGTATTTTGATTGACAATTTTTGTCATAGTAATTTTTGTTCCAACACCTTCTACACTTTCTATTATCATATCGTCCATAAATGTTTCCATAACAGTAAAACCCATACCAGAACGCTCTAGCTCTGGTTTTGAAGTATACAAGGGTTGTCTTGCTTGTTCTATGTCTTTTATGCCTTTTCCTTTATCTGTTACTATAATGCTTACTTTATCCTCTATGTATCCACAAAATAATGTTACAATACCTTCTTTATTTTCATAGCCATGTATAATAGCATTTGTAACTGCTTCTGACACAGCTGTTTTAATGTCTGTAATGTCTGATACAGTAGGATTTAACTGTGATATAAATGTTGCTGCTACTACTCTAGCAAATGCTTCATTTTCAGATATTGCTTTAAATTGTATTGTCATTTCATTTTCATACTGCATTTTTTACACCTCCCATTTGTTGCAATGCTTCTGCTACACTTTGATATTGTGGAATAATTTTTTGCATACCTGCCATTTGAAATATTTTTGAAACTTTTTCATTTGCATTTACAACAGCAGTTTTTCCTCCATAGGCTAATACATTTTTATATCTTCCTATAACCATACCAATACCAGAACTATCCATAAATGTTACAAATTCAAAATCAAATACTAAATTTTTTGTATCACTTTTTTGATATTCCTTCTCAATTTTTTCTCTTATTATCGCTGCACAATGATGGTCTATTTCTCCCTGTATTTTTACAATCAGTGCAGATGATTTTTTTTGAAATTCTATTTTCATATTTTTATTCCTCCCTTACAATAAAACTTCTCCTATTTACTATACACCATTTTTATGCTTATTTTATGAATTTTTTATCGTCAAATTATTTCATATTACTGCATAAAAAAAGCAGATACGTAATTACGTATCTGTCTTTTTTATAGCTCATATTCAAATATATATCGTTCAAACGCATTAATAATATGTGTTTTGCCATATTGAATATTTCTTTTATATTCTCTCCCATAACTCATATGCACATGACCATGTATAAAAAAACGTGGCTGATATTGATTAAGTATAGAATGAAATGCTTCAAATCCTCTATGAGGTAAATCTTTGCCATCATTTAAACCATATGCTGGAGAATGTGTTAACAAAATATCAATTCCTCTGTTTTTTAGAATTTTCCATTTCATTTTTCTAACTCTTTCTGTCATCTCTTTTTGTGTATATTGATTTATTCCGTTATTGTATCTCATAGAACCGCCTAGTCCTAATATTCTAATTCCCTTATAAACATATATTTTATTTTCAATACAAATACAGCCTTCTGGTGCCTTCCATGCATATTTGTCGTCATGATTTCCTCTCACATATAATACAGGAACAGAAGAAACCGTTGCTAGAAAAGAAAGGTAGTCAGGGTCTAAATCTCCACTGGAAAGTATCAGCTCTATTCCATCAAGTTTTTCTTTTTGAAAATAATCCCATAAATATTTACTTTCTTCATCTGAAACCACCAGTATTTTCATATGACATTCCTTTACCTTCTCTACTCTACACCTTCTACTCCTTGCAATAATATCATAGGTTTTGCCTTCTCTTTCAAATCGTCCATTTTAGGAATAGAACCAATGACATTTTCAGCTAGCCAATTCATATTAATAATCTCTTCTGGTGACATACTTTTATTTTTATCTTTTTGTACAATGCCATTTTGAGAATAAAGTATACCAGAAAAAGGATTGAAATCGCCATTACAAATGGTTTTTCTTAACAATGCAATAAGTCTTGTTGTTCCAATAGGCAAATGTTTGGAACAGTATACATCTACAATACCTGCCGACATTCCCCACCAATAATTTAATCCCTTTTTATCATCTGATGGGTCATCATATTTCCAAGAACCATTCATAATATTTCTTATCATTTGTTCATAAAATTTCCCCCAATTCCATACAGGCATAGCAACATTTAAAGGGGATTTTTCTTCTGCTCTGTAAAGCCCAAAATGACAGCCTATTTCTACTGGAGTTAATATGTCCTTTCCTGAGATATATTCTACATCATTTTGTAAAAATTTTTCATTGATATTTTTTTGTTTTACTTTTGTCCATTCCAAATAAATTTGTGCTCTGGAATTTACCATTTTTGCTCCTAATGCAAAAGCATTGATATTTGCGATTGTTCCCCAAACAGGATAGTCGGCAATATATCCTATTTTTCCATTACTTGAAATCGCTCCTGCAATTGCTCCCATTAAAAACTTTGGTTCATACATTCTTGCATAATATGTTCTAATATGTCTATGAGCAGTATTTAAAGAACAGTTTAATATTTTTACATCAGTATGTTCCACTGCTGTTTTTAAACTTGCTTTTAAAAGTAATGGTGATGTTATAAATATTAAATTATTGCCATCTTCTACTGCTTTATTCAATAATTCATCTGCATTTTCTTCTGTTGCTTCTTCATAATAACTTGTGCTAATTTGTCCTGCAAACATTTTTTGTAAATATCTTCTACCTAATTCATGGGCATATGTCCAACCTGATTTTAGTATGGTACTTCCATAAATAAATGCTGCTCTTTGCTGAGGAACATTAACAGGTATTAGTCTCATAAAAAAATTCTTTTTATTTTCTAGCATAGGGGTCATTTGCAGTTCAATAGGGTCATCTGTCAGCAACAGTTTAAATTCATCCCACGATTTATTTACTTTCTCACGTATTTCAGACTGCTCCATATTGACTAAATCAGCATAATCATATATTTCCAAAAATGAAAGGAAAGCATCTCCTATCGTAATATTAAAACCTTGTCCTTTTTTCAATTGAAATTCTTTTGTAAATCTCGTAAATACAGAATTAAAATTATCCTTTTCACTTTCTGTCCATACAAAATCTGGTTTTTTTCCTGTTAGTCTTTGCAATTTTGCAAAACTGCCTTCTTTTGTAAACCATATATAATTGATACCAGAAAGTCTATAAAAGTCCATAAATTCATAATAAATTTTATTCTCTTTTTCTTCTGTTCTTGGTGGAATAATACGTATTACATTTGCTTGTATTGTTGCTGCTTTTAAGTATTTTAATACACTAACTCTTTTGTTTCCTTCTGCTACATAAAAGCGGTTCATATACTCATATGCTTGTATAGGGTCATGTATTCCTTCCTCAATATGAGATTGATATAAACGTATCCATTTATCAGAAAATTCTGTATGACATTCCATAACAGGATAAAAATTTTTACTAAAAGCATTTGCTCTGGCTTCTGTTTTTGTTCCAACAACTAACTCCATAGGTACTTGAACTAATCCAAGAGGCATTTCATTAAATGAAAATATATTTTGCTCTTTTAAAATGTTATCAAGCACTAAAGGCATTTTTCCTTCTTTTTTTCCAATACTTAATGCTTTTTCATAATTGATAAATGCTTCATTGCTCAGAGAATTTGACATAAGAACTCCCCTTTGTGTATTTTATACTTGTTTAATAAATATCATAGCAGCATCATAATTACATTGTGGTTTTGGTAAAACAATGCCTCCATTCATAAGTGCATAGCCAGTATATTTCTCACCATTTAGTTCATATACAGCTTGTTTTAAAAGTCCTTTCCATTTTACACGCATAGGAGAAGGATTTCCATGTAAATCTGTATACACCACACTTAACACAGCACTTTTTTTATCTTCTGATACATAACTCCATGCTGTAAAATCACTATTTTGAAAAGGAGAAGACAATCTATAATATTCCCCTTTTTGAAACAATTCATAGTGCTGATTATAAATTATAATTTGTTCTTTGGCACATTTTTTATCTTCTTCAGATATTACACTTAAATCCATTTCATACCCAAATGCTCCTTGCATTGCACAAATTCCTCTTGTTTTAAATGGAGTTTCTCTATTATTTTGTTCATTAGGACACTCTGATACATGAGATGCAACAGTAGACATAGGATAACCAAATGATGTACCATAATGAATTTTTAATCTTTCTATGGCATCTGTATTGTCACTACACCATATTTGTGGTGTATAATATAACATTCCTGCATCAAATCTTCCGCCGCCTCCGCTACAGCCTTCTATTAAAATTTGAGGATATTTTTTAACCACATATTCTAATACTTCATATAATCCTAATACATATTTATGACGTATTGTACCCTGTGCTGCTTGTGGGTCAGCAAAAGAATATAAATTATCAAGACTTCTATTCATATCCCATTTAATATATTCTATATTAGCAGAACTTAATATATCATCAATAGAATTCATAATATATTGTTTTACTTCCTGTCTTGATAAATCTAATACAAGTTGATTACGTCCTCTATTGGGGTCACGACCAGGAATTACCATAGCCCATTCTGGGTGCGTACGATAAAGGTCACTATCTTCTGAAACCATTTCAAATTCTACCCAAATACCAAATTTTAATCCCATTTGATTTATTTTTTCTACTAATTCTTTTAAAGAACAGCCTAATTTTTGTTCATTTGCATACCAGTCACCTAGTCCAGAATTGTCATCATTTCTTTTTCCAAACCAACCATCATCTAATACTAGCATATCTAATCCAATATCTGTTGCTTTTTCTGCGATAGAAAGTAATTTTTTTGCATCAAAATCAAAATAAGTTGCTTCCCAATTATTAATTAATATTGGTCTTTTTTTGTTTTTCCACCAGCTTCTGATTAAATTCTGTTCAAAAGCTTTTTTTAATCCATTTGACAAATCAGAAAAACCTTTATCTGTATAAAACATTACTGCTTCTGGTGTAACAAATGTTTCTCCTTTTTGAAGTGTCCAACAAAATTCATCATCATCTATTCCGCAAACAATTCTTGTTCCTTCTATTTGTGCTACTTCAGCTTGAATTTGATAACTACCACTATATAAAAGAGAAATTCCACAACAAATACCACTATATTCTGTTGTATCATTTTTGCATAATATAATATATGGATTATGCTGATGACTTGAAGTTCCTCTTTTACTGCTTATCTCTGTAATACCATGTACTAAATTACTGCGTTCAAACTGTCTTTCACAAGCGTGTTTTCCATAAAAGTGAATTAGCTGCATATCATTATCCATAAAGTCAATACACATACTCATTGCCCTTTTGATTTCAAGCATTTTTTTACTTTTATTTTCTATTATTGCTGCTCTTGTAATAACATTTTTTTGTTCAAACACTCCATAATATAGATGTACATAAATGTCTTCATATAAGTCTTTTAATATAACCTCTAATGTTTCTGCTTCTTCTCCAAACATTGCTGGAAGTCCTGTAAGCTGATATTTTCCTTTTGATATTTTATATTCTGAAAATCTCAAATCTAAAGAAGGTACATAATTTGTTAAATTTGCTTTTAAACACTTTATACGATAGTCACCATTGCCATGTACTGGATATTCTAATGGATAATAATCCATAGAATAGGTTCTTTCATTTCCAGCACCACTTGGCTGACCACAAAATCCACGATCTTCTGGTACTAACAAATAAGAATAATCGCTGTCATCTGTTGATACACCAAAATAGGTATGTAATAAAACACCATAATTGTCTATTTTCATTTGATAAGTAGAGCATTTTGTTTGTATTGTAAATGTTTTTGTTTTTTTATCAAATTTTATCATAGTGAAATTCCTTTCGTAAATTTTATAAAATATCAATTACATTAACCACAAATACTCATAAGGCCCTAACAATATTTGATTATCATTCAAATTTATTTTTCTTGCTGTAATAGCGTCTGTTAATTCTTCTTTTAGTCCAAACCAATTAAAACGATAGGTATCTACCCATTGTTCTTGTTCTGAAAAATTAGCTAGCATAATCATTTTGTCTTCTTTGTGAAAACCAAATACTGCTTTATTGCCCATATCTATTGGTATTGATTGTATATCAGAACGGAAAAAAGTACAATTTTTTCTAATATCAATCATTTTTTTAATACCATAAAATATTTTTGCCTCTATAGTAGAAATATCACAACGTTTTTCTGCTGCTATCCAATCCATGACGCCTCTATGAAGCCATCTGCTATCTCCTGCAATATCTTTTTGTGTTTTATAACTCCAGTCATTTAATTGTCCTATTTCATCTCCACTATACAAAAGTGGTATACCTGTATAAGATATGATAATAGAATTTAAAAGTAATATTCTTTTTATAGCAAGCTCTATTTTATATTGATGTTTTTCATTTAGTGCTTGTTCCAAACCACACATAGAAGCAAATGTTCCGCTATTTCTTGCATCTAATGTTACAGGATTAAATTCATATAATTCTCCTATAGAAAAACTTCCTGGATATTTTCCTAACATAAATTGTATCATAAATTGTTTATGTGCTTCTGGGTCAAAACCTATTTCTCTTAATATGTCTTGTTCAAATCCCCAGCCTATGTCATCATGACACCTTACATAATTTATCCATGCAGCATCTTTAGGTACATCATACTTTTTAGAAAGAGAACGTTCCATTAATCTGACATCTCTTGTTGCAATACTGTTCCATAGTAAAACCATTAAAGAAGCATTATACATTACATTACATTCTTTTTGTTCAGCATCTCCAAAATATTTTACAATTTCTTTTGGTTCAATAATGGCTTCTCCTAAAAATATTACTGATGGACATACTTCTTGTATAATGCTATACATCATTTTTAGAAGCGTATGCACATTAATATGGTTCATACAATTTGTACCTACTTCTTTCCACATATAAGGAATAGCATCTAATCTAAAAATATCAATTCCTTTATTTGCCAATGTAAGTAAAACTTCCACAATTTTATTAAATACTTTTGGATTTGCATAATTCAAATCCCATTGAAATTCATAAAAACGTGTCATAACATATTTTTTAATGTCATCATAATAAGTAAAATTTTTAGGTGCAACACCTGGAAAAATTTCCGTCATTGTTTTTTCATATTCTTTTGGAATAACGTCATCATCAAACATGAAATACATATTTTCAAAATCTTTATTCCCTTTTTTACACTCTTGTGCCCATATATGTTCTTTTGCAGTATGATTTAATACAAAATCAATGCAAGTACGTATTCCCTTTTGTTTTAACATTTTTACTACTTTTTGAAGCTGTTTCATATTTCCTAGACGTGGCTCTACATTCAAATAGTCTGAAACAGCATAACCTCCGTCGTTGTTGCCCTCTCTTGATTTTAGGAGAGGCATAAAATGTACATATGTGATACCTAATTCAACAAAATAATCTATTTTTTTCTCCATTTCATATAAGTCATTACAAAAACGGTCTACATATAGCATCATGCCAACCATTTTTTCAGATAAATACCAATCGTTTCCTAATTTATCTTGTTTTAATAGCCATGATGGTCTATCCGTTTTTGCTTTTTCAATAATGTCTAAAAGCTGGTTATAACACAAATCAGTATTTTTATTTTTTCCGTATATGTCATAATAACTCTGCTTCCATTCCATAATCTGCCTCTCCTATCATCATTTTACAAAACTTATTTTACAGCACCATTTACAACACCATTAATAATTTGTTTTTGACAAACAATATAGAATAATAATATTGGTATTAATGCAAGTATGTAAGATGCAAATGCTAAGTTGTAATTTGTACCAAATTGTGTCTGGAAATTCAACTGTGCTAATGGTAATGTATTTTTACCTGTACCAGACATAATAACAAGTGGTGTCATAACATCATTCCATGTACTCATTGCTGTCAATACTGCTACTGTTGCGTGCATTGGCTTCATCATAGGGAATATAATTGTCCAATAAATTTTCCATGTGCTTGCACCGTCTACTCTTGCTGCTTCTTCAATAGCAACAGGAATATTTGTTAAAAATCCTTTATAAAGCATTACATTTAAAGGCATATAAAATACAACATAAGAAAGTATAACACCTAATCTGTTTGCTATGCCCATTTGAGCAGTTTGTTTTACCAAAGGCATCATCAATATAGCAAATGGTACAAACATACCACTTACAATAAACATATAGATAATATTGTAAGCCTTACTTTTTTTCATACTTCTGCCTATAGCATATCCTGCCATACCATGTATTACAACAGCTAATACTACTGTTGCTACTGTAATTAAAAGACTATTTCCTAAAGAATTCCAAAAATCTGTTACTCTCATTGCTTCTTGGAAATTAGCGAAACTCCATTGTGCAGGCAATGACAATGCACCTGAAATATCATTTGTCATTTCAGAAGGTTGTTTCATAGAAATGATAACAGCCATATATAGTGGGAAAAATATAGTTAAGCAACCCAATATCAATAATATTGTGACTGGCCAGTTGACTGCTCTTGTTTGTTTATTGCCTTTGCTCATCATAACTGTTCCTCCTTTTTATTCATAACTGTCATCTGTACAACTGAAATTACTACAATAACTACGAAAAACAAAAATGCGTTAGCACTTTGGAAACCAAACTGTCCACCACTCATACCATTGTTATAAATCAAATAAGAAATAGACTCTGTACTTTGAGATGGACCACCTTTTGTTAATGCCATAACTTGGTCAAATACCATTAAAAAGTTTTTCATAGAAAGCACCATATTAATACCAAAGAAAGGTATAATTAGCGGGAATGTTAAATCTTTGAATTTTCTCCAGCCAGTAACGCCATCTATAGCACCTGCTTCATAAATATCTTCTGGAACAGTTTGTAAACCAGAAATATAAATAATTGTGTTCATGGCGATTGCTTGCCAACAGCCAACAATAACGATAGCAATCCATGCTTTTGATACACTAGAAAGCATACTACTGCTTAATGCTTCAATGCCAAGTGATTGACCTACTACTGGAAGTACATATGTAAATATAAAACTAAATATATAACCAACTACTAATCCACCTAATACGTTAGGTACAAAATAAATACCTCTTAATACACTTTTACCTTTTATTTTGCTATTAAGTCCCATTGCAATAATTAAGCTAATTACATTTGTCAATATAGTACCTAACAAAGCATATTTAAATGTAAACAAATAAGATTTTGCTACACGTGCATCTGTAAATAAATCAATGTAATTTCTTAATCCTACCCATTCATAAGAACCATAGCCTTTAAAATTAGTAAAACTATATATAAAACCTTTTATCAATGGTAATGTATTAAAACATACAAACAAAGCTACTACTGGAATTGTAATAAGAAGAAACGTACGTTCTCTATCTTTATCGCCTCTCATATTATTCTCCTCCTTCTGTTAACTTTTCAGGGTGTTCAGAGTAAAATTTCTGTACTTTTGCAATCAAATCTCTGTTATATCTTGCCCAATCTGCATCAAATTTTGTAAGGAATGTATCTGTAGCATTTTCACTATTATCTACTAAATAAGTTTGTATCATAGCATCTACAGCCATTTCAGCAGGATAATGGTGGTCTTGATAATCTGCCATTTTATCATTTTCAATATATGGTTTCATACCATCTAACATAGATGGAAGTTCAAAATCTCCTTTTTTACATGGTACTGCACTTTGGTCATCTAAATAAGTTTGAATGTTTTCATCTTCATATAGGAAATTAAGCACTTCATATATTGCTTCTTTTTTGTCTTCATTTCCTGCCATAACAGACCACTGTAAGTCATTACCAGAGTTCAAAACATTTTCTTCTTTGTTATTACTTGCTGGGAATACAAAAGAGTCAATGTTAATATCTGGATTAACAGATTTTATTTGTGGTACTGCATAGCTTCCTATAACATACATTACAGACTCTCCTCTTGCAAATGCAGTACAAGCATCATTATAACTATAAGCAACTGGGTCTGGCTGAGCATATTTTAAAAGTGACTTTGTAATTTCTGCTACAGGTCTATAACCTTCAGAAAATGTTGCTAAACCTGCATTTACTTGTGAACAAATTTCAGCATCTGCCACATCTACTGCAATAGCATTCCATGGTGCTAATGTAGTCCATGTATCTCTAAAACCAAAATACAAAGGCTGCATACCTTTTTTCTGTATGTCTTCACAAAGTTTATAAAATTCATCTAATGTTTCTGGAATTTTCCAACCATTTTCATTAAAGATATCTTTGTTATACAATACACCTGCAGCATTTGCCATATAAGGAACTGCATATATTCCATCTAAAGGAATAAACTCTAATTGTTTGTTAATTTTCAAATAAGAGTCCTTTATGTTTGACAGTCCTTCAAAATCTGAAATATCCATAAGCATTTCAGCATCTAAGAAATTAGAATAATTGATGTCGCCACCAATACCTATAATTTCTGGATAATCCTCTCTGACAAATCTTGTTTTCAATATTGTCATCGCATCATTAGGAGAATCAATCACCAACTCAATATTATCATGGGTTGCATTAAATTTTTCCTCCAAAGCCTCAAACGCTTTTACCGCTTCAGGTTTGTATTGCACAATTTCAATCACTGTCTTTCCAGACGCTGTTTCTGTGCTACAACCTGACAGTAGTGCAGTTGAAAACATTGCTCCTATTAGAAGAATACTGCCAACTGTTTTCATTCGTGATTTCATAAAAATTTCCTCCTCTCTTTTTTTACCTTGCCCTTTTTACATTTTTTTGTGCTAAAACTATGTATTTTTCGCCCATAGTTTTAAATTTTTTATCATTATAACATATTGTTCTGTATATATTGAATAGCATCAAATCAGTGTTTTTATGGCATATTGCTATTTTTCTAATTTTATATGCAGTTAATATGGCATTTTGGTATATTTTGATATATAATATAGGGTAGTTATTAAAGATATGATTAATTTACTTATGAAATTTACTCAATATGTATTTAAAAAACATCGAATACACAGTGCAAAATTATACACTTCACTAATGTTTTTCTGTTCGTTGTTGTTTATACTGCTTGTAGTAAAAAAAATTACGTTAGGAGAAAGCTTATGGAAAAAATTATGAATAACGCCATCTTTTCAATATTTCCCAATGAAAATTTTATTGACCTTTGCCTATATCAATATGGTTGGGAAAAATGTACTCCTTCTCATTCTTTTGGTCCTGCTTCACGCAATCACTATTTGTTTCATTATGTGATATCAGGAACAGGTACACTTATGGCTGACAATAGCCACAAAATTACACAAAATTATCAACTAAAGCCAAGACAAGGATTTATGATTTTTCCAGGTCAAACAAATATGTATGTTGCTTCAAAAGAAACTCCTTGGGAATATATTTGGCTGGAATTTGATGGACTCCGTGTAAAAGAAGCATTAGAAATTGTTGGTTTATCTGTTAATAATCCTATTTATCGTTCTCATTCAGATGAACTACAAAACAATATGCTACATGAAATGAATTACATTGTGCATCATAGAGATTGTTCTCCTTTTCATTTAATAGGACATTTATATTTATTTCTTGATTATCTTACTCGTTCTATTGCACCTATGTGTACAAAATGTCACAATAAACTGCGTGATTTTTATTTAAAAGAAGCAATTTCTTATATTGAATTAAATTTTCAAAATGATATTTCTGTAGAAGATATTGCAGAAAATTGTGGCTTAAATAGAAGTTATTTCGGTAAAATATTTAAAGATGCTGTTGGAAAATCTCCTCAGGAATTTTTAATCAATTATCGTATGGTAAAAGCAACAGAATTGCTTCGTTTAACACAGTTGTCTGTACAAGAAATTGGTATCGCTGTAGGTTATCCTAATGCTCTTCACTTTTCAAGGGCATTTAAAAATATTTATGGCGTTTCTCCTCGCACATGGCGTATACAAAAAGGAATTTTATTGCAATAATTGAGTATAATCATACAAAATAGATACCTTCTATAATCTATTAATTTTTAGTAAAATGCTCTTTTATATACCAAAATGCAATGTGAATTTCATATAAATATAGAAAAATAGCAATATGACATAAAAACACTTATTTGATGATATTCTATAGCAGCATATTGATATGTTATGATAATAAAAAGACAAAGAACGTTGCAATTTTTACTAAAAATTTTATAATATGGCAAGAGAAGGAGGATAATAATATGGCAAGTATATCTTTAAAAAACATTTGTAAAAAATATCCAAATGGTTATGAGGCAGTAAAAAATTTTAATATGGAAATAGAGGACAAAGAATTCATTATATTCGTTGGTCCTTCTGGCTGTGGAAAGTCCACAACATTGCGTATGGTTGCAGGACTTGAAGATATTTCTTCTGGTGAATTGCTTATTGATGGAAAATTAGTAAATGACATGGAACCAAAAGACCGTGATATTGCTATGGTTTTTCAAAATTATGCTCTTTATCCACATATGACTGTCTATGAAAATATGGCATTTGCATTGAAACTTCGTAAAACTCCACCAGCAGAAATTGACCAAATGGTACATAATGCAGCAAAAATATTAGACCTTGAAAAATTATTAGAACGTAAACCTAGTGCTTTATCTGGTGGTCAAAGACAGCGTGTTGCTATGGGTCGTGCTATTGTTCGTAATCCAAAAGTATTTTTAATGGACGAACCTCTTTCTAACTTAGATGCAAAATTGAGAGTACAAATGAGAGCAGAAATTTCTAAATTACATCAAAGACTTGGTACTACAATTATATATGTTACACATGACCAAACAGAAGCTATGACATTAGGAACACGTATTGTTGTTATGAAAGATGGTATTGTACAACAAATAGATACACCACAAAATCTTTATAATCATCCTATAAATCTTTTTGTTGCTAGTTTCATTGGTTCTCCTCAAATGAACTTTTTAGATGCTATTTGTAAAATAAATGGTAATCAAGCAAGTTTAAAAGTAGGAGATTATACTATAGAGCTTCCAGAGCAAAAAGCAAAAGCGTTAGTTGACGGTGGATACGCAGATAAAACGGTAGTAATGGGTATTAGACCAGAAGATATTTATGACTCTCAAGAAATGCTTGAAAAATTCTCAAATAGTATTATAGAGTCCACTGTTAATATTTCTGAATTATTGGGTGCAGAAGTTTATTTATATTTTGACGTTCAAGGTACAAGTTTGACTGCAAGAGTTGCTCCAACTACAGACGCTCATACTGGTTCTAAAGTACGTTTTGCTTTAGATGTAGATAAAATACACGTTTTTGATAAATCAACGGAATTAACAATAGTAGATTAATCATCATTTAGCATACTTTTCTAAATTATTGTATAAGATACCATATCAAAAAACTTCCCTTTTGTTTGGGAAGTTTTTTGTATTTATAATTTGTTATTCATATTTCATTGTTTTATAATTTTGTTGTTGATATTGTTTTGTAATACCATCATCGTCGTAAAGTAAATATTCACTATTTTTATATCCATACAATTTCATATTTTCTGTATCAATTTGTTCTACATATTCCGCTGCTTGAGCAATAGGGATACAACAGCCCTTTCTTACAAACAATGCAACTTCATCTAATTCTATATCAATATAATGATATCCTTTTTGATATACATTTGTATGAATTGTTCCATCTGATAAAAATTTTATCATCATCATTTCTTCTGGCAAATACACACAACGGCCTTTAACATTTTGTGTATAAACGGGTGCAATCATTATTTCATTTCCTATTAGAAGTTGGTCTTCTATTTCTTTAGCGATTTCATCATTTTGATATACAAATGACAAAGGTTTAAAATACATATCATATTGTAATGCTGCTTTCATATATTCACTATAAATATATGGTATCAATCTGTATCTTATTTCTATTAAACGTTTAAATTCCTCTATTCTTTCAAATTGATAACATTCTTGTCTTCTTGTACCTTCTGCAGAATGGTTTCTCATAAGAGGGGTAAATATTCCAAAAGCAAGCCATCTAAGCAGCAACTCTCTTGTTGTATCTGCTCCAAAACCTCCTATATCTGCTCCTGTATATAAAAATCCGCACATATTTAAAGAAGGCATCATTTTGATATTTAATAAAAGATGAGACCACCATGACATATTATCTCCTGTCCATATTCCGCCATATCTGTGCATACCAATATAAGAAGAACGAGAAAATAATAAATATCTGCGGTTATTGTCAATTTCCTGCAAACCCTCTGCTGCTGCCCTTGTCATATTGTATCCATATAAATTATGTACTTTGTCATGTCTTATTTTTTTCCCATTTATAGTATGATAAAATGCACGATAGTCAGAAGGATTATTTGCTAAATATCGTAAATTATCTCTCATAAACCAAGTATCTTCTTTAGAAGGCTGTTTTTCAATAAATTCTTTCATATCTTTTTTTATTCTTTCAATGCCTTCTGGTGTATAAAATATTGCTGGTTCATTCATATCATTCCAAAAACCTTCTATGCCTTTATCTGTTAAAATTTTATATTTTGAGCCGAACCACTTTCTCGCCTCTTTATTTAGTACATCTGGAAAATGGGTATCATTTGGCCATACCGCTGCAACAAAATCACTTCCATCTTCTCTTTTACAAAAATAATTATTTTTTACACCTTCTTCATAAATAGAATAGCCCTTTTCAATTTTGACACCAGCATCTATAATAGGAATTAGTCTTAAATTATTTTGTTTCATCTCTTTTACAAATTCTTCAAAATCACTAAAATTTTGTTCATTTAATGTAAAATCTTTAAAATCCTGCATATAGTCAATATCCATATATACCATATCAATAGGTATATGGTTGTTTCTATATTCTTTTGCCACTTCTCTATAGTCTTGTTTTGTTTTGTATCCCCATCTACTTTGAGCATAGCCAAATGCAAATTTAGGAGGAATATAACTTTGTCCTATCAATTTACGAAATTGTTTTACAATGTCATAAGTATTTTCTCCTTCTATAACATAAAGTGCTACATCACAATATTCACACTCTATTTTTAATTTGTCACTATGAGTATATCCTATATCAAAACAAACAGAAGAAGGATAATCTACAAATAAACCGAAATTTTCTTTTCCTGAAATTACTATAAAATTATGTGCTCCATATAGTGAAGTTTTATGTTCTGTGTGTTCGGGGTCATCTGTACAATTACTAATATAAATATATCCTCTTTTGTTAATGCCTCTATTATTTTGTCCTAAACCAAATATCATATCTTGTTTTGACATTTCATATTCAAAACAAAATTTTTGTTCGCAGTATACCTTGCCATATTTAGGATTACTTTCTGTTTTTTCAATATCTACTACAACGGCTTCTGTTTCAAATGGAGTACCAAAAACATATTTTTTTATCATTGTTATTCCCCTTTCTAAATTAGTATATTATTATGGTTTGCATACACCACATGGTGAATAGCCTTTTAATATAAGTTCCTCTCTTGTTGCAGTATATTGTTGTCTACTTTCTGCTTTAATTGTTTTTGCACTAGAACAATCTTCTTTATGGAACTTTTTGGAATTTGTATTTAATATGTAATTTTGACTATTTATTGTAACAGTAGTACTATTTTGTTCTACACCTTGTTTACTTTCTCCAGTTTTATAATCTAGCACAATGCCCGGTTGACTATTGTAACAAAATACATTGAATAAAATATCTTCTCCATTGTCTTCTACAGACTCTGCTTCTATTTGTACACCTGTAGCTAAAAGATTGTCGCCTTCAAAAAGAGGTGTTACTCTATATAAAACATGATTGTTTGTTTCTTTTATATAGTCTGCAACCATATTTTCAAATGGAAGCATAGCTTCTACATTTAAGTATCTTGTTCCAGTAATCAGATTTTTTTCATTTGCATTTTCTCCTGTTAATTGAAAACCAATTAAATGACATCTGTTATAAAGATATTTTCCGTCAACATTGTCATATTTTATACTGTGCCAACCTGTTGGTTTTACATGACTAATAGAACCTCTTTCTTCCGTAGGCATAATGTCCTTTCCAATATTTGCAAAAGCAACACCACATCTACCTAAGCTGTCTAAATCACTATAACTTTCAAAAGAATTTGTGTTAAAATATTTTTGCTCAAAATTAGGCTCATTATTATTTATAACAACATAAGGCTCTCCAGAATATTTTGGCAATGTTTCCATGCTAATGACAGTAGATGATTGTGTAGCTTGAGAAATGGCGTCTAAATTACCACAGGCTACTGCAAAAATCAGTGTAATAAGAGTAAATAGTAAAACAATACTTTTTCTTTTTTTATTCATTTGTATAAACCTCCTCTGTAATAATATCATGAGAGTTTCCTTTTATATCAGTTGTTTTTTCTAATTTCCATTTATTTTGGTCCAACGGAAATTGAAAATAAGTGTCTGCGGGATATGTTCTATTCCATCTATATAATATGATTTTTTGAATATTGTTTTGATAATCTAATACTACTGTATTTTCTACAAAGCAATAGTCATTTTCTGATGCAATTTCTAAAAAATTATTTTGTACTATAATATGTTCTTTTTGTTCTTCTGAAAACAATTTTGCAGAATAGTCATTCATCAATAGTTTTTTCCCTTTTATTACCTCCATAATATGTTGATACAAGGCAATATCTCTGCTTTGCCTTCTATTGTGAAATAACATACCATTATTGTCATCAACACACACTATAATTATCACAATAATGCCTCCTTTCTTTTTTTAAATAATTTATATCATTTTTATTATCATAACATAAAAATATTATTTTAGACACGCACATTTTCAAAAATTTATTCATAAAATAAATTAATGACTCCTTTAGGAGGTGTGGCTGTGCTTACAGTAATATTTAGCACGTTTTTTATGTTTTCTTTTGTATCAGGAAGTAGTTCTTTTCCCAAACCCCTATCAGCAGAAGAAGAAAAAAAATACATCTCGCAATTTGAAACAGGTACAGAGGAGGAAAAACAGCAAGCAAAAAATATACTAATAGAGCATAATTTAAGATTAGTAGCACACATTGCTAAAAAATATAATGGTTTTCAAAAAGACCAAGAAGATTTTATTTCAATAGGCACTATCGGTTTAATCAAAGCAGTTTCTTCTTATCATTCTGAAAAAGGAATTCGCTTAGCAACATATGCTTCTCGTTGTATTGAAAATGAAATTTTAATGGCACTTAGAGCTTCTAAAAAATATAGTCAAGATATTTCATTGCAAGACCCTATTGGAACAGATAGAGATGGTAACGAAATTGTTATGCTAGATATTATCAGTGCTGAAAATGATAATATTGCAGAACAAATTGATTTAAAAATACAGACCAAACAGCTTTACAAAAATCTAAAATCTGTTCTCAAAGATAGAGAACAACTTGTAATAGAATTACGGTATGGATTATATGGCGAAAAAGAAGTTACACAACAAGAAATTGCCAAAATGTTGGGTATCTCTCGTTCTTATGTTTCTCGTATAGAAAAAAAGGCATTAAAAAAATTATATGCAGAAATGAAACAATAATTATATTGGGCATTTTGCCCTTACATAGATTTTTTTGAAATAAAAAAAGCAGTAAAAATATACTGCCCTTTTCTATCACATACTTTATAAACTATTCTAAAACAGCTTTTCTCATCATATCAAATTCTTTTACTGGCCTATCAAACTGTACTTTTAATATCTGTTGAGGGTGTGGTGCAGATAAAATTTTCTCTCCTTGCTCATTCCACATATTTTCTACTTTCATAGAAAAAGAAATTCCTTTCGCTGGCATTACTTCAATTACTTCTCCAACAGAAAATTTATTTCTTTGTTCTACAATAGCACAGTTATTTTTATCAGAATTTTGTTTTATCATGCCTATAAAATCGTATTCTCTAATATAACTGTTATTAGTATAAACCTGCTGATTGCCGTCAGGCTTCCCATAATAAAATGCTGTTGTATAATCTCTATGGCTTGCTTTTGAAACTTCCTGCATATATAAAGGAATATTTTGCTGATATTTTTCGACATTTTCAAAATAATCGTCAATTGCCATGCGATATGCTTTTATTACAGTTCCTACATAAAAAGGTGTTTTCATTCTTCCTTCAATTTTTAAACTTACAACACCTGCGTCTATCAAATCAGGAATATGTTCTAGCATACAAAGGTCTTTTGAATTATAAATATAAGTACCTCTTTCATTCTCTTCTATAGGCATATATTCTCCCGGCCTTGTTTCTTCCACTAAATGGTATTTCCATCTGCAAGGGTGAGCACAAGCTCCTTTATTGGCATCACGGTTACTTAAGTAATTGCTCAGAAGACATCTTCCTGAATAAGAAATACACATAGCACCATGTACAAAAGCCTCTATGTCCATATCCTGTGGTATATTTTGACGAATTTGTTTAATTTCTTTTAGAGAAAGCTCTCTTGCTACTACAATTCTTTTTGCTCCTAACTGATACCACATTTGTGCACTTTTATAATTTGTATTATTTGCTTGTGTAGAAATGTGTATTTCTAAATCAGGTGCTGCTTCTTTTGCTACAGAAAACACGCCTAAATCTGAAATTAAAATAGCATCTGCACCCATATGCTGCACTTGCTTAAAATATTCCGCCATACCTTCAAAATCTGCATTATGGGCATAAATATTGGCTGTTACATATACTTTTACACCATGTGCATGAGCAAAATCAATACCTTCTTTCATATTGTCTATGTCAAAATTTTTTGCTTTTGCTCTTAAGCCATAAGCTTCTCCTCCAATGTATACTGCATCTGCACCATAAAGTACAGCTATTTTTAATTTTTCTAAATCACCTGCTGGTGCTAATAACTCTGGCTTTTGTATCATTTTTTTCTCCTTTATTTCTTTGTTTAAATCCACTTTTTTCATTAAAATTATCATTCATCACTTTTTTTATAGCAAACTGCTACACCATCTCCCACTGGCAATATACAGGACTCCAATGCTGCATGGTGGGAAATATCCCATAAAAAGTTTCTCATTCTTTTGTGTATTGTTCTTTGTCTTCTTGGAACACTAAAACGTGTTTTAGCAATGCTGCCTCCTTGTAAAACATCATCTACAATCAATATACCTCCTACGGGCAAAAGACGTATACAGTGTGGCAAAAAATTGCCATACTGTCCTTTTGCTGCATCTAAAAATATTACATCATATTTTTCCTGCAGTGTAGGCAGTATATCTGCTGCATCTCCCTCCAATATTGTAATCACATTTTCTAAATTCATTTTTTTAATATTTTCTCTTGCATCTTTAAGCATTACTTCAAAACGGTCTATTGTTGTAATAGTACCTCCTTGTTGCAAATATTGGCTCATAAGACCAGCCGAAAAAGCAACTGCTGTACCAATTTCAAGTATTTTTTTTGGTTTTTTAATAGAAAGTAATACACTTAAAAGCCTTGCTGTTTCATGAGGTATAATAGGCACATCTTCCGCAATAGATTTTTTTTGTATTTCTCCTAATATACCATCATACATTGGTTGTACTGTTCTTAAATACAAATTCATTTCTTCATCTGTTACATAATTCATACTATCATTCCCTGCTTGCAAAATAGTTATCTCTTGCTTTTATAAAATCTTCATAAGTTTCTGTAAATACATGGTTGCTACTTCCATATTTTTCTACAACATAATAAATATAATTGTTGTCTTCTGGGTGCAATGCTGCCTCTAATGCTGCAGAACCTGGATTTGAAATAGGGCCAATAGGAAGACCTTCCACTTGATACGTATTATAAGGAGAACTATATTCTAAGTCAGACTCCATAACACGGTCTTTTGTAGTACCTTGTGCATATAACACAGTAGCGTCTATTTGTAATTTCATACCTTGCTCTAAACGGTTTCTAATTACACCTGCTGCTCTTGCCCTTTCTTCTGGTACTTGTATTTCTGCCTCTACAATAGAAGCTATTGTTACAATTTCATCTAATGTATGTTCTGACTGTTCCAAATTGTCTTTTATACTTTGTGTATATTCTATTTCAAAGCGTTGTAGCATTTTATCAATTAGTTGATGTGCTGTAACGCCATCATAGAGTGTATAGGTTGCTGGAAATAAATATCCTTCCAATTTGTATCTTCTATCTGGTGAAGTTGGTAAATCTTTTAAAAATTCATAGTCAAATTCTCCTGTATTGACTTCATTAATAAATTCTTCTGCTGTCATAATATCTTGTTCCTGCAATCTTTGTGCAATTTTGTCTATTGTAAAACCTTCTGGTATTACTAACTGATATGTTTCTTCTGCTTCTCCGCCTTTTTGAAGCAATTCCATAATTTGCTGATGTGTCATACTTGTATTTAAAGTATAATTTCCCTTTTGAAATGTACCATCATAATTATTTAATTTACTTTCTAATTTAAAACGGAATACGCTTTTAATTAAATTCTTCTCTTTTAATATTTCCGCAATATCTGATGTACTTGCTCCTTCTGGTATTGTAACAGCAACATCTTCTCCAACATCTGTTGCAACACCCGGATTAGAAGGCATCATTAGACTTCTAAAAAATTGAAATGCCCCTAAACAAAGCCCAATACAAATGAAAAATAATAGCAATGTAGAAAGTATTTTTTTTCTTCGTTGTTTCTTTTTTTGCTTTCTTTTTCTTTCCAAATTTTTTCTGCCTTCTTCTTTGTATTGCCTTTCTGGCATTCTTACAGCTTGTGTTCTGTTATTGTAGTGTGTTTGTTTTGTTTGCCTTTGCCTTATTTGTTTTTGTTGTGTTCTCTCTCCTCTAGTAGCTCTACTTTGTTGATGTAATTTTTGTTCTTCACGTGTTCTATTAAATTGCTGTTCTTCCGAAAATATCTCACGTAAAAAACGATTTTTTTCTTCTTCGTTCCCTAATAAATTACTATTATGTCCGTCTTTTTCCTCCACTCTGACACCTCCAAATTACTTCAAAATACTTACAAAACTAATTTATTATACAATAGTTCTTACCTAAATGACAATAAAAAATAATAAATTGTATTATAAAATTATTCCATACTATAAATTTACAAATAGTATTGTCACTTTTGTTTTGTGGTATTTTACTATTTTTTGCATGATATTGCCTGTAATTGATATAGAATTCTTAAAAAACTCTTATATCTTCTGCAATATTATTGCACTTTTTCCAATTACTGATTATAATTATATTTCAGATAGTAATGTTAGTATGGTGAAAATATAGCTGTTTCCCAAGTAAAAGAATTTAGTGGGAGCTTTGCTCCCACTAAGGTTCTTTACTTAGTAAAGAACTAAATACTACACTATATAAGTACAAAAGCAAAATAACTTTAAGGGGGCAATTATGAACTATCAGCAAGCCTTAATATATATCAATCAAATTTCTTCATTTCGTTCTACAACAACACTTGGACTATCTAGAATACAACAACTTTTAGAAAGAATAGGAAACCCTCAAAAGCAATTAAAATGTATTCATGTTGCAGGCACAAACGGAAAAGGTTCTGCCTGTGCTATGTTACAAAGTATACTCACTCAAAGCGGTTATAAAACAGCTTTGTATACCTCTCCTCATTTGATAAAATACAACGAACGTTATCAAATTGATGGTGCTTATATATCAGATGAGAAATTTGCACAAGAAGTTTGTTTTATAAAAAAACATTATACACAAATGATTGATGAAGGTTTTGAAGCTCCTACATTGTTTGAATTTTTAACTGCTATCTGTTTTCATTATTTTGCACAGCAAAATGTAGATATAGTGTTGTTGGAAACAGGCTTAGGTGGTTTATCTGATGCTACTAATATAATCGAAAATCCACTTCTTTGTTTAATTATGTCTATTGGTATAGACCATATAGAATTTTTAGGAAACACCATTGAACAAATTGCAATAGAAAAAGCAGGCATTATAAAACAAAATTGTGCTGTAGTGTTGTATCCTCAGAAGAATTTAGTATATAATAAAATAGCAGATATTTGTAAACAAAAACAATCTCCTCTTTACGATTTGCAAAATAATGTTAAAACAAAAATACTTTTGCAAAATTTAGAAAAGACATTATTCTCTGTTTCTACAAAATATTTTCAATATGATATGGTAAATTTATCATTATTAGGGGAGTATCAAATACAAAATTGTATTACTGTATTGTTAGCTTGTCATGTATTGAAACAATATGGTTTTCATTTAACAGAACAAACTATATTAAATAGTATCCAAAAAACAAAATGGCAAGGTAGAATGGAAATAATACAACATTATCCTATTGTAATATTAGACGGAGCACATAATATAGATGGCATTATTATGCTTTCTCATTCTATCAAAAAATATTTCAAACATAAAAAAATAACACTTCTTATAGGTGTATTGCAGGAGAAAGAATATCAAAAAATGATTGATATTATACTTCCTATGGTAGATATTGTAGTATTAACAGAACCTATGAGTAGCAGAAAATTAGATATTGAAAAATTAGAAAAAACAATGCAATATTCTCATAAAAAAATATTAAAAAATGCTCATGTAATAGAAGCATATCAAACAGCACTATCTATTACAGCAAAAAAAGATATATTACTTTGCTGTGGTTCTCTTTATATGATTGGAGAAATTAAATCAGCACAAATGTAAATAAAAACTGTACAAAAATAGAATAGAAATGGTATTATACTATTTCATACTTTTTTATAAATGATATTATTTGTAACTAAAAAAACGACATCTCTTATCTGGAGGTTTTATATATGATAGATTTTAAACAAGAACTTTCTAAATACCAACCTATATTAGAATTAGAACGAATAGAGGACTCTATTCATACTAGCGAAGTACAAGACATTCTTGACATACTACAGCACCTTTCAAAAGGTGCTTATACTCAAACAATGCAAAATCAAACAGTACACAGTCGACCAAAACAAAATTCTTAAGGAGAATGTCTAATGAAATGTCCAAATTGTGGTTATTTTATACGTCAAGGGGTAGTTTGCCCAAATTGTGGTGTAGACGCCTTTATATTTAGAAAAACTCGTAATACTTCAATTCGTTTATATAATAAGGGATTAGAACAAGCAAAATCACGTGATTTAACAGGTGCCATTAAATCATTAGAACAAAGTATACTTTTTGATAAAAATAATTATATTGCACGTAATCTATTAGGATTAGTATATCATGAAAAAGGACAAATTGCAGATGCTTTGAAACAATGGATTGTAAGTGCTTCTATAGAACACAAAAATAATCCTGCTTCTCGTTATATGGACATATTACAAAAAGATGGTAGAAAAATGGAGAAAAAAAATGACGCTGTCCAGTTTTATAATCAAGCAATTGCTTATTTGCAGCAAGGAAGTGATGATTTAGCACTAATACAATTAAAACGTGCCTTAGACTATAATAGTAATTTTGTGGAAGCTTGTAATTTAATGACACTTTGTTGTCTACAAGAAAAAAATTTTAATAGAGCTTCTTATTTTGTGCAAAAAGTGCTTAAAATCGACCAGTATAATCCTACTGCCTTGCATTATGCAAGAGAATTAGATATTGCAATGAATAAAAAATCAGCAAAAAACAATACAGATAACAATACTGCAAAAAGAACAGATGCTGCTCCCCCTGTTCCCACATATCGCAAACAAATTCGTCAAAGCAGCTTTAAAAATGAAATCATTGCCTTTTTTATTGGTGGTGTTAGCGTTGCTATTGTATTGCTTTCTTTGGTGATGCCTGCATTATCTGAACAAAAAGATAAAACTATTGATGATTTACGCTCTAAAGTGTCATCTGCTACAGCAAATGGTAATATTACACCTGAAGAACTGACAGAACTACGTGAAAGAGCAGAAAAATTAGAAAAAGAAAATGAAAAGTATAAAGCAGAAGCTGTAAAACAACAAAATATTACGCTATTACAAGAAGCATCTGCTCTAGCAGAAAATAATAATTTTATTGATTCTGCTGCTAAAATTATTTTAATTGATACTTCAAACTTTTCAGAAGAAGAAAATGTTGCACTAAATGCACTAAAATCATCTGTTTTACCAGAAGCAACTTCTATATTATATACACAAGGACGAAATGAATTTTTAAATAAAAATTATGATGTAGCAAAAGAAAATTTTGAAAACTGTTTAAAATATGCTTCTTCTGAAGATTTCATTGATGATGCGTTTTATTATTTAGGACAAATTGCACAAGAAAAAGGTGATGTTACAGCGGCAATAGAATACTATCAAAGAATTATAGAAAAATATCCAGACTCTAATAATGTTGCTAACGCCCAAAATGCTTTAGAACAACTAAATGCTACTGCTGTACCTGAAGAAGAACCTCAACCAGAAGAAAATACAGAACAAAATACAAATTAAATTGTTTATCAATAATAAGTAATACCCTCGCATTTTTATGCTATGGGTATTACTAGTATTGTTATACAACAGTTGATATTGAGGCATAAAGAAAGGAAATGACTATGATACATTGTATTTTTATTGTCATTTTTACATTGTTTATTGCATTTCAAAATATAATACCTATGGCAATAGAAAAAAAAGCTAACTTTGTATGCTTTATACTATTTATTGTGTATTTATATTGCTGGTATAAAGTATTAAAAAAATTTAGTATAGAAAAAAATATGCTTTATTTAAAATTTTCAGCTATATTTTGGTTTGTTGTACTATTATTTCATATTCTATATATGTCTTGGCAAAGGTATGGAGTACATTTTCCTTTGTTATCTCCTTTTGTACTATTTGTATATAGTCTATTTTGGGGATTTAGCTTTTTATCAAAACAATATTTGTTACTGTTATCTATTGGTATATCTTTATTTTATTTCTGTATTTCATTAAATCATATTAAAAAAATAGTCCCCTAACTTTTGTTTTTGTTAGAGGATTATCTTTTTACTAACACTTGGTAAAATCAGTAATATGCCATTTCTGTCACCTAGAAACTGATTGACATAATATTCTGAATTGATAAATTGTATATTTTCTTTTTCTACTATAGCAAAAGGGCTTATATTAGGATATTCTCCTTGTTCTATTTTACTTAATCTAGTAGAAGCGTCATTTTCTTCTAAACCGGTTTGTATTACTTTAATATATGGAAACTGCCATATTTTTTTTGATAATTCTAATAATTCATTTATTTTTTGTTGCTGAAATATAGTGTCACATTCTGAAACTAAAACGTCACTTTCAGGTATAATAATTTCATAACAAAATGTATTATCTTCTGGATAATTATTTAACCAAAATCCTCTTATTTCGCTGTAATTTTTAAAGTAAAATACACTTTGTTTATAGTCATGAGAGCGATGTTCTGTAAAACCTAATACAAAATTTTGTTCTATTTTATGTTGGTTCCACTCTACAATTTGTTTTTGAGAAATCTCATTATCACACCCATGTAAAAATTTTAAACCAGCAATATCTAGTGCTATATAAAAATCATTCATAAAATTGCTGTATATGTCTTCTCTTTTGAATTGTAGTGAAACATTAAAATAAGCAGGCATTGTATCACTTCTCCACATTACATTTCAATCATGCTATTGTGTATCATTTGAAGTAGTTGTTTTAACTTTTTTGCTTCAATTTGTCCTGGTGCAGAACTTTTTTGTACTGCTCCAAATGTAATAGCAGAGCCGAAAATTTCTCCTACAATGCGAGAAATACCCCCCATATTACCCATAGACATAGTAACAAAAGGTCTATCTGCATATTGACATTGCATTTGCTCTGTAGCACACAGAAGTGTTAAAACATCTTTTTTATTTTGGGGCATTACTGCAATTTTAGTAATATCTGCTCCTAATTTCTGCATAGTACAAAGTCGTGATATAATTTCATTTTCCTGTGGTGTTTTTTTAAAATCATGATTAGATACTATTGTTTTTACAGCATATTGTTTTGCCTTTTGCAATAGAGAATTTAAAACTATACTATCTGTAAACAATTCTATATCTATCATGTCTACTTTTTTACACTTTATTACAGCTAAAAGAAGTGCTTCATATTGTTTTTGAGAAATTTCTTTTTGACCTCCTTCTTTTTCTGTACGAAATGTAAATAATATAGGTATTTGCTTCACCATATTTTTTATTACACTAAGTGTTTGTAATACTTTTGACGTATCAAAACAGTACTCATACCAATCACAACGCCATTCTATTAAATCTACACATTCCTTATCTATTTGATTGATTTGCTGCAATATGTCCTGTTCCGTAACGCCTACAATAGGAACACAAATTTTAGGGATACCTTCTCCTATTGTTATATTACCAATGGTAACACTTTTCATATTAATTCTCCTTATACTCTTTTTTTGATATTACTTTTTGTTTCTGTCGTTTCGCTTAATGATTGATAGTTATTATATGCCTGTTTAAATGTTGCAGAAGAAGTATCTATTGTGGCTTTTGTGTTTTGTTCAGTAGAAGAAATAGTTTGTTCTTTTTTGTATGCTGTACCATCTTCTGATATATCATATTCTGCAGTTACTTGTTCTGCTCTTTTCAAAACAGATTGATAAATTTTTTCTGTATTATTTGTTTTAGTACTTTTTTTGTTTTTTGATGTCTTTTCTGTTTTTTCTGTTGTTAGTTCTGTCTCCCATTTCATATCTTTATAACTGTCTGTTTTAGTAAAATGGGTATGTTCTTCTTGCAATGCAGATGTAAGATATTCTGCCATTTCTTGGTCTTGTTTTGCTATAGACATAGAAAACTGCATTTTTTGTGAAAATAATCTTTGTACATCATCTTTTGTTTTACAATTTTTTAGTGCTTCTTTAAAATTTTTTCTTTCTTGTTGTACTGCCTCCGCTTTTTTATATAACTCTGGTGCGTGCTCTCTTAAAAGCCTTAATTCTTTATCTGTTAATTTTTTTCCAAATTTTAACTTTGTACGAATATCTGATATTTTTTGAGAAATTTGTTTCTGTTTTTGCTCTTTTTCAATTCTAGCTCTTTCTGGGTCTTGTTTCCTCATTTCCCATAAATGCTGCATTTTCATTGTATTTAAAAGACTATTAATATTTGTGATACCTGTTATATTTTTCATACCATTTCCACCTTTCCAATATTGCCCTTTTATTATTTTTCGGCAGAAAAATAGTTTTTCTTAATACTTGTATATTATCTTTTATGTTGCATTGCTTTTGACAATAATTTATCAAATATAACATAAACATAACCTGCTGCAATATAACAAGCACTTAATGCAATTATATTTACAACTACTCTTTCCCAACCTAATAAATCTACTGCAATGAATTTATAAGGATAGCTTGTATTTTGATTTGGTATAAAACTTCCCTTAGATGCTATACAAAATATCAACACCATGTAAATATAAGGTATTATTGTCCAAAAAAATGCTGCTTTTTGAAAAAACATTCCTTTTTTATCCCATAAAATCCAATCTAAAAAAACCAAAAAAGGCGTATAGTAATGTAGTAAAAAGCTACCTAATCCTTTTGTTGTTGTAATTGGCTCCATATTAAAATCTCTTCCATTTAACAGAAAATGATATATAAACCCTGTAAGTAGCATCATCATTGTGACACCACCTTTTATATTAAGTAATTTTTTACTATTGTTATATTCTGGAAATAACAGAAGAAACAAAAATAATACAAATACAAAAAAATTGCTCCAATTTGTATAATACATTAACGTATACCATTTTATTTTACCCTGATATAAACCCAATTTTATAAAAAGTCCTATGCCACACCCTATTACTAAAAAAAGTCTATATAATGTTTTTTTTACACTTTTATATGGCTTGTCCATAAAAATCTCTCTCCTTTTTTCATTTCTTTTATCATACCAAATTATGGTAAAAAATACTATAAACTTTGTACTACAAAAATATCTCCTTAATTAATTATTACTTGCTTATACGACAAAAAAAGCTACTGACAGTATAGTCAATAGCTTTTATAAATAAGGGGGGTTTATTATTCATCTACACTTTTTACACGTTCAATGTGTATTGCGAAATAACTTATTTCTATATCAGGAAAAGGTTTTTTTGTAATGTTTTCAAATTCTTTGCAAATCCTTTTTGCCAAATCAAAAGAGCTTGGAAAATTGTCTAAAACATAAGACGTCATGTCTAAATGTAATTTTTCTTCATTGATTACACGTAATATCATAAATTTCATATGTGTTAGTAGTCTAGTATAAGAAATGGTTTCATTATCTAAAATTGTGCCTAATTCCATTTCAATTTTTTGTATTCCTTCTTGTATCATACGAGCAATGTCCATACTTTGCACAACATGTTCTCTTGTTAAAGCAGTATGAACATGAAGTGTAATATAACCAACTTCATCATCGTTAATTTCGACACCAATTTTTTCTTTTATAAACTCTCTACCCATTTTTGCTACACTATATTCTTCTTCAAAAAGTACTTTAATTTCTTTTGCAAAAGGATTTTTTAATTCTATACCTTCTTGCATACGTTTTATAGCAAAAGCAATATGGTCTGCTAAAGCCAGCAATATATTATTATCTACAGCACCAAATTTCTTTTCTGCTTCTTCTATAATACTAGCTGCAATTTCAATAAAAACAGGAGAAATACTTTTTATGGTATGAATAGAATTCTGTCTTGATTGCTCTTCTGTAAAACAATATGCTTTCGCATTATCAATACTATTTACATTTTGATTTACTTTTTTGCCAAAGCCTACCCCTTTACCAAGAAATATATATTCTTGTTTGCTATCTAAATCTATAACCAATATACCATTATTATTTAAAACTTTTAAAATTTTAAACATACTTCCCCTGCTTCCTCTACTTCCTTTTGTTTATTATTTTATTATGATTATATCTTCATTTGCTTGGTATTCTGTTTTGTCTTTATATTTCCAAACAATTTCTTGACCTTCTTCTAAATTAGTAAATACCATAGGAATTGCTGTAGATGCTGCATTTTCTGCAATATAGTTTAAATCTACTTCCATAAGCTTATCGCCTTTTTTCACTGTATCTCCATCATTTACAAATACAGTAAATCCTTTACCATCTAATTTAACAGTATCAATACCAACATGAAGTAATATTTCTGTACCTTCTTTTGTCTTTAATCCTATTGCGTGTTTTGTAGGGAATACTGTTTCTATTGTAGCATCGGCTGGAGCATATACAATATTTCCTTTTGGGAACATTACAATACCATCTCCCATAAGTTTTCCTGCAAAAGCTTCATCTGGTGCTTCACTAATGTCTGCCATACGTCCTTCTACATAACTACTAAATACTTCTTCCTTTTTATTTATTGTTTGTGCTTTACTTTCTGTTTTTTGTTGTTCTGGTTCTGGTGCAGGTGGTGTTGGAACTGGTGCTTCCACATCACTTGCTGGACTTGCTAAATAATCTTCTAAATTCGATTTAATTACAGTAACTTTTGGACCATAAATAACCTGTACACCTAATCCTTTATGAATAACTCCAGCTGCTCCAGATTGTTTCAAAAGTGCATCTTGTACTTTTGAGGAGTCCACTACTGTACATCTTAATCTTGTTGCACAACAATCTACGTCAGAAATATTTTTCTTTCCTCCAAGACCTTGACAAATCAACTGAGAAACTGCATCTACACCGCTTGTTGCTGCTCCTGCTGCACCGCCTGCTTTTGCTGCATTTACGTCTGCTCTTGTATACAGTTTTGTTTCAACATCATCATCTTCTCTACCAGGTGTTTTAAAATTAAATTTTTTAATTAGTAAAGTAAATACTAAGAAATATACTACAAAATAAGCAATACCTATTATTACAACCCATATCCAATTTGTTTTTGCATTACCTTGCATAATACCAAATAATGTCAAGTCAATCAATCCGCCAGAGAATGTCATACCAACGCCAACTTTAAAAATGTGCATAAGCATATAGGCACAACCTGCAAAAAAACAGTGAATTGCATACAATATAGGTGCAATAAATAAAAATGTAAATTCTAATGGTTCTGTAATACCTGTCAACATAGATGTCAATGCTGCGGAAAGTAACAAACCTCCTGCAATTTGTTTCTTTTCTGGTTTTGCTGTTTTATACATAGCAAGTGCTGCTCCTGGTAAACCAAATATCATAAGTGGGAATTTACCAGCCATAAATCTCGTTGCTTCTACATCAAATATTGTTGTATTAGGACTTGCTAATTGTGCAAAGAATATATTTTGTGCACCTTCAATCAAACTGCCATCTATTGTTGCTGTACCACCAACTGCTGTCTGCCAGAAAGGCAAATAAAATACATGGTGCAAACCGAAAGGTATTAATGCTCTTTCCATAATACCATAAATTAATGTTCCTGCATAGCCTGAACTTCTTACTACATCACCTACAGCATAAATACCCTGCTGTATGATAGGCCATATGTAGAACATAACAATGCCAACAATTAAATAAACAATAGAACAAATAATTGGTACAAACCTTGTTCCTCCAAAGAAAGATAATACTTGTGGTAATTCTATTTTATAAAAACGGTTGTGCAATGCTGCAACACCTAATCCTACTATAATACCACCAAATACACCCATTTGCAAAGACTCTATACCAACAACAGAACTAATAGAACCATTTGGCAATGTTGCTGCTGCATTTGTTACAGTAAGCATTGCTCCAATGGCGGAGTGCATGATAAAAAATGCTATCGCTGCTGCCAACGCTGCAACTTCTTTTTCTTTTTTTGCCATACCAATAGCAACACCCATAGCAAACAATATAGGTAAATTTGCAAATACAATGTCACCACATTTATTTAATACAGAAAGTATTGCATATAAAAATGTTCCTTCTCCTAATATACCACTTAAACCATAGGCTTCAATCATATTTGCATTTGTAAAAGAACCACCAATGCCTAAAAATAAACCTGCTACTGGTAATATTGCAATAGGTAACATAAATGAACGTCCAACTCTTTGTAATACTCCAAAAATCTTATCTTTCATGTGATATCGCTCCTTTTATTATAAAATAATAAATAAAAATTTTATAATGCAGAGAAGAATAAATATCATTCTTCCTTTGTATTATGTGTATTATGCCCCTTTTTGTACTAAAATTTCATTTGAACCTAGGAAAACAAAAAATTAGTACAAAAAAAGACATTAATACCCAAAATAATTTAATAATATATTTTGGATAGTTAATGCCTGCTTGAACAGTAACACACTATTTACTTTAATATAGCATAATCATATTCTATTTGTCAATCCTTTTTTACTTTTTTCTATATCTTACTAAATTGTTTTTATTAACTTTAAAATATATATTTGATGTTATTATGTTTCTATTTTATTACTCAGAACAATAAAAAAGTACTGGTTTAAAAAACAAGTACTCAGTCTGTCAAAAAAACTCATTTGCTGTAAAAAGCAAGGGGTATAGGGAGTGCGACTCCCCATTCTAATCCGCAAGGCGAGCTTTGCCCGCCTGAGGAAAACAGCGAGTTTCAAGGCTTTTAAGCCGATGGAACTCGCTGTTTATACTTCTATTTAAACAAGTCGAAAACCTGTTTTCGACTTAGCGTGTCGACTTTATCGACACGCTGAGTACTGGTTTAAAAAACAAGTACTTTTTTCAATTATATATTTATAGTATACGTGGAAGCCCTTTGTTTTGCTGCTTTCCATATTTCATTAAATTATTTCCCATTACTTCTGAAACATCTAAAATAGTCACAAAAGAAGGACTATTTGTTTCTATATCTACTTGTTCTATTACAGTACGTAATTCTGTCACTTCTACACGAGTTAATACAACATACAATACAGCTTTTTTACCACTGAACATACCTTCGCCTTCCATTTTGGTTACAGTTCTTCCTAAATTTTTTAATATTGCCTGTGAAACTGCTTGTTGTTGCTCTGTTACAATTAATGCTGCTTTTACCTGATTAGAACCTTCTACAACAGTGTCTATCAATTTTGATGCAACAAAATAAGCCACAAGAGAATACATTGCTCTATCAAAACCAAATATAAATATTGCCACTGTAAATATAAAAAGATTACAAATCAGTACAAATTGTCCCACAGAAGTATTTGTTTTTTTACTTATCAATATCGCTGCCATTTCTGTTCCGTCCATACAAGCACCATATCGTATCACAAGTCCCACACCAATACCTAATAATACACCACCGAACAATGTAGCAAGCAATGTGTCCTGTGTAATACTTTCCAAATTTTTTGCCAATATCAAACCAGCAGAGAGTGCTGCCATAGCATATAAATATCCTATTGCAAAACGTTTTCCCATTTGTTTTGATGATACAAACATAAAAGGAATATTTAGTATTACAACAATAATATTTAAAGGAATATTTGTCAAATAGCTCAGCATAATAGAAATGCCTGTAATTCCACCATCAATAATATGGTTTGGTATCAAAAACACTTCTAATCCTATTGAAACAAATATAATTCCTACTGTAATCATAATGTATCTTGCAATAAATGTTCTAATGGTATGTAACATAATATTATCTCCTCCTCTTATATTTTCTCAACAGATAAAAGCAGTTTTTAAAGTTGTTATTCTGTTGTTTGTTCTATCTGTTCTATTTCTTCTGTATTTTGTTCTATCCAAACAGGCATCATAACAATTGCCTTAAATAAATCACCATCAATATTAATTTCAAATTTTCCATTTTGTATTTCAGAAAGACTTTTAGCAATAGACAAACCTAATCCAGAACCTTCTGTTGTACGTGAAACATCTCCCCTTACGAAACGGTCCATTAGTTGCTCTGGAGTAACATCAATAGAAGTAGCAGAAATATTTTTTATAATCAATACTCCCATATTATCCATTTTAAAAATATCTACATAAACACGAGAGTTTGCCATAGAATATTTAATAATATTTGATATTAAATTTTCTAATATCCTCCACATATGTCTGCCGTCTGCATAAATATTTATTTCTTCTTCACAGTTAATTTTTATAATAAGACCTGCTTTTTTTATTTTTTCTTCTAATTCTCCTATTGCTTGTATCAAAAGCATTTTTAAATTTATTTTTTCTTTTGTGACAGTTAAATTTCCGCTAGATGCTTTACTTGCTTCAATTAAATCTTCTATTAGCTGCTTTAAGCGATAAGATTTATCATGAAGCACACTCACAAATTCTTTTGCTTTTTCATTGTCTAGTTCTTCTTTTCTGAGCAAATCTACATAGGTAATAATAGAAGTCAAAGGCGTTTTTAAATCATGTGATACATTTGTAATAAGCTCTGCCTTCATTCTTTCTCCTTTCACTGCTTCTTCTACTGCTCTTTTAAAACCACTTTGTATATTAGCTACATCTTCTGCAAAATTTTTGAAAGAAGGAGAAATCTTTTTCAAATCTAATTCATAAGCTAAATTTCCTCTTGATATTTCTTTTGCAGAAATCATCACTTTTGTGAGAGAACCTAATGCTCTTGCACAAAATGCTGCTGCTACACCATTAAACAAAAGTATACATAGTAGTAAAAATAATGCAATGCTTGTGTTACTATAAAGTATAGCACTCAATAAAAACATTGTCATAATACAATTTGCCATGCCATACCCCATAAGTAAAAACACAATCCAGCCACAAAATGTTTTACCGCTAAATAAATAACTAACTTTTTGCAATATAACAGCTATTGTAGTGTTGCTAAAAAAACGCCTGCCCTTTATTTGCCTAGAAAGGCTTGTTGTAAAACTTAGCCAAACAGTACTATATACAATAAATAATGCTCCTAACAACGTAGAAAAAATATATGTCCATAAATAATAAGTACTATTATATAATATAATACTGCAAAGCGTTAATGTTGCCATACCAGCAATAAAATTGAATATTATAAATAGTATAACATGAATGTCATTATATATTTTATCTACTACCATATATTCTATTTCTCCGCCTTTTTGCTTTTGTCCTGCCACTCTGATTAAATATAATAGTGATGCAACAATAGCAATACACGCTATTATAGAAACACCAATTAGTATAGGATAACTTCTTTTTATCATATAAAATTCTTCTTGTTCTCTATAAAAAGCATCTCCTGGAAGAAGCGGTTCTCTTACTGCTGCATAAAGTTTACAATTGCTTTTTTCTAATACTTCATTATGGTATTCTTTATAATATCCTAAATTATCAATAGAAAAACCACCTTCTAATATAATGCTTCTTGTCATATTAGAGATACCTTCTTTTGAAATATTACTTGATATTTTTATACCATTTTCGTCTTCCAAATAATAAAAGAAATTTTCATAATCATTCATTTCTCTTTTCATGTTGCGATAACTTTCGAGCTGATTTTGTATGTACATATTTCTGTATTGTGCTAAACGAGTTTCTACTAATGTTTTATATTCTTCAAAATTATTTTTTAAATTTTCTGGTATCGTATTTTTCACAATTAAACCATCATAAGTATCATTTACTTCTGTACTTTGTGTAATTACGCCATCTATTACACCATAATAGTTTTTAAAACTTGCTAATAAATCTTCTCTAGAAAGATGTTCTCCTGTTTCAATACTATTTTCATCTTTATAATAGATAGATATATTAATCACATTGTTTAACAATTTATCAAAACGTATTCTAAAATTTTGTGTTTCATAATAGCTATTTGTAGCCACAGCTTGAAAATGCCAGTTTTGACTAATATTTAAAAATACCATACCTGATAAGTATAGTGTTAACACACCTACAAAATATATCATTGCTGCAAAAATCTTTGTTCTAGTCAAATATTGTCTAGCTTTTTTCGATTTTGTAGCCAATTCCCCACACCACCTTTAAATATCTTGGCTCCTTTGGATTAATTTCTATTTTTTCTCTTATTCTTCTAATATGTACAGAAACAGTGTTTTCTGGTGCAAAAGAAAGTTCTTTCCAAACATTTTCATAAATTTGGTCAATAGAAAATACCTTTCCTGCATTTTCCATTAAAAGTTGTAATATACCATATTCTGTAGCAGTCAATTTTACTTTTTCTCCTTCTACACGTACTTCTTTGGCATCTTTGTCTAGCTCCAAACTTCCTATTTTGATGATGTTACTTTTTTCTGCAATACTACCTAATGTAGTATATCTTCTCATTTGACTTTTTACCCTTGCTAACAATTCTAAAGGATTAAAAGGCTTTGTAATATAATCGTCCGCTCCAAAATTTAGTCCTAATATTTTGTCAGTATCTTCTGATTTTGCAGATAGTATAATAATAGGTATATTCAGTCTTTCTCTAATTTTAATTGTCGTATTTAAGCCATCTAATTTAGGCATCATAATATCTAAAAGTATCAAATGAATTTCATTTTCTTCTAGTGCTTGCAATGCTTCCTCTCCATTATACGCCTTTATAATATTATAGTTTTCTTGTTTTAAATAAATTTCAATAGCATCTACAATAGACTTTTCATCATCACACACCAATATATTAAACTTTTCCATTTCCATAAAGCCCCTCCTTTGCATTTTTCACTTCCTTGTAATAATTATTTAAGCACCTTATCATTATTATAACAACATAAATTTAAAAATGATAAATAGTTCTCTTAAAAAATTCTTACATTTTTTGTTTTACTTCTTTTTTTCCTATTACACGAATAATAACACCACCTAATACAAGTACAATACCTAATATTTTTTGCCAAGAAGTATCTTCTTTAAATAATATAATACCTATCAGTGCAGCTACTACAGGTTCTATTGTAGCAAGTATAGAAGCTTGACTTGCAGGCATATTGCTCAGTCCCTTTGTATAGCAAATATAAGGGATAAGTGCTGTTACAACAGAAAACAAAAGCATATCAAACAAAACATTTTGTTGTACTACCTTTTGTAATAAATCTAAAGGGTGAACTAAAAAAAATGTAGCTATTGCCGCCATTACAAAAGTATAAAATGTAATAGTTAAAGAATGGTAATCTTTTTTAAGAGCAAACATACTAAATATACTATACAAAGCATAACCAATGCCTGAACAAATACCAAATAATATCCCTTTTGCTGTATAAGTAACTTCTTTTGTGTCTAAAACACCTGTTACAAAAACACAGCCTAAAAATGTCATTACTACTACAAAGCATTTCAATTTTGTTAATTTTTCTCCAAAAAGAAATAGTGAACAAATCATAACAATAACAGGTGCTGTATACAATAGTACTGCTGCTACACCTAAACTTGTTTGTCCTATTGCTTTCATGTAACACCAGTTAAAAAATGTATAACTCAAAATACCTGTACCTATAAAATAACGTATATCTGTTATTTTATGCAAACAAAATAATTTTTTGTTTTTTAATAATAATATCGGTATCATTAAAATCGTATCTATTAGCATTTTTGTAAAAAGCATTTCTATTTCTGTAAATCCCACAACCATAATTTTTTTTGTAAACAGCCCTATAGACCCCCAGCAAATACCCGATAATATTACTAATACATATGCCATATTTTTCCCCCTATTATTGTATCAAAAGTGCTTCTCCTAATGCAAAAGAATATAAATAAACTTCTTTTACATTTTTTCCAGTGGCTTTTTCTAATGCTTTTTTATATAATTTCATTTGTATCTCATATTGTTTTTTTAATGTATCAGCAGTTTTTTGTCCCCACAGTCTATTATTTTTATAGTCTATTAATACAATTTGTCCATTTTCTTCAAAAAAACAATCTATAATACCATTTATCATAACACTATCTTTTATTAATTCATATTCTTTTTGAGGAAAAATTTCACTTGCTTCCATAAGCATAGAAAATCTTTTTTCTTGCTCAACAACATCTGCATTTCGTATTCTTTGAGCTAATTCAGATTGAAAAAATTTTGTTATTTCATTTACATTTAATGCTTTTGCTTCTTGTTCAGATAGTATATTTTGCTCTACTAAAGAAGCAATTTGTTTTATAATTTCTTCTTTTGTATATTGCTTTTTAATATCACATTGTTCCATAAAAGTATGTGTTGCTGTACCAACTTCTGCTGCAGTTAATTTTTTTGCTTCTTTTTCAAATTTAGGCAGTTTCATAGTAATATTCCATTGCTGTTCTTGCTGTAATAAGCCGATTTGTTCTTGCCACTTTTTTTTAATTTCAGAAATTGTAATATTTGTCTGTAGTGTAGTAGAAAGCTGTTGTGCATATCTCCAATCTAAAGCATCAAAAATTTGATTTCTTTTATTACTATAATCTTTTTCATTATTCCACTGTTCAAAATAGTCCATTATTTTCTTTTGTTTTTCATATTGTGTTGCTTCATTTTCATTTTCCTGTTGCTCATTTACTAATGTAATGTTCCACTGAGAAGCATCTTGCAACACTACAGTATTGTCACAGTAAAAACCATATTTTTTTAAAAATTCTTTTCCTGCTTTATGATTTAATATTGCTGGCATTATCCAATCCAAATAATTACTTGCTTGTGCCATTTTATAATACGGTAACATTCCTTTTTGTGTACTTTCATAGCTGCACCATTTTTCAATATTTTTTTCTTTTATGCTTCCTGTCAATATTAGCTTTTCTTTTGCTCGAGTAAGTGCAACATAAAGCACACGCATTTCTTCAGAAATATTATTTTGTTTTATTTTTAGTTTTACTGCTTCTTTTGCCCAAGTAGTATATTTTGCTCTTTGTTCCAAATCCATATAATCTACACCAATACCTATTTTATGGTCTAACAATACATCTTTTTTTAAATCGCTTATATTAAAATTTTTTCCCATATCAGAAACAAAAACAACAGGAAATTCTAAGCCTTTACTTTTATGTATTGTCATAATGCGTACCATATTTTCTCCTTCATTCAGTAATTTGGCTGATCCAGAAGTATCTTCTGCTTTTTTAATATTTTCAATGTATCTTACAAAATGAAATAATCCTTTTAAACTTGTTTTTTCATATTCTTCTGCTTTTTTGATTAAAAAACGTAAATTTGCTTGTCTTAATTTTCCTCCCGCTGTAACACCTACATAGTCAAAATATCCTGTTTCTCCATAAAGATACCAAAGCAATTGACTAATAGAACTTTCTCTTGCTTTTTTTCTCCAATTAGAAATATTATCAAATACTATTTTCAATCTTTCTGCAATCACTTTCATATCTTGTTGTATTGTATTTTGCTCATATTCTTGTATACATTTTTTTATACAATCATAGTAGCTATCTTCTTTTTCTTCACTCATCATTCTAATTTGCATTAATTCTTCTGCTGTAAAATGGTATATAGGAGAATGTAATACAGAAAGCAAAGGAATATCTTGTATAGGATTATCCAATAATTGCAAAAGATTTAATATTGTCATAACTTCCAATGTTTCAAAATACCCTAACGAAGTTTCAGCATAAAAAGGAATATCTTCTTTTATAAAAATACTGTCAAAAATTCCATTCCATCTTTTACTACTTCTCAGTAATATCGCAATATCACGAAATGCTACAGTACGATATTGCCCAGTTTTTTTATCCAAAATATGATAATTTTCTTCTGTCATCATTTTTTTAATACGTTTTGCAATAATAAATGCTTCTTTTTCTGCTTGACTCCATTCTTCTAAAATATCCTCACATTCCTCTTCTTCTGTTCTATTTTGTAAATTTAATAATATAATTTCGTTATCTCCTCCACAATTTCCATGAAATGGTGGAAATTTCGCTCCTGCATATAATGCAGCATTTTCATCATATGTTAGTCCTCCTACTTGCTCAGACATTATTTGGCGAAATATAAAGTTAATACCATGTAATATATTTTCACGGCTTCTAAAATTTTGAGAAAGTAATATTTTTTGTTCTTTTCCTTCTTCTAATGCATATTCATTGTATTTTTGCATAAAAATTTCAGGCATAGCTAATCTAAAACCATAAATACTTTGTTTTACATCTCCCACCATAAAACGGTTATATTTTCCTATAGTTTTTTTAGAAACAGAAGATAATATCATTTCTTGTATTAAATTGCTATCTTGATACTCATCTGTAAATACTTCCTCATATTTTTTCTGCAATTCTATTGCAGCTTCTGTAGGTAATATATTTTCTGGTGTACTTCCTTTTTCTAAAAGTATCTCTAAACAAAAGTGTTCATAATCTCCAAAATCTAATATTCTTTTTTCTTTTTTTACATTTTTATATTCTTCCATAAACAATTTTATTACATTTCCTAAATATTTCATTATAGGATATAGCTGTTTCATATGTTCTTCCATTGTTTGTATAGTATAAGGAAAAATACTTTTCTGTAAATTTTCAAATGTTTTTTTCGCCTTATTTCTAAAATCAATGATTTTTTCTTTTATATCTTTATGCTCTCCTCTGTAGGCAGGCAGTTTATCAAAATATACTTGTCTAATAGCTGTTTCTGCATGACGAAAAGGCAGAGAACATTGTTTTTTGCAATTCTCCGCCATTTCTAATTCTGTTTGTAAATATTGTGCATATGTTTCAAAGTCACTTTCGTATTGTGTTAATTCTAAAGCACATTTTAAATAATAACATATCATATTTATTTCTTCTGTCATTTTTTGATGTAATATTTCTGCCCAAATAGTATTTTCTAATGTATTATGTTCTGACAAATGAAACATTTCTATTGCTTCTTCCAGCCACTTTAACGGTTCTGGACAACCTAATAAAAAATCGTAAATATTTAATATCAATTCTTTTAATTTATCATCTTTTGTATCATTTCCAAACATTTCTACTAATGTATAAAATTCTGTATTTTCTTCACTATATAATCTTTCAAACAAATCTGTTATAACTTCTTGTTTTAAAAGTTTTATTTCTGTTTCATCTGCTGTTCTCATAACAGGGTCAATGTCTAGTTTATAATAGTTTTCTTTTATTACTTGTAAACAAAAAGAATGTATTGTTTTAATATCAGCTCTATTCAAATTTGTTAACTGATTTTGCAAATGTTCATCAAGAGGATTATTTTCTAATTGTTTTGCTATAGCATCTCCAATTCTTTGTTTCATCTCTGATGCTGCTGCATTTGTAAATGTTACTACAAGAAGTTTATCTACATCAATAGGATTATTTTTATCTGTTATCATAGAAATAATACGTTGTACAAGTACAGCTGTTTTTCCTGAACCTGCTGCTGCGGAAATTAAAAGATTACAATTTCTTGTATCAATGGCTTTTTGTTGTTCCTTTGTCCACATTTTTGTCACCTCATTTAAAAAAATCAGTTTGTCACCTTTTTTAATCTTACATTTACAGAAAGATATTTTGTAAAAGAAGACATAAAACTGTTAAATGAATTATAACAAAAATTTTCTATAAATGCCAATGAAAATGGTGAAAGAGTATGAGAACCAAAAATATATCTTGCAGTTGTTTTTGCGAACAAATCAGAAAAACAACTTTCGCCAATTTTGGCACAGCTATATAAAGCTTCTGCTAGCTTTTTTTCTGTATCATTGAGTTGAAATACATAATATAAATTTTGTTTCATTTCTCTCCATCTCAATTTTCTTCTTTTAATACGAGAAAGACGTATACTGTGGTATATTGCTACTAATTTTAAAAATCTTCTTCCTTTTTCTTCATCTAGTTGTGTTAGTCTTTGCTCAAAATAATTATATTCTGTTTTTGTTTCTAAAAATATTTCATAAGCATCTGCAACAGCATTTTCAATAGAATGTTCAAAAAATGCTTCATAAAAAGAATTTTCTAATTTTTCAGCTCTTTCTAAAAAAAAATATTTTTGCTCTTCAATATTCTCTTTTACAATCTCCTGCTTTTTTGGTTTTTTTTGATAAAGTGTTGTGATATAGTCAAACACGACTTGTCCCCCTTACATCTGTTTTTATTACCATAAACACTATACTAAAAATAATAATAAATATACAACTTTTTTTGTCGCAATATATGACAAAGCTTTATACAATACTATTTCATATTACAGTTTATAAATTAAAACTCTCTATGCCGCCAAAAAAGCTAATACAATATTTTTAGAACCACCCCTTTTTTTTGAAAAATGCTATACCAGCAATTACTACTCCTACCGATAAAGCAATTACCATAGCATAACTATGTTTCCAAGTATATTCTGGCATATCAAAATTCATACCATACCACCCTACAATAAGTGTTAAAGGTAAAAATATAGTAGTAATTACCGTAAATATTTTCATGGTATAATTTAAGTTAATATCAACTTGTGCTTGATAAGACTCTCTTACTTGTGTTACAGCTTCCCTTAAATTTAATATATTTTCATAAAATCTTTCTGTCTTTTTTTGAAGCCTATCAAAACATTTTATGGCCTTTTCATCAAAAATATGATTTTCATTTTCATATAAACATTCTAAAACATCTAATATTTGTTCATAATATTTTTTTAATATCATTAACTTTTTACGTAAAGATATAATTTCTTTTACACAATCTCTTTTTTGTGTTGTAATAAGTGCCTGTTCTAATTCTACTATTTCTTTTTCTAAATCATCAAATATTGTAATATCGTTTCCTATTAACTTTGTAATAAATTCTATCAGCACTCTATTGTTTGTGTTTTTTTCTCCTAACATAACTATAATATTTTCTATTATTTTTTTCCATTTTGTAGGTTCATCAGAAAAAATCATATAACAATTTTTTTGTAAATAAAATAATACTTTTCTTTGTCCCCCATATAAATTTTGGTAGTCAATCACATTTATACATACAAAATCAAAACCATCTAAACATTCATAATAGGCATATTTAGAAATTTGTTGTAATGGTGTATAACTAATGTGATATTTTTGTGTGATTTCTTGCCATTGCTCTTGGTGAAACATTCCTATCACACTTATTCCCTTTTTAGGAGGATATTCTATTTTTTCTGTTTGTTCTACTTTTCCTTCTGAAAATACATAAAACATGAGCATCAACCTTTCTTTATTAGTATATCCGTTTTCTATTTTTATTATAACGACAAAAAAGCTAGTGTAATTTTTTAATTACACTAGCCCAGTCTGTCAAAAAACCTCATTTTGCCATAAAAAGCAAGGGGTATGGGGAGTGCGACTCCCCATTCTAATCCGCAAGGCGAGCTTTGCCCGCCTGAGGAAAACAGCGAGTTTCAAGGCTTTTAAGCCCATGGAACAAGCTGTTTATACTTCTATTTAAACAAGTCGAAAACCTGTTTTCGACTTAGCGTGTCGACTTTATCGACACGCTGAGCTAGTGTAATTTTTTAATTACACTAGCCTTACTTTATTATATTCACTTTATTTTTGCCTTAGTTATACCTTTTTATTAGTAAATTTATTTCATTTGTACTTTTAATAATATTGGTGTCAATAATACTGTAATAATAACTACAAATATAATTGCTGGAAACATATCTTGAGCAATCAAACCTGCTTGAGAGCCTTTTTGCGCTACAATCAATGCTACTTCACCACGAGATACCATGCCAATACCTACAGAAAGTGCTTCACTATTTGTATATCCACACATTTTTGCACCTAATCCACAACCTACTACTTTTGATAATATTGCTACAATAAGTAATACAATCGAAAATAACAGTAAAGAAGATGTCATGCCACTTAATACAGTTTTCATTCCTATACTTGCAAAAAATATTGGTGTAAAAAACATATAAGATACAATGCTCATTCTTCTTGCAACATAATTTCTGATTTCTCCTGAATTACACAATATTAGACCTGCAAAATAAGCTCCTGTAATATCTGCAACGCCAAAATATACTTCTGAACAATAAGCCATTATCAAACAAAATGCGGCAGAGTAAATTGCTGTACGTCTTTTTCCTGTAGGATAAATATTAGGAAAACGTTTTAATGTTTTTTGAATAATAAAGGCACAAATACCAACAAAAATAAAAAACAATAATATTTTGATAAGTACTGTCATAATACTACTCTCTTTTGGAGAAGTTACCCCTGTAATGATAGTCAATACAATAATTCCTAAAATATCATCAATAATTGCAGCACCTAATATAGATGTGCCTATTTTTCCTTTTAGTTTTCCCATTTCTTTTAGTGTTTCTACAGAAATGCTAACAGATGTTGCTGTTAAAATAACACCTACAAAACACCCTTTTAATAAATCTATACTTGTTATAGTAGAAGAGCGGAAAAATAATAAATAAACTATTGTTCCTCCTAAAAATGGTACAATTACACCAATAAGAGCAATAATAAAAGAAGCTTTTCCTGTTCTTTTTAATTCTTCAAATTCTGTATCTAGTCCTGCCTGAAACATCAGAAAAATAACACCAATTTCGGCCGCTTTCATTAAAAAGTCTGTTTCTGCTAAAATATTTAAACAACCTGGCCCTAATATAATTCCTACTGTCAAAGCTCCTACAACTTGTGGCATATGTACCTTTTGAGATAATAAGCCAAATATTTTTGTTGATAATAAAATAATTGCTGACACGAATAAAAAATCATAGGATTGCATATTTTTTCCTCCCTTTTCATTTTTATGATACATCTCATAAAAATGTTCCTATTTACTTGTACTGATAACATATCATATCTATATTATTTACCCTTCACAATAGACATTCTATATCTGTTATACCTACAATTAATTTAGGAAATACTAAGGCATTTTTGTATTATACCACATATTGACGGCCTATATAAATTTATAGTGTTATTTTTTTGAAAAAATATTCTATAATATGAAACAAATAAATGTCAAAAATAACAATAATAAAAATAAAATCTATTTATTTTGTTTGAAATTAATATTTTTTTATTATTATTTTTGTATATTATTTTTTATACTATTGAAATATTTACACAAAAATAAGAGAGCGATATTACTTTTGTCACTCTCTTGTAATAATTAAAATTTTATTTTTTATATTCAGGAGTTCCGTCTACCCTTTCAATTTCAAAAGGTGTTACTTGATAAACATAATAATTTAACCAATTAGAAAACAATAAATTACTATGACTTTTCCATGTCACAACAGGTTGTTTATTTGGGTCATCGTTTTCAAAATAATGTTTTGGAAAAGGTACATCATTTCTTTTTCCTAAATCTCTTACATATTCCTCTTTTAATGTAAGAGGGTCATATTCTGAATGTCCCATAACAAAAATACGACTTCCGTGACGGGAAGATGCAATGTATAGTCCTGCTTCTTCTGATGCAGAAAGTACTTCTAATTTTGGTTCTTTATAAATATCTTCTAATTTTACCTCTGTATGGCGAGAATGAGGAGCATAAAATTCATCGTCAAAACCTCTTACTAAATCAGCACTTTTTACTCGTACTGTATGAGCAAAAACGCCAAACATTTTCTCAGACAAATTGTGCTTTTGTATTCCATAATGATAGTAAAGTCCTGCTTGTGCTCCCCAACAAATATGCAAAGTAGATGTCACATTTTTTCTTGACCATTCCATAATTTCTTTTAATTCTTCCCAATAATTTACTTCTTCAAAAGGTAAATCTTCTACAGGTGCTCCTGTAATAATCATTCCATCTAATTTTTTATGTTTTATTTCATCAAAACTATGATAAAAAGCTTTTAAATGTTCTGGAGCAGTATTTTTTGTTTGGTGATTTTTAGGAAATAACAATATGATATTAATTTGTAAAGGTGTATTTCCTAAAAGACGTAATAATTGTGTTTCTGTTGTTTCTTTTAATGGCATTAAATTTAATATTGCAATTTCTAAAGGGCGTATATCTTGATGAAATGCTCTTTCTTCTCCCATTACAAATATATGTTCCCTTTCTAATATTTCTTTAGCTGGTAAATTATCTGGTATTCTAATTGGCATATTACTTTCCTCCTATATTTTAAATAATAAAAAAGCCTTCACAGGATTTTTCCTATGAAGGCGTATTAACGCTGTACCACTTCACTTCATTTTCTGAAAAAAACAGAAAACCTCATTTCAGTACGTCCTTTTTATAAAGGATAATACCGTTTCGCTGTAACAGGCGAACCTGTTGTAGCCTAGACCTAAAAGGTTTCGGTACACCATTCAAGAGCCATTTTCAGCACTGTTTCTTCTGCCTTTTCCCACCATATTTCAAGGCTCTCTGAAAGATTTCACAAGCTTACTTTCTCCATCATTACGTTTAAAATTTATTTTAATACAATTTTTTAAATTTGTCAATTCCCTTGTTTTAAAAATTCCTCTTTAGTAGTATATTGCATATGTAGTATATTGCATATAAAAACAAATAGTATTAAAATTAGAACTATAAATCAAAATTTACACTATTTGAATTGAGGTGTTTTACATTGGATTATAAGCAATTTATTACAGAAATTCAAAAATACTGGAATTTATATAGTAAAGGACTGAAAAAACAAGCAAATTACTCTTTATTTGAATTTACTAAGTATTTTAAATCATATGTTACTAAAAGTGAAGCAGATAATATACTATTTCAGTTTTGTAAAGAATATATTGATGAAGTAAAATTTCCTGACACTAATTTGCCATTTCAAATAAGAGAACTGCTTAATCACTATTTCTTTCAAGAATGCAAAAAAAATAAAATGCCCCAAATGCGATGGGCATTTCAAATTTTTGGAGAGTATTATAATACATATGATACTAATTATGAAAATAATACATATAACATATTAGAACAAGCATATAAACATAAACAGTGTGACCCAAAAACAGTTGAGCTTTACTTTAATGAACAGCTAAAGTATTTATGGTGGGGACAGCACCACTTTCCAGAATATTGCACAATTAGCAATTCTGACTTTGAACATACTATATATATTGCAAATAAAATTCTTTCAGAAAAGTCAGTTGCTCCATCACTTATAGCAGAATTGGAATATTATATAAAATTATATAATATTTATTTTATGTGGGAAAGAAATGGTAAAACAGATGATTTTTATAAATTATGTAACACTAAAGGAATAGAATATCAAAAAACAATTGTATTTTATTACAAAAAGTAAAACTACCAAAAGTAATATACCTTTTGGTAGCTTTACTTGCTGCAAATATTTTTACATAGTTTCCATTATATTATGTATTTGTTTTGTTAAAATCCATTATTTCCAATCTTCCTGAATTATCTGGACTTAATAGTAATGTTGCTTTTCCTTTTTCTCCTGTTTGAGGCAATGTAATAGAAACAGATTTTAATTTTCTTTCTATTAGCAGTTTTTCAATCATACTATTTTTTAATGTAACACCATATTGTTCTACACTGTTTTTCCATATTGTAAATTTACAATCGTTTTTCCATTCACTGCAATAATAAGCCTTTGTATTTTCTAGTATATTGCCTTTTTGGCAAAGAGGACAAACTCCTAATTTTTTTATTTTCTTTTTTCCTTTTTTTGTTTCTTTTTCAAATATAACATTTTCATTTTTATGTTCAGATGCTTCTATTAAAAAATAAACATATTTTTTAATACTTGTCATAAATTTTTCATTTGTCATTTTACCTTTTGAAATAGAACACAGTCCTTTTTCCCATTTTCCTGTTGTTTGAGGAGATTTTAACTGTTCTGGTACAATTTCTATTAATTTCATTCCCTTTTCAGTGGGTATAAGTGTTTTGCCTTTTCTTTCAATATATCCTACTGTAAGAAGTCTTTCTATAATAGCTGCTCTTGTAGCAGGCGTTCCTAGTCCGTTTTCTTTCATTTGTTCTTTTAATGCTTCGTCTTCTACAAAACGACCTGCATTTTCCATAGCAGAAAGCAAACTACTGTCAGTATAAAATGCTGGAGGTTGTGTTTTCTTTTTATTGCATTTTAATTGTTTTGCAGTTACTTGTTGCCCTTTTTTTAATTCTGGCAATGTTTCCTCTTTTTTATTTTCCTTTTTTTTCAAATCTAATGCTTTATATATTGCTGTCCAGCCTTGTTGCAATATTGTTGTACCCTTTGATATAAAATGTTCTTGTTCTATCACAGTAATAACTTTTGTTATTTTATATATATATTGCTCATAAAATACAGACAAAAAACGAATAACAATAGTATTATATACTTTTTTTTGTTCTTCTGTTAAAGTTTCATAGTTAATTTTTGCATCTGTAGGTATAATTGCATGATGGTCTGTTACTTTGTCATTGTCAATAATACGTTTTCCTAAAGGTAATGCTTCTAATGACAATATCTGTTTTACATATTCATCATAACGTTCTATTTCTCTTAATTTTTTCAATATTTTTTGAATATTTGATTTCATATCATCACTCAAATATCTGCTGTCTGTACGAGGATATGTAATTGCTTTTTTTGTTTCATATAAGCTTTGTGCTATAGAAAGTGTTTTTTGTGCAGAAAATCCAAATTTTTTATTGCAATCCCTTTGTAATTCTGTTAAATCATAAAGCAATGGAGGGGACATTTTTTTTTGTTCTTCTTCTATATTGGATATTATCCCACTTTTTCCTTTTACCTTTTGAATAATATTTTCTGCTTGCTCTAACTTTTTTATTTTTGTTTCTGTTTCTTTTTTATCAAACCAAATTCCTTTAAAATTTTCATATGTTACTTCTACTTCATAATAAATTTCTGGTACAAAATCATTAATTTCTTTTTGTCTTTGCACCATAATAGCAAGTGTAGGTGTTTGTACTCTTCCTATACTTAATAAAGCATTGTATTGTAATGTGTATGCTCTTGTGGCATTCATACCTACAAGCCAATCTGCTTCTGCACGACATTTTGCAGAAACATATAAATTATCATATTCTTGACTATTTTTTAATTTTAAAAATCCCTCTTTTATTGCAATATCTGTCATGCTAGAAATCCATAATCTTTGAAATGATTTCTTACAATTTACAGCTTCATAAATATATCGAAATATCAGCTCTCCTTCTCTGCCGCTATCTGTAGCACAGATTAAACTGTCTACTTCTTTACTATTCATTAACTTTTTTAATATTCTTAATTGAGGTGCTGTTTTTTTTATTACTTTTAATTTCATTTGTTCTGGCAATATAGGTAATGTTTCTTTTTTCCACTTTTTATATTTATCGTCATATTCTTCAGGGTCTGCTAATGTCACTAAATGCCCTATTGCCCAACAAACAATATATTTTTCTCCATATAAAAAGCCTTCTCCCTTTTTTTTGCATTGCAAAACACGTGCAATATCTCTTGCTACAGAAGGCTTTTCTGCAACTACTAATATTTTGCCCATATATTTTCCTCCTTACTCTTTGTTAATGCCATAATAGCATGTTGTCACTTTTTATGCAAATAGGATTATAGCATTGACAGTTATGCCTATTGCTTATAAAATAAATAACATAAAAAATATTTTTGGAGGTGCTTTATGCCCAATTATAAACTTTTTTCAGACAGTTCCTGCGATTTGCCCGCCTTCTATGCAGAACAATATGATATTGGCATCATTCCATATTCTGTTTCATTGGGCGATGAAACATATTATAAAGAGATTTTAGAACTAAAAGCACAAGATTTTTATCAAAAAATAGTAGAAAAAAATGTTTTTCCTAAAACATCATTACCTTCTATACAAGATTATATAGATGCTTTTACACCAGCATTAGAAAGAAATAAAGATATTATTTGTATTTGTTTAAGTTCTAAATTTAGTGGCTCTTTTCAAAGTGCATTAAATGCTAAAAATATTTTACTAGAAAACTATACTAATAGAAATATTGCAATTATAGACTCTCGTCAAGCAACAGGCGGACAGGGCCTTTTACTTTATGAAATGGCACAAATGCAGTGTGCTGGCTATTCTTTTGAAGAAGTAGTTCATTGTACAGAATATTTACGTGATACAGCAAAAATTAATTTTACAGTAGAAAGTTTAGACTATCTTCAAAAAGGTGGTCGTATAGGAAAAGCGAGTGCATTGGCTGGCACAATATTAAATATAAAACCTATTATTGTTATGGCAAATGGAGAATTAAGTCCTGCTGGAAAAGTAAGAGGATTTAAAAAAGCTATAAAAACTATTATAGATATGACAGAAAAAGAAATTGGTTCTGAAGCAGAAAAATATCAAATTTGTATTGTTTCCGCCCAAAATATGGATAGAGCTACAGAATTAAAGCAAGCATTACAACAGTGTAACCATTGTTATGATATACTAGACATTCCATTTCAAGTAGGTGTTACAATAGGTGCTCATGCTGGACCTACTGCATTAGGTATTTGTTATATTAAAAAATATCATTTTGTATAAAACTATCATAGCAATTAGGAAATGTTCTGTTTAAAAACAGAACATTTCCTAATCTATATTTTAAAATGACAAATAGCTTGTGCCTTCTAAAGGAACTAATACTTGTAATCCCATTCTGCTGTTACTATCTCCTACAATATAAACAGAATAAGAATTTCCTGCTCTTAAAAACATATTAGGGTCTTCCAATATTGTTCTATTTGTAGTAGCAACTTTTAATTTTAGATTTCGCCTGCCTGGTGCCAATGAAAGATAACGACTTACCTCTTGAAAATCTAAATCACTTAAAACCAATCTATTATCTATATAAACGTCCATAAGTGGTGCAGTATAGGAAAGCTGTATAAATCTCACAAATGCTCTATTTTGATTTAATATTCTTGTATTGTCTGTTATCATTTGCCATTCATTATTAATACCAGTATCTATAAAAGCTGCTGTATAAATTCTATTTGCAATAACATTAATTTGAGAAACGCTAATTGGATTTCTTCTTGTACCTGCTCTAAACACTACAATACGATAGTATCCTGGAAAAGCTTTCATATATTCTGTAAATGCTCTATAATTTAGATAAGAAGCAACTTTTCTGCCATTGATGTAAATATCTATAGGAGTTTGAGAAGAATTTGCATTTAAAAAACGAATATAAGAAAATCTTGTGACACCTGGTATAATAGGAATGATTGTAATATTAGTATTTGGTCTATTGTTGCCCGGAAAAAAAGAATTTCCTGGAAATATTGCCCTACCTATATCGTTGTCTTGTTCTCCTGCAAAATCAACATCTGAAACCTCTGTTGTATAATTTTCCTCTGTTAAATTGTCAATTTGTTCTTCTGTTAAAGGTAAAGGCATAATCATATCTGCACTAGTTTCCATTCCTTCCATTTCTGTCATATTAGTATCTTCATCCATATTATTCCACCTACTTTCTGTTGATACTGCTAATATATGTCTTTTTTAAAATTTAGTGCATATATTTGACAAGTTTATTATTGTTTGGATATAATAAAATCAATATTAGCTTTAAGGAGATGAATAAAATGGAGCAGCAAAATATATTAGCTACAGGAAATATAGTAAAGCTTTTATTTCGTCTTGCACTTCCCTCTATCACTGCTCAAATTATAAATGTACTTTACAATATGGTAGACCGTATGTTCATTGGTCATATTTCAGAAATCGGCTCTATGGCACTAACAGGTGTTGGTATTACATTTCCCATTATTACATTAATTTCAGCTTTTAGCGGCTTGATAGGTATGGGCGGTGCTCCTCTTGCAGCTATAGAAATGGGAAAACAAAATATACAAAAAGCAGAAAAAATATTAGGAAACTGTGTTACTTCTCTTGTTGTAACATCTATTTTTTTAATGGCTTTTATATTTTATTTTCAAAATACATTACTTTCCTTTTTTGGTGCAAGCGAAAACACAATACAATATGCTTCTGATTATTTAACAATATATGTCTGTGGTACGCTTTTTGTACAGATTTCACTGGGATTAAATACATTTATTACTTCTCAAGGATTTGCTAAAACAAGTATGTCCACAGTAATGATTGGTGCAATATTAAACATAATATTAGACCCTATATTAATATTTGGCTTTGATATGGGCGTAAAAGGAGCAGCTTTTGCTACAATTTTATCACAATGTGTTTCTGCTATTTGGGTAATGCGTTTTTTAACAGGTAAAAATACAAAATTACGTATTAAAAAACAATATTTAAAAATAGAACAAAAATTACTTTTTTCCATACTGGCATTAGGAATTTCTCCTTTTATTATGCAATCTACAGAAAGTCTTTTAACAATTTGTTTAAATACTTCTTTGCAAAAATATGGTGGTGATTTAGCTGTTGGTTCTATGACAATATTAACAAGCATTATGCAGTTTTCTATGTTGCCATTATTAGGATTGACACAAGGAGCACAACCTATTGTTAGTTTTAATTATGGTGCAAAACAAAAACAACGTGTTAAAAAAACAATATTTATATTATTATGTTCTTGTTTCTGTTATAGTTTTACATTGTGGCTTATTATTATGTTATTTCCGCATTTGTTTGTTAGAATATTTACAAATTCTTCTGAACTAATTTCTTTTTCTTGTTGGGCTTTACGTATTTTTATGGGAGTTTCTTGTATTATGGGTATTCAAATTGGCTGCCAGCAGTCTTTTCTAGCATTAGGGCAAGCAAAAGTATCTATGTTTCTCGCATTGCTTCGAAAAATTATATTATTGATACCACTTATTTATATATTACCACTATTTTTTGAAAATAAAGTATTTTCTATATTTTTAGCAGAACCTGTTGCAGATAGCATTTCTATCACTACTACATCAATACTATTTTATATACAGTTTAGAAAAATTCTTTCTACATTATCTGATAATGTAGAAAACAGTAAAACCGCTTAAACGGTTTTACTGTTTATATTTACAAATAACTAAACGGTCATTCATATTTTTTATAAAAGGTAATGTTGCAAAAAGTCTTCCCCTGAAAGAATATTTTTTCATTTCTTCATTAAAACTTGTGTCACTTACTAATTTTAATCCAGAAACATAACTTTCTAATTCTTTTCCAGAAGAAATTCCCCATTGAAATACAGCATCTGTATTTTTTACAGTATCATGATATTTGCTCATTTTATAAAGAAAAGGAGAAGATACCTCTAAAAGTAATATACTCTTTTTAAAATGGCTGCATATAATAGTAAGAAGTTGCTTCACTTGTTTTTCATTAAAATACATCAATAATCCTTCTATAATAAATATTGTAGTTTTATTTTTTATTACATTTTCTGTCCAAGACGCATCTAAAGCAGATTTTGCTATCATATGTACTCTTTGTTGTTGTACAAAATATTCCTTTCTGCACTTTATGACATTAGGCAAATCTAAATCATACCAAATGATTTTTCCATTGTCTACTCTTTCAAAGCGAGCATCTAATCCGCAACCTATACATATACATACAGCATCTGGTATTTGACGTAATATAGATTTTAATGCTTTATCAATCAATATGGTCCTTGCTACAACACCTTCATGACTCATAAACTTATCATATTTTTGTGTGTCTATTTGTAATTTCTGTATTATTTCTACTGCTTTTTTATCTTGTATTCTTGCTTTTTTTCTCATTGTTTCATTTGCTTTAATAACAAGAGGAATTAACATTGTTTCTTCTACACCATATAATATTTTCATTTCAGAAATCACTCCTTTTTAGTTAATTTATAGTAATATTGGTTACTATATGCTAACTAAATAATAACACATTATACTATAAATTGCAAGCAATAAATCATACTAAATTGATAAAAAATAAAATACAAACAGAAATTTATCAATTTTATAAATAATCAATAACATTTGCTGTTTGTATTTTATAAATCTATTTTTATTTATTTATATCAATTCCTGTCATTTGTTTAAATATAGCAGCATCAAAATTAGGTATCCATTGAATAATATTTTTTTCTCTATCACTTAGACTTTTCCACCATATTTGGCAAGCCTCATAAAAATTATAATATTTTAAATAGCCTCCTGTCACAGTAAATTCTTTATGTCTTTGTTTTTCTTCTTCTGTCATATTTTCTTTTGAAATCCATTCTGTTAAAGTGATACGACTTAATATTCTATTTGCTTTACTATTTTTCCAAATTCTATAAGTCCAGTCAGAAGGTTTATCAAATAAACAAATTTTAGGCTCTATGGTATTAAAACAGCCATTTGAAAAGTTAGTTTTATTCCAATCTCCTATATTATAGTTCCCTTTATTATATTTTCCTGTATTGTGATTTCCTTTGTTTTGTTCTCCTGTATTGTAATGCCCTATGTTACAGTTTGCTGTATTAAAACTTCCTATATTATAGCTACCTGTATTTTGTGCTCCTATATTGTAAGCCCCTATATTATAGCTTCCTATATTTTTCCTTCCTACATTATAATGTCCTATATTGTCATTTCCTGTATTACGACTTCCTTCGTTATAGCTTCCTGTATTAAAGTTTCCCTTATTGTACTCTCCTACATTAGCATTTCCTTTATTAGCAATTCCAATATTACGATAGTCTTTAGTATATTGGCCTATATTGAGTATATAAAGCACTTCTAGCCAATTTAATTCTTTTATTATTTTTATTTTATTGGTACAACACTTTCTTCCTAGGGAATAAAAATCAATATCTCCTAATGCAGCAACTTCTGCTATACGATATTCTTTTTTTTCTCCAATAACACAATAATCTAAACAGTCTAACAAATTTAAACAATAATGAAATCCTTTTTCACAGTATTTTGGTGTTATATTTTCTTTATAAACTCTGCCAACTTTAAATTTCATTCCTTTAAAATTCCAATCAGAATGAAACACTTTATAGCCTTTATTAATATTTAATAAATTCATGACTTCTTGCCAGTCTAATTCTCTCACAATTTGAATTTTGTTAGTACAACATTTACTAGTGTTCAAATCAAAATCTACATCACCTAATGCAAGCACTTCTGTTACTTTATTTTTGCTATTAAATTCATAATAAGCAAAACAGTCTTCTAATATCAAACAAAAATGAATACCACTTTTACAACATTGTGGTGTTACATTTTCTTCATAGATTTTGCCAACTTCAAATTTTATATTTCTACAAGTTCAATCAGGCTGAAATACTTTGTACCCCCTTATTCCCTTTTCCCCCATATTTTTCACCTTTCTTTACTAAAAAAACACTTTACAAACTTTTTAAATAACTAATTTCTTTTTGTGTCAAATATCTATAGTTCCCTTTTTTCAAATCTTTTAAAAATAATGTTCCTGTTCCAATTCTTTTTAATTGTGCTACAGGGTGTTTAATTGCTTGACACATTTTTCTGACTTGTCTGTTTCTTCCTTCTTGTATTACAATACGAACAGTGGTATATTTTTTTTCTTTTTGCAATATTTCTAATTTTGCTGGCTCTGTTTTTTTGCCATCAATTACAATACCTCTACGAAATTGTATTATATTATGCTCTGAAGGTATTCCAAACAATTTTGCTTCATATGTTTTTTCAATATGATGTTTTGGGTGTGTCAAATGATATGTCAAATCGCCGTCATTTGTCAATAAAAGCAATCCTGATGTATCATAATCTAAACGTCCTACAGGATATACTCTTTCAGTAACATCTCCTAGCAAATCCATTACAGTAGGTCTTTGAAATTGGTCTTTTACTGTCGTAACATAACCCTCTGGTTTATGAAGCATAATATATATAAAGTTTTGTTTGATTTCTACTTTTTTATTTTGATATAATATAATATCATTTTGAGTATCTATTTTTGTACCTAATTCTGTTATTACTTTTCCATTTACTTGTACTTTTCCCATTACAATCAACTCTTCTGCTTTTCGACGAGAAGCAACACCTGCTTCTGCCAAAAACTTTTGCAGTCTAATTTCCATATACTTCCTCCCAAAATACTACTTTTATAAACTTTTTATTATATCTTCTAATCCTCTTATTAATGCGTGTTGTAAAACACTTATATTATTTTTGTAGTTAGGCTATTTCATTTTAATAATTTTAAATTCTTCACTTATCATTGCAATTGTTTTTTTATTTTTTTTACTCCTTCCCCATACGATATAAAATTATTTCAATTTTTTATCTAAAGGAAAATCATTCCATTTTTTTGTTAAATATTCTAGCATTTGTATTAGTGTATATCTTTCTGCTTCTTCTGCTGCTATAATATCAATTTTGGCAATACAACTGTTCCCTAACATAATTTCTGCTGTTCCTAATTTTTGTCCTTTTAACACAGGTGCTTCCATTTCACTTATTTGTGTAGCATATATCTGTATATTATCAAGTTCTTCTTGTGAAAATAATCCTTCAAAACCGTCTGCTAATATCGCTGGAACACTTTCCTTTTGAGAATACAGCACCGTTGTAGGTTTCAATTCTTGTCCTTCTTTTGCAATAATTTCTTTTTTATAGTTATTAAAACCATAGTCCATAAGTGCCTTAGTGTCTTTCCATTTTTGTTCTCTTCCTTCTTTTCCCCAACCACTTGCTAATACTGTTGTAATTAACATAATATCATCTCTTTTTGCTGCTCCTACAAAACACTGTCCTGCTTTATTGGTATAACCTGTTTTTACACCCATTGCTCCTTGATATTCTTGTAAAAAGCGGTCTTGATTTGTAATATAATAATATTTTCCTTCTCCACCTTTCATAGGTAATGTAACAGAAGGTGTATTTATAATTTCTACAAATTTGTCATTTTGTAGTGCATAACGAGCAATCAAAGCCATATCTTTCGCTGTAGAATGATGTTGGTCAAATGTCAAATGCCCATCTAAACCATTAGGAGAACCAAAAACAGTATCCTCTGCACCAATTTCTTTTGCTTTTGCTGTCATTTTTTCACAAAATTCATCTACACTTCCTCCAACTTGCTCTGCTAATGCTACTGCTGCATCATTATATGATTTTAGCATCATAGCATATAAAAGGTCTTCTTCTCTTATTTGCTCTCCTGCTGTCAAATTCATACGTACCTGAGGTGATTTTGCTGCTCTTGTGCTTACAGTAATCATTTCATCTAGATTACCTTCTTCTAATACAAGTATTGCTGTCATAATTTTAGTAGTACTTGCCATTGTCAAAGGCTCTGTTTCATTTTTACCCCAAAGCACACGACCACTTTCTCCGTCTATCAATACTGCTCCTTTTGCTGCAACAGAAGGTGGTTCAGAAGCATATGCTGTTTGGCAAAATAAAAATAGTGCTGTCATATAAATGAATAATTTTTTCATACAATCCCTCTTTTTTCTCTTTTGGATTAGTATGTCAAATCAGTATCAAAAATCATCTGGAAATTTTACACATCTATTATAGTATTTGCTTCTTCCTGTAAAGGAGGTAATTCATTTGTAGATTTAAAACCAAAATATCTTAAAAATTCATTTGTTGTACCAAATAATATTGGCTTTCCAGGCACATTTAGTCTTCCTGTTTCACAAATTAAATTTTTTTCTATTAATTTATTTACTGCATGGTCAGCACTAACACCTCTAATTTCTTCTATTTGTGCCTTTGTAATAGGCTGTTTGTAAGCAATAATTGCTAATGTTTCTAAAAGTGCTTGTGTCATGCCTTGCCTTTTAGGACTTTTATACATATTTCTAATAAATTCAAAACATTCTGCTGCAGTACACATTTGATAACCATTATCAATTTCTATAATTCGTATGCCTCTTTTTTCTGTTTCATATTTTTCTGCTAATGTCTTAATAATTGCTTTTGTTGTTGCTTTATCTAGTTCTATTGTTTGAGCAATAGTAGCTAAAGGTACTGCTTCTCCCGAAATAAAAAGCAATGCCTCTACCACTGCTTCAAACTCTGTCAATTTCATTATTATCACTTCCATTTACTTTTGTAATTAAAATTTCTGAAAAAGTTTCTTTTTGAGAAACAGAAACTTCTTTCATTTTTATCAGCTCTAGCAATGCTAAAAATGTTACAACAATTTCCATTTTTACTGCTTCAGAGCGAAAAATAGTATAAAATGAAACAGAAGAACGAAGTATTAACAAATCTCTTATATAATCTATTTTTTCATCAATAGTATATAAATCTCTCTGTACAGATTTAAAAGAACTTCTTACTCTATCTACTTTTGTTTCTCGTCTTTTCATTACTTCTGTAAATGCTTCGTATAAATTGTTTAATGTAATGCCACATAAAAATTTTTCTAAATCTACATTTTCCTCATTACTTTGTTTTAATTTTTCTATTGCCTTATCTGCTTCTTTATATAATACTAATGCTGCTATTTCTTCTCTCTTTTTAAAGTCTTCTGTAATTTCTTTAAACTTTTTATATTCCAACAACTTATTTACTAACTCTTCTCTTGGGTCTTGTTGCTGTTGTTGTTCTTGTTTTTGTTTAGGTAAAAGCAATTTTGATTTTATCTCAATGAGCGTCGCTGCCATAATTAAAAATTCACTCATATTATCCATATTTTTATATTCAGCTTGGTCTAAAAAAGCAATATATTGCTCTGTTAACTGTGCGATAGGAATGTCATAAATATCAATTTCATTTTTTTCTATTAAATGAAATAATAAATCAAAAGGCCCTTCAAATGCTTCTAGATGTACATTAATGCTCCTCACAACAATTTCTCCTTATTAAAATATTGCTTATAGCGTATCATATTACAAAAAGAAAAGCAACATTTCCATACCTCTTATAATTGTTAGTGAAATCGTATCTAATAAAGAACCAAATACACGAAATACCAGTAAAAATATAAAAATAACTTGTATTATTTTTTCATATTGCATATAAGTAAAATATTGTTTTGCAGGTAATACCAATGAAAGTACTTTAACACAATCCATAGGAGGTACAGGTAAACAATTGCAAACTGCAAAAGATACATTATACAAAATTAATACATTTAAAAATGTACTCACAGCACTATTATAAATAGGAAGTATTTTCCAAATAATCAATGCTATAAATGCTAATATTATATTTGCTACACTAGGCAATATTGCCACTAACAAAGAGTCTTTTTTTCTATTTTTATAATATAGTGGGCTAGTGCGAACTGTTTTGCTCCAACCAAAAGCACCATATCCTTGTAAAAATGTAATAATAAATAATATTGCTCCTATTGGTTCTGTATATTTTAATGGGTTTAATGTTAGGCTTTTTTCATTTTTAGGTACCACATCTCCTAATGCAGTAGATACTGCTGCTCTTGTAAATTCATGACAAGTTACAACAATAAAAAAAGAAATTATACCAAATAATATCTGTAATAATATATTTCTACTAAAAAACATAGCTTACTCCTTATAAAATATATTTAGGCTATTTTCAATGGAAAACCTATCAACCTATTTTATTTCCTTATCTAATTAAGAAGCTGTTTTTCTTCTTTTTATATTAGAAAAACAGCTTCTTGTATTGTTATATTTCTTCATAGAAAATCATTTCTTCTAATTCTTCTGATGATACTGGCTCAGTATAAGAATATCCTTGTATAATAGAGCAACCCATAACCTTCAAAAATTTTACTTGCTTTTCTGACTGAATGTGTTCTGCTATAATTTGTATTCCTAATTCTTTGGCAATATCAATTATATTTTTTATAATAATGCGGTCTTTTTCTGTAGGGTCTTCTTGAGGTAAAAATTCGCCTGATAATTTAATACTATCTACAGAAACCCTTCTCATAATATCTAGAAAAGAATATCCACGACTAAAATCAGCTATAGAAATCATAAAACCATATTCTTTACACTCTGTAATAATTTTTGTATTTCTATCAATATCATCATAAATTGCTTGTTCTGCTATTTCTAATATTATAAGAGAAGGTGATATTTGATATCTCTCTACAATTGTTTTTAATTTGTTTACAAAATCTGTTCTATGAATATTTAGTCTTGAAATACTAACAGTTATTGGCAGAGGTACCAGTCCTCTATCAATACAGTCTTTTTGTTTTTTGCAAACTTCTTCCAATAATATCATATCAAAATTTAATAATATACCTGCTGTTTTTAATACAGACGCAAAATTTTCAGACATAATAAAGCCTTTCTGAGGATGTTTCCATACTGCAATTGCTTCTGCTCCTATAAATTCTTTTTGTTCTGTATCAAACTGTATTTCAAAATAAGGAATAAATTCTTTATTTTGTAATGCTGCAAGCATATCAGGCAATAATTCATTATGAAGTAAAATTTGCTGTCTTAATTCTTTGTCATAAAACAATATTTTTTCATCATGAGATTGTTTTGCCAATTCCAATATTGCAATAGTATTCGGTAACATTGTTTCAAAACTTTCTTTTTCACTTAATAAATTAATTGCTGCAGAATAGGTAATTGCATCATTATATATTGCTTCTCCCTCTCTGATTTTAATTTGACTTAAATTTGCTATAATTTCTTCTATACGTCTTGTTACTTCTGATTTGTTTTTAGCTTTTAGTAAAAGTCCAAAATAGTCCTCTTTCAATCTTGCTGCTATTTCTTCCTTTTCTAATGATGTACTAATAATATCTGCTGTTTCTCTTAAAATTTGACTTCCCTTTTCATAACCAAATGTATGATTTAATATATCAAAATCATCTATGCCAATCATAGCAAATGCATAACCATTTTTGTTTTTACTTTTATTTTTGTTAATGTTTTCATAAAATTTTTGTACTTCCTGTTTATTTTCTAATGATGTAATAGTGTCTGTGCCACCTACTACTTTTTTATTTCCTTTATGATTTGCTATTATAATTGCTGCTAAAATTATTATTACAATATCAATAAGTAAGGCAAATTTTATTACAATATCTGTCACATTTTTCATAGAATATTTTCCTGCTGGTATCACAGAAATCAAATACCAATCATTCCATTCCAAAGGGCGATATGACATATAATTTACATTATGTTCTCCAGTAACAAATCTTATAATACCTGTTTTTCCTTGTTTCATTTCTTGAGGTAATTTTGATAATTCACTGACAGAATAAAATGCGGTATTTCCTTCAAAAGTATTTTCATATTGAAATCCAAAAGGATAAACTTCATTTTCTGGTAATGCAACTGCTTCTCCTGTATTTTTTAAAATATAATGTGCTCCTTCTTCAGCAAATAATGTTGTTTCCATAATCTGAGAAAAATCTTCTGCTTTATATACTCCTGTTAAAGCACCTATTAACTTTTGTTTTTGTGTAACAGGAACAGATATTGTTAATATATTTTCTCCTGCATCTGTTGTAGTCACATCTGATATTACAATATTATTTCTTTTTACTCTAGCAATGATAGTAACTTGTTTTCCCTGTTCTCCATCAGAATTTCTCATATTACCGTCCATATCAATCAAAAGCACTTTGTTATATGCTTCATCTTGTGCTAGCATTTCAATATCTTCTATATTTTTTTGTGAAAAGAGGTCTTCTTCTTTTCCTATTATGCTTGCTGCTGCTCTAAGTTTTTCTATATCAGAAGAAATTTTTTCTGATACTAAATCTGCTCCTTCTTGTGAAATTTCATTTAATAATATTTCATTGTTTTTTTCCAACGCCATTCCCATATAATAAATGGAAAATTTTGTAACAACTGCTATCAAAGCAATAACAACTATCATAGCATAAATGAAAAATCTATTTTCTTTTTTAAAAAATTTATTTAAAAATTTCATTTTTTTCACCTAATTCCTTAATATTTAATTTTCCATTTTCCTTCTATTTTCCTAACAGAACATTTTTGTTTTAATTCTTTATTATGATAGTTTCTATTTTCCATTAAAATCGTCACATTAGGATATAATTGTTTTTCTATATAAATTCCTATTGTTGCACTTTTCTTTATTTCCGCAAGGCGTCCTTCTAACTGTATTAACTTTGTTTCTAAACGTTTTTCTGCCATTCTCGTCTGAAATAATGACACTTTTGCTTCTTCTAACTTCTCTGCATCTTTTAATTTTACTTTTCTTTCTTGCTCTTCTACTGCTTTTTTACACTCTTTCCATTCTTTTTTTGTATCAGTAATATCTTTAACTAATTCTTTAGGATAATTAACTTCTAACTTTGTTAAATTATATGCAGAATTTCCTACCTCTGATGCTAAAATTTCTACTGCTTTTGCTTTTCCTCCAATAATAAAACCATACTTTCCAGAAAGTTTTATTTTCTGCTCTGACTCTATATTAGAATTCAACACATAATCTGCATAAATATTTTTCTTAGCAAAAACATTAGCATGTTCAATAAATAAAGCACTTACCTCTCCTCTCGCCTCAATCTCTGATAAACCGCTTCCTTTAATTCCTCCACGTACTACAATATCATTACTAGAGGATAATTTAGCATCTTCTACAACACCATCTACAATGATATTACCACTAGCCTTTACTTTAAAACCAGAATGAACATTTCCTTTTACATAAATAGAACCTATAAAATTTAGATTTCCTGTTGTACCATCTACATCATTTACAACCATTACTTTATTAATGGAAACTTTATCATTTCTAAATAATATTTCTCCTTCAGCACAAGCTACAATCAATGTTTCTGCTCCATCTTCTACTACTTTAGTATCTTTTCCAGCATCAACTCTTGCCTTTACACCTGCTTTGCCTTCAATAACATTTCCAAAAACATCTATACCATCTTTTCCTGCTGTAGGTTTTGTAATTCTGCACAATACATCATTTTCTTTTGCTTGTTCTACATGCATCAACTCTTTATAGTCCGCAATACCGGTAACAGGGTCAACTTTAGGCATCCATTTTTGGCCAACATTAAATTGAAATTCTACTTTGCCATCTTCTCCTGCAACTGCAGGAATTCCTTCTGCAATAATAAAATGGGTATTGTAAACAGGTGCTCTTGATAAACGTTTTACATAAGCTTCTTTAATACCATATGTTACACCACATTCTTCTAGTATGCTAGAAATCATTTCATGGGGTATTTTTTTTCCTCTTATTTTTGGCTGTGTTATATAAATTCCCATTTTTACATTGTTTTCATCAAAATCCACTTTTACAGTAGAGTCTGGCAATGCTCCAAATACCATACTTCTTTTTGCTTCAAAATCATTTTTTGTTTCTTTTACAACAGGTACTTTTTTACTTTCCATTTCCTGCAAAATTAAACTAAAAAATTCTTTTACTGTTATTTCTCCATACTTTTCTAAATCAAATTCAAACTCTGGTGTCTTTGCCAGCAACGCTTTGACTTCATCATGAGATAATTCTACACGTTGTATATCACTAGCCTCTTGCAACATACATTCTAATAGGCTTTGTCGTTCACTCATATTTATCACGCCTTTCTTACCTCATTTTTTGTAGTTTCCTTTTTTATCTATTATTTTTTGTGTCCTCCTTGTTTTTATATTTCAGTATATCATAACTATAGTAACATTTCAATAAAAAAAGGACTCTTTTTCCTCTAAATTTTGTTTAAAAAATCCATTTAATAGAACAAAAGGCAGTTATATACCTGCCTTTTACATTTTATTGCTCTTCTATTCTTTTTTCTAAAAAAATAGGTTCTACTATTTTCTCTCCTTTTTCTAAATTTATTTTTTCTTTCTGTATTTGTAAATCATGTTGTTGTACTTTTATTTCTTCTATATCATTTTTTATTTCTTCGTCATAAGCAGTTTGTTTTTCTTCTGGCTTTGCTTCTTCTTTTATAGTATTCTTTAATTCTGTTTCATAATATTTTTGTTTTTTATTGTCTTTTTTATAAGCAACAAAATTGTCGTCCTCTGACCTTAACAAATCAATGCCTAATTTTAGTAAAACAATAACAACAAGCAATGTTGGTACTTTACTTAATACAACATAACAAAACCAAAATATTCTACCAAACCAATTTGTAAAATATCCTATAATATTGTATACAAAAGTATATATAGCCAAAAAGATACAAAATAGTCCTATTAATTTTCTTCTTTTGAAAAACATTGGCTCTGCTTCTTCTTGACAAAAAGATTTTAATTTTTGATAAAATTCTGTATCTGTTTGGTATCTTTCTTCTTTGGTATCACCCTTATAGCGAAAAACATCAAAAAAACTATAACACCATACTATAGGCAACATACAGCTAATAATTTCAAATCCTCCCCTTGTCAAAAAAATCAAACCTATAGGAGCTAAAAACAATGACATTAAAAATACACCCTTTTTTAACATACCTAAATACATATGACTCATACCAGGTACCATAGCAAATAAAAATACAAGCAATTTATTTTTCTCCATAAGGTATCTTCTCCCTCCAATCTAATTTATCTAAAATTTGTTGATATTTTTGAGATACATCGTGTAGTACATTTTGATTTTGCCAGCTAAATTTTTCTAATTCTTCCTCAAAACGTTCTACTGTATCATACTGCTGTGCCATTGTTGTCCAAGAAAACGCTCCTGATGTCCATAATATCATTGAAATACAAGCTGCAGCAACTGCTGTACCAAATCTTTTTTGAGCTAAAAAAGCTGTTTTATGTTTCACTCGTTTTATTACACGTTTCGCAATATTTTCTTCTATTTCTAATAATGTTATTTTTTCCATTTCTATTAAGTATTGTTCTAAGCATCTATCACAAAAAGAAAGATGTTCGGATAATTCCAGCCTTTGCATTTCACTTGCTTTTTCAGTTACCAATAAAAAAAAACCTTCTGCTGTGATATGTCCATTTTGATTAAAAATAGTCATTCATTTTCCTCCCCTTTCTTCATTTTTTGTTGTAATATTTTCCTGCCGCGATAAATTTGTGTTTGTACTGTTTTTTGAGGACGTTGTAGTATTTTTGCAATTTCACAAATAGATTTTCCTTCTAAAAAATACATACGACTGACCATTTTATAGGGTTCTTGCAAATTTAAAATGTACTTTTTAATTTTTTGCATACTTTCCTTCTGTAAATATAGTACTTCAGGTAAAGGATACGGGTCTTTTTCTCCTTCACTAATTTCTATACGTTCTTTACGAAAATATGCACTTTTTAAATAATCCTTTGCTTTATTTGTTGCAATACGAGCTAGCCAAGGTTTTACAGTTTCTATTTGACAACTTTCTCTGTGGGTATAAGCAGAAAGAAATGTTTCTTGTGTTAAATTCTGTGCTTCATGATAGTCATGCACCATTTGATAACAGATGGTAAATATTAGCTTTTCATATTGTTCTATGCTTTTTTGCCATTGTTCTGTTGTCATCTTTCTGCATTCCCCCTTTCTGCCAAATATTAAAACTACATTTTTATTTGCACCCTTATAAAGTAAAACGACAGAAAGAGTAAAAAAACTTCAAAAAAATAAAACTTTCTAAATTAATTTTTTGAATTTTTTATTATAGTGGTATTTTTTTAGGACAAAAATGAATACTATCACAAGATACTAAATCATAATATATCATATCCTGCTTTTTTAATAAACTATTTTGCCAATACTGTTCTCCATGTAAATGAGCATAATATAAATGCGTTACAGGATATTTTTTTATAATTTCTAAAAAATCAGAATGTTCTTTTTTATCATTGGTAGGCGGAAAATGGAGCAGTACAATAATTTGTTCTGCTCCTTTTTTCATAGCATCGTCTAAAGACAATTTCAATCTTATTACTTCTCTATGGTATATTTTTTCATATTGTGGTGTAAAAAAGGTATCATTAGGACAAATCCAGCCTCTTGTACCACAAATAAAAACATTATCATATTTTATACTATTATTTCGTAAAAATATAATGTTATGATACATTTTTTGTATTTTAGAAATATTACTCCACCAATAATCATGATTTCCACAAATACAAATTTTCTTTCCTGGCAATGTTTCTATAAAATCAAAATCTGGTTTTGTCTGCTCTATTGTCATTCCCCAAGAAATATCACCTAAAAGCAATATTGTATCTTTTTGCTGTATACATTCTCTCCAATTTTTTTCTATTTTTTGAATATGATTTTTCCATTCCTTGCCAAATCTATCCATTGTTTTATTTACTCCAAGACCTAAATGTAAATCCCCTATGGCAAATAATGCCATATTGCTCCCCCTCTCTTTATTGTATCTATACAATATAGTTTTGATAGAATGTATTATCTATAATATCCCTTATTTTTTCTAATTCTATACTGTATTGATAGTAACTTTTATCATCAATATATATCATCACTAATTTATTATCCCATAAATACCAATCAAACACACGCTTTTCCCACAGTATTTCTGCTCCTTCATCACCTTCTGTAAAAAAAGTTCTTCTATTATTGTTTTTTAATATTTCTAGTATTTCATCTCTCATATAATTTGTATTCTCTAATACTTTACTAAAATATGGTGTTTCTTTTTCATAATATGGTATTGGTGTAAATTGGTCTGTTTCTAGCAATGTTAACAGAGCATCAAAATCTGTAATCATTTCATTTAACTGAAGTAATCTATTTTCTGCTAAACTGAGTGTTGTTCCTACTGCTCCACAATTCAAAGCACTACCCACTGCTGAAATACTTTCTTCATATAATACACTTATTATTTTTTCATTTGCTGTTTGTACTCTATAATACGTAGTAATAATTTTAGGTTCTCTTTTACTTTCTCCCTCTGTTGCAGTAGAAACTGTATTTTGTTCTGCAAAAAAATTTGTAGAACCTTCTCTTAAAAGTACTGTTTTTGCAATATCATTATTTACTTGTTCTAATAAAATCTCTTGTTTTGTGTCTTCTGGTAAAATACTAACACTATCAATTTGAGGATAATATACTTCTGTTGTATTGTTTCCATCTGCTCCTACTAAATAATATCCTTTTTGAATAGTATAATTCAAATTTTCTGTTGAAACAGCCTTATTTTCTGTTTGGGCAAAATAAGACATATTTAAAGTATCTAATGGATTATTATTTTGCACTTCATTTTCTATTACATTTGATTGTTGTTGTGAACTACACCCTATTATACCAAATGGTATAATAATACAAGCTGTTATTAATAATACACTTACCCTTTTCATAAAAATTCCTTTCTGCTTTTTTTAAATGCGATATAATTCTGCCATAATATTTAATTTTTCATTAAATTCTCTTAATTTATCTACATCATCTGCCTCCCATAAATCTATAAATTCTTTGTTGATTTTATTCATATCATTTAATTTTGCCACAAAATACAAATTTTGTATATTCTCTAATATATTATTTACTAAATTTTGTTTAATTTCATTTAATTGTTGTGCATTAATAATTTCTCCTCTTATAGTAGACATTTCTGTATCTAAATGAAATGCTGCATCTGCACAGTTTGTTAATCTGTCTTGTATAGATTCCGGTATATTTCCACTATATTTATACCTTAAAGAATGCTCTGCTGTTGCCCAAAAATTCATAGCAAGCGTTCTAATTTGTATTTCTGCCATTACTTCTCTATAACCAAAAGCAGTATTTAAAGGATATTTTATAATAATATGATAACTTTGATACCCACTAGGCTTTTTATTTTTTACATAGTCTTTTTCTTCTACAATTTCCATATCTCGCCCATTTCTCATTTTTATCATATCAATTACTTTATAAATATCCTCTACAAATTGACATAATATTCTAATACCTGCAATATCTTCAATTTCTTGTTCCATTTTCTCATAAGAAACCTGTTTTCTTGCAATTTTATCCATAATACTTGCTGCTTTTTTAACTCTCCCTGAAACATTTTCTATAGGACAATAGACACCCAAATTTTTACATTCTTTTTGTATACTATGAAATTTTACAAGCAATTCTTCTACTGTTTGCTGATAAGGATAAAGCAGTTCTTTCCAATTTATTACTTCCATATAAAAACACCTCCATGATGAAAATATATTCTTTTATTTTCATCGTCATTATCTACATTTATTTTACAACATATTTTTAAAAAAGCCAATACAAAGCCTAAACTGTGTTTATATTGATTTTTTTTTTAATCTATTTTATAATAAAAAACAAGGGGAGATACAATTTTACATTATTACTATATTATATTGTATTAACAGGGAAGGAGTAAAAACTATGGCAAATGAAAAAAAATATCGTATTGGTATTGACTTAGGTGGTACAAACATAAAAGTAGGCATTGTAGACCAAAGCCATAAAATTATTGCAAATCATTCTGTTAAAACATTAGCAGAACGTAATTACAAAGAAATTGTAAAAGATATGGCAGATGCAGTATTTTTTGTATTAGAAAAAACAGGTATTTCTATTTCAGAATGTAGTGCATTAGGTATTGGTAGTCCTGGTTGTATTGACTCTAAAAATGGTGTTGTCGTATTTGCAGGAAATTTGAATTGGGAACATATTCCCATATTAGAAGAATTAAAAAAATATATTGATTTACCTATGGGTTTATCAAATGATGCTAACTGTGCTGCATTAGGGGAAGTTGTTGGTGGTGCTGCTATGGAATATGAAAATGCTGTTATGATTACATTAGGCACTGGTGTTGGTGGCGGTATCGTTATGAATAGAAAAATATTTGAAGGCGGTCATGCTGGAGGCACAGAATTAGGTCATATTACGATTATTTCTGGTGGTGAATATTGTACTTGTGGTAGACATGGCTGTTTTGAGGCATATTCTTCTGCCACAGCACTTATTCGTGATACTAAACGTGCCGCACAAAAATATACTAATTCTCTTTTAAATACTCTTTGTAATGGAAATTTAGAAGAAATCAATGGTATTACTCCTTTTGATGCTGCTAAAAAAGGAGATGCTGCTGGCAAAGAAGTAGTAGAAAATTATATTAAATATTTAGGAGAAGGCATTGTTAATATGGTAAATATATTCCGTCCAGATGTTGTATTATTAAGTGGTGGTGTTTGTAATCAAGGTAGCTATTTAACAGACCCTTTAAATGAATATATTAGAAAATATTGCTTTGCTGGAGAGAGAGCTTTTATTCCTCCTATTATTCGTGCTACATTAGGAAATGATGCTGGTATTATTGGTGCAGCTTCTATAGTAGAATAATTATCAGTGGAAACAAGCCCAAGTAAATACTTGGGTTTGTTTTATTGTCTAAATTCTTTTCGCTTGATATGCGTTTCTAAATCTGCATATCTTGTAGGAATAGGAATATGACTTTGTTTATCTGTTAGTAGTATTACTAATTTTGTTGCAGTATCTATATCTATGTAGTTTCCTACAGATACAAATATAGGTTTTACATTTTTACGTGTTATAACAGCTCTACCTATTATATTGTTGTCTTTTGTAATATTGGAATATTTTCCAATATCATTTTCTGGCATAACAAATTTAGCTCCCTCTACACTAAAATATTTCTTTGCAATTCCTATTGTAGGCTTTTCTAAATAAAACGATGCGTGTGTTGCCAAACCTACACCTCTTGAGTGTAATATTCCATTTCCATCAAACAAAAATATATCTGGTTTCGATTTTAATTTTATTACTGTTTGCATAATAAGAGGTAATTCTCTAAATGCTAAACAACCTGAAATATATGGAAATTTTACTTCTCCTATAAAATGTTGTTTTTCTACTACTTGTTTTGTATTAAAATCTATTACTATAACACAACATACTGCCATTTCTTTATTATTTTCTTTCCAATATGCAATATCTACTCCTGCTACTGTTTTTATATTTTCTAATGAAATAGAATTACTTTGTATTACTTTAGAGGACAATTTATATTGTATTTGAATACAGTACTGTTCTGATAAATTTAAAAACTCTGCTGTATTAAATTGTTTCATATGCTATTGCTCCTTATATTATACAAAAAATTACTTTTGTTTATTCTCTTTATACTGAAGCAATGTCAAAAGTATTGCATTTGCAAAATTTAAAATCGCCATAACAATATCATATTTCTTTTTAGATTTTCTATATTTTACAATATAGTCTATTCCACTATATGCCCAAAAAACAGAAAATACTTGTTTTGTATCTAATCCTTTTTTGATACGATAAATAGAAACACCTAAAAGTGCTGCCAAAAATGTTAATATACCTAAATGTATTACTAATTCTTTTTCTTCTTTCATATGATATAAGCCCCCTTTTTATTTTTCTCTTGTTATTAACTCATATAACAAAGCATTACATATTGCTGCTGCTACATTACTGCCTCCTTTTCGTCCCTTTGCTACAATAGAAGGTACTGATAAAGATAATATTAACTCTTTTGCTTGTATTACATTTACAAATCCTACAGGTACTGCAATAATTAGTTCTGGTTTTATTTTATTTTGTTTCACTAATTCATATATTTTAATCAGTGCAGTAGGAGCATTTCCTATTGCAAATATAAGTGGTTTTTGTAATTGTGTTGCTTTTTCCATGCTAGCAACAGCTCTTGTAATATTTTGTTTTTTTGCAGTTTCTGCAACATCTTTATCTGACATAAAACAACATACTTCACCACCCAAATGTTCTACAAATTTTTTATTTATACCAGATTTTACCATATTAGTATCTGTTACAATGCAAGCTCCTTTTTGAAGTGCTTGTTTTCCTTTTTGTATTGCATCATTGCAAAAACATAATGTACTCAAATATTCAAAATCTGCAGTAGTATGTATTACTCTTTTTATAATTGCTTGTTGCTCTTTCTGTATAATTTTATCTGAATATTCTTTTTCTATGATTTCTGTAATTATTTCGAAACTTCTTTTCTCAATGTCCTGAGGATTGATATGTTCTATATTCATTTATTCACCTCCATTTAATATATTATAAAGTACTTCCATATCTAAGCTATTTCTAATTGTTTCTGCCAATATATCATACTGTTTTTGTTTGTACTGTTTCCAATTTACAGTATTCTGCAGCAATTCCTTACTTTCTATTCCCTTTTTATCACACAATGCTTTTAACAGTGCCTTTGCAGTTTCTTCTTCATCAAAAATGCCATGTACATAAGTTCCATAACAATTTTGATTTACTGCACCATCTTTTTGAATAGTATTATTATTTTGTATAATTTCACAAATATAATTTTCATCTTTTATTTGTGTTTGTCCCATATGAATTTCATAGCCACAAAAATACTTTCCAGAAAGTACTTTTAAATCACCAGAAATATTTAAAAACTTTCCTTCTACTCTTGTCATTGTTTTTTTGTTTTGAAATACAGTACTTACAGGAAGTAGTCCCATTGCTTTTATATTTCCTTTTTTTTCTACACCATATTTATCAATAATGATTTCTCCCATCATTTGATAACCACCACAAATACCAAACACTATAACACCTTTTGCTGCTAATTTTTTAATAGCACTTTCTAAACCTTGCTGTCTAATATAAAGTAAATCTTCTATAGTATTTTTTGTTCCTGGCAATACTATCATATCTGCATTTTCTAGTTGTTCTGCTTTTTTAACATAATAAACACAAACACCTTGTATTGCTTCTAATCTATTAAAATCTGTAAAATTTGATATATGAGGTAAATGGATTACCGCAATATTTATAATCGCTTTTTGTTTTTTCTGTTCAAAACGTTCTGTTAAGCTATCTTCTTCCTCAATATCTACTGTCATATAAGGTACAACGCCTAATACCTTTTTACAACACTTTTGCTCCAAAAAATCAATACCAGATTGCAAAAGCGTAACATCTCCTCTAAATTTATTAATAATAAATCCTTTTATTCTATATTGTTCTTTTTGTTCTAAAAGCATAATCGTTCCAATAAGCTGAGCAAAAACACCACCTCTATCAATATCTCCTACTAATAACACTGGTGCATTAAAAAGTTCTGCAATACCCATATTTACAATATCATTTTCTTTTAAATTGATTTCTGCTGGACTGCCTGCTCCTTCTATTACAATGACATCATACTGTTTCTGTAACGTTTGATATGCCTTTTTAATTTCTGGTAAAAAATTTTTCTTTTTTTCAAAATATTCTTTTGCACTATAATTGCCTATTACTTTTCCGTTTAATATTACTTGAGAACCTATTTCATTTGTTGGCTTTAACAATATAGGGTTCATTAATACAGAAGGTTCTATTCCTGCTGCTTCACATTGCATTACTTGTGCTCTTCCCATTTCCAAGCCTTCTTTTGTAATAAAAGAATTTAAAGCCATATTTTGCGATTTAAAAGGTGCTACAGAATATCCATCTTGTTTTAATATGCGACAAAGCCCTGCTACAATCAAACTTTTTCCTACATTGGACATTGTTCCTTGTATCATAATTACTTTTGACATTTTTTTACCTCTTTCAATGCTTCTATCAGTATTTTATTTTGTTCATGTGTTTTTATTGCAATTCTATAATAACCATGACACAAACCTTTATAATTGTGACAACTTCTAATGAGTATTCCCTTTTTTAATAACATTTCATAGTACCCTCTTTCTGCCTTGAAAAAAATATAATTTGCAGAAGGAGTATAACAATAAATGCCTATATTTTTTAATTCTGAAAGCAAATATTGTTTTTCTTGTTGTATTAGTTGTATTGTTTTTTTTACAAATTCTGTTTCATTTAATGCCGCTATGCCTGCTGCTTGTGCGGGTATAGAAACTGCCCAACTCTGACTGACAGAACGCATTTTTTGTATTAATGTTGTATCACTACAAATACAATACCCTAAACGCAGCCCTGCCATACCATACATTTTTGTAAATGCTTTTAATATCATACTATTTTTGTTGTAATTGATTTGTTCTTTTAAACTAATTTTTTCTCCGTTTGGTATAAAATCTAAAAAACATTCATCTAAAAATAAAAATGTATCTGTTTTATGACATTGATATACTATTTTATATAATAGATTATTTTCAATCAATACTCCTGTGGGATTATTAGGATTACAAAGTATTATAACATCTATTTCCTCTGTAATTTCATTTAAAAACTGCTCTGTTAAACAATAGCCATATTCTTCTCGTAATGTATGATAAATAATAGTACAATTTATAGTATTTAATGCTGCTTCATATTCTGAAAAACTAGGTGCAAGTAATAATGCTTTTTTAGGAGATTTTGCTAATACAAAACGAAATATTAAATCTGCTGCACCATTACCACACAATATATATTCTGGTTTTATATTTTCTTTTATGGAAATGCCTTTTGTTAGTTCTCTACAATAAGGGTCTGGATAATTTACACAGTTTTCAATAGCATATTCTGCTGCCTTTTTTACAGTATAAGGCATACCAAAAGGATTAATATTTGCTGAAAAATCTAATTTTACATTGTTGCTATAAATATCTCCTCCATGTTGATACATCAAATTTTTCTCCCCTTTTTCCATTTATTTTCTGCCAATACTGCAAATATAGAAAATACTGCTATTGCTATAGCACTCGTAACATAAAGCAATTTATTTGCTCTTTTTATATCTTCTATTTCAACATTCCTTTTTTTATCTCCTATAAAAGGTTTTGTATATTTTTTACCAAAATACCAAGCATCTCCAGCTAATTGTATTGCTAATGCTCCTGCACAAGCAGCTTCTGTTTGTGCAGAATTAGGACTTGCGTGTTTTCTTTTATCTCTTATCCATATTTTAAAACTATTTTTACTATCATATCCTAATAAAGCTGCTGCACAGCACATAAATATTGCTGAAAGTCTTGCAGGAATATAATTTACAATATCATCTAGTATTGCTGCACATTTTCCAAAATAAATATACTTTTCATTTTTATAGCCAATCATGGAGTCCATTGTATTTATCGTTTTATAAAATACTCCTCCTAATGCTCCAAAAAATGTCATATAAAATAATGGAGCTACTACACCATCAGAAGTATTTTCTGCTACTGTTTCTATTGTTGCCTTAATAACACCTTGTTGTGTCAAATTTTGGGTATCTCTACCTACAATGCGAGAAACAGCTTTTCTAGCATTTTTTAAATCTCCTTTTTTTAATTCTTTATATACTGCCATACTTTCCTTTTTGAGAGATTTCATGGCAATCATATACCAGCAAAGTATTATTTCTATTAAAAAAACTGCTCCTTTTGACAAAATCCTTATTAAAAATAATAATAATGCAGTAATAGTTAATGTTATTGTTAATACAATAATAACTAAAAACATTCCTGCCTTTTCTTCTTCTTTTTTCGTTTTGTCAAAATAATTTCGCAATATATACTCTGTTTTAGAAATGATATTTCCTATACCACAAATAGGGTGAAAATTTCCATGTGGGTCACCAAAAAGCATATCCAAAAAAAATCCTAACAACATTATAATGACATTTTTTTTCATACCTTTTTATTTTCACTCCTTTGTATACATTTTTTTATCCAATTATCTGCAAAATTTGTATTTGCATAAAAATGAATGTGAGCAAAACCTGCAAAAATATTGTCATCACTATAGATACAATCCCAGCTTATTTCTGAAAGAGGTTTTTTTGCTGTAAAAGTATTTTGTTGTTGTGTGCTTTGCCAATAGTGAAATTCATGAGCATTAATACATTCTCCTTTTTTACATAAAAAGGTATCCCTATTAGCACGTAATGTAATATAACCAAATTGCTTTAATTTTTCACTTTTATATGCTTCAGCTTTTATTATTCCTAACATAGCATATTTTTCACATTGTGCATTTTGTAATGTTTCATGTAGATACAAAAAACCACCACATTCTGCAAATACAGGTAGTCCTTTTTTAATTTCACATTGTATACTTTTTATCATAGAAGTATTTTGTGAAAGTGTTTGAGCATACAATTCAGGATAGCCTCCTCCTAGCATTAAACCATCTATGTTTTGAGGAAGTGTTTTATCTTCTAAAGGACTGAAAAATGTAATATGACAGCCTTTTTGTTTAAGATATTGTATATTATCTTGATAATAAAAACAAAAAGCATTATCTTTTGCTATTGCAATGTGACATTTTTTATATTCTATAATATTATTTTGAGTATAAAAATAGAGTTCTTCTGCACTTTCTGCCAATGATACTATCGCATCTAAATTTACTGTTTTTTCCATCTGTTCTGCTAAATCATTCATTTTTTGTTGAAAATACTCTATTTCTGAAGGTATTACTAAACCCAAATGTCTGCTATGTAATGAAAATTCTTGTTTTTGAGGTAAATAACCATATACTTTTATAGGTAGTTCTTTTTCAATAATTTCTTTATATTTTTTATAAAGCACTTCTGAAATACCATTTAACAATATACCTTTTATATTGCTATCTTTTTGATATTCCAAAAAACCTTTTAACAATGCTACAACAGATAAACTCATACCCTTTGGCTGTACTACCAATATCACAGGTGTTTTTGTTAATTTTGCAATATTATAGGTACTTGCTTTTGTACTAATACCTGCCAAACCGTCATAATATCCCATAACACCTTCCAGAACAGCGATTTGTTTTTCAAAAGCATTTTGACAAAATAACTGAACTGCACATTTTTCTGATGTTAAAAAAGTATCTATATTATAGCAAGGCACTTTTAATATATGACTATGAAAAAGTGGGTCTATATAGTCAGGGCCACATTTAAAACTAATAATATCTTTTTGTCTTTTTTTCAGTGCTGCTAAAAAGCCGCAAGTAATTGTTGTTTTGCCTGTACCGCTTGCAGGTGCAGCGAAAAGTATTCTCGGAATTTTCATATTGGTGTTCTCCTTCCGCAGAATATAAAAACAGTATTTTGTGCTTTCATAATGTGATAATTTTTTACTGTTTCACTTTTTGATACACTCATTTGTGTACATTGATACTCTATACCTAACTCTGAAAAACATTGTTCTAAATCTCGTATTGTTTCTAATGTTATAGCTGTTGCTACAATCTCTACAGAAGGATTTTTTTGTAATGCTATTTTGATACTTTGCATTGCTGTGCCACTGCTTCCTCCTATAAATATTTTATTTGGTGCAGGCAATGTTTGAAGTACATCAGGAGCTTGTCCAGAAATAATATTCATATTATAAACATTCCACTTTTTTTTATTTTTTTCAAGCAATGTAATTGCCTGTTGTTTTTTTTCTATGGCATATACCATGCCAAAAGGACATTGTAATGCTATTTCTATAGAAACAGAGCCTGTTCCTGCCCCTATGTCCCACACAATATCATTCTGTTTTAAATCCATATAACTTATTGCAATGGTACGTACTTCTCTTTTTGTCATAGGCACAGCATCTCTTATGAAACATTCATCTTTTATACCTATATTTTGTATCTTCTGTAATGTATTATTATTTTCAATATATAATATTGCTAATAATGATGTTTCTATATTTTGAAATTGTTCTGCTGTACCTTCTGTTATTTTTTCTGTTTCATAACTTAAATTCTCACCAATTACTACTTTCACATTTGTTAATGCTCTATTACAAATTTCTTTGCAAATATTTGCTGCATCATGTGCACTACCCAAAAGTACAATTGTTTTGTGATATTGTAATACATATCCTATTATATTTTGATATTGACCATGTGTACTAATTAGTTTGGCATCTTCCCAATCAGTATGCAATTTTGCCATAAAATAACAGATGGAAGGTACACCACTTATTGTTTTGATTGTCACATTTTCAAGCAAATCATATAATTTTTTTGCACCACTATAATAACCAATATCTCCAGAAAAAACTACTACAATATTGTTGTAATTTGTATTTTGTTTTATAAAATATGCAATTTCATCACTTTTATAACAAATAAAAGTATTTTTTTCTGTATCTCCTATCGTTTCTATCATACGTTTTGCACCAATAATGCAATCTGCTTTTTTCAAAACTTGTTGTGCTTGTTGTGTCAATGTATTTCTTCCTGCACCTATTCCCAATAACGTCACTTGTCTTTTTACAGAAATATGATATTCCTTTTTTAGTTGTTCTATTAAATCATAGTATAAATACCCTTTTTGTTTTTCTCTTCTTCCTATAATTACAACAACTGCACCAACCTCTTTTGCTGCATCAATTTTTTGTTGAAATCCTCCTACATTTCCAGACTCTTTTGTAACAATATATTTTGCATTGATATGTTTCATTTGTGCAACATTCATTTCTTTTGAAAAGGCTCCTTGCATACAAATAATATGTTTGGCACTTAAGCCATCATTTTGACACTGTGTTATTACTTCAGCAGAAGGCAGTACTCTCACATATATTCTTTCAGAAAAATTATGTAATTCTTTATATTTTTGTAATTCTTTGCTTCCCGTTGTTACAAATATATTCCCTTGTGTATTCTGCAAAAAATCGACAGCTTTTTCTATACTTTCTACCCAAATACCATACTCTGTATGGCAGCTTTCTCTTAATAACCTATAATATGTTATATTTTCACTTTGACAGGCTTGTTGTATATTTTTTGTTACCTCTAAAGCATAAGGGTGTGTAGCATCTATTACACATTGATAATTCTTTTGTTTCATAAGCTGTATCATTTGCTGTAAATTTTTTCTGCCTTCCAATATATTAATATTGTCTTTTTTTTGTAATAACTTTTGTCCATATTCTGTAGCAACACAAATATCTATATTTGTGTTTGTATCACACAAATATTCCATCAGTTTTCTTCCTTCTGTTGTACCTCCAAAAAGCAATATGTTAATTCCCATAAGTATACCCTCTTGGTGTTATCATTTTTCCTTTGATTATTTTTGTTTGGCTGTTTCCTATAAAAACAGTTGTAAACATATCTGTCTGTGTTTCTCTTAACTGTTTTAATGTCATAATATAACTTTGTTGTCCTTCTCTCGCAATATTTTTTACAATGCCGCAAATCGTTTCTGGCTTTTGGTACTGCAATATTATATCACAAGCTTTTTTTAAATAGTCTTTTCTTTTTTTGCTAGAAGGATTATAAAAACAAATCACAAAATCTCCTTGAGCTGCAAGTGAAATTCTTTTTTGTATCAATTCCCATGATGTCATTAAATCACTTAAACTAATTACTACAAAATCATGAGAAAGTACTGCACCTAATACAGCACTTCCGCTCAAACAAGCTGTTACACCTGCAACAACTTGTATTTCTATATCTGTATTTTCTGCTAATTCATACGCAAGTGATGCCATACCATATACTCCACTATCACCACTAGATATAATAGCCGTTTGTATGCCTTTTTGGCATTGTTGTATTGCATAAATAACTCTTTGTTTTTCTTGTGTCATACTACTTGTATAATATTGTTTTTGAGGAAATTGTTGTTTTATTAAATCTATATATACACTATAGCCTACAATTAAATCACATTCTGAAAGAATGTGAACTGCTTCTGTTGTGAGTGTTTGTCCTCCTGCTGCTCCAATCCCTACAATATATAATGTATTCAAAATGTTTTCCTCCTTATATTGTTTATGAAAAGGAAAGCAATATTGTTTTCATAGCTAATGCCACTGTTACACCATTTTTCGCCCTTTTAGAAACAATGATTTTCCCATTTTGAGCAGAACATAAAGCTGCTCTTTCACAAACATTGTCTACTCCTGTTTTTTCTAGTACAAAATCAGAAGCTGTAAAATCTCCTTTTACAGCAGACAATTCTTCTGTTGAAAAAATATTTAACTGCTTTTGATAACTTTGGCAAAATGTAAGTAATCCCTTTTCATTTTGTTTTAAATCAATCGTGGCAACTGCTTCTATAGCTTCTATAGCAATATTTTCTTCTTCCAATACAGAAAAAACACATTGTTCTATTTCTTCAAAAGATGTATTTTTTTTACAGCCTATTCCTATATGTACTATAGGTGCAATCAGTGCAAGTGTTTGCTGAAATATCTTATTTTGTTTGTATATTGAAACAGATATACCTACTTCACAGTCTTTTGTTGCTACTAATCCTTTTGGTAGTTTACTATAATAGAACATACTGTCAAATCCTACTGCTTTTTCTTCTAATAATGTTGCAGAAATTTCTTTCATAGCTTTTTGTGCTTTTTGTTTGTTTAGATATAAAAATCCATTTTCTTTTACCCATGTGTCTACTGCAAAAATACCATTTACATCTGTTGCTGTTGTAATAACTGGTGTTCCATTTGTTATTTCTGCTACCTTTTTCGCTAGTGCATTACCATGTCCTATATGTCCAGATAAAAGAGAAATCGCAAATTGTCCTTTCTCATCTATTACAACTACAGCAGGGTCCTGATACTTATTTTTTAAATATTGTGCAATTGCTCTTACTGCAATGCCACAAGCCCCTACAAATACAATGCCATCTGCTTCTTCAAATGCTTTTTGTGTCCATTTTTCGAGAGAAGTCACCATTTCAATATCATCTTGTACTACTTTCATAGAAAAACACATTGCTCTCTCTAATTTTTGACAAATTTTTTGTGCTAATAGTGTTCCTTTTTTTGTAAATGAAATGACATATACTTTCATAATTCTTCTGCCTTTCTAAATTCTGTAGAAAATTGGGGGTGATAAAGCAAAGACCTTTTATAATATTTTCCTAATACATTTCCTACTATAATTAATGCTGTTTTTGTAATATTGTTTTGCTTTGCAGACTGTGCTAATGTGGAAACTGTGCAATATACAATTTTTTCATCTTTCCAAGTTGCTTTTTGTACAATAGCGGCCGGCATATCAGCACTACAACCCCCTTGTTGCAATTTTTGCTCTAAACCTTCTAAAAGCCCTGTACTCAAAAAAATTACCATAGTAGCTTGGTGCTGTGCTAATTTTGAAATATCTTCTTTTTCTGGAACAGGCGTTTTTCCTTCCATTCTTGTAATAATTACTGTTTGAGATACATCTGGTAATGTATATTCCATCTGTAATGCTGCTGCTGCTCCACAAAAAGAGCTTACTCCTGGACAAATGTCATATGCTATGCCCTCTTTTGAAAGAATATCCATTTGCTCTCTTATTGCTCCATATAAACAAGTATCTCCTGTATGAAGGCGTACAATTTCCTTTTGTTTATTTTCTATAAATATCTGTGAAATTTGCTCTAATGTCATTTTAGCACTGTTATATATTTTGCAATCTTTTTTTGTTTCTGAAAGCAGTTCTTCATTTACTAAAGAGCCTGCATATATTACAATATCTGCTTTTTGAAGAAATTTTTGTCCTCTTATGGTAATTAAGTCTGCTGCTCCACTGCCTGCTCCTACAAAATGTACCATTATTTATTACTCCTTTGCTGACATTTTTTAATATAAAATTCAATAACAGTATGGTGGAATAATTTCATAATTAATATCATACTGTGATAATTGTTTTAAAATATCTTTTACCCAATATGCATTTCCTTCTCCTATTAAATTTTTTTTATTTTTTAATTTTTTACTTGCTTCAATATAGTTTATATTACACACTTTAGAAAATGCTTTTATTTCCATTTTACTATATTTGTTTCCTTTTAATATAATATATATTTTATATATGTTTTTATCATATAACATAACGCTATAAGATGTTACAGGAATGTCTTCTTCTAATTTCATAAAAATTCACTCCTTTATTCTATTTCAATAGTTTTGAGTAAAACTCTATCTATTTTGTATTTATGTATGTTTCTATTATTTTTCTATAGATATTTTTTTAAAAATGCTTCTACACCTTGTGACTGTGCCAAAATACCCATTTTTTCAGAAAACAAAATTATATTTATTTCTATTTCTTTCTGTAATCTATACTGTATATGTTCTATTATTTTTTGTAATATTGTGTGCATTGTTTTTTGAAAAATCACTTCATTATATTCTCGTAGTAAAAATAGTGCTTGCTCTGTTGTGACAGTTTCCATAATATTTTTAATTATTTCACTTTCTGCTCCTGCCATAGCAGCATGAACACCTATAATTTCCCTTCTGCAATCTGCATATTTAGAATGTGTTTGCATTACTCCTCCTGCAATTTTTATCATTTTTCCAATATGCCCTACTAATAATAGTGACTGTATGGGTAATGTATTAACAAAATCTATACATTCTCCTATAAAATTACTTATTTTTACAGCATTATCTATATCTATATCAAAATGTTTTTTTAAAAAATCACTTCCATAATTTCCAAATGTTAGTATAATTGTTCCATTACTATTTATAGCTTTCATATTTAATTCTACTTTAATGCTATTTAACAATGCTTGTTCACTCATAGGCTCTACAATACCACTTGTTCCTAATATAGATATGCCCCCTACAATGCCTAATTTTTCATTATATGTTTTTTTGGCAATTTCTACGCCCTCAGGTGCGAATATAGTAATAGCAATTCCTTTATTATAATCTGCCAATGTACATACTTCTTGCACACATTGTTTTATCATATGTATAGGTACATTATTGATTGCTGCTTCTCCTATCTCTCTTTGCAATCCTCTTTTAGTAACACGTCCTATACCCTTTCCTCCATCTATTACAATACCATATTCTTCTATTTTTTCTGCCATAGCATATAATAACATACCATTTGTTACATCAGGGTCATCTCCACTATATTTTTTGACAGCACAAATCGTTTTTTGTTCTTTCCAATAGCAGCATTGTAGTTGTAACTGTAATATTATTCCCTTTGGTGTTTGTAATGATACTTGTGAAAGTTTTTGGTTTAAAAGAAGTAATGTAACAGCTCCTTTTGCTGCTGCTGCTGCACAGCTTCCTGTTGTATAACCTATTTTTAAATTTTTTTCAATCATTCTATATCCTTTTTATAACAATCTATTAATTCCTCTGCTGTTTTATTGTAGTATTCTGTTTCATCTTGTGCAAAATTTTGTCCTGTTTTAGAAGCATAAAATGCTTTGATAGCTTCTATTTTTGTCATGTGATATTGTTTTGCAATTTCTTTTAATACTTTAGGTAACACAGATTGTCTTTCTTTATGTTTATTATAATCATTTTTTTCTGCATCTGTTGTATTTTCTACGTATCCATCTATCATACCTATAAAAAAATCTTCATTCATGTCACAATATATTTCATATCCTTCTAATAAAAGTTGAAAAATACCCTTTTCATAAAAAGAATGTGCTACCTTATCACTTGAAACATTTTTAACATGACTATAATTTTCTACGCAATTTACTAGTAATTCAAATTGGTTCATATCAATATCTCCTTATATCAAATAAAATTTTGTTTTATAAAAGTATACCATATATTACAAAAAAGAAATAGTTTGTTTTTGTATGAAATTGTTATAATTTATTATACTAATAAAAAATGTAACATTTATTTTTTAATATAGAGGAAGTGTATTTATGACAGATTTAATTATTATTGGTGCAGGCCCTGCTGGTATTACTGCTGCTATTTATGCTTTAAGAGCAGGCATTTCTGTTATGGTATTTGACGGTAATTTATATGGTGGCCAAGCCGCAATTACTTCTCAAATTGAAAATTATCCTGCCATTAAATCTATTTCTGGTGCTGTATTTGCCCAAAAACTATATCATCAAGCCATTGATTTAAAAGCAAACATTATATTTGAAAAAGTAATTTCTGTTAATTTTTTAGATAAAATAAAAACTGTTACTACATCAAAAAATACTTATACTGCAAAAACAGTGATTGTTGCAACAGGAGTAAAAAGACGTGTTTTAAATTGTGAAGGAGAAAAAGAATTTACTGGTAAAGGTGTTTCTTATTGTGCTACTTGTGATGGTGCTTTTTTTCGTAATAAAAAAGTTGTGATAGTAGGAGGAGGCAATACAGCATTAGAAGATGCTCTTTTTTTGTCTAATCAATGTCAAAAAGTAACCATTGTTCATCGTAGAGATAGTTTCAGAGCAGAAAAAGCATTAATTAATGCAGTTTTATCACGAAATAATACAAATATAGTATACAATAGTAATATTGTAAAAATAAACGGAGAACAAACCATTACTTCCGTCGATGTCTACAATACTGTTGATAACAGCATAAATAATATAGAAACATCAGGAGTATTCATTGCTATAGGATATGAACCAGATAATGCTTTTTTATCTGAATTTTTACAATTAAATACAGAGGGTTATATTATTTCAAATGAATACTGCACTACTAATATAGGTGGTATTTTTGTAGCAGGAGATACCAGAACAAAACCTCTTAGACAAATCGTAACCGCTTGTGCAGATGGTGCTATAGCAGGTGTTTCTGCTGTTTCCTATATCGCAAAATACTCTGATAGATAATCTATCAGAGTATTTCTTTTTTAATGTGTTTTATTTGTTTTGCATTTAACTGATAACTCTGAAATATTATATCCTGTAATATACTCTCCTTTTTATAATCCCCCTTTAAAAATTCATTTACCATTTCTATTATATCATTGTTTTGTTTTTGTGTAATTTGCGGAAAAGGCAAAAGTATTAAATTTCCTTTTAATATTTTTACTTGTCCAAACATTTTACTATACAAATATTGAAATAATTCAGAATTCAAATATGCCATAACTGTTTTAATTGACATGGTATGTATAGAAGGAATAAGTATATTAGCACTATTTAAAAATAGACTTTTTGTATTATCATAAGCAAATACTAATTTTTTAGATATAAATTTATATACTAATTTTTCTTCCGCTCTGTAATATTTTTCTGGTGCAACTTGTTGTAATTGTGTTCTATCATATATAATATATTTTTTTGCTGGTTTTAAAACATAGTGACAAATTTCTTTTCCTGTATAAATTACTTCACTTTTTTCAAAATATTCCTCTTTTAATTTATTTTTATTATCTCCTGTTACAATACCTAATGCCCAAATACTGTCATTTAAGTTATATTTTCCATATTTTTTCACTTGCTCTATAATTTCAATATCTATATCAGCCATAATACGAAATGTTTTATTTTCTGTTTTATAAAAAAAAGAAAGTGGAACTTTTTTTATTTTTTTTTGTTCATATATCAATACATTTTTACTTTGTTTTGCTTTCTGAAAGTTAATATCAATATATTTTGTTGTAACATCTGTAAATAATTCTTTATAAAATGTAATAGATTGAAAACAGCCTTTTTCTAATAAAAATGTTCTAATGTCTTTGTGCTTTTTGACATTTAATATAGCTTCTGGAAACAAAAATCGTATTGTTCCATATTGCTTTAGTTGCTGAAAAGCACGTACAAAAAAATAGGAAAATGTTTCTCTTGATGTAATTTCTGTCATATCACTAAAGTATTGTGAAGCTGCTCCCCAAGGAGGATTTGTTACAATATAATCAAACTTCTCATGAAATATAGCATTATTTGGTAAAGCGGATTGTTTTAAATAATCTCCACAATATATTTGAGGTTCAAATTCATAGTCACGGAATTTTAACAATAAATTGATTTTTGCAATCATTACTGCAATATTATCTTTATCCATACCATACAACTGTTTGGGTTGTATATTATTTAAGCTTAATAAAAATGCTCCACTTCCACAGCAAGGGTCAAAAAAAGTTTGTCCTTTTGAAAAATCTAATTTATGTGTCATATTTTTTACTACATTATGAGGAGTATAATAAGAACCAGTTATATTTTTTTGTCCTTCTGTCAATAAACATTGATATATTATTCCTAATATATCTATCTCATCATTAGGCAATGTATCATTTAAAAGCTCTGTTATAACAGCATATGGATATTGTTTCAATATATTTTGAACATATTTTTTGTGATATAAATTTGCCTTTTTTAACAAATTAATTCCTAATGACAATAATATAGATGTGATATTCCATTTTTCACTATGAACAATATATAATAAATTTTGTATATATTTTATATTATTTGTATTGCAAAAATATTCTAGTGGTATAATATTTTTTTGTGACAAACATTTATTAGCACGTGTGGTCAATTTTTGATTATTTTTGGTATGCAATTTATTCCAATTTTTCTTTGTAGCATTTGATATGATATGCAATACATTTTCCTCCAAACAACAGCAAAACATTGAGAATATATCTCAATGTTTTTATTACTCTTCTGAACTTTCTGCCTCTCTAAATATTCCTTGTTCATCTCTATAATATGCTTTTCCATATTCTGCATTTAAAAATGGTATAATATCAGGGTCATAATTACATAGCAAATTTAAGTCATACAGTCCAAAATTTTTTTCATCTGCCATATAGTCACTACTTTCATCTCCTGCAATAAAACGCCAACCGCTGTCTTCTCTACCTTTTTTAGGAATATCTCTATACATAAAACCAATTTTTTCTCCTTCTACAATAATACGATTTGTAGCAAAACAATTTCTTGAGCCTTTCCAATCTTTTAGCATATTTTCTTCAATATGAAATACAATACTATTATCTTTTAATACTCTTAACAATGTATGTGTATTTAATATATCTTTATGTTGAGGTAACTTTTTTATCATTTGTTTTATGTTTTGTATCATATCAATATTTTCTGTTTTTTGTTTCATCTTTTTTAATTCTTCTATCATATGATTGATATAGTCATGTACATTTTCTTGTTTTTCTGCACTTTTCGTTACTGCTAAAAATAAAAGTACTTCTTGATTATTTGGTTGTAATTTTAATGCTTTTTCAAACATTTCTGTAGCATCTCTATACTTTTTTTGTAAAAAATAAGTATATCCTATTCTCATATACCACATATAATCTTTTCTACCTTGATTTGCAACTTTTAAAAGATACCCCATTGCATCATCATATTCTCCTATTTCATTGAGTGCTCTAGCAAAAAGACAGGTTAAATCATATCCCCATTGCTCTGGTTCTATTTCTAGCAATTCATTTATAATTTCTTGATATTTTTTTTCATTATAAAGTTTTTGTAAATTTTCTAATAGAGATTGTTTCATAATAGGCTCATCTCTTTTCCAGTATTTATATATTTATTAGAACATTCTACCATATTTTGTATGACACTATTTTAGCAATTTTATATTCTTTTTTCAAGGAAAATACGCCTATAATTTTAAAATGTTTGTATTGTTTTTCCATCAATACAATAATATTGTACATCTATTTGATTGATAGAAACATAATCTCTTAAATTTTGTTCTAAAGTATTATCAAAAGCAAAAGTGTCTTGATTTTCATTTGACAAAATCGGTATCATTTGTTTATCCTCTGCACAAAATGTTTCTAATGCTTCATTAGACTGTAATTTGACCTCTTTTAATAATATGGTATCTCCTGTTTGTTCAAATGCAATTTTTACAGGCAATATATAGCTATTTTTTAAACACAACACATTCCCTCTGTTCTGCTTTAATATCTCAAAATTATAACATTTTATTTTAGCATAATAATTAGTTTTGAGAGCATTTTCGTATTCGTGTGTTATACCATTTGGAGAAGTATATAACAACAAAGAGGATAATACTTTTATATTTCTCGCTTTATATTCTTTTTCAATTGCCATAAATATTTGTTTTTTATGTCTTGGTAATAACAATTCGCTGTCTTTTTCTTCTTCCACTACAGTGCTATAAAGAGGATAAACACCATTATATTCTGACTGATATCTTTCATACCATTCTTCTGCAGGCATATTCGTAACTCCTATATTTTCTCCTAGTATATCTTGACAAGCTCTCATCATAACTTGCCCTCTTAAGCCTTTTGCTGTACCTTCTTCAAAACGCTCTAAAAAATAATATAGTGCTTGTTTTCCCTTTTGTATAATTTTTTGATAGCTGTCATTGGGTGCATTTTGAATGTAACTTTCTACATCAGAATGATGTGCTACTTTTTTGTTGTATATTATTTCATCTAAAGCAGTATCAATTTCTTTCTGCCATTGTTCATAACCAATATGGCTTTCTGTTTTCATACTATCTACATATTCCAAAAAATAGCGATAAGATGCTACACTATCTGTATATCCTTCTAATATACCCTCTTTCAATAAATCAGGTGCACCATCATAAGCAATCACATTTTCCCTTTCTACACAAAACATTATTTTTTGTTCATTTTGATAAGAAATGTGATATTCTACATATTTTAAATTTTTTATTAAGCTAAACAGCACCATAAAACTTTTTTTAAAATGAAATTCTACATCATCATTTACTTCTATTTCACTATTGTTAAATCCATGACCACTACCATTATAAGGCTGTGTTTTTAAAAAGTCTTCTATAGTATAATATATTTTGATGCCATAAGGCTCTGCATCACTTTGTATTTCAAATCCATTACTTACCATACCATCTGGTGCACCTAGTTCTGTTAATATATTTCCTACTGCGGAATTATCTCCTACATAATCCGTTTTCCATTTTAAAAATCTTTGTATTTCTTCATCGCTATATTGTTTTTTAGCACTTTCTATTTGTTCTGATTTTTCTGTTATATTTTGAATACCTTGACTACAGCCTACAAGCAATGTATTTACTAACAAGCATAATACTATTATGGCATACAATGTTTTTTTCTCTTTTCCTTTTGTTTTGACAATAAAACAAATACTAAAAAATGCAAACAGATTAAACAGATAAAATAATAGTGTTAACTGCTGTTTTGCAGCAAATTCAACTATAGTATAACTTAATACAAATATTAGCCCTAACAATAGTAACAATAATTTACCACTTTTTTTAGCATTTGTATCTAATATATTTTCAAATCTTTTTTTCATATATTCTTTCTCCTTTACAAAATCTATTGACAACACATTATTTTTAGAAATGCTTTCATTTATTGCCAATAATATCATAATACTATATTGTTTTCTTTGTTCTTTAGAGCAATTTTCCATTACTACATCATCACAAGACAATTCAATATCTCTTTCTACTATTTTGACAAATGCTGTTACAAAAGGATTAAAAAAATGAATAACAGACACCAATACACATAATAATTGATAGTATAAGTCTTTTCTTTTATAGTGGCATAACTCATGTTTTAATATCATTTCCATATGCTGCTGTGACATTTCTTGTTTTGTAATATAAATTCCTTTTTTAAACATTCCAAAGCACATAGGACTTTCAATAACACTACAAACAAATAGGGAAGGTATTTTTTTTATTTTCATATCATTACAAACTTTTTTGTATATTTCTATAGTATTTTTTTGTAATACAGTTGTTCTCCAACGCATCACTTTTTTATAAAATAATAAATATTGTAATAGTAAATATAATAGCTTTGTTATTACAACAAAAAACCAAATATAAGCAAATATTATAATTAATGAAGTATTATATGGAAGAGTAAAAAAAGAATATTGTGTATATTGTATTTTAGGTATTTCTGGTATAGTGATTATTGGTATTTTAGGTATTGTAATTGTTTTTATTTCTGATGCTGATGGTGTTATTTTTTCAGAAGGTATATCTGATTTCGACAATTCTAAATTATTTTTATTATTATCGTATTTTTTAGCAAATTTACTTGTTGTTTCTGTCATTTCTACTGCAGGTAAAATATTATTTAACGTTAAATTTTCATTATTACCCGTATATACAGGTAATAATAAACGCAGTAGTATAATCCAAAATAAGCTATATTTCCATGCTGTACTATATCGTTTTCTAAATTTATTTTCCAAAAGCATTATAATGATTAAAAATGGTATCATACCTATAGATGTTTTTAATAGTGCCTGAAATGTATGAAGTAACATTGTTTCAAACATTTTCATCACCTTCTGTACTTTTTTCTATAAATTCTGCTAATTCTTTTAAGTCTTTTTTAGTGATACAATGGCTGTGATAAAGAGAAGCAACTAATTTTGTTACAGAGTTTTCATTTATTTTTTTTAAAAAAGAGCCATTTTCAAATGCTAAATATTCTTTTTGTTCTATTACAATATCATACAATTTATTTTTTCCTTTTTTATAACTTGTTAAAAATCCTCTATCTATTAAACGATTTAAAAGCGTTTGTAGTGCAGAAACATTCCATGTTCTCTGATTGTCTAACTCTTGTTTTATTTCAGAAGTAGACATACCACTTCCTTTTTGCCATACTACTTTCATCACTTCTAATTCTGTATCTGGTAAACGTGTCAATTTTTTCATAGTATCATCTCCTACATTTGTATGATATTATTATATCTTACATTTGTAGTAATTGTCAATAAAACTTTTCTTAATAAAGTTTTAAGATATTTTTTAATAACAGGTATTGTTTATTACATAGTAGTATGTTATAATTGCTACATTACAATAACAAGAACTGTAGAAAGGAGGAAAATATTATAAATACACAATTTAGAAAAGGCATTATTGAAATGTGTGTACTTGCATTGATAGTAGAACAAGATATGTATGGTTATGAAATTGTACAGAGCATTGCCTCTTACACAGACATAAATGAAGGTACTATTTATCCCATATTACGTCGTTTAACTACAGAAGAATATTTTGTTACCTATCTAAAAGAGAGCACTATAGGCCCTGCTAGAAAATATTATCATATTACTGAAAAAGGTAAAGGATATTTAGGTTCTCTTAAAAATGATTGGAAAGAATTTTCAAATATGGTCAATGATATATTGCAAGGGAAACAAAAAAACAGTGAATGAAAGCATTTATAATTTTAAATCGTATTATTATTTAGAAAGGACTGATATAGTATGACAAAAGAAAGCTATTTACAAGCTTTGGAAAACCTCTTAAAAAAGCATCTTTCTAAATCAGAAATTGATGATATTTTAAGAGATTACGGAGAATATTTTGATGATGGAAGAAGACAAAATAAAACAGATACTGAAATTTCTGCTAAATTAGGTGATCCTGAAATTATTGCACAGCAATTTATAGAAGAAATTGGAAATGAAAGCAATAAAGAAAGTAAAAAAGAAATTATTGACCAATTACTGCATAGCATGAAAGAAGGTACTGGAAAAGCATTTACTACATTAAAAAAAGAAACCAGCAAAACATTTCAAAATGCAAGTGATAAAATAAAAAATTCTGAAAAACAAAGTAATCTAAATATTGGCGGTAATATCACAAAGGGTACTAAAACACTTTTTTCTGTAATAAAATCTATTGCTGTATTTTTTGTATTTGCATTTTTACAATTCTTTTTTACCATATTTGTATATGGTTTTTGTATTGGTGCAGCAATTTTTTTCGTATGTTGCGGTATATTTGGTATATTCTGTTTAGGTTTTTCACTTACCTTTTTACCGCATATATTATCACTTTCCGTTGTATTTGCCATTATTGCCTCACTTGCATTGGCAGTACTTCTGATACTACTGACGCTTTATATACTAAAAATGAATATCAAACTCATCAAAAACTACATATTGATGAGAAATAATCGTTATACAACAAAGGGGGTTGCTTAATATGTTTAAAAAAATTACTATCATTACTGCTATGGCTTTTTTGGTTTCTTTTTTAGGGTTTGCTATTACGCTTCCTATTGGTATCAAGACAGTTTTTGGAGATGTAGAGCATTTATTAGAAACATCTAGTATTACACCAGAAAAAATCGAAATTCCAAATCATATACAAACATTAGACATTGATTTCAATAACAATTATTATTACTATAATCATATATTAGTAAAACAATCTCCAGATGATACTGCCTATATAGAAACATTTAATGTAGAAACATATTCTTCTATGTATGATACCGTTAGTATTAATTATATAGATGAAAGTACAGCAAAAATTGGTATTGAGCCTGTTTATGGTAAATTCAAATTCAACAAAAATACATTAAATAAAACGATTGTAAAAAAATTACAAAATTATCCAGATGCTATACTATATATTCCTACTAGAATGAATATTATAACAGACAATCCTTATTATTTTGATAATATTTATTTTAATAATAAAGAGGAACTTTTACAGCAAGCAGATACTGAAGAAGAACAACAAAGAATATTGGAACAAGCAGAAAGGCTAATGGAACAAAAAAGGGAAGAAGAAGAATATATATTACAAAGAGCAGAAGAAATTAGACAACTGCAAGAAGAAGAACGTCAAATACAAATGCAGGAAGAAGAGCGTCAAAGAATAGATTATGAAGAAGAACAACAACATTTAAGAGATAATTACTAATACTACAATAAAGAGTATCTTTCAAAAAGATACTCTTTTTATTTTTCAAAATTCCATTGTTTCTGGGCTGTGTAATTTTTGATGTTTATAAATAGGAATGTTGTATTTCTTACCCAATGCTCTCACTAAATCTTTATAGCAGCCTTTCATTTTATCGTGAAATACAATAGCCTCCACACCACCTTCTATGGCATCAATACAAGCGGAAGCTCTCTCCACACCTGTTTCATTTTCATATTCTCCTGCAACTAGCCATTGATTAGCTATAATATGTGTGACACCAAATGCTTCATTTTGCCCCCATTGTGTGAAAACAGCTTCTGCAAAATTAGGTTCAAAATGTACTCCTCCTACACAAAGCAAATTATGTACTGTTTTTCCATCATCTGTAAATATTTTTGTTAAAGAACGTGCTAATGCTCTCGCTGCTTCTTTATTTTCCCAACTTTCTGGTTCGCTACCTACTTCAATATCCATCATTGCAACTGGAAATTCGTTCAATAGTGCAGGATTTCCTTCATTATGATATACTCCAGACCAATGCGTTGCTTCTGTTACAGTACGAAAATCATTTAAACCTAATTCTTTTCTATTTCTTTCTATTGCTAACATCAAATTTCTCATATATCTTGGTTTTGCTGCACCATATGTACCAGAATTTACATCTCCCAAAGAATGTACTGTTAATACTTTTTCTAAAGCATTTGTTCCTTCATGCCATGTTACCATGCCTGAAATATCAAAATCAGCAAAATATTTGTTCATTTCGGGAAGTAACCTTTCATATTCCAAGCAAATCGCTTTTTGTGTAGGTGCAAAATAGTATTCATTTCCTATTTCATCTATATATTTCATTACTTGTTGTCCATCAAATAAAATATCTGTTTTTTCTGCAAAATATCCTTCTTGTTCTAATATATCCCATACATAATAGGATACATAACCAAATTCTTTATTATTATTGATAAAATAAACTGCTTTTTTATTCATATTGTACTCCCTCTCTTTTCTATTTTTTTAATATTATACCAATATAGAAAAGCAAGTGCAAATATAAAACTTTAAATATTTATTTCTGCTATTGAATATAAAACAGCTTTTCCACTCATTTTTATTCTATCTCCTACTACTTTACAATACAATGTGCCTCCTCTTTTAGAAGCCTGATATGCAACAATATCTTCTTTTTGCAATTTTTTACTCCAATAAGGTACAATGTGGCAATGTCCAGAACCACAAACAGGGTCTTCTACTACATTTAATTTTGGTGCAAATGAACGAGAAATACAATCTGTATTTTCTCCTTTTGCTGTTACTTGTAAAAGTAATCCTTCTAGTCGTTTTACTTTTTCCATATCAGGCTGCAAATTTTTTACTATTTCTGCACTATCAAATATACATAATAAATCTCTTGCTAAATAGGCTTCTGTCGGTGTTACTCCTATTGCTTGTATCATTTCATTTGTAATTTCTACTTTTTTTAAATCATATGCAGGAAAGTCCATTTCATATAACTCTCCTTTTTTATGTACTGATAAATCACCACTTAATGTAGTAAACACAACAGTTTCTGTTTCTTTGTCATAAAAATTCATAATAACATAACCACAAGCTAATGTAGCATGACCACAAAGGTCAATTTCTCCTCCAGGAGTGAACCAACGTAAATGATATTTTTCTCCTTTTTTTACTGCAAAAGCTGTTTCAGATAAATTATTCTCTATTGCCATTTTTATCATAATATCTTCTGATGGAAATTTTTCCATAATACAAATCGCTGCTGGATTTCCTGTAAAAACTTTGTCTGTAAAAGCATCAATAATATATTGTTTTATCATATACATTCTCCTTTTTTAACAAATTATTTTAATATCAGTCAAATTATATTATCTGTAGTATACTAGTCTTTTATTATGTTTTCAATATTTTTTATATTTAAAATAACAAAGGCAAATGAAAATAATTTTCATTTGCCTTTTCATATAAAATAGTATTAAAACTCTTTCAAGTGGAATTTACTTACTAAATCACGCAACAATTTTGATTGCTTTGACAGTTTTTCACTTGTAGAAACACTTTCTTGTACTGCATTTGTATTTGATTGCACAACTTCTGCAATTAAATCAATATTTTTTACCAATTCTTCTAATGCTCTTTTTTGGTTTTGAGAAGCCAAACTAATTTTATCTACAGATGAAGCAATTTCTTTTGCACCTTCTACCACAGACAGAAATGATTTTGCTGTTTCATCTGCAATATTTGTTCCATTTTTTACAGCGGAAAAAGAACCTTCAATCAATTCTGATGTTTGCTGTAATGCTTCTGCACTTTTTGACGCCAAATTACGTATTTCATCAGCTACTACAGCAAACCCTTTTCCTGCTTGACCTGCTCTTGCTGCTTCTATAGAAGCATTTAAAGATAGTAGATTTGTTTGTCTTGCAATTTCTCCTATTGTATTTAATATTTGCTCTATTCCTGCGGAAGATGTTCTAATATCAGCCATAGCCTCTACTAATTTTTTCATTTCATCGTTGCTTGTTTCTATATTTTCGCCTACTTGTTTTACTGCAAAACTTATTTTTTGTGCATCATCTGCATTTGCTCTTACATCCTCAGATAAACTTTCTATAGATACTGCTAGTTCATCAATTGCTTTTTCTTGTTCTAATGCACCTTTTGATAATATCTGTGCTCCTGTGGATACACTAACAGAACCAGAAGCAACATCATCAGCTGAAATAGTAATTTGATGTAATGTTTCATTTAATGAACTTGCTATTTTTTCAATAGATGTTTGTATTGGTATAAAATCTCCAATATATTTCTGTTTGATTTCAATATCCATATTGTTCTCTGCCATTTCTGAAAGTTGCTGAGAAATATCATGCACATAATTGTCCATTGTTTCACTAATATGGTTAATACCGCTTGCTAAACGTCCTAATTCGTCATCTGTATTTACATCAATGTTAATTTTTAGATTTCCTTTTTCTAATTGAGAAGCACCTGCTGTAATATATGTAATAGGATAAAGAGAATTTTTAATAATTCTATAAATAATATACAGCAGTATAATACCAAACAATGTTACTGCTAACATCAATTTAATAGTGTCTTTAATGATAGCTGTATTAAATTCTGCTTTGTCAATGGCAATATATAATGTCCATTCATTGCCATTTCCACTATTCATTTTAAGAGGTACTGTAACAGAAACACCTCTTCTCATTGTCGCAAAATTTGTTATGTCTGTATTAATAATATAGTTACTGTTCAAATGTGTACCTTCTGGCATTGCTTTTAATTTATCTGTATCTTCTGCTAAACCTTCATATCCTACTTCAGAAGCGTTTTTTCCGACATACTCATCACTATTTGTATCTAGCAAAACAGTTTTATCTTCTGCAAGTGCTACCATATGTGTAGAAGCATATCCTGTACTTGCATATTGTTGTGTTTTCATATCACTTAAAGCAACATCACAGCCTGCTACTCCTAAAAATGCTCCTTCTGCATTATAAACTGGTGCAATAATACTAATCATCATAATATCCTCACCACGTAAATTATATACATAAGGTTCCATAATGTATGGCTGTCCAGAAGATTTTATTTGTACATAATATTCTTTTTCGAAATTATCAAAAGCATCTTCATGTTTTTCAAATGTCACACTTGTTCCTGTTTCATCTGGATAAGCAATTGCTTCATATGCAATTTCTCTATGATGTACACTATATGGTTCTCCATTTGCATCTGCTATAGCATTTTGTTCAAAATATGCAAATACTGTAGTATAATTTTTATCTCCAGTTAATACACCAGCTAAAGCATTATCAATCGCTTGTCTTTGTTGGTCTGGAGGCAATGCTGATATATTTTTTAATGAATTTGCAAAACCTATCACTTGACCATAAACATTTTCTATAGTATTTTGAATTAAAAATGCGTTCTCATAAGCAGAAGAAATCAATTTACTATTTGTTACATCAACTAAAGATTTCATTGATATAGCACCAGATATAGATACATTAATCAAAAATATAATTGCTATAAATATACTCATTTTTGCAATAATTTTTTTACTTAAACTGCTTGAAAATTTTCTATTAACTTTTTTTGCTCCTCTACTTTTACCTTTCAACATAAAATTCTCCCCCATTGATATACTGTAAAATAACAAAATTAGTTAAAAATACTATATTGTATTATAATATAATATTATAATAAAGTCAATTTATTTTTATGAAAAATTGATAACATTTATTTATATCATTTTATAATATTTCATTTCAATTTCTTTATCTGCACAAATAATAAATCCAATATTTTCAACATATTCTCTTGGTTTTATATTTGCATTATAATTCATACAATAAACAAATAATTTATTTTTAATCACATTAAAATTTCCATTCCAAGCATTTACCAGCGTTATAGCTTCATCAAATTGAAATGTTATATTCCACTGATTTCTTGTATAAGGACTATTATTTTTTATAGTACATTCATATTGATAATATTGTTTTCCATTTTGCTGCCAATGGTTTACTACATTTGTAGATATTTCTAAATTATTTTTATTTATATCTATATTTTGTATGCTATAATTTATATTTTGTGACTGTATTGTATTTTTACTTGTCAACATTTTATACAACCATTTTCCACTATCACTTAAATCGTCAATTGTAATATTACTATTTTTTTTGCAATCACTTTTTAATATTGCTGATGTTTCTGCTTTATGAGATAAATTCCACACCACATAGCTTACATGATATTTATTCATCAAATTTATCCATTCATTTGCCTGTTCTACATCTATCGCTCCATTTCCGCTAGCATCACAAATGCCAAACTCTGAAACAAATATAGGTGCTCCTTTTTCAATGGCTTTTTTCATACTATTTCGTAAATCTTGTTTATGTGTTGCTGCATAAAAATGCAATGTATACATAATATTATTTTCATTTAGAATAGGACTTTCTGCTGCCTGTTCTATAAACTGACTCCAATTAGGTGTACCTATCAATATTATATTATCTATATCATTTTTTCTTATTACATCAATGATTTCTTGTGCATATTTTTTAATATCTTCCCAATCTGTACCACTATTTGGTTCATTGCATATTTCATAAATAATATTATTTTGTTTACCATATGTTTTTGACATTTCATCAAAAAATTCTTTTGCTTCTTTTTTATAAGTATTAGGATTTCCATCAGATAATATATGCCAATCAATTATGACATACATATCATATTTTGTAGCATATTCTACTCCTTTTTTCACCAAACTTTTTAAATATTCTTTATTACCATCTGTACAATATCCCCCACTTTCTGCTGTATACATCGCAATACGAATAACATTAATCCCCCATTGTTGTTTTAATTCTTTAAAACATTGTTCGTTAATATATTCTGGAAACCATGCAATACCATGTGTACTAATCCCCTTTAACTGTACTATTTCTCCTTTTTCATTTACTAATTGATTTCCTTTTACAGACAATGCACTAATTGTAGAAGCATTTTCTTTTGTTTCCGCCTTTACTTGCTCATACATTCCAAAACTAAACAACACTATACTCAAACAAAAACAAATGATATTTTTCAAACAAATCTCTCCTTCTACTTATCATATTTTTTATTAGTATAGCACAATAATTTGTTTATTTACACATTATTATTATACTAATTGACAATACTTTACATAATAGTATATAATACTATAAACATAAATCACATATTATATGACAGGAGATAAAACTATGCAGAAAAAATTCACAAAATACTTAAGTCTTTGTATGTTAGTAGCATTTATTATCATTGTTTGTATTGTTTTTGCTTTTCAAACTGCATTATCACGTTCTAATCAGAAAGCTGTCGCACTTGAAAAATTAAAAACGATAAAAACAACACTAATAGAAAATGATAATGAGATTAAAAAAATTAAACAAGACTTTGGAGAAGAAGCACTAATAAAAGCAAAAACATTGTCTTATATCATTTCAAAAGATACACAATTATTATATTCTGTAGATTTCATGCAAAATATAGCAGATTTATTAAATGTAAGTGAAGTACATATTACAGATGAAAATGGTGTTTTACTTTGGGGAAACATACCTGAATATTATGGACTAAATTTTAACGATGGAGCACAAACACAAGCGTTTCTACCTATATTAACAAATTCCTCTTTTCAATTAGCACAAGAGCCTCAGCCAAATCAAGCTACTGGAAAAATGTTTCAATACATAGGCGTTTCTCGTTTAGACTCTCCTGGCATTGTACAAGTTGGTGTAGAACCAGAAAAATTAAATACCGCACTTGCTAATAATACTATAGAAAAAGCCTTATCAAATATTGAATATGGTATCAGTGGTTATGTATTTGCAGTAGATACTAATACGGGAATTATGGCAGCAGGTACAAATGGAGAACAAATGACTTATCAACAATATGGTATTCCAGACAATATTATTTCTGAAACAAATCATTCGGGTAGTACTTTTGGTATAAATAAAATTCTTAATCAAAAAGTTTATGTTGTTACAGAAAAATATGAAAACTATATCATTGGTTTAGCAATGCCTACAAAAGAATTATATCGTTCTCGTACAAATCAAGTTATAACAATTATGTTTATTTGTCTTATTGTATTTATTATATTAATATTAGTAATCAATTTTTTCATTCAAAATTATGTTGTTTTAGGAATACAGCAAATTATAGAAAAACTAAAACAAATTACTTCTGGAAATTTAGATGTAGAAGTAGATATTCATACAAATCAGGAATTTCACGATTTAAGTATTAATATTAATCAAATGGTAGCAAGTATAAAACAAAATATACAACAATCTGAACTTTTAATGCAAAAACAAGAAGGTGTTGTAAATCAAGTAAAACAAGCTGCTGTTTCTCTTTCTGATACAACAACACAAACATTTCAAACATCGCAAGCAATTGTACAAGATACTATAACACAAACACAATATGTAAACACATTACTTACTGACATGGAAAATCTTCTTGAAAAATCTAAAGAAAGTGAAGATATTTCTAATATAGTCGCTCAAAATTCTGCCGATATGATAGAAGGTATGAAACAAACAAGCGAAGATATGGAACAAATGATGAATTCTATACATAGTATGCTACAAACAACTGAAAAAATTAAAAATATTATAAATGAAATTGACTCTATTTCACAATCTACAAATATGCTTTCCCTTAATGCCTCTATTGAAGCTGCAAGAGCAGGGGCTGCTGGAAAAGGTTTTGCTGTAGTAGCAACACAAATTGGTACTTTGGCTGGTGAAAGTGCAACAGCATCAAAATCGACAAATGATTTAATTACAGCTACTTTAGATGCTATAAAAGATGGTGAAACATTTGCTCGCAAAGCAAATGACGAGTTTATACAAGTTATACAGCATACTACAAAATCACAAGAAGCAATTTCTCAGTTAATACATATTTTTAAGCAGCAAGCAGATATGGTACAAAATGCTACAGAAGGCATCAATCGTATTTCTAATTTAATACAAAACACAGTAAATATTGTAGAACAAAGTAAAGTAACATCTCAAAAATTATCAGAACAATCAGAAATGTTAAAAAACATTGTAACATAAAAAAACATTGAGGAGCTTTCTCCTCAATGTTTTTTAGTTTATCATTAAGCTCCTAAATATGCCTTTTTAATGGACTCATTTTTCATTAATTCATCTGCTTTTCCTTCTATTGATATTTTTCCTGTTTCCAAAACATAAGCTCTATCAGAAACAGAAAGTGCCATTTTTGCATTCTGTTCTACTAATAAAACTGTTACACCTGATTTATTTACCTCTTTTATAATTTCAAATATTTCTTTTACTAAAAGAGGAGAAAGTCCCATAGATGGCTCATCTAATATCAATAGTCTTGGTCTTGTCATTAAAGCTCTTCCCATAGCAAGCATTTGCTGTTCTCCTCCTGAAAGTGTTCCAGCAAGCTGCTCTTTTCTTTCTCTCAATCTTGGAAATTTATCATAAATATCTTTTCTTGCTTGTCTTAATCCTTCTAAAGAGTCCTTTACTGTATAAGAACCCATTTGTATATTTTCTTTTACAGTTAAATTAGCAAATACTCGTCTTCCCTCTAAAACTTGTGCAATACCTAATTCTACTACTTTATGTGGTTCTGTTTTCATCAAATTCCTTCCCATAAAATCAATAGAACCACTTTTTGCTCTTAACAGTCCTGATATTGTTTGCATTGTTGTTGTTTTTCCTGCACCATTTGCACCAATCAATGAAACAATTTCCCCTTCTTCTACACGAAGTGATATTCCTTTTATTGCATGAATATGCCCATAATATACATTCAAATTTTTAATTTTAAGCATGTGCATATACTCACCCCCTATTTAATCTCCTATATATGCTGTAATAACAGTAGGGTCATTTACTACATCTAAAGGCAATCCTTTTGCAATTACTCTGCCGTAGTCCAAAACAACTAATTCCTCACAAATACCTAACACTAAATTCATATCGTGTTCAATCAAAAGTATCGCAATATGAAATTTATCACGTATATTTCTAATGGTATCCATCAATTCTAATGTTTCTGTTGGGTTCATGCCTGCTGCTGGTTCGTCTAACAAAAGTACTTTTGGATTTGTTGCTAATGCTCTCGCAATTTCTAATTTTCTTTGTTTACCATAAGGCAAATTTTCAGAAACTACATCTGCTTCTTTATCTAAATCAAATTCTTTTAATATATTTATGGCTCTTTTATTCATTTCTTTTTCTAGTTTTTTATATTTTGAAGTATGTAGCATACTATCCAATAAAGAATATTTTACTTGATTATGCAATGCTGTCTTGATATTATCCAACACTGTTAATCTATTAAAAAGACGTATATTCTGAAATGTACGAGCAAAACCTTCTCTACAAATTTCTGAAGCTGTTTTTCCTACCAAACTTACACCATCTAATTCTATACTTCCCTCTGTAGGGCGATATACTCCTGTCAAAAGATTAAATATTGTTGTTTTTCCTGCACCATTTGGGCCAATTAAACCATAAAGCTGATTTTTTTCTATACTAATATTAAAATCATCAACAGCTCTTAATCCTCCAAATGATATACTTAAATTTTTTACCTCAAGAAGTGCCATTTTCTACCCCTCCCTTTTTTTGAAAGAGTTTTGATAACGTTCTATTTTCTATTAATCCCTCTTTTATTTTAGAATGATTAAATACCATAATAAGTATCAATGCGATAGAGTAAAGCAACATTCTATAATTATCTGCTCCTCTTAAAAGTTCTGGTAATATTGTCAATATAATTGCTGCAATAATAGAACCTTGTATACTTCCCATACCACCCAATACTACTATAACAAGTATCTCAATAGATTGGTTATAATCAAATGTTGTTGGTTTGATTATGCCAACATTATGTGCATATAATACACCTGCTATCCCTGCAAAAAATGCTGATATTACAAATGCTTTTATTTTATAAGCACTTACTTTAATACCTATAGACTCTGTTGCGATGTCATTATCTCTTACTGCACAAATAGCACGACCATCTCTCGATTTTACTAAATTTGCTATCATTAATACTGTAATTGCCATAATAATATATACTACTGTATAATTTTTATAATTAGAATAAAGTGGTATTTTAGAAAGACCTTTCGCACCATTTGTAATACCGCTCATAGCAATCAATATAGATTTTATAATTTCACCAAATCCTAATGTCACAATAGCGAGATAATCTCCTCTTAATCTTAATACAGGAACACCTATTAAAAAACCAAATATTGCTGCCATAATGCCACCTAAAGCAAGTGCTATAATAAATTGTAATATTGCTGGTAAATTTGTATTTACTGTAAATATTGCACTACTATATGCTCCTATAGACATAAAACAAGCGTGTCCTAATGACAATTCTCCTAAAAATCCTGTTACTAAATTTAATGAAACTGCCAACATAATATTTACTGCGATAGGCACAAGTAAAGAAGTATACTGACGATTTAAAAATCCACCTTTTATCAATATTGTTATAAAAACATAAGTTAACACAAGTATTGCTATATTTCTAATTTCTTTTTTATCAAATTTCTGAAAGATTTTTTCCATTTGCCCACCTCCTATACTTTTTCATTTTGTTTTTTACCTAATATTCCAGAAGGTTTTACAAGCAATACCACAACAAGCACTCCAAACACAATAGCATCTGATAATTCTGTTGAAATATATGCCTTTGACAAACTTTCTATAATTCCTAATACAATGCCTCCTAGCATAGCACCAGGAATACTACCTATACCACCTAATACTGCTGCAACAAATGCTTTAATGCCTGGCAAAGCTCCCATTGTTGGCTTTAATGTTTGATACTGACAAATATAAAGTATTCCCGCAAGTGCTGCAAGTGCCGAGCCAATAGCAAATGTCATTGATATTGTTTTATTTACATTGATACCTACTAATTGTGCTGCACCTTTGTCTTCTGATACTGCTCTCATAGCTGTGCCTGCTTTTGTTTTATTGATAAATAAAGTTAATACTATCATTGATATTGTTGTAACAATTAGTGTTACAATGGTAATACCTGAAATATTTAAACTGCCAAATTTAACAGATTGTATATTAATGACTGAATTAAATGGTATTGGTGTCGCTTTAAATATCAAAAGGGACACGCTTTGTAAAAAATAACTTACTCCTATGGCAGTAATCAATACTGCAAGAGGAGGGGCATTTCTTAAGGGTTTATAGGCAATTTTCTCTACCGCAACGCCCACTACAGAACAAACAATAACTGTTAGCAATATAGAAATCGGTATTGATAAATTTAATAATGCGATGCCTATATATAATGTATAAGCACCTACCATAATAATATCGCCATGAGCAAAATTTATCATTTTGGCAATACCATAAACCATAGTATAGCCTAAAGCAATCAAAGCATATATACTGCCTGTTCTTAATCCATTTATCAGCTGTTCCAGCATACTAATTAACATTTCTTCCACCTCTTTTACATCATAATCACTTTCCTATTTAAAACAATGCCCTTCCACCCACTAGGCGGAAGGGACTTTTATTGTCACTTATTATAACAATATATCTTTATTATTCCATTGCTGTATATTGTCCGTCTTTGATAACAACAAATTTTGCACTTTTATCTGGTTCGCCGTCTTCTGTAAATGACATAGAACCTGTAATACCGTCTACTGTAATTTCTGTCATTGCTGCAATCATATCTTCACTTTCTATAGAATTTGCTTTTTCTATAGCTGCTTTAATAACATATACAGTATCATAACCATCCGCTGCAAACTGGTCTGGTGTTGAACTATATTTTTGTTGATATTTTGCTACAAAACCTGCAACTTCTTCTGCTTCATCTGTTGCCAAGAAAGGACTTAAAAATACAGCACCCTCTATAGTAGCTGAGTCTGTTACTTGTGCTAATATGCCGTCCCAACCATCTCCACCAATAAATGGTAAATTCATTCCAAGCTCTTTAGCTTGTTGTGTAATATATGCTGCTGCTTCATAGTATACTGGGCAGAATATGATTTCTGCATCTGTACTTTTAATTTTTGTTAATTGTGTTGAAAAATCAACATCACCTTCATTAAATGCTTCTTCTGTTACAACTTCTCCGCCATTTGTTTTAACCTGTTCTACAAAAGCATTTTTCATACCTGTAGAATAGTCATCAGAATTGTTAAATATAACTGCTGCTTTTGTGAAACCTTGGTCTTTTACAAAGTCAGCCATTGTTCTTCCTTGTAATGGGTCTGTAAAACAAAGTCTGAAAACATTTGGTGCATCTGTAATACATTCAATAGCAGAACCAGAAGGTGTAATTTGCAATATATTATCTTGTTTAGATAATTCTTTTACTGCAATACATGGTGCACTTGTTACAGTACCAATCAAAGCTTTCATACCTTTATCCATTAAAGAGTTATAAGCTGTAATTGCTTTGTCTTCACTAGACTCATCATCTTGAAAATCAAGTGCAAAAGTATACACTCCATCTCCTGCTTTTATACCACCTGCTTCATTGATTTCTGCAATAGCAATTTCTGCACCTTGCTTTACACTAGTTCCATAGGATGCAGCACCACCTGTAAGTGGTCCAATTCCTCCTATCAAAATAGTAGGATTATCTGCATAACTTTCTACATTATTTTCATTGTTATTTGATTGTTGAGTATCTTCACCTGAAGAACAAGCTGCAAATGAAAACATCATTACTAGCGCCATTGCTCCTGCTAAAAATTTTTTCATATTCTTTCCCCCTCAATATTTTTTATAATTCCCTGTGTTTTTTCTTTGTAACTTTTGTTACTTTTTTTGTACCGCTTATCACAACACAAAACTTATTTTGTAAATAATACGCTAAAAATGTTGTTTTCGTCAAGACGGCAGTTTTATAAATTTTAAAATGCAAATATTTAAAATTTTTATAAAATTTCATTTTCATTTTTCATTTATTTTCCTATTTGCTATACAACTATTACAATTTTTTTATTTTCTTTATTATAAAATGGCATAACTCTTTTAAATCTTATTTTTATTTCACAAATGTGGTCATACAACAAAAGCCATTTCACACAATAAACTATTTCTGCACATAAAATAAAATCACGTTCAAAATGTGGTTTTATCTCATTTATACCAAGTAAAACAAAATATACTATTCTATAATTATGGTAATATATAAAATGTCTATTATGAGCAGAAAATAAAAAAATAATTTTATTTTTAAAATGTCGTATAAAAAAACAAAAGAAAAAAGAACCTGAGGGGCAGGTTCTTTTTTCTTTAGGGAAGTGTCATGTAATTTTGCTATGTTTATTGGGTATGTATACACTATAAAATAAAAATATGAATGGGATATGTAGTATTTGTAAACAAAATATGAATATTATAATATGTTTATATAAAACGATGCAATCTATTGAATTTACAATATTTTTTATATCCCATTATAGTACCAAATATTCTTTATGCTTACACAAAAGCAACAGTAACAACTTATGTTTCCCATTAACCAAGCAAAATGATAACATAAATACTAACAATATGCTTATTAACAATACTATACATAATTATAATAAAAATGATAAAATATAGCAAAAAATAGTAATGTATCATAGACTTTTGAAGTATTATCTATTATAATAAAATATAGTAAATATTTTTCAGCTATTTTTGTTGAAAAATAATAAAATTATTTTTAATATGAGAGGAGTCTTTTGTAATGAAACTGAAGTTGAGGGGGAAATTGATTTTCAGTACAGGTATTCTTATTTTTGTAGCTGTATTGTTAATTTCTTCCCTATCGTATTTGTCTTTGAAAAGAGCATACGACAAAAACATTGAAGCTACCAAAGAAAAACTGGACCAGATTATTCAAAGTCAAGTAGAATGTATGATTGGAGTACTTCAAGCAGAATATAATAAATATCAAAGTGGTGATATTACTGAAGAAGAAGCTATAGAAAATGCTAAATATATCGTTCGTACCACTAGATATAATAATGGAACAGGTTATTTTTGGGCAGATATGGCAGATGGAACAAATGCAGTACATATTAATCCAGATGTAGAAGGAACTAATCGTTATAATACTCAAGATGAAAAAGGAAATTATTTTGTACGAGATACGATTGCCGCTGGAGATAAACCAGGAGGAGGATTTATAGATTTTTATTTTGCAAAATCTGGAGAAACTGAAGCGAAAGCCAAGAGAGGTTTTGTCAAAAAATTTGAGCCTTATGGCTGGTATATTGGAACTGGAAACTATGAGGAAGATATGCTTCCTATTATTCAAGGAGAACTAGATGCTGCAAATAAATCTTGTTTTCAGTCAATACTAATCACATACTTTTTTGGTTTAATTATTTTTATCATTAGTACTATTGTCACTTCTATAATAGCTAAAAAAATGGCAGACCCTATTAAAGCGGCATCAGAACGTTTGATTGAACTTAGTCAAGGAAATCTTAAGACAGAAGTAGAAGAATTTAAAGCAGAAGATGAAATTGGAGATTTAACACGTGCTTTAGCAAAAACAGTGCAAACATGGCGTGATTATATTGAAAATATATCTGCATCATTAGCAGAACTTGACAAAGGAAATCTCATATTTGATATTGATATGGAATATGTAGGGGATTTTGCACCTATTAAAGAATCATTTCAGCGTACCATTAATAAACTAAATGATATTTTCAGAAAATTAAATATGAGTGCTGAAGAGGTAGCAAGTGGTTCAGAACAAGTAGCAATTGGTGCTCAGGCTCTTGCTCAGGGAACTACAGAACAAGCATCTTCTGTAGAAGAATTAGCTGCAACAATTACCGAAATACACAATCATATATCAAACAATGCAGAAAATGCAAAACAAACTAGTAGCCAAGCTCTTGTTGCTGCAACAGAACTAGGTGTTGGAAAAAAACAGATGGAGCAAATGATTACTGCTATGAACCAGATTAATAACTCTTCTTCTGAAATTAGCAAAATTATAAAAACGATTGAAGATATTGCTTTTCAGACAAATATACTTGCATTGAATGCAGCAGTTGAAGCGGCACGTGCTGGAGAAGCAGGAAAAGGATTTGCTGTTGTAGCAGATGAAGTTCGTAATCTGGCAAGCAAGTCCGCAGAAGCATCTAAAAACACAGCAGTTCTTATTGAAGCAACTGTTCAATCTGTGCAAGAAGGTGCTGATATAGCTAATCAAACTGCTAAATCTCTCGAACGTATTGTTCTTTCTTCTCAAGAGTCAGCAGAATTAGTCCAAGAGATTTCTCAAGCATCACAGGAACAAGCAGCATCTATTGCACAGGTAACGCTGGGAATTGACCAAATTTCTAGTGTGGTACATACTAATTCAGCTACTTCTGAAGAAAGTGCAGCTGCTAGTAAAGAATTGTCAACTCAAGCTCAATTTTTGATGAATTTAGTGAAGCAGTTTAAAATTAGAGAAATATAATAATAAAATAAATTTAGAAAACGAATAAAAAGCCTCCTTAATAAATATTAAGGAAGCTTTTTTATTTATTCTCTTATACTTTTTCCCAAAAGTGCAACTGCATCATATCCTACTTGGTTCATAATATCAATAACATAATCTCCCTCAGACTTTCATATAACACAATAATATCATTATTTGTTGTACTTTCTGCTGAAACAGTCACACACGAAAACAACATAGCTATCAACACAAATATACTGAAATATCTTTTTCTCATTATTCCCCTTCCCCCTTGTCATTTATGATAAATAAAATATACTGCCAATTTATGTCATTTTAAATAAATATAAAAAGGAAAGGAGTACATAAATATACTCCTTAAAATATAATTTAAAATAACATACTACATATTTTATTTATTTTTAATACTATAAAATTGTGCTAATTCAATTGTTCTACCAATTCACCATTTTCTACAACAATATTGCCATCTACAATAGTATATATTACTTTTCCTTTTACTTCAAAACCTCCAAAAGGTGTATTTTTACTTTTTGAGGCAAATGTATCAGTATCAATTTTATATATTTTATTAGGGTCAACAATAGTAATATCTGCTGCTTTTCCTACTGTCAATGTACCTTTATCAATATTTAACATTTTAGCAGGATTATATGTCATTTTAGCAATTAGTTCCATAGGTGTTAACCAACCTTCTTCTACAAGCACAGTAATGCCTAAAGGTAATGCTGTTTCCAATCCTACAATACCAAAAGCCACTCTTTCATATTCACAATTTTTTTCGTCTATACTATGTGGTGCATGGTCTGTTGCAATAATTTCTATTACATTATCTTTCAAAGCTTGACGAATTGCTAATACATCTTCTTTAGAACGCAAAGGTGGATTCATTTTTGTATTTCCATCATAGTCTGTTATAAAATCATCACTTAATGTAAAATGATGTGGTGTTGCTTCTGCGGTAACAGTTTGACCTGCTGATTTTGCTTGACGTAATAATTCCACACTACCCTTTGTACTCATATGACAAATGTGTAATTTAGAATTTGTACTTTTTGCTAATATGATATCTCTTGCTACAATTACCTCTTCCGAGTCATTTGAAATACCTTTTAATCCTAAAAGTTGTGCACTTGCTCCTGCATTCATAGAACCACCAGCTACTAAGTTAATATCTTCACAGTGAGAAAGTACAGGAATATCGAACATTTTTGCATATTTCATAGCCGTTTTTAGTAATCCAGAAGATGGTACACTTTTGCCATCTTCGCTAATAGCACAAGCCCCTGCTTTTGCCATTTTCCCAATATTAGAGAGTTCTTCTCCTTTTTGTCCTTTTGTAATTGCTCCAATAGGTAAAACGTGTATAACTCCCTCTCTTTCTGCTTTTAATTTAATGTATTCTATCATAATATCACTGTCACATACTGGATTAGTATTTGGCATAGGACATATTGTAGTATATCCACCTTTTGCTGCACTCCTTGTACCTGTTGCTATTGTTTCTTTATATTCATATCCAGGCTCTCTTAAATGTACATGAACATCAATAAAACCTGGTGTTACCCAATTCCCTTCTGCATTTATAGTTTTATCTGCTTTGTCTGTGATATTTTTTTCTATTTTTGAAATAATACCATTTTCTATCAATATATCCATTACTTCATTTGTTTGAGAAGCTGGGTCTATTACTTGTCCATTTTGAATTAAAATTTTCATTTTTCTCCTCCTTGATATAATAATTTTAATATTGCCATTCTAACCGCAACACCATTTTTCACTTGTATATTAATCACAGAATTTTTACCATCAATAATATCTGTGCTTAATTCAATTCCCCTATTCACAGGCCCTGGGTGCATAATCAATACATCTTTTTTTGCATATTTTAATACTTCTTTATTTATTCCAAACAACTCACGATATTCTGCTAAATCAGGAAAAGCTGTTGTTTTTTGTCTTTCAAATTGTATACGCAAACCCATTACAATATCAGCATCTTTTACTGCCTCTTTTACATCAGGTGTTGTTTTTACACCAAGTAATCCAGAACCACCTAATAATGTAGAAGGGCCTGCTAATGTAACATTTGCTCCTAATTTAGATAAGCCAAATACATTACTTCTTGCAACACGACTGTGAGAAATATCCCCAATAATTGCTATTTTTAAGCCTTCAAAATATTTTTTATATTCCAATATAGTAAATAAGTCCAATAAAGCCTGTGTAGGGTGTTCATTAGAACCATCTCCTGCATTAATAACATGGGCTGATACATTTTTCGCTAAAATATGTGGTGCTCCTGTCATATTATGACGCATTATCATCACTTTTACACCCATTTGATCCAACGTTTTTCCTGTATCAATTAAACTTTCTCCTTTATTTACACTACTTGTACTTACACCTAAGTCTTGTACTGTTGCTCCTAAATATTTTCCAGCAAGCGAAAAAGAAGTTTTTGTTCTTGTACTATTTTCATAAAACAAACTAACAATACTACACCCTTTCACTTCATCTACTCTTTTAGTACTATCATCAATGCGAAGTTTCATCTCCTTTGCTGTTTGGAGTATTTCTAATATTTCCTCTTTTGTCATATCCTTTAAACCAAGAATATCTTTTCTGTTTAGCATAATAATCCTCCTTTATTTCATTACAAAAAGAAAGACAATCAAAAGAAAAATCGTTTCTTTTCATTGCCTTATGTATATAAAAGAAATAATACAGAAAGTAATTTTTTATCTTTTTTTGTACTCTTTACCATATCTAAATCCTCCACATACAATTTTTTTATTATTTTTTATTTTAACATATATTTCTATAAAATTCCATAAAAAAATAACAATCTATATAAAAAGCCTATTAAAGTACAAGTTTTTACGTTTTTTTCGTTGTTACTCGTCAAATAGAAGCATGAAATATATTATTTTAATATACAACAGGAGCTTTCAACAGCAAATTTCAAAGCCTTTAATACAATGAAACAAGCTGTTTACTCCTCTGTTTCAGCAAGTCAAAAATCTGTTTTTGACTTAACATTTAAAAAATAGACTATGTACCTTACGCATTGGCTAAATAGTATGTCAAAAGCATCATAGCATTTACTTCAGCATATTTTTTTTCTTTTCTTTTTTTTATATCATTCTTTTTTAATTTAGATTGATTTTGTATGATATTTTGTTTTTTCTCTTTTTTATTCATAAATTTTATTCCTCCTATCAATATATCAATATATATTTTTTTGAAATAAATATGTATATACTATTATTTTTGGTACATTTTTATTATACATCTATATTTTGTATAAATTATGAACAAAAACGAAAGAAATTCTGAACAATCGCTATAAAATTCATTAAAAAATGTCAAATTTATTAAAATTGATGTTGTCCCCTTTTCATATAATTTTTTTTGTGCTACTATAACATTTAATAAACACATAAGGAGGTTAAACATTATGAAAAAATATTTTGCTGCATTTTTTTCTACTATGCTCATTTTGGCACTTTCTGCTTGCAATAATGTAGAAACTTCTATGCAAAATACAGCAAATAATACTATACAAAATGATGATATACAAACAAATATAACATCTGACTTTGCTACACAAGCACAAAAAAACATGGAAAATGCCACAGAAATCACACTTGACTGTGCTTTTGGAAAAATGACAGGAATATATTCAGGTGAAACAAAAAATAATATTCCTCATGGAAAAGGTAAATTTGTTTCTCAAAATCAAAATCAAAGAGGTTGGTATTATGAAGGCGATTTTGTAGAAGGACATTTTGAAGGAACAGGAAAAACTGTTTTTGAAAATGGTCAAATACAGCAAGGCACTTATATAAAAGATATTTGGCACCCTAATACCATACAATTTTTTGAATTTATGCAAACATTGCCAGGAAGTGATTTCATAATCAATCAAAAAGCTCGTACTATTTTAACAGCAGAAAAAAATTATTTTCCAGCTCAATATTCAGAAATACCTTCTAATTTAATAGATAAAAATATTCACTATGAAGATATTATAAAAAATAGTGATGAATATGGTGATAAATTTATTTCTATATCTGATTTGGCTATTTCCACTTTTTCTACATTTTCTATTACAGAAAACCCAGAAGGTCTTACAGAATTAAGAGGTGTTTATATAGAAGCTTTTTCTGATAAAGGTGAAAATTATGCCTTATATTATCGTGGAAATATAGAAGAATTAAAAGAAACAAGTATTATAGAAACATCTGTTGGTATTCCTTTAGGAACAATGAATAAAACAGATAGTTCTGGTACAGAAAAAACGTATGTTGTTTTAGCTGTAAGTAATATATCATTGCAACCAGAAAAAACAGAATAATAATAAATAAAAAATGACGGCAGTTTATTGTCGTCATTTTCATTATAGTAACTTTTTTAAATAAATCATATCTACTAATTGTACACCACATTCAAATATTGGAGCATTATAATGTTCTATAAAAAAATTCTTTACTTTGTGAGAATATACAAAACCACAACTTTTATAAAACGGAATGGTCAAATCACTATCACCTGTTCCTACAAATAATATATCACATACATTTTTATAATAGTCAAAAATATATTTTAGCATTTTTGTTCCATATCCCTGTCTTTTGTAATGCGTATCTACTGCTAAATTTTTTATTTCATAAATGCCTTTTTTTTCTTTTGTAACAACACAAACACATTTCACACAATTTTTTTCATATAATGCAAATAATGTGCCTCTCTCTAAATACCTATCAATCATATTTTGTTGTTCATCTGCCAATAAAAGCAAATCTATAAACTGTTTTTTATTTTCTGAAACTATTTTAATTTCCATAATAATACTCCATATATTTTATAATAAAAAAAATGGCTTGAATATTCAAACCATTTTGAGTGCGGATGGTGGGAATCGAACCCACACTATGTCACCATAACTGGATTTTGAGTCCAGCGCGTCTGCCAGTTCCGCCACATCCGCATATTTTTTGTTACTTCCTTACCGCTTCATTATAATAACACACCTATATTACAAATGCAAGCTATTTTTTGTATTTTTTTCATTTTTATTGTATTTTTTTTAAGACAAGCGAAAAATATATTATTTTCGCTCATCTTAATTATAGTATCATTTAAAATCCTTCAAAGTGTTCTGGTTCTGGATATGTTTCACCAAATAATTCTACTGTTACACTTTTCATTACTTGAGGTGTTTTCGGTCTGTCATTTCTATCTGTTTTGACTTTTGCAATATCGTTTACTACTTCCATACCCTCTATGACTTCTCCAAATGCTGCATATTGTCCATCTAAATGAGGAGAATATTCGTGCATAATAAAAAATTGAGAACCAGCAGAATTTGGCATCATAGAACGTGCCATTGAAATAACACCTGCTTTATGTTGCAGTGTATTTGTAATTCCATTATAATCAAATTCTCCAATAATAGTATAACCTGGCCCACCCATTCCAGTACCATCAGGACAACCACCTTGTATCATAAAACCTTTTATTACTCTATGAAATATTAAACCATTATAAAATCCCTTTTGAACTAAACTAATAAAATTGTTTACAGTGTTTGGTGCAATTTCTGGATATAGCTCTATTTTTATAATTGCACCATTTTCCATCTCAATCGTAACAATAGGATTTTTTTCCATAATAAACATCTTCCTCTCTTATTTTTTCATAATGTTGTTATTATATCATAAGCTCTTTTATTTTCAAATTATATTTTTTTAAATTTATTTAAAAATTCATTATACCATTTATACGAATTTTTTTGTTTAAACTTATTCTCAAATTCATTACACAATTCTTTTATCCATTCTTTACGTGGAATTTGTGAAATCCATTTATCAGGAATACCCTTATCACTATCGCAACTATAAAGTAAGCCAGCAAGTCCACCAGCAACTGCTGCTACAGTGTCAGTATCATCGCCTAAATTCACTGCTTTTAATACACAATCACTATAATTATCTGTATGATACAAACACCAAAAAGCAGCTTCTAATGTATCTACTACATAACCACTACTTTTTATATCTTCTCGTTTTAAATATTTTATTTCACATACTCTGCTATATTCTTTTTTCCAAATATCCTTTTTTTCAAATATCATACGAAAGTCTTTTCCTTCTAAAATATATTTAGCAACAAGCAAATACAAATAGCAAGCTCTTTGTGAAATTTCATGGGCATGTGTCAGCCCTGCTACTTTATAAATATCATCATCACTATGTGGAATAAAAGCAAGTGGTAATATACGCATTAAAGCACCATTTCCATTATCCATAATTTCTTTACCACCACAATTTTCAGGTGCTTCTCCTTGCACATAATGCAATATTGCATTATAAGTAGTCATACCATAATCAAATACATTTTGAAATGGTGTAAATTCTGCTTTATGCAACCATTTATAAAAATTTTGCATAATATCTGATAAATCAATTTTACCTAATCTGCTTATACTCTCCATTGTTGCAAGTGTCAAACTACTATCATCTGACCACGTACCAGCAGGTTGTCTATAAGTTCCATATCCAATCATATCTGTAATTTTAAAAGTATCTCGTTGTTGAAATTCTACAGGAACGCCTAAAGCATCTCCCACCACCAAACCCATAATAGCACTATAGACTTTACTCATATTATTTGCCCTCCCCTACTAATGTAACAACAATTACTTCTGGTCTATTATTGACACGAAATGGAAATGTACTATTTCCAAGTCCTCTACTAATTATCATTGTAGTATTGTTTTGTGTATGAATACCATTTGTATATTTTGGGAAAAAGCCTTGATGTGGTGCAAATATACCTCCTATAAAAGGAATACGAATTTGTCCACCATGAGCATGACCTGTAAATACAATATTTATATCATATTGACTATAAATAGAAAGTAATTCTGGTCTATGAGAAAGCAATATCTGAAAATCTGTTTTTTCTACAGTAGACAATACAGACAATATTTTTTGATAATTTGCATTTACTGATTTATCTTTTATACCCAATATAGATATTGTTTCATTTTGTTTTGTAATAGTTTGTTTATGATTATCTAATACAAAAACACCACTTTTTTTCAAAGCAGAAATCAATTCGTTATACTGGCCTGACTGATGTTCATGGTTACCAGAAACATAATAAACAGGTGCAATCGTTACTATTTGTGTTATCAATTTCATTACTACAGGAATATTTGTACGATTTCTATCTAACAAATCACCTGTAATTACAATGCTATCAGGACATTGCTTTTTGATAACAGAAATCAATTTTTTATGTTGCTTTCCAAATGTTTTATTCTGTAAATCAGATATTTGAACAATACGATATCCATAAAATGATTTTGGTATTTTTTTATTTTGATATTTATATTTTGTAACGACAATAGCATTATCTTGCCAATATAAATATAGCATTAACATAAAAACAAAACAGAGTAATCTTTTAAATATTTTCATATAGTCACCTTTCCAACAACAATCTTTGTCTAACGACTTCATATAACAATACACCAGTTGCAACAGAAGCATTGAGAGATTGTGCTTGTCCAATCATAGGAATTTTAATCAGTTTATCACATTTTTTTGCTATTGTTTCAGTAATACCCTTTCCTTCATTTCCTATTAAAAAAGCACAACCCTTTTTAAAATCAGCAGTATAATAATATTGTTCTGTTTTTAAATGTGCAGCAAAAACTGTAATATTTTTTTGTTTCATACTATCAATACACTTTTCTAAGTCTACATTACTAAAAATAGGTACATGAAATAAAGAACCCATAGTAGAACGCAACACTTTTGCATTATATAAATCTACACACCCCTTTGACAAAAAAATAGCATCTACATTACAAGCGTCTGCTGTACGTATCATTGTGCCTAAATTTCCAGGGTCTTGTATTTCTTCTGCTAAAATATAAAAGCCTTTTTGTTTTAATTTAAAATCGTTTAAATTGATTTCCTTTTTTTGGCAAACTGCTAATATACCTTGTGTATGTTGTGTATCTGCAACACTACGAAATACATCATCAGAAAAAACAAACACTTTACTTCTCTTTTCATAAATAGTAATGTCATTTGTTTTTTGAAATGTATTTGAAACTGCATAAAAAAGTATACTATCATTTACTGGTATTTCTTGCACAAATCTAATACCTTCTACTATAAATAAACATTCTTTTTCTCTATTTTTACGCTGTTGCAATGCCTTTATTTTTTTTACTAATTTATTCTGAACACTTTCAATCAATTTTTTCACCCTTTTTTATTTAAAAATTTTTGTATATTTATATTTTCACCCAATACAATCAATACATCATTTTCACAAATAACATATGTTGGTTTTGGAGAGGCAATAATATCTTCATGCTGTCTAATTGCAATAATATTCAAGTCATATTTTGCACGAATATCTGACTCTATAATACTTTTGCCTATCCATTCCTTTTTTGGAATAACTTCTGCTATGCTTACATCATCAGAAATTTCAGTTAATTCAAAAAAATTACCATATAACAATTTATTTGCAATATGAACTCCCATTTCTCTCTCTGGTAATATCACTCTATCTACACCAATTTTTTCTAATATCTTTTTATGGTTTTCATCTAATGCCTTTGCAATAACATAAGGTACTCCCATTTCTTTGGCTAATAATATCGCTAATACACTCGACTCTAAATGACTCCCTGTGGCTATAATAACAACATCAAAATTTCCAAGCCCTAAATTACGCAAATCTGCTTCATCTGTAATATCTGCCATTACTGCGTGTGTTACATATTCTGATATGTCTTGTACTAATTCCATATTATTATCTACAGCAAGTACCTCTGCACCATTTTCTGACAATGTTTTCGCAATACTTCTTCCAAAACGTCCTAATCCTAATACAGCAAATTGTTTTTTAATTACCATAGTTTTATTTTCCCTCTTTCTTTTATCCTACTATAATTTGTTCTTCTGCATATTGTAATTGATATTTTTTTTGATTTTGTTTTTTAGTCAGTGCAATCACAATACTGATAGGCCCTATTCTACCCATAAACATCGCAATAATAATAATAACACGTCCTGCTTTTGATAAATAGGGTGTAATTCCTGTTGTAACACCAGTTGTTCCAAGTGCTGATACCGTTTCAAATAATATATCTAAAAAACTATGTTCTATAGGCATATTCTTTTCTGTAAAACTTAATAGTAATGTAATAAACAACACCATTGTAAGACTAATAAAAAATACAGCTAATGCTTTTTGTAATGTTGAAAAAGAAATATTTCTTTTAAAAACGTGTGTGTGGTCACTACCACGAACAACAGAAAGTACAGCAATCCACAATACACTTAATGTAACTGTTTTTATTCCTCCTGCTGTTCCTCCTGGAGAAGCTCCTACAAACATCAGCAATATAGATATAAATTTTGAAACCTCTGTCATGCTTCCTTGGTCAATGCTATTAAATCCTGCTGTTCTTACTGTAACAGACTGCATAGCCGATGCCAACAACTTCCCTTTCAAAGACAAATTCCCCATAGTATTTACATTGTTACTTTCCCATATAAAAAATAATATCATACCTGATAGCAAAAGTAGAAAAGTAGAAACATATACTATTTTACTATGAAGTGACAACTTTTTAATTGCTGTTTTAAAAGACCATTTTTTTGTCCATTTTAATTTGAATACTCGTATGGTATCAATCCAAACCATAAAGCCAATTCCTCCCAAAATAATGAGAAACATAAGTGTTATATTTAAAAGAGTATTGTCTACATAAGGTATCAGGCTTTCTAAACTAATGATGTCAAAACCTGCATTACAAAAAGCGGAAACAGAATGAAAAATACCATATAATATACCATTTTGAATACCAAATATTGGTACAAAAACAATAGCTAAAAGTACTGCTCCTATACCTTCTATTAAAACTGTACCAAATATAATTTTTTTAATATATTTCACCATACCTACAATATTATTTTGATTATAAGACTCTTTAATCAATAATCTATCTGACAATGTAATTTTTTTATGTAAGGCAAGAGAGCCTAACACAATAAATGTCATAAATCCTAGTCCACCAATTTGTATTAAACAAAATAATATAAATTTGCCAAAAGCTGTCCACTGACTCATACTATTTACAACAACTAACCCTGTTACACAAGTAGCAGATGTTGCCGTAAACAAAGCATTTAATACTCCTACACTTTCTCCATTTTGGCTTGAAAAAGGTAGCGATAGCAATATGGTGCCAAATAATATTACAACAAAAAAACCAAATATAATACTTCTAGTAGGATTGTTTTTTAATATCTTTTTTTTAAATTGTTTCATATTTTATTCCCTCTTTTGCATATTTTTACATAGATGTATTATAACACAAAAAAAGTAATGCTAATAGAAAGAAACAAATTTTTATGTCAATTCTGTTAAAAAATGCTATTAAAAAAAATACTTTTATGTTAGAATAAACACATATTGCTATGAAAAGAGGTGAAATAAATTTGTCTGGCTCTACATTTGGTAAATTATTTACAGTTTCTACTTGGGGAGAAAGTCATGGAAAAGCTCTCGGTGTTGTAGTAGATGGTTGTCCTTCAGGTATTTTTCTTTCTGAAGAAGATATTCAAAAAGAATTAGATAAAAGAAAACCTGGCTCTAATCCTTATGGTACAAAAAGACAAGAAAATGATGAAGTACATATTCTTTCTGGTGTATTTGAAGGAAAAACGACAGGTACACCTATTTCAATGCTTGTATATAACAAAGACCATCATTCCTCAGATTATAGTGAAATTGCTTCTTACTATCGTCCCGGACACGCAGATTATACTTTTGATAAAAAATACGGTATACGCGATTATAGAGGCGGTGGTCGTTCTTCTGGAAGGGAAACACTTTGTCGTGTTGCCGCAGGTGCGATTGCAAAAAAAATACTGTCTGCTTTACAAATTGATTTATTTGCCTATACAAAATCAATAGGTAATATTACAGTTTCTGAAGAAAATTTTCATAAAGAGGATATTGTAAAAAATAAACTTTTTATGCCTGATAGCAAAGCAGCAGAATTAGCAGAAATTTATTTACAACAATGTATGAAAGAAAACGACTCTGCTGGTGGTATAATAGAATGTGTTGTTTCCAATTTGCCTATAGGAATTGGTGAGCCTGTTTTTCATAAATTACAGTCTGTATTGGGGCAGGCACTGTTTTCTATAGGAGCTGTAAAAGGTGTAGAATTTGGTGATGGATTTTCTGTATCAAAATTAAAAGGTTCTCAAAATAATGATGCCTTTTTTGCAGATGAAAATGGTGATATACAAAAAAAATCAAATCATTCTGGAGGAATATTAGGCGGAATAAGCGACGGTTCTCCCCTTATATTTCGTTTAGCTTTTAAGCCAACACCTTCTATATATAAAACACAACAAACTGTTACAAAAAATGGTGAAAATATCAATGTAAATATAAAAGGGCGTCATGACCCTATTATAGTGCCTCGTGCTGTAGTAGTAGTAGAAGCAATGACAGCGATTGCACTTGTAGATTTATTATTTCAAAATATGGTTTCAAATATCAATTCTATTATAAATTTTTATCCATTAAGAAGGGAGTTATAAAATATGGCAAATGAAGTGATTGAAAAAAGAAATGCTTTATTAGCAAAAACAGTAATATCAAATTTAGAAAAAAGACATTTTGAAGCATATTACTGTACTACTACACAAGAGGCATTACAAAAAGCATTGTCATTAATTCCAGAAGGCAGTTCTGTAGGTTGGGGTGGTTCTGTTACAATTAGAGAAATGGGTTTAACACAAGCTATACATGAAAGAAATTATACTGTTATTGACAGAGATTTAGCAAAAACTCCAGAAGAAACAGCAGAATTACAAAGAAAATGCTTGACAACAGATTATTTTATTACAAGTACAAATGCTATATCAGAAGATGGTATTCTTGTAAATATTGACGGAAATGGTAATCGTTTGGCTGCTATCTGCTTTGGTCCTAAAAATGTTATTGTGATTTGTGGCATCAATAAAATAGCACAAAATTTAGAGGCAGCAATATCCAGAGCTAGATTTACAGCAGCTCCTATCAATGCAGGTCGTTTTGATATTAAAACACCTTGTAAAACAAGTGGAAAATGCCATAACTGTACTTCACCAGACTGCATCTGTTCAGAAGTTTTAATTACTCGTACAAGTAGACCTGCAAATCGTGTTAAAGTAATTATTGTTGGAGAAGAATGTGGTTTTTAAAAAAATAATTGTTTTATTTAAAGTCACTAGCAAAACTAGTGACTTTTTATTTTATGAAAAAATAAGAAATATAGCAGCATTTTATAATGTATGCTATAATACATATTGTAAAATAATAATATTATTAGTCAAGAAATGGAGGAAAAAAATGATTGAACAGCTATTTAAACTCAAAGAAAATCAAACAACTATGAAAACGGAAATTCTTGCTGGTATTACCACATTTATGACAATGGCGTATATACTAGCAGTCAATCCAAGTATACTTTCTGCTTCAGGAATGGATACAACAGCAATTTTAATAGCGACTTGCCTTGCTTCATTTATTGGTACTATTGCAATGGCATTGATGGCAAATTATCCTTTTGCATTAGCACCAGGTATGGGACTAAATGCCTATTTTGCATATACTGTATGTGGTGAAATGGGTTACGACTGGCGTGTGGCACTACTTGCTGTATTTGTTGAGGGAATTATATTTATTATTTTATCTCTTACTAATATAAGAGAAGCAGTATTCAATGCCATTCCGAGCAGTTTAAAAAAAGGAGTCAGTGCAGGAATTGGCTTATTTATAGCATTTGTAGGATTGCAAGGAGCACATATTATTATAAATAGTGATGCTACACTTTTAACATATATCAATTTTACTTCTAATTTTCATACAGAAGGAATTTGTGCACTACTTGCATTAATAGGTTTAATCATTACTGCAATACTTCATATTAAAAATGTAAATGGTTCTATATTGATTGGTATTATAGTAACATGGGTACTTGGTATGCTATGTCAAGCAGTAGGTATTTATATACCAAATATTGAAAGTGGTTTTTATTCACTCTACCCTACATTTGCATTAACTGATTTTTCTGCATTAGGACAAACATTTGGACAATGTTTTCGTGCTGATTTTTCTAATGTAAGTATTGCTAATTTTATTATAGTGCTTTTAGCATTTTTATTTGTAGATATGTTTGATACTATAGGAACATTAGTCGGTGTGGCAACAAAAGCAGGTATGCTTGATAAACAAGAAAAACTTCCTCGCATCAAACAAGCACTTTTAGCAGATGCTGTTGCTACGTCTGTTGGAGCAGTAATTGGTACTTCTACAACAACAACATTTGTAGAAAGTTCTGCTGGTGTAGGAGCTGGAGCAAAAACTGGACTTTCTGCAATGACAACAGGTATTTTATTTCTTGCTGCTATATTTTTTGCACCTATTTTTACAGCTATTCCCGGATTTGCAACCGCCCCTGCATTGATTTTTGTAGGATTTTTAATGGTATCCGCTATATTAAATGTTGATTTTAATGATGCTATAGAAGCAATTCCATGTTATTTATGTATGCTTGTTATGCCTCTTGCTTATAGTATTTCAGAAGGTATTGCTATAGGTGTAGTGTCTTATGTTATTATTCATTTATGTTGCGGAAAAGCAAATAAAATTACACCACTTATGTATATATTAGCTATTTTGTTTATATGTAAATACATATTTTTATAATTTTAATAGCATTCTGATAAATAATATAATGTTGTTTTAAAAAAATAATCTCCTGAAACTTTGTATGGTATATTCAAAAGGAGATTATTTTTTATTATAAAATACTGATATTGTATTTATTTTTAAAGTAAACGCTGTTTTCTACAATTATTAAAATTAATTTCTAATGTATGCATTTTAATGATATTTTAACGCAAATAAAAAAAGAGTGTTATAAAAACACTCTTTTTTTATTATTTTATTGGTATAATGGATATTTGTCTGTTAAAGCACGCACTCTTTTTGCAACTTCATTTTTATTTTTATCAAAATCTTTTAATGCAAGTGCAATCACTTCTCCAATTTCTTTCATATCATTTTCATTCATACCCCTCGATGTTACTGCTGGTGTTCCAATGCGTATACCACTTGTTACAAAAGGAGATTGTGGGTCATTTGGTATCGTATTTTTATTGACTGTGATGCCTACTTCATCTAATATTTTTTCTGCTTCTTTTCCAGTAATATTCAAACTGGATAAATCTGCCAACATCAAATGATTATCTGTACCACCTGAAACAATAGGTATACCATTTTCTATCAGTGTTTTTGATAATACGGAAGCATTTTCAATAACTTGTTTACAATATTGTTTAAAAGAAGGTTCTAATGCTTCTTTAAAACAAACTGCTTTAGAAGCAATAATGTGCATTAAAGGGCCGCCTTGTATTCCTGGAAAAATTGCCTTGTCAATTTCTTTTGCATACTGCTCTTTGCACATAATCATACCGCCTCTAGGGCCTCTAAGCGTTTTATGTGTTGTAGTAGTTACAAAATCAGCATATGGTACTGGTGATGGGTGTAATCCTGCTGCTACTAATCCTGCAATATGAGCAATATCTACCATATAATATGCTCCTACTTCTTTGGCAATATTTCCAATTCTTTCAAAGTCAATTATTCTTGCATAAGCACTTGCTCCAGCTACAATCATTTTCGGTTTGTGTTCTTTTGCCAAACGGTGTAATTGTTCATAATCTAATATGCCATTGCTATCTACACCATAAGAAATAAAATTGAAATATTTTCCTGAAATATTTACAGTACTGCCATGTGTTAAATGTCCTCCTTGGTCTAAATTCATACCAAGTACAGTATCTCCCGGTTTAAGCATAGCAAAATAAACTGCCATATTTGCTTGTGAACCAGAATGTGGTTGTACATTTACATGGTCGCATTTAAAAAGTTCTTTTGCTCTGTCTTTTGCAATATTTTCCACAATATCTACTTTTTCACAACCACCATAATAACGTTTTGCTGGATAGCCTTCTGCATATTTATTTGTAAGAGGTGTTCCCATAGCAAACATAACTGCTTTAGAAACAACATTTTCAGAAGCAATCAATTCTATATTGTGTTGTTGGCGTTCTAATTCTTGTGCAATAGCATCTGCTACAGCAGCATCTACTTTTTGTATTTCGCTAAAATCTAACATTGTTTTCCTCCTTATTATTACATTATTTGTCATTTTAAAACAATATGATATACTATATTTCGTACAAAAAAACTTATTTTATCCTAATAAATATTTTGTTACAAATTGCTTTATATTTTGTTTTTCACATACATTGTTGTGTAATACCTTTCTTTTTTCAATATCTTGTATAGATGCAGGAATTTTTACACCAGATACTTCTTGTAATTTTTTCATAAGTAAAAAGGTATCTTTATTTTGATTGCTTTCATCTAATGCAATCATAACATCTTTTGTAAATTTATAAGGGCTTGCTGTAGATACAATTACCATAGGTGTATCATCATTTGTTTGTTGTTTATATTTTTGATATGCTGCATAAGCTACTGCTGTATGTGTATCCATAACATAGCCTGTTTGTTCATACAACTGTTTGATTGCAGTATAAGTTTGTTGTTGTGTAGCATATTCTCCAGAGATTTCACTATTTTGTACTGCTTCTATACTATAATTACCCTCTTTTTGCAATTTTATCATACATTCTTTTGTTTTTTGTTGTCCTATAGTATGGCAAAGAAATCTTTCTAAATTACTGGAAATCAATATATCCATAGAAGGAGAAATTGTTACATGAAATGCTCTGTTTTTATCATATACTCCTGTTTCAAAAAAATCATAAAGCACTTTATTATCATTAGATGCACAAACAAAATGATTGACTGGTAATCCCATACATTTGGCATAGTATCCTGCTAATATATCACCAAAATTACCTGTAGGTACTGTAAAATTCAATTTATCTCCTATTTTTATTTCACATTGTTTTACTGCCTGCATATAGGCATAAAAATAATATACAATTTGTGGCACAAGTCTACCTATATTTATAGAATTTGCAGAAGAAAACATATAGCCATTTTGTTCTAATGTATTTGAAAGTTGCTCATCTGTAAATATACTTTTTACAGCAGTTTGGGCATCATCAAAATTTCCTTTTATACCTACAACACAAGTATTGTTTCCTTGTTGTGTTGTCATTTGCAGTTTTTGTACAGCACTAACACCATCTTCTGGGAAAAATACAATAATTTTTGTTCCTTCTACTTCTGCAAAACCTTCCAGTGCTGCCTTTCCTGTATCTCCAGAAGTTGCTGTTAATATTACAATTTCTTTTTCTATACCATTCTTTTTCGCTGCTGTTTTCATAAAATAAGGTAATATGGAAAGTGCCATATCTTTAAAAGCAAGTGTTTTACCATGAAATAATTCTAAAAATAAAGCATCTTCCTTTTTCACAAGTGGTACAATTTCAGGAGTATCAAATTTTGTATCATAAGCATTTTGTATACAATATTTTAATTCTTGTTCTGTAAAATCTGTTAAATATAATTTTAATATTTCATAAGCTAATTCTTTATAATTTAATTTTGATAATTCTGATAATGTTTTATCTATTTGAGGAATTTGTTCTGGTATAAAAAGTCCTCCATCTTTACAAATTCCTTGTAATATTGCTTGTGAAGCTGTTGCTGTAATAGTATTATCTCTTGTGCCAATATAATTCATTGTTTTCCCTCTTTTCTTTGCTATTTTGTTTTCTTTTTATGTACATTTCTAATTGTTTTCTTTTTTGGTTGTGTTTTGCTGTTATTTTGTTGTTTTACAAATTGTTTGTTATTTATTTTAGAACGGTCTGCTTTTGCTCCTTTTTGTATTGCATTATGAGAAGGTGGTACAGGACGTATCAAACAATGTTTATCATATCCTATTAAATCCTGTCTGTGTGCCTTTTTTAATGCCTCTAAAACCAAATCATAATTTTGAGGGGATTTATATTGTATCAATGCTCTTTGCATTGCTTTTTCATGAGGTGTTTTAGGAACATAAACCTTTTCCATTGTAAAAGGGTCTAACTCTGTATAATACATTGCTGTAGAAAGTGTTCCTGGTGTGGGATAAAAGTCTTGTACTTGCTCAGGCTGGTGTCCTATATCTCTTAAATATTCTGCTAATTCAATTGCTGCTTTTAAATCACTTCCAGGGTGACTACTCATTAAATAAGGTACTAGATATTGTTCTTTATTTATTTTTTTGTTAATTTCAAAATATTTTTTTACAAATTTATCGTAAACTTCTTTTGTAGGCTTTCCCATTTTTTTCAAAACTTTATCAGAAACGTGTTCAGGTGCTACTTTTAGCTGACCACTTACATGATATTTGCAAAGTTCTTCAAAAAAAGTAGTATCTTTATCATATATCAAATAGTCATAACGTATACCAGAGCGTATAAATACCTTTTTTACTTTTGGTACTTCTCTTAATTTTCTTAAAAGTTTCATATAATCTTTATGGTCTACTTTTAAATTTTCACATTTTTTAGGAAACAAACATTGCTTATTTTTACAAACACCTTGTTTTAATTGTTTTTCACAAGCTGCTTGTCTAAAATTTGCTGTAGGCCCTCCTACATCATGTATATACCCTTTAAAATCAGTTTCCCAAGTTATTTTTTGTGCTTCTTGTAACAAAGAAGCATGACTTCTAGCAGTTACTACTCTTCCTTGATGAAATGCTAAAGCACAAAAATTGCAGTTGCCAAAGCAACCTCTATTACTGATTAAACTAAACTTTACTTCTTCAATTGCTGGAACACCGCCTTGCTCTTCATACATAGGGTGATATGTTCTCATATAATTGAGAGAATATACACTATCTAATTCAGATGTTTGTAAAGGTGGTGATGGTGGATTTTGTACTACAAAACATTCATTATATTTTTCTATCAGTGTTTTTGCAGTAATGGCATCTGTATTTTGATATTGTATGAAAAAGCTTTCTGCAAATTTCTTTTTTGACTGTACAACATCATTATAATCTGGTAAACGTATCGCGTCAAATGCTCTATATTGTTGTTTTGTTTTATATACAGAACCTCTTATAAATGTAATTTCTTCAATAGGAATACCACTATCTAGTGCCTCTGCAACTTCCACAATTTGATGTTCTCCCATACCAAACAATACTAAATCTGCACCAGCATCTAACAATATAGAACGTCTTACTTTATTATCCCAATAATCATAGTGTGACAATCTTCTTAAACTTGCCTCAATTCCTCCCAATATAATAGGCGTTTTTTTGTAAATTTCTCTCAATTTATTACTGTATACAATATCTGCTCTATCTGGACGAAGTCCTGCTTTTCCTCCCGGAGAATAGGCATCTTTTTGTCTTCTTTTTTTTGCTACACTATAATGGTTTACCATAGAGTCAATATTGCCGCTGCTGACCAAAAAAGCTAATCTAGGCTCTCCCAATTTCATAAAATCTTCTTTTTGTTTCCAATTTGGTTGTGCTATTATGCCTACTTTATATCCTTTGCTTTCTAATGTTCTGCAAATAATTGCTGCTCCAAAAGAAGGGTGGTCAACATAAGCATCTCCACAAATATATATAAAATCTAATTGCTTCCAACCTCTTTGCTTTACTTCTTCCATTGTTACTGGTAAAAAAGACATACCATTTTCCTCTTTTCTTTATTGCTCAAATATGTAATATTCTGTAATACTATAAAAATATCATTTGCTACTACACTTGACGAATAAAATAAAGTAATAAAAAACTACCCATAATAGCCTTGAAATAACTAGGGTAGTTTTACCTTCATTTGAATGGTTACATTATTGTAACTACTTTCTTGTATAGATTATAACATAGTATCGCATATTTTGTAAAGCACTTGTTTTTTAGAGAGAATATGCAAATAAATATTTTAAATAAGGAAAGTTTTTTTGATATGAAACAACAGTATTACACATTGTCCACTTTTATTATAAAGTCATTACAGTATATGTATTGTTATTATGTTATTATGTTATTATGTTATTGTGTTATTGTGTTAATGTTTTTAATTTATTTTTTATAATTTCTGACACTTCTATAATAGATGATACAGAACTTGCAATTTCTTCTGTAGAAGCAGCAAGGCTATATGTTCTGTCATTTATTTTATTTATAATTTCTATTAACTTTTGTGCATCTTTTTGTATATTTATTATTGCATCTTCTATTTTATATTGACTTTTGCTACTTTCTATTACTGTCTTTTTTGACTTATCTGCTAATTCTTTAATAAAAAATGCCACAGCTGAAAATCCTTTTCCAGCAGCACCTGCTCTCGTCGCTTCAATAGATGCGTTTAAAGCAAGTAAATTTGTTTGAGAAGAAATGGAAACCACTTCTTCATTATTCGTATTCAATTCTTGAAGTAATTTACTTATTTCTATTATGGAATTTTCAAGATTTTTACAAAAATCTGAAACCTCTTGCATTTCTTCAGAAATTCCAGAAGTTTCTATTGCATTAGCATCATTTTCTTTTGACATTTGGTCAACCGATTGATAAAGACCAGAAAATTCATTATTAATTTTTTCTACTGCTTTTAATAAATCTTCTTTCTGTTTTATAATATTTTCTGCTTGTTGTAATGTCTTTTTTTGTTCTTCTTCTACTTGTTTTTTGATGTAATAAATACAATTATCTCTGTGACTAAATTGATTATAAATAGCAACTGCCATATCATAACAGGTTTCATAACCACAGCAAGAACAATTAATATTTCTTTCTTTTTCTTCTTCTTTTCCCATTTCTAAAAAAATACGGTTTAACTCCATAGAATTAGGAATTTTATATTGGCATTGTTTTGAACGGTCTGTATATTTGCGTATAAAATCATTTAAGTTTAATTTTGAAAATTGTTTATTCAATTTTTTTAATCTTTGTGCTGGTTTTAATTTATTGCTCCATGCACTTGTTATATTATTTTTTTTGCTTTGTATTTTAATATCAAAAAGATTACTTAAATTGTTGTCATCATTTAATTTGTTACTTTCAATTCCAGTTCCATAAATACAGCCTGACTCACAATTTAGAGCATCTACAAAAAGGTATTTTACACGATTATTTGCTATGCTATCTTTATTTTTTTCTAAATAATGATACATTCTTTTTTCGCCTTCCATTTGACGTATAAAAATGTCCTCTCCTAAAAACCATTTTACATTTTCTTTTAATCCTCCAGGAAGTGGATAAATAGAACCTAGACCATATTCAATTTCATCTGTATATTCTTTTGCTCTGATATTATGCTTTTTTAAATAGTTCATTAAATGACTGAATGTAATATTATAACTCACATAATTTTCATTATTGGGGTCATTTATTTCTAATTTTTTGGCAATACAAGGACTAATAAAAGCCAATTTATCTTTTATTCCCATATATTTTTTAACATAAATTGCAGCACACATCAAAGGACTTTGTACTGGAAAAAGTTTAGGTATTAGCTTAGGGATATATCTTTCAATATATCCTACTACAGCAGGGCATGGCTGTGAAATTCCACCTTTAAAATCATATTCTTTAATATAATTTAAATATCCCCATGTTGTAATATCAGCACCAAATGATACATTTATAATGTGATTTACTCCCATACTTTTTAATGCTCCTAATATATTTTTATAATTACTAGCATAATTTGCTTTTAATGCTGGTGCAACAAGCACAGAAATATTTGCTCCTTTTTTTAAATCCTCAAAAAATTCATTTGTATCATCTTTAAATTCTCTAGCTTTATGTTCGCATACATCAATACAAGCTCCACAAGCAATACATTTTTTTTCATCAACTTCTATTCTATTTTTACCATTTTGTACTACAAAAATGTTAGCTCCTATACAACTGCATACGTGTATACACTTATTGCATCCTATACATTTTTCGTTTGTAAATACCAATGCCATACTGTATCACCTATCCTTTTTTTTACATATTTCCAATAACATAATACTATTTCTTATACCATTATATACTATTTTAGGCGAAAATAACAGTTTTATATACTATTTATTTACAAAATTTATGTACTACTTTATAATTATATACAATAGTACTATTAGCACAATACATTATAAAATAATTGTATTATATTGATAAAATTGATATACTAAACATAATATAAAGTACATTTGTGTAATTTATTTCAGAAATAAAGGAGGAATTTGATATGTTCATAGAAAAAATAATGATGCAAAAAAACATTTATTATAAAATAGTAACTTAGGAGGAAATATGATAGAATTAAAAGGTAAATATAATGGAGCAAAAATTTTTACTGATGTTGTAGATGAAACATCTATTTCTCAAATTATGCTTTTGTTAAATCAACAATTTGTTTCTGATAGTAAAATAAGACTTATGCCAGACGTTCATGCTGGTGCAGGCTGTACTGTTGGTACAACTATGACAATTAAAGACAAAGTTGTGCCTAATTTAGTAGGGGTAGATATTGGTTGTGGTATGGAAACCATTAAAATAAAAGAAAAACATATTGAACTGCAACAGTTAGATAAAATGATATATCAAAAAATTCCATCTGGATTTGATATAAGAGAAAAAGCACACAGTTATTTTAACAAAATAAATTTAGAGGAACTTTACTGTTATAAAAATATCAACCAAATTAGAGCAGAAAAAAGTTTAGGAACATTAGGCGGTGGCAATCATTTTATAGAAGCAAATAAAGACAGTAATGGTAACATTTATATTGTTGTACATTCTGGAAGTAGACACTTAGGTTTGGAAGTTGCAAATTATTATCAATTAGAAGGTTATAAAGCATTGAATGGTTGTTCTAAAAAAGATATTGATGACTTAATTGCAAATTTAAAATCACAAGGAAAAACAAAAGAAATTCAAAAAAGTATTACTACATTAAAAAATACTAAAACGACATCTATACCTAAACAACTTGCTTATGTAACAGGAGATTTATTTACACAGTATATACACGATATGAAAATCATACAAAATTATGCACTATGGAATAGAAAAGCTATGATTTATGAAATTGTAAAAGGTATGAAACTACATATTACAGAACAGTTTACTACTATTCATAATTATATAGACACAGATACTATGATATTGAGAAAAGGTGCTGTATCAGCACAAAAAAATGAAAAATTGCTAATACCAATTAATATGAGAGATGGCTCTTTGATATGTATGGGCAAAGGAAATGAAGATTGGAATTATTCCGCACCACATGGTGCAGGGCGATTGATGAGTCGTTCTGTAGCAAGACAATCTTTTACTGTATCAGAATTTCAAAATCAAATGAATGGAATTTATACTACTTCTATCAATAAAAATACATTAGATGAGTGTCCTATGGCATACAAAAATATGGAAGATATTATAAATAATATTGGAGATACTGTAGAAATTATAGACGTTATAAAACCTATATACAATTTTAAAGCAGGAGAATATTAATATAACCAAAAAAATCACTCTTGAATAAATAAAATTCAAGAGTGATTTTTATTATTTTACTGCCACCCATTTAATGATATTGATTAAAATTTGTAATTAGTGTAACTGCTTCTGCTCTTGTTAATGTTTGTTTCGGAAGAAGCTTTCCATCTCTTCCAGAAATAAAACCTCTTTTTACACAAAATTCTAACATATCAATATATTTTTCATCACAATCATTATAATCAATAAATGTTTTTAAATTTTCAGTATTATCTGGCTGTAACTTATTAGCATAACCAGAAGCACACTTTATAAAAAATGCAGCTTCTTCTCTTGTAATATTGTCATTTGGTCTAAAATTTTCACCAAAATATAAATTTAAAAAACTTTGTTTTTCTGATATAGAAATAAATTTAGTTGTAATGTATTCTTTCATAAAACTATTAATTTCATTTTTATAAATAGAGTTATTTATATCATAAAACAGTTGTTCAGAAGTATTTTCTATATTTTTTGTATTGAAAATAAAAGAAATAAACTCCCCTCTTGTGATGTTTTTATCAGGAAATACATTTTTTTCTGTATTGTAATCATATTTTATATAGCCATTTAAAATCATATTTACAAAATTCTGTTTTGACCAATGTTTTGAAATATCACTTTTATTTAACAAATATTGATACACTTCTGTAGTAATTTGATTATGATTTTGCTTTAAATTATAATTGCCATAATAATATGGATTTTGTTTTGTTTGATAATATACAAAAGCAGTTAATACGTCTTCTATATATTGTGCTTGTTTTATATTTTCTCTTTGTACTTCATTATACAAAGTATCTATTATAGTATTTCCTTGTTTTATAAATCTACTGTCGTTGTCAATATCTATTCCCAAAATCATAGCACAGGTTACAACATTTGCAATTCTCTGTGTAGACCAACCATCTTCTTTATAAAAATCAACTATTTTATTTAATATATTTTGTTTCCAATTTTGTATTTCTGTAGTACTTTCTACATTATTAATAGCAATCAAAGCATTTGTAATAGCTAATATATTGTCATCATAATCATAGTTTAGTATAAACTCTAAAAGTTGTTTTTGTTCTGCTTGCGTTTTTTTACTATATTTATCGTGGCAGGTATATGCTGTAAAAGCAGCACAAACACTATTGATACCTTCTTGTTTTATTTTGTTTATATTTTCGCTGCCAAGCAAAGCATCTAATATAGAATATCCTGCTATACATTCCGCATCATAGTATAATGAAGTAGAAAATATTATACTATCAGCAATTTGTTTTTTAGATAAACTACTAATATCACCTTTTAAATCTGCAATTTGAAATTGTAAATCAATGTAAAATTTTTCTACATTATTTACTGTTTCTAAATTTACATTATAAGGCATTGCTGCAATATGAGCATCTCTTAATATTTTTGCAAGTATTATATTCTCATTATGATATGTTGAAATAAAATTTGCACTTTCATTTTTCATATTGGCAATAATTTTTTGAAATTTTACAGTATTCTGCTCATTTTGTTCCACTTGTGCAAAACATACATATGGTGTAAAACAAAACATCAAAACAACACTTAATAACTTTATAAACCACTTCATCATGTTATACATTCCCCCACTCTTTTATACAATATAACAAATATAACACTTTTTACTAATTATATAGTATATAAATTTATACTGTCAATGCTATAGTCAAATATGTAAGAAATTTTTAAGTATTTTATTTCACATAATAAAAGCATAATACATACTATCAATGTCATATTTATATTATAAATCGACACTACCTTCAAAACACATATAAACCTCGCACTTGTTACAGTCACATTTTCTAAATAAAAATTTAAAACAAATAGTATATTAAATATGCCAGCCTGTAAATAAAATAGAAACTCATCATTTATCAAATATTAACAATATTCTTTTTTTACTTTCATCAAATCAATGCCCTTCGTTTTCATTATAACAATATTGATTGATTTTGACTGAATATTATATGAAATAAATGTACTTTATTTTCATAATAAAAATAGACTATACTTTTTATTTTTAAAGATATTACAGCAAATACTGTTGTAGTATCTTTTTTATTTGAAATAGCATTATAATAATACAGTTATTTTCATTTAATATCAATCAATATTGTGCATATATTACAATAAAAATTTAGTATATTTGTAACTGTTTATGATTGATTTTAATTGAAAATGATGTTATATTATTAACAGAAGGAGGGAGAAGTAAATGCTGACAGAACAAAGATACCAAAAAATAATGGATATAGTAGATAGTAAAAAAACAGTTACTGTATTAGAATTGGTTCAGAAATTAAATATATCAGAGTCTACAGTCAGACGAGATTTGGTATCACTTGATAAGTTAGGAAAACTTATCAGAGTGCATGGAGGTGCAACTGCCCTCGACTTACAATATGAAATGACTGATGTAGGCATTGCTAAAAAAAGTACATTAAATTTAGAACAAAAACACATTATAGGCAAATATGCAGCAAAATTAATTGTACCTGGTGATTTTGTATATCTTGACTCTGGTACAACTGTTGAAATTATGGCAGGTTATATTACAGAAAAAGAAGCAAATTATGTTACTAATTCTGTTTGGCAAGCAAAAGCATTATCAAAAAATAATATACCTGTAACGATTATAGGAGGTAATTTTAAAGCAATTACAGAAGCAATTATAGGTAGTGAAGCAGTAGAAAATTTACAAAAGTATCATTTTACAAAGGGCTTTTTCGGTACAAATGGCATAAGTGAAGTAGCACAATTTAGCACACCAGAAGCAAATGAAGCATCTGTAAAAAGAACAGCTATGTTGCAATGTAAAAAATCTTATGTTTTAGCAGACTCTAGCAAATTTAACATCGTTTCTGCAGTAACATTTGGTCATATAGAAAACAGTACCATTATTACAACAAAATCAGCACCAGAAAATTATATCAACACCATATATGTAGAACAATGAAAGGTAGGCGAAAAATATGATTTATACCGTTACATTTAATCCCTCATTAGATTACATTATTACAACAGAGCAACTTATCGCTGGAGAAATTAACAGAGTAACATCAGAACTAATACTTAGCGGAGGAAAAGGCATCAATGTTTCTATTGTATTAAACCATTTAGGAGTAGAAAATACAGCACTCGGATTTGTAGCAGGTTTTACAGGAGAAGAAATCGAAAATGGTTTTAAAAGAAGTGGTGGAAAAAGCGATTTTATACATTTAGAAAAAGGACTTTCTCGTATCAATGTTAAAATCAAAGCAAAAGAAGAAACAGAAATCAATGGTATAGGGCCAGAAATCAGCGAAAAAGAATTACAGCAACTCTTTGATAAATTAGATACATTACAATCAGAAGACATATTGATATTAGCTGGAAGCGTACCTGCAACACTTCCTAAAGACATTTACGAAAAAATAATGTCAAAATTACAAAATAAAAGTATTAAAATTATAGTAGATGCTACAAAAGAATTACTTGTTAATGTCATGAAATATCAGCCATTTTTAATAAAACCAAACAATCACGAATTAGGTGAAATATTTGGTGTGAAATTAAAAGGCGAGCACGAAATTATTACATATGCTAAAAAACTACAGCAAATGGGCAATAATAAAGTAAATGTTTTGGTATCTATGGCTGGTGATGGTGCAATATTGGTAGGTGCCGATGGCGAAATATATAAAACACCTGCACCAAAAGGTACTGTTGTAAATTCTGTAGGTGCTGGTGATAGTATGGTAGCGGGATTTACAGCAGGATATTTAAAAAACAATTCATTAGAAGAAGCGTTTTATATGGGTGTAGCAACAGGCAGTGCAAGTGCTTTTTCGAAATATTTGGCAACAAAACCAGAAGTAGAGGCAATATTAAAGACATTAAAAAGAGAAATATAATATGACAATTTGAGAGGAGGATATTTTTATGAAAATTACAGAATTATTATCAAAAAATTCTATATTATTGGGAGCAGCACCAAAAAGTAAAGAGGAAGCCATTGATACATTAGTAGATTTAATGGAAAAAGGAGATAAATTAAACGATAGAGAAGGTTACAAAAAGGGAGTATTGGAGAGAGAAGCGAGCGGAACAACCGGTATAGGAGAAGGAATTGCTATTCCTCATGCAAAAGTTGCAGCGGTAAAAAATCCCGGTTTAAGTTCTATGACAGTACCAGAGGGAGTGGATTATGAGTCATTAGATGGCGAACCAAGTAAATTATTTTTTATGATTGCAGCTCCTGCTGAAGGTGGAGATGTACATATTGAAGTATTGCAAAGACTTTCTATGCTTTTAATGAATGAAAATTTTAGAAATGACTTGTTAAATGCTAAAGATGTTGATACTTATTTAGATATTATTGACAAAGCAGAAAGAGAAAAATTTGCAGAAGAATATGCTGATGAAAAACCAGCCTCACAAAGCACTGGAGGATATGATGTATTAGCTGTTACAGCCTGCCCTACAGGTATTGCACACACATTCATGGCAGCAGAAAATTTAGCAACAAAAGGCAAAGAAAAAGGTATTTCAATCAAAGTTGAAACAAATGGCTCAGGCGGTGCTAAAAATGTATTGACAGCAGAAGAAATTAAAAATGCAAAATGTATTATTGTTGCAGCAGATAAAAAAGTAGAAATGACACGTTTTAATGGTAAAAAAGTCATTGTTACAAAAGTTGCTGATGGTATTCACAAAGCTGACGAATTGTTAGACAGAGCTATGGCAGGCGATGCACCAATATTTCATGCAGAAAGTGGTGCAGAAGAACAAACACAACAAAAAGGAAAAGGACTTCATACAGTATATGTTGATTTAATGAACGGTGTATCTAATATGTTACCATTTGTAATAGGTGGTGGTATTTTAATCGCATTGGCATTCTTATTTGATAATTATGAAATCAATCCAGCAAATTTTGGTAGTAATACACCATTTGCAGCATTTTTAAAACAAGTTGGAGATAGTGCTTTTGCATTTATGTTACCTGTATTAGCTGGTTTTATTGCTTCTAGTATAGGCGACAGACCTGCATTAGCAGTAGGTTTTGTAGGTGGATTTTTAGCAAAAGAAGGCGGCAGCGGATTTTTAGGAGCATTAGCAGCAGGATTTATAGCAGGCTATTTGATATTATCACTAAAAAAAGTATTTGACAAACTTCCTCAAAGCTTAGAAGGTATCAAACCTGTATTGCTTTATCCTCTTTGTGGTATATTACTAATAGGTGTAATTATTATATTTATTATCAATCCAATAGTAGGTGCCATAAACACAGCATTATTTAATGGTTTAAATTCAATGGGTTCCTCTAGTAAAATATTGCTTGGCATTATATTAGCTGGTATGATGTCTATTGATATGGGAGGCCCAATAAATAAAGCAGCTTATGTATTTGGTACAGCATCTATTACAGAAGGCAATTATGAAATGATGGCAGCCGTTATGATAGGCGGCATGGTTCCCCCTCTTGCCATTGCATTAGCAACAACATTCTTTAAAAATAGATTTACAGAAGCAGAAAGAAAATCAGGTGTTGTAAATTATATTATGGGGCTTTCATTTATTACAGAAGGTGCAATTCCTTTTGCAGCGTCTGACCCTATTCATGTCATACCAGCTTGTGCAATTGGTGCAGCAATTTCAGGAGGATTATCAATGTTTTTTAACTGTACATTGATGGCACCACATGGCGGATTATTTGTACTTCCTGTTATAGGAAATAGTATTATGTATTTATTAGCACTCATTATTGGCTCTGTAGTTGGTACATTATTATTAGCAGTATTGAAAAAACCTATTCAAAATTAAACAAAACCAAAATAAGCCCAAGTATTTGCTTGGGCTTCTCAGTCTGTCAAAAAACCTCATTTTGCTGTAAAAAGCAAGGGGAATGGGGAGTGCAACTCCCCATACTAATCCGCAAGGCGAGCTTTGCTCGCCTGAGGAAAACAGCGAGTTTCAAGGCTTTTAAGCCTATGAAACTCGCTGTTTATACTTCTATTTAAACAAGTTGAAAACCTGTTTTCGACTTAGCGTGTCGACTTTATCGACACGCTAATAAGCCCAAGCAAATGCTTGGGCTATTATTATTGCTTTATTGTATGTTTAGAAATACTGGAATATAATCTATCTATTGTAATATCAGCAATACAACATTGCTCTAATTTTTCTATATCACATTTTATTTTTTCTGCTATATCATTGTCATTTTGTTGACATTGAAATGACACATTTACATCAAAAAATAATTTTATTTTTCCTATACTTTTTACTACTCTAAAATCATGTATTTCAAATGTATTATCTATATTTTTTACAATTTGTTTTACTGTATGATACAGTTGTTTTGTATATTCATCTTCCATATCAATAGGGTCCATGTGTATGACCGTATCACACAAAAATTTCTGTTTAATATCTTTTTCTATGCTGTCAATTACTTCATGTATTTTTAATATATCATCATGTGCTGACACTTCTGCATGAAGAGAAACTAGTTTTTTTTCTGCACCATAAGAGTGTATAATCAAATCATGTACTCCTAATATTCCATTGTAAGAAAGTACTTCATTTTTAATTTTTTCTACTAAATCAGAAGATGGTGCTGTTCCAATAATAGGATTAAGTGTTTCTTTTGCTGTAGTAATACCTGTATATAATATAAAAAGTGCTACCACAATACCCATATATCCATCAATATTTTTTTCAAAAAAATGTGTTATAAGCATACCTACTATAACAGCAGAAGTCGCTACTACATCTGTTAAACTATCCATTGCTGTTGCTTGTAGTGTCGCAGAAGAAATCATAGTTCCCATTTTTTTATTGAAAAAGCACAGCCACAATTTTACCAATATAGAACACAGCATTATGAAAAGTGATACTATATGAAATGTCATTTGCTGGGGGTGTATTATTTTATCAAAAGATGCTTTTAAAAGTTCTATTCCCATTAATATAATAATAAGAGAAACTACAAAGCCTGCTACATATTCATATCTTCCGTGACCAAAAGGGTGTTCTTCATCTGGTGGTCTATCTGCCAAATGAAAACCTAAAAGTGTTGCGATAGAAGAAGCTGCATCAGATAAATTATTCAGTGCATCTGCCATAATAGATACAGAAGATGTTATCATACCTGCAAACAACTTTACACAAAAAAGCATAAAATTGCAAAATATACCTATATATCCACTTATCACACCACATTTTTTCCTTGCTTCACCATCTATTACATCACTTTTGACAAAATACTTTAATATAAAATGTATCATACACTCCCCCCAATACTATTTTCCCCAAATACCTTTTACATCTGTTAAATCCCTTGTACTGATAAGATATTTTTCTATCATTTTTATAGGTTGATAAGAACGTTTTGCTTTTCTCATGCCTTCTATTCCCATATCTTCCTCTCTATTGATTAGTTCTACCCCTTGACATTCATGCAATATATACTGCTGATTTATCATAGGATATGCTCCTTCAATATCTGTTTTTGCTTTTTCAATGTGTATCAGTTGCATAGTATTTGACAATCTTTCTCCTACTGTAAATGCAACTAATTCCCCTTTTACAAATATACAGCCACCTGTTAATCCCAATGCTTTTCTATGACGCAATGCAAGCATTACCGATGTTCTTTCATCTGATAGTTCAACAGAATGTTCGTCTTTTTGGTCGCTCCAGTCTTCATACAGTGCAATACATTCTTCTATCATACTATCATCTAATACAGCATATTCATAATCTGGATATTTTGATAAAAATTTATTGATGTGATTTCTTTTTCCGTGCAGTTTTTTACCTTTTAATGTAGCAAGAATTTCTCTTTCATATACATAATCCCACGCTATTTCTGTAGGCTGTACAAACAATTCAGGGCAGCATTTCAATATTTTATCTTTAAAAGGTGTCCAAACAGAACGAATTGTTGGCTCTGCACCTATATTTTTCATATAATCAAGTGCAGTATATACTGCTTCTCTATAATTTACATTTGCACCTAATTTCGGAATTGGTGCCCAAAAATGAACAGGTACTTTTTCAAAGTCTAATTTAATATACAATACATTATCTAGCTGAGCATATTCCATTTTGCCATTTATGCCCCATATAAAAAGATTGGCAAATGACAAATCAGAACAACCTAAATTCCATGGTTTTGTGTAGCTTTCTATAATACTTTTTGATGATAAATCTATTGGTTTAAATTTTAATTTCTTTTTTATTTCTTGTTGCTGTATTGGCTTTATTTCTAATCCTAACTCCATAATATCCTCCCAAATTTAATACTCATCTACAATATAACAATACTGTTTTTGATATTCATTCGCTATTTTTTTTGCATTTTCATTATGATATATTATTACCTCATTTCGTTTTTGTAACTCCTCTAAAGAGCAATAGCCTATAATTAACTGTATTGCATTTCCTGCACTTAATTTTATATCAGGTGATTTTGTTGTAGGTGTACCATCTAAATCAAATATGCCATTATTTTTTTCTATTATAGTATCCTCTATTTGTATAGCACAATTTTTTTTCTGTCCCAATGCAGCCATCAATTTCGAAATATCTAATATTCCTGCAACGCCTTTTTCTACGACTTCCTCATAAAGAGAATTTAATTTTATGCTAACATATTCAGGCAATTTAATACTAACTTTTTTTCCTTGTGCATAGCTGCATACGCCTTCTACAATCTTTTGATATATTTCATTATTTTCTGCTATCGTTTCTACTGCCTGTACAATATCATCTGTATCATAAAATACAGCATATCCTTTTATATCGTTATTATATTCGTAAGCAATTACTTTTGCACTATCTACAGCATAATCTTCCATTTTTAACAAAAAATCTGCTAATGTTCTGCTGATACAGCCAGAATATTTTTGGCTGAATTTTTCATAACATTCATAAAGTAATTTAAAATTTTGATTGATTTCTTTGATATTGTCATCTTTTATAAACTGTGCTGTATTGTCTGATTTAATATATTTACAACGATTTACGGCAATATGGCCAAAACGATAATAACTGTGTAATACTGCTGGCGTATGTACAGCTAATACAAATCCTTTTTCACTTAAAATATTCATAGTATGAGAAAACAATTCTGTCATAAGTCCTTGTTTTCTATATTTTTTATCTGTACAAACACCACAAAGCATAACGCCTTTTACTATTTTCCCTCTTACCCATATGTGCATAGGATAAGACTGCATACAACAAACAATATTATTTTCTTTTTTAATATAGGTGCAAAGACTAGGCAAAAAACGTCTTTCAAAAAGCCAGTTTTGAAATGCTTCACTATCTTCAAAACATTGCTGCCAAATATCACAATATTGTTGTTTTTGTTGTTCTGTTGCTATTTGAACCAAAATATCACTCTTTTCTTTATTCAATGTCCATTTCGCTACATTGTATTACAAAAGAGAAAAAAAGTCAAATAATAGTGGTTATCATTAGAATATAATCTATTAAAAAAGTACCAAAAAATAATTTATAATTTTTATTTTTTTATTGATACTATACAATATATTGTGCTATGTTATACGATTATTCTTTGTATAATTTTTTGATAAATAGGAAGCATTTTTTGCTCAGTACAATATTTTGCTATTTCTGAAATAGGTATCCATTTTATGCCTTCTGTTTCTTTTTCATTTAATATCAAATTACTTTTTTCTGATGCCATAAAGCAATATGTTACATTCAAATGAATATGCGGACAAACATATTCTTTATTTTTATAATGCCCTTCTACTGTTAAAATATCAAGGGATACAATACCATTTTTAATTGGTTTTAATTCTGAAACACCTGTTTCTTGTTGCACTTCTTTCTCTGCTGTTTTTTGTAAATCATGTTCACCATCTGCGTGTCCTCCAAGCCATGACCATGATTGATAAATTTTATGATAAATCAGAAGTATTTTATTTTTGTTTTCATTACATACTATAGCTGATGCTGTCATATGAAAAAGCATATTATTACGATATGCTATTTTGTCATAAAACATTACAATATACTGCATCATAATAGATTTGTCTTTTTGCTCTTGTTCATTTTGAGGTTGATATAATTTAATTTCTTCTAAAAAATTCATGTCATATTCCACCCTTTTATCACATATTCTCTAAATGCAGAAGGCAAAGCATATTTTTGTTGTAAATCGCTTTGTGTTACCCATATAAAATCAGAAGTATTTTCAAAAGAATTTGCATTTATAAAATATCCCTTCATATGCCACTCTATATGCGTAAAAATATGTTTTGCTTTTCCTATATCTTTTATATCAGTATAATTTATCCCCCATTGTAAAAGTTGTTCTGTATTTGTTTTGTCTGTTAAAGCATTGGGCAATTCCCACAAATTAGAAAGTAATCCTTTTTCTTCTCTTTTGTGCAATGCCAATTTATTTTGACATAATATAAAAAACATCATACGATTTTCAATGCGTCTTTGCTTTTTTGTTGCTTTATGAGGAAATTCCAATACATTATTTTTTTCATATGCTTTACAATATTGCTTTATAGGACATTGTTCACATTTTGGCATACCATTTGGTAAACAAATCGTTGCTCCCAACTCCATCAATGCTTGATTAAAAATATTAGGATTAGTATGATTTAATATTGCTTCTATACTTTCTTTGTATTCTTTTTTTAATGCTTTGTCTGTAATTTCTCTTTCATCTGTATATAGTCGTGTCATTACTCTTAAAACATTACCATCTATTGCTGCTATTTGCTGTCCAAAAGCAATAGAGCTAATTGCTCCTGCTGTATATTCTCCTATGCCTTTTAATTGAAGCAATTTGTTATAATCATTAGGGATTTCTCCACAATATTGTTCCATAATTTGTATCGCTGCTTTTTTTAAATTTTTTGCTCTATTATAATATCCTAATCCTTGCCAAAGTTTTAATAACTTTTCATCAGACACCTCTGCCAAATGTTTTACTGTAGGTAATTCTTCTAAAAATCGCACATAATATTCTTTTACTGCTTCTACTCTTGTCTGCTGTAACATAATTTCAGATACCCATACACCATATGCACAATGTTTTTCTCTCCAAGGTAATACACGTGCATTTTTTTGATACCACAATACCAAATTTTGTATCATATTACTTAAGTCTTTCATAATTCCTCCATATTATAAAATTCCCTCTACAAACAAAAAAGTTCGTAGAGGGTTATACTCATTAATGTCTAAAATGCCTCATACCTGTAAACACCATAGCAATACCTGCTTTATCACAAGCATCAATAGACTCTTGGTCACGTATAGAACCGCCTGGTTGTATAATTGCTGTAATACCTGCTTTTGCACACGCTTCTACACAATCTGGGAATGGGAAAAAGGCATCAGAAGCCAATACTGCACCTTTTACTGTTTGTTCTCCTAAATGGTTTATACCATGTTCTATAGCCTGCTCACAAGCCCATATTCTATTTACTTGTCCTGGTCCAATGCCTACAGACTGCTTATCTTTTGCTATTGCAATACCATTTGATTTGGTATATTTTACTATTTTCCATGTGAATAGTAAATCTTCCATTTCTTTATCAGAAGGTTTTCTTTGTGTTACCACTTTTAAATCTTGTTCGACAAGCAATTCATTATCTATATCTTGCACTAATATACCACCAGATACTTTTTTAATGTCAATAGAACCTGCTGGCTGTTTTTGTGTAATATCTTGCAATGTCATTAAACGAATGTTTTTCTTTTTTTCCAATATTTCAAGTGCTTCTTTTTCAAATGATGGTGCAAGCACAATTTCTACAAATATTTTATTAATTTCTTCCGCTGTTTTTTTATCTATTTCTCTATTAGAAACAATAATACCTCCAAATATAGAAACAGTATCTGAATGATACGCTTTCATATAAGCATCATAAATATTTTTTGCACTTGCTACACCACAAGGGTTAGCGTGCTTACAAGCTACAATAGTAGGTTCGTCATATTCTTTTAAAAGTTCCAAAGCACCATTTGTATCATTGATATTATTAAATGAAAGTTCTTTTCCATGAAGTTGTACAGCATTCGTCAAAACACCTTTGCTGTTTCCTACTTCTGCATAAAATGCTGCCTTTTGATGAGGATTTTCTCCATATCTCATTTCCTGCACTTTTTCATATGTCAAACTTAATGTATTTGGAAATTGTTCTATACCTGCCTGTTTTTTCATATAATCTGCTATCAAACTATCATAATGTGCTGTGTGCATAAACACTTTTGTACTTAAATAAAATTTTGTTTTTACTGAAATTTCATTATTTTGTTTTAATTCTGAAAGTACTTTGTTATAATCTTCTGGGTCAATAATAACTGCTACATCTTGATAATTTTTTGCTGCTGCTCTTATCATGGTAGGCCCACCAATATCAATATTTTCTATTGCCTGCTCTATTGTTACATCTTGTTTTAATATTGTTTGTTTAAAAGGATACAAATTTACTACTACTATATCAATGGTATCAATACCTAATTCTGAAAGTTGTTTCATATGTTCTGTATTTCCTCTTATAGCAAGTATACCAGCGTGTATAGAAGGGTGTAATGTTTTTACTCTGCCATCTAAACATTCTGGAAAATTAGTTACACTTGATATGCCAATGCAGGAAATACCTGCACTTTGTAATGTATGATAAGTTCCTCCTGTAGATATAATTTCTATCCCTAAACTAGACAGCTCTTTTGCAAATTCTACTATGCCTGTTTTATCAGATACACTAATTAATGCACGTTTCATAAAAATATCCTCCTTTATTTGTTCCCTTTTATCACATAAAAAAAACCGTCTGGGTATTTCTATGTGATGCCCAGGCGGTCGGCTTTTCCATTTGTACTCCCTGTGGTTTACCCACTTCCGCCAGTTATACAAATGCTTATTTTTTTTTATTATATCTCATTTTTTGTCATCTATCAATACAAAATTACAATTCATTACAGTAAACATTACTTTACAAATAAATTATTTCTATCATCTACATCTACCGTCAATATAGTATCTGGTTCTAAATCCTCTTGTATCATTTTTTTAGCAATGAGTGTTTCAATATGTCTTTGTATATATCTTTTGAGTGGTCTTGCACCATAAACAGGGTCATATGACTGTTCAATAATGAGTTGTTTTGCATTTTCTGTAACAGTACATTGTAGTTGTTTTTCAGCCATTCTATTATTAAGGTCTTTTAATATCAAATCAATGATATTTGTAATATTCTGTTTTGTTAATGGTTTATAAAATACAATTTCATCTAATCTATTTAAAAATTCTGGTCTAAATGATTTTGTTAAAAGTTCTCCTACTTTTATTTTAGCATCTTCTTTAATTTCTCCTTGCTCATCTATGCCATCTAACAAATAATGAGAACCTAAATTTGACGTTAATATGATAATAGTATTTTTAAAATCAACTGTTCTACCTTGAGAGTCTGTAATATGTCCGTCATCTAGCACTTGAAGTAATATATTAAATACATCAGGGTGTGCTTTTTCTACTTCATCAAACAGTATTACAGCATATGGTTTTCTTCTTACTGCTTCTGTAAGCTGTCCGCCTTCTTCATATCCTACATATCCTGGAGGTGCTCCTATTAAACGAGATACAGAAAATTTTTCCATGTACTCCGTCATGTCAATACGTATAATATTTTTTTCATCATCAAACAGACATTCTGACAATGACTTTGCTAATTCTGTTTTGCCAACACCTGTTGGACCTAAAAACAAAAAGGAACCTATTGGTCTGTTTGGATTTTGTATACCTGCTCTACTTCTAATAATCGCTTCAGAAACTTTTGTAACTGCTTCTTCTTGTCCAATTACTCTTTCATGAAGTATTTTCTCCAGATGGATTAGTTTTTCTTTTTCTCCTTCCATCAATTTTGATACAGGTATTCCTGTCCATCTTTCTATAATTCTGGCAATTTCTTCTTCCATTACTTTATCACGAAGCAATGAATTTTTCATGCCATTTTGTTCTACTTCTTTTTCTTTTTGTTCTAATTCTTTTTGTAATTGAGGTAATTTACCATATTTTAATTCTGCTGCTTTATTCAAGTCATATTTTCTTTCTGCTGCTTCAATTTCACTGTTTGTACTTTCTATTTGTTCCCTTAATTTTTGTACACTGTTTATATCTGCTTTTTCATTTTCCCATTTTGCTTTTAACTGATTAAAATGTTCTCTTGTTTCTGCTAATTCTTTTTGTATTTCTTCTAAATGTTCTTTTGATATTTTATCATTTTCTTTTTTAAGTGCTGCTTCTTCAATTTCATATTGTATAATTTTTCTTTGTATAACATCTAATTCTGTAGGCATAGAGTCAATTTCTGTTCTTATCATAGCACAGGCTTCGTCTATTAAGTCTATTGCCTTATCTGGCAAAAATCTATCTGAAATATATCTATTAGAAAGTGTTGCTGCTGCTATAATTGCTTGGTCTTGTATTTTTACACCATGATATACTTCATATCTTTCTTTTAATCCTCTTAATATGGCAATGGTATCTTCTACTGTTGGCTCACTTACAAGCACAGGCTGAAATCTTCTTTCTAATGCAGGGTCTTTTTCAATATATTGTTTATATTCATTTAATGTTGTTGCTCCAATACAATGTAATTCCCCTCTTGCTAACATAGGTTTTAATAAATTGCCTGCGTCCATAGCACCATCTGTTTTACCTGCTCCTACAATAGTATGCAGTTCGTCTATAAACAATATAATTTTACCATCGCTCTTTTTTACTTCATTTAATACTGCTTTTAATCTTTCTTCAAATTCTCCTCTAAATTTTGCTCCTGCAATAAGAGAGCCCATGTCAAGCGAAAATATTGTTTTTTCTTTTAAACTATTAGGAACATCTTCTTTTACAATTCTTTGTGCTAATCCTTCTGCTATAGCAGTTTTACCAACACCAGGTTCTCCTATTAACACAGGATTATTTTTTGTTTTTCTGGATAATATTCTGATGACATTTCTGATTTCATCATCTCTACCTATTACAGGGTCTAATTTTTGATTTCTTGCTTTTTCTACTAAATCTGTGCCATATTTTTTTAGTGCATCATATGTTTCTTCTGGCGTGTCACTTGTTACTCTTGTGTTTCCTCTTACTTTTACAAGTGCTTTTGTAAAATTCGTTCTATCTATATGATATTGTTCAAATATTTTTTTTAATACAATATTAGGACTTGTAAGTAATGATAAAAATAAATGCTCTACTGACACATATTCATCTTTCATACTATCTGCTAATTTTTCTGATTTTGTAAAAACTTTATCCACATCAGAGGCAATATAAACTTTTGTTGCTTCTCTACTTCCAGAAACATGAGGTAATTTTGCAATTTCTTCTTCCACACTATTTACAATATCGTTCACATTTACGCCTATATTGATTAAAAGCTGTGGTATTAATCCATCTTGTTGTGCTAATAATGTATATAACAAATGCTGCTGCTCAATTTGAGGATTTTGATATTCTGCTGCAACTGCTTGTGTATTTTGTATTGCCTCTATTGATTTTTGTGTATATTTTTGTAAATTCATAATTTTCCCTCCTTAAATACTACAAAGTTTATGTGATATTATGAAAATAATCAAATTTTTCTAATTTATATAGTATATCATTTAATTCTTTTATACTAATAATTGTTTCACTAACATTAATATTTTTTAGCTTATGATTGGAATGCTTTTTAATATACTTTAATTTACTTGCTAAAATTCTTATATTAGTGCCATCACTTACTGCAAATATATAATATTGATTATCTAAAAAACAATATGGTGATATATTAAAATAATACTTAATATCTGTATCTTCTTCTGAAAATATCAAATGATACATTTTTTTAAATGCTTTTTCTTTTTTCATATGATATATTTCTTTATTCACAGAAATAGTATGTAAATTTTCTAGTAACATATATACTTCTGTTTTTAATGTTGCTGTCAAAATTTCTTCTGTATAAATATCACCATCAATACAAAAAAGTAGTACTCCATTACAAAATGGATTATCAGCACTTTCCTCTTTATTCCATTGTTTTATTGTTTGTATGATAATAGCAAATTTATATGGATTTCCTAATATCATTTTTATCCCTTCTTTGCCATTTTGCTATACTGCTACCAAAAATAGTATTTATTCCATTTCATATTAAATACTTCCTTTTACTTTTTATTTATTTTACGTTTTTAGTATACACTATTAGCACTCACTTGTAAAGAGTGCTAACAATATTTTATTAAAAAAACATAAATTTTTTCAAAAATTTTAATAATTTTTGTTTTTTGTATACTTTTTTTATTGAAAATAATTCCATAGTGTGGTTAAATATCAATTATAGCAACGATACAATTCGTTTTACTTCAATATGTAAAAGTATTTTGATATATTTACTAACATCTGATGAGTAATGCATTAAATTTGGGGTGATTAAAATATGACAGAAGAAATTAGAAACCAAATGAAAGGAATACGATTAACAAAAAAAGAAAAAATTATTGCAGAATTTGTTTTAGACCATTTTGCAGAAGCGTGTTTTATTACATCAACAGATATGGCGAAAAGGCTTCACGTTAGCGACTCCTCTGTTATTCGTTTTGCTCGTACATTAGGCTATTCTGGTTTTATGGATTTTCAAAGAACAATACGAAAAACATATACAGACAGAATAAACAGTCTTTCTGAAAATATTACCGTTCCTTCAGAACGATTAAAATTAAGTATAGGAAAATTAGACCAAAACAGTATTGTAGAGTCTTATTTTTCTAATATTTTAAAAAATATTAAAACACTGATTAATGCAAATGACATACAAGCATTTGAACAAGCAAGTGATACACTTATATCCAGTCACCATAAATACATATTAGCTTCTCGTGCAAACTCTGGTACTGGTGATATGCTTCTTTTACTTTTAAAACATATGTTACCTAATGTACATGAAACATCTTATCCAGCACTTAATGTAATAGACCATTTATCTGATATTACAGAAAACGATTGTTTAATTGCTATCAGTTTTCCTCGTTATTCTGAAATGGATTTACTTGCTGCACAAATGGCATATGATGCTGGTGCAAAAATATTACTTTTAACAGATAAAGCAAGCTCTCCTTTGGCACAATATGCTACACAACTTTTAACAATCAGTGTAGACAGCAACACTTTTTTTAATTCTTATGTTTCTGTTGTATTTGCTTGTGAATTACTTTGCTCTTTTATCAGCAAAAAAGTAGGTTATTCTAATGAAGATAAATTAAAGAAAATAGATAAATATCTTTCAAAAGTTGGACTATTTTAACAAAAAAGACATTGAAAGCAAAAACTTTTCAATGTCTTTTTTTATTTTATCAATCGTCAATGTCTATATCCCACTCTATTATAACGCCTGTTGTAGCATCAATTTCAAATTCATATTCAATATGTCCTTGTTTCATTTCACCTTCATATATCATTCTACCATCATCATTATCTAATTTAATTTCATAAAGTACTGCATTAGGTGCTTTAGATTGTGCAATTTGTTTTGCCTGCTCTACTGTAAGTATAGTTTGTGGTGATTTTACAGTATTTTGTGTTACAGTATTTATTGTTGGTGGTGTTTGTGGTATTATAGTAGTTTGATTTTCAATAAATTTAATTTCTCTCTCCACTATCATACCATTTTGAGCATTAATTTGATATTTTCCTTGTATATTTGGAGTATAAAAACTAATTTTATATTCTTGCATACCATCGTCCCACTCTAAATAACTTGATATGAACTGTGCTTGTGGTATCTCCTGTAATACAATATTTTTTGCTTGTTCTTCAGATAATACTACTTGTATGCCTCCTATATGACATTGAGATTTACTTTCAAATGATATAGGTTTTTGTGTTGTTTTATCAATATCAATTTCATATGCTGTTTGGTCTTTTTGATTGTATAATTTTATTTCAAATTTATTATATTCTTCTTTTGTATTGATATGTATGCTTTCCTCTGGTACATATGCTAAAGCAATACTTTTCGCTTGTTCTGATGTCAACACAGCTGCAAATATTTGTGTTGTACCCATTGTTAAAATTGCTCCTGCTGTTAAAACTGCTATAAATTTTTTACCAAAATTCATTTTTAATACCTCCCTTGTGTTATTTTATTGCTAAGTATATCATATCAAAACAATGGGGAAAAAACAATAAAAATGTTTATTTTTTTTCAAAAAAATTATATTATTTTTATTGTTTTCTGATATAATAAATAATAATAAAGGAGGAAAAATAACATGAAAAAATATATAGCATTATTACTTTTAATACTAACAACAACTGCTTGCAACAATAATGCTCCATCTTCTGAAACATCAACTGATACATCTTCTGTTACACAAACAAATACTACTATAGTAAATTCTGATGCAAATATAAATGTAGATACTACAAGTACATTAAATGATACTACTGCTGTAAATGCTTCTATAGATACTGTAACAAGTGCTACTGCTACTACAGCAAACACTACTATTACTACAGAAACAATAGAAAATTATTATAAAATGGTTGCAGAAGAAAAAGCTATTGAAGCAGATATTGAAATATTAGAACAACAGTTTCATACTAATGCAATAGATGCTAATACATTTCAAAGTCAAAAAACAACATTGAAACAACAAGAAAATACATTAGAAGCACAAATTGACGCTTTAGAGCATCAAATACCTGTTACACTTGCTCAAAATTGGATAGATACTACAAACATGGAACAAATGATACAAAAATTAAAAGAAGTAGAACTTGCTGAAAAACAATTAGAACTTTCACTTGACCAAGCAGAACAAAATTATATAAACAATACACTATCAAGAGAAGATTATATAGCACAAGTAATAGAATTAGAAAAACAAAAAGATATTTTGGACAAACAAGATGATATTTTAGAGGAAACATTAGAAGCATTAGGTTGGGACGATTAAAATTTATTATAATATTGTATACATTTTTTAAATTTTTTATTGTATCTTTTTATAACTTATGTTATGATGTGATAGGGTATTCTTATTTTTAAGGGAAAAGGGAGCAGTTATTATATAGCTACTCCCTTTTATTATTATTGTTGTATTTCTTCAAATTCTTCAAATTTCATTTCTTCTATTATTCTATTGTCCTTTTGTTTATTCTCTCTCACTCTGTTCTCTTTTATTCTATTTTCCCTAAGTCTGTTTTCTCTTGCTCTATTTTCTCTAGTATTGTTTTGTGTTATTTCTGTTTTATATTCTCCTTCTATTATTCTATCAAAGAAATCTCTTTCTGCTGGCATAGTTGTTTCTATTCCTGCAACTTCAATAATAGGGTCTTGTTGTATATCTCTCATTGTTGTAGTTACTCCATAATAAAAATAATTGTCATGCCAATCAATTTCTTTTGGTAAAATAAAACGATTGATTTCTTCTATCATTCTTTTGGCTTTAAATATTTCTTCATAAGATTGATATTCTATATTTGCGTGATTGTCATATACATTCTGTACTTTTTGTCTTATTATATCAAAATCTTGTTTTAATTTACATTCTGGCAAAAATCCCATTGTTCTATCTAATTCCATTGTTATCATATTATAATATTTTAACACACCTTTTGTAACTGCTCCATTTTTATCAAAAATTGCTTGTTCCATTTCATTTAATTCTTCCATCACAACATCTGCTGCCTGAAAACTAATGATTTCTTTAAAAATTTGTTCCATTGTACCACAATATTCTATTATCTGTTGTATATGCCAATCTTCTAAAGTGTAAAATGTTTGTGCCAATTCCATATATTTTTGAGCAAAATGTGCTCTAATGTCAAATATTTCTTCCTCTTTTGGCAATACAATATTTTTTATTTTCTTTTGTAAATCTCTTGGATAGTTATATTCCCAGCTTTTTGTAATACCATAAAAAACTCTCGTTTCTTTTTGTTTTGGTGGTTTTGGTTCCCATGTTTTTAATTCTTCTATAGGAAAAGGTTGGTCTAATATCCAAAAGTTTAAATCACTTAATATATGATGTCCATAAAATATACCACTTACATCTTCCTTCTCTAATGTATATTTTATAAGTTTACAAACTGTTGTAAGGTCTTCTTGCACTTGTTGTTTTTTAAAACATGGCCTCATACTTAAAATATTATTTAATGCAGTATTTAATTTCTTTTTTCCTTCTTCTGTAAAAAATCCTTTAACATCTTCTAAAAATATTTTATCAATAAATCTTATTATCCAATAAATTGCTGTTTTACATTCCACTCTCTCAATTACATTCATTTCTTCAAAAATATTTTGTTTTCTCAAACAACACTCTTCCATTTCTCTTAAAGGCACATTACTAAAATACAATGTTCTTCCTGAAAATTTATCCTCCTTTTCTTCCACTTTTTGCTTTTGTTTGGGATTTTGAGATTGTTTCATTTCCATTCGTGCCTGTATAATCAATATAAATCCCCATATAATACAAATAATAGATAAAACTAACGACTGAAACATATATTTTCTGCTCCTCATTCTATAATATAATTTTAACAAGTTATATAAACTATTTTACAGCTTAATAGTATTTTTTTCAATAAAAAACACTTACTAAAATAAATGTTTATTTTAAGTAAGCATTTTTTCATTATTTTTATCAGATATTAGTAAAATTCTATACAATTTAGTAAAAAATAACTTATCAAATTTTTTAAATACATTATTACATAATTTGTAAAATAAATTTATTTATAACTTGTTTTATATTATTTTGTTTAAAAAGGCATTGCAGCCTTCTACAATATCGTCATAAGTTTTATCAAAATCTCCTGTATACCATGGGTCTGCAATATCTCTATTTTTTTCTGCATAAGATAGCAATAAATGTACTTTATTTTGACTATCTTCTCCAACAATTCTTTGTGTATTTTTTACATTTGCTTTATCCATTGCTAATATATAATCATATTTTTGATAATCTTGTTTTTTTAATTGTACAGCATATTTTCCCTCTGTACTAATACCATATTGTTTTAATTTTTCTCTTGTTCCTCTATGTACACTGTTTCCAATTTCTTCTGTACTTGTTGCAGCAGAAGCAATAAAAAATTCTTGTTTTATTCCTCTTTTATTTACCATATCTTTTAAAACAAATTCTGCCATAGGCGAACGGCAAATGTTTCCATGACATACAAAAAGTACATTTATCATATTATTCCTCCAAATACTTTATTATATTAGTATATCTTTACTACAAATTTGCAAACATTTCTGTTTGTTTTTTCAATTCCTCTGCAATTTCTTTGCTTGTATCCATACGATTAGCGATGTCTGTCATATTTCCTACCATACTTTTGGTACTATCTGCTACACCTGTAATACCAGCAGCACCTTCATCTAAAGCTTTTGTAATATTTTCAATAGAACAAGCAATTTCGTCCATAGAACTTCTTAAACGGTCTGCTCTATGATTAAATTCTGCCATAGCAGCCTCAATATATGCTGCATCTTCTCTATATTGTTGACCAGAAGAAACAAATCTTCTAAACTCTGTTAAAATAGATTGATTTAAGTAATCTACTAAATATTGTACGCTCTCTGAAAGGTTATATACTGCACTAGTGACATTATTATTAATCTCCTGAATATGTGTTGCTGTTTCTCCGCAAGAGTCCGCTAAAGCACGAATTTCATGAGCTACAACTGCAAAACCTGCTCCAGCAGCACCAGCTCTTGCAGCTTCAATAGAAGCATTAACAGCAATAAGGTCTGTATTTGCAGCAATTTCTAGAATATCTTTTGCCAAAACATTTACTTGGTCAACACTACGACTATTTTCAATAGCTTCATTTAATATTACTAACATATCTTCTACTTTTGTATTGATAGTTTCCATATTCATATGAGCAGATTGTTCCATAGTATTAGCTCTATCTCTCATTGCTACAGAATATTCTGTAATTACAGCACATTCTTCTGCCATAGTATAGATATCATCTTTTATATCTGTAATACTGCTATTAATAGAAGTAGAATTATTTGCTATTTGATGTATTGTATAAGACAACTTTTCTGAAATTACAGATAGTTTTTTTGCACTTTTGCTAGAAATCCACGTTCTTTTTCTTACTTCTTCAACCATATTATCTACACGTTCAGAACTTCCTTGCATAGTAACCATAACGCTTTTTATAGGCTTTACTACATACTTCATAATCATTTTAATAGCAGCAATTGCCAACAGTACACATACAATCATAGACAACACACTTATTACTATAGATATGATATAAACTATTAAAAGTTTTTTTCTTGCGACTTCTGTCTGTGTTGTAACAGACTGATATAATTCTTTTATATTTTGCTCTATAGCACTGCCATAAAAAGCAACATCTCCATTAGCAAGTTCATAAGCTGCTTCTGTTTTACTGTCTGCACTAGCACATACTAAAAAAACTAATGTATGTTTAAAAGAGTCATAATTTTCTAGTAATTCTTGATATATTTCAGTTTCTTCCTCTTCTACATAGTTGCTATATTCTTCTAAAGTATTTTCAATATTTTTTTCTTCTTCTTTAATTTTTGTTACAACATCAATCATTGTACTATAATCTGTAGCAACAATATGCGAAAGAGCCATTTTATGAATATTCATTGTTGAACGACGAATTTCTACTAACTTTGTTTTTCCTTCCATGTAATTATCTACAATATTTGACGCATTGGCATTTACATTATGTATACTAAATATAGCCAGAGCATTAGAAAACAACGCTACAAAGCCTAATAGAATAATCGGTAACATCAGCTTTTGTTGTATACTAAGCTTTCTATCCATTACTAACCTCCTACAGTTATATTCAATATTATAATAACATTTATCTTTCAGTAATATTTTTTACCATTTTATCTAATTGCTCTTGTAAGTCTTCTCCTGTGGCATTTCCAGAAGCTATATTTTCACCAAAAGCTGCTACAGGGTCCCAAAATTTTCCTCCTACTCTTTGTAGTTGAGAAAATTCCGACTGTTCTAATAACGCTGCAATAGCTGGAGATTGTTGTACTTCCATAGAAGAAGCTGCCTGTATATTAGATGGTCCTTGCTCACGTAATTCAAAACGAAGTTTTTGATTTTGTTCATTTGTAATCCATTCTGCTAATTTACAAGCCCAATCATAATGCTTAGAATAAGCATTTACACCTATTAGCTTACAACCTGAAAACGACGCCATTTGTATTTGACGGTCATTACAAGTATATGTTGGTAATTTCGCTGCACCCATATCCTCTCCCCATACTTCTTTTATTGCTACAGCATTCCATACACCACTAACGCCAGCAATCACTGTTCCATTTCTTACTCCTTCTAAAAATTCTTCATCTGTTCTATTTAAAAAAGCTGGTTTCATTGCAATATTTAACATAGCTTTAGCCACATCTACACCACAAATATCGCCCTCTTTATCATTCCATGTACAATAATTTGTAATACCATCTTCATTTAGTCCAATTTTCATATTTGTATTGCCAAAAAAAGAATAAATATACCATGCAGAAGACCAATCCATACAAAAGAAATTGCCATTATTTGCTGCAATATCTAAAATAGTATCTAATGCTTGAATATCTTCATCGCTGAAATATCGCTTATTGTAATATAAAAAATATCCATTATCTGCTGTCAAAGGATAAGCATATAATGTATCTCTTACAGTAGCTGCTTCTACTGCTGTTGATAAATTCATTTGTTTTATACTATCAGCATTTTCTATAGGATTTAATGCACCTGCTGCTGCTAATGCACTCAGCTGGTCATCTGCAAATGTAAATACATCCGCACTTTCTTCTAAACCGCCTAAAATTGTATCTTTACATTCTGTTTCTCCTTGTTCTTGAAATGTAATTTGAAAATTTGCCTGTCCTTGATATTCTTGTTGGAATGTTTGTATGATTTTATTCAAAAGAACCTCATCTTCTTTTGCTCCCCAAAGCAATAGCTCGACTGTTTCAATATCATTTGAAGAAATACTTTGTTCATTCTCCTTTTTATCACAGCCTGATGCTGCTGTTATACATAAAATTACCAGCAAAAACATCACTATTACTATTCTTTTTTTCATTGTATTCCACCTTTCTATTGTTTTATACCCAAATAATGATATCGTAGAGAGGAACATTTTAAACCCTAAAATTTTCTTGCAATATTATAGCATTTTTATCATTTATTGACAATACTGTTTTATAGTATTCCAGTTTACTATCTAATTAAAAAAGTGTCTTAAATATAGACACTTTTTAATACTTTTTATTTATGTTCTAACCATTTACAATCTGTTATTTTCATATCTGAAAATACTGCTTCAAAAGAGGATTGTTCTGGAGAACAAGCATATATACCAAATTGAATTTCAGCATTTCCTTTGCACATATGACAAATACGCATTTGTTTAAAATGAATACCATCTTGCGAACATTCTATACAATAATCAGATTTTCGTCTGCTAAAACGATACCACATTGTTTTTATAGTAGCATCTATATCTGTACTTGCCCAATCAGAATATCCTTTGTTTGTTACAACACTCCCTAATCTTTGATACTTTTCATTTTCATATTCTACAGATGCCTTCAACCAATTCTCGCTATCTAAGTACATTACAATACCACATTGGTCAAATCTTTTTTTACTTTCAAATTCTGTTTTTACAACAAATGAAAAATATTCTTGTTTTGTTGTCATCTGTAAAACAGGTGCATTATCGTTTTGAAAACCATAATAAGTTTTTTGCCAGAGGTCTGTATTTGGTTCTGTAACAATTTTAATTTTATTTTGTTCTATAGTATATTGTTTTGGTTTTCTTGTCCATTTTAAATCTGCTGTACAAAACATTTCTATTTATACCTCCTTATATCATAAAATAAATTTATTTCTTTTTTACTACAGAAATATAATATGCACTTGGTATTACAAACATTGTTAATATAGAAGAAAGCAACATACCATATACAATAGAAGTTGCCAAAGGAGCCCAAAGTAATCCTCCTGTTAATGCTAAAGGTATCAATGAAATTACTGTTGTAATCATACCAATCATAATTGGTCTTAATCTTGTTTTACAAGCCTGCGTAATGGCTTCTATAGGATTTTCATATTCTTTTATTAATGTATTAATATAATCTAATAAAACAATACCATTATTTACTACAACGCCCATTAAACTAATTGCTCCCAAAAGTGCCATAAAACCAATAGGATAATTTAACAATTTTAGTCCCCACAAAATACCTATAAACGACAGTGGTATTGTTCCCATAATAATAAGGGGTTGTCTAATATCACCAAATTCCAATACAAGTATCAAATAAATGCCTACTATAGCAATCAATGTCGGTATCACAAGAGAGGAAAAAGTATCTCTATTTTCTTCACTTTCTCCACCAAATACTATACTATAGCCTTCTGGCAATTCATAGCCTTGCAGTGCTTGCTGACAGTTTTTCATAACTGTTTGTGTGTTATATCCATCTTCTACAAAAAGACCTACTGTCAATGTTCTTTTTTCATCTCGCCTAACAATTTTGTTCATAGAGGACTCTGTAACAATATCTGCAATTTGTGTTAAAGGTATATTTTCTCCTGTAATTTGTGATGTTATATAAATATCATTTAATACTTCTCTTTTTGTTTTATCATTATCTGGTATTTTAATATTAATAGGGTAAGGGTCTTCATCTATATCTTTTTGTTTTAATTCTGATACTTCTAAGCCATTGACTGCCATTCTTACCGTAGAAGCAACATCATAATTAGAAATACCTACAATATTTGATTTTTCTTCATTTACTTTTACTTTTAATTTATTAGAAGAATAACCATAATTGTCCTCTGCATTTTTTCCGCCTTCTATTTCATATATTTTATTTTTGACATCATCGCCAATTTTTCGCAGCACTTCTATATCTGCACCAGATATTCTAATTTCAATAGGATAATTTACAGGAATACCAATTTCCAGTTCTTTCGCATTCACTACTACACCTGGTATATTTTCATTTAATTCTTTTTCTATTCTATTGATGTCTGAAAGTTTGCCATTTATTAAAAATTGTGCTTTTGCTGTGTCCAATTCATTGGGTGTAAATGTTACATAATATTTAGGATAGCCATCACCAACCATAAAAGAATAATTTTGTATAGAGCTATCTGCTTCTAAGTAATTTCCTATTTGTTTCATAACTTGTTTTGTATGTTCTATGTTGCTGCCATCTTGCACCATAACATTCAGTGCATATTGGTCACGTTCTGCTGGTGGAAAAATTTGTATACCCATAGAAGGAACTAGCAAACCACTCAATACAAATATAAAAATAAAAACACATATCAACAATTTAGGAGCTTTTAATGCTATTTTAAGCATATTTTCATAAAATAATAATATACTCTCTCCTATTTTTTCCATATGAAATATTTCTTTTAGTTTTTGTTTTATTGCCCATTTTTTTTGCTTACTTTTTGGCTGTAAAAGCCAATATCCTGTTGCAGGTACTAATGTTAATGATGTAATATAAGAGCCTGCTAATGCAACAGAAACCAATATCGGCAAAGATTTTACAAATTTCCCTGCACTACCTTGCATCATAGCAAGAGGTAAAAAGGAAGCGACTGTTGTTAATGTTGATGTTAGTATAGCAATATTTACTTCTTTAATTCCTTTTATACACGCTTCTTTTTTACTATGTCCTTTTTCTAAATATACATTAATATTATCATTTGCTACAATGCCATTTGCTACAAGCAAACTTAACGATATAATTAATGAAGCAATAGAAACTTGGTGCAATGGTATATCTGTTAACACCATATAAATAAACACAATCGCTATAACAACTGGTATAGGCAGAGATACCACAATAGCACTCCTTATGCCCATTGTAATAAGTACTACTACCGCTACTAATATTACAGCAGAAATTAAATTATTTTGAAACAGTGCTATAGAAGATTTTACAAAATCTGCTTGGTCTGTCAATTTTATAATTTCCATATTCGTATAGAGTTGATTTTTTTCAAATTGTTCTATTTTTTGATACAATCTTTTTTGTATTGTAAGCATATTTTGAGCATCTGCATATTTTACACCAATTATCAATGCCTTTTGATTATTGACTTCTGCTAGTGCTTCTGGCTTTTGTTCTTTTTGTACCACATCAGCTACATTTTTTAAATATACAGGTACACCATTTTCTTTTGAAACAGCTACAATAGTATTTTTAATTTCATCTATTGTTTCATATTCTCCTGAAATCTGTATTGGTATTTTTGTACCAGAAATTTCTAAATTTCCTCCAGGTATGTTAATATTTCTCGCTTTTAAAAAAGTAATAATATTTGTTGGTGTAATACCATACTGTTGTAATTTTATCATATCTAAACTAATTTCTATTTGTTGCCCTACTTCTCCAAATATATCAACCGCTTTTACACCATCATCCTCTTTTAAAATATCTTTTAAATCATTTGCAACATCTTTCAAATTTTGATAAGTATAGTCTTTTGATGTTAAACCTAATAATATACCATAACTACTCGTAAAATCCGTTTCTACTACTGGTTTTTGTGCATCACTTGGCAGACTTGCCTCTACGCTATCAATGTCATCTTTCATGTCGTCCCATACTTTTGCAATATCACTATCACTTAAATCTTTTAATGTAACTTTAATAACACCAATACTATCCATGCAAAAACTTTCCATTTTTTTAATTTCTGCTATATCTCCTATTTTGTTTTCAATAGGCTTTACAATCAATTTTTCAATGTCTTCAGGACTTGCTCCACCATAAATACAGCTAATGGTAGCAATAGGGCTTGCTACAGTAGGATTTTCTTGTCTTTCCATATTTCCATACAACAGAAATCCTGCAATCAATGTTACAACTGTCAAAAGTATAACAATACTTTTATGCTCTACACTCCATTTTACCATTACTTTTCCATCTCCTCTATCTGTACTGTATCGCCATCGTGCAGCGTAAACTGTCCTTTTGTTACAATATTATCTCCGCTTTGCAGTCCAGAATATATCTGTATTCTATCTCCTGTAATTTCTCCTGTTGTTACAATTGTTTTTGTAACAGTATTGTCTTCATTTAACAAAAATACTGCACTACCTTCTGCAAAATGTATTACACTATCAATAGGTACAAATATAGCTTCCACATTATTCATAGCAATTTCAGCACGGCAAATCATACCCGGTTTTAATATTCCTTCTGTATTATCTATTCTAATTTTTACTGGAAATGTTCTTGTTGTAGTATCTGCTAAAGAATTAATTTCATCTACAACACCTATAACAGTTTGATTTAATCCATAAACATATACCTCTGCTTGTTGTCCCTTTTGTATTTTGTTTATCATATCATCTGTTATACCAATTTCTGCCCAAACATCACTAATATCTCCTATAGCAACAACAGGATACCCCTCTGCTATGGTTTCTCCTGTTTCTGAAATTTTTTGTAATACTACGCCATCAATAGGACTTTTCAAAACAGTATCACTTAATTTTGTTTTTGCAGCATCAAGTAGTGCATCACTTGCTTCAATTTGTGCATTAGAAGCAGAAACTTGTGCTACTGTCATATCAATTTGTGCTGTCGTCATACTAATTTGTGCCTCTGCTGCATTCAGCTGTGATTGTGCTGATTTTATTTTACTTTCAGCAATAGATTTTGCATCTAATGCTTGCTGATATGTATTTTGGTCTACTTTCAATTTTGCACTAATTTCATCAAATTGACTTTGTGACGCAATACCTTGTTCATACAATTGTTTTACTCTATCATAACTTGTTTTTGTCAAATCATATTGTGCTTTTGCTTGTTCTATTTTTGTTGGTATTTCTGTATCTAGTTGTAATTGTGCTGTTTCAATGTCAATAGCTGCTGCATCTTTTTGTGCTGTTGCTGCATCTTTTTGTGCTGCTGCCGCTTCTCTTTGTGCGATTGCTGCACTTGTCTGTGCCTGTGCTGTAGATTTTGTTGCTTGTGCACCTTTTACTTGTATGTTATAGTCTACTTTATCTAATACAGCAAGCGTTTGCCCTGCAACAACACTTTCCCCTTCTGATACTGCAACATTTTGCAAAACACCCGGAATTTTAAAAGATGCTTTTACTGTTTGTGTTGGAACAATATTTCCACTGACTGTCAACACATCACCATAACCATCTGCTTGTACTGTTTCAATTGCTACTGTTCTCAATTCTGCTTTACTGCTTTGTTCTGCATTTGCATTGCTGCACCCTGCCAAAAGTGCCATTAATAGCAGTAATGAAATTGTTTTTTTCATATAAATTCCCTCCTAATTTCATACTTTTTTAAAACATATGTACTATTCTGCTATACTATTACAACTAGAGTTCTGTTTCTGTTTTTTCACATTCTCCAAATTGAAAATGATAATCATATTTCATACAAAGCAATTTTTTAAACATCTCAGCCAATTTATATTTATTTTGCATAAAATATTCACTTAATGTTATATCTTTTAAAGAACTATCTTTTTCTTTTTGCTTTCGAAACATTCTTTCAAAACCATATACTAATATTTCTGCTGTTTCCTGAGGACAAGGACAATCAAATATTTTTTCGTTATTCCCTTCTTTTATAAATTCTACTAATTTTGTAATAATAATATCTAATGTAATATAGGTAATTCTATCTAATAAAAGTGATTGGTTTATTTTGGCACTATCTTTTATAATATCATTTCTTTGTGCTACATTATGAAGTACTTGACTCATAAGCAAATTGATTTTTTCAACTGCATTGCCTTTTCCTTCAAAAAATGTTTCAAGCTGTAATTCTTCTGTAATCATTTGGCTATTGAGATAAGCACATTTTATCAAAACATCTTCTTTTGAACTAAAATAATAATGAAATAATCCTGTTGCAATATTCATTTTTTCTGTAATATCTTTTATAGAAGTTTTTTCATATCCTTTTTCTAAAAATAGTTGTAGTGCTGCGTCCATAATTTCTTTTTGTTTTTCTTGTTTGGGTTTTGTATTTCTCATAAAATTACCCTCCCTATAATAATTTGAATTCATTCAATTTGAACCAATTCAAAAATAGCATTTTTTTGCTTTTTTGTCAATATATTAACTATAAAAATTTTGTCAAAAAAAAAGACATTCATACAGAAGTATCTTTCTTTTTTAATATTATAATTTTTATAGTAACTTTATATTTTTTAAAATGGTCAATGACAAATTTTGTCCCTTTAGAATGTCCGTTACAAAATGCTAACACCATATCTGCAAATACTAGCTGTAATGGCTGTATTAGCGTGTCCTAGTCTTTTTGATACAGTTGTAATATTAACGCCATTTGCAATTAAAAGACTTGCATTTGTATGTCTTAGAGAATGTAGTGTAATAAGAGGTAGGTCGTAACGTTCTAGAAACTTTTTAAACCAAAGGTTAACGCTTGATATATTTAAAGGTCTACCATTCCAAGTAGAAAATACATAGTTATTGTTGTGCCATAAATCTCCACACTGTAAACGACGAATAGTTTGTTCTGCTTTATGTTTCTTTAATAGTTTTAAAGGTGCTTCTGCAACCTTGATAATACGATTTGAAGTGGTAGTTTTGGGAGTATCCTCAAAAAGCCCTTTATCAGGTGTATAAAGCAATTCCCTTTGTATAGTAATAGTGTTATTATGGAAATCAATATCACTCCATTTTAATCCCAATATTTCCCCTCTACGCATACCAGTATAAACAAGTAATGTAATTAGTGTTCGATTTTGCAAAAGTTCATTAGAAAGACACTCAAGCATATACAATGCCTGTTTTTCATCAATATATTTACTTTCTTTTGTATCTATTTTAGGTGGTTTGACACGTTGACAAGGATTAGAAGTAATTATTTGCCAATGTACAGCAGTAGAAAGTACAGATGATATTGCAATATGATATGCTCTTATAGTACTAGATTTTAGCTTGCTTTGTTTTAGCTGTCTAGTAAATAAATTTTCTATAGGATATTCTAAAGCATCTGCAACTTTTTGTGCTGTTTTATGGTACACATTATGACAATTACATATATTTTGTATTGTACATATACTGGTTCCTGAAAGGTTTGCTAAATGCTGATAGGTATATCCTTTCTCTTTCAACAGTGCCTTTAAATCTATTTTAACAACATATGCAGTGGTATGTTTAATACCTTCTTCTGCTAAATTATCATAAAAGCGTATTATATGTATAGGTTGTAGCTTTTCAAGAGGAATATGCCCAATTGACTGATTAATTTGTTGCAACATATATTTTAAGCGATATATTGTAACTGCTTTTAACTGTTTTTCAGCATAGTCTGTAAGCCATTTTTCGGCAAAGCCTGCAAAACGAATACTTCCATCTAAGTATAAGCCTTTTTTACACTTGTCCTCAAATAATACTGCTTGTCTTTGTACTTCTTTTTCTATTTGCTTTACTGTCATACCCTTTTCGGGTTTCCATGTCATGCTTTTTATAATTTGCTTTCCTTGCATATCATAACCACAAGATACACGAATAGAATAGCTATTCCCTCTTTTTTTGATTGCAGCCATAAAAAAACCTCCTATTTTCTAAAATTGGGTATAGAAAAATAAGAGGTACTTTGATATAATTAAATTGGGTTTTGGTGCTTTATATCAGAAGTACCTCTTTATATGAAATGTCCTTGTACGCCAATACAAGGGCATTTTTTTACTTTTAGACAATATCACATATATATTGACATTATTTCACAATATGATATATGATACATAATTATATTTACTTTTAGACAATATCACATATATATTGACATTATTTCACAATATAATATATGATACATAATTATAGGTGGGTATATTTACTTACTTGTTACTATTTTTTGGACTGAGGAAACAAGTAAGTAACATTTCCTTCCCTTTTAAGAAACACTAGCTTTTGTTTCTGGTTCTTCTTTTATCATCTCTAAATCTAAAGTTAGAAGAACAGTATTCTTTTCTTTTAATGATGCCTTATCAAACTTTCTTGCTACTGTTAGTGCAAGAGGAGAAACATTTACAAAGTCTTTAATCTCTCTTACTTCTTTTTTGCATTTAGGCATTTCTTCCCAGCCCATTAAATAACAAGGGTGACAATTTAAAATATTTGATAGTGCTTCAATTGTTTCATATTTAATATTTTTAATTTCACCACTTTCATAGCGTTGTGCAGTAGCTTCTTTAACACCTAATGTATTGGCAACTTGTAACAATGTTAATCCATTTTCTATACGTCGCTGTTTTATTCGTTCATTGATTATTGACATTATTTAACCTCCTGTAACTAAAGAATAACACATTATTACGTAAAATGCAAGAAATATAATTAAAAAAATAAAAAACTTACGCAAAAAGTATTGACAGAGATTTCAAATGATGGTAATATTAACTTACTTAATAAGTAAGAAAGTTGAGGAGGCAAAATAAATGAATAATATGTATACAACAGATTGTATTGCACTTAGAACAAAAATGGCTATGAAAGGAATTAATACAATTAAAGACCTTTCAGAAAAAAGTGGTGTGGGGTGTGATACTTTATCTAAGATATTGAATGGAAAGATAAAACCATCTACAAAAATCATCGAAAGATTAATTGATGTTTTAGAAATCACACCAGATGAAGCAGGGAGTATTTTTTTTAATTGTGACTTGCATATTGCGTAAGTGATATGTTATATAAGGAGGCGTTCAACATGAGGGAAAATATGTCATTTAAAGAAATAGATATAGAACAAATGAAAGTAAATAGAAGGGAGCTTTTTTATGAGTTTTTTTAAAAGTATAGAAACACTTTTTCACAAAATTAATGAATGGAACGAAACACAAAAAGAACTAGCTAGACAAAGACAATCATTAATTGAGCAAAAATATAAAGAGAGATTAGAAAAATTACAAAGATATAAAGAAGCAAAACAACAATTTATACAAAAAATAACATTTGGTATTATAAAACCACATAATCATTCTTCTAAAAATTTAACTACTCAAAATAATGGTTTAGAAGTAAAAATGTTTACTGTTTTTCCAGATAGTGCAAATCAAACACCTTCTCCTTTTGAAGAAATGTATTATGCCAACCATGAAGAATAGGGTATATTAGAAAAAGAGTACACTCGTTTTTCTGCTCGCTTTCAGTCAAAACAATGCCCCTATTGTCAAAATGTTATAGAAAAACTTTCTACTCGCAGTCGTATTTGTCCTCATTGCAAAAAACGGTTTTATGTAAAACAAAATTTTCATTCTGAAGAATATATGTTATTATCTGAAGATGAATGGAAACCATTACAACAAGAACGCCTCTTTTTTGATTGGGATGCATATACAGCAGAAGCAGAATTTCATCTCAAACGTAGAGATTTTGGTCTATATCGTAATGCAAAATATTATCTGTTAGAAACAGGCTATGCCCTGCATAAATTTTCTCCCTATGGAATGCTTGTAAAATGCTTTGAACTTTATTATTTAGATTTTTCTGGTCCTAATAATGTTCATAATTCTTCTAGTTGCCCAGCATTTAAACAATATGCCTTTATTGCTCCTGCTTTATTAGGTTGGATAGAAGTCGCTGTTGAAGAATATCCTCAAACTTTAGAACAATACGAACAAATCTTTTTAACTGAAATGGAAAAAGTTCGACTTCCAGAACAAAAAACATTACCTAAAACTGCATGGAATAAACTAAAAAAGGAAATTAAAAAATATTTAGAATATTCTGATGAATAAGGGATTGATTAACGTTTTCCCTTTTTTCTTTTGCTCTTATCTTTATATAGTCATTATCTTTGCTACCATTTTTTAAATTTTTATTTTTCCTATTTGCTGATGCAGCAATATGTTCTCTATCAACAACTGTATTATATTCTTTTTTTCTGAATTTCTTTTTTAAATAAACTATCAAACTGCCTATTACACATATAAGTAAATTAAATTTTTTAATTGCATCTGTAGAACGAGGAGATAAAACTAAACCTCCTCGTTTTTTTCATTTTGATAATACACTGAACTATTTTTCACTCTTTTTCATTTTTGTACCTTGCCATTCTTTCTGAACCATTTTTTTGCCTTTCCTTTCTCTCAACTCCTTGATTTTACTGGCTTTTAAAGAATTTAAAAAAAAGTTAAAAAATTCTTCTTATTTTTTTACTTTTCTCATTTATGCCTTTTTTGCCACTTTTTCTAGTCCGTAAAGAATGACAATTCTTTTTTGTTTTTTCTTGCAATCCCTTGCTATTCCTGTATTTCCCGCTTTTTTAATATTTTTTCCACACTCTTTTTTTTGCCATTCTTTCTACCCCATTACACTAATGTTAAAAGTCCCACATTTGCCATTTTTACAATATAATCTGCAAACTATGTCAAATCCTGTTTTTCAATATCACCATGTATCAGCTTTGGCATATCTCTTATATTTTTAAAATGGCTTTGATTGACTTTTATCAGCTTTGGTATTGCCTGTGTATTTATTGTTTGGCATATGATGTCTAAATAAGTACCTATCGCTACTGCGAAAAGCCTTGTTTTATCGCTGGAAAGTGCAAAACTTCCTGTTTGTTGATGTCCCAAAAGCACAAAATCAGCCATACAAGTCATAGCCATTCTGTTGTCTATTCTTTCTATAATATTGCCTATTTCGAATTGTCTTTTGCTTCCGCCGTTTACTAGGCTAAACGTCCAGCCATACGGCAACACAATACCTTCTTTTTCGTCCCTTCTAATATTTTTTACTAGCTTTTCTGCATAGGCTAATGCTTTCATATTCTCTGGGTCGTCATTCCATATATCTGCTCCTTCTGGTGGTTGCAACAATGGCAATCCTGCTAAATCCCTCTCTACTCCTATGCCCTCTATCTGTCTAAATCTCTTTTTATAATAATAATCTGTATAGCAATTTCTTAGTATAGAACGCCCCTCTGGATTTTGTTTTCTACTCTTTGTTACAAAATGTAATGCTTTTTCAATGGGTATTGTTCTAATGATATAGTCTGGTGGTGCTATCTGCGACATTCCTAACAAATCGTCATTTTCTCCATATTCCCAACGATACAATGTATCCTGTGAACGCAATGCTAATTTTTTCCAGCCTATCAATCCATCTGTATATTTACTTTGATTTTGTATTCGCCTTTTATAACAAATTTCGTGATAACTCTAGCCATAAATTAAAAATAACATGATTTCAGAAATGGTATCTTGCCAGGACTGTTCCATGTCATTCATACAGCTTTTTATAAATTCTGCTGCATTTTTATCTGCTTTTGTATTTGCTGCTGGTTCTATATCCCATGTTACTTGCCTCATAAGCATTTCTATTGCAAAAAGCATTGCTCCTATAATATCATCATTTTCAGACATTTCTTTATACACTTCAATGCCTTTTTGCCCTTGTAACTCTGTTAAAAATTCCTCAAAAAATACACCACCATATCGCCTTTGTCCTATACGTCCATATTCACCAAATATATCCAATTTCCTCACCACCTTAACTAAAAATATTTGACAATTATATTATAATTATAATATAATGTATACATGATAATATTTGAATGGGACGAAAATAAAAATACAATCAATAAGAAAAAACATCATGTAGCATTTGAAGAAGCAAAAACTGTATTTTATGATGAAGAAGCATTAGTCATTGATGACCCAGAACATTCACAGGAGGAAGAAAGATTTATTATATTAGGTCTAAGCAAAAAGGCTAATTTATTGGTCGTATGTCATTGCTATAGAGCTTCTGAAACCGTAATACGAATTATATCAGCACGAAAAGCTACCAAAACAGAAACAAAACAATACTATCAACAATGAGGTGATTACATGAAAGAAGAATATGATTTTTCCAATGCAAAAAAAAATCCTTATGCCAAAAAACTAAAAAAACAAATCACAATCAATATTGATACTGACACAATAGAATATTTTAAAAAACAATCTGATATATCTGGTATTCCTTATCAAACACTTATCAATTTATATCTTACTGACTGTGCAATAAATAATAAGCAATTACAAATTTCTTGGCAATGAATACTTCTAACTTTTAGGAGTATTTATATCCAGCCATTTTCTCTATCTTTTTCAGCAAAGCAATCAGGAGGTACAATAGCTGTATTACCCTTTGTCAGTTCTGCAAAACCATTACTAGAAGCGTCTGCCATATCTTTATATTTTCCCTCTGGGAAGCTTTCCAGTTGTGATAAATAGCTTTCTGTCCAATCTGAAAGCAATACAAACACATTGCCTTTTTCTGTACCTTGCAAGCCTATCCACTGTGCAGAAAAAGGTTCTGCTATTGTTTTTATTTGTAACCATTTTTTAAAATTTGCACCGCTTGGACATCATACTACACTTTTTTCATCTTCATCATACAAATCATTTAAAGTACAACCTAATACCTTTGCTACTAAATAAACAACTTGTACATTAGGATTTCTTACATTTGTTTCCATTTGAGTAATGTATACTTTTGACACACCTGCTTGTTCTGCTAGTTGTTTTTATGTTAACTTTTTTTCTTTTCTTCTCTTTCTTACATTCTCAGCTAAACTCATATTTCCTCATCTCCCTTCACATATTGTTGTTCGATGTTACATTTTGTGTTAAAATGTAACTGTGTTACTTTTAACTTGATTATATTACATCTATAAATTTAGATATTTTAAAGTGTTTTTATATAAATTTAGAGATTTTAGCAATTTATCTAAAAAGGAGTGAATATATATGTATAATTCTAGTGATATTGCTGATAAAATAAAAACGATAGCTAAATCAAAAAATATTCCAATGAAAAAATTGTTAGAAGATGTAAGACTTTGATTTAATACAATGTCTAATATGAAAACATCTATGCCCAAAGTAGATAATCTTGCCAAAATAGCAGATTATCTTAATGTATCTGTTGATTATTTGTTAGGTCGTACTAATACTCAAGCAACTACTTACTCTGTAAATAACATTAACGATAGTAGTGTCGTACAAGGAAACGGTTCTGTTTTTGGTAATGCTTCTATTTCTGTTGCTTCTACTTTTGAAAATGACCCTAATAATATATCTTCATCTAAAGAAGAAATTGGAATATTAGACCTATATCGTTCATTGAATATTCGTGACAGAGCAAAATTTATGAATTTCGTTTTTGAAATGGAGGATAAGGCTACCAAAGCATAAAATAATAAAAAGGAGGAATTACAAATAGATATGTTCATGCTCTTGTAGATGCTGATATTGCAGCTGCTGAAACATTAGAGCAAAAGCTGAATTTTGAAAAAGTAGTACAAAAGTGGGACAAAAAAGCATAAATTGAAACAAAATAAAAAGTAAGAAGTGCTTAGAAACATTGAAAATACAATGCTTTTTGTACTTCCTACTTTTTTTTATTATTGTATTATATTTTGTTCCCCATAAAAATCTTTTTTATTTATGTATTTAATTTGTTTTTTTCAAAGGGCTAATTCTAATTTTATCTGCTTCAAAACCTGTTTTTCTTTTTACAATATCTTCAATTTGTGCTACTTCTGCATCTGTCAATTCTTCTTTATCTACCACAACATCTACTGTTTCATCATCAATACGCACATATGCCTCTTTAAATCCTTTTGACTCAATCATTGCTTCTGCTGCTGTTTCTTTTTCAATTCTTTTTTGCAACTCTAACATATTATCAGCACAAGCAGCTTTTTGTTGTTCGTCTACACTTTCATTGTTCATCATTTCTGTAAGCATATCTTTTTGTTTTGCTCTTGCTTGTTCTCTATCCAGTTTTGCCTCTGCAAAAAAAGTTGATGTTACTACTGTTCCTGCATTTTCTTCTGCATTAACAAAAACAGCCGCACCATCTCCTGTAGTAGTAGATGCCTCTGCTATATTTACTTCTGCTGTAATAGGGTCTAATCCCTCTGTATTTGCTTCTGCCATTTCATTAGGGTCTGTATCTGGTAATACAGAAAAATCATCTAGCAATGCCATAGCATCGCCTTCCTCATTTAATGACATTGCTGTTTTTGTTCCTTCACTTGCTCTACTTTCTGTAAAATTCAAATAGCCTGCTACTGCTACCATAACAGCCAATGCTGTTACAATCACTTGATTTCTTTTTACTACAAACATATTTTTTTCCTCCTTATTTCATTTTTAATACTGCTACTTTATGAGCTGGTACATTAAAAAGAGCTTGTGATGCTTCTGATAACATTTGTACTACTCTTGCATCATCTCCCCCTTCTGCCACAATCACAATACCTTCTATTTCTGGCATTGTTTCCTGTACAACAAGAGGTGTTCTTGTTCCTCTGCTGTCTTCAGACATTACAACTGTATTTTCTTCTCTTTGTGTTTGTGTTTTTTTATTTTGTCCTTCTTCTGTCAAAGAATATTCTTTTTTTTCTTCTTTCGCTAATACAGATGCTTTTGTATTTTTCATTGTTATCATTACTTTTACTTGCCCTACTCCCTCCATATTTGAAAAAACAGTTTCTAACTTTTTCTCAATTTCTTCTTCTGTGTTATACTCTTTTTGTTCTATTTGCTCTTGTATCTGAGGTATTGCTTCTGTTTGCTGCTCTGGTGGCTCAAAAAAAACATGGCTCATTAAAAGAAGCAATATTCCTATTAAAAATGCTGTAAATAAATTGATACGTGCTTTTTTATTTTCAGGGCGAAATAATTCTTTTGCCCAATTCTTTTTTTCCAAAGTATATTCACCTCTTTTGTATGTTTTATTTTTTAACTATCCTCTATTATTATCCCCTCTATATCATATTTATTTTTCATATATTCTTTCATCTCCTCCCCTTTTTCACACTTTCCTACAATACTTACAGACAATATTTGACCATAATTATCTGGCTGTTTAGAAAGCTCTGTTAATACTGAAATGGTGTCTGTGTGAAATTTGTTTTGTAATTCTTTTGTCCATTTCTGTTCTAGTTCTTTTTTATAAATATCTAGTATCATTTCATCATTCCATTTCTCTTGCGTTGTGTTTACTTCTTTACTACTTTCTGCCCAAAGTGATACTGTTTTTTGTATTGTCTGTAATTCCAAATCAGTACCTCTTTGAAATATCAAAAGCATAGGCTTTAAAACAGCCGTCAATAAAAGCAAACCCATCACAATACTAAGATACTTTTTAAAATTGTTTTCTGGCATAAGCAGTTCTGCAAATGCTGCAAACAATGTAAATACTGCTATGTTTTTTATATATGCAGAAAAAGCTTCTAACATTCCTATTGTCCTCCTTGTTTCTTAAAAAAATGTTAATAGCAATATAGCAGAGAATAAAAACATACACTCTACCAAAAACAACGCCCCAAAAAGCAATACAGAAAAATCTCCTGCTCCACTAATACATTTTACAAGCCTACTTTCACATATAGGTTCTGATACTGCTGCCATAATTTTATATATCAATATCATAATGGCTAAACGGATAAGTGGTACAGCACAAAGTAATGCTAAAAAAACAACTGTTGCAATGAGTGTTCCTCCCCTTATCATTTCTGTCAATGCTGCTGCTGTATCTACTGCTCCCCCCATTACATCACCCACAATAGGAACAGATGTTACAACTGCCTTTGCCGTTTTTCCAATGCCTTGATTTAATAAACTACCTCCCAACTTTTGCAATGAAAGCAACGCCATAAATAAAAAAGCAATTCCCTTCATTCCCCAAGAAATTACTCCTTGAAACAATTTTGTAAAACGGTTTAGCATAGGTTTTTCTGATATATTGTTTATCATTTCCAAAGAAGTTACCATAACAATAGCAGGTAATATGCCATAACAAACGATATTTGTTAATATTGCTGCTCCTGCCATAATAGCTGGTGCTGTTACAGTAGCTTGTCCATATCCTTCTGATGCTATAGACAGTGTCATAAAAACAGGCATCATTGCTTTAAAAAATGTTTCAATACTTTTTATGGTATTGTTTACCATATCTGTTTGGCTATAAAATGTAGCTGTAATTACCACAATAAGTACCATATAACAAACATAAAATCCTAATTCCCCTACTGACTTTAATTGAAATGAAGTATTGACATTTTTTAATATGGCACTAAGCAACACTATAAATAGTATTTTTTTAATCATTGAAATTTGTGTTGTAATTTCTCCAGCTAGTTTTTGAACAAATATGGAAAATAAATATTCAAAATCTATTAATTTTCCTTCTGTAATAGCATTCATAACACAATCTTTAAAAGAAGGTATTTCTGTTTTTTGCCAAATTTGTTCTATTTGCCTGTCCACATCATAAAAAGGCAATTTTTCAATTTGTTGTGTCAATACTTCTTGTGTATATTCTTCTGTTGTTTGTTCCGCTTTTACTACAACACATATCAGACAACAAAAACATACTATTAGAAACAACACATTTGTTTTTTTCATTTGTGTTCCCCCTATACTAATCCCATAATGACATCTAACAAAGATAGCAATACTGGTGCTGAAATTATCATCATCATAATTTTCCCTGCAAGTTCAATTTTAGATGCAATACTGTTTTGGCCTGCATCAATACATAACTGCATACCAAATTGTGCTAAATAAGCAATTCCAGTTACTTTTAACACAATAGCAAAATATCCTTTACTCACACCTGCTTTTTGTGCTGTTTCTTCTAAAAGAGAAAGTAATATTTCTAATTTTGTACAAATAGAAATAAATATCAAAACTCCTGTTGTAACTGCTATCAAAAGACTTATTTCTGGTTTTTGTTCTTTTATTGTAATACAAAGTATTGTTCCTATTAGTCCAACTGCTACAATTTGTGCCATATTCATAAATATCCTCCCACAGTGCCATTAAATTTGAAACAGCGTTTGCACTGTATCAAACAACTGACTTATGTATTGTATTACCCAAAAAAGCACTACTACAAGTCCTGCTAATGTTGTCATCATAGCTTGTTCTTCTCTGCCTGCTCTCACCAAAACTTGATTTAACACAGCTACTAATATTCCTACTGCTGCAATCTGAAATACAATATTAATTTCCATAAAATATTTACCCCCTTTTTATAATAATATCACTATAATCAACATTCCTCCCAATATCCCCATACTAGAATATAATTTTTGTTGTTGTTTCTTTTTTTGTTGTAACTGTGCTAATGTCATTTCAATATATTGTAAAAGTAAACAAATACTTGCTTTTTGTTGCGTTATGTCCAAATATCCCATAGAATAGCCAAAACACAATATTGCATCAATATCTTGTTTTTCTAAATATGTTTTTTGTTTCCAATTTAATACTGCTTTTTTCCATATTTCTTCTCCTTTTTCTCCTTCTCTTTTTTCCATTTCTTGGGCTGTTTTTAAAAACAGACTACCTATCACATTATTATATTTTAATCCAATTTCTTCTAATGCTTCTGGTAAAGGTGTTGATAGAAAATCAATTTGGTTTTGAAGCATTGTCATTGCACTTTGCATTTTTTGTAGTTCTTCTATGCGATAACATATTTTTTTGCCAAAACAAATACCTGTAATAGTACAACTTAGCATTACTATTAAAGCACCTATTAACTGTAAAAACATATTATTTTCCTCCCTACATTTTATAAACAATTTCTAAATTTCTATTGTAAATTGTTTGAATTTCTCCTACTCTTTTTTTTGCAGAAAGTACTACAATGCTATGAAAAACACCATTTTTTATCATATTTCCTAATATTTCCCTCTTTTTTACATCTTCCAAATCATTTCCATGTATAGTACAAAGTAACTGTATACCTGCATTTACAATACTTTCTATTGCTACAAAATCTTCTTTTTTTCCAATTTCATCTACAGCAATAATATGAGGTGACATACTTCTAACAAGCATAAGCATACCCTCTGCTTTAGGACAACAATCTAAAATGTCTGTTCTAATTCCTACATCATTTTGAGCAACCCCTTTATAACAGCCTGCTATTTCTCCTCTTTCATCTGCTACACCTACAGTTTGTCCCTCAAAAAAGCCTTTTTTACCATTGCTAAGTTGTCTTACCATATCTCTTAATAGTGTTGTTTTACCACAAGCAGGAGGCGAAACTAAAAGTGTATTATAAAAATTTTTGTTTTCTATAACATACTTTAAAACCATATCACTACAGCCTTTTACTTCATGAGAAATTCTTATATTTAATGCACTAATATTTTGTATTGCTTTTATAGCACCATTTTCAACTACTACTTTTCCTACAATGCCAATTCTATGGCCGCCTTCTATTGTTAAAAAACCATTTTTTATTTCTTCTGAAAAAGCATACAAGGAATATCTGCTTGCCCTTTCTAATATATGTTGTATATCTTCTCTTTTTGGAAAATAAGCTTCTTCTATTTTGTCTGTAATACTTCCATCTTCTTTTATAATATATTCTTTTCTTTGAGCAAATATAAAAAGAGGTTTTTCTACTCTAATATGTATTTCTTCTATTTCTTCTAAAAAGTCTTGTTTTAATGATTGTATAATTTGTTTTAAATTTTCTCCAAATGTTTTCAAAAGCACATTTTTTACTGACATATGTTGTCCTCCTTTTTATTATTTATATTTATGAAAATCCCCTTTAGTATATGACATATTACAAAAATTTTTCTGTACAGTTATGATAAAATATGATAAAATTTTTTTATAATATTTTTTAATAAACTGTTAAAATTAGCTTATGAGATATTATTTTAAAGTTTCTTAATTAATTCTAATATAAATTTATAAGATATTTCTTCAAATTTTTTTATTAATTCTATTTTGGAAAAAAATTAGAAAAAAGTTCATATATAGAAGTTTTTTATGTGTTGTTTATTTTTAAATAATTGAAGAGGTGATTTCCATTTATCCTTTTACGATATTACAATGTTTTGTCAATCAAGAAATTATTCCAAATATTATAGATTTTTTTCCAAAAGAAAAAAGCAATATAAAAATTATGATATGTAATATTATGCAGTCGAAACAAATGAATTTTCCAATTCATTTATTTTTGTTTTATTTAGATAAAGACCCATATCATACAATACAATTTATAAAAACAATACAAAATAGTTCAAAATACCGTAACTATCCTATCATTATTTTTTCTTACAACAAAAACTACTTATTAAATGCTTTTTTCCAATTAAAGCCTTTCCAAGCAATTTTATTGCCTATCACTGAAGAAATTTCTAATAATTTATCAGAATATATTTATATTTATTATAATATGTATAAAACAAGCTATAAAAAAACTTTAGAATTAAACTCTTCTTCTTGTTCTTATCATTTTTCAATAGATGATATTTTATTTGCAGAAGCTAGAAACAGAAAAGTTTTTATTTATACAGAAAATAATACAATTACAGAAGTGCCTATAACATTTCAACATTTCTTAGAATTAATACCAGATAACACTTTAATACAATCTCATCGCTCTTATATTATCAACCCTTATAAAATTTTAAAAATTGATAAAAGTTCCAGAAATTGGACAGTTAGTTTTTATAATACAGATAAAAAAGCATTTATTAGTCGTCCTTACAGACAGATTACTTTAAATGCTATTTCTACTTATATGTTTCAAGAAAATTATGCTCAAGTAGAAAATTATCCTATGATTGACATGTATTATTTCCGAGAGTAGAATATACATAAAATACATTTTTACAATATGTTAAAGGAGGAACAAAAACATGATAGTTGTAATGAAACATTCTGCAACAGAAGAAAATATACAATCCATTATTCAAAAATTATATAGCTTAGGATTAGATGCTCATCTTTCTAGAGGTGCATCTATTACTATTATAGGCGTTGTTGGTGATAAATCTAAATTTTTAGCTGAAAATCCTCAGCTTATGCCTGGCGTTGAAAAACTTGTTCCAATTAGTGAGTCTTATAAAGTAGCTAACATTCAATTTCACCCAGAACCTACTATTATTGATGTAAATGGTGTTAAAATAGGTGGTGACAATTTTGTTATTATGGCAGGGCCTTGTGCTATTGAAAGCTATGACCAACTTATGGCATCTGCTATTGCAGCTAAAAACGCTGGTGCTCAAATATTAAGAGGTGGTGCATATAAACCTCGTACTTCTCCCTACTCTTTTCAAGGTTTAGAAGAAGAAGGTCTTCGTTATATGGCAGAAATTAAAAAAGAAACAGGTCTTTCTGTTATTACTGAAGTAACAAGCTGTAAAGCTGCAGAAACTGCTGTTAATTATGTAGATATTATGCAAATTGGTGCTAGAAATATGCAAAATTTCGAATTGCTTAAAGAAGTAGGAAAATCTAAATTACCTATATTATTAAAAAGAGGTCTTTCTGCAACAATAGATGAATGGCTAAATGCTGCAGAATATATTATGAGTGAAGGAAATGAAAAAGTAATACTTTGTGAAAGAGGTATTCGTACTTACGAAACAAGTACACGAAATACTTTAGACATTAGTGCTGTGCCTGTTTTAAGAAGCAAAACACATTTACCTATTATTATAGACCCAAGCCATGCTTCTGGTGTACGTGATTATATTGCTCCTTTGAGTCGTGCCGCAGTAGCTGTTGGTGTAGACGGTCTTGAAATTGAAGTACACCCAAATCCTGCTGCAGCGATGTCTGATGGTTCACAGTCATTAAATCCAGAAGATTTTAAACAACTTTGTGAAGAATTAAAACCATATATACAACTGTCAGGAAGGAAGTTTTAAATATGTTTTCTAAAATTGGCATTGTAGGACTTGGTTTGATAGGAGGTTCTCTTGCAAAAGCATTTCGAAACAGAACCTCTGTCAAAACAATTGTAGCATTTAATCGTCATGAAGATGTTTTATTAGAAGCAAAAAAGCAATGTGTTATTGATGACTATGCTACAGAAATTACAGATATATTTGAAAATTGTGACATTATTTTTATTTGTACACCCGTTCAAAACATTATGGAATATGCAGAAAAATTAATTCCTTTTATATCAAAAGATTGCATTGTTTCAGATGTAGGTAGTACAAAATGGGAATTATATCAAAAAATGAAACAATATTCTGATAAATTTACATATATTGGCGGACACCCTATGACAGGCTCTGAACGTTTTCGATATAATGCTTCAAAAGAACATCTTTTTGAAAATGCTTACTATATTTTAACACCAGATGAAACCATTACAGAAGAAAAAACAAATGCTTTTTCAGACTTTATACGTTCTATTGGTGCAATTACTGTAATACTTTCCCCTCAAGAACACGATTATGTTGTTGCTTCTATTAGTCATGTTCCTCATATTATTGCATCTGCTCTTGTACATAATGTGAAAAATTTGGATACACCAAATCAATATATGCACTTATTAGCAGCGGGAGGATTTAAAGATATTACAAGAATTGCTTCTTCTAGTCCTGATATGTGGCAAGGTATTTGCATGGAAAATAAAGAGCAAATATTAAAAGTGCTTTCTTCTTTTGAAACAGTAATACAAGATATTCGTCAAAAGTTATCAAAAGAACAATATCAATCTGTACATGATTATTTTGATATAGCAAGAGTTTACAGAGACTCTTTTCTTTCTATTACACCGAAAAGTTTTGTAAAACGCTATGAAATTACTGTTGATGTATTAGACCGTCCTGGTAGTATTGCTATTATTGCAGTACTCTTTTCTAGTCATGGTATTAATATTAAAAATATGAGCATTGTTAATAACAGAGAACAACAACAAGGTGCTTTATATTTTGCTTTTGATACAGAAGAAGATAGACAAAAAAGTATTCATTTGCTTAATGACTTAAATTATGATGTTTTTGTAAAGGATTGATATACTAATGAACCAAATTATAACACCTAAAAAAAATATTCGTGCTACCATAACAGTACCTGGTGATAAATCTATTTCTCACAGAAGTATTATGTTTGGTGCATTAGCAAAAGGAGTAACAGAAATAGAGGGTTTTCTTATGGGACAAGACTGCCTTTCTACAATTTCCTGTTTTCAAAAATTAGGTATTACAATAGAACAAAACAACAATAAAATATTTGTTTACGGAAAAGGATTACATGGCTTAACAAAACCAAGTGAAACATTAGATGTAGGAAACAGTGGTACAACATTACGTTTAATCAGTGGCATATTATCTGCTCAACCTTTTTTATGTCATTTAACAGGAGATAGCTCTATACAAAAACGCCCTATGAACCGTATTGCTGTACCTTTGCGTAAAATGGGTGCTGTATTAATAGGAAATGATAGAGAAAATTTATTTGCTCCTTTTACTATAGAGGGAAAAGCCCTACATTCTATCAAATACACACTCCCTGTAGCAAGTGCACAAGTAAAAAGTGCTATATTATTAGCTGGACTTTTTGCAAAAGGTGAAACAATTATAGTAGAACCAGAGCCTACTCGTGACCATACTGAAATTATGCTACGTTATATGGGAGCAGATATACAAAAAATTGGAAATAAAATACATTGTAAACCAGTACCAGAACTTTATGCTCAAAAAATTGTTGTACCTGGTGATATTTCTTCTGCTGCTTATTTTATTGTAATGGCTTGTATTTGTAAAAATAGTGAAATTTTATTAAAAAATGTAGGTATCAATGAAACACGAACAGGTATTATTGATGCTTTGCAATCTATGGGAGGCAATATTACAATAGAAAATGAAAAAACAATAAATGGTGAAAAAACAGGTGATATTCATGTAAAATATTCTACTCTTCATGGTAGCACAATAGGCGGTGCTGACATTCCTCGTCTTATTGATGAAATCCCTGTTATTGCTGTAGCTGGCTGCTTTGCAGAAGGCACAACAATTATAAAAGATGCACAAGAACTAAAAGTAAAAGAGTCAAATCGCATTAAAACAATTATTACAGAATTAAAAAAATTTGGTGCTAATATTACTGAAACAGATGATGGTATGATAATACAGGGCGGAAATACATTAAAAGGTTGTGTTACACAAAGCTATCAAGACCATCGTATTGCTATGGCTATGGCAGTTGCTGGAACTGCTGCTTTAGGTGAAACAACTATCATAGATGCAGAGTGTGTAAATATTTCTTTCCCAAATTTTTATGATATTATCACATCAATATAATGATAATCATTTTGTATTTTAACGGGAAAAGTCTACAATGTTGTATTTTCAACACTTTTATAGAAAAATACCTTTTTTAATTTATGGTAATATGTGTGTTTTTTCGTATAAAAGTGGGACAAAAGAAGGACAAAAAAACAAAATTGTAGGACGGATTTGTTATATAAAACAAGGGGAGAATTTCTCCCCTATCTCCTAAAAATTTGTTATAATCAATTCTTTATACATTCCTTTTCTACCATTACTAAGAGATAAGTTGCTACTTCTTTCTACCTCTTGTATATCAAATCCTTCATACAAATTTTTTATAAATTCATTATCATTATAGCTAAGTACAAAATGCCCTTTTATGTTTTTAAGGCTATCCCTCAAAAGTATATGTTGTTCTTTATCAAAAACATAATCTCCCATATGATATACTTTTTCCGCCTTATAGTATGGAGGGTCACAATAAAATAGCGTACCTTCTTTATCATATCGTGTTAGTATATCTGTAAAACTTTTATTTTCTATTACTACCTTTGATAACCTTTTTGCAATTTTTTCTGCATTTTGCAAAAGCAAATAAGGACTTCTGTAATTTGCACTATAGTGTTCTAATTTTGCACCGTAAGAGGTTCTAATCATATAATAAAACATTGCTGCCCTTTGAATGTCTGTAAGTTCTTTTTTGTTATAGTCTTGTTTAAATTTGTTAAAAATCTCCCTTGCATTGAGCGTGAACTTCAATTCTTGTAATACTTCTTTAGGATACTTTTTAATACATTGAAATAGATTTACTAAATCACTATTTATATCATTATATACTTCTTGTTCCGCATACTTTTCTCTATAAAGCAATACCCAAGCTGCACCGCCAAACACTTCTACATATCTGCTAATATATTGTGGAAATCTTTTTACAATTTCTTTTCGAAGTAGCTTTTTACCGCCAATCCAAGTAATAAAACTATCCATAACAACAAACCTCCTAACATAAAAAAAGAGGGCTTTTCGCCCTCATCTGTCATACAATCCCATATTATCATGAGAAACGTAAATCCTCAACATATCATATGTTAACATCAACTCTCCTTTTTCATTTCCTACAAGAGCACCCTTGTCAATCAACTTTTTAATTGTGGGTTTTGCCCATTTTGGTACATCATCTATTTTATTGTAAAGCATTTCATTTCCTTCCTTCTTTTCTTCACTCAACTTCTTTTTAAAATCTAGCCATTGTATTTGATTTCTGACAAAAGGTTCTGGACACATTTTTCCTGTGACATCATAATGCCTAAGCACATTTTCTATTGGTATGTTGTACTTTTTCATAATAACCTTTATGAGTTTAATTGCTGTATTTTGCGTTTGTTCATTTATGTAATATTGCCCTTTGTCATCTTTTTCGCTACACATTTCAACACCAATGCTGTTATCATTTCTACATTTTGGGTGCTTATAGCTTTTTGCTCCACAATGCCAAGCCGTATCAGTATCTTTTACACTTTGTACTACATTGCTTTCATCTACAAAATAATGAGCCGAAGCATTTCTATTTGGTTGAGCAAAATAATTACCATTACCTTCTGCCTTGTCACCGTTATTCGCTGTATAATGTACTACAATGTACTGTATAGATGATTTTCTACCTTTATTGTAGTTACTTTGATGTGCTAACATCTGTTTGACTTCCATAGTATCACCTTTCATTCATAAATAATGTCTAAACCATAAGCCTTAGCCGTTTCGTGTTCAATTCTACATCCTCTTGCCTTTTCCCAACCTCTACAAAAATAAACTGCTTGGCAGGTTGACATATATTTTAGAGATTTTGCAAGATGATACAAAGGAACATTTTCAAAACCTTTTTCTTTCAAATCCTGTTCATTATCATCAAAATAAGTATTTAACACTTCATAGCCTTTTTCTGTTAAAGCTGCTACTGCCCTTTCTCTTGTTTGTAAAATTTCTTGCTCTGTTTTGCCGCCCATTGTTTGTGATATCATTGCTATTTTTTTCATAATATATTTTCCTCCTATTTTCTCTATTTTTTAATCTTTTTTAGGTTTCTGATAAGTCAATGCTTGTTTACTATCTGTAATTCCTTGTGTAGTAGGGTCATTGACATAGCCCACAACTGCTACAACTACACACCCTAATGCAAAAGGATTACTCAAAAGATTTTTCACTTGTTCCGCTAGTATTGCCCAACTGGTAAACATTTCTGGTTTTGCACCAACCGCCGCCAACACTATCGCCACCAATCCAAACCAAAAATACGGATTTTTTGCCCTTACCTTCCAGTTGATTTTTTTCATAAGCTATACCTTCCTTTCTTCTAATATACTTATTCTATTCTCGTGTTCTGCTAGTTGTTCATCTTGTTTGTCATTGTGTGCCCATATTTTAACGTGGCTGTCGTGATTATGATTTTCAAATTTCTCCATTTTTGACTCTAAATGCTCACAAGTATCATTTAATTTTGTAATGGTGTTTGTCAAATTCATAATAGGCTTTGTGACTGTAGCAATCAGCCCTAGCAATGCAATCATTACTGTTACAATTTCCCACTCCATACTATTCCCTCCTTCCTACCCATACTAAAATCAAAATAGTCTACAAAAGTATCAATAAAAAAAAGAGCCTTAGCCCTTCAATAATTCTATCTCTTTTTGTAATTGTTCTATCATATGTTGTTGTTGCTGTATTGCCTTTATCATAGGCGCAATAAATTCTGCATATCCTAATGACAATACATCTTCCCCACCATCTATTTTACTATCCAAATATCCAGCAAAGTCAACGCCTAAATCATTCATTACTTCTTTTACTTCTTGTGCTACCAGTCCATAGTGTGGACGTTTGCCCGCCTTGCTGCCATCGTTTGTAGCTGTAAAATCTCTCTCTTTGCCCTGTTCAAAATACGCTTCACGACTGTTCATTCTATATTTTCTAGGGCGTAACTTCATTATAAAATTTAATCCTAGTGGACTGTCCTCAATGTCTAGCTTGTCACGGGCGTCGGAGCGAACTACTAACGCTTTTTGAGCATATACAGTGACGGAAGTATTTCCGAGTTGTATTTGGTTAGAGCCTGTAACTTGGGCATTGTAACCTAATCCAGTACAATTAGTATAAGTTGTTAAATTTTCCAATGCACTTGCACCTAAAGCTGTATTGTAATTACCTGTTTTACAGTTCGTAAGTGTTTTATATCCAATTGCACAATTATTTGAGCTTTTTGTTAAAGAATATAATGCTAAGTAACCTAAAGCTACATTGTATTCTCCAGTAATAACATTTTGTAAAGCAAATTCTCCTATAGCTATAGTGCCTACTATTATTCTATCTTCATCTGTGTAATTATATCCTATAGCACTATGACCTATTGCGATATTTCCTTGACTTCTTTTATTAGATGAACCTCCATCTATCGAAGTTATACCATATAAAGTATCAGACCCTATTGCTATATTACAATTAGTAAGCGTTCCACCTGAGCTTACTGCTAAGGCATCATTACCTATTGCTATATTAGCGTGTGTATTTCCAATACTTGAATAGTTGCTATGACCTATTACTATATTTTCTGAACCCATTTCTTCTATATCCTTACAAACATCATTTCCAATCACTATATTTTTGCTGCCAGTTTTATTTTTCCACATAGACAAAGCACCAATTGCTATATTATTATCACCAGATATATTATTTTGTAATACTTGACTGCCAATCGCAGTATTATACTTTCCTGTTGTGTTATTTGACAAAGTATATTTTCCTAAACCTACATTACCATATCCTGTTCCTGCCCCTATCATTACATTATCAATTTCAGATTTTGTCATTGTACCACCAAAAGCTGCACCATTTTTAGTAATATTTCCACTCACAATAAAATTTACATTTTTAGCTTTAATCTCCATATTATCATCTGTAGGTTCACTAATATGAACATAATCACCATCGCCAAAATTGATTTTGCAACCATAGTTGCTACTAGCTGTTTTTAATGTCAAATTTCCTTGAATGATAGTTGCACCGCTTATCGTACCTCCTGCACTTGGGAATGCACCTAAATTTGTTCTAGCATTTGCCGCTGTTGTAGCACCCGTTCCGCCGTTTGCTATAGACAATGTACCGCTTATAATATCATCTACACTATGTTGGTGTTCTTTATCCGCCTTCCCCTCAAACAATTCATTATGGGCATTGTCATCTACATTATGGGTATCAAGCATATCTTTTGTCATAATAACAGTATGAGGGTCTATAGTAAAGGAAAGTGCTTCTGTATTTTTAACAGCTAATCGCATCGTTAATTTGAGTTCTGTAGAAGCACCGTCCTCCAATCGCACTTTTGGTAAATCGGGAGTATTCCCTATTGCAACAAGTTCTTCTGTTTCATCAAGTAAAGCTATTTCTCTTACAATAAAGCCACTCACTTCTGCGGGAATTACTGTAGTAATTCTCAATATTTTTTGAGCGTCCTGTACAACATCGGCTTTAGAAATCGTACCCCTCCACACTTCATTTTTGATTGCGGTCATATCACTTGTGGGCACATAATATTCCCCATTACCATCACCTACTAAAAATGTGGTAATATTTAGCTTTTGTCCTCCTGCTACCGCTTCGGCTATTTTAGACTGTCCCACATCTGTCAATATTGCAAAATATTTTCTTGTTGACATGAAAACACCTCCCCATTTACTTTTTGTTTTAATGCTTCTATTTCTTGCTGTTGCAATTCTATCATTTGTTGTTGTTGCTGTATTGCCTTTACAATAGGGGCAATAAATTCTGTATAGCCCAATGAAAGTACATCTTCCCCACCGTTTATTTTGTGGTCTTGATAGCCTGCAAAATCAACATTCATTTCCTCTATGACTTTTTTGACTTCTTGTGCTACAAATCCTTGATGAAAGCGTTTTCCCGCCTTGCTGCCATCATTTGTAGCTGTATAATCTCTTTGTTTTCCCTGTTCAAAATAGAGTTCTCTGCTATTCATTTTAAATTGTCTAGGTGTTAGCTTTTTAATAAAGTCTAAACCTAGTACAGTGTCTTGTATTTCTATTTTGTCCCTAGCGTCCGAACGGGTTTGTACAGCGGTTTGAGCGTATACGGTGACATTCGTATCACCAAGTTGTACTTGATTAGAAGCCGTAACAGTGGAATTTGCACCTAAACCAGTACAATTAGAATAATTTGTATTTGTTTTTAAGGCTTGACAGCCTATTGCTGTATTGTCACTTCCCGTTGTATTGTAACCTAAAGCATATTCTCCTAAAGCTGTATTACAGTTTCCTGTTTTACTATTGCCTAATGCAAATAAACCTACTGCCGTATTTTGATTTCCTTGTGTATTGTTATATAACGCTTCTTCTCCTACTGCCGTATTACTATGTCCTGCTGTATTTGCTTTTAATGCTACAAAGCCTACTGCTGTATTTTGTCGTCCATTTGTATTATTATATAGTGCTTGATTTCCAACGGCTGTATTCATTGAACCAGATACAGATTGTGCCAAAGCATTTATACCAAATGATATATTTTCACTGCCACCTCCAGAAGGTTTTAAAACGTTATAAATTTCAGTTTTTGTTAAAGAAGTACCACTTTGCCAACCAGCCGCTTCTAACAATTCTCCTATTTTTTCCCCTGTAAATTTCGTTTTATCTACTTTTTTATCTAATTCTGTTGTAAATTTCGTTTCATCTACTTTTTTGTTTAGTTCTGTTGTAAATTTCGTTTCATCTACTTTTTTATTTAATTCTGTTGTAAATTCCGTTTTGTCTACCTTTTTATTTAGTTCTGTTGTAAATTCTGTTTTGTCTACCTTATTATTTAATTCTGCTGTAAATTCCGTTTCATCTACTTTTTTATTTAGTTCTGTTGTAAAATCCGTTTCATCTACTTTTTTGTTTAGTTCTGTTGTAAATTCGGTTTTATCTACCTTTTCATCAAACAAATTTTTATGGGCATTTTCATCATTTTTGTGAGCGTCAAGTTCTTGCATGGTAGCATAAACAGCACTAGAATTTACCACAATATTTACGACTTCTGTATTTGTAACGGCTATTCTCATATACACAACCGCTTCTGTCAATGCCCCTTCTTCCAACACTGCTTTTAATAAATCTGGTGCATTACACACTGCTATCATATTGTTGTTGTCGTCAAATATTGCCATTTCTCTTAGTGTAAAATGTCCTACATCTTTTGGAATAGTACCACTAATTTTTATGACATTTTGTGAAATACTATCTATTTCATAATTCTGTATTTTTCCTCTCCATATTTCCCTTTTTAATGCTGTCATATCGCTTGTAGGCTTATAAAAAACGCCGTCACCGTCACCAGCCGCAATACTTACTACATTTACTTTTTGTCCTTTTTGTGCGGCTTTTGCCATCAATTCCGCACCCAAATCTGTCACAATGGTATAATATTTTTGTTCTGCCATACTATCCCTCCTTTATTTCTGCACTCAATCCCACACACAACACACCATCTGTATACAATTCCGCTTCATTTTGATAGTTTGAGGGCATAATTGGCAGCACATCGACAACTTGTGCTATTACGGTAGTGCCACCTACCTTTACACTTGTATCCTCTGCATCGTATCGAAATTTCTTAATGTATTCAATATTCGCTGGTAGTACCCTTTCGAACATTTCAAGCACTTGTTTGACAATATGACTTTCTAAATTTTGCTCTGTGAGTTGTATTGAAACGTCTAAAAAATAATCATTGTGGTACAATGTCATAGTGTAGCCATTTTCACCGCATATACTATCCATAAGCATTACAAGTCTTTTCCATGTATAAGGCAAATTTTCGTTCAATCGTATCCAAATATTTTTTCTTCTGATTTCTAATGTATCTGTATCAGACGCATTTAATTGCAATATGTCCTCCCAACGTTTACAACCATATTCCGTCAAACTTTCTAAAAAGCCATTATCGAAAACGACTTCAAGAGCCTTCCACAGTGCATTGACTTGTGGACTTTGTACATTGCACAACACTTGATATTCTCTTACATTTCTTATCACTTCTGGCAGATACTGACACAAATCAACTTCTCTTGTCATACACCTGCCCCCTTACTACAATATTGTTTTCGTCAATTTCAATATTTCTCATTTGCCCATTTAGTTCCGTATCACTTACATCTAATACGCCCTCTAAATCCAATATACGGCTTTCAATTCGTGACACTCTCACCACTAAATTTTTCTCATTTCCCCAGCTTTCATTAAGCTGTTTAAAATAATCGTCAATAGTATTTTGAAGTGCCGCTTGTATTCTATCAAAATAATAACCATTCTGATATGTGATATGAGCAGCGACATTTACTGTCGTTTTTTCCGCCCCTACCACCGTCACAACGTGTCCAATAGGTGCTAATCCCAAGCCTTGCCCTTGATTTTGTGTAGGGTCTATTGCGGTTTGCACCATATCCACCAATTCTTGACTAGGGGCGTTGTATTCCGATGTAAGTATCACTAACTTTACTGTACCGCCGCCCTGCCAAGTAGGGTACACCTTCACCGCTCCAACACCTTGCATTTGCAACACTTTCTGTTTGTAATCTGCAATATTTCCACCAAAAGCAAGCCCAAAAAGACTATCATAATATCTTTGTCTTAAACTCTGGTCACTTTCTACTTCTTCACCAGGAATAAGCACTTCTGTTAGTACGGCACTTGTCAAATTTTGTATGTACTCCACTGGTATCATATTTCCTAGTGGGTGATTGCCTTTTTCTCCAGAAGTTTCGCACTGCAATTTAAAAACATTTTGTGACATTTTTTCTGTAACAATATAATGTAGCCCCTCCAAATAAAAGCGACTACCTATAGGCACATCAATGTTAAATTCCCCTTTACATATAGCATTGGTAGCGGGTAGTCTTTCAATTCCCCTTTCGTGACATTTTTTAGTGAGAAAAACACCCTCTGTAGTATCTATAAATACCATATCTAGTATGTTGTCCATTTCGATATAGGCATTTTGCAACTCTACAGCAGAAGGTGCAAGGGCATTATATAGTACGCTTCCCTCTCTTTTATCTAACGTATTTGGCACTTTATCAAGCATATCTTTTATTATTTTTTCAAATGTCATATGTTCATACAATGTACTTCACCTCCTGTTCAAACGCTCCAAAAACACTATCAACTGTGAATTTTACAAAAACCGTTTCTCCCTCTGCTTTTGTGACAATATTGTATACATTTTTTATTCTGTCATCTTGCAGTAGTGCTTGTTTTATTCTGCTAGGTAACACCGCACAAGCGTATGTTGTAGGCTTTCCGAACAAATCTTTTAGTTCTATACCATAATTCCAGCTATATATTACATAATCATACCTTTCGATACTAAGTATCAAATAGATAGCTTGTTTTAACGCTTCAATGCCATCTGTCATACCTGTCATTTTTTCATTTTTTGTGTCAATATAATATGTTTTAGAAGCATTGCTTTTCACCTCAATGCCACGATTTAACAAGTTATTATTTTGCGGTAACATTACTATTATACCCCCTTACTCCAACTGTATCACCTGTCCCACCTGTATGTTGTTTGGTGTAGTAATACCGTTTTTCTGTGCAATTTCTTGATATTTCGCACCGTCACCCAATTCTTTTTTGCAGATATTCCATAGTGTATCGCCTTTTTGAACCGTGTAACTTTTTGCTGTTTGTTTTGAAGTGCTATCTCTTTTTTGTGTTAGGGTAGCAGTTTGACTATTTTGGTCTATTTGTATACTGCCCGTTGCAGTAGCATAACTTCTATACTGTTTTAGTGACAATTCCACACCACAATCCGTGCCATATTCTTCTGCATTTTCTTTTATGGTATATTCTTCCAATGTGTAATACGGCTCTTTGTCCTCGTCGTCACCGCCCCTATAAACGACATTACCACTTTCATCTGTTCTTATCACCAAAAACAAAAAAGGCTTTTGTGATTTTTTAAGCCTTTCAAATAAATCCAAATAATATTTTGCATTTTGAAAACTGCCACCTTCATATATTGTAAAGGGATATTCTTTGTTTGGCAAAAGTGCCGTAAATGAAACATCAGACAGCCCCACCTTTTTTATGATGTTAATTTCTTCACCATTCAACAACTTTATTGTGGTATTATTGTTGTTGATGTTTGTGTCCATAGCACTTGGGGCAACGGGTAGTAGTACACCATCTATATAGTATTGATACATTATATATGCACTCCTTCCGCTGACATTTGCACAATATTTGCCATTTCTTCAACCTTTTTGTTAAAAAAGCCGTCTAAATCCATATCATTTTGTATTGTGTTGTTGTTTGTCATTTCAATTTTCACTTGAGGCATAATATATTTATCACCATATTTGATATTTGCCATTGTCCTTATAAACTCCAAATCCTCTTTATCCATTTCCATATTGCTTTTTATACTACTTGTATCTTTTGACATATTTTGTGTATTTTTCAATATGCCCTCAAGTAAGCCATTCATACTTTCTACCCCTTCAAAAGGGTTAAAATCCTCCATATATTCCCCAAAACCTGCCCCAAAATCAGCAATTTTGTGGTATACTGTTTCTACCAATTCAGTAACATTTGTATAACCAAATCTAGGTATAAACTCTTCCCAATCCATTTTATTTTTTGCTTGTTGTGATAAATCTTGTGCCGTATTTCTACATCTTGTCAAAAAGTTATCCGCTTTTTCGAGCCCTTCTGTAATAAAAGATAATTTCGGTATGTGACTTGTAACAGATAAAAGCCCTTGTATCACATTTTGAAAACTTGCAAGTATATCATCTCCCAAGTCAAAAAACAACACTTTTATCGCTTCTGTTTTATTTTTGGAAAAATTATATACGAAATTCACGAAATCAGCAAATAAATTCCATGCACCTACAACACTATTTTTTGCTGTAGCATAAATTGCAGCAAACGCTGCCGCAATGATACCCGTTGCGGAAATGCTTGTATTTTTCACTTTGTTTATGTGGTCAACAAGCTTGTAAAACATCACAATCAATGCACCTATTGCTACTATAACAAGCGTTGCAGGATTGAGTGACATCGCAATGTTTAGTGCCCATTGTGCCGCCGTGACGATACCGATTGTCATCGCCAAGCCCGTTAAAACGGGTTTGACTTCTTCCCAATGTGTGACAACATAGTTGAAAGCGTTTACGATATTGTCAAATACCCAAGTAATCGTCGCACCAGCTTCTGCAAATATCGTCATAATATCACTTGAAAATGCTTGAAATTGTTCACTATTTAGCAATGTTTTAAGTTTTTCTATTGTAACAGTCGCTCTGTCTGCAATATATTGGAATACCGAACCCCACTGATACAGTATGCTTTCTGCATTGCTGTTGTTGAATAAGCCGTTTATCCCTTGCAAAACGGGCGTAAAACTTTTTAGTGCAAGCGTCTTTATTTTTTCAAATGTTCTACTTATTGTGGTAGGCATACTGTTGAATTTCTCGTTTGTTTCTTCTGCCATAGAGAGCATAGCATTTTTAACCACTTCCGCAGTTACTTTGCCATCTTCCGCATAACTTTTAATACTCCCTTCTGCCCAACCCATATATTTTTCAATATTTCGGGCTATACCTGGTGCACCGTCTAATATAGAATTGAGTTCTTCTCCCCTCAGTGCCCCCGCTGCCATAGCTTGTGACAACTGTACCATAGCATTTGACTGTTCTACTGCCGACGCACCGCCTATAGCAAAAGTCTTGTTTATTTGCTCCATAAACGCTATCAATTCATCATTACTTGAAAATGCCGAACCAGCATTTAAACCCATTTTGGCAATAGCTTCGGCGGTGTCCAAATACCCTGCACCGCTTTCATAAGCCGCTTTCATTATTACTTCTGATAATTCTTTTGTAGTTCTCAAACCGTCATTCATTAAATTTAATCTAGACAATACCGATGTCACATTATCAGATAATTCCCCAGCAAATTTAATGCCTTGAAATGATAAATACATACCTGCCATACTTTTTAATGTCCCCATTAGTCCATTTGCGGCACTGTTTGCCCCTGCCAATTCCCTTCCCAAAACAGAAACGGCGTGTGCCGCCCCTCTTATCGGTGTCGTCATTGTCTGAAAAATCCTTCTAAGTAATGTCACACGTTGTGTCTGTCTTTGTGTTTCTTCCGTTTGCCTTTGTGTTTCTTGCGTTTGTCGTCGCCTTTCACGTGTTTGCCTTTGTGTTTCTTGTGTTTGTCGACGGGTTCCTTCTGTTTGGCGTTGCGTTTGTTGTGTTTGTCTTTGTGAACTTTCACTTGCTCTATTCATAAACTGTTGCATTGCTTCAGACATTGTCAATATGCTATTTGTCTGTTGTTGTATTGCTTCTGTCATTTGCTGTAATGCAGTTTCAGATGCCCCTGCCAATCCTGCTATTGTATTTTGCTGTTGCTGTATTGTTTGCAATGCACCATTTGCTGCTAAACCCACATCATCATAGCTTCTTGCAACTTCTGCACCACTTCTGCTAAATCCTGTCAAAGCTTCTTCCATTTCCACAATAGTCGCTTCAGCATTTCTGATTTCAGCCCTAGCTGCTTCAAAGCCCGTAACATCAATACTATTCCTTGATACCCTTTGCATTTGTTCGAAATGGCTTATTGTCATATTTAAAGCATTTGTAATGCTCTGTAATGCTGGTGTCATACCATTTGCAAGTTGTATTGTGGAACGTATCTCACCCATTTGCTACACCTCCTTAGTGAGTACATTTGACGCTTATGAGAGTTGCGACATAGCGTTGACGAAGTAACGCAGGAGCAATTCGAATGTCAAATGTACGAATGGTTTTTCGCATTCTTGCGAAAAAAATTACCTTAATATTTTTAAGCATAAAAAAAGAACAGTTTTATGACTTGTTCAGGTCAATTATTTTGTCAATCTCTTTTTAACAAATGGCTATAATATTTATAAAATATACCATCTTTATCTAATTCAAATTTTTTACAATCTCGTTTATTATGATTATCTAAGTATTCATTTGGTGCAAATCCATAAACCTTACAATTTTTGCAACCTTCATATATTTCTAATATTTCATTTTTACAGAATGAACATATTGGTATTGATGTAATTTCAGCTTCACCATAAACTACTTGGCAACTAGTAGGAACATCATCTTGATTTTCAATCATTGGTTCTTTTTCTTCTATCATAGTATCACTTCCGCTTCTAAACAATAATTATTATTTTCTATTCTAGCAGATACAATTTTATATTTCAATCCTCTATCAAATAAAACTTCTTCTTGATTTTGATATTTTTGATAAGCTGCACTTTTAATATAAGATGCACCTTTATACCCTTTAGGCACTTTAAATTTTATAACCACATCTCTAGGGGGATAATCAAAATCAATAATGCTTGTTGATGTAAATGATTTATTTGTTATAACCTTATTTTTTAATAAAACAATTAAATTTTTATTGTTCTTTATTTGTTGCACTATCTCATCAGGAATATTCAAATGTTCTAATATTGTTTTTCTTTGTACAACAATATTTCTTGGTATTTCACATTTCTGTAATGCAGAACTTATTTGTTCCGCTTGTTCTGCATATTTTCCTAAATCCTCACCTTTTGCAAGTTTTCTATTGATTTGATATGCACTATTTCCAGTATATTTTTTAAGGGCTGTTTTTTCTTGTTCTGTCAAATTCTCTAGTTGTTTTGAAGCTTCTACCTTAAATTTTTCTATATTGCTATTAGGACTTTTTTCTGCATATTTCTTTTTAAAACCACTCCATTTTTCACTATCACTATGTTTCATATTCTGGAAATTGTCAAAACTTCCGACTTCTTTTCTCCCCAAAACCGCCTTATATTGTTCATACTGTTTTTTATCTACACTCTTATTTTGATGTTTTTTCTCCTGCAACAGCCATTCAGTGTCGGCTTCTACATAAGTTTTATGCCACTGTTCATATGTCATATCAGATGGCACATAATAAGTTTTACCTTCTTTATTTCTTGCAGCTCTTTGCTGATTTTGTATGTATTTGCTATCTATGTTTGGTACTGTGGTACTTCTACATCTTGGGTGAAAAGGGTTAGCAGTAAGCCCTATTTTGTAGTCTTTCAAGTCAAACACTTTACCATCTAGCTTACGACACATTTCACTTGTTTTTATGTCCAGTGTCGCAAGCACTTTGTACTGTTTTACTCCTAAATTCTCGTAAGTATCTTTTCTGGACGCAGACGCAACAAAGGCACTTTCTGTTAACACAAGCCTTTCTGTGGCTTTTCGTGAACTATACAGTGCCTTTGACATATCTTTTATGATTTTTTGAGAGCCTTCGCCCCTTATAATGCCCTGTGTAAATCGTGTTTGTAGCTGATAAATCAGTTGTGTCCTATCTGTACCCCATACCCTTTCAGAAAAGTTTTTACCATCGGGAGCCCAAGCCCTTGCTAACACTTTATCAATTTTATTTTCGTCTATTTTAGAAAATGCTTGCCCTATGCCAGTGCCTTTTTGTATTTCGTAAGCGGTGCGGTAATACCCTTCTTTGTAGATGTTTTTGAGTGTTTCTGTAATGCCCTTTATTTTTTGGGCTTCTAGCTTTTCCACTTGCTGTCTTAATTGATATTGTATTGCCTGTAGCCTTGTTATTCTGTGAAGCGTACTGGCGTTTTCTAGCTTTTTTATCCACACATCATCAAGTCCGTTTTGTTGTCCGTATGCTATGTAGTCGTCAATTTCCATTTGAAAAGCCTGTCGTTGTTCACTTGTCAATAACTGTTTTGCCTGCTGATATGTGATACCGTTTTCATTGGCAAATCTCATATAAAAATTGTTTATATCCTTTTCAATTTCTGCCATAGTCGCTATGTAATTGTTTGCAGAATGTTGTATATAATCGTCACCCTGTTTCAGCAACATCTCCATAAGCAACAAAAATCGTTCTTCCCAATAGTCATTTTGTGGCATACATATCACCAAACTTTTCTAACTCTTTTTGCTCTTGAGCCTCCAATTCCTGCAATTCTGCATTGACATCTGATACAAACGGGTGCATACTCAAAAGCGTTTTGTCCGAAACAATTCCCTTACTATATTGTATCATATTCACCGTTTCAACATCATTTGTGACAATATTTTTGTTAATGTCAATTTGTATGTCATTGGCATTGTAGTTTGTACCGTTTTTACTGTTGTAATCTTCCGTCACAAACCATAACAATTCTTTTATGACTTTTCTTAATTTTGCTATCATATTGCCCGCTTTTTGGTCTAGTAGCGTGTACTGAAATTTCAAGCTAACGCCCGATGGGGCATTGCCAAATTTGTCACTATCGGTATCAACACCCATACCAAAATGAAATATATCTTTTCTCAACATTTTGAGAAACTCTAACCTACCAGCAACGGGCAATTCGACCTGTTTTGCCTCAACTCTACCATCTTCACCCGAACCCATCATATTAACAGCCTTGTTTATCTGCAATTTTTTTGTTACAGTGCTTGCTTCATCGCCACCAAAACCATATATTACCCAGTACAACTCCACAAGGTCTAAAAAGTTATTTGTACCTTCACTAGATATGAGGTCATAAGCGTCAATTAAGCCTTTTATATGTTCTAAATCGGTGGTACTGTTTCGGTTATTTTTGAGCAACAAAAAAGGCACACGTCCCCAACTATGCCCTTGTTTGTTTTTCTGAAAGCCGTCTAATGTTGTAATACTCCAATAGTGGGGAGCGGGATTGACCGAAATAGACGTATCTTTTACAAACAAATTGCTTTCTTTTTCAATATAATATGTGACATTTTGTTTTGTCCACCATTCTACTTTTTTGCGAATATATTTTTGTCCATTTTCAACTACTGTAATATCATAATAGCGTATTACTTCAAGTAGTTCTTTCTGATTATTTGTGTCGTAAATCGCTATTATCTCATTCGCTGGCACAATGCAATACTGCAATTCTCCATTATCGTCATAGTAAATGTGCAATACCTCAAAGCCCTTACAGCTTGCCCCTGTCACCAAATCCTGCAAAACTTCATTAAAGTTGTCATTTGCAAACTCACACAACATTTTTTCATATGCTTTTTGTTCTGTATTTTCTTCTGCACCAGACACTTTAATTGTGGGTTCTTTGCTCACCAAATAAGCGGTTTTTTGGTCTACCAATATTTTCAAAAAGGCATTGATATTTTTGTGATTGCTTCTATTGACATTACGAAATGTGGTAATTTTTTGCTGTACTATTCCCTCTTTTTTCTCTGTTTCCAATAATTTTGAACTAGTAAAATCTTTCTGTAGTACATCGTGTTCCCCATTATAATACCTTTCACCTTTCTGCATTTCTTTTTTTTGTTGGCTATTTACATCATCATTTATGATGTATTTTAGTATATCACTTTCATTCAATGCCCCTTCTGCCATCAATTTCGCATTGATTAAATCTGTTTGTGTCAAAAACAACTGCTATACCCCCAATCTATCCCATACAATAAACATTTGACCGCCTGTCATTTTTGCAAGTACAACTTTTTCGCCTTCCGTCAAATGATTTTTGACTATAAATTCTTTTTCTCCTATATAATCGTGACTGTGTTCTCTGCAATGTTCCCCACAACTACCGCCCATTTCGGGCTCTGTAGTATGGTCTACAACCATAGTAATGGTGTAATCTGTGACATTTCTTGTCAAAAGTAAAAAATCCTCTGTAAGCGTCAATTTTTGGTCTAGCTGTATAGACAAAGGGCTTTCACTTACAACCACACCAATGCAGAAATCGCACGGGCTACTATTTTGCACGGCATCAAGTGCCGCTTGTTTTATTATTTTTAGAAATAATTCCTCATTTGCCACAACATCACCTACTTTTAAGACTTTAAAGCTTTAAGACCTTAGGGACTTTGTCCCTAAAACCCTACAAGCCTTTGAAAAGGCTTGAGCGAAACTTTTTGAGAAAAACTAGCGTTTTTCTATTAGATTTTTTAGCGAAACGCACGTTTCGCTTTTAAAGTTTTTCGCTTTCTTTTTCCAAAAAGGAAGTGGAGTTTGAGGCAACGCCTCAAGGTCTTTGTCTTTGTCTTTACTCTACAAATTCCCAGCCTTTTAATGTCAAATCCATAGTATGTAAATTTTGCTCGAACGTGTGCTTGACTTTTTCCACCCACATTCTGTTGTTTAGCACAATGTCACCTATGTCCAAATTGACATAAATTCCCGTGCCAGCTCTCACTCTAATGTCACCGAACGCTCCTTTTATCTGTAAATTTCTTGTCTTTCTGTTATATATTTTCAAATAGGCTTCCGCTCTCACTTTTGCCAATTCTTTACTACTCACTTTTTCATAATACTGCAACGTGCCCCAATTCCCCATATTTTCATCATTTTGCGTCTGAAAAACTTCCCTCACACCTGTTTCTTTATTGTCATAGGCAAGTTTGATTTTGTTATAAGTATCACTGTCAATGCTAGTAGTATAACTGTAATCTTGTATATTACTGTCGTTTATCAAAAAGTCATCAAGTACCATATTTTCCATATCTTTCAAAAATAGAAAACCAAAATCATCATAAAGTACAAAATTTTTACCTGTAGCAATTAACGTATCGTCAAGTATTTCTTCTAACATATCAAAAAGTGTTTTGTTGTCAAATATCCTTGTTTGAGCCGAAAAACCAGTATTTTCAACGCCACTTCCTAGCTTTAATGAAAAATTCTTACCTATTAATTGCAATAATTCTGTAGCCGTTCCGCCAAATATCATAGTATCTTTATTTTTGAGATAACGTAACTGGTCATACGCAATAATGTTAATAATGCCGTCACCCACTCTTGATTTTTGGAAAACATACCCATAAAAATAAGGCGTGCCATTGACTTGAAAACTTATCGCATCGCCTTCGTGAAAGTCTAATTTGTCATCTTTTAACACTTTACATTGCAATTTTCCTGCGGTGCTTCTTCTACTAAATTCTACTGTTACACTCTCGCAAGCAATAGGTAACATAACATTGCCTTTGTGTTCAATAAGCAGTTCACGAGCATTCCTCGTTAACTTCCTAATGCCTTTTAATTCATCATTTGCTTTTGCAACGGGCTTGTTATCCTCACCATACACAATTTGTATAGATGTAATTTCTTTGTTATTGCTTTCTGAAGCATTTTCAGAACCACCAGAACCGCCGCCACTACCTGTATAACCTTCTCCTTGATACCGCAACAGTGCACAAACTTTAGTAGAATATGTATTTTTTCCCACTTTACCAACGCCATCACGAGGGTTGGCGGCGTGGGTAATGCCGCCGTACTGATTTACTATCATAACGTGTGTAATTTTATTTGCCCTCGCTGTGGAATTATCTGTACAGCAAAAAATGATGTCACCCGCTTGATATTTTTCAGTAATGTTAGAAGGGGAGGGCAGATTTTTACCAATTTTAGCATAACTATCCGGATAAACCAATTCAAAACCTTTTGCATAACATTCATTACTACTAATATCTACTTTACCACCTGTATCTTTATGTATCAGCTTCACCCCTGCAGCATCAAACGCCCTATATATCAAACTAGAACAATCAAAACTATTTTTGCCGTATCTGTTTGATTGGCTGTAACTCTTACCGATTTGCCTATCCACATAAGCAAGCACTTCATCAATAACACTCATACCCTCACCTCCTTATTTTTTGAACTGTTTTTGTTGTGTTTTACAATCCTCTGCCCATTGCTTTACAAATGCAACAATCATTGCTTTTTCTTGTCTGGGCAAATTTACAAATGTAGAGGGCAACATATGAAACTCTCTAAAACATAAATATGCAATAGTCGTTTCTGCGTCGCCCTCTTTCATTAGTTTTTTGCCTCATCCACCATATCATCAAGTGTTTTACCATAGCCGTTAAATTCTTGTATAAAAAGCACAAATGACCAATATTCTCCACTTGTAAGCATTTTTTTGAGCAAATCCTCTGCCCCTAAGGCATTATAATGGTCTTGCAATTCTGCATTTTGCAAATCTGGATATACTATACTTTCTACTGCCATTTTTGCATTAAACAAATTTTCGTCAAGTTCTTTTTCCATAGCACCATTTTTGCCTTTTTTCTTTATAGTACAGCTTTTTCTAATGGCTTCTTCTTTTTCTTCTGATATTGTTTTAATTTCCCATTCTACAGGCTTGCCATTTTCTACAAATCTATCACTCACTACTACCTTTTTGTTTTCTTTTTCTATTGGATTTAAAAATGCACTTAAATTCATATGTATTGCTCCTTTCACATTCCTTCTAATTCGTTAAATTCTTCTGGCATATCCCAGCTTTCAAAAGTGAAATCAATTTCTTCTTCTAAATAGTTGTTGTTGTTGGCGTCCACTTTTGCTACAACGGTTTTGTTTAAATTGCAGCCTTTTAATATTGTAGTCTGTCTGCCTGCGGCACTGGTAGGGTCGTCATTTGTCACTATCATATCAAAATACATATCTTTCCCTGTATCGGCAAAGTGTTTCATAGCTTTTCTGAATATTGAAGTATTGTAATGAAATGTAGCCGTACCGGTACCTTTTGCACCTACTGTTTTGTTTCCCTTCATTCTTTGCCCCAATATAGGCACTTCTACTTTTATTTTTTCAACGGTTGCTTCTACTTTTACAGCGGACATAAAATTGATACGTCTACCATCAATCAAAACATAACATTCTCCGCTACTACCTGCTATACTATCCTTTGCACGCATTGTATGAAAAGCCATATTTATTCTCCTTTCTATTAAAACCTTAACAACCTCTTTCTTTTTATCACTTTTGCTACGCAAAAGCCACCTAGCGGCGTCCGCCTATCTTGGCGGTGAGCCTTGAAAGAAAGAAACAAATAACTTTCAAAGCGAAACGTATGTTTCGCTAAAAAAAATATAGAAAAACGCCAGTTTTTCTCAAAAAGTTTTTGTCAAGCTTTTTTCAAAAAGCTTGTAGGGTATTAGGGACAAAATCCCTAATATCTCTATCTTACTATTACTGTCATATACAATTTTTCCATAGACTGTACTGGTGTGACATATGTTGTTACTTCAACGCTCTCTTTACTTTCTCCTTGTTTTACTACAATATCCTCTGCATTAAAATCAGTAATTGCTTCTATTCTTTGTAGCTTGTTGTAAAAATCTACAATATCATTCCAAAAAGCAATACGTCCTGCATAGTTATTTTGCACTTTTCCCAGATATTTACTATTGAATATACTAGCGATATCATTGCCTATCTGGTCAAGCACTCTAACCACTTGATTACTTTGGAAATATTGGTTTTTCTCTTTTGTGAGCGTCACAAGGCTGTTAATGTCTTTTAATATACACACATTGTCACCAACTTTATGAAATATCAATTTACCATTTTCTACCACCTGCTCTAATTGTGTTTGTGTATAATCTGTATCAATGTCATATTCTCCATTATAAATTTTATTTGTTAGACTACTTTGCACGGCACAACCAGCAACTGCCCCTGTAAGCCAATACACAAGTGAAAAGTCACCAAATAAGTTATAATCCACATTCAACAACTTATTTTCAAGAGATATTACACCCTCATAATCAGCATTTTCTGCCCTGTATACCACTGTTTGAAATTTTACGCCGTGTTGCTCTCTCATTCTTTTTGTGAACGCAATAAACAAATCAACGATTTCTTTTTCTGGAGAATTGCAACCCAGTGCGTGAAAGCTGTATTTTTCTATTTTTTCTAAAAACTTTTGATAATTTTGGGGCGTTCTACCTTCCCCATCTGTACCACCTGTTAGTGGTATCCCTGCAGTAGCTTCTAACGTTACCTCTTTTTGAAATGTCACAAAATCATTGTTTTTCAATTCTTCCGCAGTCAAAACCGTCTGTCTATCTTGCTCTACATTATCCAAAAGCGTCCTAACAATAAAGCCGTTTTCTACATCGACATCATTTTCTACCACTATTGTAATAGCATTTCCTCTTGTACCGCCACACACCGCTGTTGCATAGGCATTTTGGGCTTTTTGGGCATTGCTATTGAGCCTATAGCCGTACATTTTTTTAGCATTTTTAAATATTTCTCTAAACATCTGCATTTGTGGGTGTGTGTAGTCATAGCCAAATAACTTCACTGAATTTTTGAAAAATTCTTCATTTGTGACTTCTATGACCTCATTTTCTTTGCCCCAATCTGCCACAAAAGGCATTGCCACAACGCCCCTATCAGACAATGTTGTAGAAGCATTTGCCGCCGATACAAAATTGATGTACGCACCGGGCAATATTTTATTTTGTACCGTGAATGTTCCTCCACCTAACGCCATAATTACTGCTCCTTTCTTTCTTGTTTTCCTTTTTGCTTCATCGTTTTTTCTATTTCTTCCAATTCCTTCATACTATACAATTTATCCTTTTTCAGCTTTACAGTGAAAATATCTTTGTATGCTTCAAACCTCTTACTTTGTAACACATTTTGTTTTGTATACAGTTTTTGTTGTTTTGTTTGTTGCTTTTCATTTTCTACCGTTTCTAGTTTTTTCATAAACATTCAACACCTCCATATATTCGTCTGGTTGTTTTCGTTTGAGCATATAGAAATCATAATCTACAAAAAAATGCAATACATTGTCATGAATTTCCCCTTTTCTGTTTGTACCCCTCACAAGTGAACCATCGTCAAGTGCAATCAATTCCAATAGTCTATTTAATTTCGACTGTACTTCCCAACATTCTTGATTTCCTTTTTGTGGAAAATAAGAAATACAAAATGTATGTTCCGTCAAAAATCTTACATCAAGCCTATCGTGCTCTTTATGGCTAATGCACAAAACAAAAAAGCAAGGACTTTCAAATCCTTGCTCTAACTGTTCCGTAAAAATATCTGTTTGTGGAAATTGCTCTTTTATCGCTCTAGCGATTGCCATAGTCAACTGATTTACCACTACTGCAACGCCTCCATTATAAACGCATTTACTTTTTCTCTTATGATTTTATCTAAATTTCTTTGTAAATCTCTTTCTGTTATGGTTAGCATCAATTTTCCTTCTACCCAGCCCTTTTTTAGTCTTTTTCCTATTGCTTTTACATATCGACCTGGTTGTTGTCTGTGCCCAAACTCTACAAACTCCGCATATTTTAAGGGATTTATCACTTCAATTTTATATATATTACCCTCTTTTATAATATTGCTTACCCAATTATTTTTTAGTGCACCTGTTTGCCCGCCGGGTGTTTTTGCTATAACAGCCTTAACAAAATCTTGTGATATTTCTTGTGTAACTTGTATACAAAAATCATCTATTATATTTTGCAAATTTTGAAATTTATCTCTCAACGCCACCAATTCCGAAAAATCTACTTGTCCCCAATTTGCCATTAAGCATACCTCTTTTCTAACTCCAACACAACCTCTTTATGACTGCCATAGTTAAGCGGTTTTCCCGCACAAATAAAAGCATTTGTTTCACCTTCTTGCGTCACAATCACCTTGCAACCCTCTTTGATTTCAGTATCTGGTGGCAAAAACAGCTTTATTGTTCGTGACACTTTTGCAACGCTTTCTGTTTGTACTACTGCATTATCATCTTTATAACTTAATCTACATTTTACATTTTTCGCTTTGATTGCTAACATTGTGTTGTTAATAATCCCCTGTTTTTTTTCATAATACATAATAGTACAAACACCATCGTACAACTTTTCAATATGCTTTTTCACCAAATCAGAATACTTCACCAGCCTAACCTCCTATATCTATTTAGTTGTGCCGTGTAGTTTTTCAAAAACTGCATACCACTATTTTCACTGATAGCACTAGCAGAAGCAAATGACACTGTCACATCACCTTCTGTAATGCTTTTTACATTTCCTTCGGCCTGTTCCTGTCCTAAACTTTCTGCTCTGTACAAATCTACTGCCATATTCAACAACACATTTTCAAGCCCTTTAGGCACTTGTTTTATATTGCAATAGTTGCACACCATATCACTTACTTTATCTATCACAAATAACAATATATTGTCTTTTTCTTCATTTTTTACCCCTAGTAGTAGCTTTAGTTTCTCCAATCTCTCCGCCTGTGTCAGCATTTTCCTCACCGCCCGTATGTGCTTTTAATGCTTCATTTTCTGCTTTTAACACTTCATTTTCAACTTTTAGTGCTTCCTTTTCGACTTTTAATGCTTCCTTTTCAACTTTTAATGCTTCCTTTTCAACTTTTAGTGCTTCATTTTCTGCTTTTAACACTTCCTTTTCTTGTTTCAACACCTCTACAGTATCAGTAGTCGTTTTTCCTTCTATGGTATATCCTTTTTCTCTAAATTCTTGTTCTCTTTTTTGGTCAATTTCCCTACAAATACCATTTTTATACACTTTCATATCATAACACCCCCATCAATTTGTTGCAGTATGCAAATAAATGCCCTTCGCTTTATTTTCATATACAAAGGCATCGTGATATATTCTGAACTGAAATTTCCACATATCCTTGTCTTGGTTTTCGTCTGGCGTAAACACTTTAGGTAAAGCAAATTTTACTACTTGCAATATTGCTTCTGGATATATCAGCATAAAATTGATATTTTTACCATTTTCAGACTTTTTGTAACCCCAAGCTGTGCTACCATCATTTAATTCAATTTCGCTGTAAAACCTAGAAGGTGTCACATATTTAATAGGTATACCATTGTAATTTGTCAATAGTGTACTAACACTGCCTTGACTACTCCAACTTCTAGGCAAAGCACTATTTAACAACGGCTGTAAGTTGCTATTGATGTACAACACCCTTCCTGCAATAGGTATTTCATCAGCATTTAATTGTCTTATAGCTTCGTCAATTTCTGCTATAATGTCATCTTTTGTCAATATTGCTGGTGTGGCTTTTGTAATGCCATTTGCACTTGCATACTTCGCAAAACGAAAAGCGTCTAATTCTGGCACAACATAATCTTCCATAAATCTTGCTGTGAGAATACCAAAAACATTTTCCATTTCTTCATTGTCCATTCTATCAACATTAAGTTCCTTTGCTCTTTCTTCTGTCAATTTTAATGTTTCCCATGTTGCACTAACATCGCCTTTAGGGTAACCATTTATTCTGGAGTAGTCACCCATACCGCCATCTACATTTGTAATAAGCACTTTTACCTCATTTGTTCCCGTAAAATCAACTTTTTTTCCTGCGTCCATATTTGCCGTATTAGACAAATGTTTATAACAATCATCTAACACTGGTACGTATTTTTTTGCAAATTCTAAAGTATTCGCCATAATTGATACCTCCCTTATTTATTTTGATTTATTCCTAATGTTCTGAATACGCTTTCTGCAAATGTATTTTTGTTGTTATTTTTGCTCTCATATCCAAAACCACTACCAACACCGCCATCAATGCCCTGTCTATGTGTTTGTTCCACTTCAAACAAATAGCCATCGGACTTTTTGAGCCCTTCCAAGTCAAGCCCTATAAGCGTACCATCTTCTTTTAACGTGATATTTTCCATATCTAGCAATGCCTTTATTGCTTTAGTATTTTTACCTTTTGCCTTCATAATCTCCATATCAATGGCACTATTTTTGCGACTATCTTGATATTGTTTTTGTAGATTTTGGGTGTCTGTTTTGTATTTTTCCTGCAATTCATCATACTTTTTCTGCAAATCCTTGTTATCTTTTGCCCCTTCCTTCAACGCCTTTATGTCGTTGTCCCTTTGAGCAATCTGCCCCTCTAAGCCATTCTTAGCAACCACAACCGCATCGTAATCGGCTTTAGGCACATACTCCTGTTTTAGCTTTTCGGCTATTTGTTTTTCTAGTTCTTGACTATCTTTCTCTTTCTCCAACAATTCTTTTAGCCAGTTCATTTTTAAAATCTCCTTTCTAGTGATTACCTTAATATTTTTGAGCATAAAAAAAGAACAGTTTTTCGACTTGTTTAGGTCAAATATTATCCAATTTTAACATTTCTCATATCGAACTCACGACTATAGCGTACAGCGTCAATACTATGATTGTTTTTATCTGGAAAACAGCCTTTAAAATTACCGTTTGCGTCCTTTTCGAGTTCATACTCCAAAAATTCCCTAGCGGTGTTAGGGCATCTTTTAGGGTCAATTACAATTTCTTCCAAATCCTGCAACCACTTTATGCCATATTGCACACTATCAGAACCTTTTTTTGCTTTCAATACCCTTAAATCATAGCTATACATTTCTGCTATACTTTTTGGCTCTGCACTGTCACATATTACAACATCATTCCATCTATTCTCTTTTTTCACCAATTCCGCTGCCTTTCTATTGCTCAATTTCAGCATTTGAATTTCATAATAGATATACAAACGCCTTCTTGTTTTATCATAATGATTGACAGTATAGTGAAAAGGGTCAGCGGCATAGCCCCAGTCAATGCCCCTAGCGATATGGTCAAAGTGACTGATTTCACTATCCGTAATCTCTCTAAGTGTTAAATTGGTAAAAACTTCACCGCCCGTACCGGTAACTTCGCCCATATATTCATGTTGATAGGCTTGCGGTTTCACGGCTTTGAGGTGCTCCGCCTCTATCAAAAACTGCTCCCCCAGCCATTCAGGCGGCACGGTCAAATATGTACTATGATGTACTAGACGGTCGTTTCTTTTCTGCAACACTTCCTCATTCACCCAATTTGACTGACTTTGAGGCGGATTATAGGAATAAAACACCACAAAATCACTACCGCCCCTCAACAACGACTGATTGATAGTACGAATTTCTTCCATACCAGCAAATTCGTCAACCTCTTCATACCAAATGTACTTACAATAGCCTTTACTAAATTTGATAGATTTGATTTTTTTAGGATTGTCAGCCCCTCGAAATACAATTTTATTTTCGTGTCCGTCAGCAACATACTTCATTTCAATAGGGCTAATTTTGCTTTGCCAATACGCTTCAACGCCTAGTGCCGACACCGCCCATTGCAACTGCTCAAAAACACTACTTTGAAGCGTTTGACCGACTTTTCTTAGTACAACAGCGTTCGCTTGAGGGTCTTTCATCATACCGAGTATCACTTCTAGTGATATAAACGATGACTTTGTGCTACCCCTGCCACCTTTCAGCCAATAATGGGTATGTCGAAATTGTTTCAAATCGTTATGAATTTCATAAAATGATGGTGCTATAAGCTGTTTTAAACTAATCAAACAGTATCGCCTTCTTGCATTGGTATGTCGTCCACAATCTGTATCGTTGTTTCGCCTTGCAATTCTAGTTTTTCCGTAAATAAAGCATAGCGTTTGCCTATAAGTTCAGCGGCTTTTATTCTGTCTTTCGCTGAAACATCTTTTTGCACCAAATCCTGTACGCCTTCCCCCGTCAACAAAGCGACTTGCTCTTTCTGCTCCCCCCTCATAACGGAAGTCAAATACTCTAGCACTTCCTGTGCATCGGCGATTTTCTCATTTTTCAGCTTTTGAAGCTGCTGCTCTATATATTTTTTAATGTCAACATTTGTCAACAATCTTTGTCCTACTGCTCTCGCTGTCTTTTTAGAATACCCCGTTCGAATAGCCGCTTGTGTGGCATTGCAATCAACAAGGTATTCTTCACAAAAACGCTTTTGTTTTGCTGTCATGTGCCACACCTCCTAACAAAATAAATAATAAAAGGGAATAGCCCTTTGACTACTCCCAATATTTCATACTACCATTATATCACATATTGGTGTTGATTTTTGTTGACTTTTCAAATTCTTCTAAGGCATATTTGTGCGACTTTCTAATATATTGATATGTATAATTCATCTCTACCGCTATCACTTCTAGGCTTTTGTACTCCACATACCTTTTATAAAGTAGTTCTATAAATATGTAGCTTTCTAATGATTGTATCTGATTGATAATGTTATGTTTCATATCAATAAATCTATCAATTTCAGCATTGATTTCATTTTTCATATCTATTATTTTTATCAAAACATTTTCAAAAGTAGCACAATGTTTTTGACTACTTTGCACTTTTTCCATTGTATAATCTATACACTTTATACCACCCATTTTTTTCAATTCGTACAATTCTTGTAATTTTTGATTGATTATAATATCCAATTTTTGTAATTGCTGTAAATATTCTTTTGCTTTCATAAATTCCGCCTCCTATTGTTTATCACAATACTGTATGATATACTATTACAAAAGCAAAAGTTTTTAGCGAAACGCATGTTTCGCTTTTAAAGTTTCGCTCAAGCCTTTTCAAAGGCTTGTAGGAGTTTGAGGGCTAGCCCTCAAGGTTTTGTCTTTCATACTTCACTTTCAAAGCCTGCAAAAGCCCTTCCTGTACGTTTTCCTTCTTCTGTAGGCTTTGAAAAACTCTTTCTTCAATAGTGCCTTCTACCATCAAATGGTGTATAATCACCGCTTTTTGCTGTCCCTGTCTGTGAAGTCGGGCGTTAGCCTGCTGATACAACTCTAAACTCCAATTCAGCCCAAACCATACTATAATATTACCGCCTTGCTGTAAATTCAGCCCGTGCCCTGCACTTTTTGGATGCACCAGAAGCAAAGGAATATTGCCATCATTCCAATTTTTTATATCATTTTCTCCCTCTAATTTCACGGCAAAAGGAAATTTTTTTATTATACTGTCACAATCAAACCTAAAATTATAAAAGCACAATATAGGTTGTCCGTTTGCGGTGTCAACGATTTCTTCCAATCTTTCCAATTTTTTACGATTTACCTCTACACGACCGCCATCTTGTGTATATACCGCACCATTGCAATATTGTAGTAGTTTATTTGTCAATGCTGTAGCAGTATTTGCAGTGATTTCCTGTTCCAAAAACTGCAAATAACTTTCTTTTTCGAACAATTCGTACTGTTTTCTTTCACATTCCGAAAATGTCACTGCCTCTATCAAATCCATTCTAGCGGGCAATTTGAGCCAATCTTTTGCTTGCATACTCACGCAAATATCAGAAATTTGCTGTTTTATGGCATTTTCCGCTCCTTTTTTGATAGTGTAATTAAATATTGTAGTAGCATTTCTTTGATTTGGCACAAAATAACGCTCTCTGTAATACGTCAATGTTTTACCGAGCCTTTCGCCCCCATCAATCAAATAGAGTTGGCTCCACAAGTCCATAAAGCCGTTAGGGGCAGGGGTTCCCGTCAAACCGACCACTCTTTTAGACAGCGGTATGTATTTTTTCAGTGCCTTAAAACGTTGCGATTTAGGGGATTTGAAGCTACTTAATTCATCAATGACTACCATATCAAAATACCAATTATTCCCTTTTTTGCTCATTTCTTTTACCAGCCACACAATATTTTCTCTATTGATAATGTAAACGTCACCATTGTCACAAAGTGCCTTTTCTCTTTGTGTCACTTTTCCCAAAACTTTCACGATTTTAATATGTTTGAGATGTTCCCATTTTTGGCACTCTCTGCTCCAAGTATCTTCTGCCACTCTCAGCGGTGCAATTACCAAAACTTTTGTTATCTCAAAATTCCAATACATTAACTCGTTTATAGCAGTCAATGTAATAACGGTTTTGCCTAGTCCCATATCCAAAAACAAACCAACTCTAGGGGTATCAAGCACTTTCTGTATTGCCATTTTCTGGTAGTCGTGCGGTATAAATTTCATATTTCGTCAAAACCTCCTTTACTTGTTCATAACTATCTATGACGTAAACAGCAAACCCCAGCCCCCTCAATTTTTTATGTACGAAATTCTGCAACGCCCTAGCCCTTTTTCCCGTCGCTTTGATTTCCGCAAAAAATAACACTCCATTCGGTAGTAGCACCATTCTGTCGGGCAATCCCTTCATACTGGTAGAATTTACCTTCAACGCCAACCCTCCTGCCTTTTTCACTTTCTTTACAAAATATTGCTCAATTAACTTTTCTCTCATTGCTCCACACTCCTTTTAGCCCACAATCCATAGGGTCATTTTGCTTTAACACTTTAATGTATAAATGACGACAAAAATTTTTGCTATCCTCTTTTTTTTATAATATATGGATTTATATATCGTTTTTTAAAATATACAAAACACCTAAAAATTTTATCAGTTTTGTCATCATTGTTTCAAAAACCTAGTAATATCAAGGCTTTCAGTGATGATATTTTTAAAAAAAATCTGTCGTCATTTTTATCATCATTTTATTATTTTTATCATTACTTGCTATAGTCATTTTTTAAAATAATATATTTTATATAATACTCTTGCTATTCATATTTCATTTTTATCATCACTTTTTGTCGTTACTTACTATAGTCATTTTGATTTAGGACAATATATTTGCTCTTCATATCTCCATTGTGAAAAATCAAAATTTTTATATATCACATAGCCTTCTCTGTTCCTACTTGTCTCAAAACCTTTCGCTTTCAGTTCATCAAAAAACGTTTTCTTTTTCACTCTAACACGTTCATAATAAGCACAATAATCATCATATTCCCTAAATACTTCAGAACGTTTAACATTATGTCCTTCTTTTATTATCAAGCAATCTTCAATAAAAGCATATACACTATCGCTTTCTTTATGTATATTTTCTCTTACCTTTTTGCTATTTTCACTTTCATATATGTCATTCTGCCCAAGCACCTTTTTAAGCCCTGTTGTTGCCATACATATCCAAAAATCCAACTCATTCAACATTTTTTCTTTCAAATAAATATCTTTCTGCTGTGGTTTTTTATTCATTTCAACTACTCTCAAACGTCTTTTAAATCCTTCAGATTTATCATCGACATAAGGAAATCTATTTGCACTAAAAAGCATTTTGGCGTATGGTCTAAATGTGAAGCTATCTTTGCCCTTAAATTCCGCTTGTATGACATCACTACCTATAATTTTTTTCAATTCTGCATCATCATCTATAGTAATTTTGGAAATATCCGCACAAGTATTACACAATTTAAAAAGTAATTGCGATGAAAAGAAGCGTTGCGTGAGTTTTTCCATAGACAAACTTGAAATATTTTGCTCTCCTATCACCGCATGAAACATATCTATTAGTACACTTTTTCCATTTGCTCCTTCACCTTTTAGCAATAAAAATATTTGATACGCTGTACTATGTGTCATACAGATACCCATATACTGGAAAATTGTATCAATATCTGGCACATCAAGGGAAGTTTTAAGAAAGTGTTGAGAATGTGGATATTTATGCAAATCTTGTTTATAAATCTGTTTAAAATCGTGCGGTATCTGGTTCATAGAATAATATTTCGGGTCGTGAGGCAATAACTCCATATTTTCAACATTAAGCATACCATTTTTAAAATTTATCCAACTACTAGGATATTTATTGACATCTGCATAACTCTTTTGTATACAAGACTGCATAGCAATCAAGTTGTAAATTCTGTTTATCGTATGAGAATTTTGAAACTCTTTATAAATCAAACTTTGTATGATATTTTTGATGAAATTTCCGTCATTATCTACACGATACGCACCATTTTGATACAAATACATCACACCTCTAACGCATATAATGTATTCTGTCTGTATAATATGTTCTGCAATTTCGGCATCAAACACGCCCGTTATCTGTCCCTTGCCATTAAACTTATGAAATCTATCAAGAAAGCGTTCGTTTTCTGCATTTTCCGCTTCATTTGACTGCATTTCGGGCGGGTTTTCTGCATTTTGGGCTTGATTTTGTTCGTTTTGGTGGATATTTGATGGTGTTTCTACCTTATTAATGGCGTTATTTTGCATAGCGGTAGGGTCGTAAAAAATATTACAATCGTCTATCGCTTTTGTAATGGTCATATCGCCATAAGTTTGTAAGCCGTGTCTTTCGTCCCACTTGTCACGCATCAAGCCACTTGCACGAAACATTCTGTCCATCTGGTCACCATCACCGCCCGTCCAAAAAGCCAAAATGTTACAAAGTGCAATATCCGCTTCAGATTGACTTTTATAATAGGCTTGCCAATTTCCTTCATACAAATCAAAAAACTTCACACCGTTTTTGCTTCTACAAGCCATATCAATTATTTTTTCGTCCTCTAAATAGCTTATGGCTTGTTGTTTTGGCATAGTTTGGGGCTTTTTTTCTGTAAAATATTTTTCACAAATGCTGTCAATTTCCTGCTGTCTTTCTCCTATTATTTTAAAATTTTTCAAAGCCCTTTCTGTCACTGTAAAATATCTACCCGTATCGTAAATCTCAAGTCCCAATTCACTATTTTTTCTCCCCGCACCGTTCAATTTGCCCTTGCAAATGATATGTACGCCCGTGCCACTGGGGCTAATTTCGGTGTAGCTTTGAACTGTGGTAATGACTTCACGTGATAAATCGCTAAACTTTTTATCTTGTATACAGTGGTCAATGTCTATGCCCACATAGGGCGTATTAGAAAACATAAAACCTAAACCGCTTATACTTTTGTCACATTCCATAAGCATTTTAGCTTGTTGATATGTCCCCCAAGTATTTGGGTCATTGCTTTTGGCATTTTGTCCCGTATTGGGGTCAATGGGTATTTTGTTTCTATGGCATACCCAATTTTTGTATTTTTTCATATTCTGCAATATTTCATCACTCCTTTTTATAAAATTGCCCCACTTTGTTACAAGCGGGGCTTTGCTTTTCTACTAAAATATGTAATCATCATTTTCGTCTACTGTGTAAAAACCTTCTTCTACATTGTCATCAATGTTGATGTCTGCAAAATCGTCTTCCGCCCTACTTCTACCGCCGAGCAATTCTCCATCATGTGTTTTCATAATATTGTTCAGACCACACGCAATGCCTTTGTTTCCGTTGGTGTTAAAGGCATAGAAGTTTAGACTAACATAGCCGTAACAGCCCGAGTAAAACTCTGTTGTATCTATTATTTGCTGTTTTTTTCTGTCAATAACGCCAGGTGCAAATTTACAACTTGCATTTAAAAAATAACAATTTGTGAAATTTTCGTCGTCCTCTCTTTCTTTGTCACCATCTCTCAAAGGCAATTTTAAATTGTTAGGAATTTTTCCGCCGAACTTCACAATTCCTTCTTGTTTTGCTTCCTCAATGGCTTTCATCACTTTTCTAACAGCGTCTTTGTTGCTTTTGGGTATCAGCACGCAGGTGGAATATTTTACCTCGTCGCTGCCCTCCATTTTTTTAGGCTCCCACACATTCGCATAACTAAATCTAACCTCACCAATCACTACTTTAATACTCATATTTTTTCCTCCTTCATATTATATGTAATTTATTTTTAGTATCAAAAAGTATCAACATTTATGTCCTTGAAATCACTTTCCGCACTGTTGTACAAAGGGCGTTTGTCCTCAAGCGTTGCGATAGTAGGATTTCCCCTTTTTGTTAAAACAAATTCGCTTAGTACGCCATCAAAATCTGCCCCTAATACCTTTTTCATATCCGCAACACTTCTCAATTCTTTTTTGTATACAATATCTTCTGTATACCCTTTTTGCAAAAGCATAGCAACAACTTCACTATCCGACACACTGTAACACCTGCTTTTTCTGCCCTCTACCAGTTTGTAGCCTGTAAATTCTTCTCCATTCAACATCTGTTTCAAAACATATTCTTTTACTTTTTTAGCATATTTTACCAAATCATCTACTTTGTACAATATTTCTGCTATTTCATCATTTGACAACATTTCTATTGCTTTATCTTGGTATTGCTCAATACTACCCACGTATTCCGAAAATGCCTTACATTTTGGCAATGCCCTACAAAATCCCTCTGTACAATGTTTTCCTGCAACACACATACCATTACCATTATAGGCAATTTCCGCAATATCCTTGATACTTTCTCCCCATTGGCACAAATCGCTTTTAGACAGTTCAAATGTACTGATATTATCTATACGTGGTTGATATATTGTCATTACAATAGTGTTAACATCATATAGCCAGTCGTATGCTTCTAAAGCCCCTAAGCCGTACAACATCAACTGATAATTATTTCGAGCCTCCACTTTCACGCCTTTGCCATATTTCAAGTCTATAATCTCCAAATAGCCACTTGTCACTATCACAACGTCAGAAGTACCGAAACCTTCTTTTGCATACTTTGAATAATCTACTTTTTTCTCTAGTTCTAATGTGACATAACTGCATTTTTGTAGGGCATTATGATACCTTTCTATCACAAAATCTTTGTAATTTTCTGTGTAACATTGCATTTCTTCATCTATTTCAAGTCCTTCTACCGCCTTGCAATATTCCACATACGATATATCGTTTTGCTCTCTTTTTATTTTCAATTCACCTAGCTTGTGTGCTACAGTACCTTCTTTTGCAAACTCGCTTTCTTCATATGGCATGACGCTCTCCATAGCCACCGAGCCCGTACAGTTTAGCCACTTTTTGGCACTAGAAGCCGATAGTACTGCGTGTTCCGCCATCATACCAACTCCTCTAACTCTTTTAAAAATGCTTCATAATGCTTTTTGTCCATTTCTGGGAGCGTTTCTACACCATACTTTTTAATCAGTGCTTTCACTTTCTCAACACCATTTTCAATCTGTTTTGCCTTTTCAAACGCTGCTTTTTGGAGGTCTACCACATCATATTGTGGAGTTTGTTTTACTGGTTTTGCTTGTTTCTTTTCCACTTCTGGCTGCTTTTGTTCTGGTTTTTGCATATCTGTTTGTGATACATAACCTATATCAGTAATTTGAAGTAATGCCTCCACAATTTCGCTTCTGTGTTTTTCAATATCATTTTCATTAAATTCTATTGTAATTTTCATTGCATTTTTCTCCTTTCTATGCTACTATAATACTGTAGTATACTTTATAGCCCCTTTTGGAAAGCCACTTCCTTAGGGGCTTATTTTATACCTTCCCTGCAATACAGTAGCTTACTACACCTGCTATTACCGCTAATATGTACTCCCCGCCGTATGCTTGATAGCCACGTTGCTTATAGGCTGCTTGTTCCGCCCATATAAATACACTAACGCCTATCATAACCGCTATTATCACCTGTACTACCCTTCTCAACATTCCACTTCCTCGCTAATTTCTTTTTGTAATGTTTCATTTCTATGCGAAAGGCAACATCTGCCACAACGCACATTACTACCACAACCACCATAAAACATATCACATATTGGTACATATCTGCTCCTTTTCTTTTTTTACATAAATTAGATTTTTAATTGTTATGACATCTTTTTAATTCAATCTCACCTCTTTTGTCAACACTACTTGTCCATACTGAAAGCTTTCTATAGTGCCATTTCCTTTTTGTTTTACTGTAAAAACATATGGATACAACTTTTCTACCGTTGCGTCATATTTCTTTTTATATTCCTTTTGTGTCTGATTTCTATGTACTGCTTGATATATTGTGACATTTCTGCCCACCTGCAAGCCCATTTTTTCCGCTTGCCTTTTCAAATCTGTCATAACATTCCCCCTTATCACTCCTCATTTTGTATATTTTCTTGTGTTTCTTCTTGCATTTTTTCATACATATTTAAGCTTGTTTTCAAAAAACTTGCTGTAAAATATTTGAATTGTAATTCTTCATAATACTGTTTTATTTCTTCTTCTGTCATTTCTTTTGCTGCTTCGCTTATTGCTCTAAGTTCACTCGCTGTTTTTTCATTTTCTTCTGCCCATTTTTTGTAACCTTCTTTTACAATTTCTCTTAATCCTTCCATAGTTGCCATATGTTACTATCTCCTTTTACTCTTAATTTTTTGTTACACCGCTTGGACACTATATATTGTGATTATTTAACTCATTACTCAAATAACCAATCATTCGTATCTGGTGAGAAAATGCCACATTTATCTTGATTAAATGCAATATAATATGTCACACCATAACATTGTTTTATTGCTGCTAATATTGCTTTTATAACTGTTATTTCTTCAAATATGTTATATTTAGGTTTATATTCATTTCCATATTGCAATATATCCATATGACTGTGTAACATACCACCTAATCTTGATTGCAAAAATTCCTTCTTGTCAAATTTTAATGTTGTAGGCTGATTTTTTTGCATTTCTTCACATTTTTCTAAAAACTTACCAATATTGTTATGGCAATCCATCTGATTATATTTGTATTCTATTGTGCCAACCATTTCTTCTAATGTAACAAGTTCATCTTTCCAATTTTTTTTAAAGTCACGCTTTTCTATTACTAACGCTTTATCATCTACACTTTTTATCCATTTTAATGTTTTCAAATCTCTTTCACTTACCGTGTTATCCTCTTGCAACACAATAACATTTGTCTGCCATTTGCCTTCTTCTTTATAAAATACTACTCTTGCTTTCTCATTTTGAAGCACATCTAACTTCTCCTGTACTAACTCCTCTAAACTTTCATTCAAATTTAATTCTCTTGCAATTTTCATATGATTTCCTCCTTTAAAATATAGGTTCTATATATGCAGGTTCTATCTTTCTCTTTATTACTTTTGGTGTTTTTCCTTCACCGCTGAAATAGCTTTTTAATACATTTAAATCAACAACCTTAGTCCTACCTTTAAAAGAAAAAGGTATTTTATTTTGATTAATTAACTGTCGCACTGCATATTCTGTAATTGCTGTTTCTGTATCCTCTTTCTTTAATGCTTCTACCGCTTCTCTGATTGTGCGAAGCTGTGGCACTTTATTACCCTTTATTACTTCTAGTTGGTTCTGTTCCTTAAATGCTTTTTTCTCAAAAACACATTTCGGATTTTTACCTTCCTTTATTTTTAGTGAAAAACTTGATATATTTTCTAGCTTTTTACCATCAATACTAATTCTAATATCATTTTGGGATATAAAATCAATGCTAATGTTTTGCATAATAATCCTCCCTTTTTATCAAAGCCGTCCTACTGACTTTTTACTATTTGATTTGTTGCACCGCTTGGACATTGTTGCTTATACTTAAAACTACACAATCTTGGCGAACATAACACCGTTTAGTGTTCGCCTATCCTCTTTTTTTAGACTGATTTCTATATTGTTACTAATTGTACAATATGGTTTGCCATTTTTTCTTCCAAATTTTATAGTACCTATGGTTTTTTTCTCCTCTTTATAAGGTGTATCAGTGTCAACTTGTAAAAACTTATTTCCCTTGTAATCCTCAACGATTTTTATGTCTTTTGCTTTCATTTCCACATCTCCTAACCTACTATATTTCGTGTTGCACCGCTTGGGACACTATTGCTAATTGTGTTACTTACTCATACAAAACTCTTTTAATGCGTCTACACCTTTTTGATTGTAGCGAAAACTTTCTACTTCTTTATTGCTATATCTGGATTTATCAAGTGCAAATATGCCATATTCTTCTGTTTTTAGATTATTTGCATTTGCAATTTTACCTACCATATTCGCAGAAATTCCTAATATTTTACCCACATCTGTAGCTGAATAAGTTTTCTCAATTTTGGGCAGATAATTACCTACATCAACACCAAATGTACCTTCTAATGTTTTCAATCCAAAAACTTCTATTGCAATGGGCGACAACTTTTTATTATCTATAGACTGCATAAGTGTTTTAAATGTTCTGTTTTTGGCATTTAATAGCATTGCTTCTGCCCTCATCATTTTTGCTTTTTGTTCTTCATTTGATGTTGCTTTTTTGCTCACTACTTTTTTAAACTTTTCTTCTATCTTTACAAAATATTCTCTTGCTTGTTCTCCTCTTTCTGTCTGTGAACTCATAGCTAGCTTTTTGGCAAAAGAAGCTGTTAGTTTGTAGTCTGTTGTAGCCTGTCCACCCCATTCCTCATTAATGAGGAATGCCCAAAAATCAACGTTTTCTTCTGCAAAAGAATTTTCTAGTATATTCTTTTTGCACCATCTAGTATAATTATTTTTGCTTAATCCTAAAAATTCATATAGTGCTTTTGCTGTCGTCTTACCTTCTCCATCTACTTGCAATAAAATCTCAATAGGTGTTTGCTTACTTCTTTCTAATAATTCCTTCATCTGTTTTCCTCCTTTTTATTTTTAATATGTGATAATCATATTTTTATTTGCTTACCTAAATCTTATGTCAATAAAGATAGTTGTCAATATATTGTGTGTTTATATTTTTAAAAACTATATATTGACATTTCTTATTCTCTATATTACAATTCTTATATCACAATTAAGAATTGTTTTATAGAAAGGTGGTGATATTTATGATTAGAACTCGTTTTCCTTTCGATAGAAGTTATACAGAATACTGTCCTTTTATAGACGATGAACAAACAATTAGCTTACATTATGTTTTTATACCTATATTAGGTAGTTCTTTTGATAACTATCGAGCATTTTCTTTTAAATGTTCAGATTATTTTAAATGCAATATTGAAGGAGAATGTCCTATATACTTAAATCATCTAACATTAAGAAAATAGGATTTACTAAATAGGTAGGTTATTGCAAAATACCTATCTATTTTTTTAATTAAAGAAAACAGATAATTCCATTCCATATTTAGATTGTAGAGTTTTTACTTCTTCTACATAAAAATCAGAAACTCCATTTATTTTGTTTAAAACCGCTGTTACTGAAATATTTAATACTTTTCCTACATCTGAATAAGTCAATTCCTTTTCTTTAAGAAATCCCTTAAATTTATTATAAGGTTGATGGATTTTTTCTTTTCTCACCTTTCCACCTCCTAACCTACTATATTTTGTGTTGCACCGCTTGGACATTGTTACTTTATTTTTCTGCTATAATTTGACATTCTTTTTCTATCAATTCATCTACTGTACAATCCAATGCTTTTGCAATCAGATAACCTGTTTTTAAAGGTAATGGTTTCAAACCTGTTTCAATGTAGCTTATCATAGTAGCGGAAACTTCCGCTTTTTGAGCTAATTGCTCTTGGCTCATTCTTTTTGAAATTCGCCTTAATCTGATATTTTCACCTATATTCATTGTGAAAACCTCCTTTTTGTGATATAATTAGGTTAATTTCTTTAACCTTGATTATATTATACATTCCTAAAGTGCGTTTGTCAATACTTTTTTTTGCACTTTAAGAATATTTTTTAATTTAAAGGAGGATTATTGATGTTTTACGAAAGACTTAAATTATTATGTGATAATAAAGGTATTAAGCTGACAAATTTAATTCAAGAATTGGGTATGAGTAGTGGCAATATGAATAAATGGAAAAAAGGGGTTGTTCCTAAAGGAAGTACACTTTCTAAATTAGCAGACTATTTTAATGTTTCAGTAGATTATTTAATAGGGAAAACTGAAGAACAAACAAACATTCATTATGTGAATAATATCAATGATATAAACGACAGTAATTTTATACAAGGCAATATTATAAAAGGGGATACTTCTATTTCTGTTCCTTCATCTACTAATAAAAGTACACAACTATCAAAAGAAGAAACAGAAATACTAAATATATATCGTTCTTTAGAGGCTCGTGATAGAACAAAATTTATGAACTTTGTTTTTGAAATGCAAGATAAAACTGAAAAGATATAATAAAAGTTAAATTTTGAAAGGAGTAATATATAATGGTTTTAAATAATATACTTGCTGATTGTGAATTACTTAGTAACCTTTTTAAAGATTTAAAACAATTCACTACTTCATTGGAAAACTATAAAGCTGAAGTTGTATATAACTATTCTAATATTATATTAAATTTATCAAAAGACGAGTTATCTTACAAAAATAATATCTCCATTGAAGACATTTTTGTCCCTAAAGATGATACTTCTTACTTAAATATTATTTTTGACTTAGCAAAAAAAATAACTATATGTTCTTTTTCAACAACTGAAACAATAACTAATTTTTCACATTTACGTCTTTATTCAGATACTCTCAATAAACAACTTAAAAATTTTTTGGATTATACAAAAGAATTTATAACTATGTGCAATAACTTTAGTTCATATGAAAATAATGATTACACAAAATTTACTTATGCTCATAAGGTACATATTAAATTTGAGGAAACATATAACTATTATATTACTTTATATTTAAATTTTTCATTTTTTCAGTCTATTGCAGCCGAATTATATAATGAAGTACCTGAACAAATACAAAATAATCCTGAGTATACAGAATTGAATATACAATCTAATAAAAAAACTTCTGATTTAATAACTATGAGCAAAGATATTGAGCTTGTATCAAATATGATTATTAATATACAAGCTCTTTTGCCAGAAGATGAACCAAAAGATTATTACATACAAAAGGTAGAAAGTGGTTCAATATTCGTTTCTATTATAGCAGTAACAGCACTGATAAAAATAATCATTGCAACAGTTGATTATGGTGCTACTATATACTACAAACTTAAAAATAATCAAATTAACTTAAAAATGAAACAAACTGAAGTAAACAAAGAAGAATTTAGACTAAGCTTACTAAAAAAATATCAAGAATTAGGATTTAATGTTGAAAATAATGGAGAAAATTTAGAACAAATAGAAAAAATCATTACTACAACAATAAAATATCTTGATAGTAATCCTTCTGGAAAACTAAACAACGAAAAATATAATATTGAAACTCAAACAACTATATTAACAGATAATATTTTACAAAATACACCTGTTAACGAAATTGCTGATTAATTTTATCCACATCATCAAGTATATTCTTTTGTAATTTCCTTAGAAAAGATATATATCTATCAATAACTATCATAGGTATAATAGGACGAAACAATAGAAAATCTAATTTATCACAAAGAATATATATTAATAATTTTATTTCAAGTTTATATAGTTTATATTTCATACTATCACTCCTTTTTTATTTATTATAACACAAATATTGTATAATACGAAAAAAAAGGAGAAATCAAACGTGTAAAGCACGGAAGCACTTATCAATTATCCATAAAATAATAAAGTCCCTAATGTCTACAACACACTAAGGACTTTAAAAAAAGAATTAATATAATAAGTTTAGTCACCATTATTATATCAAAGCCGTCCTACAATTTCAAGTTTTTTTAAACAAGAAAGGATTGATATAATATGGCAACGATTAGAAAAAGAGGAAACTCTTATCAAATTAGAGTATTTTGCGGTACTGACCTTTATGGTAAAAAAGTAGTAAATTCTATGTCATGGAAACCAGATGACAAAATGACAGAACGTCAAATAGAAAAAGAATTAAATAAAATTGCTGTACAGTTTGAAGAAAAAGTAAAAAATGGTATTGTTACAAAAATAGACAATAAAATAAAACTATATGAATTTTGTGATATTTATTTAGAAATGCAGAAAAAGGCACTTTCTCCTACTACTTATCATGTTTATAAAAGTATTATTACAAATTATATTGTACCTGCGTTGGGTCATATAAAATTAGCAGAAGTTACACCAATGCACCTACAAAAATTTATATATGCTCTTTCAGAAAAAAGTATATCAGCAACTTCTATAAAAACATATTATGCAGTTGTACAATCATTATTTTGTTTTGCTTGTAAAATGGGGTTTTTAGAATACAATCCATCTGTTTCAACAAAATTAAATTTCCCAAAAGCTGCCCCAACTCATACAGATATATTAGATGAAAATGGTATTAAAAAGCTTTTAGAGTGCCTAGAAAATGAGCCTATTATGTGGAGGGTACTTATTCACCTAGCATTATGTACTGGCTGTAGAAAGGGGGAAATTGCCGCTTTGCAGTGGTCTGACGTGATATGGAAAAAAAATCAAATCAATATTTGCAAAAGTTTATATAATATTAAAGGGGAAAAAGGTATCAAATCACCTAAAAATAACACAAGCAATCGTATTATTGCAGTACCTAGCTATATGATAGAAATGTTAAAACAATATAGAAATAGACAATTAGAAATAAAATTATCCTCTGAAAAGGAATGGAATAAACATAATATGATTTTTACAGATAAAAAAGGAGATTATATATCGCCATATAGTATTTCAAATTGGTTTAAATATTTTTTACAAAAAAATGCTTTATCACACATTAAATTTCACGCCCTTCGTCATACTTCGGCTACAATACTACTTGCAAGTGGTACAAATATCAAAACCGTTTCTAGTCGTTTAGGGCACTCTAATTTAGTCACTACAAATAGATATGTCCACGCTCTTATAGATGCCGACATTGCGGCTGCTGAAACATTAGAACAAAAGCTAAATTTTGAAAAAGTGGGACAAGAGTGGGACAAACAAGCATAAATTGAAATAAAATATTTAAGTAAGAAGTGCCTAAAAGTATTGAAAATATAATATTTTTTGCCCTTCTTACTTGATTTATTCTTTATCACTGAATTATAACATCAATATAATATAAATAAGGAGGAGCAGCAAATGATACAAACAACAATTGTTGCCTTTGGTGACAGTATTACATTTGGCTATGGTGTAAGCAAAAAATGTACTTATACAAGGCGTTTAGAGGCTTTTTTACCTCAATGTTATCCTTCTGTCAACTGGAAAATAATAAACAGTGGTATAAATGGTGATACTACAAGAGAAGCATTACAACGTATACAAAAAGACGTTTTAGATTATCACCCTAACATTGTTTTTATACTTTTAGGCTCTAATGATAGTGCATTAGTAGAAGACCAATATCGTACTGCTTATGAATATGAAAAAAATATGTGTTCTATAATAGAGCAAATACAAAATCACAATAATCATACAGGATTACATCATTGTCGTCCTATTGTTGTTTTAATCACACCCCCTCCAGTTGTAGATACAGATTTTTTTCCATTTACTACAACAGATAGAGTAGAAAAATACTGTGATATTATAAAAAAAGTAGCAGAACAATATCATTGTACTATGATTGACTTTTTTTCTATATTAAAATACGAAAGTGAGGAAGAATTTACTTCTCTTTTTCAATATGATGGCATACACTTAAGTGAAAAAGGATATGATTATTTATATGATAGCATTTTTTCTGCTATTACACGTCTTGTAGATAGAAATGGTATATTAAAAGAATAGAATACAATAAAGTAGAAGTATTATACTTCTGCTTTTTTTGTTTATCCTTTTCATTGTGTTTATTATGTTATTGTGCTATACTAATAAAAATATAATATTAATATTATATTATTTTATAGTAAAAGGAGGTAATTATATGAAACAAATATTAAAAAAATTTACTGCTATATTAACCACATTCACTATAGCAGCAAGTATTTCTGTTACAACATGGGCAGAAGAAAATAATGATATGAATTTACAAATTAATGGTGAAATGATTGCTTTTGATAATTTAAAACCTATCAACCGCAAAAATCGTGTATTTGTTCCTCTCCGTGATACATTGCAGCAAATGGGTGCAGAAGTATATTATGACGACACACAACATTTAACAACAGCACAAAGAGGCGATACAACAATACAATTTCACCCTGGAGAAACAAATGTTACTGTAATAAAAAATGGTGTAGAAAAAAATTTAGAAACATCTATGGTGATTTCTTCTGGAAATACTTACATACCAATACGTTTTTTAGGAGAAGCATTTGACTATCCAGTAGGCTGGGACGCAGAACAAAAAACAGCATTGTTAATTGACACAGACAAATTATTAGCAGATGCTGGTTCTTTCTCTATTATGAACCGTTATATGGAATATAACAAAAAATTCTCTCAACAGCCTTATATTTTCAAAGGTACTTTTTCTTTTGAATTAAATATGCCTTATAATGAAACTACAGCAGAACTGATGCCAATTACAGGTTCTGGTACATTTGAAGGTATTTCAGAACAAGACAAACAAAATATGTCTATGGCAATGCAATTAAACACAGAAGGATTGAAAAAATATATTGCAACAGAAGCACCTGATGAAGAAACATCAGAAATTGCAAATACTGTTGTAAACGCATTAGAAAATATAGAAATCAATTATATTACAGATATTTCTACAGCAAAAATTTATTTCCAATCTCCATTATTTGCTCTTGCAGATATGGACGGAAATGCTTGGTACTACATGGATTTAAATGAATTTTATTCTTCTATGGGTATGGACATTGATTTCTCTGAATTAGTAGAAACGACAAAATATAATGACTTTAATTTTGAATACTATATCAAAAATGCACTTGCTTCTGTACCATTAACAAGTGTAAACGATTACAACGATTTTCAACAATCTATAGGCAGTTTTGTAGCACTTTTTGGAGATAATTCTTTCCAACAGCAAGCAGATGGATATACTTCACAATTCGATTTTAGTCAAGATGGTGCTGATATTCATTTTACTATTAAACTTTTAGAAAGTAATAACGAAATTTCTGGTTACGACATGAATATTACTGCTGGCACAGGTGGTACAAATTATATTACAGTATCTGCAAATCAAAATGATACAACTGCTACTGTAACATTTCATTTAAGTGTACCAAATATGCTAACTATGGTGTTTAATTGTGGTATGACTATGGAAGCCACAGATCAAAAAGCATTATCACAACCTTCTGGTGATGCTATAAATATTATGGACATTGTAGAAAATATAGAATAATATAAAAGTCCCAAAAGTTTATAAAAACGAATGGGACTTTTTTATTGTAAAAATTCATTATAAATATCATATTATTGTTTTCTTTTTTCATTATTTCGGTTACAATAGAATAATGGTAAAAAAGAGAAAGAAAGGAAATTAATTTATATGGTTAATCAAGAAATAATACAAAAAAGACGTATTTTCGGTGTCATTTCTCACCCTGATGCTGGTAAAACAACATTAACAGAAAAATTGCTTCTTCATGGTGGTGCAATCAGAGAGGCTGGTACTGTTAAGGCAAGAAGAAATCAAAAATTTGCAAAATCAGACTGGATGGAAATTGAAAAGCAAAGAGGTATTTCTGTCACCTCTTCTGTTATGCAATTTGAATATAATGATAAAGTTGTTTCTATTATGGACACTCCCGGACATAACGACTTTGGTGAAGACACATATCGTATATTGACATCTGTAGACAGTGCTGTTATGGTAATTGACGCAGCAAAAGGTGTTGAAGCACAAACAGAAAAACTTTTTAAAGTATGTAGTATGCGTCAAATTCCTATATTTACATTTATAAATAAATTAGACCGCCAATCAAAAGACCCTCTTGATTGTATGGCAGATTTAGAAGATGCACTTGGACTGCCTTCTACTGCTGTCACATGGCCTATAGGAAATGGCTTAACATTTGAAGGAATTTATGACAGATTAGAAAACAAAGTATATATATATAGAAAAAATGATGTAATTGATTTAGGTGCAAATGGTGTATATGGTGATAAATTAGATGGTATTATCAGTGAAGCAAATATTGATATACTTCGTAATGAAATTGAATTATTAGATGGTGCTGGAAATGCTTTTGATTTACAAGCAATAAAAGAAGGAAAACTTTCTCCTGTATTTTTTGGTTCTGCTTTAGTAGATTTTGGTATTGTTCCCTTTTTAAATCACTTTTTAGATTGGTCACCTGCTCCTGGCGAAAGGAAAACAACTACAGGAGCAATAAAACCTACTGATGACTTTTTTAGCGGTTTCATATTTAAAATTCAAGCTAACATGAACCCTGCACACAGAGATAGACTGGCATTTTTACGTATCTGCTCTGGTACATTTGAAAGAGGAATGAATGTTACACTTTCTCGTACTGGAAAACAATTCAAATTAAGTCAATCTACGCAACTTATGGCAAATGAAAGGGAAACAGTAGAAAAAGCTTATGCTGGTGATGTTATTGGTATTTATGACACAGGTAATTATCAAATTGGCGATACATTAACTACAAGTAAAGATAAAATATTTTTTGAACCACTTCCTACATTTCCACCTGAATTTTTTAAAAGAGTACACCCTATTAACTCTTTAAAAGCAAAACAATTTCAAAAAGGTGTTTCACAGTTGGCTCAAGAGGGTGCAATACAAGTTTATCACAATGAGTATAACGATATTATACTTGGTGCTGTAGGAGTGTTACAATTTGAAGTATTTGAATATCGTCTTAAAAATGAATACAATTCAGAAGTACGTATGGAAGATTTAGATTATAGTGTAGCAAGATGGGTATCTCCTACTGTTTCAAAAGACATTGATTTAAAAAATTATGTTTCTTCTCGTTGTTCACTTGTTTATGACAGATTTGAAAGACCTGTTTTCCTTTTTGCAAATAGTTATACTATGAACACATTTATAGAAAAAAATGAAGAAATTTTATTAGTAGAAGCATTAGATGTAGATGATGAAGCCTATTTAAATCAATCATAAAAATAAGGTGGTAATATGACTAACATATATTTTATTGCAGATACTCATTTTTCAGAGCAAACTATTATAAGATATGAAAATAGACCTTTTCAAAGTATTACACAAATGAATAATGAAATTATTTATAGGTGGAATTGTACTGTAAAAAACAGTGATATTGTTTATGTTATTGGTGATTTTGGTGCTGATAAAAACGAATGTTCTATATTAAATCAATTAAATGGTAAAAAATATCTTATAAAAGGAAATCATGACAAATATAGCAATGAATATTATCGTTCTGTTGGTTTTACAGAAGTGTATGATATGCCTATTATATTAAATGAATTTTGGATATTATCTCATATGCCAATGTATATAAACAGCAATATGCCCTATGCAAATATATTCGGACACGTTCACAATTCCCCAATGTTTAACACATATAGTAGTCAACATTATTGTGTGTCTGTAGAAAGAATAAATTATACTCCAATTTCACTAAATGAAATTATAAAAAAAATACAGACACAATATTAAAATTTATCTATATAAAAAAATAGTAAACATCATCTAGATAAATATAGAAAGGAACAATTATGAATTTAATAGATTTTAATTCCCCTTTATGGGATATGTACAAAGGAGCTTATGGAAGTGTAAAAGACGATATTATAGTACTCACAAATGAAAAACAACTTTTTTATAAAAAAAATGAAAATTCAGATTATTATATTGCTTTTGAAAATTTATTTGAAAATATAAGTCATCAAATGAGTTTTTATAATGCTACATATATTGCTCTGCCTTATATTGTAACATTGCTAGAACAATACGAAAATAATTTTTTAGAACAATTTTACATCATTTCAAATGTTGGTTATTGTATTGCAACAGATATTCCAGAAAATCATTCTAAAGAAGATAAAATCGAACAATCTATATTAGATAATTATGAAAAAAGTGTTTCTATACTACAACAAAAAACAAAAAAATTTTTCTTTGAGCATATGGAATTGTTAAATCAAATGTCCTCTGCTGAAAAATCAGGATTTTGTACTTCTCTTTTAGCAATATTAGGAGATAGACATCTTGCTCATATTTTAGTGCTTTCTGCTTGGGACATATTTTATATATTGTGTGATAACTGTGAATATTGTGATGAACAATTATCATTTTCTTTTTCAAACAAACAAGAATTAAACCAAATCACACCAGCTATATATCAGCCAAATCAATGGAATAACATATCATTTGACGATACATTTGTTTGGTTAAGTAATGTATTATATATATTAGGAGAAGAACATCTTATTAAAATATTGTCTTATTATTGTGGTATATATACTTGTCCTCGTTGTGGCAATCAAAAAAAAGTTATTGATTTTATAAAAAACTATTTTGAAAACTGTTAAAAAAAGTCCTGCTAATATCATAGCAGGACTTTCTTTTTTGTTTAATCCATAAATAATGACAACTGATTTGTATCTGGTATTCCCTTTAATACACCATTTTCTTTTAACAATTCAACAAGTGTTTTGCCTACAGAAGTTCTTTCTTTAAATTCTTCTATTGTTTTAAATTCTCCTCCCTTTTGTCTGCCCTCTACAATACTTTGTGCTGCTGTATCTCCCAGTCCCTGCAAAGAATGAAAAGGAGGAATTAATCCATTTCCTTTTATAATAAATTTTTTTGCATCAGACTCATATAAATCAATAGGTAAAAAATGAAATCCTCTTGCATAAAATTCTACAACAATTTCTAATACTGTCAATTTATTTTTTTCTTTTGTAGTTGCTTCTATACCTTTTGCATTAATGTCATGTATTGCTTGTTTTGCTATTTCTTCTCCCAAGCACATAGAAGTATAGTCAAAATCATCACACGCCCTTACTGTAAAATACGATGCGTAATAAGCCAAAGGATAATTTACTTTAAAATAAGCAATACGAAATGCCATCATAACATATGCAGCAGCGTGTGCCTTTGGAAACATATATTTTATTTTTTGGCAGGAGTCTATATACCAATCTGGCACATTATTTGCTTTCATATCTGCAATGTCATTTTCGTCTAATCCTTTTCCTTTTCTTACTTTTTCCATAATTTTAAATGATTTCTTTTTTTCTACTCCTTTATTGATTAAATAAATCATAATACTATCACGTGTAGAAATTGTTTCTTTTAATGTAATAACTTTATTTTCTATTAATGTTTGAGCATTACCTATCCAAACATCAGTACCATGAGAAAGTCCTGATATTCTTAATAAATCTGCAAATGTTTTAGGTTTTGTATCAAGAAGCATTTGTCTTACAAATTTTGTTCCAAATTCTGGTATGCCTAATGTACCTGTTTCGCAGCCTATTTGCTCTGATGTTACTCCTAATACTTTAGGCGACTCAAACAATGACATAGTACCTTTATCTCCCAATGAAACGCTTTGAGGATTTACTCCTGTTAAATCATACAACATTCTAATTACAGTAGGGTCGTCATGTCCTAGCAAATCCAATTTTAAAAGACGTCCACTAATAGAATGATAATCAAAATGTGTTGTAGTAATGGTAGAATTCATATCATTTGCTGGTCTTTGTATAGGACAAAACTCATAAATATCATGGTCACTTGGTACAACCATAAGACCACCAGGGTGTTGTCCTGTTGTTCTTTTAATACCTGTGCAACCTTGTACCAAACGGTTAATTTCTGCATTATGAGCTGTTATTTCTTTTCCATCAAAATATTTTTTTACAAAACCATATGCTGTTTTTTCTGCCAATGTGCCTATTGTACCAGCTTTAAAAACGTGACCTGTACCAAACAATTCTTCTGTATAAGCATGTGCTGTTTGCTGATACTCTCCCGAAAAATTTAAGTCAATATCAGGCTCTTTATCTCCATCAAATCCTAAAAATGTTTCAAAAGGAATATCATGTCCTTCTTTATTGAGTAATGTGCCACAAACTGGACAATTTTTATCTGGCATATCACAACCACTGCCTTCTTCCATAGCTGCTGCTTTTACAACATCAGACTCAAAATCAGAATATTTACACTTTGGACAAACATAATGTGGAGGTAATGAATTTACTTCTGTAATACCTGCCATATTTGCCACAAAAGAAGAACCAACAGAACCACGAGAACCTACTAAATAGCCATCTGCAACAGATTTCCAAACTAGCTTTTGTGCAATAATATACAACACAGAAAATCCATTTTTAATAATAGAATTTAATTCTTTATCTAATCTTTGTTGTACAATTTTTGGCAAAGGGTCACCATATATTGATATTGCTTTTTGCATTGTAATTTGTTTGAGCTGTTCTTCTGCACCATCAATTTTAGGTGGAAATGTTTCATCAGGTATTGGTTTTATTTTTTCAATACTATCTGCAATTTTATTTGTATTTGTTATAACAATTTCTTTTGCTTTTTGTTCTCCTAAATACTGAAATTCTGAAAGCATTTCTTCTGTTGTTCTATAATATAATGGTGGTTGATTTTCTGCATCAGAAAATCCCTCTGCTGTCATAATTACTTTTCTATACACTGCATCTTCTGGGTCTATAAAATGTGCATCACAAGTCGCTACTACCAATTTATTATACTGTTCTCCCAAGTGCACAATTTTTCTATTAAAATCTTTAATATCTTCTACAGAACGAACTGCATCTATTTTTTGTGAAGCAATCATAAAATGGTTATTTCCTAAAGGCTGTATTTCTAAATAATCATAGAAATTTACAATTTCTTCAATATATTCTTTCGGTTTATTGTCAAGCAATGCTCTATATAATTCACCTGCTTCACAAGCACTTCCTATCATAAGCCCTTCTTTTAATTTCAAATATTCACTTTTAGGAATACGTGGTCGTCTAAAATAATAATTGATATGTGCTTTTGATACCAATTCATATAAATTTCTTAATCCTGTATTATTTTTTACCAATATAATAGCATGATGCGATTTTAATTTATTATAATTCACTGTTCTACTTGCCAAAACATTAATTTCATCTATATTTGTAATACCTTTTTGTTCCAACATAGCAATTAATTTTATAAAAATTTCTGCTGTAGCTTCTGCATCATTTACAGCTCTATGATGTCCCTCTAATGAAACCCCTAAATGCTCTGCAACAATATCTAATTTATGCTTTTTTAACTCTGGTAAAAGTGTTCTGGATAATTCTACAGTATCTAAAACAGTGTTATCTACAGAAGGCATATGTAATGCTTCTGCATTGTTTCGAATAAAACCTACATCAAAACCTGCATTGTGTGCCACAAGTACGTTATTTCCACAAAATTTCAAAAATTCAGGCAATACTGTATCAATCGTAGGGGCATCTTTTAACATATCATCAGTAATATTTGTTAGTTTTACGATTTCTTCACTTAAACGTCTTTTAGGATTTACAAATGTACTAAATCTATCTGTTATTTTACCATTTTCTACTTTGACAGCACCAATTTCAGTAATTTTATCATTCTCTTTAGAAAGTCCTGTTGTTTCAATATCAAATACTATAAATGTATCCTGTAAGCTTTGTCCTTTTGGACACATCACAACATTACCTAAATCATCTATCAAATACGCTTCTACACCATAAATTACTTTTAAATCTGTACCATTAGCTGCATTCATAGCATCCGGAAATGCTTGTACTACACCATGGTCTGTAATAGCAATGGCTTTGTGTCCCCATTCTATTGCTCTTTTAATATATGTTTTTACATTTGTTACACCGTCCATACTACTCATTTGTGTGTGCAAATGCAGTTCTACTCTTTTTTGTTCTGCATTATCTTTTCTTTTAGGAGGTGCTTCTGCTAGCATAATATTTTTTGCCATAATGTTAATTTCTTTAGCATATTTATCAAACTGTACCTCTCCTTGTACACGCACATAATTGCCACTTTTTATATATGTTTTTAATTCTTTTTCAAAAATATTTTTTTTGACAAAAAACTTTACAGTAGTAGAGTCTGATAAATCTGTAATATCAAATGAAACAATATATTTTTCTCCTTTTATTTCTCTCGTTTCTACATGGAACAAATTGCCTTCAATAATTACTTTTTCACCTTCTATTTTACTGTCATATATTTTTGAAACAGCACCATTAAATTCTTTACCGAAAAGAACTCCTTTTATAATGCCTTCAGAAACAGCTTCTGTTTGTTGTGCATTACGCATTTTTTCTGCTTCTGCCTGTTTTGCACTTATTTGTGCTATCATTTCATTTTGCTTAGAAATTTGTTTTTGAGACAATTCTTCTTTTTCTTGCTCAGAAATGTGTACATCTTTAAACATTACACGGAATTGTAACCCTGTTTGTTGTTGTAAATATTGCTGAATTTTTTCTTCTATGCCTTTTTTACACATATAATATGCAGTATTATTTTTTACATAAATTAATAATTTTTTTTGTTGTAGTTGCCAATATGCTTCTTTCATAATACCCTTACAAATGGGACTTTCTGATGAAATTTCACACACTACATTTTCCCAACATTTTTCAATAATTTCATTTTCTGAAAATTTTTCTTTTACATTAAAAAATGGGCTGATACTCACTTCTTTTATACCAGGAAGCTGATTTAACAACTCATTTTGAAGCTGCTGCAATGCAGTATATTGCAGTATCTCATCAGAAATTAAATGTACTTCTAAATTTTTTTGCCTTTTGTGTACAATAATATTTTCTACAACACTATTACAAAATGCTTTTTGTACTGCTTCAGAAAGAGATATTCTTTCAAAAACAGCAGGAAATGTTTTTGTTGTCACAAAACCCCTCCTTACTATTTCAATATTTTTTAAAATACTACATCATTTCTATTTCTTTTATTAGTTGTTCTACTAATTCATTTTCTGGTATCTTTTTAATAATTTCTCCTTTTTTAAAAAGAAGACCTTCCCCTTTTCCTCCAGCAATACCGATATCTGCCTCTCTTGCTTCTCCTGGCCCATTCACAACACAACCCATAACTGCTACTTTTAATTTTTTATTCAAATTTTTACATTTTTGTTCTACTTCATTAGCAATAGAAATCAAATCAATTTGTGTTCTGCCACAAGTTGGACAAGAAATCAATTCAATTCCTTGTTCTAGCATACCAACACTTTTTAATATTTCTTTTGCTGCTTTGATTTCTTCCACAGGATTTCCTGTTAGTGAAACCCTTATAGTGTCCCCAATACCTTGCAACAATATCGTTCCAATACCTACAGCAGATTTTACAGTACCACTATAAACAGTGCCTGCTTCTGTAATTCCTACATGTATAGGATAATCAATTTTTTCAGAAAGTAATGTATATGCTTGTACACTAAAAGGCACATTTGATGCCTTTATAGACACCACAATATCATAAAATTGATATTTTTCTAATATTCTGACATGACGCAATGCACTTTCAACTAATCCTTCTGGTGTAACGCCACCATATTTTTGTATCAAATCTTTTTCTAAAGAACCACTATTTACACCAATTCGTATAGGAATTTGTTTTTGTTTTGCCTTTTCTACTACCGCCTGTATGCGGCTTTGTTCTCCAATATTTCCGGGATTGATACGCACTTTATCAATTCCTAAATCCATCACTTTTAATGCCAATTTATAATCAAAATGAATATCTGCAACAAGAGGAATAGAAATTCTTTTTTTAATTTCTCCTACTGCTTCTGCTGCTGCCATATCAGGTACAGCCACCCTTACCACTTGACAGCCTGCCTGTTCTAATTCTAATATCTGTTTTACTGTTTTTTCTACATCTCTTGTATCTGTGTTACACATAGACTGTATTACAACAGCATGATTTCCTCCCATAACAACATTTCCTACTTTTACTACTCTTGTTTGTTTTCGTTTTATTTCACTCATTCATAATACACTCCTCTTTTTAAAACAAAAAAACACTTGCAGCCATATTATTAGGGGCAAGTATTTTTTGTAATATTATCCAACGAAAATTTTTGTAATATCATTATACATAATAAATGCCATAAAAAGCATAAGACAAACAAATCCTGCAAAGTGTACTTTTCCCTCCATTTCAGGATTAACAGGTTTTCTGCGTATTGCTTCTAATAACAAAAATAACAGACGGCCTCCGTCCATAGCTGGTATAGGAAACAAATTTAACACTCCTAAATTTGCACTCAGTACTGCACCAATATACAATATATTTTGTATTGCTGCACCTATACTATATTTTATACCTGCTTCATAACTATCTCCTACAATTTGGAAAATACCTATAGGCCCTGAAATTTCTTCTCTGGAAGCATGAAATGTAAATACTTTTGCTAATCCCATAGCAGTATATCTTATATAAAACACCATAGTATCAAAACTATAGCTTATTGTGTCCCATATACTTGCTTTTTGATAATTTGTTTGTTCTTTTGAAAAAATACCTTGTTTAATGAGAGGAGAAAAGCCAATCAAATATCTTCCTGTTTCATCTGCTTTTGGCAATATTGTTGTTGTAATTTTTTTGTTGTCACGACGTACTTCTAATTCTATTGCTTGCCCTCTGTTTTCTGTCATAATCATTTGTAAATCATCATAAATATAAATATTTTTATCATTGATTTTTGTAATGACATCTCCTATTTGCAAACCTGCTTGCTGTGCTGGATAGCCTTCTGAAAGTGCTGTGATTTCAGGTGTTACAACAGCAGTAGTAGAAACAATGCAAATAACTAACAATAACGCCAATATAAAATTCATAAAAGGGCCTGCAAATACAACAGCAATTCTTATCCAAACACTCTTTTCTGAAAAGCTTCTTTCTGCAACCTCTCCTGTTGTATCCTCTCCCATCATACGACAAAAGCCGCCTATAGGTAATGCTCTTAAAGAATACAACGTTTCTCCTATTTGTTTTGAGGCAATCATTGGCCCCATACCTACAGCAAATTCTTCTACTAATATGCCACCCTTTTTTGCTACAATAAAATGCCCAAATTCATGTATTATTACAATAACACTTAACACAATAATAGATATAATAATAGACATCATATTTTTTGCCGCCTACCTTCCTATATACTGTTTTCTTCTGCAAAATTTCTTGCCCATCTATCTGCAGCAAGTAAATCTTGTAATGTATAGTTTTCTTTCACAGTATATGCGTTCATTGTTTGTTCTATTAGTAAAGGAATATCTAAAAAACCGATTTTTTTCTCTATAAATTTTTGTACTGCTACCTCATTTGCACTATTTAAAACAGCTGGCATAGTTCCCCCTATTTCCAATGCTTTATATGCTAATGACAAACATTGAAATGTTTCAAAATCTGGCTTTTCAAATGTCAAACAGTTTCTTTTTGTAAAATCCATTTTAGCATAATCATTTTTTGTTCTTTCTGGATAAGTTAAAGCATATTGTATAGGCACTTTCATATCTGGTTCGCCCATTTGTGCAATAATAGCACTATCTTCATATTCTACAGCGGAATGAATAATACTTTGAGGGTGTATTAAAACCTCAATTTGATTTGTTTTTACACCAAAAAGCCACTTCGCTTCCATCATTTCAAGACCTTTATTCATAAGTGTAGCAGAGTCTATTGTAATTTTTTTTCCCATATTCCAATTTGGGTGCTTCAAAGCATCTTCTACTGTTACATTTTTTAATTCTTCTCTTGTCTTTCCTCTAAAAGGCCCTCCAGAAGCAGTCAATAATATTCTTCTTATCGCATTTGATTTATTTCCTTGTAAACACTGAAAAATTGCAGAATGTTCGCTATCTACTGGATAAAGCGTTACATTTTTATTTTTGATTTCGTCCATGACAAGCTGTCCCGCTGAAACAAGTGTTTCTTTATTTGCTAAAGCAATATCTTTTCCGTGTCGTATTGCTTCAAATGTCGGTGCAATACCTACATTACCTACTACAGATGTTACAACCATATCCACCTCTTTCATGGAAGCAATTTCCATAAGGCCCTCCATTCCCCAAAGCACTGTAACAGGTTCTCCTACCAATCTTTCCCTTAGTTGCAATGCTCTGCCTATATCCATCATAGCAATTTTAGAAGGACGATATGTATAATATTGTTGTTCCATCAATTTCACATTTTGATTGCCAGTTAAACCAGCAACTTTTATATTTCCTAAATGTTTTACAACATCTAACGTCTGTGTTCCTATAGAGCCAGTAGACCCTAATATACTTATGGTTCTCAAAATATCATCTCCAAGCTTTTACAATTCTACACGTATTAAAAACATCATAATATAGTATACAACAGGAGCTGTCAAAAGTACACTATCAAATCTGTCTAATATCCCACCATGTCCAGGTATTAATTTTCCAAAATCTTTTATACCTGTATATCTTTTCATGGCAGATGCTGCTAAGTCCCCAATTTGTGATAATATAGAACCAAAAACACCTGTTAATCCACAAAGAAGAAACACATTTACTTCTTCTAGAGGGAATTTTTTTTCTATAAACCAACCATATAAAAGTGCTAACATTGTCGCTGTTACAACGCCTCCAATCGCTCCCTCTATTGTTTTTTTAGGACTTAATGTAGGTATCAATTTATGTTTACCCATTGTAACACCTGTAAAATATGCACCTGTATCGCACCCCCATGCAGAAATGAACGCAAGCCATATAAAAATATTTCCATAAATATAGGAACGAATTAAAAACACATGAGATAAAAGAAACATAACATAAAAAAAGCCAAAAAAAACTAACATCCCTTCTTCTGCATTTGTTTTTTGGTGAAAAAGAACAGTATAAATTAGCAATATTAGCAAAAGCAAAGAAACAAATACATTAAACATATTTTGCATATTTATAATTTTATCAATAAAAATCATATACACTATAGCAAAAAAATAGCCAATATATTGCACTCCTTTGCTTTTTAGAGAAAAAGCACTATAAAATTCGTGCATACCAATTAAGCCTGCTAATAATATAACAGCCTGCAAAGGTATTCCACCATATATTACAAAAAAAATTAGTACAGGCAAACCAACAACACTTGAAAGAATTCTAATTGTCATATTGTTTCCCTCCTCCTGCTATTTTCTGCCTCCAAAACGTCTTTCTCTATTTTGATATTGGTAAATGGATTGTTTTAAGTCATCTTCTGTAAAATCAGGCCACAGCTTATCAGAAAAACTTAATTCTGAATAAGCAATTTGCCAAAGTAAAAAATTGCTAATACGTTCTTCTCCACTTGTTCTAATGAGAAGTTCTGGGTCTGGCATATCTTTTGTATCAAGATATTGCTCTAGTTCTTTCTCTCCAACTTCTTCTGCTTTATATTTTCCTTCTGCAACATCTTTACATACTTTTCTAATCGCTCTCAACAGTTCATCTCTACCACCATAATTTAATGCAATATGAAGTTTCATCCCTGTTTTCTCTTTTGTCAATTCTTTTAATTGTATAATTTGTTGTTGTATGTCTTGGTCTAAACGTGTAATATCTCCTATAACATCAATACAAACATTATCCTTTTTTGCTTTATCAATATAATTTTTTAAATATTCTCTAAGCAAATCCATAATGCTTTTTACTTCTTCTTCAGACCTTTTCCAATTTTCAGTAGAAAAAGCATATACTGTCAAATGCTCTATTCCTAAATCTACTGCAGACTGTGAAATATTTTCAAGCGTTTTTGCACCTGCTTTATGTCCTGCTTTTCTAGGCAATGCTCTTTTTGTTGCCCATCTACCATTACCATCCATAATAATAGCGATGTGTTTTGGCATATTTTTTTCATCTAAATTTATTTCTTCTTTATTATTATTTATAAAAGGAAACATAATTTTTCTCCTTAAAGTCTTTTAAAAAATAACGCAGCAAGGACAGAAAGGCATTGCTTCCTGTCCTTCATATTATTACAATCTTATACAGACAATATGTCTTTACACTTCACTTCGCATTTTGTGTCAATCTTTCCTACATATTTATCTGTCATTTTTTGTATTTTTTCTTCCAAATCTTTTAATTCATCTTCTGGAATTTCTTTTTTCTTTTCCATTTTTTTGAAATTATCTATGGCATCTCTACGAATATTACGCAATGCTACTTTTGCATTTTCTGCTTTTTTCTTTACATCTTTTGTCAGTTCTTTTCTACGTTCTTCTGTTAATTCTGGAAATACAAGACGAATAACTTTTCCATCATTATTAGGATTAATACCTAAATCAGAAGCAGAAATTGCTTTTGAAATCGCTTTGAGCATAGAAGCGTCCCAAGGTTGAATTTGAATAAGTCTTGCCTCTGGTATTGTAATATTTCCTACTTGGTTAATAGGTGTTGGTGTGCCATAATAATCTACTGTAATTTTATCCAAAACATGAGGATTTGCACGTCCTGCTCTAATAGTAATGTATTCTCCCTCAAGTGATGTCAATGTTTTTTTCATTTTGTCCTCATAAACAGTTGTGTCTGTTGCCATAATCATTCCTCCTACTTTTTGCATTATTTACGCTGTTACAATCGTACCAATTTTTTCACCACTAACTGCTCTAATAATACTGTCTTTTTCATTCAAGCCGAATATTACAACAGTAATTTTTCTTTCAAAACAAAGATTTGCTGCTGCCATATCAATGACTTTTAAATTATTTTTTACAATATCTTCTGATTTGATACAATCAATTTTTTTTGCATTTTTATTGACAGCAGGGTCACTATCATACACACCATCAATATTTTTTGCAAAAAATAATCCATCTGCATCTAACTCTGCACCCCTCAAAGCTGTAATCGTATCTGTAGAAAAGAATGGGTGCCCTAAACCACCAGCAAATATTACTACTTTTCCTTTTTTCAAATGTGTTAAAGCACTTTCTTTTGAAAAAAGTTCTGTCATTGTACCAACAATAAAAGGCGTTTGTACTACAGTTTCAACACCTGTTTGTCGAAGTGCATCTGCTACATAAATCGCATTCATCACTGTCGCTAACATACCAATTTGATCTGCTTTTGTTCTATCCATTTGAGAATTTGCACTTCTTCCACGCCAAAAATTACCTCCGCCAATGACAAGACTTACTTGAGTGCCTTTTTGTAATATAACTTTTATTTGTCTTACAAGCTCGTCCACAACAGGCTGAAAAAATGTAACTCCCTCTTGTTCTCCAGCTAAAGCTTCTCCACTGACTTTTAATACAATCCTTTTATACATTGCAACAGCTCCCTTCTTTACTAATGTACCACACAACTATTTAAAATGCTATATTTTTTTCATATTCTGTCAAAATTCTTATAAAATATCCCAAAAAAAGGAAACACGCATAGGCAATGTTTCCTTTTTCTTTTGTTTCTTTACAATAAATATTATTGTATTTGTTTTGCTACTTCAGCAGCAAAATCTTCTTCTTTTTTCGCAAGACCTTCTCCTGTTTCAAAACGAACATAACGTGTAATTGTAATATCAGCACCAATTTCTTTAGCAACAGAATTGATATATTGTTGTACTGTCATATCACCATCTTTTACATAAGCTTGTTCTACTAAACAGATTTCTTTTAATTCTTTTTTCAATCTGCCTTCAATCATTTTTGCAATAATATTGTCAGGTTTAGATGCGTTTTTAGGGTCTTCTTTTGCTTGTACTGTCAAAATTTCTGTTTCTTTATCAATAAATTCTTGTGGAACGTCTTTTGTTGCTATGAATTGTGGGTTTAATGCTGCAATTTGCATAGCAATGTTTTTGCCCAATTCTTCCAAAGCATCTACTTCTTTTTCACAAGCTAATTCAATCATAACGCCAATTCTACCGCCACCATGAATATAAGAAACTAATTTACCTGCATTTTCTTTTGTATATCTTTCAAAACGTCTGATATTCAAATTTTCGCCAATAACAGCAACTTGCTGGCTTAATTCTTCTTTTACTGTAAACTGTGGGTCATCTTGCCATGTTTCAGCAAAAAAGGCGTCCATATCTACTGCACTTGATTTTGTAACTTGTTTTGCCACAGCGTCAACATAATCACGGAATTTTTGATTTTTTGCAACAAAGTCTGTTTCAGAGTTTACTTCTACAATCGCACCAACTTTATTATCATCAGACAAGTGTATCGCAACAATACCTTCTGCTGCAATTCTTCCTGCTTTTTTCGCAGATGCTGCAAGGCCTTTTTCTCTTAATACTTCTACTGCTTTATCCATATCATTGTTTGTTTCTTCTAATGCCTTTTTGCAGTCCATCATACCTGCGCCTGTCATTTCTCTAAGTTCTTTTACTTTTTTCATATCTACTGCCATAATTTTAAAACCTCCATATTTTATTTTATGTGGATACTTATTTTCTCAAAAAAACCCCAGCCCAATGAGCAGGCTGAGGCTTGGGCATATTGCCTTATATTATGCTTATTCTTCTGTTTCTGCTTCTTCTTGTTCCATGCCAGCCATTTCTTCGCCTTGTTTAGACTCGATAACAGCATCTGCTATTTTAGAAGCAATCAGTTTTACTGCTCTAATTGCATCGTCATTTCCTGGTATAACATAATCAACTTCTTCAGGGTCACAGTTTGTATCTACTATAGCAACAATAGGAATACCTAATGTATGTGCTTCCTGAATAGCAATTCTTTCTTTTCTTGGGTCAACAATAAACATTACGTCTGGTACTCTTGTCATTTCTTTAATACCACCCAAGTTATTGTCCAATTTTTCTTTTTCATGAAGTAATGCAGCAACTTCTTTTTTTGTTAATACATCAAATGTACCATCTTCCTGCATTTCTTCTAATTCTTTTAATCTAGCAATTCTAGTTTTAATTGTGCTGAAGTTTGTAAGCATACCACCCAACCATCTCTGATTTACATAGTACATACCACATCTTTCAGCTTCTTCTTTAATAGAGTCTTGTGCTTGTTTTTTTGTACCAACAAAAAGAATTTCTCCACCATCTTTTATAATATCGCTTACTGCTGTATATGCTTCATCTACTTTTTTTACTGTTTTTTGTAAGTCAATGATATAAATACCATTTCTTTCAGCAAAAATGTATTCTGCCATTTTAGGGTTCCATCTTCTTGTCTGATGGCCAAAGTGTACACCAGCCTCTAACAATTGTTTCATAGAAATTACGCTCATTTTATTTACCTCCTTGGTTAGTCCGCCCCATTTTCCATTTTTCTAAACGACTTTAAAAAGCACCAGTTCAGTGTATGAAAATAGGTGAGTTATATTTTTTACCTTGTGCATTATATCATAGCTAAAAAAATATTACAACCATTTTATTTCAAAATTTGTAAAAATTCTATTTTTACAAACAATATCAATTAAAAAAGAAGTTACAGCATATCTCCTTGCCATAACTTCTTTACTAAAATTCATATAAAAATCATATTATTTATAAACTACTTTTAAAAAGTCAAGCCTACTACTATAAACAAACAAATCATCACTAATTCTATAATATCTTTTATAAGCTCTTTCTTATTGTCAATATATTTTTTTGTTTTCCATTGGCTAATATATTTTATCACAATATCCAAATCAAAAGATACTCCTAACAACACGCCTAAAAAACATTTTAGAGTAATAGAAAAATCACCAAAAATAATTATTGAAATAAATATCAAAGCTAATATACACTGTATTATTTTTAATTGATATTTTTTATTCATTTATGCCACTCTATTATTCTGCTTTTTCTTTTTTCTCTTGTTGTATATAGCCACATTGTATATTTGAACAAACAATTTTAGTATTTTTCTTTCCTTTCTCTTCCATATAGCTACCACAACGAGGACATTTTTCTCCTGTTGGTTTATTCCATGACATAAAATTACATTCTGAATTTTCACAGCCGAAATATTTTCTACCTTTTTTGGTCTTTTTTATGAGTATTTTTTCGCCACATTCTGGACAGGACACACCAGCCTCTTCATAAAATGCCTTTGCATTATGACATTCTGGGAAACCAGGACAAGCAATAAATTTCCCATAACGGCCATATTTTATTACCATATTTCTACCACATTTTTCACATATAATATCTGTTACTTCATCTTTAATATCTATTTTTTCTAACTTTTCTGCTGCATCTAACACTTCTTTATGAAAAGGAGGGTAAAACTCTCTTATAATCTGTTTCCATTCTCCTTTTCCTTCTTCCACTTTATCTAATTTATCCTCCATTGTTGCAGTAAAATGAATATCAACAATATCAGAAAAATAATTTTTCATAATATCATTTACAATTTCACCTAGTTCTGTTGGAAAAAGATTTTTATTTTCTTTTGTTACATAATTTCTTGTTTGTATTGTTGTCAATGTAGGAGCATACGTACTAGGACGCCCTACACCAATCTCTTCTAATGTCTTTACAAGAGAAGCATCTGTAAATCGTGGAGGGGGTTGTGTAAAATGTTGTATACCTTCTATCTCTTTTTGCTGCAATATTTGCCCTTGTTCTAAATTTACAATTTTTTCTGTTTCTTCTTTACTATAATTATAAACTTTTAAAAATCCTTCAAATTTTAATACAGAACCACCTGTTCTAAATTGATATTTATCACATTTTATTTTCACAGATAATGTATCATATACAGCAGGACTCATTTGACTAGCAATAAATCTTTCCCAAATCAATTTATATAGCTTATATTGGTCTTTTGACAAAGACTCTTTAATACTTTCTGGTGTACGAGAAGCACTTGTCGGTCTAATTGCTTCATGAGCATCTTGTGTTTTTCCTTTTGATTTATATACTGCTCTTTCAGGATTTACATATTCTTTACCATAAGTTTCATCAATAAACTGTACTGCCTGATGATATGCTTCATCAGAAACACGAAAAGAGTCTGTTCTAATATAAGAAACAATACCGATTGTTCCTTCTCCTTTTATATCAATACCTTCATATAGCTGTTGTGCTATAATCATTGTTTTTTGTGTTGTCATATTCAAATGTTTGCTTGCTTCTTGCTGCAATGTACTTGTTGTAAAAGGTGCAACAGGTTTTTTTATTCTTGTACCCTTTTTGACATCTGTTACAACAAACTCTTTTAATTTTATTTGTTCTATAATGCTATTTGTTTCTGTTTCATTGTGTAATTCTATTTTTTCTTTTTCTGTACCATAAAATTTAGCATTTATATCATTTTTATACTCATCTGTCAAATGTGCTGTAATTGTCCAATATTCTTCTGGTATAAAACTATTTATTTCTTCTTCTCTGTCACAAATCATTCTTAAAGCAACAGATTGTACACGACCAGCACTTAATCTGCCTTTTACTTTTTGCCAAAGCAAATCACTTATAGTATATCCTACTACTCTGTCAAGAATTCTTCTTGCCTGTTGTGCATTGACTAAATCCATATCAATCTCTCTCGCTTCTGAAATGGATTTTTTTACTGCATTTTTTGTAATTTCATTAAATGTAATACGACTAATTGGTTTTTCTTTTAAATTTAAAGCATGAAGTAAATGCCAACTAATCGCTTCTCCTTCTCTATCAGGGTCTGTTGCTAAATAGACCTTATCTGCTGATTTTGCCTGTTTTCTTAGCTGGCTTAGTAATTCCCCTTTTCCCCTTATTGTAATATATTTTGGTTCATAGTCATGTTCTATATCAATTCCAAGCTGACTTTTAGGTAAATCTCTCACATGACCCATAGATGCCTCTATTTTATAAGTATTTCCCAAAAATTTTTTTATTGTTTTTGCTTTTGCAGGTGACTCTACAATGACCAGATGTTTTTTGTCTTCTTTTGTCTTTTTTGGCTTTTTCACTTCTTTTTTTTCTGACATCAATAACACCTCTCAATATTCTCTAATATAACCTGATTGAGGTAATTTTCGTATTCTTCCCATAATTTCTAGTAATGTTAATGAATATTGTACTTCTTGTATCTCTCTTTTTAGTTTTCTACTTATGGTTTCTACATCAATCGCCTCTTGCCCAATACAATCATAGACTTCTTTTTCTTCTTTTTTCATATTTTCTAGCATATGCTGTTGAAATTGTTGTTTTTCCTTTTCTGAAAAAGCAATACCTAATGCCACTAAAACATCTTCAAACTCTGTAATAATAGGACAGCCCTGTTTAATTAAATTATTTGTGCCCTCACTTAAAGCACTTGTTACATTTCCTGGTACTACAAAAACTTCTCTGCCATTATTTAACGCTTGGTCTGCTGTAATGAGTGTTCCACTTTTTTTACCAGCTTCTACTACAATTGTAATAGCAGATAATCCACTGATAATACGGTTTCTTTTTGGAAAATTTTGAGGATAAACTGGTGTATTAGGTGGATACTCTGATATAACACAACCATTTTGTATAATACGTTCCATAAGCTCTTTGTGTTCCACAGGATAGCAAATATCCACTCCTGTCCCTAATACAGCAATGGTTTGCCCTCCTCCATCTAATACTCCTTTATGTGCTATTCCATCAATACCTGTTGCCATACCACTTACAACAGTAATATTTGCCTTTGCTAAATCATTCGCTAATTTATATGTTACAGAAGCACCATAATGAGAACATCTTCTTGCTCCTACAATACTTACTTTATCAATATTATCATCTGGCAAATATCCCCTCATATAAAAACCAATAGGAGGGTCATATATCTGTTTTAATAAATAAGGATATTGCTCATTTTTAATAGAAACAAAACGAATTTCTTTTTCTTCTAATTCCTCTATCCATTTCTCTAACTGTGTTTGTTTTTTTGCCTCTTTTATTGCATGACAACAAAAAGTGCCTATTCCCTTTACTTCTCTTAAATCACTAAAAGAAGCCTTCCAAATCTCCTCTGCTGTACCAAAATAGTCTAATAACAACATTGCTTTATGAACACCAATAGAGGGAATACGAGAAAGCCACATCATATAATATTCTTCCATATATTTCTCCCCCTCTCCCAATATACAGTGCCACAAAATAATATTCGAAATCTCTCCTATCATAAAACCTTTTTGAAATAAATTCAATATAAATTTTTTGAAATTTATATTTTTTATAAAAAAAGGACTGTTTTTTGACAGTCCTAAATACTAAAAATGCTGCTTTTATTTTATATTTCAATCTCTCTCCATACAAAACTTTCCACAATATTATCAGCAACTTCTTCTACATTTTCTGTTCCTTTTTCTCCGAAATCTGTTGTTTGTACTACAATATGAGCTTTTTCTCCTATAATATAATGTTGTATTGTTTTTACTGGTGGGTCATTTTGTTCATCATTTACTTCAATACGAAATACACAATACCCATTTGGAGAGGTAAACTCCTCTGTTACTAAATTATGATATTGTTCTTGTTTTAATTCCAATTTTAATTGATATAATATTGCAGAAATTAATATATCATATTCTTCTTTTTTATATTGATTTTGACGATATTCTACAGAAATATTTGTTGTTGTATTTGTAATTTCTTCTCCTTTTTTGATATAAAAAGCACTTTCTTCTTCAGAATAATTTTCCAAAAACACCCAATCTTCATATACATTATAAGTTCCAAATATTTTTTCCTCTTTATAAACAGAAGGAGTTATCTTTTGTTGTACTGATGGTTGTTGTACTTGTTGCTGTTGTGATTGTTCTACCTCTTTTTTTGTACAGCCTTCTACTAAAAAAAGCAACATAATACAAAATAGCATATTTATTTTTCTTTTCATATGTTTTTTTCCACCTTCCCCTATTTTTACTATCATAACATATTCTATTTAAAATCACCATACATATGTTTTGTTTTTTGTTGAAAAATCATAAAATTATTGTTATTATGAAAAAAACAGTACAATACTGTTTCAAAAAGGAGGAATGAAAATGCTTTCAAAAATAATTAGTAGTGGGATATTAGGTATTAATGGACACCTTATAGATGTGGAAGTAGATTTAAGCAATGGTTTACCTGCTTTTGATTTGGTAGGACTACCTGACTCTGCTGTAAAAGAGTCTCGTGAACGTGTCAGAACAGCTATTAAAAATTCTGGTTTTTTATTTCCTGTGAAAAGAATTACAGTCAATTTAGCACCCGCTCATATGAAAAAAGAAGGAGTTGCTTTTGATTTACCTATTGCTATAGGTATTTTGTGCTGTATGGAATTGTTTTCTCCCACTACTGTCGAAAATACATTAATATTAGGAGAGTTATCTTTAGACGGCTCTGTACGTCCTGTAAAGGGCGTATTGCCTATGGTGCATAATGCCAAAGAAAAAGGAATTTCTCGTTGTATTGTTTCTATTGAAAATGCAGAAGAAGCAGCACTTGTCAAAGATATAGAAGTCTATCCCATAACACACTTAAATGATGTCATTGCTTTTTTACAAAAAAAGAAACAAATTTCTCCTTTTACTGTTGATTTTCATTCTCTTTTTTCAAAAGACATAGAGCAAAACACTTTTTTAGATTTTTCTGATGTAAAGGGACAAGAAAGTGCCAAAAGAGCATTAGAAATTGCTGCTAGTGGTATGCACAACGCATTATTGATTGGGCCTCCTGGAACAGGCAAAACAATGCTTGCAAAAAGGCTCTCCACTATATTACCTGATTTAACTTTTGAAGAAAGCATTGAAATTACAAAAATATATAGTGTGGCAGGTCTATTGCCTTCTCAAAATACATTAATTCGTCAAAGACCTTTTCGTTCTCCTCATCACACAATATCTCCTTCTGCACTGACAGGAGGTGGAAGAATACCACGTCCTGGAGAAATATCACTAGCACATAATGGTGTATTATTTTTAGACGAATTACCAGAATTTCAAAGAGGTGCTTTGGAAATTATGCGTCAACCTTTAGAAGATGCTAAAGTAACAATTGCTCGTGTCAGCGGAACATTAACATATCCCTCTAATTTTATGTTAATTGCTGCTATGAACCCCTGCCCTTGTGGCTATTTAGGGGACAGTAATCGTTGTCATTGTTCTTTGAATGAAATTACAAAATATCACAATAAAATTAGTGGCCCACTTATTGACCGTATTGATTTAATGGTAGAACTGCCTGCACTTTCCTATCAATCATTAGAACAGAGCTGTTGCGGAGAAAGTTCTGCACAAATAAAACAAAGAGTGCTTCAAGCACAACAAATACAATTAGAAAGATATAAAAATGAAAATTTCTTTTTTAATTCTCAGCTTGGTGCAGCACAAATTGAACACTATTGTCATTTAGGACAAAAAGAAAAAACATTATTGCAAACAGCATTTGACCGTATGAATTTTAGTGCCAGAGCATATCACAAAATATTAAAAGTTGCTCGTACTGTTGCTGATTTAGAAGGTTGTAAAGACATCAATACAAAACATATTGCAGAAGTAATACAGTATCGTAGTTTGGATAGAAAATATAAAATGTAACAATACAAAAAATACAAAAGAGGTCATGTTTCTATGAGAAGTATAAGAGAGTAGTTTCATAAAGTATGAGTAAAAATTGCTTGTGCTGAATAAAAAAGTGACGAAATATGACACTTTTTTGTAATAAAATAAAAATTAAAATTTCTTTCAAAAGAACTAAAATTATACAATGTTATGTTCTCCTTTTTTGCTAATTAAAATCAGCACTTGATATTATTGAAGTAAACACTATAATAGATACATAATTCAAAATGAAAAAGAACAAGCAATTTTTTATATTACTTGTTCTTTTTTTATAAACTATAATAATAAAATTTTTTGGTATTATATTACTTACAAATCACTTAAATCATTTTTTAGTAATATTTTTTACTGAAAAGCATCTTTAAAAAATGTTTCTAGCTTATCAAAAGGAATTACATCCATTTGGTCATATAAATCTGTATGAGAAGCTTCAGGAATAATCATAAGTTCTTTATTATCTCCTTTTAAAAGTTTATATGCTTCTTGACTATACATTAAAGAATGAGCATTTTCTCCATGTATCAATAAAACAGCACTTCTAATTTCGGGAGCATATTCAAACAAACGCATATTCATAAGAGAGCCACTTGCTGTTGTTGTCCAGCCATTATTAGAATTAGCACAGCGAGGGTGATAACCTCTTTCTGTTTTATAATAGTCAATATAATCTTTTAAATACTGAGGGGCATCTTCTGGAGCTTGTTCTGGTAAACCTCCACCAGAAGTATATACTCCATTTTTATATGCCTCTGTTCTTTGATTGTTGTATGCAACACGAGCTTCATATCTTCCATTTTCATCAATGGAGTCAAAATATCCAAGTGCTGTATTTCGGCTCATATCATACATAGTAATTGCAGCAGTTGCTTTTATTCTAGTATCAATTGCTGCTGTTTGTACTGCCATACCGCCCCAACCACAAATTCCAATCATTCCAATTTTTTCAGCGTCAACATTTTGTTGTGTTGAAAGAAAATCAATTGCTGCTTGATAATCTTCTACATTAATATCTGGTGAGTTAAATGCTCTCGGATAACCACCACTTTCTCCTGTAAAGGAAGGGTCAAAAGCCATTGTTAAAAATCCTTTTTTTGCCATTTCTTGAGCATAAAGTCCAGAACTTTGTTCTTTTACTGCACCAAATGGCCCACAAACCGCAATCGCTGGAAGCTTACCTGTATATTGTTTTGGCTCATAAACATCAGCAGCTAAAGTAATGCCAAAATGATTTGTAAATGTAACTTTTCTATGATTTACTTCATCACTGAGCGGAAAAACTTTATCCCATTCCTCTGTGAGTGCAATAGCTTCTGTGTGAATTGTCATATCTTTCATATCTGCATAATTAATCAAATTTGTTTCCTCCAATTCTTGTTGTTCAGATGTATTATTTTTTGCTTGTGTTTGTGTACTGCATGCTGTTGCAGATAAAGCAAGCATCACTGTAGCAAGTGTTAAAAAAATTCGTTTTTTCATTTTTTCTCCTTCTCTTCTATGTAAAAATTTTATTTATATTTTGCTATTTACAGCCAGTTTTTAACATTGTTAAAATTTATATTTGTTTTCATTTCATTGTTCTTGTTCCTTTTTTATTTTATAAATAAGATAATCAATACAATCAATATTATTATGTCTTTTATGAAGCATATTCAATAGTGATGTTCTATGTTGTAATAGTAATGATAACATTTCAGCCTTTTTTCCTTCTTGAGCAAACTTCATACATTTTTCAATCATAATATCATCACAATTAGCATCTATTAAATTTTGATAAAGTATACCATATGTATCTGTCGCTTCTGCCATATCATCACCTCCATTAACTGTAGTATATTCTATAAATGCTAATATGTCTAATACTTATCATTCATATCATGTTATTCTTTACAGTAATAACACAAAATGTTATACTAAATTGGGGGGGATATTATGGAAATAAGAGTTTTAAAATATTTTTTAGAAATTGCCAGAGAAGAAAATATGACAAGAGCAGCCGAAAGGCTTCATGTTTCACAGCCAACACTTTCCAAACAAATGAAAGAACTTGAAACAGAACTTGGCAAAAAACTCTTTCGTAGAGGAAGCAGCTGCATAAAACTTACTGATGAAGGTATGCTTCTGCGTAAAAGAGCAGAAGATATTATTGATATGGTTGACAAAACTACAAATGAATTTAAAACACTTGATGATATTACAGGTGGAGAAGTTAGAATTGGCTGTGCTGAGTCTTATCAAATAAGATACATCGCTAAAGTAATAAAAAAATTCAAACAAAAATATCCTCTATTTCAATATCATATTTTAAGTGGAAATACAGAACAAGTAACAGAACGACTTGATAAAGGTTTATTTGATTTTGCCATTATTGTAGAACCTCCTGATTTATCAAAATATCATTATATTGAAATACCAGAGGCAGATATATGGGGTGTTTTAATGAGGAAAGATAATCCTCTTTGTGAAAAAAAGGTAATTCATGCAAAAGATTTGTATGGTGTTCCTATGATATGCTCAGAACAATCTATGCTAACAGATATTCCTCGTTGGTGTGGAGAAAACATTGATATGCTTAATATATGTGGTTCTGTCAATCTTTTTTATAATGGTTCTATATTTGTAAAAGAAGGTGTATGTTGTATGCTTACTTTTGACAAACTTGCTGATACTAGTTCTGAAAGTGAACTTTGTTTTAGGCCATTAGAACCTGTTTTAAAAACAAAAATGTATGTGATATGGAAAAAATATCAGATTTTTACGCCTATTACAAAATTATTAATAGAACAAATCAAACAAGAAATTTATTAAACTATATTTATATACTATAAAATACAAATCAAAATATTGAAAAGAGCATAAAAGTTCGTTATACTATACAAAAAATCAGATAAATAGCCAAATTATTGTAAATGTAATTTTAAATTAGTAAAGGAGTTTTTATTATGGGACTTATTAAAGCAGGAATGGGTGCATTGAGAGGAACACTTGCAGACCAATGGAAAGAATTTTTTTACTGTGATGCAATGGATAAAGATGTCCTTGTTACAAAAGGTAAAAAACGTATCAATTCTCATTCTTCCAATAAAAAGGGAAATGATAATATTATTTCAAATGGCAGTATCATTGCAGTAGCAGATGGTCAATGTATGATAATTGTTGAACAGGGGAAAGTGGTAGAAGTATGTGCTGAAACTGGAGAATTTCAATATGACACTTCTTCAGAACCAAGTATTTTTACTGGAGGTCTTGGTAAAGGTATCAAAGAAACATTTCAAGCAATAGGAAAACGTTTTACATATGGTGGTGATACTGCAAAAGACCAACGTATATACTATTTTAATACAAAAGAATTGCTTGATAATAAATTTGGGACACCAAATCCGATACCTTTTCGTGTGGTAGATGCTAAAATTAATTTAGATGTAGATGTTTCTATACGTTGCTCAGGTGTATATTCTTATAAAATTACTGATCCACTACTATTTTATACAAATGTTTGCGGAAATGTGGAACAAGACTTTACACGTAATGAACTAGACGGGCAGCTAAAAACCGAATTTATTAGTGCATTGCAGCCTGCATTTGCTAGACTTTCAGATTTAGAATTACGTCCAAATCAAATCGTTGCTCATAACACAGAATTAGAAAATGCTATGAATGTTGCACTTTCCACAAAGTGGGGACAATTACGTGGATTAAAAGTAATTAGTATAGCACTTGGTTCTGTTAGTTTGTCAGAAGAAGATACCAAAATAATTCAGCAACTTCAACGCACAGCAGTTTTACAAAATACTAATATGGCTGGAGCTACTTTAGTAGGTGCACAAGCAGATGCTATGAAAGCAGCAGCTTCTAATTCAGCGGGTGCTATGAATGGTTTTGTAGGTATGGGTATGGCAATGAATGCAGGTGGTACAAATGCACAAAATCTATTTACTATGGGACAGCAGCAACAAATAAATCAACCAGTACAACAAACAACACAACAACCAATAAAATCAGGTAGTTGGAAATGCCATTGTGGCACGGTAGCAACTGGAAAATTTTGTTCTAACTGTGGTACTGCAAAACCTCAAAATGATAGTGAATGGATTTGTCATTGTGGTGCAGTAAATAAGGGAAAGTTCTGCTCCAATTGTGGTACAAAAAAACCAACTGCTACATTGCTTTATCAATGTAATAAATGTGGTTGGAAACCAGAAGACCCTAGCTCTCCACCAAAATTTTGCCCAGAATGTGGAGATATTTTTGATGAAAATGATAGAATGTAAATGCTAATAAAAATGAAATGTCGCTTTATATCATAAGGCGACATTCCTGTAAGTCTAAAAAACCTCATTTTGCCGCAAAAAGCAAGGGGTATGGGGAGTGCAACTCTCCATTCTAATCCGCAAGGCGAGCTTTGCCCGCCTGAGGAAAACAGCGAGTTTTAAGGCTTTTAAGCCTATGAAACAAGCTGTTTATACTTCTATTTAAACAAGTCGAAAACCTGTTTTTGACTTAGCGTGTCGACTTTATCAACACGCTAAAATGTCGCTTTATATTATAAGGCGACATTCCATTTACATACTATAAACTGAAAGGAGTATTTATATGACAGAAATACAAGAATATAAATGTCCATGTTGTGGTGGTGCTATAGCTTTTGATAGTACATTACAAAAAATGAAATGTCCTTATTGTGATACAACATTTGATATAGAAACATTGATAAATTATGACAATGAATTAAAAAATGAACAAGCAGATGATATGACATGGGAAAACTCTAAAAAAGAAGAATGGCAAGAACAAGAAGCAAATAATCTACATTGCTATGTTTGCAAATCCTGCGGTGGTGAAATTACTTGTGATAAAAACACAGCAGCAACTTCCTGTCCATTTTGTGGAAATGCTGTTGTTATGATGGAACAGTTATCAGGTACAATAAAGCCAAATTATATAATACCATTTAAACTAGATAAAAAAGCTGCAGAAGCTGCTCTAAAAAAGCATTATGAAGGAAAACGTCTGTTGCCCAAAATATTCAAAGACCAAAATCACATAAAAGAAGTAAAGGGCATTTATGTTCCATACTGGTTATTTAATGCTGATGCAGATGTAACTATGCGTTACAAAGCAACAAAAACCCGAGCATGGAGTGATAGTAAATATTATTATACAGAAACTAGCTTTTTTTCTGTATGCAGAAATGGAAGTATTGGATTTGAGAGAGTTCCTGTTGATGGTTCTATTAAAATGCCAGATGATTTAATGGAGTCTTTAGAACCTTTTGATTTTTCACAGGCAGTAGATTTTCAAACTGCCTATTTAGCAGGCTATTTAGCAAATAAATATGATATAGATAGTGAACAAAGTATGAAAAGAGCGAACGAACGTATTCGAAAAAGTGCAGAAAAAGCTTTTGATGCAACAGTAAAAGGTTATCAATCCGTTATGAAAGAAAGTAGCAGCATACAATTACATAATGGAGAAATAAAATACGCTCTTTTTCCTGTATGGCTTTTAAATACAAAATGGAATAATCAAAATTATCTTTTTGCTATGAATGGTCAAAATGGAAAAATGATAGGAGATTTACCACTAGATAAAGTGGCATACAAAAAATGGCTGTTTGGCTTAACAGCTTTGATAGGTATCGTGTTATATGTGTTGTCCTATATCATTTGGGCGTTGTAGGAGGTGCAAAATATGAAAAATAAATCACATACATTGTTTTGTATACGTTTTTTTTATATTGTTTTTATTATTTTTATTGGTTTTGTCACTTCTATACACACTATATTTGCAGCAGCTAATATGCCACGACTTGTAGATGATGCAGAATTACTTTCAGATGCTGAAAAAACACAACTTCTTTATAAATTAGATGAAATCAGTGAAAGGCAACAGACTGATATTGTAGTAGTTACAGTTCCTTCTTTAAGAGGAGTATCCTCTGTAAAATATGCTGATGATTTTTACGATTATTATGATTATGGTTTTGGTGATGAAAAAGATGGCATACTTTTTATAATCAGTATGGAAGAAAGAGATTGGTACATATCAACGACAGGTTATGCAATAACAGCAGTTACAGATGCAGGTATGAAATATATGTCTGAACAATTCTTAAATGATTTAAGTGAAGGCAACTATGCAGAAGCATTTACAATTTTTGCAGATTTATGTGATGATTTTATCACACAAGCAAAAGCAGGTAAACCATATGATGTTGATAATATGCCAAAAGAACCTTTTTGGTTTATTGGCAATTTTTTGATTTGCTTTGGTATAGGATTTATTATTTCATTGATTGTAACAGGTATTATGAAAAGTAAATTAAAAACCATACGTCCTCAGTCAGCAGCAGACATTTATGTAAAAAACGGTAGTATGAATATAACAAAAAATAGTGACTTGTTTCTATATAGTCATATTGACCGCAGAAAAAAACCAGAAAACAATTCATCAGGTAGTCATTCAGGCGGTTCAAATACACACACATCTTCTTCTGGTAGAACACATGGTGGTAGCGGTGGAAAATTTTAAAAAATTATTTTTATTTTATTTCATAATACAATTTCCTCACTTAATAAGTGGGGATTTCTTTTACAATAATATAAATATATCTAAAAAATCAGTTTATGATGCTACAATTAAAAATATAATAACTAATTTGAGAAATTCAAATTATGATTTCAGTTATGTGAAAGGTGGAAATACTTTGTGACAGAATATAATAAATCAAAAATGTATTGTGTAATAGCAATGATAGGCTGGGGTAGTATGTTTATTGCAGCAAAATTAGCTTTTACTGCATTATCAGGTTTTATGTTAATTTTTTTTAGATACCTTATTGCTTCCATACTATTAACTATATTTTATAGAAAAATACCTTGTCCAAAATTAACAAAAGAAGACAAAAAAAATATATTGTTTATTGGTGTATTGGGTTATTTTCTTTCCAATGGATTGCAGTTAATTGGTACAAAATTTATTGCAGCATCTATAGCAGCTATTATTAATGCTATTACACCAGTTATAATTATATTATTTGCAGTAATTATATTAAAAGAAAAAAGTTCTATACAACAATTTATAGGTATTTTAATCACCGTGATAGGTTCTATTGTCATTATTGGTAATGTAGAAGGAGTAAGCTCTATATTAGGAGTTATTATTAGCTTTACTGGTATGATATTATGGGGATTAAGTTCTGTTATGATACGAAAGTGCTGTACAAATATAGAAGGAATATGGGTCACTATTTATGGAATGTTTATTGCTATGGTAGCAGATACTCCATTCATGATATATGAAATAATAAAAAATGGAATACCTCAATTCACACCTGTTGTATTATTTGCTGTTTTATGGCTGGGTGTTGTACCTACAGCAATTTCAAATCTCTTTTGGAGTAAAGCATTAGAAAACTTATCAGCAGCAAACTGTTCTTTATTTTATGCTTTGCTTCCTGTTGTTACAACAATATTAGGTATTATTATATTAAAAGAAAATATAACAATCAACTTTATAATAGGCGGTACAATTATTATAGCTGGAATGATAGTAGCAGTATTAGGGGAAAACAAAAAAGAAGTATAACATTTAACAAATTCATTCAATATTACAGAAAAAATGACAATATACTAATAAATATAGCCTTTGTGTCAAAACAAAGGCTATTCAATATTTCATACTATTTTTTATACTGTACTTCTGCTATGCTATTATAATACAACAATTATTTACATTCTATTTTAATACTTTGTATTTCTTCCAAATTTTTTATTTCTTTATCTAGTTCTATATAATAAACATAATCATTAAAACTTTGTTCTAATTCTATTGCAGAAATAGGCACACTTTTCCCATTGATAAATACTTTGATATGTTCATTTGCAGTAATAATATTTTTTGTTGCGACATCTTCTTCTACATTAATTGTTAAAATAGAATTTAATAATTTTATTAGTTGTTCTGTTTCGAGTGTTTTATAAATACAGAAATTAATTGTTATTTTTCCATTTCCAAATCTACTTTTTGTCAAATCTTTTACAGTCATTTTTTCACGCCATGCAATTTTAAATGAAGAAAGATACTGTTCATTTTCTCCCTTTGCATAAAACTCTTGTTTTTCGTTTTCACATTCATATAGTTCGTTTTGTTTTATTTTGTTAAGTTCTATCATAAAGCTAGAAATATTTTTCGACTTTTCTTGTGCATAGTCAATACGTGGTAATATCTCCCAATTTTTCACATAATCAAATGAAATTGTTCTTTTTTCCCAATCCCATGTTATATATTCACCATAAGAATGTTCCAACCCATCTATTCCATCTATGCTAACTAATATTTGTCCGTCTATACTATAAGAAGTATCATAACTAATATTAAAACCTTTTACTTTTATAAAAATATCAGTCGCTTGGGCAGTAAAAGCTACAGAACCTATTTTTTTATTTTCTTTTTCAATTTTATAATCTGCAGTTACTTCTTTATTTGGATTATAGTCTATATATAAACAGCGTTCTTCATCAACATAATTCAAATCAAAGCCATACTGTTCTAAGTCTTTGGCAATAACAACTGTGTTATCGTTTAAATTGTAGGAAGGTATAGGCAAACCATTGATATATGCGGTAATATCTGAATAAATCACTTTTGCTGTTTTAGCATAACTTATAGTATTTATCATGATAATACAACATAAAAATAACACAAATTTCAAAAGCTTTTTCATAAGCAGTCCTCCTATTTTTATTATGAAGTATAGTAATATAAAAAATATTATAATATGAACCAACTTTTACAGTTATTTGTATTATAACATAGTTATAATTTATTTCTACTTTAAATTAAAAATAAATTATATTTTGTATTTTATTGTAGTTTCTATTTTATTTACTGAAATATCATTTTTTTTATTTCATACTATTTATATTAACTATTTCTATAATATCAATTTGATTTTCTACTTTTTTTAATATATTTATTACTATATTGATAAAACAAAAAAAGTCAGCCTATTGGCTGACTTTTTTAACAAGCTGAAAGCATATCATTTATTATTTATTTGTGTTTTCAAGAAATAATTTTAATATTGTTGCAACTTCAGCTCTTGTTGCTACTCCTTTAGGGTCAAAGCTTCCATCTGTTCTACCATTTAATATACCAGATTTTACCATAAATTCAACACTCTCTACTGCCCAAGGGCTAATCTGTCCATTATCATTAAATGAAACCTCTTTTTCTGTATTCAAATCATATCCTTGAGATTTTATGAAGTTTGAAAACATCACTGCAAGTTGTTCTCTTGTAACATTTGCATTAGGGTTAAATTCTGTTTCAGACACACCGCTTGCAATACCATTTTCTAAAGCCCAGCCAATAAAAGGAGCATAATATTGATTTTGGTCAACATCGCCAAATTTTGTTATAGTATTTCCTTGTGTATTTGCAACTCGTCCGAGAACAGAAACAACCATTGCTCTCGTCATAGGAACATCAGGACTGAAAGAATTTTCAGATGTTCCTGCAAAATACCCTCTTTCTACTACAAACTGAATACTATCAGCAGCCCAATGATTAGATACGTCAACAAAATTATCTACTGATTTGGAAGCATTATTTGCTGTTGTATTATCTGTGTTATTTGTAATATCAGTATTTTCGTTTTTTGTTTGTTCATTTTGATTATTTTGTTCGTTTTGATTATTTTGTTCATTTTTTGTATCTTTGTTACTAGAACTGCTTGAGCCTTTGTTACCACCACTGCTGGAACCTCCTCCAGAGCTAGAGCTGGAATTTCCAGTTTGAGTAAGTGTTACACTTAATGGCTTAGAAGTTACTGTTACTTTATCTTTTCCTTCCCCTTTAGACAATGTAACAGTAAATATAAATTTACCTTTTTGTTTGCTTTTAGCTGGTTCAAAATCTGTAATATCTATGCTATCAATTGTAATATCTTTTAATTTTAAAGCCTCAATTTTTTCTTCTATCCAATTTTTAGCTTCTCTTTCTGTACTTACAGTTTTTCCATTAACACTATAATTTTTAGCACTTATTTTAGCAATCGCATCATTTAATGCAGCTAAATTAGAAGCATTTGCTTTTATATCAATAGTACATATTGCAGAAAGTTCTGTGTGTGATTTTGATTTTGCTGTAACAATAACAGTACCTTGTGCTTTTGCAGTAATTTTAGCAAAAGTAGGTTTTGAATTATCAACAGTTAACTCTGCTAAATTTTCATTATCAATGCTCCATACAATATCTTGTAAAACAGTGCTAGGAATAACTTTCGCTTCTAATTCAAAAGTTTCTCCAACTTCTAATTCTGCACTCGTTTTACTAATTGTAACACTTTGTGGTTTTGTAGTATCTGGCAATGAACTTGTGTTATTTTTATATGTTGCTGTAACTGTTACATCACCCTCTGGCATAGTAAATGAAGTGCTAGACTTTGTAGCAGATGCAAATGTGATATTGCTGTCACTTGTCCATTTATCAAACACTTTTCCTGCTGGTGCTGCATTTGCTTCAATGAGAACTGTATCGCCAGCATCATAGTTGCCACCACCAGTACCATTTTTAACAGTTACAGTATAGTCTTTTGATGGGTCTGGTTTTGAAATATCTTTATATGTGGCTTCAACTGTTACATCACTTTCTGGCATAGTAAATGTAGTACTAGAACTTGTAGCAGATGCAAATGTGATATTGCTGTCACTTGTCCATTTATCAAATACTTTTCCTGCTGGTGCTGCGTCTGCTTTAATAGTAACTGTTTTTCCAGCTGCATATTTACCACTACCAGTACCATTTTTAACAGTTACAGTGTAGTCTTTTGATGGTTCAACTGGTGTTGAAGTATCTTTATATACTGCAGTAATTGTTACATCACCCTCTGGCATAGTAAATGTAGTGCTAGAACTTGTAGCAGATGCAAAAGAACCACCATTATTTGATGTCCATTTCTCAAATACTTTTCCTGTTGGTGCTGCATTTGCTTCAATAGTAACTTCTTCTCCAGCCTCATATTCGCCAGCACCAGTACCGTTTTCAACAGTCAATTTGTAAGTAAAATTTGCATCATAGTATATGTTTTTACCGTCAAAATCTGTAGGTGTCATTTTTCTGATAGTATTCCATTCATTCTCAGTACCACTAAAATAAATATCTTTCAGACTACTGCACTTTACAAATGCTTGCACTCCTATTGTTTTTACACTGTTTGGAATATTTATTTTAGTTAATGAACTACAATTTGAAAATGCAGACTGCTCTATTTGTGTTACACCATTTGGAATAGTGACTTGAGCCAGTCGACCACAAGAAGCGAATGCTTGCTGTCCAATTGTTTCTACACCTTGTGGAATACTTATGCTAGAAAGACTAATACAACTTGTAAACATTCCTGTACTAATACGATCTATTTTTGAGGGAAGTGTCACACTAATCAACCCATGACAGCCTGAAAACATATTATCTCCCACTGTTACTACATTACTACTAGGAGCAAATTTCACACTTTTTAGTTTAAGACATTCAAAAAATGCTCCAGCACTAACGCTTTCAATGCTGGCAGGCAATTCAATAGAGTCGAGCTGTGAACAACCCTGAAATGCTCTCTGACCAATTTGTTTTACACCATCAGAAACATTCACAGAAACAAGACTGCTACAACTACGAAAAGCATCGTCGCTAATCGTTGTCACACTAGAAGGAATTGTTGCAGAAATAAGCGAAGACCCTCTAAAAGCACTATTGCCTATTGTTTTTACACTACTAGGAATAGTCACACTAATTGCTTTACTTCCATAGAAAATATTGTTTCCTATGTTAGTTACACCATCTTCAATTACAATTGATAGTATGTTATCTTTAAATTTGTCCCATGGTTGTCCGTCTAAAGTTTCCCAATCTGGCATAGCTCCATTGCCAGATATAACAAGTTTACCAGATTTTGTTACTTTCCAGTCAAGAGTTCCTAACTTTCCCTCTCCGCCTTCAATCGTTTCGTTGTTCCCAGAGTCATCTGGATTATAGCCTTCTGGATAGCGAGTAACCAAATAAGTAGCCTGTTCTACTTCACTCGCTGACATAGAACGTCCCCAATTGACTGAACTGTTAAAGTTACCCTCTGCAAGTTTCACACCACCATCGCTTACTTGAAGCACAATAACACTGTGGCTATTATTATTTACTCTTAGTACATCTCCTACTTTTACATCTGAAAATTTAAAATCTCCTGTTTTGAACGCTCTCGCCGGCAAATTACCAAATGCCGCATCACTGAGTATAAAAGAAAAAGCTGCACAACCTGAACCAAGTTCTGGTACCATACCTCCAGCGTTTCCTCCATTCCATCTATAGTTTGGGCTGTCTGTACCCGGAATGTTAGTAAGGTCAGTCCATGGGTCACCTTGTTTATAACCTGTTACATTTTGATAAGCAATCATACGATTATAGGCTTCTATAGGAGTAGGAATTTCACCCTCTGCTATTGGTTCAATAAAAGGCTCTGTTGCCATTTTCTTCTGTTCTTCATAAACCTCTTGTTCTGTTGGAATTTGTTGACTAGAAGAATTTTCTTGATTTGTTGTATTTTCTTTTTCTGTTACATTCTCTTCATTAGAAGAATTTTCTTGATTTGTTGTGTTTTCTTCCTCTGTTACATTTTCTTCATTAGAAGAATTTTCTTGCTCTGTTGTGTTTTCTTCCTCTGTTACATTTTCTTCATTAGAAGAATTTTCTTGATTTGTTGTGTCTTGTTCCTCTGTTACATTTTCTTCATTGGAAGAATTTTCTTGATTTGTTGTGTTTTCTTCCTCTGTTGCATTTTCTTCATTGGAAGAATTTTCTTGCTCTGTTGTGTCTTCTTCCTCTGTTACATTTTCTTCATTAGAAGAATTTTCTTGATTTGTTGTGTTTTCTTCCTCTGTTACATTTTCTTCATTAGAAGAATTTTCTTGATTTGTTGTGTTTTCTTCCTCTGTTGCATTTTCTTCATTAGAAGAATTTTCTTGCTCTGTTGTGTTTTCTTCTTCTGTTACATTTTCTTCACTGTAAGAATTTTCTTGCTCTGTTGTGTTTTCTTCCTTTGTTACATTTTCTTCACTGTAAGAATTTTCTTGATTTGTTGTATCTTCTTGTGAAGCGTGTACTTTTGGTATATCTGATGAGAGCAAACACGTAGCCAAAAAAAGTGCAAATACTTGTTGTTTCAATTTTAAATAACCCCCTATCTATTCAGTTTAATATAAAATATTAGAGTTCTATTATTTTAATTACTATATTTATTACTATATATTGTATAGACAACCAACATTTTATATTTCAATTTCCATTATAATCTACTTCTTTCTAAATGTCCACGTTGGCTTAAAAGTTTTTATATATATTATAAAATTAAAAAATTGCGATTATAATTTTCTATTTTTTATTTTACAATACATTACAAAACAGATTGTTTGCTATTCTTTTTCATTTATATATAACAATACCACTATCATTTGACAGCGGTATTGTTATTTGTTTATTGATTTATACATTTTTCATTTTATTGCTTTTATTGTTACTTAAAATATCTGTCAAAAAAATTGTAATAGTATAAACTTCATTATAACTATCTACATACCAATAAAAGAAATATATTCCTCAATAGACATTAGTGGCATATTTAAAGCTATTTTTGTATCATTTGTAATATTTCCTTGTGAAACCATTTCTTTCCCTGCTTGTTCTACACTTTGCAGCCAATTATGAACTATATTTTGTGCAAGCGGAGATTTACTTTTAAGCAATTTACCACAATTTCTATAAATTTCAAGTGACGGATTACAACAAGAAAAAACAGCTTTCATAATATCGAAATTATTTTCTCCTGGAAATCCACAATTAGATAAAACAACAAATTTTTGTGTTTTAGTATGTTCATTTTTAAGGTCAAAGTGCCCTTGTTTTTCTACAATTTGAGGACACTTTAATGGAGCAAGACGGTCTACAAAATTTTTTAACAAAGCAGTCATGTTCCAAGTATATACTGGTGTAGCAAAACAAATAATATCGGATTGTTGGTAGTATTTTAAAAGTTGTTCCATATCGTCATGTAGTCTACATTTTCCAGGTGTTGAAAACCAACAGTAAAAACAACCCTGACATTGTGTAATATGATATTCTTTTAAATAGATATTTTTTGTTACTGCTCCAGCTTGTGATGCTCCTTTTAAAAAAGAAGTTGCAATGACATTTGTTGCACTATTTTCCCCCGCAGGACTTCCATTAAATACTGTTACTTTCATAAATATCTTCCTTTCTAAATCTTTTTACAAAATAATCCATGATGGTTACAATACCAGAAAAAAATTCCCTGTCCTCGACTTAAAAATCTTGCCTCAATATTTCCTTCTGGATATAATTTTACTATTTCAAAATGATTATCAGTGCAATATGCTATAAATGAAATATAATGTGTTTTTGTCATATCATGTTTAGCTGATAAAAAATATTCATTTTCTATTATTTCACAATTTAATTGATGTTCATTGTCAGCAATTTCTGCTTCTAATGGTGGTAAAGTTATGCCACAGCAGGAAATTAAAGCAATTCCTGTAGAGTGAAAAATATTACCACATATTGGACAAACATACAAATTTGACTTTAAAATATTTGCTGAACGATTTTTATTGATAATCAATTCACCAGATAATAATTCTGGTACAGACACCTGTAATACACTAGCCAAAGGCTCAATTAAAGAAATATCTGGAAGTCCTCGACCTGTTTCCCACTTTGATATTGTTTTATCACTGACGCACAATTTTGTTGCTAATTGAGATTGTGTCATATGCTGCTTTTCTCTAAGTGTTTTAATTGTAGTACCTGTAATATAATGCTTCATTTTTTATTCAACCCCCTTTAGTAACACAATACCATTCAGAAACAAAAACTACAACCTACCAATCGTAGAGTTATATTTTATAAATTTGTTATTAGAATTACTATTTTTCAAATAAAAAAAAGAACTCGTAACATACAAAATTTACTCGTTCTTTTTCATTCATTATAATATATTATTTTTTTATTGGAATAATCACTTTTGTAATATGGTCATCTTCATTTGAAACGTCTACAGGCGAAATGATATATTCTTCAGAAATTGGCCCTATAATAATATAATTATTTTGATTTAACCATTTAATTGCTTTAATATGCGTTTGAATAATATCTTCATTTCTGCCAATATGCAATGCTGTTACTGCAGTAAAACCTCCAAACATTTTTGACATAGGAGAGTCAATTTTTTCATTTACTTGAATACTGATTTCTAAATCACAATCATTTTGATAAAACTGTTCTAAAGGTTTATTATGGTATGTTAGAATAAAAGAGCCTGTTACACGTAATTTTTGACATGTTACCATTTCAAACAATTCAAACCATCTGTCAACAGAAACATCGCTATTTCTATAATTTTTTTTAATACTTCTTGTAAACATAACAGGAATTTTTTGTATTTCTTCAATTTGTATACTTTCTGTTGTCCAACCATCTTGCCTCGCTTCTAAAAGGTTATAACCTTTTTCTAAACGTTCTAGTAAAAGTTCTCCTTCTGCATACTGGTCATTTAATGACTCAATGGTTTTATTGATTTCATACAATCGTTGCTGTATACATTCTTTCATGATATTCATATCTTTTTGAGATACAATTTTTTTAATTTCTTTTAAAGGAACATTCAATAAACGAAGTTTATAAATAATAAATATCGTTAAAATTTGCTCATGAGTATAATAACGATATTTATTATCCTTTCGATATTCTGGTACTAGCAAACCAATTTTATCGTAATAACGTAACGTTTTTACGGAAATATTGCATAATTTAGATACTTCGCCTATCAAATATGTTTTTTTCTGTTGTGCCATATCACTTCTCCCTTTCTATTAAAATTCAATCCTTGAACTTGTATTATATCATGAAAGGTTGTTTAAAATAATATTAAATCACATTTTTATATTTTAATTGTTCTACATCTAGCTTTTGATAACCAATTTGTTCCAATATAGCAGTATTATCTTCTCCCAAAATAGGAGCAGCTTTTTGAGGCATATCTATTTCACCATGAATTTTAATAGGAGTGCCAGGAATACGAATTTCTTGTTCCATACCAGGTTGATATACTTTCCATAACATATTTCTTTCCTTTGTTTGAGGGTGCTCTGCTGCTTGAGGAATGCTTAAAATCTCACCAAAAGGAATAGACAATCCAGAAATAATTTCTTCTAATTCTTTTACTGTTTTTGTTGTAGTCCATTGTTCTATAATTGGTTTTAATTCTTTATAATTTTCACATCGTAGCAAATTTGTTACAAAACGAGGATCATCAATTAAATCTTCTCTATTCATAGCACCACAAAGAGCAGCATACATTTTATCAGTTCCACAGCCCATAACAAAATCTCCATCTTTTCCTTTGAAAGAGTCAAAAGGAGCAATAGAAGGGTCTTGATTTCCTGCACGATGTGGTGTTTTTCCTTCAACAGTATATTCTACAACAAAGTTTTCCATAACAGAAAATAAAGTATCCATCATAGAAACATCAATGCGACGTCCAAAACCTGTTTTTTCTCTTTCATACAGTGCCATTAAAATACCCATACAAAGATAAGCACCACTATAATTATCTCCTACAGAAGGACCTATTTTACAAGGAGGACCATCTTCAAATCCAGTTACACTCATCATTCCGCTCATTGCTTGTGCAACAATATCATAAGCAGGACGCATAGATAACTCTCCTGTTAAACCAAATCCGCTTATAGAACCATATATAATACGAGGATTAATTTCTTTCATTTTTTCATAAGAAAATCCTAAACGTTCTAATACACCTACTTTATAATTTTCACAAACAACATCTGCTGTTTTGAGCAATTCTGTAAAAATTTGTTTTCCTTCTTCTGTTTTTAAATTTAAAGTCATTCCTTTTTTGTTACGATTGATATAAGCATAATATCCACTATACCCATTTTTCATAGGACCCCAATTACGAGTTTGGTCGCCTTTTTGTGGAGTTTCAATTTTAATAACTTCTGCACCATGGTCTGCTAAATTCATTGTACAAAATGGTCCACTATATGCTTGTGTTAAGTCAAGAACACGAATTCCTTCTAAAGGTCTTTTCATAAGTCATTCCTCCCCTATTTTTAGAAAAATTTTAGGAAAAAGAAGGAGCGTTTGTGCTCCTTCTCAAACTACCAAAATTTATAAAAAGATTTTTATTTACATTAACATAATTATTCTCCTGGGTGTTTTCTATCCATGAAAGTACTTTCTTGAGGACCTCTTTGGTCTTTTTTCGCAATAAACAAGCTTCCTGTTGCTCTACCACAAAGTACTGGAGGTTCACAAGCTGTTGCTGCTGTACCAGGTGTTGCTACGCCACTTAAATCAGCATCTGTTCTATCTAATTGTGTAGCAACTTTCCATGCCTCAAATTTACAAGTATAAGATTGATTTCCTACTTTTTCAATCCAGCCATGATATTCCATGAAGTCACCTACATATACAGGTGCTAAAAATTCAATATTTTCATATCCTAAAAACAAGCTGATGTCACCATCTACATAAACCATAAGCTCCGTGCCAACATCGCCCCATTGATTTACAATTCTTGCACCATTTACTAAACCACCTACATAATGTGCATCTTTTGCACTCATCATTAAATGATGTACCACTTTTTTACCTACCATAATAATAATTCCTCCTTATCATTTTATAATCATAGATAGCGAAACTTTTGTTTTGCTTTAATATGATTTTATTTGTTCCATCAAAAGGAATGTCAATAATGAGTTTTAATTTTTTTATAAAATTTTTAAAAGAAATATTTCAAAAACTCTAGTAAGGGGAGGGTTTTAAAATTATATTTGCTCAATAAAAATAGGCGATATTTTCGCCTATTTTATTAAAGTATTATAAAATTTGATATTATTTTATTTAAAAATAACACTATATTGTTTCTCATTTCATAATATTATTGGGAGAGTTTTTTTAACGTGCCGTTAATTTTTTTTATTTGCCGGAATTTTAATACGTTGTTCTACAGTACCAATTGCATTAGAAGGACATACCAATTTACAAAGATGACAGCCCACACATTTACTTCCGTTCAGTTTTGGAATTTTAGTACTGGTGTCAAAATCAATTGCCTGATGACCACCATCATAACAAGAAATATAACAACGACCACAACCTACACATTTTTCTAAATCAAAAGCAGGGAATAAACAAGTAAATCTTTCTACTTCTGGAGGAGCAACAACTGTATTTTTTGCACCACCTATCAAATCAGATACTCTTTGTATTCCTTTTTCTCCCATATAACGTTTTAATCCGTCTAACATATCCTCTATTACACGATAACCATATTCCATAACAGAAGTAGTTACTTGAAGGCTTTCTGCACCCAAAAGTAAAAACTCTAATCCATCATGCCATGTTTCAATACCTCCCATACCACTAATAGGAAGTTCTAATTCACTATCATTTGCCATATCACAAATAAAACGTAAAGCAATCGGTTTTACAGCAACACCAGAATATCCACCAATCATAGAACGTCCATTTACAGCAGGCTCTGCAACACACTCTTTCAAATCTACGCCGGTAATACTGCGAATAGTATTAATTGCAGCAATGCCATCTGCACCACCTCTTTTTGCTGCACGAGCAAATGGTACCATATCTGCAACATTAGGTGTCATTTTTGCTAATACTGGCAATTTTGTGCCTTTTTTTGTCGCTCTTGTAAAACGTTCAATAAGTTCTTCATCTTGACCAATTGTAATACCAATATCAGAATTTTCTAAATTTGGACAGGAAAAATTACATTCTATAACATCAACGCCTGCTTGTTCACACGCTTTTGCAATAGATGTCCATTCTTCTTCATTTCGTCCCATAATAGATGCAACAATTATTTTTGTAGGGAAATCTTTTTTCAATTGACTCAAAATTTTCATATCTTCTTCAACCGTATTATGAGATAACTCTTCAATATTTTTAAAACCATAAAAAGAACCATTTTGTTTTTTTGTTGCAGAAAAACGAGGAGAACAGTCATTTTGTTCAAAATCTTGTATCGTTTTAAAAACAATACCTGCCCACCCCATTTTTAATGCTTTTGCACACATTTCATAATTGCTTGCTACAACGGAAGAAGAAAGTAAAAATGGATTTTCTAGTTTTACACCACAAATAGAAGCACTTAAATCAATATTTTTATAAGAAATAATTTTTTCATTTTTTGCATCTTTTTCTAAAGCAGTCATCACATTTTTAATTGCGACAGAATGTGATTTTTTTCCTTTTACACATGCTCTTTCACAAGGAGCATCACAATTATTACAGCTTTCACTCATTTTTAATACAGCACCATCTATATTATCAAAATACAAACTACGTATAATATCTCCAACAGAAATCCCTTTTGGACAGGCTTTTGTACAGGCAGGTTCATGACAAAGTAAACAACGAGCTACTTCAGACATATCTACAGTTTTGTTTAAAATCATAATTTCTTCCTCCTTTAATTTTACTGATTATTATTTTTTTAAAAAATGCCATTGCAGAAAACAGCCTCTTTTCCACAATGGCAAGCAGTATTTATATTTGAAAAATGATATTCATTTATTTAAGCATCTATGTTTTGGTTTTGTTCTTTGTTAAATATTTTTCGTAAAATATTTGCTCCTTGTTCACAAAGAAATCCTACAAAAACGCCTAAAAGTAGTGATGGCAATATTACAAAATTGATACCATTACAACAAGAGAGTACTCCTTCATATATAAAATCTCCCATTGCTGCAAACGTAGTAAAACAGCCAAAAAATATTCCCGGAACATAGCTCCATAAATTCCACTTACTTACTGCAACTGCAACATAAGACAATATTGCACTGAATATGGAAGCAATAATTGCAGAATTTGCAGTATTAAATATATTTCCTGCTATTACACAAGCTGATGACAATATAAAACCTGTAATAATACAAATTAAAGTTTTTGTCAAAGACTTTGTACCCCCTCCAGCAGGACAGGCAAAAAATGCAGTACAACCACCAAATCCACCCCAGCCGAGCATACCAATAATAGGTGCAATAAAGTTCCAAATGCCACAAACAATACCTGTAGAAAGACTAATTGCAACAACAGATGTCATAAGCTATCCTCCTTATTTATATCAGTTGAATAGATAAATTATAATTCATATTAAAGAATTTGGCCTTTTCCACGTTTTACAAATTTGCCATAGCCTTCTTCTCCCACAAATTCACCATTTTCTGCTATAACTTTACCGCGACAGATTGTCATTACTGGATAACCGTCAAGTTGTTCTCCATCAAAAGTAGTATAGTCAACATTTTCATGAAGCATATCCACATTTACAGTAACTTTTTTGTTTGGGTCATACAAAAATAAATCTGCATCACTTCCTACTGCAATTGTTCCTTTTTGAGGATACATACCAAATACCTTTGCAGGATTTGTAGCAGTAACTTCTACAATTTTTTCATAAGTTAAACCATGTTTTGGTCCATGAGAAAGCATAATTGGCATTCTTAATTCAATGCCTGGTGCACCATTTGGTATTTTTGTAAAATCATCAATGCCCAATTTTTTCTGTTCCATAAAAAATGGACAATGGTCTGTTGCAACTGTTTGCAATACACCTTCTTTAATAGATTTCCAAATATAGTCCCAATTTTTTTTATCTCTCAAAGGAGGAGACATAACGTATTTAGAGCCAGCAAAATTTGGTTCTTCATAATCATCAATAGAACGAATTAAGTATTGTGGGCAAGTTTCTCCCATTACTTTTACACCACGCTCACGAGCAGATTTAATTTCAGAAATAGATTCTTCACAACTGTTATGCACAATAAATAAAGGGGCATCTGCCATTTCTGCCAAACGGATTGCTCTATTTGCAGCTTCTCCTTCACAGGCAGCAGGGCGAGATATAGGGTGATATTTTGGTTCAATTTTGCCTTCTGTTAAAAGTTTTTCTGTTAAATATTTTATAACATAATAATTTTCACAGTGTACTCCTATTGTTGCACCACATTTTGCAGCATTTTCTAGAATTTCTATAAATTCGCCATCTTCTACTCTCATACCATCATATACCATATATACTTTAAAACTAGAATATCCCTTTTCTACCATAATAGGCATTTCTTTGATAGTATTTTCATTGACATCAGTAATAGCTATATGGAATGCGTAATCAATGCAGGCTTTGTTGTCTGCTTTTTCATGCCATATTTTTGCTGCTTCTGAAAGGCTTTTTCCTTGAGGTTGTACAGAATAATCAACTATTGTTGTTGTACCACCACAAGCTGCTGCCTTTGTTCCAGTAATAAAGTCATCACTGGAAAATGTGCCGCCAAAAGGCATATCTAAATGGGTATGTCCATCAATACCGCCAGGAAATACAAATTTGTTTGCTGCATCTATTACTTTATCAGCATCATCATGTAAATTAACTGCGATTTCTGCAATTTTGCTATCAATAATACCAATATCCCCTTTATAGCGGTCAGATGCTGTTACAATCATACCATTTTTTATTATCATATCAAATTTGCTCATATATCATACCTCCTTATTTTTGCTTTGCATTTTTAATCAGTTGCTTTATCTGCTTTTAATACAGCATTTAACATAACAGATGCACCATCTGTACATTGTTGTGCTGAAGTATGTTCTACTTCACAATGGGAAAGCCCTTTATCAGAAGGAACAAATATCATTGTAGTAGGAAGCATATAAGAAATATATTGTGCATCGTGTCCTGCACCAGAGTTAATATCCATATGAGAAATACCTAATTCTTCTACTGCTTCTCTTACATAACCAACTAATTCTTTATTCCAATAAACAGTATCTCTATTCCAACCTAAAACAACCTCACATTTGCAGCCTTTCCATTCTCTTTTTGGCAATGTTGCAAGAATTTCACGAACTTTATTTAATACATCAGGATTTTCATGCCTTACATCAATAGAGAAATCAAAAAAGTCAGGAATAACTGTATTTACACAAGGGTGAATTACAACTTCACCTGTTGTATACACTAAATCTTCATATCCTAATTTATCAATTTCTTCATGCAAATAACACAATGCTTCTGCAGCAGCATGAAAAGCGTCATGTCTTTTTTTCATAGGGAATGTTCCTGCATGAGCAGCAAAACCATAAAATTTTACTCTATAAATCATTTGTCCTAATACACAAGTTACTACACCAATATTTTTATTTGCATCTTCAAGAATAGGTCCTTGTTCAATATGCAATTCAAATAATGCTTTATATTTATCTGGTGACATTCTATTTGAAATATCACCTTTGTATTTGAAATTTTCTAATTTTTTGCCAAATGTCATTTCAGGGTCTAATATAGATTTTGATGCCATCATTTTATTGTATTCAAAGTTATCTTTAAAACGCTCTGGCATATAATCATGTGCTAAAATACCAGAACACATCATACAAGGGGGAAATTCAGAACCTTCTTCATTTGTAAAAATCATAGCAGTAAGTGGATGTACATGAGGTATATTTTCTTTCACTACAGTTTCTAACACTTCCATAGCACCCATAACACCTAATATACCATCATAGTTACCACCATTTTTTACAGAATCACAATGAGAGCCCATAACAATTCTCTTTGCATTAGGGTCAGAGCCAGCAATTGTAGCATAAATATTTGCTAAATCATCTGTTTCAATACTTGCACCAATTGCTGTCATTCTCTTAACAAATTCATCTCTTGCTTGTATGGCTTCTTCAGAAAGAGAATATCTAGTAATACCACCATGACCTGCATCGCCAAATTGCGAAAAAGTTTTAATTTTATCTTCCATTCTTTTTACATCACATTTATACATTTTTATCTCTCCTTTTCTATTTTATTTTTGGAGCAAAAATACAAAATAATTAACATATTGTGTGTATATAAAAATGTCTTCGATATTTGTTTTAATATACTTATGTTTTATTAAAAATATGGATTGATTTTAAATATTGGATAATTTTTTAAAAAAAGGAGAATAATTACTTCTTTTTTTTAAATTCCTTAGTAAAAAATTACTCACCTGGGTGTTTTCTATCCATAAAAGAAGACTCCTGAGGACCTCTTTGGTCTTTTTTCGCAATAAACAAGCTTCCTGTTGCTCTACCACAAAGTACTGGAGGTTCACAAGCTGTTGCTGCTGTACTAGGTGTTGCTACGCCACTTAAATCTGCATCTGTTCTATCTAATTGTGTAGCAACTTTCCATGCTTCAAATTTACAAGTATAAGATTGATTTCCTACTTTTTCAATCCAACCATGATATTCCATGAAGTCACCTACATATACAGGTGCTAAAAATTCTACTTTTTCATATCCTAAAAATAAACTGATGTCGCCATCTACATAAACCATAAGCTCCGTACCAACGTCGCCCCATTGGTCAACTATTCTTGCTCCATTTACTAAACCACCTACATAATGTGCATCTTTTGCACTCATCATTAAATGATGTACTACTTTTTTTCCTACCATAATATTTCCTCCTCTATACTAAATAAATTAAATTTTTTTAATTGATTACATTTTATTTCGTACAGTAAGAGGAGTGTCAACAAATATTTTTGATTTTTTTGTTGTTTTTTAGAAAAAAATTTTTATTACATTCTACCAAGGGAAGGGTTTTTTCATTTCACTTTAGCAATATACTAAACTTCTATTTTTTTGATTTATATCATTATTTATTATTTTTTTACATTATTATTTTTTAAATTATTATGTAAAATCAAATAGATTATAATAGTAATTTTATTTTAATATATAAAAATAATAGTAATGTTTTATATTTTATACTGTCCCCTTACTAGAATGTTAATTTTATATAAAGCGTTATATTATAAATGAAACAACAAAAAAGTCAAAGGAAATCCCTTGACTTTTTTAATACTTTGCTATTTATTCATTTTCTTCCAACAGTTCTATTTCAAATCCATCACTAATAATAAACTCACGAAGCAAATTGTCAACTTTAACATTGACTTTAGGTGGTATAATTTTTGTTTTCTCTATCTTTTCAAAGTATTCTTTTGCTTTGGCTTTATCTACCGTTTTTTTCAAATCATCATAGCGACCGAACTCATTGATATTATTAGAGTTTAATTGCAAACTCATTATATTTTTTAGTTTTGTTTCATCAACACCTAAAGCAACAGTTACTCTATGAATTTGTTCATTCTTTGCCCTTAACAAATACTCCATAATATAATCCTGAAGTGTTTTTCCTTCTGTCACAGATACATCTCCTGTTTGTATATCATGAAGAAATATATTAGCATATTTCTGTTCTTCTTGTGATAATGTAGCAAATGTTTTATGAAGCTCTGCTTCAGCCTGTTCAACGTTTTCTGCAAAAGCCCCTTCAAGTTTTAACAATTTCATATACTTCTCAAAACGAGAATTCATATAATCTGCATCTATCAAATCAGTATCTATTTCAGTGATATATCCAGCAATATCATAAGCAACTTCATCTCCTGTTCCATCACCATCACTATCATATAATTCTTTGTATCTCATAACCAATACGAAATAGCTTTTTTGGTCAAAATCTATTTCAATCGTTTCACCAGTTTTTTCATCAATATAACTATTATTTTCCCATTTAAACCCTTGTATTTTTGCTGCTTCTAAATATGAGTTAAACTCTTTAAAATCTTTTGAAAATTTTCTGCATACTGATACATCATCTGGAAGTTTTTCAAAATTTTGTATATTCGCATTAGAGAATAACTCAGAAATATCTTCAAATAGCTCATTCATCTTATTCAAATTTTCTGTAAGATGTTGAACAAACAAACCTAGAGGTTTATCTCCTGAATATAGCTTAACTGCAGCAGATATGTTTCTTTCCATTGTATGAGGTTTTCTATAATATCGAATAGTACCAAAAGGCTTATCATGTCCAAATAGTCGATTTGTGCGTGAAAATGCCTGAATAATATTTTCATACAAAAGTATTTTATCTATGTACAATGTATTAATCCATTTGGAGTCAAAACCTGTAAGCATTTGGTCAACAACTATGAGAATGTCAATTTGTTTTTCAGTTTCATTTTCAATTCTTTCATAAGGCTTTTTATGTGCTAATCTAGCTGCAATATCTTTTTTCATTTTTGCAAATTTTGGAATAGTAAAGTCTTGATTGTATCTAGCATTATAATCATCAATTATTTCAGCAAGTCCATCTTCTTTAAATTTAATACCATCACAATTATCAATATTAGCATCAAATACAGAGGTTACTTTTAAGTCAGGTTTCATTTGTTTTATCATGCGATAATAATTTATAGCTTCATGTATGCTATTTGTTGCAAAAATAGCATGAAATTTGCCATTATGGCTTAAAGTAACCCAATTTTCCAATATATCTTTTACTACAGTAGAAGTATGCTCTTTTGTCTTATACTGTGCATTAGGGATAAAATCCTCAATGCCTTTGATATATTTTCCAGATTTATCAAAATGTCCTGCCATACTAATTTGACTTGCGTCCATATATTTGTAATATATTTTGCTTTTTTCAGCATCAGAAATAGCTTCTTGCTCATTTTGTGCTTTCGCTTTTTCCAATGCTATAACTTTGCGAACATCTCTATCTCTAAATGTCAAAACCTTATAGGGGTCAAAACCAAGAACATTTTTATCACGAATACCATCTGCTATACTGTATCTGTGTAACTCATTTCCAAACACAGTAGTTGTTGTATTCTTTTTCTTTTGATTTTCTTCTTGAATAGGAGTTCCTGTAAAACCGAAAAATATTGCTTTTGTAAAAGTCTTTTTAATTGTGATTAACATATCTCCAAAAGTCGAACGATGTGCCTCGTCAACAATAAAAACAATACGCTTTTCATTCATACGCTCAATGTCATCTGCTTTGAGTCCATCAGCTTCATATTTGATATTACTCATTTTTTGTATAGAAGTGACAATAAGCGTATCAGATGGGTTAGTACTTTTTAATTTCGTAATTAAAACACCTGTATTTTCTGTTGCTTGAACATCTTCATTTTCATCAGCAAAACCACGATATTCTTTTAATGATTGCGTACCGAGTTCAATTCTATCCATCAAAAAAATAACTTTGTCAGCATCTTTAGAACTTGCAATTAACTGTGCAGATTTAAAACTGGTCATTGTTTTACCCGAACCAGTAGTATGCCATATATAACCACCGAGCTGATTTCCAGCTTCCCATTTTGTTTTAGAAACCTTATCAGAAATAGCATTTGCTGCAAAATACTGATAGCTACGCATAACCTTCAATGTACCATCAGAGGCATCTGCAACAGTATAAAAACCAATAAGCTGATGAGCCATAGGAATAGATAACAATGTAGAGGCAATTTTATCCCATTCATTTATAGGTTCGTTGTTAAAATCTGCCCAATGGAAATAATAATCCGAATTAAATTTACCATCAGTACCAGGATTGGCAAAATAAACTGTTTCGTTAGGTTCCATTGCCACAAAAATCTGAATCAATGAGAACAATCCGCTAAAAACTCCTTCATGAGAGTATTTTTCAATTTGATGATATGCCTGACTTACTGGAATACCACTTTTTTTCAATTCAATATGAATTACTGGCATACCATTGATAAGTAACATCAAATCTCCACGACGGCTATTTAACATTTTAGACTTAGTAGAAAATTTAGGTTGCTGAACAATTTGATAGCGGCTTTGACCAGCAGCAATTTCACGACGGTCATAAATTTTTAAACTAACTTCTTTCCCTAGATGAAGCTCATCATCAGTATTATCTCTCACAATAGAAACACTTTTCCCATTTATAAAACCGTTTAATTTCAATGGTGTACGCAACTTTTTAATTTGTTCTAAAATTTGTTGCATTTCGCTATCTGTAAGAGGATAATCATTTAAACGGTCAATGCCTCTATTATTCTCGAAAAGAATATTTGCCCAATTTTGTAACAAATCTTGTTCAGAACAATTTTTTAGTACTTCTTTTTCCCAGCCTTTTTCAGACAGCATTTTAATCAAAGCCTCTTCAAAGTCTGACTCCTTATTAAAAATCAATGTGATTTCCCCCTTACTTTATATAAAATTTAATCCGTTTGCTCAAATAAACATTTTTTCAATATACGCTTTTTTAATGTCTTTCAGTTTCTCTAATTTATGCTTATGAAGTGTGATAAGGTTATTAAGGTTACTGAAATACGTGCTGATTTGTTTCTGTTCTTGATAGCTTGGAATAGATAAATCAAAATCAGATAATGCTTCCTTTGTTATTGTTTTGATTGTTCCTCCTGGAGCTTTTCGAGCTTCATCTATAAACTTTTGCTTTATTATATATGCCCAAAATGTATTATCAATTTCTTCCTTATATTCTTCAAAAATTAGTACTGTTCTATCCACAAAAGCCCCATATTGTGTGATTGCAACACGTCCAATGCTTCCTTGTAAAGTAACCAACACCGAATTTTTCTCTGCAAATACACTCATAGGTTGAGCTAATTTACTTATTTTTTGTTTGGTATCTTCCACTAAATTCATTTCATCAGATACATCAGCAACTTGAACAAATGGCATTGCACCATCGCCATCATACCATTCACTTTTTCCGTATGGTTGAGGGAAAGAACCTCGCCTATAATTTGCCACTTCTTCTAACTTACGCTGTTGCCAATTATCAGAAAACCCTTTAAAACGAATTTCTGGCACACTTGAACCCTTTTTTGGAAACATTTTCTCTAGCATTGATTTTTTGATATTGGTCAATTTGTCGTACTTACGCTTATAAAGTGTGATAATATCATCTAATTTTAAAAGCATATTTCCAATTTGTTTCTGTTCTTCTTCACATGGTGCTAAAAAACTATACACATTTAACTCATCTCTATTGATTTTTGGTATACCTGAACGCTTAGATACAGATATTGAATAATTGAAAAAATCTCTCGTTTGTAATATAGCATAAAGGTATTGTTGAACTATTCCATTCTTAGCATTTAGAACATACGCATCTGCACTCGTAAGCCCTTCAAACTTTGCAAGTATATACTTGCAAAGTTGTGGATTGATTTTTCCATATATAATATCTCCATTATAAAAATGGAATTTTCCGCTAATTAAGTTTTCATATTTTACAAGTTTAATATTATCATATAACTGTCCTGTAAACGACTCAATATTACCTGGTGCAACGTGTGGGAGTTCATCGTATTTTCTAGTATTAGGGTCAACCATTTCAGTCGAAATATCAACAGTATCTGACCACTTATATCGTTGCCAATCTTCTTTAAAACCAGCAAATCTAAGCTGTGGTTTTACACCTTTTTTTATCACTTTATGTACCTCCTAGCAGTTTTTTAAATTTTCCCTATTCCTTTTCAGACAGTATTTCAATCAAAACTGCTTTTTAAAAAACAATTATTTACTCAAACAAACATTTTTTCAATACACGTTTTTTTGATATTTTTCAGTTTTTCTAACTTACGCTCATGAAGTGTTATAATAGTATCAATATTGCGAAAATATGAGCCAATCTTTTGTTCTTCCACAAGTGTTTTAGGAAGAGATATTTCATATTTTGAAAGTTGTGGTATAGTAAGTTGAGGGACTCCTGTAGACTCTACAACAATTTTCAAAGTGTTTATGGCATTTTCCAAAAAGAAAACATCATGATTTGATTTCAATGATAAAAGTCTTACAACAGGCGTAAAATTAACATTTCTTACTTTTGCGTGTCCAACATATCCACGACCTGTTACTGTAACAGCAGGTGCTTCAACTCTATATTTCGTATCATAGTAACCAACTATTCCATCTTTTGTAATAGCATTTGCTATAACTGGAAAACGGCCTTTTTCACGGATTAAATTATTATCAATGTCACCACCTGCAACTATTTCTGTCACTACCTCCTCCAACTTATATCGTTCCCAATTATCAGAAAACCCTTTAAAACGAATTTCTGGCACATCTGAACCTTTTTTTGGAAACATCTTTTTTAGCATTGACTTTTTGATATTAATCAATTTGTCATATTTATGCTGATGAAGTATAATAATGTTATCTAGTTGTTCAAAAAATAAGCCTATTTGTTTCTGTTCCTTTTCACTTGGTAATGCAATTTTTATATTGCCCACTTGCTCCAATGACAAATTTAGTTGTGCACCTATTGTTGGATTTTTCCTGATAAAATCTGCAACTGCTTTACTTTTAAGATATGTTTTTATATATTTCAAACAGCCACTTTTAATACGTATAATGGCTAATGCTTGATTGATATTTGCAGGTAAAATGTTTGATTTTACTGATGTTACTCTACCAAGTGTACCAGCTATTGAAAATAAAATATCATTTTCTTTAAGCTGAGAACGGCGTAAATTTCCCTCATGTTCTTCATGTGATATTTTTTGTGTTATTGTTATTTCACCTGATGAATTGTCAATACTTTCAATTTTTACAAAATTGACTGTACCATTATTACTTTTGCATAAAGGCGTTGTTCCCTTAGTAATAAGTGATGTAATTTCTTCTAAATTTTGCCACTTCCAATCTTCTTCAAAACCAGCAAATCTAATATGAGGTTTCACCTCTTTTTTTGTCACTTTATGTACCTCCTAGCAGTTTCTTAAATTTTCCCTATTTCTTTTTCAGACAGTATTTCAATTAAAACTGCTTTTTTAAAAACAATCTATTTATTCAAATAAACATCTTTTCAATACACGCTTTTTTAATGTCTTTTAGTTTTTCTAATTTATACTTATGAAGTGTGATAAGGTCATTTACTTTTTGAATAAAGGCAGCAATCTTCTGCTGTTCTTTAATTGACGGAACTGGAACAACTAACTCACAATAATCTCCCAAATTGTAATTTGTTCTCCCATCACCAGTAGAAATTCCTACTGCCCATTTCTTATGCTTATCAGTGTTGAGAAATGAACAAAGATAATTTGAATTAATTATTTCACTATCTGGACGAGTTACTATAGTCGCAAAACCTATTGATTTTGCTTCATTTTGAGTGATTACAGCGGAAGTACCAACATCTCCTGTATGTACTGTAATTATATCACCAAGCTGATGCATTCGGGATTCATTTTTCTGTGCAAATGACTTTTCTAAATATATCGGACTATCTCCAAACTCAAATCTTCCGTCTTTAATGTCTGAATTTCTTATAAGTAGAGTACCCTCATCAGTATAGTGTTTAGTCATAGTTGTAACTAAGCCAATATATATTTTCGCAATTTCAGTAACCTTACGTTGCTCCCAATTATCAGAAAATCCTTTAAAACGAATTTCTGGCACATCTGAACCCTTTTTCGGAAACATTTTTTCTAGCATTGATTTTTTGATATTGGTCAATTTGTCGTACTTACGCTGATGAAGTGTAATAATGTTATCTAGTTGCTCGAAATACTGTCCTATCAGTTTTTGTTCTACTTTAGTTGGCATAACAATTGGAAAATCAACAAGTATGTTTTGATTGAGGTGTTTTATAGTACCACCAGTAGCTTTTTTATCTACATACTTCATTAAAAACGGTGCTTTTAAGTATTGAAATAGATACTTACTGTCCACTTCATCTTTATTTCTTATTTCTACATTAAATACTCCAGCATTTAGTGTTGCGGGCATTGATAACCCTTGAACGTAAGCTACCTTTCCAAGTGTTCCATCTTTTGTAATTAAAATGCTTCCATTTTTTACTTGAATATGTTTATCTTGTTCATATCGTTCTTGTTCTACATAATGACAAGTAGAATAATTTATTATTCCATCTTCAAAATCTGTTCCAGTAATAAGCATATATTCTCCACTATTCAGAAATTCCGATGTTCTTAGATTTTGCCACCCAATTCTTGCGTGCATTGTCGTAATCTCATCTAATTTACATCGTTGCCAATCTTCCTCAAAACCAGCAAATCTAATTTGAGGTTTTACCTCTTTTTTTGTCACTTTATATACCTCCCAGCAGTTTTTTAAACTCTGCAAGTCCAAGCATATCATATTCATTACCTTCAATATCATCAATCATTTTTGCAAGAGTTGCTTCAGTATCTGCAATTTGTTTTTCTATTTCAGCAAATGTCGTTTCATATTTTTTAGCAATAGCATCAAGTTTTGATACCAGCTCATTTACAATACTATCAGGCAGTTTCATAATATTATGAATAAGCGATTTTACCCATTTTTCTTTTAGAAGCTCAATCACCTGTTCATCAGAAAGTTCTTCTATTGTTTTTTTTGTTTTATTTTCAAGCAGTATAATTTCTTTTTTAATTGTAGCTTTCAGTTCTTTTTCCTCAGTATTAAGATCTAACACTTTATTTAGTTTTTGTTTTGTTTCTGGTTCAATGTCATCTGATTTCAATACTTTTTTAATCTCTGAATTTATAAAACCGTCCTCACTTACATAGCTACCTTCTTTTTCTTCTTCTGTAAGAGAATTAAACAGCTCCTCATATTCAGAAGCAATTTCTGTAACACGGTTTTCTTTTGATTTCAACGCATTTTTATCATCTATAAGAAGTGTATTTTGAATTAAATCAAAAGGCATAATTCGACCTATCCAACCCTCCTGCACTTCTTGCTCTTTTCCATTCTTTTTTTTCAAAACTATATTAGGGTCAACTTTTTTTGTCGCTTCAAAGCCCTCTGTTTGTATAATTTCCAAATCAACAGCAATTTTTGTCCATTCATCGTCAAGTAATTGATACACTTCATATTTATCAACTAACGGAATATTTTTTAAACGCTCGAATATATTTGCTGAAAACATATCTTCTGCTTTAGAAATATTTAGAGTATTCATATTGTCAATAAGTTCATGATATAAATAATCATCAAAACCTAAAAAAGTAGCTCTATAGTTTTGTTCAAATAATAAAACATCTTGTTGTTGTTTTATGACTTTTTTTACATCATCAACTATTAAATTACAATAATCAGAAGATATGTTTTCAAATAATGTAGTTCTCAATTTTGGGAATGCACTCCAATATGCCTTAAGTTCATCTATTTCAGAAAGTGGAAGCCCACCAAACATAGAAGCATATATGTCCCAAGACTCAGCAGCTTCAGATGAGTCAACATATCTTGGAATATTCAAATTATAATTATTTTTTCTTATTTCATCTCTACTAACAACTTTTGAGAACTTTTCAACACTTTTACGTTGTGTTACTACATCTACTATTTTCTTAATATCAGAAGCACGAAGTTTATTATTTTTTCCTACTTTTACAAAACCTTTTGAAGCATCAACAATAATAATATCTGTATTGAAACGCTTCTGTTTTAATACTATAATAACAGTCGGAATACCTGTTCCAAAAAATATATTCGCTGGCAAACCAATAATAGCATCGATATGGTTTTGTTCAATAAGGCCTTTACGAATTTCGCCTTCTTCACCACCACGAAACAATACACCATGTGGGAGAACAATTGTCATAATACCATCACTCTTAATATGAAAAAGGTCATGTAACAAAAAAGCATAATCAGCTTTTCCTTTTGGTGCAAGTCCAAAACGAGCATATCGAGGGTCAGTTTCTTTATCTGTGGCATTCCAAACCTGAGAATAGGGCGGATTTGATACTACTGCATCTACATATAATGGGTCATAAGTACCCACTGGGTCATTTTCATCAAAATATGGCCAATCGTCTTCTAATGTATCCCCATTACGAGTTACAATATTGTCCGGTAAAATGCCTCTCATAACCAAATTCATTCTGGTAAGGTTATATGTATTTTGTTTTAATTCTTGAGCATAGTATTTTATGTTATTTTCATTTTCTATAAATTTCGCTACACTTTTACCAATATTAATAAGTAACGAACCTGAGCCACTTGTAGGGTCATATATTTTTATTTCTGTTCTATCTTTTAAATGGTCAGCTACAATCTCAGACATAAGTAATGAAACTTCATGAGGAGTATAAAACTCTCCTGCTTTTTTTCCTGCATTCGCTGCAAACATACTAATAAGATATTCATATATAAAACCAATAATATCATAGTCTTGTTTTCCGTCCATTGGAATGTCTTTAATTAAATAAATAAGGTCCCTAATTGCTTTTGATTGAGAAGCAGAACTATCTCCTAATTTGGATAATCCAGTTTGCAAAGTATCAAATACTCCATCAAATACTTTTTTGTGTGTAACGTTAATGAAACGATTAAAAGCAGAAAGAGCATCGCGAACATCTTGAACACTAAAATCTTTCCCTTTTATAAGCCAAGTAGAAAACAAATTTTCATAAGAAATAAAATAACCTAAATTTTTTTGAACACTTTCAACTATTTCAGTATCTTCCTCTACTAGTTCAGTAATATATTCATCTGTCCAATCATTTTCTTTAAGATACTTCACTTCTTTTTCTGAAAGAAATTTATAAAATATAAAACCTAAAATGTAATCTTTGTAATCATTTGCTTCTATTTTAGAACGCATTTTATTTGCAGACTCCCAAATTTTTGCTGCTAGCTGTTGTTTATTCATAATTTCCCTCCGATTATATCCATATTATTTATTTTATTCAATTTATTTATACTATGCTAATTGACGTATACTAATATTTCTAAATCTTTTTTTAAATATAAGTGTAATCAGTATAGCACAAAAATTAGAAAATTCAATATAAGTTCTATATTTCAAATAAAAGCATAGAGGTACAATTATACTAATTTATCTCCTATCATTTTAATAGGTTTTTTACAAAAAGAAAAACAAAAAAAGTTATTCTACAATTCTTTTTAATTCAAAAAATGGAAATCTAATAATAAAAAGTTCTTTTTACAGAGATTAGAAATAATATCAAAAGTATTCAAGTATACTAAAAAGTATCTCTGAATAAATGGATTATAGTGTTTCTACAGTGAATAAAATTAGTAAGAGAGTAAAAGAAAAGATTATGAAAGTTTTGTAAATATAGTAAAAATCATATTTGTTATGTAAAAAACACTTCTGAAATATAAGGAGTGTTTTTTTATTATTTTATGCTGTTGTCTGACTTCATGGAAAGGTGATGTATAAATATAATATAAAATTGTATAAATATGAAAAAGGAGGTTGACTTGCATCTGACTTGCATAATTTTTGATATATAACGATGATTATGATAAATTATGTATATTTTGAAAGTAAAAAGAGAAAACAAAAAAGTGCTGCAACACTTAAAAACGTTGAGTTTACAGCACTTTTGAAGCAGTCGAGGCGACAAGATTTGAACTTGCGACCTCTACATCCCTAATGTAGCGCTCTACCAAGCTGAGCCACGCCTCGACGACTTTTACATTTTACTAAAAAAAAAATATTTTGTCAATATATTTAAAAAAATACTCCCTTATAAAAAAGGGAGTATTTTTTATTATTCTGAACCAATAGGTGCCATAGAGTCAATACCAACAATAGGAGCAGGTTCCGGTTCTGGCTCAGCTACTGGAGGAGGAGGCTCAGGTATTATTGGTTCTGGTACAGATGGTGTTGTAGTAGTACTATTATCAGGCACTGTATTATTCGTAGTATTGTTATTAGTATTATTATTGTTATCATTTTCGTTGTTATTTTCAGTGTTATTTTGCTCTGGATAATCACCACCAATAGGAATATCAGAGTCTGGTTTTGGAGGTTGTTTCACAAATCCTGGATTACTAGCACTGTGTACAGTACAAGTACTATGAATATCAATATCTACTTTACCATCAGCCCCTGTTGCTTTATTCACAATATCGCCTGTTTCAGGGTCAACAGCCAATACAACACTTGTTGCTCTACAGTGAGAATTTGCTAATTTTCCAGTAGATAAATCTACAGAATAACTTTTGTGATAATTGCACGCTTCTGTAGAAGAACCAAAATCAGAAGCACACAAATCAGAGCCAATAGCATTACCATAATAATCTCTGCTACAAATGGACTGTGGTACCATTCCTGATGCAGAGCAAAAACTTCTAGATACAATACCGTCAGGACGTGAAAATCCTGTATCTTCTTTTCCTTCATGTATTCTTGACATAATTTCTTTCCAGATTTTTAAATGTACTGTACCACTATTTGTCATTGTTTTTGGATTATCATATCCTAACCATATTGCACCACAATAGTATGGTGTATATCCTGCAAACATCAGGTCTTTATCATCTGTAGTAGTACCTGTTTTTCCTGCGACACTCATGCCCGGTATTGCTGCAGCTGTACCTGTTGCATAATACTGACGACGTACTACAACATCTTTCATCATATCAGTAAGTAAATATGCTGTTGTTTCTTTTAATACTCTTACTGGTTCGTCTTTATTTTCCAAAAATACATTACCATCATGGTCATAAATAGTAGTATAAAATTTAGGTTCATAATGTAATCCACCATTAGCAATAGCAGAATATGCTCCTGTTAATTCTAATACAGAAATACCATCTGTAATACCGCCTAATGCAAGTGCTGCACCTTTATCACTAAAAATTTGGCCATTTCTTTCTTCTTCATCTACTAAAGAAGTAAAACCAAAGTTTTCCAAATATTCATAAGATTTGTCATAACCCACCTGCATGAGTGCTTTAACAGCTAATATATTCATAGAACGAGTGACGCCTTCTCTTACTGTAGTAGCACCTCTATATTTTTTATCCCAGTTTTGGAATTCTTTTTCACCAACTTTTAAAGGTGCATCAATAATAATAGAACCAGGCATTAATAATCCCATATCTATCGCAGGAGCATAGGCAGATAAAATTTTAAAGCAAGAACCAGGTTGACGTAATGCTTGTGTTGCTCTATTAAATACTGTATCACCTTGTTTTTGACCTCTACCACCTATCAACGCTTTAATTTCGCCATTATGATAGTCCATAATCACCATTGCAGATTGTAAAGATGATGACATAGATAATTTTTCTGCTACCATTTGATGTGCAGCATCTTCATATTTTGCTTTTACTTCCGCTGCAAAAGCCTGTGCTTCTTCTTCAGAATTTACTGTTTTTGTTTCATAATAATGACTTTGTTTTTCTGTTTCTGTATCCATAATGGAAATAGTATATGTTGCCTCTATTGTATTATCAGAAGAAGGGAAAAAAGAGTCATCTTGATAAACTTCTTCCATAATACCTTGCATATTCATATCCACTGTAGCATTGATTTTCAAACCACCACTATAAATTTTGTCATATGCCTGTGCTTTTGTCATACCCTTTTCATTTTGCAAATCACTTGCAATTTGTTCAATTAAAGCATCTACAAAATAACTATGTTTCGCTTCGCCGCTGACTTCTTCCGTAATACTTCCTACTAATTTTGAATAAATGTCTTCTGCTTTAGCCTGTGTATATTCTCCATCAGAAATATAACCCAGTTCTAACATTTTATCTAATACAGTAATTTGACGTTTTTTGTTTTCTTCTGGATTACTAATAGGAGAATAACGAGAAGGATTTTTTGTAATACCAGCAATACAAGCAGACTCTGCTAATGTCAAATCACTAACTTCTTTTCCAAAATAAAATTTAGAAGCAGATTGTACACCATTTAAACCATGATTTAATGCTATAGTGTTAAGATATAATTCTAAAATATAGTCCTTTGCTTTTTCTTTTGAGCCGAGTGTTTTTTCTAAATCTTTTTCAAATATTACTGCTAAATATTGCTCTTTTATTTTTCTTTGTATTTTCTTCTCATTTGTCAGCACTTCATTTTTAATAAGCTGCTGTGTTAATGTAGAAGCACCTTGTTCAAAACTTTTACTTTTGATATTAGTAATCATTGCTCTTGCCATACCTCTTATGTCAATACCACTATGCTGATAAAATCTTTCGTCCTCAATAGCAATTACAGCTCTACGTAAATTGACAGGTATTGTTTCTAATTTTGCATATTCTCTGTTTTCTTTTCCGTGCAAACTGTCAATTTCATTTCCTGCACTATCATAAATAAATGAAGTATAAGACTCTGGTACAACATCGGCAACATTTATATTGTCTGTACCCTCTATAATACCCATAACCATACCCAGTGCTGCACCACCTATAGCAAAACAAAGTATCATACCTGTAATAAATAAAAATTTAAATATTTTACCTATAATACTTTTTTTCTTTTTTCTTTTTCTCCTTCTGTTTTGTTGAGGACGTTGCTGCATTTGAGAACGTTGTTGTGAAGACGGAGGACGCTGTCCTGTAGTTTGTCTTTGTCCAGAAGGTTGTCTTTGTGTTGACATCATTTGTCTTTGCGGCGGATATTGTGACCTTTGTGTTGTATTTGGCGGCATTTGTCCCATTTGCCTTTGCCCTGTTGGTTGTCTTTGAGATATATTACTATAATAGTTATTATATGGTTTTTGTCCTGTATTGTAAGAATAAGAAGCATTTTGACCCATATAATGAGATTGCCCTTGTTGAGGACGGCGTTGCTGTGTGGGACGCTGTTGCCTTGATGGATATTGTGTGTTTTTTGGTTCGTCCATGTTCCAAAAACCTCCCTCATATGAACTGATTATAACAGATATACTCCATTTTAGAAAGGTTTTTCTCTTACAAATTTATTACTTTTATTAATTATTTGAAAAAAAAGCCTTTTTTTGTATTATTTTTGTACGTTTTCATCTATTGTTTTTGTAATACTTCTCTTTTTTAACACAATACATAAATAAAAGGAACAATTTTTAAAATGTCTTTTTGTAGGAGTGATACAAATTGAAAAAAAATAAAAGAGTACACCGTTTTATGAAACTATTTCTATTGTTTTTGGTACTTACTTCTATCATATTTACGATATTGATATTGTATGATACTAAAATTTTTAAAACAGTTGTAGAAATTTCGCACATACAATCTAAATCAACAGCAAATACTATTATAGACAAAGCAGTCCAAAATACCATAAAAGAATTGAACATTACTTCTTCTGATTTTTTTATAGAAAAACAGCAAGACAATACAGCAGTTTCTGTTAATACTATACTTATAAACACATTCTGTAGTAGCGTAAGTATAGCAATTACGCAAGGTATGGAAAAAATAGCAGAAGAACATATTTCTATTCCCATAGGAGTCATTACTGGTATAGAAATGTTTTCTAATGTAGGGCCAAATATTCCTTTTTATATCAAACCTATGGGAATAGCTTCTGTAGATTATGAAACTTCATTTTCAGCAGAGGGCATCAATCAAACTAATTTTAAAATATGGTTAAATGTTCGCATGGACATTAGAATTGTAAATCCTCTCAGAAGTGAAACAATGTCTGTAAGCAGAAAAATAATGCTTGTAGATACCATTATAAATGGTACTGTACCAGAAAGATATATGACTTTAGGGAATTGAAATTTGTTTATATTGCTGTTACAATAGTATTTAATGCAACATAATAGCAAAAATTATCATTTTTTAGTATTTAGGAGGTTTTATATTATGGAAAAAACATTACGTGTTTTTTTAGAGGAATTAGGAAGTTATTGTTATGACCATGGTGACTACAATGTAATTAAAAATACAAATAAAACAGAAGAAGTTAAAAAATTTGTAGATTGTTATATTAAAGGAGTAGAAGTCATTAAAAATGGAGAAAATGGTCAACCATTATTTGTAAAAGGTAAAGCAAATGAAGATAAAGGTTCTACTGGAGAAGAAAAACTATTTTTTCACGGCTATCAACTTTACGATATGACAGGACAGACAGGAGAATGGGTTTTAGCAACATTTGCTTCTAAACAAGAACTAGAAAAACATATTTTAAGTGAAGGTGGCTATTTGAATATTTATTGCACAGAAATGCTTGTATTTTTAGATGGTGTGTTGCAGCCATTTGAAGTACAATTTTTTGGAGATAATCAAAAATATATTTCCATTGACAAAGACTTATTTGATGAAGAATTAGACATAAAAGGTATGCAAAATAGAATTTCTGTAAAATGGCTTCCTTTGGAAGTAGAAGAATAAAATGTAGTAAAATAATGATAGAGAAAACATTTCAGATTTGCTATTTTAGAAAAGGACATATAGTATAATATGTCCTTTTTTTAATTGGGTATAGAAAAATAAGGTACATTATAGTATCATTACTATAAATACAATATAATAAAGGTGGTAATGTTATGGTAGTATTAAATTGTATTTCTATACTATTTTATATTGATTATATGATATATATCACAAAAGACATACTTTACAATTTTAATAACAGACTTCCTTTACAATATAAAAAAAATCATATTCGTTTGATACTATTTATAGTAGGATATTCTATTGCTTCTATTCAAATCAAAACAATTTTATTTATTATTTTGATTTTATATGTCTTTTTATTGTGCTTTTACATAAACAAAAAAAGTAAACAACAACAAATACAACATTTATATATTAATGAAATAAAACATTTGATAATAATTTCTGTTATAATGAGTATGTTATTTATTATATTCTACCATATTTTTCACAATATTCTATCGTAAAAAAAGAGGTGTAATACACCTCTTTTTTTATGTTAATTAGAAAATCCCCTTAGTCGCTTTCCAATTTGAAGACCTAAACCTTTTTCTTTGTATAAATCTCTAATAATATATTGCTCTCCTACAACACTCAATATATAATCTTTTTCTTGGTCATCTAGGCATTCTTCTGCACCACTTTCATATAATCTTTCTAATTCTCTTTGCTCAAAATTAGTTAATTGAAACCTTTGTTCATTATATCGGCGATTTGGATATTTTTCCTGAAATTCCTCTAACTCTTGCATTAAATTTTGCTGCTTTGTTTCTAAGCTTCTCATTTTTACAAAATCAAGCATAGCTTTCAATCCGACTTCTGTATAATACTTTTGTATATCATCAATATGTGTTACATTTTGTACATCAAAATCTTGTATTATTTCTCTAAAATAATTTGCTATATTTTTTGCATAGTCCAAATCTAATACAATATTTACTATGTTTTCGTCACTAATATATTCTGCTACTGTATTGGTATAATTACTGTGGCTGCCACGATGTTCAGGTAGGCGTTTTCCTCTAGTTCGATTTTGATAATAGGTAGGTAAAGCAATACCATTCCATGCTTTGTCAAATTCTTCTAAATCTATTATTTCAGTTCTCTGTAATGCCTCTTTTATTATTTCTATAGGAATAATATGATGTGCTTGTGTGCCTTCTGGTGCATTAATATTTTTTGCTAATGTTTGAGAGTCAAACATACATTGTGTAACTTCTGTTGTTACACCACTATTATTTTTTGTTCTAATATAGCCATTATCTGCTTCTTTTTCTAATATTGCATTATTATTTACACTAACACCATTTATTTTCATAGTAGGTTTCACAATACCTTGTTTTTGTTGCACTACATGTACTAATTCATGTGCTAAATGTTTTTCTTGTCCTGATGCAATATAAATGTTTGTACCTTGTGTATATGCCAATGCTTGTAGCTGTGCTGGTTTATCAGAATGATAATGTACTTTGACATCATTCATAGATAAGCCAGAACGATTTTCTATATTTTGTTTTAAATCATTTGGTATACCTGTATCATTTTTCTTTTTTTGTATCATAACAGGCATAGTAGCATAATGTTGTGGTGTTTTATATTCTTTTTGTGGTAAAATAGTTTCTTTTTTTTGAGAAACAGTATTTTTATACTCTTTTTGTGACAAAAACATACTATCACCCCTTTTAAATATCATTATAACTCCCTTATACCTTTTAATCTAGCACCAATTTTATGTTGTATATATACCTGTTCCTCTATATTGCTTATAATACTTCCATTATTTGTAATAACACGTACCCAATTTTTTTCTTCTTCTGTCAATTCCCCTTCTATTTGTATTTTAATATAAAAACTAATTAAATTTGCCCAATCTACAGCACTCAAATCACCATATTTTATTTTACTTTTTTCTAAATTTTCTAATCGTATAAAATCGTACATTGCTTGACGTCCTATATTTCTAAAATACAAATTGATATTATTTAGCTGTGTTACTCCTTCAAAAATATAGTTTTCAATAATATTTCTAAAGTGTTGTGCTGTTTGTTGGGCATAATTTAAGTCTGTTACTAATCTATACATATTATTTTGTCCTATATATTTTTTAACAGCAGTAGTATAGTTGTTATGTCTGCCATGATGTATAGGCAAATAATTACAAACATACTTACTTGGCAAAGCAATACCATTCCATGCTTTATCAAATTCACTTAATGGAAATGTACACATCTCCAAACCTTCTTGTATTACTTGTATAGGAATAATATGATGTGCTTGTGTGCCTTCTGGTGCATTGATATTGTGTGCTAATGTTTGAGAGTCAAACATACATTGCACTACATCTATACTAATATTACTGCTTGGAGGCTTTTTTCTAATATATTGCATATCTGCTTCTTTTTCTAATATAGGGTCATTATTTACAGCAATACCATTTATTATGGTAGTAGGCTTAACAATACCTTGTTTTTGTTGCACTACGTGTATCAATTCATGTTTTAAATATTTCTCTTGTCCTGATGCAATATAGATATTTGTTCCTTGCGTATATGCTAGTGCATTGAGTTGTGCTGGTTTGTCAGAATGATAATGTACTTTAACATCACTCATAGATATTCCAAAAATTTTTTCTATATTATATTTTAAATGATATGGTATTGTTGTTTCATATTGTTTTTTTTGTGTTATATCAGGTATATTATCATAGTTTTTTCCCTGTTGATACATGACACTCCTCCTTTTCCTATGTAAAACTTGGTATTAATATAGCTATTATAACACAAAATTCACGATTTATCGACAAAATTCGACAATATATCACTTTATATTTATAAACAAAATTTACTTGATTTTGTTTCAAAAATATGAAATAATTTAATATAAACTTTTTATAAAGAGATAATAGCATCATTGCTAAAAATATGATACTATATTACAACAGAAAGGAAGCAAACATGGAACTATTAGATATTATCGACTTAAAAGAACTACAGCAAATACAGAATATGTTTTCTGATGCTACTGGTATAGCAGCAGTTATAGTAGACTTAAATGGTGCATTTATTACAAAACCTAGTCATTTTACAGATTTCTGTATGAAATATACAAGAAACTCTTCTATTGGCATGAAAAAGTGTGAAAAATGTGATGCTGAAGGAAAAGGTACTTATTTTTGCCATGCAGGTTTAATGGATTTTTCAGAGCCTATTATAATAAATGGTGTACAATATGGAAGTATATTAGGAGGACAAGTACTTTCTAAAAAGCCAGATATAGAACAATTTAAAGTAATGGCAAAAGAATTAAATATACCAGAATTTGAGTATATTGAAGCACTTAAAAAAGTTACTGTTTGTTCTGAAAAATCTATTAGAGCAGCGACAGCTATGTTAAAAGAAATGATAAATACTTTTGTAAATTTTAGATATATATTAAAAAGAAATGAAATAAAAATTCCTATTTTAGAACAAGAATTAAATACTATGATAACAAAAGCAAGAGAAATTACTTCTAAAACAAAAGAATTAACAAAAATGTCACAACAACAAAGAATGCTTTCTGTTAATGCAGCAATAGAAGCAGGACGTGCAGGAGAAGCAGGCACAGGTTTTCGTGTTGTAGCAAATGAAATGGGGCATCTTTGCGAGTTCTCTGCTGAAATTTATAAAACTATTATACAAAATGCACACACTATAAACAATGCTGTAGAAAATTTAGAAAGTGCTTTTACAACATAATATATTATTTATATAAAATGTCATTAATGCTATATAACATATTTTATTATAATAAAACTGTGAAGTTATTACTATACTATGCTAAGGAGATTTTGTCATGAAAAACCCTACTGTATTACTTACAGAAAGTGATAAAATGATATTGGAATCCTACAAAAATATTGCAGATGCTTTAGGTGAATTTTTAGGAAGCAGCTGCGAAATTGTCATACATAGCCTAGAGAGTTTAGACTCCTCTATTATTAAAATCGTAAATGGTAATCATTCTGGGCGTATGGTAGGTGCTCCTATTACAGACATTGCACTTTCTATGCTTTCCAAATTAGAAGAAGAAGAAGCTCCCAAATTTATTACTTATTTTTCCAAAAATAAAAGAGGAGAACAAATTAAATCTTCTATTGCTGCTATTTATGGGCAATATCATAAAGTAATTGGTTTATTTTGTATCAATATTTTTTTAGATACTCCTCTATCTGAATTTTTAAATTCTTTTATGAACAATGGTATTATAGGAAGTGAAAATAATATTTCTGAAAACTTTGTTGATAATGCACAAGATTTAATGATAGGTGCATTAGAAGAAGTCAAAAAAATAGTGTATAACGATTTGTCTATTTCCTCCTCTAATAAAAATAAAGAAATTGTTTCTATGCTCTATCAAAGAGGAATATTTAATTTAAAAGACTCTGTTATTACAATATCAAATCATTTAGGTATTTCTAAAAATACTGTTTATATGCACATACGAAATATTAATAAATAATATTTCTAAAGCAATAAAAAATAAAATTTTTCAAACAAAAGAAGGAACTTTTCACAAGTGAAAAAGTTCCTTCTTTATTATATATAGTCTAATTTAATATACAGAAATGAAATTTATTATAATATACAAATATTTGTTCTAGTTTTATAAAAACATTATAAAAAGAAAATACTTTTCATGATGATTTTTAATATAGCTGTTTTATATTATAAAAAAAGCCTTTGAAAAATCAAAGGCGGTTATGCACTCTACAGGAATCGAACCTGCGGTCTTTCGGTCCGGAGCCGAACGCTTTTTCCACTAAGCTAAGAGTGCATACAACTTATCATTCTACAAGCAAAAAAAACTTCTGTCAAACAAATTTTATATAGACAATATTATCACTTTATTGTATAATAGTTTCATTTTTGATATTGCAATAATATTTTCACTTTTCTGTTTGTGATATTGTTTAGACTATGCAAAAATACTCTGTAATATTTATTATTTCTTTTATAAGTGTACTATATTGTATCACATTTTTATTTTTTATTAGTATAGTATAACAGATATATTTATATAATAAAAGTTACTATGAAAAAGAATAACCATTTTATTGTAATAAAATAAAACAAAAATCTCTCATATTTCATCATGAGAGATTTTATATTGTTAATACAAAGCTGTTCGCAATTTTTGTTGATTTTCTGTATTATGATATTCTGCATTATTTTCTATTTTTTTGTTTTTTAAATATTCTTCTAAAAGGGATTTTATTTCTGTTTCGTTTGTAAAATCTTTTCCAAAACAATACATATTATTTTCCCCCTCTCTTAATTAGTATCATATTATGTTACAACAAATAAAAGTGTTACCAAACAAATATATTATTCTTTTATTACACCATAATATTGTGCTAATTGTTTAAAATAAGGTAAAGCATTTTGTATTGTTTCTTTTGAAACACAATATGCAATACGCACATATCCTGCACAGCCAAACCCTGTTGCTGGTGTAAGCAAAAGCCTATATTCTTGTGCTTTTTTACAAAATGCTTTATCATCTTGTTCTAATGCCTTTACAAAAAGATAAAAAGCTCCTTGTGGCTTAATACACTGATATCCATATTGTTGCAGTGCAGTGTAAAGCAATTCTCTATTAGCATCATAATATGCAACATCTGTCAATTCGTCGCAACATTCTGCTACTACTTTTTGTTGTAAAGCAGGTGCATTGACAAATCCTAGTACTCTTGTTGCTACTTCTGCCGCCTGCACAATTTGTTCATAGTCACATAATTCACTTGGCAAAACCAAATATCCTATTCTATCTCCTGGCAATGAAAGAGATTTTGAAAAAGAATATGCTACAATGGTATTTTTATAATAATGAGGCACATAAGGCACTTCTGCACCATCATATACCAACTCTCTATAAGGTTCATCTGAAACTAAATAAATTGTTGTACCATACTCTTTTTGTTTTTCTTCTAATATACAGCCTATTTCTGCAATAATACTTTCATCATATACTACACCTGTAGGATTATTAGGTGAGTTTATCAATACTATTTTTGTTTTAGGTGTGATATATTTTTCAAATGTATTCAAATCAGGTAAAAATGTTTCTGTATTAGCAGGTACAGCATTCAATACTGCTCCAACATTCATAGCATAAGCATCATATTCACTAAAATAAGGAGAAAATGTAATTATTTCTTCTTGTGGATTTAAAATTACTTTAAATATTACATTTAATCCTCCCGCTGCCCCTACTGTCATAACAATATTTTTTGCATCAAACTCTGTATCAAAACGGCGATTAATACTGTTTGCAATTTTTTTGCGTACGTCCTCATATCCTATACTATCTGTATAGCCATGAATTTGTAAAGAATTTTGTTGTTGCAATATTTTAATTGCTGTTTGATTGATACTTTCTGGTGCTTTGACATTAGGATTACCTATACCAAAATCATACACATTTTCTGCACCATATTGTTGTTTTAATTTTCTAGCATCTGAAAATAAGCTGCTAATCCCTTCACTTTTTTTAATCAATTTCTGCATATTTTTTGAAATCATGCTTCTTCTCCTTTGATTTTCTGTTTCTAATAAAAGTATTTTTTTAATTTGTTGTACCATTATAAATACTTTTTCATTTTGATATTACTTACCAACTCTATTATAATTTGTTTTATTTTGTTTCTCAACTAAAATTTAAGAGTATATCAAAAAAAGAAGTCAATTATATGACTTCTTTTTTTGTTTTGCATTTGTTTTTATTATAGTAAATACTATAATATAAGAGGAGATATATATCTGACGGGTATTCCCGCAGAAAACAAAGTAATAAATTATAAAGCTGTTATGACTTTATTCACTCCAGTTCATACGACCATAACGTTTTGTCAAAGAAAGTATTTCTTGTTGTAATTCTTCTGTTAATTCTTGTTGTGTCAATCTCCATTTCCAGTTATTTCCTACTGTGGAAGGTTTATTGATACGACTAATATTGTCATAGCCTAAATAATCTTGCATAGGAATGATACAAGTTTTTGAATTACTTCTCATAACAAGCGATATAAAACATTTATATAATTCTTCTTTTGGGGTATAGTGGTCGCATAAATAATTTCTTGCTAACACTTGTTCTTGTTTTGTAATAGAGTCAAACCAGCCTACAATGGTTTCATTGTCATGTGTGCCTGTATAAGTAACACTATTTTCAATATAATTATGTGGTAAATAGTCATTTGCTGAGCCGGAGTCTCTAGAGTCAAAAGCAAATTCTAATACTTTCATACCAGGAAAACCACTTTCACGCACTAACTGACGTACATTATCTGTAACATAACCTAAATCTTCCGCAATTACCTCATGCCAGCCTAAGCGGTTTTCTATACAGCGAAACAATTCTATACCTGGCCCTTTTTCCCAATGTCCTTCTCTTGCTGTTGTTGCACCATAAGGAATTGAAAAATATTCATCAAATCCTCTAAAATGGTCAATTCTCACCACATCATACATTCTAAAACAATATTGCATACGTTCAACCCACCAATTATAGCCAGTACTTCTATGATAATCCCATTTATACAAAGGATTACCCCACAACTGACCATTTTCAGAAAAGCCATCTGGAGGACAACCTGCTACTGCATAAGGTATATTTTGAGCGTCTAATTGAAACAATTCAGGGTGTGCCCAAGTATCTGCACTATCTAATGCTACATAAATGGGAATGTCACCTATAATACGAATACCTTTTTCATTAGCATATGATTTTAAAGCATACCATTGTTCAAAAAATTTAAACTGCATATACTGATGAAATTCAATGTCAAAATAAAGCTCTTTTCTATAATAGTCCATAGAATATCCCCAACGTAATCGAATATCCTCTGCCCACTGTGTCCATGTAACACCACCAAATCTTGATTTTACTGCCATAAAAAGTGCATAATCAGACAGCCACCAACTATTTTCATTTACAAAACGTAAATAATTTTCATTTTGTGTTATATTGCTACGTTCATAGGCTTTTCTTAAAAGAGTATAACGGTTTTCATACATTTTTTGGTAGTCAATTTCTCTTTCATTATCACCAAAATCTGCTGTATCACATTCTTGTTGTGTCAAAACACCTTCTTCTATGAGTGCCTCCAAACTAATAAAATAAGGATTTCCTGCAAATGTAGAAAATGACTGATAAGGTGAGTCACCATAGCTTGTTGGTACAAGAGGCAATATTTGCCAATAAGTTTGACCTGCTTTTTTTAGCCAGTCTACAAAATCATAGGCACTTTTTGAAAAACAACCTATACCATATTTTGAAGGCAGGCTTGTAATAGGAAGCAATATTCCTGCTGCTCTATTCATAAATAATTCCTCCTTTCTTTTTTTAAAATCAACATATTCCATATTTATAAGTGTTTCGATATTTTATTATTTTGTTTCAATACACACACCATAATGGTCTGATACTTTAGGCTGTTTGATGCCATTAAACAGCACTTCACTATATTTTATAGGTAATATTTTGTTACACCAAATATAATCCATTCTCATGCCTTTTAATTTTTGTTCATTGTGTTTGTCATCTTTCCAGCCATCAATACTACCCTCTACAGTAGTACCTTTATCTTTGTGTTCTGCTATAGTATAGCTATCATACCAGCCAGAATTTTTAATAGCGTCATATCCTTGTCCTTGTGTTTCTGCGGGACTGTTAAAATCGCCCATAAGCCATACTGTGGTAGCATTATGTTTTTGCTTTAAAGTACTTTTAAATCTTTCCCACTGTGCTAAAAATGGTTCTTGTTCATCTTTCCACCACCCCATATGCACCGTATAAAACCAATCTTTACAACCGCTTATTTGCACTCCCAATACTTTGCGTGTTTTCCAATACTGGTAATCTTGGCACTCACTTATAAAAAAGCTGTCTGTTTGTACAATTTCACCATTTAAGCACAACAACGCCATACCTTCATCATATATCCCGTATCCTATTTTAGCAGAAATCCACGTCCAAGAGCAAGTAATTCCATTTTCAAAAAGACGAAAAGCTACTTGTGCCGCATGATTGTCTTTTCGTATAGGTATTTCATTATTTGAACAATGTACATATCCCTTTAAAAATTTTTGTTCAGCAACAATAGCATTAACTGATTGATTGACTTCCTGTAATGCAACTACATCTGGTTTTTCTTGACAAATTGTTTGAACAAATTGCTCCAATTTTTGGAGGTAATTTTCTTCTTGAAGGCTATGTGTATTCAATGTTAATAATTTCATAACAATTCGCCCTTTCTATTTTTCAAACACAATTTATAATATATCATTAATGTCAGATTTTAATACGTCTGCTTTTGGCCCATAAATTGCCTGTATACCTGTATCCTTTTTTACCAATCCTTTGGCACCTTCTGCCTTCCACGCAGGTGTATCTGCTACTTTAGAAGGGTCTTTTACTGTTACTCTCAAACGTGTCATACAAGCATCTACTAGCACAATATTTTCACGACCACCTAAAAGTGCTATAATTCTTTCTGGCTGGCTATTTCCATCACCTTTATTTGTAGAAGTACCTTCTGTTGTTTCTTCTTCGCCTTCTTCATTTTCATAGTTACCTAATCTACCTGGTGTAGCAAATTGGAATTTTCCTATCATAAAATATGCCACCACATAGCCTATTATCAAAAATGCAACACAACAAATAATAAAATGAATAATGTCACCACTTAATCCTGCTTTTAATGACATTGGTACACGTGTTAAAAATTCTAAATTTCCAAAAGAGTGCAAACGTAAATCCATAACACCTGCCATAGCAAATGCACAACCTTGCAATACTGCATATACAATATAAAGCGGTAATGCACAGAACATAAACATAAATTCTAATGGCTCTGTAACACCTGTCAAAAATACTGCTAATACTGTAGAGAAAAACATAGAACGATAATTATGTTGTTTCTCTTTATCTACTCTACGATACATAGCTAGTGCAATACCCATAAGCAAACCTGTTGCACCAATCATTTGACCTACTTTAAAACGAGCTGGTGTAACAGTTTCCATTAAATTAGTATAACTTGCCATATCTCCAGCATCTTTAAAATTGATTAAATCTGTTACCCAAGCTAACCAAAGTGGGTCTTGACCGAATACCTCTGAACCTGCATTGATACCTGTTTGCATTACATAAGTTCCACCAAATGCAGTATAGTTCATAGGTATTGTAAGCATATGGTGTAAACCAAATGGAAGAAGCAAACGTTCTAATGTTCCATAAATAAATGGTGCTAATATTGGTGATGTGGAAGAAGAATTTGCTATCCAAATACCAAATGCGTTAATACCTGACTGTACTACTGGCCATATTACTATCATAATAATAGAAATTACTGTAGAATATGCTATAACTGCCAAAGGTACAAATCTTTTACCATTAAAAAATGCTAAGGCATCTGGCAATTTTCTAAAGTTATAAAATTTATTATAAACAACGCCACCTACAAAACCTGCTATAATACCTACAAATACACCCATATTTAATGCTGGTGCTCCTAATACAGATGTGAAATAATTTTCAACTAACATTTCCTGTCCCAGTATAGAATGTACTACTGCTCCTGCTTCTGAAAGCATCGCTTCTGTAACACCAAATGCTGCACCTGTAATGCGGTTAATCAATATAAATGCAATTACTGCTGCAAATGCACCGCCTGCTCTTTCTTTTGCCCAAGAACCGCCTATTGCTGCTGCAAACAAAATATGTAAGTTATTTATAATTGCCCAACCTATATTTTCCATAGTGCTTCCAACTAAATAAATAAAATTGACGTCGGTACCTGCCATTTGTATCAGTTTTCCCAAACTAAGCATAAAACCTGCTGCTGGCATAACTGCAATAACTGTCATAAGTACTTTGCCTAGTTTCTGTAAAAAGTCAAAGTCTATTATTGCCTTCTTTTTCTTTTCTGTTGGTGCTGCCTCTACTGTAGGTGTTGTTTCTACTACAACAGCTTCTTGTGTTGGTGTTTGTACTGAAGACTGCTGTGCATTTGGTGTAACAACAAGTACAGCATCTTTTGTTGCTTCTACTTTTCCTGAAGCAGTTTCCATTGTTTTATTATCTAATCCTGCACATATCAGCACTGGAGTAATGGTAGGTAAATTTTTGCTTTTAATAAAGTCAACATCTACTTCTGCTATCAAATCCCCTACTTTTACATCTTCACCTTCTTGTTTATGTACTGTAAATCCCTCTCCATTTAATCCTACTGTTTCCAGACCAAAATGTATCAACATTTCTAGTCCTTCCTCTGAAAGAAAACCAAAAGCGTGTTTTGTTGCTGCAACAGAAACTAATTTTCCATTTACTGGACTGTAAATTTTACCATTATCAGGTAATATTGCAATACCATCTCCTACTATTTTCTCTGCAAAAACAGGGTCTGGCACTTTTTCCAGTGCAACAATTTCTCCTGATAAAGGAGCAATAATTGAAATTTTATTTTCGTTAGTCATAAATATCCTCCCTTTCTTTATGATTACTTTATATACCCTAAAACAATAATTATGCTATCAATGCTTATGCAAATGTGAAACAATATTTATGCAAATATTCATAAATATATTTTTTATTGCATTGATATTGCATTTATTTTACGCAATATCAATATATCTCTTTTGCAGCAAAAAATCAATCAAAATTTCATAATAAAATACAATTTCTCCATAATATATAAATTTTTTATTTTTATTTTATGCAATATAACAATACTAGAGTATTTAAAATTACTAATATAGAGAAAATATCTGTAATACTATTGCTTTTATTGACTTTTAAAAAACTGTTTTTTATAATGAAATCATAGCATATTATTTTTAAATATTTGCGTAAATTTGCTTAAACGAAAGGAAGTGTTATTTATGGCTGTTACAATAAAAGAAGTTGCTGCATTAGCTGGTGTATCACCTTCTACAGTATCCAGAACGTGCAAAAACCACCCCTCTATCAGTAAAGAAACAAAACAAAAAGTGCGTTATGCTATGGCACAGTTAGGATATGAGCCAAATATTCAAAATACTATTGAGCAAGAAAATTCTCCTATTATGCTCAGTATTATATTACCTCCTTCTTCCAGAGATGTTTATGAAAATTCTTTTCATTTGGAAGTAATAAGGGGCATAAGTCAATTTTGTAATACTAGAGGATATATCAGCACAGTCATAACAGGACAAGATGAATATGAAATATTAAAAGCAATACAAACGCTTGTCAAAGAAGAGAAAACGGGAGGATTTATACTATTATACGCCAAACAAGATGATGCTGTAATAGATTATTTATATAACGAAGGTCTTTTATATGTTTTAATTGGAAAGGCAAAACAGTTTGTAAATCAGACAATTTATATTGACAATGATAACTTTTTAGCAGGCATAGAAGCAACGGAATATTTATATCAATTAGGTCATAGAAATATAGCTTATGTAGGAATAGAAAGCAATATGTATTTTTCAGCAGAAAGAAAAGCAGGTTATCAAAAAGCATTAGAAAATCACGGCTTACCTTTTCGTGAAAATTATTGTGTTGAAATAGACAAGCATACTATGGATAATGCAGAACCTTTTTCTACATTATTGGAACAACAGCAAAAGCCTACTGCTGTTGTAGCAAGCGATGATATATTAGCTGTTGCATTGGAACAAGCTTGTGCCAAAAAAGGACTTTATATACCTAAAGATTTATCTATTGTTTCATTTAATAATTCACTGTTTGCACGCATTACATCCCCTCAACTTACTTCTATTGATGTAAACTCTCATCAATTAGGTATAGAAGCAGCGTCACAGCTAATTAACCACATTGAAAATCCTAATTTACTTGCAACAAAAATTATTGTACCACACTCTCTTATTGTAAGAGAAAGTTGCAGAGAAATATGATAAAAAAAATACTATTACAAAAAACGAAACAAAAACTTAACATTTTATTAATGCTGTAATAAATTGGCTTTTACTGTCGTTATTGATAATAGAATATATAAAACGACAGGAGGGTTTACAATGTATTACTATAACAAAATGAAAAAACAGAAGCAAATAACAGAATTTATCAAAATACAATATACTATATTGTTTATTATAATTGTAGTTATACAGCAATATAGTATGCTATATTGTATCATAGCTATTTCTGTACTATTTTATACGCTTTTGTATCAAAATACTACTTTTGTTACAAAACAACATAATATCAAATTTCTATGTTATAATTTAAAAGAAGTTTTAAAAGATTTACCCAGACATCACTTTTTTCAATACTGCAATAAATACAGTATAAGCAATGAAATCATACAGCAGTCTTATCAAACAGTAAATAATGGTTATATTTACATTGTGCTTTCTGATACAGGTACTCCCGCAAGCGAATTGATTTCATTATTTACAAAAAAGAACTATAATCATGCTTCTATTGCATTTGATGCACAACTAAAAACACTTATGAGTTATAATAATGGTCAAAATATTTCTCCTCCGGGATTAAACGCTGAAACAGTGCAACATTTACGCAAAAAAGAAGGAGCTTGCATTATTGTGTATCAAATGCGTGCAACACCAGAACAGAAAAAATGTATGATTTCTAAAATAGAAAAGATAAATGTCGAAGGCAGTTCTTACAATACTATAGGACTTTTATTAAAACATTCTTTTTTACCTAATATTATGTTTTGTTCTCAATTTGTATATTATCTGCTTTGTGAAGCAGGTATTGCTTATTTTGATAAAAAAATGGAATGTGTCACTCCTATGGATTTTATAGAATTAGATTACAAAAGAAAACTGGAGTTTTTATATGAAAAAATATTATAATAAAAAGGCATAATACTACTGTTTTTTGATAGTATTATGCCTTTTTACTTTATTATTCTATAGCAACAGGTATTGCATATTCTTTGCCTATCCAATAAGTAGGCTCATCAAACTGTAATAGAATAGATTTTATATTTTCATTTTGAAACTCTTCTGACAAAAATGAAAACGAAATTGTTTTACCAAAAATGTCATTTTGCTGTGTGGTATCAATGGCACTACCATATGCACCATAATAGTCCCCTTGTGCTATTTTTGTACGAATATGATACAATACTCTTTCTTTTTGATTTGGCTCTATATTGACAGTTAAAACCAATTTATCTATTGAACCCTTTTCTGCATAATTTCTTCCATATTCATCTACTTTATAAACACCAGTATAGTCTATTGTCTGTATATGATTAGCAGAAAGTATTTTGACTGTGCCATATTGAAAAGGAATACAAATATCTAATGGTATTGTTTGTCCTATTTCTGGAACAGGTATCTCTACAAATTCGCATTCGTCTGTTTTAGCAGAAAGTGCTGTATAATAAAATGTTGCTGGGAAATCCTCTTTTGTTGCATCAAATATGACCTCTCCTCCATTTTCTATAAAACTTTTTGCCGTAATGATTTTTGCAAAATTACCGCTTTTTGTTTTTAAATAACAATTATAATACGCATTTGGTATTGTTTCAAAATATAGCATATAATCAAAATATGACCTATATCCTCCAAACTGCTGTATTGTTTTTGCTTCTTCTGAACAAATAGCATAATAGTCAATTTTTGCTCCTTTTTCTGTCATTTCTGCTTTTGCTGTAATAGAAGTATCATATTGTGTTATTGTATTTCCTATTCCTTTCAAATCTGATATTGCTTTTGTTTCTTTCAAACGAAATGATAGTTTTTGTTCAAAACCATTTACACCTATTTCATAATAGTCATTTTCTGATTTTTCTATAATTTGATGAAGTTCTTTTTCTATTTGTTTAAAATTATCTCTTAAATTTGCACCACTTTTTATAAAAAAAAGTTCTCTTTGTTCTCCATTATGATACCAAGTAATAGTATATTTTTCACCCATTTGTTTCCCTATCGTCATATTTTCACCTGAAAACATTTCCTCTTTATGAATATAGGGGCTTGTATCTGTAATGCTTATTGTTCCTAAAAGAAAATCTCCTTTCACATAACAATCTTTTAATTCTACTGTGACATTGTCTTTTTGCAGTTTTCCACAAATCATTTCTACTTCATATACAACATCACTTTCTACTACACCAATATTAGGTATAAAATGAAATATTCTTTCCAATTCTGCCCTAACAGGTTCTGACAAAAATACAGCAAACAACATCAAACAAGCTGTTGCTGTCATTGCAACAGTATTTTTATGTCCCTTTTTTAATTTCTTTTTTACCATTTTTTGTATCCTTTTTTGTGTAATACTGTCTTCCATAGTAATAAGAGGTATTTCTTCCCACTGTTCTAATTCCTGTTGTGTAATATTATCTAAAAAATCATTGACATTTTTATTCATAAAACACACCTCCCTGCAATACCTTTTTTAATTTCTCCAATCCTCTTTGTACTTTTTTATCTACAGTATTTTGTTTTAAATCAAATTTTTCTGCTATCATTTTTGTGCTGTATCCCAAATAATATTTCATAATAAATATATGGCTGTCTGGTTCTCCCAATTCTTTTATACATTGCAGCAGTACAGAACGGTTTTCTATTTGTTCATATTCATTTTTTGTTATAGCAAATTCTTCTGTTAATGGCAATGACTGCTTTTGTATAAGTTTTTTATATTTTTGTGCTGCCTTTCTTCTTGCAATGACACAAATATATGTTTTTAAAGAACCTTTTTCTAATGAAATATGTTCTCTACCATCAAAAATATCTACAAATACATCACTAACACATTCCTCTATTTCTTGTTGTGAAAAATCTGCCAAACGATTTTTTACAATACTATAACAAATTCCTATATATTTCTTCATAATTTGCTCTAAACCTTTATCTGGTTTTTGTTTAAGTAACTCTAGCAGTTTTTGTTCTTCTTTGTCCATATATTTCCCCCCTTTATACTATTCTATTGTAATAAAAAAACAAATTTCTGACAGAAATAACAGAAAAACTTGATTTTATATAGCCAAGTATACTATAATTTATACGTTGCAATTCATCACATTGGAAAGGGTGTGTTTTTACTTATGTTAACATCAATAGTAGGTATTAACTGGGGAGATGAAGGAAAAGGAAGAATGGTTGACCTTCTTTCTGAAAATTATGATATCGTTTCCCGTTATCAAGGAGGAAATAACGCAGGTCATACTGTCATAAATGACAAAGGTAAATTTATATTAAATCTTTTACCTTCTGGTATACTTCGTGAAAATGTCGTAAATATCATGGGAACTGGTATGGTAATTGATTTAGAGCATTTAAGTAATGAAAAGAAAAAATTGACAGATGCTGGTGTTAAAATTACACCAGAAAATTTAAAAATCAGTGATAGAGCAATTATTTGTATGCCTTATCACAAACAACTTGACATATTAGAAGAAGACCGTCTTGGTGATGCAAAATTTGGTTCTACTAGACGTGGTATTTCTCCTGTATATGGTGACAAATATATGAAAAAATGTATTCGTATGGGTGATTTACTTTATCCTGAACAATACAGAGCTTCTTTAAAAAATATATTGTCTTGGAAAAATTTAACTATTCAAAATGTATATGGTGCTCCAGAAGTAAGTTATGATGATATGCTTGATTGGTTAGATAAATATGCTCAAGAATTTAAAGATTATATTTGTGATACAAGCATCTATTTAAACAATGCTGTAAAAGAAGGCAAAAAAGTAATGTTTGAAGCACAGCTTGGTGCTTTGAGAGATATTGACTTTGGTATTTATCCTTTTACTTCTTCTTCTTCTACTATCGCCGCATATGCTCCTATTGGTGCAGGCGTTCCAAATTTAAAATTGACAAATGTAATAGGTATTATGAAAGCATATTCTTCTTGTGTAGGAGAAGGACCTTTCACAGTAGAAATGTTTGGAGAAGAAGGTGAAGCACTTCGTGCTGCTGGTGGAGAATATGGTGCTGCAACTGGTAGACCTAGACGTGTAGGTGCATTTGATGTAGTTGCTTCTCGCTATGGTATCAGAGTACAAGGTTGTGATGAAGTAGCATTAACAAAATTAGATGTGCTTTCTTATTTAGACAAAATTCCTGTTTGTACTGCTTATACTGTAAATGGGAAAGAAACAAAAGAATTTCCTATTGGTGCAGAATTAGCAGCAGCAAAACCAGTAATAGAATATGTAGAAGGTTGGAAATGCGATATTTCAAAATGCAGAAAACCTCAAGATTTACCAAAAGCTGCATTAAACTACATTAAATATATAGAACAATTGTCACAATGTCACATTAAATATGTTTCTGTAGGTGCTGCAAGAGAAGAATATATTGTAATGTATTAAAAGTTCATATTATGAGGGGAGATATTCTCCCCTTTTTTTAACGAATAAAAAAATATAGTGTATATTTACTTTGTTTTTTGGATAGATTGTATATTATTGATTGTTTTATTTGTTAAAATAGCATATATAACACTATAATTATTGTTACTATATTGCTTTGTCGTTGTATATATTATACAACAATTTTTTTATGTGATATAAAGAAAGTTTTTTCTTTTTTTATTTTATACTAGACAAAGCTGTTTTCATGCTATAAAATGTAAAAAATTGTGTGTAAGCTCAATTTTATTGTGTTGCTCTAAAAATGATATATTTGTAAACCCTAGCGTTATGACGGAGGAATGAAAATGGAAAAAAAAGTATATCTTGTATTAGAAAATGGGCAGTTTTTTGAAGGAAATGCTTTCGGTGCAGAAGGCGAAATCACTGGCGAAATTGTTTTTGCTACTGCTATGACAGGCTACCTTGAAACATTGACAGACCCTAGTTATTATGGACAAATTGTTGTACAAACATTTCCCTTAATTGGCAACTATGGTGTAATTCCTGCTGATTTTGAGAGTGCAAATACTCATGTAAAAGCATATATTGTCAGAGAATGGTGTCAAGAACCTTCCAATTTTCGCTCAGAAGGAAATCTTGACACTTTTTTAAAGGAACGCAATGTCATAGGTCTTTGTAATATAGATACTAGACAGTTAACTAGAATGATAAGAGAATATGGTGTTATGAATGCACGTATTGTAAATTCTATTGAAAATTTAGATAGTATTGTTTCAGAATTAAAAAATTATCGTGTGGCTGATGCAGTCAAAAACACAACCTGTCATGAAATAACCATTTCAAAACCAGAAATATCCAAATATAAAGTAGTACTAATGGATTTTGGTGCTAAAAAACACATTCATAAAGAACTTGAAAAAAGAGGCTGTGAAGTCATTACAGTACCTGCTTATACCACATATGAACAAATTATGGAATTAAAACCAGATGGTATTATGCTTTCTAATGGTGCTGGTGACCCTGCAGATAATATTGAAATCATTGAACAAATCAAAAAATTATTACAAACAAAAATCCCTATATTTGGTATCTGTTTAGGACATCAACTTGTTGCACTTGCCAACGATGCCAAAACTATCAAATTAAAATATGGACACAGAGGTGCTAATCAGCCTGTAAAAGACTTAGTTACAGGTAATGTTTATATTACCAGTCAAAATCACGGTTATGCAGTAGACCACAATACACTTCCCTCTAGCTGTAGTATGCGTTTTGTAAACGCTAACGACAACACTTGTGAAGGAATTGATTATCAGGAAATTCCTGTTTTTACAGTACAATTCCACCCCGAAGCAAATGGTGGCCCTAGAGATACTATGTTTTTATTTGACCGTTTTATAACATTGATGGGAGGTAACAAATAATGCCATTAAGACAAGATATTAAAAAAGTTTTAGTAATTGGTTCTGGTCCTATTGTCATAGGACAAGCAGCAGAATTTGACTATGCTGGCACACAGGCGTGCCGTACATTGCGTGAAGAAGGTTTGGAAGTTGTTCTTGTTAACAGCAATCCTGCTACCATTATGACAGACAAAGCAATGGCAGACCGTATTTATATTGAACCCCTTACCATTGATACATTAAAAAGAATTATAGAAAAAGAAAAACCAGACAGTGTACTTTCTACATTGGGTGGACAAACTGGTTTAACACTTTCTATGCAGTTAGCAAAAGAAGGTTTTTTAAAACAACATAATGTAAAATTATTAGGTGCTAATCCAGTTACCATTGACAAAGCAGAAGACAGACAAATGTTCAAAGACACTATGCTTGAAATAGGAGAACCTGTTATTCCTTCTGAAGTCGTAAATACAGTAGAAGATGCAATTAGTTTTGTAGAAACAATAGGCTATCCTGTTATTATTCGTCCTGCTTTTACATTAGGTGGTACTGGTGGTGGTATCTGCAACAATGAAGAAGAACTTGTTGAAATTGCTTCTAATGGTTTGCGTCTTTCCCCTATTTCACAAATATTAGTTGAAAAATGTATTTCTGGCTGGAAAGAAATTGAATTTGAAGTAATGCGTGACAGCAAAGGAAATGTTATTACGATATGTAGTATGGAAAATTTTGACCCTGTTGGTGTACACACAGGTGACTCTATTGTTATCGCTCCAGCAGTCACATTAGCAGACAAAGAATATCAAATGCTTCGTTCTGCTTCTTTAAATATCATTTCTGCACTTGGTGTAGAAGGTGGTTGTAATTGTCAATTCGCTTTAAATCCAGATAGTTTTGAATATGCTGTTATAGAAGTTAATCCTCGTGTATCTCGTTCTTCTGCACTTGCTTCCAAAGCAACAGGCTACCCTATTGCAAAAGTTGCAGCTAAAATTGCTATAGGTTACACATTAGACGAAATTAAAAATGCTGTAACAGGCAGCACTTATGCTTGTTTTGAGCCTACAATAGACTATGTTGTTGTGAAACTGCCAAAATGGCCATTTGACAAATTTGTATATGCAAAACGTGTTTTAGGTACACAAATGAAAGCAACAGGCGAAGTTATGGCGATTGCTCCTAATTTTGAAATGGCAATTATGAAAGCAGTAAGAGGTGCAGAAATTTCTCTTGACAGTTTGAATTTGCCTAAACTAGAAACACTTTCTAAAGAACAAATATTACAAAAAGTACACATTTGTGATGACGAACGTCTTTTTGTAGTATTTGAAGCACTCAAAAGAGGCATTACACCACAAGAAATTAACGATATTACTAAAATTGACAAGTGGTTTTTATATAAACTACTCAATTTAATAAACTATGAAAAAGAATTATCTGAAAAAACACTTGATGATGCTTTATATTTAAAAGGCAAAAAACTGGGCTATCCAGACAAAGTCATAGAAAGAATTTCAAATCAAAAAATACAAAATCCAGTTTCTGCTGTATTTAAAATGGTAGATACTTGTGCAGCGGAATTTAAAGCAGAAACGCCTTATTTCTATTCCACATATGATACAGAAAATGAAGCACTAGAGCACATTCAAACACACGGTTCTGGTAAACCAACTGTCATTGTATTTGGTTCTGGCCCTATTCGTATAGGACAAGGTATTGAATTTGACTATGCTTCTGTTCATTGTGTTTGGGCATTAAAAGAAGCTGGCTATGAAGTAGTAATTGCAAACAACAACCCTGAAACCGTTTCAACGGACTTTGATACAGCAGACAGATTATATTTTGATGCTCTTACACCAGAAGACGTTATGAACATTATCAAAACAGAAAAACCTTATGGTGTTGTTGTAGCATTTGGTGGACAAACAGCTATCAAATTAACTAAATTTTTAGAAGCGAATGGTGTTAAAATATTAGGTACTCCTGCCGACAGCATTGATGCCGCAGAAGATAGAGAACGTTTTGATGAACTTTTAGAAAGTTTAAACATTGAACGTCCTTCTGGTTACACTGTTATGAGAACAGAAGATGCTTTAAAAGTTGCCAATAATTTAGGCTATCCTGTTTTAATGCGTCCTTCTTATGTTTTGGGCGGTCAAAATATGATTATTGCTCACAGTGATGAAGATATTAGAGAATATATGCAGATTATACTTTCTCACAATATCGAAAATCCTATACTCATTGACAAATATCTTATGGGTGTGGAAATAGAAGTTGATGCTATTTGTGATGGAGAAGAAATACTCATACCTGGTATTATGGAACATATAGAGCGTGCTGGTATTCACTCTGGCGACTCTATCGCTGTATATCCAGCTTGGAATGTCAGCGGAGAATTGACACAAAAACTCATTGAATATACAAAAAATCTTGCTGTTTCTTTAAAAACAAAAGGTCTTGTAAATATTCAATATGTTATATATGAAAATCAAATTTATGTTATTGAAGTCAATCCTCGTTCTTCCAGAACAATACCATACATTAGTAAAGTCACTGGTGTACCTATGGTAGACCTTGCTACAAGAGCAATGCTTGGTGAAAAACTAAAAGATATGGGCTATGGCACAGGACTATATAAAACACCTCCTTATGTTGCTGTAAAAGTACCTGTATTCTCATTTGAAAAACTAATTGATGTAGACGTACAGTTAGGGCCTGAAATGAAATCTACTGGAGAAGTATTAGGTATAGGCAAAACACTCAGTGAAGCACTTTACAAAGGTTTAATTGCTGCTGGCTACAAAATGAAAAAACAAGGTGCTATGTTTGTAACAGTGCGTGATGCAGACAAAGCAGAAATTGTAGACATTACTAAAAAATATGCTTCACTTGGTTTTGAAATTTATGCAACAAAAGGTACTGCAAACGTATTATTGCAAGCTGGTATCAATGTCAAAGTAGTAAACAAAATACATGAGTCTAAAGATAACTCTAAAGTGCTTTTGGAAAGTGGAAAAATCAATTATATTATTTCTACTTCTTCAAAGGGACGTTTACCAAGTTTGGACAGTGTAAAAATACGTCGTCTTGCTGTAGAACATTCTATACCTTGTTTGACTTCTTTAGACACAGCAAATGCACTTGCAGATAGTTTAATCAGCCGTTTTTCTGAATATAGTACAGAACTCATTGATATTAACCACATGAGAGAAAAACGTATGAAATTACCTTTTACAAAATTATCTGCTTGTGGTAATGACTATATTTATTTTAATTGTTTAGACGGTCACGAAATTACCAGTCCGGAGTCGCTTGCGGTTTCACTTTCTCATAGGCATTTTGGTATAGGCGGTGATGGTGTTGTATTGATGGAAAAATCCGATATTGCTGATGTTAAAATGAGAATGTACAATCTGGACGGTAGCGAAGGCAGAATGTGCGGAAATGCTTTACGTTGTATAGGAAAATATGTCTATGAAAATGGTTATGTTCCTAAAACACATATGACAGTGGAAACACTCTCTGGTGTAAAACAATTAAAACTGTTTGTACAAAATGGTGTAGTAGATTTTGCAACGGTTAATATGGGTCAGGCAATATTAGAACCTGAACAAATTCCTGTCAGAATAAGAGGGTTACAATTTAAAAATGTATTAAATTACCCTGTAAATATAGATGGTAAAGAATATAGTATTACTTGTATTTCTATGGGTAATCCTCATGCTGTTGTATTCTGGAATAACTTGGATAATTTAGATATTGAAAAAATAGGTCCTACATTTGAATATAGTCCACTTTTCCCAGAAAGAGTAAATGTGGAATTTGTGCAAATTATCAATCCTACTACATTAAAAATGAGAGTTTGGGAAAGAGGCAGCGGAGAAACTTGGGCTTGTGGTACAGGAGCTTGTGCTGCAGCAGTTGCAGCAGTATTAAACGGTTATTGCAGTAGAGAAAAACAAATTACTGTAAAATTAAAAGGCGGCGACTTGCTTATTAAATATACTGATGATGCGGTTTATCTTTCTGGAAAAGCCGAAAAAGTATATGAAGGTATTGTTGAAATCTAATTCATTGTAATGAAAAACACAAGAAATATCATAAAAGTATTTCTTGTGTTTTTTTGTTATATTTTTGTTAGAACAGAAAAAATAATATATTAAATTTATATTAAAAAATCCAACACTAGACAATATTGTATATAAAATGTTATAATTATGTAATGCCAAACTGGCAATAAATGATATATAATAACATATTTATGCAAAAAATGAAGAAAGATTTTATTTATATATTCTTATCTTCTGTTTTGACTTGCTATAAATTTATTATACGAGGGTAAAATATATGAAAAAATGTCGAATATTAGCATGGTTTACATTTCTATTATTATTTGTATCTATGGTCATATCAGTAAAACAATTTCAAAAAGAAGAAATAAATCCATTTATAAATTCAATACAATATAGTTTTAACGAGGATTGGCATATGGTTTCGCTGGACAACACTGGAGTATGGTTCCAAACATATGATGATATGCAAGAGATAGTTCGTGACGCATTTGCAACAGGAAATTATCAGAAAGTCAATCTTCCATACAAAGGAAAAAGTAAACCTAATGATATTATTGTTTTTCAAACCATTATACTAGAAGAAGATACTGACTTACTGCGATTTACCTCTATAGACACAGCTGTATGTGTATTTTTAGACGGAAAACTACTTTATAAATATGGATTTGAACCAGATGGAACACCAAAGGAAATAACTGGAGAAAGTGAGCATATTGTAAATATTCCAAATCAATTTGAAAATGGTGAGTTGTGGATTGTACAAACATCACTCTATCCGAATGCTGCATCAATACTTGACTATGTGAATTTAAATACACAAGATACTGTGACAATTAATGTATTTGGAAACAAAATTACTGATGTGGGGTGTTGTCTACTAATTATACTCTCAGCATTTCTTATGTTATTGCTGGAATTAATTAGACGATATACACATCAACTTACAAAAGGAGAGTTATACATAGCACTTGTTTGCATAGCAGCAGGAATTAGCTGCTTTATTGCAACAGATACATTATCTATTTTTTATAATATACACGAAGCATATACTCTGCAGGAATATTTTCCTTTGATGATTTCTTTGTTTTTAGCAATGTATTTTGAGTGTGTTTTGAGTACAATATATCCACACCGTTATACGATATTACTATTATTTGTAGTGTTTAGTGTATTATTACAACTTTTATTCAATGTGTTAGGTGTGCAAACAATTGAAGATATGGTTTTGTTTCCAGTATTTACAATAGTAATAGTCTGTACAGTGTCTATTGTAGGATTATTGCAATTTTATTATAAACACAGATACTTTCAAACATTGCTTGTTATTGGGGCAATTTTTATAATGTTTTTTGGTAGTATTATAAATATTATTTTTCCAAATGTAAATGGTAACATCATTTATCACATTTATCAGTACAGTATGACTGCGTTTAGCATTATAATGGCAGCTGCTCATATTCTGCAACTTTCACAGGAGTATCAAAAAAATGTAGAAAAAAACGCACGTCTTTTAGAGGAAGAAATAAAAGTGATAGAGCAGCAGAACATACAGCTTACTCTTGCAAAACAAGACGCAGATACTGCACGACGTGAGGCATTAGCTGCAAATGAAGCAAAAGGAAAGTTTCTAGCACATATGTCCCATGAAATCCGTACGCCAATCAATGCTGTACTTGGTATGGACGAAATGATTTTACGTGAAGCAAAACAAGCCACTATTAAAGAGTACGCTATGGATATTTATACGGCTGGACAAACATTATTGTCCCTAATCAATGATATTTTGGATTTTTCAAAAATTGAGTCAGGAAAAATGGAAATTGTACCAGTAACATATGACATTAGCAGTATGATACATGATTTAGTAAATATGACCACACAACGAGCAAAAAATAAAAATATTAAATTTGAAGTAAATATTGCTCCTGAAATTCCTTGTCAGCTATATGGAGATGATGTACGTATTCGTCAGGTATTAACCAATATACTAACAAATGCAGTTAAATATACTCATGAGGGAACTGTATGGTTACGAGTAAAATGTTCTCAGATAAACGATGTAGCAATACTTACATTTGAAGTAGAAGATACAGGCATTGGAATAAAAGAGGAGGATTTACCAAAACTTTCTGCAGAGTTTGAACGAATTGAGGAAGACAAAAATCGAAATATAGAAGGTACTGGTCTTGGTATGAGTATCACAATTCAGCTTCTCGCACTGTTAGGTAGCAAACTCCATATTGAGAGTATATATGGAAAAGGTTCAAAATTCTTTTTTGAACTAAAACAAAATATTGTTGATAATACACCAATAGGAAATTTTGAATTTAGAGTACAGCAAATGACACAGGACTATCATTATAAAACAAAACTCTATGCACCAGATGCGAAAATATTGGTGGTAGATGACAATGCAGTTAATCGTCGAGTACTGCGAAATCTTCTAAAAGAAACAGGTATTCAAATAACTGATGCTGAAAGTGGTACACAGTGCCTAGAACTAGTACAAAAAAACTATTATGATTTGATTTTTATTGACCATATGATGCCAGATATGGACGGAATAGAAACATTACATCGTATAAAAACATTCGAGGATTTTCCATGTCAAAATACACCAATTGTTGTACTAACAGCAAATGCAATTACAGGAGCAAGAGAACAATATCTATCAGAAGGCTTTGACGATTTTCTTTCAAAACCTATTGTGCCAGAAAAACTTGAAAATTTGATAAAAAATATATTACCAGAGCAATTATTAGCAGAGGCTATATCACAACAAGAATATAACTATTCACCATCAGAATTTTTAGAGGAACTTCCTCCAGTAGATGGATTGGACTGGCAATATACATGGATACATCTACCAGATAAAAAGTTATTAGAATATACAATAAACGAATTTTATGCTCAAATTGATTTTGCCGCAGACCGTTTAGAACAGTTGTATGAGCAAATTACAGAAGTGGAACAAATGGAGCAGTATCGTATTCAAGTTCATGCAATGAAAAGCCTTGCAGCTACAGTAGGAATTTTAACGCTTGCTGGTGTTGCTAAATTATTGGAAGACGCATCACGAGAGTGTAATATCGAAACAATTGCGTCCATTACACCTATTTTTTTATCAGAATGGCGTAGTTATCGTCAAAAATTGCAAGGAGTGTTTGATATAGGGAAAACAGTACGATTGCAAGTAAATGATATTTCTATTATATTAGCACTGTTAGAAATGGTTCGGTTGAGTATGCAAGAGTTAGATATTGATAAAGCAGACCAACTAATGGAGCAATTGCAAAATTATGCGTATTCAGATGATGTAGAACAAAATATCAAAAAACTGTCTGAGGCAGTAACTAATCTGGACGCAACTAAAGTAAATACCTATGTAGAATTATTAATGAAACAGTTAAAACAGTAAAAACAGCGTTTTAAATCTGTTATGCAAATATTATACCTATACATAAATATGTAGGCTGAGAATGGAGGATTATAATGAAAAAAGTTTTGTTAATTGGAAGGCTTAACGGTGCCGTCAAAGAAATAAATCAATTTTTGGCACAGCATTTTTATGTACAGCTTTGTTCTGAAAATGCAAGTATTCTAGAGGGAATGATGAAAATTGTTAATCCTGACCTGGTTTTAATCAGTTTGATTGGTGCCTATGATATAGATACATCTATTTTTTGTATGTTGAAAGAACAATATACACAAACTCCAGTTTTAACTATTGGTACAAAAGAACAAACCAGTAAATTTTATAAATATTATGAGAGTAATCAGTTTGAAAATTTAATTCGTCCAATAGAAAATACTATGATTGTAGATGCAGTATCCAGACGACTTAAATGGAACGAAAACGAAATGAAACAAGAAATTGCAGAGGAAAAAGAGGAAATTGTAAAAAAGAAAAGAATTTTAGTAGTAGATGATAATGGCACAGCACTTCGCACAATAAAAATTATGCTGGAAGAATACTATGATGTGGCTATCGCAATATCTGGAGCACAAGCAATGACTTCTATTGGCAAACAGCGTCCGGATTTAATTCTATTAGATTATGAAATGCCTATTTGCGATGGTAGAATGACTTTGGAAATGATACGTGCAGATAAAGATATGAAAGATATTCCGGTTATTTTTCTGACAGCTGTCAATGACAGAGAGAATATTGAAGCGGTTTTGAAGTTGAAGCCAGCAGGATATTTACTTAAACCACCTATAAAAAAACGTTTAATTGCGGAGATTGATAAAGTACTGAAAAATTCTTAATATATAGCATCCATATTCAAACAAATAATAGGAATTTTTTGATATTATCAAAATATATAAATAAAAAATACTCCATTCAATACACCTGACTGATAGCCATTTGCAGTCAGGTTTTTTATTTTTTAAAAAAATTGATTAAGCTTTCGTTATAGTACATAGTAAATAATAGTATAATAAAATTTCAAATTTGGGGTGCTTGTATTTTCATTGGTAGTATTGTTATTTTGTAAGTTTACATTATTACAGTTTTATATAATAAAGAAATATCAGAAGTATATTATTTATAAAACGAGTAGTAAAAAATCCCCTTATGCAAACATAAGGGGACAATTGATTGATTATTTACCTATGTATTCAGCATAATGAGTGTTAATAACATTCATTATTTCTTTTTCTGCTTGTTCAGAAACCATTCCGAAAGGTTTTCTACATGGGCCTACTGGTTGACCTATCAAATTAGTAGCACATTTTACTATAGAATTTGGATTACCATATTTAAAACAATCTCTAATTGCCGCTATGGAAGATTGTGCTTGTTTCGCTGCGTCCATGTTGCCTTTTAAATAGTTTTGATATATGCTAACCATAACTGTTGGCAATATATTTGCAATTGCTGTAATACCACCTTTTCCTCCTGCAAGCAATGTCCAAAGTATCAAAGCATCATTTCCAGAAAGTACAGAAAAATCACTACCTTTTGTTTCGTCAATGTATTGCAGTATGTTATTAAAATTTCCACTAGAGTCTTTTACACCAACAATATTTTTACAGTTTTTTGCTAATTTGCCTACTGTTTTTGGGGCAATACTAGCACCTGTTCTAGCTGGTATATTATACATTACAATCGGTAAATCAACAGCTTCTGACAATGCGGAGTAATGTTCATATAACTCATTTTGGTCAATTGCTGCAAAATAAGGAGTAATAACAGAAAGTACATCAACACCGATTTCTTTTGCTTTTTTAGAGAGGATTATAGTATCTTTAGTGCTGATGCACCCTGTTCCTGCATAAACTGGTACTCTGCCTGCTACTTCATCAACAAATATTTTCATAATGTCTATTTTTTCTTGTTCATTCATAATATAAAATTCACCATTTGTTCCAAGACAAAAAACGGCATCTACACCAGCATCAATTTGACGATTAATTTGTTTTCGCATTTCTTTTTCGTTGATACTACCATCTGGATACATTGGTGTTTGCATTGCGGCAATAATTCCTTTTATTTCTGTCATAATTCATTCCTCCTATCATTTTTATTATATTATAGTTACCCTACAATTTTTTAAATACTCTCCTCTCAAAAAATTTTAAGGGGGAATTTCGAGAGGAGAGAAAAAAACTTTTATAATGATATTGTAAATATATTATTGTAAATCATCAGCATATTTCATAAATAATTCTGTTTGTGTTTTTAATTCATTTTTGCTATCCTCAACACTAAGCACATATGGATTTTGATAATTATATTTTTTCACTTCTTCATCATATTCTGTATTATTTTGTGAAACATTTTGCATAGCTGCATTTAATTTTTCAATCACTTTTGGATCTGTTCCTTCTGGAGCAAGACAAGCATACATTGTATTTAATACTAAATTGTCATAACCTTGTTCTTTTGCAGTAGGAATATCTTGTATTAAGTCTGGTTTTTCTTCTAATAATGTAGATAATACTTTTACATCGCCATTTTCAATATACTCTTTTATACCAGAGTATGGTACGATAGAAGCGTCAATGTGTCCACCTAATATAGAAGTTAATCTACTGGAAGCATCTCCTGCGTCTACAATATTAAATTCTGCACCATATTCTTTTGACATAATTGTTGCTGCAATATAAACGCCGCCACCTGTAGAAATACCAAATTTGATTTGTCCAGGATTTGACTTGGAAGCTTCAATCAATTCTTCTACTGTATTGTAAGGTGCATCTGCAGGAACAACAATATTTTCACCTGATTGTTTTCCAAATATTGCTACTGTTTGAAAATCTTCATATCCAAAGTCAGAAAGTCCTGTCGCCAAATTTCCCGTTAATGCTGCTGTATTTGTCATAATAAATGTGTAGTTATCTGCATTTTTTGAGTCTTTATATTGTCCTAATGCAATCGCTCCATTGCTTCCTGTTACATTATTTACAACAACAGATACACCTAATTCTTTTTCCAACATTCTAGCCATTAATCTAGCATTATAATCTGTGTCTCCTCCTGCTGCATGAGTACATATAATGTTGATAGGAGATTCTGGCCAGCTATCTCCTGCTTCATTTGTCTGTGCAGCATTTCGGCTGCTGCTTCCAGAGCACCCTGTCAAAACACTTAATCCTAATACTCCCGCTATAAAACCTGATAATACTCTTTTTTTGATACTCATAATTATCCCTCCTATATTTTTTTATTCACTGACAGCATTTTCTGCTTGTGCTGCTTTTTTATTAGAACGTAAAGACATAAATACAACAATTATAGTTACTATCATAAAGAAGAAAAATATTGGGTGTCTAAAAGCACTGTCGCTGCTTGCCAATTGAGAGGCCTTTCTTAAATTTTCTTCAAACATTGGTCCAAGTATAAAACCTAATATCATTGGAGAAGATGGAATGCCTGCTTTTATCAAACCAAAACCAAGTAATCCAAATAGCAATACACCCCATACATCAAATATTCTATTGCTATCGCCTATTGCTCCAATACAGCACAGTACAACTATTACAGGTAACAGGTAATTTTTTGGTACATTTAAAACTTTTATAAATCCTCTCATACCAATGAGCATAAATAAAAGCATCATAATTGCTGATATAATCATAGCAAAGAATATACCATATACTACTGCTCCATTTTTATCAAATATTAATGGTCCCGGAGATACATTATGTACCATTAAGCCGCCTAATAACATTGCAGTAGCAGGGTCACCAGGAATACCTAATGATAAAAGTGGTATCAAAGCCCCACCAATTCCGCCATTATTAGCACTTTCTGATGCTACAACACCATCTATAATACCTGTTCCAAATTTTTCAGGATATTTTGATGAATTTTTCGCAACAGTATAAGAAATCATACAAGAAACTCCACCGCCGATACCAGGAAGAATACCTATACCAACACCAATTAATGAGGAACGAATACAATTTACAATCTGACTAAAAAATTCTTTTAATGTAAAACCAATTCCTTTTAATTTTACTTCAGATTCAACTTCTATTTTTTCTGGTTTTCTAACCTGTCCCGCATATTTGATAACTTCTGTTACTGCGAATAATCCAATTAACAATACTAAAAGTTTAAAACCTGCTGTTAAATCAGCACTACCAAATGTAAAACGCTGTCTAGAGTCAATAGGAGATAAACCTACTGTAGCAAGTAATGCACCTATAATTGCCCCTATAAGCCCTTTTACTAAATCTTTACCAGACAGTGTAATAACAAGTGACAGTGAAAATATTGCTAGAGAACAATACTCATAAGGACCAAATTTAATAGCAAGGTTTGCCAATAACGGAGATATTACAATCAGCAAAAGCACACCAATAATTGTACCAATAAATGAGAATACAACACCTACCCCTAATGCTTTTGCTGCTTCTCCTTTTTCTGCAAGCGGTCTGCCATCAAAACAAGTTGCTACAGAGGAAGGCGTTCCTGGAATATTTAATAATATTGCAGAAATCAAACCTCCAGAAATACCACCTATATACAGTGCAATCAACATAGATATTCCCTGTGTAGATGTCATAGTATAAGTCACAGGCAAAAACATTACAATCGCCATAGTTGCCGTTAAACCTGGTATCGAACCGAATATAATTCCTACAATAACACCTATTGCAATAAATAATATAACTAAGGGGTCAGCAAATACATTTATTAATCCTTCTACAATCATTTTTATCCCTCCTTTAAAATCCAAATATACCAAGTGGTAACAATACATTTAAAAGACATACAAAAATATAATCTAATGCAACTGCTATCACTATGGAGGAAATCAGCGTCAAAATATAATTTCTTTTTTCTTTTGGTGTCAGTATCAATGTTTGTACAAAAAGATATACCGCTGTCATAATCAAAAATCCTATTGGCTCCAATAAAGCAATATAAATTGCTAAAGAAAGAAATGTTGCAACAATTTCTCTATTTCCTTTTATGATATTATATAGATTAAGTTGTGTTTTAACATAGGTATTATTTTTGATTTCTAAACTTCTTTGTTTCACGCCCCTTTTGACTAATATAAGGCTTAAAATCAATAAACTAATTCCCCATAAATAAGGAATTGCCTTTGCTCCTAAAGGGTCTGAACCTAATCCACTGAATTTTTTGATTTGAGAAGTTAATATCAAATAGATAATTGAAAAAATTGTAAGCACAATTCCAGGAAATAAATTCTTTTTATAATCCATTTTATTACCCCCTAATCATTTATTTTTTCCATTTTTGATGTTCATACACTTTTTTGTCAGCAACATAAGGCCACTGTTCACCATTTAATACTGCAAAACAGCCTTCTATACACATAGATGCCATATTGATGACTGCTTCTTGTGTTTGTGCCGCACTATGAGGGCTAATCATAAGATTTTTGGCTTTTAAAAGAGGATTTTGTTCTGTAATAGGTTCTTGTTCAAATACATCTGTGCCTGCTGCTGCAATTACATCATTGTTTAAAGCATCAATCAAATCTTTTTCATTTACAATGCCGCCTCTTGAACAATTAATCAGTACAGCAGTTTTTTTCATACTTTCCAGTTCTTTTTTAGCAATCATATTTGCAGTACTTTCCACAAGAGGCACATGTATAGAAACAAAATCACACTCTTTTATCATATCATGATAGTCTTCAAAATACAGACAGCCAATTTCTTCCATTTTTTCTTTTGATAAATAGGGGTCATATCCTAGTGTTTGCATACCAATTGCTTTACAAATTTTTTGTGCTTCTCTGCCAATTGCACCCAATCCAATAAAACCAACTTTTTTATCTAAAAGTTCAAATGCTTTTTTTGCATCTCTGATATTCCAGTTACCTTTTCTCAATTCTGTTTCTGCTTCATAGAAATTTTTGGATATTGCAAACATCATTGCAACTGCATGTTCTGCAACAGAACGATTATTTGCACCAGGAGTAATGACGACAGGAATTCCTGCTTTTGTGGCTGCTTCCACATCTACACTATCATAACCTACACCAGTTCTTCCAATTACTTTTAAATTTGGAGAATTTTCAATAACATTTTTATCACATTTTGCAATTCTTACAATAAGTGCATCTGCATCTTTCATTTCCTCTAAATATTCATCAGGATTGCCGTTACCTATATAATACATTGCTTTTTTCTGTTCTAGTTTAGCAATTCCTTCTTTACATACTGCTTGTGTCATTACAAATTTCATAGCGATTTCCCCCTTATGATTGTATTAATTTTTCAGCAGTTTTTAAAAAAACATCTTGGTTTCCAAATCCCCCCGATTTTGAAATAACTTGTAATTTTTTTTCATTCCATTTTAATATAGAAAGTACAACACCTTGACTAATTTCACATACTGGAGTCAATTCTGTATTTTCTAAATTTTTCATTAGACCCATTAAGGTATCTCCTCCAGTCATAAATATGGTATAATCCATTCCTTGCTGAAGCATATGTTTTACAATTTTCCCATGACATTTCGCAATAGCAAATCTAACATCTTCTTTTGACATTCCTTTTTGCTGTGCTAGTTTTTCTGTTTCATGCTGTTTTATATCAAAAGTATCTACAATAACACATTTATGATTTTTACATATATTTTCTAAATTGTTCAAAAATTGTTTTCCTTCTTCTGTATCATAATATTCTAGTGATAATTTTTGATTTGCAGATAAATTTACTCTTTTAAATCCATTTTGACAAGCATATTCCATTTGATTTTTTGTAATTGGATTTAGACTACCACAAGCAACATAAATCCCTTTCTTTTTTTCATAGTTTATTTCTATTGTTCCTTTCAGTTCTAAAATATCTGGCAAAAACTCTGCTAAACCTGCACAACCCGCTAAAAGTTTTAATTGATTTGACTGATTTAATTCATAGAGTCTATTTTTCATATCCTGCTCTGTTTCTGCATCAAATACAACAACACCTTGATTTATTTTATGTAAATACTCGCTTGTATTCATTTGTTTTTGAACACAACAAACTTTTATATTTTGATATTCTTTTGTAATAATGTCTTTTATATGAGAATGTATTACAGGTTCAAAAGGGTCTTTTGCAAAAGCGGTTTCAGAAAGAGGTACATTGTCAATATAATGCTTTCCATTTTTTGTAATACGCCCTATTTTTGGAAATGCTGGTATAAAATAGATACATTGTTCATAAACATCTGTAACTGCTTTTAATTCTGCTCCTACATTTCCACGTAATGCTGAATCTGTTTTTTTATAAATATAGTCAATTCTTTTGTTTTTTGCCCATATCATGACATTTTTTACAATATTATATGCCTGTCGTGCTGCTAAAGGTCTTGTTTCTAAGTCAATGACCAGTACTTGCGTATTTTTAGAAACAGAAATATTTTCAGGGTTTTGTTCTACTGCTATTTGTATTTTGACTCCCTGTTTTGTAAACTGTATTCCTGTATCTAATGCTCCTGTAAAATCATCTGTAATTATTAACAGTTTCAACATATATTTTACACCTGCCTTATTTGTTTTTAGCAAGTAAAATAGCATATTCTATAGAATTAGATAGACTGATTTCATTAGAAACACCTTTTCCTGCTAAATCAAATCCTGTTCCATGGTCTACAGATACTCGAATAACAGGTATTCCTAATGTCACATTAATTCCTGCTACTGCGTCCCATTTTTTTAATTCTTTATTATATACAAATCCTTTTACTTTTAAAGGAATATGTCCTTGGTCATGATACATTGCTACAACAATGTCATACCAGCCACCTAATGCTTTTGAAAATATAGTATCTGGTGGTGTTGGTTTTTTCTCTGGAATGTTTATGCCTTCAGAAAGTGCTTTATCTATTGCTGGCTGTATTTGTTCTATCTCTTCTGTGCCAAACATACCATTTTCTCCACAATGCGGATTTAATCCAGCAACACCAATTTTAGGATTTTGAATACCGATTGCTTTACAGGCATCATATGCAATTTTAATCACTTCATATACTCTATCTTTTTTTACTTTGTCGCAAGCATCACGGAGTGATACATGAGTAGATACATGAACTACTCTAAGCTCATCATGAGCAAGCATCATTGTATATTTTTTTGTTTTTGTAAAATCAGCATATATTTCCGTGTGTCCAGAATAATGATGTCCAGCTAAGTTAATTGCCTCTTTGCTGATAGCATTTGTAACTGTTGCATCAATTTCATTTGAAAGAGCAAGCTCTATTACTTTTTTGACATATTGAAAAGCAGCTTCTCCACACATTTCTGATATTTTTCCATAAACTCTTTTTTCAATGTCAACTAATTCCATATCATACACATCAATTATTCCAAATTCAAACAATGCTTCTGATACATTTTTTACTGCATTAATTTTAAAGTCATTTTGTTTTCCTAGTATTTGTAATGCTTGCTGCATACAGTTTGCATCACCTATAATAATTGGTTTGCAATTTTGATATACCTCTTTATGAGATAGTGCTTGTATAGATAATTCTGCACCATTTCCTGCTGGGTCACCCATTGTAATGCCTATAATTGGTCTACTCATGTTTTCCCTCCTTTATTTCAATACTTTTAAATAAATGTTTTTAATATCTTCTAAACTTAACTCCTTCATATTATTAACAAGCAGTCTTGTTTGTTTACTACCTGCATCTACAAGGAAATCTAAATCCTCCATTTTTACTCCAAATTCTTTTAAATCTGTAGGAATATTGGTTACTTTCACAATATCAGCTATTTGTTCTATAATATATTGTGCTTTTTCATCTACTGTTTTTGTTATTAATGTTGGTTCTATTGCATCACATAATATTGCTAGTCTTTGTTTGCAAGCATCTTTATTAAATTCCATAACATGAGCAAATAGTATTGCGTTGGATACACCATGTGCAATATGATATTTTCCTCCTAAAGGATAGGAAAGTGCATGAACAGCTGTTGTACCACTTCCTGTAATAGCAATTCCACCATAAAAAGCACCTAAAAGCATATTGCTTTTTGCTTCCATATTGTCAGGCTGATGATATGCCTCTCTAATATTTTGAAATATCAATTTTGCTCCATTTAGTGCATATAAGTCAGATAATGGAGTCGCTTTTTTAGAAGTAAAACATTCTACACAGTGTGCTAGAGCATCTACACCTGTAGCTGCAATAATAGATTTTGGCAATTTTCTAATCATCTGTGCATCTAATATGACATAGTCTGGTATCATAGCATCATTTACAATACCTTTTTTGGACTGTTCCTCTGGAATTGCCACAATTGCATTGCAAGTTGCTTCTGAACCAGTTCCACAGGTTGTTGGTATCATAATTGTTTTCATTTTTTTATTTGCTAATGATGCATTTTCTAACAAATCTTTTACAGTATAGTCAGCGTCTTTTAATACAGAGCAAAGTTTTGCAGTATCCATAACACTTCCGCCACCTATAGCAATAATAATATCTCCCTTGCAGCATTCTACTTGTTTCATAATACGCTCTATATCTTGATAAGCTGGTTCAGGTGTTAAATCGTCAAACACTTCATAATCAATTTCTTTCAAAACAGTTAGTAATATATCTAAAAGCCTTGTACTTCTAATACCTTTGTCTGTAAATACAACGGCTTTTTTGATATTTTCTTGTTCTATGATAGTTGCAATATTTTTGATGCTTTCCTCTCCACCATAAACACAAGAAGGAGTTTTAATTTGATAGTTCATAGCCTCATCTCCTTAAACGTTTCATTTTAATATGATTTGTTTTGTTATTTATATATTACTTTATTTTTTAAAAACTTCAATACAAAAAAAGTTTATTTTTGTATTATTTTGATACAGCTTATGAAAGAATTGTTTTATTTTGAAACATAATATGTTATAATAAAATAATGTCAATAAATTTTATTTCAATTTGAAAGGATACTATTATGAAAAAAATAAAAATACTTGCTGTTGCTCCCTATGAAGGAATGGCAGAAACGATTGCAGCAATTGCAAAAGAAAGAAATGATATTGAATTAACGGTACAAACAGGGGATTTAAGTACAGGAAAAAATATAGCAATAGAATTGTCACATAACAATTATGATGTCATTATATCTCGTGGAGGAACGGCTGAATTAATACGTTCTGCTGTTGAAATTCCAGTAGTGGAAGTTTCAATCTCTGTATATGATATACTTCGTGCCATTAAATTAGCTGAAAATTATTCTGGTAAATTTGTCATTGCAGGTTTTTCGGGTATCACACATTATGCTAGACTGCTCTGTGATTTATTGCAATATGATATTGATATTATTACATTTACAAGTGAAGAAGATGCTTTACCTGCATTACGTGATGCGAAAAAAAAGGGGTGTAAATTGGTACTTTGTGATATGTTAGGCTCTAGTATAGCAAAAAAGCTATGGTTAAATGCTATATTAATTCCATCTAGTACAGAAAGTATTATAAATGCACTAAATGAAGCAGTAAAATTAGTACATTCTTCACAATATGTTCATAAACAAAAAGATTTATTTCAAGCACTCCTTACTAATGAAGATAGAGAATTTTTAATATACGACCCTGCTGGTAAATTATGGTTTTCTAGCTTTTCTATTGAGCAAACTAATATTTCATTGATGAATATTGTGCAAAACTATATTAAAACATTTCTAAAAACACCTGACCAAACAATTGCAAGACAGATAAGAGATAAAGTTTATGTATTAAAGAATTGTCATATTTATTATGCTGAACAAAAATATACTGCCATTACCATACAACAAAAAGATGCTCTATTTTCTGAGGAAGATTTAGGCATTACCATATATAATAAATCAGATGGTATACCTAGCGATTTTACAAATTATTATAGTAGTTCTAATAATATAGGTGATTTATCTAATATGGCAGAAGAATATAGCAAAACAAATATTCCAGTATTGATTATAGGAGAAGTTGGAACAGGAAAAGATAAAGCGGCTTCTCTTTTATACGAAAATGGTGCTTTTCAAAATGCACCTTTTTATACTATTGACTGTGCTTTTATGGGAGAAAGAAAATGGAATAATTTTATTAGTAGTGAAAACTCACCACTTAATACATTACATACTACTATTTATTTAAAAAATTTAGGTGCTTTGTCTAGGCTACAATTAAATAAACTTTTTACATATATTGAACAAACAAAATTAAATAAAAAAAATCGTTTAATATTTTCTTTAGTATTAAATAACAAAGAGCATAAAGAAACAGCAACTGCAAGAAATTATTTAGAAAATAATCTTCGATGTTTAACTTTAAAATTACCTCCTTTAAGAGAACGTATTCATGATATACCAAGTATTACAGCATTGTATCTTCATAAGCTGAATATTTCAAGTGAAAAACAGATTATAGGCTTGGAAGCAGAAGCTATGGAATTATTCCAATGTTTTCCATGGCCTCATAATCTTGACCAATTACAGCATATATTAAATGAATTGGTTGTAATAACACATACTCCTTATATTACTTATAAAAGTGTTGAGCAAGTACTAAAGCAGGAACAGAGGGTTTGTCCCTTTCAGCATTCTTCTATTCATTTTGATTTTAATCAAACTTTAGATGAAATTAACTATCAAATTATTATTGAGGTGTTAAAACAAGAAAATGGTAATAAAGAAAAAACTTCTAAACGTTTAGGAATTAGTCGTAGTACATTGTGGAGAATATTAAAAAATCATTCTTTATAATTGTTAAAAATAGTTTTATATCATTATAGAATAGCACTCAAATAGCATCGTTTTTTACTTAAATTAACAAAAAGTGTAGAATTATTAGTTAAATTAAAAATTTTTCCGCTTATTGTCAAACATATACACTTTATGTTATAATCAAAACATAATACAAAAAGAGGCAAATGTAAAATCGACAGGAAATCGCTCTATGGTTTGATTTTAATTACATTCAAATAAAATTAATGAGAGATTTCAGTCAATAAGGAGGGAATTATTTATGCAAATACACTTAACAAGTACTCAGAATATGTTTGGAATGCAAACACAGAAGCCAATGCAAAGAACTATAGGGCAGGTGCAAAATTCCGGCTTAGAAAACATAATTCAGCAGATAAATGCCAATTATGGTATCAAAAGAAACCGTGATACAGTTGAGTTGAGTAAAAAAGCACTGGAATTATTAAATGCCAGCGATGCCCAAAAAACAGATGAAAATAAAAAACCAGAAGAGGCTTCTGGCTATCAGAAATATGCGGCTGAAATGTTCAGTAAAGAAGAGTGGGCTGAAAACTCAATTTTGGAACAGAGAGATGGAATACAAACTGTTTCTGATATAATCGACTATGCAAAATCCAAATTGCAGTATACAATGTCAAAAATTTCCGAACTTGAAAACTATTTAAACGGTACAGGTACACATAGTAATACTAATATGACGAAAGAGTTGGCGGAAACATATCTGCATAACTATAAGCAAAGTATTCAATCAGACTATACAGACATCATTCAAAGTCATATAAATTCACACAAGTCTACAGTAGACGAATATGATGAATTATCAGGTGGGCTAGCATCAAAAGTAATAGGAAATCAACTCAATTCTATTTCTGCTGAATCTTTGGGGCTTTCCAATCTATCAGGTAATGCTCAGGAAATTATGGAAGCGTTGGAAAACGCCTCTAATATATTGGACGGAATGAAGCAGAATATAGAAGATGCCTATAAAGAAATGACTGGTGGTAAGCAGTTTGCTGAACCTGCCAGAAGTACCTCTATTTTTAGTGGAAAATCCAGTTTTGATTTCTTTGCGTCCCAGATGGAAAAATCACATAATATCATAGATACTACACAGATGAAATTCACTGGTGAAACATTGAATTTTTTATGATATGGGATATTAAATAGTCAAAATGTTTAGGAATACAAATTTTGTCAATAAATGACAGTGCATTTCATAAAATATTTAGCCACCAAAATAAACAGCATATAAAAATTCAAACAAAACGGCGATTTTGAAACAACTGATTTCAATATTGCCGTTTTTTTATGACTAACTTCTGTAAATCATTTTTTCTCATTATGTCGCCTATTTTTAGAGGGGGGACTTTTTTCTTATCTTAATTTAATAGCATTGTTTTAATATCTCTATTATAAGGCATCATAAAATAAAATATTTATAAATATCTATTTTCTACTAAATTATTTTCTTCGCCTTATTGGTATTAAATTTGTTAGATTTTTGTTTACAGCATTGCTTGTTTATATCGTAATGAATATTTTTATAATAAAATTTATAATGATAAAGAATTTATTTATATTACTTGTACTGCATTTTCTTTTATTTCATTAACTAATTTTACAATTCTTTCTTTTTTATTATTATCAAAAAGTTTCATAAAATTGATAGGTTTATCAAATGGAGGTTTCATTAACTCTACTGCACTCTCCATATAGCCATTTTGAACAACATAATCAATAATCTTATTTATAAATACAATTTGTTCATGGTTTAATGAGGCATCATTTATAAATTCTGAAAATGCTTTCATAGCAGCATCATAATCTAATTTTGCAACTTTTCGTATCAGTAAGCCAAATGGTGTTTCACCAAATTCTCTTTTATAATCTTCTTCATTTCCTAATTCTTTTGTAAAAATGTTTTTCAGTGCTTCATAATCTCCAGTATCTAATCTCATATTTTGTCTTAATTTCCATATTGCTAAATGGTTTTTGTTTTCTTCAATATAGCGATTTACTTTTAGCCTATAATCTTCAAAATCATAAGCAGGGTCTAACATATCGCCTTCTTTTCTACTTATTACAATATCTTCAAGATTGGTTATAATTTTTTTCTGTTCTGAGCCTTTATCTACTATAAATTTTATTAGTTCTCTTAATTCTATTCTTAAATTTTCAAATTTTAAAATATCATTAGAATTCCAAAGCTCATCAGCATAAACAGTATTGATTGATGAAATACTATTTTTTATTTTAGGTATAGATGTTCTTTTCTTTAGTTCATCAGTAATAGAGAAAAGTTGTTTTTTACCTCTTTTTATTTCTGAAGTATTTTCCATAATTGCCAATATAATACTATACATCAAATTATCAAATCGTTTTGCATATTCATCAGTATCGTTCATGGTAACTAAAGGAGCAATATTTTGCATCATATCATATTCATCTAACTCTTTAATATGTTCAAAATTTTTTATATCTGAAAATTTTTCAATATATTTCAATTTCATTTTTACAGAAATCAGTTCTCTATTTAATTGCTGTATTTGTGACACAACGATATGAATTAATTCATTTCTGAAAAGCTGATATTTTTCATCAGTATAGATAGCTTGTTGAAGGTTTTTTATGATTTGTATTCGTTTTATAAATATTTTTTCACTTAAAGTTTTTGTTTCTTTACTTTCAATACCTTCTTTATGTTGTCTGAAATACTCAAAATTACCGCAATAATCAAATATATAAAATCTTCTTTTGTCTGTATATTCTCCATCTTGTTTATCTAAAAAAGTTTTATATTTACATAATCTAGTACCACGTCCTATCATCTGCCAAAATTTTGTTTTGGAACGAACTTTTTTAAAAAATACTAAATTAACTACTTCTGGTACATCTATGCCAGTATCCATCATGTCAACAGAAATTGCAATATAGGGTAATTTATTTTCGATTTTAAATTCTTTTATAATACTTTGTGCATAGGAGTCTTCGCAAGTAATTCTTTTCGCAAATGTACCTTTATATTGAGTATAAAGCTTATCAAACCTATTTAATATAAATTCTGCATGATTTTTATTTTGAGCAAATATAATTGTTTTTCCAATGGTATCTCCGCCATTTGTTTTAATTCCATTTGTCATTAAATCCTGTAAAACCATATCAATCGTTTTTTCATTAAAAATAAATTGATTTAATTCTTCAGAAGATATAAACTCTGGTACTTTTCCATCATCTTCTACAAAATCATCTTCATATCTTTGTTTATCTTCTGGAGATAGGTCATCATAATAAATACCTTCTTCTAAAAATTTTGTTTGCGTTTCTATATTGTAATAAGGTACAAGAACATGGTCTTTATATACTGCAGTTTCATAATCATAGGCATAGGTAGGAACACCATTTTCCATTTCAAAAAATTCGTATGTATTTCTATCTACATCTGTTTTAGGAGTAGCAGTCAGTCCTACAACAAGACAATCAAAATAATCAAATATAACACCATATTTTTTAAATATACTTCTATGTGCTTCATCAACAATAATTAAATCAAAATGAGCAGGAGTAAAAAATCTTTTTCCATCATCATTTTTTGCTGTATCAATAGCGTTTAATATTGTTGGATAGGTAGAAAATACAATTCTTGCATTTTTGTCCTCTTTGTTTGAGAGTAAATTGCAAAGGCTCATATCAGGCAAATAATTTTTGAAATCGTCTTTTGCTTGTTCCACAAGTCCTATTCTGTCTGCTAAAAACAATACATTTGTAATATATCCACCTCTGGAAAGTACATCAGTAAGACTAGAAGCAGTTCTAGTTTTTCCGCTGCCTGTAGCCATAACTAATAAATGTTTTCTTTGTCCTCTTTCAATATTAGAACAAACAGCACGAATTGCTTCTTTTTGGTAATATCTGTCTGTTATTTTATCATCTATTTTAATATCTTTTAAAGACTTACGTTGTTCTCTATGGTTCATGAGCTTTTGAAGGTCATTTTTGGAAAATATACCGCTGACTTTTCTTTGAGGATAGCTGAGGTCGTCCCAAAAATAAGTATCAAAACCGTTCGTTGTAAACATCATAGGTCTGCGTCCATATTGTTTTTCTAAAGCATTGGCGTAAAGTACAGCTTGTTGTCTACCAGTGTTAGGGTCTTTACTGCTGCGTTTTGCCTCTACAACAGCGAGTGGAAGCCCGTCCCTTCCAAAAAGCACATAATCAGCATATCCTTTTTTACCTTTTACATCATTCATATCTTGTACTTGAAATTCTTCTTTTACATCATCATCAAAATCCCAGCCATTTAGCATCATATCAACGTTAATATAGCGTTTACGAGTTTCAAACTCTGATAAATCATTTGCTTTAAATTTACGCTGTTTTTTGTGTTGTTCTTTTCCCTCTGTCAATTGAGGAGATAACTGTTCAATTTGTTCTATGAGTTTTTTAATTAGGCTTTGTTGTTGTTTTAAAATGTCTTGTTGTTGTTTTATTTTTGAGGTATCTATAAAAATCTTTTTTGTAGGAATACTATTTTCGTCAAATGTTCTTTCTTCGTAATACTCTCCATAACAATAGTCAATCCACTGAATAAATTCAAAAAGTGTTTTTAATGCAAGTAAAGCATAACTTTTTGTGATTTTCTTTTCGGTATGTACTGCAATATTGCCTAACTTTATAATAGCAGGAAGTTTTTGCCATGTATTTCGGTCAAGTGCTTCTTTAAAAGAAGGCTCATGTATTAATGATTGCAAATTGTCACGATAAGGCTTTTGTATGGTATTGTCTGCAGAATAAACCCATTTTACAGCAAGTTCCAAAGCCTTACGGCAGCCTATGGCACACATAGCAGGGGAAGTATAAAAAACTTCTTCTGCTTCTATTGTGGCAGTACAAAAAAGAGTGTATTGCTTGTTTTGTTTTAAAAATTCAAAATTTGACATTTATTTTCCCTCCTGTCTGTAGGGGTTTAATGTTTAAATATTCTTTGTATTTGGGTATAAAATGCTAAAAATGTTTCCTCTCCCATCAAATCTTTTAAAAGAGCTATTTTTTCATCACTATCAAGCTCACTACATGATTTACAAGCCTCAAGCAAATCTTTTTTTGCCTTGTTATATTTGTGGTTTATATTTTCATTTGAATAACACATTTCAACACCTCCCTATTATCCAAAATATTGCTGCATTAATGCTTTTTTTAATACTTCTAGTTTATCAAGACTTTGCTGAATAGTCAATTTTTGTTTGTCAACTTTTGTAACAAAATTAGCAAATTGTTCCTGTAGTTCAATAGGTATGTTAATAATTTGTTTCTTATGAATAATATTACGATTTAATGTTGGAACTCCTGTTCCATCATAAAAACGTTTTAAATTAAAATATTGTAACAAATATGCAAGATATATTACATTATTTCCATGATTATCTATTGAAAAAAGAGTAGTATTTAAAGGCCAAAAAAAACCTTCACAATAATATACTTTTCCAATTGTTCCAGAACGTCCAGTAATAACTCCATTTCTTGATTTTGCTTCACTATGATAATCTAAAATTCCATTAGCACCATAAATGGGAATTACCCCCCCTGAATTTCTATTATAAACAGGAAGGTCATAGCCTCTTTGTAATGTGACTACATTAACAAATTCTGTTGTCGGGAAATTTTGAGAATTATAAACTGGGTCACCAAACATCTCTACAAAGCGGGATTTTACTAATTCATCTAGTTTTTCTAGCTGTTTTTTGCGTAGAGCAATCAGTTCACTTACCTTGTCCAACACAGCAGCAATTTTTTGTTGTTCTTCATTAGATGGAAAAATAATACTGATTTCTTTTAACCATTTAAAATGTCTATTATATCCTGTGTTTGGAATGTGAGCATGACAAAGTGCATAATATAGATATTTATAATTTGCATTTTCTTTTTTTGCTTTTAATAATTTTACTCCATCTGCACCAAGAAAACAAGGTACATCAATATATTTTATAATTCTTGTATGATCCCCAAATAATATAATTGGCACATCTGAATAAATTCCATTTTCTTCATTAGTATAACCAGCTATATATTCTTGCCCTTGGTCAAAAATTGGATATTTTCCTTTCATTAAATAGTTTTCTTTTGGAATTTTAGTTCCATATTTAGTAACATCTTTAAAAACATTAAGAAATTGTTCTTTCACAACATTCCCTCCAATTCTGTCAGTCCTGCTGCAATCTGTTTTTCCAGTTCTTGCAGTTCTGAAAGTATTTGTTGTGTAGGAGGGTATTCCACAGGCACATATTCCACTTTTTTATATTTATTGATAGAAAGGTCATAGTCATTTTTTGCAATTTCCTCTTTTGGTACAAAAAAGGATTGCTCTGTTCTTTCTCTGTCTTTCTCTTTGTCCATATTATGAAAACGTTCTAACATATCAGGTATATCATTCTCTGCAATTACTGTACGTTTGTCGTCTAAACTAAAACCATCTGCTTTCATGTCATAAAACCATACATTTTCAGTTCCACCTGCATCTGTTTTTGTAAATACAAGCACCGCCGTAGAAACGCCTGCATATGGCTTAAATACCCCTGATGGCATGGATATAACAGCCATAAGCTGATGATTTTCTACTAATTCCTTACGAATAGATTTATGTGCTTTACTACTACCAAATAATACACCATCAGGTACAATACAAGCACAGCGTCCCCCTTTTTTCAGCATACGCAAAAATAATGCTAAAAAAAGCAATTCTGTTTTTTTGGTATTTGTAACAGCTTTTAAATTGTCATTTATGCTTTCAGAGTCTACTGTTCCCGCAAATGGTGGATTTGTTAGTATCAGCGTATATTTTGATTGTATTTCATTTTGTTTTGATACACTATCATTATAATCAATATCAGGGTTATTGATAGAGTGAAGCATTGTATTCATTGCTGAAATACGCAACATAGTGTAGTCGGTGTCAAATCCCGAAAACATTGTAGTTGTAAAATGTTCCCATTGTTCGCTTGTCATAACAGACTCATAATGTTTACGAATATATTCTGCTGAGGATACCAAAAATCCAGCTGTTCCACACGCAGGGTCACAAATATAGTCATTAGGAGTAGGCTGCATTAAATTGACCATCATTTCACGTATATGCTTTGGAGTACGAAATTGCCCATTATGTCCTGCTGTTGATAGCCTATCAAGCATATATTCATATAAATCCCCTTGAATATCTAATCCTGTAATGTCTGTTGTATATAAATCTTCCAACCCTGTTATAATTTTTTGTAATATTTGTGGTGTTGGTATCATAAACATAGCTGTTTCCATATATTTCGAAAATGCTGAGGCATTTTCACCATTTAGATTTTTAATAAATGGAAAAACTTTTTGACTTACAATTTCAAAAATATCCCTTGCATCTTTATTTTTGAATTTACTCCATCGCATAGATTGCCCTTCCTCTGTTTCAGGAAATATTTTTGTTATTTTTTCGCCAGTAAGTGCTTCAAAATTTTCATTTTCTAATTCCTTCTCATCAAGAGAATGTATAAACATAATATATGTAAGCTGTTCTATTACTGTAATGGGGTTTGTAATTCCTCCAGCCCACATATCTGTCCATATTTTGTCAATTTTATTTTTTATTTCACCTGTTATCATAATATCCCTCCTTATTATTTCATTATATCAAATGTCTTTTGTATAATACTATACTTTTTTCTTAATTCTTTTATGGTAACAGCTCTTTATTCTAAATTTCACCTTTTAGTTGTTTTAATAATTCTTCTAACTCTTCCAACATTTCTTTATCCGTTAAATTGTTTCTAATAAAAGAACACTCTATACCGTTTTTTCTTAACTTTTCAATCCAGTTTAAAGCTAATTCCTTATTACACTTTTTTTCCATTAGACCATAATAGATATAACATAATTCATTACTAATATTTGTATTAAATAAAGAAGGGTCGTCTGTATTTACACAAATCATTACATTATTTTTAGCGTCCATAAAATGATTGATTGTATAAGAATGATGGTCAAATAAGGAATCCATTTCACCAATTACAACATTAGAAGAAGGATTTATTTCTATAACAATGCCAGCTTGTCCTAAATATTCTTCTAATATGATTTGTACATTTTTGATAATTTCTACATCTTGTTGTGTAATTTCTATATGAATGGGCTTCACCATACGGTTTAAATAATATTGACAATGTTTTGCATAATAAAGCTTTTTTTCATTCCATAAAATAGTATTATTTGGCATATTTTTGCAAAATTTTTCTTTTAGTTCTTTGTTCTCATAGTCTATATTCATTAATGATTTCTTAAATTCTTTTTTATAGGCTCTTATTAATGTAGAAATATTTATTATGCTTCCATAAATTTTTTCTGATAACTGTTCTATCTTTTCTTCTAAATAAAATAATTGCTTTGTAACCTCATTTTCAGAATTTCTCAATAAGTCAAATGCCCAAATATAATTTTCTAACAGTTCCATTTGTGGTAAAATCACAACAGGATTTCTTTTTTGCCAAAATTCTGCTGAAAGTCCTAATGCAATACCATGTCCAATTCTATCTCCTGCATGAAATTTACAGTAATGAACTACTTCATAGATACGACGCAATCCAGAAAGCAAATGTCTAAAGTCCTCTCCTGCATGAAATGTAAAACATAGACTTTGTAAAGAGCATTCTATACCATCTTTTTGTATAAATATTGGTTCACAAGAGCTATCTCTTGCATTTTCAAATATAGGTGCAAATATTTGTATTGGTGTTGCATTTTCTAAACTTGCTGCATCAATTCCAACAATATATTTACTCAATATAGGATATTTTATCCTCATTTCTTTCACTTGTTCTAATTGTTGTTGATATTTTTTTTGTAAATTTCCATAGTATAAAAAGGAATGATAACCCTCTTCCTCTTTTTTTAAATAATCACAAGCTTCATAAAAGCATTTTGAACTTATTTCTGTATCTTCATTTTTTATAAAATGGAAAATAATTCCTACTCTTGGTAGTCTTTTATATGGAACATATTCTTCCTCTTTCTTAATACAATAACTTTCATGCAATATTTTTTGATAAGCACTTAAAAAAGCTACAATATCTTTAAAAAGGTCTTTATCACTATCTTTAACAGAAAGACGAAATTCTATTTTTTCAAGATATTTATTTTGAAATTGTTCTCTGATTACAATTTCCCAATAGTCTTTTTCTTCAATATTTTTTATAAAATTCCCAGCTTTACTATTTTTTCCATAATATCTTTGAAAATATTGTAATCCTGTTATAGTATTTTCTTGCACATAAATATTAAAAATATGATGTTTTATTCTGATATATTGAAAAAATATTTTTCTAAAATATTTATTTTGTTTTTTATTTTGTATTTTTTCTAAAGCATAAAATAAAAAAATAGCTTCTCTTGTAGTATTAATATGTTTTGTTTTAAATATATTATCAATATAGTTATAATTATACTCATCATTTTTACTTACAAAATAATTATTTTCTATTTCTTCCCACAAAGAAACAAAAAAACTATAAATAGCATTTTGTCGTTCTTTTTCTGATGTTATATCTTGTTTACAATTTTGTACATTACTTTTTATATTGCATATAATTTGAAACAATTCTTTATAAGTTTCATTTGATTTTTCAGAAGAATTAATTTCTTCATATTTTATCCATATACTTAAAACTAATCTTAATATGTTTGCTGTTAATATTAAAGTAAAGTCCTCTTCTTTTAAACGTAAATTTAAAAAACCTTGTTTATTCTTCGCATACAACTGCTTCATAAAACTATCCCAAAACAACGGAAAACTTCCATAAGCCCCTACATGAATATGATTTTCTGATATTCCTTTCTGTAATAAGCCATCTAATTGCATATCTCCCATATGTATCAGTCCATAAAATCCCTTTAAATAATTAATATATTCAATATTATGCTCTTTAGAATAATTTGCATTGTCTAATAAATATTGTACTACAATAATATCTAAAGGAATATGTCTGTTTAATGCATGAAAAAAAATTATTTTATTGTGTCCTGCAAATCCTCCAAGCAATTCTTTATCTTGTTCATTTTCCCAGTATTTATATACAAATTTACCGTCCCTTTGCGATATAAAAGATTTTGCTAATTTTGAAAACATATCTAAAGAATATTCTTCTGCATTATGATATTGCTTTTCCGAAAAAAAATAATATTTTCTAACAAGCATATCCAATATATCTAAATTATGTATATGATATTTTGATTTTATAGTGTTTTCTAGGGTTTCTGTAATATTTTTGGTGTTAAATTGGTTTTTATCTGTTTTATAATGCTGCTCTATACTATCCTGTTCATAAAATCCCAAACCTGCAAAAGGATAACACATTACTTCTATCATGCAGTTGATTGCGTTATTCAATTAGCTTTCTCCTTCCTGATTCTTTTCATTCAACTCTTCAAATAGTGTTTCAATGTCTCTTATACTATATTGTTGTTTATTTTTTTGTTGTATTTCTGTTTTATCTTCATTAATAACACTTATAAATTCATTTTCTGTTGTATTACGATATAACATTCTTGCTTCATCAATAATATTGTCAAATTGTTTTGCTTTAATTATATTATCTATATTAGCCATTAATTCATTTTTTCTATAAAGAGCGTAAAAGTATAAATGGAGTTTAAAAACTTCTTCACTATTTTTATTATCATTCTCTACTTTTTCCCACGTTAATTTGTAAATTTCGTTATTTAAAGCTCTTGCTTCTTCTTTTCCATACCACCCTCGCCCATAAAATATTATATCCAATATATTACTTGCATATTGTATAATCTTATATGATTCTTTTTGTTTTTCATATTGTTGTCCTTTTATAGAAGGCAAAAATTCTATTTCTCTTAATTTATATTTTTCTTTTTTTGCAATTGTATCACTAATACCATCATAACACTTATCAAATTCTTCTAATTTAATTTTAAAATCTTTATTTTCTAATGAAATATATTGCAAATTTGGTATTAACTTTTGTTCTAAATATTTGTTAATACTATTTTCCAAGTCTGCTATTGCTTTCTTTAATATAGGACTACTCCATAACTCACCTTTTTCTATCTTTTTTATAATTTTATATTGTTTTTCATATTTAGTACCATCAAAATTCTCTAAAAAACTTTTGTTCTTTTCAAATGATTTCATACTTACATTTTTAATTTCTTCATTGTTTAATGTTTCTTCAAAAATAACGTCTTTATAATATTTTATGATATAATTAAAAAATAGCTTGTTTCTTAAATTTACAAAATTTTCATAAGTTAATTCAGAAAATTTATTAATTATTTCTAAAGCAACTTGGTTTTTATAATTTTCTTCTTTTAATAATACTTTTTTTAGCACTGTTTCTTTATTTTTTAAAATAGGTTCAAACAAAATTTCAGCTTTAATTGTATCTTCTGTTCCAGCTAAAAAACTTTGTATTAAATTGAGACCAGACTTTAATGTTTCATAATTTTTACTTAAATATCCTCTTACTTTTTCATTAAAATCATTTTCTACACATAAAAAACTTTCAAACGCCTTTTGTACTTTTATGGTTAAATCTAATTTTGTATTAGATATTTCTTTCTGATACAATTTATAAAAATTATAATCTAATTCCACCAATTTTTCATAAAAATGTAAAGAAAGTAAAAAATTTCCATTTATTAAAAATGTTCGTATAATATGTATAAAAAAGTCATCGCTATTATTAGAAGCGTCATTAGGTATAATTCTATTTATATATTCCTCCATTTCTTTTTTTATAAACGTATTGCTTTCATTCAAAGAGGGTGTCAATAATAATAGTTTTATCGCTTTAATTTTTGATATTATATAGTTATATTGTGAAAAATAAGAAGTATCTTGTTCAAATAATTTTTTTATAAATTCTAAGAATAAAAATAAAATAAATATACTTTTTCTTTTACTTTCATTTTTGTTATTTTTATTAAAATATTTATTTACATTTAATTGAGCGTTACCTATGTTTTTTATATATATTTTACCTACTGAGGAATCATTTATTGTAGTATTATTAATTTTATCATTAACCTTATCTTGCTTTATATCTAGTACTTCATTAATATATATAACAAAATTATCATAACGAATATATACATCTTCCTGCTCAACGTTAAAATGTACAATACTATCAATATTATCACGTAAACCATTTAATACTGGATTTGCAGAAATCATAGTATCAATTAAATTTCTTTTATCTGTGTAATCAATATCTTTTTCATTAATCCATTTTTGATACATATCATACAATACTGCATACACATTGTTTAGTCCTCTTGCAGTTTCATCAAAAAGGTGATATGTCAAAGGTAATACTTTATCCGTTTCCTGTTCACTATACATTGTAAAAAATCTTTCTTTCTGAAATTCCTTTTCTTCCAGTTTTCTTAACATTTTATACAATGTAATTTCTTTTGATGTATCTTCTTCATTTTGTGCAATAAAATAATTTCCTCTATCTTTTAAAGACCAATATTTAATATTATGTCTATAAATAGGAGGAGCTACTTTTTTCAAATATTCATAAGCCAATTCTTTTTTACGTTCTAGTAAAGATGTTTCATTTATAAATTTTCCATTCCATACCTTTTCAGAAAAAGCCTGTTCTTGTCTTAAAAAATCTATTGCAATAGCTTCTTCAAATGTATCTAAATCCCCTGAAAGAAATGTAACAATATTAGGGTGAGAAATGTAAGAAAGGAGTGTTTTTACCACATCCATACATCTATTTGTACTCAAGTCAATATCATCTATAAATACAAATATCATAGATTTTTTTTCTTCACAGTTTTTTAATAAAGCATTGATAAATCTATGAAATTTTTTAATAAACTCTTGGTCTGCATTAAAAATCTGACTAGATTTTTTAGTATACTCTAATTCACTGATAAAATTATCCATCAATATATGTTTATATTGCGGCTGTATATAACAAAATTGTTTTACAACATCATTGTATTTTTCCTCTAGTTCGTTTTTGGCTTTTCTATTACCGATACAATCATTAACATAATTTTCATTTTTATATTGTTTTACTATATCAGAAAACATACCAATAATACTTGACATTAAACTATTATTCTGAGACATATTTTCAGGTATAATAATAGGGAGTAAAATATCCTTTTTATCTTCTTTTTTTAATGTTTCACGTATTGTACGCAATATAGATGTTTTTCCTGTTCCTCTTTTTCCAAGAATAGCAATATTGTTTATTTTTTGAGGGGTCATATCTATATCTTTTTCTGATAATTCTTCAACATTTTCACGAAATAATTCTATTTGATTAAAAATAGTATCATATGTTGCTAATGTCTTTTTTATTTCAGACTCTGTTAATATTCTTGCTCCTAGTGTCACTTTTTTTCTTTCCATAAAAAAACACCACTTTCCTTTATGCCATTATTCTACATTTTTCACTAATTATAACATAACCTATTTAAGTATGCAATTTATGACTCATCAAAAGAATATTTATAAAATTGACTTAATGTGTTTAAATAATTTTTCCAATTTTCAATACTGCTTGTTACAGTATCACTTGTTTCTTGCGACAGCTCTATCATTTTTTTGTTTTGTTGAATTTTTCTTATACAGTCACGCTTCTTTATTAAATCTACAGATCATAAAAAAGCGAATGTATTACTTCAATAATAAATATAGTACTTTGTTTTTTGTAAAAAAATAGAGCATATAGATTGATTTTCTATATGCTTCATGATTATATAATCATTCTAATAAAGTAACAAATAAGGGTTTTCATTCTGCATCAATATCCAATGTTTCGATTAAAAAACTCACAGGACGAAATCCATCATTGCAAGAAATCATAGCAGATTTTTTATTTTTCATCCAACCATTATACAAATTTTCACCACCATGAGCAAGTGTCATTACAAATGCCGACATACTCTCCCACGCACTTTCACAAAATCCTTCTGGTTTTTGCCAGCCGTTTGCAATAAATACCTGTCCCTCTTTCATATCACAGGCATGAGAAATTGGATTTTCATACTTTTCTATTAAATCTGTATAATGTGCTATTTTCATAACAGAAATTTTTACTTTCTTCAATATAACACCTCCATAAATTATTTGTATATAAAAAATTAATACATTAATTCATGAAAAAACTCATTATCAGTCATATTTTTAACTAAAAAACTTGGCTGTTTTGTTGCCATTTTATAAAGTTTAGTAAGGACATTTTTATCAATTTCATGATATATTTTTAAATGTAATCGTTCTGCAATTTCTTTTTGTAGTTTATTGTATTCAGGCATATCATCACCATAGACATTTTTGAAATTATTACGACCCTCTGCTTCAAATTCTACAATATCTTTTTCTAATAAAAAAGAGTCATCAATATATTTTTTTCTCATATAATTCTGCCATGCACACGCACAATTTAATTGCAATTCTAATAAGTCCTTTAGTGTTTCTGCTACTCTCCCACATTCGCCTTCTGCATAATCTATTCGTACAATATCCCCATCTTCTAACAAAGCATAACATCCTCCACAACCATCTTCTGCAAAAACTGCTCCATCTATATTAAATGTACAATTATATTCTTCACAATAAGAAGATAGTGGTATTAACTGTTCTATCAATTCTAAATTACATAAAGCTAATACTTTTTCATATAAATCTCTATCTTCTAATATAATAGAAAAATATTCCTCCCATTGTTCTCGTTCTTTTATATTTGGATTGTCATAATTTTAAAATATTCCCATTTCAAATATATCTCCTATTAATTTTGTTTTTTTTAAGTTGTTAATATCATACCATAATTACATTTCTTTTACTATTTAATTAAATTTTTTTATTATTCTTTATAATCATCGCTTACCTTCCCTATTTTTTCAGTTATTTTATTCTCACTTTTTTCCACTAACACAATAGATAATTCTGTTATTTTCCCATATTTAAAAATTTTTTGTAATTTTATATACAAATTTTTTGTTGTATATTATAATGTAAGAGTAGTATCCTAATTTTAATATCGGAGAGAATAAAACAATTCAAAAAAGCCTTCTATATTCAGGACTTACTGAAGTTTTGGGTACTACTCTCACTCTTAAATTGAAATTTAGTTTTATTTGTTTTCTATATGTATAATATATCTCAAATACTATTATCAAGTGTTATCACTCTAAAAATATTACTCTACATATATTTTTAACACAGAAGGAAAAGCACGAAATGTTGCAACTTTTTCTCCTTTATTGACAAACAATTCTACAAATGTATTATCATAATATAAATCTAATTGTAACGGTTTTTTTAAATCAATAGAAAAAATTCTTTGTTCTCCATATTCACAACAAAATCTTTGTTTTAAACCACTTCTATCAATTCTCAAAAGATTATTTTCTTTTTCAATTATAATATCAAAATGGTCTTGTTGTTCTCCAATATGAATAGATTGTATATTTTCTTTGGTTACATTTACCTTCAAATGAAAATTTTTATTTACTGGAATTGCTTTTTTATTATTTAATTGTATTGTTTCAAACTGGTCTGCTACAGATGGATATAAAGTTTGTAGCAATTTGCCATTTTGTATAGATAACACTCTTGGCATAGTAATGCCATGTATCCACATATCCGTATTCATGTAAGGAAGTTTTTGTGTTCCGCAACCAAACCATGCAAAATATATCGGTTGTCCTTTTTTATCATAAAAAGGTTGTGGAGCATAAAAGTCAAAGCCTTTATCTAATTCGTCATAATATTCTACTTCAAACTTCATATTGTCTACATCAAGCTGACCCACAAAATAAACAGAGGAAAATTCATTTTGATATTTTTCACCTTTTGTTTGAACTCCCATTAAAGATAGAAAAAGTACATCTTTATTATCTACTCTTATAATACCTGGACATTCAAACATATAGCCTAGTTCTAATTCTCCTAAAGATATTGTACCTTTATAATCCCACTTTAAAGCATCTAAACTTTGATAAAGTAATATTCTTCCTTGTCCTTCTATTGTTCCGCCACCTAAAAGCATATAATATTTTCCATCTCTTAAAAATACAAATGGGTCACGAATTTCTCCTGTTAAACCACATGGTTTTTTGTCTATAATAGGATTATTTTTATATTTTTGTATTTTGCCATCTGGTGTCATAAAAGCAACTGCCTGTTTAGGAACTTTTCCATTTGAACTTTTATAATTAGCTGTATAATATAAAAATAAGTTTTCCCCAATTTGTATACTATTTCCTGAATAGCAGCCATTTTTTTCATATTCCTCTGTTGGAATTAGTATTTCATTAGAATGTTGATAAATTACTAAATCTTCAGATATAAAATGCCCCCAATGTTTCATACCATGGCTTGTATCAAAGGGATGCCACTGATAAAAAATATGATATTTTCCATTATAATATGCTAAACCATTTGGGTCATTTAATAAACCACAAGGCGGTGTTATATGAAATTTAGGTTTATGTGGAGAAGACTGGCAGTAATTTGCCAATTTTCTTATATAATTTTCATTTTCTTTTGTAATATATGTATACTTTTCAAATTCTTTTTTTTCCATTATTATTCTCCAATCAAATCTTGTGCTGCTTTTACATTTTTTCCAGAGATAAAGTGTATCGTTTCTCCTTGTCCTTCTTCAAGCTCTACTATAATTACAACAGGACTAAATCCTTTTTGTTGAATTTTTTTCTTGTCAAAAGAAAGTAATTTCTCTCCTTTTTTTACTTTATCACCTACATTTACAAAATATTCAAATCCTTCTCCATTCATTGCCACAGTATCAATGCCTACATGAATTAAAATATTAATACCATTATTTAAAGTAATGCCTACTGCGTGTTTGCTGTCTTCTATTACAGTGCAAATTGTGCCATCTGCTGGAGCAACAACCACTTCACTCTCTGGTATAATACCTACGCCATTTCCAAGCACTTTTTCAGAAAAAACACCATCTCCAATTTGTTGAATTGAAATAACATCTCCATCTACTGCTGCATAAAGAGATTGTTTTTCTGTTGTTTTTGTAATATCAATCTTTTTTTCTTCTTCTTCATCGTTTTCTTTTGGCATTCCTTTTATTTTATCATAAACTAATATCAACACAATAGGAACAACAAAAGCAATTATATTGCCAATGATGTAAAATACTAATTTTTCTGGTACTACAATTAACAAACCTAATACACCTGTAAGACCTTGACCAATGGCACGTACAGAAGTGATTTTCATAAAAGCACCACCGACTCCTGCTCCTAAACAAGCACAAATAAAAGGTTTTATAGAATATTTTAAATTTACTGCAAATATTGCAGGTTCAGAAATACCTACTAAAGTAGGAACAAAACTAGACATTGCAATATCTCTATCTTTTGATTTCTTTTTTGCTAACAAATACATACCAATTGCACCACCACCTTGTGCAATAATAGATACTGACCATATTCCTTGAATATAATTAAAACCTGTTGTTGCAATTAAATTTGCCTCAATACCTTGAATTGCCTGATGTGTTCCTGTTACTACTAATGGTTGTAACAGTGCTGCAAAAATAAATGCACCTACTGCACCAAAACTATTATATAATATGTCAATTACTGCTGCAAGACCATTACCAATCACATTACCAACTGGACCAAAAACAGTAAACAATGCAATATTTGCAAGCAATATTGTAATTGTTGGAACAAGTACAAACGAAATGACTGCTGGTACATATTTTTGTGCAACTTTTTCTACTTTAGACATAAACCATGCTGTCAATATTGCTGGAAATACACCGCCTTGAAAAGCTACTTTTGCAACAGAAAGTCCCGCAAAATTCCAATACTCAGCACTAGAAGCATCTAATACAAAAGCATTTCTATTCATTAAATTAGGGTGTACCATAACAATACCAACTAATATACCAAGTATAGTATTACCACCAAATCTTTTTACAGCACTATACATTACTAATATTGGTAGATAATCAAATGTTGTTGCTATAATTCCCATAAAATCCGCTAAACTATTTAAAAATGGACTTTGGTCAACTAAAGCACCTTCTAATCCAAATAATCCTTGTGCTGTCAATAATGCCTTGATACCAATAATAATAGCTGCTGCTACAAAAGCAGGAATAATAGGAATAAAAATATCAGAAAACACCTTAAATCCTTGCTGTAGTTTTCCAAGTTTGCTAATGCCTTCTTGTTTTGCTTCTGCTGCTGACATTTCTTTTGCTCCTGTCACTTTTACAAAAGCATCATATACATTATTTACTGTACCAGTTCCAAAAATAATCATCAACTGCCCACTGTTAAATACAACGCCTTTAGAACCTTCTATATTTTCCAATTTTTTTCTATCATATTTTTCTGTATCATTTAATATTAGTCGAAGCCTTGTAACGCAATGTGTTACACCTTTTATATTTTCTTTGCCTCCAACATATTTTACAATTTCTTCAGATATTTTTTTATAATCCATAATTTTCCCTCCTTAAATTGTCAAATTATCACTTCACTTCTTAACAGAAGTTGATATTTTTGTATGTTCTGCTTTTAGTTCTCCATCTGTTACCGTAATGGACAACAAATTTCCGGGACGGTCACAGAGTCTAGCATTTAATGCTACTCCATTAACATACAATGTTGCAATATCATTATCTATTATAAAACGAATATGATATTTTTCTCCTGCCTGTAATGTAATTGGTCTTTCCAATCCTATATTAAAACATTGATACCATGGATAATTTGGACTTTTTTGAAAAATAACTCTATTTTCATTGATTAAAAATTCATATTCATAAGCTAAACTATTTTTCTCATTTTCATAAAATTTTATAGAAAAGGCTTTTGTTCCTTCTGAAAAATAACAAACTGTTTCAAAAGCAATTACATTTTTTATATTTGAATATAGAACAGTTTCTTGTTTTGTGTCAATCGTTTTCATATGAGTGCAAAAAATATCCTTCCAATCAGTAAATGCTTTCCAAAGAGTATCTGGTGGTTTTACAGAAAGTGTACCATCTGCCATTTGCATAATTTCATGAGGTACGAATGTACCACCCCATAAATAAGAATTTTTATCATCATTATCAATACGTGTTGGCACCCAACCAAATAATATCCTTCTTTTACCATCATAAGCTGTTCGTCCTGCATAATAAGCTCTGCCATCAAAACTATCATTTTTTGGTGTAGTCCATGGACCATAAATATTTTTACTCATTCTATAATGAATTTTATTTCCTTCACTATATTCAGAATAAATTAAATACCACCAATCTCCAATCTGAAATAATTCCGGCATTTCAAACATAGTATATAAACCAGGTGCCCAAAAATCTCCTTTAAAATCCCAATTTTCCAAATCTTTAGATGTAAAATATACTAATCGTCCTGTTGGCTTTGTTTTGTCTTCTCCTTTTCTTGTACCTAATATCAAAAGATATTCTTGTTCTTGTTCATTCCAAACTACAAAAGGATCTCTCCAATTTCTTTTATCATAACCTTGTTGTGGTGCAATTTCTAATGTTTTGTAAGACTTTTCCCAATGAATTTTATCTTCACTTATTGCATGAAGTAAAGTTTGAGATGTTTTTCCTAACTTTAAATATTCTCGATTGTAGCCTGTATAAAATGCCTGATATTTTTGTCCAACTTTAAACACGCTACCTGCATAAACAAATTGGTCTGACACATCATCAGAACCTCTTTTTAAACTTTCTCCAAAATCTTCATAATGAACAAAATCTTTTGTACAAGCTAAAGACCAGCCAAATGGTTCTCCAAACGGCATTGGATTTCTAGTATCTCTTTGGTGATAAATATAAAAAGTTCCATTTTCTCCATAAGGCATAATGTCCCCTACCCATACACCTTTTGGTTGATAATATAATTGATACATGGTATTTTCCCTCCTTTGTTATATCATTTTTTGGCTATTCATTTTGGTATTATTATATGTCAATCGTTTTCATATGTCAATCGTTTTCATACTTATTTTATTACAAAATATAGCATTCTTTTTTGTATATTGTGCTTAATTATATCTTTTTTTTTTCATTAAAAAAAGGAGTTTTTCACTCCTTTCAAGTCGTCTTTCCTTCTAATAATGTTACTGGTAAAGCTAATCTATTTTCACACTTTTTATCTTCAATTAAATCTATCATACTTTTTACAGCACATTTTGAAATTTCTTCAATAGGCTGTCTTATTGTGGTCAATTCTGGAAGATATATCCTTGTTTGTTTTGCTCCATCTACCCCTATTATTTTTAATCTTTCTGGTACTGCAATTCCTCTCTCTTTTGCAATTTGCAATGTAATAGTAGCTAATAAATCATCTCCTGCAAAAATGCCGTCCAAGTCAGTATATGTATGCAATGTATCATCTATTAGCTTATACTTTTCTTGTAAAGGTTTGACAAAAGGTATCTCTAATATTAGACTTGGAAGTCCTAGCTTTCTCATAATATCTCTATATGCTTGGCTTCTATCATTTCCTGGCATTTTTAAACGACTATCTCCTCTAATACATAAAATTTTTCGACAGCCTTTTTCTAAAAGATGCTCTGTAGCAAGTTGTCCTACTTTATAGTTATCACAAGATATTGTAATGACATTATCCCCTAAATAACGGTCAATTGCTACAAGAGGCATAGATAAATTAGAATATTCTTTTATAATATCACTATGATTATTATGTGTTCCTACAATCATACCATCTACTTGATTTCTTTTTAGCATTTCAACATATTCTTTTTCTGTTTCTGCATTATTATTGCTGTTACATAATAACATCTTATAATTTTGTTTGGAAAGATAGTATTCAATATTTTGTGCAACTTCTCCATGAAAAGGGTTGATAATAGAAGGAACAATTACCCCTATAAAATATGTTCGCTGATTTAATAAAGCTCTAGCAATTTCATTCGGATAATATCCTATTTTTTTCATTGCTTGATGTACCTTTTGTTTTGTTTCTTCACTAATATATCCCCTATTATTTAAAACCCTAGATACCGTAGTAGAAGATACTCCTGCAACTTTTGCTACATCTTTAATGCCTGGTTTTTTTTCTTTTATTTCTATTTTTTCACTTTGTCTATTCATTGCTTTAATCCCTTTATATGCTGCTGTAACTTTCACTTTAATATTTAAAAAATTATAAAACTTATAATAAAACATATATTATTTTTTTTGCAATGTCAATAGAAAAATGATATTGAAAAAATATTGTAGACATTGTCTTGATAACAAAATATAATATCATTTCTTTTCTAATATAAGTGTTTCAAATGGTTTTAGTATAAGTTTATCATCTGAAATATCACTTATTTCATAGTTACCTAGTATTTTATTGTAATTTTTCCATAACAAGTTTGTAGATATTACTATTTCTGTAGATACCATATTATTCAATACAATAATTTCTTTCTCTTGATATATTCTTTTATAAGCAAGTACATCTGCATTTTCTTTTTCAAAAAATACAATATCTCCTTTTGAAATCACATCTTTATTTTTTCTTAAAGCAATTAACTTTTTATAAAAGGAATATATAGAATTTTCATCTGCTAATTGCGATTGTGCATTAATGAATTGATAATTATTTGCTATTTCAATCCATGCTTTTCCTTCTGTAAATCCAGCATTTTTTTCATCATTCCACTGCATAGGTGTTCTACTATTGTCCCTAGACCTAACAGAAAGAATATCAAGTGCTTGTTGTTCTGTTTTCCCATTTTCCAAAAGAATATTATAATAATTTAAACTTTCTACATCTTGATACTGCTGTATTTTATGATAATGTGGATTTGTCATACCTAATTCTTCTCCTTGATAAATATAAGGTGTTCCTCTCATCATATGGATACAAGTCGCAAGCATTTTAGCTGATTTATCCCAATATTTTCCTTCTTCTCCTAATCGTGATACAATACGAGGCTGGTCATGGTTACACCAAAATAAGGCATTCCATCCATTATGCTGTTGCATTGTTACTTGCCATTGTTCCAATAAATTTTTTAAAGCTATTCTATCAGGTTTCATAATTTCCCATTTATCCCCATTTTTATAATCAATTTTTAAATGATGAAAATTAAAGCACATAGATAGCTCTTTTTCTTCTGGATTAGAATAACGAATACAATTCTGCAAAGTAGTAGAAGACATTTCTCCAACAGTTATCATATTTTCAATACCAGTATCACGAACTAATTCTTTTAAATATTCATGTACATGAGGACCATCTGTATAAAATCTTCTCCCATCTCCTTGCATATCATTTTCAAACACTTCTGGCTTGGAAATGACATTAATAACATCAAAACGAAATCCTTGTACACCTTTTTGTTTCCAAAAGCAAACAACTTTTTTTAATTCCTCTCTCACACAAGCATTATCCCAATTCAAATCAGCTTGTGTCACATCATATAAATGAAGATACCATTTTTGAAGTGATGGAACATATTCCCATGCTGACCCTCCAAATTTTGACTCCCAATTTGTAGGAACTTCTTTTCCTTCTTTAAATATGTAATAATCTTGATATTTTTTTTCTCCTGCTAACGCTTTTTGAAACCATTCATGGCTTGTAGAAGTATGATTAAACACCATATCAAGCATAATTTTCATATCTCTTTGTTTAGTTTGAGTAATCAATTCTTCCATATCTGCCATTGTGCCAAACATAGGGTCAATTTCATAATAATTTGATATATCATAGCCGTTATCATTCTGTGGTGATGGAAACACTGGTGTAAGCCAAATATAATCTACACCTAAATTTTTGATATAATCCAGCTTTTGTATAATTCCTTTTAAATCGCCTATGCCATCTCCATCAGAATCTTTAAAAGATTTTGGATATATTTGATACACAACTTTGTCATTAAAATAATTCATATCTATTCTCCTTTACTATTCTTTTATTCAAAAGTAATAATGGTTGTTTCTTTATCAAAAACATCTATTCCTGTTGTAAATTGAATATTTTTAGCATTTCCTGCTTCAGTAATTGCACAAATGGTTACATCTCTATGTCCTGCTGCTTTGATTTTTTCTTTATTAAATTTTATTAAAGCTTCTCCTGCTTTTACCATTTGCCCCTGTGTAACAAAATATTGAAAACCATTTCCATTCATATCTACAGTATCCAGTCCAATATGTAATAAAATTTCCATACCATTAGCTAATCTTAAACCACAAGCATGTTTTGAATCGTCCATTAAAACAACAACTTCTGCATCTGCTGGAGAATATAATATTTCATTTTCTGGTATTATTGCAACACCTTCTCCCATCATACCCTCAGAAAATACGCCATCATTTACTTCTTTTAATGGAATTACTTTTCCTAACAAAAATGCTTTTAAATTTTTTGATATGTCTTCAGTTTCTTTTTGATTTGCTTCTACTTTTTCTGTATTTCTATCAACAACCTCTTTAGATATTCCATTTTTTTCTACTTCAGTTAATTTTTTCTTTCCCACAATAATAGTAAGTACAAAAGGAATGACAATTGCAATGATAGTACAGATAAAAAAGTTTAACATACTTTCTGTATGAATAGAAAGTATTCCCGGAATTCCTCCTACACCTATCGCATTTGCTGTTGTTCCAGTTGCTACACTAACAATTGCTGCAATTGCAGAACCAATCATACCACATACAAATGGAAAACCATTTTTTAAATTTACACCAAAAATTGCTGGTTCTGTTACACCTAAATAACAAGAAATTCCTGCTGGAATATTTACTTCTTGTGCTTCAGAATTTCTTCTTTGTAGCACAATCATACCCATTACCGCAGAGCCTTGTGCAATATTTGATAATGCAATCATAGGCCATAACATCGTTCCCTCATAATCTGCAATTAACTGAAGGTCAATCGCATTAGACATATGATGTAATCCAGTAATGACAAGTGGTGCATAAACCAAGCCAAATATTGCGCCAAATACAATTTTAAAAGAGCCTGTAATGCCAGAATATACTACTGATGAAATAATAGAACCTATTTTCCAACCAACTGGCCCCAGTATAAAGTGAGATGCCATAACTGCTAATACAATACTACAAAATGGTACAACAATCATTGAAATTACTTGAGGTGTTATTTTTCTAAAAAATTTTTCAATATAAACCAGTGTAAACGCAGCAAGTATTGCAGGAATAACTTGTGCTTGATATCCAATCATATTTACTTCTATAAATCCAAAATTCCACTTTGGAATATCCGCAACTGCTGTATTTGCAACTGTATAGGCATTTAAAAGCTGTCCAGATACCAATGTCAAACCAAGTACAATACCAAGCATTTGAGTTGTTCCCATTTTTTTGGTAACTGACCAACAAATGCCAACTGGAAGCATATGAAATATAGCCTCACCAATCAACCATAAAAAACTGTCAATGCCACTCCAAAATTGACTGATGTCACAGAGTGTTTTTGTACCATTTTCAAAAAAATAAATACTGTCAATACAATTACGAAATCCTAAAATTAAACCTCCAGTAATAATCGCTGGAATTAATGGTGCAAAAATTTCTGCCAGAGCAGTTATAATTCTTTGTAACACATTTTGATTTTGTTTTGCTGCCTGTTTTACTGCCTCTTTTGAAACACCTTCGATACCAGCAGTCCTAACAAAATCATTATAAAAATCTGCAACGGTATTTCCAATAATTACTTGAAACTGTCCAGACTGTGTAAAACTTCCTTTTACTACTTTCAATGCTTCAATTCCATTAATATCTGCTTTTGCTGTATCAACTAATACAAATCTCATTCTTGTCATGCAATGCGATACTGCTGCAATGTTTTGTTTTCCACCAACCAATTTTAATAGTTGCTTTGCATCTTCTACATATTTTCCCATATATTTCCCTCCGTTCATAAACTTGTTTAAACAACTTATGCTTTATTTATAACATACTTGTTTAAACAAGTCAATGTTATTTTTAAAATTTGTTCAAACAAACTATTGAATATCAAAAAAATAGAACAAATTGCATATCACTTTAGCAAAACATTGTTATACTATTTATCTATTTTTAACAATATTTTTACAGTATAATGCTTATCAATTTTACATTTCAAAAATAATAAAATAATGATATTTGTTTGTAAATACTTTCTCTATTGACTTTAAACTATCATGTTTTTATAATGAAATAAAAATAATAAAAAGGAAATGAATGAGAAATGCCTAAAAGTAAATACATTGATATATATAAAGACATTAAAACAAAAATAGAAACAAATGAATATGTTTATCAGAAATTATTGCCCTCTGAAAATTTATTGATACAACAATATAGCTGTTCTCGAAATACTGTGCGTCGTGCTATTAGTCATCTTGTTTCAGATGGATATGTGCAAACTATACAGGGAAAAGGAGTTCGTAATATTTATATTCCTATGAAACAATCTACTTTTACATTAGGTGAAATTGAAAGTTTTCGTGAATCTGCTTTACGAAATAGCCAAATTCCACATACAGATATATTATTATTTACAGAAGGGACTACTGATGAGTTACTTTCTAAAAAAACAGGTTTTTCCATTGGTTCTGAATTTTACTATATACAACGTTTACATTATTTAGATGGAATACCACTTATTCTAAATCATAACTATTTTTTAAAAGAGTGTGTTTTAGGCTTAACAAAAGAAATTGCATCATCTTCTATTTATCAATATCTGGAACAAACATTACACATGACTATTATAAATAGTCGTCGTATTATGACAATCGAAAAAATAAATGAATTGGATAAAAAATATTTGAATATTAACGAAAAAGATTATAATTGTATGGCTGTTGTAAGTAGTTATACTTATAATAGTAATGGCACTCTATTTGAATTTACACAGTCAAGACATCTTCCAAATTATTTTCGTTTTCAAGACAATGCTGTGAGAAAACCAACATAATTTTTATAGATATTTTTGAATATTTTTATAAAAGCCAAAAATAATTGAAAATAACGAAACAGCATTATATATTGCTGCATTTGCTGAAGTCTTTGAAATAAACCTTCTTTATATAGCATTTTGATAACTTTGATGGTTACAAATATATGCAGTATTATCAAATCTCTAGTCATTATGAAATTCCTGCAAAAACAGAGGAAGTAATTATGCTGATAATAGAATAATATTATTTTATTAAGATGTAGAAATTGACGAAAATTACATTAAAATAGTTACAATAGAAAATACTGTTGGTTTACAGACAGCAATAGAACAAAATACTATTATAGAATGCTGGCAAAACAAAATAATTTCTATATAGTAGAAAATAAATATTTTTTAAAGCAGTAGAAATCATTTCTACTGCTTTTTATATTGTTAAAAAAACAAAAATAAAAATCACTGAATTGCTCAGTGATTTTTGTTTTATTTATTTGAAAGCATCTTTAAAAAATGTTTCTAATTTATCAAAAGGAATTTTATTCGTGTCATCATATAAGTCAATATGCATTGCACTTGGAACAACATATAATTCTTTTGGTTCTTCTGCTGCTTGATATGCTGTTTCACTAAATTCTTTAGAGTGGGCAATATCACCTGTAATAAACAGAATAGGACGAGGTGAAATGCTATCAATATGATTTAATAAAGAATAATTTGTAAATGGGAGCATACTGGTATCTGTGAAAGAACCGCCTGAATTTGGATGCCAACCACGTTTTAAACCATAAAATGTCCACCATTCTATATTTAATCCACTTAAATCTTCTGGAAGTTCATCAAGAGGAGCTTCTAATGGATAATTTCTTGTATATGCAGCTTCTCCATTTTCAAAATCTTGCCAACGTTGTTCTGACATACTTTTTATCATAGCATTACGACTTTCATTGTCCATTGTATTACCCATTGCACTGATGTCATACATTGCAGCAGTCGCAACTGCTTTAATGCGAGTATCCATAGCTGCAGCAGAAAGTGCAAAACCGCCACTTCCACAAATACCAATCGCACCTATTTGCTCACGATTTACATAATCTAAAGAACCTAAATAATCTACTCCAGCACTAAAGTCTTCTGAAAAAATTTCTGGTGATGAAATATGTCTTGGTTCACCACCACTTTCACCATTATAAGATGGGTCAAATGCAAGTACAATAAATCCTCTTTGTGCAAGTTGATTTGCATAAACACCAGGACCTTGTTCTTTTACACCACCATAAGGCGGACCAATCACAATAGCTGGATACGTTTGTGTTTTATCTAAATATTTACTTGTATATAAATCTGCGGACAATTCAATGCCATAACGATTTTTATAGTGAACTGATGTTCTATCTACAGCATCACTTAATTCAAATATGTAATATTCTTCCATATTTTTATTTTCTCCTTCCGTCTGCTGACTTGTTGGCATTATTTGACTTGTTTGAATGTCATTTGATGTTTGTTGCTGTGTACCACAAGCAGTCACTGTAACCATAGTTACCATAAGTAATATAGATAAAATTTTTGCTTTCCATCTTTTCATACTTTTCTCCCCTTTTTAAACTATCATTTGTATTATTTTAGTTCAAAATGAACATCAATATTTCCTTTTCCAACAGCTTCTTCTAGCCTCGTTATATCTTCAATATATCCTAATTTTGTATAATTATAAGAATTAGGAAAAGTATCATAAAATACTACAATACAATTGTTGCCATAAAGCATAATATCACCTTTGTTTATTGTATCAGGGCGTTCACTATTTGTAGGTAATGCTGTTGGTATATAGTAATACTTTTCATTACCATGCAGTTCTGACATCGTGTATGTAACTGGAAATTGTTTTATAAATTCTTGTGTTGTGGCATTGTTATATAATATTGTACTAAAATCTGTGTTACCAATTTTCATTGTTACCATAGTATTCTCTTGTGTATTTTCTACTATATATTGTTGTGCTGGTTGTTGTGTTAAATTTATTGTTTCATTTGTAGTACAGCCTATAGCACCCAATGCTGTAACAGTAAGTGCAAACAAAAAATTTTTCATGTAGACTCCTCCACTTTATTATCAATCCATTTTATAAATTTTGCAGGTACACCAGCTACAATACTATTTGCTGGTACATCTTTTGTTACTACCGCACCTGCTGCAACAATGGCATTTTCTCCTATTGTTACACCACCTAAAACAGTTACATTTGCACCTATCCATACATTTCTGTCAATTATAATAGGTTTTGGTATCATACTTTGTCTTTTTTGTGGGTTAAAGTCATGGTCAAGTGTAGCAAAAACAACTTTGTGCCCTATCAACGTACCATCTCCTATAGTAATGCCGCCTTGGTCTTGTAAACAACAGCAGGAATTGATAAATACATTTTTTCCAATATTAATATTTTTTCCACAATCTGTATAAAATGGTGGAAACATTCTAAACGTATTATCAACAGGTTTTCCAATTAACCTTGAAAAAATATGACATATTTCTTCTGGTGTATGATAACAACAATTCAATTCTGTTGTAATTTTTATTGCTTCTTGACTTAATTCACTCATATATTGATGTACTTCAGAACCACCTTGTATTTCTAGCCCCTGATTTACATGATTTAAAAATTCATTTGTATTCATGATTATCCCCCATTTTTTATTTATTCTACATTTGCACTAATTACAATAATTTTATTGCCCCAACTTTCTAATATGGGATTATTTTCTACCACTGATACAAAATCATCACCAGCATCAAAATAACCTAGCTTTGTATATTCCTTACTAATTTGTACGTCTTTATAAAATAATACAATTTGATTTTCCTTTTCAAAATAAACTGTATCTGCTTTTTGTGATGTAATACTTTCTGTATTTTAAATAATTTCATATTTTGAAGGAATGTTATAATACTGCATAACTTCCTAATTATCATAGTCATTATAATGATAAATAAGAAGCTCCCTTCTTCAAATTGTGCAGCGAATAAACCATTTTCAAGTAGTTTTATTTCAGAATTTGTTTTGATTACATTTGTTGTATTTATGGCAATATTTCACTATATTTTGCTGTTGATTTACAGAACAAATTGTTATTATAGACATTGTAAAAAATACTGCTAGTAAAATACATATTTTTCTTTTTATTTGTTTGCTCTTTTCTTTTGGATTATTTTAGCATAACAAATATATAATAACAAATACTTATATTAAATAAATATTTATGCTTTACAGTTATATAAAAATGTGCTACACTGATAAAAAGGAGTGATATTATGGAAATTAGAGTTTTAAAATATTTTATTGCCATTGCAAGAGAACAAAGCATTCTAGCTGCAGCAGAAAGTTTACATCTTTCTCAGCCCACGCTTTCCCGACAAATTAAAGATATGGAGGAGGAACTTGGTAAACAGCTTTTTATAAGGGGAAGCAGAAAAATTACACTTACAGAAGAAGGTATGATATTAAGAAAACGTGCAGAAGAAATACTTGATTTAGTGCAAAAAACAGAAAATGAAATTACACTTTCTAATTTGATATGTGGTGATATTTTTATAGGAACAGGAGAAACAGATGGTGTTCGTTTTATTGCAAAAGCAGCAAAAATGTTAAAAGAACAATATCCAGATATCCATTATAATATTGTTAGTGGCGATTCTGTTGACATTATAGAAAAATTGGATAAAGGATTGATTGATTTTGCAGTTTTAGTAGGGAATGTTGATATTTCAAAATATAATTATATAGAACTGCCAATAAAAGATATATGGGGCGTTTTGATGAAAAATAATTCTTCTCTTGCAAAAAAAGAATTTATTACTCCTGAAGATTTATGGGAAAAATCTCTTATTGTTTCTCGTCAAGCAATAAAAGGAAATGACCTTCCTCAATGGCTGAAAAAAGATATTTCCCAATTAAATATTATTGCTCATTATAATCTTGTATATAATGCCTCACTTATGGTAGATGAAGGTTTAGGTTATGCCCTTTGTCTTGATAAAATAATCAATGTTACAAATACAAATCTTTGTTTTAAACCATTTTATCCAATATTAGAAGTTGGTATGAATATTGTCTGGAAAAAATATCAAATTCTTTCAAAAGCCTCAGAGAAATTTTTAGAAAAATTGAAAGAAATATTATAATATAAAATCATATCATAATGGAGTTGAAAATGATGTATCAGTTTATTTTGAAAAAAATTTTGTTTTTTATAATACTTTTATATTTTACAAATGTTGTTTTTGCAGAAGAAAATAACATTTATAGTATATATGAAAATGGACGAAATGAGATAATATTTCAAAATTCTCCCTATCAGCATAATGATATTATATATGTACCATTAAGAGAACTTGCTGAAAGAGGTGGTTCTCTTGTACATTATTCTAATTCAGAAATATCCGTATTAGCTGATGGTAATGTTACACTTTTTAAAATAGGAGAGCAAAAAGCAATTTGCAATTTTAGTGAAATTTCTCTTCATGCTCCTGTACAAAATAAAAATGGTGTATGTTATATTGCAGTAGAAGATATAAAATATATTACTATCAATTTTATAAATAATTTAAATTATGTGGAGTATGAAAAAGAAAATAATACAATTAGTGTATACTTACGTGAAAAGAAATTACCAGAGCAAAAAAAAGATTTTAAAAATATTGATTTTGTTTTAAAACTTTTAAATGAAGCAAAATCAAATGTCATAATTTCTCCAAAAGCAATAAAACATCTGGATTTCAATAACAAAATAAAAAAAGAAGATTATTTTTCACAAAATATTTTACTAGATAAAAATGATAATATAGTTAATGAAGTGTATTTTTGCTGCCCTTGGCGATATGCTTTTTCAGAAGAACACAATATTTCTGAGGCATTTTATTATAAAAACAGCATAGAAAATCAAATATTTATGTGTCATACTAGTTTATATGAATATTATAAAGATGCAAATATTACTGCACTTTCTACAGTATTTCGAACAGAACAACATAAAGAATTGCCTTATGAAATTACCTTTCTATTGTCTGAAAACAATATAACAAGTGATATGATAAGTAATGTTAATTATTATAAAGATGAAAGCTGGGTTAATTTGAAATTACCTAAAGTAAAATTGGACTCTTATATCCAATTAAATGCCAAAGAATTAAATGTTGATAAAGAAATCATACAAAAAGTTTCTTTTGATTTTGGGCAAAAAGGTATTAATACAAACAGCAATATAGAAGCAGATGGATTTTCATCAGTTATGACGAATATTATGGATTTTAATGCAAATAAACCATTTTATTTTTGTATTACAGATACTCGAAATGATGACGTTTTGTTTGTAGGAAAATATGGTTTTGAATAAAATTCTACTTAATTTGGACTTTTTTCAATTCAGGCTCTCTATAATAAATTTATACTTAATGTAAGTTTGCTCCTTTTGTTGTAAATTAATTATATCAAGTATAATTGATTTGTTCTAAAGGAGTTTTTTATGTCATTGAATACAAAATTTATACTACTTATAAAGTCATATCCTCATAAAAAATACATCATATTCAGTATTGAGCAAAGGCAGCAACACCATAGTATGCAAGATATGAAACAGTAACAGTTAAAGCGGCGGGATAGTAAACTGCTGCCCTGTTTTAAGCTTTCATCAGGCATATAACTGTGAATTATTATTTTACATTAGTCGTTTTGGTTTTTGCCCATGAATGTGCCTAACGCCTAACCGCCATTTAACAGGTTTCGATTTTCCTGGAATATTTAGTTATTCCCCTATCATAGTTTTGAATTTTTCATCAAGTTTGTCATATCCATAATGTTGTTGGCTTGTAGAAAATTCAGTATATTTTTTGCATCCTTAAGATTATACAATGATTGGGAATATTATGATTTTTCTACCTATGCCTTGCGTTACAAAATGCCTTGAATATAGTCGGCAACGACGGACTTACTCCTGCTGTGGGATATGATTTTGATACTGCATAATAAATTGTCACACGCCGCACTTCTTTCTGCGGGTAACTCCCAGCCTTCTCTTTTGTGCCTACAGAAGCGTATATGTATATAAATGCTGTAAAATCAACATTTTTAAAGTAAAAAAAGCGTATAGCAAAACGTATCTGCACACGTATTTGATACACATATACGCATTATTTTAGAGTTTATTCTTTGTTATATAGTTTTGTATAAAAAGCTAATTAGCAAAACAAAAAGAAGCTCTTTGCGATTGAGAGCAAAATATACCCATTGCACAAACCTTTGGTTTATTTACTTGGTCTATTTCACAACTGCATTAAGCTTTTTGTCACTAACATTATAATAGTATAAAAGAGATATTTTTCAATTATTTTTGAAAAAGTGAGAAAGGAATATCGTAAGAAATTTATTTATACAATTATCAAAACTGAGTAATGTAAAAGGTAAAATAGATTATATTACCAATCCAGAAAAACAAGAAAATTTATATGCGACTTATGAAACAGTACAAAGAAATTTAAACAAAAATATGGTGTAGAATGTGTTTCTGTACTTCATTACAATAAAAAGAAAACCAATTATCATATTCATTTGATTTTTAGTGAAAGAGAGTTACTTGAAAAGGAGGAAGTAAAAACTGCATAAAGAAATCTATTTTATAATAAAAATGGAAAAAGAAAGTATTATAAAAATTGAGAAAATTAGAGCAAAAAGTAAATTTATATCAACAGAATATAGAACAATATAAAAGTATAAGAAGATAATCAGATAAAAAAGAGGTACTTATTTTAACAATAATTTTTTAATATAATATATTGACAATTATCTATGTATATGATAGAGTCTTTTACATAGATAATTATCAATGTGAGGTGATATAAAATGAATGCATTAGACATAGCAGTTATATGTAAAGCACTTGGAGATAGTAATCGTTTACAAATTGTCCAAATGTTATCGGAGGGAGAAAAGTGTGGATGTAAATTGTTGGAATATTTTGATATTACACAACCAACTTTATCACATCATATGAGAATATTATGTGAATGTAATATTGTGAACGATAGAAAAGAAGGAAAGTGGCATCACTACTCTTTAAATTGTAATACATTGCAAGAATTTAAAAAATTTATTGACAATCTATATTGCACTAAATGAGGAGGTTGCAGCTATCTATGATATGGAATTTTATAGAAATACAAATATTAGGTATGAAATGGCTGAACACATTGATAGGATATGCACTAGAAAAAATTGGATTGAATATATATGGAAAATTAGGAAGTAGTATTCACTTTTTTATTTATGATGTAATAAAAATTACAATACTTCTTTGTATATTAATATATATGATTTCATATATACAAAGCTATTTCCCACCAGAGCGAAGTAAGAAAATATTAGGTAGGTTTAAAGGAATTGGAGCAAATTGTATCGCTGCATTATTGGGAACGGTTACACCTTTTTGCTCCTGTTCTTCTATTCCACTGTTTATTGGTTTTACAAGTGCAGGACTCCCTTTAGGTGTAACATTTTCTTTTTTAATTTCATCTCCTATGGTAGATTTGGGAAGTCTTGTGCTTTTGATGAGTATTTTTGGAACAAAAGTAGCTATTATTTATGTAATCGTTGGATTAATTATTGCAATATCTGGAGGAACTTTGATTGAAAAATTACATATGGAGAAATATGTAGAAGATTTTATTTTAAAAGCAAACAATGTTGATATTGATAGTACTATACTTATGCAAAAAGACCGTTTAACCTATGCAAAGGAACAAGTTATATCCACATTTAAAAAAGTATTTCCATATATTTTGATAGGCGTTGGGATAGGTGCGATAATTCATAATTACATTCCAGAAAATTATATTGAAGCTATACTTGGTAGTTATAATCTATTCGGTGTTATTCTTGCTACTTTAGTAGGAATTCCAATGTATGCGGATATATTTGGAACAATTCCTGTTGCTGAAGCATTACTTGTAAAAGGAGCAGAATTAGGAACAATTTTAAGTTTTATGATGGCTGTTACAACGCTTAGTTTACCCTCAATTATTATGTTAAAGAAGGCTGTAAAGCCAAAACTTCTTGGCATATTTGTTGCAATATGTATAATAGGAATTATCATTGTAGGGTATTTATTTAACTTATTTCAGTTTTTTATAATTTAGGAGGATATGAAAATGCCATTATTTGTATTAGGAAAAAAGAAGAAGGAAAAAGAATGTTGTTATAGTAATAACTATACACAGGAAACAATAAAGCATGCTGAGAAAGAAAGACAATTTTCTGAAGTAAAAATATTAGGTGGAGGTTGTAAAAAATGCAATCAATTGGAAGAAGCAACAACAAAAGCTCTTGTTGAATTAGGTATGGATAGTAATATTGAACATGTAAAAGATTTTGAGAAGATAGCTTCATATGGAGTAATGACAACTCCTGCATTGGTTGTAGATGATAAAGTAGTATCTTATGGCAAAGTGCTGAAAAAAGAGGAAGTAATAGAAATATTAAAGAAAGTAAGAGGATGATTTTAAAAAAAGTGATGTTTCTATATGTGTAATACAAACGTTTACACAAAGTAAATTATATGAAACAGTAGAAATGCAAAATTCTATAACTCCAAGATATAGTTACATTATATCAGCTAATTTAGATTTTTGTATTAGTAGTTCTGGAGCCAAATATAGTATATACATATATGGAAATGAGATTACAAAAATTTCTGGTACATTAACTGCTTCTGGCAGGGGAAGTTATGAATTGATATTTAGTGGTAGTGTCAGCACAAAAAATGGTTCTGAGCCAATTACAATATCTGAAACATATTTTTATTAAACAGAAATCATTGACTTACAATAAATGAAAAACTATAATAAAGGCAGTTCTAATAAACAAAGCTGCCTTTATTTTTTATGCTAAATTTCAAATAATTTATTCTTTTTCATACCAAGAGTAAAATCTTACATTTGATAAAGCGGACTTTTCCCAAGCATATGTAATTTTTGTGTCATTAAAGCATTGGTATCCTGCCATAGACATATATAAATCTGAAACAGAACTAGCTGTATTTCCGTGAGGATAGATAATAACAACATGGTCAGAAGTAATACCAATTGTAGTATATCCTTTATTTGCACTGCTTTGAGCATCGGCATAATTAACAGAATATTAGTGAAGCGTTTTGTTTCCTTTTAATGCTTCTAACATTGTTGCACAAGTACCACTTGGAAGAGGAGTACCATATTCTTTTGAAACATCTTGAGCAAAAATATTACAATATGTTTTACCTCCACTTGGTTGATATTTTGATGTACCTTCCACATCAATGTCGTCTATTACTTTTTTGTAGTCATCTTTAGAAATTGCCATACTATTTTTCCTCCATTTCTTTTTTGTTTTACACTGTAATTTTTAAACAAGCTAGGCATACTTTAAATGGTTAGCCTTTTACATCTAAAGTTTTTACTTGTTATATTAAATAAAGATAAAATTTGGATATATTAGCAACCAAAACAATAAAAAAATTTAGAAATTTAAAATATAGAAAGGATAGTTGATATGAAACAATTTAAAAAGATAATCACTGCTGTAATTTTATGTTCTCAAATTTTAACACAAGTATGGGCAAAGGAAGCAGTACAAACCCCTTGTTATATTAATACAATTGATGTAGAAAACAGTGATTTTGAAAATGGAAATTGGAAATACAAATTTACTGCTTCTGATGGTACTTCATTCTTATTAGAAGAAGGACAAAAGCATACATTTCTTATTGTAAATGGTAAAATATCCTCTGAAAATGTTGTCATTCAAAATGATATTTCTTTTGTTTCATTAGAAGGAATTTGTAAAGAATTGCATTTGCAAAAGGAAGAAAATAAAAACAATATTAAAAATGGACTAGACAACATTGTAGTAGATAGTTCCCTTTCAATCAAAAAGAATAATGAAATACTACCAATAAAAGCAATTTATGTAGAAAATGAAATATATGTACCTTTAAAAGAATTTGTAACCGCTTTAAATGGTGCTGTTAGCTATACTACAAAAGAAATAATGCCTTTATATAACCCTTTGATATGTATTGATACAAGAGAACAAAAAGTAACAAAAGAACAAGCATTACAAATGGCAAAACAAAAAATGAATCAATGTTATCAAAATTTTTTATTAGAGCAAAAAAATGACAATGCAAATAAAATGCTCATACAAATTCAGCAAAAAATAAATGCTATGCAGTGTATAGAGGATACAGCTAGTTTTTGGATAATAGATGCTTCTTATTTACTGCTTGTAGATAAAGTAACAGGAGAAATTTATTATAAAACAGGTCATGGCAATGCAGGACATGGTTCTTATGTTGAAACGATTGATAAAGTAGATAGTAATACAATAGATTTTTTTGAATATATCATTAACCATAATTTTTAAAAAAGTAAAAAATATTAAGTAGTTAATTACTATTAAATCATATTTACGAACTATTGTCACAATATGTACTAAATATCTTATAAATTAAACTGTTCTGCTACAAGTGCAGGTGCTAGTACCAGACTTACTTTTTGTAGAATAAGATTATTGGCAGATATTGCAAATTCTTGTGATTGGACAGGACAATAATTTATACATTAAAAAGAAACCCACTATTTTTTGCAGTGGGTTTCTTTTTTAATCAATTTCTATAATGGTACTTTCATCAGAAAAAAGGGATTTCCAAATACTGCAATATCTTTTTTTGACAAATTTTCTGCTACAGCCATAGATATTTGAATCAATTTTAAATTTTTTAGGGAATACAATGCTTCTAATGTATTTAATGAAAAATTTCCGTCTGTCAAAAATAACTCCTGCAATTCTTTCATATTAGACAATGCAGAAATATCAGAAATATCATTTCCTATTAAACCTAATTTTTCTATATGATAAAAATTTTTTAAAAAAGATATATCTTTTAAAGGAGTATCTCCTTGCTGGCAGTAATTGATATTACATTCTGTCAAATTTTGTTTGTTTGGCAATTTTTCAATGGACTGATATTCTTGTGCGATACAGTTGGATAAATGTAAAGATTTTAAATTTTGTAAGTATGACAAAAAAGAAAAATCGTTTATACTGCAATTTTCTATAAAAATAGATTCTAAATTTTGATATTGTGATAGCATAGAAGAATCATTTAAAATTACACCACATATGCGAATCGTTTTTATCTCATCAACAGTATAATCTATTTCTTCCAATGACAAAAATTCGATTGCTGTTTCAGAGGAATACAACATATCTTCGTATTTAAAATTGATTTCTATTTGCGAATTTTCTGTATATTCATTCTCTTGTTTTTTATTATCAGAGCAAGCTGAAAAAGAGAAAAGAATAAAAAGAAATAAAAATAGCCTTTGAAACATATGATTTTACTCTTCTGCTTTTATTTACATTCTATGCTAATTGTTTGTATATCATCAAATTCTTTTACTGTTTCATCTAAGTTAGAAGTATCAAAATAAAAATAGAAATCACTGTGACCATTCCCACCACCACCACGAACAAATGTAACAGGGACTGAGATTCCATTAATAGACATTTTGATATGTTCATTTGCCAAATCAGTTCCTTCTTGTACCTTTTTTCCTTCTTTGTCTTGATTTAACATTTTATTCATCATCTGACGCAATTCACTCGTTTGATTTATTGTACGCGTTTCAACTTGAAAATGAAATCCTAAATGTCTTTCTTAACTCTGACTCCATGTTACAGTAAAACCTGTAAAATATTGTATATTTTTTTCAGTAATATCAAACCCATCATTTTCATTTTTTTTAAATTCTATAACAAAATCTGAAATGTCTTTTGAAATATCTTCATCATAATTTTCTTTTACTTTTAAGCTCCATGATGTGCTAGTAGGTGGCGAAACATAATCAAAACATATTTTCCTTTCTTCTGGATACCATGTTACATCACCATAATATTCTAAATCGTCCATTAAGATAATGGTCTGACCACCTATATTATAAGCGTTTACATCAATACTTTCTTCATCAGTTAGTGATAGAACTTCCAAAATGACACGACTACCTGTATTATAAGATTTTTCATCTCTGTCAGCTCCATAAATAAGTCGTGTAATAATATCGGTTTCGTAAATATTTGCTGCGAAAGAGCCAATTGCCTTTGTATTTTTTGAGGGAATATAATCTGCTGTTATTTCATTGGGAGATGCAATATCATATTCTATTCGTAGAGTACGTTCAGAATCTGAATACCAAACATCAAAACCATATTTTTCTAAATCTTCTGCAACAATTCCTGTATAACCATTGATATTATAAGACCGAATTGGCAAGCCATTGATATAGGCAACAATATCTGTATTGACCGCCTTTCCAACAATATCTCCTGTTTTCGCAAAAACAATACTGTCACTCATCATAATACAAAATACTAAAACAATACAACTTACTAGTTTTTTCATAAAACATTCCTCCTTCATTGATGATATGATTATAAATTTCTTTTTATATATAAACAACAAAAAAGACAAATTTACTACAAATTTTTTGAAAGTATTTTATATTTTTTTAAATTCTTATTTTTTGAATAAAAAAACTGCCTTATGATAGTTCATAAAGCAGCTTTTTATGTAGATATTAAATGTTACAGAGTATTTTCCGCTGTCATTTACAAATTTAACTGAAAACTCATAGATAATACCTTAGTTGCTAAGATTATGGTCAGAAAGTTTTGTAGAAATGCACTTTCCAGCAGGAGCTACCAAATGGATTTGGAAGTAAATCAGAAGTAGCAACAGCTTTATTTATTTTTAAATTAGAAATTACTGTTGTATTTAATTTTAAATATCTTATTGATTTTTATAAGTCACTAGCATTTAATGTAATGGTATCTACTACATATTTATAGCCATTGGAATAACCAGAATATTGTTTTCCATTGCCATCTGTTTTTGGAATTATAGTAGCTGTATCATCTATATTCCATTTGTTTTCATAGATATATACTGTGATAATAGCTTGTTTATCTACTTGAAACTCCATTAAACCATTGTAAAGCCCACTGTAATAAAGCAATTCTTTATCAAACCAATAAGAACTATTTTTAGCTATGCTTCCTTCTGATGCTGGTGAAGAATTAAAATAGTCTTTTATTGTTTCACCTGCAACTTCATTCCAACTTTTTTTATTATCAAAATGATTTGTGTCATATCCTAATTTTAATTGTCTGAAATGCAATGTTGTACTGTTTGAATTAAATATTTGTATACCAAAATTTAGTTTATGCTTTGCTTCAGGTGCATCTGTACTATTATTGTATTAGTAAGAAAAGAAAATCTGATGTGTGCCAGCTGGAACAGTCACTTGATTTAAGCATTTGTTACAATCCGTTTTTTCTTTATATCCATACATATTATTTTTTAATGCTTCAGGGTGATTATAAGTCACAAATTTTTTGTTTGTGTCTAATGAATAGTTTACAGGTAAACTAACATCAGTAGACAAATTAGTTAAATCAGTTAAATTGCTTCCAGAAGCAGATAAAATAATTAAAGCTATGGTATATCATCTACACCAAATACATAAGGCTTTATATTATATTCCTTAAATATCACTAAAAAATATATAAAATATCTTTTTCATCACATAATTCTGTCATTATAACTTTTTGCAAATTTTTGATTTTAGTTTTCATATAGTTTAAATCTTTATATTCTAAATTTTGTTCTGCCCAATTTAGCAGCAATTTTAATTCTTCTAATACTATTTCTTTTTTTGATATATCAAATTCTGCTCCATCTTGAACATATTTAATTTTCATTTCATATATTGCTTTTTTCCAATATTTTTCATAAAACTGCTGAGAAGAAATATTTTCACTCAAAATTAATTTTGAGTTTCTATCATAAATGTTACCTAAATACTTATATAATCCTACTGACATTTTTTCCTCCAATTTTATTATTTTATAGAAAGAGTATATGGATTGATTTTTATTATCTTACCTGATTCTGTTTTAATTTCTAGCATAAAATCATAAATATATTTTATACTTTCTATCCAAATTATTTTATTGTTTCTGCCCCATTCTTTCCATTGATTTGCTTTTTTATTATATTCATATTCTATAAAAGGAGTATGTAAATAATATATTATAATGCCACAACCACATACAGCACAAAAATCTTCTTTTTCCGAAATGAGAGCCATTTTTGGTTCTCCATAGAAATCGCCAATTAAAATTTCTTTTTTCGATTTTTTGATTTTCAATATCACAGATTCAAATTCATAAAAAACAATATAATTTCTACTTTCCGCTAATATTTCCACAAAATTCCTCATTTCTATTTACATTCTATGGTAATGCTTTGGATTTCTTTTAAATTTTTTATTTCTTTGTCCAATTTTATGTAATAAGTATAACCGTCAAAATTTGGTCTTAGTTCTATTGCCGAAACAGATACACTTTCTCCATTGATAGACACTTTAATATGTTTATTAGCAGCAGCAATGTTTTCTGATACAACATTTCCTTCAGAATTGATTGTCAAAATAGAATTTAATAACTGTATTAATTGTTCTGCTTTCAAAATAGTATCCTCACGAATACAAAAATCAATGGTAATTTTACCATTTTCAAACCAATTTTTGCTGAAATCTCTTACAGGTGTTTTTTCGCACCAGATAATTCTAAAAAAGGAAAGATACTGTTCGTTTTTTCCATCCACATGAAATTTTGGTTGTTCTTTGCCAAATTCATTGATTTCCTTTTGTTCTGTTTTTGTAAATTCTATTGTAAAACTAGAAATATTTTCATTTTTTTCCTTTTCATAGTCAATATTGGGGTTTATTTTCCAATATGGCATATAATCAAAACATATTTTTCTTTCTTTTTCATACCACGTTACATAGCAAGAATGTTGCTCTTTCAGTTCATTTATAGAAATAATTAATTCTCCATTGCTACTATAAGAAGTGCCATCTGTACTATGTCCTCCTATTCTGGCATAAATATCTGTTGCCTGCACAGGAAATGCTACAGAACCAATTTTTTTATTCTCTTTTTGAGGGTCATAATTTGCAGTTACCTCTTTCTCTGGATTGTACTCTATATATAAACAGCGTTCCTCATTAACATAATTTAAGTCAAAACCATAGTTTTCTAACTCTTTTGCAATTACTACCGTTGCTCCATAAAAATTGTAAGAAGGGATTGGCAAACCATTGATATATGCAGTAATGTCAGAATAAATGACTTTTTCTGTTTCTGCATAAACTGTATTTTCCATTAATATCATGCAGTAAAATAATACTACAAATTTCAAAAATCTTTTCATTGTCCTTTTCCTCCTATTCTTCAATAAGGTTCAATAAAATATCTTTTTCCAGTATGAATATCATATATTCTCCAATTTCCTATATACCATCTGCCAATATTAGCAGCATAAAAAGTAACATCTTCTAAAATATCTACAGCATAACCATATATATATGGTGCTGCTAAAAAAGGCTGCTGGTTTTCTTCTTTTAAAGAAATACCATAAATATTACTATAATGTTTTCCGTTTTTTTCAACATCATAATAATAGTATAATATATCATTATATATATTTAACATATTTAATACTCCTTCCTCTTTTTTAATAATTGTTTTGACCGTGTGATTTTTCAGAGAATATTCCTTTATTTGATTTTCCTTACTATAATATAAATTATTATGATAAGCACATTGTAGATAAATATCATCATCATTTTCTATTCTATGGAAATCATTTTGTTTATACAATGACACAACATAAACACCATTCTCTAATTGTTGACCATTAATACGATTAACATCTTGCTTTTCATCATTTTGAAGAGAAAAAGGTAAATTAACATGAATATAAAGCATATCGTGATATTCCAAAAAATTTATATAACTTCCTGCAATCCTATACAAATCTTGTATGGTATTTTTTATGATTTCTTGTGTTTCAAAATTATAAAAAACATTTTTTTCTCTATCATATACCCACTTATCTGAAAGAAATGTTATCTTTATAGAACTACCATAATATTCACTTTTACCTCCATTTTTAGAAACTCTATAATATCCTTCTCTATCATCATCTACTTTTTTTCCATAAAAATAAATATATTCGTCGTTGCAAACTCGTATATGATGAGAGCTTCCAAAAAGATCTTCAAAAAAATCTTCACATAATAGAGATTCTGTTTCGGTTTGTAAATTATATTGATAAAGCTGTAATTTTTTAGAATTGTACTCTTCTTCTATTTCCTCTAATTTAACATATTTAAAATAATATAAAATATGGTCTTTTTCTGCAAAATATTCGTTACCAGATTGCGATGGTTCTGATACAATAGGGTTCTCTACTGCATAGATAGGCTGTGTGAAAATCATACTGCACAACAATAACATACTGATTATTTTTTTTAGTTTTTTCATAATAACTCTTCCCTTCTTTATTTTTCTCTATTATAAATAAAAAAAAATAGATTTTACTACAACTTTTTTCAATGTTTTTTGTATTCTTTTAAAAACAATCAAAAATATTGTAGTATTTTCAGCTTTTTTATTGTTTATTTCTATATAAAAAGTTTATAATCTATAGAGGAGGAATGTTGTATGAAGAAATTGCTAGGTTATATGGTTTTATTGCTTTGTTTTCTGTTAGGAGGAAATAAAATATATGCGAATGGAGCAATCATTGGAAAAGCGGTAAAAACAGATATTACTGCATATATTGATGGTGTGCTAATACCGTCCTACAATATCAATGGTTATACAGGAATTATTGCAGAAGATTTAGAAAATTATGATTTTGATGTGTATTATGATGCAGAGAACAGAAAATTAGATATTTATTATGGTGATGGTTCCTATATTTCAGCAAATGATATGCCTTTTACAGAACATACAGAGAAACATATGGATAAAAATCATCAAATTATTTCTGCTCTTGAAGGCTTTGCTTTTCCATTATATCAAACAAATATTGTAACATCTGTTGGAGATAAAGTTGTACCAGCATACAATATAGGCGGAAGAACAATTATATTGATGGATGCTTTGAAAGAATATGGCACTGTGACATGGTATCCTGAAAAAAGAGAAATTCATTTCGAACCTGAATTTTCTTGGGCAATGCGTTTTAGTGATGAGGAAAGTATATTTGATAAAAATGCCCAAATTCATAACTTTACGATAGAAGTAAATAGAAATGAACAAGGCGGTTTTGATATTTCGGGAGAAAATATACAATATTTATCAGACCCTATTATGGAAGTTTCTTATAGGGAAAAAACATTCTCTCTTCATTTTGACCTTTATATGGATGATCCAAAACCTATGCAGAATATACATGAAGTTAGAACAATACTAGAAGAAAATGCAGATATTGCCAATCAACATTTTGATATATTTATCAATGGAGAAAAAGTAGAAGTTACTTCTGTTGAAGAATTTTATGGTGGTAACCATGGTGGCTATATTATTTATTTTGCAGATAAATTTGTCTCTTTGGAAGATTTTTACTCTATGAAAATAGTATGCAAATGGTAAGTTTTATGAAATTTATCATCAATACAGGAGGAATATTTTATGAAAAAGTTAGTAATCTGTATCATTTTATTGTTTTGTTTTCTGTTAGGAGGAACGGTTGCTCATGCTGCAGTAGGTGACGTGATTGGAAATATTTATGCAACAGACATTGTTACTTACCTTAATGGTATGAAAATACCATCGTATAACATCGGTGGGGAAACGGTAATTGTAGTGGAGGATTTAGAAAGATATGGTTTTCAAGTGGAATGGTATGAGGAATCAAGATACTTAAGTGCGAATGCAAGTTGTATGCCTGAAGTTGCTCCTGAATACAAATCACTCCAAAAAGGTTCTCTGGAAGAAATCATAGGAAACATTTATGAAACGGATATAACAGTATCCATCAATGATACATCTGTTGAGAAAGAACATATTTATAATGTAGGTGGTAAAACAGTCGTAGAAGTATCTGCAATTTCTGAGATTAACCATAACATAGAAGCTTATGGAACTTTTGGAACAAATGGTTATTCTGATTATGGCTTTCGCTTTGTTTGGCACCCAGAAGAAAGAATTGTAGAGATGGAGGCACTGATGGGCGGAAAAGAAATTCAAACAGATTTTGGAATATTTCCATTAGATTTGCTTTCTATTCAGTATCCTTATGTATCAAATTATACAGGAAATAAATACGCTTATCAATTTTACGAAACACGTTCTGATTTTTCTGATTTTGAAGGAAATGATATATTTTATTTCCGCTATGATGCTCAATATGAAGATAATAAATATATCAATTTAAAATCTCTTTTAGAAATAGCGGACATCAAAGTAAAAGAACGAAAAGAAAATATGCTTGTTTTAGAAAAAGGAACAAAGCAATCTTTACATACTTATGAAGACAAAGACCCTTTTTGTACAAAAGCACAGCAATATTGTCTGGGAAGTATTACTTTAAAATCAAGTCATTGTCCAGAAAAAGAATTTTCTGTCTTTGTTTACGGAGGAGAAATTTATATTGAGGAAAAGGATATTTCAGAATTTATTGACATGCCATTTAGTTATACTTATCTAGATATTTGGTTTGACGGAAAAGATACAAAATTGATTGATAAAGTAGTAACTCCTTAAAAAACAATTAAAAATTTTGTAGTACATTATTCGCTTTCATTGTTTTATTTCTATATAAGAAATTATAATTGATTGAGGAGGAACATTTTATGAGAAATATCAAAAAAGTTTTTGTTTTAATTTTATGTATCTGCTGTTTTACTGTCTTTACTATCATTACCATTGCTGCACAAAAAAATGAAAAAGTGGAACAGGGTGATTTTAATGAAAATCCTCTTCCTGAAATTGCAAATTTAGACCAATATGCTATAAAAATATATGGAGTAAAATCATCAGGTGTTGTAGTTTGTTTTGAAAAGGAAAGTAAGTTTTTTGAATGGAATTGGCAAAACAGTATTGGAGAATTGCCTGTTATTGTTTTTGAAGATTTTAATCATGATGATAAAAAAGAATTGTGTTATATTGCAAATTTATATCAAGGTAATGGAACTTCTTCACAAGAACTTCATCTATTAGAAATAGAAAAAACAGAGGAAGATACTTTATGGACAGATTATACTTTTTCTGAAAATACAACAAAAGAACAATTATTAAAAAAAGTACATTTTTCTCAATATAACCATACAATCTTGATTAGAATAAATGATGATGTAAGAGATATAAATATTCCTTTTCAAAATCAGATAGATAATATTACATTATTATATCCAGCTTTTGAAATAAATAATAATCAAATAAAAGTTACTTTTGAAATTGCTGTTTTTTATGATGATAAAGTCATCCCAGATACATTAGAATATCAAGTTGCTGCAAATATCATATATCAAAATGGTACTTATCAATTAGATAATATTCATTTTTAATAAAAAAAGAAACCTACAGAAATAAAAATGTAGGTTTCTCTTTTATTGTTGTTTCTTAATCTTTAATATAAGCTAGCTTAAAAGATATGTACTAGATTATTAACTGTTTTTTTGTCAAAATAATCAATAACCTTCTATTCTGAAGAAAGTGTGATTACCGATTATTTTTTTCAACAACTTTTTTAGCAGTAGAACCAGAAAATGTAAAAGTTTCATTGCTTCCTGACCTACTAGCACCTCTTTTTGTACGCAGAGTTTGTCATAAACCATAAGCAGTTTCCAATAGGATTTTTACTGTACTCATATTAGATACAATATCAAGAGAATCTGCCCAAGCGTCAGATTCTAAATCTGGTTTTCTTGCTTTGAAAGTTGTCATTTCTTTAAATTAATACTTTTTCAAGATAACGCTTTCAAAAGTAGAACCTCCAAATTCACTTTTTCCACTATCTCTTCCTTCAAATTCTGATAAATCCCATGTACTTTAAGAATATGACTAAAATTTTTCAATCAATTTTTAAGCTAAGTAATCTATTAAGAAAATTATGGAAATATTAAAAATTTGTATACAAAGTTATGTCTGCATCGAGTGCAAGCAAGGGAACTTTTCACGCTTGTTGGGGTATGTCTACGCTTCGCTCCAGTTGGTGCTAAGCAAATGTCCACTGGACATTCAGCACCTCCAAACCCCTAATGCAAATTTTTTTGAAATTTGCAAAATGCCTTCGGCGTCGTTAAAAACAAAAAATACAAATAAAAAAAGAGATGAAATCAGAAATTGTTATACCAATTTCGTTTCTTAAGGAAAGCTCTAACCCTTTTTATTTTTTTATGTTATAATGCTATTATTATAAAAAAATAAGAAAGGAAAATAAATTATGTTCCGAAAAAATCATAAAATAATAAATGGAAGATTACTACAAATAAACAAATCTTTTTCTCAATTAAAACAGAAACAAAAAGAGAAAATTAGCGAATGGCTTTATCAAGAATATGCTCATATTTATGATGAGGTTGGAAAACCACCTAACTCTAAACGCAATGTAGAAATACTAAGTGCTGTCTATAATAAAATAGAAGAAGCTGAAATTTGGATACCTTTTTATGAAGTAGAAAAATATTTTTATAGTCGTAAACATAGATTTCAAACTCGTTATGAAAAGGCACACAATATAGAACAAGAACAGTAATTTTTTATATTTGCTGGTCTTTTTCTGAATTTTTTTGTTTGGTTTGGAGCAGTTTATCCATGTTTTGCTTTGCTGTTTGATACTCCAGCATTTCCTTTTTTGCTTTTGTATATTATTGGTAAATCTGTTGTTTTTTCCAATAAGTGTTGATATAGTTGTTGTAATTCTTTCATTTTTGGAAGATTTTTTTGATTGGTTTTTTCAAAAAATGTTTTTGCTTTTTTGTGTTTTATGATGTCCTTGTTATGCTCTTTTTTGAAATTTTGTTTGTCTTTTGTTTTCTGATATTGCTTATAAATATCAATAGTTCTAGCATAATAAATGATATTCGTTTTTAACTCTAAAACCTTTTTTATCTGCTTTTCTTTTTGTTTTAATTGGTTAGATATTTCATGAAATCGTTCTGTACTATTCTGTGCTTGTTGCTCTAATGTCTGATAATTTATATCGTTTTCTATTAAAAAATTTACGATATTTGCTGTCTGTTTTACATTAAATATTTTTGCCCATTGTTCATAAGCTACACCTTTTCCTTGTTCTTTTTTTTTGCTGAATATCAATAAAAGAAGTGATACTTTTTTTGCTTTCTATTCTGCATAATATTCGCCTTTTTGTTAATTTTCTTTTATAGTAGATAGACAATGTTCTTTACAAATTTTATCACTCAATTTTTGTGATGATATTCCCTATCACTTATAAGCATTAAACTTATGTGTACAATCCAATGAAGTGCTATTAATTTCTATATGATTATGAATATGATTTTTATTTGTGTGTGTAGAAATCACAAATTGATGTTCTCCTTTTGTAAATTCATAGGCAAATTGATAACCAATTTCATGTGCTTTTTGTGGTGTGATTTCCTCTGGTTTAAACGACTGCATCAGCATATAACTGATATTGTTTTTATCTTTTGACTGACTTCTTTTTGTTATCATTTCATACAATTTTTTACTGATTAAAAATTCTTCTGCTGCTGTTTCTAGACTACACTCATAAGCACTCACAAGTAATCCATTTTGTGTTTTTTCTGGATTTTTAGCGTAATCAATATGAAATTTGATACACTCTTTTATTGTTTGGTTTTTAGAAGTATGTCTGTTATAAAAAGGAACAACTGCCATATATTCACCTCTTTTTTATAAAAATTGGTTCAATATTTGTTCTACAGAACACCATATTTTTTGGTAGCGTTGCTGTAATTCTTTCATTTCTTCTGCATAAAAATTTCCTGTTTCATTTGTTCTTTTTGCAATCTGATTGATATTATTCGTAATAGAGCGAAGCAAAATAACAAGTTCTTGTATGCTACTCATATCTATAGCAATGATATAGCCTTCTGTTGCCATTTTTCGTAAATATCCTCTCATATTGTTTGTGCCAGCTAGTTTCATTTTTTCATGAATGATGTTTTTTTCTTGTTCAGAAATTTTGGTATAAAGTCCTATATTTCTTTTTTTGCATTATAACATCACCTCTTTTTGTTTTTTGATTTCTATTGTAAAGGGATGAAAAGAATGGCAAAAAGGTGCAGAAAAAATGGCAATTTTATAAAGCAAAAAACGAGTAAAAAATAAAATATTTTTCATTCGTTTTTATCTTAAAAGTTTTTATGAAAAAAAATTAATTAAATACTAATTTAACGCTAGTTAAAAGGCAGTTAAAGAATAGTTAAAAATGATTTTTTTATATTCTCATAACTATACTTTTCAACTAGAAACACTTAAAATTTTTTTATAATCAATTCTTTATACATTCCTTTTTTATCATCATTAAGAGATAAATTACTACCTCTTGTATGTTAAAACCTTGATATAAACCTCTTATAAAATCATTATCATTATAGCTTAATACAAAATTACTTTTTATATTTTTAAGCATATTCTTTAATAGTATATGAAACCGTAGCCACCCATATCATACATCTTTTCTGTTTTATAATAAGGTGGGGCACAATAAAACAATGTTCCTTGTTTATCATATCTTTACACTATGTATTTAAAATCTTTATTTTCTATTACTATCCTTGCTAATCTTTTTGAAATTACTTCTATATTTCGCAAAAGTAAATAAGGGCTTCTGTAATTTGCACCATATTGTTTTAAACTTGCACCATAAGATGTTCTAATCATATAATAAAATATTGCTGCTTTTTGAATATATGTCAAATCTGTTCTATTTTTGTTTTGCTGAAAAGCATCAAATATTTCTCTTACATTTAATATAAATTGTAATATTTGAAAATCTTTTAAAATGTTCTATCCATTCTTTTCGGTTGTGCCACAGTTCCTTTTCTAATTTTTCATTTAAAGCAGAAATTTCTTTTTTTACTGTTTCTAACTTTGTTGTATATTCCTCCTTTAACATTCTGTAATCTTGTTTTGGCAAAATTCCCTTGATGTAATTTTCATATAATGAAGACTGAAACGTTTTTAATTCCTCTTCTGCTTGCTCTTTTTATACAATTTTATTTCCATATTTTTGTGCAATTTTTTGGTTCATTCTTTCTTTTTCTATGTTGTTGAGTAATTTCTCCAATGAAATCACATTACTGATATGCTTTTTGACACTTTCTAAAACACAAGCTATTAGGTTATCCTCTTTTATCATATGAGAAGAAGTGCAGCCTTTTTTACCAGTTGGACAATAATAATAAAAATATTTTTGTCTTTGTAGGCAACGCTTTTTCTTGTCATACGGTTTCCACAATCTGCACAAATCAGTAAACCTGAAAACAAATATACGCTTTCTTTATGAGGTGCTGTTTTGGTATTCAAAAGAAAAATACTTTGCACTAAATCAAATTCCTGTTTTGAAATGACTGCTTCGTGGGTATTTTTTATATAAATCCATTCTTCTTTTGACTTTTGAATAATATTTTTTAATTTGTAATTGTATGTTGTTTTTTTGCCTTGCACCATTGTTCCTGTATAAATTTCATTTTTTAGTATTCGTAGTATGGTTGTTGCTGACCATTTTGCATTATTTTCTGTAATATATCTGCCTTTTACATAAGCATATCTTTTTTCTTTTTTGTACATAATGGGAGAAAGGACATCTCTTTCATTTAATACATCAGAAATTCTTGCTTCATTCATGCCATCTAATTGCTGATTTTGCTCCATTTTCTACAACACTTTTTTGATGTTTGAGTTTGTTTTTGCTGCTTCACAGCACGCAAATAATACAAATTTGCAGGCAGACATATTTCTTTTTAAAATACCTACAAATTTTGTGTTATATGTTTTGTCAACAATACTTTTACTTCCCATATAAACACCAGTGCAATTATCGTCTGTTTTATCGCTTTCCGCACTTGGAGAAATGACAACTCTATCATAAATTCCATGACCTGTATACATTAAAACATCGGTACAATTATATAAGCGGTCAATATTTACATAATCTAGGATTTATATAACGTTCTACAGAATAATTCAGGTAATTTCCACCTAAATAGTCTTCAGCAATATCAACGTCTGGAATAGTATCTATATCACCTCGCACTGGTGCATAAAGAGCAGCATACATTTCATCTGTTGTTGTTTTCTCAGTGTTTCTTTCTGGTTCTATAAAATTACCTGAAATTGATTCAATTTCTTCCTTAGTCATTTCACTCCATCTTTCTGGAATTACTGCAAAAGCTGAAATTGTGGTATTAAAACATAAAATTAATGAAACAGCAATTGTAATAAATTTTTTCATATAAATTCTCTTTATCTTAAATTAAGCGTTAAGTTACATTAAAATGATATAGACAACAGCCCCTTATTAAAGATTTTGTTCTTTTTTGTCCTTTTAATATTGCATTTTTAAAAGTCTTTTTTGTATTTTTATTTTCATATTAAATTAACAGAACTAAACTAATAACTTTATTATGTTAAAATAAATATTTTTTTGAATATTATAATAATATAAACAATAATTTTTTTATAAAAAAGGAAAAATAAAATTAGATAAAAAACAATTCTAAATGTCATATTCAATTACTATTTTAATATTTGCTACAAACATATTAATATTCATAATGTATCTTTATTGCTTAAACATATGCTATCTTTTATAATATTCATCTGCTGGCAGATATATCGTTTCTTTATTCCATATTTTAATACCTTCTTCTTTTGTAATATATACTATTTTTAACTCATCATCCCAATAAGTATCATATCCACCCAATGTAGCTAAATCTCTTACAGCAACATATATAATTTCATCTGTTACTTCTCCATATAATGGTACAGGTTTTTCTTTTCGCACAGAAACCATTTGTGTTTTCACATCATATATTGCTTGTGTATTTAATGCTGTATTCAATTCTTTAAATGGTACCATCATTTGATTATTTTTGTTGATATAAGGTTTTCCCCATTTATAAGTTACTTTTTTAGTATCCACAAACACTTCATTATTATAAATATCTTTCTCATTTAATTCGAAAGTATATCTTTGATGTTTTTTTTCTGCATTTTGAAGAAATTTATAAAATTCGTTTTCATTGCCATCTTCCATATTTCCAGATACAAACACCCAATCATGTGTAAATATTTTATCTGCAGTCACTGAAAAACTTGTTAATTCTTCACCATTTTTATAGAATGTTACATGATATCTTTCTACATCACCCGGATAAGCACCATCATTTTTATCTATTTCAAAATAAGTAGGACCATCTACAATTTCTTGCAAAGGCATAGTCATTAATATATCATAACCCTGTTTAATTTCATATTCATCTACTACATGACAATCACCATATTTATGTACTCTAATGTGAATCATAGAAATATCTGATACATCTGTGACACCAATAAATTTTTCCATTGTCATAACATCTTCATTATTTATTGTTGTTTGATTACTTGCAAAAACTGTAACACAATATAATATACAAAATAGCATCATAAATAATATATTCTTTTTCATGTCCTATCTACTCTCCTTTTTTATGATAAAATGCAAAAGCAATATAGCTTTTGCATTATTACTAATTTTTTAACAGGATAAAGTAATCACACTATTTGATGTTCTATCGTAAGGTATGTATCTAACAGACGTTGTTCTTCCTCCAATAATACCAAAATATATTTTATCATCTTTTGTATCATACATATATTTTTCATAAGATACGACTAATACAAAATGGTCATTGTATATTTTGTTATTCATTAAAAATAAAATCTGTGGACTGTCTTTCAGTATATTACTTCTTATAGTGTCTGTATTAACTCTTGCAGAATAGGAACAATTCAAACGAGTTACACCTACATCATCTATAAATGTTTCAATTGCATTAAATAAATCTTTTGCAAGAGCTCCGTTTCCACCAGCAGCACCACTTGTTTGTAATATTCTTCTATAAGTTGCATCCCAACTGCCATTAAGCTTTAATTTATTCATACCATATATCTCATCACAGTATGCAAATGCATTAACTGCTGCTACCGCAGAACAATTATCCCTATCTGGATATTGACCTTGGGTTACATATTTCACTGTATTATAATCATACATTTCTTGTCCATCGAAATCATCCCAATCTTCTTCAATATCAGCAGGATCTTCGATTTCAGCAACCTTACTAGCTCGTTCTAATGCATCATTCCATTCATTTTTAAATTCATCTTCAGAATCTCTTGCTTTTTTTAATGTTCCTTGTAATTCACTATATGTACCAATGTTCTGTCCATCTAAATCAACAAGTTCCTCAGCTTCATTCTCTACTAAGTAGTCAATTCCACCAACGTAATACATTTTATTAGCATTTCTTGTTTCATTGGCTGCTGTGTCAAATATGCTTTCTCCATCAGAACAACTAAATTCTATAACTGGATGGTAACATTTTTGTGCTCCAATTACAATATAGCCACTATATGAACCATTTTCATCTAAAACATCAAATTTATATGCAGAAGGAGTATCACTTAAATCATACATTGTTATATTTTTTTCAAGAGTAAAATTTTCTGGAAATGTTTCTGTTACTCCTGGTGCTTTTGACCTTGATATAATAAATTGCTTTGCAACTAATTCTGCATCTTTTTCACTAATTTCATTTACGTTTTCTTTTATACCATTTTCAGTTTCCTCTAATACTACACTAATATTTTCCTCTAATTGTTGAGCAAATCCTGTTACTACAGAACCAGTTGCTATAATACAGCTTAATGCTAAAGCTATCATTTTTTTCATAATATATTCCTCCTAAAATTAACATTTGAAATTTTATTTTTTATTTGTTATACTTAGGAAAATGTCTTATAAAAATATAGAATTTTACTGCTGCCACGCAATACAAAACGCTATATTATAAGGCATTTTTTATTTTGTTATCCACCTCTCCAACGCATTTCAATATCCTCCTTTCTTTTTTTATATTTATAATATAGGCTAAAATGCCATATTATCTATATTATCTTAATAAAGTATTAAGTTATTATCAAGTTTAATGAGGACATTTTTTATAAGTTTTTGAACTAGCAATGCCTAGTGTCCAATAAGCATCACAACCAGCACAATAATCTACATTATAAACAATTACCTCACAAGAACCATCACTGTATTTTATATGTTTCTCTAGTGTTGTTTTTACTTTATTGTGTGTATGTCTTGGTTCTGCTGTTTCTTCTCCCTCTTGTAATATTCTTGTAGTTTCTTTTATATCACCCATATAGTGACTTTCTTCAACTGTTTGTGTTATTGTTACACTTCCATCTTCATTTACTTTAAAATCGTCCTTATCAATAAATTCAACATTTTCTAAAAAAATACTATGTAATACGACATCGGTATCTTTCGCTGCTACGCTACATACAGGTACTGTAAATAATAAAAATGCTATTACTACAATTCTTCCTAAAGTATTTCTTTTTTTATTGTTATTCATAATGTATTTTATCCTCCTATTTAATGTGTTTTTTCTTTCTCCAAATCCTACTGCAAATCCAAAACTTCTTCTTTTTTGTTTTTCTTCTGTCAATTTTAGCAACACTTTAATATATGTTTTCTTTTCTTCTTTTGTAAACTTTTCTGTTAACTCCTCGTCGCAACCCACTTCTATCCAATCATATAAAGAGTTTCTCAATATAGCAAACAAAGGATTAAACCAATTCAAACAACTCAACACCTGCATAGCTGCTTTTAAAGGTACATCATTTCTTTTCATGTGCATACATTCATGTCTTAATATCGCTTTCATTTCTGTTTCACTCAGTTGATTGACAAGTAGTGAGGGAATTAAAATATATTGTTTCAATATTCCTATGGTACATGGCTGAGCAACATCTATTTTTCCATATAAACTAATTTTTTTATTAATATGCAATTCTTTTTGCACTTCACTTAATACTCTTTGCCAAATCGTTTCTGAAAGAGAAATTCCTTTTTTAATTGTTTTTATGGTATAGATATAATACGACATTTCATAAATAAAATAGAGTATCATACCAATCAGCCAAATAGTAACTATTTGATTAGAAATATCAGTCTGCTGAATGATGTCATAAAATTTATTTTGTATATCACTTTTTCCTGTTACAACGATAAGGGTATGTTCCAAAAACGATTGATAACTCCCATCAATTTCCATAATTAGCGAAAAAAATGGTATTACAAACATCAACAATGCTACAATATTCAGCCATATAATATATTTTGATGGTATTTTTTCATACAACCATCTTTCCACATATAAAAACAATATTCCTGCTACTCCTCCAGCAACAGAAAGTTGTAATACCGCAATAAAACACATAGAAATCAAAGTTTATCAACCCACTCCTTCATGTCCTCTATTTCTTGCTGTGTCAAATCTTCATCTCCTGTGAAAGCGGCTAAAAATCCTTTTAATGACCCCCCGAAATGCTTTTTTATCAGATTTTTTGCTTCATTTTTTCTAAAATCCTTTTCTTCAATAAGCGGATAATAATAAAATGTCATTTGGTCTTTGATGCCAGCAACTGCACCTCTTTCCTCTAATTGCCCTACAAATGTTGACACAGTACGATAGGCTAGATGAATGTCTTGTTTTTTTAATTCTGCCAGTATTTCTGAAACACAAATTGGCTTTTCTGCCTTCCATAAAATGTTTAAAATTTTTAATTGTCCTTCTGTAATTTTTACGATTTCTTTCATATACTTTTTCTCCTTTCCTAAAATAATATTGTAATGTAATACAAACAATATTATACCTACTATAATTATACATGGTATGTTAATTGCTATATATTATATATATAATAAAAAATAAAATTTGTCAATTGTTTTAATAGAAATTTTTACAAATTTGTTTACTATTTTACAAAATCATTGTTCTATTTTTTTCATTTTATAATACTATAAAAAGCAAAATAGTTTTTATTTTTAATAGTATCATGGAAATATTAAAGTTAAAATAAAATCTATTTTTCAAAAATATAACTAAAATTTTTATAAATATTTTTTAAATTAAAAAAACAATTATAAAAGTTTTTTGAAACATAATTCTATCATAATGAATTTTAAAAACGAAAAATCACGAAAAGTGTTGAAACAACAGTATAATAGTGATATTATATTAACATAATAGAAATTAAAGAGAGTTGCTGTATAATTAAATTTACAAATACTAAGTAATTATATAATATTTTAAGGGGATATAATATGCCTTCACAAATAAAAATGATATTAAATTATAAAGAACAACAAAAAATCACATGGAATGTTGGTTCTGCTTTTCAAGGGATTATTATGGAAAGGATTCCTTTTTCTTATGGGGAAAAACTACATTTATCAGAACTAAAACCATATAGTCAATTTATATTAAATAGAAATGGTGAAATTGTATGGACAGTGAATACGTTAGAACAACAATCAGATTATTATATTGCTGATATGCTTCTCTCAGATACATTTTCAAATTTTTATTTAAAAAATAAAAATATAGAATTTACTATTGTAAAAAAAGAATTTCAAAAAATATCATATGATATGTTAATTGATAATTATTTTTTTAAAAATCAAAATAGAATAATAGAATTTCAATTTATTTCTCCAACTGCCTTTAAAAGTAATGGAGAATATGTTTTTTATCCTACTATAAAAGCAATATTTCAAAGCCTTATTAATAAATTTGACTTTTTCTGTTGTTGTGCAAATTTATACACACCAGAAATATTAGATGAAATTATGCGATACACTAAAGTGATTTATTATAATTTAAAAAGTACAAAATTTTATTTAGAAAAAATTAGTATACCAGCTTTCATTGGTAATTTTAAAATAAAGGTAACAGGACCACAACAAATGGTAAATTTATTATATTTGCTTTCTTATTTTGGAAGATTTAGTGGTGTTGGCATCAAAAGTGCTATGGGAATGGGAGGAATTGAAATAATAGAAAGGAAAGATAAAAATGAATGATACAGAGTATCTAATTACAATTGGTGGACTACTACATGATGTTGGAAAACTTCTTTATAGATATAATGATAAAAGAAATCATAGTATTAGTGGCTTTGAATTTATTCAAAAAGAAGCTGATATTAATGATGTCAATATATTAGAACAAATACATTATCATCATGCAGCACTTTTAAAAAATGCAAAGTTAGCAGATAATTCTTTAGCATACATTACTTGTATTGCAGATAACATTTCAGCAGCAGCAGACAGAAGAAAAAGCAATGAAGAAGGTTGGGGATTTGTTAGAGAAATTCCTTTAGAAAGCATATTTAATAGGTTAAATGGAAACGATGAAAATAAAAAATATCCTCCAGCTATGCTTGATAAGGGTATTAACTATCCTATAGACGAAAAAAATAAAACTATAAAATATAATCAGGAATTTTATGGAAAATGTGTTAACAATATAAAGAATTGCATCAAAGCAATAGAATATGACGAAAATTATATCAATTCTTTATTAGAAGTGTTGGAAGCAAATATTTCTTTTATTCCTTCTTCTACTTCTATTAATGAAGTTGCAGATATTTCTCTTTTTGATCATTCTAAAACAACAGCAGCAATCGCTTGCTGTATTTATCAATATTTAAAACAAAACAATATTATAAATTATAAATCAGAACTTTTTTTAAAATCAAATGATTTTTATCATAAAAAAGTTTTTTTATTATATAGCATGGATATATCTGGTATACAGGATTTCATTTATACCATCAGTACAGATAAAGCACTTAAAAATCTGAGAGCACGTTCCTTTTATATTGAACTTATTATGGAACACATTATAGATGAACTATTATGTACATTATCACTTTCTAGGGCAAACCTTTTGTATTGTGGTGGTGGTCATGCTTATATGATACTTTCTAATACAGAAAAAACAATAAAAGTAATTTCTGATTATGAAAAAGAAATCAATGATTGGTTCTTAAAAAATTTTGGTACAGCACTTTATATTGCTGGAGGATTTGCTTCATGTAGTGCGAATGATTTAAAAAATGAACCTCAAGGAAGTTATGGTGATATTTTTAAAAATGTATCAAATAATATTTCGCAAAAAAAATCTTCTAGATATACTGCTTCTGATATTATAAAATTAAATGATAATACAACAGATGGAGAAAGAGAATGTTCTGTGTGTAGAAAAACGGAAAAATTAAATGACAATCAAAGATGTTCTATTTGTGAAGTGTTAGAAAATTTTTCAAATGATATTATTAATAAACAGTTTTTTAGTGTTGTAAAAAAATCACAGGGGCTTCCTATGCCTAGAAATATGTATATTTTAGCTGATGATAAACGAAGCCTAATTCAAAAAATGACAAAAGAAAATTATGTTAGGGCATATTGTAAAAATAAAATGCACACAGGATTTAATATTGTTTGTAAATTATGGGTTGGAGATTATAAAAATGGTGATACTTTTGAAGATTTGGCAAAAGCAGCAAATGGTATCGCAAGGTTAGGTGTTTTACGTGCTGATATTGATAATTTAGGGCAGGCATTTGTATGTGGCTTTGAAAGTAATAAAAATAAAGATACTTATGTTACAATTTCAAGAACGGCAACATTTTCAAGAAAATTATCTATGTTTTTTAAATTACATATTAATGAAATTCTTGCAAATGGACAATATTGTACTATTTCTGATAAAGAAGGCGAAAGAAATATTGCTATTGTATATTCAGGTGGAGATGATGTTTTTGTTGTTGGTGCATGGGACGATGTTATAGAGTTTGCAATAGATTTGAATGATGCATTAAGCGATTATGCTCAAGGAACACTTACAATATCAGCAGGAATAGGAATATATCCTCAAAAATATCCGATTTCTACAATGGCAATACAGACAGGAGAATTAGAAGAACTTTCGAAACAATATCCTGATAAAAATGCTATTACATTATTTGGAGAAGGAAATACTTATCACTGGGATACATTTGTAAATGATGTGTTAGAAGATAAGTATTTAACAATAAAAGACTTTTTTGAAAGCATTGAAAATAAAAATAGTAGTACTGCAAGAGGAAAAGCATTTTTATATCGTTTACTTGAATTAATGAAAAATAGGGAAGAAAAAATAAACCTTGCACGTTTTGCTTATGTACTTTCCAGATTGCAGCCAAATGAAGAAGAAGACAAACAAGCAAGTGAAAATTATAATCAATTTGCTAAAAAAATGTATCATTGGATAAGAGATGAAGAACAATGCAGACAAGTCATTACAGCAATTTATATTTATATTTATAGCATTAGAGAAAGGGAGGAAGAATGAAATGACAATCAATACTGAAAACTATGTTGATGAAGCCGAAAAAGTAATAAAAAGTATGATAGATGACAGAGGAAAATTACAACTTACAACATCTAAAATTAGAAATATATTGTCTATGGTAAATGATATATATAATGATGCTTTGCATTACAAAGAAGATAAAATTGATAGTGAATTAAAAGGTCGTGTACAATATTTGAGAATGAGAATTGCATATGAAGCTGGACGAGAGAAAACAGTAAAAGATTTTGTTGAAAAAGCAGATTTTATAAAAAACATTAAATCCATAGGTGATAGTAAACAAAATTTGATATTATTTTGTCGTTATATAGAAGCACTTGTAGCATATCATAAATATTATGGTGGTAGAGATTAAGGAGTGATAAAAATGTTTTCAAAAATTGAAATAAATGGAATCATAGAAGTAAAAACAGGTATGCATATAGGAGGTTCTTCTGCTTTTGCAGCGATTGGTGCAGTAGATTCTCCAGTTATTAGAGATACTTTAACAGATATGCCTATCATACCTGGTAGCAGTTTAAAAGGAAAAATGAGAACATTGCTTACTAAAAAATATAGTAATGCAATGCCACCTCAATGTGCTGAAGAAGACGATGAAAGGATAAAAAGGCTTTTCGGTAGTGGTGGAAAAAATGCAAGTGCTAGTAGAGTGTTATTTTCAGACATGATGTTATACAATATGGAAGAAATTAGAAAATATGGTTTGACTTCTGCAACAGAAATTAAATTTGAAAATACAATCAATAGACTAACAGCTGTTGCAAATCCTAGACAAATAGAAAGAGTGATAAGAGGTTCTCAATTTCAATTTTCTGTTATTTATAATGTGGTAAAAGAGGAAGAAATACTAGAAGATATGAAAATACTTTCTGATGGTTTTAAATTGATGGAATATGACTATATTGGGGGACATGGCTCTAGAGGATATGGCAAAATAGAATTTCAAAATATCAATGTAAAAACAGTTATAGGTGATATAAAAGATGATATATTAAATCAATGTGTGGAATTATTTAAGGAAGTGTGATAATGGACTATTTTGTTTATAAAATGTATTTTAAAACACCCATTCATGTAGGCAATGGAACACTTGCTAACAGTGAAAATATTATTATGGCAGATACAATATTTTCTGCACTTTGTTGTGAAGCTGGAAATCAGAAAAATATAAATAGTATTGTAGATATGGCAAAAAATAGAAAATTTATTATTTCTGATGCTATGCCATTTGTAGAAGATGAACTTTATATTCCAAAACCTATGGCAATGATAAAAACAGAAAGTGAAGGAAATTCTATATTAAAAAAAGCATTTAAAAAATTAAAATATATTCCAGTTTCTAATATCAATACATATATGGAGGGAAATATCAATCCATTAGAACAAAATCAAAAAATGAAATTATTAGGCAAAAGCGGAATACGTACAATGAGTTCTTCTGTTAACGAAGAAAAAATAAAAACAGGTGATATGCTTCCTTTTCAAGTTGGAATATACAATTTTTCTGAAAAAAGTGGATTATATTTTTTTGCTGGCTTTGAAAGTGACAATGAAAAACAATTTTTTGAAAAATTATTTTTATCTGTGTCCTATTCTGGAATAGGAGGAAAAAGAAGTTCTGGATTTGGTAAATTTGATTTTATTGTAGAGGATATTCCTCAAAATATAAAAGAGTGTATTGGGGTATGCAAAAAACAATTTATAACACTTTCTGTATCTATGGCACAACAAAATGAATTAGAAAAAGCACTTGAAAATGCAAACTACCTCCTTGTAAAAAGAAGTGGTTTTATATTTTCAGAAACATATGCTGAAACAATGAGAAAAAAGAAAGATTTTTATTGTTTTAAGTCAGGTTCTTATTTTACAAATGCTTTTCAAGGTGATGTTTTTGATGTTTCTGGAAGTGGAACACATAAAGTATATCGTTATGCAATTCCTTTATTTATGGAGGTGGACTAATGAACGAATATATTAAAACATATAAAGTTGTATTGGAAACGTTTTCACCAGTTTATATTGGTTCTGGACAGGAAATTAACAAAAAAGAATATATTTATGATAGTACTGATAAAAAAGTTTATATTCCAAATATGAAAAAAATGTGTGAGTTTTTTAGTAAAAAGGGACTTCTTGAGAAATATGAGCAATATCTTTTAGAAGATAGACGTGATTTTTTTTTATGGCTAAAAGCAAATAAAATATATAAAAAAGATTATATCTCATGGATAGATTACGGTATGGATAGTGGCGACGCTGTTTTTGAACAAAAAGGTAAAAAAGGAATATTAACTTGTATGAAAGATAGTTATGGTTACCCTTATGTACCAGGAAGTAGTTTAAAAGGAGCATTGCGTACGGTTTTACTTGCAACAGATATATTAGAAAATAAACAAAAATATGCAATTGCTTCTAATAGCGTTGAAAAAACACCATTGCAAGGAAGACGTTCTTTAAAAAGAGAATCTGAAGAGATAGAAGGAATTCTTTATAATATACTTAACAGAGATAAGAAAAAGAAATTAAATGCTGTGAATGATATGATGGCAGGGCTGAGGATAAGCGACAGTAGGCCATTAAGCTGTGATGATATTGTACTTTGTCAAAAAATTGATGTTACTCCAGATGGAAAAGAAAATAAACTTCCTATATTAAGAGAATGTATTAAACCTAAAACAATTATTGAATTTGACATGGAAATAGACCAAACACTTTTTAAAATAACACCACAACGAATACTTTATAGTGTAAATGTATTTTTAGATAGTTATAATACTTTATTCGCTCACTCTTTTAAAAGAAGGGATTATGATTATAAAAAAGATATTTTGTTTATGGGTGGCGGTGTAGGATTTATGAGTAAAACAGTGTTACATCAAATTTTGATAGATAAACCAAAAAGGGTAAAAAGAGTTAGCAGTGTTATAGATGCTTCACTAACAGAAAAGAAACATCAAAATGATGAAAAATTAGGGGTATCTCCTCATATGATAAAAATGACATATTGTAATGGGAAAAAATATAGTTATGGTGTTTGTAAAATAAGTATAAATTAGGAAGGTGTTTTCAATTAGTTTTTTATATGTAAATGAACCAGGAGCGATAATAGGAATCAGTGGTGGATATTTTGAAGTAAAACAGAAAAAAGGTCTTGTACGAAAAATACCAAAAGAAACATTGGAGTCCATTACTATATTTGGAAATTCTTCCATGACAAGTCAATGTATTGTTGCATGTCTTGAAAATGGTATCCCTGTAAATTATTTTTCAGGAAAAGGAAGTTATTTTGGAAAACTTGTTTCAACATCTCATGTAAATGCAGAAAGGATAAAAAAACAAGTTTATGTTTCAGATAATGAAGAATTTTGTATTGCATTCTCAAAAAAAATTATAAGAGCAAAAATTCATAATCAAATTGTTATTTTAAGACGATATTGTAGAAATAATAAAATTGATATAGCATATTATATCAATTCTATGAAAACGGCCGGGAAAAAGATACAATTTTGTGAAACGATTAGTGAAATTATGGGATTTGAAGGAATTGCAGCAAAAAATTATTTTTCTGCATTATCATTACTTGTTAATAATGACTTTAAATTTCAAGGAAGAAGTAAACGACCACCAAAAGATGCTTTTAATTCTATGTTAAGTTTAGGATACACAATTCTTATGTATACGATATATGCTGAAATTGAAAATAGAGGATTAAATCCTTATATTGGTTTTCTTCATAGCATAAGAGAAAAGCACCCTTCTTTAGCAAGTGACCTTATGGAAGAATGGAGAGCTGTTATTGTTGATTCTGTTGTAATGAGCCTTGTTCAAGGAAACGAAATAGATATTGCTGATTTTAAAAAAGAAGAAAATGGTGTTTTTTTAAATGAAAATGCTATGAGAATATTTATATCTAAATTTTCAAAAAAGATAAATAGCGAAAATAGATATATAACATATGATGGAGAAAATAGTAGTTTCAAGAGATGTATCTATATTCAAACATTACGTTTGTTAGAAGCAATTGAAAAAGAAGATGCAGAAATATATAAGCCAGTTGTAATAAGGTGATAAACTTGGACAAACAATATATTGATATAAAATTACAATATGATGAAAACTTAAAAAATAGAAAATTTTTAACTGTTATTATATATGATATTACAGATAACAAAAGACGTTTAAAGATGTCTAAATTTCTTGAGAGTTTTGGTTTTAGAGTACAAAAGTCTGCTTTTGAGGCAGTAATTACTTCCACTAAAATAAAAAAACTCAGAGAAGGGATTGATAACATTATTGAAGAAGACGATTGTGTCAAAATATATGTATTAAAAGGAGTTAGTGAGGTATATACATGGGGAGAAACAAAAGAAGAAAATGATGATTGTATTATAATTTAATTTTATAACTATAATATAAAAACGGAGGACAAAAATGGAATATATTTTATTTAGCTGTGTGGGAGGACATGACCCTATAGCAAGCTGTGCAGATGGTGCAATACTACATATTTGTCGTATTTATAAACCTAAAAAGGTGGTATTATATCTTTCAAAAGAAATGATGGAAAGGCAAAATATAGACGATAGATATAGAAAGAGTCTTGTACTTTTGCAACAACATGAAAATTTTATCATAGAAGAAATAAAATGTATCGAAAAAGAAGAACTTGTCAATGTGCAGACATTTGATACTTTTTATGATGAGTTTGAGCAAATAATCGATGATATTCAGCAACAAAACCCAAATAAAAAAATACTTTTAAATATATCATCAGGCACGCCAGCAATGAAAAGTGCATTAGAAATTATTGCGACATTAGGAAAACATAATGTTATACCAGTACAAGTAAAAAGTCCAAATGAAAAAGAAAATCCCAAACAAGATAAGCCAGATGAGTATGATGTTGCATTATATTGGGAAACGAACAATGACAACAATACAGAATATAAAAACAGAACAGTTGTTGTAGAAAGCAATAATCTTTTAGCACGTATTAAAAAAGAAATTGTAATTAAAATGATAGATGCTTATAATTACAAGGCAGCAAAAGAAATTGCAGAAGACATCAAAGAATATTTAGAACAAGACACATTAAATTTAATTCATGCAGCTTATTGTCGTAGTCAAATTGATTTAAGAGGATATGATAAAGCATTAAAAAATAAAAAATATGATTTTATGCCAATTAAAACAGGTGATGAAAGAGAAATTTTTGAATATCTGATTTCATTACAAATAAAATTAAAACAAGGAAATTTAGCTGATTTTATAAGAGGCATTACACCAGTTGTAATGGATTTGTTTGAAAATTGTTTGAAAAACAAATGTAATATTGATTTAAAAAAACATTGTGAAAAAGTAAATAAAAAAGGTGCTTTTGTATATGTCTTGAAAGGCAGCATACTGAAACAAACAGAAGAAGGAAAAAAAATAAAGCAAATATTAGATAGTGCATATGGTATGATGAAAGATGGACCTTATACATCTGATACAACAATGAAACTGTTTGAAAATTTAAGTGGTCCAGAAGAATATGAACTTTTGAATAAAATGAAAAAGTTACATGATGTAGAACAAAATGTTAGAAATTTTGCAGCACATGAAATTGTGTCTGTAACAGAGGAATGGGTGAAAAAAAGAACAGCAATGGAAGCAAGAGAGATTATGGAATTGCTCAAAAGCATTACTGTGCAGTCAGGTATTCATGTAAAAAAAGAATATTGGGATTCTTATAATGCTATGAACGAAGTAATAAAAAATAGTATGAAATAACATAAAAATAATTTGACATTATAATCTAATTTTTGTATAATAAAAAGATAGAAAAAAATAATAATATGAAATAAGTGGCATTTTCAGCCGCACCGCTAAAATACAAGGTTTTCAGCAAGTTTTGTGTAGATTTTTGTGGCTTGTGCTATAAAAAATGATTTTCAGCCGCAAAGCTGTTTGAAAGCCCTTGTGTGAAGCGGGGTACAAAAGGTAGTATTTGCAAATACGACTCCCCGTTAGGGGACGGAAACTGAACAATCCTCTTTCTTTATGACTCTATGTGGTTGTAATTTGCAAATACGACTCCCCGTTAGGGGACGGAAACCCGTTGCTTTTTCCTACATAAATAATTTTGTTGTTTATTTGCAAATACGACTCCCCGTTAGGGGACGGAAACGTGATGAGGTGTGGATAGCGGAGAAATTCCAATCATTTGCAAATACGACTCCCCGTTAGGGGACGGAAACCCTTTTAATATAAATTAAGTATATCATACTGTTTAATTTGCAAATACGACTCCCCGTTAGGGGACGGAAACATTATATCTACTATTGATGCATTTTTGAAATAATATTTGCAAATACGACTCCCCGTTAGGGGACGGAAACGAAATGTATCCTTATCAAAATAGAATATTGATACATTTGCAAATACGACTCCCCGTTAGGGGACGGAAACATTTCAATTTCATAATCCTCAAGGTCCCTACTATTTGCAAATACGACTCCCCGTTAGGGGACGGAAACTTCTTTATAATTAGACTGTTGTTTTTTTAACTCTTATTTGCAAATACGACTCCCCGTTAGGGGACGGAAACTGTATATAGAATATGTATATACCGCATTTATGATTTGCAAATACGAAGCCCCGTTAGGGGACGGAAACATTAAATCAACTATTTTTTGTACTTTGTTTTTTTTCAATTTGCAAATACGACTCCCCGTTAGGGGACGGAAACTATCTAAATAGCATTCATATTCGTATATAAGATGGGATTTGCAAATACGAAGCCCCGTTAGGGGACGAAAACATTTACTCTAGTCGTTTTGTGATTGCTTATCATTTGCAAATACGAATCCCCGTTAGGGGACGAAAACTTCATTCGCCATTATATCATCATTTTCTGTTATTATTTGCAAATACGAAGCCCCGTTAGGGGACGGAAACCTTTTTTAAAAGATGCAAATTTTTTATTTAATTATTTGCAAATACGAATCCCCGTTAGGGGACGTGTGTTTATTTTGCTTATGTTATACATATACATCATTAGTAAGGAAAAAAGTGAGTGTTGTATTTTTGTTTTTTTATACGTTTTTGTAAAAGTTTCGATAAAGTGAGTTTTTCAAAACTCTTATAAAAACAGTCTATACAGATTTTGTTGCACAAAAAAAAGACAGAAAATTTCTGTCTTTAAACAATAAGTATATATTATTTTTATCTTTTTTTATAAATTCTGTTCTAACAACTTTTTGTTTTTATATTAAAGATTATAAATTTTTGAATTGCTGTATTCAGATACAAAAAATATTATTGATAGTAGCTTGTAAATTTATATATTTATTTATCAGCTACTCATAAGGCTTTTGTTTGTTCCCATTCTTTCATAATATGAGAGGCCCTGCTAATAACTGCTTGTTGTAAATCTGTTACATGTTGTTCTATGTCCTTATTACATTGATTAGACTCTGGTTCAATACCAAATTCATTTAATTCATATATTACTCTTTTTATTGTTTTCTCTGGATCTCTATAATATTCACTTCCTCTAATTCTTATAAATTTCCAACCAAGTCTTTCTAATATCGCCTGTCTTTCCATATCCTCACGTAATTTTTTTTCACCACTATGATAACGTTCTCCATCACATTCAATTGCTATTTTTTGATTTTTATAAATCGCTACCATATCAATTTTATACTTTCAGAATTATTTTTCAATTCATCATATTTTTCACGTAATTCTACAAAAAAATTATTTATCTTTTCTATTTTCTTTTGATGTTGTATCCATTCTTCTCTTTTTTTGTTCCATTGTATTAAACTATTTCTAAATTCTTCTTCATTTTCTGAAAAGTATTTATCAAAAGAAATTGTAGTTTCCACATTATCTATTGTTTTTATAATTTGACTTTTTCGTCTTAATTTTGCATTATAATTTTTCCAGTCTTCATTAATCCAATCTTTTAAAATATCAGGTATTTCTGGACAATCTTCAAATTCTAATTTCGTGATTTGTAATATAATAGAATTTTCATTTTCGTTATTTAATAGATCATTTTCTTCTAAAAAAGGACATTTCATATATTCTTTATCATATGGTATTTCATTAAAAAATTGATACCATACTTCATTTTTTATATTTGTAACTACTTTATATCTTAAAGCACAAAGCTCTCTAATATATTTAAACAAATTAATTGCCTTTTCTTCACCGTTCAACAAAATACACCACTTTTCTATTAATTTTTCTAATTATAGCATAATAACTATATTATAGCAATTACTATTAGTTTATGAAAAATATGTTATTATTAGATAAAATCAAAATATATTAATTAAGTGAGTAACTATATATTTTTAAAACTTGGTAAATTCAAATATATGCAAAAATATTTTTTATAAAGAAATAATTTAATTATATTTTTCTTTCTCTTTCGTATTTTAGGAAGAAAAAACTTTGATTTTTTTTAAATTGAAAATTATTTAATTTGAAATTTTATAACAAACAAAATCTATTTCATAATAAAATAAATAAAAATTTTTTAACCATTTTTTAAATTAATAAATAAATTAGAAATCACAAAAAATTGTATACAATTCGTAATTACACCAAACATAAGCAGGGGAAAGGGATATTTCTTTTCACGCTTGTTGGGGCGTGTCTACGCTTCGGTTGGTGCTGAATGTCTAGTAGACATTCAGCACCCCCAAACCCCAAATGCAAATTTTTTTGAAATTTGCAAAACGCCTTCAGTATGGCTTTTCCTTTTTTTGGAATATCATTTTTTATTTTACTATATATAATATTTACTATTAAAAATAAAGCTCTTTTTAATAAAAAATTTTCTCTTAACAGTTCAAAATAGAAAATTTTTTTAATTCTTTTTCCTGTATTATCAACAAAAATTACTGTTAAAAAATAAAACTATTTTCATGTAAATTTTGCAAAAAAATTCTTTCTCAATAGCTAAAAATAAAAATTTTTTTACTTTTTTTACTACTAGGAAAGAAAATTATTGATAAAAAATGCTATATGCCTTGTTTCAGAGCGTTGTAACTACAATGCTTTTGAAGGCTGTTTTTATTTTATTGATATTTATTAGCTACTTTATATACTCGTTTCTAAAAATGTTGTACATACAATGTTTCTAAATACCAGTTATATACATCTATTTCAAATTACTGCTTTTTGTGTTTAAAAAGGCAATTTCCTCTTATCAACTAAAAAACAAAAACGTGTCACATTTCTATAATCTTTTTAATTCTATTTAGATAAATCTGACATTTCTCTATTACAAATATTTCAAGCATAGCAGGAGCAATTTGCAAAATTGGAACAATGTGAAATTACAAAAGAGCAGTATGACCAATGGAGATACAATTACCCTAAATTTGATACTTCTTAACCGTTGGATAAAAATTCCATCACAAGCAATCAATAATATTTTTGTAACAGAATTGGATAACAAAATTGATAAGTAAGAGAATAAAAAAACCTTACTGACTTCCAATTCTTTTTGAAAATCAGTAAGGTTTTATAAATTTAAAATAATTATTCTGTGAGTAATTTCAGAAAATATTGCCATTTCGTTGCCAATTACTAAACAAAGTTGCTTGTAATCCGTATAAACACTAGCTTTATTCTCATTAACTTATCATTTCCACTCTCAAATTAAAATCTAGTTCTATACAGTTTTATATGGGAGATTTGGTTTTATTTGTTCTCTATTATCTTATATCTATGGTCTATTCCAAATAATGTTATCAAATTGTTATCAATAAGGTGTTATCATGCTATTTTTTTATTTCATATTTACAAATCTTTCCATTGCTTTTGAAAAACTTTTCATAGTTTCTTCTACATCGTCATTTTTCATACTTTCAGAAATACAATACTTCAAGCGGCTTTTTAAAATAGCCTGTACCTATCCTATTATTCTTTTCATTCTATGATGTGATTTTTCGTTTTCATTTTCCATATATTTTTTCATACTACTTTCTTGAAACCTTAATACAATAACAAGTATATGTATATAATAATACTCAAAACACAGAAGAGATTTATATTAAAAAATATAGACAGCCATTTTAAGTAACTGTCTATATAATTTTTATACAGAAAAAGCATTAAAAACAGCAATTCTATTAATATAACTAAGTCGAAGGTTCAAAAGAGGGTCTTTTCTATTTTCCTCAATGCCTTTATCTATTTTATCCATCAACTTATTTAAAAAAGGTCGAAATGTTTTTTCGATTGTTTTTTTCAAATTTTCTCCAATATTTAGCTTTGAAGTAATACTTTTTATATTACGAAACTCCTCTGCAAATTGTTTTCCTAATGCTATATCATTATTTTTGTTACTATATCCCCAATAAGAAACATCTAAGTAGCTTTGCATAGTATTTGCATAAATTCCTGCAAATTTTAAATCTTCCAAAGAATAAGAAAACTCTTTTTCTGTTTTATATGTGGAGTCTTCTCCTGTTATATTTCCTTTTACATTATTTTGCAAATATTCTGAAAAATCAAATTTGCTGCTATGGTTATAATCGTACTTACTTTTTGCATCTATATTTTCTGTGATGCCTTTAGAGGCTGCCATACTTTTGCGAAGCTGAGCTGCCATAAAAATATCATCTTTATAAAGCCAAGTATCTTCTTCATTTGAAATAGAAGCAAAGTTTTTATTTTGTGCAATATAGTCTTCATATTCTGCAATTTTTTGGTCTATAATTGCATTTAAACTGTTTTTCATATCTTCTGAAACGCCTGATTGCCCCAAATTTTCAAAAAAACTACCAACATCTTTCGCATAATAAGACACAAAATCTTCTATGTTACGGTTATATATTTCATTGAGAATTTGCATATTTTTTTCTTTTTCTTCCCCAGTATATTGATTTTCAATGCGGTTTTTTAATGCTACATATCTGGAGCAAATATAATCTATATCCTCCTCTAAATATTCAGGTGATGTACCCATTGTAACATAAGCAGAATCACAATTCACTTCCCACCAGTCAATTTCATCATCTACACCATTTTTTATCAATTCCTGTCTGAAATTTTCTAATTCTTCTTTTGTTAATGTGTCTTTTAAAGAATCTCTTACAAATTGATTCATACCAACTTCCACCATTTTTAATGTGTAGTTTTTGATTTCTTCCTCTGTTGAATTTTCTGTCATAACGAATTTATCTGATGTAACATTCCATGATTTATAACAATTTTTTTTGTAATATTGATATATCAAAGCATCTTCTTCTGAATAGTTATAGTGTTGTGCAAAGCCAGATGGTTTATCAAATTTTATTACACTTTCTGGATGAACTTCACTAAGTAAACGGCAAGGAATTGGCTCTGTTGTAAGCGGAGTTAATCTATTTACTCCTTTATTCGTTTCTAAATAAATGGTGCTGTGTGATGACTGTGTAAAAGTATCCTTATTATTTTGCACTTTTGACTGCTGAATAGACTGCTGTAATCTGGATAAAGTTTTTTGTTGCCCTGATAAAAAACCAGTTTGAAAATTTTGTTGAAATCCAATTCTTCCTATAAACATATCCCTTTCCTCCTTACATAATAATAAATTAAAATAAATTATTGCAAAAAAGATTACTTTAATAATAAAATTAATTTCTCTTTTTCGCAATAATTTTATATGTAATTATTATAGTGTTTTTAATTTTTTATTAACCAGCTTGTTGTAAGTTGCTTAATGTAAAAGTACGTCCTCCATTTTGTGTATAGTGATAGTTAAATGGACTTAAAAATTCACATACTTCAAAAGTATTCAAATCAATTACAATGTAATTACGACCATAGTCAAAATCAACAGGACCTTCTCCAAATGTTCTAGGAGTTTTTTGACCAGATACATCAAAATAATCTATAATATGTTTTACGTCTCCCCCTATATTTTGATAATATGAATTAGCATATGTCCAAACACCATGATTTACATCAACTAATAATGCTTTTGATGTAGAATATGGAGCTGAGCTAGAGAAAGAGCCAACATATACTCCCCTAGCTGCTGGTTCTCCATTATCTCCTTTCATTGCTGTTATTTTCATATCTCTAGCAGAATAACCATAAGTACCATACCATGTTTCATGTTCTTCCCATACTAATTTATTTAAAATATTTGTTCCATTACATATAATTGTATTAAGGTCATAGAAAAGAATGATTCTTGATAAATCAGAAGTTACATCTATAAGCGTTTTTGGAGATTCTCCATTAACACTAATTTCATTAGAACAATTCCACATTAATGTATAATCTCCTCTTTCATTTCCAGTGCTTGAACCTATAGCAATAACATACTGTCCTGTTTCAAGTGCATCCTCTCCCTTACGGTTTAAATCCCAAAAAGTATATCCCTTATTTGCAAATACTCCCCATTTAGCATTCTTACCAATAGTACCATCTGGATCTAACTTATAAAATGCTGCCATTAAATTATCATTATCAGAATTTAATTTTAAAAAAGGAAAACTTGTTTTAGAAACATTAACTATATAAAAATCTACTGATTCATCAAGAGTGCCATTTCCCACATAAATAGGTTGTGTAATTCTCCAAGCATCTCTACTCATTAAATTTATAGAAGAAGTATCAATTTCTTCCTCAAACGTTTCAACATTTACATTGTCTTCCAAATTTACAATCTCAAATTCTTCAGAATCTACTTTATGTAATGCTACTTCTTCAAGAGGTTGTAGAGTATTTACTCCTTCATTTTCTGTTGTTTCTATTATTTCTTCTGTTGCTGCAAATGTGTGAAATGAAAATACACTACATAATAAAACCATTGTACATAAAAGAGACACAAATTTTTTTAATTTTACCATAACTTTTCCCCCTATATTTTTATAAAACACTATAATAATTAAACAACTTGTTTTGTATAATATTATCATATTAAACATAATATGTCAATATTTTTATACTATTTTTTTCAAAATAAGTTTATTCATAAATAAATCATTCTATTTTTAATGGTTACAAGGGTTTTTAGTAACTGTTTCAATCAATTTATCATAAAAAACCATTCCACAATCCACACAATATCTTGCTTCATAATATTTTGTTTCACAAGAACCATCTTTCAATTTTGTGTGTTTTGTTGCTGTAGTGTTTTTTAGTGTATGCACATGGCTTGCTCTGCTTTCTTCCATTTCTGCTCCATAATATGGTATAGAAGTTCCATCTTCAAAAAAGAGTTTATAGCTAATATCTGGATTGTCTTCCACAATAAGCTGATTTTCTGGAATAGGCTCTATATAAGAAGCATCTCTTACTTCTGGCACTTCTTCTTCAGGAATTTCTAAACCAAGTATTATTTCTGTGGTTTCTGCATTCGTAATATCTACTCTGTTAGAAAACAGTTGTCTTATCGTAAAATCCATATTTTTTGCAATCGCTGTTGACTCAAACAACCAAGCACATGCTACTGTTAAAACTGCTACATTTTTTACAATATTTCCTTTTCTTTTTTTACTCATAATACATTCAATCCTCCTAAAATATTCTTTTTTACTACTTCCACCAATACAAACAACATAACTTTTCCACTTTTTATACTGTTTACTTTCCTCTATTATTTTCACAATAAGTTTACAGTATAACATTTTCTTTTCTTCGTCAAAATCATGAGTAACTGCCTCATCACAGTTGATTTCAATATACTCATATAAATTTTGTCTTAAAAAATAAAATATAGGATTAAACCAATGAAAAGAAGTCAAGAGTACCATCAAAAAATTCAATAAAGCATCATTATGTTTTATATGAAAAAATTCATGGCTTAGTATGAGTTCTATTTCTTCCGCTGTCAGCCTATCAATTAATTTTGCTGGAATAATAATATAATGTTCTTTTATTCCTACTACACATGGCTCAAAAATTTCTGGATTGCCAACAATATGTACTTTTTTATTACAGTTCCATTTTTTTGTTACTTTTTCAATGATAATTTCCCATGTATCATCTTGTATGTGAAAACTTTTCTTTTTTAATTTTTGAACAAATGTGATATATTCGTAAATATTTAAAAACAAAAAGAATATCACACCTAATAACCAAATAATATTGATATACTGTATAAAATCATGTATTTTCTCAAATACGAAACATTCCCACTCATTACTTAACATAACAACAATATTATAATCGCCAAAAAATACTTCTGTTTCTTCTGGTATAAATAAAATCATACAAAATGGTATTAAAAAAGAACATACTGCAATTATATTAATCATAATTATAAGTTTTGACGAAATCGTTTGATAAACAAATCTTGCTAATAAAAAATAGACTATACTAAACATAAAACCGCATATAGACGCCATGACAGCTAACATAAAAATATTATTGATGATTAAAATGATTTATCCACTCCTTTACTTCTTCTATTTCCTTTTTGCTCATATTGTTTTTAGAAAAAGCGGTTAAAAATCCTTTTAAAGAACCTCCAAATCTTGTATTCACTAATTCTTTTGCAGCATCTTCATTATATTGTTCTCTGCTAATTAAAGGATAATAATATACTAATTTATCCTTTTTCGTTTTTGAAACCATGCCTTTTTTTTCAAGACGGGTTAAAAAAGTTGCTACTTTTTGATAAATCCATATGCCTTCTTTTTCTTCTTTTGTCAACATAGAAATTAATTCTGAAACAGTAATCATCTCTCCCTTTTCCCAAACTTTTTCCATCACTTTCATTTCTGCATCTGAAACTCTAATTAAATCTCCCATACTTTTTCCTCCTTTCATTAAACAAATTGTTTTGTATGGTATTATAATACTATCATATTTTATATTGTGTGTCAAAATTTTCATAAAATAACAAAAATACTATCATTAATTTTCAAAGCTAATCAATAAATTGGAAATTACTAGAAGTGATAAAAAATTGTATACAATTCAAAATTGCATCAATTGCAAACAGAAAAAAGGGATATTCCTTTCCCCACTTGTTGGGGTGTGTCTACGCTTCGGTTGATACTAAATGTCCAGTGGTCTTAGCACTCCCAAACCCAAAATGCAAATTTTTTTGAAATTTGTAAAACACCTTTGGCGTGGCTTTTCTTTTTTTTGAAATGTTATTTTTATTGCACTGTATATAAATTTTACTATTAAAAATAAAGTGCTTTTCAATAAAAATTTTATCTAGTAATCACACTTGTTTGTATGTGCATATTGGACAATTTTTCAACCAGTTCTGTTACTGTTCCTTGCCATTCTGAACTTTCTTTTGTTAATAATAAATTGATAACCTCTAAAAGCAGATTAAACTATAAAATTTATGGTACAGAAGTTGGCTGGCAATATGCTTATGAACATCTACAAAATAATAAAATAGACTTTAATAGTGTTAAAGAGGAAGCAATGACATCTATAACATTACGTGCAGATTTTGGTGATATTAATACACAAATACAACAAAAGCAACAATTAGGTTATGAAATGGATTATATTGTGGATTTAATGAATGCTTTAGAAGAAAGAAAGGATTGATGATATATGAAGAAATTAATGTCATTATTATTAAGTTCTGTATTATATTTGTCATTAGCTATGCCGATAATATTACAGAATGAAATATTAATAAAATTAATCTTTTCATTTCATTATGAAAATAAAATGATATTACAGAAAGGAGTAACGAAGTATGGATTTTAGAATTGGAACAGGGGGTATTTCCTACCCGAATGTTTCGCAGGCAAAACAAGACAAAAAAGTAGAAAGGCAGAGTTTTCAGGGGAGTTTAGAGAAAGTAATTCAAAACCAGAAAATGACACAGCCGCAAGACAGCATTGAATTTTCGGAGGAGTCTGACTTTAAAAAACTAGAAAAACTAAAAGAACTAAACGATGCTACTGATTTTAGTGGTATGACAGATATTGAAAAATATACAGTCATTATACAAAGATACGAAAAGGCTTTCCCAGATTTAATTGCACAGTGGGCAGGAGCTGCTGGTAATAGTGATGTTGCTGAGCACTTTACTGAAGAAATAAAAAGACAAAATATCAGAGATGACAATTTGTATCAAATTTATAAAGGTTACGACAAAATGACTGATGAACAGAAATGGGAAAGTATCCAAAAGGAATATGGTAATCCTCAAAATGGCATTAAACAAATTTCTGCACTAGCAGAATTAAAATTTTCTGGATTAATTGATAGAGATACTGTTGATCATATGTTTTTTATATTACAGCAAAAAGCTAGATATGCTGGTGCTGATAGTAAGGGTCGAGATTATGTAAAAGAGGAACTTTTTCTAACTTCAACTGGTGATCAATTTGCATATGAATATTTACAAAATAATAAAATTGACTTCAATCAAATTGCAACAAAAACAAAACAATTTGTAAGATATGAAGATCCTCAAGTTCAAAAAGAATTTAATTATGAGGTAGATTATATTACAGAATTAATGAATGCTTTAGAAGGAAGAAAGGATTGATGATATATGAAGAAATTAATGTCTTTATTATTAAGTTCTGTATTATGTTTGTCATTAGCAATGCCGATAATATTACAGAATGAAATATTAATAAAATTAATCTTTTCATTTCATCATAAAAATAAAATTATATTACAGAAAGGAGAAATAAAATATGGATTTTAGAATTGGAACAGGGGGCATTTCCTACACAAATGTTTCGCAGACAAAGCAAGACAAAAAAGTAGAAAGGCAAAGTTTTCAGGGGAGTTTAGAGAAAGTAATTCAAAACCAGAAAATGACACAGCCACAAGACAGCATTGAATTTTCGGAGGAGTCTGACTTTAAAAAACTAGAAAAACTAAAAGAACTAAACGATGCTACTGATTTTAGTGGTATGACAGATATTGAAAAATATACAGTCATTATACAAAGATACGAAAAGGCTTTCCCAGATTTAATTGCACAGTGGGCAGGAGCTGCTGGTAATAGTGATGTTGCTGAGCACTTTACTGAAGAAATAAAAAGACAAAATATCAGAGATGACAATTTGTATCAAATTTATAAAGGTTACAACAAAATGACTGATGAACAGAAATGGGAAAGTATCCAAAAGGAATATGGTAATCCTCAAAATGGCATTGATCAGATCTCTTTGCTAAAAGAGTTAAAATCCTCAGGATTAGTTGATTCATATAGTATTAATTATATGATTAGGGAGGTAATTTATCAGGCTCAAGTCGCAGGAACTTCTGAACATGGTCGCAACTATAAAGTTTATGGTACAGAAGTTGGTTCCCAATATGCGTATGAATATCTGCAAAATAATAAAATTGATGTTAATGCGGTTGCAAAAGAATTAAAAATATCTATGACATTTAATGACTTCCAGCAACAGCAAGAATTTAATTATGAAATAGATTATATTGTGGATTTAATGAATGCTTTAGAAGAAAGAGAGGATTGATGATATATGAAGAAATTAATGTCTTTATTATTAAGTTCTGTATTATGTTTGTCATTAGCAATACCAACAGTGGCATTTGGTGCAGATACTATAGATGATATAGATACAGAAATTGAACAAGAATATAATATTATTGATGATGTAGATGTGGACACTATAGAAGATGAGCAGAAAGATATTGATGATATGCCTACTGTTTCTATTACTATGAACGAAAAAGGGGAAATACAAAATATTAATTCAGACGAAGGTATTATGATAGAACCCTCTACAGAAAATAATGAAGCTGATGATGAAGTAATAAACGATGAAACTACAGAAGATAAAACTGATGACGAAGTAGTAAATGATGAAGCTACAGAAGATAAAACTGATGACGAAGTAGTAAATGATGAAACTATAGAAGATAACGCTGATGACGAAGTAGTAAATAATGAAACTACAGAAGATAAAACTGATGATGAAGTAGTAAATGATGAAACTACAGAAGATAAAACTGATGATGAAGTAATAAATGATGAAACTACAGAAGATAAAACTGATGATGAAGTAATAAATGATGAAACTACAGAAGACAAAACTGATGATGAAGTAGTAAATGATGAAACAAAACAGGATATTACTGATAAATCAGAAACAGAAAATACAGAAAACATAGAAACAGAAGACATACAAGAAAAAGCAGCTCCTATACAAGGTGTTTTAACAGATTATTATGGTGTTTATATAGAAAGTATAGGAGAAAAACCTAATGAATCTATAAGAGAGAATATAGACGGTAAAGGCAGCAATATGCAAAAATACACCTACTATTCTCAAAAAACACACTATAACAATGAAGTTACTGTAAATGTTAGAATGGATGGCTTAGGGCTTAATGAAAAGACTAGTTTAAGTGCTGGTAAATTTGGTTTTTGTCCAACTCACATTGAACAAGTTGACCCATCAAATAATGCTGTATTATCGTCTTCTGTAGATTATGTTATTACTAATTTAGACCCTGAAGAAAAACAGGTTAGACTTGAATGTTCCGTTGAGCCTGCCCAAGATAAAATGAAAACAGTAACTAGAGTATTTGTTATTAAATTAAAAGGCTCTGAAGAAAGCGGAGATAGTGCTGCTGCTCCTACCTCACCAGAATTTATAGTAGATAATAATAAAACAGGATTACTTTTAACAGGTGCTGACTCCAGAATGGAATATCGCAAAGAAGAAACAGATACATGGATAGATTGTACAGATAGTGACATCGCTTTTGCTGCACCAGAAGCAAACACAAATTATTATATTCGTTACAAAGCACAAGGAGATGCTCCTGCTTCTCAAACAAAAAAAATAACTGCTTATGCAAGACCAACTGCTTCTATTATTCGTATTGATGCTGCTACAGAACGCCTTGTACAAGCTGTAGGATATACTTTTGATAAAACATATGAAATGAAAGTTGATAATGGAGAATATTTTGATGTAACAGATGAAATATTAGAAACTGGTGCGGCTCCTTTTTTGGATAAAGTGCCTACTGGAACACAACAAACATTGTACATCAGAAAAAAAGCAACAGATACTATACCCGCTGGTTTTGAAAGACAAATTGTACTTTTACCAAGAGCAGCTACACCAACAGGTTTAAAATATGACAAAGTTACTTTTCAGTTGACAGGTGTTACATCAGGTATGGAATATCTTAATCCTACAAAATCAAGCTGGACTTCTATTAGTAAAGATATTAATTTATCATCACTTGCAACTACTGAAAATGCAGTAGAAATTAAAGTGCGTGTAAAACAAACAACAACAAATTCTGCTTCTCGTCCATATGTATTTACAATACCAAAATTATCTCCTGCTCCAACATGGAAAATTGATTATAAAAATGAATTACTTACAGGATTTACAGCAAATCAAAGTTATGAATGGAGAAAATCTGGAACTACAACATGGAAAACATTTAATGGTCCTTCTGTTCCTCTTTCTGAATTAGGCTATACTAATATTGGATTTAATATTTATGTGCGTCGTCAACAAACAACTACAGAACCTTGTTCTGCTGCAACTTATGTCAATATACCTTCTAGACCAAATGGCCCTACAATAAGTTTTGTATGTAATGATACTAGATATAAAGATGATGTTGTGCTTAAAGGTATTGATAATTCAATGCAGTATAGTTTAGATTTAGGAAAAACATGGAAAAATGTTACTAGCACAGAAATGGTAACAGATTTCCGTAGTGCAAGTTATAAAATCTATTTCCGTTACAAAGCAACAGATAATGCTTTTTTATCTAAAAATGCTATTTTTACCATAGGAACAAGAGCAAAAGCACCTACTGTTTCTATTAATAAAACTACAGAAATATTAAATACAACGTCTGTAATGGAATATTCTTATAATAATGTTAACTTTACACATTGTAGTGGAAATATGGATATGAAAGCAGTAATTGATGCTATTCCTACAGGAGGAAGCAAAAGTATTTATATTAGAAAATTTGCTACCGAAACAAGTCCATACAGTCTTACCAAAGAAATTAAAATATATGCAAGAAGTAATGCACCTACAACACCAAAATATGATAGTGCAACACAAAAAATTAATGGTATGACAACTGCTATGATGTACAAAGCTAACACAGAAACAACTTGGCATACACTTTCAAAAGGAACTAGCATAAGTGTTGCAGGTTATATTAAAAATAATCCAAATACTACTATAGAAATTAGATATAAAGCAACAACAACATCTTCTGCTTCTAAACCACTTTTTATTAAATTATAATAAAAATGCTCTATATTATTGACAGTATAGAGCATTTTTATTTTTTGTTCTATTTTTCTCTTTTGTTTTGATAAATTTTTAATTTTAAAAAAAAGAAACTCTAAACTTTTTTGTAATAATTACTTTACTCTTAATAAAAATAGTAAAAATTTTTTTAGAATTTTTTCAGATAAATAAATGAATTGTAAAATAATTAGAAATATCAAAAACTACACAAAAAATAAAAACTACAATGAGTGCAAGTAGGGGAAAGGGATATTTCTTTCCTCGCTTGTTGATGTATGTCTACGCTTCGCTCCGGTCGGTGCTGAATGTCCAGCGGACATTCAGCACCTCCAAACCCCAAATGCAAATTTTTTGAAATTTACAAAACGCCTTCGGCGTGGCTTTTCCTTTTTTTTGGAATGTCGTTTTTATTATACTATATATAATATTTACTATTAAAAATAAATTGATTTTAAACAAAATCTTTAATTGAAAAATTTCCTTTTAGCAGTTTAAAATAGAAAATTTCTTTGTTGCCTTTTTATACTATATAATAATATTGCTATCAAAAAATAAAACTACTTTTATGTAAATTTTGCAAAAAAAATTCTCTCTTAACAGCTCAAAAAAGAAGTTTGTTTTATTCCTTATTTTACTATTAAGAAAGAAAATTATTATAGTTAAAAATATTATATACCCTATATTAATAATATATACACACTACATATTATATATCTCTTCTATAAATTTATAAAATAATATGAATGCCCTTATTTGCTTTCAGAGCGTTGTAAATACAACACTTTATTCATTTCTAAAAATGTTGTAATGCAAACTTTCTTACTCAGCTTAGCACATTCGTTGCTGAAGTATGAATTAAACCAGTAATTATTTTGAAAAATAATTTATTGATATATAATAAACATACCATCAATTTTATTTGTTAGTCAACTTCCTTTTGTAAGATTGGAACAAACTGATTGCCATAATTTTTATATTTATATCTTTGGGTGCCTTTTTATATATCTAACACTCTATAAAAAATAAGTAAATAAATTTTTAGTAGTAAAAAAATATTATCTGTAGTTCATAAATGAACTATGTAACCACTTAGCTCTCTGGTATCAAATCATCTTTTTTTATTTTTTTACCCTTCTTATTGTTTATTTTCTTCTTGCAAAACTGTATAACTTTTTCAAATACTTCGTTATTGTATTTGATTTTAACTTTCATATTGATAATCTCTTAAATTTTTAATTTTTTTCAAACTAAAAATTGAATATGTGAAAAACAATAATGTTTTTTATTTTATATTAAAAAAAGAGCCAATTTATTTCTATGAAAATAGATAAACAAACAGACTCTTATGTATTTTTATATAATATATGGTTTTAATTCTTCTATCAGCTCTGGTATTACAGAAGATAAACTCAACTGTATCGGTTTTGATAAATCTAAACTAAAGATACCCATAATGGATTTTGCATCTACAACATACCTTCCAGAAATCAAATCAAAATCCCCATCATATTTTGAAATGATAGAAACAAATTTTTTAATATCATTGATAGATGCTAAATAAATTTGAATTGTTTTTTCCATATTATATTTTTCTCCTTTATTATATTATGTTATATATGGCATGAAACCATAACAAACCGTTTCATGCCATAAAAGAGTAGGAATTTTGGAACATTTATTATAATATATTATCTGAAAGCCGGTTTTTGTTTAGAAAGGAATGCTTCCATACCAATTTCTTTATCTTCTGTGGCAAAGCAAAGCCCTACTAAATCCTTTTCTAATTCCAAAGCATTCATTAAATCCATGTCACCGCCTTTATTAATAGAAAGTTTTGCATATTTTACACCAATAGGAGATACTTTTAAAATATCTTTCATCATTTCTTTTGCGGAAGAAAGCAATTCCTCTGCTGGCACTACTTTATTTACTAATCCAAGTGCTTTAGCTTCTTCGGCTTTTACCTGTCTGCCTGTAAATATCATTTCTTTTGCAAGTCCTGCACCAATTAGTCTAGGCAAGCGTTGTGTACCTCCAAAACATGGCATAATTCCTAATGTAACTTCTGGCTGTCCGAATACTGCTTTTTCTGATGCAATTCTAATATCACAGCTCAAAGCAAGTTCACAGCCTCCACCCAATGCAAAACCATTGACCGCTGCAATCACAGGTTTTGTAATTGCCTCAATTCTATTAAATGTAGCTTGTGCATATCCTGCATAGTCTCTGCCTTGTTCACTTTTATAAGGACGCATTTGCACAATGTCCGCTCCTGCAACAAATCCTCTGCCTTCTCCTGTAATAATCACACCATAGACATCACTATCTTCATTAATCATATCTGTAATTTTTTGAAGTTCATCTAATGTCTGGTTATTTAAAGCATTTAATGCTTTAGGGCGGTTCATTGTTACTGTCAATATGTTTTGTTCCAATTCTATTTTTATATTTTCTAATGTACCATTTAATTCTTCAAATTTCATAATTAATATCCTCCTTATGAAAGACTTTCCATATTAAATACTTTAATGTGTTTTTTTACATTTTGATAAGTTCCTTCTGTCATAGCAGTATTCAAATCAAAATAATTGTGTTTTCCTTCTGATTTAATATATTCTTCGACTTTGTTCGTTAAGCTGTTAAAACTAGCAGTTGCAATATTTACTTTTTTAATTCCTAAAGAAATTGCTTTTTGAAAATCTTCGTCTGTAATACCGCTTCCACCATGAAGTACCAAAGGAATAGAAACATTATTTTTAATTTGTTCTAATACATCAAATGCTAATTTAGGTGCTACTGAATAATTACCATGAGCATTTCCTATTGCCACAGCAAGTGCATCAATGCTTGTATTTTCTGTAAACACTTTTGCATCTTGTGGGTCAGTACAGCGTATACCATGGTCACTGCTTCCGTCTTCACTACCTCCTACAAGCCCAAGTTCTGCCTCTACTGTCGCACCATATTTTTTGGCCAATGCTACAACACTTTTTGTTTTTTCAATATTTTGTTCAAATGGAAGTGTAGAAGCATCTAACATTACAGAAGTAAATCCAAGTTCTAATGCTTGCTTTACAGTTTCCAATGTCAAACCGTGGTCTAAATGTACTGCAACATCTACTTTTGACTGTTTTGCTGCTGCCACCATCATAGGGCCTATCATATGTAAAGGAGAATAATTCAAACGTACTTCTGCAATTTGTAATATAATAGGTGTTTGCATTTCTTCTGCTGCTTTGATTGCTCCCTTTATCATTTCCATGTTTGCTATGCTAAATGCTCCACAGCCTATATTTTTATTTTTTGCATTTTCTAACAATGTTTTCATTTTTACAAGTGGCATACTATACCTCCTATTTTTGTAAATGCTTTATAAAAATTACCATAAATTTTTATAAATTTGTTTTACATCTTGTTCTGTTACTTCTCTCATTGTATTTTGAGGGCTTCCACTATCCATGGCATCAAATGCCATTTTATCAATTTGATTAAAAAATTCCTCTTTATTGATACCAAATTGCTCTAATGTTGGTGTTTCTAATTCTTTTGTAATATTTTCCACAGCTACTAAAAATTTCTCACTTGCTACTTTGTCACTGTCGCTTGCTGTTGCAACACCTATTTTTCTACCCAATACTGCAAAACGGTCATATGCTCCTTCTAAGGCAAATTTTAAACATTCTTTCATGAGCATAGCATTTGATAAACCATGTGCTACATGGAACAATGCACCGATTGGTCTACTCATACCATGAATGATAGTAACAGAGGCATTATTAAATGCAATACCACCTTCTAAAGCTGCAACAGACATCTGCACTCTTGCTTCTTCATTTTTTCCATCATGGAACGCAATAGGTAAATATTTGAATATACGTTCTACTGCAGACAATGCAAAAGTATCAGATAATGTTTGCGCTTTTCTAGAAGTATATGCTTCTATTGCATGGCACAGTGCGTCTAAACCGGTAGCTGCTGTTACTTTTGGTGGTGCTGTCATAGTAAATTGTGGGTCAATAATTGCCAATTTTGGAATTAATACTTTTCCTTTTAAAAGCATTTTAATATTCTTTTTGGTATCTGTAATAATGGTAAATTGTGTTGCTTCAGAACCAGTACCAGCAGTAGTAGGGATTGCCACCATAGGAGGTACTGCTACATCAATGACTTTTCCCATATAATCAGAAATATTTCCGCCATTTACTACCAATGAACCAATTGCTTTCATAGAGTCAATAGGACTTCCTCCACCTAGTGCAACTAAGAAATCACAATTTTCTTTTTTGTATAAATTTAATCCCTTTTCAATCATAGTATCGGTAGGCTCACCTAATATTTCAGAATAAATGACATAGTCAATACCTTGATTTTTTAAAGCTGTTTCTACTTTCGCACAGTTTCCCAAATCAATCATAACAGTATCTGTAACAATCATTGCTTTTTTTCCTAAACTCTTTAAAGACTCCTCTGCCATATTTAATGCACCTGAACCTGAAATAATTTGACTTGGTACAATAAATTCTCTTGCCATAATAAAAACTTCCTTTCTATTTTTTATATTTTGTTTTCCTATCTATTTTATAAACTATCATGTAACCAGATATATCTTTCATCTTCACAACGGTCTGTTTGCAGCCATGGATTACCTTCTATATGGCGTATCATCCAACAAGTATACATTTGAAAACCTGGAGCAACTGCTTGTGGGTGTAACTCTCCTCCCGGAATAGCAGAAAAACTGCCATCTACACTTTTAAATACACTCTCTCCTACAAAACTTGCTCCAAATCCTTCTGGGCGGTCGAATTTAAAATAATATACTTCTGGCTGTGGGTGTCTGTGTGGCAAATATCCTGACCAATTTCCCTTATCATTTAACACTTCTCCTAATACCATATTAGAATATGGTGCAATATCATGGTCAAATATCGTATTTACACGTCTTTTTGCCACATTTCCAAATTTTCCCACACAAGAATATCCCCAAGGTGCGTCTTTTGGTTGATAAAATTTTGCGTCAAAAATAATATCATTTTTCGTACACTGTACTAATATTTCTGAAGCACTTTCTGCAACTACTTCTACTTTTGTATCTTTACAGACATGAACACAGTAAGGTCCTTCTGTAAATACATCTTTTCTACTTGCTTTTTGCTGAAAATTATGATAGTGATATACAACATTTCCTGAAAGAAGCAATATCGCTGTTTCTTCCTCTGCTTTTTGAAATACTCTTGTTTCTCCTGCACTCATACGATAAACGCGTACATCCATCATCATAGCTTGATACTCATTGTCATAAGTTGTAAGTGTTTTTTCGTTATTTTCATCAAATTTTGGATAGCCAAATACTTTCATATTTTTATCTCCTTATCAATATTTTCTTGCTTCCCTTCTACCTTCCATCACTTTTTCACAAGCCTCATTGACAGACTGCTTTGTTGATGTTGTAGCAATACCTACATTCCACCATGACTCATACCCGTCTGTCATTGTTTTTGGTATAACTTTTAAATCAAATAAACAAGCAATGTTTTGTTTTTTTGCATCTTCTAAAGCATTTTCTAATTCTTGTATTGTTTTGCAAGTATATGTTTTTAAGCCATACCCTTCTCCAATTTTGGCATAGTCCACTGGTATTAAATCTCCTACTGGTTTTTTGCCATCTGTATAACGAAACTCTGTTGCAATACTTCCAACACCATGATTCATTTCTAAATTGTTAATACAGCCAAATCCGCAATTATCAAACAGTATAATATTAACTTTTTGTTTTTCCTGTATAATTGTCATAATTTCACTATGCAACATTTGAAAACTGGAGTCGCCTACAACGCAATAAACTTCATTTTCTGGTTCTGCAAATTTTGCTCCTAATGTTGCTGCTACTTCATATCCCATACAAGAATAACCATATTCTGCATGGTATCCGCCTCTTTTATCTGTTGTCCATACTCTTTGCATACAACTTGGTAAAGAACCGCCTGCTGTAATCATAACAGCATTTTTATCAATAATTCTGTTTATTGTCGCAAGTGCTGCTGTTTGTGTAATTTTTCCACCTGTTAATTTTACAAATTCTGGTATGGTACGCAAATCTCTTGCCTTAATTAAAGGTTCAAAATCCTCTCCTGTATATGCAATGGAAGCAAGTTTTTGCATTTCTTTATCCCATACTTGTTTTGCTTTTTGTATTTCCTCTGTGTATGCTGACTGATAGTTACGTTTTCTTAATTTTTCTGCTAAAGCCTCTACAGTTACTTTTGCGTCACCTACTGCTTTTACTGCATCCATTTTATAAGCATGATAACGACAATTATTTATTGTAACAAATTTTACATCTTTATTTAAAAATAATCTTTTAGAACTTGTTGTAAAGTCAGACAATCTTGTTCCTATGGCAATAACAACATCTGCCTGTTTTGCAATAATATTGCTTGCATAAGTTCCTGTTACGCCAATACCGCCTAAACAATAAGGGTGACTGGATTTACAAGCACTTTTTCCACCTTGGCTTTCTCCAAATGGTATATGAAATTCTTCACAAAATTTTTCTACAGTTTCTCCTGCTTCAGAATATCTTACGCCACCACCTACTACAATAATCGGTTTTTTTGCATTTGCAATTACTTCTGTAATGTCTTCTAATTCTTCCTCTACTGCAACAGGTCTTGTAATTCTGTGTACTCTCTTTTCAAAAAAGTATTCTGGATAGTTATAGCTTTCTCCCTCTACATCTTGTGGTATTGCAATGCAACAAGCACCCGTTTCTGCTGGGTCTGTCAATACTCTCATTGCATTGATAAGTGCTGTCATTAACTGCTCTGGTCTTACAACTCTATCCCAATATTTACAAACTGGTTTAAAAGCATCATTTGTAGTTGTTGCTAAACTGTTGCTTTGTTCTAACTGCTGTAATACAGGGTCAGGCTGTCTTGAGGCAAAGGTATCTGCTGGAAATACCAAAAGAGGAATATTATTTACAGTTGCAGTTGCACAAGCTGTTATCATATTTGCAGAACCAGGACCAACAGAAGCTGTACATGGTATTATTTTTCTTCTGTTACTTTGTTTTGCAAATGCTGTTGCAACATGACACATACCTTGCTCATTTCTTCCCTGCATGACTCTTAATTGTCCTGGATTTGTGTCAAGTGCCTCTCCTAATCCAACAGCAATGCCATGTCCAAATATGGTAAAAAATCCTTCTACAAATTTTGTTTCTTTTCCATCCATAGATACATATTGATTATCTAAAAATTTTACAATGGCTTGTGCAACTGTCAATTTAATTGTATTTTCCATAAACACACCCTCCTTTTTATACTCTTGCAATCATTTCGCCATATTGCTCTTTTTCTTCTTTTATAAATTGTTTTACTTGTTCTGCATTTGGTAAAGAGTCAGAGCAGTTGTTGCTTCTTACCATCATAGATGCTTCTGCGGAACCAAATTCCAAGCAATCAATGATTTCCCAGCCTTGATACAATCCATATAAAAATCCAGAACCATATCCATCACCGCCGCCAAAACCTTTTCTTGCTTCTACTGGGAATGGCTTAATAGAAAAATCTTGACCGTCACAAGTATAAGCAGTAGAGCCTTTCATACCATGCTTGATTACTACGATTTTTGCATTATATCCATGCCATGCTTCTGCTGTTTGTTTATCTGTTCTGTTTGGCTGTATCAGTTTTTCTGTCAAATCAAATTCTTCTCTAGAGCCCATAATAATATCTGCTTCTTTTGCAACTATAGAGTAGTAAATGGAAATTTCATCTGTATTTTTCCAATTATATTCTCTGTAATCTATATCAAAAATAACCTTTGTATTATTTTTCTTTGCTAACATAACTGCTTTTAATGTTGCCTCTCTGGAAGGACTTTCCGCTAATGCTGTACCAGAAACCAATATCGCTTTTGCACTTTTAATATATTCCTCGTCTATGTCTTCCACAGATAACTGCAAATCTGCAATGCAATTTCTATACATCAATATACTGCTTTCTTTGCTGGAAAGCATTTCTGTAAAAGTTAATCCTAATTTTTCACCATTGGTACATCTTGTAATATGAGAGGTATCAATTCCTTGTTCATTAAAATAATCAACTACATATTCTCCAAATTGGTCAGCAGAAACCTTTCCTATAAATCCCGCTTTTAAACCATGTCTTGTAACGCCTACTGCTATGTTTGCTGGAGAACCTCCTACAAATTTTTCAAACATATGTACCTTTTTTAGTGGCTTAAAGTCTTCTTTTACTTGGTCATTATAAGCTGGGTTAAAATCAATGGTTACTCTGCCCAAAAGTATTAAATCAAGTCTTCTTGCTTCATCAAATTCAATATATTTCATGTGATAGCCTCCATTCTATTTACTTTGTTTGCGTGCATTTATTCTATTCACTTTTGTTTGATTTATTATAGCACGCAAATATATTGCGTGCAAGTATTTTTTGATGATTTTTTATTTTTCTGCACACTGTATAATAAACAATATATTTTTTTAGTAAATACAACAATTTTTTATACTGTTTGCGTGCTTTTTGCACGCAAAGCATAAAAAAAGAGCAGTATTCTTATCAAAATACTGCTCTTTTCTTTATTTACAAATTATATTTTGTTTTAATATTGATATCTGTATATAAAAACTCGCTTTTGGGTATTTGTCCCTTTCCTAATATATTTGCTAAAATATAAGGAGGACGATAACCTTGTATATAGCTGTTTTGGTCAATCAAAAAATCTGCAACATTATCTATTAATATTTTTTCATTTTTAGGCGTTTTATCATATATAATTACATGAGGTCTTTTTTCTATATTTAGTTTTTCAAAAGCCTTAGCAATTCCAGACTGTCCACCTGATACAACAAATATTCCATTCACTCCAGAAACATCTTTTATTGTATTTTCAATAATACGTTCTACTTCTTCTGCTTCGTCAAAACTTGCCTGCACTCCTGCAATACTTAATTGTGTATAGTTTTTTTTGACTTCTTCTATAAATCCATCTACTCTTGCATTATTTACAGAATTGCTGAAAAATCCCGTAATAATTAAAATTTTTCCAACTCCACCTGTTAACATATTCATCAAACCTGCTGCTGTTTGTCCACTTTTTTGGTTGTCCATTCCTACAAAACAACATCTTTTTGTTCCTACAATATCGGAATTAAATGTAACAACAGGTACTTTTTTTTGTTCTATTAGCCAATTTAATTTTAAACGAATACTTTCACAATTTACAGGCATAATTGCTAAACCATCAATACCTATTTCTGCAAGTTCTTCTATATATTTTAACTGTATTTTCTCATCTACAGAAAGTACTTCTTTTACAATAATTTCAATGCCCCATTCTGCTAATTCCTCTTTTGCTTGCTGTATTCCTTTGTTTACCTCTAACATAAAGGAAGATTTTGCAAGTTGATTGATAATACCTATTTTTATTTTTTTCTTTTTTATTTCTGATTTTTTTCTAATTGTGGGAGTATATCCTAATTCCTCTGCAATATTTTTTATTCTCTCTGCTACATCAGGGGCAATTCTTCCTCTATTATTTAATGCTCTGTCAACTGTTCCTCGAGATACGCCTGCTTTGTCTGCAATTTGTTGTATTGTTACTCTCATAATCTTTTACACCTACCTTTTAATATGCACGCATATTTTGTTATGGCACACAATGATATTATTATTCTACAACATAAATAGATAAAAGTAAAAAGAAATACAAATAATCTGTCAATTCTGTGCTATAATAAATAAAAAAAGGAATATAGTGTAACCTTTCGAGTTTCTAAACTTTCCATGTATCAAAGCATTTATTACAGTATTTTGAAACATTAATATGGAAGAAAATACTGCATTGAAACAACTCATGTTATTTTATAGATTTTCCAAAGAAGAAGCACTAAAATATATTAGCAAATAATATAGAAAAAAGAACAGCAAAATGTTATATTTTCTGTTCTTTTTTCTTTTTTGATTTTATTTATTTAACAATTCTTTTTCAATTCTTTCTCTTGCTTCTGGGGCTTGTTTATTCATTTTTTCTGGAAAACCAAACATAGATACACAAGCAATATTGTCTCCGCCTGCTTTTGGAGCATTAGGTTTTAATTGTTTATTTGCAAAATCCATTTCTCTCAATGTTTGGAATATACCATCAAAATCAACATCGCCTTCTCCCATTGCTAAATGTTGATGCACTGTAACATCTGCTTTTCCTCTACCATTTAACCATGGTGGATTTAATATATAACGACAATCTAATGTTTGATTAAAAGTATCTGCAAATAATACATGTGTTAATTCATCACCTGCATAGCGAAGCATAGAACGCACATCACCTTTTCCCTCATCATAGAAAAATCCGTGAGGAGAAGAATAAACATATCCTAAATTTTTGGAGCGGAAAGATTTTACCATGTCACAAGTTTCATTGTTTAATTCACAAAAATCATATGGGTGCGATTGTATTTCTACTCTAATCCCTTCTTTTTCAATAATAGGAAGCAACTCTTCCATAGATTTAAACCACATACCATTACAAATTTCCTGCTGATTTGGGTCACCCGACAATTCTGTATTAATAACCTGTACCCCCATATCTGCTGCAATTTGTATCATTCTTTTCCAATTTGCTACAGCAAATTGTCTTTGTTCTTCTGTAGGACCTGACCAACGATACACTACAATAAAAGAAGAAATTTCAACACCAGTTTCTTTTAATGCTTTCCTGTATTCCATTTCACATTCTTTGGAAAACAAAGGGTGTTTATAAAATGGATTAATGCGAGGATGAGGAGATTGTTCAATATATTTATAGCCCCAATCGGCAACTTGGTGTACCATTCTATTGATGTCCATTTGTTTTGCTAATACATCAACGTCAAATGCTATTTTCATAAATCATACCTCCTTAAAGACCAGTTTTTTCTGCAATATATTTTCTTGCTTTTAAAGCATATTCTAAAGGATTCGCTTTTGCTGGGTCTTGTTCTGCCTCTACTACAACAAAACCTTCATAATTAGCATCTTCCAATACTTCAAAAATTGGCTCAAAGTTTACATCACCATCTCCGGGAACGGTAAAAACACCTTCTCGTACTCCTTTTAAAAAGCTCCATTTTTCTTTTTTGGATTTTTCAACCATATCACTGCGAATATCTTTTAAATGTACATGTTTTACACGATTTACATATTTTTTTAATACTTTTACAGGGTCTATTCCTGCAAATGATAAATGTCCGCTATCAAACAATAAATATACCAATTCTGGATTTACCATTTCCATAAATTTATCAATTTCTTGTTCTGTTTGTACCACTGTACCCATATGATGATGGAATGTCAATGTCATGCCTTTGTCTTTGGCAATTTTTCCTAACTTATTTAATCCATCCGTTAATAATTTCCATTCCTCGTTATTCATTATGTATTTGCCTTCCCAAACAGGTTGGTCTAATTTTCCTTGTATACTGTAACTTTGTTCTGAAACACCTATTACTTTCGCTCCCATAGTATGTAAAAAGTCTATTGCCTTGATAAACTCTTTTTCTGTTTGTTCATATGGTTTTGAAATCAAAAAAGAAGAAAACCATTGATTACATATTTCTATCTTTCTCATATCTAAAGCCTTTTTTAAAACAACAGTATCTGTAGGATATTTTCCACCTACCTCTGAACCTGTAAATCCTGCAAGTGCCATTTCACTAACGCACTGTTCAAAAGTATTTTCTTTTCCCAAATCTGGCATATCATCATTTGTCCATGCAATCGGAGCAATGCCCAATTTCACTTTATTTTTATCTAACATCGTTTTTTCACTCCATTTCTTTTTGTTTTATGTAATTCAATATCATATTTATGGCATTGTTTACTCCAACTTTACCCACATTGATAACCATATCATAATATTGTGGGTCATTTCTTTGCGTTCCAGTAAACTTTTGATAATAATGATTTCTTTGTTCATCTCTTTTATCTAAGTCTTTTAAGCTTTCCTCTTTATAGTATTCTGCTGCTTCTTTTTGTCTATATTCATCATCAGCATACAAAAAAAAGGAATACGTATGCGGTTTATTTTCTAATATAAAATTAGCACATCTGCCTAAAAATACACCAGGTGATTTTACAGATAATTCTCTAATAATTTTTGTTTGTACCTTAAACATATCACTTGCTGTCAAATCTCCAGCAGTGCCTGCATTTCCATAGGCATAGGGTGAAAATGTAATTTCTTGCTGTTCATTATAGGAGTCAAAGTAGTTTTCAATATCTTTCATAGAATAGGAATCCATACCAAATTTTTCAGCCATAAGACATATAATTTGTCTATCATAAAGGCGGCAGTTTAATGCTTTTGAAACACCTTCTGCTACTTTTTTTCCACTTGCACCATATAAACGACCTATTGCAACATTGATTTCATTTCCATTTCTATCAGTATTTGTTTGTTGCTCTATATTTTCTAAATTTTTGCCTTCCCTTGCAATCAGTTCTCGCATCATTTTATCATATGTTTTATCTAATTTATAACAAGCAGCAATTAAAAACATGATAACCCATATTGCGATAGGTACATATAAATAAAAACCTTTGATTGCAGTGATTGCTTCAACTGTTTGTTCTGCTGCTGTTGCTTTTAATCCATCAAATGCAGCAAAAGAAAGAATAGCACCCATAATCGCAGAAGTAAAACCAGAACCTGCTTTTTGTCCCATACTCATAGAGGAAAACATCAATCCTTCTACACGGACACCTGTTTTCCAATGTCCGTATTCTATTGCATCACTTGGTAAAGAATATTGTGTTCCATAAAATGGTGCGATACCAAAGCCTCTCATAATACAAGTTAAAATTCCTAAAGGTACACTTGTAATATTTAAAAGGAATACAAGTTGTCCAGCGATACCTAATATACAACCTGCACAAATTAAATTTCGTTTTCCATATTTCGGAAGTATTTTCGGCAGCATGGCAATCCCAATAATGGTTGCTATTTTTTCTGCTGCGGATAAAGGCATTACTAAATTAACATCATTTAAAACATATTGACAGTAATAGGTTAAATCTGTACCTATAATAATTTGATAAGCAGTATAAAAAATCATAAGCCCTAAAGCAATTAAAAAATATCTATTTGTAATAGTTGCTTTAAAAGCTGTTAAAAATGGAATGTCAGATTTTTGTTCTTGTGCCGCTGCTTTTACCCTCTCTGTACAAGTACAATATGTATTGATTAACACAAATACAGAAACAGTTGCATAAACAGCAGTCACAATAATCCATGCGGCTTGTGTGTTATGGATAAGTGCAGCAACTTGATTTATGATAGGTAATGTAAATGCAGTAATTACCATACTTGCTGTAATGGATAATACCATACGAATATTACAAATGGTATCTCTTTCTTTTCTGTCACGACTCATCAAAGAGCCTAAAGCATGAAATGGTTGGCTGATTGCAGTATATACTACTGTATTCATAATGTTATAAGTGACAAAAGCATAGATTATTTTTCCCATATCACCCACATTTGGCATGGTAAACAATAAAATTGCAGCCAAAGCATAAGGAATGGCAAGTCTTAATATCCATATTCTTGCCTTTCCATATTTTGAATGGGTACGGTCAATAATGGTTCCCATAAGCACATCAGAAAAACCATCAAACACCCTAGACAAAAGCATTATCATACCAACAGAACCAGACGAAATTCCTACAACATTAGTATAAAAATATATTAACAATGTGGTCGTCATAGTATACATCAATGTTAATGCAGGGTCACCAAAACAATATGACAGCTTTTCTGACAATGGTACTTTAATAAACTCATTCATATCTTTGCCTTTTTGTTTAAAGTTTAATAATTCTGGAATACCTCCTTGTACCATACATTTCCCCTCCAATCATTTTTTATTAATACGACTGCCTTAGACAAAAGGCAGCCGTTTTTTATTTATCCAAAATATTTTTTTACAAATTTCTTTGTTACTTCAGCAGCCTTTTTTACATTTTCTTCATGAGACATTGCATAGTATTCAGGACGGAATTCTTCAATGGTACATACACCATCAAAACCAATTTGTTTCAAAGCGGAAGCAATGCCAGCATGGTCAACAACGCCTTCTTCTGGCCATAAACGCTTGTCATCTCCGCAAGAGCCTAAAGGCAAATCTTCACAATCATTTAAATGATAAGCAAATATTTTATTTCCATCTGCTGCTTTTAAATCTTCTAATTTAGAGCACATTTCATGAAAATGGAAGGTATCTACTGTAATTCCAACATTAGGACGGTCAACTGCTTTTACAACGTCATAAGCTGTACCAAATTGATTAATAGAGCAGTTTGGTGCACCACAAAATTCAAGTGATATTTTCATATCATTTCCAACTTTATCAGAAAGATAACGCAATCTTTCTACAGCTTCTGCTTTGATTTCACTGACAGATTTATCTTTTACATCAAAAGAAGGTACTGTAATCAACATTTTCATGCCGATTGCCTTGGAAACTTCCATAATAAAGTCTACTTCCTCATCAATTTCTTTTTCTCCAGCTTTATCTCTTTGGTTAAAGAAAATCAAAGTATTATATGCCCATGGTTTTAAATGGTGACTTTGAAACCAATTTGCTAAATTTTCTAATGTATTTGTTTCTAAATATTCTCTGATACAGTCAAAACGAATTTCTATGTAATCAAATCCATATTTTTCACACATTTCAAGGTCAGCAATCAAAGATTGTCCTTTACATTCTAATGCTGTCGCTTCATTAAATCCTATTTTCATATTTCGCTTCCTCCTTATTTATAAAATTCTGGTTTTTCAACAGCTGCTTTAATGGTTTCAATGCCGCCTGTTTGTTGTGCTTTTACCAAAGCATCTGCAGTAATTGCTGCTAAATAGCCATCCCATGCGTTTGGTCCATTGATAACACCTTGTGCTGCATCATCAACCCAAGCCTGCACTTCTGCATCATAAGCATCCTTAAATCTTACAAAACAGTCAGTATCTATTGTTGTAGCAACGGCTGCATTTTTACGAATACTTGGATAAATTGGAGATGGCATTTTAATTGCACCATCTTCACAAACTACTTCACAGTTAATATCGTATCCAAATTTACAATTTACAAATACTTCTACGTCAATACAAACTCCTTTTTTAGTACGAAGAAGCATAATTTGAGGGTCTTTCAACTCTGAATGAGAATATTTTGTTACTTTTGGTAATATTACTTGTGCAGATTCATATTCATCATCAACTAACCAATGTAATACATCTATTTCATGAATTGCGGTATCGTGCACAGCCATAGGAGTGTTATAATTTGTTCCAACTTCTGGATTTCTATGTGTACAATGCAACATCAAAGGCTCGCCATATTCTCCAGAGATTAAAGCCTCTTTTACTTGCATATATCCTTTGTCATATCTTCTCATAAATCCTAATTGAATAAGATGTTTGCCTGCTTTTACTTCTGCCTCTACTACTTTCAAGCAATCTTCTGCGGTTGTACACAGAGGCTTTTCACAAAAAATTCTTTTACCTGCCTTGATTGCTTCTAAAAGGGAATCAACATGAGCAAAACCAGGTGATACAATAAATACAGCATCTACATTACTATCATTGATTAGAGCGTTTGCATCTGTATAAACTTTTGCCCCACAGATTGCTGCTGCTTGTTTTGCACTTTCCTCAAAAACATCTGACACTGCTACCACTTGTGCCCCTTGAATTTTTTCTGTTAATCTTTTGATATGGTCTTTTCCCATTCCGCCACAACCAATTACACCTACATTTAACATAACAAATTCCTCCTTTTATGATTTCTCTTACTTATTTTGTTTTGTTGTTGTTATACTATCATATTTATGCACGTGAACGCAATATGCCTTTTTCACAAGATATTCTGCTTTTTTTTATTAGATTTTACAATTCCCTATTTTATTATTTTATTTTTACTAAAAATAAAATAAAATACTTGTTTATTATTGGTATAAATATCTATTTTTTCCCAATATGAAAAACAAGTATTTTGTATTTTTATAAGAAATAAAAATGATTTATTATGTACTCGTGCACATTTTATATGTTATACTTTGTTTTGATAAATATTTCTGTATATTGAAATTCATTTTTCGGTTCTTCTCCATAAAAAAATTTTCGAAATAAAGATAGTACAGACTCATAACCTTGTGTATAAGCATCTTGTCCAATTAAAAAATTAATAGTACCATTTAAAAGCCAATGAATATTTTCTTCTATAAAATCATTTGCAATTACTTTTATTTCTTTTTCTTTTTGTGCATTTTTAATTGCTTTACAAACCCCTACAACACCAGAACCAGTAATATAAAATCCTCTAATATTTGTATACTCTTTTAGAGCTTCTTCTGTAATTTTTTCCGCTACCCAATTATCATCATAGCCATATCTTACCCCTATAATTTTGATATCTGGATAACACAATTCTATTTCCTCCACAAAGCTATTTGCTCTATTTTTTAAGGAAAGATTTTCTTCATAGCCAGAAATAATCATAATTTCTCCATTTCCATTTAAAATTTCTCCCATCAGCCCAGCCGCAGTTTGTCCACTTTTTTTGGTATCCTGTCCAATAAAACAAATGCGAGAAGTATTTTCTAAGTCAGAATTAAATGTTAAAACAGGTATATGATATTCTTCTGAAAACTGATTTATCGTTTGCATTAAATACCTGTCCTCTGAAGGAGAAAGTGCAATACTGCTTACATTGTTTTCTTTCATTTTTTCCATAATAGATACTACTTCTCCAGCATTAATGCCATCTATTTTTTGTATATCAACTGTTGCACCTAAGTTTTCCACTTCTTTTTTGGCTGCTTCTAGTCCCTTTAAAACTTCCTGCATAAATGGCGTTTTTGCTGATTGTAATATAACACCTATTTTTATATTTTTTTTTGCCATAGCAAGTGCTCTACCAGCGAGGCTTGGCTGATAACCCAATTCTTTGGCAATCAGTTTAATTTTTTGTTCCACTTCTGGTTTAATGCGACCTCTGTTGTTTAATGCTCTATCAACTGTTCCTCTTGAAACGCCGGCTAACTCTGCAATTTGTTGTAATGTAACTGCCATTTTTTACACCTCTAATACTTCATAATTTTTATGTTTATTATAATACCAATATTTTTATATTTCAATGTTACAATTTTTCTTTATTATTTTACTTCATAAATTTTTATTTTTAAATTTGACTTTCCTATTAAAAAAATTGCTTCAAAAAGATAATAATAGAGCTTAATCTTTTTGATAATTTTAAAATTCATTTTTGAATGAATTAAAAATAAATATAAACATAAAAAATTGCATATAAACGAAGGTCTGCACCAATTGCAAGCAGGGGAAAGGGATATCCCTTTCCATGCTTATTGGGGCGTGTCTACGCTTCGCTCCGGTCGGTACTAAACGAATGTTCACTGGACATTCAGCACCTCCAAACCCCAAATGCAAATTTTTTTGAAATTTGCAAAACGCCTTCGGCGTGGCTTTTCCTTTTCTTGAAATGTCGTTTTTATTGTACTGTATATAAAAATTACTATTAAAAGTAAAACCATTTTTGATAAAATTTTTAAGCAAAAACTTTTAAAATAAAATTATTGGTAAAATTAGATTATCTCTTTAGAAGTTCTTATATGTCGGTATAGCCCGTATTCCCGGGCTTTTCCGGCATTTCAGATATGGAGAGAAGTTCACATATACTCTTATAATCCCTTATGTTTTCCCTCTGGGCAGTAGTAAAAAAGTAGTAAATTCTGCTGACGACTATGCAATCAGTCTTTCCATTTCAGCCCTTGCGGAAGCGAATGTTGCGTGTGCGTAATAGTTCAGCGTCATTGTGATATTGGAGTGTTCCATGATATACTGTAACGCTTTCGGGTTCATTCCGGCATTGGCTAAGTTGGTGCAGAACGTATGGCGCAGGGTGTGGGGTGTCATTACTTTGGGTAAGGCTTCCTCATGGCACTTGTTGTACTTCTTTGCAAGCCCCCGGAACATGGTCGCATAGTTCACATTCGTTTTTGGGCAACCGTCCCGGTTAAGGAAAAGGAAATTGCTGTAACCGTCAATGGTGGTCGTTTTCGCTCCCCTGCAGTTATCCAACACGCGCCCCAACGCTTCATACACTTTTTCACTCATTGGAATTTGTCTGATACCGCTCTGTGTTTTGGGCTTCTCTATGTAGTAGCCTGTTTCCGCGCTCCGTAAAAGCTGGTGGTCTACATTGATTACCCGGTTTTCAAAGTCAAGATCAGTTTCAGTCAACCCGCAGAGTTCGGAAATCCTAAGCCCTGTCCCCAGCAGTATGATAACTTCATCACGGTATTTCTGATAGACGCTATCATTTTGCATAAAGCATAAAAGGCTTTCTTCCTGTTCCGCTGTGAGAGGTACTTTCGGCTCTGTGTCGTCCTCGATCACGGTGTTTAGCTGGAAGTCAAAGGGGTTCTTCCTTATACAGTCGTCCTGTATCGCTGTGTAAAAAGCAGCTTTCAGAGAACGCTTGTCATTGCTTATGGTCTTGTAGGATATTCCCTTTTCTTTCATGCGCAACGCCCATTCTTTCGCGTCGGACAGCTTCACACTGTCAATGGGGCAGGGACCAAGTTTATCCGCTTCCAGCAGCTTCATCAGCCGTTCGCGCCCCTTTGTGGTGTTATGCCTTACGTTCCCTCGGTGGCGGTTCTGCTTCGCGTAAAGCTCGCAGACGGTCATTTTCTTTCCGGTCGTGTCTATCCCATCGTCAAGGTCTTTCTGTATCTCTTTTTCCTTTTCTCTAAGGGATATATCGTCACGCTTTCCGGCAGGGGTCTTGTCCGTAGGCACTAACTTCCACGCATAGACAAATTGCACTTTACCAAAAGTATCGGTATATTTGTAAGCATATCTCCCGTCTTTTCTCTGGCTCTCTCCCGAACGCAAAATGCGGTTTTTATTATCACGTCTTTTCTCCGACATTGTTTTTGCTCCTTTCTGTGTCGGAAAGAGCCTTGATATGCCTGTATTTATTATAGCAGATTTAAAGATTATTTCCACTGTCTTTTTTACTGAATTGCGTCCAACACACCACTTTTTGTTTTCTTTCTTGTTACGCTTTAGAACGCTATTTCCGGGGGTAGGAATATAAATCCTTATCTCCTGTCAATTCCATGTCTGCAAGCCGCCAAAAACAAGCTGAAAAGACTCCCTACTGCGTAACAAACTCCATAATAAATTGAGGGCGAAAGCAGTTTACTGATTTCACCCTCTTGACTGCCCAACAGCAAAGGCGGGAAAAGCTGTCAAGGGCGCGTAGCGCGAAGTTTACCCTTGACAGCTTTTCCTGTCTTTGCTACTTCCTATCGGTCGAAGCGGAATTTCAATATGGATTCTGTTAATCTTGCTTTTAATCTGTCCTGTGTATCGTCATTGATGCGCCCTTTGTACATAGACAGATATTTGATGTGCGCGGTGTAATGCCGCAACACTTCCTCTACCGCTTCCGGCTCTCCAGCAACGGCTTTTTCGATCACTTCAAAAGGTATCAGCTTCTTGTTCCTCATATCCCAATTCCTCCCATTCTTTCCGTAGCTGTTTCAGTGCAACATTTCTCCTGCGGTTTATTGAACTTCTGCAACGTCCGTACAGCCTGCCGATTGCTTCGTCACGATAACCGAGGAAGTAATAAAGCAACAGGACTTCCCGCCTTAAATGCGGCAATCTTGATAATGCTATTGCCAGCCGTTCATCATCAACGATAACTTCCTTTTCCAACACAAGAAATACAGTTGGCTTGTCCTGCTTTTCAAAATAGCTGTCCATAGCGGACGGTTCAAAATGTTTCTCTGACATCAGATAGTCAAGGGATATTTCCCTTTCCTCTTTTCGTTTCAAATCCCGCCAAGCGTTGATTGCTTCATGGCGCAGGACAATCTTACAGAACGCATTGAACGCATACTCGATATGTTCCATGAACCTTTCAGAATATCTCATTTTCTCTCACCCCCTTTCTTCCCAGTAGGGGGCTATTACAGCAAACACCCATACAACAAAAAGCTGCACAGGCATTTGGGTAATATGAGTTATTAAGACATATTAAATGATATAATAGTTCATACTCATAGGCAAAAAATCCCGTTTCGCAAGACAGAATTTTTTTAACAAATCAATGACTGATGAATTTTGCTGATACAGTTTGCATTTCATGGCGGCTAACTCCTTTAGCCGCCATATCTTTAGGCAAAGATTCTCACTTCTTTAGTAAAAGAAACGGCGGCTTTGATTTTCCCAAAGCCGCCGTTTAATGATAGGCGTGTGAAAAGACCTCTGCTTGACGACGGCTTTTTTTCTTTTGCCGTCGTGCGGCAGATTATTATTCTATATTCATTTCTAAATGCCCTGTAAAATTGTTTCCAATAACGCCAATATAGTTCCCGCCTTCCGGCAATGTTATTGTTTCGGAATAGCTACCAGTTGCTTCAAGCAGGATTACCGGATCATCACTACCAGAAACCCAAAACACTTGCGCTGTTCCCTCGGTAATTTCCAAGTCAAAGGAAACAGAAATATCTTTGCCATTTTCGCGCTCAATAGAAGTTCCACCAAAGAGATATTCTGTTTTAGAAAAATCCTTATAATCTGCCGTATACGTCCCGGTATAGCAATCTTCCCCATATGTCCGATTTCCTTTCAGTGAAAAATCGCTTGTGAGTGCTGTATTTCCAGCTATTTGGACAACACTATTATACTGATCTAAGATTTCATCTTTTGAACACCCTGCAAGTGTCAAACCAAATATCAAAACAATCATTGAAAGGAAATGGAAACTTATTTTCTTATAGCGCATATCATCAGCCTTTCTATTTTTTAATTCCAAACCTATAACTGCCCTTATTCATTCGTTGGTTCTGTATAATTGCTTTGCACAACGGCAGGAAGTTCATCATATTGCACTTCTTTCCATTCAAGAACACCTCGGATTGGCATTACTGTTAAACGGATAAAAGCTCCCTCTTTCAATTCCTTTGATGTTCCGAATGTAATGTCTTTTCCTTTTCCATTCTCATCGTAAGAAAATAAAGTGTATGAGTAATCCATACTTCCACTAAAGTTAATTACACCGCCTTTTGATTCGGTCTGTTCTATTTTACTGTTATCAATCTGTGAATAATAGTATGTGCTGCCAGTTCCCGAAAGAAACCACATACAAAAACCAATAAAACCTACAACAATTATTACAACTACCGCAATCCCGATAGATAATTTTTTCTTCATTCCTATATCCTCCGCTTACCAACCTTTTTTTGTTATTGTTTTTTTTTGTTTTTTTGCTGCCTTGACTGGCACGTTTCCTTTTGCAGTGAACACGAAAACAGCAGTAATCATCAATGCGACAATCATACTAATCAGACAGATGAACACATTCCAATGTACAGCCGGATCGTAGCTTCTGTAACTGATTAAGCCTAAACTTGCAGTAACAGGATAAACATTTGCTAACGTAACATTTCCAGAGGCAAACATACCGCCATAGCCATAAACAAAAGCAATAATTGTTCCAATCATGTGTCCGTTTGGTATACGGGCGGCGAATGCAATAACAGGCATGACACCAATATACAAAAACAGGCAGTTAAAAATAATCTGGATAAATGTCTGCAATACTGATGTTACAGAAATTCCCGGAAATCCCATCATCAGATCAGCGATTACCGTAAATGCCGCACTTACCAGTCCAAAAAACAAAGAAAGCAATGCACATACAAGCAACTTCCCCCACAACAAGCTGCTATACGAAACAGGTATCGTCAAAATGCTTTTCAGCGTATCGTCTTTTCCTTCCCTTGCTATGATATATCCGGCAATGAGGGCAATGCACATGGGGAAAATCGTTGTGGCATTGTTTTTGATTACCTGCTCTGTAAAAAAGGAAAATGTCCAAACCGTTCCGTCCAATGCGGTTGTGGAAAAAAGCGTTAATACGACAGAGAGCAGCATTAGGAAAACACCTGCCCATATCATATGATACCGTTTTAATTTCCATATTTCGGTCTTAACCATGCGAAACATATCATTCATCCCCTCTCTTTTTATACATATAATCAACCAATATAACAGAAAGCAAAGCAATAACGGCTAAAATAATAATTGTCTGAAATGTAGTCGGAATTAAATATTCTAGCATCCCCACGCCGTCCATAGCTCCATGTGCGGTTAAATTCCCTGCACTCCAAAGGGTTGTAAGCGGAATTGGCATTAACCAGCACATCACTTTAGGCAGTGCGCCAAAAGATGATTCGGCTGTCAAACTTAGGACACTGTAAAAAACACATAATAAAACAGAAAATACATAATTCTTACTAAAGAAAACTACGAGAACGACTAACGGCAGCGTCCCGGCGGTAATAAAAATTCCCATTTCCAGCGCAAAAAATAATCTGTAAGCAATGCTGTTTACTTCTGTAATCATCCCACCGCACAGGATTGATATAAAAGCCGATGTCAGACTAAAAATACTCCCAAAAAAGAACAAAACAATTATTTTTGCCAAAATCATCTGTGTGCTTGTGACAGGGATTGTGCGCAGATTTTTAAATGTATCATTATCCCGTTCCATAAAAAAGAGCATGGCTGCCATCACCCCGATCACGCATGGCAAAAGAAGTTCTACCCCATATCCCATAACAAACTGAAAATAATCATTAAAAATATCTATTTTGCTGTCATATTGTCCTGCTGTCTGCGGCATTGTCATCAATGCTGTCAGCGGCACGGGAAATAAAAACGCCGAAAGAACAACCAGCCATATAAATTTTTTTCGCTTCAATTTTGAAAACTCACAAATAACAAGTTTAAGCAATCCCTTCACCCCCTGTTACACGTTTGAAGTAATCTTCAAGGCTTTCTTCACAAGTATGGGCTTCCGATACTTCCAAGCCATTTTCTACAAAAGCAGTAACAATTTTTCCTATTGGTAAATCAAGGTTATGCACCTGTATATTGTGGTCATCCTGTATGGTAAACTGGCTTTCATGGAAGATACGCTCTAAAATTCTTGCCGCTTGTGCCGTATCAGAAACAACAAATCGGATATGTTTGCTGCTCTTTGCTTCCAGTTCTGCAAGACTTTCTTCTTCCAGCAATGTACCGTGGTCGATAATGCCTATATCGTCTGCCAAAAGTGCAATTTCGGAAAGGATATGGCTGGAAATCAATATTGTTTTTCCACGCTCATTGCAGAGATCACGGATAAAGGAACGGACTTCTGCAATTCCAATCGGGTCAAGACCGTTGATCGGTTCATCCAAAATCAAAAGCTCCGGGTCGTGCATAATGGCAAGTGCAATCGCCAGTCGCTGCTTCATGCCAAGTGAATATTGGGAAAACAGCTTTTTATCTTTGTAAGGCAGACCAACTAAATCAAGTGCATTTTTAATTGCGTTGCGGTTCGGCACTCCCCGCAGGGTAGCAAAAATGCGCAGATTTTCGGTAGCTGTAAGATTAGGATAGAAGCCGGGGGATTCAATCAGACTGCCAATACGGGGCAACAGCTTTTTTTCATTTGCCTGTAAGGGCTTCCCCCAAATCGTCACTTCCCCAGAAGTCGGCTGTGTAAGTCCAAGCAGCATCTTCATAGTCGTTGTCTTTCCGGCTCCATTTCTGCCAAGCAGACCATAGATACGTCCTTTTTGAACATGAATGTTCAGATTGGCAACACTTTTTTGTGTTCCGTATTGCTTTGTAAGATTTTTCGTTTCAATTACATATTTGCTCATTGCGAAACCTCCCTTTTATGAAATAAAAGTTTTTCATGTCTGCCATTCTACCACGCCAACCTTGCATTAACCTTGCACCAATCTTGCATTAACCTTGCAATTTGGAAAAGGCGATTTTTACAAATAATTACTCCCGCCATAGGGTGGCGGGGGCTGATTAGTTTATCAAAGGGAAAAACAGGGTGAAAATTGTTCCTTTTCCCGGTGTGCTGTCTGCCGTTATTGTTCCGTTTAATTTATCAACAAGCTCATGTACGATAGACAGACCAAGACCGCTGCCTTTTTCAGACCGCCCTTTATCGCATTTATACAGCCGATCAAAAATATGCTTTAAGTCCTCCTTGCCAATCCCTATTCCATTATCAGACAGGAGAATTTTTATATTCCTGTTCTGTTCCGATAAAGCGACTTCAATTTTATCTGCATGGCTATGGGAGATTACATTTTGTATAAGGTTGTTTAATATCCGCATATATCCGTCTGGGTCAATCTGCACCCGGAAAGGCTGTTCTGGAATGTCAATCGTGAAATCTACCTGTGTATCTTCAAATATCGGTATCCAGTCGATTAGTATATTCCGTGTCAGCTCTGTTAAATCAATCTCCGCTATGTTCATGGAAAATTCATTAGAACCTAACCTAAACCAATCAAAAAGCACATCTATATATTCTTTCAAGTCATGCGCTTTCCGGCGGGCAGTTTCGATATAGTCATCACGTTCTTTTCCGTCAACAATCCCCTTGTGTGCAGCGTCTAAATACCCAATCAAAGTGGTAAGCGGTGTCCTTACATCATGGGAAAGGCTCGTCATAAGCTGCCTGTTTGTTTCGTCCGTCTGGTGATAGGCAGAAAGCCTTTTTTCATAAGACAGGATAATATCGTTGATTGCATAAGCAAGAGGGGCAACAAGCTCATGTGTTTCTGCTAAAATACGCCTGTTTCCATTCCCATTTTTTATATCTTCCAAAGCGTCAGATATTTCCGAAATCTGCTTTTTTACACGCCGGACGGTCAGCGCAGAACTGCAAACAGATAAAAGGACAATCACTATTTCAATCACAATGATAGCTTCTGTATACAATGGTCATACCTCCTTACTGAAACGGTAGCCAATCCCTTTTACTGTCTGGATATATTTAGGGCTCCCGGGATTTTCTTCTATTTTTTTCCGTAAACGGCTAATGATTGCCATAATATTACTATCATCATACACATATTCCTCGCCCCATACCTTTTCATATATTTGCTGTTTTGTTAGTATTTTTCCTTGATTTTTAGCAAGGAACAGAAGAAGATCAAATTCTTTCGGGGGAATTTCATATTCTCCATTTATTGTGACAATGGAACGGCTATTAAAATCAATCGTCAACCCGTCAAACTCAAATTTCTGTGTCTGTCCGTCTTTTTGGTTGAAGCGGGTATAGCGTCTAATCAATGAAACAATACGGGCAACCAGCTCGTCCATATCAAAAGGTTTTGTTAAATAATCATCGGCTCCCGCCCGCAAGCCACGCACTTTTGAAGCACTGTCATTTTTTGATGTAAACATTAAAATAGGTAGACTGCTTTCCTGTCTAATCTGTTCTAATGTTTCAAAACCATCGAAACCGGGCATCATTACGTCCAGTATGACGAGCTGGTATTCCTTTTCTTTTAGTTGTAGCAAGCCGGATTTCCCGGAATAGCAGCAGTCAGCTTCTATACTCTCTTGTAAAATACTTTGTTTAATCAATGCACAAAGCTCTTTATCATCATCAATAATTAAAACTTTATTCATGTTTTTTCTTCCTTTCTGCTTTCAAGCGGGCATCTGTTGGTTTTTCAGCGTTCTTTGGTATCAACCACAAGCGGCTGAATTTTGCCACACCCGGTATACGGTTTTCCTCACATAACTTTTGCACCCGTCTTTCTGAAATGCCCCATTTTTGCGCCGCTTCCGGGGCAGAAATAAACTCTAACATTTTCGGTCTCCCTCGCTTTCCTAAGGTCTATTGCTATAATTATATACGGTCAGCCGAATAAATTCAAGAAATTAAATAATGCTTGGCATTTTAATCGTCTTGTACGGTGTTGTAGGTAGTGAGAGAACTATCACGAGGGTTTGGGATATTTCCCAACAAGCAAATCTGTCCGGCAAGCCGCATACGGGCAGATTTACGGAAAAGGGTACTCTTTTCCTATGCTTGCTCCGAAACTTATTCTTCTTTGAAAACGTAATTTACGGCGGATTTTCATTACCCGAAACAACAGCCCTACTCGCATGGAAAAGCATTTTCCGTTTAGAGCAGTGAAAATTCCCCTTGTGTTGACAGAACTGTTGTTCCGGGGATTTCCCGATAAAGGGCTTTTACTCCCTGTGCATAACAACCGTAACTTTGCTATTATCAGATTATCGGCGCAGGGTAAGCGTTCTCAGTAATTCGGATTGCTGTTCTCTTGGGGGAAACAGTTCCGGGCATGGAGCCGACAATCGCGTCCAGTCTGTAAATGCTAAACCTTATACTGTTTGAGAATATCATTTTGATACTGATCTTTAGAATCTCTCTATAAATTTCCAATGTTTTTGTATGCCTGTTCCTTTCGTTTCCATTCCGGCGGCTGTATTGTTTTTCCGATAGAGAGAGAGGGAAGGATAGGAAGGGAAAGGAATAGTATTTTATAAATCAGTATTTATTTATATCTTTATTTAATTGCATTGGATTTTCCGACGTCGGATTACCCGGTATCGGAAAATCCAATATCGGGTTTCCCAATATCGGACGGTTCATGTTGTGTCTTGCTTGGAAAATCGCCATAGCTTCATTACCCATTTTGCTTTGTATTTGTTACGCTATAGAACGCCATTTTGCCGGGTTAAGGTATAAATCCTTGCCCTCAATAAAAATGCGCCCAGAAAGCCGCATATAACAAGGCTCTTGTTGCTCCTAATGCGTAACATAAGGGTATAAAAAAGCGGCGTTCCTGTTCTCCTTGTTTGGAGATAAAGAAACGCCGTGCCTTTGGAGTATTTCTTTATTCAGTTTTTCAATGCTGGGGGCTGGTGTTTGGGCTTGCAGGATTCCGGGCGGCATATCAAGGCTCTTTCCCTCAAAAGTAGTAAATTGGTAGTAAATTTCGCTTGAAATCCTGCGTGTATGTCCGTAAATCAAGGCTTTTTTGAGATAATCAACCATTTTTACAAAAAAACGAGTGAAAAATATTTTATTTTTTGCTCGTTTTTTGCTTTATAAAATTGTCATTCTTTCTGCACCTTTTTGTCATTCTTTTTGTCCCTTTACAGCTACGAGCAGATGTCGCGGAAGTATTCGGAAGAATACTATACCTTGAAAGAGGAACTTGCGGAAATCAAAGAGCAGTTGTCCGCTTTTGAGAACGCGGGAGGACGGGCGCAGAGGTTTGTGAAGCTGACAGAACGATACGCCGACTTTGCCGAACTCACCCCCGCCATTCTCAACGAGTTTATCAGCAAAATCGAAGTGCATGAGCGCGACCAGAAACGGGCGAGATACGCCATTCAGCATATCAGGATATACTTCAACCATATCGGCAAATTTGAGAACGAACTGACACAGCTTGCAGAGCCGACAGAGCAGGAAATCAGACAAATGCGGGAGGAAATCGAAGAAGCGAAAAAGGAAAAGAGCCGCGCCTACTACTGGGAATATTCCAGAGCCTACCGCGCTAAAAATATTGAAAAGCAACGGGAGTATGACCGTATCAAAGCGCGGGAATACAGAGCGAGAAAAAAGGCGCAAGCCGCCGCAACCGCACAGTAAAACCAAACAGCCAACAGCTAAGAGGGATTTTCCAATTACGGGAAATCCCTTTTTCACGCCCAAAGAAAGGAGCGACCTATTGACAGAAAAGAACAAAACCCCCACCCCGCCCCGAAAGCCGGACGGTATCATCACGACACACAGGAACGGGCAGACCATTGTTGCGGAGCTGTTTTTCAACCACAGCGGCACAGAAACATTCCGCGACAAGCTGCTGAAAATAATACTTGCAGACAAGCAGGAATAAAACGGGAAAACGATTATCTGCAAAAATCCATTCCATTCCTATCCTATCCATTCCACACCAGACATGAAAGGAGCGATTGACCCGTGGCAAAGACCAAAGCCGAAAAAATCACAAGCATTGAGGAAGAAATCCGACAGCTTGAAAACAGGCGCAGACAGCTTGTGCAGGAGCAAAAGGCACAGGAACGCAAGGACAGGACAAAACGCCTATACCGCCGCATGGGGCTTTTTGAAAGCCTTGTCCCCGACACAATACCGCTGACAGAGGAACAATTCAAGACCTTCCTTGAAAAAACGTAATGACCAACCACGTCCGCCGCATACTGGACGAATTGACCGCCCAGAACGCCCCCACAGCCCCCGCACAGGGCGCGGAAACGGCGGCACAGGGTAACACGCCACTCACCGCCAAAACCACCCATATAGCCCGCGAGGACGGCGCAGGCGGGAGCCAGAACGGGGACGAGGCGCAAGGGCAACGGGCTCGCGCCCCTACCCTTGCAGACGACGTTTTGTGCCTCTCGGCACAAAAGGACGGGGGAACGACCCGCAGAAAGGAGGACAGACCATAGCAATTTTTGGAGTTTTATTAGACCGATAAACTGGAAGCTGTTTGAATGGATTACTCTGGGAAAATAAGTTCTAATAAATGAACTGCTGTTTTCCCACCACGCTGTATACCATCAAGACAGGCCATACAATAGCAAACAACTTTTTCTGTTTCGATTTGTTGGCAGTAATTTTGAAGCCATAAATCTTCTTTCTCCTTAGGAATAGGATTGTACTTATCAGCACCATTTACTACATACCGCCTCGGAGCAAATTTTTTCTCAATATCTGTACATGGCTCCAATAAGTCTGCACCACAAAATTTTGTATTTTCATAATTTTCTTCCAATTCAATGACTGTTATATTCATTTTGTGAAGAAGGGAACGGATTGCATTCTGCACAGACCGCTTTTCATATGCACGCCAGCAATCTTGAATGGTCATTTTCTCGCCATGATAATCAGGAAATGGAAATTCTGGGTCATTATCAATAATTTGCCAAACAAATTCAATTTTCTGTACGGCACTGCTTTCTTCCATAATAGCCGCACAGTTATTACAAATAACTACTGCCGTATCCTCAGGACATACCTTGCTGCAAAACACCTTACAACACCCAACCGTTGTTACTTTCTCTTTTATCTCAAGATATCGCTGCAACTTTTGACTTGCACTTTTATATTTTCCCTTTACTTTACAGCTTGGCAAAAAAATTTTTTTCATTTAGGAACACCCCCATAAATTCCGATTTATCGGTTTGTACTGGGGAAAATTATACCATACCCAATCACGAAAAACAATCCCCATTCTACGCCGTTCCGACTATCTAGGCCGTCAAGTGACGAGTAGTATTTTTTCGCAAAGGGCGCGAAAAAATCTCCACTCTTAAACCCTTGACCGTCTGGATTTTTGCCGTTGCCATTTCGCCGCCGAAAACGGGGAACAGGATTTTACAACCCTGCTCCCGCTTTCGTCCGCTTCATTCTAACGGCAAAACCGTCTGCACTACTGCGGCGGCTGGCGGTAAGTTTTGCGGTGGCTCTGCCCCCGCGCCCCCGACCTCTCCCAAAGAACAGAATGGAATGTTACGCAATAGGGCTTGAAAAGGCTTGATTTTTAAGGCGTTGCAGATACGAAAATTCATAGGTAAGGGTTTTATACTACCTACTCATGAAAACGGCTTCTAAGCGTCCACAGGCGCGTTTTATGCCCCTTTTTATGCCCCGTTTCCCGCCATGCCGAAAAGTTTTCCGTCAATAACTTAAAAAAGCACTTGACAAAACGCTTCATGGGGAACTTCTGAGGACATCAAACCTTTTATTGACCCAAAATTTCAAAACAACATTTTATTAACACAAACAGAAAGAATTATGATGGGCAGAAACAAAATACCCAAATATAATATCAATAAAAATGTACTTGTGATAGGTGGTTCAGGAAGTGGTAAGACAAGGTATCACGTTAAGCCAAATTTAATGCAAATGAACTCATCATATGTAATAACAGACCCAAAAGGGTTAATCTGTTAAGGACAGAGGAAATAAAGCCGCAGAAAGTGAGGTGCAGAGCATGAGGACAGCAACACAGACTATGAAATTCACAGCCTTGTACGAGCGTTTGAGCCGAGATGATGAACTCATAGGCGAGAGCAACAGTATCAAAAATCAGAAACAGCTTCTTGAAAGCTACGCCCATAAAAACGGCTATTCCCCTATCCGGCACTTCACAGATGACGGAGTAAGCGGAACAACTTTCGAGCGTGAGGGCTTCCAAGCCATGATTGCAGAGGTTGAAGCCGGAAATGTGAGTGCAGTTATTGTAAAGGACATGAGCCGCTTTGGGCGTGATTATCTGAAAGTCGGTTTTTATACCGAAGTCATGTTCAAGGAAAAGGGTGTGCGGTTTATCGCTATCAACAACGGCATAGACAGCGCAAACCAACAGGACAGCGATTTTACCCCGTTCCTAAACATTATGAACGAATGGTACGCAAGGGACGCAAGCCGCAAGATACAGGCGGTTTTCAAATCCCGTATGCAGGACGGCAAGCGTGTTTCCCCAAGCGTTCCATACGGCTATTTGAGAAGCCCCGAAGATAAACAGAAGTTAATCATTGATGAAGAACCTGCCGCCGTTGTGCGCCGGATTTTTCAAATGGTAATCGAGGGGAAAGGCGTTACCGCCATAGCAGACATTCTAACCGCTGAAAAAGTGCTGATACCGTCAGCCTATGCGAAAACTCACTGTCCCGAAAATGACCACAGCAAGGGCTTTACAAATCCCTGCCTCTGGTCGCCTACCGCTGTTTCCTATATCCTTGAAAAACAGGAATACATGGGGCATACAGTATTGGGAAAGACAATCAGCGTCAGCTACAAGACTAAAAAACGGCGCAAGGCAGAGCCGGATGAACTGATGATTTTCAAGAATACCCACCCTGCCATTGTGGACGAAGAAACATGGCATTTAGCGCAGAAGCTACGGAAAACGGTCAGAAAACCAAGCTATGACAGACCGCCCCACCCCTTGACAGGGCTTGTCTATTGCGCCGATTGCGGCAGTAAAATGACGCACCGACAGCCAAGCCCCACCAAGAAAAAGAAATATGACGCAGACGATGCTTATATATGCGGCAGTTACCGACAGCGCACAAGGAACTGTACCATGCACTTTATCAAGACTTCCGTTTTGTGGGAACTGATTTTAACGGCAATACGGGAGGTCAGCGACTATGTGCGGCAGGACGAACAGGCTTTTATAGACAAGGTACAGCAGACCTCTACCGTACAAATGGCAGAAACGCAAAGGGAACAGAAACGGCGGCTTGCAGAAGCCACCGAGCGCAACGGGGAACTGAATACCCTAATCAAGAAGCTGTATGAGGGCAACGCCACAGGCAAGATACCCGACAAGCATTTTGAACGGCTGTTAGCCGAGTATGATACAGAGCAGACCGCACTGGAAACCGAGATTGAGGGCTTGCAGACGCAGATTGACAGCTTTAACGAGGACAGCACAAAAGCCGATAAATTTATAGCCGTTGTGCGGCGATATACGGATTTTACGGAACTTACCACCCCTATGCTGAATGAGTTTATAGAAAAGGTGGTAGTCCATGAAGCCACAGGCGGCAGGACAGACAGGAAACAGAAAATTGATGTGTATTTTAACTTTGTCGGGCAGGTGGAACTACCGCCGCCGGACAGGGCATGACAGGCAGGAAAGGCACTTCTTAGGGAGTGTCTTTTCTCTTGCCGGAAAGGAGCAGATATGAGATTAAGCCGTTATGAAAAAGAAACCATTATCCTTTTGAATGCCGCCGAGGACACCGCCAGTATTTACACCGCAGACCCCGTATGGAAACGGAAACTTGATAAACTGGTAGAGAAAAATCCACAGTGCTATCAGTGCATCAAGGCTGATGAAGTCAGCAAGACCTATTCCATGCCAAAGCGGTTTATCAGCCTGCGGTCAAAGGAAAAGACCGTCACGCTCACAGCGGAGTAGAAAGAACGGGCAAAACAGAGATTGCCGAGGACGGATAAATGAGGGCGTTTTGGGGGCGTTCTACGCTTCACAATCCCTATTCCAATAGGATTTTAAGAAGCTGTAAATATCATAAGGTATTAGGATATGCCTACCCATTGTTTTTGCCGTTTGCGCTGTTTGAGGTGAGAAAGGAGGATTGATTGCATGAGTTTTCCGTACTTCTACGGCAGAGCCGCTGAGCAGTACGCATTTTACCGCATACCGAAGCTGCTGTTTTCTGATGAACGCTTTGAATCCCTCTCCACAGATGCAAAGCTGTTGTATGGTATGCTGATAGACCGCATGGAGCTTTCCATGAAAAACGGCTGGACGGATAAGGACGGGCGTGTGTTTATCTACTTCACACTGGAGAACGCAAGGGAACGGCTGAAATGCGGCACTGAAAAGATTGTCAAGCTGTTTGCCGAGTTAGACAGCGAGAAAGGTATCGGGCTGATTGAGTGTGTCCGGCAAGGCTTAGGAAAACCGAATATTATCTATGTCAAGAACTTCATGGACGATACTTCCCTCTATGACTGGTAGGCGTGGGAGGGAAAGGGTTTGGGAAAGGAAAGGATAGGATTGATAGATAAGTCTATTATACTTGTATTGATATAATCAGTCTTATACACTTCGATAACCGAAACTCTTGAACTTCGATAATCGAAATTCAGGAACTACGGAAACCGAAAGTCTGGTGCAGGAACATGAAGCCAATAAAAAAAGCGGTCAAGTGCCGTTCGCCACCTCTCCTGTCTGCTTTGCGTAACTATCACACAAAAAGACAGGAGGAAAACCAAAATGAATGAAAACATAGAAATCTTACAACGCCAGTTTGACGTATATTGTACGAAAGTCTTGAAATACGCTTCTATCAGCTACTACCACGCCAACCGCCGCCGCATGGAGCATGAAATGTCCTTTTCTTCCCTACTGGAAAAGGATTTAGCCGAGGTCAGCACCACCGACGAGTACCCAAGCATGGTTTATCATTTCCAAGTGAGGGAATGGCTTGTAGAAGTGCAGAGCGAGCCGTTAGGACACGCCATAGAACGGCTTACCCCGTACAGACGTGAAAGCATCTTGCTGTATTTTTTCTTAGGCTTCAAGAACAAGGAGATTGCCGCCTTGCATAACTGTAACGCCGGAAAAATCAGCTATCACAAAATGAGGGCTGTCCGGCAGATACAGAAAGAATTGGAGGTGTGCCGCCATGAGTGAAAGATACAAAGACCGCTATCTGCTCGTTGAGGTAATCATAGCCGCCACACAGGGAGAAGCCGCCGCTATTCAGACGGTATTGAAAATCTATGAAAGCTATATCCGCAACAAATGTATCAAGACGGTTTATGACGAAAGGGGGCTTGTGTATTACGGGATAGACACAGATAAAAAAGACTTCATGGAACGCCGCTTAATTCATGCTGTTGTGGAGAATTTCAAGATAGACAGATAAGGCGGCAGTACAGACAGGGGCAGTCAGAAAAAAGCTGATTGCCCTTGTTGAATAGGGATAGGAAACACAAGCGAGGTATGGTAAAATAAAGACATCAAAAACGGAGTTTGTGCGGAGGTGTTAAAAATGGCAACTTCAAATATTAAAGCCAGTATTCCTTGTGATATTCATAGCGTATGGAAAGTTGTTACAGAGGTTGAAAATTACACATGGCGTAGTGATTTGAGTAAAACAGAAGTCATAAGCGACAATCAGTTTATCGAATATACCAAAGAGGGCTATCCGACCACCTTTACAATTACTATTACAGAACCATATAAGCGTTGGGAATTTGACATGGAAAACAGCAACATGAAAGGACACTGGGTTGGTATTTTTATTTCCAAAGATAATGAAACGGAGATTGATTTTACAGAGTATGTAACAGCGAAAAAATTCTTTATGAAACCTTTTGTCAAATCCTATCTAAAAAAACAACAAGCGCAATTTGTCACTGATTTGAAAAAAGTAATATTATGCTTAATGGAGGAACAAAATGGAATATAAAGTAAATGATATAAAACTTGTTGCTTCAACTTTCATTCCCTTTGTCAACCAAATATGGAAAGGCGACTATGATATAGAGCGCACACAAGCCGCATTATCTAAAACGCTGAATATTACAGCGTATGATAATAAAATACTTGTAGGGTGTTTGCGTATTCTTACAGACGGATATTTTTTTGGAACAATTACAGAATTACTTGTTCTTCCAGAGTATCAAAAACAAGGCGTAGGCAGTAAACTTCTTGAACTTACAAAGGAGAACACCCCAACCATGTTGTATTTTGGCGCACAGCCGGGTGTAGAAGCATTTTACGAAAAAAACGGCTGTCAAAAAAGTTTGCAATCATACATGATAAATAAAACAAAAGAAAGGTAGGTACGAGTATGTCATATTTCAAATATCAAGATAAAGCCATTTTTTATGAAGAATACGGACAAGGCGAGCCGATTATCTTCTTACATGGCAATACAGCTTCTTCTAAAATGTCTGAATTTCTTATGCCGCTATATGCAGAAAATTTCAGATGTATTTTGATTGACTTTTTAGGAAACGGGCAGTCAGACCGAGTAGATAACTTTTCGCCGGATATGTGGCATGATGAAGCCTTACAGACGATTGCTCTTACTGAATATTTACAATGCGGAAAAGTCAGCCTTATCGGTACAAGTGGCGGCGCATGGGCGGCGGTCAATGCGGCACTGGAACGCCCCGACTTGTTTCATGCAGTCATAGCAGACAGCTTTGACGGGCGCACTCTTAATGAAAATTTTACCGCAAACCTTTTAGTTGAAAGAAAAGCGGCGAAAGAAGATACACAATCAAGGGAATTTTACGAATTGTGTCAAGGTGCAGACTGGGAAAAGGTGGTTGATCTTGATACAGAAGCATTATTGAAGTGTGCGGAGGAAAAGCGTCCACTATTCCATAAGCCGTTGGAGGAATTAAAAATACCTATCTTATTCATGGGAAGTAGAGAAGATGAAAGTTGCCGAAACAACATAGAGGAAGAATATATAGAAATGGCTTCTATGCTTTCTCAATCTTCCGTATATCTTTTCCAAAACGGAGGACACCCCTCTCTCTTTTCCAATGCGGAAGAAGCTGCAACGCTGATAAAAAATTTCATAAGCCAACACATAACTGAATAACCGCTACCCTTACAGTAGCACCACCGAGCAGGAAATCCCGAAACGGACTTCCTGCTTTTCTTATGCCCGAAATCAGAAAGGAGATTTTAACCATGACAGACATTGAAGAAAAGATTGCAAAAGCCGAGGAAGAAATCCGGCAGTTATAGAACAGAAAGCGGAAACTTCTCAACCAGAAAAAAGACGCAGAACGCAAGGCAAGGACACACCGCCTTATTGAGCGTGGGGCGATACTGGAAAGCCTGTTGGAGAAGCCGGAACGGTACAGCAACGAGCAGATAAAGGACTTGTTGGAGATTGCTTTTCAGACCGCACAGGCACAGGAGCATTTACGGGAAATCTGGGAAGAAAACGGGGAGAATTAAATCTCCCTTGCTTGACAAGGGCGCACTTATACACCCTTACGGGTGTGTGCGCTCTGCCGAGGGCTTTTATCAGCGTTCCGCTGATACAGGGGAGCTACTCTCCCCTACGGGAATTTCATTCCCTACCCCTTGTGTACTTCACGCCAGACGATACCCTGCTTCGCAGTCTGTCATCTGCCATGAAGTCTGAATATGCCGCCCGAAAGGAGGTTGACAGCGTGGCGATATATCATTGCAGTATTAAGATAATCAGCAGAGGGAAAGGCAAATCAGCCGTTGCCGCCGCCGCTTACCGAAGCGGAGAAACCCTCACAAACCACTATGACGGCGTTACCCATGACTTTACGAGGAAAGGCGGTATTGTGCATACGGAAATCCTCTTGCCGCCCCATGCGCCGCCGGAGTTTGTAGACCGTTCTACCCTATGGAACAGCGTGGAGAAAATCGAGAAAGCCAAGAACTCACAGCTTGCAATGGAGATTGAGATTGCTCTGCCCGCAGAACTTGACAGGCAACAGCAGATACAGCTTGTTCAGGAGTATGTGAAAGAAAATTTTGTGTCGGTTGGAATGTGCGCCGACTTTGCCATTCACGATAAAGGGGACGGAAACCCTCACGCCCACATCATGCTTACCATGCGCCCGTTGGAGCAGTCCGGCGAGTGGGGAGCAAAGTCAAAAAAGGAATATCTTTTAAACAAGGACGGTCAGCGTATCAAGCTGAAAAACGGCACATTTAAGAGCCGCAAGGTTGATACGGTTGACTGGAACAGCCAAGAGAAAGCCGAGGTATGGCGGCAGGCGTGGGCGGATATTGCAAACCGCTATCTTGCCGCACAGGACAGACCGGAACGCATAGACCACCGTTCCTATAAGCGACAAGGCATAGAGCAGATACCAACCGTCCACATGGGCGTTTCCGCCACCCAAATGGAGCGCAGAGGGATTGTAACTGATAAGGGCAACCAGAACAGAGAAATACGGGAACAAAACCGTCTGCTAAAGGAAGTCAAACGCCGGATTGCCGCCCTCACAGCATGGATAAAAGAAAAGACTACACAGGCACAGGAAAATCAATCGGTCAATCCATTCCCTTCCGTTCCTATCCCTTCCGAGCGTCCAGAACAGCCGCCCACCCTTTTAGAATTGCTTAACAGAGCCTATGCAGAAGCCGCCGCACCGCAGAGCCGGTACGGGAAAATCCAAGACTTGAAGCTGTACGCAAAGGCGTTTAATTTCTTGCAGAGCAGAAACATCACTACCCTTGTGCAGTTGCAGGAAGTTGTATCGGAGATGAAAAAGCGATACTGGAATACAAACGGGGAAATCAAGCAGACAGAAAAGCTACTCCATGAGCGTAAAGAACTGATAGACCAAGCCGAGAAATATCTGGAACACCGCCCTACCTACAAAGCCTATATGCAGACCAAGCCTAAGAAGCAGGACGCATTTTTTGAGAGCCACCGAGCCGCATTGACTTTGTATCAAAGTGTCGAGCGTTATCTCAAAGAGCATTTAGGGAAAGACAATGTGCTGAAGCTAAAAGCATGGAAATCCGAGGTTGCCAACCTTACCCAAAAGAAAAGTAGCTTGTATAGCGATTTGCAGACCTTGAAAGCGGAGGTGCAGGAAGCCGAAGCCGTCAAGAAATGCGTGGAACAGGCGGTACAGCCAGAGCAGACCAGAGAAAAGGCGCAGAGCAAACGGCGGGATATGGAATTGTAATCGTGCCGGATAAGTGGTATAATAGCGACAAAATGGAGGTGGGTTGAATGAATAACGCCGAACTTGTAAAAGCCTTTTATGAGGTTATTGTTTCAGAAAACAGGCTTGATGAGTTAGACCGCTATATATCAGATGATTGCGTACAGAAAGTGGGAGAAAAAGAAATCCATATAGGAATAGTCGGTATGAGAAAACATCTTGTTGCCCTAAAAGAAACTTATCCCGATTATGCAATGAAAATTATCCGTCAGTATTCAGACGGAGATTATGTTATTTCAGAGTTTATTATGCGTGGAACTCATAAAGGCGAATTTATAGGTATAAAACCGACAAATAAAGTTTTAGAAATAACAGGCGTTGACATTGATAAAGTGATAGATGGAAAAATCGTGGAACATGGAGGAGCGGCAAATACTTTTGAAACATTCATTGAACATCATTTAGTCAAGCCAGTATAACGGAACTATGTTACGCAGTAGGCGGCTTAAAACGCCTATTCTACAAGGCTTTTTAAGCGTCAAAATCACAAAGACGGTATTTTATACCTTTGCCCTCAAAAATGGACTTCTATTGTGTAACACAGCCATTGAAAATTGAATAATCGCTACCCTCACAGTAGCACTACCGAGCAGGAAATCTTGAAACGGACTTCCTGCTTTTTCTTTTGCCAAAATCAGAAAGGAGAGCCTATGCAGGAAATCACACAGACAGCCACTAAGACCACCGACGCCCCGAAACCGCAGACCGTCAAGCGGAAAATCGGCAAGACCACCTATGAATTATCGCTCCATTTCAGCCAGACAAGCACAGAGCGCATGAGCGATAAAGTCATGCGGTTACTGGAAAACGACCTATCCGCAAAGAAATGAAGAAAACTTTTCTCTATGTCCTTGACAAACAGACCGAAAAGGTACAGTAGTAATAGAGTGTGGTAAAATGTTAGAAGAAAACGGATACAAAATAAAAATATTAAACACTATTGATTTTAAACAATCTATGAAATATAACCCTTTTCAATATATTCGCTGTGAAAATGATATATTAAAATTAGTGAATTGTATTATGGAAAACACCAAAGGGGAGGATACCAAAGGCAGTGAGGATTTTTGGCAGAAGGCTGAAGCATTATATTATCAAGCGTTGATTGCTTACATATGGTATGAAGCACCAGAAGAAGAAAAAAACATGACAACACTTTTAGAAATGTTAAATGCGTCAGAAGTAAGAGAAGATGACGAAAACTTTCAAAATGCTGTAGATATGTTATTTTTAGCATTAGAACAGAAAAATCCTCACCATTTTGCAGTAAGACAATACAAAAAATATAAACTTGCAGCAGGAAAAACAGCAAAATCAATATTGATTTCATGCGGTGCTAGACTTTCTTGTTTTGATATGGAAGAAGTTAGAAATTTAATGACAACAGATGAATTGGAAATTGATAAATTAGGAGAAGAAAAAACAGCACTGTTTGTTATTGTTTCTGATACAGATGTCACATTCAATTTTATAGCAGCTATGATGTACACACAAATGTTTAATACATTATGTGATAAAGCAATAGAGCATGGTGGTGCATTGCCTATTCATGTAACTTGTTTGTTGGACGAGTTCGCAAACCAAAAAATCCCTAACTTTCAACATCTAATATCTGTGATAAGAAGTAGAGAAATTTCAGCACATATTATTGTGCAGACACAAAGCCAGCTCAAAGCAATTTACAAAGACCATGCTGAAACTATTATAGGAAACTGTTCTTGTGTACTGTTTTTAGGAGGAAAAGAAAGAAGTACATTAAAAGAAATTTCTGAAACACTAGGAAAAGAAACCATTGATATATGCAATGAAAGTGAAACAAGGAGCAATCAAAAAAGCTATGGTTTAAACTATCAAAAATTAGGAAAAGAATTGATGACTACAGATGAACTTGCAGTCATGGACGGCGGAAAATGTATTTTACAAGTACAAGGTGTTCGCCCTTTCTTTTCCAATAAATATGATATTACAAAACACCCACAGTATAAAAAACTGTCTGACTATGACGAAAAAAATAAATTTTATGTACAAAAGTATCTCAAACATCAGTTAAAAGTAAAATCAGATGATGTATTTGAAGTGTATGAAACAAATATCGTGTAGTATAGAAAAGACTACTGTCAAATGACAGTGGTCTTTTTATATATACAAAACTTTTTAATATGTGATGGTCGCATAAGCGACAGAAAGCGAGGTTATTTTATGGAATTTTTTACACAGGCAATCGAAACATTGAAAGCATTAGTAATGGCGTTAGGTGCAGGGCTTGGTGTATGGGGAATTATTAACTTACTGGAAGGATATAGAAATAATAACGCTGGAGCAAAGTCACAGTCAAGATTTGATTGATAAAAGACAATATCTCTGATAGAATGGATAAAACAAATACAGAAAACAGGCAGGAAAGGCACCTGCCGGATAACGGAGGACTGCTATGCGGAAAGTCAGTTATTTACCTCTGTGGCATTTGCTATTAGAAAGGGGAATGACCAAGAGCCAGATGCGCATCGAAGCAGGGCTTACCACAAATGTGCTTGCCAACATGAACAAGGGGCAGCATATTTCGCTGGAATCGCTCATACGGATATGCGATGCGCCGGATTGTGAACTGAAGGACGTAGTAGAATTGGTCAAGGCAGAGGAATAATGCCTTGCAGTTTTGGAAACAAGGAATTGCGGATAATATGCAGTTCCTTTTGTTTTGCAGAAATTCAGTCCTTCGTGCGTTTTTTCCTTGCACTGTTCCTGCGTTTCTTTGCGTCAGGCTCTAGGATTTCAGACTGTCCGACCATATCCGCCATATCGTCAATATTCTTTTCAGTCGGCTTGACTTTCAAAAACTGGCTGAATATGTATGCAAGCCTTTGTTTTGAAGTACCCGCAAATTTTTCCGCTTTTTCAAGAATTTCTTCCCAATGTTCGGTCAGGGTTTTGGACGGGGCGGAGTCAATATCGCCTTTATGGGCATTTCTAATGTCTTTGATAATGGTGTGCATATCATCATCAATTACATGGGAAAAATACTCATTCAGTTCAATATGCTGTGCGTTCAGAGTATTTAATTGCAGGTTATACTCATCGGGATTGTGGCGTTTTAGCAACGATTTTCTGCTTGTATCCACTACAAAATTAAGTGATTTGACCTGCATATCCGCAAGACCGTCAACATATATCTCTAAGTCAAGCATGAGTTTTCTGAACTGCTCATGGGTAATAAGCTCTGAAAGGAGCAGCGTGTTAATTTTCCGGTCTTTGAGAAGCGACAGGGCGGCATCGCTCAGATGCAGGTCGGATATGGAAATATTGTCAAGTTGTCTGTTTTCGGTCAGACCAATCAGATAGTCCGCTGATACTTCATAGAATTTTGCCAAGTCAGCGATGTTCCTATGGGGTATCTCTTTATAATCATCAGATTCATAAGAGCCAAGCGTGGAAGCTGGGATTTTCGTCTGCTGTGATAGCTGTTCTAAGGTCAGTCCCTTTTCCACACGCAGGTCTTTCAGGCGTTCCTGTATGCTTATTTGCGTTTTCATAGATAAATCTCTCCTTTACGAAAACAGAATACCACACAAAGCAAGATGGTGTAATTTCAGAAATTAGTAGTGATAGTATATTAGGAAATTATATTGTGATGGAAGATAGTAAGGCATATCAAAGTAAATACGCTGGCTGGGCAATGTGTAATGTTTCTGTAGGGCAAGAAGTAAAAAAAGGAGAAGAAATTGCTTTTACAAGTGATAAAACTTTTCATTTAGAAGTCACTCATAATGGGCAATACCTAAATCCTATGTATTTTGTAGAGAATGGCGATGATGGCAAAGGTACATTACCTGGAACAGAAGGCGGTATTGTGATACCAGAATATTCAGGAAGTGCTATGGGAGATGGTAGTTTTGGAGCATTGATAACAGAAGCAGAAAAATATCTTGGTTATCCTTATGTTTGGGGAGGAAGTAATCCCAATACTTCATTTGATTGTAGTGGTTTTATATGTTGGGTATATACACAATCGGGAGTTCACAACTTACCACGAACAACCGCACAAGGTATTTATAATCAATGTACCCCTGTTTCTACAGAAAATGCACAACCTGGTGATTTCATATTTTTTACTGGTACATATGATAGTGTAAACCCAGTAAGCCATATTGGCATTTATGTAGGTAACGGACAAATGTTGCACGCCGGAGATCCGATTTCCTATGCAAATATCAACAGTAATTATTGGCAAAAACATCTATATGGTTTTGGTAGACTTTTATGATAAGCAGAGATAAAAAAATGAAAAAGATAGCTACACTTGTTTAATTTATACTTTCACCACTTACATAACATACAGAGCTAATAAATCAGAAAAGTGATAGTTAATATAAAAAATGTTATTTATAAAAAATACTAGAAAGGAATTTAAGTGAATTTTATTGAAATTGTATATGTACTTATGATAAAATAATAATATTTAATAATTAAATAAATGTATTATTTCATTACAAGTGATGTGTGATTATCTTATAATTATCTTATAAAAACTTTTAACTAAAAAGGAGAAAGGAGAACTTTTTTATGGTCAAAAATACTCTAAACAAGAAGTCGGAAAAGAAAAATTTAAAACTTCATCAACTAGATATATATAAAGATATTGTCCAAACAGGAATGAATAATTTGTCTAATTATGATATGCAAATTATTGATGACAATGCAGAGTATCTAGAAAAGTTATATAAAGCAAATCAGCCTGCATATGACATACTTTTTGAAAATATGAAAAATGCTGATTCACCAGAAGAAAGAGCAGACATTCGTAAAACAATAATTGAAATACAAAGAAATAGTTGTTCAAAAGATACAGAAAATAAAGAATTTTATAGTAAATGTCAAGAAAGCCATACAGATAATATTTTTCAAATATTTAAATGTGTTTCTTATGTACTAACAGTAGTGGTAAGAGAAGCACTGATTTATAAATTACTTAGCAAAAAGGGATATATATAAACTAAATACTTTTTATTTTAAGTAGCGATTATATAAATAGATAATCAGCTACTTTTTTATTTTCAAAAACTATAAATACAACACAAAAAGAATTTTTAGGAGGAAAAATACTATGATGAAATCAGAAAAAATTGCAAAAAATATTGAAAAATTAAAAGAAAAAATGCTCGAATTACAAATACAGCTTGAAGATTTAGAAAAGCAAAAAACACAAGCTGAAAATGATGAAATTGTACAAACAGTCAGAAGTATAAAAGTACAACCAGAAGAATTAAAATATGTTTTGAAGGCAATTCAAGACATGAATGTAAAGGCAATCATTGAGAAAATGAAAAAGGAGGTCATTAGCGATGAAAAAGAATAGCATAAAATATTTTACGGCAATGTTTTTGTGTATTTTTATAATGCTTTTACCTATACAGGCGATTGCTATGGTACAGACACAAACAACCAGTTCTGCATCCGCAAGCATGGACAGCGAAAACAAGCCAGATACCACTCCCAGAGGATTTACACCCAAAGGAAATGCGACTGTAGTAGATGATGTTAAAACAGAAAATGAAAAAGAGTTTTTTACAATATCTACTCCCAATGAAAATATATTTTATTTGATTGTAGACAGAGCAAGAGAAAGTGAAAATGTTTATTTTTTAAATGAGGTTACAGAACAAGATTTGTTTTCACTGACAAGTGCAGAAAAGCCAAAAGAAACAGCTATTCCAGAACAAAAAGAGCCTGTTTGTACCTGCACTCAAAAATGTGTTGCAGGTATGGTAAATGTGCAATGTGAATTGTGTAGTGTGAATTTAAAAAAATGTGTTGGAACAACAACAGATACAGAGGAAACGCAAGAAACTGAAACAAAAAGAGGAGAAATTCCTACAGAAAAAGGAACACTTATTTTTTCAATCATAGGCATTGTAATTGCTATCGTTGTTGGTTATTATTTCAAAGTTTACAGACCAAAACAAGAATATATTGATGACGATGATGAAGAAGCAGAAGAAAAAATTGTCAATGAGGACGAACAGGAAAACAAAGAAGAAATTTTTGTAAATGAAGATGATATTGCAGAAGAAAAAAATAAAACTTCTGATGTGGAATATTATGATGATGTTCCAGATGGATACATATAATATGAAACAACCTCAAGTAACAGTTTGAAGGCTGTTTTTATAAGGAGGGATAGTATGAGATTGATTATTGCAGAAAAACCAAGTGTTGCAGAAAGTATTGCAAAAGTGTTAGGCATTACAAGCAAAAAAAATGGTTATATCATAGCAAAGGATTACATTGTATCATGGTGTGTAGGACATTTGGTGTCGCTTGCGTCAGCAGATACCTACCATACAAAATACTCAAAATGGAATTATCAAAATTTACCTATCATTCCACAAGAGTGGCAATATACTGTAAATGTTAGTACAAAAAAACAGTTTGAAATATTAAAAGAGCTGATAGCAAAAAAAGAAGTCACAGAATTGATTTGTGCTACAGACGCAGGAAGGGAAGGAGAGTTGATATTCCGCCTAGTATATCAAAAATGCAACTGTAAAAAGCCTGTCAAAAGACTTTGGATTTCATCACTAGAGGACAGTGCCATAGTAAAAGGTATGGCAGAATTAGAAAATAGTCAAAAATATGATAGTTTATATGACGCTGCATTGTGCAGAGCAAAAGCCGACTGGTTAATTGGCATTAACGCAAGTCGACTTTTTTCATGTCTTTATCACAAAACTTTAAATGTTGGCAGAGTCATGACCCCTACTCTCGCCTTTTTAACAGAAAGAGAAAAAGAAATCAGTAGCTTTCAAAAACAAAAATTTTATCAAGTAGAAATTGACTGCGTTGATTTTTGTGCCATCAGCGAAAAAATAGAAAGTAAAACAGACGCTGAAAAATTAAAACAAAAATGTTTGGGAAAAACTGCTGTTGTTCAGAGTGTAGAACAAAAACAAAAAATAGAAAAACCACCAAAATTATATGATTTAACCACATTGCAGAGAGAGGCAAACAAAATTTATGGTTATACGACACAACAAACACTGGAATATTTACAATCACTGTATGAAAAAAAATAGCGACATACCCTCGTACTAATATCAACTACATCATAATAAGACAAAAACGACAAAAATATCTTTATATATTGGTAAAATTTGTAATAATTTCACCAATTGACACACTTTTTCAAAAATATTATAATTAATAAAAAAATAATGACAATGAGGATAGAAGAGAAAGTTTTAAAGTTTTTAATTTTTATTAAAGTAGAAGTGATTTTATGATAGTAAAAAAATTTATGTCAATTGCTTTAGTTTTGACTATTTGTATATCAACTCCATTTGTTTGACAGTTTTTTAATAGATAACAAAACGAAACATTATTCCTATGGTGCAAAGTTTTAATTATGTTACATATAAAAAAGATTATCAAAAATCCGAGTTGGATTATATTATTTATATTTATATTTTCAATTTTTAATTCTCATATATTTGTGAAAAAACTTGGTTTTATAAAACAAAATCAATTTATAAAAGAAGAAAAATTTGAATTGCAATATCAATATTCTTCTACTACTAATAAACAGGGTCACCATTTAATAGATATAGCATTTTATGATGATATTAAATTAAATGATATTTTATTAGCAATAGACTATGATAATTGGTTATTAGAAGATGTTTCTTTTTTGTATACTTACAATATAAATGAAAGGAAATATACTAAAGTAATCAATTCTGATTCAAATTTAGTAATGTTTAATATAAAATCTGCTATTGGAGGAATTGCTATTCGGCAACCTTTTCCTAAGGAATCAACAAAAAGACATTTTATAATACAATATAATATTGAAGATGGTGATAGAGATTCTTATGGAGAAGGTTATATTGCAATCGGAAAAGGAATATACAGATGTAATATTATGAAAGGAATTGAAAAAGGAATTAATAGTATATATAGAAGTAATTATTTTACAAAATTAGAAGCTTTTCATTTTGTAATTATTAATGAATCTAAAACAATTACTACATAAATAATGACAATAAATCTTTTTTAAATAATTTTAAGTTTCAAATTATTTAAAACAAAAAAGAATATGAAAAATGAGAAAAAAATAAAAACAATAAGCGAATGAAATTACTACAGTTATGATTGAAGTAATTCATTCGCTTTTTTTGTTGTACATAAAATCAAGAAAGGAGCATGACTATGTGGGAAAAATTCAACAAAACCAAAAAAATGATAGAACTGTCGCAAGAAACAAGCGATATGATAACAAGTAATGTTGAAAATTGGAAAAGCTATTTAAACACAGCAAGTCAATTTTATAAATACTCTTTTGACGACCAGATTATGATACACGCTCAAAGACCAGATTGCACTGCTTGTGCTGTCATACCAATATGGAACAAAAAAATGTTAAGATAGGTAAAATCTGGTTCAAAAGGCATTGCACTCATTCGAGAAAAAAACCAAAAACCTTATTTAACTTACGTTTTTGCATTAGAAGATACGATAACCACTAAAATCAGTAAAACACCTTATTTATGGAAAATGGAACAAAGACATTATGAAAATGTACTTGCTATGTTGGAACAATATGAAGGTAATACAGAACAAAAAGACATAGCAAAAAAGCTCATGGAAATAGCAGTTTCTATGGTAGACACGCATAACAGCCAATATTTTAAAAATATGTTACTGAATTTAGAAGATACCTATTTAGGAGAATTAGACCAACAGCAAGCACAAAATATTTTTAGAGAGGTTTGTATAGCAAGTATGCAGTATATATTACTACATAGATGTGGTATTGATACAAGCAAATATATTTCTGATAAAGATTTGCAAAATATTATGATGTTTACCACACCTGAAATGTTGCACCATTTGGGAACGGCTGTGAATGAAATTTCAAATGATGTATTAAGAAATATAGAAAAAACAGTCAAAACAGTTGAAAAATCTATTGCAATATCTCAAAAAAAAGAATATAATCAATATAAAGAACAATTTAACACTTTAAAGCGTGAAACTGAAATAAAAGAAGGGAGTTTTGAAAATGGCAGAACTGAATTATATCAAAGTGGGAGATTACCTCATACCAGATTTGGAGATGGACAACGAGGAGGACGACAGGGAACTGGGCAAATACGGCTTGATGAGGGGAGAATATCTCAAAAAGACAAACAGGGGCAAATACAACTCCATGCTTCTAATGGACAAACTTTGGAATTACCTTCTGGAAGTAGACGAAACAGCACAACAGTACGAGGACAATCTGATAGAAGAAATGATGAAAACAGAGGGCGTAACAGAGAAATTGAAAGCCGAAAATCAAATGGAATGGGTACAGAAAATGAACAACATTCGTCAGAGAGCGGAGGAAATCGTCAGACAGGAAATGATATACATTTAGAACAATCTAAAAATGGAAAGGAACAAAGAGGAAGCCAAAAACTTCCTCAATTTATACACAGTTATCCCAAAGAAATTGTATTAGGCTGTTTAGAACAGAGTGTGTTTTTAAAAAAGGATTGGCAAGAAATTGTAGAATACTTTCAATACCATACAGAAGAAAGTGAAAGAACGGAATTTATTAAGACAGTATACAAAAATGAAACATTACAAACAGACATCAATAGTGTGCAAATTGGTTTTGAATATCATCAAAATGGGCTATTCTATTGGAGTGAAAACAAAAACAATAAAATTTCTCAATCTCTTTTGCCATGGGATTTTATACAAAAGGCAGTTTCACTCATATTAAAATATCAAATAAAAAATCGTGATATTACTAACATAGAACAGCAAACAAAAAATATAGAAAAAGCAGAACAACAACAAAGTTCTGCTTTTTTTGTTGCAGAAAAAAATGTAGAACAAATGACTCTTGATATACTATCATCGCAAGAGTATCAAATATCCACTGAAGAAACAGAGCAATTGCAAGCATTGTATATACAGCAGCAGGAAGAAAAAAACGAGCCTTTACAACAGTCTAATACAGAAGAAAACAATAAAAATAATAATGATATTTTAGAGCCACAACAACAAGTATATGAAATATCTACTGAAGAAACAGAGCAACCGCAAACATTGTATGTACAACACCAACAGGAAAATAATGAGCCTTTACAACAACATGACATAAAGCAATCTAATGAAGAAAATAACGAAAGCAACACCATTTTACAACCACAACAATCACAAATACATAAAATACCCATTGAAGAAACAGAGCAATCACAAACGTTGTATATACAACCTCTACAGCAAAAATCAGAACAGTTATTACAATATGATGACTTAAAACAAAAATATACTGATTATTTCATTGGTGTGGATATAGAAGGATTTTATCAATTTTATGGAAAAGATGCTGAAAGTATTGCTGAACAGTTAGATAGAGAAACCATTCAAAATATAGAAGAAAGTATTGCTTTAAAAACACCTTTATCATTAGACGAAGTAAAAATAGTATTACAAAAACAAAAAATACTTTTGACAGATAAAAAAGAATATATTCCTTTGATAAATGAAATTGAAATAGATAATCAATTATTCAAATGGGATAGCATTGATTTTAAAAGCGGAACAATTAGTTTGCTTGATACACAAGTAAAAGGCTGGTTTCCTCTATTCAGAAATGAGAAAATTTCTTTTGTTAGAGAACAAATAGAAAACCAATTTAAAAAAGTTGAAGAAAAACAAACTGTTAATAATATAGGAACACAACAAAAACAAAAAACAGAAAATATAAATTTTCATATTACTGATGATTTTAGCATTTCAGGAGGCAAAAAAACAAAATATCAGCAAAATGTAGCAGCAATTCATTTATTGAAAGAATTAGAAACAGAAAATAAACTTGCAAATACAGAACAACAACAAATTCTCTCTAAGTATGTTGGCTGGGGAGGACTTGTTGAAGCATTTGACAGTCAAAATGGAAAATGGGCAAAAGAATATGCAGAATTAAAAGAGTTACTTTCACCAGAAGAATATAAACTAGCAAAAGCAAGTACATTAAATGCCCATTATACCAATACTGTTGTAATAAAAGCAATGTATCAAGCCATTGAAAATATGGATTTACCATTCAAAAATGTGTTAGAGCCTTCTTGTGGTATTGGTAACTTTTTTGGGCTTGCTCCTCAAAGTTTGAAAGATGTTTCTATGTATGGTGTAGAGTTGGACAGTATAACAGGCAGAATTGCAAAACAACTTTATCAAAAGGCAAATATTACAATAAATGGTTTTGAAAAAACAAATTTTGAAGATAACTTTTTTGATATAGCAATAGGTAATGTACCTTTTGGCAGTTATAAAGTCATGGATAAAAAGTATGATAAACACAACTTTTTGATACATGACTATTTTTTTGCCAAAACATTAGATAAGGTAAAAACAGGTGGTATTATTGCATTTATCACAAGTAAAGGAACATTAGACAAAGAAAATGATAGTGTACGAAAGTATTTATCAGAAAGAGCAGATTTGTTAGGGGCAATTAGATTGCCTAACAATGCTTTTTTTGAAAATGCAGGTACAGAAGTGACAACAGACATATTATTTTTGCAAAAAAGAGAAACACCGCTAGAAAAACAACCAAGTTGGGTACAGATAGGAACATTGGAAAATGGTATTACAGTAAACAATTATTTTGTAGAAAATCCACATATGATATTGGGGCAAATGGTTTATTGGAATAATATGTATGGCAATGAAAAAGAAACTGCTTGTATTCCTATTGATGGTGCAATATTAGAACAACAATTAAAACAAGCAATGACACATATTTCTTTGCCTAACAAAACATTATTTCAAACAGTTGAAATAGAAGAATTAGAAGAAGAAATTGAAACATTACCTGCTGATGAAAGTGTTAGAAATTTTAGTTATACAATCGTGGAAGGAAAAGAAGATATTTTTTTCAGAGAAAATCACTTGATGTATGCTGTTCCATTAAAAGATACTGAAAAAGAAAGAGTAAAAGGGCTTTTAGAAATCAGAGATAGTACAAGAAAATTGATTGACTTGCAATTAAATGGAGAAAATGAGCAAGAAATTCAATCAGAACAACAGCATTTAAACCATATTTACGATATTTTTTATAAAAAATATGGTGTTATCAATGGCAAGGTAAATAAAAAATTATTTCAAAAAGACTCCTCTTATCCCCTACTCTGTTCTTTGGAAATCATTGACGAATATGGAAAACTGGAAAGAAAAGCAGATATGTTTACCAAAAGAACTATACAAAAATATGAGCCAATTACTCATGTAGATACTGCCATAGACGCACTTGCAGTATCTATATCAGAAAAGGCTTGTATAGATATTGGTTTCATGGCGAGTTTGATGGGTGGAAGTGAAAAAATAGAACAAGTAATAAACGATTTAAAGGGAATTATATTTAAAACACCTCAAAGTGGTACAATATCAGAAAATAAATATGTTGGCTGGCAAACAGCAGATGAATATTTGTCTGGCAATGTCAGAAGGAAATTAAAGCAGGCACAAAAAATGGCTGAATTATATCCCGAATTTGAAAGCAATGTGACAGCATTGGAAAAAGTACAACCAAAAGATTTAGAAGTGTCAGAAATTGAAGTGCGTATTGCTACATCATGGATAGAGCCAGAATATTATAAACAGTTCTTATTTGAATTGCTTGAAACACCCATGTACAAAACGTTTGATATTGATGTAATGTATTCCAGTGTTACAAATACGTGGAATATCAAAGGAAAAAGCGTAGATTCTAACAATACTCATGCTACTGTAACATATGGTACAACTAGAATAAGTGCCTATACCATATTTGAAAAAACACTCAATCAACAAGACATTAAAATATATGACACAATAAGAGAGAATGATGGAGAGAAAAAAGTATTAAATACCAAAGAAACTACCATTGCCCAACAAAAACAGGAAGCAATGGAGCAGGCATTTCAAGAATGGATATGGAATGACCCTGAAAGACGAAGAACACTTTGCGAAAAATATAATAGAATATTCAATTCTACTGTACCACGAGAATATGATGGCAGTCATATTACTTTTGTAGGAATGAACCCTGAAATTACATTGCAGCCACACCAAAAAAATGGTGTGGCTCGTGTACTTTATGGACAAAATACACTACTCGCCTACTGTGTAGGAGCAGGGAAAACGTACACGATGGCAGCGGCAGCAATGGAAAGCAAAAGATTGGGGCTTTGTCAAAAAAGTATGTTTGTTGTACCTAATCATTTAACAGAACAATGGGGCAGAGAATTTTTACAACTCTATACAGGTGCAAATATATTAGTTGCAACAAAAAAAGATTTTGAACCGCTCAACAGAAAAAAGTTTTGTTCTCGTATTGCTACCGGAGAATATGACGCTGTTATTATAGGACATACACAGTTTGAAAAAATTCCTCTATCAAAACAAAGGCAAAAGCAAAATATACAACAGCAATTAGACGATATAGAAAACGGTATAAAAGAATTAACAGCTGAAAGAGCAGAACGCTTTCAAATAAAACAGTTAGAAAAAACCAAAAAAAATTTAGAAGCAAAATTAGAAAAATTAAATGATGATACTAAAAAAGATGATGTGATTACATTTGAAGAATTGGGCATTGACAGGTTATTTGTTGATGAAAGTCATAACTATAAGAACCTTTTTTTATATACAAAAATGAGAAATGTAGCAGGAATTTCTCAAACAGAGGCACAAAAATCAAGTGATATGTATGCGAAATGTCACTATTTAGATGAAATAACAGAAGGCAAAGGCATTACATTTGCAACAGGAACGCCTATATCGAATTCCATAACGGAATTATACACTATGATGAAATATTTGCAATATGATATGTTAGAACAGAATAACATGACATTTTTTGATTGCTGGGCAGCAGACTTTGGAGAAAAAGTAACTGCACTGGAAATTGCTCCAGAAGGAACGGGATTTCGTTTCAAAACCCGTTTTGCAAGATTTTATAACCTTCCTGAATTGATGAATTTGTGGAAAGAAGCGACAGACATACAAACAGCGGATATGCTAAAACTTCCTGTTCCAGAAGTGGAATATATTACAGTGCAGACAGAGCCAAGTCAAATACAAAAAGATAAGGATTATACCCTTTCTACTATAAAAGAACCGCAAAAAAAAGGCAAACAATATACAGAATGGAAAGCAAAAAAAGAAAGATGGAAAAGGTGCAGCTTATGAACAATGGGCAAAAATATTTAATGTAAAACAGGCAGCAAATACCGTAAATTTTTTAACAGAAAACAATATAAATTATCAGACATTAGAGCAACAAGTACAGAATAGTACAGAGCAATTTAATGAAATATCTGACCAATTAAAGCAAAAGGAAAAACAGATAAAAAAGGTTTTAGAGTTAAAGACGAACATCATTTATTACGCTAGAACCATTGATATTTATAAGCAATATCAGAAAGCAAAAGACAAACAAAATTTTCAAAAAGAACATAGTGAGGACATCATAAAGCACGAAAAAGCAAAAGCATTTTTTGAAAAAACCAATCAAAAAAAGCTGCCAAAAGTAAAGGAATTACAGCAACAATATCAAAATTTATTAGCAGAAAAACAACAGCTTTATCAACAATATACAATAGCAAAAAAGGAAATGCTGGAGTATCAAACAGCAAAGCAAAACATGGATAAACTGCTTCAAACCAAACAAAAAAGCTCAGAAAAAGACCAAGAAATATAAAAAATGGGAAAACAATTTGATGTTGTTTTCCCTCTTTTTTTATTTGCGTTTTTTGTTTTTAGCCACGCCGAAGGCGTTTTGCAAATTTCAAAAAAATTTGCATTTGGGGTTTGGGGGAACACCAACAAGCAAGGAAAGGGATATCCCTTTCCCCTGCTTGCAATCATTGCAGAAATGATTTTATATACCAATTTTTAATATTTCCATAGTTTTTCTAATAGATTACTTAGCTTAAAAAGTGATTAGAAAAATTTTAGTTATATTCTTAAAAAATAGATTTTATTAAGTTCAATAAATCAACTACTTTTATTTCTTAATAAGATACAAAAAAATTCAAAAATATAAATTTTTTTCAAAATTTAGTTGCTAAAATAACGCCACATTCATCTTTACCAGTTAAAGAAAAAATTCCTAGCAGAAATGGACTGGTGAGATGAATATGTAAGTAAAAAGTTTGTACAATTGTATTGTAAAAGCGAAAAATAATGATAAAGAAAGTATGCTTGCATTGTGCCAAAAATTTGAACTATTGCTAAAAAAGTATAGTTGGCTTTTATCTTATGAAGATGCTTACAACGATTTAATGGAAACATTTTTACATATTATCATAAAAATTCCTATAGAGAAAAAACAGTTTTATGAAGATAAATACACTTTATCTTATATCAAAAATTCTATTTACCATGAATTATACAGTTAAACAAAAAACTGGAAGAATATGAAAATAAAATTTGTTTTTTAAAAGAGGAAACCGCATTTGATAATATTTTAATCGATGAAAGTTTCAATGATTCTGTAAAAGATATATTATTTTTTATAGATATAAAACAGTACTTAACAAAAAAGAATGGATATTATTAAAATTAAAAATAGTAAATGGATTTTCGGATGGAGAAATTGCCGCAATGTTGGGTGTATCAAGACAAGCTGTAAATAAACAGATAAACAAAATCAAGAAAAAACTAAAAACAATCTCAGATTTTAAAGAAAAAAGCTATTAATTTGAGGAGGTGATGAAAACATTTTTTATATAATTTTTTAGAAAAAAGTTGCAAATAAAGAAACAGGAGGTGAAGCAAAATGACAACGAATGAAACGGAACTACTTAACAACATGATTCAAAAAACAGATAGTATATTGATTATTTTCTTTATATTAATGATGATGGCTTGTATCTTAGTGTTGATACCATTTTATAAAATCGTATCTAAAAATAAAGCAGATAAGGAAGAAACAGAAGCTGCAAGACTGGATAAATATATGCAGAGAGAATCTGAATTGCTAGAAGTCATTACAAAAAATACAGAAGTAATTTCAGAGTTAAAAGCACTTTTTGAAGCAACTATACATAATTTTTCAGCGTCAAATGATAAATTAAATGAGCGCTTTACTGCTGTTGATGATAAAGTAGACAAAGTAGTTACACAAGTAAATGTTTTGGATACTAAAGTTGACCAGTTAAGAAAAAAAGATTTAGAAAAATAAAAATTTAAGTTTACAAATTTGTCCTTTTTTCTTCTTTCTAGTATATAACCGGTTACAAAACAGAGAAATTATTTTGATACTTAAAATTTTAAATCAAAAAATTTTTAAAAAATTTAAAATTTAGGTTTACAAAATCAATTTTTATTTCTCTTTATATAGCGTAACCGGTTATAAAAAGAAATTTTTAAAAGAAGAAAAAGAAAGGATGATTAAAATGGCTTTTCAATTTTTAACAGGAGAAGCAAATCTTGGAACAGTGAACCTTCCGAGTGGAAGTAACAGCAGAATTGCTATGAAATTTTCTATGGACACAGACAATCGTTGGATTTATTGCAATTATCCCGAGTACATCACTTCAGACAGTATGTTTGGAGATAGTGATAAAGGTAATGTATGGATAAATCAAAAAACTGTATCTGCAGGAGATATACAAGTATTTTATTCTCATTATAATGACTATAAAAAAGTAGATAATATTCACTATGGCATTCAAATTTTTAATCCCAATTCTAGCTCTGTTAAAATTACACCTTCAAATTGTGGGCATGCTAGTGGAGAGTGGAAAGATGTAAATGCAGGTTCATGGGCGAGATTTTTTAATGGAGCAAGTGATTGCGGCACAACAACAACTAAAACAGTAGCACCCAATGGTTCATTTTGGATTTTAGATAAAGTGATTCCTAAAGGATGTGCTTTTAGTGGAAATTTAAGATTTCATACTTCTGGAACTGTGATTGTAACAGTATATGCTTTTTTAGACCGCTATAAAATATCTGGTGCTGGTTCTCAATACCGATATGATGGAACATCTGTACAATATTCTGGATATGGAGCAGGTTATTTTCTGACTGCTGCAGAAATCACACTGAAAGCAAGTGATGTTTTGAATAATGGAGGAAAATTTTTCCAGACTTGCTATTCTAAGTATCCGAAAAATGCAATGGAAGTAAATGGTAAAGCACAAAGTGATATGGTTCCTATTTACATTGCTGGTACAAATAAAATTGCAGGACCTAGTGAACCTACTCCAAGACATAATGTAGGTAATTGGTGTGTACAATATTATATTCCTTTAAGATTTAATAATGATACAAACAGAGATGCTGTATTTAAAGGATACATACAGCCTGGAGAGGGAAACGAAAAGGAAAATTTCTATATCTTGTCTTCTGGCTCCAATAATACAGTTTACCAAAGAGTTGGCAGCACTGGAGATAGAACATGGCATTGGACAAATTACACTGTTCCAGCTCACACTACTTCAGCTGTTCAGATATGTCAATTTATATTAGGAACAAACAGTACTAAACATGTAAATCATATTTGGAAAGTAGAAAACAAATAACAACCAAACCCCTTATGCTATAAAATAGCATAAGGGGTTTTCTATTTAAGGGATTACTACTTTGTCAATCAATTTTGTATCTTTTCCGTCAAACCAAATATGTCTATAAGTATAGCTAAATGGTATTCCAATAAATTCTGCAATATCCTTTTCCTCAATATAAATTTCTCCTCCATAAACAAAAACAGAAAATTCTTTTTCTGGACAATTACTTGATTTTAAAGTAACACTTCCTAGTATATATTGCTGTGGATGTACACAAAGAGGGTCTTTGTCTTCATAAGTATGTAGAGATTGCTTTGTTCCTTTTTCTAAAACAAGCATATTTCCTTCACGTCCTTTTACTGTTATATCTGCTATTTCTAAGAGTGGTCTTAAATTCATATATTTATTATGTCCATCAGCATCATAGCCAAAATAAAACATATTATTTCCTTCAAAATCAGAAAAATCAGAAATCATTTCATAATATTGATAAGCGTCTTTATTTCCTGTATAGTTTGATACATAAGGATACTGAATAGAAAGCAAATCTAATGGAAATATTCCAAAATCTGTTTGAATTTCTTTGCCACCCATCATTGCCTCTATTTCTACGATTCTTTCTTTTGGATGCCAAGCAAAGCGAAAACCATATGCGGAATAACCATTTGTTCTAAAAGGTCCATAAGATGCTTTGTTAGAGTTAATCTCAGAAATTGCAGATACTTCTATCACTGTTTTACCACCAATATTATAAATATGCTCTTTCTCAACAGATTCATCATTGATAGATATTTTTATATCTGTTTCATAAATATTTCCAATGATTTCTCCCGAAGAACCTTTTTTGAGTGATTTATATTCAGGAGCAACTTCAGGCATACAACTTGCATTCGCACTTAAGTGTCTTGATTCCTCATGCCATTCCACTTGAAAACCATACTTTTCTAAATCCTCCACTACAATTACTGTTTCTCCACCGATGTTATAAGAGGGTATTTTCATACCGTTGAGGTAGGTAACAATGTCTGTTGCATAGATATTCCCAATGACATCACCTACTGCAGCATGAGCAACCGTTCCTCCTAACAGAAAACAAAATAATAAAATCATACAGCCTACTAATTTTTTCATAAAACATTCCTCCTCTATTGATTATAAACTTCTTCTATAGAAATAAACAATAAAAAAGCTAAAAATACTACAAAATTTTTAGTTGTTTTTAAAAGAATACAAAAAACATTGAAAAAAGTTGTAGTAAAATTACTCATTTTGATGTTTATTTATAGTATAGAAAAATAAAAAAGGGGAGTGTTATTTATGAAAAAAATGAAAAGAATCATTAGTATGCTATTATTGTGCAGTATGATATTTGCACAGCCTGTTTATGCAGTAGAAAATATATCAGAAAATCAATCTACAAGCAAAAGTAATATAGAAAAAAGAGGATATTTTGCAGAAAAAAATCATATTTTATATTATTTTAATCATAATGTATTTCACAATGTATTGCAGCTTTCTCAATATAATTTGCAGACACAAACAGCTTCTCTATTATGTGAAGATTACTTTCGATACGACCCTATTGCACCAATTTATAATATGAGGGTTTGTAATGATGGATATGTTTATTTTAAAGCAGAAAAAGAAGAAGACATAAAAGAACAAGAAGATAACAGTGCATATTATCGAGTTTCTATCAATGGTGGAAAAAGTGAATATGTTTGTAAATATAAAGAAATTGCATTTCTTTCTGATACTTGGATATATTGGTCAGAAAAAAACATTTTTTATAATTTAGTGACAAAAGAAACCATACAAAATACAGTAACAAATTCTCTTGATGCTATACTACTAAAAGAACCAGCAAATAGTTCTTGTGAATATCATGATATTATTTATTTGGATGCCTATCATGTAGATTTGAATGTTATTCCAACAAGCCATAAAAATGGTCAACCTCTAGAAGCTGGCATCTATGCTTTACCATTACATAAACAAAGTGATTTCCATAAAATAGAATTGAAAGAAAAAGCAAATAATTTTCAATTTTATAATAACAATTTATATTATCATACTGGAAGTGCAATTAAACAGTACTCCTTACAAAATCATACAACAAAAACAATAATAGAAACAAAAGAAACAGAAAATGATGAACTATATGAATTTTCTGTTTATAATGATACTTTATATTATCATTATGGTGTCGAAAAAAATGGAAAACATTATCATAATTTGTATGGTATTTCATTAGATAAAGAAGGAAGTCAAGCTGTTATAGCAGTACCTTATTTATTTGGAAATCAAATGCATATTTTTGAAAATGCAATTTGTCATGCTACCTATGCATATCAGTGGAATGTAGGAGCTTGGAGAATATTTGATATTCATACAGGAAAAATACAGTTTACACTTTATTAAGGAAAGGAGAGAATTATTTATGAAAAGATTTTTAAAATTGCTAGTATTATTATATTGTATTCTCATAATGGGAAATCACGTTTATGCAGAAACAGAAAAAGTTATTTATTCTGATATTACAGCTTATATTAATGGTTTTCCAATACCTTCTTATAATTTTTATGGAGAAACAGTAGTCATTGCAAAAGATTTAGAGAACTATGGCTTTGATTTGAATTACGTTGACGAAGAACGTTGTTTATATATAGAATATAATCCTGATAAAAAAGTAACTGCAAACTATAACCCACAAAAAGAGAATAAAAAAATTGGTTCTGTAGCCTTTACTGCTCAAGCTACTGATATTTATACAAGAGTAAATGGTTTTAATATTACTTATGGTACTTCTTACAGTATAAACGGACAATTATTAGTTAATATAGATGGATTAGAGCATTGTCATTCTAGTTACATCACATGGAATGGAGAAAAAAGAACAATTTCTTTTGACTATATGCCATATTGGGAAATAAAACCACATATAGCATATGAAAAAGTAAAAACAGAAGAAATTTCTGATTTTTTTCTAGAACTTACAAGACCAGGCAAAGAAGACTGGTTTAATGTCAAAGGAAAAAATGATCAATATCTTTCCTCATTTAGAGTCATCTGGTGCGAAAAAACACCTGTAAGAGATTTTACAAAAAGTTGGTTTGAAAATGCTAAAATTACAATTGACTTTTCTATTGATGACCATGATATTGCAAAAACAGAGCAGTTAATGCAGTTATTAAATGCTATTTTAACTATTAATTCTGAAGGAAATGCTGTGATAGAGAATATTGCTGCTGCAAATGAACATATCAAAGTATTTATCAATGGAGAAAGAATAGCTATTTCTGCAATAGAACTAAGACCAAATTTTGGCGGTTATACATATTATATAGAATTGGAAAAGGAGGTAAAAAATTTAGATGAAATTCAAAGCGTTACCATAGAATGTAAATAATATATTTTTTAAAATTTTAAAAAAATATAAATTTAGGTTGCTAATTTTGTATTCAATTCCTCTTTCTATTATGTAGGTGATAATAAGCTGGAAAAATAGGGCGGTTTTTCCAGTGTATGCCCAGAACTTACAAATATAAAAATATAGACAAATAAGGAGGAAACAATATGAAAGTAGATTTTCAAATGGATTGTATTACAAACAAAAATCAAGAGTATATGGTGGCAATTACTCATCTGAATATGCAAGAAGAAAGCAAAACAGTAGATTGTTTTTTAGAGGATTTAGAAAATAATACTCTTTTACATGAAACAATTACACCAGAAAATACAGGTGTTACTCTAGGTGCAGTTGAATTGGAAAAAGCATATCATATTCGCATAGAAGAGGCAGAAAATATTTATGTTGGCGAAGTAACAGCACACAAAAATGCAGAAAAAGAAACTGTATTTCTTGATACAAATATTTATATTTCTCCTGCAAAAAGACAAGCTAAAGTAGCAAGAATTACATTAGAAAAAGCAGAAGTAGAAAGCCAAAGGGCAGCAACAAATGTGAAATATCAGGCTTATGTAGGTAGTTATAAAGAAGGAGCTGCTCAAAAGAGCTTATTTGCAGCAATCGAATTAATTAGAACAAAAGCAAATGGCGTGGTAAAAAGAACCGACACAGGAGCAACTGTATTTGATAAAAATAGTGATTACCATAAATATCAATTTACAGCATATTATGGCTCTTGTAATGAACCAAAAGAGGCAGAAAAATGGATAGAAGATTTTGCTTATTCTCATGTCATTAAAAAAGATTGTCATCTTTATGACAACAGTTTTATTTCTCAAACAATGAGTGGTGTTAAAGTAGAAGCATGGAATAAAGAACCTGACAATGGCGGATATGTTGTAAAATATGCCAATATGTGGTTGGGATACAGAACAGGCTCTGCTACAGTAAATTTAAGTCAGGCTCGTTTAAAGGCTTCTACCAATTCTAAACAAGGTTGCAATGCATTTGTCTACATCTCTACACAAAGTGATGATGTTACTGTAGATTTTGGATTAATCTGTAGTCCTCATTCAAATGGTAACTGGTATCCTTGTTATAACATCGCTGGAGGAGAAAATGCTGGATTTAAGAAATTTGATGATGTTATTGTAACATCTACTAAAAATAGCTCTGGTGAATACTTACCTAATAAAGATGTCACAATGCAATATACTTTTGATGAAAAAGGAAATATTTTCTTTACTGTAAATGGAAAAACTTATACAATAGAATCAAGTAAAACTGGCATCAAAAAATTTGACAGAAGTTTCTTATTTATGACATCTTATGTACCAATTTTAGGCGAATCAAGTAAAGATAAACAAACTCCTGATTTTAGAAATGATGGATACTTCAGAAATGTAGTGTGGAAAAATTGCAAACTTGGTAAAACAACACCAAATGTACCATTCAATTACAACAGTTCCAACCGTTCCTTGTATTTGGAATATAATACGGATTGCTGTAGTACAAATCATAGCGGAACTACAGAAGTAGTAAATATTTTCTATGACAGAGAATATACAGAATAATATTTAAAAATTTTTAGCCCTTGCAGAAAGCAAGGGCTATATTTAGTATGATACACAAAATATTTAAAAAAATAAAATATTTTGTAGTATTTTATATCATTTTTTTGTTTATATAGATAAAATATAAATGTACATATAAATCGGAGGGATTATTTATGAAAAAATTTAAAAAATCATTTTCTGTTATTCTGCTAATCATTATTCTGTTTCATCAATATTGTATCACCTATGCAAATCAAACAGTCTTAGAACAAACAAAAAACATAACAAAACAACAAACATCAGAATCTACAAATTATCAAAATATAACCAATGGAGGTGTTTTTGCAGAAAAAGACCACTTTTTATACTATTTCAAGGATATTGGAACAGAAAAGTGCCTACCTCAGCTTTTTAGATATGATTTAGAAAAAAATGTAGAGGTTGGACTATCTTCTGATATATTTGTTCAAGTAAGGGATATGCGAGTATGCAATGATGGATATGTTTATTTTAAAGGGATTAACATATATGATGCACCAACAAGCAACTATCCGTTACTCTATCGTATTCCTATAAATGGTGGAAAAAGTGAGCTGATTGGTAATATCTATATCAATGAATATTTTTTTCTATCGGATACTTGGATGTATGATATGGAAAAAAACAACTTTTTTAATGTTGTTACAAAAGAAACAATCCCTAATACCATCACAAAAGAAATCAATATAAATAATAAAACCTTTGAGATGAGAGAATACAATGATACGATATACATTTATATCAGAGAAAATCCAACATGGGGAGGAGAAATAGTATATCAAAATGATGAATTATTGGAATCTGGATTCTACGCTCTCCCATTATATCAACAAAAGCATTTTCATAAAATAGAATTAGAAGATGATTTTATTTCTACATTCTCAATTTATGATAATACATTATATTATGGGACAAATAACTACGAAAAAGAAGAAAATGAAACACTATTAAAAGCATATTCTTTAGAAAATGGCACAACAAAAACAATTTTATCAGGAAAAGACAAAATGTATGAAAATGATTTTGCTATTTATAATGACACATTATACTATTATTATAGAGAAGAAGAAAAGCAAGGCAGTATTATCCATATTGTTGACTGGTATCTTTATGGTATAAAATTGAACCAGTCTGAACTACCTTTTTGTGTCTTGCATTTAGGAGAAAAGAATAGCATGGTACATATTTTTGAAAATGTTATTTGTCATGTAAATAGTCAATTATTGTCTAAATATGGCGATATAGGAATAGGAGATTGGGAAATCAATAATTATCATACAGGAGAGCAATACAGCATAAAGCCTTATGTATCTGGTGTAGCGTATATACCACACTTTTTTTAAAAAAGTTGTAGTAAATTTGTCTTTTTTGTTGTTTATATATAAAAAGAAATTTATAATCATATCATCAATGAAGGAGGAATGTTTTATGAAAAAATTGAAAAATTGTATTATTTTATTGTTTTGTATGGTGATAAGCAGCAGTATTGTTTTTGCGAAAACAGGAGATATTATTGGAAAAGCAGTCAACACAGATATTGTTGCTTACATTAACGGCTTGCCAATTCCGTCTTATAATATCAATGGCTATACAGGAATTGTTGCAGAAGATTTAGAAAAATATGGCTTTGATGTTTGGTATTCAGATTCTGAACGTACTCTGCGAATAGAATATGATATTGCATCTCCCAATGAAATAACAGCAGATTATATTCCCCCCAAAAATACAAAGGCAATTGGCTCTTTTGCAGCAAATATTTACGAAACTGATATTATTGCACGACTTTTTTATGGGGCTGATAGAGATGAAAAATCTTATGATGCAGGTAATCGTGTCATTTTGGAAGTTCTATCACAAACTGACGATGAAAGTATAGACGTAAATGTTTACAATATAGGCGGCAAGAGTATTATTTTAATGGACGATTTGGAGTATTATGGTAATGTAACATGGTATCCTGAAAAAAGAAAGATATGTTTTGATTACGTTTCACCATCTTACTACAAAATATGGGATTTAAAAATAAAAAGGCAAGAAGAGAGAGATGTTTCAAAAGACATTTCCGATTTTGCTGTAGAATTTAAAAGAACAGGAAATAACAAATTTGATATTACTGAAAAAAATATACAATATCTTACAGATTTTACTGTAACATGGGATGAAGAAAGAAATTTGATGTTTGGGTTTCAACTTGAAATGAATGTAATGGATGAAACAGAAGAATTACACAGTATGCTGAATAAAATGCTAAATCAAGATAGAGAAGGAAATAAAGTACAGGAAGGAACGGATTTTGTAAATGAACATATCAAAGTATCTGTGAATGGCATTTATATTCCTGTTACATTTGTTCGTGGTGGCGGTGGAAATGGTCACAGTGATTTTTATTTTTATTTTGATACTTCTAGCTTAGATGAAACAGTAAAAGAATTTGATGATATACAAACAATTGCCATAGAATGTAAATAAAAGCAAAGGAGTAAAACAGATGTTTCAAAGGCTATTTTTATTTCTTTTTATTCTTTTCTCATTTTCAGCTTGCTCTGATGAGGAAAATAAAGTCAGTGAGTATATTGGTAATGAATATACTGGAAACACACAAATAGAAATCAATTTTAAATATGAAGATATGTTATATTCTTCTGAAACAGCAATCGAATTTTTGTCATTGGAAGAAATAGATTATCCTATTGATGAGATAAAAACAATTCGCATATGTGGTGTAATTTTAAATGATTCTTCTATACTATCACAATATCAAAATTTAGAATCTATTTTTATAGAAAATTGCAGTATAAACGATTTTTCTTTTTTGTCATCCTTACAGAATTTAAAATCCTTGCATTTATCTAACTGCGTCGCACAAGAATATCAGTCCATTGAAAAATTGCCAAACAAACAAAATTTGACAGAATGTAATATCAATTACTGTCAGCAAGGAGATACTCCTTTCAAAGATATCTCCTTTTTAAAAAATTTTTATCATATAGAAAAATTAGGTTTGATAGGAAATGATATTTCTGATATTTCTGTATTATCTGGAATGAAAGAATTGCAGGAGCTATTTTTGACAGACGGAAATTTTTCGTTGAATACATTAGAAGCATTATATCCCCTAAAAAATTTGAAATTGATTCAAATATCTATGGCTGTAGCAGAAAATTTATCAGAAAAAGATATTGCAGTATTTGGAAATCCCTTTTTCCCTGATAAAAATACCATCATAGAAATTGATTAAAAAAGAAACCCACTACAAAAAAATAGTGGGTTTCTTTTTACTGGATAAATTATTGTCCTGTCCAATCACAAGAATTTGCGACATCTACCAGTAATCTTATTCTACAAAAAGTAAGTCTGGTACTAGCACCTGCACTCGTAGCAGAACCGTTTGATTTATAAGATATTTTGGTACAATTACTACCATCTAAACAAATTGCTTGTGTACAGCCAAAATATTTCATAAGAAGATGTACTCCATAGATATTAGGACCACTGTTTAAATCACTGGTAGAATTGCCAAATAAAGCTGCTAATATAACAGAACCATCTGAGCGAACACCCATAGCAGTTCTTGGGGTATGAACTTCTGTACGACCATTATACAAATTAGGATAATACTCCTTAAAAGCCTTTAAAAATGCACTCTCATTCGCATAGGAATTGTATGGTAAAACATTAAAACCACCAACACCCCATTCCATGTTAGTCACACCATGATGATTTGATGGTGACCAAGAAGATATTTTTGACAATAAGCTTACTTTCTTTGTTGTCCCATTACAACATAAAACGTCCATAGCCGTTTTTGTGTCATTCAGATTTTCATAGTTATTGCTTCCGCCTTCTGTATTACCAGGATATTGCGACATATCTTTATTTCTGAAAATATGTAATGCAGTCATATATCCTTTTTTGTTAGCTTGTACTGTAAAAAAAGAGGCATTTGTTCCAAAGGCTCCGCTTTTTGCCCAATTAGTTGCATTGCTATCTGTCGTTGGTTCAACACAAAAGTCCATAGGAGAAGCAATATAAAATTTAGCTGTAATCTGTTCTCCTGTTGCAATTTTTATTGTTTTTTGATAAAATTTAGCTGACATAAAATCCACTTCTTTCTCTTTTTATTTTTAATTTTTATAGCAAATGGGACTTTCCTATAAGCTTGTCCCTTTCTTATAGGCTTTACTTGCTACATCATATAAAGAGAGAAAAAAAGTAAAAATAGCAACGAAACTTTTACAAAAATAAAAAAAACAGAAATTTTTTATTCTTTTAAAAACCATGATTTAGTATAAATTCAAAAAAATTTGTTACATTAGTATCCACTTTATCACTCATTTCAACATAAGAACCATGCCCTGCATTTCCATGTCCTGTTTTATAATAAATTTCTCCGGTTGTTTTATCTATAAGCAGTAAATAAGGAGCGTCTATTATCCAAAAACTAGCTGTATCCTCTATACACTGCATATCATTTATTTTTTGCTGAATTTGTATGAGCATTTTATTTGCATTGTCATTTTTTTGCTCTAATAAAAAATTTTGATAACATTGATTCATTTTTTGTTTTGCCATTTGTAATGCTTGTTCTTTTGTTACTTTTTGTTCTCTTGTATCAATACATATCAAAGGGTTATATAAAGGCATTATTTCTTTTGTAGTATAGCTAACAGCACCATTCAAAGCGGTTACAAATTCTTTTAAAGGTACATATATTTCATTTTCTACATAAATTGCTTTTGTTGGTAGTATTTCATTATTCTTTTTGACGGAAAGAGAACTATCTATTACAATACTATCTAGTCCATTTTTGATACTATTTTTATTTTCTTCTTTTTGCAAATTTAATTCTTTGCAAATTCCTTCCAGTGAAATAAAAGAAATATCATTTTGAATGACAACATTTTCGAAGGATATTTTACCATTTATAATAAGGAATGTATGCTTTTGTCCTTCTTCTAATGTAAGTGAAGTGCTATCCGAAGCAGTAAATTTATATTTCCAGTTTCCATTTTCAAAATCACTGTTTTCTACATCAACTATATTAATATAACAAGGCGTTTGCACTACTTCATTTGCCCATACTTGTGTTAAAATTTGAGAACATAAAATTGTAGTAGCGATTATCCTTTTAAATTGTTTCATATCCATTATCCTTTCTATTTACTAATTTCCAAATTTTTTATTATTTTGGTTGCTAATATACAAAAATTTTATCTTTATCTAATATAACAAGTAAAAACTTTAGATGTAAAAAGCTAACCATTTAAAGTATGCCTAACTTGTTAAAAAATCATAGAGTGAAACAAAAAAAGGAGGAAAAGCAGTATGGCAATTTCTAAAGATGACTACAAAAAAGTAATAGACGACATTGATGTGGAAGGTACATCAAAATATCAACCAAGTGGAGGTAAAACATATTGTAATATTTTTGCTCAAGATGTTGCAGAAGAATATGGTACACCACTTCCAAGTGGTACTTGTGCAAAAATGTTAGAAGCATTAAAAGGAAACAAAACTCCTCATTGGTATTCTGTTAATTATGCTGACGCTCAAAGCTGTGCAAATAAAGGATATACTACAATTGGTATTACTTCTGACCATGTTGTTATTATCTATCCTCACGGAAATACAGCTAGTTCTGTTTCAGATTTATATATGTCTATGGCAGGATACAAATGCTTTAATGACACAAAAATTACATATGCTTGGGAAAAGTCCACTTTGTCAAATATAAGATTTTATTCTTGGTATGAAAAAGAATAAATCATCTGAAATTTAGCATGAAAAATAAAGGCAGCTCTATTCATTAGAACTGCCTTTATTATAGTTTTTTATTTATTGTAAGTCAACAGACCTTTTTAGATTTATAGTATTTTATATAGTATTTATTATTTATATTATACCAAAATTCATTTTATTTGTCCATGTATTTCTATTTAAAAATTTTTTTACTATCAATTTAATATCAGCAAGCATTTTTATTATTCAAATTTTTGAATAAATATTTATTTATATGCAACATTATATTATTATCAAATTATTATTTATTTTGAAATAGTTAAGTTAATCTGCTGCATTATTATCCGTCCAAAGTTCACATTGTGTCATAACTATTTTTATAGCATAATCCATACCTTCTGGTGGATAATGATGTTTTTTTAGAAGTTTTTTAATCATCATTCTCATTGCTGCTCTTGCTGTGTCACGTTTCTGCCAATCTATTGTACGATTTTTCCTAAGTGTTTCTGCTAATTCTTTTGTAATAGCTATTAATTCTTCATTTTCATAAAAATCTTTTATTACTTGTGGTTTTGTTAAAGCATCATAAAATGCTAATTCATCTACTGTAAGCCCAAGTTCTTCTCCTCGTTTCTGTGCCTCAGCAATTTGCTTTGCTAAATTTAGCAATTCTTCAATAACTTGTTCATTTGTGAGCATACCATTTAAATATTTGTTTATTACATTTTGTATTATTTCACTGAATTTTTCAGATTTTACAACATTTGTATGTCTATAAATATGTATTTGTTCTGCAATTAATTTTTTTAAAAGTTCAACAGCAATATTTTTTTCTTTCATTTTTGAGATTTCTTCAAGAAATTTGGGGTCGAAAAGTGAAACTTGTTGTGATATATCAGAAAATAAATTAATCACACCTTCACTTTTGATACTCGCTTTTAGTAACTCATTGATACGAGCATTTATTTCAGGCAATGAAAATTTATTTCCACTTCCTTTGTTAATAAAACGCATAATGAGTACACGAACAGCTTCAAAAAATGCAGCCTCCATACGTAATTTTTCTTCTACTAATGAGGAACAAAGAGATAACGCCTGTTTTAACATTAATGCCTCTTTTATATAATCTTCTTGTTCTTTTTCTTTATCTACTGCAAGCATAAAATTTACAGCACCAGTAATAATTTTGGAACGTTTTAGGTCATTACCAGATATAAATTCAGAATAGTTATAACCGTAAAATATGTCACGACAAATAGATAATTTTTCTAAAAATTTGGGATACGCAACTTTTGTTATATCTGTATCGCCATAATTTTTTTATCACGAGAGGTATAATCATTCATTGCTTCTTTTAAAGCAGCAGCAATGCCGACATAATCAACAACTAAACCTCCCTCTTTATCTTGAAAAACTCGGTTTACTCTTGCAATTGCTTGCATAAGATTATGCCCACTCATAGGCTTGTACACATACATTGTAGCAAGAGAAGGAACGTCAAAGCCTGTTAGCCACATATCCACAACAATAACTATTTTTAAAGGACTTGTGTTATCTTTAAATTTTTGTGCCAATTCATTTTTATATCGTTTATTTCCTATAATAGTTTTCCAATCTTTAGTGTCTTTGTTATTTTCTGTCATAACTAAAGCAACTTTTTCTGTCCAATTTGTACGAAGTTGTAAAATTCTTTTATATATTTTCATAGCGATAGTACGAGAATATGCTACAATCATTGCTTTTCCAGTTAAAAGTTTTTCACGGTTATTTTCATAGTGAAAAAGAATATCATCTACAAGAGAAGCAATCGTTTCATCATTTCCAAGTACAACTTCCATTTTACCGAGTTCTTTTTTGCTTTTTTGTATCACTTGAGGGTCAGCGTTATTTGCCATAAAATCATATTCTGCATCAATGAGCTTTAATGTTTCCTCATTTAATTTTAGTTTAATAACACGACTTTCATAATAAACAGGACGAGTAGCACCATCTTCAACAGCTTGTGTCATATCATAAACATCAATATAATCTCCAAATACTTCACGTGTACTTTTGTCTTTGATAGAAATAGGTGTTCCTGTAAAACCAATATAAGTAGCATTTGGTAGACTATTTCTTATAATTCGTGCTATACCAACTTTTATTTTTCCTGTTTTAGAATCTACTTTTTCAATTAAGCCATATTGTCCACGATGTGCTTCATCAGCCATAACAACAATATTTCTACGTTCAGATAGTGTATCAAAGGCTTCTTCAAATTTTTGCATAGTAGTAAAAATAATACCATTTGCTTGTCTGCCATGAAGTAAAGATTTTAAATGTTCTCTATTTTCAGCATGAATCGGTTCTTGACGTAAAAAGTCTTTACATTTTGCAAACTGACTATAAAGTTGATTATCAAGGTCATTTCTATCTGTCAATACAACAATTGTAGGACTATTTAATGCTTCTTGTAAAAGATGAGCATAAAACACCATAGACAATGATTTTCCACTGCCCTGTGTATGCCAGAATACGCCACCTTTGCCATCTGTTTCTGTTGCTTTTTTTGTAGAAAGAATTGCCTTATTTACAGCAAAATATTGATGATAACCTGCAAGAATTTTAAATTGTTTTAAGCCTTCCTTAGAAAAACAGATAAAATTCTTTATAATATCAAGCAATCGTTCTTTTTGGAACATTCCCTTAAAAAAGGTATCAAACTGTGCATATTGTGTATTTTCATAATTGCCGTCTTGTGTTTTCCATTCCATAAAGCGGTCTTCACCAGATGTAATTGTTCCTGCTTTTGAAGTTAAAAGGTCACTCATTACACAAATACAATTATAAATAAACATAGATGGAATTTCTTGCATATAATTTTGTATTTGTTGATAGGCTTCTGATACGTCGGTTTCTTCACGAGAAGGAGATTTTAATTCCATAAGTACAACAGGTAAACCATTCAGAAAAATAAGTACATCGGGACGTCTATTACTTTTTTCAATAAAAGTCCACTGATTAGCAATAATAAAAGAATTATTGTCTGGATTTTTATAATCTACAATATAAACAATACCAGAATGTTCTTCTTCTTTTATAAAATATCGTACTTCTATGCCGTGTTGTATGTAATCCATAAATAGAGCATTTTTTTGTATCAGTTCGGCACTTTCAAAATTTTTTAATTTGTAGAGAGCATCAGCAATAGCAGCGTCAGGCATAGAAGTATTGATACGATATAATGCTTGCTCTAGTTCGTCCTCATAGAGAGGATTATTAAAATCTCTTTCAATATTTGGAACGTAAACATGATGATAACCCATTTCTCGAAATAATTCTATAATGGCATTTTCGTAATTTGCTTCTGTAAAAAAATTTGACATAATTATTTCTCCTGTTTCATTATTTCTTGTTTCAATCTTTGTAAATCTGTTTGAGAACAAAGTATTATAGAAGTTCGTGCATTATTTCTATTAAAATCTTCAAAGAGTAAATATTTTCTATTTCCCTTATGAAGCATGAATACATTACTATGTGCAATAGAATTACGAAGATGTCGTAGGAAACATTGACAATCTTTTTCTTTACCTTTATTATCTTTTCGTTTGCAAATAAACCCTTTACTTTTTCTATTTACAATAGCATCAGAGTGTAAATCATAGTCCTTTAAACAATTTTCAAGTGGATAACTTGAACTTCTAAAAAGGTGTGGTTTTGGAGATACTTGTTCGATAAATTTATTCCAATTTCCTTCAAGTTTACTTGAGTCAATTGACATAGCAGTACCACTATTAATAGTAGGTGCAATATGTAAGAAGTAACTGAACAGTTTTATCAATTTTTTATCATCAATTTCAAAAGGTGCAATTCTATTTGACCTAATATCACTTATCTTTATCTGTGTATTTTTCATTTATATGTTTCTCCTAAATTAAACAACAATTTTGCAATTTAAACATTTATTTTGGAAGCATCAATTTCACCAGACATCAATTTTGGTAATAAAGTATCTTTCAATAAAGATAATTTATTATTTTCAAGACGATTTTGTATTATTATATCATAAATTGGTTGTAATATAGCACCAATACGTAAATAATCCTCTTTCGGCGGTATGATTACTTTTGCCTTTTCAATATCATTTCTTTTTATATGTCCCATTGTTGTTGCCTTATCCATAGCAATAATTGTAAATTGTTCAATATGGTGTTTTGTCCATAAGTAATAAAACCATTTATCATATGTATTTGAAGTAACCTTAAATAAATGTTGATTTAAACCACAAATTTCGCCACACCAAAAATCAATTAAAAGACTACCCGACCATGAAAATATAACGTCACCATTTTTTATAATATACTTAGGTTGAATATTAGCCGAACACAAATCACTTGAATTATCACAAAAACCTTGACGTAGTTCTCTTATTTTTAGTACAGGCAAACTATTTTTATTTTCATTTGGTCTAAATTTTTGCATAGCAAGACCATTTAAATAATTTGCAATATTAATTAATGAACTTTCTTTCCAAGTATCTGGAATAACATCAAAACAAAGAAACTCTTTGATAAAAATAGCCTGTGCTTGCTGCTCTAAATTCTTGTTTATTTTATTGTTCAGTTCTATTTTATCATCAATACTTTTAAGAATGCTTCCTATTTTTATTTGCTCCTCATATAAAGGTAAATCTAATTCAAGTTTTTTGATTACATCAATTTGAACTCTTTGTCTGCCAGATGAGCCAACCATCGATTTTATAGCTGGTTCTCTTACAAAAGAACTACAAACTAAATAATATAAAAAATCTTCATCTAAAATATTGGGTTTTGCTCTAAAAACAATATATTCAGTTGAGCCAAAACCAATTTCATTATTTTCAAGAATATTAACTTTTGCAGTTTTTCCATTTTCAAGGCAAGGAGTAATTCTTGCCATTATTGTATCACCATTTTTAAATTTTGTGCCACCTTTAAATTCAGTTATTTCATATGTAGGAATATCTCTACAAAATGGTTGTAACTTTTCCATAGCTATTTTCTTTGCAAGAGTTCCTTTTTTAATATTTTCTTTTGGGTTAAACTCTGCAATATCTTCAAATTTATATTTCATACTCTATCACCTTTAATCTCTCCCTAATTTTATTTTTCATCATAATTAAGCCAATCATTATCCACTTCATTTTTTAAATTTTCAAACAATGACAAGTAATTTTCTTTTATATTTCTAATCGTTTCTAGGGAAAGTTCATCACTATAAGTATGTGCAAGTGTATTTCTTGTATTTAAAATAGCAAGCCAACCTTCTTCATTGGAAATCATGCCACATTGATAAGCAATTTTTATAATTGTTCTAGGTGAACCGATTCTTTGTTCAGACCTACCATGTCGTTCCAATAATTCTTTCATCATTTTCCAAGATTGTTCAAAACAAATCTCAAATAATCCAATCATTCCCGTTTGCTCTGCAATATTATAAGGCTCATGAAGTTGTGTTCCTTCTTTTAAATTATTTAATGCTTTACAAAAATTATCATATTTTCTCATAAAGTACAATACCATCTCTTTCTATCTCTTTTTTCAGTTCATCTGAAATTCTTTTATTGAGGTCTACAATATCAAACATCAGTAATGTCCATGCTTGTTCATTTACTAACCAATAAAACTCATCAAAATCACCGCCACTTACTGCAATATCAATGTCACTTCTTTCTCTATGCGTTCCTCTTGCACGAGAGCCAAAAAGGATTACTTTTTGTATATTACATTTCTTTGCCATAGAAGTAATATCTTTTAAAACCCTATCTGGAATATTATATTTCATATCCAATCGCCCCTAATTTTTTACGAATTTCTTGTTCTAATTCATGGCTTTTTTGAAACATTTCGGATAATTCAGAAGTCAACCTTGTCATTTTTTCCTCAAAAGGTTCACCATCATCTTCTTGTTCTTCAATGCCTACATAACGTCCTGGTGTAAGAATATAATCTTGTTTTGCTATTTCTGCTATATCGCAAACAGCACAAAATCCTTTTACATCTTCCAGTGTTCCATTCTGAAAAGCTACAAAAGTATCCGATAATTTTTGAATATCTTCATCAGACAAATCTCTATGTTTACGGTCAATCATATGTCCCATTTTTCGTGCATCAATAAATAGTGTTTTTCCTTTTTGTTTTTTTCCTTTTGTAATAAACCATAATGTAACAGGAATTGTTACACTATAAAAAAGCTGTGTTGGCATTGCTACAATTCCTTCAATCAAATCGTCTTCAATTATTTTTTTACGAATTTCTCCCTCACCGCTTGATTGCGTAGATAATGCACCATTTGCAAGTACTAAACCAATTTTTCCATTTGGTGCAAGATGATGTATCATGTGTTGTATCCATGCAAAGTTTGCATTTCCTGCTGGTGGAATACCATATTTCCAACGTTTATCGTCAAGTAATTTATCCTGGTTCCAAGGGTGATAATTGAATGGAGGATTAGCAAGTATAAAATCAGCTTTTAAATTAGGATGTAAGTCATTTGTAAAAGTATCTGCATGATAAGGTCCAAAATTAGCATCAATACCACGAATTGCCATATTCATTTTTGCCATTTTCCATGTATCAGAATTTGCTTCCTGTCCATATATAGCAGCAGTAAGGGTATCTCGTCTTCTACTATGCGCTTGAATGAATTTTGCACTTTGTACAAACATACCTCCACTACCACAACAACAATCATAAATACGACAATTTTCAAAAGGTTTTAAAATTTCAACAAGCGTTTTTACAATACTTGATGGAGTATAAAACTCGCCTCCACTAGTGCCTTCTTTTTCAGCAAATTTTTTAATACAATATTCATAAGTACGTCCTAATAAATCTTCATTTGTTTCTGTATTACTCATATCAATATTATTTGTAAAGATATCTACTACATCACCAAGAATACGCTTGTCTAAATCAGGATTGGCATAATTTTTAGGAAGCACATTTTTAAGAGTAGCATTTTCTTTTTCAATCGCTCTCATAGCATTATCAATCACTGTTCCAATTTCAGGAGTATGGGCAGCAGAAGAAATTTTACTCCATCTAGCTTCCTCTGGTACAAAAAAAATATTATTCATTGTATATGCATCACGTTCATCTTCAAATCCATCGCCTTCTTCAATAAGTTCTTGATATCTTTTTTCAAAAGCACTGGATATATACCTCAAAAAAATAAGACCTATAATAATTTTTCTATATTCTGCTGCAGGAATATGTCCCCATAATACGCAGGCAACATCCCATAATTGCTTTTCAAATCCAATATTGGCATTTGTTTTATTTATTTTTTCAGCCATTTTTATATTCTCCTTTATTATTTTTATAACATGAATTCTGCTTTTATTTGGTTTTTCAGATGTCATTATTTCGTTATAAACAACTTCTATAACTTTTACTATGTTTAATACAATATCATTACTTTTTCTTTATTTCAACAGTATTTTTATACTTTTTTATTTAAAATTATGTTATCATTAAATGAAAAAAATCTTTCCCCAAAAAGTAAATATATTTCTATCTTATATAATTTTATAAAAACTTGGTAATTATAAAAATGATATAAAAAATAAAAACTGCACTGATTGCAAGCAGGGGAAAGGGATATCCCTTTCCTTGCTTGTTGGTGTTCCCCCAAACCCCAAATGCAAATTTTTTTAAAATTTGCAAAACGCCTTCGGCGTGGCTTTTCCTTTTTTTAGAATGTCACTTTTATTGTACTATATATAATATTTACTATTAAAAATAAAATGATTTTGAACAAAATCTTTCATTAAAAAATTTCCTTTTAGCAGTTTAAAATAGAAAATTTCTTTGTTCCTTTTTATACTATAAAATAATATTACCATCAAAAAATAAAGCTACTTTTATATAAATTTTGCAAAAAAAATCTTTCTTAATAGCTGAAAAGAAAAAATTTCTGTTTCTTTTTTTGCCATCAAGAAAGAAAATTATTGATAAAAAAATGTTATATACCCTATATTAATAATATATACACACTACATACTATACACCCACTATAAATTTATAAAATAATCTGAAGACCCTTATTTGCTTCCAGGGTGTTGTAGCTACAACACTTTTGAAGGCTGTTTTTATTTTATTCACTTTATATACTTCTATTTATACTTATTTCTAAAAACGTTGTACATACAACATTTCCAAACACCAGTAATATACATCTGTTCCAAATTACTGTTTTTTGTATTTAAAAAGGCAATTCCTCTTGTCAACTAAAAAATAGAAACGTGTCACGTTTCTGTTAATAGTAAACAAGGAAAACCCTACCATTGAAAACTGGAGTATATTCCTTTTCTATCTAAATATTCTTGTCTAGCTTTTTCCTTTTCTTCTTCTGATGGAGCAGTTTTATATTTTGTATATAGATTTCGATTGATTATGCTGTCATATTTTTCCTTTAACATTTTTACAATTTTTTCCTCATCATTACAACATTCCAAAATATGGTATTTAATCAGCAATAGAAATAAATCCTCACTAATTTGTACTTGTTTCATATTTTACACCTCTATTTTTTAATTTTGTGACGATATTTTATTTGTTAAATTTTAAAATATCGTCACACTTTTTTTCAAAATTTACATTCAAAAAACGCTGTAAAATCAAGGCTTTCTTACAATTTTATTTTATCTTTTTTAGTTTTGTGACGATGTTGACGATATTTTTTATACTTTCCCTACTGTCTAAAATACCGTCACATCGTCACACTTATCATTTTTTTACCATTTTTATGTCTTAAAAACTTTGTAAATTCAATGTTTTTAGCTATTTGATGATTTCCTTTTTGTGTGACGATAGATGCTCTTTGACAAAATGAATAAGTTGTTCCTCTAGTCCTTCATTTAATGCCTTTGATTTTGTAGCAAAGTGGAAGTTAGGTGTACTTTCCATTCCAAACATTCTGGATAATCTTTTTTGTATTCTGCTATAATCATCCTCTAAGGCTAGATACAATACAGAGCCTTGACTGACTTGATAATTCCACAAAGGCAAGCCCATACTCACATGATAGCCTAACTGTGCCATTAAAAATGATTTTCCAATTTTTGGAGCACCAACAAAAAGATATGTACCATTATAAATTAATTTATCAACAACAGCAGCCTTCGGTGGATAAACTGTATCGTACAATTCTTCCATTGTAATCGTTTCCAACACCCCCTGTTCAAAATTTTTTAAATTTTCTGTGGCTTGTAAATTGCTTTTTTGTTCTTTTTTTGCTATACTTTTGTTAACATCTTTTGATTGTTCCTTTTCTGTTGCACCAGATATAATAGGAACAATCTTTTTTTCTTTACTCATTGGTTTTCCTCCTTCATATCTTTTTTCGGTTCAGTAATAACATCTTCACATTGAAGCCTTTGATAAGGTTTATTGATAGTCACTATACCTTTTTCAAAATCGAAATCGGCTGGTGTCAACGCAAGAAGTTCTCCCAAACGAATACCACACCAGTAAAGCATTTCAAAAGCATAAAAAGAAAGTGGTTTATCCATCATTGCTTCTGAAAATTTTAAATACTCCTCCTTTGTCCAAAATTCAATTTCTTTTGTTTGAGCTTTGCCCATATTTCCAGCTTTTGAAGCAGGATTGGATTTCAACTCATAATATCGTACCGCATGATTGAATATTGCACTCAACTGATTATTCACTGTTTTTAAATATGTTTCTGAATAAGAGTTACCTTTTTCGTCTTTGTAAGCAAGCATTTTATTTTGCCATGCAATTACATCAGCAGGACGGATTTCATTCATTTTTTTGCTACCAAAAGCAGGAACTAACTTTGTTTGAATGATATTTTCCTTAGTCAACCAAGTGTTTAGCTTTAGTCTTGCTTTCATATCATTACTGTAAACTTCAACAAAATTTTCAAAACTCATGTCAAGACTAAGCTGCTGCTTTTGTTTAAATTCTCTTTCCCATTCCAACGCTTCTCGTTTTGTCTGAAATCCTCGTTTTGTTTTGCCTTTATTTTTTCCTTGCCAATCATGATAATAGAAAAATACAAACCATTTTCCAGTTTTTTTATCTTTGTAAGCTGACATAACTTTTCCCCTCTCTCAGTCCATAAATTTTTTCTTCAAAAAATTGTCTGCTAACCTTTCCAGAAATTGTAATAAAACCCCTGTTTTTTAATTCTTCATTCAATTTTCTTATGAGTTTATACGCGTATGGCTTTGATACACCCAATTTTGTCGCTATTTCTTCTGCTTTTATAAATAAATTTTTATTCATACTTACCAACCACCTTTTACTATTCGCTTATTTGTTAAAATTTCTATATTTATTATATATTATCTTTTTTGTTAATGCAAGTATTTATTTCACATATTTGTTAATTTTTTTATTTACTATTTTCCAAATATCAGTTATAATAAGTATAAAATAACAAAAAAGGTGGTAAATCTTATGACTGTTGGAGAAAAAATAAAGCGAATTCGTATTTTTAGGGAAATGACCCAAAGGGAGCTAGGTCTTGCAGTTGGTTTGACTGAAAACCGCATTGCTCAATATGAAACAAACTATCGAACCCCTAAAAAAGAACTTTTGAATCAAATTGCCGAAGCACTTCATGTAAATTCCTTAAATTTCTATGTAGAAGTTTCTGGAAGTGCAGAGGATATTATGCAGACCTTTTTCTGGATGGACGAGTTAAATTCCAATACAGTCAACCTATTTCAAATGACTGAAAACCAAGAACTTAGTACAGAAGTAGAATACAAAAATTCTGATAATTGGACTACTCTTGCACCAGTAGGTATTTTTCTCAATTACAACCTTGTAAACCAATTTTTAACAGAATGGCTCACTCGAAAAACAGAGCTGAAAAATGGACAAATTACTAAAAAGGAATATTTTGAATGGAAGTTAAACTTTCCTTATACTTGTGATGGTGGTGGAAAATTTACACCATCTGTACAATGGAGAAATTCCTAAAACAAAAATAGACCCTTTCGTTTTATACAAATCAACGAAAAGGTCTATCTAAAATTTAATATCATTTTAATATCAGAGAGGACAAAGCAGTTTCAGAAATGCTGTTATTTCAAGGCTTTCTGAAGTTTTGGGTACTACTCCCACTCGGCAAACTTAAACAGAACTTAAATGTATATGCTTCATTTCTGTATTATTTTTGCCGATATTTTCTTTCAATTCCATATTTTATTCTGACTCACTGATTTTTTGTTGCCAAATTGTTGCCATATGCTTATTATACCAAAGTCATTAAAAAAATCAATAATATTTATAAAATTAATAGGGCAACCACATAAAAAAATATTATTTAAAAGCAAAAAAATTCATATTATGAATTCAAAACGTTCAATTTTTTCTTAAAATATATTATTCAAAATTGATTCATAACAAAGAATACAAAAACAAAAAGTTATCTTTTGATAAAAATTTTTATTCGGTTACCCTGTAAAATAACTACATTCTTTTTAAGACTTTTCTTCTTTATAAATAATATCATTGTATTATATATCTTTTTTTAATTCTTTTGATAATACCTTCATCTGTTTTTATATCTTATTATTTTGTAATATCCTTCTTTTTAGTATCTTCTTGATAATCCTTAATCAGCTTATTTTTTTGAAAGCTATAAGTAATTTTTTATTTTCATCACTAATTTTAAATTATAGTGGATTTGCTATAAAATAACATTTTTCAGATGCAACTTAATTTTCTCCTGTTGTAATAGAATAACCAGCATCTGTCCCCCTTATTGCCAAAAGACCAATTTCACAAGTAATTTACTGTACACATAGAAAACATTCCTGAAAATATGCAAATATGGGCAGTATCATGTCACTTTGTTCTATTAAAAGCAGAACCTAATGATGAACTAAATGATGTCATATAAATAACCTCCTTTTTGACAGTAAAATATATATTTTTTTATATTATAACTATAACATAATTTTTTTCTTAATTACTCTACGATTTTTTAATGATAAATGCTATATCTGTTTTCATATGAAAAAAGTTATTGAAATTTATTATAATAACTACTTTCAGTAACCTTTATGCCTCTCTATCATTCTTTTTCACACAATTTTAACAAAACTTTTTGTATTACATTCCAAATTCTTTCAAACGACGCTTTAGAGAAATGCTCAGAAACAGAATGTACATCCCATATATTAGACCCAACAGAAATCGCATCTATATCAGAAAATTTTTCTAAAAGTATACCACACTCTAAACCAGCATGAATTACATTGATATGTAATTTATTACTATATAATTTTTCATAAATTTTTATATATAATTCTCTTAATGAAGAATGTTTTTGATATTCCCAAGCTGGATAATAAGAATCAAATATAACATTTGCATTGCTTTTATTTGCTAATGTTTGCTTTTGCTGCATTATTTTGTCTAAACTATTTTTGCTACTACTTCTTGTATTACTAATCCAAATCATCATATTATCTTTTGTTTCTACTATACCAACATTAGACGAAGTTTTTACAGAATTTATTTTATTGTCATATCGTTCTAAAATACCATTAGGAATTTCAGAAAAAATTTGAAATATATTTTTTGTGGTTTCTGCATTACAGCATTTTTGTTCTAATACTTCAGAAAATGAAAATTTGAAATTCATATCTTCTTTGATTAAATCTACTTTTATTTCTTTCTCTAATTCTAATATTTTTCTTCCTAATAAAGATACCAAACTTTCAGGAACTGCTATTACAGCTTCTGCTTTTGTTGGGATTGCATTCATTCTGCTTCCACCATCTAATTTACAAATACGAATAGTAATTTCTTTATAAATATCTATAAGTAATCTTTGAAGAAGCACAATAGCATTTTTTCTATTTTTGTGAATATCTAAACCAGAGTGTCCTCCATAAATCCCACAAATTTGTAGCATAAAATATCGGTGTTGTTCTATTTTTTCCAAAACAATGGGTAATTGAATTTCAGAACGAAATGCACCTGCACAGCCTGCTACTACAACATTTTCTTCTTCTCCATCTAAATTGATTAAATATTTTCCTCTCAGCCAGTTTTTTTGAATTTTTGATGCTCCAATAAGTCCATCTTCTTCTTCAACAGTAAATAATGCTTCTATAGACGGATGCTGCAAATTTTTAGAAGCTAATATTGCCAATATAATTGCTATTCCCAAGCCATTATCTGCTCCTAGTGAAGTTCCCTTTGCTTTTACAATATCTCCCTGCTGTATCATATGAATTGCTTTTTCATAGGGATATTGCACAATATCTTCTGTTTCAAAAACCATATCCATATGTGCTTGTAATATCACAGGAAATTGTTTTTGTGTTGTTGTTCCTTCTTTTTGTATCAGCAAATTACCAGCTTCATCTTTTTCCCAATGTAAACAATGTTGTTGTGCAAAATAAATTAATGACTGACAAATATTCGTTTCATCTGTACTACGATGGGGAATTTGTACTATTTTTTTAAAATATTCTAATGGATGATTTTCAATAATGTCTCTCCAAAAATCTGAATGAATATCATTCATATTTTAACTGCTCCTTTCGTATTATACATTTATTGACATTTCATTGTCATACCATAATCATCTTCTTCATAAAATCCGCCAATATATTTTTTGTTTGGTGATTTTTTAAACAGTGTTTCCAATATGAGATAAATTACAAATGCGACTACCATAGAATTGATACAAGCTATACCAAAAGAAACAAAATATCCTACAATACAGGAAATTAGCCATGCAACTACTGCTGTGACAGACAGAAAACCATATTTTGTGCCCTGCCCAAAATGATAATACATTTTTTTACATATAAAATAATCAGCAATAATAATGCCACCTACAGGAGGTACAAGGATACCTAAAATATTTAAAAATACTACAAAATGATTGACGATACCAGTCGCTCCAACTGCTATTGCAATCAAACCAATTATAATTACAACTTTCTTTTTCTTTAAATTTGGAAATAGTGCACAAACAGCAAGAGAAGAAGAATATAAATTGTTATCGTTTGTAGTCCATTGTGCAAAAATCAATATTAAAAGCGACCATATCCCTAAAATTTGAAGCATAGCTGCGGCAATATCAGAATTTGCACAACTAACACAAATAACATAACCTGCTAAAATAACTGCAAACTGTACTACAAGAAATCCTGTAACTGCTGCTACAAGTGACTGTTTTGCTGTTTTACTAAATCTTGTCACGTCAGGCTGTATAATACCTCCTGTAGCAAATGCCCCTACAACAGATACGATTGCTGTACTGATTGTTATAGTGCTGTTTGCATTTTGTTTTAGTTCTTCGCTAATTTGTGCGACTTCTCCCCAACTGCCCACATTACGAATAGCAATATACATTCCTATAAGTGACATAACAAAAATTAAAGGTGCTGCAAAAGAACTTAATTTTTCCAAACCTTTTGAGCCAACATATGCTGTCAGCATCATCATAATACCGCCCCAAACTCCAGCAACAACAGGTTGTGTAATAATTCCAGCTTTAGGAAACATAGCATAAATCGTATTTCCAAAAAATCCACACTGATAAGCATACCAACCGCCTAATGAAACTGCAACAATTACTGAAATTAAACCAGAACCAACTCTGCCGAAAGAATGTCTTGCAATCATTGTAACACTCATTCCTTCTCTTGCACCAATCACCCCCATAAATCCAGCATAAAAACATAATATAAGATTTCCACAAAAATCAGCAATCAGCATTTCTTTTAAAGATAGTCCTTGTGCAAATGCTGCTCCTGTATAAAGTGCTGACAAAGCAATAATAAGACCAATAATTACCATAGTAATAGAATAGGTGGACATTTTTGCATCTATTGGTACTCTTGTCGTTGCATAGTCGTTCATTTTACCAAATTCTTCAACAGATATTGTTATTTTATCTTTTTCCATATTTTACCCCTCCTTAAAGAAGTGTTTACAAATGTTATAATATAGGGAAATGAGCTATTATATAGACCATTTCCCTAATTTCTTTTTCTATTTCATTGCTTCTTCAATAGGAACATACTCAATATCAAATCCAAAATATTTTGCACTCAATATCCCTAGTCCTTTTACACTTCTAAATTCTTCTACCGCTGGAATACCAATTACTGCTACTTCCATACCTTCTTTCAATTTTGGGTTTGTGCAAGGCATACCTGTGTCTTTTTGCACTACAATAATGGAATCTGGACTGGTAACAATTGCTTTATCATCTTTCCAACAAATATGATTTTCATTTTTAAACCATATTTTTATAGTATGACCTTCCCATTCTCCATTTCCAGTTATAGTATGGTATCCCCAATAATAACCTTCTTTATCCTCTGTTTCTTTTTTCGTAAGAGTGCCTTGAAGCAGCAAATAGCCATTTAAAGTGTCTACAATTGCCTGAATAGGGTCTGTTTTGTTTTCGTTTGCTTCTCTAATCATTTTACCTACTTTTAAGCATTTTGAAAGTGTCCCTTTCAATATAACTTGTTTCATCTCTGCACCTGTCATCAAAAAACCAGTATCTCCTGTTAAACCAAAAGCAGGTTCACTTAATTTTTTGCCTATGCGTTCTACAACTCTATAATTTATAGCATTTTTAATAATACTTGTATTGCCAAATTCGTCTACTACTGCCAAAGGCCAAAGTTTTTTATCGTGCAAATAGGGTGTTGTTTGAGGAATTTCAGGAATTGCTCTGCCTGTATAGTCTCCGTCAACAGCAGGAATTCCTGTAGCCAAACCAGCGCCAATACAACCTGGTGTGCTAGCACCACCTAACTCCAATGGAACAACAGCAGAAATTTTTTTACCTGTATATTCTTCTAATTCTTTAATAGAATTTGCAATTCTCTCTTTTTCTGTATAAAGTGATGTTTCTTCTGTCATATTATAACTTTTCATTTCTTCAATCAATTCTGGTGTGTGAGGTGCGATAGAACCCATTAAAAAAGGACACGCTGTAATTGCATCATCTGGAATATCTTCTACATCAATCCATCCAATTTCTTTACCAGATGCAAATTCGCTCAATAAAGACTGTACACCATTTTCTTCTAAACCGCCGCCACCAGTACCCAAAAGAGTACAACCTCTGATAAAATCACGAATTTCTTGTTCACTTTTCAAAATTGTTTTTGACATATTTCTTCCTCCTTTGAAAGTATATTTTGAAGTTATATTTCCTTTTGGTATTTTATTGTGCACATTGATTTACCTTAAGTTGCATTTATTTTAGCATTTATACAGCTATTTTGTCACTGTTTAGTGAAACAAAAAAAAGTCCCCTTATTGTGCATTTACACAATAGGACTTTTTTTTAAAACATTTCATTGATTTGCAAAGCAATTATAATACTAAAATAGTATGGCATTTCAAATGGAGAATATCCTAATATTTCTAATATTTTATTTTTTCGATATAACAATGTATTTCTATGCAAATGCATGAGTTCTGCTATACTTGTTATGTTGCCATTGTATTTTAGCAGCATAGCAAGTGTATGCAAAAGCTCTGTGTGATGCTGCTTATCATAATCAATCAATTTTTGTAATACTTTATTGCTAAATAAAATTGTTTCTTCTTTTTGTTTCAACTGCATAATCTCTTGAAAAAAATAAATATCTGAATAATGAATTGCTTTTTTTTCACCGAAATATTGTCGCCCTAAATTATATGCTTGTGTTGCTTCTTTGTATGCTGTTGGAATGTTTTTAATAGATGCAAATTCTTCACTAATTCCTACAGATACCGAAATTTTATTTTTATCAAATATATAAATAATCTCGTCCATTCGTTGAGTTAATATTTCTTTTTGTTTTTTTAAATCTAATAATATAAATATTTGGTCACTATATAAATGTAAAAAAGCTTCTGAATCGATTTTCATGATTTTTTGATTGATTTTAGGTAGTATCTCAACTCTAATTTGCTCTATATAAAGACTTTCTTTATCAATATTATTCAAATTACGGAAGGAGTTTAGATTGACTAGTATAAAAATATTTTTATTTTTTAATTGAATTCCTGCTTCTATTCCTCTTGTAATAGCTTCATTTTCTGTTCTAAAATTCCATACCAATAAATCTGTAACATATTCATGAATATAATATTCTTTCATCTGCATAGTATGTGTTTGTTTTCCTATTACAAGTGCACAAATTGTATTTAGTGTTTCTGCAATTTGCAATATTTTATTTTTTGTTCTTTCTAATTCTTTGGGAGTATCCAATATCAAAAAACCTAATACATTATTTTTTGTTTGTACTAAATAAATCAATTTATCAGGCAGCAATTCTATTGTGTCTAAAAAACTATTTCGGAGTAAATGAGAAAAAACAATATTAAAATTTTTGCGGATATATATTTTTTCTTCTTCCACTTGTTTCCATGTTTTGCTAGAATAAATACAATGACAATAAGAATCCAAAAATGTTACTTGATTTTTGTAATATTTTGTTGCTTTTTTTATAATATTTGATAATGATTCCCCTTGTATAATCATATCTAATATTTCTTTATTTAATTCATGATAAGAAAGATTTTTTTTCTTATCATTACTCATAAGACGATAAATAAGAGGATTTAATATATCTAAGTAAGAAACATGCATATCTGGTTTTATTAAAGGCAGACCTTCTGTTTTACATAAAGAAATAAAAGAAGTATCCAAATACTCTATCCAAATGCCTACATGACATACTACCAGTGCTGCACATTTTTTCTCTTGTAATATTTTTACTAAATTTAACTGCTGTTGTAAATTATCTCGAATGGCATACATTGTCGTAATACATAATTGATTTTCTTTTACCCATTCTCCAATTAAATGGTCTGTTACTTCAATTGTTGTAACACTTTCAATAAAAATAGTATCTAATTTATTTTCTCCTGCTAAAATTTCTGCATGAAATAATCCCCCAAAACTGATTGCTTCCCTTAAAGATATTTTCATATTAACCAATCCTTTTCATATATCGCTATAAAAAATTTTTTTATTGAATCTAGTATATCATTTTTTCTTATTAATCAGAAGAATAAAAAAGATAACTGAAAGTATTTTAAATTCAAAAAATTCTTTAAAAACTAATAAATAAATTTAAAATAATTTAGAAAACATAAACAGTGTATACAAACATAGTTCTACAACAATTACAAGCAGGGGAAAGGGATATCCCTTTCCACGCTTGTTGGGGCGTGTCTACGCTTTGTTCCGGTCGGTGCTAAACGAATGTCCAGTGGACATTCAGCACCCCCAAACCCCAAATGCAAATTTTTTAAAAATTTGCAAAACGCCTACGGCGTGGCTTTCCCTTTTTTTGGAATATCATTTTTATTGTACTATATATAATATTTACTATTGAAAATAAAACCATTTTCAATAAAATTTTATTGCATAAAAATTCCTTACTTTCTTAAAAGTTTTACAAAAAAAATTTCCTCTTAGTAGCTTAAAATAGAAAATTTCTTTGTTTCTTTTTTATGTATTATCAATAAGAATTGCTATTAAAAAATAAAACTATTTTCATATAAATTTTGCAAAAAAAATCTTTCTCAATAGCTAAAAAGAAAAAATTTCTGTTTCTTTTTTCGCCATCAAGAAAGAAAATTATTGATAAAACAATACTATCCCCTATATATATATAATATATACATACATTATATATACCCCTCTATAATTTATAAAATAATATGAATACCTTATATTTGTTTTCAAAGCGTTGTAGATACAACACTTCTGAAGCCTGTTTTTATTGTATTGACTTTATATACTTCTATTTATACTTATTTCTAAAAACGTTGTACATACAACATTTTTGGACACCAGTAATATACATCTGTTTCAAATCACTACTTTTTGTGTTTAAAAAGGCAATTCCTCTTGTCAACTAAAAAACAGAAACGTGTCACGTTTCTGTTAATAGTAAACAAAGAAAAACCCTACCATCGAAAACTGGAGTGCATTCCTTTTCTATCTAAATACTCTTGTCTAGCTTTTTCCTTTTCTTCTTCTGTTGGAGCAGTCTTATATCTTGTATACAAATTTCGCTTGACTATGCTGTCATATTTTTCCTTTAGCATTTTATAATTTTTTCCTCATCATTATGACATTTCAAAATATGGTATTTAATCAGTAATAGAAATAAATCCTCACTAATTTGTACTTGCTTCATATTTTACACCTCTATTTTTTAATTTTGTGACGATATTTTATTTGTTAAATTTTAAAATATCGTCACGCTTTTTTTCAAACTCCACATTCAAAAAATGCTGTAAAATCAAGGTTTTCTTGCTGCCTTATTTTATATTTTTTGTATCTGTGACGATATTGACGATATTTTTTATATTTTCCCTGCTGTCTAAAATACCGTCACATCGTCACATTTATCATTTTTTTACCACTTTTATGTCTTAAAAACCTTGTAAATTTAATGTTTTTAGCTATTTGATATTTTTCTTTTTATGTGACGATATTCAAACAAAATATCGTCACACTTTTTATTTTTTTATCAATGTCAACTTGATTTGTCTGCCTGTCCTATTTCGGTTTGTTTCGTAATAAATGTTAAACTCCTCAAGCAATCGCTCTGCATTAACATTTAAACGTCTTGTCAAAGCGTTTGGTGATATTTCCTTTGGTAGCAGTGCAGCTAATTCTGAAGCAGTTCCAATCCAATCTGATTTATTTTTTATTACCATTTCGCCAACCATTTTTACAATTGGGTCAAGTGGTTCTTTACACAACTCTGTTTCCATTTTAATAAATTTCCACAGGCATTTTTCTCTATCAAACTCCAAATAAATTTTTTGGTCTTGTTGGTCACGTCCAACAATATCAAGTATACCCTTGTTATCAATGCGTTTCGTCTTCTGAAGTATAAAGGCTCCATCGGCGGCACCCAGCAAACCATTCGTGCCAGAAATCATATCAAAACAATCCTCTGATTGCAATTTTCTGGTATGATGAACAATAAGCATACAAATGTTGTGTTTCTCGCTAAACTGTTTCAATTTCATTACAATATCGTAGTCATTGGAGTAGTTATATCTTTCACCATTGATTTCTCTTACTTTTTGCAAAGTATCAATCATAATTAACTTTGTATCTGGATGCTCATTGATAAAATGAGTAAGCTGTTCTTCTAATCCTTCATTTAATGCTTTTGATTTTGTTGCAAAATGAAAATTAGGCGTACTTTCCATACCAAACATTCTTGACAATCTTTTTTGTATTCTGCTGTAATCGTCCTCCAATGCTAAGTATAAAACACTTCCTTGACTGACTTGATAATTCCACAAAGGTAAACCCATACTGACATGATAGCCTAGTTGTGCCATCAAAAACGACTTTCCGATTTTTGGAGCACCTACAAAAAGGTATGTACCATTATAAATTAATTTATCAACAACAGCAGCCTTTAGTGGATAAACTGTGTCATACAATTCTTCCATTGTAATCGTTTCCAACACCCCCTGTTCAAAATTTTTTAAATTTTCTGTGGCTTGTAAATTGCTTTTTTTCTGGCTTTCTGATATACTTTTGTTAGTGTACATTGATTGTCCTTTATCTGTGCCAACAGATGAAATAGGGACAATCTTTTTTTCTTTATTCATTGTTTTTCCTCCTTCATATCCTTTAAAATTTGATTAATAAATTGAATTGTCGACAGTGCTACATCGTCAATTTCTTGCATAGTTGATAATTTTTTAATTCTATACAAAGCTGCTCTATATGATTTTTTAGAGCCTTGTATACTCTTGTATTGCCTACTACTATAACATCTTTACAAAGTAATCTTTTGATAATGTAATCTTGTTTTGTTAATCCAGATAGCGAAACTAGGTTATTCAATAATGTTATTTCTTCATTCGACATTCTGAATGAAACCGTTTTATTTCTCCATCTTCCTTGTTTGTCTAAATTTTTATTCAAAGCGTTCTCCTCCTTCCAAATTTAATTTCTCTGCCATTTCTGTTTGCTTATTGGGAAACAGATGTGCATAACGATATGTGATGTCAATACTTTCATGTCCCACTCTGTCAGCTATGGCAAGTGCTGAAAATCCCATTTCTATCAAAAGCGAAATTGCAGAATGTCGCAAATCGTGTATTCGTATCCTTTTTACATTAGCGATTTGAGAACCTCTGTCCATTTCATGATGTAAATATGATTTTGTAACTGGAAATAATCTTTCATTCTCTTTTATTTCATACAGCATACTAATGTATTCTTACACCTCATCACAAAGAAACTGAGGCATTTTTATCGTTTTCAAATAAGTCGGAGAATACTTTTCTTCCCTCATTAACTTATTTTGCCAAGCAATCACATCTTTCTCTTCAATCTCTGCAATTTTTCTATCACCAAAATAAGGTAATATTTTTGTACGAATGATATGACTTTTGTATTCCCAAGTATTTTCTTTTAGCCTTTTTTTCTTGTCCTGTTCGTAAATTTCAAAAAAACTTGCAAAAGTCATATCTAGCTTCGTTTGCTGCTTTAACATGATTTCTCTTTCCCACGCTTGAGCTTCTTTTTTTGTTGCAAAACCTCGTTTTTGTGTCTGTTTCTTCTCTCCTTTCCAATTCGTATAACGATAAATTACCCTCCATTTGTCACCATCTTTATAAACAGCCATGTTGTCAACTCCTTTCGCTTTACATTTAACTACTGCTCTGTATAACAAACTTTTTTATAAAAATAGTTTGCGTTTACTCTACCTGAAAATGTTAAATAGCCTAGTTTATTTAATTCTTCATCTAATTGCTTTACAATTTTATAAGCATAGGACTTCGATACTTTTAATTCTTTTGCCACTTCATCGACCGTCATAAAGTTTCTATTTTCCATATTTTCTCCTCCTTATCTATTAAATAAAATAGTTTAGTTTAGTATATTATTTATATTACTAAATATTTTTAGTTAAGTCAATGGATTAGAGAAAATATATTAACTTTTTTTATTTAATTTTTATTGCTATTTCATTTTTCTTGTGCTATACTAAAAATAGTATATTTTATTTTGGAGGGTTTTTATTATGGCAATCGGCAAACGTATCAAATTTTTCCGTAAGAAAAAAGAATTAACACAAAAACAACTTGGCAGAACGCTCGGCTTTCTTGGCAAAACTTCTGATGTTCGTATGGCACAGTATGAAGCAGAAGCACGAATACCCAAACAAGAGCTTGTAAAAAAGATAGCTGATATATTTGATGTTAGTCCTAATGCTCTTACTGTTCCAAATATAGACAACTATACAGGACTTCTACATACTTTTTTTGCTTTAGAAGATTTATATGGTTTAAAAATCACTACTATAAACGATGAAATTTGCCTACACTTAGATAAATCTGACCTTTCCCTATTACAGATGTTTCAAGCGTGGCAAGAGCAATCTGAAAAATTAGAACAAGGCGAAATTACAAAAGAGCAGTACGACCAATGGAGATACAATTACCCTAAATTTGACACCTCCAATCATTGGGCAAAAGTTCCATCGCAGGCAATCAATGATATTTTTACAACAGAATTGGATAACAAAAGTAATGAGTAAGAAAATAAAAAAACCTTACTGACTTCCAATTCTTTTTGAAAATCAGTAAGGTTTTTATGAATTTGAAATAAATTATTATGTGGGTAATTCAGAAAATGTTGCCATTTCGTTGCCAATCACTAAACAAAATTGCTTGCAATCTGTATAAACACTGGGCTTGTTCTCATTGGCTCATCCTTCTCACTCAATGATTTCTGCTTAATAAGAATCTGTTTCAGATATTGTAATTGTCTCAGAACCATTTCTTGTGCTAACAGTTCCATTAAATATCAACTCATAACTTCCCCTGCCAGAAGCAGTTAATGTACCAGAGGTATCAACCTTGTTACTATTTTCTGAAATTCTTTTTGAGGATACATATTCACCATTTTTATATAATGTCAATGTACCAGAAATTTTGGTAATGCTATCTCCTTGTATATATATGCTATATTTAGCTCCAGAACTACTAACATTAAGACTAAGTTCAGCAGAAGTAATATACTTGTAACGTGGCATAACAGATTGTTCTGTTATTGTTGCTTCATAAAAATTATCTTGTGCAAATACCTGTATTCCACTCAAAGAACATATTGAAATGCTTGCTAAAGTTGTAGAGATGAATAATCTCTTTATACTATTCATCAAAATCTCTCCTTTACTTTAAAAAATAGATATTGTTTTACATGAATACAATAGTTTATTTAATATTTTCTTTTATTCTATATAATTCATCTTTTTCTAAATATCCTTGTATTCTATAACAACCTGTATCTTCATACCATAATAATATATTTGGAAAATTTTCTTCTTGAGATAAAAAGAAATATTCTGTATTGTTATTATAAGAAGTAATAACATAATGTTCCTTATCAATTTGAATATTTGGAGATTGAAAAAGGTATCGTATCCTAATTTCTTTTCCTTGCTCATTTTGATATATGATAGAAGTTCTAAAATCATCAGTATTATTTTCTATTTCCACATAACCTTCTGGTATATAACCTACTGTAATTTTTTTAGGAGATTCTGAAAAAGAATTGAAATCAAAGCCAACATATTTGTCACAAAATTCTACTATTACTTGATAACAAGCTGCTCTCACTTTATCAGATTGCAAAAGCAAACCAAAAATTCCAGAAACTATTATCAAAAACATGACTGCTACTTTTTTAGAGTAGTTAGTCCACTTTTTTATTGTTTGCTTTTTTATGATTTTGTGATATGTTTTTATAACTCTATCATCATATGATTTAGGGACTTCTATTTCTTTTACTATTGTTTCGTCATCTATCCATTCGTTCATTTCTTCTAATGCGTTTTCGATGACAGCAGCCTTGAGCAAAGACTCAAACAATTCGTCCTGTAATTCTTTTTTATACATCTTTTTCTCCTAATTTTGAGCGTAATAAATTCTTAGCACGATATAAGCGGATTTGCACATTTTTCTTTGTAATACCTAACAGTTCTGCAATTTCATTATCTGTAAAACCGATGATATATTTTAATTCTAACACAGTCTTATATTTTTCATCTAACATATGGATTTGCTGTTTCAATTTTTCCATTGCTTCTTTTACGACAATTTCATCTAATATATCTTTTTCTTGAACTTGTTCTTCTAAAGACACTTCTTTGATATGATTCTGCTTTTTTAAATGATTGATAGTATAGTGTCTTGTAATTGTGATGATAAAATTTTTGGTTTCTTTTTCCTGTTCCATATTAATATTGTCTAAATGATTTGCAATCACAATAAAAACATCATGAAATAAGTCTTCTGCTAAAAAATCATCACAAATAAAACGCTTTATGGTATACATTACATACTTTTTATATTTTTCGTAAATCAATTCAAATTTGCATTTTTCCTGCTCTGTATCAAAAATAAGTATTAACATATCTTTTCCCCAATAAGTAACCTGTTATGATTCTATTATATTACTATTTTTCTGGTTGTCTAGTTCAATATCTAACATAGATTCCATTATTCTGAAAAGTACTTGTTGTCTATTTGGAGAAAGTTGTATTAATTTATTATTGATATAGCACAAATTTGCCGTTAAATTGCTATTTACACTGTTTCCAACTAACATGTCAAGAGAAATATCAAGTGCATTTGCTATATCTATTAATGTACTCAAACTTGGAAATTTTATGCCACGTTCAATATAAGATATAAATATAGAGCTTTTGTTTATTTGTATTGCAAGTTTTTCTTGTGTATATCCAGTTTTTTTTCTATATTTTTTAATCTGTTTTCCGAGTGCTTTTTCATCCATTCAATACTATCTCCATTTAATTTTATACTATTACGAAATATATTCTGTATAAAAAGTATACTAAAAGTATTACTTTTAATACAGTGAATATAAGTGTTATATATAAAACTAATAGTATTAAAATTAAGAGAAATTTTGTATTGTATCGTAAAAAATACATCTTTTTATTTTATTAATATACTGTCTGGAATATCCTAATTCAACTGCAATTTCTGTATCTGTATATCCAAGCATCGCCTTATAAAATACAATATATTCTAGCCTCCTTTTATTTTTTAAATATTGTTTTATATCTATTTGAAATAAGCAGTTTTCTATTTGAGATTCCAAAGGATTAAAAAAATATATGTTATCTATTTTTGATTTTTCATGCTTCAATTTTTTACTTTTGTCATAAAGGCTGTAAAATTTATGTAAAATAGATTTTTTGATATACAAAAGACAAGAATATTCATTTTTTATTTGTTTTATATGAAGAATTGCTTCATATAAAGTTAATGTTAATTCTTGAAAACTGTCCTCATACTCTAAATCATACAATTTTTTAGAATAACAATGAAGTAATGGTTTGAATTTTATTACAATTTCTTCAAAATACTTTTGTTGTTTCGTTTCTAAATAGAATTGTATCAATAAATTTACCTTTATGAATTATCCCTCCTGTTTTAGAGGGATAATGAAATTACTTAGGAGGAATATTACCATTAGTATCAATTACTATTTTAACACATACTATATGTTTTATTAAGTGACAAAACAATGACATTTTAGTGCCATTTTGTAGTAAAATGTTGATTTTTTTTTTGTTTATATAATAAAAGAATATTGGGATAAATGAAAAAACAAAGGAGGAAATTGTATGACAAAAACAGATGTTAAGGAAATGTTAGTATCTTATAAACAACTGTCAGCAAAAGTGGAAATATGGAAAGAATGTTTAATTCTTTATGACAATTTAGAGATAAAATTGGAGTGCCAAAAAGCAGCACTTCAATTAAAAATCATCAATCAATGTTTGAATTTATTGAAAGAGCCACACAAATTTGTATTAGAAATACATCTTATCAATCAGTGCATATGGAGTGAAACAATAGAATTATTTGAACAGAAATGGGGAGTGCTAAATGGTCGTTCAGAACGAACATTAAAACGTATGCAGTCAGAAGCAATACAGGAAATGCTGAATTTTATTGAAACATCGAAATTGGAAAATTATCTTTCATAAATCATTTATTTTCCTTGAAACAAATTACTTACGATAAAACTTAAAAATGTACAAGCATATTCCATTCATTCTTTTTCAAATGATAACTGTTTGTAGTTAAAAATATTTTCTTGTTGAATGAATGGTCAAGTTTATTTACATAATATCATTAAAGACCACTTCCAAATGCTGTGTGATTTTCACACAAAAGGGATGGAGGTCTTGCTAATATTGATTAAAATACTTTTTGTTGTAAAGGTACAAGCAGAAATCATATTCTGTTTGTGCCTTTTTTTGTCTGAAAAAAAGTGTCGTTCTCCACCTATCCAAATTTGAGTTCAGAAAAAATTCAAAATTTGGAGGGTAAGAGAATGAAAATTGAAATCAAAGACGGCAACGGAAAAATGATTACTGTTGAAGTATCCGAAGAAGTATATGAAGTGCTACAGGAAGAAAACAAGGAACAAGAACATCAAAGATACGAAAGAAGAAAACATATTGATGCGAGAGAGTTGAACGACTACATAGTACATCAGAAAAGAGTGGCTGAAAATTTGGAGGACTACTGCATCAATAGAGAACAGTTAAAGGAAATCCAAAAAATTGTAAGCACTTGCACAAAAACACAACAAAGGAGATTTTACTTAAACCGTATTTGTGGTTATAGCTATACGGAAATTGCAAAAATGGAAAAGTGCGGAGTTAGCCGTGTTATCAATTCCGTTGTAAGCGTTGAAAAAAAGTTAAAAAAATTTTTTTAAAATGGGGGTAAAAAAAGGCGAGAAGTTACCTATATAGTAAGAGGGTTTCAAGTGATACCTTTTTACTGTACCTTGACAAAAAATAGGGAACTATTTATATCAGTATACAAATGATTTCTAAATATTATGAAGAATTGCCAAGATGATACAAAAAAGTATTGGAGCGATTTCATAAATTTTAGAAAGTCACTGTTATGTACCTTACATACTAAATGAGGGATACTGCGAATATCGTGTGCAGATTTGTCAACTGCGTTATATACGTATCGGTGGTATTTGTGACAGCTTTTAGAAGCAGTTTGTATATTCCGTACTGGGGAATGAGCCAGCAATATAATCCTGTTATATTAGAATACAGTACAAAAGAAAAGATTTTTAAAATACATTAAAATATATTTCTGTCAGACTGCATTATTGTAGTCTGATAGAAATTTTAATATAAAAGACAGAACATTTTAAAAAAAGTGTTTTGTCTTTTGTTTTAAAGAAAGATAAAAATAATAGAGGAGCGATTTTATTATGAAAAATAAACAAAAAGTAATTGATAGAGATAAATTAGTCGATATTAGAGATGTTATCATCAATACAGATTTACCAAAAGAAGAAAGAATAAAAGATTATGTTAGACAAATCAAAAATCCTTATTGTTTTAAATGTGGGAAATACGTTGTACTATCCAAATTTTCAGAGAATGGTTTGTCATTGGAGGATTGTTTAAAGGGAATATTATTGTAATCCATTTTGTAGTAGACTTCTTGTAAAAAGTGTGATATACTAACATTGGAAAAAGGTATAAATAGAATAAAGGTAAATGGTATCACTCTTGAATTTACGGGAGAAGTCTGTAAATTTTTAAGGAGTGATTTTTTTATGTCAAAATATAAAGCAATCAGTTATACAAGACTTTCTTACACCAATGAAAAAGATAATGAAAGTAACAGCATTTCCAATCAAAAAATGTTAATTAGAGATTTTGTAAAAAAACATTCAGATATTGAAATTGTTTCTGAAAAAGTGGATGATGGTTATACAGGTGTTTTATTTGCTAGGGTTAGATAACGATACCATTTTGATGTACGGTATCAACATCTAGCCCTTGCTTTATCTTAGACTACGATACTGTCTACGTCTGTACCGATTTGACGGAAATAAGATGTGTTTTTGATAGGTTCTTGCGTGTTCTCTACTTTACCAACAAAGTTATAAAATATCTCAATCTTGCGGGTGTTGGTTTCCCTGTCTAGTTCATAAATCAGAATACGGTCAATAAATTCATGCACATTCTCATAGGTCAGTTCCTTTATCTGTGTGTACCTCTTTACCAACTGGACGAATTTCTTTACATCAGAGTTATGCTCTTTGGCTGCCTGTATCTGCCTGTCTAAAACGGCAATTTTTTCTTTCAGCGTCTTTTTTTCTTCCTCATAGCTGGAAGTCATAAAAACAAACTGTTCATCAGAAAGTTTTCCTAAAGCGTTATCTTCATACAGTTTGCGGAAAACAGTGTCTATTTCCTTTAGCCTTGCCTGTGCCGTGGAAAGTTCTTTCTGTTCCTACGCCGCTGTCTTTAGGGCTTCTTGGCTGCCTAACTCCGTGGCGGTCTTGATAAACTCTTTCTCATGGTGTTTCACAAAGGAAAGCACCCTCTGCATATCCGCAAGCACAAGCTCCGTGATAACAGATTTGCGGATATAGTGTGTAGAGCATTGTGTCATTTTTCTTGGGCGGTTGCGGTAGTTGCCGCAGGTGTAAGCGTGTTTGCGTTCGGGTATGCTTACGCCCTGTTGCAGATACATCTTGTACCCGCAGTCGCCGCAGAACAGAAGCCCGGAAAAGAGGTCTATTTCCTCTGATTTTGTGGGGCGGTGTCTTGTGGCAAGCCTTTTCTGTGCAAGTTCAAAAGTTTCTTCATCAATCAGCGCTTCATACGTGTTTGGGAAAAAGTAACGCTTTTCTTCCGGGTTCTTCTTTGTCTTTTTTGACTTGTAAGATACCTTGTAGGATTTCCCTGTAATGGTATGCCCTAAATATTCTTTCCTTGCAAGCATATCATAAATTGTCTTGTCCGGCCACGAATAAGGTATCAGCGAAGCGTTGTGATACCGTGTCTGCACGGTACGCTGGAAACGTAACGCGCCAACTGTCAGCACCTTATTGTCGGCAAGCCATTTCTGAATGTCACATAGACGCCCGCCTTTGACGTAAAGGACAAAAATCTGTTTCACAACATGGGCGGTTTCGGGGTCGGGTATCAGATGGTTTTTGTCGTCCAGGTCTATCAGATAGCCATACGGACATTCCCCGTTGACATGTTCCCCTTTCTGTGCCTTTGCCTGTTTGACTGCACGGATTTTCTTGCTTGTGTCCCTTGCGTAAAATTCATTGAACCAGTTCCTTAACGGTGTAAATTCGTTGTCGTCCCTTGCGGTGTCAACACCGTCATTGATGGCGATATACCTTACCTCATATTCTGGGAAAATAATTTCTATCAGCTCCCCGGTTTTTAAGTAGTTGCGCCCCAGACGGGAAAGGTCTTTTGTTATGACTGTCCCGACGTGTCCGGCTTCTACCTCATGCAGCATTGCCTGTAAGCCCTCACGTTCAAAGCTCACGCCCGATACGCCGTCATCAATGAAAAATCTTGTGTTAAGGAAATGATGTTCTTCTGCGTACTTCTGCAAAATCATTTTCTGGTTCTGTATGCTGCCGGACTCCCCGGCCTGTAAGTCCTCTTGGCTAAGCCTGCAATAGAGGGCGGTAATTTTGTCTGGCTGTAACATGGTCTGCTCCTTTCCGACAGTCAGACAAAAGGTATAATGTACTTACGGATATTATACCACGTTCCGCCGTCAAAGCCAATATGTATTATCAGCAGAAATGCCGTTTTACGGCGGTTTCCTGTATATCTTTCTTAATCAGCTTCTCAACTTTTTTATCTAAAGTTTCCGTTGCTTTTTCGCTTTGTGCGGAAACTACAAAATATGTAACAGCACCGATTTTATGCTCGGTAGTAGTGTGTATGGTTTTTCCCATAAATTCACTCCTTGCATTGTCCATTATTTTATTCTATGGGGAAACAGGATTGTCCTATTACTGTTTCCCTCACTGTATCGGTGTGTAAAATGGGCGGAACGGACGACTTGGCAGCTCCACGGGACTTTAACCCCTCTCATTCCTATGAGTAGCCGTGTCATATGGGTGTATCATTATGCCAATGTGCGGGTCATGGCGGCGGCAGTTTCTACATTGCCGCTGCGGTTCGCTGATACTGTATCGCTCGCCCCTTGCCGGGGGTCTTGGCGTATCAGCCCGCAGGCTCGCCGCACATTGAACGTGTCCGTTTGCCCTATGCTGCGCCGTGCGCTTTCTTTGTCAAGGTTCTTGCGGCTTGTCAGCCCGCAAAGGCACACCATGAAGATGTACTTTTGCGGAATGGCAAGAAGCGGCGGGCGGTCAGCCCGCCCGTGCTTTCCTGCTTCCAGTGGGAAAGGGTATCTGTCGTTATGCCACCTTAAAGGTCGGGATTTTTGCTATCAGCTTGGTTTCCAGTCGGCGGCGCAGTTCCTCGTCAATGTAGACAACGGGCTTTCCCTGCTCGTCATACATGGTTCTGGTTGACAGTAAGGAAATGAAGCCTGAATGGGGCTTCATGCTTCCACCTCCCTCTTGCCCTTGCCAGAGCCGGGAAATTTTACCCCTCTATTACTTACTACGCACGGAAAGGCAAAACAGGCAATGTTTTTGAAAAAATTTTGAAAAAATTTTCAAAAGACATAAAAATGCCCGGCTGCGGTCTGTTTTCAGTCGGGTGTGCATTGGGTTCTCTTTTCTTGGGTAGGTTGCGGTTTCTCCCGCCGTGGCGTTTGTGATTATGGGCGGGAAAATTCTTTCTGTGGATTGTCCCTTTCCAGTAAAAAATGTTACAGGCTAAATATCACGTTTCTATCAGTTTTGTATCACGGTTGCATTAAGAGTTTCTGCAAAGTAAGACAATTTTCTGCATAAGGGAAAAGAGAAAAAAGCCGCTGCGGGGAAGTTATCAGACGACAACGGATAGCAGGAATAGGCGGCAGCCGCAAGGGTAAAATGCACGGGCAGAAGAACGCCTGCCCTTGCCCCCGCCGCCCGTCCTCGCTTATGGGTCAGCTAAGAGGGAAAGCCATAAAAAAATCGGCTTCCCCTCTTTTCTTTTTATTTTTTCAAAAACTTTTCTTTAAGGTTGCCTGTTTGGGTTTTCCATGCGTAGTAAGTTATAGGGGGAAGAATAGCAAGCATAGGGATTGAGTACCCAATCCCGTAAAATTCCCACTTGCCGCCCTGCGGGAATTGTGGGGATTTTGCTTGTTGGGAAGTGTCCCAAACCCTCTTGATTGCAGAGGGTTTTACCCTCTGAAAAAACGGAAAGGAAGCGGGGCTATGACAGAGAGAAAGCGGGCTATCCAGTTAAAATTTTATGTGACGGAACAGGAGCGCACATTGATTGAGGAAAAAATGAAGCTGCTGCAAACGGACAACTTGGGGGCGTACCTGCGGAAAATGGCGATTGACGGCTATATTATCCAGTTGGACTATACGGCGGTCAAGGAGCAGACGGCAGAAATACAGAAAGTCGGCGTAAACGTTAACCAGATAGCAAGGCGGGTCAACTCCACCGGGAACGCCTACAAAGAGGACTTAGAGGAAATAAAGGGGGCATTGGAAAAGATATGGCAGTTACAAAGATACACCCTATCAAAACTACGCTGAATAAGGCGATAGATTATATCTGCAATCCCGACAAGACGGACAATCAGATTTTGATTTCCTCCTATGGCTGCTCGTATCAGACGGCAGATATTGAATTTGGCTTTACGCTGTCAAAGGCACGGGACAAGGGAGACAACCTCGGACACCATTTAATACAGTCCTTTGTGCCGGGGGAAGTGGGCTATGAGGAAGCCCACCGCATAGGAAAGGAGCTTGCGGACAAGGTTCTTGGCGGCAGATATGAATATGTGTTGACTACCTACATAGACAATGGGCATATCCATAACCACATCATATTTTGTGCGGTGGATTTTACGGCACACCGCAAGTATATTTCCAACAAGAAAAGCTATTACCAGATACGGAATGAGAGCGACAGGCTGTGTAAGGAACACGGGCTGTCCGTCGTCACGCCGGGGCAGGACAAGGGAAAGAAGTATGCGGAATGGGACGCTGAACGGAAAGGGACAAGTTGGAAAGCAAAGCTGAAAGCGTTGATAGACATTACCATACCAAAAGCGAAAGATTTTGATGATTTCCTGCGGCTCATGGAAGCGGCGAGCTATGAGATAAAGCGGGGGAAGTTCGTTTCGTTCCGTGCGCCGGGGCAGGAACGCTTCACACGCTCTAAGACGCTTGGGGAAGCCTACACCGTGGAAGCCATAACGAAGAGGATTGCCGGGACATACCGGGCGAAGCCGAAAGCGTTAAGGCAAGAAAAAGCGGGCGTTTCCATGCTCATAGACATTCAGAACAGTATCAAGGCAGCGGAAAGCAAAGGCTACGAACAGTGGGCGAAGATACACAACTTGAAGCAGGCGGAAAAGACTTTGAATTTCCTCACGAAGCATGACATTTCAGAGTATGAGCAGTTGCAGGCGGTTCTTGATGAAGTGCATACGGAAAGTGAAAATACCGCCGCCACGCTGAAAGGCTTGGAAAAGAGATTGTCCGACATATCCCTTTTGATGAAAAACATATTCGTATACCAACAGACAAAGGCGGTCTATATGCAGTACAAAAAGGCAAAGGACAAAGAAAAGTTCCTGCGGGGCAATGAGAGCAGCATTATCATTCACGAAGCCGCCGCTAGGACGTTGCAGGCGGCGAAGAACAGCGGGAAGCTGCCCGATTTCAAGAAGCTGCATACGGAGTACAAGGAGCTTGCGGAGAAAAAAGACAAGTTATATCAAGAGTACAGGAAACTGAAAAAGAAAGTAAAGCAGTACGACACAATCAAGCAGAACGTAGACAGTATTTTGCGGCAGGCGAAGCAGCCGGAACGGGAGAAACAGACAGAGAGGTAATGCGGACAGTTAGGGCGGGCGTGTAAGGCGTTTTAATGGCGTTTCCGGGGCGTTATGGAGCGTAGGCAGGGAAATACCATTAACGCCCTGAAAAGGGCTTCTAAGCGTCCACAAGGGCAGAAAAGGACACCGGGGAATGACAGTCTTTCAATCATCATTCCCCGGCGTTTATCCGTTGAATTTATAGCCGACACCTAACACGGTTTTTATGTAGGTCGGGTTTTTGCTATCCAGCTCTATCTTTTTCCGCAGGTTGCAAATCACGTTGACAACGCTTGAATGGCAGCTATCACTATCCATATGCCAGACGGCTTCAAAAATCTGTGTCTGTGTAAGGACAATGCCAGGATTGGAAGCAAGGAATACAAGGGTGCTGTATTCAAGGCGGGTAAGGTTTATTTCTTCCCCATTTTGAAGTACCCGGCGTTGGTTCTGCCTTATTTCCAGTCCCGGAAAAGATAGAACAGAAACAGGTGTAGCTTGTATGGGTTCAAGCTGTATATAATCAGTGATTGCTGATATAATTTTGTCTATTACTTTTTCTTCTTGTTCATTAAGTGTCAGCAATAGTAATCTCCCCATGCAGACATCTCCTAAAGTTTTCTGTTTTTTATGCTTGCTTGGTTATTTGTTGGTTCATTCCTTTTTGAACCATTCGCCAATATATGCTACGATATGTGGGACAATTTGTTTTATTTCCATTCCTGTTGTGTTGATACATAAGTGATAGTTTTCTTTTTCACCCCATTTTGTATCAGTCAAAAATTTTCTGTATGCTGCTCTGTTTTTATCTACCTCACGCATTTTTAATTCAAGTTCAGCATTGGTTAATCTTTCGTCAGCAGGTGAGTATTCTTCGCAACGTAGAAGTTTGGCTTCTTTACTTGCATATACAAAGATATTGAATGGAGAATATGCTTCTAAAATCACATCTGCACATCTTCCAACAATAATACAACTTCCCTGTGCTGCGAATTGCTCAATTATTTTGTGCTGTTCAGCCGCAATCTTGATCGCCTGTTCCGTTACATGGTTCATTGCCGTTGTAAATTGGTGTCCAATCGTAAAAGGATATGCTGCTTGAATTTTCTTTTCCGATATATGAGCCACATAATTTTCATCAAAACCGTTTTCCTTTGCTATCAAAGCTATAATCTCTTTGTCATAGCAAGGAATACCCAAAGCGTCTGAAAGCCGTTTTCCTAATTCACGTCCACCGCTGCCAAATTCTCTGCTAATTGTTATAATCATTTGCTTTTCCTCCATTGTCTTTAATTGAATACAGTGTTATTTCTGTTCTCTCATTATTTTTTTTGATGTAAATATATATAATATAACGGCAAGTGCTATTGAAAGAATATCAGCAACAGGTTGTGCGAACATAAGTATGTTTGCGTTTGAAAAAATATTCAAAATATACAAAGCCAGTATATAAATAATTCCTTGTCGGCTTAGATTGATAATTAGGGAAGGGATTACAGCTCCCATTGCCTGTATTGCATTAGTGATAACATAAAAAATACCAAAAAATATACTGGTCGTAAGTAAAATCCTTGAGAAACTTACTGCATAATCAAATGCGTTTGCGTCTGTTAAGAAAGCACTTACAATCTGATTTGTAAACAGATAACACAAAGCGGTCATTACAAGACTAACTATAAAGGCAAAGATAAGTGAAAATTTCAATATTTTATTATAGCGTTCCCATTTTTTAGCACCGACACAATAACCTAATAATGGCTGAACACCTTGCCCTATGCCAATAGTAAGCATTCCCGAAAGCATTGTGACTTTCATTGCGACACCGCCGCCTGCAACTGCCATATCTCCATACCCCACCATAATTCCGTTTAAAATGATATGAGAAACACTCATTAAAAGGGAAGCGAGCGAAGCGGGAATACCAATAGAAAGAACGCTGCTACATATTTTTTCTTTATAAGAAAAATCTTTTATGTGAATACTAAGCTGTGATTTTCCTTTGAGAAAATAAAATATATAATACATGGCAGCGGCGAAATTGCCAATCAAAGTAGCAATAGCAGCTCCCTTTATATCCCAACCAAATCCCAAAATCATAATCGGGTCAAAAATAACATTCAAAAGGTTTCCTAAAATCTGACCGAACATGGCTTTTGTAGCCTGCCCCTCTGCTCGTAAAATGCTTGAAAAGCAATTTGAAATAAGCACAAATACACCGCCGCATGAAACAATCGTCAGATAATCTTTTGCCAAATTCCATGTGTCCGCACTTGCTCCAACTAATACAAGAATATTATCCATAAATAACAAAGACAGGCAGGACAGTATAATACCTATGACAATACATGACCAAAAGCAGAATGAGGATATTCTTTTTGCGTAATCTTTCCACCCTTTTCCCATAGCCCTTGAAATAACAGATGTTCCACCTATACCAAAAATCATGCCGACAGACATAAATATTAAAAAGACTGGGCTTGCAAGTGATACAGCAGCGACTTGGTAAGCGTCATGTGTCTGTCCGATAAAAAAAGTGTCTGCCAAATTGTAAATCAGTGTCATAAGCATTGCTGCCATAGCAGGGATAGCGTTTCTTATGACTGCCTGTGATACAGACATGGAATTAAATGAGTCTAATGTTTTTTGTTCTTTCATAAGTTACCTCCTTAATTTTAAGAGCATAGCATTGATAGCTTGCTATGATTATGCTGTAATAAAATGCCCGCCTCTGGAACGAGCATTATGACAAACTATTTATAATCTTTTGAAGTAGGCTAAGAAAAACCAATTTTTCTGTTTCGGTTAAAGCCGATAATATATGGGCGTTTTCTTCCTCAAATTTTTGTTTGGCGTTTATACAATATTGTTCACCGTACTGTGTTAAATGGATATACTTAATGCGCTTATCAGATACATCACCGAAACTTTCTATCAATCCTTTGTTTTCCATTTTTGCGGTAATTCGTGCAGTCGTGGATTGTGCTACATGAAGCATTTTTTCTAACTCTTTTAGAGATAGCTGTTTGTCGGTTGAATGTAATAAAGTCCGTAAGATTGTAACTTGTGTAAAAGTCAAATCCAAATCACGCAAAGCATTATTTATATTTTTTTCTTGAATATCATGTATTTGTTTTAGAAGAATACCACATGAATAATTATTTTCCACTCCATTCTCCATTACTTTTTCCTCCTTTCCGCTAGTTAGTATACAACTCTTTAAAACAAAAGTCAATAGCTTGCTCTTGATTTTTGCAATATTTTAGATGTTGGGAAAATCACTGAATATTAAAAGTAATAACTTGTAAAGCAAAAATATACCGGGAAACAGCAGTCCGTAGACTGCCATTCCCCGGCATTTCATTACTCCATATCTTCAGCAGGCAGAAACACAAGCCCGGCAAATTCTTCCTCGGTCAGCTTCTTCAGCTTTTCCGCTGTGCGTTCTGCAAGCTCCTGTATCTCCGTTTCCATGTAGGGCAGGGCGGCGGTTATTGCCGCCACCGTATCAGCCCTTTTTTTCTTCCTGTAACAGCAGATAAGGTTTGTTTCCTCAAAGTTGAATTGTCCCATACGCTTATACCTCCAATCCTTTGTTTGTGGTCTTTGCCGCCTGCTTTTTCGGGGCGGCTTTTACGGTTTCTCTGTCCTGTGTAAGCTGCTTTCGCAAAGACGGCTTTTTCCCCCTGCCCTTGCCGGACAGTTTTTCGATATGTTCCTTAATGTTACCACAAGCGGAGCGTTCCCGGCTATCCTTTTCGTCCCGGAGAACGCTTTGCAGGGCGGCGGGGTCTTTGGGCTGTTCCTCAAAGGTTAGGAATTTCCCTAAGTTGGGGTCAGCGTCCCCGGTAATGCGCTTCCCGGCTTCCTGCGTCCGTTCCCCGTTCTCGTAAATCAGCTTGGTATCTCCGGCAGGTACGGAAGCGTCCTTGACGTGTTTATAGTGCTTCTGGTAGTCCAGTTCGTAAAGGCTGCCTGTTACCCTGCCTTTTTCAATCCCGGTCAGCTCTACGGCATAGGCAAGTATTTTGTCCCGTGTCTGCTCGGCATAGAAACAGAACGTGTTATGCTCCCGTGTGTCCTTGATGAACGTGTCACGCTCCCGCAAACACCATGTTCCGGCAGGGCGGCATATCCATAAATATTTTTTGTCCTCCGGGTTCGGGCTTTTCGCCGCCTGCTTCAAAATCTTTACGTCTATGTCAAAATCAGACTGAAAGTGTTCCGTGTGGGTCTGCATGACTGCTTTGAGGGATTTCAATATATCCACGTTTTCAAATTTCTGCATGGTTCAGCTCCTTTACTAAGCCCTGTTTTTTGCTTTTCTCCGCTGCCTTTTTCGGGGCTGCTTTCAACGCTTCCTTGTCCTGTGCAAGCTGCGCCCGGATAGAGGGCTTTTTCTCGGTCTTGGCGGCTGTGCGGGCTTCTTTCTGTATCTCCAAAGGTTTTATGCAGGATAAACGGTCAGCGGCATAGATGGCGTTGTCGTTGAGCTGCCTTTGCCATGCCCCGGCTTTGGGCGACCAACGGAAGCCGTTTTCCTTTAAGGTTTCACGGGTCTTTTCGTCCGGCTTTTCCTCAAAGAAGATTTGCAGGCGGTTATCTTCCCGGTTCATTTCCACCGTGCCGCCGTCAAATTCCCACCCGGCGTAGGTGGTTTCCTGCTTTTTTGTCAGCTCCGCAATTCGCCCTTTTATCCGGCATATTTCTGCGTTGTTGTTGGATAAAGCCCATGAGGGGTAGGGCTTATCCTGTATGTGCCACTGTGAGGATATTTCCGCTTTCATTTTCTCGATACGTTCAGCGGAGAGGGCAGGGCAGCCGTCAAGGGTCTTGTGCTTGCGGTAGTAGGCGTTTACCGCTTTCATGGTGTCCTGCGCTGATTGCAGCTTTTCCAGTTTGGCTTCCAGTTTCTGTATTGCCTGCGGGTCGTCTGCGCTGATACCACCCATGCCTGTGCTGCGTATCTTGTCAAGCAATCCCTGTATCTCGTTCCAGTCCTCCATGTTCCTGTCACGGGCGGCGTTCTGCTTTTCCTTTTTGCGTACCGGGAAATTAGAGCCGCCCGCAATGAGGATAGAGGGTACACGGGCTTCAATGGAAAAACTGCTGTTCATGTTCTCGGCAAGTTTCCGGGCGTAGGTGTCAACAAGGCTGTCAATCTTTTCATGGTACATAGGGTCTACCCGCTTTTTCTGGTGTTCCCCAATCTCCACGGCTTTATCTACCATTTGCCTGTATTCTGCGGTTGCGCTGCCGGGCTTGTAGTCGTAAAAGCTGTTTGCGTCATTGGCACGGCGGGCAGCCCCCTCATTGATTGTGTAATAAATGGTTTTCGCCGGGGCTGCCTGCTGTGTTTCGCTGCGCTTCGCAAGGGTCTTTTCCGCACGTTCCCGCACTTCATCACGGACAGGTAGCGAATACAGGCTAGAGGTTGAGGAAAAGCCTACGTTATTGAAAACATAGTCAACGTCACTTTCTTTCAATGCCCTCGCCACAAAATAATTTTCCCTTGTGAGTGTTCCGCTTACTTTCCCGTCCAGTATGGCATGATGTAGTCCGGTTTCCATATGGGGGTGGATTTCGCTGCCAACAACTAACGTCACATAATACCAGCCCATATGCCTGCTGCTTTCTTCGTCTGTACTTTCATTAAACTCTACATTTAGCAGGGTGTAGGGCTTCAAGCCTTTCTGTGCGGCAATCTCATTATCCTTTATTTCCCGCTGCCTAAGTGCGTCAATGGCGGCTTCCTTTGTTGCCTTGATAATCTCCGGGTTATACCGTGCCAATGCACTATTGATAAATTCATTCTGTATCTTTATGGTTTTGGCTTGCGGTGTCCTGCGGTTGCCGATAGGCAGGGACGTTCCATTGTCAAGTCGGATAAAAATATCGCTTGTCCCTCTCCATTTTCCCGTACAGGGGGACGTTTCAATTTTGCCGGACGTGCAGCCGAGTGACTGTGCGATAATGTCAATCCTTTCCTGCATAGACAGCTTTTCATATCCTTTTGCTATCTCTGCCGCCTTTTGCTGTAATTCTGTTAATGATGTGGTGTCCTGTTCCTGCCCGGCGTTCTTTTGGGCTTCGTCCTGCTTTAGCGTTTTGGCGTACTGTTCAAGAGAAATCTGCTCCCCGGCGGCTGCTTCCAGTCCGTCAGCGGCGGGGGTGTTGTTGATGATACCATCAATCATGTTTGCGTTTTGTTCCGTGGAAAGTTCGGCTGTTTTTAAGGGGTTCTCTAACAGAAAATTTTGTGATATATCCGCAAAACCGATACTGTCCGTATAGTGGGCGGTGTCTTTGCCGTTCTGATGAAGCACTACCACGTCAGAAACAGAGAGGGAATGTCCTTTGAAGTCCTCCGGGCGGTCAATGTTGAATTTCTCAAAAATCCCCTCTAAGGTCGTCCCCGGCGTGAGTGGTGCGGTGTAGGTTTTTTCATAGTTGGCGGGGTCTACCGCAAGCCCTTTTCCCTGTATTTCTTCCAGTGGTAGGAAATGAAAATCTAAGGGTACATCATCTTTTAACTGGTAAATGGTAAAGGTGTTTTCAGCCTGTGGTGCTTCGTAGCCGCCCTCGGCGTATTCCTCCACGGTCATTCCTGCGGCGGCGGCTTCCTGTGCGATTTCTTCCTTGACGTGTTCCTTATAGGCGGCAAGCTCCGTGTCAAAGTCTTTAAGCTGCGGGACGGGCGGCAGGCTGTAATCCCCGCTGTTTACCATTGCCCAGCATTTGGAAACATAGTCTTTCATGGTGGTGTGGTAGGCGGTTTCGGTGGCGGTCATGCCGCTGTTTTCTTCCAGTGCCTTTGTTGCAGCCTGCTCCATTTTGGAGAGGTTATTGTGCAGTTTCAGATAGGGGACAAACTCATGTAAGAGCATTTCCCGCTGTGCCTTGTCCGCTTCCAGTGCTTCCGTGCCGCCGCCTTGTAAAACGTAATTGTCCCAATTCGCATTATTCTCATAATAGGCATGATAGCCCTCGATATGCTCTATGAGAGTGCCGTCCCCGTCCCCTAAGTCCTGCCGCCCGATATAATTGTCGGGCTGCCCGTCCATTACAAAGTCAATGCGGAACTTGGTCTTATAGTACCCGTCCTCGGAAACGGTGGCTTCGTCAAGGCTTCCGATAAGGGCGTTTGCTTCGGAAAGGCTCATGGTTTCGCCGTCATGGAAGCGGCTGTGTTCGCTCCAAAGGATTGTTACAACCGGCTCTGCGTTAGGGTCGGGGGTGGGGAAAGTATCTTCCGGCTGCTCCGTCTGTGCTTCGGTTTTAGAGGGTTCTTTCGGGGCTGCCTTTTCCTCTTTCGGGGTGTCGGCTGCGGGTTCGTCTGCGCCTGCTTTTTCCTCCTGCGGCGGCTCTGCCGTGGGTTCTGTTTTTTCTTCCTGCTGTGTGTCCTGCTCCGGCTGTTTTTCTTCCGGCGTAGGTTCTTCTGCCTGTGCTTCCTGTGCCTATGTCTGCTCCTTATTTTTTGTCTGCTCCGCAAAGTTTTTATCTATGTCCGCAATCAGCCCGGCGGCGGTGTCACGGATAGTTTTAAGGGACGCTTTCAGCTCGGCAAGTTCCCGCCCGCTGCTCCATTTTGCGACATAGGCAAAGGAATAATCGGAAGTGTCAAGCCCGTAGTGTTGGCACACGGCGTAGGCAATGCTTTCCGCCTGTACCTCACGGGTGCGGCGGTCTGGTCGGTCTGCCTTTTCCTCTGCGGGGGCGTTAAGGTCTATGTCATGCAGCTTGGCGTGTACAATCTCATGTATCAGCGTTTTAAGGTTCTGCAACTCGCTCATGCCCTCATTTATGGCTATGCGTTTTTCAGTCTGTGAGTAGTAGCCCTTTGTGTAAAGGGGCGAAAAAAATGGCAAAAAGGTGCAGAAAGAATGGCAATTTTATAAAGCAAAAAACGAGCAAAAAATAAAATATTTTTCACTCGTTTTTATTTTAAAAGTTTTTAATTTTAAAAAATTAATGAAACACTAATTTAACGCTAGTTAAAAGGCAGTTAAAGAGTAGTTAAAAATGATTTTTTATATTCTTATAACTATACTTTTTAATCAGAAATATTTAAAAATTTTTTATAATCAATTCTTTATACATTCCTTTTTTACCATCATTAAGAGATAAATTACTACTTCTTTCTACCTCTTGTATGTCAAAATCTTGATACAAATTTCTTATAAAATCATCATCATTATAGCTAAGTACAAATTTACCTTTTATGTTTTTAAGCATATCCCTTAATAGTATATGCTGCTCCTTTCCAAAACTGCAACTACTCATATCATATACTTTTTCTGTTTTGTAATAAGGTGGGTCACAATAAAACAATGTTCCTTGTTTATCATATCTTTGCAATATGTATTTAAAATCCTTATTTTCTATTACTACCCTTGCTAATCTTTTCGAAATTGCTTCTATATTCTGCAAAAGCAAATAAGGACTTCTGTAATTTGCACCATATTGTTTTAAACTTGCACCATAAGATGTTCTAATCATATAATAAAATATTGCTGCTCTTTGAATATCTGTCAAATCTGTTCTATTTTTATTTTGCTCAAAAGCATCAAACATTTCTCTTGCATTTAATATAAATTGTAATTGCTCTATAATGGCATTAAAATGATACTTTACGCATTTAAACAAATTGACTAACTCTCCATTAACATCATTGTATATCTCTTGTTCTGCATATTTTTCTTTATAAAACAACACCCATCCAGCACCGCCGAACACTTCAACATATCTGTCTATATTTTGGGGAAATATTTCTGTAATTTTTTTTCGAAGTAATTTTTTACCACCCATCCAAGGTATAAAACTATCCATAAAAAAACAACCTCCTAACATAAAAAAAGAAGGGGTTTACCTCCTCATCTGTCATATAATCCCAAACTGTCATGAGAAACATATATTCTTAACATTGTATATGTTAGCATTAATTCTCCTTTTTCATTACCTACTAAAGCCTTTTTTTTAACTAATTTTTCTATTGTAGGCTTTGCCCATTTTGGAACTTCCTCTATTGTATTGTAAATCATCTCTTTTTCCTTCTTCCCATCATTTCCCATTAGCCTTTGTTTAAAATTCAGCCATTGCACTTGATTTCTAACAAAAGGTTCTGGACAAATTTTTCCAGTGACATCATAGTGCCTAATTACATTTTCTATAGGTATGTTATACTTTTCCATAAGCACCTTTATTAGTTTAATCGTTGTATTTTGTGTTTCTTGGTTTATGTAGTATTGTTCGTTTTGGTCTTTTTCGCTACACATTTCAACACCTATGCTATTGTCATTTCTGCATTTTAGGTGTTTATAACTTTTCGCCCCACAATGCCAAGCTGTATCAGTATCTTTTACACTTTGTACAACTTCATTTTCATCTACAAAATAATGTGCAGAAGCATTTCTATTTGGTTGAGCAAAATAATTGCCATTGCCTTCTGCCTTATCACCATTATTCGCCGTATAATGTACTACGATGTACTGTATAGGCTGTTTTCTACCTTTATTGTAGTTGCTTTGATGTGCTAAAATTTGTTTTATTTTCATACACTCACTCCTTTTTTAGCTTTTTTGCAATTTCATATATCACATTTACAGTTACACTATTTTCAGCTTGTTTATAAAGTTGAAAATTTGAATTTACCGCTTTTGCTTTTTCAAAATAACTATCTGGAAAACCTTGCAATCTAAAACATTCTTTTGGTGTTAAGCGTCTAACTGTTTTCTCTTTTTCATTCAGCACTTTTATGTTATATTTTCCACCGCCGTGTGTCATAACAGTTGGACTAATACCGCTTTTATCAAATATTCTATAACCTATTTGTTTTATGCTTTCTGATTGCGTTTTTGGAGGGATAGGAAATATTTTTATATTAAATTTTCCTCTAATATGTCCGATAATATAGAGCCTTTCTCTATGTTGTGGTACTCCAAAATTGGCACTGTCAAGCACTTGCCATTCTGCATCATACCCAACTTTGTCCAATGCAATGAGTATCCTTGCAAAATCAAATCCTTTTTCGATTGACAACAAATTTCTAACATTTTCAATGAACAACCATTCAGGTCTATTTTCTTTTTCTGTTTGTTTAAGAAGTCTGATAACTTCAAAGAACAATACAGATTGTTCTCCTTGCAGTCCTTCTTTTGCTCCTGCAACACTGATATTTTGGCAGGGAAATCCAAAGCACCAACAGTCGACTTTTGGCATTTCTTCTGCTCTGACTTTTGTAATATCTTCTGCATACCATTCTCCTTCTTTTATATTGTGCATTGCTGTATAACTTTTTTTAGCAAATTTATCTATCTCACAATGTCCCAAACAAATATGTCCTGCTTTTTCCATGCCTAAGCGAAAACCACCAATGCCACAAAATAAGTCAATAAATGTTATTTTCTTTTGTTCTTTACTCATATAATCCCCTTTTTGTATATTAAATCATTTGTAATACCTCATATTTTGATGATATTTAATCCTTTTTAGGCTTCTGATAAGTCAATGCCTGTTTACTATCTGTAATGCCTTCTGTAGTAGGGTCATTGACATAGCCTACAACTGCCACAACTACACAACCTAGTGCAAAAGGATTACTTAAAAGGTTTTTCACTTGTGTTATCAATATCTCCCAGCTTGTAAACATTTCTGGTTTTGCACCAACCGCTGCCAGCACTATAGCCACCAATCCAAACCAAAAATAAGGATTTTTTAGTCTTACTTTCCAGTTAATTCTCATGCTATACCTTCCTTTCTTCTAATATACTTATTCTATTCTCGTGGTCTGCTAACTGTTCGTCTTGCTCATTATTATGGTTCCACAGTCTTACATGGCTATCATGATTGTGATTTTCGAATTTCTCCATTTTTGACTCCAAATGCTCACAAGTATCATTTAATTTTGTAATGGTGTTTGTCAAATTCATAATAGGCTTTGTGACTGTAGCAATCAGCCCTAATAATGCAATCATTACTGTTACGATTTCCCATTCCATACTATTCCCCCCTTCTCCCTTTATACTAAAAAAATCTAAGTATCAAAAAATCTCAACAAAAAAAGAGTTAAAAAACGTTTTAATGCTTTTTAAAACTCTTTTAAAATTCTTCTTCAGTTTGTTCTGATTTTTGTTTTTCCCCTGTAATATCAAAATACTGTTCTTGTGTAATTTTCCCCAATATTACATATTTCTGTAACTGGTCTTTTCTCACAAAATTCTTTTTATATCTTTGTTTTAATATCTCAAACATTTGTATTTCCTCCTTCTAACATAGCTAATTCCAAATCTGCCATTTGTTGTGCTAACATTTGTCTTTCTTGTTGTGCTTGTTGTTCTAGTTGTAAAAGTGTTTCTACTACATTCTCCGTTTCTTTCTTTTTTCTGTCCCTTTCTTTTGCTTCTAATATGCTATCTTTTCTCCACTCTATCATTTAAAATTCCCTCCTACAGAACTGATATAAATTTCACCTGTTGCCGTATTTCTTCTCACTGTCACTTTAAAACTAAATCCCCACTTTGAAGCGGTTTTTTGTTCATTTAACAATATAAAATTTCTGCCTTCTTTTACAAATCGTGTTACATCTTCCCATGTAGGGCTAGTATCATAGGCATTATTGCAAGCCTCTATTACAAAATCTGCTCCTTCTGGTATCTGCCTAACCACATTCATAATACCTACGCTTGCAGCAGCATCTGTTTCAAAAGGTGTTTTTAATGTAAAAGCAATTTCATTTTCCTGTTTTTGAAATGTAACATTTTTTGTTGTAACACCACCATCTGTATCTGTTGCTGTAATAGAAAGTGTATTTGTACCATTTAATATACAAATAAACTCTTGTTGTGTTATCTGAAATGTATATGTTGCACCAGAAGTTGCTGTAAAACTCTTTTTCTGTACACCATTTATTTTTTCTACTACAGTTAATTTGTTGCTTTCTTGGTCTGAAACAGTGTAATTAAAAGAAAAAGCACCTGTTTTTAATCCTAAGTTTGTACTGTTTGTGGTAATCACTGGCAGTTCATTGTTTATAATATTTCTAACTTGTGCTGTTTTGTAAGCACCTTTTTCATTATAGCTATCATAAGCACAAACCCTATATTGTACTGTATTCCAGCCTTTTGTAATGCTATCACTATAACTTTTATTCGCACCTTTGTAAATTTGTGTGTAAGTACCACTATTTACAGAACGTTCTAATATGTACCCTGATAAATTCCCATCGCTGTCTGTGGCTGCTGTCCAAGTCACTACTGCCGTTTTTCCCCCATAAATATTCAGTGGAACGGTAATACTTTGCGGTGCAGTAGGAGCTTTATTATTTACTACAGTGCTTGTACCGCTTGCTTTGTATCCACTGTGAGCACCACTGCTATCATAGGCTCTTACTCTAAACATAACTTGTGTGGCTTCTCCAAATGCAAGTGTTATAGATGTACTTGTGCTACTTCCTTGATATATTTGTGTCCAAGTACTTCCGCCATTGATTGACTTTTCTAATTTATACCCTGATAAATTCCCATCACTATCTGTAGATTTTCCCCAACTTACTGTAAATGCTCTACCTCCATAAACAGTAGCAGGTACAGTAATACTTGATGGTACTGTTGGTGCGACATTTGGCTTACTATAATATACTGTTGCACTAGAACCTGTTTTATAACTGCTACTACCTCCACTATTTACCGCTTTTACTCTATACTGAACTCTTGTTGTGCTAGAGTTCAAACCATAATCCGTATAACTGGTAGATGCCCCAGAATATACTTGACTAAATGAACCACCATTTATTGCTCTTTCTAACACATAACTTGTTGCTCCTGATACACTCCCCCAAGATATGCGGGTAGAGTTATAGGAATTGATAGAAGTACTATAGCTGATAGATGATGGTGTAGAAGGTGCTGTTACAGCTGGTGTATAACTCATACTGACGCTTCTTTCTGCTAAAACCTTTTTATTCATATCTGTAAGCACTAATTTAGATATAACAGCTACAGTATCTCCTTCACTTACCCAGCAACTAAATTTAGCAGAACCACTTGCAGTTGCATTTGCAGAAAAAGAAGAATAACCATTTGAAACAGTTTGTCCTGCTTTTAATCCATATAATCTATAATTTTTTCCATCCTCTAAACCACTACAACTAACACTATAACTACTTTCTCCTGTTACAGTTGGTGTTCCTATACTTGCCATATTTATACCTTCTTTCTAAATTTTTTAGCATTTTATTTTCTTTTAAATATTTTATTGACAGCACGTGTAACACGTGTTATAATATACTTGTAATAATCAATACATACTCTTGGAGGTGAGGTATGAGGGACAAAGATTTATTAAAACTACTCAAAAAAAACGGTTGGGTAGTAAAGCGAGTAAGAGGAAGCCATCATGTTATGCAAAAAGGTGACAAAATACAAATCGTTGCAGTACACAACAAAGATGTTCCTATAGGCTTGCTGGAAAAAATATTAAAGGAGACAGGGCTAAAATAAGCCCTCTCCCATTTATATATATAAGGAGGTACATTATGTTATTTATTTATCCTGCTATTTTTCATAAAGAAAATAATTCCTATTGGGTAGAATTTCCAGACCTTGAAGGTTGCCAAACATATGGTGATACTTTAAATGAAACTATGGAATATGCTCAAGAGGCATTAGCTGCCTATTTATTGACATTGTTAGAGCAAAATTTAACTTTAGCACAACCATCTGATATTTCTTCTATATCACATAGTTCAGATAGTTTTGCTACACTTGTGACTTGTGACATAAATCAATATAAAGATACAAAAGCAGTGAAAAAAACATTGACTATTCCTGCTTGGCTAAATGAAAGAGCATTAGCAATGAATATCAATTTTTCTCAAGTACTACAAGAAGCTCTTTTGACAAAAATACAAACAAAATAAACAGGAGTTTTTACTCCTGTTTTTTTAACACTCCAGACGTTTTTTATTTTTATTCCACACACCTTTTGTCAATGTAATACCATTCAACGTTTCAAATGTTACCAGAAATGGATTTTCTTTAATATCATAAAACAGTGCATTTTCAAGCCTTTCTATTCTTGCCTTTAAATCTGCATCTAACAATGTTTTTAACTTAGGGTGGGCATTTTCATCTTCATTGTGTTTTTTAATCAAATCTTCCATGTCTAATAAAAACTCTGGCAATAAATTGATAGTCAAAAATCTTCTTACTTCTTCTGCTGTCATAAAAGAAAGTGTTGGATAAGCAATTACTACTTCTACTTCATCAGATATTGCAATACTTACAGGATACCTTCTGACATCTATTGCACCATTTTGTTTATAAGCCATTACATGCTGTGGAAAATCTCCCAATGTTGCATAATATAATAATATTTCTTCCTCTCCATCTCTGGCAAACACACCAAACTCACTTATCCAAAATCCTTCTTGCAATCCCCCATTTAAGTCACTTCTATATTCTACTACAAATGAAACAACACCATCTTCTGCAACAGGTTCTGTAGAAGTCGCTTGTGCCACTGGCTGTATCAAGTCATCAAAATAAGCAGGACTTTCTTCTCCTAAATTTCCACTCCCTACCATTACCCTCGTAATCTCCAACTGCTCTCCCGCTACCAGTTTCGCAAGCAATCTCCTGCCCTTTACTGTTATCATAAATCCCGGCTGTATGCCTTGATTTTGTTCTAATTCTTCCTTTTCCATATTATCACCTCTTTACAATATCAATAGTTTAATGTGGTTTTGGTCTAATCTTTTCATTACTCTAAAACGTGTTTTCTGTTCTGATATGGTAGCAATACCGCCTTCTCCCACTTTACACCAGCCATTTTCTTCACAACTGCCGTCGTCTATTGCAACCAATTTGCCCAATATTCCTACAGCGTCCCATTCTGTACGCTCTGAACGTGGTATATATTCTTTTGTGTTATCATATTCTGTATTAAGTTTTTGCCTTATTTCAGTATGTGCTTGTTCTATTACTATAACTTCTTTTACTTCTTCTCCCTCTTCATTTCTTGTCATAAATTCTTCTGTTCTTTCTGGAATTTCTACTTCTTCTAATACAGGTTCTCCAAATACAGTTGTTAAGTGCATATTTGCCCAAGTATCATCATGTACATCTCCACAAACAGATGGACAAGCTGAAACAATACCTAATATGTAATCATCTTCTGGTGTAGCTACACGTATTTTATCTTTCTCTAGCGTTACAAATAATCCTGTTCTTTCTTTTTTATCCGTGTTTCCATCTAGCCATTCAAACATTTCTGCATAGTCTGCACCGCTGGATTTGAATGTACTGTTGGAATATACACCACTTGTATTTGTTACTCTCAAACAGTTGCTTCTTGCGGTATCGCTTGTACCATTTCCTATGATAAACTTATCTGTTTCTACTTTGCTTTCTTTGTTATATTTTCCTATTGCTGTTTGATAAAGTGCACTTGCTTTTGTATGATAATTAGCTGCATGAGAGTAATCAACAGCTGTTGTATAGTATCCTTCTGCATGAGCATAATAGCCTTCAGCTTTTGTTTGGTAACCTTCAGCGTGGGAATAATTATTAGCTATAGTTCTATACCCTTCTGTATGGGAAGAAGAACCCGTTGCTTTTGTTTCATATCCTTCTGCATGAGAACTATGACTACCAATGCTAACACATTTTGTACCTTCAGCATAACAAGGATAATAACGAGAAGTACTTTTTGCACTTGGATTAATAATTAAACTACACTCAAAATTAGAAGTTGGCACTGCCGAATCAATGACTATTTTATAATTTGTCATATCAACACTTACTATTTTCTTTTTTATAAAACTGCCATTTGCATAATAACTGTTCAACAACAATATTTCTTGATTTGCTGCAAATCTTTTTAAAATATTACTTAATGTATTATTAGCATCATATATCATTGTATTATCCAATATAATTGTAGTTTCTGTTGCACTTAAAACAAACAATACAGTATCATTAGAAGCTGCAACACTAGCACTACCACTAGCATGATCGCCATATCGTCCATCAGTATAGCAACTACTTCCTTCTACATGAGAGTAAGTACCATTTGCTATTGTATTATAGCCTTCAGCATGAGATTGAGAACCACTTGCTAGTGTGTTTCCACCTTCTGCATGAGAACTATAACCAGTTGCCGTTGAATGAACTCCTTCTGTATGAGAATAATTTCCATTTGCCTTTGTAGCATAACCTTCCGCATGGGAGTAGTCACCAGTTGCAGCTGTATTACTATTACCTTCTGCAACTGTACCATTTATTATTACATTACCACTTATCGTACCACCTGAACTAGAAAAAGCCCCCAAATTCGTTCTCGCATTCTCTGCTGTCGTTGCACCTGTACCACCATTTGCAATAGGCAATGTACCAGTAACTCCTGGTGTTATATTTGCACTGCCATCAAAATTTGTACTGCTTGTACTAGCTAAATTCACTCTAATACTTCTAGCATTTGCCAAACTAATAGCATTTGCTGTAACAATGATAAAAAGTCCTTTATAATATACCAATTCAACTATATTTCCCTGTTCAAAAATAATATTTGATGGCCACCTATTATATGCTCCAATAATATTTTTTGCACCTAAGTTATTTACATTCAAAGTTGTACTCTGTTTTAAAGTTGTTCCTTTTGTAAACAACACCATAATGCGAGCACCATCAACATAGGAAAAACTAGGAACAGTAACTACCTTTGCAGCAACATCTGCTGCTGTTTCACACACTCCAAAATGCACAATATTTGCACTACCATCAAATGGTACACCGTCTATTGTTCTAGCAGTATTTAATTTAGTAGCTGAATTAGCTACTCCACCAGCAGAAGAGCTACCTGCATAATTATGACTATGTGACACATTTGCCTTTTTTGCTAATTCTGTTGTAATGGTTTCAGTGTCGGCTTTTTTGTTCAATTCTTCTTGCATGGTTTCATTATCTGCCTTTTGGTCTAATGCTACCTGCATGGTTTCATTATCTGCTTTTTTTGCTAATTCTACTTGCATGGTTTCATTATCTGCTTTTTGGTCTAATTCTACCTGCATTGTTTCCATGTCGGCTTTTTTATTCAATTCCTCCTGCATGGTTTCAGCGTCAGCTTTTTTAGCTAGTTCTTCCGCAACAGTTTCTTTATCTGCCTTTTTATCTAATTCCAAAGCAATATTAGCACCATCTATTTGCTGCTGTAATAGTTCTTCTATTTCTTCCTTATCTACTTTTTTATCTAGTTCTGTTTTTACATCTTCTTTGTCTGCCTTAACTGCTAATTGTTGTATTACAGTTTCTTTGTCCGCTTTTTCTGATAGCTTTTGAAGCATTTCCATTTCATTGGCTTTTTGGTCTAATGCCTGCTGCATTGTTTCAATGTCTGCTTTTTGATTTAGTGCTTGTTCTACTGTTTCGGCATTTGCCTTTTTTGTTAATTCCTCTGTAACGGTTTCTTTGTCTGCTTTTTTGTCCAACGCTATCTGCACCTCTTGAGCATTGGCTTTTTGGTCTAATGCTATCTGCATTATTTCAGCGTCTGCCTTTGTATCAAGTGCTTGTTGTACTGTTTGTTTATCCGCTTTTTTATCTAATTCTGAAAGTATGCTACTTTCACTTTCTGCTAAAACACTTTCCAAATAAGGCAAAGCCTCTATTTCTACAAACTCTTTCATTCTTTGTTCTGTTACAAATGCCAATGCAGCATATGCGATATTTACTTTTATGTCATCTGTCACCAAAATACTTACAGGATATTTTTTGATATTCACTTTTCCATTTTCATAGGCTTCTATATATTGCGGATATTCTCCTAATGAAGCATAATACAACAATATTTCATTTTCTCCGTCTTTGGCAAACACACCAAATTCTTTCAGCCAAAATCCTTGTTGCAATTCTCCCTTTCCCACCATTACCCTCGTAATATTTAATTCTCCTGTTATTACCAACTCTGCAAGTAATTTTTTACCTGCTTGTGTGATTATAAATCCCCTTGACAATATTTAACACTCCTTTCTTAATTAGTGAGTATATTTGACGTTTATGAAAGTTGCGACCAAGTGTTGACGAAGTAACACAGGAGCAACTGTAATGTCAAAATACGAACGGTTTTTCATACGAAGTATGAAAAAAATTACCTCAATTACATTTCAGACAATGTTGTTTGTTCTATATCACACCAATCTGCCACCACATTCATTACTGCACTTGTTTTAAATTCCAATCTGGCAATGTCGTTTCCAATATATTCTGAAATGTGCCACCTATATATACTGTTGTTTTAAATTGATAGTTGTATTCTATTTCTGCTAGTGTGGTTTCTGCTATCGGTCTAAATACTGCACCACCTATATAACAATAATTATTTTCAAAAAATAATTCTGAAATTGTTTTCCAATAAATTCCTATATGTGCTCTAATACTTTCTTCCAAAATTTGTCTTATTTCATATACTTTGTAGCGATATTCTTCTGGAACTTTTATAGAAATATCAATTTGAAATTTTCCGATATCTGGCACTATTTCTATATCATAAAATCCCATCATTTCCAATATAGAAACAAGTTGTCTTTCTGTAATAGGGCTGTCCTGCATACGAATTTTAGCTAGTATTCTTTCTCTTCTAAATTCCAAATCATAAGAAGGATTTACCGTAATACCATATTCATTTTCCAAATCTGTCAATATTTCTTCTGCTTTTGTTGTATGATTATTTCTATCAATCATTGTTACAAAGTCATAAATATAGTTCACATTTTTTGCTAATCCCTCAAACAGCTTTTTTGTACCCTTTGCTTTTTTATTCAGCCATCTATGTGGTATATGAGCATATAAAAATTCCAAAAAATCATTCATATTCTATCACTTCCAAATTTCCTATTACTGGGGATTGTTTTGCATTTAATACAATATTTTCGCAAGGACTATTTAACACAAAATCCTCTATAATAGCTGTTTTTTCTGTATCCTTTTCATCATAAGCTGTTCTGATGCACACAATGCAATCTACTACAGAAACCATTTCAATCGTTTTTTCACTTTTAAAATATTCTAAAAATGCCTTTTGTAATATTTCTTTTGCCATTTCTATCGTATAACCTTTTTTTAACACTGCTTTTTGTATCTGAATATTAACAGTAATCAATTCTGGTGCTACTACCAATATTCCCCCATTATACAAATCAGCGGGTACATAGTTTTTTTCCAAATAATTTTGACATTCTGTAATCAACCCTTGTTCTGGTACTTCTCCATTACTTCCCCATATTACAACATCTGCTGTTCCTGCCCCTCTTGCACATCTAAAACACTTTGCTTTTGTGACGCCTTTTACTTCCAATGCCCATCTTTCCCAATCTGCTGGAACACCTGCCCTTGCTGGTCTTCTTTTTCTTTCTAATATTCTTTGTCTGTAGCTGTCATCTTTTTCTACTTCCACCCCTTTTAAATACACATGAGAATTACTTACACTATCAAATCCAGCTTGTGCAATTAAATTAATTGCATTATCTGCCACATTTCCCATTTCTCCATATTCGCTACACTCTACCAAAACATCTGAAACTGTTTTTTCTCCTGTTTTAATATATTTTTGTTGTCCTGCAATTACTTCAAATTTGATAGGCGGTTTATTGCCTATTGCTGTTGTTGTCAATAAAAATCCATCTGGTACAAAAGTATCCACTGTTGCAGGAGTTGCTTTATGTAATGTAACACTATGTATTGCTTTTACTGCTCCTTTTCTGTCTACTCCAAAATCATAACCTTTATCATCTAAGTTTTGTCCAGTTGCTCTAATCACTGTTAAATTTTCATACACTGTTTTTATCAGCAATAGCAGTACCCACATAGTTTCTCTCAATGCAATTATCAAATGTTTTGTAAACCAGCTTTCTTGCAAATCAGAAAATGTTTTTCCTTCTCCCATAATATTTTTGACTAATATTTCTGTTAATTCGTCTTTTGTTGGAAACATACTATTCCCCCTATACAGCAAATTTAAAAACAGTTTCTACTTTATTATCTGTATTTTCATAACAATATTTTGCTCTTAAACTAGGCTTTTTTTCTCCTTCTATTTTCACCCACTCAAAAGCAACACTTTCTACATTTGAAATTCCTTCTGTTTTTCTCAACACTTCTCTACATTCTGCTTCTATCAATGCCTTATTTGTTTGTGTATCTGGTTTTCCCAAATACTCAAAAAGTCTAGAACCATAACCATCATAAAATATACTTTCTCCTAAATCACAAGTAGCCCTCAAATAAGCCTGTTGATCAATGGCGTCTTCACCTTCTGCAACAAAAATATCGTCACCTGTCCAAATCACTTCCCCATTTACTACCAATATATCCTGCAATATTATCCCTTCTTTCAATTTGCTTACAGCAAAACGAAGTTTTGCACAAAAGTTCTTTGCTTACTTTCTTTCAAGAAAGTAAGTTATTCCAATATTCCTAAAACAACATATCTCTGTGTTTTTCCGTCAGCAATTCTCCCCAACAATACCTCAAGTCCTACTTTATCAGCAAACGCTCCCTGCAAACATCTGCACCAGCCTGTTTCAATACCACTTGGTTGTATTTCTGCTTTTATGGTTCTGTTATCTCTTTGAAAAGCAGTTACTGTAGCATATACAAAAGCACTCATTCCAGCCATTTTTTGTATCAATTTTACTGTTTCTGTATAATCTGTTTTGTTCATTGCCTGCACTTCCTTATTGTTATTTACTAATGTCATTGGTAAATTTAATACTACATTCTATACCGCTCTCTTTATCCCCACTAATTGTTACACTTTCTACATGATAAATCTGACTTAATTCCATACCTACACCATACAACACAATTCTTCTGTCTTGTGTCAATTCCTGAAAAAAATCTGTTTCAAAACTTCCACTAAACTGTTGTTTTGTCAATTCACTGCATATATTTTTTAAGTGTTTTTGTGCTTGTGCTCTTGTAATATTAGGAACATTTCTTCTAATGGTATAAACATTGTCTGCCTCTGCATTTCCTATCACTGCTTTTTCTACTATTTTATTGCCTTTTTTCTTTTTCTGTCCAGATTGCCATGAAACTACCTCTACTACAAAATTTCTTGCTTCATTGGGTGCTTTTTTCATTTTTAAATTTCTAATGTTATGCCCATAAGAAAAAGCTAAAGGTTCTTTTTGATACTCCTCTAATTCATTTAAAGGACAAAGATACCACTCTTTTCCTTTTATTCTACTAATAAATCCTTCTTGTTCTGCCAAATATAGCACATAATCCCAGTGACTCATTTCTTCTGCAACACTTGTATGGTCATCATTGACATATTCTCCTATCATATCCTTTGTCGCAACGGGTGCAATAGGTGTCAATCCATGTTTTTGGCATATTTTTTGAAACGCTTCTGTTGCTGTCATATTTTGATACTTTACCGTTTCTACAAAATCATAAGGCTTTGCTGCATAACTTCTACCTACTATTTTGACACTTTCTCCGTCTGAAAAGTCCCATTCTGGATAGTCCATTTCCCCCTCTATGAGTGGAACAATTTCTTCTCCTTCAAATCCAGCTTCTATTTTTACAACTACTTTTCCTTTTACCACTACAGAAGATTGTTTTGAACCACTATAAAAAAATTCGTGTCTTGGTTTGTCACTAATGTCCCATTGAAACTCTACTTCAAAATCGTCAATCTCACCCATACCATTCCAATTTACTTGAAATGAAATCCAGTCTTTCATTTTTTTATCATTCACAGTAATATTAACAATAGGCTTTCCAAAAGCTCTAAAATTACCCCTGTTTATTCCTTGAAACATTTTTACATCTCCACCTAATCCTCACTAAATTTTTACTATATTTTTCATTTTTTTATAAATTTTTACATTTTTATATTGACAATATATACTATTCATAGTATAATAATATCAGAAAGGAGGTCAAACAAACAGCAAAAATAATAACAAAGAAAGGAGGAGAAAAGGGTGGATAAATTAGTAGGCAAAATAAAAGAGCTCAGAAAAGTGGTATCAGCACTTATTGAGCTCATGTTAGAAGTTAGTACTCTCATAGCCGTTATAAAAATGGTTATAGAAAGTATATTCTAGTATTCAAGGGAGAGAAAACTCTCCCACCTACTAACATACTATACCATATATCTACCCTAAATACAATGACAAAAAGTATAAAAAATCTTATCATTGCACTTTTAGAACTTGCTTTTGAAGTTGCTAAATTAATTGTTGTTCTTTATGGTTTATACCTTATATTATCTAAATAGTTAATCATAAAAGGAGTTGAGTGTAATGCAAACAGAAACAAAACAAATAAATCCACAAACAGAAGCAAACAAAAGGTGGCAGCAAAAAAATAAAGAAAAAGCAAAATATTTGCATAGTCGTTCTGTTGCAAGAAGTTTTATAAAAAATCATGCTACATCAGAAGATTTAAAAGAATTGCAGCAACTCATACAACAAAGAATTGATTTTTTAAATACTCAATTATAAATTTCAGGGGCATTATTGCCCCTACTTTTTTATTCCCAGTTTTCTTCGTTCACTTTACTATCTCCGTAAACTCTCATCAATCCACGTATTTTACTATTACCATCTATCACTGCATTTTCTAATACTCTAGCACAATCATACACTTGAGCATTTCCCTTTACTACGCTATTTCCTCCTATTTTGGCACAATCATAAATTTCTGCATTTTCTGCTATTACTGCATTATCATATATTTTTGCATTGCCGTATACCTTTGCATTTCCTACTGCTGCAGCACTATCATATATCCAACAACAGCCCAAATGTGACAAATTTGCTTCACTGCTTACTGCTCCGCCTGTTTGTCCCTTTACCACATTTCCAAAACTTTGCAATGCCTTTATTTTATAAGCAGTACAGCCATTTACTGTAATAGGAGAGGGGAGTAATTCATATTTTTTACATTCCTCACTCAAGGTAATATCAACTCCTGTCCTATCTGTATTTTATGTGGACTTGTCAATTTTTCTTTATTTGCTTGATAAATTTTATCCCATTCATTTGCATTGCCATATTGATTTTTTGCTATTTTAGAAAGGGTATCTCCTGCTTTTACAGTATAGTTTTTACTTTCTGTATTTTGTTTTTCTTTTTGTTGTTCTGTTTTTATATCTTCTGCTGTTTTGTCTACTGCTTCTTTAGGCACTTGCTTTGTTATCTGTACCACTCTTTGCAGTGTAATACTAAAGGGGATAAAAAAATTGGTTCTGTGTTCTGGCTGAAATTCCTGTATCACAACTTTTTGTGTGTATGCCTCTGTTACAAAATCAATCGGTTCTCCCTTTTGTCTCATATTTCCTATTTGAACCATTCTTTCCAGTGCGTCAGTACCTTCGAACCAACCTTCCCAACTAATTTCTCTATAAGTAGAACCAAAATTTTGTATACTGACATTTCCACCTGGAAAAGTATTGATTGCAAGCATTTGCCCACCACCGTGCTGTACACTGTCTGGTTTTTCTGTTGTCCGAAGCACCATATTACCTAACATTATCTGCATAATATTTCCTTCTTTCTCAACTTATCAAAAAACATTGATTTTATAAGGAAAAACGCTAGTTTTTCCAGTAAAGTTTTTTGTCAAACTTTTTTTTCAAAAAAGTTTGCAGGTGTGGACAGCGTCCACAAAAAGGTTTTAATATCCTCCCATAAATCCGTAAGGGCTCATCGTAAGCGATGGGCTTTTTTCTCTTTTCTTTTTACCATATCCTCTTTTGTCCAATTCCCTTGCTACTTCTTTTGCGATTTCATTTTCTCTTTTTTCTGCTCCCTGTATCACAATATAAATTGGTCTTTGTTCTTTTTGGTTTTCTTCTGTTTTTTCTGCTCTATTTTTAATAAAAAATTTCTCGTCTTTTTTTCTCCAATTTTCTATTTCAATACCATTTAACGCACCTGTTTGTGCGGCAATAAACGCTGTGGTATCTTTCAATATTCCCTTTTTGTCTTTCATACCATCTGCAAAACTTTGTATCAAATTTCCTCCCCACAAATGGTTTGTTTTTAATTCTCCCTTTCTGCTAGGAGATTGCACTTTCAAATAATCTCCAATGACTGTTGCAAGTGAAGAAGCTGCCATCATCAATGCACCTTTTTGGCTATTCATACCATTGATAAAGCTTTGCATTAAATTACCGCCCCATAAAAACATATCTTCTTTTTTGATAAGTGTATTTTGAATAATATTATTAATGCTTTGTACTGCTGCTGCTATCGTTTCGCTTGTACCTTGCAGTGCATCTGCAAAAGCATTTCCTGCATCTGTTCCACCTATCTGCATTACATTTGTCATTTCTTCCAAATTTCCCGTCATATCTGGCATAGCACAATTCACATTTTGAAAATCAAATGTCCCTTCTATTCCCTTTAATTGCTCTTTTACATTTTCCATACCACTTAAATCCGTTTCATAGTTAGGATTGATAAGCATTTCTGGATTGAGTTCTATACCTTCTATACCTGTATTTTTCAGTATTTGTTCTATTTCTTCTGTATTGCTGTAATCTATTTGGTAACTAGGACTGACAGTAATTTCAGGATTGATTATGCCACCCGTATCAGCACCATATTTTGTAATATCATTCATTGCTGAAGTATCTGCTATAGTACTAATATTTGTCACTTTGTTTATTTGTTCTGTTTGCTCTACTCCCACTTGAATAGGTGCTTCTAATTCGTCTTTGTGTTCTCTTTTAAATCCCAAAAAGTTTTTTAATTTGTCCCAGCCTTTTTGCACCCATTCTGTAAACTCTTTAAAATGTGTTATTATTACCGCTACTACTGCTATTAATGCCCCAATCGCTACAATAACAATTCCTATAGGATTTGCTGTCATTATGGCATTTAATATTCCTTGTGCAACACTCCATATTTTTGTGGCAATAGAAACTGCAATAATTACTCCTTTATAAATTGTCATAGCAGCAGAAACTACAAGTGTTTGTGTCGCATTTACTAGCATTGTCGCTGTCATAATGGCAAATTTTCCTGTTAATATCGCTATTGTAGGCAAAAGAACTGCAAGTAATATTTTTCCAAGTGTGTTACAGTTATTCCAAGCATTTTGAAACGCTCCTGCTACATTCATATTTAATATTCCTGCTAATATCATCAATGCACCATCTATTGCTGGCAATACAGTATTTAATATCATCAATATCCCTTTTTCAAAAAGTTGAAATACTGTTGTTATAACAGGAGACACAATTTGAGCAAAGCGAATAAATATTCCTTTCATAGCACCAAATATTTGTACTATATGATTTAAAATACTTGCAAATTTTGGTTTTAATGTATTCCAATTTTTATATACTACAAATGCAAGCCCTGCTATGACTACAATGACTGCGGTTACTACTCCTAATGTGGACAATATCGGCACAAAATGTGCTATTATCTGTGCTCCAGCCTTTGCCCATATCAATTTAAAACTTCCCACCAATCCTATCACCATCATAATACTTCCTGCCAAAATCAAAAATGCAGAACCACCTGCCACTATCATTGCCATATATTTTGCAACTTCTGGGTGTGTTTTAAAAAAGTCAGTAGCAGTTTTTAATGCTGGATTAACAACATTTTGCAATGTTTTTGCAAAAGGCTCTAAAAACGGTTTTCCTATTGTTGCTTTTAATGTACTAACTGCTTCTTGAAATATTCCTGCTTGTGCTGCTGCGGTTTCCATTTGCATTGCTACCTGTTCATCAATCCCTAATTGTTTGCCTGCTCCTGCCTTCAACACCGCTAAATCTGTTGCACCGCCTTTTTGTGCCAATGCTTGTGCTGTTTTCTTTCCTCTATCTCCAAAAAAAGTATCTACTAAGTTATTAAAATCTACAGCCTGCATACTTTCTGCAGTATCTTCTAATATTTTCTCTATTTCTGCTGCACTTTTTAACATTCCTGTATTATAATCAATAAATATACTTCTATCTCCTTCTAATAACCAGCCTGCTTTTTCCATCATTTCTATTTGAGGGTCTGTAAATGATGTTTTTGCTGCTTGGTCAAGGAAATTTCTAACATAAGTTGCTGCACTTGCTTCATCTCCAGCGGTATATTTTGTTGCAGCAACAAGCTGTATGGTTTCCTCTGCAATGTCCATATTATCTCTATTTTTCCATACACTCATAGCACTTCCTGCTGTATTTCCTATATTTTGTTGTATTGCCAAAGCGTCAGAAATAGAAGCATCTGCATATTTTGTTATCAAATCCAAACTATCTTTTATTTGACCTTCTTCTAATTGAAATCCTGCTGCAAATTTTACAGTGGCATCTGCTGTAGAAGTGGCTTTCACACCATTTATTTGTGCAAAATTCGCATTTGCTTCTGCTCCATATCCCTCTACCATTTCTTTAGACATTCCACCTTTTACCATACTTATCATACTTTGTTCAATTTCTTGTGCATTAAATACAGTGTTTAACGAAATATCCATTGCTTTGCCGTCTAATGCTTCCATTTCTGCTTTTATTTGAGGCAATTTTGTCTGGTCTAATAAATCTGTACCAAATGTTTTTATTTCTAAATTTAAAGAGGTGCTCTGTAATTTTTCTGCTTCACTAATACAATCTCCCAATATATCCGCCGTTGCTTGCAATCCTTTTACTCCTGCACCAGCCAATAAACCACCTACAATACTGATATTTTTAAACTCAGAAAGCTGTTTCATCACTTCATCTGTTACGCCATCTAAGCGTTTAAAATCTCCTACAATCTGATTGATTTGTCCACTAATACCATTTACCAATGATAATCCTATGGCAAAATCCATAAATGTACTCAAATTTGCTCCCTCCTTTCTTTATTTTTTCTACTAAAAAAAGCGCCATATAGACGCTTTTTTCAATATTCATTTTTTATTCTAAGTTTTTGTTTTATATATTGTTTTTTTAAAAAATACAAATGTTTCTATTATTGTCACTAACACCAGCAAAACTAAAAATACAAATGCTGTTGTCATTTTGTACAACATATAAAGTACAAATGCTGTTGCTGTCAATGAAAAAATATATATTTGCTTTTTGTTCATATTATGTTATAATGGATTTAGATGCTAAGAGGTTTTACCCTCTTAGCCTTATATGATTATTTTTTGTCGCTATCTATGTAGCTTAGTACTGCGAATACTGCACATATGATAGCACAAATTTTTTCTAAATCCATATCTTTTTTTCCCTCCCTTCTTTTATATTTTTCATTGCTTGCACCTCCTTTCTATGTTTCTATTATAATATAGTTTACATAATATGTCAAGTAATTTTTTATCTTTTTTTATGTTTTTTTTAATATTTTATATTTTTTATCATATTTTATAGTTGATAAATCACTTTTTTTATGTTATACTCTTATCGAAAGAGGTGATAACAATGTCATTTATATATCAAGACAATACACAACTTATTGTAGAAATCAAAAAATTATTGCTTGACAATAATCTTTCTCAAAAAGAATTAGCGGCATCATTAGATATGGTGCCTCAAGCATTTACAAAACTTCTTGGTAAAAAAAATTTTAGTTTTGAAGATGCTAAAAAAATATTAAATGCTATGGAATATGATTTATCTATTGACTTTGTAAAGAAGTAAACCATTTGGTTTACTTCTTTATTGTGTCTGTTCTTTTTGTTTTTCTTCTATTTCATTGATAACCAAAATAGCTGCTAATACTTCCTCGTCCATCATAGCAAGCGTTTCCGTATAACTAATTCCTGCACCAGAACAATAGGCTACATTAATTCGCTGTCTGAACCAATGCTGGCTTGCAAGTTTTTTGCTTTTTCCTCCATTTCTTTTTTGTCCTTTTGCAATTCTATTTTCAATTCTTCCCATTCTTCATATGTAAATTCTCCTGCAAGTTCATATACCTCTGACAAAGAAGCAGGTATTTTTTGTTTTGTACCATCAATTTCTCCTATTGCTACTGCTACTTTAATATCACTTGCTAATATCAAATCTCCTACCGTTACACCTGTTCCATCTCCTTTGATAGAGCAGGCAGAAAGTAACCTACTTTCCACAATATGATGTTGTCCTCGTCTTTCTCTTTTTATTACTTTTTTCCCTGTAGATAATACAATTTCATTTGGATTTTTGATTTCTGTTTCTACTACTTCATTTTCCACAACTACATTTTTTTCAATACTCATATTTCTTCTTCTCCTTTTTTTAATACATCAAAATTTTTATTTTAAGTAGTTTTTAGCCAAAAATTTTCTTTTTTGTTTTGCAAAAACGCTAGTTTTTGCTTAAAAGTTCTTTGCTTCTTTCTTGAAAGAAAGAAGTAGGGTTTTAGGGGCAACGCCCTTAAGGTCTTACTATATTCTTTCTCTGTTGATACTTTGCCAATTTATTTTATTTGTCATAGGTTTGTTGTTGCCGTCTGCCGTCTGACTATATCCATCAAATGTAACACTCGGATATTTATATTTTTGTATGGTACCATCTTTGTATATTTTAGTAGTAAATATAATAAATTTTAATGTACCCCCTGTTTTCCTTTGATGTTCAATTTTCATATCTACAATTTTGTCATATGCTTCGTTAATTTCCTGTCCTTCAATACTTCCTTTAAATCCTTGTTGATGCACTGTTCTGTATTCATCTTCTTCATTTAGAGGATATTTTTTGTCTTCTTCTGTAATTTCTTCAACGCTCCATTTGAGCATTTCAGGCATTTTTTCTAAAACTGTACCATTTGCGTCTGTTATAACGATTTGTAGTTTTTTTCCTAATAATCCATCTTCAGCCATAGATAAATCCCCCATTTTCTCAATGTTGCTTATTATAAAATTTTATGGTTCTAAAAGGCGGATGATATTGCACGTGTTTTTCATCAATAACTAAAGGGGTATTGATTGCGATTTGTTGTGTTGCAATATACTCTTTTGCGCTGCTGTAGCCCTTACCATCTGCCGCCATATGAGGATAAGGGCCTTCCAAATCATAAGGGCTACCCATACCTACCCTTACTGCATTTTTTTTGCCTAACAGTATTCTGCTGTCTCCTGCTGCCCACGGTATATTATGCTCTACCAAATCAATACCATTTCTTTTGGCAAAATAGCCTTCTCCTCCTAGACTGGTACCGTTAGGGGAACATTTCTGATAAAACAATTCCGCCTGTTTGAGCATTGTCATAGCGTTTAAACTGCCTATGCAAAAATCTGGTGTAACATATCTGGGAGCACTTCCCATATAAGCCTTTTGTGTATCTATCATTTCTAATAAACTGTTGTAATATCTGGCTGTATAGTTTTCTAATGTTTTTGGTACTGCTAAATTGAAATATACAATATTTGTTGCATAACTGTAGCTTACTTTTGGCAGTGCTGTTTTACTCATTGCGTCTTTTTTAAAATAAATACAAGCATTTTCAAAATCTACTGCATAATCTGCTTCTTTTCCATTCTTATCTGCAATTAATCCTTTAGAGCGTATGAAAATACCTTCTGTCAATACTTTTCCGCTGCTATTTTTTACGATAATCGGATTAATAAAATCCTCTTGTTTTCTTCCATATTGGTCTAACCATACTGTTTTTCTAGGTCTTACAATAGGAGCAACACACAATGCACTAAGGGGAGAAGTATTTCCGCACAACAAATTTACTTTCCATTTTGCATTACTGCCTTCAGTTATATTTTCCCCTTCTGTCAATTCTTCTACTTCACTTACTGCAACCGTTTCTTCTTTTACTTCTTTTGCTCCATATTCATCTGCTCTAGCAAGCATTTCTGTAGAAATCATTCTATCAATGATCCTTTGAAATCTGTTGGCAATACTTGCTGCATTTGCTGCTATCACGTCATATCTCATAGGGCCGCTTAATAGTTCCTTTTGTGCTTCTTTTGTTACAACAAAGCCTTTTTTTAGCCACTGTGCACCAAATTCTAATAAAAATGTCTGTACGTTTTCCGTTGGGATACTGTCTAATTCTCCTACAGCAAAATCCTCTTCACTGTATAAATCGTGGCTTTGAAATTCTACAGGCATTTTGTATGTACTTCCGCTAAATCCTTCTACCATACATAATTGTAAAAATTGTATATCCTGCCATGCTTGTTTTAATATGGCAAGTGAAATATTTGCTGACTGTGCAAATGCTCCTGTATCTGCTATTGCAGGTGTTGTTTCATCTAAAAATACACTTCTTTCTTTTTTCAGTGCATCTAAAAATGACTTCACATCTTTGTCTTTTTTTCTTTCCATATTTTTCAATACACTATCTACAATGGCATTGTTTGCTTTTCTCAATTCTTTATCAATACAAAAACTATTGTCTTTTTTCTGCAACTCTTTGTCCATTTCTTCCATAATGCCATCTAATATGGAATATTCTTTTCCTTGTGTTACTATCGCTTTTGTTTTGCCTTCTTCTTTTGTTATGCCTAATTCCTTCAATTTTTTGCCAATTTCTAATTCATCTATAAATGCTTTTTCTCTTTTCAAAAAATCAGTAACACTTTCTTTGCTATCAATATGTTCTCCTTTTTTCAATACAGCATCTTTTACATTTTTAGCATAATTCCATTTTTCTATTTCATCAAAAAGATATTGCTGTGCTTTTTCTTTTTGTTTTTTTGCTTCTATTTCATCTGTAATTGCCTGCATTTGTTTTTTTGCTTCTTCTGTTTGCTTTTTGAGTGCTATCACACTATCACAAAGCATTATTTCGCTTTCTTCTGCACTTTTATTTTGTTCTTTCCATTTTTCAAGTTCTTTCAAACTCATATCAAAAAAATTCATATTTTCCTCCTCTATATCATCTAATACAATGGGCAACTGTAAAGCACTTTTTTCTGCTGGATTTAGTACCACGTCCCAAGTATACAATTTTAATTTTTTTGCTATCTGCACTGTTTTTCCATTTCTTTTTTCTTTTTTGGAGCTTCCTCTCATTCTATTTGAAAATCCTATAGGCAAACCATTGTCCAAAAATGTTTTGACTTGCCTTCCCATTTCTGTATCAAGAGGGGTATATTCTGCCCATACATTATTTTGTTCATCAATATAAGCATCTCTAAATTTCACAGCACTGTGAGGAATAGATGTGCTAAAATAAATATTGCCGTCTGTTCCTCTGTAAGGTTTAGGGTGAGGGTGTTCTCCTGCATAGGGAAATCCTTTTTCTTTCAGTTTTTCCAGTGCGTCCTGATAAACTTGTTTGGGATATAATCTGTCATTCCCATTTAAAAAATCTACTCTTGCTACTATCTGTTTGTACCAACCACTTTTTTGCCCCTGTGCGTCTAATATTGCCTCCGCCTTTTCTATATAAAAATCAGCTTCTTTTTCCATTTTTGTTACTCCTTTATATTCAGACCACGTTTAAAACCCGTTTAACTTTTTTTCTATTCGTTTAACTTTTTTTCACTGATACTTTTTATGTCTAATGAAAAAAGCGTCTTAAAACGCTTTTAAATGCCTTTTAAAACACTTTTAAATTTTTGTACAAAAAAAGAACCGTTTAACGACTTGTTCAGGTCAAAATATTATTTTTTATTCTGTTCTTGTTTTTTTAGCCATTCCTCGTGACTTCTTTTTTCGTAATCCTCAACACTTTTATATCCTTTTTCTTTTACAGCTATCATACCAGGTCCGCCTATCATTCTGGAACCATCTGGAAAAATTGTATAAGCTTCTCCTATATAATATTCCCTTTTAGGAGCAGTAGGCTCTAATTTTTTGTAATAATGATCTCTTATTTCTTTATCCTTTACATCAATTCCGTTAAATTCGTCCATCCTTTTATAATATTCTTCATAAGTTTGTATTGCTAAAAATTTTTCTTTTTGTTTCTTTTTTTCTTCTTGTGTCATTCTACCACTTCCTTTATGTAGTCGTATAATTTAGGACATTTTCTTTGCAATTCTTTTTTATCCCTCATATATAATTCATAAGGTTCTGAAATAAAATCCCACAACCTTTCATATTTAAACTCTCCACTATCCCAGCCAAACGCTTTTATAGGGTCATCACATTTATAAATTCTGCCTTGATATTCTGTAAGGAGTGCCTCATTTTTTAAAAAACAAACCTTTACTGGTCTACCTAAATTATCAATATAGGTTGTTTCATCAATATAAATATCATCACTTACAATTTCTCCTAAAATTTCTCTTTTTAATTGTTCCACTCTTTCTTGGCTCATCAATTTATTATCCACCATATGACCCGTTTCATGTCTTACTTGTTTTTTATTTGCACCTTTTGCAATATACATTACATCATTATTATAGTCATATTGGCTCGTTCCTTCTTGTCCTATTTCAACAATTGTACTTTTCAATGCCCTTTGCACTTTTTCAGGCATTTCAGCAAATGTTTCTTTGACTATTTCAATTTCTTTCTCAATTTCTTTTTCACTTACATTTTTATGGATACGAATATTATAAACTTCATTGTTTTGCTCTCGTTTTTTCCCTTTAAAGGTATTTTGTTTTTCATTATTATTATACTGTATATTACTAGAATTGTCAAAATTTCCAACTTTTCTTTCTGAAAATACTGGCAGCCATGTACATCTGCAACGTGGATGCAGGGGATTATCTGGTGCTTTGTCAACATCAAACACTTTTCCATGCAAGGCACGGCAGCCATCACAAGTCTTTAAATCCAGTGAAGCGTGCCACATCACTTTATTCGCTCCTGCTCCTCTGTAAGTATTTTTTGTACTTGTATTATAAGCAAACCCTAATTCTGTAATGGCTATCATTTCTGCCCTCACAGGATTTTTAATTTTATTTTCTATTTTCTTTTTTTGCTCTTTCCAGCTTTCTCCTTGCTCATATCCTTTCGCCAATATTTTTCGTATTTCCTCTATTGTTGTTTGTTCCATTTTAGATACTCTCAAAAGGGCATTGTTTAATAATTCTTTTTGAATATCTTCTCTTTCAATACCAATACGAATATTTACATTATTTTCCTCATCAGTAAAAACTTGCTCTACTACATTTTGTGCTCTTTTTTCCCCTATATCATAAGCCTTTTTGATATAGTGGATATAAAAATCCTTGTTTTGTTTCTTCCACGCCTTTTTGATGTTATTTTCTATATTTTCCTCTGTACTCTCTTTGATTTCTTCCCAAATTCCATTAAAAAAAGACTCCCACTTTTTCGTAAATTCATGAGAAAGTCTTTCTATTTCTTCAAAATCTTTTTCGTGTTCATCTGTAAGTGCTTCTTGTTCAGAAATAATATTCTTTTTTTTTATTTCTTTTTGCTGTTGCTTTTCTTTTTCTGGTAGAAGTTCTTGTTTTTGCTGCTTTTCTTTTTCTATTTTGTTTTGCTGTAATCCATTTTCTTCTAATATTTTTTGATACATTACACTAGGGTCTTCTATATCAAAATCATCTGCCACAAGCTGTATCGCTTTTTCATGACTAATAAGCTGTTTTCCTCCGCCTTTTGCTAGTGCATTTTGTATGCTTTCTACTCTTTCTGCGGTACTTTCTTCCGTTTTTCTGCTCCACACAATGTCATAGTAAATATTTTCTGGGTTAATTCCTTGTAATAAAAGCTGTAAATCTATTATTGCTCTATATCCAGAATAAATGCTGTTATCTCCATATTCCAGCCTGTCAGTAATATTTTCTAATGTCTGCAAATAGTGAGGATACTGCACTTTTAATACATCTCTGTTAATACCTTGTCCCCCTGTAATAATTGCCTTTGGTACTAATAAATTTATCCATAACATATTTTCTATCATTTCTACATCTTTTATTTCGTCAAGATTTGCTTCATCATGTAATGCACTTACCTCTACATTACCAATATAGTCTGTTAGCATATGTGCATTTTGTGTAGGAATACCATTTTCATCTACCATAGCATTTGCCCTTTTGTAGTCTTCTATTTCTGCAATATCTGTTGTTTCTAGCTTATGGGAACGCTTACTAACAGAACGATATATTCTTCTGTAGGCTAATGCTTCTTCCATTTTTGAAAGCATTTTATAACACTTTCTTGCTACTGCATATTGACTTGTACCATAAATTTTAGTTTCATCACATAACCATCGAATATGGTTTACTTGATAAAGTGCAAAATCTTTTCTGCTTGCTTCTGGTGCACTTTCTCCAGCCATTTGGTATATTTGTGAAGTATCTATTTGAGAAAATGCTTTTTTGTTATCTATAAAATCGCCATATTCGTCCACATTTCTTTTCATTGTTAATGCAGGTGCTCTTTTGATTTCTGTAATCAAACCGCTTTTTTTGTCTACTATCACATTTAAAAATAAATCTCCCTCTCTCAACAATGCTCTTGCGTGTTCTGTACAAAGTATATGTAATCTCGTTCTTTCTAAAAAATTATCTACTATTTTTTGCACCTTTTCGCTTTCTGTAGAAACTTCTGTTGTTTGTTTTAATTGCTTCTGTTTTCTCTTTTTATCTTTTTCAGAAGCATTTACAATAATACTAAAACCGCCTTTTGTAGCATCTTCTGCTATTAAAGCATTTGCTCTTTGAAAGCGTATATCTCCATTTTCCCCACACAATTCGTTCACTTCTTTTATAATGTGGTATCTGTCTTGTGCAATGCGAAATAATTCCGTTTCATATTGTGTAGGTACTTCTACAAAACTGATACTTTGCTTGTTGTCTTTCTTTTTAAATTTTGCTAAAAAGTTTTCTAACATTTTGTTTTTTATTTTCGTTATACTCACCTCCCCTTTTGGAGGCTCCGCCCCCAAACCCCTGCAAGCCCTTTGAAAAGGGCTTGACCCTAAACTTTTTAACGGAAACTCTTACTCAATTTTATATGTTTTGTTATTTTTCTTTGCAAAAACGCTAGTTTTTGCTTTAAAGTTCTTTGTCAAACTTTCTTTCAAGAAAGCGGATAAATCTTATTCTATTTCTGCATTTGTCCCACCAGCAAAATTCAAAAGTACCCATTCTGCAGTATTAAAGTGTTTGACATTGATATTCTGTACAAACACATCAATGTTGTTTGCACTTTCATCAAATGTTATACTATAGTCCTCTATTTTTGCACTGTCTAAAGGATTAAGCGGTTGTTTTAACTGGTCAAAAAATGTCCTAATTCTAACTTCTGCATCTCTTTTCATTTTTGTTGTCATTGCTTTTCCCTGCCACTTTGCTGCTACAAAAAACAAAGAATTTTCTATCCAATTATTTAATCTCCTTTTATTTACTTTTCTGTTTTCATTGTCTGTTATGATTTCCCCAGAAACATCTTTTATTGCAAGTGTATAATCATTTCCCATTCTCCAGCCTAAATTACCTGCCCCTGTTTCAGAAGGCTTTAATGTAAAACAGCCTATTTGATTTTGATATAATAAAGAAAGTTGGTCAAAATCATATTCTTGCTCGCTCCCACTTATCCAAGTACATTCTGTTGCAATTCCACTGTCTTCTACATTTCCTATTACGTGTACTATCGCAGACAAACACGCTCCGCTTATACTTGCACCTGTATTTGCTTTATAATTTCCCTCTACCATTTGGCAAAAATCAGTATCATATGTTTTTCTATATGCTATGGTTTCTTCTCCTGTTTGTCCAAATTTCAATTCATTTGTACCACAATAAGCAATGCTGTTATACTTTTCTGCAAAAGCACATAATGCTTTATCTGCCGCTGCACTGCTAAAGCCAATATAACTACTATCTGTAATTTGTTTTCCAGCAAGTTCTAATAATTTTAATCCTGTTCTTTTTCCAGTACCTGTATCAAATGTACCAATATAATCTGGTTCTTCTACTTTTATACCGTTAGAACCTCCTAAAAGTTGTGTTTGCTCTATTACAGAAGGTTTCTTTTCCTCCAATGTTTCTGCTGTACTTTTTAAATCTTCTAACACAAAGTGATAACTTTTTTTGTTTACTACCTTTATGGCATAATTTTCACTTTGTTCGTCCATTGTCAAACCTTTATATGTTTCATATCCATCTAAATCAGAATACAATTTTAATGTAAATGTTTCCTCATTTTCTGCAATCGTTTCTGCTGTAAATACATTGGCATATTCTCCTGGATATTTTGCACTAATTTTTAATGTTGGTGTAGGTGTTTGTTGGCTGTCTGTCAGTGTTAAACTTGCTGTAGCATAGCCTTTGCCTAATATTCTAACAAACACCGCTTTTTTTGCTCTTGCCATATGTAAATGAGTCAAAAGCTGATTGCCTTTACAACCAGTATCGCTTCTTTCTCCCAATACGGGACGCAATATTTCTGTCATTCTTTTTGTAGGTGTTTCACTGCAATAAATGTATTCATTGACTGGCCCTCTGTCAAATTCTCCTACAAATCCCAGTACAAAATCAGGCATAGTAAAATTTTCTTGTTGCGGTACTGGCATTTCATTGACATAGATATCAGGTGGCATTGTCCTGATGTCCCCTGTAAATCCTCTTAATATTGGCATATTGTAAACCTCCTTTAAAATACTTTTAAAATATTTTTAAATATCTTTTAAATGCTTTTTTAAAATTCTGTTTGTAGATAACAAAACAAAGTTTTTGTTCAAGCTTTTTTCAAAAAGCTTGTGGAGTTTGAGGCAAAGCCTCAAGGTTTTAAGCTTTTTCCGCTTCCAAGCGTGTTTTTGAAAGGGCTTGGGGAAACTTTTCACAAGTGAAAAAAGTTTCCCCAAATACTTATAACTTTTATTAAATTTCTAATAAAACAACTTTTTTAATAAACTAAATTTTAACTATTTTTAATTTTTCCTGTAAAATGCATTTGTTTCACTGTGTCAACAACTTCTTCTGTCAATAATTTTGCACTGCATTGCCATGTTTGATTAACCTGCCATAAATCTGTATCACCTTCTGGCGGTGCAGGAGGGTACATTAAAAATATATCCATATTTTCCAGCCATTTGTCCCCTTCTAATTTTAATGTATTTTCTCTCTCCAAGTAATTGATAAACTTTGTAGATAACATTTGTGCAATGCCTTTTTTATTTGCAAAAAAACTAATCTGTATGACATATTCTATTCTTAATGTTTCTGTTGCCACTGTAAATTGATTGTTGTTATCGTTTTTTACTACTTTATGTGGTATAAACTCCCTCATCAATCCCTTTTCAGAACTTGCTGATACAAAAGAAATATTCGCTGCATTTTTATTTTGTTTTCTGTAGCTGTCTGCGGTAGGGAAATCATCAAATACTAAAAAATCTTGTCCATGTACTGTTTTGATTGCTTGTTTTAGTGTTTCATACACCAATACAAGAGGGTCCCTTATTTTCTCCATTAAAATCCTCCTTGACCAAAATTTGCTATATTTTCTGCAATACCATTTTTAATATCTTCCGCAATTTCTTCCTTATTTTCTACTACAGAAGGTCTTAAATACGGTCTTGGTGGTATATTTCTTTTTGCCGAACCGTATTCTTGTGCTGCACCATATGTCGCAATAGCACTTGCTTTTTCCCCTTTTTTATTTGCTTTTCCTTTTGCTACGCCAATATAAATATTTCCTTGTGCTATTTGGCTTTCATCTGTTGTAATTGCTGCTCTTAAATGTCCTGTATTTACTAAAGGGCTGTCATCTGCTGTACCGCTTGGCTCAAAACTTCCGTATTTTTTGAAATATTCTTTTCCAGACTTTTTTAAATTTCCTTTTTTTGTTGTATATTTTCTTTTTACAGTCTGTGGCTTTAATGTTTGCCATGCAGGATATTCTCCTACACTAGGCTGATAGGTGCCTAACTTTTCCTTTGCAGTTCCCATTACTCTGGCTCCCGCTTGTTTTAAACCATTTTGAGCACCTTGCTGTATGACTTCCTCTATACTTGTAATCGTTTTTATCAGTTTTTCAAAATCACTCATTACATCGCCTTCTTCGCTTTATATTGTCTGCAAAGTAACGTTTCACCCATAACGATAGGCAATATTTCAAATACAATGTATTCTTCTTTTTGGTATATTACTCTGTCACCTGTATGTATTCTGCTTTGTTCTTCTATTTCTGCAAATTCAATATAGCTTTCTTCGTTGTTGCCTAACTCCATATTGTTTGCAATTTTTCCAGTTGCCCCCTTTTCAGAAGCCAATGTCATAGGTATCACTTTTATAGTGCTTTCTACTATATTGTCATTTTCTCCTATGTCACAAATGCCAAGCTGTTCTACATTTCCTGTTTTCTGTAGCAATGTCATTTCTGTTTCACAATTCATTTTTTGAACTGTTTGCAACTTTTTTAATACTACTTTTGCTAAATCTACCTGCATTAGCACCAACTCCCTGTTGCTTTTGCTTTGATAGCATTTAAAAATTCTAGTCTTTTGTTTTGTACATAATCCAGTAATATCTCTTTTGCATTTTTATTTTCTTCAAATGTCAAATCTAATCCACGTCCTAATTTCATTTCTTTTACAATTCCTTCTGCTATATTATCTTCTGTTATATTTATCACTTTTTTATACATCATTTCTCCCAGACAATAATTGTAAAATAAATATAGTTCCTTTTCTGGTATTTCTGTAATGGTTCTGTCTGCATAATACAAAAAGGAAATTTTTCCACAAAAACTATTTTTTAAAACAATACAATTTCCTACGATAGCATACTTTTCTAATCCTTTGTACCATGTTTGATAATCTTCAGGCAAGGCATATATTTTTTGTCCTTCTAAAATAGTAATATTGCCTTCTCGTAATATTGGCTTTTTTTTAGAATATAATTTTAAAGCAACCTCAACATTGTTTTGTATTTCTTTTTCTGTAAAAAAATAAGGCTCTTGATTGTCCTTACTGTATTCTCGAAATCCCTCTATAAAATTTTTCATTCTTCTTCCTCATTATCTGACTTTTGTTCTGTTTGCAGTTCTTCTTTTTCTTTTTCTGTATTTTCTTCTGTTTCTGTTGGTGTTTGATATATCTCACAAGGGTATATCATTTGTCCCATGATAGCATTTTTTTCATATCCTTTTGCAATTTCCATATTTATCATTTCTCCTTAGAATTCATTTAAAATAACTTGAATGCTCTGATAGGGCTTGCTATTGGTTTCATTCTACCTTTGACATCTCCATTTATCATTTCTACAAATCCTGTCAGTGCATCAGCAGCATCATCATGTGCATTTTTGCCTTTTCTTTGATAATTGCTTATTGCTTTGTAAAATTCTTTGTATTTTTTCTCCCAGCCTTCTGGAAATATTATTTGTTCCATTACATTTGTTGCATTAACAAGTATTCTGGTATTTTTATTTTTGCTTTGATGAAACCATGTTACATTACATTTTCTGCATTTTAATTTTTTCAGTTCTCTTTCTACATTTCTAGCAAATCCTCTACCTCCGTTGTTACTTTCTATCAAACAATCTCTTGTTTGTAATAATGATAAAAGTCTTGCTGTTTCTGGTTCTGTTATCTCCATAGGCTTGTCTGTATAATAAATTCCTGTAATATAACCATATCTTCCTATCACACCGCCTATTACAGCACACAAGTAATCTTTTCCTTCATCTGCTGTATCAATATAAGCAATCTGTCTTTCAAACAAATCACTATCTATTACATCATAAGTTTTAAATTTTCCATACAATACCCCTTTTATATCAATAGGTTGCTGCATATAATTCGCTAACCAAATATGTTCATCAAGTGTTTCTCTTTTTCGAATTAAATCTTCTGTAGGATATAAACTTTCGCAAATACTTTTATCATTTTTATCCAATGCTGCTAACTGCAATACATAACATCTTTCTGTATATTCTGTCATTATCTTTCCAGCTAAATCATCTGTAGCCCATCTAGTTTGTATGATAATCTGTAAACTGTTTGGCAGCATTCTGGAAGTGAGTGTGTTTTTATAAAAATCAAAATGCCCTTGTTTTACTTTTTCGTTTATCGCTTCTTCTGCATTTTTAATAGGGTCATCTATAATAATCAGATTTCCTCTCATACCTGTTAGCTTTCCAGTAAATGAAGTACCTAAATAACTCATATAAGCATTTTTTAATGCCCATTTATCCGCTGCACCATCGCCTTCTTTTATTTTTAATTCAGGGAAAAAACTGGTAGGCACAAAGTCATGATATTCCTCTAATTGTATAGTATTTCTTACTGTTTTAGAAAACGATATTGCCAAATCCTGCCCATAACTTACGGTAATGACTTGGTTTTTATGATTTTTACCTAATACCCATGTTGCAAATAAACTCGCTGTATAACTTTTTCCAAAACCGGGAGGTAAATTTAATATCAGTATGTCATAAGGCTTTTTTGTTTTCTCATTTATCATTTTTCTTTCATACATTTTTTGTAATGTATCACAAACAATATCTTGATAGCTTCTTTCCTTTTTAAAAAAATCACTGTTTATCATATTGCAATATTGCCTGAAACTGTTTTTGCCTTTTTCAATTTCTGCTTCTCTTTGTGTTTTTTCCCCTGTAGAAATGCTCCTAAATTCTTCTAAAAAGCTCATGCATATTTCTCCCTGCTTAATATAATTGCTGCTAAATCATGTTCTCTTTTTAGACTTTCTCCATTGATATTTGTGTATCCTTCTACTCTGTTTTGTCTGTCCCATTGCTTTTGATATGCCTTTCGCTTTTGTCTGTTTTCTTTTTTTCTTTTTTCTTTTTCTTGCTTGTACTCAGGCAATTTTTTTAAATAACGATATATGCTTTTCTCACTTTTTAATAGCATTATGCTAATTTCTCTAATACTTTTTTTCTCCATAAAAAAAAGAGCCTTCGCTCGCTCCTGCCACATTTTATCACTTCCTCATTAGTGAATATATTTGATGAATATGATACCTTTTTCTTTTTTGTCCATTTTTTGTCGGATTATTTTGGACGTAGTAATGTTACTGACATAAGACATTGAAAGTCTTTCTATAAATAATTATTTTTCTGTTTCTTTTTCTATATCGTCTGCTATTTTGATAATCTCTTTTGCTACTTCTGGGTGGTTTTTTCCTATTTCCTCATATACTTGTTGTTTTAATTTTTTTAATGCTGTATGTACTGCTCCTGCTTCTTTTCTTGCATGAAGCTTTAATCTTTCATTCTGTACTTGTGCCCTTTGTAATGTTGCAATAGAGCGTGCGGCTTCTATTTTTTCCTTTTGTTTTATATTTTCATTTATCAATACTTGCATAATCATTTGACTGATAAGTGCATTGTTGGCTTCGTGTAGTTCTGTAGTAGGTCTTTCTGCATTATCTTCTGCCAATAACTGTGCATATTCCTTTGCTAATCTCACACTTTCAAATTTTTGCAAAAAAGGTTTTCCATATCTGTGTATGCTTGTTTTGGATATGTTGTGTCCCATTTCTTTTAAATATTTTGCAATTTCTTCATAAGTGTGCCCCTCAAGAAGCCTGTTTTCCACTTCTTTTCTTATCACTTCTGGCAGTTTATCCACTTTTCCATGACTTCTATTTTTTTCTGTCGATATTACAGCCTCCTCCTTCCCTTCGTTTTTCTCTATTTTTACTATAACATATTTTTTGTGACAAGTCCTTCAAAAACTGTCAAAACTTTTTTTCTTTGTACTTTTTTATCATTCTGTATATTGTTCTTTCAGAAATACAATATTTTTCTGCTAATTCTTTTGTATTCTCTCCTGTAAATTCTTCTAATATCTTTTTATATTTTTCTCTTTTTTGTAATTCTTTCTCTTTTGGAATATAAATATTACTCCCTCCAAATACATGAGATAACATTGTTAAATTCTCCATTCCTATTAGTTCTGCATATTCTTTGTATTTTTGTTTCATAGAATACCTCCCTTTTTTGTCTTTTATACTATTATATCATATTATTATAAAATCCAATCAGAATACGAAAAATAAATTTTTTTACAGTTTTTAAAAAAATTTTCATTTTTCTATTGACAAACTATACTATTGATAGTATAATAGTGTTCAGAAAGGGGGAATGAAGTAAAAAAATACAAAAAGAAAGGAGGGAAAAAGGGTGGAGAAATTAGTAGAAAAAATAAAAGAGCTCAAAAAAGTGATAGCAGCACTTATTGAGCTCATGTTAGAATTAAGCACTCTCATAGCCGTTATTAAAATGGTTATAGACAGCATATTCTAATACCCACGGGAGGGGAAACCCTCCCATCTACTAATATATTATATCATAAAACCACTCTTAAATACAATGAAAAATTCTACAAAATCTTTAATCATTGCACTTTTAGAACTTGCTTTTGAAATTGCCAAATTAATTGTAGTTGTTGTAGGTCTTTACCTTATCATATTTCATAAATAGGAGTTGATTTATTTGCAAACAGAAACAAAACAAATAAACCCACAAACAGAAGCTAACAAAAAATGGCAAGAAAAAAATAGAGAAAAAGCAAAATATTTGCGTAACCGTTCCACTTCAAGAAGTTTTATTAAAAATCAAGCAACGTTAGAAGATATAGAAGAATTAAAACAACTCATGAAAACAAGAATAGAACTTCTTGCCTCTGCATCAGAACAAACAGAATAAAACACAAACAATAAAAGAGGGTTTTTTACTACCCTCTTTTATCTTTTTCCCATATATTTTTTAATCCTTCAATCAGTTTTGCTGCTTGTTTGCTTGTCAGCCAATTTACATTAGAAATACCATACTGCTTTTCTATAAATTGCCTAAGTGCTTTTTCTTCCCAACTTAAACATTGACAAAGCCCTTTTACATATTTTAATTGTTTTTCCGTAATATATCCTTTTACTGTTTGTTTCTTTTCCTGCAATCCATCTATCAATGTTTTTGCTTCTTGTGTTGTTACTTCTGTAATACTTTGTTTTCCTGTTTGTGTTTCTACATAACTATGTAATAATTCATTATCCATACCTCTTTGTTTTGCCAATACAAATAATAACTTTCTTTGTTTTTCTGTCATAATTTTTCATTGATTTCCTTTAGTTTTTCTATTTCCTTATGATTTTCATTTTCTAATTCTTTTAATTTGCATTTTGTAATACACACAATTTTTTCTAACTCTAACTTTTTTATCTTTGTTTTTTCCCATTCTATATAAAGCCACAATATTATACCTCCTACCATACTAAATACTATTGCTGCTGCCCAACCTACCATAAAAGCGATAAATATTTCATTCTGCATTTTTGATTACTCCTTTTTGTTTTTGATAATATGCTCTATAATAAGCTTTTTTTCTTCTCTATGCCTTTGATAATAAAGTTTTTGTCTTTCTCTTTGCTTTTCTCTTTCACTTGGCAAAATATCCATAATACAATCATCATAAATGCACTCGAAACAATTTTCATTGCAGTTTACTCTTTTTCTCACGCCCTTCACTCCTTATTTTTACAAAAACTCTCTTTCTAACGCATCTATAAAATATCTAACACAACCTGCATAATATTGCGGTCTGATATTTAATTCCATCAATGTTTTCTGTAGCATTATTTTTGTAATTTCCGATAATTCTTCTAATGCTTCTGTAGCACTTCCTTCTACTGTTACGCTGCAATATTCGTCTTTCATTTTTATTGTTATCATTTTTAACACTTCCTTATGGTCTAATATTCATTTCTATTGCTATCTCTGCAATATTTTTACTGTTTATTTGTCCAAATACTGCTGCTGTATTCACAAATACATTTACTGCTCCTCTAACACCGTAATTTGTTCTGCTAATAGCGAGTAATAATTCAATGACATTTTCTTCTAATTCATTCTCTTCAAAAAGTAATGCAATATCTTCTTTTGTAATGCTGTTTGTTGTAATGTGTTCTTTGTATGCTATTCTGCTGTAAAGCTGTGCATAAGAAGCTTGTCCGCTTCCTCTCATTTTTAAATAAATTTCATCATTTCCTATAAATGCAATGCCTATACCACTTTCATCACTCATACATCTTAAATGATTTATTACTCGTACAGTTAAATGTTGTGCTTCATCTATAATAAGTACTTTGTTACTTCTTTTTAATTTTGCTACGGCTTCACTGTATATTTTCCTTGCTATTTTTTCTCTTATTCTTAATTGTTCTGCTATCAATTCATTTACCCCTGTAATACTTGCAAAACAAGGGGACACTGTAATTACAATTGCTCCTTCAGGGTGTTTTTTAGCATATTGCTTTATTGCCATTGTTTTTCCTACTCCTGCATCACCATACGCAACTGCAATTTTGCCTTGTATATGGCAGTATTCTATGAGTTTATACACTTTGTTGCTAATACTTGTTCCTTTATATTCTGGTGCTTTGGGTGCGATTTCCTTTTGTGCCTTCAGTTCAAAAAACTGCTCTATTTTAGGTATAATAATATGAGGAGATTTATATACTCCCTTTAAAAACTGGCTAAGCTGTGGGTCTGAAATATCCAATTCTTTCGCAATTTCTGATTGTGTTTTTCCTGTTGTTTCTTTATATGTTAATAGCTTTTGTATTGCTTGTTCTTGTTCTATCATTTTTACAGCCTCCTAACTTTTTATTTTTTTAACGATTAAAACCTTTTTAAACGCCTTTTAAAAGCATTTTAAAGACTTTTTAAAATAAATTATTTTCCAATTCTTTTACTTTTTTTAGTCTTTCTATTCCCTTGGTCCAGTCTATGCCTTCTCCTCCTGCTACATTTGGTAGTGCAACTACTTCTGTTGTATCACCAGTATTTTTTATTTGATTTTCACTGTAAAACACTGGCTGCGCGATTTTTGGTATCACTGGTTTGTTTTGGCTTTCTTCTTTTAATGCCTTTTCTAGTAGCATTGTAAGTGCGTCTTTTTGTTCCATTTCTTTTTTGGCTTTATAATTTGCCACTTCTTTTATTGCATTTTTATTTTGCTGTTGCTGTTTTTTCACTTCTTGTTTGCTTGCCGTATAACTCAATTCTTCTTTCAATGCTGCAATACACAAAAATCTTTTTTGTTCATCATATATTCTTACATTGTTTAAATCTTCTGGATTGTATCTTACATATACATTTTGTCCGAAATGTTCCTTCCATAATTCTTCATTCCAGTATTGCAGTTGCTTACCATAAAATGTTAATGTAATACCATTTTTTCCTACTTTTAACATACCTGTATTACTTTTTGCATATCTCATAAACATCAAATCTGATTTTTCTTTTGGCAATACTCTTTTTGTTATCATATTTTCTGCAAACACTTCATCAGGACATTTTCCTTTCATTCCTGTACCTTCATGAGGCTGTTTGTTGTACCAACCTTCTATGTAAATATCTACATACTGTATAAATTCCTCTATATTAGGTAGTCCCTTCCTTGTTTTTACCATCTCTTTCAACCTGTCAGGTCTTTCTAATATCGTACCACCTGTGTAGCTTTCAAATAGCTTGCTAAAATGTTCTTTTACCGTGCAAAATGCTCTTTCTATGCCTTTTCCCCTTGCATTTCTAGGTAATGCAGTGCGAAATTCTATTCCTAAATCGTCCAGTATAGAGGGAAGTTTTAATTCTTCTCCGTTTTTTCTTTTTTTTCTGAAACCATTTCCACCTAAATCATGGAATAAAAATTCACGTCCGTTGTCAGTGTATATACTTTTTGGTACACCGAACTTTTCACAGCCTTTTTTTAACGCATATATTGTTGCATCAGAACTTGGTGCATCTGTCACGCACCAGCCTGTCATTTTTCGGCTTCTTACGTCCATAAAAGCCGTTAAATATACCCTTACTGGTTTTCCTTCTTTTTCCACCATAACATCAAATGTATGGTTGTCTGCTACCCAAATATCATTACTTTCCAAATCTTCATACATTCTTTTGATATATGGTGCACATTTGTCTATGAATACCTTTTCTCTTTCTCTAAAATACATTTTGATAGCTTTTGGTATTTTTTGAACACTTCTTTTAAACGTGGTATAACAAGGCATTTCCATTTCTTTCCCCTCAAAATAAAGTTCTGTTTCTCTCATACATTGCTTTATGCTGGGCTTGTTCTCGTTTAGATAATAATATTCAAACACGTCAAATATCTCTTTTGTCATTTTTCTGTTGTGATTGCTATGCTTGCCACGTCCATCAGCAAGTGCTGCCTCTCCTTCCATTACAAAACTGTTCCACTTTCTGTAAAGCGTTCTTCTGCTCAAATTCATACCTTCATTTTGCACATTCATTACTTTTATAAATTCATTGTCAGCCTTTTCTTTGTCTGCTTCTTTTCCTCTGTAGCTTTGCCAACTTTTCAGTAACTTCCGCCAAAACATCGCCTTTTCTTTTTCTCTTTCTGTCAAATCTGCTGTTATCTTTCTTTGTTGTTCTTCTATTTCTTGCTCTTGAACTTGCTTTTCTGCTTCCTTCTGTAGCTTTTTCAAATATCTTTTGTATTTGAGTTGTACTTTTTCGTCTAGCTTGGAAAGGGGTATACTGTAATGTGTTCCAGCATTTCCACCAACTTGCCCAATCGTTACTTCTGCAATGATTTTTCCTTTGTTAACACAAGATTGTATATATCTTTCTGTGCAGCCTTTTATTTCTGCCAGTTGTTTTACTGTTAAATAAGTTTCTTTTACACTCATACCAACTACCACCTTTTAGTACGATTTTTCATATATATTATAAAAAAATCATTTTTAAAAATTTGTTTGCAAAAATATATTTTTTGTGGTATACTCTATCCAATTCAGATATTTTATGAGCGGCTGAACGGAGCTCCTTTCTCCAACAGCCGCCTTTTCATACCACTTTATTTATTTTCTTTTATTCTTTCTATTTCTTTCAAAACATAAAGAATATTTTTTTTACAATGTTCTGCAATCATTTCAAGCGTAACAAAATCTGCTTTTTCATGATATAAAATATTGCAAATCGCTGATGTTAACAAAGACATTGCAGCATCTCTGCTAATATGTTTATTGATAAGAACCGTCCCATTTTTGTTTTGATTTTCTACAATTACAATCAGGTTACGTTCTTTGCTGTTTCTGTTGTTTTTTTCTACAATTTTTTGTATTTCTTGTATTAGTTCGTCCTCATAAAAATAACATTTTTTCATTTTTTACTGCTCCATTTCTCTTTACTACATCAATTTGATATTGTTACAATAATTCAATCATTAATATAGCAATTACAGATACTGTCAAAAATAACACCCATTTTGCACATTCTTCTAGCGATTTTTCTATTTCTTTTATTTTATTTTTTATCGTTGTTCTTTCATCTGTTACTACTTTGCTATATATATTGAAATAATGTTCTTCTGTTTCAAATAGTGCAGCATCAGATATTTTTATATTTTCCTTTTCCACTTTTAATCAGCAATCCCCATACTTTCCGCATAAAAGCACACTGTTGCAGGAGAGATTTCAATTCCGTCCATTGTCAATATTCTTGCTATGCTAGAATAACTGTGATTTCCAGCACAAATAAGCCTTTCAATTTTTCTTCTTACTTTTATCTCTAATTTTTCAATCTCTTTTTCTGCCTGTTTTTCTCTTTCTGTTCTGTCCTTTAACTCTTTTATAATAATTGGTACTACTTGACAGATTGTTTCCCTCACAATGTCCTCTATGCTGTATGGGCTTGTCCCACTTATGTAATTGCCTGTCTGTCTGATAGAAGGTAATATCTCATCAAATACCCATTTTTCAAATTCCTCTGCTTTTGGTAGTTTAGAACGAATAATTAGCCTGTAAACATCACCTTCTGGTATAAAATTAACCTCTTGTTTTCCGCCATTTGTAAGGTAGGACTGTTTCAGTGCCCCCTTACAATGTCTTGCAACTGCATTTTTAGGTTCAGAATAACCTAATGCCTTAGCTACATCATTTGCCATAAAATACTGTTTTCCTTCAATAAAAATCATTCTAAGCTGTCCAAATTCTTGGTTTTCAAATAACATTACTTGTTGCATATCATTCTTTCCTCCTTTCCTTTTTGTAAAAGGCAATGTATCCACCCTTTTAAATAAAAATAATCTTCTGGATAATGTAAACGAATTTCATTTAATTTTAAAGCAGTATCTTTTACATCTGTTACTTTTTTTTCATTCATTTAAAAATCTCCTTCCTTTGTTTTCATTGAAAACATAATAACATTCTTTGAAATTTTTGTCAATACTTTTTTGTTTTTTTGTTTACTTTGAAATCAAAATATGCTATAATGATTTCACGGAGGTGTAAATAATGAACATTCATGAGCGATTAAAATATTTAAGAACACAGCTTAATTTAACTACTCGTGCTTTTGGAGCTACTATCAATATGTCTGGTGGCGCAATCACTAATATGGAAAAAGGAACCAGAAATATTACTGAACGTACTATTCGCGATATATGTCGTGAATATAATATAAATTCAGATTGGCTCATAAACGGTACTGAACCAATGTTTGAAGATGTAACTGCTGGATTAAACATTGATGATGAAGTAAGACAACTTGCAAAACAATACAGTTTACTAAGCGATAATGATAGAGAATTAGTCAAAAAGATGATTAATTCTTTATCAGAAAAAATTACTCAATAAAGTTAATGCTATTATGAGGTGATTATATTGAACTTTAGTGAAAATCTTAAAATACTATTAGATAAACAAAATTTAAAACAAGCTGATTTATGTAGATTGACTGGAATTCAAACATCTTTAATGTCTGAATATGTTAAGGGTAAAAAAAGTCCTACTATAAAAAATGCTATCGCTATTGCAGATGCTTTTAGAATTTCATTAGATACTTTAGTTAGTAATCAAGTATTATCTGATAACTCTCTAGTTAGCGCTAAGCCAATGCCTGAAAATATAATTAATGAATTAAATGTTGATAATGAAATAAAACAGCTTGTAAAAGAATATAGTTTACTAAGCGATGATGATAAAGAATTAATCAAAAAAATGATTAATTCTTTATCAAAAAAAAATTAGTATAAAAGGCAGAAAGTTTTTTCTTCTGCCTTTTCCTTCTCAATCCATAATCCCCATACTTTCCGCATAAAAGCATACCGTTGCAGGAGAGATTTCAATTCCGTCCATTGTTAATATTCTTGCTATGCTAGAATAACTGTGATTTCCAGCACAAATAAGCCTTTCAATTTTTCGTTTTGCTTTTATCTCTAGTTTTTCCATTTCTTTTTCTGCTTGTTTTTCTCTTTCTGTCCTATCCTCTAACTCCTTTATAATAATGGGAACTACTTGACATATCGTTTCTCTTACAATGTCCTCTATGCTATATGGGCTTGTCCCACTTATGTAATTTGGTGAAAACATTCTTTTTCTAATATTTTTTAATAATGTTTTTACTTCTTTTTTGAATTGCTTTGCAATAGGCTTCCTGCTCTGCATCAACACCTCATATAGTCCATCTTCTGTTAAAAACCACATTTCTCTGTTTTGACCTGAGGTGTTTATTATACACTTCAGCTTTTCATCTTCATCTACCAATTCAACCATTTGTGTAGGTTGCTTATTTTCTATCCATTCTGCAACTTCCTTTGCTAAAAACAAGGGGTCTTCAAAATCTCCATACATTGTCAATTGTTTTCCTAAAATTTCTCTTTGTTCAATTACTTGCAATACATTCATTTTTTATCTTCCTTTCACTTTTTTATTTTTTGTTACACCGTTTGGACATATATTACTTATAATTATTGATTTTCAATTATCTTTTTTATTTCTTTTTCTTTGTTTCTTTCAGCCATAAAAGCCATACCTTCTGCAAATGCTAATAATTTTTCTTGCTGTAAATCACTTAACAAAGGAAATGCTTTAATAAAAACAAAAATAATCTTTTTTCTTTTTCTGTCATATCAATCACACCTCATTTCTTAACTTTGACATTATTTTATATGACAAAGTTAAGTTTGTCAAGTATTTTTTCTTGACTATGACAAATTTTAATGTTAAACTTTTATTATAAAAAGGAGGACTTTATATATGTGTAATTGTTTAAATACAAGGCTAAAAGCTATCAGAAAATCTGTATTATTAAGTCAAGAAGAATTTGGAAAAAAACTAGGAATAACAGGAGCTGCTATTTCTAAAATAGAAAGTGGAAATAGAAATGTTACAGAACAAATGACGCTTGCTATTATTCGAGAATTTGATGTAAATGAACAATGGCTTCGTACTGGTGAAGGGGAAATGTTTTTAATTAAAACAAGAGATGAAGAAATTGCCTCTTTTATAGGTACATTACTTAAAAAAGATGATGATACTTTCAAAAAAAGGCTGATTTCTGCTCTCTCTAAATTAGAAGAACCAGATTGGGAAGTATTAGAAAAAATGTGTAATTTTATGCTGGAGTCTAAAAAGGACTAGGAAATCCTAGTCCAATATTTTTGTAACAAAGTAATATATCTTTTTTAAAATTCTCTCATCTTTCACTTTTTCTATTGCCTCTATAATCATTTTTTTATAATTCATATATTTTCCCCCATTCTATGTTGAACCCTTCTCATAATTTTTTTAACTTTCCTTGTAAATTTTTAATTTCTATTATAAGTTATAAAAATACTTACTAGCTTCCCAATCTTTTTATCTTCCTTTTTGCATAGATATATTTCTATGTCTATTTTCTTTATCTAATTTTTTGCCTTTTTTGTCACTTTTCTGCTTTATATTTATTATTTTTCTTTTTTATATAGACATTTTATATTTATTTCTGCTATACTTTTTTACAACATATGACATATTTCTAAATAGAAAGGAGCTTTTTTATGAGTTTTTTTGAAAAAACCACAGCATTTTTTAATAAAATAGAAGAATGGAATGAAGAACAAAAAAAGGTATTTAAAGAAAAACAATTTCAAAAACAAAAAAAGGAACTAAAAAAATTTGTAAAAAAAATGAATAAACAAAATGAACTAATTGACAATTTTAATGCAAAAAATGCTGAAAAAATAGCTAAAAAAAATCAATCAAAATTCAATACAGAAATAACAATGTTCACTGTTTTTCCAGATAGCGAAAATCAAACACCTTCTCCTTTTGAAGAAATGTATTATGCCAACCATGAAGAATATGGTATATTAGAAAAAGAGTACACTCGTTTTTCTGCTCGTTTTCAGTCAAAACAATGTCCTTACTGTCAAAATATGATAGAAAAACTGTCTACTCGCAGCCGTGTTTGTCCTCATTGCAAAAAACGGTTTTATGTAAAACAAAATTTTCATTCTGAAGAATATATGTTGTTGTCTGAAGAGGAATGGAAACCATTACAGCAAGAACGTCTTTCTTTTGATTGGGACGAATATACAGCAGAAGCAGAATTTCATCTAAAACGTAGAGATTTTGGTTTATATCGTAATGCAAAATATCATCTGTTAGAAACAGGCTATGCACAGCATAAATTTTCTCCTTATGGAATGCTTGTAAAATGCTTTGAACTTTATTACTTAGATTTTTCTGGTCCTAATAACGTACATAGCTCAACTTCTTGCCCAGCATTTAAACAAGATACCTTTATTGCTCCTGCTGTATCAGATTGGGTAGCAGAAGCTGTTGAAAATTATCCTCAAACTTTAGAACAATACGAACAAATTTTTTTAACTGAAATGGAAAAAATTCGACTTCCCGAACAAAAAACATTACCTAAAACTGCATGGAATAAACTAAAAAAACTTATAAAAGAATGTTTAGAATATTCTGATGAAGAAGGGATTGATTAACACTTTCCCTTTTTTCTTTTGCTCTTATCTTTATATAGTCATTATCATTCTTTTTTTGCTACCATTTTTTAAATTTTTATTTTTCCTGCTTGTTGATGCACACCTAATCTCTCTATCAATAACCATATTAAATTTTTTAATTACATCTGTCTTACTATCTTCTTCTTTGTAAAAGTAATGTGGGTATCTTACCTCAAGGAGCACACCATTGGGTAATTTAAAATACTTTCTCACCCATACAAAATCACTATCCTTTTTATGATTTTCTAAGTAATCTTTTCTTTTTTCCTTTTTCATATTGTTTCTCTCCTGCTTTTTTCTGCATCAATCTTGTGCTTCTCTTTTCTACTACACTTTATATAGAAATATGATTATATGTTTTTTTAAACCGTGTTTTGCATTTTTTTGTTTTATTTTTTACCCTGTTTTTTATGTTTTTTTAGTACCAGATTTTTCAAAATTTTTTGTTTTGTCTAACACGTATCATTTATACCTATTCTTTATTTCTTAAATTTTTATATTACACTGAACTATTTTTCATTCATTTGCTTTTTTACACTTTGCCATTCTTTTTGAACCATTTTTTTGCTTTTCCTCTTTCTCCTCTCTCAAACCCTTGATTTTACTAGCTTTTCTGATTGGCGAACAAAATGCCTAGTTCGTCAATATTAGTTCGTCAATATTTTCCTTCTTCTTCCAGCTCTTTTTTTGTTTTTTTCCCTTTTGAAAAACTGTTAAACCTTGATTTTACTAGCTTTTAAAAAAGTTAAAAAAAAAGTTAAAAAATCCTTCTCATTTTTTTAACTCCTCCCTTTTGCCCCTGTTTTCCCTTTTTCCCCCGTTCATAAAGAATGGCAATCAATTTTTCTTTTTTCTCGCAATCCCTTGCTATTCCTACATCTCCCGCTTTTTTAATATTTTTTCCACACTCTTTTTTTTGCCATTCTTTCTACCCCATTACACCCATATTGATGAAGTTAGCAACATTTTCGCCAAGCACGAAACGGGGCCGCAGTTCGTTAATGACGCGGCACATTTCCGGCCAGAGGTAGCGGGTGTCTGCAAACCCTTTTCTTGGGCCGATTGAGGAAAAGGGCTGGCAGGGGAAGCCCCCGGATAGGAGCGTGAGTTCTTTCTGCCCTGTTTTTTCATAGAAAGCCTCCTTTGTCAGTGATTGAATGTCTTTGAAACGTGGCACGTCCGGCCAGTGCTTTTCAAGCACGACGGCGGGGTAGTCTGCCCATTCGCACTGGCAGACGGTTGTAAAGCCTGCGGCTTCGGCGGCAAGGTCAATGCCGCCTATCCCTGTAAACAGGCTTAAATGTGTCAATGGTTTTATGCTTCATTCCTCCTTTCTGTCCCCGTATTTCTGCGGGTTATGGCTGTGCAAGTTCCTCCGGGCGGGTCGTCATGATACGGTAAAGCTCGGTATCTGCCGGGAAGCGGTCTACAAAGGGGAGTATCACGTTGCCGTAGAAGATAAGCCCCTGCCCGGCTTCGGAGTGGGTCACATAGGAAAGCTGCTTATTGGAAATGCCTAACTGCTTCGCTAAAATCTGTCTGTCGCCGCCCGCTTGGTTCAGCATATAGATGAAGTCGCTGTTTTCAAAAATATTTTCAATTTCCCGTGACGCTAAAAGGTCTTTTACATTCTGCGTTATGCCCGTGGGTATGCCGCCCCATTTTCTGAAACGCTTCCAAATCTCCACGGAATAAGCCGCCGTCTGTTCCTCCTTTAACAGCAAATGAAATTCGTCTGAATAGTACCATGTGTTAGCGTGGCGTTCCCGGTTCTCGGTCACTCGCCCCCAAACTTGGTCTTGTATGATGAGCATACCTAACTTTTTGAGCTGCTTTCCCAATTCCTTAATGTCAAAGCAGACAAGACGGTTATGTATGTCTATGTTGGTGCGGTGGTTGAACACGTTAAGGCTTCCATGCACATATAATTCAAGGGCTGCGGCTACCCGTGCGGCTTCCGCTTTCGGCTGCGCCTTTAGTGCGTTATACAAGTCCTCTAAAATCGGCATTTTGGACGGTTGGGGTCTGCAAGGTACGCCTGGTACACCTCACGCACGGCTCGGTCAATCATGGTCTTTTCGACAGGCTCTAAGCCGCTTTTGCCGCCAACGACAAGCTCACAAAGGGAAAGGATAAAATCGCTTTTCAGTGACAGGGGGCTTTCGTCCTCGGAATAATTGAGGTTCAAGTCCATAGGGTTCACAAAGTCTTTGCTTGTGGGGGAGATTTTCACTACCTGCCCGCCTAAACGGTTGACAAGGGGTGCGTACTCGGCTTCGGGGTCGCATATCAAGATACAGTCCTTTTTGTCCGCAACAAGGAATACGTTTGTGATTTCCCGCTTTGCGGAAAAGCTCTTGCCGCTTCCCGGTGTCCCTAAGATAAGCCCGTTGGGGTTTTTCAGTTTCTTGCGGTCTGCAAGTATCATGTTGTTGGAAAGTGCGTTCAAGCCGTAGTAGAGGGCTTCCCCGTTCTGGAAAAGCTCCTGCGTGGTAAACGGCACGAAGATAGCCGTGCTTGACGTGGTAAGCCCCCGCTGTATGGGGATTTCGTTCAGTCCCAAAGGCAGGGACGACATAAGCCCGGCTTCCTGCTGATAGTCAAGGCGCACAAGGGAACAGTTGGCTTTCTGCGCCACGCCTGCCGTCTGGAATATCTGGTTGTCAAGCTGCTGTTTGTTGTCTGCAAGGTTTACCACAAGCAGCGTAAGGAGAAACATTCGCTCGTTGCGGCTCTGCAAGTCCCGCAGCAGGTCTTTTGCGTCCCCGCCGTAGGTGGCAAGGTCGGACGGTATTATATCCATGTCACACCCGCTGCATACCGCCTTTTTCTGCTCGGCTATCTTCATTGCATCAAGGTCTGTTATCTTGCGTTTTATGGTCTTTATGGCTTCGCTCTGGTCGATACTGCGGATATGCAGGTTTACCAATAAATGCCCGTCTACGTTCAAAAGGTCGGCAAGCAGGCGGTCATTGAGTTCCGGTGCAAGTATCTGTAAGAACGATACCGCCCCGGTCTTGTAGCCCATGCTGAAAAGCCGCCCGTTCTTGAAAGCGAATGAGGGCGGCGCAATGAAATCTTTCGTGGAAAGCCCGGACGGTACAAGCCATTTCCAGTTGAATAAAAATTTCCTGTCCCCGTCCGGGTGGAAAATGCCGTGCAGCACTTCAAGCCGTTCTTTCCCGTCAAGGGGTCGGTTCGCCGCCCCTAAGATTTTGAGGTGGTTTAATATATCCGTTTCCAGTCGGGAAAGCCGGGACTTTGCATTTTTAAGGCTGTCGGCTTCCAGTGTGAATGTGAGGTATTTGTGCTTCACAAGCCCGTTGTTGCCCTTTGCAAGCTGTTCTTTGAGCATGGCGGCGTATTCCTCCTGCACATCATCAAAGCCGTCCTGCTGCGGCGGTATGGCGATACTCTTTGAGAAGTTCCCCTGCCTGGCTATGCGGTTCACAAAGGTAAGCTGCAAGCCTACGGAGCTGTCAAGGGAGTTGTAGAAGTCGCAAAGGGCTTCAAAGGTGGCTGTCTTGTCGTCCGGCTGTGCAAGCTGATAGTTGATGTCGGAAAACTCAACGCTCTTTGAGAAAAGATTGTCCTTTACCCGGCATATCCCGTCCGGGTACATCTGCAAGTAGGGGATTGTCTGCTGTGCGGTGCGCTTTTTCCCGTCCCCCTTTGCCTGTCGCATGAGGGCGGCTATCTGCTTTTTTTCTGCCCGTGTGAGCCAGATTTTCTCTTTTGCCTGCTGGTTTTGCGGTCTGTCTTTGATAGCTTTTTTTTGCAATGGCTGTTACCTCCTTTTCCAATTTCCGTTGCTTCGCTAAGACGGCGTAATAGTTTTCCGTCTGGTAGGGTCGTTCCTTTGGCGTGAGGAAAAACACTTTTATGATGTTGCCTAACACTTTTTCAAGGGGCTGTCCGTGCTTTTCGTATATGGCGAACAGGAAAAACGGGAGCATGGCAAGAACCATGAGAAAGGTCGCTGCTGTCTGCGGGACGCTGCCTTTCAAGAGAAAGAACAGGGGAACGCCCACGGCTGCCGCCATGCTGAAACACACAAGCTGCCGCTTGGTAAGGTTCAGCGCAACTTTGGTCTTTACTTTCGTAAGGTCTTTGGGTACTGTGACATACGCCATTTGTTGTCCTCCTTTCTGCCCGCATGGGGCGTTGTCTGAAATCTAATGTGCGTGGAAAATGCTCTTTGCAAGGCTTCCCGTCTTAAAGAGGGAGAAGCAGAGTATCACGGTGTAGGCGGCTATGCTGAAAATGGCACTGTGCAGGTTTGCGGCGATTACCATTTCATTTACAAGCACGGCGTAGATACCAACGCATACCATGATGAAAAAGCCCTGTACGCCCAATGCGAACAAGCCTTTTAGGTAGTTGTTCCCAATGCTTCCCCATTCCCTGTTAGTCATGGTGGCAAAGGGGATAGGGGCAACGGAGCAGGTCAGATATATCTCTATCATTCTTCCGTAGAGGATAACCGTAATCAGCACGGACATAATCTTCATGCACATACTAACAAGGGCGGTTTCCATTACAAGCAAAAGCAGTTCGGGGACTTCCATTGTTTCCATTGTGGCGGTCATTGCGGCAAGGGTGCTTTCCACGTCAATAGCGGTGTCGGAGCTTATCACGCCCGCCGCACTGTTGACTAAATGCTGCCCCACGTCAAAGACCGCCATAGTAATGTCAAAAACGTGGGTAACAAGGTAGACGGCTACCCACGCTTTGAATACATACTTAAAGAACATGAAAGTGTCAATGTCATGCAGGCTGTTCTTGTCCGTAACCATGCTGATTAGTTCCACGCATAGCACATAAGTAATGACAAGCCCCGCAATGGGGAGAATGACGGTCTGTGAAAGGTTCTGTATCATGGAAAACACGCCGCCATTCCACCCCTGCGGGGTCTGCCCTGCCTGCGCCGCTATCGTGCCGACTTTCTCGTTCACGTCCCCGAACATATTTGACAGGTTTCCGTTAATCGCCCCGATTAAAAGCTCCTTTAGCCATTCGTTAATGGCTTCAAATATGCTCTCCATAAGCGGCGGCCTCCCGGATTATCCGAACAGCCCGGAAAGCAGCGGGATTAAGGTCGTGCCGATAAGGGCAACGCCGCCGCCCGCCATAAGCTGTTTCATGCCTTGACTTTTCGCCCCCGGATTATCATTTCCGTAGCCCTCTAAGAGATTGATAACGCCCCATACGCCCAGACCTGCGCCCAATGCGATAACAAGTGTCTGCAAAACGCCTACTGCGGAATTAAAAAATGCCATATAGCCCTCGCTTTCTGCCGCTTCCTGCGGCTTGGAAAATGGTTTTTGGGTATGAAAAAAGCCGCCCTGTTTTGGCGGCTGTCCCCACGCTGCGTAGGTGCTGCGGCGTGGCGGTATTCAGTTGTAAAGGGTGGTGCGCCCTCTGGTGGGCGCACGAACCATGTACCCGGTGTTTACGTTTCTGATAGGCTTTTCCCCTCCTTTCCGTTGCGGGCGGTGCTTTTTCTTAGACTTGCCGGAAGCGGGCAGCCTGCTTACAGGGTGTCCGCTTCCGGCAAGTACACAAAGGGGTAGCTGCCGCAAGGCTGCGTAGAGGAAGTGTAGCTTCCCCTGTCCTGTCGGTTTCAATATTGTTACTGCTGCGGGATAAGCCCCCGGCGTGTGACATACTCCGTTGCATACATACGGTTTTCTGCGTCCCGTTCCTGCCAGTATTCCCGCAATGCGTTTTCTGCGGTTTCCGCAACATTCATCAGAAATCTTTCAAGCTGCTTTTCTTTTGTTTCAGCGTTACGTTTTTTCATGGTCTGTGTCCTCCTGCAAATCTGCCCCGTCAATCTCGTAGAGGTCAAAGGGTTCTTCCGGCTTGATAGCTGCCGGGCGGCGTTTTAGATACTTCTCAATGTCAAATACATTTTTCTTGTCAAAATCGGAAAGGAATTTATATCTTGGGTGCTTGGTAATGTCGAACTTGTCACTGAAAAAGGGGCGTGCGCCCCTTACCTGCAAGATACATTTGCCGCCGTCCATGACGGAAAGCTCGTCTTGTGTCATAAGCTCCTTGCCTAATTTCTGATAATTCAGCCCGTAGGTCTTTTCCTTTCCTCTGTTCTCGGAAGTGTTGTATAAATCTATGGTTTCTTTCCCTAAAAGCTCCGACATTTCTTTGAGCGTGGTTTTCTCCTTGCCGCCTAAGAAAAGAGTCGTGTCGCAATTCCCTACAATCGTGTCGGCGTTGTCCTTGTAAATGGCTTTTAACTGGCTCTGCGCCTGCAAGATAAGGCAGGCGGATATTTCCCGGCTTCGTATGGTGGCAATCAGTTTTTCCAGTTTGGGTATCTGCCCGATATTCGCCACTTCATCAAACAGGCAGCGGACGTGTACGGGAAGCCTGCCGCCGTACACATCATCTGCCTTGTCGCACAAGAGGTTGAAAAGCTGCGTATACATCATGGCGACAATGAAATTGAATGTGTCGTCCGTGTCGGAGATAATGACAAAGAGGGCGGTTTTCCTGTCCCTCAACGTGTCAAGCTCCAAATCGTCCGTTTCCATAAGCTCCCGCAGCTCCTTAATGTCAAAGGGAGAAAGCCTTGCGCCGCAGCTAATTAAAATCGACTTCGCCGTTTTGCCCGCAGCTAATTTATATTTGCGGTACTGCTTCACGGCAAAGTGTTCTAGGTCTTTTTCTTCCAATCGGTCAAACATCAAATCCACGGGGTTCTTAAAGTCCTCGTCGTCCTCCCTTGCTTCGCTTGCGTTTATCATGTCAAGCAGGGTCGTAAAATTCTTTTCTTCCTCCGGGACTTCGTAGTAGATGTAGCCGATTAGTGCGGTGTAATAGAGCTTTTCCGCTTTCGTCCAGAAGTCCTCGGACGACTTTTCGCCCTCGCCTTTGGTGTTTACCATGATTGTGTTGACAAGTTTTAATATATCTTTCTCGCTGTGCAGGCAGGCAAAAGGGTTGTAGTGCATGGACTTCTTGAAATTGATAGTGTTCAGCACTTTTATCTTATAGCCGCCCTTGTCTAAGAGCTTCCCACACTCTAATAATATTGTACCTTTGGAGTCTGTCACGCAGTACGAACTGTGCATTTGCATTGAGTTAGGCTTGACAAAAAAGCGGGTCTTGCCGCTGCCCGAACCGCCTATCACAAGCACGTTTTTATTCCTCGCATACTTGGGGCTTTTGGAGCGGCTGTTCATGGTAAGCCGTTCCGTCTGCGTCAGCAGGACGTTGTTGTAAAAGTCCGGGTCAATGTAGGGTTCAATATCTTTTGCGTTGCCCCACCTTGCAGAACCGTACTCAACGCCTTTGCGGTACTTCTTGGCGTTTTTGCCTTTTAGGTAGACGGCAAGCCGCATAATAACTGCCCCGGTTATCTGTTATGCACACGCAAGCCGTCCAGTACGTCCGTCTTGAAACCGATAAGATACCATTCCTGCCCGGTACTCATTTCAATGCGTGTCGGCTTCCATTTGCCGCCTGCGAATACGTCAAAACATTCGCCGCAATGCAAGCCGCCGTAGTAATCATTCAGCCCAAAGCGGATATTATAACGTCCGCTTTCTTTGTCAAAAATCAAAGCTCCCTGTTTCATAAGGTGTCGTCCTCCCTGTCCTGTGATAAGAATACGCCGCTTGCCATATCGTGAGCGACAAGGGCGGTGTAATAGCTGTCAATGGTGTTTGGTGCGTTGAAAAGAACCGCAAGCAGATACTTCTTGATGTTACGTATCTTGGTGGTGTTCTGGTGCATACAGTTAATCACAAATTGGATATGGCTGCTGTTCAGCTTCATAAACTTAGACTTCACAAGCTCGGCGGGGTAATCGTCCCCGGCAATGCGTATTACCTTGCGGCGGGTGCAGACGGTTTCAAGCATGAGGGAAACAATCTCGTCAAGCATACCCCGGTCAATGTTCTTGTCCTGTACCAGATAGGCGTATTCGATATTGTCCTTTATGACTTCCTCATAAGCCCGTACTGCGTCCATGTTGGTGTACCCGTTTCCTTTCCGTTCCTGCGGCTGTGCCGCTTCCTGTCTGGAAAGGGTGGAAAGGATAGGAATGGAATGGTTATTTAATAAATCCGTATTTGATAATTCTTTACTTGATAGTTCTTTATTTAATTGCGTTGGATTTTCCTGCATAGGGTTTTCCAATGTTGGATTTTCCAATATAGGCTTTGGCAGCACTGGAAATTCATGTATCACATAATCAGCCGCCCCCAACTGTCCTTTTTCGTTCCGTACTCTGGTACGGGTCACATATCCTGCCCGTTCCAGTTCCCGTATTGCTTCCCGGATAGCGTCTATGCCCTCCCGGTTGATTTTGGAAAGCTCCTTTAAGGTGTAGTCCCATTCTTCGGGCAGGGATAGCATTTGTGAAAGCAGTCCCTTTGATTTTAGGGAAAGGTCAGTATTGCGCAGGTGGTGGTTTGACATAACGGTGTAGTCCCTGTTTTTTTCCACTCGGAATACTGCCATGTTATCAGCCCCTTTCGTCTGTAATTGGGATAAAAAAAGACGCTCATTTCTGAACGTCTGATTTTGCAGGAATGGTTGTCCTGCATGGGTTTTTATTCAATTTTCAGTTTTAAGCGTACATTACCTTTTTGTCTGCTGTTCCTAAACCTTGATTTTATCGGGTTTCTTGCAAGTTACGTTATCTAACCTCATCTTTTGAAAGACCAGCGTTTCAAGAAATGCTGCATGACATAGAAATAGGCAAAATACAATGTGTTATTGTAAAAGACCTTTCCCGTTTGGGAAGAAATTACATTGATACTGGTTATTACATACAAAGTTATTTTCCAGCTTATAAAGTACGTTTTATTGCTTTAAATGAAAATTTTGATACGGAAAAAGAAGACAGTAGCAATATATTGCTTCCTGTGTTGAATATGATAAATGAGTCTTACGCACTAGATACTAGTAAAAAAATAAGAGAACAAACTGTAAGAGATATGAGAGCAGGCAAATTTATAGGAGATAAAGCACCTTATGGTTATAAAAATCTCCTAATGATTGTCACAAACTAATTGTTGATGAAGAAGCAGCAAATGTTGTAAAACAAATTTTTCAGTGGGTATTGGAAGGAATTTCTTATGATAAAATAGCTGTTTTATTAAATGAAGCAAATATTTTAACACCTGGTTTTTATGGCAAAGAGAAAGGGTTAATTTCAAGTAAAAAGTTAATTGGACAAGGTTATTGGAATACATTTACAATTGCTAAAATTGTAAGAAGTGAAATTTATACAGGCAATATGGTACAAGGAAAATCTATTACCATTCAACACAAAAAAATAAAAACAGATAAAAAAGATTGGATTGTTGTAAAAAATACCCATGAAGCGATTATATCAAAAGAAACATTTGAAAAAGTACAACAATATCGTGCTGAAATAGCCAAAAAAAGTAAATCTCAAAATAAAGTACCTTATACAGAAAATATTTTAAAAGGGAAAATATTTTGTAAATGTTGTGGAAAAAATTTGAATCGTCATAGAGTAATAAGAAAAAAAGAGGGTGAAAAATATTATTTTTTCTGCCTTACAAACTGGCGTATTAAAAAAGGAAATTGTGAAGGAGTTCGTATCAATGAGCAAAAACTGTTTCAAGATATACTTTCTCTATTTTACGAAAAAAGAAATTTATTTTTAGAAAAGAAACATTTTTTACAACAGCAAATACAATCTATGCAAAAAAATATAGCATTGTGGAAACAACAGCAATCTGCATTAGAAATACAGAGGAATGAAAAAAGATTGTATTTACAAACTTTATATGAAAGCCTTATCCATAAAGTGATTACACAATCAGAATACAAAGAATTAAGAGAGAATTACCAGAATGAAATAGAAAATTTATTATCTGAAATCACTTGTTTAGAAGAAATACATCAATATAACAACCAAAAAATAGAACATATTTTGAAATTAAAAGAAGTCTTTCAATCAGAACAAATTTCAGAAATCACAAAACTGTTTGCAGATAAATTCATTAAAAGAGTGGAAGTTTCTCCAAATGGTGCTGTAGATGTCATATTTTATTTTGATGAATTATTAAATGAAATAGAGGTGAATGACATTGAGTGATTATACAATTGCCCTTTACATTCGCCTTTCTGTAAATGATAAAAGAGTAGAGAGTAATAGCATTGAAAATCAAAGACTATTACTGACAAAATATGCAGAAAATATGGAAATACAAAATATAAAAGTATTGGAATTTGTAGATAATGGTTATAGTGGTACAAATTTTGAAAGACCTGCAATGCAAGAACTTTTGGAACTTGTTAGAGCATATCAAATAAATTGTATTATCGTAAAAGATTTCTCAAGATTTGGTAGAAATCTCATTCAAACAGGATATTTTTTAGAGCAAGTTTTTCCACTATATCATATTAGATTTATTTCTGTTACTGAAAATTATGATAGTGACAAAACCAAAAACAATACTGGAGGCATACCAGTTACCATACAATTTTTAAAAAATGAATATTACAGCAGAGATTTATCACAAAAATCAAAAAGTGCAAAGTATTCTAAAATGGAGAAAGGAGAATATATTCAAAAAAATTGCTGTTATGGTTACAAAAAAGAAAATAATACATTAAAAATTGATGAACCAGCAGCAAATACAGTTAGATTAATATTTCAACTTGCATTACAAGCTTATAACTGTACACAAATCGTAAAAGAATTGTACAATAAAAAAATAATTGCACCAGAAAAATATAAAGGATATAAAAGAAAATATAAAACATCAAATTTATATCATCCTTGTATTTGGAACATTACAACAGTTCATAGAATATTTTCTGACAAACAATATATTGGAATGTATATTATGAGAAAATCCGTGATAAAAGAATGTGGTGAAAAAAGTATCAAAAGAGAAGAAAAAGATTGGATAAAAATTCCCAATCATCATGAAGCAATTATTGAGAAAGAAACTTTTGAACAAGTACAAGAGAAATTACTTCATTTCAAAATAGAAAATAAAAAAGAAAGAAAACACATTTTTAAAGGAAAAATTTTTTGTGGTTACTGTCATCATGCTATGAATAAACAAGTTAACAAAAATCCTATATTTTTTATGTAGGCACTCTGAAGTAGATACTTCTTTTCCCTGTTATCGTTTAACAATAGCAGAAAAAGAAATAGAAGAAATTGTGTTTCAAATGATTTTAAAACAAATTGAAATTATAAAAGATACAAAGCAAATAAATAATATTGATATACAAACAAACCAAAAATTAGAACTACAAAATCAAATACAGCTCTATCACAAGAAAAAGGAAATACTTTATGAGCAATATGTAAAAGGAAAGTTGACAGAAGAACAGTTTACTAAATTAAATTTAGAACTTACAAAAGAACTGGAACCTATACAAAATAAACTGGAAGAAATAGATTTTCAATTAAAACATTCTAAAAATAAAAATACTTTGCAAAATCAAGTAAAAGGCATAATCAAAGATACACCACTCCTTTTAAATAAAGAGCTAGTAGACTTCTTTATTGATAAAATCTATATTTTTAAAGAAAATCAGATAAAGGTCAAATGGAAAATAGAAGATTTTTTGCAAAAAAGACAATAAAATTTTTGCCTTGCTATTGATTTTTTGTTGACGAATATCATGTATTCTGATACGTTTTACACCTGCTGCTTTCGCTCCTCTATCCATTTCATGATGTAAATACGACTTTGTAACCGGAAACAGTCTTTCATTGTCTTTTACTTCATATAGCATACTAATGTATTCTTGTACCTCATCACAAAGAAACCGAGGCATTTTAATTGTTCGATTACTTTTTACAGTTTTTGGACTGGTTACCAAATCTCTGCCTTTTAATCACTGATAAGACTTATTAATTGTCAATGTCTTTTTTTCAAAATCAAAATCTGCTGGTGTTAATGCAAGCAGTTTTCCCACTCGAATACCGCACCAATAAAGCAATTCAAAAGCATAAAATGAAAGTGGTTTATCCATAATTGCGTCAGAAAATTTAACATATTCCTCTTTTGTCCAAAACAACATTTCTTTGTGTTCTTCACTCCCTATCGTTCCTGCCCTCTGTGCTGGATTGTATGGTAAGTGATAAAAGCGTACAGCATGATTGAATATCGCACTTAACTGACTATGTATCGTTTTTAAATAAGTTGGAGAATATTTTTCTTCTGCCATCAATTTGTTTTGCCAGGCTATCACGTCTTTCGCTTCAATCTCTGCAATTTTTCTATCACCAAAATAAGGTAATATTTTTGTACGAATGATATGACTTTTAGATTCCCAAGTATTTTCTTTGAGTCGTTTTTTCTTATCTTGCTCGTAAATTTCAAAAAAACTTGCAAAAGTCATATCTAACTTTGTTTGTTGTTTCAGCATAATTTCTCTTTTTCACGCTTGAGCCTCTTTTTTCGTTGCAAAACCTCGTTTTTATGTCTGCTTTTTCTCTCCTTTCCAGTTAGTATAGTGATAAAGCACTCTCCACTTGTTACCATCTTTGTATACAGCCATATTGTCAACTCCTTTTGTTTTTACATTTGACTACTGTTCTATGTAACAAACTTTTTTATAAAAATAGTTTGCGTTTACCCTGCCCGAAAATGTCAAATAACCAAGTTTGCTTAGTTCCTCATTCAGTTGCTTTACAATTTTATAAGCATAAGATTTTGATACTTTCAATTCTTTTGCCACTTCATCGACTGTCATAAAGTTTCGAGCAGTATGACCAATGGAGATACAACTACCCTAAATTTGACACCTCCCAACGTTGGGCAAAAGTTCCATCGCAGACAATCAATAATATTTTTACAACAGAATTGGATAATAAAAGTAATGAGTAAGAAAATAAAAAAACCTTACTGACTTCCAATTCTTTTTGAAAATCAGTAAGGTTTTATGAATTTGAAATAATTATTCTGTGGGTAATTTCAGAAAATGTTGCCATTTCGTTGCCAATCACTAAACAAAATTGCTTGCAATCCGCTTAAACACTAGCTTTCTTCTCATTAACTTATCATTCCCACTCAACAGACCTTTTTAGATTTGTAGTGTTTCATATAGTATTTATTATTTATATTATATCAAAATTCACTTTATTTGTCCATATATTTCTGCTTTAAAAATTTTTTAATATCAAAATAATATCAGTGCTTAGTTTTATTATTCAAATTTTTGAATAATAATTCACTGCTATTCAAATTAAATTATTGTTAATTTTATCATATTTGCTATTAAAAATATAAAGTATACTAATATTAAATAAAATACTATCAGTATACTTTATAGTAACATAATGATATTTAATTATTTACAGTTTTCACTTTATTTTCTTGTAACCATTTTACTATTTTTTCTTTATTATAAGAAGAATAAGTAACATCTAAACTTTGCTTTATATTACTATTTGTAGCAAATTTTGCAACAGCACTGATTGTTTGCCCAAAACGCCTACCACTAATGTGTCAAAAAAGTCCTAACAGGTGCTGGTATAGATGCCCACCAATTACAATAACCTAGCAAAATAGTATCATATTCATTGATATTTAAGCCTACATCTTCAACATATAATTTTAATTCTGGAATTGTGTTTTGTCTTTGTTCTGTCAATGCTTCTGCATATAGTCCTTGTGAATTATGAGTAGCAGAATAGGGTATAACTCTTTCAATACGGAAAATATCCGCTCCTGCTACTTTTTGTATTATTTTTGCAAATCCATCTGTATTACCTGTTTGAGAGAAATACACAATCAAAGTTTTTGCAGGAGAAACACTTGATATTGTATTATCTATGCTTACAACAGTTCCAGAAACATTTTCTACATTTCGAACTAAACGAATACCTATATTATACAAAGGAACATTTGCAGGAAAGGCACTACGATATGCAGAGCGGATATGTTTTGGAAAATCATTCCAGCCTCCTCCTTTCACAACTTTATAATTACCAGAAGCAACACCAGTAGGATTTGATGAAACACTTGTATTATAATTGCTATACCAATCCCATACCCATTCTGCAACATTTCCGTGCATATTATAAAGTCCATAAGCATTTGCTACATAGTTATTAACATCAACAGTATGTTCTAAATAACCATTTATCCAGCTTCCACTTGCATTATTGTTATAGCCATAGGCATTATAACAATTTGCACTTTTATCCCATGTCACTGTATTACCAGAAACAGTATAACATAGTGTTAATCCTTCCTTTTCACTTAATATATTACAATATTATATCGCATCATACCATGTCACATTTTCAACAGACAGAGTATCTCCTTTGCTTTCACTTGGATTATTTTCCATGACATCTTTATATTCTTTTTGTGACAATTCTGTTTTTGACATATAAAAACTATTTACCATAACTTTGTGCTGTATTTCATCTGACTCTCTTTCAGACTCATTTGTGGGGCTTCCCATTTGAAATGTTCCATCATTTATTAATATAAAATTATCATTTATTTGTTTTGCAGTACTTGTGTTTGTTTTGACTTCTGTTTTTGTATTTGTTGCAGTACAAGCTGTTAAACTAAAACTTAACATTGTAATAACAGATACTATAAATGATAGTGCTTTTTTCATTATTATAAAACATCTCCTATATTTATATTGCTTTTTATCATTTTAATTAATATTTAATTCTTCAATCCAATATGCTATAGTATCTTTTGAACTTTCTCCGCTAAAACGTTGTCCAGAAAGCCAGTTAGCATTATTTGTTAAAGCTTGTAAATTTGTTGCACTAGAGCCTATACCACTACTACCAGAAGTACAAAAAGGTATAATTGTTTTACTTGAAAAATCATAACTTTCCACAAATGTACTAATAATTCGTGGAGCTTCTCCCCACCATATCGGATAACCTAGAAACACAACATCATACTGTTCCATATTTTCTACAGAGCCAGTTATAACAGGACGTGCTTGTGCGTCATTCATTTCAACAGTAGAACGGCTATTGCTATTACTATAATTCAAGTCTTCTTCTGTATATTGTTCTTTTGGTACTATTTCATAAATGTCTGAGGAAAGTTCTTCCGCAATATATTCTGCAATGCCTTCTGTTGTATGAGTAGCAGAAAAATAAGCAACAAGAATTTTTAAATCTTCTGTTTTTTTAGTATCAATACTTTTATTTTCTTCAGTATTGTTTATTGCTGTACTTTGTTCGCTTGTTTTTGTGACAGTATCACTTTCTGGTATAGCTGTATTTTTAGTACAAGCTGCAAGAGATACAAGCATTAAGATAGTAAATAAAATAACTGTAAATTTTCTCACTCTATATTTCCTCCTATATCATTATTCTGCTAATGAAAACGTAATTTCTTCTTTATTTCCTATATTTTCAAAAATAGATAAATCAGATGTCACTTTACCAATTGGTATTACATCTACAGAAAGTATAGGGTTATCTGTTTGAGAATAAAATATAGCCATATTGTGGTGTGCTTCACAGTAAGTAATGTCACCATTTTCAAATGTTTTTTGACCACCTTCTACATTTTCGGGATAAAAATCTACGCTACCATAATATTCTCTATTACCATAACCAACCATAGAAATTGTGAGAGGAAATTTATTTTTAATTTCTTGTGCAAGTGCAGTATCATATATCACACCATTTAAAATATTGTCACCAACTTTTATAGTAATAGCAGTTTGTTTATTTTTTTGTTCTATCATATTAATATCTGTAAGCCATTCTATAACACTATTTTTAGATGAAAGAATATCTTCTGATTGAATGGCAATACCATCTTTAAAAATTGTTGCGTGACTAACTTCTTTTATTGTATCATAACTTCTGCCAGCACCATATCCATCATGTGTGCAAAATGGAACAACCGTTTTTCCTGTCAAATCATATTCGTTTAAAAAAGATAATACTGCTTGTGGCACATCCGATGCCCAAACAGGATAACCAATAAATATTGTATCGTATTGTTCTATGTTTAAATCACTTTCTACAATAGGAGGTAAAAAATTTGTATCCATTTCCTTATGATTGATATTTCTTAGTTCGTTAAAATCATAGGAATAAGTACTTTGTGTTTGTATCATATGAATATCACCGCCGACACTTTCCTGTATTATACGAGCTACATATTCTGTTGTACCAAAAGTATCTTTATCAATTACAATGCTTGCAGAAGTAGAAGCATCTATTTCTTGTGGATATTCTGTGTTTCCCATACGAGAAAAATAAACAATTAAATTCTTTTTATCTGTTACTGCAACATGATTTAATTCTTCATTATCACTTTTTTGTAATGTACTTTCTATTTGGGTATTTTTTATAAAATCATTTTGTTCTGCTTTTCCTTCACTACAAGCAGAAGGAGAAAACAGAATAGCTGTAGAAAGTAATAAAGAAACTATTTTTTTCATTGCTATACGCCTCACTTTCCTTTTTATCACTTGTTTTTCATAAAAAAATAGATATAGAATAAAAAGATAGGATACTTTTTTCTATATCTATATTATAATATTTCTATTATATTATATCAAATACTTAGTTTTTATATCATACTTATGCCTGAAAAGCATTTTATATGTTCTATTAATTTATTTGTTGCTAAATTGAATGGCTGATGTTTTTTCCATGCCAATACACTATTTGCTGTTAATTCTGGATATAATGGTCTATAAGTCATTTTTTGCTTATCCCAAAAAGGTACAGAACCCTCAATAACAATAGCATATGCCAATCCCTTTTGTACCATAATTGCAGCATTTGTACTAAAATTGCTCGTAAATAAAACTTGTATATTTTGAAAGAAATCACCAAACCAATTTGATAATTCATTTTGTAGGTTTGTTCTTCTTGGAAGAATAATAGGTAAATTTTCTAAATCCTTTGCACTTACTATTTCTTTTTTTGCTAGTATATCATCAGGACACATTAAAACTATCCATCGTTCTTTTTTTGATAAACGAATAAAATCAAATTTTTCAATATCAATAGGCTCTAATAATACACCAATATCAATTAGTCCTTTTTCCATTTGTTCTTTTACTAAATCAGCATTTGCTGTAAAAATATCATAAACCACAAAAGGATATTTTTGGTGAAAAGATGCAACCACTTCGGACAATATTTGCATAGCTGCTAATTCTCCGCAGCCAATGATAATTCTACCTTCTATAAATTCCTCTTGCTCAATTAATTCTTTTTCTGTGCGGTCAACTAAATCTAAAATTTCTTCTGCTCTCCTTCGGAGTAATATTCCTTCATTTGTTAAAGTGATTTTTCTAGCACCTCTATAAAATAATTTAACACCAATTTCTTTTTCTAATTGCAATAATTGTCTGCTCAATGTGGGCTGTGTAATATGTAAAATTTCTGCTGCACGATTAATTCCTTCTTCTCTAGCAACAGTAAGAAAATATCGAAGTGTTCTTATTTCCACTGAAATCCCCCTATCAAAAAATATTGTTTTTATTATAACTGACACTTATCTAAAATACAATAACAGCGAAAAATTAGGTTGTTAATACTTTTTTTATTTCTTCTAAAAGACCTTTTATTTGAGGGGTAATTACTTTATTTTTATGAAGTATAATTTGTATAAACTGGCTTTGTATAAAATCTGAAACAGGAAGTATTTTTATTGTTTTTTGATGAGTTGATACTTTTACAGTATATTCTGGTAAGACCGCTAAAAAGTTACCCTGTTCTACTAATCGTCTTGCCATTCCAGCATTTTGCATTTTGATAAAAGAATTGATTTCTATATTTTGCTTTGCCATTTCATTTTGAAAATATTTTATATAGGGTGCTGTATCTTCCATTAAAATAAATTCCTGTAAAGACAAATCTTTTAATACTAATTCCTTACAGTTGCATAATGGATTATTAACATTTGCAATCACCAAAATTTGCACTTGACTGCTATGCCAACATATCCATTCTGTTTGTGGCAATACTTCATCAATCAAAAAAGCAACATCCATTTGATTTTTTTTCAGTTCTTCTTGTAGTGTAGCAGTTGCATCAACAGTCAATTCTAATTTTACATTTGGAAATCGTTTATGATAATGAAAAAATATTTCTTCAAAAAATATTTCAAATAAAGATTCTACCATACCAAATCGTATTGTTCCCTTCATATCATTTTCAGAACGCGTAAAATGTTCTATTTGAGAAGCTGCTGAAACAATTTGTTGTGCATAAGGTATCAATTCTTCTCCATACTGTGTTAATGCTACTTTTTTACCTATTCTATCAAATAATTTTGCTCCTACTGTATTTTCTAATTGTTGTATTTGAAAACTAATACTGGATTGAGAATAACCTAAAATTTGTGCAGTTTTTGTAAAATTTTTTGTAGCTGCTACTTGTAAAAAAGTATTCAAGTAATTTATTTCCATTTTAATCCTCCTTTTATCCATTATATAAAATCCATTTTATTTTTACAATCGATTTTTTTGATTATTTTAATAAAAATCATTTGTTTTACAAATGGACAGTATTGTATTATACTTACTTTAGATTTAAAAAATTTAATTTTTAGGAGGAATAAAAATGAAAAAAGAAATGAGCATAAATACAGTTGCAATTCATGGAGGTTCCAGAAAAGATGATACATTCGGTGCAATTAATGTACCAATTTATATGACTTCTAATTATCGTATTCCAACAGATGGAACACCCATAGATTGGAGTGGAATTGATAGCAATATCTATGCACGCAATCGCAATATCAACCAGATGACTTTACAAGATAAACTTTGTGCTTTGACACGTGCAGAAGATTGTGCTGTTTTTGCAAGCGGAGTAGCAGCTTTAGCTTCTGTTTTTGTAACTTATCTAAATAGTAATGACCATATTATTGTTTCAGAAGTCTGTTATAGTGCAACTAATTTATTATTCCGTGAAATACTTCCTCAAAAATATCATATTGATGTTACTTTTGTTGACACAACAGACACAGAAGCAGTAAAAGCGGCAATCAAACCAAATACAAAATTAATTCATGTTGAAACACCAGGAAATCCTACTACTGGTATTAGTGACATTAAAAAAATTGCTGATATTGCTCATAAAGCAAATGCCTTGCTTTCAGTAGATGCTACTTTTGCAGGTCCAATTTGTATGTATCCTCTGAAACAAGGAGCCGATTTTGAAATTCATAGTATGACAAAGTATATTAATGGTCATGGCGATTCTTTAGGAGGCTGTGTGTTAGGCTCTAAAAAACTTTTAAAGAAAATAAAAGAAATTGCAATGGTAAACTTTGGAGGTATATTAAGTCCATTTAATGCATGGCTAATTTCACGTGGATTAACAACATTACCATTAAGAATGGAACAACACAGTAAAACAGCTATGAAAGTTGCAGAATTTTTAGAAAAAAGCCCTGCGGTTCGTTTTGTATGGTATCCTGGACTTTCATCTCACCCACAACATGACAGAGCAAAAGAAACAATGAATTATCAGTATTCTGGTATGATTTCTTTTGATATTAAAGGAGATGAAAAAATACATCAACTTTTTTTGAACTCATTAAATTTAATAACTCATGCGGTTTCATTAGGCGATATTGAAAGTTTGATTGTATATTACGATAAATATAGTGATAAACTTCCTCATTATCCTAAAATTTATCAGCAGGGATTTTTCCGTTTTAGTGTGGGATTAGAAGCAGCAGAAGATATTATTTTAGATTTACAACATGCTTTTTCTATTTGTAAACTTATTTAATTCTTATTCACTTATAAACAAGCAAATCAATAAATAAAGAAGCCTATATCTCGCACTTATTGTAAGATATAAGTTTCTTTATTTATAGATAAAAATAATAAACATTTATTATTTAGATATTTTTAAGAATATATAAAATTCATATCATATATTTTTCAATGTCATTTACAAATAATTTTACGGATACAAAAATATATCAATTATTTATAAAATTTCATTTTCATATTTATGCACTATTTTTCAAAAAACTGAATTGACAAGATTCATAACACTTGTTATAATGCTAACATAAGGATCGTTACTGATAATTCAGGCGTGACCAGTAAGGACATAAAAAGGTGTCTTTTTCGTGGTTACGCCTTTTTATATTGAAACAGGAGGAGAGTATGAAGGTTGTTAAAGTTTTTAATAATAATGTTGCCCTTGTTTTAAACGACTCTAACCACGAGGAAATTATTATGGGGAAAGGAGTTGGATTTGGAAAAAGAGAACATGACACCATTGACCAAAACAAAATTGAAAATCGTTTTATATTAGAAGATAAAACTTCAGTCAAAGCATTTCAAGAATTGTTAGGTAGAATTGACATTGAAGATATTGAATTAGCAAGTGACATTATTCAATGCGGAGAGCAGCAACTTGGATATATTTGTAATAATTCTATATTATTAACATTATCAGACCACATCAGTTTTATGCTCAAAAGGGCAAGAGAAAAAATATTGTTTCTTACTCCTTTAGAATGGGACATTAAAATGATTTATCCAAATGAATTTAAATATGCTTGCTCTGCTGTAGAGAAAATAAGAAAGCAAACAGGTTTAGATATTCCAGAACAAGAAGCTGCTTTTATTGCACTACACTTTATCAATGCACATTATGAAGGAAAAGATATGCAAGAAACAATATTAAGTTCCAAAATCATTCAAAATGTAATTGATATTGCAAAGTATCATTATAAAGTAGAATTTGTAGAAACATCATTTAATTTTTCAAGATTTATCACACATATTCGTTATTTTGTAATGAGGCAGTTACATAATGAAAAAACGAACAACGATTCTTCTCTTATCAATGTAATTGCTTTAAAATATCCAAATGACTACAAATGTGCTAAAAAAATAAAAGAATTTTTAGAAAAAAAATATCATTGGAAAATTGGAAATGACGAGTTATTATATTTATCATTACATTTGAATTGTTTATATTCTGATAGCAGGGCGTTACTGAATGATGAAGGCGTAACCTAAGCTGTATGATTACCTCATATTGCTTAGGTTTTTATTTTGCAAAAAGGGGGAAATATTATGTTTGAAAAAGAGGCGAAAGAAATTTTAACATTGGTTGGTGGAAGCAGTAATGTAAATAGTTTAGTACATTGTGCAACACGTTTAAGATTTGAATTAAAAGACAATCAAAAAGCAGACAAAGCAGCATTAGAAGAACTTTCTTATGTATTATCTGTTGTAGTAAGTGGAGGACAATTTCAAGTTGTTATTGGTCCAAAAGTAAGCTCTTATTATGAGGAAATTTTAAAAATTGCAAATTTAAAAAAGGATACTGAAAAAAGCAGTAATATGTCTATATTAAAAATTATTTCTGGTGCTTTTTCGCCTTTAATTCCTATTATGGCTGGTGCTGGTATGGTAAAAGCTCTGCTGACTGTACTTGCTGAATTTGGTATTATGTCAGATGCAAGTGCTACCTATGCTGTATTATCCGCTGCTGGCAATGCCGTATTTTATTTTATGCCTATATTTTTAGGTATTACATTGTCAAAACAATTTGGTGCAAATGCTTATGTTGGTGGAGCACTTGGTGCAGCATTGTTAGAGCCATCTTTTACAGCACTGATAGGACAGCAGGGAACAAACTTTTTCGGAATTCCTTTAACCGCTGTGGATTATGCAACAACGATATTTCCTATATTTATTATTTCTTTAATCTATGCTTATTTAGATAAATTCTTAAAAAAGGTAATTAAACAAGAATTACAAATGTTTTTAGTATCTATGATTTGTATTATTGTGTTGGTACCACTAGCAGTACTTGTATTTGGACCTTTTGGCACAACAATAGGTAATGTAATATCTTTGGTTGTTATGAAATTGTTTGATTTTAGTGGTATTGTTGCAGGTGTAATACTTGGGGCAACTTATCCATTTTTAACAATGCTGGGGCTTCATTGGGGATTTACACCAATCACATTACAAAATATTACAGAATTTGGTGGAGATGTTGTAGAAGGAGCAGCAGCCTGCTGTGTTTATGCTGAAATTGGCATTGCAATCGGTGCTTATTTAAAAGGTAAAAAACATTCTAAAATCAAAGAAATTGCAGGACCAACACTTTTAACAGGATTTTTAGCAGGTGTTACAGAACCGATATTATATGGTATTATTATGCGATATAAAAGATTGATGATAGTTGTAGCAATTGCTGGAGGTGTTGGTGGTGCAATTAATGGTCTTTTTGGTGTAACATTAGATGCTTTTGTTTTTCACAATGTTTTTTCTATGGCAATGCTTACTTATAGTCCATTTTTACCATTTTTGTTAGGTGTTGCAGCAGCATTAGCAACAGGTATTGTATTAACCTATTTCTGGGGCATTACAAATGATGACAAAGCTGATTTTGAAGCTGTATTGGAAAGTGAAACAATAAATGCAACTGTAAAAGAAGTTGTAAATACTGTAGCAACAGAGAAAAAACATTCTGAAATATTTGCACCTGCAAATGGAAGAGTCATTGCATTGGAACATGTAGAAGATGAAGTATTTGCAAGTGGTGCAACTGGACAGGGGCTTGCCATACTTCCAAATGAAGGAAAAGTTTATGCTCCATTTGATGGGGAAGTTGTTGCAGTATTTCCTTCTAAACATGCTGTAGGATTACGTTCTATAGATGGTGTAGAAATGTTAATTCATGTAGGATTAAATACAGTTATGTTAAATGGAAAATACTTTACATTAAAAACAGAACAAGATGCTACTGTGAAAAAAGGAGATACATTATTAGAGTTTGACATAGAAAATATCAAAAAAGATGGATATTCTGTTGTGACACCAGTATTGGTTACAAATTTTGATGATGTGGATTTAAAAGTAGTTGTCAATGAAAACGATGCTGTACAGGCAGGAGATAAAGTAATGGATATTAATTAAAAAAGGGAAGGAGAACATATATGTTAAATAAAAATTTTTTATGGGGCGGAGCAATTGCGGCACATCAAGTAGAAGGTGCTTATTTAGAAGATGGAAAAGGATTAAGTATTGCTGATGTGATGACATCTGGTTCTGTTTCAAAACCTCGTGAAATTACAGATGGCATAATAGAAGGAAAATACTATCCAAATCATAATGGTATTGACTTTTACCATAGTTATAAACAAGATATTGATTTATTTGCAGAAATGGGTTTTAAATGTTTAAGAACAAGTATTGCATGGACAAGAATTTTTCCAAATGGTGATGATAGCACACCTAACGAAAAAGGATTAAAATTTTATGATAATTTGTTTGATTATATGCTTTCTAAAAATATACAGCCTGTGATTACATTATCTCATTTTGAAATGCCATATCATTTGGTAAAACAATATGGTGGGTGGAGAAATAGAAAATGTATTGATTTCTTTTATCAGTTTGCTACGACTTGTATTAAAAGATATAAAAATAAAGTAAAGTATTGGCTAACATTTAATGAAATCAATAATCAGTTATTAACTGAAAATCCGATATATGGCTTTACAAATTCTGGAATACTTTATCAGCAAAATGAAAATAGAGAAAAAGTGATGTATCAGGCAGCACATTATCAGTTTGTTGCTTCTGCAATGGTAGTTGATTTTGCTCAGAAATTAGATAACACATTAAAAATAGGTTGTATGGTAGCAGCATTGCCTTATTATGCTTATTCCTGCAATCCAAAGGATATTTTAAAAGCACAAAAATGCAATCAAAAACAATTATTTTTTACAGATGTGCATGTAAGAGGTTACTATCCTAGCTATATATTAAAAGAATGGGAACAAAAAGGCTATCAATTTGATATAACAGAGCAAGATTTAGAAATATTACAAAAGGGGAAAGTGCATTATATAGGATTTAGCTATTATTTGTCTAGTACAGTGAGTGCAAATACAGATATGAAATGTGTAGGAAGTGGTAATGCTGCTGGTACAGATACTGTAGAAAATCCTTATTTAAAAACAAGCGACTGGGGCTGGACAATAGACCCAGAAGGTTTACGCTATTATCTCAATGATATGTATGATAGATATCAAATACCTCTTTTTATTGTTGAAAATGGTTTCGGAGCGATTGACAAATTAGAAGACAATACAGTACATGACAGTTATAGAATAGATTATTTAAAAGAACATATCAATAAAATGATAAAAGCGATTAAAGAAGATGGTGTTGATGTGATAGGTTATACAGTATGGGGCTGTATTGACCCAGTATCTTTTACAACAGGAGAAATGAAAAAAAGATATGGCTTTGTTTATGTAGACCGTGATGACTTTGGGAATGGAACAAATGCACGACTGCGTAAAGATTCTTTTTTCTGGTACAAAAAAGTGATTGAAACAAACGGCAAAATTTGCATGGAAAATTAAATGATATGATTGAGAACAAGAAATATTTTTTATTTCTTGTTCTTTTTTATTTCAGCAACAAGCTGTTTTTACAGATAGAACTCTTTGAAAAGGAGTATTTAATATTTTTATAAAAAATTTGACAACCATTCCTGTAAATATTGCTGTAATAATTGTGCCTTCTCTTGTGCCAATTATCGCACCATTGAAAAACAGCATAGACAATATAAGAGACAATATCACATTACATACATCAAAACCAATTTTAATATTGCCAAAATTTTTACCGCTTTTGTCTGAAATTGCTTTTACAAATGCCTCTCCAGAATTCATAATGACATTTGCTATTACTGATAATGATACACCAAAACCAAGTATGATAACACCAGTCAATACAAATAGTATTTGAACCACATAGCTGTTTACAGTAATAGAAGATACACACCATATACCAAAATCTGTAAAATATCCAAATAAAAATGAAAGTGGTATTTGCAGAAGTTGTATGATTTTAAAATCTTTTCTCAATATAATCATTTGCCCAATTATCAATATACAATTCCATAATATCAGCCACATACCTAATGAAATATTAATAAATTTTATGCTGAAAACATTTGCAACAGATGAAATAGGAGATACCCCTAATGCTCCATGTTTTGTAACAGCAACGCCGAATGCTGAAAAAAATAAACTAATGATAAATAAAATATATCGTTTTATTGTTTCTTTTTTGTTCATGATCGCTCCTCCAAATTATTATAAATTTTCATCATATATTCTGTTAATTGTTCTATTTCCTCTTTCGAAAAATGAAGCAATGCTTTGCTTTCAATTTCTATAAATTCTTGTTTAATTTGTTCACAAATCTTTTTTCCTTTTTCTGTCATAAAAATATTGATATTTCTTCTACTTTGTTTGTCTGTATTCCTTGTAATAAAACCGTTTTTTTCCATACCATTTAAAATAGTAGAAAGAGAAGCAGGCTCTATGTGACAGCCTTTTGCAATATCCTTTTGCATAGCTCCATTATTTTCCCGTAAATAATCTAATACTTTTGGCTGCCCCAATGTTAATTTTAAATCTTTTATATTGTTAAAAAGCTGTTTTTGTAGCATTAAATGATTTGCCATAAGTAAATAGTGAAATGTAAAATTCATAATAACTCCTTTTTAGTTAGTATTATAATAATTAGTATACTAATTATATTTCAACTAATATTAAAAGTCAATATTATTTTTAATATTATTGATATTAAATCATATATCAGAAAAATTTTTATTTTAAAAAAATATTTATCATTAAATTCCTTATCAAAAAAAATTAAATTCTATTTCATAAAATTATAAAAATTAATATAGATGTTTCTATCAAGCTAATAAGCATATTAGAAATAATTAGAGATTGGAAAATATGTATACAATTCAGGATTACAACAATTGCAAACAGTGGAAAGGGATATCGCATTCCACGCTTGTTGGGGTGTGTCTACGCTTCGCTCCGGTCGGTGCTAAACGAATGTCCACTGGACATTCAGCACCCCCAAACCCCAAATGCAAATTTTTTTAAAATTTGCAAAACGCCTTCGGCGTGGTTTTTCCTTTTTTTAGAATATCATTTTTATTGTAGTATATACACACTACACACTATATACCTCCTATTATTTATAAAATAATCTGAATCTCTGTATTTTCTTTCAGAATGTTGTAGCTAGAACATTTTTGAAGGCTATTTCTATTTTATTGACTTTAATGCTTCTATTTATGCTTATTTCTAAAAACGTTGTATGTACAAGGTTTCTAAATGTCAATTATATACATCTATTTCAAATTATTGCTTTTTGTATTTAAAGAAGCAATTCCTTCTTGTCAACTAAAAACACATTTTTGTTTTCAGTAAACAAAGAAAGACTCTACCATCGAAAACTGAAGTATATTCCTTTTCTATCTAAATACTCTTGTCTAGCCTTTTCTTTTTCTTCTTTGTGTTGGAGCTGTTTTATATTTTATATACAAATTTCGATTGATTATGCTGTCATATTTTTCCTTTAGCATTTTTACAATTTTTTCCTCATCATTATAACATTCCAAAATATGGTATTTAATCAGCGATAGAAATAAATCCTCACTAATTTGTACTTGTTTCATATTTTACACCTTTACTTTTTAATTTTGTGACGATATTTTGTCTGTTAAATTTTAAAATATCGTCACACTGTTTTCTTTTTATTTTTTAAATCAATTATCATAAAATCCAGTAAAATCAATACTTTTCATACATTTGAATTTATTTTTTCAGGATATTTGTGACGATATTTTTTATATTTTCCCTGCTGTTTAAAATACCGTCACATTGTCACACTTATCATTTTTTACTACTTTTATGTCTTAAAAACCTTGCAAATTCAATGTTTTTAGCGATTTGACATTTTTTATTTTTTCGTCAATCTCAACTTGATTTGTCTTCCTGTTCTGTTTCGGTTTGTTTCATATAAAATACCAAATTCTTCAAGTAGCCTTTCTGCATTGACATTTAAACGTCTTGTTAGTGCATTTGGTGATATTTCTTTTGGCAATAAAGCGGTCAATTCTGAAGCCGTTCCGCTCCAATCAGATTTATTTTTTGTTACCATTTCTCCAACTATTTTTACGATTGGGTCAAGCGGTTATTTGCACAATTCTGTTTCCATTTTGATAAACTTCTACAAGCATTTTTCTCTGTCAAATTCCAAATAAATTTTTTGGTCTTGTTGGTCACGTCCAGCAATATCTAAAATTCCCTTGTTATCAATGCGTTTCGTCTTCTGAAGTATAAAAGCTCCATTGGCAGCACCCAACAGACCATTCGTACCAGAAATCATATCAAAACAATCCTCTGATTGCAATTTTCTGGTATGATGAACAATCATCATACAAATGTTATGTTTTTCACTAAACTGTTTCAACTTCATTACAATATCATAATCGTTTGAGTAATTATATCTTTCACCATTGATTTCTCTTACCTTCTGCAAAGTGTCAATCATAATCAATTTTGTATTTGGATGCTCTTTCATAAAATTAGTAAGCTGTTCTTCTAACTCCTCATTCAATGCTTTTGATTTTGTTGTAAAATGAAAATTAGGTGTGCTTTCCATACCAAACATTCTTGACAATCTTTTTTGTATTCTGCTGAAATCGTCTTCTAATGCTAAATATAATGCAGAACCTTGATTGACTTGATAATTCCACAAAGGTAAACCCATACTGACATGATAGCCTAACTGTGCCATTAAAAATGATTTTCCAATTTTAGGAACACCAGCAAAAAGATATGTGCCGTTGTAAATCAGTTTATCAACAACTGCTGCTTTTGGCGGATAAACTGTGTCGTACAATTCTTCCATTGTAATCGTTTCCAACACCTCCTGTTCTAAATTTTTTAAATTTTCTGTGGCTTGTAAATTGATTTTTTGTTGTTTTTCTGTTATACTTTTTTTAATATTTATTGATTGTTCCTTGTCTGTGCTACCAGATGTAATAGGAACAATCTTTTTTTTCTTTACTTATTTGTTTTCCTCCTTCATATGCTTTAAAATTTGACTTATAAATTGAATTGTTGATGTTGTCACATCATCAATTTCATTTCCATTTGTTAGTTTTTGCAGTTCTATACAAATCTGCTCTATATGATTTTTTAGAGCCTTGTATGCTCTTGTATTGCCTACTACTACAATATCTTTACAAAGTAATCTTTTGATAATATAGTCTTGTTTAGTTAAACCAGATAAAGCTACTAGGTTATCTAATAGTCTTACTTCTTCCTTTGACATTCTGAATGAAACCGTTTTGTTTCGCCATCTGCCTTGTTTATCTAAATTTTTCTCCAAGTCACTCACCCCTTTCTTCATTTAATTTTTGTGCCATTTCTATTTGTTTCGTAGGAAAAAGATGTGCATATTGGTATGTAATATCAATGCTTTCATGTCCTACTCTGTCAGCAATCGCAACTGCTGAAAACCCTAAATTTATTAAATGTGAAATATGACTGTGTCTTAAACTGTGCAATTTAATATGTTTTACACCTTCTGTCTTTGCTCCTCTATCCATTTCATGATGGAGGTAACTTTTTGTAACAGGAAAAACTCTATCTGTAGATTGACAGCCATAAAGTAATTTTATATAGTCTTTTATTTCTTCCACCAAGAAATCAGGCATTTGTATTGTTCGATTGTTTTTTGTTGTTTTCGGTTCTGTAACAACATCTTCTCCTTAAATTCACTGATAAGACTCGTTAATCGTTACAACGCCTTTTTCAAAATCGAAATCGGCTGGTGTCAACGCAAGTAGCTCTCCCAAACGAATACCACACCAGTAAAGTATTTCAAAAGCATAAAACGACAATGGTTTATCTATAATTGCTTCTGAAAATTTCAAATATTCTTCTTTTGTCCAAAATTCAATTTCTTTTGTTTGAGCCTTTCCCATATTTCCAACTTTTGCAGCAGGACGGATTTCATTCATCTTTTTGTTTCAAAAGGCAGGAACTAACTTTGTTTGAATGATGTTTTCTTTTGTAAGCCATGTGTTTAATTTCAATTTTGCCTTCATGTCTTTACTGTAGATTTCAATAAAACTTTTAAAATTCATGTCAAGGTTTGTTTCTTGTTTTTGCTTGAATTCTCTTTCCTATTCCAGTGCCTCTCGTTTCGTCTGAAATCCTCTTTTTGTTTTTCCTTTGTTTTTACCTTGCCAATCACGATAGTAGAAAAATACAAACCATTTTCCAGTTTTTTTATCTTTGTAAGCTGACATAACTTTCCTCCTTTCTCAGTCCATAAATTTTTTCTTCAAAAAATTGCCTATTAACCTTTCCAGAAATTGTAATAAAATCTCTGTTTTTTAATTCTTCATTTAGTTTTCGTATGAGTTTATAAGCGTATGGCTTTGATACACCCAATTCTATCGCAATTTCTTCTGCTTTTATAAATAAATTTTTATTCATACTTACCAACCACCTTTTACCATTCGCTTATTTGTTAAAATTTCTATGTCTATTATACATTATCTTTTTTGTTAATACAAGTATTTATTTCACATATTTGTTAATTTTTTATTTACTATTTTACAAATATCAGTTATAATAAATACAAAAACATTTGTAAAAGGTGGTAAATACTATGACTGTTGGTGAAAAAATAAAGCGAATTCGTATTTTTAGGGGTATGACGCAAAAAGAATTAGGTCTTGCAGTTGGTTTGACTGAAAACCGCATTGCTCAATATGAAACAAACTATCGAACTCCTAAAAAAGAACTTTTAAACCAAATTTCCGAAGCACTTCATGTAAGTTCCTTAAATTTCTATGTAGAAGTTTCTGGAAGTGCAGAGGACATTATGCAAACCTTTTTCTGGATGGACGAGTTAAATCCCAATACAGTCAACCTATTTCAAATGACCGAAAACCCAGAACTCAGCACAGAAGTAGAATATAAAAATTCTGACGCTTGGACTACTCCTGCACCTGTAGGCATTTTTCTCAACTATAATTTAGTCAACCAATTTTTAGCAGAATGGTTCACTCGAAAAACAGAGCTGAAAAATGGACAAATTACCAAACAGGAATATTTTGAATGGAAGTTAAATTTTCCTTAATACTTGTGATGGCGGTGGAAAATTCACACCATCTATACAATGGAGAAATTCCTAAAATAAAAATAGACCCTTTCGTTTTATACAAATCAACGAAAAGGTCTATGTAAGTTTTTAATATCAAAGTAATATCAGAGAGGATAAAGCAGTTTCAGAAATGCTGTTATTTCAAGGCTTCCTGAAGTTTTAGGTACTACTCCCACTCGGCAAGCTCAAACAGAACTTAAATACATATGTTTCATTTCTGTATTATTTTTGCCGATATTTTATATCAATTCCATATTTTATTCTGACTTACTGATTTTTTGTTGCCAAATTGTTGCCATATATTTATTACAGCAAAACTAGTTTATGAAGCAATACTATTTTTAAATTAACTGTCCTATTTTTTGTAAAAATATATTTGCATTTTTCTCTACATCTTGTCCAAAAATTGCAGAGCCTGCCACAAATATATTTGCACCTGCTTTTATTACCTGTTCTATATTCTTTTCTGATATGCCTCCATCTACCTGAATATCTATATTCAAATTATTTTTTATGATTCTATTGTGTAATTCTGTAATTTTTTCAAGCATACACGGAATAAATTTTTGTCCTCCAAAACCAGGATTAACAGTCATAAGTAACACCATATCTACCTCATGTAATACCCAATCCAATACCGACAGTGGTGTAGCTGGATTTAAAGCAACACCTGCTTTTACCCCTAATGCATGAATTTTCTGTATCGTTCGGTCTAAATGTTTGCATGTTTCTGTATGAACAGTAATACCGTTTGCACCTGCTTTCACAAAATCATTCAAATATCTATCTGGATTTTCTATCATCAAATGCACATCAAAAAAAGAATTGCTAATTTTACGAATACTCTCTAAAACTGGAAATCCAAAAGAATAGCTTGGTACAAAAGTGCCATCCATAATATCCAAATGCAAATAGTTTATTCCAACACCTTCAACTTTTTGTATTTCTTGTGCTAAATGTGCAAAATCAGCAGCGAGTAAAGAAGGTGCTACTATATATTTTCTCATAATTTTTCTCTCCTATCTTTCTTTATTGCTTATAAAAAGTGTGAAATAAAACGAGAAAAAAGATAAGAGAAAAATCAAATACCCCTATCTTATCAAAAAGATAAGGGTATGATATTTATATTCTGTCATAAAAATAACTTGCATGTATAACGGATTCTATTCTATCAAAATCTTTATTTTTTATGACTTCATAGATATCTTTATGTGCATCTAAAAGTTCCTGTTTACTGCCATTCTCTATCATAAATGTAACTGTTTTTAATCTTAAGCTGTATGTAAGTGTTCTTACAACAGAATTTATTTTTATCATAAGAGAATTATGCATCATTGCAGATATGGTATCATGAAAATCATTGTCCGCTTGAAAAATATGAGCAATATCTGTATTTTCTTCCATAATGACAGATTCCAAAACTTTATATTTTTCATGCAATAATTCAATATCCTTTTTTGTACTTTTTTTTATAGCAGAACGAACTATACTCTGCTCCATCAGCTCTCTAAACTCTTTTAATTCTACATAGGATTCATCAGCATTCAATATAATGCCATATATCATTGGGTCAATCATAGAATCCGTAAATCCATTTCTAACAAATGTACCATCAGCTCGTTTTATTTCTAACACCCCAAGATAAACAAGTATTTTTATTGCTTCACGTATAGAATTTCTTCCTACGCCAAATGTTTCCGACATTTCCATTTCTGTCGGTATTTTGTCACCAGGTTTTAATGCTCCTGAAATCATTGCTTCTGTCAGTCTATCAATCACTTGTTGTACCACTGATTCTTTATTAATAGGTTTTAACACTATGTCTTTCGATTTATTTACCATTATTATCCAACCTACCTTTTTCATATAACATAATATACTAAATATTATACTGTTATTTTGTTATATTCACAACAAAAAAATCAGTTGAACAAAAATGTTTGTTTATTTTGAAATCATCTTACAGATTTCTAAAGCATTACAGTCTATTGTTTTTTTCATATCAAGGGCTTGCTGTATATCAAAGTCCACAACAGCATCTCTTTGTATTGCTACCACTCTGTTATATTTTCCATTTTCAAGAAGTCTTACTGCATAATTTCCCATTTTTGCTGCATAAACTCTGTCAAGCATAGTAGGAGAACCACCTCTTTGTATATGTCCTAAAATGGTAATTCTTGAAGAAATAGAAGTTTCCTTTTCTATTGTTTCAGCCATTTGTTTTAAATCAATATTACAACCTTCTGAAACAACAATAATATGATGTGTTTTTCCTTGTTTTTTTCTTTCTAAAATATTACAACAAACATCATTTTTTATATTTCTTTCTGGAACAAGTACATCTGCTGCTCCTACGGCAAGACCTACATTTAATGCTAAAAATCCTGCATTTCTTCCCATTACTTCTATAATACTGCATTTTTCATGACTTCTTGCAGTATCCCTTAATCTGTCTATTGCCTCTACTGCAATATTGCACGCTGTATCAAATCCTATAGTATAATCTGTACATTCAATATCATTGTCAATGGTTGCTGGTATGCCTACTGTTGGAAGTCCTTGTTGACAAAGTTTTATTGCACCATGAAAAGAGCCATCTCCTCCTATCACAATTAATCCATCAATGCCAACCTCTTTTGCTTTTTGAACTGCCTTTTGTATTCCTTCTGGTTGAAAAAATTCTTTACATCTTGCAGTATAAAGCATTGTTCCGCCTCTTTGCACAATACCAGTAACAGAATTACTATTCAGTTCTACAATATCGCCATTTAAAAGCCCATTATATCCTCTGTTGACTCCTATTACATTCATACCATAATTTAATGCAGTTCTAACAGCAGAACGAATAGCGGAATTCATACCAGGAGCATCACCGCCACTTGTTAATATTGCGATTGTTTTCATACTATCCCTCCATAAAAAGATTACTGCGGATATATCATTGAAGGTATTTTATAAAGTAATATTATGGTTATTTAAGTATTTAAAAAATATCCGCAGTAAATTTTTTTTATGCTATTTCATTAGTCCATATGAGAACCGCCATTGATGTCAATTTCTTCTCCTGTTATGTAAGATGCTTCTTTTGAAGCAAGGAAAACAATGGCATTTGCAACTTCTTGTGTTTCACCAGGACGTCCCATAGGAATACCATCAATTACTTTTTGCGTATCTTCTTTTGGAAGTGACTTCCATATTTCTGTATTGATTAAACCAGGACAAACACTGTTAATTGTGACACCATCTGCAGAGATTTCTCTGGAAAGGTTTTTTGAAAATGCTAATACTGCTGCTTTTGATGCAGAATAATGTGCTCCACCAAATACACCTCCACCTCTTTTTCCAGATACAGAAGAAAGGTTGACAATTCTACCATATTTTGCTTGTCTCATTGGTTTCATACAAGCCTGTGTACAAAGGAATAAACCAAACATATTTACATTAAATATTCTTTTTATATCTTCTAATGTCATATCTTCCACAGTTACTTTTTGTGAAATACCTGCATTATTTACAAGTACATCAATTCTACCAAATTTATCCATAATGGTTTTTACCATATTATCAACAGATTCTTTATCTGTTACATTTAATTCGATGCCAAATGCTTTACCACCTTCTTGCTCAATTTCTTTTACTGTATTTGCAATTCCTTCTGTATTCATATCTGCAATAACAACTGTTCCGCCTTGTTTTGCAAATGTTTTCGCGATTGTTTTTCCAATGCCTTTTGGTGAGCCGCTTCCTGTTACAATGATAACTTGTTCCTTAAAATCTAACATAATTGATTTCCTCCTTAAATTCTATATATAACATACTTTGATAAACATAGGATATTATTTTATAAAAGTTATTTTGTCAATTTTTTTGTAATCTCCACAACGTTTTCTACTGTAATACCATTCATTTCAAGTAATCTTTCATAAGGTGCAGACTGTCCGAATTGGTCTTGTATACCAATACGTTTCACAATACCTTTTCCTCTTTCTGCTACCACTTCGCTTACTGCACTACCCAAACCATTTAATATATTATGGTCTTCTATGGTAATGATTTTTCCAATTTCATCAATACATTGGTTTACTACATCAACATCAAGGGGCTTAATGGTGTGCATATCTACCACTTTTGCAGCAATACCTTGTTTTGCAAGTTCTGCTGCTGCTTTTAATGCAATAATAACGGTATCACCATTTGCAATAATAGCAATGTCTTTTCCCTCTTTTAATACATTTGCTTTTCCAATGACAAACTCTGCATTTTCATCATAAATAACTGGTATAGCATCTCTTGTAAATCTCAAATAGCAAGGACCATACATTTCTGCTGCTGCATTTGTTAATTTTTTTGCTGCAACATAATCAGCAGGCATAATTACTGTCATATTAGGAATTGTTCTTAAAACGCCCATATCTTCAATACTTTGATGACTTGCACCATCATTTGCAGGAGTTACACCACCATGAGAGCAGGCAATTTTTACGTTCAAATTAGGGTAACAAATTTCTTGACGTATCATTTCGCATATTCTCAATGAACCAAATACAGCATATGTTACAACAAAAGGAATTTTTCCACAAGTTGCCATACCAGCCGCAACGCCAGCACCATTTTGCTCTGCAATTCCTACATTGATATGTTGTTTTGGCAGTTCTTTTAAAAATGCTCCTGTTTTACATGATTTTCCAATGTCAATATCTACTACAAATATGTCTTTATTTTTTTTACCAAGTGTTACAATTTCTTCTCCGAAACCTTCTCTTGTTGCTTTTTTTACTTCACTCATATTCTTATCCTCCTTTATATTACAGCATTTGCGCATCTAATTCTTCCATTGCTTGTTTGTATTCCTGTTCATTTGGTGCAACACCATGCCAACCACATTCATTTTCCATATAAGAAACACCTTTTCCTTTTATCGTATGAGCAAATATACATTTTGGCTTTCCATTTTTAGATGCTTTGATTTTATCCAATGTATCTACAATTTGTTGCATATCATGTCCATCAATTTCGTAATTCTCAAATCCAAATGCTTCAAATTTCTTTCCTAAATCAATATTGGGCATAACTTCATCACAAGTACCATCTAATTGTAAATTGTTATTGTCTACAAATACAATCAAATTATCTAGTTTATATTTGTTTGCTGTTTGTGCCGCTTCCCAAATTTCGCCTTCTTGTGCCTCTCCATCTCCTACTACAACAAACACTCTATAATCTTTTTCATCTAATTTTGCACATAACGCCATACCAACACCACAAGCAAGTCCTTGTCCTAATGAACCTGTAGAAATGTCAATACCTGGACATTTTTTCATATCTGGATGTCCTTGTAATATAGAACCTTCTTTTCTTAATGTATGTAATACATCCAATGGAAAATATCCCAATGTTGCCAATGCTGCATATTGTATTGGGCAAACATGACCTTTTGAAAGTACAAATCTATCTCTATCTTCCCATTTTGGATTTTTAGGGTCAATGTTCATTTCTCTAAAATAGCAAGCTGCTACAAAATCTGCTGCGGATAAAGAACCACCTGGATGTCCTGATTGTGCTTCATAAATCATACTAACTGCTTTTTTTCTTAAATCTGTTGCAATATTTTTTAACTCTTTTACACTGATTTCTTTCATATTCATTCACCTCATTAAAATAATATTATATAAATAGTAATGATATTGCTGGTACATACGTAATTAAAAGAAGTACAATGAGCGATGCAGCAATCAAAGGAAGTACAGCAACCGATATTTCTTTTAAGCTACATTTTGCAATACCACAAGCAACATATAAATTAACGCCTACTGGCGGTGTTACCAATCCAATGGCAAGATTGACTATCATAACAACACCCAAATGTACCAAATCAATTCCTAAACTATTTGCTACTGGAACAAAAAGTGGTACAAATATATATAATGCTGATGTAGAATCTAAGAAGCAACCTGCAATTAAAAGTATTACATTTACAATCATAAAGAATATGATTTTATTTCCGCCTGTTATATTAATCAATGCCTCATTGATAGCAACATCTATTCTCGACCTTGTTAATATGTATGCAAAAATACTTGCTGCTGCTGTAATTAACATAACTGTTGCGGTAGTAGATGCAGAATCTACTAATATTTTATAAAATTCTTTCCATTTTACTGTTTTATATATAAATACGCCAACAAATAACCCATATACTGCTGAAACTGCTGCGGCTTCTGTAGGTGTAAACACACCTCCATAAATACCGCCCAATATGATGATCGGCATCAAAAGCCCCCAAAATGCTTCTTTTAAAGCCTTCCATCTTTCTTGAGGTGTTGCCTTTGGTAATACTTCAAGATCTGATTTTCTACCAACAATCAATGCTGTAATTACAAGCGCTAACCCCATTAAAAGTCCTGGCAAAACACTTGCTATAAAAAGTGTTCCGATAGAAGTATCCGATATAGAACCATATACAACTAATGTAATGGATGGAGGAATGACAACACCTATTGCTCCCGCTGTTGCCATTAGCGCTGCTGAAAATGCAGGAGAATATCCTACTTTAATCATAGCTGGTATCAATATCAATCCTAATGCTGCAACTGTTGCTGGTCCAGAACCAGATATTGCTGCAAAGAAACAAGCAACAATAACGCATACCATAGCAACGCCGCCTCTTAAATGCCCTACACACGCCTGTGCTAGTGCTATTAACTTTTGAGAAATACCTGCCTTTTCCATAATATTTCCGCCAAGTATAAAAAATGGAATTGCTAATAAAACAAATTTACTTGTTGCAGCAGATACAAGCTGCGGCAATGTGCCAAGTACAATATCAAGTGGTCTACCTGCTCCTTGTAGTATCATTGCTCCCATACTAGAAATACCAAGACAGACTGCAATAGGTGTTCCAATAAAAAGTAATACTGCAAATGTAATAAATAAAAACGATGCAACCATTTACACTTCCTCCTTTTCCGTTTCTGGTTTTGTTTTGATTTCAGCAATCAAAACCTGTATAAATCGTAACGTAAGAAAGAAAGCTCCAATTGGTACAAAAGAACCAAATATCCACTCTGCCCATTGCATATTTGCTGTTACCTGTCCTCTTTGCATTTGACTTTGTACCATAAATATACCGTAATAAAATATAGAACTGCTAAATATTATGGCAAACACAAAACCTATGATTTTTAATATTTTTTTGACACTTGGGCTTACAATATCTGTCAAAACAGTTAACCCCAAATGTGCCCCTCTTTTTGCTGCTACAGCAGAACCCATAAGACTTAATAGTACAAACAAATATGTTGTAATTTCATCTGTAAATGATAGAGACGCAGACAATAAAAACCTAGAAACAACATTCATAAATGCTATAATTGTCATAACGCTCAAACAAATAGCACATAATATTTCCTCTATGTTGTTTAAAAACTTTTTAAAATTCATTTTCTCACCCCTTTTCTTCCTCTATCTGTGAAATCCTTCTGATATGTCTTTCTTCATTTGAAAAAGGTGTATTTAAAAATACTTTTACAATTTCTAATGCAAGCCCAACGCCTACAACTCTTGCTCCCATTGCTAATATATTGGCATCATTATGTTCTCTTGTCGCCTTTGCAGAAAAACAATCTCCACAGAGTGCTGCACGAATACCCTTGACTTTATTTGCTGCAATAGAGATACCAATACCTGTACCACATATCAATATTCCTTTTTCACATTCTCCATTTGCTACTGCATGAGCTACTTTTTTAGCATAAACTGCATAGTCACAAGAGCTTTCTGAATTTGTACCAAAATTTTGATAAACAATATTTTCTTTTTCTAAATATGCAATTACTTCTTGCATTAAATAATATCCGCCATGGTCACAACCTAATGCTATCATATTTTTATTCCTCCTTTTTCATTTATTTAATTTGAAATGCTTCACAAGCATCTTCGCCATATTTATCCATAAGATTTTTTCTTAAATCGGTTACCGTTTCTTTAAAAGGAAGTAATTCTTGTTCCGTTAGTCTGGTTACTTCCATACCGTTTTGCTCAAATTTATTGATAATAACTTCTTCTTGTTCCTCTAAATAATCTCTGCCCCATTCACAAGCCTCTTTTGCCTTTTCTTGTAATAATTCTCTTGTTTTTGGCTGTAAATATTCATTCCATATTGTTGAATTTGCTACAAATAAATCATTTTCATATGTATAGTTCCAAAGTGTTAAATAATCCTGTACTTCATACATTTTTGATGTATCTGTGATACTGACACCGTTTTCCTGTCCATCTATTGTTCCCTGTTGTATTGCTGTAAATACTTCACTCCAACTCATAGCAACTGGGTCTGCACGAAAAGTATTAAATACTCCCATATATACCTCTCCACCTGGTACTCTTATTTTTAATCCTTTTACATCTTCTGGAGTTTTGACAGCATGTTTGCTATTTGTAAGTTGTCTAAAACCGTTATGAAAAGAACCTAAAAATGTGATATCATATTCTTTTAATAGATTTGCATAATATTCTCCGCCGCTTTCATCAATCGCTTTTCTTGCTTCTTGATAATTGTTGTAACTCCATGGAATTGTTCCAACTAAAAACCTTTCGTCTAATACAGATATTACACTGCTCGCATATGCCGCTAAATCAACAGAACCATCTGCTATCATTTCAATTCCTTTTGTAGCATTTCCTCCAGCAAGCTGGTCATTTGGAAATACAATAATTTCGATATTGCCATTTGATTCTTCTGCAACAAGTTCTGAAAACTTTTTCGCAACAAGTGTATCAATTTGTATGTCTGTACCATTCACTGCCATAATCAATTCTATTTTTTGATACCCCTCTGCGTTCTTCTGTGAAATATTATCGTTTCCACATCCCATTAATGTTGTGATAGCTAAACTAACAACCACTAATGTCGATAATATTTTTTTCTTCATAGCATTCCCCTCCTAAATAGTATGTATTATTCACCATATGTATAACGTTCAATGTAGGATGTATATAATATATATCTAATCTATACTTTTGTCAATAAAAAATAGACATATTTTCTATATTTTACTTTTTTAACATTTTTATACTATCATTTTTATATAAATATTATATTGTATTTTTAAAATTTATTATTTATATATAAAATAAAGAAAGAAAACTTATATCCTTTTAATAAATTCTTGCAAAATATAAAATCAATATATGATTAAATCAATGAATAGAAAAAGATTAATCATCAAAAAGTATTATTAATATTATATGTAGATAGATAATTTTCAAAAATATTACTCTACTAATTTCATATATCAACAATCAGTATATTAAATTTATATATTTCAAAATTATAAAAAAATAGAATAGTAAGGCTTATAAATGAATACAAGCAGAAATTATTTCGATAAGCAAAAACTCTATTGCTAATAAAATAATCAAAGTTTTTTTGACTATTTTTTTAAGCTTTCGAATAATTTAGAAAATAATTGGTAATTCTAAAAACTGTATACAAAGGTAGAGCTGCATCGAGTGCAAGCAGTGGAAAGGGATATCCCTTTCCATGCTTGTTGGGGCGTGTCTACGCTTTGCTCCGGTCGGTGCTAAACGAATGTCCACTGGACATTCAGCACCCCCAAACCCCAAATGCAAATTTTTTTGAAATTTGCAAAACGCCTTCGGCGTGGCTTTTCCTTTTTTAGAACATCACTTTTATTGTACTATATATGAATTTTACCATCAAAAATAAAATGATTTTAAACAAAATCTTTAATCAAAAAATTTCCCTTTAGCAGTTTAAAATAGAAAATTTCTTTTTTCCCTTTTTATACTATAAAATAATATTGCTATCAAAAAATAAAGCTACTTTTATGTAAATTTTGCAAAAAAAATCTTTCTTAATAGCTGAAAAGAAAAATTCTTTCTACTTTTTTTGCTATTAGGAAAGAAAATTATTGATAATAACAATACTACCCTCTATATATAATATATATATACATACATTATATATACACCCTATAATTTATAAAATAATATGAATACCTTATATTTGTTTTCAGAGCGTTGTAGATACAACACTTCTGAAGGCTGTTTTTATTTTATTGACTTTATATACTTCCGCTCATACTCATTCCTAAAAACATTGTACATACAATATTCCGAACTATACACTTATTCCAAATTACTGCTTTTTGCACTTAAAAAAGCAATTCTCCTTGTCAACTAAAAAACAGAAACGTGACACGTTTCTGTCATTAGTAATCAATGGAAAAATCCTACTAGCGAAAGCTGGAGTGTATTTCCTTTTTATTTAAATATTCTTGTCTTGCTTTTTCTTTCTCCTTTTCTGATGGAGCTGTTTTATATTTTGTATACAAACTTCTATTGACTACTCTATCAAATTTTTCTTGTAATCCTTTTACAATTTTTTCCTCATCACTGCAATATTCCAAAATATGGTATTTTATTAGTGATAAAAATAAATCCTCACTAATTTGTACTTGCTTCATATTTTACACCTTTATTTTTTAATTTTGTGACGATATTTTATCTGTTAAATTTAAAAATATCGTCATACTTTTTTTCAAACTCCACATTCAAAAAATGCTGTAAAATCAAGGTTTTCTTGCTGCCTTATTTTATATTTTTTGTATCTGTGACGATATTGACGATATTTTTTATATTTTCCCTGCTGTCTAAAATACCGTCACATCGTCACATTTATCATTTTTTTACCACTTTTATGTCTTAAAAACCTTGTAAATTTAATGTTTTTAGCTATTTGATATTTTTCTTTTTATGTGACGATATTCAAACAAAATATCGTCACACTTTTTATTTTTTTATCAATGTCAACTTGATTTGTCTGCCTGTCCTATTTCGGTTTGTTTCGTAATAAATGTTAAACTCCTCAAGCAATCGCTCTGCATTAACATTTAAACGTCTTGTCAAAGCGTTTGGTGATATTTCCTTTGGTAGCAGTGCAGCTAATTCTGAAGCAGTTCCAATCCAATCTGATTTATTTTTTATTACCATTTCGCCAACCATTTTTACAATTGGGTCAAGTGGTTCTTTACACAACTCTGTTTCCATTTTAATAAATTTCCACAGGCATTTTTCTCTATCAAACTCCAAATAAATTTTTTGGTCTTATTGGTCACGTCCAACAATATCAAGTATACCCTTGTTATCAATGCGTTTCGTCTTCTGAAGTATAAAGGCTCCATCGGCGGCACCCAGCAAACCATTCGTGCCAGAAATCATATCAAAACAATCCTCTGATTGCAATTTTCTGGTATGATGAACAATAAGCATACAAATGTTGTGTTTCTCGCTAAACTGTTTCAATTTCATTACAATATCGTAGTCATTGGAGTAGTTATATCTTTCACCATTGATTTCTCTTACTTTTTGCAAAGTATCAATCATAATTAACTTTGTATCTGGATGCTCATTGATAAAATGAGTAAGCTGTTCTTCTAATCCTTCATTTAATGCTTTTGATTTTGTTGCAAAATGAAAATTAGGCGTACTTTCCATACCAAACATTCTTGACAATCTTTTTTGTATTCTGCTGTAATCGTCCTCCAATGCTAAGTATAAAACACTTCCTTGACTGACTTGATAATTCCACAAAGGTAAACCCATACTGACATGATAGCCTAGTTGTGCCATCAAAAACGACTTTCCGATTTTTGGAGCACCTACAAAAAGGTATGTACCATTATAAATTAATTTATCAACAACAGCAGCCTTTAGTGGATAAACTGTGTCATACAATTCTTCCATTGTAATCGTTTCCAACACCCCCTGTTCAAAATTTTTTAAATTTTCTGTGGCTTGTAAATTGCTTTTTTTCTGGCTTTCTGATATACTTTTGTTAGTGTACATTGATTGTCCTTTATCTGTGCCAACAGATGAAATAGGGACAATCTTTTTTTCTTTATTCATTGTTTTTCCTCCTTCATATCCTTTAAAATTTGATTAATAAATTGAATTGTCGACAGTGATACATCGTTAATTTCTTGCATAGTTGATAAATTTTTTAATTCTATACAAAGTTGTTCTATGTGTTTTTTTAGAGCCTTGTATAGTTTTGTGTTGCCTACTACAACAACGTCTTTACACAAAAGTCGTTTTATAATGTAGTCTTGCTTGGTTAATCCTGATAAATCAACTAGGTTATTTAATAATGTTACTTCTTCCTTTTACATTCTGAATGAAACTGTTTTATTTCGCCATCTACCTTGCTTGTCCAAATTTTTCTCCAAGTTCCTCATCTCTTTCAACATTTAATTTTTGTGCCATTTCTATTTGTTTGGTAGGAAATAGGTGGGCATACTGATAAGTGATGTCAATGCTTTCATGTCATACTCTGTCAGCAATTGCAACTGCTGAAAACCCTAAATCTATTAAATGTGAAATATGACTGTGTCTTAAACTGTGCAATTTAATATGTTTTACACCTTCTGTCTTTGCTCCTCTATCCATTTCATGATGGAGGTAGCTTTTTGTAACTGGAAAAATTCTGTCTGTGGATTTACAGCCATAAAGCAGTTTTAAATAGTCTTGCATTTCTTCAACCAAAAAATCAGGCATTTGTATTATACGATTGCTTTTTGCAGTCTTTGGTTCAGTGATAACATCTTCACATTGAAGCCTTTGATAAGATTTATTGATAGTCACTACACCTTTTTCAAAATCGAAATCGGCTGGTGTCAAGGCAAGTAGTTCTCCTAAACGAATACCACACCAGTAAAGCATTTCAAAAGCGTAAAAAGAAAGTGGTTTGTCCATCATTGCTTCTGAAAATTTTAAATATTCCTCCTTTGTCCAAAACTCAATTTCTTTTGTTTGAGCTTTGCCTATATTTCCAGCTTTTGCAGCAGGATTGGATTTCAACTCATAATATCTTACTGCATGATTAAAAATTGCACTCAACTGATTATATACTGTTTTCAAATAAGTTTCTGAATAGGAATTGCCTTTTTCATCTTTGTAAGCAAGCATTTTGTTCTGCCAAGCAATTACATCAGCAGGACGGATTTCATTCATTTTTTTGCTACCAAAAACAGGAATTAACTTTGTTTGAATAATGTTTTCCTTAGTCAAACAAGTGTTTAGCTTTACTCTTGCTTTCATATCCTTGCTATAAATTTCAACAAAACTTTTAAAACTCATATCAAGATTTGTTTCTTGTTTTTGTTTAAATTCTCTTTCCCATTCCAACGCTTCTCGTTTGGTTTGAAATCCTCTTTTTGTTTTTCCTTTGTTCTTACCTTGCCAATCACGATAATAGAAAAACACAAACCATTTTCCAGTCTTTTTATCTTTGTAAGCCGACATAACTTTCCTCCTTCCTAAGCCCATAAACTTTTTCTTCAAAAAATTGTCTGATAACCTTTCCAGAAATTGTAATAAAACCTCTATTTTTCAATTCTTCATTTAGCTTTCGTATCAGTTTATACGCGTATGGCTTTGACACTCCTAATTCCTTCGCTATTTCTTCTGCTTTTATAAATAAATTTTTATTCATACTTACCAATCACCTTTTACTATTCGCTTATTTGTTAAAATTTCTATACCTATTATATATTTACTATTTCTAAAATATCAGTTATAATAAATACAAAAATATTTGTAAAAGGTGGTAAATACTATGACTGTTGGTGAAAAAATAAAGCGAATTCGTATTTTTAGGGGTATGACGCAAAAAGAATTAGGTCTTGCAGTTGGTTTGACTGAAAACAGCATTGCTCAATATGAAACAAACTATCGAACTCCTAAAAAAGAACTTTTAAACCAGATTGCCGAAGCACTTCATGTAAATTCCTTGAATTTCTATGTGGAAGTTTCTGGAAGTGCTGAAGATATTATGCAGACCTTTTTCTGGATGGACGAACTAAATCCTAACACAGTCAACCTATTTCAAATGACCGAAAACTCAGAACTCAGTACAGAAGTAGAATACAAAAATTCTGATAATTGGACTACTCTTGCACCAGTAGGTATTTTTCTCAATTACAACCTTGTAAACCAATTTTTAACAGAATGGCTCACTCGAAAAACAGAGCTGAAAAATGGACAAATTACCAAAAAGGAATATTTTGAATGGAAGTTAAACTTTCCTTATACTTGTGATGGTGGTGGAAAATTTACACCATCTGTACAATGGAGAAATTCCTAAAACAAAAATAGACCCTTTCGCTTTATACAAATCAACGAAAAGGTCTATCTAAAATTTAATATCATTTTAATATCAGAGAGGATAAAGCAGTTCAAAAAACCCTTCTATTTCAAGGCTTTCTGAAGTTTTAGGTACTACTCCCACTCTCAAATTAAAACTTAGTTCTATACAGTTTTGTATGGAGTATCTGGTTTTATTTGACTTCATTTGTTTTCTATTATTCTATATTTATAGTCTATTCCAAATAATGTTATCAAATTGCTATCAATAAAGTGTTATCACGCTATTCTTTTATTTCATATTCGCAAATCTTTCCATAGCCTTTGAGAAACTTTTCATTATTTCTTCTACATCACCATTTTCTATACCTTTAGAAATACAATACTTCAAATGACTTTCTAAAATAGCTTGTCCTGCCTTATGCAAAGCAGATTTTGCTGCATTAATTTGTGACAAAACATCTTCACAAGCTACATCTTCTTCAATCATTCTATCAACTGCCTGTACCTGTCCTATAATTCTTTTCATTCTATGGTGCAATTTTTCGTTTTCACTTTCTATACATTTTTTCATAACATTCTCTCCAAACTTTAATACAATAACACGTATATGTATATAATAATACTTAAATTATAAATTGTCAAGAGATTTCTGACAAAAAAATAAAAATTATTTAAAATAAAATGGTTGATTATCTCAAAAAAGCCTTGATTTATGGGCATACAAGCAGGATTTCAAGCTGAATTTACTACCAATTTACTACTTTTGAGGGAAAGAGCCTTGATATGCCGCCCGGAATCCTACAAGCCCCAATATCAGTACAGCATTGAAAGAATAAATGGAATCTGAATATGGCACAGACAAGGCGTTTCTCTATCCCATAGCAGGGAGAATGGGGACGCCGCTTTTTATACCCTCATGTTACGCAATAGAAGTAAAAAGAGCCTTGCTACAAGCGGCTTTGCGGGCGTGTTTCTGCTGGAGATAAGGATTTATACATACCTCCGGCAAAATGGCGTTCTATTGCGTAACATACCCACAGCAAAAGGAGTGCTGAAGCTACGCCAGCTTTTCAAGTGAACCACAACCGAACCTGTCCGATATTGGAAAACCCGACACCGGGCAACCCGATATTGGATTTTCCGATACTGGGTAATCCGACGTCGGAAAATCCAATGCAATTAAATAAAGATATACTAAAGACTGATTTATTAAGTAAAGAGAAAAGAAATACAGATATACAAAATACCCATTCCTTTCCCTTCCTATCCGTTCCCCGAACCACTCTCCCTTTGACGGGAAAGCAGTACAATCCCCGGAATGGAAGTGAACGGATAAGCTGCAAAAGAAAAAACAAGTTACGGAGCAAGCATATGCTTGTGTTTTAATAGGAACACTGTAATATCAAGGCTTTTCGGAGCCAGCAACCACAAAAAAATATTATTTGAGCTATCACATTACGCAGAAAGCCGTCCGGCATGAAAAAACGGGCGGCTTTTTTGCGTGGATAGCCGGGAGGGAGGCGAAAAAATAGCAACAAAGTTTTAGTGCAAGATTTGTGCAACATTCACGAAATTAAAAAAGGAGGTAACGAATGGCAGACGAAAAATTAAACGTGAGCCCGGAGGAAAATCCCCAGCCCAGCTTGTTCGATGCCGGCCCGGAGGATGCTCCTGCCCAGGAAACACCCGCGCCGGAGCCCCCGGCCCCGGAGAACATTCCCGAGCAGGCCGCCGTGGATGCGCCCGCCCAGGATGCCCCGGCTGGTGCTCCCGGCGAGGTGAGTGTATCCGCTGACCAGATTGAAAAGCTGATGGCGGAGCGGCGGGCGGCGGAACGTGCGGAGGTGGAAAAGAACGAGCCGCCCGAACCGGAACAGCCGCCCACCCCGACCACGGAGGATAAGGCCGCCGGGGAAAAGGGGCCCGATAAAAAGGGCAAGGCCGCCAAAGAAAAAGAGCCCGCCCCGGAGGATAAGCCCAAGGGCAGGCGGGGCCGCAAGCCCAAGGAAGAAAAGGCGGGGCCCAGCGAACTGGGAGGGACGGGGGCCCGCCGCTCCCCAGCCTGCGCCGGAGCCGCCGCCCCAGCCCCGTGACGCGACCCGCGCTGAAAAGGAAGAGATCGTCTATCTCAAACTTTCGGAGCTGTTCCCGTTCAAAGACCATCCTTTCGGTGTGCGGGACGATGCGGAAATGAAAGGGCTTGTAGCATCTGTCAAGGACAACGGCGTACACCAGCCCGCGCTGGTGCGTCCCCGCGAGGGCGGGGGCTATGAAATCATCGCGGGCCAGTGAGCTGGCTGGGTTCGCAAATATGCCGTGTATCGTCCGCAACATGACGGACGATGAGGCTGTCCTTGCGATGACGGACGACAACCTGCGCCACCGGGAAAAGATTTTGCCGATGGAAAAGGCGCAGTCGCTGAAAATGCAGGTGGAGGCCATCAGCCACCAGGGGGCAAAGCTGGCGGGCGATGACGCGAAGGACGTGGGGAAACGCTCCACGGAAATCGTGGGGGAACGAAACGGCATGAATTACAAGCAGGTACAGCGGTATATCCGGCTGACCGAGCTTGTGCCGGAGCTCCAGTCTATGGTGAACGAGAAAAAGCTGTCTTTCACCCCTGCCGTGGAAATCTCGTTCATCAAGCCCAAAAACCAGAGGTTTATCGCCGTTTCCATTGAGGGCGAGCAGGCATCCCCCTCGCTCTCCCAGGCGCAGGAGCTCCGCAAGCTGGATAAGGACGGGAAACTGAACGGCGATGTCATTGACGGCATTTTGAGCCGTGAGAAAAAGGAGGTAGACAAAGTGATTATTTCCGCCGCAGAGCTGAACAAGTATTTCGGCAAGGACGCCACGCCCCGGGAAATGAAAGACCAGATCATTTCCCTGCTGGATGCGTGGAAAGAGAAGCAGCCCCCGGAGCGCACCGCGCCGGAGAAAAAGACCGACCGGGAAAAGTAAGCCTTGAGACATTTTGTCCCGAGGCTTTTCTCTTTCCCGCGCCCCTCCCCCGCGCCTTGCATGGCGTTCTTTTAGAGAGGGGCTCTGGTGGTATATCCCCCGTCGCGCCGGGAGGGGTGGCGGGGGATATATCCTCCAGAGCCGCCCCCTTTCCCATGAATGGGAAAGGGCGGGGGATAGGGCTGAACGACAACTATTAAAATATCGGAGGTAAACGACTATGAAACGACCCCTTGCTTACATCACCGCCGCTTGGTATGGCGGCGATACGGAAAATGCGGAGCTGGCCGCGCAGTATTGCTGGGCGGTCTACGATGCGGGCTTTGCCCCTATCTGTCCGGCCTTGTTCCTGCCCCTTTTCCTCAATGACGCGGTTCCCGAGGAGCACAAGAGCAGCATTGACATTGGCCGCGACCTGCTCCGCCGCTCCCGGGTGCTGGTAGTGTGCGGGCATACCGTCACCGAGTCCATGAAGAACGACATCGCCGTGGCCCAGCGGCTGGGCATCACCGCCACCACCCTTGAGGGCATCCTGACCGTCAAGGGCCAGGGCCGCCGCTGACGTGGCCGCGCTGTTCGAGGCGTACATCACCAATCTGGGGAAATACAACGAGGGCGAGCTGGTGGGGGAAACGCTGAAATTCCCCACCAGCCCCCAGGCGGTGGAGGCGCTGTTAAAGAATATCGGCGTGGACGGCATACGCTACGAGGAATTTTTCATCACCAGCTTTGACGGCGATGTGCTGGGGCTCTATGACTATCTGGGCGAGTATGAAAATCTGGACGAGCTGAACCATCTGGCCTGCCTGCTCTCGGAGCTCCCCCAAAGTGAGATCGAAAAATTCGAGGCCGCGCTCCATATGGGGGCGCATACCTCCAGCGTGGCGGACATCATCAACCTTGCGGAAAATCTGGACAGCTTTGAGTTTTACCCGGAGATTGAAAACGAGGAGGATTTGGGCCGTTATTTTGCGGAGGACTTGCCGATCCCCGCCGAGCTGAAAGACTACTTTGACTATGAGGCATACGGGCGGGACATATCCATCAACGAGGACGGCCACCTTGCCCCCAGCGGCTATATCGTCCAGACGGGCGATATTAAAGAAGTTTATCACGGGATAGAGGATATTCCCAAGGAGCACAAGGTCTTTTCCCTCCCCCGGCTCTCCATCCGGGAACAGATGGCCGCCTACAAGGAAGTGATTGACCGTTCCTCTCTGGCGGCTGAACGCAAGCACCCGGAAACAAACCGGGAGGAGCGGTGACTTCGAGACAAAATGTCCCAAAGGCCGGAGGGCCTATCCCCCATGAAAGGAGGCGGTTTTGATTGATTGACGAGGATGTTTCCTGGCGCACTATCGCGTTATCCATACGGACGGGAAAGCTGACGGCCCGGGTGCTGGCCTATGCGCTCCGGGCGGCTGGCCGGAAGATACAAAAGGAACGCCGGGCCCACCAGACGCCTCACGGCAGGCAGTCCGTAAAAAGCTCATGGCCCACGGCGCGGCCACAAACAGCATCGAGCTCACCGGGGCCCCAAAGGAATTTGACCGGGTGGCCCGGAAATGGAATGTTGACTATGCCTTTTACAAGACCGGGCCGGACAAGTATCTGCTGTTCTTCAAGAGCGGGCAGGCGGACGCAATCACCGCTTGTTTTTCGGAATACTCCCGCAGGGTGCTGGATAAGGCAAAGAACAACCGCATACCCATCCGGGAACAGCTCAGACGGGCCGCCGCCGAGATACTGCGCCAGCCCGCGCCCCAAAGGAAAGACCGCGTAAAGGAGGCCGCCCATGAGGACAGATAAGCTGAAAAAGTACCTTTTGCCCAACCTCCCCTATCTGTTCATCGGCTGGGCCTGCCTAAAGGTGGGGACGGCCTACCGTCTGGCGGCGGGGGCGGATTTGGCCCACAAGCTGGTGGGGATGGTGGCGGCCCTCGGCCCGGCCTTTGCCGACTTCGCGCCGGGGCTCAATCCTTTTGACTGGCTGGCGGGCATCGTGGGGGCCGTGGCGATCCGGCTGATTATCTACCAGAAGAGCAAAAAAGCCCAAAAATATCGCCGGGATGAAGAGTATGGTTCGGCCCGCTGGGGAACGGAAAAAGACATCAAGCCGTTCACCGACCCCAGGTTTGAAAACAACATCATTCTGACTGGGACGGAATTTCTCACCACCAACACCCGGCCCGCCGTCCCCGCCAACGCCCGGAATTTGAATTGCTGTGTTGTCGGTTCCTCCGGCTCCGGCAAGACCCGGTTCTGGCTCACGCCCCAGCTTCTGCAGGCCCATTCCTCCTATGTGGTGGTAGACCCAAAAGGCGGGGTGCTGGAGCAGGCCGGGTATTTCCTGCAAAAGAAAAAGGGATATAAAATCAAGGTTTTTAACAGCATTGATTTTTCCCGCTCCATGCACTACAACCCGTTAGCGTATATCCGCAACGAGACCGACATTTTGAAATTCGTCAATACCTTAATAGCTAACACCAAAGGCGAGGGCAAGGAGGGCGACCCGTTCTGGACAAAATCAGAAACGCTCCTATACTGCGCCCTTATCGCCTATATCATCTTCGAGGGCCCGGACGAGGATAAAAACATGAACACCCTCGTTGACATGATTTCCGGCATGGAGGTCAAGGAAGACGATGACGATTTTATGAACGCGGTGGACTATATGTTCGCCGGGCTGGAAAAGAGAAAGCCGGACTGTTTCGCGGTCAAGCAGTACAAAAAGTACAAGCTGGCCAGCGGCAAGACTGCCCGCTCCATACTGATTTCATGCGGTGCGCGGCTGGCTCCATTTGACATCCCCCAGCTTAGGGAGATTATGAGCTATGACGAGATGGAGCTTGACAAGCTGGGGGACAGACGGACGGCGGCGTTCTTCATCATCAGCGATACCGATACCACCTACAACTTTATTGTAGCTCTGGCGTTTTCGCAGATGTTCAACCTGCTTTGTGAAAGGGCGGACAACGTACACGGGGGCCGCCTGCCCCATCATGTGCGGGTGCTGTGGGACGAGGCCGCCAACACCGGGCAAGTGCCCAACCTCGAAAAGCTGGTGGCGGTCATCCGCTCCCGGGAGGTGAGCCTGACGCTGTTCTACCAGCAGTTGGCCCAATGTAAAGCCATCTATGATAAAAACGCGGAAACCATTTTAGGCAACATGGACAGCGTGGTGTTCCTCGGGGCCGGGAGGCCAGCACCATCAAGGAAATATCGGAGAACTGGCTGGGCAAGGCCACCATCTCCATACAGACCGAGGGCCGCTCCCGTGGGCAGTCGGAAAGCTACAACCAGAACACGCAACGGCTGGGCCGGGAGCTTATGACCCCCGCCGAGCTCGCCACCATGCCCGGCGACAGGTGCATCCTGCAACTGCGTGGCCTGCCGCCGTTCTATTCCCGGAAATATGATTTGAAACAGCATCCCAACTACCGATACACGGCGGAGGCGGACAAGAAGAAAAACACCTTTTCGCTGGAGCGGCTTATCTGCCGCCGTATAAAAAAGCTCAATCCCAACGAGCAGTACACCGTGTACGAGGCGGACGTGCCGGACGAAACGCCCATAGACGAGGACGAGGACATCCTCAACTATGACGATTTGGACGACCCGGACGCTTTTGTATAGCTTTGGGACATTTTGTCCCAAGGAGCAACCTGCCGCCGAATATGGCGGCTTTTCTTGTACCCGGGAACATCCCGGAGAAATGGAGGACTATATGGCATTTTTCGCATCCGCTATCACCACTTTGCAGACCCTTGTTATCGCGCTGAGCGCGGGCCTTGGCGTTTGGGGCGTTGTCAATCTGCTGGAGGGCTACGGCTCGGACAATCCTGGCTCAAAAAGTCAAGGCATGAAGCAGCTCATGGCCGGGGGCGGCATCATCGTCATCGGCACGACCCTCATCCCCCTGCTGTCGGGGCTGTTTTAAGGGCGGCGGCTTATGGACTTTCTCACCGACTGGCTTGAGGACTGGCTGCGGGAGCTGCTGATCGGCGGCATCATGGGGAACCTTGAGGGGCTCTTTGATACCGTCAATGCCAGAGTCGGAGAGATTGCGGCGCAGGTAGGGACGACCCCGGCGGCATGGAACGCCGGGGTTTTCTCCCTCATCCGCTAGCTTTCCGAGACGGTGATTTTACCCATCGCCGGGCTGGTGCTGACCTTTGTAGCTACCTATGAGCTCATCCAGATGCTTCTTGAAAAAAACAATATGCACGAGGTTGACGTGGCGAACTTCTACAAATGGATGTTCAAGACCGCGTGCGCGGTGCTGATACTTTCCAACACATTCAATATCGTGATGGCCGTCTTTGACGTGTCGCAGAGCGTGATTTCCCGCTCTGCCGGGCTGATACAGGGCTCCACGGCGGTTTCCCCGGATATGTTAAACAATCTCCAGACCACGCTGGAGGGGATGGATTTGGGCCCGCTTTTAGGGCTGTGGCTCCAGTCCTCCGTTGTCGGCCTTACCATGCAGGCGCTGGGCATCATCATTTTCGTGCTGGTGTACGGAAGAATGATAGAAATATATCTGCTGACCAGCCTTGCGCCCATCCCCGTTGCCACCCTCTCCAACCGGGAGGTGGGCGGCATGGGCCAGAACTACTTAAAATCCCTTTTTGCCGTGGGCTTTCAAGGGATGCTGATTTTAGTCTGTGTCGGCATCTATGCGGTGCTGGTGCAGGGCATCGCTACCGGGGGCGACCCCATCGGCGCGATATGGGGAACCGTGGGCTATACGGTGCTCCTCTGCTTCATGCTGTTCAAGACCGGGACAATCGCCCGGAGCATCTTCGGGGCCCACTGATTTAGCGGCACTTCGGGACATTTTGTCCCAAAGTCCGGGAAAGGAGGCCGGATATGCCGAGACGGTACAAGCTGGGCCCGGAGGGTGAGATGCGCCGGGCATGGGGCGGAAAGCTCCTGGAGGAATTTGACCAGCGGGATATGCTGGCGTTTATGGCTGAAACCGACCTGCAACTGCATGGGGCGGTATCAGCGGAAACACTGTCCGCGATACACGCGGCAGGCTACGACTATACGGGCGGGGCGGTCATCCCCCGGCCCGGAAAGGAGGATTTATCTATGGCAAACACACAGACGGCGGTGCAGACCGCTGAAATGGCGGAGGCCGCCCAGGAGGAAATGCGTCGTCTGATTTTCGAGGCCCCCATCGCGGAGCTGGCCGAGCACCAGGGCATCACCATTGACGAGGCCGTGGCCCTGCGGGTGGAGCAGAACCTTGCCGCCGCCACCATCCCCATCGAGGTGACGGTGCGCCCCATTGAGCCCCAGAACAAACTGATAGGCTTTGCCAGCGTCAATTTCGGCGGCGTGGTGGTGGACGACTTCAAGGTGGTGAACGGGCAGAACGGCATCTTTTTAGGCGCGCCCTCAAAACCCGACCCCACCAGCAGATCCGGCTACCGGGCCACGGTGCGTATCAATGACCGGGGAACCCAGGAGCGGCTGAACGCGGCTGGGGTGGAGGCGTACCATTCGGCGGTTGAAAAGCTGATTGCCCGGGCCGAGGCGGTGCGCCCCGCGCCCATCCGGGAGCAGATGGACAAGGCGGGAAAGGAGGCCGCGCAGAAAAATGCCGCCCGTTCTGCCCCGGCAAAGGGAAAGGAGGGACGGGATGGCAGATAGCCCGGCTTTGGGACAAAATGTCCCAAACCTTAACCCGGAACCCTCCGGGCTCTACCTCATGGACGGTATCGCGGGCCTGCGCTCCCTGCCGGAGCACTCAGTTGATATGCTTCTGACCGACCCGCCCTACGGCACGACCCGCAACTATTGGGACGTGCCCCTGCCCCTCCCGGAGCTGTGGGAGGCGGTGCGCTGGGCCGTCAAGCCCTCCGGGGCGGTGCTGTTCTTCGCGCAGTGCCCCTATGACAAAATCCTCGGCGCGTCCAACCTCTCCATGCTCCGCTATGAGTGGGTGTGGTATAAGAGCCGCTGTACGGGATTTCTCAACGCCCGCCGCGCCCCGCTGAAAAAGACGGAGAACATTCTGGTATTTTACCAAAAACTCCCCTTATATAACCCGCAGTTTGAGCAGGGCAAGCCCTATAAGAAAATCGCGTCCCACCGCGACCAGAGCCCCAACTATGGAAAATTTGTCCGCTCCGGCAGCGGCTCGGAGGACGGGCGGCGGTTCCCGGGGAACCTGCTTTCATTCCAGACCGTGGCCCATACCGTACACCCCACCCAGAAACCCGTGGAGCTGTGCGAGTATCTGATAAAGACCTACACCAGCCCCGGCGAGGTGGTGGCGGACATCTGCGCGGGCTCCGGCACAATGGCCATCGCCGCGCTGAACACGGGCCGGAAGTTTATCTGCTTTGAGACGGCCCCGGCCTTTTACGGCCCGGCCACGGAGCGTATCATGCAGGCGCGGGCGGCTGTGGCCGCTGGCGGAAAGGGATTGTGATTATATCAAAACTTCGGGACATTTTGTCCCAAAGAAAGGAGGCTTGAAATGCCCTATGTGAATGTACCTAACGACTTATCCAAAATCAAGACAAAGATTGCTTTCAATCTGACGAAACGCCAGCTTGTGTGCTTTGGCGGCGCGGCCCTTGTGGGAGTCCCCTCCTACCTGCTGGCCCGGAATACCTTTGGGAACACGGCGGCGCTGTTTCTGATGCTGGGCATCATGCTCCCGGCGTTCCTGCTGGCGATGTATGAAAAGGACGGCCTGCCGCTGGAAAAGGTGGTAAAGAACATCATACGGGCCCGGTATCTGCGGCCCGGGGTGAGGCCCTACAAGACCGGGAATATCTATGCGCCCTTTACCGGGCAGGCGGGAAAGGAGGCAGTGAATGGAAAACCGAACAAGCAGGCGAAAGAATAAGGCTGCGTTGTCCGCCCAGCAGTCCATCCCCTATGTGGCGATGCACCCGGACGGCGTGTGCCAGCTCCCCGGCGGGCTCTACACAAAGACCGTGGAATATGAGGACATCAATTATTCCGTGGCATCCACCGAGGATCAGTCCGCGATATTCAGCGGGTGGAGCTCGTTCCTCAACTACTTCGACAGCGCGCTCCCCGTCCAGCTCTCCTTTATCAACCGCCGCTCCCACTCCACCAGCCGCTACCATGTGAACATCCCCGCCCAGGTGGACGATTTTGACAGCATCCGGGGCGAGTTCGTGGGGATGCTGAAACGCCAGATTGCCCGGAGCAACAACGGGATTGAACGCTCCAAATATATCACCTTTGGCGTGCCCGCCGGGGGGATTGCCGCCGCCCGGCCCCGGCTTGACCGGGTGGAGGCGGACGTGATGGGCAACCTCCACCGGCTGGGCGTGCCCTCGTCCCCGCTGGACGGGCGGGAGCGGCTGGCCCTCTTACATGGGCAGATGCACCCCGGACGGCGGGAGCCGTTCCGTTTTTCATGGGGCGATATTTCCAAAACGGGCATGGGGACAAAGGACTTCATCACCCCCAGCGGCGGCTTTGACTTTAGGGGCTCCCGGTTCTTTAAGGTGGGCGGCTTCTGGGGCGCGGCGTCCTATCTCCAGATTTTGGCGTCCGAGCTCTCTGACCGCCTTTTGCGGGAGGTTCTGGAGCTGGACGCGGAGCTCACCGTCACCATGCACATCCAGACCGTTGACCAGTTAAAGGCGATAAAGACCATCAAGGGGAAAATCTCGGACATCGACAAGATGAAAGTGGAGGAGCAGAAAAAGGCCGTCCGCGCCGGGTATGACATGGATATTCTTCCCCCCGACCTTATCACGTTCAGCAAGGACGCGGCGGAGCTTTTGGGGGATTTGCAGTCAAGGAATGAGCGGATGTTCCTTTTGACGTTCACCGTCATCAACCTCGCCCCCACCCGCCAGCGGCTGGAGAATGACGTGTTCACCGTCTCCGGCATCGCGCAGAAATACAACTGCGCCTTAAAGCGGCTGGACTGGCAGCAGGAGCAGGGCTTTATGTCCTCGCTGGCCCTCGGCTACAATGACGTGCAGATACAGCGGGGCATGACCACCAGCTCCACCGCGATTTTCATTCCCTTTATGACGAGGGAGCTCCGCATGGGCGGGCAGGCCCTCTACTACGGCATGAACGCACTTTCCCATAACGTCATCATGGCTGACCGGAAAAAACTGAAATCCGCTAACGGGATGTATCTGGGCTCCACGGGCTCCGGCAAGAGCTTTGCCGCCAAGCGGGAATTGATAAACGTCTTTCTGGCGACCCAAGACCGCATCGTTATCGTTGACCCGATGGGGGAATATTCCCCGCTGGTGCGGCGGCTGGGCGGGCAGGTCATCGAAATCGCCCCGGACAGCCCCCACCATATCAATCCGATGGATATTCAGATGGGGCTTAATGACGAGGACAGCCCCCTTTCCATGAAAGCGGATTTTCTTCTTTCGCTGTGTGAGCTGGTGGTGGGCGGCAAGGACGGCCTGCAACCCATAGAGAAAACCGTCATCGACCGCTGTGTGCGGCTGGTGTACCGGGAGCTTGCGCTGGGGCTGGAGGGCGCAAAAATGCCCCTGCTCCAAGACTTGTATGAGGAGCTCTTGAAACAGCCGGAGCCGGAGGCAAAGCGCGTGGCAACGGCCCTTGAGCTCTACTGTACGGGCTCCCTCAATCTGTTCAACCACCCGACCAACGTGGACTTGAGCTCCCGCGTGGTGTGCATCGTGCTGAAAGGGCTGGGGGAGAACCTCCGCAAGATTGCGATGCACGTCACCAACGAGTTTGTCACCTCGGCGGTGCATACCAACTACCAGAACGGGGCGGCGACATGGTGCTACTTTGACGAGTTCCACATCCTCCTGCGCGACCCGCTGACCGCCAGCTATTTCGTGGCGGTGTGGAAGATGCTCCGCAAAAAGGGCTGTGTGCCCTCGGCCCTCACCCAGAACGTGAAAGACCTTTTGGCCAGCCGGGAGATTGAGAACATACTGGATAACACCGACTTCCTCGTCCTGCTCTCCCAGGCCCAGAGCGACCGGGCCATCATCGCAAAACAGCTCGGCATTTCCGAGCACCAGCTTTCCTATATCACCCACAGCAACAGCGGCGAGGGCCTGCTGTTTTATGGGAATGTGACGATACCCTTTGTTGACCGTTTCCCCAAGGGGAAGATTTACAACCTGCTCACCACCCGCCCGGAGGACATAGCCAATGACCAGAGGAACGAATAGCGCCGGGGACAAAGGCACTTCGGGACAAAATGTCCCAAAGTCCCCCAAGGGCCCCAAAACCAGAAAATCGAAATTCCGCATGGAAAGCGAACAAGAGAAAATCAGCAAGTCCAAGCTCCGCATGGAGACGCGGGAGGACAAGCTGAACCGGGCCCGGAAAAAGCTGGAGGGGAAAAAGCCCCCCAAACCCCGGGGCCCGGTGCGCCGGGTGCTGGGGGCCGCCGGGTGGAACGTCCACGGCTTTGTGCATGGCAAGGTTTACGAGGTGGAGCATGAAAACGTGGGAACCGAAGGGGCCCACCGCTCCGAGCTTCTGGGCGAGGCCGTGGGCCGGGCGGCGGTGCATACCGTAAAAAAGCGCATCCGGGAGCACCCGGCCCGGGCCGTCCACAAGGCCGAGACGCAGTACATCAAGGCCCGGGCGGACTACCAGTTCCGCATGGCCGCCCAGGAGAACCCGGAGCTTGCAAGGAATGTTGTCACCCGCTACTGGCACAAGCAAAAGCTGAAAAAGCAGTACGCCAAACAAGCGCGGCAGGCGGCGAAACAGACCGCAAAGCAGGGGGCAAAGGCCGCTGGGAAAACCGCCGCCGCCACGGAAAAGCTGGCGGAGCAGGCTGTGGGCTTTGTGAAACGGCATCCCGTGGGGGTGCTGCTTGCGCTGGCCTGCGCGGTGCTTCTCTTTTCCCTCCAGTCCTGCGCGTCCTCCCTTGTCTCATTGGGGAACGCCGCCGCAGGAGCTGTGGGGGCCACCACCTACCCCGCCGAGGACGGGGATATGCTGGGGGCCGAGGCCGCCTACTGTTCACTGGAAGCGGAGCTCCGGCATTATCTGGATACCTACGAAAGCACCCACGACTATGACGAGTACCATTTTGATTTAGACGCTATCGAACACGACCCCTATGTGCTGGTTTCCATTCTGAGCGCATGGCATGAGGGGGAGTGGACGCTGGCGGATGTCTGGCCTACGTTGCAGATGCTCTTTGACCGCCAGTACACGCTGACCGAGAACGTGGTAAAGGAGCGACGGTACTACATCGAAACGGATACATGGACGGACGAGGAGGGCAACACCCACACCGACAGCTACCGGGTGTATTACGATTATTATATCTGCACTGTGACACTGGATAACTTCAACCTTTCCCATCTTCCTATCTATATCATGGGGGAGGACAAGGTTTCCCGGTATTCCCTCTACATGGCAACGCTGGGGAACCGCCCCGACCTCTTTCCCGGCTCGTCCTATGTGGGGAAATACACCAACCCGCCAGAGGGCTACGAAGTGCCGGGGGAATATCTGGACGATGAGACATTCGCGGTGATGCTCTCCGAGGCGGAGAAATTTTTGGGCTACCCCTATGTATGGGGCGGGAGCTCCCCGGCCACGTCCTTTGACTGCTCCGGCTTTGTCTCGTGGGTAGTCAATCATTCCGGCTGGAACGTGGGGCGGCTGGGGGCCCAGGGGCTCTACAACATCTGCACCAGAACCAGCTCCCCCCGCCCCGGCGACCTTGTTTTCTTCAAAGGAACCTATGACACGCCGGGAGTCTCCCACTGTGGCATCTATGTGGGGGACGGGATGATGATACACTGTGGCGACCCCATCAGCTACGCCAACTTGAACAGCAGCTACTGGCAGGCCCACTTCTACGCCTACGGGCGTTTACCGTGAAAAGGAGGTTTTCAATGGCGATTAGCAAGAGCGCAAAAATCATGGCCGAGATCGAAAAGGTCAAGGGCAAAATCAGCGACCAGCAGGCCCGGCTGAAAGAGCTGGAACAGAAACACAAGGAGGCCGAGAACGAGGAAATCGTGGACATCGTGCGAGGCATGAGCATTTCCCTTGAGGAGCTCCCGCTGGTGCTCCAGCGCATCAAGGCCGGGGACACTTTGGGACAAAATGTCCCGAAGTCCGCCGGGCCGGAAAAGGAGGACGCGGAATGAAACTGAAAAAATATCGTGTGTTGGCGGCGGCTCTGTGCGCCGCTTTTTTGTTGTGCGGCATCACCACCACGGCCTACGCCGGGGGCGGTGAGGAATGGGAGGACGGTACGGGCGGCCCGGAATGGGAGGGGCTTGACCCCGTGGAGCCCCCGGCCACCCCGGAGCCGGAACCCGAGCCCAACCCGTTCACCCCGGACGGGCAGGGGACGATGGTGGATAACGCCACCGACCAGGACGGCAAGGAATTTTTCACCATCATGGCGGCGGACGAGTCCGTGTTCTATCTGGTGATTGACCGCCAGCGGGAGACGGAAAACGTGTACTTCTTGAACGCCGTCACTGTGGCCGATTTGATGGCCCTTGCGGAGCCCTCCCCGGAGGCCGTCCCTGAACCGCTCCCGGAGCCGGAGCCCGAACCCACCACCCAGCCGGAACCGGAACCCGAGCCGGAAAAATCCGGCGGGGCGGGGACGCTCCTGCTGGTGCTGGCGGTGCTGGCCCTCGGCGGCGGGGCCGGGTGGTACTTCAAGATATACCGCCCCAAACGGCAGACCGCCGCTCCCGGTGAGGACTTTGACGAGGCGGAGGAATACGGCGAGGACTATGGCGGCGGTGAATATGACGACCTCCCCCCGTGGGATGAGGAAGAGGAAACGGAGGGCGGAGAATGAATTTCACAAACAACCCTTTGGAACGGGAAATGAAACGCCGCCCCCGGCCCCGGGCTCCCCGCCCGGAAAAGCCCCGGGAGGGCTCCCGGTGCTGCGGCTGTCCCTACTGGCGCGGCATCCCCTGCGGCTCCTGCTTTCAGAGCCTTTTGAAAAGACCGGGCGGGAGGTGATACTTTGCGCGAGCTGACCCGTGAGGAAAAGGCCGCTATCCGCTCCCTTGTAGTGAAATGGTGCGCCAACTATGACCGGGAAATGGGATGCTTGCCTTTGGACTGTGAGTGCTATATGCTGGGGAAGTGCTGGACGGGGGCCTATTGCAGATACTTCCGGGAGGCCGTCCTCCCCCTAAATCCGGTGCTGGAGGCCGCCCTCAATACCGAGGGGCCCGCCCCGGAAACCCGGCCCTGTCCTGTCTGCGGGCGGCCCTTTCTCCCGGCCGGGCGGCGGCGCTACTGCTCCGAGGCTTGCTCCAAAGCCGCAAGGCAGAAAAAACAGCGGGGATATATGCGGAAATACCGGAGGTGATGCGTGAGAATTTGGGGGTGTAAAACCCCGCTGTTTTCAAGGCTTTCCGGGGCCGCTTTTGGGGCGGGGCGTACTTTTACACGTCCTGCCCCGATTTCCCAAAATAGTGCTAACATTTCGAGAGGAGGTTCCTATGGACAAAAATCAAGGCTATGCAATCTTAAAGGCCGTCATGCTGGAGAATGGCCGGGGCTTTGCGCTGGGGGAGCATCCCCGGGCCCCGTCCCCCTTTGTGACGTGGGCCTGCTACGATGACGAACACGGCGTAAGGCAGTATGAGTGGGGGCATTACGGCAGTGACCGGGCCGCGCTGGAGCAGGACTTGCTGGAGCGGGTGGAAAGCTACCAGCAGCAGTTCTCCGTCAAGGTGGCGCACATTGAGGCCCCCGGCCTTTACAAGTATTATTCCACCCAGCGGCCCGTTGACATCGGTACATTCCCCAAGCCTGCGGGCAACGAGCCGGACGAGATCGAAAACTACGACAAGCGCGTACCCGTGGAGGGCGGCGCGTTCCTTGCGTGGGGGCATCTGACCTACACAAAGCCTTTGACGGAAAAGCAGGCGGCGGACTATGAGCTCCGGCCCGCCTCGGAGGTGTCCGACCTACTGCGGGAGGACAGGCCCCGCCCGATTGCCGAGCAGATGAAAGAGGCAGCAAGGCTGGCCGGGGAACGGCAGGCCCCCGCCGCGCCCAAACGGAACGCGCCCGACCGGGGCGATAGGTAGGCATGGCCGGAAAAAAGCGCCGCCGCCCCGTCCATCTCCATGTGATGGTGTCCGAGGAAGAGCAGGCGCTTATCCGGGAACGCATGGCCCAGGCGGGCATCCGCAACATGGGGGCCTATATGCGGAGGATGGCCCTTTGCGGCTATGTGCTCCAGATTGACCTTGCCCCCGTCCGGGAGCTGGTGTCCCTCCAGCGGCGGTGCTCAAACAATCTCAATCAAGTGGCTATCCATGCCAACACCTACGGGGGGATTTACCCCGAGGAAATATCGGCCCTGCAACGGGACTACTCCGCCTTGTGGGGCCCTTTGTCCGATTTGCTGAAACAGCTTTCCGCGCTGGTGGAGCTGTGATTTGCTGGGGAGCGGTGCTGTGCCGCTCCCCGGCTTTTTTCGTACTTCGGGACATTTTGTCCCAAAGGTGGGGGATAGACAACAATACAAGAAAGTGCTATACTTGACCTCTAACATAAAATGTTGACCAACAAATCATCATTTAAGGAGAAAGAATATGAAAAATTTTTCTATGCCAGAGCAAGTTTCTCCGACATTAGAAATAGATGAGTTAATGAGGTTGAAACATAGTTTGGAAAAGAATGTATCAAGGGAAGTTGCAGAAAGCATAATAAAGGAAATTCCATTATCTATAAATTCAACACCAGACATTCGAGCCGAGTGGGTAGAAAAGCTATCTGCTATTCTTGAAAATAGATTTGATAAAAAAACGGTAAAAAACATTCGCCAAGAGTGCTATTGTAATGAAAATGGTAGGTTAGAAGATACAGCAAATAACTTGAAACAACTCTATCTCTCTTTGGATAAGGATTTGCATAGATTTGTCAATGCTCTGAACGAAAATGGTGCCGGTTGGTTTATTAAAGATAATCAACTGTATACAAAAATGTTTACTTGTGAATGTCCTATGTTAGAAAAAGCAAAAAATTCAAATTCATTAACATGGTGTCACTGCACTGCTGGATATAACAAAAAATTATTTGAGATTGTTTTTGAAAAACCTGTCTATGCAGAAATTGTGCAAAGCATACGGCAAGGATTTGATTTTTGTCTTTTGAGAATTACATTTCAATAAATTTCAGTTTATAAAATAGTTACCTTGCCAAAGAAAGCAGGCACTTTGCCTGCTGTCTTTTTTCATGGCGAAAGGAGGTGCTACCACGGCCACGACCTACATCCGGCCCTACAAGCAGGCGGCGGGACTGAGTGCCGTTCAGACGATGGAGGAGCGGTTTGCCTACGGGCTCAACCCCCAAAAGCTGGGGGCCGTGTCCTCCCACCTCTGCGACCCGGCCACAGCCGCCGCTGAGTTTCTGCTGGTGAAAAGTGAATACCAGGCGGCCACGGCCCGGCCCGTGGAGCGCGGGGCTCTGTTCTTCCAGATCCGGCAGGCGTTCCCACCCGGCGAGGTGACGGCGGACGAAGCAAACAAAATCGGTTATGAAACGGCGATGCGCTGGACGAAAGGCAAGTACCAGTTTTTCGTCTGCACCCATACCGACAAGGGCCACATTCATAACCACATCTATTTCAATTCCACGGCCTTTGACTGTTCCCGGAAATTCCATAACTTCCTCGGCTCCAGCTTCGCCCTGCGGCGGCTGTCCGACCGAGTATGTCTGGAGCATGATTTGTCCGTGATACAAAATCCCAAACAGCACAGCAAAGGTCGTTTCCTCCACTATGGCCAGTGGGTAGGCGACAAGCCGCCCTCCGCGCAGCAGCGGGTGCGGCTGGCAATCATCGCGGCTCTTGAAAAAAAGCCCGCCGACTTTGCTGCGTTCCTGCGGCTGATGGAGGAGTCCGGCTTTGCCGTCAAGCGCGGGCGGGGCGGCGTGGTGTCGTTCCTCGCGCCGGGGCAGGACAAGTACACCCGGCTCCGGGCATCCACCCTCGGCGCGGGTTTTGACCCAGAGGACATCCGGGCAGTGATTGCCGGGGAGCGGCCCCTCCCGGAGCTCCCCAAGGACGCGCCGCCCCCGCCCCGGCAGGTGGGCCTTATCGTTGACATTCAACAGCGCATGGCCGAGGGCAAGGGCCCCGCTTATGAACGCTGGGCCAAGGTCTACAATCTGAAACAGATGGCCGCCGCCCTCCAGTTCCTGCAGGAAAACAATCTGACCGACTATGACGCGCTGGCGGCAAAGACCACGGCGGCGGTTGACCGGGCCCACGCGCTGGCCGGGGAGCTCCAGACCACCGAGGCCGCCCTCTCCAAAGTCTCCGGGCTGATGGGGGCCGTGGTGGAGTATGCCAAGGCCCGGCCCGTGTTTGACGGTTACAAGGCGGCCCGGTACTCAAAAAAGTATCTGGCCGAGCACGAGGCGGAGCTTGCCACCTACCGGGCGGCGCGGGTCGCTATGAATGAATTGTTAAACGGTGAAAAGCTCCCCAAAATGGACGTGCTGAAAAAACAGCAGCGGGAGCTGGCGGACAGGAAAAAGGCCCTCTACGCCGAGTACCGGCAGGCCCAGCAGGATATGCGGCAGGCCCAGCAGGATATGCGGTAGGCCGTGGCGGTCAAGGCCAACATCGACCATCTGCTCGGACTGACGGACGGGCGGGACGATAAGGAACAAACGCGATAGCGGCGGTGACGCAGCCAATCTCTTTGGGACATTTTGTCCCAAAGAGCCGGGTTTGGGGAGGCTCCCCAACAAGCATTTTTGCGGGCCTACGGCCCAGCAAAAATTTCGGAGTGTGGCCACACCCGAATTGCTTGCCGTTTGTGCGCTCCCCTATACATGGCGCGAAAAAACGGAGGTCGCGTTTTCTTACGTTCTCTCCGTTTCTCTGGCTTTTCTGATACCCTCTGCGGCTCCCTCTATGATGATAAGCTCCTTTTCGTCCATATCGTTAAGCATCCGGTCAATGTGTTTCCGGCGCTCACTCTCGCCGCCCAGCTTGTCCGGGTAGAAAAATTCATCCACGGAAATATCAAAAAGGGTAACGAGTTTGTAAAAGGCGTTGAGGCTGGTGTGCTGGCCCCGGTTCTCAATATACATGATGGAGCGAGGGGTGAGGTCTACAAGCTGGGCCAGGTGCTCCTGCGTCCAGCCTTTGGCTTTTCGTCTGCGCTTGATTTCTTGGCCCAGGGCATGACAGTCCAGGCGTTTTTCGTATTGGTACATTCTCACATCACCCCTATATTATTTTACATTTCGGGGTGGAATATGAGAACGAAACATAATTTTATTTTTAAGTAGTATTTAATTTCACTTTTTTGGATATGCCATTGACAAAAGAGAATCCATCTGATAGAATAAAACAATAAAATTAAAAAAGAAAAGGTGATGAAGTCCGGCACATCAGATGTCACATAATCAGTGGCATGGGCGTGACTGGAAAAGAGTAGATAAAATCAACTGAATAGGTTAAGAAACAACTGTTTTTACAGTTTTGTTTCTGCGCCTACTGTTTGATTTTATTTTACTCTTATCTATCTTTCATCTTTTTAAGGAAGTTAGCCGTAGAGTAAAATCTACGGCTTTTTATTTTGTCCAATTACGAAAGGAGAACTTGTATGCTAACAGAATTAACACCGCTTTTCAAAAAGCCACCTCTCTATACTAAAACAGAGATACCTTTTTGGGATGATGAACACATTTCACTACAGATGCTTAACGCCCATCTAAATCCAAACTATGATGGAGCAAGTAGAAAATTGGAGTTTATTGAAAAATCAGTTGATTGGATCAGCAAAATACTTCCCTCAGAACACTATCCATCAGTACTTGACATTGGATGTGGCCCCGGTCTTTATACTGAGCGGTATGCAAAAAAGGGGTATAGGGTTGTAGGTGTTGATTTTTCACACCGTTCTATAAATTATGCTCAGATGAACGCAAAGAGAAAAGGACTACCTATTGACTATTTTTATCAAGACTATCTGAAATTATCTTTAGATAAAAAATTTGACTTCGCAACAATGATTTACTGCGACTTCGGGGCATTATCGACAAATGACCGAAAACAATTATTGAAAATCATTTACCAACATCTCAAACCCGGCGGAAGGTTTTTGCTGGATGTATTTTCTCTCACCCAGCTTGAAAATTTTCAAGAAAGCCAAACATGGGAAGTCTGTCCTGACGGCGGCTTTTGGTGTCCAGAAAACTACATCGCATTAAACAGGGCTTGTAAATACCCCGATAATGTAACACTTCGCCAAACATTGGTTATCGCAAAGAAGAAAGTAAGCAATTACTATTTGTGGGATACTTACTTTTCTAAAAAAGCACTGGAAGAGGAGACAGTTGGTAGCGGTTTCAAAATATGCGAATATTTTGGTGATGTATCTGGTAGCACATACAGCGAACACAGTTCAACTCTTGCAGTTTTGTTGAAAAAATAATTTGTACTGGCAGTCACCCTGGCGATTAAAAAAAACCGTAAATCGGCAGGGTGATTTGCTATGCCCATTTCAAGTTGTTTTGGCGAGTGACGGTTTTGAAATAACCGTCATTTTTCTTTAATATGGACTGAATTATTTGAGACATGGCGGTATTTAGGAGATGTCGCTATGTTTCTTTCTATATTTGTCCCACTTAACTTGTCAAAAAAAGTTTAGCCCCTCCACCGGGTTACTCTGGCCATCAATGCGAAATTTGTAAGTACATAAAGAACTGCGTCATTTCATGCGCCCGCACAGTACAACGCTGTGCGGGCGTTGTCGTTTCTTGTCGGCTCCACTTTGAGACAAACAGTCCCAAGGTGAGGAACGGCTCCCCCGGGTGTCGCTCCCCGCCGCCCTCCATATCGTTTCCCAGCAACCCAACCACAAAAACGATATGGAGGTACATACAATGGCTATCATCAACTTGCGCGACTTTTACTACTGGTACACCCAGGATGAATATATGGAAGTTTCTGACGATGTGGCCGAGGCGCTCCGGGCCAGTGTCCGCTATGAGGCGGCCTATACCGAGCGGGCCCGCTACAACAAGGCGTACTATTCCTTGGATGCGGATGACGGCATCGAGTATTCCGCCTGCCTGCACGAGCTCACCCCGGACGAGGTTCTGGAGCTCAAGGAGCGGTTCTGCCGTCTGTGGAACGCGCTGAACAGCCTGCCGGAAACCCAAGGCCGGAGGGTGGATGCTCACTTTATCCTCGGCATGACCTATTGGGAGATTGCCAAAGCCGAGGGCGTGGATAAGAGCGCGGTGCGGCGCTCCGTTCTCAGCGGCATCGCACAGATGAAAAAATATTTGAGAAAAAATCCGTGATTGCCGTCTCCATTTGCTCCATTTTTCTGGTGGTATATGAGAGGAAGTTTTTTCTTCTCCACAACTGAATAGCAGGCGGCCCCGGGTGAACGCGGGGAGCCGGGCGGCGGGTGCGCTGGGACTTCTCCCACGGGAGGACGAGCGACCAACATCACCGCTGCAAGTGGGGAGTTTGCCAGCCCCACGGCCACGATCCGCGAGGGACAAGCTGGCCGCTTGCCGCTCGGGGCCGCCGCACAAAACAAGGGAACGCCGGGCCGCTACCTGCTGTCTTTTGACGGGCCAAACATACGGGCCCGGCGCTCCCCATTTCAAACAAGTTCGAGACAAATTGTCCCAAGGTGAGGACAGGCTAAAGGGCGGCACTTTTCGGAGTGCTGCCTTTTCGCGTTTCCCCACCAACCAAAAACGCAAAAGGAGGTTTTGCCGTGAAACTGACCGCACAAGAGTTGGAACAAATGAAAAGCGTGAACATCGGCGCGGTGAGCGCGGATGCGCTGGCTGACGTGAGCGGTATGGCCTTTGACCGCACCCTCCCCCGGGAGGAGCGGCTGGCCCGGTTCGTAAAACGGGCCGTCAATCCCTACTGCTTTAGCGTGGGCGGCGTGGGCGTGAAAATCGAATTTGCCGAGGGCGGCCCCTCCCTGCAGGAGACGCTGACCGCCTTTCTTATCCGGCAAAAGAGCGGGCTGTAACTGCTGTTGCGGCCCGTTCCTACTTCGAGACAAACTGTCCCAAAGCATCGACATCCTTGTTGATTGCCCCGGGCAGAGGTATAATATAAGTGTAATGTGATAGGGAAGGAGGAACAATGGCACGAACAAAAAACAGATGGTATCAGCAAACTTTGACCCCTACCTATACGGCCCGGCTCTGGAAAATGGGCGGCTACATCCGGCTTTCCCGAGAGGATTTACAGAAAATCAACCGGGGGCTTGACGATAGCAACAGCGTGAAAAACCAGCGCGACATTCTTAATGATTTTCACTTCAACCATGCGGAAGAATTTGAAAGCTACACCGAGTATGTGGATGACGGCCACACGGGAACCGATACGGAGCGCGAAAGTTTCCAGCGGCTCTTGGGGGATGTGATGAGCGGGAAAATCAACTGCGTTGTGGTGAAAGACCTTTCCCGTTTCGTCCGGAATTATAGCGATGCTGGAAGTCTGATTGATAACCTTTTTGTGCAGATGGGCGTCCGCTTTATCAGCTTGGCCGAGGGCGTGGATAGCTACCTAAACCCGGACAGCGTGAACAGCATCATCGTTCCGATAACAAACGTGATGAATGACCAGTATTGTTATCAGACCTCAAAGAAAATCCGGCAGGTTTTTGATTATAAGCGGCGCAACGGCCAGTACATAGGCTCTTTTGCTCCCTACGGCTACATAAAAGACCCCAAAGACAAGCACCAGCTAATCGTTGACCCGGAGGCCGCTGAAACCGTCAAAAAGATATACGAGATGTGCCTGCAAGGTACGGCCAAACTTCAAATTGTGATGTATCTGAACGACCACGGCATACCCAGCCCCACGGCATACAGAAAGCTAAAGGGCCTGCCCTACTCCCCGGCTATATCGGACGCTCCCATGTGAGGGAACAAGATTATAACGGATATTCTCAGAAATCCTATTTACACTGGGGATTTGGTGCAGGGCCGCCGCCGGGTGAAAAGCTACAAGGTACACCAGATTGAGGCTGTGCCGAAGGATGAATGGGTGCGCGTCCCCGATACCCACGAGGCCATCATCACCCACGAAACCTTTGACCGGGTGCAGGAACTTCTGAAACGTGACACCCGGACGGCCCCTAAAAAGCGGGAGCTCCATTTATTCAGCGGCTTTCTAAGGTGCGCTGACTGCGGCAAGGCCGTGACCCGGAGCCAGAGCGGGAAGAATGTTTATTATTCCTGCTCCACTTACAAGAAACGCTCCCGTACAGCCTGCACCATGCACTCTATCAAGCACAACCGTCTGGAGGCCGCCGTTCTGTTCGCTATTCAGTATCAAGTGAGCACCGCCGTTTCCTATTCGGAAATAGTAGCCCATATCAATGCGGCTCCACTGAAAAAAAGTCAATCCCACCGCCTTAACGACCAGATAGCCGCAAAGGAAAAGGAATTGACGAAAATTACCCGCTATAAGCAGTCACTGTATCAAGACTGGAAAGACAGGGAAATCACCCAGCAGGAATACCGGGAAATGAAAGCCGATTATGAACGGCAGGCCGCTGGGCTCTCGGATTTGCTGGCCCGGCTGACGGCTGAACGGAAAGAGCTCTCAAACGGCGTTGACCAGCAGCATCCCGCGCTGGTAGCCTTTGCGAAATATCAGAACATCGAAAAGCTGACCCGCGAAATTCTGATTGAGCTGGTAGACCATATCAAGGTTTACGAAAACGGCAATATCAGTGTTCACTTTAAGTTTGCGGACGAGTTCCGCCGGATTGCCGAGTACATTGAAATCAATACCACTGACACCGCCGAGGCGGGCTGACCCCCGCCAAAGCATGAAATCCTTTTGACAGTGTGTTTTCCTAATAAAACGCAATCTTAGGAAAGGAGTACCCTTTCCGTAAATCTGCCCAACTACGCCCTATGGCTTGCTGGATAGATTTCGCTTGTTGGGAAGAATCCCAAACCCTCTAAAAGCTATCTTACGACCTATAATACTATTTAAGGCGGTTCTGTTCAGATTATGCAAAACTCTCTTTTGTGTCATTTGTGAAAATGATATGAATTTTTTTGTCCCCCACTTGACAATCGAAAGTCATAGTAGTAACATAGATATACTTACTTAGAATTCTAATTAGTAAAGGGGCAATGCCATAATGGACGAGAAAAAGCTAATGGAAAAATATGACAAGTTAAATCGGCGAATGTTGAGATACTTTTCAAGTTTTTTCACAGGTACGCAGATAACCAGTATTCAAGGTCTTATCCTGCACTATATTATCGTTGAATCGGAAGCAAGGGACATATTCCCGAAAGATATAGAAGAATTTTTAGAGATTAAGGGTTCTTCTGTCACAAGCCTTATCAGCAATCTGGAGCGCAATGGCTATTTGCGCCGGGAAAGTTTGGACAGCGACAGACGTTATAAAAAACTTGTATTGACGGAACAGACACTTGCGATAAAAGACGATATTACAAGCCGTGTCAATGAGTATATGCACAGTATGTTTGTCGGTATATCCGAAAATGATTTGGAAGTCTTTGAAAAGGTCATTCTGCAAATGACGGAGAATACAAAATAGGTATTCTTTTGCCCATATACTTAGAATTCTAATCAAACGGAAAGGAGGTTTTCATATGAGATTACCACCCACGACAATTATTTCGATAATTACCTGAATCTATTTTTTGCCTTTATATTTAGAATTCTAATTAAAGGAGGACACGATGATGAATGACACACAGACAACAGCCAATCCACTTGGCTATGAAAAAATTGGAAAACTGCTTACAAGCTATGCCATACCCAGTATCATAGCACTGATTATCAATTCCCTTTACAACATGGTAGACCAGATTTTTATTGGTCAGGGCGTAGGATTTTTAGGGAATGGAGCCACAAACATTATCGCCCCAATCGCAACGATTACCATTGCTATTGCAACGCTTTTCGGTGACGGGCTTGCCGCCTTTTTCAGTCTTAGCCTTGGGAAAGGCGAGGGTGAGAAAGCTGCAAAAGGTTTAGGGACTTCAATTATGTTTGGAAGCATTTTCGGCATTATCTGGACTGCTCTTGCCTTTGCTTTTTTGAAACCGTTATGTCTGATATTCGGAGCAACAGAAAATATATTGCCCTATGCTCTTGATTATGGACGCATCATTGTACTTGGATTTACCTTTCAGATTATCGGAAATACCATTAACAGTGCAATCCGAACAGACGGAAGCCCACGCTATGCCATGCTTGCCATGATGATCGGGGCGGTTCTTAACCTCATTCTTGACCCAATTTTCATATTTGTATTTCATTGGGGTGTTGAGGGTGCGGCGATTGCCACGGTTGCAAGCCAGCTATTCGGACTATTGTTTAATATCGCTTATCTATTCCGGCTGAAAACAATCAAACTTTCCAGACAGTCTTTTACTTTGGATATTTGGACTGCGGGGCGAATTGCAAGCCTTGGATTTGCAAGTGGGGCAAATAATTTAACTTCAACAGTGGTAGCATTTGTTTCAAACAATCTGATGACAAAATACGGCGCGCTCTCCGTTTATGGCGCAGATATTCCCCTCACGACCTTTGGTTTGTGTATGAAAGTGAGTATGCTTGCGTTCTCTATTGGTATTGGCGTTGCAAGCGGAAGCCAGCCGATTATCGGGTTTAATTACGGAGCAAGGAAATATGACCGTGTAAAAAAGACGTTTTTGTTGAGTGCCGGAGTTGCCACGATTATTACCTTTGTTTCATGGGTTATTTTCCAGTGCTTCCCGTTGCAGCTTATTCGGATATTCGGTACGGAATCCAGTCTGTATGAAGAATTTGCCGTTAAGTGCTTCCACATTTATTTACTGCTTACATTTTTGAACGGTTTACAGATGTGTGCTGGGGTGTTGTTCCAGGCAATCGGTCAGCCCATGAAAGCAGCGATTACTTCCCTGTCAAAGCAGGTAATTTTCTACATTCCCGCTATGCTGATTTTATCACGCTTTTTTGGTTTGACAGGTATTCTAATGGCAGGACCTACCGCAGACGCATTAGCATTTATCCTTTCGGGGGCTTTTTGCTATAAAGAAATTAAGAAAATGGATCAGATAAGTGAAAATGCGTCCTAATTTATCTATGGGTATATGCCGCAAACAACAGAAAGGCTTTATCCGTTGCCTTTTGTTTGACATATAGGGACATACGAAAAGATTGGAGGAACAGTACCATGAAAAAGAGAATTATCACTATTAGCCGTGAGTTTGGAAGCGGAGGACACAGCATAGGAAAAATTGTTGCCGAAACGCTGGGGATTGGATTTTACGATCAGGAACTATTGGAAAAAATTGCAGAGGAAACAGGGTTCTCAAAAGAATTTATTGAAGAAGCCGCAGAATATTCTACCGCAAAGAACAGTCTTTTGTTTAACCTTGTTATGAACCGTTCTTTGCATGGACGTATGGAACCGTTCCCCGCTGATACGATTTACTTTGCACAGACAAAGATTATTAAGAGCCTTGCGGAAAAAGAAAGCTGCGTAATTGTCGGGCGGTGTAGTGATTATATTCTTCGGGATAACAGCGACTGCATACACGTTTTTATTTATTCAGACAGGGAGAACCGGGCGAAACGTATTCTTGAACGTTACGGAGAAAGCGACAAGCCTATTCAAAAGCGAATCACCGATAAAGACGAGCGGAGAAAAATCTACTATTCACACTATACAGACCGTCCGTGGGGCATACCGCAGAATTACGATTTATGCCTTAACAGTGACGCATTGGGTGAAGAAGTATGCGTGAACATCATTACAGAGGTTTTCAAAAAATAAGATTATTTATTTTAAGGATATGGCGGTATAGGAGGGGTACTGTCATGTCCTTTTTTTATTACCAGTATATTTCTGGATATAAAATACCATTAAAAAAATTCTATTCTATGAAACAGAAAATTCTGCCTATGAATATGAATACACATATCATTTAGTATGTCTTAATAACTCATATTACGCCGATATTTGTGCCGCCTTATGCGGTATTAGGTGTTTGCTGTAATAGCCCCCTGTTGGGAAGAAAGGGGGTGAGAGAAAATGAGATATTCTGAAAGGTTCATGGAATATATCGAGTATGCGTTCAATGCGTTCTGTAAGATTGTCCTGCGCCATGAAGCAATCAACGCTTGGCGGGATTTGAAACGGAAAGAGGAACGGGAAATATCCCTTGACTATCTGATGTCAGAGAAATATTTTGAACCGTCTGCTATGGACAGCTACTTTGAAAAGCGGGACAAGCCGACTGTATTTCTTGTGTTGGGAAAAGAAGTTGTGGTTGATAGTGAACCGTTAGCTACGGCATTATCAAGATTGCCGAAATTACGCCAGGAGGTCTTGTTGCTTTATTATTTCCTTGGTTATCGTGATGAAGCAATTGGCAGACTGTACGGGCGTTGCAGGAGTTCTATAAACCGCAGGAGAAATGTTGCGCTGAAACAATTACGGAAAGAACGGGAGAAATTGGAACATGAGGAACAAAAAGCTGATACCTTTTGAAGTAATCGAAAAAGCCGTTGCCGGAGAGCCGGAAGCAGTAGACGCAGTATTGCAGCACTACACCGCACACATCAAATATCTGTCTATGTATAAGGGATATATCAATGACGATACACAGGACAGATTAAAAGCAAAACTGGTTGAAGCCATATTGAAGTTCCGCTTCGACCGATAAGAAGTAGCAAAGACTGAAAAAGCTGTCAAGGGTAAACTTCGCGCTACGCGCCCTTGACAGCTTTTCCCGCCTTTGCTGTTGGGCAGTCAAGAGGGTGAAATCAGTAAACTTCTTTCGCCCTCAATTTATTATGGAGTTTGTTACGCAGTAGGGAGCCTTTTCAGCTTGTTTTTTTTTGGCGGCTTGCAGACATGGAATGTGCGTCCGTAAAGACAATAATATAAATCTGTCAATAGCAAGACAGCAGACAAGTGTCTTAACTCTAACAGTGAAAAGTTAGAGTGTCTGTCATCATTCGGTTGACTTGTGAGGGAAACCAAATAACAAGGAAAATAGCATACCGAAAAAGCCGTAAGTCAGCTAGTTATCAAGCTGATACTGAGCGGGGAGATGAAATATAGATAAGAGGATAAAGCCCATACTGGTTGAACAGCAGTCTGAACGGTTTGTGTCAGGACGATAGCGTAAGATAACTAAAATCGCTATACTGTAGTACCACTTTACCGCTGTTCAGGTAAAATGGCAGAGACTTATTACAGCGTATATACAATAAGTATAAAAGGACGGAAACTGTATCCGACAATCTATAAAGCTAAGTTATATTATTGTTAAACGGAGATTACCTAAGCCGAAATGCTTTTATAAGCTATGTGTAATGCCATGAGGGGATAAATTTCAAGCCAAAAAGCAAGAAAGATGACACTGAATATTCGGTATGGTAACGGAGCTGTCGTAGTAGTCTGAGAACGGGAAAGCCGTTTACATGGCGAAGGACAGCAGTTAAAATACTTTAACATGAATTTAGGAAGGTGTGTGATACACTATGAGAAATCCAAAAAAAGTGTTAAACAGTCTAACAGACCACAGTAAAAACACAGAATATCAATATGAACGATTATACAGAATTCTTTTTAACAAAGAAATGTACCTTGCAGCATATCAAAAAATTTATGCTAACAAAGGAAATATGACAAAGGGTTCTGATAGAAAAACGATTGACGGAATGAGCCTAAAAAGAATTGATATGCTAATAGAACAATTAAAAAAGGAAAGTTATCAACCTAATCCATCTCGTAGAGTTTATATCAAAAAGAAATATGGAAAAAAGTTGAGACCTTTAGGAATTCCTTCATTCGATGATAAATTGGTGCAGGAAGTAATAAAAATGATACTGGAAGCTATATATGAGGGCAGTTTTGAAAATAGTTCTCATGGTTTCCGTTCGAACAAAAGCTGTCATACAGCTTTGTTACAGATACAGACAAAATTTACAGGTGTAAAATGGTTTATGGAAGGAGACATAAAAGGCTTTTTTGACAATATAGACCATAACATTATGATTACATTATTGAGGAAAAAAATCAAAGATGAAAGATTTTTGAGGTTAATCAGAAAATTTTTAAATGCAGGGTATCTGGAAGATTGGAAGTATCATAAAACATATAGTGGAACACCACAAGGAGGAATTATCAGTCCAATATTAGCAAATATCTATTTAGATGAGTTAGACAAATACATAAAATCATATGCTGAAAAATTTAATATCGGTAAAGAAAGAAAAAGGAACTCTGAATATCGTAAACTAGAAGTACAAAGAGGAAATTTGGTAAGAAAATTAAAAAGCTGTACAGATAAAGAGCAAAAGCAAGAGATTATCAAACAGATAAAATTATTGGAACGAAAGAGGCGTTATGTTCCTTATTCTGAAGCGATGGATAAGAACTATAAAAGGTTGCAGTATACTCGTTATGCTGATGATTTTTTAATAGGCATTATAGGCAGTAAAGTAGATTGTGAAGCGATAAAAAGGGATATTAAAAAGTTCCTTATAGAACAGTTAAAACTGGAATTGTCTGAAGAAAAAACATTGATAACTCATGCACAAAAAGCAGCAAAATTTTTAGGCTATGATATTTATATTAGAAAATCAAATCTGCCTAAAAGAGATAAAATTGGAAGAATGGTTAGAAATTATGGCGGTCTTGTTGTATTAGCAATTCATTCCTCTACTATGCGTAAAAAACTTCTGGAATACCAAGCCATGAAGATAACGTATGTAAATGGAAAAGAAATATGGAAACCAAAAGCACGATATTTTTTAAAAGATAGTGATGACCTCGAAATTCTTGACAAATATAATGCTGAAATACGAGGATTTTACAATTATTATTCTATAACGAATAATAGTTTTATTATCAACAGCTTTCAATATATTATGGAATATAGTATGTACAAAACTTATGCAACAAAATATCGCTCCACGAAGAAAAAAATGATAGCAAAATATCGTGTTGGGAAAGATTTTGGCATACACTACAGTGTAAAAAATGGTGATAAAAAAGTCCGATTATTTTATAATAAAGGATTTAAACGCAAAAAAGTAGCAAAAGGTATTTCTGTAGATAGTATTTCACAATATATATTTCATACCAACAGTACAAGCCTGATGGAGAGATTGAAATCAAATCAATGTGAGATATGTGGTGCAGAAAATGTACCAATAGAAATCCATCATGTTCATAAATTAAAAGATTTAAAAGGTAAAAAATACTGGGAAAAACTGATGATTGCAAGAAATCGCAAGACAATCGCATTGTGTCATGATTGTCATGTAAAATTGCATCATGGACTGTTAGATTGAGTGATTTTAATGGAGAGCCGTGTGCATTGAGAGGTGCAAGCACGGTTCGGGGGCGAGTACTTGCAAACCTGCCATAGTGATATGGTAAGGCGGTGGGTACTTAACCTACAACGCATGGGTAGAATTTCCAGAAAAGGAAATGAAAATCAAAAAGTAAATATATTTCGATATGTAACAAAAGATACATTTGATTCGTACAACTGGACACTAATTGAAAACAAACAGCGTTTTATAGGACAGGTTATGACTTCTAAAAATCCTGCTCGTTCCGCAGAAGATATTGACAGTACCACTCTTTCGTATGCAGAAATTAAATCTCTTACAACTGGTGATAAAAGAATTAAAGAAAAAATGGATTTAGATGTACAAGTGAACAAATTAAAAGTTTTGAAAACGAACTATACTTCACAATTATATTATTTACAAGATAAAATTACGATACATTATCCTGAAATAATAAAAAATACTGAACAAACAATAGAACGATTAGAACAAGCTACTACAATATTGCAACAATATCCAAAACAAGAAAATGACTTTTTTATGATATTGCAAGGAAAAAATTTTACAGAAAAAAAAGAAGCTGGAGAAAAAATTCTTTCTCTTTGTAAAACAATTACAACTACAGAGCAATCACTTTCTATAGGGAATTACAAAGGTTTTGACATGAAATTAGGTTTTGAAGGAAAACATTTTGAAATTACACTAAAACAAGCAAACAATTATAAAATAGAATTAGGACAAGATGTTTTTGGAAATATCACAAGAATAAATAATGCCATAGAAAATATTCCTCATCTATTAGACAAACAAAAAGAAAAGCTAACACAATTACATTTAGAATTAGAAAAAGCAAAAGCAGAAGTAGAAAAACCTTTTTTGCAGGAAGAAGAATTAAAACAAAAAAGTAAAAGATTAGCAGAATTAAATGCAGAATTGGATATGGAACAGCCAAGAAATTCTACATCACAAAGTCAACAAAATGCAGAAAAAGCAGAAGAAAAAAAGCCATCTATATTAACTGCACTAAACAGTTTTAAACCAAAAGAAAATACAACAGAAATCAAAAAACAAAAAGAGGTGATGTTGTAATGCAAAAAAGAACTATAGGACTTTATACTAAAGTTTCTGAACAAGAAAAAAATATCATTCATGAAAAAATGAAATCAGCTAACACAAACAATATGAGAGGATATTTAAGAAAAATGGCAACAGAAGGCTATATCATTTCTGTAGATATGAATAGCATACAAGAACTTGTTATATTGCTTCGTTCTATATCCAACAATATCAATCAGATTGCAAAAAGAACAAATGAAACAGGAAATTTTTATGCAGAAGAAATGAAAGAATTACAACAATACTACCAAAAAATATGGTGTTCTGTAGAACAAATATTGAACCAATTTTTATAAAAAGTTCTGTAAAAAAGAGGTGAGTATATGGCAGTTGTTCATTTTCATAACAGACATACTTCTAAAAACCAAACAGTAAAAGAGTGTATCAAATTTCATATTGATTACGCTAAAAATCCAGAAAAAACACAAAATGGATTGCTTGTCAGTGCTTATGGGTGCAGTCCAGAAACAGCAGCAGAAGAATTTTTAATCAGCAAAAAAATGTATGAAATGATAACAAAAAGAAGTCAGCTAAAAGATAAAGATAATATTAGCTATATGCTTATGCAGTCATTTAAACCAGAAGAAATTACACCACAAAAAGCACATGAAATTGGTTATCAATTTGCCTATGAATTTACAAAAGGAGAACATCAATTTGTAGTTTCTACACATACAGATAAAGAACATATTCATAATCATGTAGAATTTAATAGCACTTCATTAGATTGTACACACAAGTTTAATGCTTATAAGCGATGGGGAATATCAGCACAAAAATTGAGTGATAAAATTTGTAAGGAACATTGTCTATCTACTGTAAAAGAACCGCAACAAAAAAGCAAACAATATGCAGAATGGAAAGCAAAAAAAGAAAATAAAAGTTGGAAACAAACATTAAAAAGTACCATAGATGAAATGATTCCACAAAGCAAAAATTTTGAAGATTTTATTGAAAATATAAGGAAACAAGGTTATGAAGTGAAACAAGGAAAACAAATTTCATTCAGAGTAGTCGGACAAAATCGCTTTACAAGAATGAAAACTTTGGGTGCAGAATATACTGAAACTGCCATTGCAGAAAAAATAAAATTACAGCAGTCAAAAGAAAAAACAATTAAAAAAAGTATCACTTCCTTTATTGATATAGAGCAAAAAAAGAAAGATGGAAAAGGTGCAGCTTATGAACAATGGGCAAAAATATTTAATGTAAAACAAGCAGCAAATACCGTAAATTTTTTAACAGAAAATAATGTAGATTATCAAAAATTAGAGCAACAAGTACAGAATAGCACAAAGCAATTTAATGAAATATCTAATCAATTAAAACAAAAAGAAAAGCAAATAAAAGAGGTTTTGGAGTTAAAGACGAACATCATTTATTACGCTAGAACCATTGATATTTATAAGCAATATCAGAAAACAAAAGACAAACAAAATTTCAAAAAAGAGCATAACGAGGACATCATAAAGCACGAAAAAGCAAAAGCATTTTTTGAAAAAACCAATCAAAAAAAGCTGCCAAAAGTAAAGGAATTACAGCAACAAAATCAAAATTTATTAGCAGAAAAACAACAGCTTTATCAACAATATACAACAGCAAAAAAGGAAATGCTGGAGTATCAAACAGCAAAGCAAAACATGGATAAACTGCTCCAAACCAAACAAAAAAGCTCAGAAAAAGACCAAGAAATATAAAAAATGGGAAAACAATTTGATGTTGTTTTCCCTCTTTTTTTATTTGCGTTTTTTGTTTTTAGCCACGCCGAAGGCGTTTTGCAAATTTCAAAAAAATTTGCATTTGGGGTTTGGGGGTGCTGAATGTCCAGTGGACATTCGTTTAGCACCGACCGGAGCAAAGCGTAGACACGCCCCAACAAGCGTGGAAAGGGATATCCCTTTCCCCTGCTTGCACTCAGTGCAGATTTTATTTTTTATATGATTTTTATAGATTCCAATTGTTTACAAATTTGTTTATAGACTAAAAAAATATTTATAAAAATTTTTAAAAAATCTAATTTCTAAAACAATTTTATTTTTATCAATACGAAATTTAAAAATAGATTGACGAAAAAGGAAACATGACTTATTATAGAAATATCAGTAGAAAAGACTTATTTATATTACAAATGATTTTCAAAAAAGAAAGGAGAAATCGAATGAAAAAATATGATTTATCTGACTTAGAATTGGAGGTAATGGATTATATTTGGAGCCATAAAGAGGGGGTGTTATTTAAAGATTTAGTACAGCATTTTATTACAGAGCAAGGCAAAGAATGGAAAAGACAATCTTTAAGAACTTTTTTATTAAGATTGGAAGAAAAAGGATTTCTAAGAATTGAACAAACTGCCAGAAGAAGTTACATCTATATTGCAATACAAACCAAACAACAGTATGTGCAAAAATGGACGAAAAACCTTTTAAATGAAATGTATTCAAGTTCTTTAAAAAACTTTGTCTGTGCATTAACTGGAGGAGAAAAACTAAGCAAAAAAGAGATAGAAGAATTAAAAGATATGATTGAAGAATAAAGGTGGCAGAAAAGTGGTACAAAGCACAATATTTGCGATGTCTTTAACAGGAAGTATATTATTTTTATTTTGGTATTTTATTTCAAAAATAGAAGTGATTTCGCATTCTTTTAAAAGAAATCTTTTAGGAATTACTACAATTTCTTTTTTAATTCCTTTTCCAAGATTAAAAAATTATTATTTAGATTTATTAAAGTATTTATTCCATTATGAAAAGCAAGGAATAAAAGAGGTTACAGAAATAAAACATATCCTTTATATAACACCAGATGGTAGCCTATACAATTTTGATATAAAGCATTATGTAACGATACTATTTTTTTGTTCATGGATTATGGTTATGATAGTGATGTTAATAAAAAAAAGAACACAGTATAAAAAGTTAAATTTTGTTTTACAAAATAGTATTTCTAAAAAGATGGAAGAATATCAAAAAAATTTTATAGAACAAGAGAAAAAATATCGAAAAATTAAAAAAGATATTTCTGTTAAAAAAGTATATGGTGTAGAACTACCTATGACAATAGGATTTTTAAAGCCTACCATCTTTTTGCCTGTGGAAGAAATGACAAAAAAAGAATTAGAATTAATTATAAAGCATGAAATGGTGCATATTCAAAAAAAAGATTTTATTTTAAAAATAATGGGAACACTTGTTGTTATGATTCATTGGTTTAATCCACTTAGTTATATTTTGCTGAAACAAATCAATACCATTTCTGAGTTAAGTTGTGATGAAACAGTTGTTTTGACATTAAAAAATGAAGAAATAAAACAATACCAGAAGTTAATATTGCAATTTTTGATAGAATTTTTAAATAATGAAGAAGAATATGAAAATACAAGTTTTTTACCTATTAGTTACTTTGGAAATAGTACAAAAAAAAGAGTAGAGGAGAGATTAAAAGCGATGAAAAAAATAAGAAAAATGACAAAATTACAAATAGTAGTAACAACTGGTGTATGGATTGTTATGATGATGGTATCTTCTGTAGGAATTTTAGCTTATCAAGAGGAACGAGTAACACATGTAGAAAAATATGACCCTAAAAGAGAAATAACCACATATGTATATCCTGATGATGTATCACCATTAGAAGATCCTTCTTTACCGCAGTTTACATTAGTAGAGGGGTGCGACAATTATATTATGTATGAAGATGGTACAACAGAGCCTATGTATGAAAATGAAACAATAGAAAGAGCAAGCTGTTCTCATAATTATAGAAGTACCAAATATAGTAATCACCAAAAAGATGGGAATGGTGGCTGTACTGTAACAATTTATACCGCTGAAATATGCAGTAAGTGCGGAGCAGAAAGAAATAGAGAAGAACAAAATTCAATATCCTATAAAAAGTGTCCTCATTAAAAAAATATTTTGTTAAATTTTAAAAAAAGTATTGCATTTTGTCAAAAAAGTGGTATGCTATGTGTAAGTTTTATATAAAGACTTATATATAGCATATTTTTTATATCATGATAAAAAGGAGAATAAATAGTGAAAACATTTTTGGCAGATTTTTTTTGCAGATTAAAAGAAATATACTTATTTCCTTTTACAGAAGGATTTGCAATCAATCGTTGTTTTGGCGACCCAAGACATCGTCTTACACATGAAGAAGCAGAAGAATTAAGAAAATGGATTAGGGAAACTTGGAATGACTCTGAATCAGATGACAAATAATATAGCATTTAACTAATATTATAAATACAAAAAAGAAAGGAGAAGATTGAAATGCGTTGGAGAGGTGGATAACAAAATAAAAAATGCCTTATAATATAGCGTTTTGTATTGCGTGGCAGCAGTAAAATTCTATATTTTTATAAGACATTTTCCTAAGTATAACAAATAAAAAATAAAATTTCAAATGTTAATTTTAGGAGGAATATATTATGAAAAAAATGATAGCTTTAGCATTAAGCTGTGTTATAGCAACTGGTTCTGTAGTAACAGGATTTGCTCAACAATTAGAGGAAAATATTAATGTAGTATTAGAAGAAACTGAAAATGGTATAAAAGAAAACGTAAATGAAATTAGTGAAAAAGATGCAGAATTAGTTGCAAAGCAATTTATTATATCAAGGTCAAAAGCACCAGGAGTAACAGAAACATTTCCAGAAAATTTTACTCTTGAAAAAAATATAACAATGTATGATTTAAGTGATACTCCTTCTGCATATAAATTTGATGTTTTAGATGAAAATGGTTCATATAGTGGCTATATTGTAATTGGAGCACAAAAATGTTACCATCCAGTTATAGAATTTAGTTGTTCTGATGGAGAAAGCATATTTGACACAGCAGCCAATAAAACAAGAAATGCTAATAAAATGTATTACGTTGGTGGAATTGACTACTTAGTAGAGAATGAAGCTGAGGAACTTGTTGACTTAGATGGACAGAACATTGGTACATATAGTGAATTACAAGGAACATTAAAAAAAGCAAGAGATTCTGAAGATGAATTTAAAAATGAATGGAATGATGCATTAGAACGAGCTAGTAAGGTTGCTGAAATCGAAGATCCTGCTGATATTGAAGAAGATTGGGATGATTTCGATGGACAAGAAATGTATGATTATAATACAGTAAAATATGTAACCCAAGGTCAATATCCAGATAGGGATAATTGTTCTGCGGTAGCAGCAGTTAATGCATTTGCATACTGTGATGAGATATATGGTATGAATAAATTAAAACTTAATGGCAGTTGGGATGCAACTTATAGAAGAATATTACAAACAAGTGGTGCTGCTGGTGGAAACGGAGCTCTTGCAAAAGATTTATTTAATGCAATTGAAACATTTATAGATGATGTAGGTGTAACTCGTTTGAATTGTTCCTATTCTGCAAGAGTTAATACAGACACTATAAGAAGTAATATTATTAACGATAGTCCACAAATTTTATTTTTAATGAATAACAAGATATACAATGACCATTTTGTATTGGTCGTATCTTATGAAAAATATATGTATGATAGAAAAGATGATAAAATATACTTTGGCATTATTGGGGGAAGAACAACATCTGTAAGATATATACCTTATGATAAAACATCAAATAGTGTGATTACTTTATCTTGCTAAAAAATTATTGATAAGGTAAAAGTTGTTTTACTTCTGCCTTTCATTATAAAAAAGGAGAATAGATAAAATATGAAAAAAATAGGTATATTATTTACAATGTTATTTTGTTTATTATATTGTATTATAGCTTTTGCAAATGAAATAACAGAGGACAAAATCAATGAGGCAGTAAATAATGAGGACGTTATAACAATGGAAGAATTTATTAATATACCAAATTCCTCCACCATTTCTATGATACAAGTTTATGTACATAAATATGGTATATGTCATGTAGTAGATGAAAATGAAGTGAAACAAGGATATGATATATTGATGAATATGCCTTTAGAAAAAATAGTAGATGCTCCTACTTATTTTGAAATAGATAAAAATGATGGTGCTTATCCAAGTGACGTAGAAAGGTATCATGTAACATTCTATAAAAATGGTGAAGAATTAACAAGTTTTTCAGTGACTGCAGATAAAATATTTACACATGATTGGGTGTTTGTATCTGGAAATATGGAAGATGGCAAAGAAAACGAATTTTATAAATTTCTTCAAAATGCAGAAAAAAAACATCAAAGATATACTTTCGAATTAAATGAGAAAGATATTTATAATAATGAAGTGTTTGTGGATACTAAAAAAGTAACTTATAAATGGGGAAAACCTTATATCAATAAAAATAATCAAATGATGGTACCATTTAAAGAATTGAATACAGCATTAAATACACAAGCAACATATGATGTGAAAACACAAATGGTTTCTGTGCGAAAAGAAAAACCTGTACCATTATATGGAGAAGTAACAGATGAAATTATATATGTTGCTGTAAGAGATTTGGCTACATTGGGTGGATATGATATTTATTGGGATGATGAGTTAAAAATAGTATATATTACAAAAGAAGAAGGTATTAAAATATGGAATAAAGAAACGATATATCTGCCAGAAGATGAATATTATAAAAGACAGCATATGTTTAAGCAATAAAGATACATTATGAATATTAATATGTTTGTAGCAAATATTAAAATAGTAATTGAATATGACATTTCGAATTGTTTTTTATCTAATTTTATTTTTCCTTTTTTATAAAAAAATTATTGTTTATATTATTATAATATTCAAAAAAATATTTATTTTAACATAATAAAGTTATTAGTTTAGTTCTGTTAATTTAATATGAAAATAAAAATACAAAAAAAACTTTTAAAAATGCAATATTAAAAGGACAAAAAAGAACAAAATCTTTAAAAGTAATTTTTATATTTATGTATAGAAACAGCTCCTTTCTAGAAGAAACTATTTTTTATTTCATTTTATTGTATTTTCAATAAGGGGGCTGTTGTCTATATTATTTTAATATAACAGAATCTTAATTTAAGATGGGGGGAATTTATATGAAAAAATTTATTACAATGGCTGTTTCATTAATTTTATGTTTTAATACCACAATTTCAGCTTTTGCAGCAATTCCAGAAGGATGGCGTGAAATGACTGAGGAAGAAATTGAATCAATTTCAGGTGATTTTATAGAACCAGAAAGAAACACTGAGAAAACAGCAACAGATGAAATGTATGCTGCTCTTTATGCACCAGTGCGAGGTGATATAGATACTATTCCAGACGTTGATATTGCTGAAGACTATTTAGGTGGAAATTACCTGAATTATTCTGTAGAACGTTATATAAATCCTAGATATGTAAACATTGACCGTTTATATAATTGTACCGATGTTTTAATGTATACAGGTCATGGAAATTATGATAGAGTTGTCATTTCTCCAAGTGCAGAAAGCGATAAAACAGACGATAATTGCACTGGTGTTTATATGGGAAGTAAAAGTATTGTTGACAAAACATATAACGCAAAACTTGTAGGTATTTTAAAAAGAAATATGTCTGCCTGTAAATTTGTATTATTTGCGTGCTGTGAAGCAGCAAAAACAAACTCAAACATCACGAAAAGTGTTGTAGAAAATGGAGCAAAATCAGCAATTGGATGGAAAGTGAAAGTTGGCTCTCCTGATTTACACAAATGGGAAAGAAGATTTTTTGAAAATGTTTCTTCTAGGGGTTCAACTATTTATAATGCAACAAAGGAAGCTAATACGCTTAATGGTTTTGCATTTCGTGAGGATATAATACAAAACGTTTTTTATGGAGATAAAGATTTAAAACTATCCAATAATAAAAGCAGAAGTACAGAAGAAACAACTAAGAATGGATTAATACAAATAGATAAAAATTTGAATATTGATTGTAGTAATAAAAATATAACTGATTTAACAAACTATCTTGAAGAAAATGTAGAGGGATTTGACTCTAATTTATTTAAAGTAAAAGTAATTCACAATTCTATACCTGGTGAAAATTATTATACAATTTTATATGGTATGGAAATAGGTGAATTTCAGACACCATATGAGGTAATTGTTTTTGTTGAAGATGATAATATTGAATATTCTGCAACATTTGATAAGAGTGATATTGAAAATTTAATGATAACACCAATCGCTTTTGAAGAAGATACCTCGCTTGAAAGCAAAATTGAAGCAGCGAAAAAGGAAGCAAGAAAAGAAGTTCCTGATGATGTTATCGTAGAAGAACAAATAGTTAAAAAAGTTTTAAATGAAGATTTAGTGCCAATGCTTTTTGTAAAAACATCATGTATAGATGAATATGGTGGTGTATTTGTTTTATATTACGAATGCAGTTTAGATGAGAAACAATAAAAAACTATCATTTATTTTTTATTTAATTTTCTCAAAAAATTAAAAGAAAATGTTCATTGTGAAATAATAGAATGTTTATCATTATAAAACAAAAAAGGTACAAACAGAGTATTTCTGTTTGTGCTTTTTTTATTTATACTAAAAATTTTAGATGATAGGAACAATTTAAAAACAGAAAGTAGGAAATAAATTACAAAAAATAGAGGGAAAACATTGAAAATAATGGAATTGTAACAAAAAAATTTATCAAAAAGTATCAAATAAAAAGATTAAATTATATTTACCTTAATAAAAATAGAAGTAAAAACAAAAGACAAGTAAATTTTATACTTTACCTGTCTTTTTTTTTATTAAAAAAACACTGTCGTTCTCCACCTATCCAATTTTGAGTTCAGAAAAAATTCAAAATTTGGAGGGTAAGAGAATGAAAATTGAAATCAAAGACGGCAACAGAAAAATGATTTCTGTTGAGGTATTAGAAGAAGTTTATGAAGTTCTACAGGAAGAAAACAAGGAACAAGAACATCAAAGATACGAAAGAAGAAAACATATTGATGCGAGAGAGTTGAACGACTACATAGTACATCAGAAAAGAGTGGCTGAAAATTTGGAGGACTATTGTATCAACAGAGAACAGTTAAAAGAAATCCAAAAAATTGTAAGCACTTGCACAAAAACACAACAAAGAAGATTTTATCTAAACCGCATTTGTGGCTACAGCTATACGGAAATTGCACAGATAGAAAAATGTCATATGACTTCTGTAAAAGAGTCTATTATAGCTGTTTTAGAAAAAATCAAAAGAAATTTATAAAAATACCCCTAATTTCGCCTTAGAAGTTACCTATATAGTAAGAGGGTTTCAAGTGATACCTTTTTACTGTACTTTGACAAAAAATAGGAAACTATTTATATCAGTATACAAATGATTTCTAGTATGAATGCAAACTTGCCATGATAATACAATAAAAAGGAAAGGATAAAAAGTATTGGAGCGATTTCATAAATTTTAGAAAGTCACTATTGTGTACCTCGCATTTTAAAGGAGGGATACTGCGAATATTGTGTGCAGACTTGTCAACTGCGTTATACACGTATCGGTGGTATTTGTGACAGCTTCAAGCAGTTTGTATATTCCGTACTGGGGAGTGAGCCAAAAATATAATCCTGTTATATTAGAATACAGTACAAAAGAAAAGATTTTTAAAAATATAGTTTCTGTTAGACTACATTATTGTAGTCTAACAGAAATTTTAATATAGAAGATAGAGCATTTTAAAAAAAATGCTTTATCTTTCGTTTTAAAAAAAGAGGAGGAATAAAAATATGAAAAATAAGCAAAAAGTGATTGACAGAGATAAATTAGTGGATATTAGAGATGTTGTCATCAATACAGATTTACCCAAAGAGGAAAGAATAAAAGATTATGTACGACAAATTAAAAATCCTTACTGTTTTAAATGTGGGAAATACGTTGTACTATCCAAATTTTCAGAGAATGGTTTGTCATTGGAGGATTGTTTAAAGGGAATATTATTGTAATCCATTTTGTAGTAGACTTCTTGTAAAAAGTGTGATATACTAACATTGGAAAAAGGTATAAATAGAATAAAGGTAAATGGTATCACTCTTGAATTTACGGGAGAAGTCTGTAAATTTTTAAGGAGTGATTTTTTTATGTCAAAATATAAAGCAATCAGCTATACAAGACTTTCCTATACCAATGACAAAGACAATGAAAGTAACAGTATTTCTAATCAAAAAGCTCTCATCAGAGATTTTGTAAAAAAACATTCGGATATTGAAATTGTTTCTGAAAAAGTGGATGATGGCTATACAGGTATTTTGTTTGATAGACCAGCATTTCAGGAAATGATGGAGGACATCAGAGCAGAAAAAGTAAATTGTATTATTGTAAAAGACTTGTCCAGATTTGGTAGAGATTATATACAAACAGGAAAATATCTGCGACAAATATTGCCGTCACTTGGTGTTCGTTTTATCGCAATTAACGATAATATTGATACTTTAAAAGAAAATTGTACTGGTTTAGATGTTTCGTTAAAAACCATAATCAACGACGCTTATAGCCAAGATATTTCTAAAAAAATTAGAAGCGTTTTGGAGCAAAAAAGAAAAGAAGGACTATATGTCGCTTCTTTTACTCCCTACGGCTATCAAAAAGCAACGGAAAATAAAAATCAGCTTGTCATTGATGAGAAAGTAGCACCTGTTGTAAAAGATATTTTTAAAATGAAACTAGACGGTATGAGTGCAGCAAGAATTGCTGATGCTCTCAATGAAAAAGGTATTCTTTCTCCTGTGATGTACAAAAAACAAAATGGATACGCTTATGCAAAAGGCGGATACATTACAGAAAATAATGCAAAATGGTCTGCAACAACCATACTGAGAATATTAAAAAATGAAATTTACACAGGAACAATGGTGCAAGGCAAAAAAACAACATACAATTATAAGTTAAAAAATATTATTAAAAAACCAAAAAGTGAATGGGTATATGTGGAAAATACGCATGAAGCAATTATTTCAAAACAAGAGTTTGATTTAGTGCAAAATATTCTCTTTTTAGATACCAGAACTGCACCATTTCAAGAAAATGTATATTTGTTTTCTGGTTTGTTAATTTGTGCTGACTGTGGAAGTCGTATGACAAGAAAAACAGTGACATATAAAAATAAAAAATATTTTTATTATTATTGTCCAACTGGTAAAAAGGGTTGTACATCTTCTCACATGATAAAAGAAGATGAATTGATTGCTTGTGTTTTGGAAAGTGTGAAAAAACACATCAGCAGTGTCATTTCGTTAGAAAAACTATTGCAGAATATAGAAAGTACAAGAATCAATCAAAAAATTGTGCAAAAGTATGGAAAAGAAATTGCAGAAAAAGAACAGATGGCAGAAGAATTAAAAGTTTTTCAATCTTCATTATATGAAAACTATATCAAAGGAATTTTGCCAAAACTAGACTATAGAATGTTAAAGCAAGAATATACAGTAAAGTTAGAAATGATAGAAAAAGAAATTTCTGCTTTAAACGAAAAACTAGAAAAAGAGCTATGGCACGACCGAAAAGAATGGATAGAACATTTTAAGAAATTTTCAAATATTACAGAACTGGATAGAAATGCAGTCATTCAGCTAGTGCAATCTGTAAAAATTTTTGAAAAAAAACAAATTGAAATTACGTTCCGTTATCAATCGGAATATGAAGAAACAATAAAAATGTTCCATTCTCAAAAGGAGGTTATTTGACATGGCTAGAAAAAGTAGAAAAAATGATACTTTAAATGAAATTACTGTTTCAAAATCAAATTTTACAATTAATACTGCTTTTTATATTCGATTGTCTGTTGAGGACAACAAAAATAGAGGAAATTCCATAGAACATCAACAAATGCTGCTAAGAAATTTTGTTGCAGTCAATCCAGAATTTCAAGTAGTAAAGACATATATTGACAACGGAAAAACAGGTACAAACTTTGAACGTCCTGCATTTCAAGAAATGATACAAAATATAGAAGCAGGAAAAATACAATGTGTCATTGTAAAAGACCTTTCCCGTTTGGGAAGAAATTACATTGACACTGGTTATTACATACAAAGCTATTTTCCAGCCTATAAAGTACGTTTTATTGCTTTAAATGAAAATTTTGATACGGAAAAAGAAGATAGTAACAATATACTACTTCCAGTGCTGAACATGATAAATGAATCTTATGCACTGGACACCAGCAAAAAAATAAAAGAACAAGCTACAAGAGATAGGAAAGCAGGCAAATTTATAGGAGCAAGACCACCTTATGGTTATAAAAAATCACCTGATGATTGTCACAAACTAATGGTTGATGAGGAAACAGCTCCTATTGTAAAGCAAATTTTTCAATGGGTGTTAGAAGATGTTTCTTTAGAAAAAATAGCACTTATGCTAAATGAATCTGGTGTTTTAACTCCTAGTTTTTATAGCAAAGAGAAAGGATTGATTTCAAGTAAAAAGTTGATTGGACAAGGCTATTGGAATACATTTACGATTATTCATATTATTGAGAATGAAACCTATACAGGTGATATGGTACAGGGAAAATCAACTAAAATTGGAAAGAAGCAAGTAAGAACAGATAAAAAAGATTGGATTATTGTAAAAAATACGCATGAAGCAATTATTTCAAAAGAAACTTTTGAAAAAGTACAGGAATGTCGTGCTAAAATAGCGAAAAAAAGTAAATCTCAAAATAAAGTTCCTTATGAAGAAAATATTTTAAAAGGAAAGGTTTTTTGTCAATGCTGCGAAAGAAACTTACATTATTATAGAAATTCCAAAAAAGAATATCTTTTTCATTGTATTACAAATTATCGTATTAAAAAAGGTAGTTGTGAGGGTGTTTTTATAAAGCAAAAAGATTTATTTCAAAAAATACTTTTTATTTTTAGCAAAAAGAGAAATTTGTTTTTAGAAAAAGAACAATATTTACAACAACAAGTGCAATCCATGCGAAAAAACATAACATTGTGGAAACAACAACAAACTGCACTAGAAATGCAGATGAATGAAAAAAGATTGTATTTACAAACATTATATGAAAGTCTTGTTGATGGAGTGATTACACAATCAGAATACAAAAAATTAAGAGAGAATTATCAAAATGAAATAGAAAATTTATTATCTGAAATTAGTTGCTTAGAAGAAATACAACAATATCATAGTCAAAAAATAGAACATATTTTGAAATTAAAAGAAGTTTTTCAATTAGAACAAATTTCAGAAATCACAAAAGAATTTGCAGATAAATTCATTAAACGAATAGAAGTTTCTTCAGATAATATTGTAACTGTAGCTTTTTATTTTGATGAACTGTTGAATGAAATAGAGGTGAATGATATTGAGTGATTATAAAATTGCCCTTTACATTCGCCTTTCTGTAAATGACAAAAAGGTAGAAAGTAATAGCATTGAAAATCAAAAACTGTTATTAACAAAATATACAGAAAATATGGAAATGCAAAACATCAAATTATTAGAATTTGTAGATAATGGATATAGTGGTACAAATTTTGAACGTCCTGCAATGCAAGAACTTTTGGAACTTGTGAAAACTCATCAAGTAAACTGCATTATTGTAAAAGATTTCTCAAGATTTGGCAGAAATATTATTCAAACAGGTTATTTTTTAGAACAAGTTTTTCCTTTGTATCATGTTCGATTTATTTCCATCAACGAAAATTATGATAGTGACAAAAGTAAAAATAATACTGGAGGTATACCTGTTACCATACAATTTTTAAAAAATGAATACTACAGCAGAGATTTATCACAAAAATCAAAAAGTGCAAAGTATTCTAAAATGGAAAAAGGAGAATATATTCAAAAAAATTGCTGTTATGGTTACAAAAAAGAAAATAACACATTAAAAATTGATGAACCAGCAGCAAATACAGTTAGATTGCTATTTGAATTAGCATTACAAGGAAAAAGTATTACACAAATTGCAAAAGAATTGTATCATAGAAAAATTGCAATACCAGAAGTGTATAAAGGACGTAAGAGACGACAGAAAATGCCTGATTTATATAGTCCTTATATTTGGAATTTATCAACCATTCAGAGGATACTTTCTGATGAACAATATATTGGCACATATATCATGAGAAAAACTATTGTAAAAGAATTGGGAGGAAAGCGTATCAAAAGAGAAGAAAAAGATTGTATAAAAATTCCCAATCATCATGAAGCAATTATTACAAAGGAAACATTTCAACAGGTACAAAAACAATCATCTCATATAAAAATAAAAAGTAGAAAAAAAATAGAATACTTGTTAAAAGAAAAAGTATATTGTGGTTATTGTCACCACAATTTGGATAGACGACCGAAAAAAAGTGCTGTATTTGTGTGCAGATACTCAGAAGTAGATGCTACTTTTCCTTGCCATAATTTAGCAATATTAGAAAAAGAATTAGAGGAAATTGTGTTTCAAATGATTTCAAAACAAATTGAAATCATAATGAACTCAAAACAAACGAACAGTATTAAAATACAGACAACTCAAAAAATAGAATTACAAAAGCAAGTAAAGTTGTATCAACAAAAAAAGAAACTATTTTATGAGCAATATATTGAAGGAAAGCTAATAGAACAACAGTTTAGTAAAATAAACTTAGAACTTACAAAAGAGTTAGAACCAATACAAAATAAACTGGAAGAAATAGATTTTCAATTACAATATAGTCAAAAAAGAGATTCCTTTCAAAATCAGATAGAAAAAATAGTAAAATATGACTTTCATTCTCTTACCAAAGAATTAGTTGACATCTTTATTGACAAAATCTATGTTTTTAAAGAGAATCACATAGAGGTCAAATGGAAAATAGAAGATTTTTTGCAAAAAAGATAATAAAATTTTTGTCTTGGACTTGACTTTTAGTTGCCTGAGGGAATGAATAGGGATTCTCTTTACTCCAGCAGCTTTAGAACCTCTATCCATTTCATGATATAAATAATGTTTCGTGACTGGAAAAATCCTGTCATTTGCCTTTAAACTGTAAAATGATTTAAAACAGTCTTTCATCTCATCTGCTAAAAATTGTGGTATTTTAATTAATCTGTTGCTCTTTTTTGTTTTCGGAACAGTCACAACATCTTTTCCTTTTAGCCTTTGATAAGATTTGTTAATTGTCATTGTTCTGTTTTCAAAATCAAAGTCGGCAGGGGTTAAAGCAAGCAGTTCTCCCTCTCGAATGCCACACCAATACAACATTTCAATTTTGCTGTAATTTCTGACAGTTTGCGTTGTCCCAAGTAGGGCAATATCTTACTTTGTATAATACTTTCTTTTGTTAGCCAAGTATTCTCCTTCAAACGAGGACGAATATCCTTTTCATACAGTTTGCAAAAACTTTCTAACGTCATATTCACATCAGCCTTCTTTTGTAGCTGAAACTGACGCTCCCAATTTTGAGCTTCTTGTTTGGTAGTAAAACCTCTTTGACACTTTTGCTTACGTTCGCCTTTCCAGTCATTGTAGCGAACCATAACATACCAAGTATTATTTTTTTCATTTTTATAAACTGACATTTAATCCCTCCTTTTTTGTGTCCCATAAAAATGTTCATAGAAAAATTGACGGTCAATACGCCCAGCCATTACAAAACAGCCTTTCTTTTCCAGTTCCTTGTTTAGCTTGCGTATTAGCTTATAAGCATAAGACTCTGAAACATCTAATACTTTCATTACATCGGATACTTTTAAAAACATTTTTTCCATTATCATCATTCCTTTCACTACTATTCACTATACTAATTTGTATAATGATATGATACTATACTTTTTTGTATTTGTAAAGTAATTTTCAAAAATTTCTATACTTTTTTGTATTATTTTTTTATTGATTATTGCCACACTTTTATGTTATACTGAATTATCAACATTTGTTAGGAGATAGAATTATGGCAATCGGAGAAAGAATACACCATTTTAGATTATTACATAGCTTTACACAAAAATATTTAGGAAAATTGCTTGGCTTCAACGATATGCAGGCAGATGTTCGCATTGCTCAATATGAAAAAGGTGTTCGCAGTCCTAAAGAAAAATATTTGAACGCATTAGCAGAAGTTTTTGAGGTATCCCCTCAGGCACTTGCTGTTCCTGATATTGATAGTTACATCGGACTTCTGCACACACTTTTTGCAATGGAAGACATTTACGGTCTGTACGCTGATGAAATCAATGGAGAAATCTGTATTCGCCTTGATAAAAGCAAAGGGACAACCTACCTTTCCATGTTTGATATGATTTCTGCTTGGTAATCTCAAAGGGCAAAATTAGCTTCTGGTGAAATCACAAAAGAGCAGTACGACCAATGGCGATACAACTATCCTAATATAGGAAAAAATAACAACGGACTTCTGCACACACTTTTTGCAATGGAAGACATTTACGGTCTGTACGCTGATGAAATCAATGGAGAACTTTGTATTCGCCTTGATAAAAGCAAAGGGACAACCTACCTTTCCATGTTTGATATGATTTCTGCTTGGCAATCACAAAGGGCAAAATTAGCTTCTGGTGAAATCACAAAAGAGCAGTACGACCAATGGCGATATAACTATCCTAATATAGGAAAAAATAACAAATAACTTTTGGCAATAAAAAAAGTCTTACCAAATTAATTCATTTATTTGGTAAGACCACTTATTCTTTTTTATAGGTACTCGACAGCCACTCACTTGCTGATGAATAAATGCCTTTTTACAAATGTTATCAAATTGTTATCAAACGCCCTTTTAAAATTTCTGAAACCCGCTGTTTATGCGGGGTTCAAAAAAATTTTAATTATTCCCACTCGGCAAGCTCAAACAGAACTTAAATGTATATGCTTCATTTCTGTATTATTTTTGTCGATATTTTCTCTCAATTCCATATTTTATTCTGACTCACTGATTTTTTGTTGCCAAATTGTTGCCATACACTTATTATAACACAACCATCTAAAAAAACAACTATATTTATAAAATTCAATTCATATTAAATATCCTTTTGATTTATCATATCAGTAATGACAATACCGAAATACTTTTCAAAAAATGTCTTTAATTTTTCTATAATATTTTGTTTTTTCATATTTCTATCCCCACTTCCAAAACGTGATATAGGTGGCATAAGTTTATCTATATCTGAACCTGTAGTTTTAATTTCTCCAACTTTAAAAGACTGTATGATAAATTGTTTTGTTTCGTCAGACTTTAAACGTTCATTCATAATCAGTGTTTGTAAATCTATATTGTATTGCTCATTAACAAACTTTTTCCAATCATTCTGAACATCTGTCTGTGTATTTATTTTTAATATAAATTCTTCAATAAGCTCTTTTTTAGAACGCAATTCCAAACTTGATTTGATTGCTTTTTCTATACTTAAAAGTATTTCTTTATTTTCACAATTTGATTGATGATATTTCATTACAAGCATAATAATGTAATCAATATTTACTTCAATCTGCCTTACCAATTCTATTTCAAAAACAACATCATCATTTATGTCTGTTTTTTCAACATTCACTCTATATTTATCATACAAATCATTATAATTGCCGATATAATTTTGAAAATCTATAGGAGAAAGTAGTTCATTGCCTAAAAATTCATCAAAAGAGGAAAGTATATTGTGTAATCTTAAAATACCACCTATTATACAAATAAAATCTTTTTCTGCATTTTCTCCTATAATTTGTTTTTCAAGTGGATATTTTTGCTTCAGTTTTTCAATACACTTTTTATATTCATCAAAATATTCATTATAAGATTTCAACAACACCATTCCACAAGCCTCTTTGTCTCCAAACAGTGCTATTGCCTCATCCGTTTCTTTCTGCAAGTTACGAAAACAAACAATATTTCCATATGTTTTTACAGAATTTAATATACGATTTGTTCTGGAATATGCTTGTATCAGTCCATGCATTTTCAAGTTTTTATCTACCCATAAAGTATTAAGAGTGGTAGCATCAAAACCTGTAAGAAACATATTTACAACAATGAGTATGTCAATTTCTTTATTTTTCATACGAAGTGATAAATCTTTATAATAATTAGAAAATTTTTCGGCACTCGTATCATAAGCTGTATTAAAATAAGCATTGTAATCTTCAATTGCTTTTTCCAAAAAATCTCTTGAACTTTGGTCAAGTCCTTCTGTATCATCTGAATTTTCATCATTCATAAAACCATTTTCGTCCATCACTTCATTTGGTGTATAACTATATATTGTTGCTATTTTTATATCTTTGTCAAATCTTTCAGTAAGTTGTTTTTTAAATTCTGTATAATATAGTTTTGCAGCAGTAATGGAGGATACAGCGAAAATAGAATTAAAACCATTCAATTTTTGTTTTATTTTTTCTTCATTTTCTGTTTTTCCTCTTGCTACATCCTCTATATTTTTTAGTTTGTTAAAATCATAATAACCAGTATTTCGTTTTGTTTTTTGTTCAAAATGCTCTATAATGTATTTTACTATTTCGCTGATACGCTTAGGAGCTAATAATGCTTTTTCATTGTCAATCGCTTCTACTTGACTATCTGCTGTGTTCTCTTTTTTACGTACAGTGTTAATATAGTCTATACGAAATGGAAGCACATTTCCATCATTAATAGCGTCAACAATAGTATAAGTGTGTAATTTATCTCCAAAAGCCTGTTGGGTTGTTCTTAATTGAGGGTTACCTTGACTGCTTGCGTTTGCTGCAAATATAGGTGTACCTGTAAATCCAAAAATATGATATTTTTTAAAATGTTTTATAATTCTTGTGTGCATATCTCCAAACTGGCTACGATGACATTCATCAAAAATAATAACAATATGTTTATGATAAATGTCGTGCTTTGGGTTTTTACTAATAAAGACATCAAGTTTTTGAATGGTAGTTACAATAATTTTGTATGGGTGATATGCTCCGCTTTTGTCTTTATCCTCTAATTGTCTTTGCAAAGTTTTTGTATTTTTGTTGCCATTTGCTGCCCCTTTTTCAAAACGGTCATATTCTTTCATAGTTTGATAGTCAAGGTCTTTACGGTCAACAACAAACAACACTTTATCAATACAATCTAATTTACTAGCTAGCTGAGCGGTTTTAAATGAAGTTAAAGTTTTTCCACTGCCTGTTGTATGCCAAATATATCCTCCAGCAGAAAGTTTTCCCTCTTTATGATAATTAGAGCTAATTTTTATTTTATTCATAATACTTTCTGTAGCAACGATTTGATAGGAGCGCATAACAAGCAATAACTTTTCTGATGTAAACACACAATATTTTACAATCATATTTAAAATGGTATGTTTTGCAAAAAATGTTTTAGTAAAATCCACCAAATCAGGTATAATTTTATTTTTTGCATCCGCCCAAAAAGAAGTAAATTCAAAGCTGTTGCTTGTCTTTTTTGCCGTACGCTTTCCGTTATGCTCTTTTATAGCACTAAAACGAGTGGTATTGGAATAATATTTTGTATTTGTACCATTTGATATTACAAAAATCTGCACATACTCATACAAACCCGAATTTGCCCAAAAACTATCTTTTTGATAACGGTCTATCTGATTAAATGCCTCTTTTAATGGTACTCCTCTTTTTTTTAGTTCTATATGTACAAGAGGCAGACCATTTACAAGAATAGTAACATCGTAACGGTTTTTATAGTTTCCGCTATTTTCCTCATATTGATTGATTACTTGCAGATGATTGTTGTGAATATTATTTTTGTCAATTAATGTTATATTTTTAGTTGTTCCATCATCACGTTTGAAGCTTTGTATATGTTCTTCCTGCAATTTTTGTGATTTATCTTCTATACCTTCATTTGTATTTGCTATTACAGTATAAAAAAATCTCTCCCATTCACTGTCTGTAAAAGTAATTTTATTTAGATTTTCCATCTGTTTGCGAATATTTATTTTTAAATCATCAGCATGATGTATCGCAACATATTCATAACCTTGTGCACAAAGCTGTTTGATAAAAGCCTGTTCTAGTGCTGTCTCACTTTGGTAGGCGTCCGAACGGTTTTTCTGTGGTTCATATTCTGCCACAACTGTGCTTTCTTCTGAAGAAAGAATTATATTGTATTGATTCATATTATTTTTATCCTACTTTCTCTATCATAAACAAATTAAATTTTATCAAAAGATAATAATTTATCTCTATAATACTCATATTGTTTTTGTCTCGCTTCTATTTCGGCAGGAAGACCTTCTGAAATATCATTACAAAGTTTATCAAATCTATCAAGTATTGTAACAATACGTTGTTGCTCCTCAAGTGATGGTAATGGTACAATAATATCATTCAAAGCATTTGGTGTAACTTCTATCACTTTAGTACCATGAGCAAGCTTTTTCTTTTGTTTAAAAAACATACTTGTATGAAAATAGTAAGACAAATATTTTGCATTTTGATTGTGCTTGATAATTGCTGTATGCCCTCCTACAGCAACATCATTTATACCCAACCAAGCAACACACTTGCAAACATCTTCCATATTTTCACTTGTAACAGCAATAATAATATCGTTTGTACTTGCATATTTTGCCTTTTCAGCAGCTTCTGATGTTAAGTAAGTAATTGTTTTATTTGTATAAATTCCATATGTTGTATATATTTGTCCATAGTGAATACAAGGTGTTCCTTTATCTACAAAATCTTTTTTCTGAAAATTTCCACCTCTTGTTATTGATGCAAACAGATGCAAAGGAACTTTTACATAACCATAAACATATTGTAAGAGTTTAATAGAATCTATTAGCGTCTGTCTGTCTGTCTGTCTGTCTGTCTGTCTGTCTGTCTGTCTGTCTGTCTGTCTGTCTGTCTGTCTGTCTGTCTGTCTGTCTGTCTGTCTGTCTGTCTGTCTGTCTGTCTGTCTGTCTGTCTGTCTGTCTGTCTGTCTGTCTGTCTGTCTGTCTGTCTGTCTGTCTGTCTGTCTGTCTGTCTGTCTGTCTGTCTGTCTGTCTGTCTGTCTGTCTGTCTGTCTGTCTGTCTGTCAAAATTGTGTTTCCATTTATATTAAATGTCAATAGTAAATCTCTATAATATTCATATTGTTTTTGTCTTGCTTCCATTTCAGCAGGCAAACCAATTTTTAAATCAGAACAGATTGCCTCAAAATTATCAAGAATATTTACTATTTTATTTTGTATTTCAATAGGCGGTAAAGGTATTTCAATATCTTGTATTGCAGGAACACTCGAATGAACAACTTTACTTTTAATTTTTCCTTTGCTCTTTTGCTTCTGGGCATTATATGTTGATAATGCATATGATAAATATTTAGGATTTTGATTATGTTTTAAAACAACAATATCACCACCAGCAAGGCATTTTTGATTACCTACATAAGCAATAGATTTTGCTATATCTTCAACGCTTTCACCTGTTATAGCGAATAGAATATCACCATATTCAAAATATTTAGGATTAGTAATATTTTCTAAAGTAGTATGTGATACACATTTATCAAACCAAATATTGTATGTAGTATATATTTCGCCATATCTAACACAAGGTATTCCTTCTGTAGTTACTTCATCACGTTTTATGCCTGTTCCTCGATAAATATCCGTTGCTATTTCTCCTAATTTTTTTCTTGGTATTTCAAGAGTAAAATTTAATAATTTATCTCTGTAATACTCATATTGCTTTTGTCTTGCTGTTAGTTCTGCTGTTAGTTCTGCTGTTAGTTCTGTGAAATTGTCCAAAATTCGGACAATTTTCTTTTGTATTTCTAATGATGGCACTGGAACAGAATACTCTTCTAGCATTTTTTTACGAACAGAAGTTACTGAAGAATTAACAGCATTTTTTTCAATATATTTTAAAAATGTCGCTTTCATATAGTGATAAAAATATTTAGGTATTACTTCATTTGTATTAATATGAATACGATATGCCCTTTGATGCAAAGCATATTTACCCTCTACATAATGAAATACTTTTCCTACGCCTACGCCATCTCCTGCTGTAATAATAGCTGTTTCATCAAATTCATATACATTTTTTCTTTTTACCTCTTGAGAACGTACATAAAAGGGATATATTCCTTCTTCTAGTGCTTCATTTGTATTACTGTTTCCAGTTCCAATATCTGCTATATCTGATAAATTACACCAACAAATATTGATGTTTTTATTTTGATACCCTTTTATCAGTTCTTTCAATCTACTCATACTTCTCCCTCAATTTCCGCTATAATTTCATCAATCGCTTTTCTTAACACCTGTTCACGAGCAACAATTTCTTTAATCTGCTGATTTAACACTTTTATATCTATTTTTTCTCTTGTATCCTCTTGTTCAACATAAGTAGAAACGGAAAGATTATAATTTTGTTCTTTTATCTCATCATAATCAACAAGCCTTGCGAAATATTCTACATCAGCCCTACTGACAAATTCATCCACAATATGTTTAATATTTTCTTCTATCAGTTTGTTATTATTTGTCACTTTTACAAATTCTTTTGATGCGTCTATAAACAAAGTTTTGTTATCGGTTTTGTTTTTCTTCATCACCAAAATACAAGTTGCTATAGAAGTGCCAAAAAAAAGATTGTTGGGAAGTTGTATAATACAATCTATATAGTTATTATCAACAAGATATTTTCTTATTTTCTGCTCCGCTCCTCCTCTATACATAATTCCGGGAAAACATACAATCGCCGCTGTTCCATTTGAAGCAAGCCATGTAAGGGAGTGCATAATAAATGCCATATCTGCCTTTGATTTTGGAGCAAGTACCCCAGCTGGCGAAAAACGAGGGTCATTGATGAGTGTTGTATTGTCATCGCCCTCCCATTTTATAGAATAAGGCGGATTTGATACGATTACCTCAAAAGGCTCATAATCCCAATGTTGTGGCTGAATGAGCGTATCTTCACAAGCAATATTGAATTTGTCATACTCTATGTCATGCAAAAACATATTAATACGACAAAGATTATATGTTGTAATATTTTTTTCCTGTCCATAAAAGCCTTGTATCACTTTATCTTTGCCCAATATTTTTGCTGATTTTAAAAGCAGTGAACCAGAACCACAAGCAGGGTCATACACTTTATTTATTTCTGTTCTACCTACAACAGCAATTTGTGTTAAAAGTTCTGATACTTCTTGTGGTGTAAAATATTCGCCCCCACTTTTTCCTGCATTGGAGGCATACATTCCCATTAAATACTCATAAGCATCACCAAACGCATCTATCGTATTATTTTGATAACTACCAAGTTTCATGTCTCTAATACCAAACAGCAATTTTACAAGTGTTTGATTTCTTTTTGGCACAGTAGCACCTAGCTTGTTGCTGTTTACATCATAGTCATCAAACAAACCAGAAAACTCTGCTTCGCTTATGGTACCTTGTGCCGATTGTTCAATGTGTCTAAATACGGCTTCAATGATTTCATTTAATGTATTTTCTTCTGCTGATTTTTCCGCTTTTGTACATACATTTATAAAAAGTTCTGACGGAAGAATAAAAAAGCCTCTTTCATTTACCATATCAGCACGAATTACTTCCGCTTCTTCATCTGCTAGGCGAGCATAATCAAAATCTGTATTTCCTGCTTCTATTTCACCTTTGTTAATATACTCCGTTAAATTCTCTGATATGTAACGGTAAAACATAGTGCCAAGCACATACGTTTTAAAATCCCAACCATCAACACTTCCCCTTAAATCATCCGCTATCGCCCATATCGTACGATGTAATTCCTCACGTTCTTGCTCCTTTTTTACATCTGTCATAAAATTTTATTCCTTTCCCTTCTTCTTATTAAAAGTTTTCAAAAATGATTACTTGCCATAATAAGTCTTAGAAAACATTTAATGTCATTATAAATGTTTTGTTTTTGTGTTTCAAGCATTGTTATAGATAAAAACAATTTTTGAACCAGTTTGCTTGAAAAAGAAATTAAGCTTAGAACAAAAAATATTATCATTTTGTATTTCTTTCTCTATTTATTTTAAAAATTTTCATTTTCAAATTTTTAGTATGTATCAAAAAATTTTATTTCAAAAAAATACTATAAATATTAAATTTTTTTATCATTCTAAAACGTATTTTTAGCAATATAACTAAAATCTTTAAACTATTTTCTCAAACTCATAAAATAAATTGGAAATAATTGGTGTACATAAAAATCTGTACACAATCATGGTTCTGTACCGATTGCAAGCAGGGGAAAGGAATATTCCTTTCCACGCTTGTTGGGGTGTACCCCAAACCCCAAATGCAAATTTTTTTAAAATTTGCAAAACGCCTTTGGCGTGGCTTTTCCTTTTTTTGAAATGTCGTTTTTATTATACTATATATAATATTTACTATTAAAAATAAAATGATTTTGAACAAAATCTTTAATTAAAAAATTTCCTTTTAGCAGTTTAAAAATAGAAAATTTTTTTGTTTCCTTTTTATACTATAAAATAATATTACTATCAAAAAAATAAAACTAGTTTTATGTAAATTTTGCAAAAAAAATTCTCTCTTAATAGCTTAAAAAAGATGTTTGTTTTATTCCTTTTTTACTATTAAGAAAGAAAATTATTGATAAAACAATACTACCCCCTATATATAACATATATATACATACATTATATATCCCCCCTATAATTTATAAAATAATCTGAATACCCTTATTTGCTTTTAGAGCGTTGTAGATACAGCACTTCTGAAGGCTGTTTTTATTTTATTGACTTTATATACTTCTATTTATACTTATTTCTAAAAACGTTGTGTATACAACATTTTTGGACATCAGTAATATACATCTGTTTCAAATCACTGCTTTTTGTGTTTGTTTAAAAAAACAATTCCTCCTTGTCAACTAAAAAACAGAAACGTGTCACGTTTCTGTTTTCAGTAAACAAGGAAAAACCTTACCATCGAAAACTGGAGTGAATTCCTTTTCTATCTAAATACTCTTGCCTAGCCTTTTCTTTTTCTTTTTCTGTTGGAGCTGTTTTATATCTTGTATATAGATTTCGGTTGATTATGCTGTCATATTTTTCCTTTAATCCTTTTACAATTTTTTCTTCCTCATTATAATATTCCAAAATATGGTATTTTATCAGTGATAGAAATAAATCCTCACTAATTTGTACTTGCTTCATATTTTACACCTCTATTTTTTAATTTTGTGACGATATTTTGTCTGTTGAATTTTAAAATATCGTCACACTTTTTTTTCAAAATTTACATTCAAAAAACGCTGTAAAATCAAGGTTTTTTTGTTATTTCATTTTATCTTTTTTAGTTCTATGACGATATTGACGATATTTTTATATATCTACTATTTTTTTAAATACCGTCACATTGTTCTCTTTTTATTTTTTAAATCAATTATCATAAAATCCAGTAAAATCAATACTTTTTGTACATTTGGATTTATTTTTTCAGGATATTTGTGACGATATTTTTTATATCTTTTCTGCTATCTAAAATACCGTCACATCGTCACGCTTATCATTTTTTTATCACTTTTATATCTTAAAAACCTTGTAAATTCAACCTTTTTAGCTATTTGACATTTTGATTATTGTATGACGATATTGACAAAAAATATCGTCACACTTTTTATTTTTTCGTCAGTGTCAACTTGATTTGTCTGCCTGTCCTATTTCTGTTTGTTTCATAATAAATGTTGAACTCCTCAAGTAATCGTTCTGCATTAACATTTAATCGTCTTGTTAGTGCATTTGGAGATATTTCCTTTGGCAATAAGTCAGCCAATTCTGAAGCTGTTCCAGTCCAATCGGATTTATTTTTTGTTACCATTTCACCAACCATTTTCACGATTGGGTCAAGTGCTTCTTTACAGAGTTCCGTTTCCATTTTGATAAATTTCCACAAGCATTTTTCTCTATCAAATTCTAAATAAATTTTTTGGTCTTGTTGGTCACGTCCAACAATATCAAGTATACCCTTATTATCAATGCGTTTCGTCTTCTGAAGTATAAAGGCTCCATCGGCGGCACCTAGCAAACCATTCGTCCCAGAAATCATATCAAAACAATCCTCTGATTGCAATTTTCTGGTATGATGAACAATGAGCATACAAATGTTGTGTTTCTCGCTGAACTGTTTCAACTTCATTACAATATCGTAGTCATTGGAATAGTTATATCTGTCGCCATTGATTTCTCTTACCTTTTGCAAAGTATCAATCATAATCAATTTTGTATCTGGATGTTCATTGATAAAATAAGTAAGTTGTTCTTCTAATCCTTCATTTAATGCTTTTGATTTTGTTGCAAAATGAAAATTAGGCGTACTTTCCATACCAAACATTCTTGACAATCTCTTTTGTATTCTGCTGTAATCGTCCTCTAATGCTAAATATAATACAGAACCTTGATTGACTTGATAATTCCACAAAGGTAAACCCATACTGACATGATAGCCTAACTGTGCCATTAAAAATGATTTTCCAATTTTGGGAGCACCAACAAAGAGATATGTACCATTATAAATCAACTTGTCAACGACAGCAGTTTTTGGTAGATATACTGTGTCATACAATTCTTCCATTGTAATCGTTTCCAACACCCCCTGTTCAAAATTTTTTAAATTTTCTGTGGCTTGTAAATTGCTTTTTTTCTGGCTTTCTGCTATACTTTTGTTAGTGTACATTGATTGTCCTTTATCTGTGCCAGCAGATGAAATAGGAACAATCTTTTCTTTTTTACTCATTGGTTTTCCTCCTTCATTCCTTGTAAAATTTGATTGATAAATTGAATTGTTGATGTTGTCACATCATCAATTTGATTTCCATTGGTTAATTTCTTCAGTTCTATACAAAGCTGTTGCATATAATTTTTCAGAGCTTTGTAAACTCGTGTATTCCCTACTACTACAACATCTTTACAAAGTAATCTTTTGATAATATAGTCTTGCTTGGTTAAACCAGATAAAGCTACTAAGTTATCTAATAACCTTACTTCTTCATTAGACATTCTGAATGAAACCGTTTTATTTCGCCACCTGCCTTGCTTGTCTAAATTTTTATTCAAATCTTTCTCCTCCTTCCAAATTTAATTTCTCTGCCATTTCTGTTTGCTTATTCGGAAACAGATGTGCATAACGATATGTGATGTCAATACTTTCATGTCCTACTCTGTCAGCAATGGCAAGTGCTGAAAATCCCATTTCTATCAACAAACTGATTGCAGAATGACGAATATCATGTATTCTGATACGTTTTATAGCTGCTATTTTTGCTCCTCTGTCCATTTCATGATGTAAATAGGACTTTGTAACTGGAAACAGTCTTTCATTGTCTTTTATTTCGTACAGCATACCTATATATTCTTGTACTTCACCACAAAGAAACTGAGGCATTTTTATTGTTCTATTGCTCTTTACCGTTTTTGGACTTGTTATTAAATCTTTGCCTTTTAAACGCTGATAAGATTTATTAATTGTTAATGTCTTTTTCTCAAAATCAAAATCTGCTGGTGTCAGTGCAAGTAACTCCCCTACTCGGATGCCACACCAATAGAGCAACTCAAAAGCATAAAATGACAACGGTTTATCCATAATTGCGTCAGAAAATTTAATATATTCCTCTTTTGTCCAAAACAACATTTCTTTGTGTTCCTCGCTGCCTACTGTTCCTGCTCTTTGTGCAGGATTGTATGGTAAATGATAAAATCTTACAGCATGATTGAATATTGCACTCAACTGACTATGTATCGTTTTCAAATAAGTTGGAGAATATTTTTCTTCTGACATCAGCTTGTTTTGCCAAGCAATCACGTCTTTCGCTTCAATCTCTGCAATTTTTCTATCTTCAAAATAAGGTAATATTTTTGTACGAATAATATGACTTTTGGATTCCCAAGTATTTTCTTTGAGTCGCTTTTTCTTGTCTTGCTCATAAATCTCAAAAAAACTTGCAAAAGTCATATCTAACTTCGTTTACTGTTTTAACATGATTTCTCTTTCCCACGCTTGAGCCTCTTTTTTTGTTGTAAAACCTCGTTTTTGTGTCTGTTTCTTCTCTCCTTTCCAATTCGTATAACGATAAATTACCCTCCATTTGTCACCATCTTTATAAACAGCCATGTTGTCAACTCCTTTCGCTTTACATTTAACTACTGCTCTGTATAACAAACTTTTTTATAAAAATAGTTTGTGTTTACTCTACCTGAAAATGTTAAATAACCCAGTTTATTTAATTCTTCATTTAATTGCTTTACAATTTTATAGGCATAAGATTTCGACACTTTCAATTCTTTTGCCACTTCATCAACCGTCATAAAATTTCTATTTTCCATATTTTCTCCTCCTAATATATTAAATAAAATAGTTTAGTATATTGTTATTGTACTACTAAATATTTTTAGTTAAGTCAATGGATTAGAGAAAAATATATTAACTTTTTTTATTTAATTTTTATTGTTATTTCATCTTTCTTATGCTATACTAAAAATAATATATTTTTTTGGAGAGTTCTTATTATGGCAATCGGCAAACGTATCAAATTTTTTCGTAACAAAAAAGAATTAACGCAAAAGCAACTTGGCAGAATGCTTGGCTTTCTTGGCAAAACTTCTGATGTTCGTATGGCACAGTATGAAGCAGGGGCACGAATACCCAAACAAGAGCTTGTAAAAACAATGGCTAACCTATTTGGTATCAGTCCTAACGCTCTTACTGTTCCAAATATAGACAACTATACAGGACTTCTGCACACATTCTTCGCTTTAGAAGATTTATATGGTTTAAAAATCACTACTATGAACGATGAAATTTGCCTACACTTAGATAAATCTGATATTTCTTTATTTCAGATGTTTCAAGCATGGCAGGAACAATCTGTAAAATTGGAACAGGGAAAAATTACAAAAGAGCAGTACGACCAATGGAGATATAACTATCCTAAATTTGACACCTCACAACGTTGGGTAAAAGTTCCATCGCAGGCAATCAATGATATTTTTACAACAGAATTGGATAATAAAAGTAATGAGTAAGAAAATAAAAAAACCTTACTGACTTCCAATTCTTTTTGAAAATCAGTAAGGTTTTTATGAATTTGAAATAATTATTCTGTGGGTAATTTCAGAAAATGTTGCCATTTCGTTGCCAATCACTAAACAAAATTGCTTGTAATCCGCATAAACACTGGGTTTGTTCTCATTGGCTCATTACTCCCACTCTCAAATTAAAGTCTAGTTCTATACAGTTTTGTATGGGAGATTTAGTTTTATTTGACTTCATTTGTCTTTTATTATCATATATCTATGGTCTATTCCAAATAATGTTATCAATTTGTTATCAATCAAGTGTTATCACGCTATTTTTTTTATTTCATATTTGCAAATCTTTCCATCGCTTTTGAAAAACTTTTCATAATTTCTTCTATATCACCGTTTTCTATACCTTTAGAAATACAATACTTCAAATGACTTTCTAAAATAGCCTGTCCTGCCTTATGCAAAGCAGATTTTGCTGCATTAATTTGTGACAGCACGTCTTCACAAGGCACATCTTCCTCAATCATCCTATCAATTACTTGCACTTGCCCTATAATTCTTTTCAGTCTATAATGCAATTTTTCGTTTTCATTTTCCACACATTTTTTCATAATATTCTCTCTAAATTTTAATACAATAACAAGTATATGTATATAATAAACCTTAAATAATCTATTGTCAACTATTTCTTCAAATTATTTTAAATAAAATATAGAAAAGATTATTTTTTTGACAAAAAAGAACTCACAACAGCAGATTAGCGTTGTGAGTTATAGAAATATATTTTCTTTTTATTTATTTAACAACTGCTTATAAACATCAATAAATTCTTCAGCAATAATGCGAAATCCTTCCGCACTCATCAATTGATCTTCCGCATGAAGTAAGAGCAAACCAACATCAGACAATGTACCCTCGGCATCTTTTGTAAGCAAATCTGCATGGGCATCATGTCCTTGTGAAAATGCTTCATCTCCTTGTTTTATCATTTGCTCAGCCTGTTCAAAATCACCTTTTTTTGCACACTGTATGGCATTGATAAAACAAGAACGTGCCGTACCTACATAAGTAATGATTTCAAAACAAGTAACACTCAATTCTTCAGACATATTAAATTCTCCTTTCTACATTTTCAATTTATTTTCTTTTGATTACCAATCATCATCATCGGCGTTTGTAGCAGCATTTTGTTCTGCTATCAAAGCATCTTTATCTAGGCGACGAACAAATGGCATATAAACAAAAAATGAAATGATAAAAATTACAAGTTGCAATAATGCACTTCTCCAACCACCTACTAAAAATCCTGAAATAATAGGTGGGCAAGTCCAAGGAACCATGACTCCTCCATAAAGAGGACACAAACCTGTTGCAAGTGCAGCATATTGTATTACACAGGAAATTACTGGCATTGCAATAAATGGAACAGCAAGCATAGGATTCATTACAACAGGAAGCCCAAACAAAATTGGTTCATTGATATTAAAAAGTGCAGGAACTAACTCCAAATTTCCCAATGTTTTTAGTTGTTTTGATTTTGCAAATGCGACTAAATAAATAACTAATCCGATTGTTAAGCCAGCACCTGTTACATTGATAAATTGATCATAAAATTGTGCTGTTACAATATGTCCACCATTTGCAACAGTAAGTTCCATTCCCTTATCTAATATTGCTTGATTTTCTAAACTGTTTGCCTGTAAAAGTCCGCTCATAATGCCGCCAACAATCGTAGAGCCATGCACACCAAAAATCCATAAAAATGGTCCTGCAAAGCACATCAATATTGCACCGCCTAAAGAATCTGTCATACCCTGCAATGGTATTTGAATTACTTTATAAATCAATTCGATTGCTGTTGTATGTAATCCAATGCTGAAAATTCCATGTATAATAGTAGCTGTAACAACAATAACAACGGCAGGAATCAAACCAGAAAAAGCATTTGCAACACCAGTAGGAACGCCTTCTGGCATTTTGATTTTAATATTCTTTTTCAAAAACCAAGAGTATGCCCAACCAACAATCAGTCCGATTAAAATTGCTCCAATCATACCTTTTCCGGCTGTCCAATCTTTTTGTATGATATTTCCAACAACATCACCGTTCTCTGATGTTATAGAAGATGGCTGAAGTAAGAAAAAAACAGCTAATGCAATCATTGCACCACTCAGCGGTTCTTGTCCTTCCAATTTTGCGTAGGTGTAAGAAATACCCACAACTGCAATGATAGCACTAATACTAAATGTAGCACCATAAGCCTGATTAAATATATTTGTAATTCCTGCATTTGCAAGTGCATCTGCTGCTGCTTTAATTGGCAAATTGGCAAGAATTAAAAAGATAGAACCAACAATCAAAAGGGGCATTGTATATACCATACCATCTTTAATTGCTTGAACTGCTTTTGTATTGACAAATGCAAGAATTTTAGGAATTACATTTTTATTAAACCATTCACCCATAATATCACCCTCCCTTGTTTTACTTCATATTATAAAATAAAAAATAATATCAATGTTTGAAAGAATACCGCATAACGAATTAATATGAAATTATGCGGTATTACAAAAAAATTTATTTAGAAGATGCCAATTTGTATGCAAATTTTAACACATTCATACCATTACACATACCATAGTCTGCCATTGGGATAACAGCAACAGGAATTCCTTTTGGCTCACAGATTTTTTTTGCTTTATCCAGTTGAAAACCTACTTGAGGACCTAAAAGAGCAACATCAATTCCATCGGTACGCATTTCCATTTCTGCAATAGGGAATGCCTCAATTTCGGCATCTTTTCCTTTTTCTACAGCCGCTTCTTTCATTTTATTAACCAACACACTTGTAGACATACCTGCTGCACAAAATAAACGAATTACCATAATATAACCTCCTTAAATTTCCTCTCCATTTGTTTGAATTACTTTTTGATACCAGAAAAAAGAATCTTTTTTACTTCTTTTTAAAGAGCCATTCCCCTGATTATCTTTATCAACATAGATAAATCCATATCTTTTTTCCATTTCACCAGTACCAGCACTGACTAAATCAATACAACCCCAAGGGGTATATCCCATAACTGGAACGCCATCTTTTAATATAGCCTCTTTCATTTGCTCAATATGCTGACGCAGATAGTTAACACGATAAGGGTCATGAATACCGTCTTGTTCCACTTTATCATAAGCACCTAAGCCATTTTCTACAATAAAGATAGGTAAGTGATACCTTTGATGAAGTAAATTCAAAGAATAACGTAATCCTTTTGGGTCAATTTGCCAACCCCATTCGCTTGCTTCTACATAAGGATTTTTTGTAACATAACAATGGTCATTAAATTTTTGTTTTGCATTTTCATCAGAAGCACTTACTGCTTCACTCATATAATAACTAATACCTATGTAGTCTACACAGCCCTCTTTCAGACTTTGTAAGTCTTCTGCTGTAACATCCAAATTCATTCCATGATTTTTTTCAAAAGCTTTTATATAGTTTGGATATTCTCCAAATACATGAATATCGCCATAATAATACAATCTTTGTTCCATTGCATATTGTGATGCAATCATATCATCTGGTGCACAAGACAAAGGATAAAAAGGAACCATTGCTAACATACAACCAATTTTAAAATCTGGATTGATTTCATGTCCTAATTTTACTGTTTTTGCACTTGCTACCATTTCATAATGAACAGCTTGATGTAATACAGTTTGTATATCTTCCTCTGGACGATACAATATACCAGAATTTGTCCACGCTGCCCAAAGATGTTCTGTAGAACCTTGATTATTGATTTCATTAAAAGTCATCCAGTATTTTACTTTGTCTTTATAGCGTTCCATTACCGTTTTGGCAAATCGTACAAAGAAATCAATCAATTTACGATTTCGCCATCCACCATATTCTTTTACTAGATGATAAGGCATTTCAAAATGACTCAATGTAATCACTGGTTCAATACCATAGCGGAGCAATTCGTCAAACAAATCATCATAAAATTGCAATCCTTGTTCATTTGGAGTTGTTTCATCTCCATTTGGGAAAATTCGTGTCCATGCAATAGAAGTTCTGAAACACTTAAATCCCATTTCAGCAAATAGTTTAATATCTTCTTTGTAATGAGAATAAAAATCTATTGCTTCATGATTAGGATAATTGTGATTTAGTAAAATACCATTTGTAATTTGACGTTCCACACCATTTGCCCCTGCTGTCATGACATCTGCAATAGAAATTCCCTTTCCTTGCTTGTCATACCCCCCTTCTAACTGATGGGCAGCAACTGCTCCTCCCCAAAGAAACCCTTCAGGAATAATTTGTTTTTTCATTTTATCACATCCTTTATTTTCTTGATGAAAAAAAATAAGACTGCTCACAGAACTTCCCTATTAAAGAAGTTCTATAAACAGTCTTGCTTACCTTTACGTAATAACAAACTGGTTGCTATTTCTTTCTATATTTAGCATAGCACAAACAAATGCTTTTGTCTATATCTAAAATTTTTTTTGGAGATTTTAACATTTTTGTAAAAAAATTTTTGTAACAAATGACAATCTGTATCAAAAAGCATTGTATAAAAAAGTAAAACAAATTCCATTTTATTGAACAGAAAGAAAATCTTGTAGGAATTCACAATATTCCGACTGATTTAACAATGTAATCTCTTTATAATTTTCTGTATTTGTAATAATAATAGGAGTAGATAAATCATATCCTTCTTTTTCAATTTCTTCTCTGTCAAAATTTAATAAAACATCTCCCTTTTTAATGATTGTTCCATTTTCTACACAAGGATGAAAAAATTTTCCTTTTAAATTGACAGTATCAATTCCCACATGAATTAAAAGTTCTAATCCCTCATCACTTTGTAATGCAATCGCATGTCCTGTTTCAAATACAATAACTGCTTTTCCATTAAATGGGGCAACAATTTCATTTTCTTCTGGTATAATTGCAGCACCCTTTCCAAGTATTTCAGAAGCAAAAGTTACATCTTTTACTTCTGTCAAAGGAATTATTTTTCCTTTTGCTGGTGCTGTAACAAAAAGTGTTTGATTAGAGGAACCTTCTATTTTTATTTTTTCTTCTGTGTCATTTTCAGAAATATCTTCAAAACCAATTAGTATTGTAATAAAAAATGTAGCAACTATCGTTACTAAAATCGTTAATATTGCAATCAAAAAACTAATCGGATGTGTTGTTTCTACATACTGTACAATACTTAAAATAGCAGGAATGGCAATTGCAAAACATTTTAGTTGAAAAAAAGCACCAAATAACCCACCAACCGCAGCACCAATACAAGCACCAATCATAGGACGTTTTAGACGAAGTGTTACGCCATAAAGTGCTGGCTCGGTAATGCCAGTAAACAATGCAGATATAGCAGCAGTAGCAGCATTTTTTTTCAATATTTTATTTTTACTTTTTGCTGCAACCGCAGCAGAGGCAGCACCCTGTGCGATATTAGAACAAAATTCTCCAATACAGATAAAATTTTCAAATCCTACAGAGGCAATCATACCTAACTTAACAGGAGTAAATACATGATGAATACCAGCCATTACAATAAAAGGGTATACCCCCGCAATGATACCAACAGCAATAAAACCAAGTTGATTATGTATGAAATCAATCATGTTGTATAAAATATGCTCTAATATAGAACCAAAAGGGGCAAAAATAAACAGTACAATCGGTATTTCTATCAATAATATAAAAAATGGCTGTAAAAGATTTTTTAATATTGTTGGTATGATTTTTTCTGCTAGTTGTTCCACATATTTTAACAACCATACCGCAAATATAATTGGAATAATGGAATAAGCATAAGAAATATACGAAATAGGAATATATTTCATAAAATATAAATTTTCCGAAATATTATGTGCTGTATCTATCATAGCGATAAAATGAGGATGCAACATAACAAGGGCAACAGTAACAGCATAATACGAATTAACACAAAAACGTTTTGCAGCCGAAACAGCTATCAGCACTGGAAAAAAGAAAAATGCACTGTCACCCATAATATTAAAAATAGTATAAGTTGTTCCACTGGTATCTAAAATGCCAATCATACAGAGCAAATTGACAAAAATTCGTATCATTGCTGTACCCATAATAGCAGGAATCACAGGTGCCATAATACTGGATATGATTTCCATAAGTGCTGCAATCCCTTTTTTCTTTTCTGACATTGTTTGCTTTTTTATAGCAAAATTTGCAAAATCTCCCAATTTGCATAGTTCGTCGTATACATTGCCAACATCATTGCCAATAATAATTTGATATTGTCCAGCTTTTTTCATAACACCTACAACACCTTTTGTTTTTTTCATTGCTTCATCATCTACGATTGACTCATCTTTTAAAGTAAAGCGAAGCCTTGTCATACAATGAATGAGTGTAATAACATTCTTCTTTCCGCCGATATGCTGTAATATTTGCTTTGCAATATTTTCATAATCCATAATATTCCCTTCTCTCTTTTTTATTTATTATGATTTTTGTTCTTTTTCTCTTTGCTCTTGTTCTTCATCTAATATTCTTTTTAAATGAATTAAAAGATACAGTGACTCATCTATACTCAAAGTATATCCATACTGTTTTTGAATTAATTCGGCAATTTTTTGTACACCAGAAAAAATAAATTGATTTTGGGTAATGAGTACATCATAAATTTCCTGCATACTGTCATGGTAATCTGTCTTATTAAATATTCGTGCAGCAAAAAATTTTAAATGTATAATAAATCGCTGATAGGAAAAAGAATCTTCATGAAATACAATTTTAAAATGCAGTCGTATCATATGAAGGATTGCTGTGATTAACTCTGTAATTTTTCGTACATCAGATGGGGAATTGTCCTCTAATTCAGAAGCAATAATATGCATTGCAATAAAAGCTGCTTCATCTTCTTTTAAATCAATTTCCGTTTTTTCTTTTATCCATTGAATTGCTTTTTTACCGATTGAAAATTCTTTTGGATAAAAATTCTGAATATCTGTTTTGATAATATTTTTCAGCATAATACCAGATTTTGCTCGTTCTAAAACAGAATTGATATGGTCAGCAAGTGTAACATAAAGGATATCATTAACCTCTAATTTTTCCTCTTGTATTGCTGTTTGCACCACCTTTTCAGCAATATCTAAATATTCTTCAGAAACAGCCTGCACATATTCCTGAAGTTTTTTACTGCCTTCATCACTTTGTAAACGATATATTCTGTCAATTAAAGATTTGTCTAAAAATTCTCCTTTCTTTTTACGAAATCCAATGCCTGCACCAGTAACAATAACCTCTCTTTTTTCTTTATCTACTGTTACAACTGCGTTTGTATTCAAAACTCTAATAATTTTCATTTTTCCATTTCCTTCCATATCTATAAAAAAAGACTGTTTATAGCTTCTCCTTTAAGAAACACTATAAACAGTCTTGCTTACCTTTACGTAATAACAAACTTGTTTATTATAATAACATAACTGAAATAAATTGTCTATGTCTATATAAAATTTTCAAAGCAAAATTTTCATTAAAAAAATAATATTTTATTTTCTATTTTTACAATTTAAATATCATATATTTTTTTGAAAAAACAAATAAATTAAATTCTATAATATTAATTTTTTCTATATAATATTTTTCATGGAATTATTTTAATCTTTTATCATTTTCAAATCTATTTTCAAGCAATATAACAAAAATTTTAAAAGTGTTCCTTTAAATAAAACAATCAATTAGTAAATAAATAGAAAAAAATAAAAAATTGTATATAAACATAGTTATGCACTGAGTGCAAGCAGGGGAAAGGGATATCCCTTTCCACGCTTGTTGGGGCGTGTCTACGCTTTGCTCCGGTCGGTGCTAAACGAATGTCCACTGGACATTCAGCACCCCCAAACTCCAAATGCAAATTTTTTTGAAATTTGCAAAACGCCTTCGGCGTGGCTTTTCCTTTTTTTGGAATGTCGTTTTTATTGTACTGTATATAAAAATTACTATTGAAAGTAAAACCATTTTTGATAAAATTTTCAAGCAAAAAATCCCTTACCTTATTTAAAATTTTACAAAAAAAAATTCCCTCTTAATAGCCTAAAATACAAAATTTCTTTGTTCCTTTTTATATACTATCAATAATAATTACTATTAAAAAATAAAACTATTTTCATGTAAATTTTGTAAAAAAATCTTCCCATTAAAAATTTAAAATAGAAAATTTCTTTGCTTTATTTTTAATACTATAAATAAATATTGCTATTTTTAAATAAAACTATCTTCATATAAATTTTACAAAAAAAATTCTCCCTTAGCAGACTAAAAAAGAAGTTTGTTCTATTTCTTTTTTGCCATTAAGAAAGAATATCTATAAAAAATGCTATATGCCCTATTTGCGTTGTAGCTACAACACTTTTGAAGGTTATTTGTATTTTATTGACTTTATATACTTTCATTTCAATTCATTTCTAAAAACGTTGTACATACAACATTTCTAAATGTCAGTTATATACATCTATTCCAAATTACTACTTTTGTACTTAAAAAAGCAATTCCCCCTTGTCAACTAAAAAACAGAAACGTGTCACGTTTCTGTCATTAGTAATCAAAGGAAAAACTCTACCAACGAAAACTAGAATGTATTCCTTTTCTGTCTAAATACTCTTGTCTAGCCTTTTCCTTTTCTTCTTCTGTTGGAGCAGTTTTGTATTTTGTATATAGATTTCTATTGATGATACTATCAAATTTTTTCTGCAATTCTTCCACAATTTTTTCTTCATCATTATAACATTCAAAAATATGGTATTTAATTAGTAATAGAAATAAATCTTTACTAATCTGCACTTGTTTCATACTACTATCCCCTTTTTCATTTTGCGTCGGTTGCGTCGATATTTTTAATATACCCTCCGTTGTGTAAAATATCAATGTATATCGACGCACTTTTTACTTTTTTATTCAAATTTATATGCTTCTATAAAAATTTTTAATTGCCTGTTTTCCTTGATTTTATCGCATTTTTTGGCATTTCCTTTTTTCATGTTTTTCGCTTTGCGTCAGTTGCGTCGATATTTTTGATATATCCTCTGTTGTGTAAAATATCGACGCATATCGACGCACTTTTTACTTTTCTATCCAAATTTATATGTCTTTATAAAAATTTTTAATTGCCTGTTTTCCTTGATTTTATCGCATTCTTTGGCATTTCCTTTTTTCATGTTTTTCGCTTTGCGTCAGTTGCGTCGATATTTTTGATATATCCTCTGTTGTGTAAAATATCGACGCATATCGACGCATTTTTTTATTTTTTTCCATCTGCTACACGTTTCAGGCAAATTTTTCTCTCATGCCCACGTTTATTTTCATACTGGATACCATATTCTTGTAAAAGTCGACTATTCAACACATTTAATTTTCTAGTAACCACATTTGCTTGTATTTGCATATCTGGTAGTTTTTCAACCAGTTCTGTTGCTGTTCCTTGCCATTCTGGACTTTCTTTTGTTAATAATAAATTGATAGCCTCTAAAAGCGGATTGATTGGCTCTTTCCATAATTCTGTTTCTGCCCTTTTGAAATTCCAAACACAATGTTCTCTGTCAAATTCAATCGTCAATTTCTGGTCTGCTTGGTCACGTCCTGCAATATCCAACACAGCAATATTGTCTGTACGTTTTTTCTTTTGCATGATGAAGGCACCGTCCGCTGCTCCAAGTAAACCATTCGTTCCAGAAATCATTTCAAAACTGTCTTCTGACTGCAACTTTCTCGTGTGATGCACTACCAAAACGCAAACATTATGTTTGTCACTAAACTGTTTTAACTTTGTCACAATATCATAATCGCTAGAGTAGCTATATCTATCTCCTCCAACTTCTCTTATTTTTTGAAGTGTATCAATCATAATCAACTTTGTGTCAGCGTGTTCCTTCATAAATTTGCTAAGCTGTTCTTCCAAACCTTCGTTCAAAGATTTTGACATTGTAGCAAAATAAAAGTTACTTGTGCTTTCCATACCAAACATTTTTGAAAGTCGTTTTTGCAGTCTGCTGAAATCATCTTCCAATGCTAAATATAATACACTGCCTTGATTAACTTTGTAATCCCATAGTGAAATACCCATGCTGACATGATAACCTAACTGTGCCATAAAAAATGATTTTCCTACCTTTGGAGCACCGACGAAAAGATATGTGCCATTATAAATCAGTCCGTCCACAATAGGTACTTTAGGTGTAAAAACTGTATCATATAATTCTTCCATCGTAATCGTATACAACACCCCCTGTTCAAATTTTTTTGTACTTTGTTCATTGCTTTTTTGTTGGTTTTCTGTTATAATAACATCAGACTTTGTTGATTGTCCTTTATCTGTTGCACCAGATGTAATAGGGACAATCTTTTTTTCTTTACTCATCGGTTTTCCTCCTTTTTCTTTTGGTATTTGAAATAGTGAAAGTCTTTTACTCACCATTTCTCATACCCTACATTGTGATAATAATTAAATTGATAGTATCCAATAAATTTTAAGATACTTTGTTTCCTGCTTCAATACGACTAAGTTCATTCAGTACATCTTTCAACTCATTTTTAAGTGCTTTATACACTTTTGGATTGCCTGTTACTTCAATTTTTCTTTTCTGCAAACAGCAAATAATAAAATCCTGTTTGCTCATACCTGACAGCTTGACTGCTGTTTCAATTTGCTTATCTTCCTCTGGAGAAACTCTAAAAGATACTGTTTTATTTCGCCATCTCCCTTGTTTGTCTAATTTTTTTATTGACATAACAACACTCCCCTTTTGTAAAATTTATATCTCATCACTTGTTCTTTCAAAATCAAGACGGTCTGCCATTTCTGACTGCCTTGAGGGGAATAAGTGAGCATATCTATATGTAATTTTTTCGCTTTCATGTCCAACCCTGTCGCCTATTGCAAGAGCCGTAAATCCCATATCTATCAACAAACTTATATGCGAATGTCGCAAATCGTGAATTCTTATCCTTTTTACATTAGCCATTCGAGAACCTCTATCCATTTCATGATGTAAATAATGTTTCGTGACTGGAAAAATCCTGTCATTTGCTCTCAAGCTATAAAATAACTTAAAACAGTCTTTCATCTCATCTGCTAAAAATTGTGGTATTTTAATTACTCTGTTGCTCTTTTTTGTTTTCGGAACAGTCACAACATCTTTTCCTCTTAGCCTTTGATAAGACTTGTTAATTGTTACTGTTCTGTTTTCAAAATCAAAGTCGGCAGGCGTTAAAGCAAGCAGTTCTCTCTCTCGAATACCACACCAATACAACATTTCAAAAGCATAAAATGAGAGTGGCTTATCCATCATGACATCAGCAAATTTTAAATATTCCTCTTTTGTCCAAAACAACATTTCTTTGCTTTCCTCCATGCCCATTGTGCCTGCTTTCCTTGCTGGATTGATAGCTAAGTCATAATAACGAATGGCATGATTAAATATGGAACTCAACTGTGCATGAATGGTTTTTAAATAAGTAGGAGAAACTTCCTTCCCTGTTTTTCCTTTTTGATTTCGCATTTCATTCTGCCAGTCAATGACATCTTTTGCTGTAATTTCTGACAGCCTGCGTTGCCCCAAATAGGGCAGTATTTTGCTTTGTATGATACTTTCTTTTGTTAGCCAAGTATTTTCTTTTAGTCTTGGTCTTACATCTTTTTCATACAATTTGCAAAAACTTTCTAATGTCATATTCACATCAGCATTTTTTTGTAATTGAAATTGACGCTCCCAATTCTGTGCTTCTTGCTTTGTGGAAAAACCTCTTTGACATTTTTGTTTTCGTTCGCCTTTCCAATCATTGTAGCGAAGCATGACGTACCAAGTATTATTTTTTTCATTTTTATAAACTGACATTTAATCCCTCCTTTTTTGTGTCCCGTAAAAATGCTCATAGAAAAATTGACGGTCAATACGTCCAGCTATCACAAAGCAACCTTTGTTTTCCAGTTCTTTGTTCAGCTTACGTATTAGCTTATAAGCATAGGACTCTGAAACATCTAATACTTTCATTACATCGGATACTTTTAAAAACATTTTTTCCATTATCATCATTCCTTTCACTACTATTCACTATACTAATTTGTATAACGATATGATGCTATACTTTTTTGTATTTGTAAAGTAGTTTTCAAAAATTTCTATACTTTTTTGTATTATTTTTTATTGATTATTCCCATACTTTTATGTTATACTGAATTATCAACATTTGTTAGGAGATAAATTATGGCAATAGGAGAAAGAATACACTATTTTAGGCTACTTCACGGCTTTACACAAAAATATTTAGGAAAATTGCTTGGCTTCAACGATATGCAGGCAGATGTTCGCATTGCTCAATATGAAAAAGGTGTTCGCAGTCCCAAAGAAAAATATTTGAATGCACTTGCAGAAGTTTTTGAAGTGTCCCCTCAAGCACTTGCTGTTCCTGATATTGACAGCTACATCGGACTTCTGCATACACTTTTTGCAATGGAAGACATTTATGGTCTGTATGCTGATGAAATTAACGGAGAACTTTGTATTCGCCTTGATAAAAGCAAAGGGACAACCTACCTTTCCATGTTTGATATGATTTCTGCTTGGCAATCGCAAAGGGCAAAATTAGCTTCTGGTGAAATCACAAAAGAGCAGTACGACCAATGGCGATACAACTATCCTAATATGGAAAAAAATAACAAATAACTTTTTAACAACAAAAAAAGTCTTACCAAATCAATTACAATTATTTGGTAAGACCACTTATTCTTTCTTATAGGCACTCGCCAGCCACTTGCTTGCTGATGAGTAAATGCCTTTTTACAAATGTTATCAAATTGTTATCAAACGCCCTTTAAAATTTCTGAAATCCGCTGTTTATGCTGGTTTCAAAAAAATTTTAATTATTCCCACTCAACAGACCTTTTTAGATTTGTAGTATTTTATAAGGTAATTTGTTATTCTTATTATACCATATTGCGTTTTATTTGTACAGTATCTCTATTTCAAAAAATTTTTACTATCAATTTAATATCAATGAACATTTTTATTATTCAAATTTTTGAATAATAATTCAATTTTTATAATAATAAAGAATTTATCTATATTACTTGTACTGCATTTTCTTTTATTTCATTAACTAATCTTTTCCTGCAATAGCGACTTTTCCAATAGGTGCACAAGAAGATAAAATAATTATACCAGCTGGAAATGATTTTAATTTAGTATCCTTTACAGCTTTTTCTGTTATTTTTCTTTCACTACTATAATATAAGTATCATCATTTATTTCAACAGGTGTAATTCAATCAATAGTTCCATTCTAATATTCTGAAACATTACTTTTTGGTGTAGAACCAGAAACAATATTACATATTTCTCCTAATTTTGCCATTATAACATTCCCTCCCATTCTGTCAGCCTTGTCGTAATCTGTTATTCTAGTTCATACAGTTCTAAAAGTATTTGTTGTATAGGATGGTATTCCACAGGTACATACTCTACTTTTTTATATTTATTGATAAAAAGTTCATAGTCATTTTTTGCAATTTCCTCTTTTGATACAAAAAAAGAGTGTTCTGTTCTTTCTCATCAAGAGAATGTATAAACATAATATAAGTAAGCTGTTGGATTGAACTGAGGAATATTTTAAATTGTCATTTAATAATCTTTTAATAACCAATATACACCATATTTTGGAATTTTTACTTCATTTGCTGGCATTTCTGTACCAGAAATTAAATCTGTATATATACCATCATTTTGGTAAATAAAAGCAATTTTGTCAAATTCACTAAAGTTAAATATTGCAACTAGCTTTTCTTTTGAATTAGAACGAACTAGCACTAAAATTGAATTATCACCACTGTTTAGTGTCCAAACATCTGCACCAGCCTCAAAAACAGAATATTGACTTCTTATTTTTCCCAGCTTTTCAATCCCATCAAATAATTTTTGTTGTACACTACCTTTTTCTGTTCTTTTTTCTGCTAAATCCCACAAAAAATTTCCACGATGCAAATATCTGGAATCTTCTTTCTTTTTTAAGTCATTATGATAAGTATAGTCATTTAATTGCCCTACTTCATCACCACTGTAAATAACGGGAATTCCAGATTGTACCAACATATATGCGTGAAGCATAAAATCCAGTTGAATTGCCTGTTCCAAAGACTGTATATTTTGTTCTGTTTGTGCTTTTTCAATGCCACATAAAGATGCGGTTGTACCACACAATCTTGCATCTCCTGAAATTGGGTCAGAATTATATAACTCTCCTTTGGAAAAAGAACCTTCAAAATTTCCTGTAAAAAAGTCATTCAAATATTTTTTATGGCTTACTTCATACATTCCAAATTGCGTCAGATAAGGATAATCTAAACCCCAACCAATGTCATCATGGCATCTTAAATAATTCAAAAATACATATTCTTTTGGCAAATGATTTACAATGTCCATTTGCTGCTTTAAAATACGAATATCCCTTGTTGCAACACAGTTCCAAGTTGTTGCCATTGTTGTTACATTATAAAGCATATGACATTCTGGTTTTTCTACTGTTCCAAAATAAGGCACTACCTTATCAGGAGCCATAACAACTTCTCCAAGCAACAATATACCTGGACAAACAATTTCACAAATAATTCTCATCATTCTAACAATATTATGTACTTGTGAAAGATTTCTGCAATTTGTTCCTAACTGTTTCCAAATATATGGTACAGCATCAATTCTTATCACATCAATTCCCTTATTTATCAAATTTAAAACGTTATCCATCATTTCATTTAATACGATAGGGTTTGCATAATTCAAATCCCATTGATAAGGATAAAATGTTGTCATTACAAACTTTTGCACTTCTGGGAACCATGTAAAATTGCCTGGTGCTGTTGTTGGAAATACCTGTGGAACTGTCTTTTCAAATTCAGCCGGAATAGTAAAATCATCGTAAAAGTAATAATAATCCTGATATTCTTTTTCGCCCTGTATTGCTTTTTTTGCCCATTCATGTTCTTTTGAAGTATGGTTCATAACAAAGTCTAAACAAAGACTAATTCCTCTGCTATGACAATCATCTGCTAATTGTTCTAGTTCTTCCATTGTGCCTAATTGTGGCTTTACATTACGAAAGTCAGATACAGCATATCCGCCATCATTCTCTATTTCGGGTGAGTCAAGCAATGGCATAAGATGGATATAATTCACGTTACATTCCTGAATATAATCTAATTTTTCTCCAACCCCTTTTAAGTTTCCAGCAAAAGCATCTACATATAACATCATGCCTAATAATTGATTGCCTTTATACCAGTTTGTATTTTGAGCTCTCTGTCTATCTAATTTTTTTAAAGGGTGTTTTCTTGCACGATATTGTTGATACATAATGTCACAAAGTTTATAAAAATCATCCATACGGTTTTCATATAATTCACAATATAGCCATTTTAATTCATCATAATATTTTAGAAATCTGGATTGATATTCCTGTTCATATTCGTTTTTGTCTAATACCATTGTGGTTCCCTCCTAAAATAATATTTTCTTTCGTTTGTTAAAAATTTAAAATGAAAACAGAATTCCTAAGTTTTTTAATAGCCTGAGAATTTTAAGGTCTTTTTTCTTTTATATAAATTTGCCATGCCTGAAAGTCATCTACAGCATTTGGTACAACAAAACCAATTTGTCTTAAAGCTATACCACTAATTACTTCACCACAATGAAATCCATAAGGCAGTCTTTCAGGTTGTTTTTCATTGTATTTCTGCAAAGAAAGTTGATACATAGCATTATCCTTCAAACCATAAACTTTTGCCCTAACAGGTACAGAATTTGCCTGAACATGATGATAAACAGCACTGATTAATGCTTCTTTCCCTTCTGGGTCTGCAAATTCCCAAACAGTGCAATTACCTTCCAATGGGCTGGAAATTCTATAATAATCACCAAACTGAAACAGTGAATAATATTTTTTGAAAATAGCAATTTGTTTTTTAATTTCCTGTTTTTGTTCTGCTGTTAATGTTGCTATATCCAATTCGTAGCCAAAAGTGCCTGCCATTGCCATACAAGCTCTTGTGGAAAGTGGTGTTATACGTCCTGTCTGATGGTTAGGAACGGCAGAAATATGCGTTCCCATTGCAGAAATTGGATAACCAAAGGAAGCACCATATTGTATGCTAAGACGTTCGATAGCGTCTGTATTATCGCTACCCCAAATTTGAGGTGTATAATACATCATACCTGCATCAAAACGACCGCCTCCGCCTCCACAACCTTCAAACAATACTTCTGGAAAAGCACTTGTTAATTTTTCTAATACTCTATATAAACCTAGCACATATCTATGAGAAAATTCACCTTGTTTGTCTGCTGCTAAGCAGTTACTGAATTTATCGCATATTGCTCTGTTAAAATCCCATTTTATGTAGCTTGCAGAAGATTCTTTTATCACATTGGATATTGTTGCTATCATATAATCTTGAACATCTTTTCTGGAAAAATCTAATACTAGTTGATTTCTACTTAAACATGGCTTTCTATTTGGAATTTTTACTGCCCATTCTGGATGCGTCCTGTATAAATCACTATCTTCTGAAATTCCTTCTGGTTCAATCCATACGCCAAAAGCTATGCCTTGTGAAATAATTTTTTGAGATAATTCCTTTAAAGTACAACCAAGTTTTTTTTCATTTGGAATCCAATCCCCTAGCCCTGTATTGTCATCTTCTCTTTTTCCAAACCAACCATCGTCCATAACAAATAATTCAATACCAAGTTTTGCAGCTTCTTTTGCAATGTCAATCAACATATCTCCTGTAAATTTAAAATAAGTTGCTTCCCAGTTATTGATTAAAATAGGACGACGTTTCTTTTTCCATATCCCCCTACAAACGTGTTCTCGAATAATAGTATGCATATTTTTGCTCACATTTGCTATTCCATTTTGACTATATGTCATGATAACTTCTGGCAACCAAAGGCTTTCTTTGGATTGCAACGTCCATTGAAAATTGTCACTATGAATTCCGCAAAGTAATCTTGTTCTATCAATTTGGTCTTTTTCTACTTCAATTAAAAATTCTCCACTATACATTAAGGAAAATCCATAGCAACTGCCCATTGTTTCTTTTGCATCTTTTTCGCACAGCATAACAAAGGGATTATATTGGTGACTGCTAATTCCTCGAACACTTCCTATAGATTGTATTCCATGATGAATTGCTTGTCTTTGTATGTTCATTTCCATATTGTGTCGTCCATAAAAAGAGAGCAATTCAAAATCGCCATATTCCCAGTCCAATTGTAAACTTGCTGCTTTTTGCAGTATAACATTCGATTTTCCTTGATTGGTAATTTTTACTGCCCTTGTAATAATGTCTAATTCTTCTAATACACCATAATAGAGGAATGCTTCTAAGCCTGTGTCAATATCTTTTAGCTGAATGATAAGTGTTTGTGCTTCTTCCTTTTCTGCATAGACAGCAGGCAGACCTGGAATGGCATATTTCCCTTTTTCTATACTGTAACCAGCGTATTTCCATGCTACAACTTGACTTCCATCCATATTTTGTGCTCTTAAAGCAGTAATACGATAATCACCTGTGCCAAAACCACTATATTCCTGTGGGAGGGAATCCAAAGAATAAGCTCTGTCATATTTTCCTATTGAATATGGATTTCCAGAAAATCCTCTGTCTGCTTGATAATATAAAAGAGATTTATCACTGTTGTCTGTTTTTTCACCATAATATGCATGAAGTAAAACATCATATTTGTCTACTTTCATTTGATAAGTTGAGTTTTTCGTTTGTATTGTAAAAATATCTTTGTTAATTATTATCGCCATATCTACACATTCTCCCGTTGTTTGCTTTTGTTTTGATACTAGCAAGTTCTTTTGTTTGGTATCACAAAAGAACTTGCTTCTTAATTATTTAAAAAAGCCCCATTTTTTGAAATTCATAGTACACGCCGTCTTCCCAAACGTTACCACATATTACATCTGCAATATTTTTTAATTCTTCGCAAGCGTTTCCCATTGCAACACTAATACCTGCTGCTTTCATCATTTCATAGTCATTCATACTATCTCCAAAAGCAATCGTATCTTCGCTATGAATTTCATAATACTGGCATACCAAAGCCATAGCAGTTCCTTTATCAATTCCTTTTGGAATAATTTCTCCATTAAAGCAAGAGGTTGTATTAGCATACGGATATACTGCATAGTGAAATCTATCTCCCAAATATTTTTTTGTTTTCTCAATTGCTTCTATATTGGTACTGGTAAAACATATTTTATATGCACCTTTTTGTGGATATTCTTTATAAGGTAAAATTGGTATTCCTACTTCAATTTCTTTTTGCATACGAATTAATTCAGAATTTGTTTTATCTGGTTTTGCTGTTTTAAGCAATTCTTCCATTTGAGGGTCTGTATAAATGCCTTCTGGTGTTTCTATTCTACAATACATACCATACTCATGAAAGATTGCCAAACATTCTTGTATAGTTTTCTCTGGAAGAAGATTGTCAAAAAGTACTTTTCCTTCTATTTCAATATGACTTCCAGCACTTGCTATAATGCCGTCAAATCCAACATCTATAATGTCTTTTCCAATGATAGGCATATTTCGTCCGGTGCACAAAAATACTTTATGTCCTTTTTGTCTTGTTTTTTGTACTGCTTGGATTACATTGACAGATGGTGGTAACATTTCTGAAACTAAAGTACCATCAATATCCAAAAAAATTAACTTTTTCTTCATATTTTTTCCTCAATTCTTTTTTTATATTTATGCCTTGTAAACAGTTGATGTAATGGTATCTGTCGTCATCTCTCCAGGAGAAGATATCTTCAATTTTTTTTCTGCTGGAAAGTCCGTAAACATCATAGGAATAACGGTATCATAACCTGCTTTTTGTATCTGCTCTTTGTCAAATTCAATTAGAAGCTGCCCTTTTTTGACAACATCACCTGTGTTAACATGAGGGGTAAAATATTTTCCTTGTAAGTTTACAGTATCTACTCCAATATGGATTAAAATTTCTGTTCCATAATTGCTTGCAAAACAGATAGCGTGTTTTGTATCAAAAATGCTGATAATTCTGCCGTCTGTTGGTGCATATACTTTTCCAACACTTGGAATTACTGCAACACCATCACCTAATATTTTGTTTTTAAATGTTTCATCATTGACATCTTCTATAGCAATCATTTGTCCTTCTGCATATCCAAAAAATTCTTCTTTTTCTGGCGTTTCTAAAACTTGTGGTATTTCTGGCTGTGTTAAAGCTATTGTTGCTGTGGTTGCTGGTACTTCTGTTTTATCCATAAATTTTCCTAAAACCAATGTCATAAGAAATCCACCTGCAATCGCAACTGCGTGTGCAATAATATAATTTACATACCCATTATTTACTGGGTCGGCTAAAGCAATTCCTGGTACAACAGTTGTACCAAAACCAAGTGCTGCAAGATTAGTAAGATAAACAATCACACCACCTAATGCTCCGCCGATACATCCACCTATGATTGGAAAACGATATCTCAAGTTGATACCAAATAATGCAGGTTCTGTAATGCCAAATAAAACGGAGATAAAACTTGGGATACATAATTCTTTTGTTTTTGCATTATCTCTATGCATTATCAAATAACCAAGAACTGCACCACCTTGTGCAATAATTGCCACAGACATCAAAGGATTGATAAAGTTTCTTCCTGTATCTGCTAAAAGCTGTGCTTCGATTGCACCAAAAATATGATGCAAACCAGTAATAACAACTAACTGCTGCAAACCAGAAAATACTGCATATCCAGCCACACCTAAATTTTGTGTCATCCATACCAAAGCATTCGTAATACCAGAGGAAAGTCCTCGACCTACTGGTCCAATAATAGTAAACAAAAGTAGAGCACCAACTAATGTGGTAAGTAGCGGAGAAATTAAAAGACGAATGACTTCTGGCACCTTTTTTTCAAAAAATTTATCTAGTTTTGCTGTAACAAATCCCATTAACAATGCTACAATAATACCACCTTGAAAACCAACTAATTTTACACCTAATCCAAAAATATGTAGTACAGTTACTTCTACCGTTCCTTGTGCTGCTGCATAGGCATCTGCTAAACTATTACTCAACATAATACAACCTATAACGATACCAAGAATGGGTCTGCCCCCAAATCGTTTACAAGCACTATATGCTACTGCTAAAGGAAGAAAACCAAAAATAGCACCAGATGAAATGTTAATCAATCTATTGATACCATAAAGTGTTTCATTTGCTTTTACAAATTCAAAGTTTCCTAATACACCTGAAAGCCCTGTTAATAATGCTGCTGCAAGAATTCCTGGCATAATGTCTACAAATACGTCAGATAGTGCTTTAATAATTCTTTGAAGCGGATTCATTTTTTGATTTGCTACTGTTTTTAAGTCACTTAAACTCATATTTTTCATGTTATTGTGTTCTGCAAATACTTCATATACATCATTGACTAAACCTGCACCAAATATAATCTGTACTTGGTCTCCTGCCACAAAAACACCTTTTGCAAGGTCTACATCTTCAATTGCTTTTAAATCTGCAATATCATTGTTTTTTAAAACAATTCTTAGACGGGTCGCACAATGTGCTACACCCTGAATGTTGTCTTTTCCCCCAACAAGTTTTGTTAACTCTATGGATATTTTTTCATATCTCTGTCTTTTGTTTTCATCCATTTTATAATCCTCCTTTTCTTTACTAGAGAAGCATCTTTTGTTTAAAATTTCCCATAGCTACAGTAAAAAAACGTTTTTTTATTTGCTCCTTGTATTTATCATTATACGCTGTTATAATAAGATGTATATGGACGTATGTTACTTCTATATTGAACATTATGACTCTTACTTTTTTGAAAAAAATAAGCTTGAAATGAAGTCTTAAGGTTTTAGGAGGAATGGTATGATAGATTATATTTTTTCTAATGATTTTTTCCGAAATATTGATGCAATGATTTATACTTGTGGCTATGAGAGCTGTGCACCTGGTCATAGTTATGGTCCTATTCTACGCAATGGCAATGGTTATTTAATTCATTATGTGTTAAGTGGGGCGGGAATTTATAAAACAAGAGGGAAATTATTCCGACTGAAACAAGGGGATGCTTTTATAATCTGTCCTGATGAACTGATTTATTATGAAGCAGATGTACATTCTCCTTGGGCTTATACTTGGATTGGTATGCAAGGAATTAAAATAAAAAAGTATTTACAAAGAACTTCTTTTTTAGAAAATCTTGTTGTACACTATGAAGAAGATCAACAACTAAAACTTTGTCATGAAAAAATGGCGGAAGCAGATAAACTTCCTAAAAATCGTGATTTGATTATGAACAGCATTTTATATGAGTATCTCTTTCTTTTGGCTTGTAAATTTCCAAATGAACAATATTGTGTGAATGAAAAAAAGTCAAACTACGTGGAAGAAGCATTGCAATTTATAGAGGAACATTATTGTGACCCAATTACAGTACAAGATGTTGCAGACCATCTTAATATTAATCGTTCTTATTTGCACCGTATTTTTAAATCTTTTACCAATGTTTCCATGCAAAATTATTTGCTTGACTATAGAATGCGACAAGCATGTATTCTTTTAAAAGATACAGAAATGCCGATTTATCTTATTTCACGTTCTGTAAGTTATGTTGACCCTTTGTATTTTTCAAGATTGTTTCATCAAAAAATGGGAATTACACCCAGTGATTATCGAAAAAAGAATCAAAAAAAGGAGTTTTAATATAAATAGTATTTATATCCTCATTCCATTTTGAAGCAAGGGAATGATTATATCAAAAAAATAAAATCCTATTTTATAAAATTATGAAAATTAATATAGACATCTTTATAACATTAAAAGTCTAAAAAAATAAATGACATCGCTTTTAAATCGCATCAATGGAAATTCTGAAATCATGATATTTGCGTCATATATGCAAATGGTATACCCTAGAGAAGAACAAAAATAACAAAATGTAGAGCCTCTTGCTGAAGAATGGATAAAATACATACAAAATACAAATAGTACGTTTGAAAATACTATAAAATGGGAAACAAATAATGGAGAAAAATATATTGTAAGTATTTATAGAGTTCCTACTGAATCTGTGAGAATAAAATATATTATTGCATATTTCCTACTTCTCAAATAGGAGATTGGATTGCAAAAGCAAGTATTTTGGTACCTGTCATATCTTCTTTATTTGTTGTATTTTTGTTTATTGTAGTTTATATGGTTACTCGTAGCATCACACAGCCAATTTATAAATTTTGTGAAGAAGTAGAACAAATTGGAAAATGAGGAAATTTTGGCATCGGACTTGCGATTGCACAATCTGATATTGAAAAAATAGGAGGAATATTAAAAGCAGAAAATAAACCAGAATGTGGAGCAAAATTTACTTTTTATTTAAAAAATATAGATAACTCAATAAAAACTCACTTATTTGCTTTTATAATATTAACTTTAATCAAACATTATTTTTACAGTAATGTTTTTAAATAAGGAACTTTGAGAAATAATTACTAGAGAATACATGAAACTTGTTAATATCACAGTAAAATATAAAAATAATTTACACAAGTCTGCATTAAATTTTTGAAATTTTTATTTTTTAATTTTGAGTGTCTATTAAAATAAAAAATGTTGTCTTAAAAAAATATTATAAGCATTCAATTTTTTTATCATTTTAAAACATATTTTCAAAAATATAATAAAAATTTTTAAAGCATTTTTTTGAAGAGAATAATCAATTAGTAAATAAATGGAAATACTAAAAATCTGTATACAAAAGAAGAGCAACAACGATTGCAAGCATGGAAAGGGATATCCCTTTCCATGCTTGTTGGTGTTCCCCCAAACCCCAAATGCAAATTTTTTGAAATTTGCAAAACGCCTTCGGCGTGGCTTTCCCTTTTTTTGGAATGTCGTTTTTATTGTACTATATATAATATTTACTATTAAAAATAAACTGATTTTAAACAAAATCTTTAATTAAAAAATTTCCTTTTAGCAGTTTAAAATAGAAAATTTCTTTTTTCTTTTTTATACTATAAACTAATATTACCATCAAAAAATAAAGCTATTTTTATGTAAATTTTGCAAAAAAAATTCTCTCTTAACAGCTCAAAAAAGAAGTTTATCTTATTTCCTTTTTGCTATTAAGAAAGAAAATTACCATAAAACATATACTCTGTATTAATAATATATACACACTACACACTATATACCCCCTATTATTTATAAAATAATATGAATACCTTATATTTGTTTTCAGAGCGTTGTAGATACAAGACTTCTGAAGGCTATTTTTATTTTATTGACTTTAATACTTCTGTTTATACTTATTTCTAAAAACGTTGTACATACAACATTTTTGGACGCCAGTAATATACATTTGTTTCAAATCACTGCTTTTTATGATTAAAAAGGCAATTCCTTTTGTCAACTAAAAAACAGAAACGTGACACGTTTCTGTTTTAAGTAAACAAGGAAAAACCCTACCATCGAAAACTGGAGTGAATCCCTTTTCTATCTAAATACTCTTGTCTAGCTTTTTCTTTTTCTTCTTCTGTTGGAGCAGTCTTATATCTTGTATACAAATTTCGGTTGACTATGCTGTCATATTTTTCCTTTAACATTTTTACAATTTTTTCCTTATCATTATGACATTCCAAAATATGGTATTTAATCAGTGATAGAAATAAATCCTCACTAATTTGTACTTGTTTCATATTTTACACCTCTATTTTTTAATTTTGTGACGATATTTTGTCTGTTGAATTTTAAAATATCGTCACACTTTTTTTCAAAATTTACATTCAAAAAACGCTGTAAAATCAAGGCTTTCTTGCAATTTCATTTTATCTTTTTTAGTTCTGTGACGATATTGACGATATTTTTATATACCTGCTATTTTTTAAATACCGTCACGCTCCTACTTTTTCAATTTTTAAATCAACTAATGTAAAATCCAATAAAATCAAGGCTTTTCATACATTTAGACCTATTTTTCAAGATGGTTGTGACGATATTCAAACAAAATATCGTCACACTTTTTATTTTTTTATCAATGTCAACTTGATTTGTCTGCCTGTCCTATTTCGGTTTGTTTCGTAATAAATGTTAAACTCCTCAAGCAATCGCTCTGTATTAACATTTAAACGTCTTGTCAAAGCGTTTGGTGATATTTCCTTTGGTAGCAGTGCAGCTAATTCTGAAGCAGTTCCAATCCAATCTGATTTATTTTTTATTACCATTTCGCCAACCATTTTTACAATTGGGTCAAGTGGTTCTTTACACAATTCTGTTTCCATTTTGATAAATTTCCACAAACATTTTTCTCTGTCAAACTCCAAATAAATTTTCTGGTCTTGTTGGTCACGTCCAACAATATCCAAAATTCCTTTATTATCAATCCTTTTTGTTTTTTGAAGTATGAACGCTCCATCGGCGGCACCTAGCAAACCATTTGTGCCAGAAATCATATCAAAGCAGTCTTCTGATTGCAGTTTTCTTGTGTGATGAACAATTAACATACAAATATTATGTTTTTCACTGAATTGTTTCAACTTCATTACAATATCGTAGTCATTGGAGTAGTTATATCTGTCGCCATTGATTTCTCTTACTTTCTGTAGTGTATCAATCATAATCAACTTTGTGTCAGGATGCTCTTTGACAAAATGAGTGAGTTGCTTCTCTAATCCTTCATTCAATGCTTTTGATTTTGTAGCAAAATGAAAATTTGGTGTGCTTTCCATTCCAAACATTCTTGACAGTCTTTTTTGTATTCTGCTAAAATCATCCTCTAATGCTAAGTACAAAACACTTCCTTGATTTACTTGATAATTCAGCCCATACTCACATGATAGCCTAGCTGTGCCATCAAAAACGACTTGCCAATTTTGGGAGCACCTACAAAAAGGTATGTACCATTATAAATCAATTTATCAACAACAGCAGCCTTTGGTGGATAAACTGTGTCATACAATTCTTCCATTGTAATCGTTTCCAACACCTCCAATTCAAATTTTTTTAAATTTTCTGTATTTTCTGTGGCTTGTAAATTGCTTTTTTTCTCTTTTTCTGCTATACTTTTGTTAATGATTTTTGATTGTTCCTTGTCTGTGCTACCAGATGTAATAGGAACAATCTTTTCTTTTTTACTCATTGGTTTTCCTCCTTCATTCCTTGTAAAATTTGATTAATAAATTGAATTGTTGATAATGTTACATCATCAATTTCATTTCCATTTGTTAATTTTTGCAGTTCTATACAAAGCAGTTGTATATAATTTTTTAGAGCCTTATAAACCCTTGTGTTGCCTACTACTACAACATCTTGACAAAGCAATCTCTTAATAATATAATCTTGTTTGGTTAAACCAGATAAAGCTACTAGGTTATCTAATAATGTTACTTCTTCCTTTGACATTCTGAATGAAACGGTTTTGTTTCGCCATCTGCCTTGTTTGTCTAAATTTTTCTCCAAAAACTTCACCCTCTTTCTGCATTTAATTTCTGTGCCATTTCTATCTGTTTTGTAGGAAATAAGTGAGCATATTGGTATGTAATATCAATGCTTTCATGTCCTACTCTGTCAGCAATTGCAACTGCTGAAAACCCTAAATCTATTAAATGTGAAATATGACTGTGTCTTAAACTGTGCAATTTAATATGTTTTACACCTTCTGTCTTTGCTCCTCTATCCATTTCATGATGGAGGTAGCTTTTTGTAACTGGAAAAATTCTGTCTGTGGATTTACAGCCATAAAGCAGTTTTAAATAGTCTTGCATTTCTTCAACCAAAAAATCAGGCATTTGTATTATACGATTGCTTTTTGCAGTCTTTGGTTCAGTAATAACATCTTCACATTGAAGCCTTTGATAAGATTTATTGATAGTCACTACACCTTTTTCAAAATCGAAATCGGCTGGTGTCAACGCAAGTAGTTCTCCCAAACGAATACCACACCAGTAAAGCATTTCAAAAGCATAAAAAGAAAGTGGTTTATCCATCATTGCTTCTGAAAATTTTAAATATTCCTCCTTTGTCCAAAATTCAATCTCTTTTGTCTGTGCCTTTCCCATATTCCCAGCCTTTGAAGCAGGATTGGATTTCAACTCATAATATCTTACTGCATGATTAAAAATAGCACTTAATTGATTATGCACTGTTTTTAAATATGTTTCTGAATAGGCATTACCCTTTTCATCTTTGTAAGCAAGCATTTTGTTCTGCCATGCAATTACATCAGCAGGACGGATTTCATTCATCTTTTTGTTGCCAAAAGCAGGAACTAACTTTGTTTGAATGATGTTTTCTTTTGTAAGCCATGTATTTAACTTCAATCTTGCCTTCATATCTTTACTGTAGATTTCAACAAAACTTTCAAAGCTCATATCAAGATTTGTTTCTTGTTTTTGTTTAAATTCTCTTTCCCATTCCAACGCTTCTCGTTTGGTTTGAAATCCTCTTTTTGTTTTTCCTTTGTTCTTACCTTGCCAATCACGATAATAGAAAAACACAAACCATTTTCCAGTCTTTTTATCTTTGTAAGCCGACATAACTTTCCTCCTTTCTCAGTCCATAAATTTTTTCTTCAAAAAATTGTCTGTTAACCTTTCCAGAAATTGTAATAAAGCCTCTGTTTTTTAATTCTTCATTCAGTTTTCGTATGAGTTTATAAGCGTATGGCTTTGATACACCCAATTCTGTCGCTATTTCTTCTGCTTTTATAAATAAATTTTTATTCATACTTATCAACCACCTTTTACTATTCGCTTATTTGTTAAAATTTCTATATCTATTATATATTATCTTTTTTGTTAATGCAAGTATTTATTTCACATATTTGTTAATTTTTTATTTACTATTTCCAAAATATCAGTTATAATAAATACAAAAATATTTGTAAAAGGTGGTTAATTCTATGACTGTTGGTGAAAAAATAAAGCGAATTCGTATTTTTAGGGGTATGACACAAAAAGAGCTAGGTATTGCAGTTGGTTTGACTGAAAACCGCATTGCTCAATATGAAACAAACTATCGAACTCCTAAAAAAGAACTTTTGAATCAAATTGCTGAAGCACTTCATGTAAATTCCTTAAATTTCTATGTAGAAGTTTCTGGAAGTGCAGAGGACATTATGCAAACCTTTTTCTGGATGGACGAGTTAAATCCCAATACAGTCAACCTATTTCAAATGACCGAAAACCCAGAACTCAGCACAGAAGTAGAATATAAAAATTCTGACGCTTGGACTACTCCTGCACCTGTAGGCATTTTTCTCAACTACAATTTAGTAAACCAATTTTTAGCAGAATGGCTCACTCGAAAAACAGAGCTGAAAAATGGACAAATTACTAAAAAGGAATATTTTGAATGGAAGTTAAACTTTCCTTATACTTGTGATGGTGGTGGAAAATTCACACCATCTGTACAATGGAGAAATTCCTAAAACAAAAATAGACCCTTTCGTTTTATACAAATCAACGAAAAGGTCTATATAAATTTTTAATATCAAAATAATATCAGAGAGGGTAAAACAGTTCAAAAAACGCTGTTATTTCAAGACTTTCTGAAGTTTTGGGTACTACTCCCACTCTCAAATTAAAATCTAGTTCTATACAGTTTTGTATGGGACATCTGGTTTTATTTGACTTCATTTGTTTTCTATTATTCTATATCTATGGTCTATTCCAAATAATGTTATCAAATTGTTATCAATCCAGTGTTATCACTCTATTTTTTTACTTCATATTCGCAAATCTATCCATCGCCTTTGAGAAACTTTTCATAGTTTCCTCTACATCGCCATTTTCCACACCTTTAGAAATACAATACTTCAAATGACTTTCTAAAATAGCCTGTCCTGTCTTATGCAAAGCAGATTTTGCTGCATTAATTTGTGACAAAACATCTTCACAAGGAATATCTTCCTCAATCATTCTATCAATCGCCTGTACCTGTCCTATTATTCTTTTCATTCTATGGTGCAATTTTTCGTTTTCATTTTCTATACATTTTTTCATAACATTCTCTCCACACTTTAATACAATAACAAGTATATGTATATAATAATGCCTAAATAACAAATTGTCAAGAGATTTTTAACAAAAAAATACAAGCAAACCAAAATTTTTGCTTGTACTTTTTTGAGGTAATCATTTTCAGCAACAATGATATTATATAATACATATCTTTTATTTTAATTTAAGGAAAAATTTCTTATTTTTATTCACTCAACATTCTATCAATTACAGTAATCAATTCTGCTCTTGTAATTTTATCATAGGGACGGAAACCATTTTCATCCCCTGTCATAATACCAAGTTTATTAGCAATATAGGTATATTCAGTCATACGAGCTACATTACCAGCAATTCCTCCTCCTGGCACACCAAGTCCCAAGTCATAAGCAGGGTCATTTGGAAATGTTTCTTCTACTGAATATTTAATATCTTGTATAGTAGATGGCAATTCTATTGTAATATTCTCTTTTTCCTTTTTGATTTCAACAAGTGCTTCTGCTACATGAACACGGATTGCATCAACTTCTGGTAAAAAACCAAAAGTAGTACCACTATGTTCTTGATTTTCTATATAAGGCATATTACTTGGATAATTTTCTGCCAATGGATAAACAGGAATATATTTTTCACTGCATTGTACATAAGGATAATACCATGAAGAACTATCCATATCATCATATTCTTCAAGAGATGTTTTTTCTTTCAATTCAAATGCCTCTGTCAATATTTTTGCAAGTTCTGCACGAGTAACTGGGTTGTCTGGCTTAAATGTACCATCAGCATAACCTGCTATCATACCTTTGTCTTTCCATTTGTTTATGGTACTTTCTGCCCAATGCCCGTTTATGTCGCTGAAGTTGGCACCAAAAACTGTTGTAATACTTGAAAATATCATTGTTGCTGCTATAAAGATTGAAATTAATTTTTTCATGGTATTATTCCTCCTTCAATTTTGTCAATTTTATAAAGTTGTATGTACTTTAAATAACTAGATGATACACTTTTCAGTATATCATCTTAATCAGCTATAAATTTTAATTATAATTTATAGATATTTTTTCATAATCATTTCCATAATTAAAATCTACTTTTGAAGGTTTACATTCAAATACATAATATGTATATGCCCCATATGTTGAAAATCTTCTAGCAGAACTTGATTCATAACTATATAACATAGCATCATTAAATGTAACATTTTTAAAATATGCACCACTAGTTAAATTTGTATCGTTGTTGTCTTTTTCTAAACAGGACATAGCCTGAAGAAATGTTAAAGGAGTACCACTAACACCTGATACAAGGTTTGATATAAGGTCATCATCAAGAACTTTATAGTATATACAGGTACCATTTACACCTATATACATTTCAACTTGACCTGGTTTAATTGTTGTACTTTTGTTAGAACCTACACTAAGTCTTATATTAACTGTCTTATTTTCGAGGGTCATTTTGTCATTACCATAGGAAGTTGCAGCTACTTTAGGAGATGCTTCAACATAAACAACTTTACTACCCTTAGGATAATAACATGCATACATTCCCTTATTTCTAAATGAAGAAGAAGGATTTGCTATAAGACCAAAATCAATTGCCTGACTATTGGACATTGCATTTACATAAGTATACATATTATTGCTTTGAGTTCCACATTTTAATTGTGTATTGTTAAAAGTTACATTTACAGAACACAAATAATTGCTTTGCCAAGAAAGAGAATATTTATATACATAAGAACCTGAAGTTGGTTCATATGATGTTTCAAAATCTTTCTCAGTAGGTTTGTAATTGGAATAGTATACGGTATAATTAGGTTTTTCCAATATAGAGTTTTTTGCAGTAGCTAACGGACTTTGTTCTTCTACATTTGGTGTAGGTATAATAGATGGCATGAAATGTTCATCTACTTTTAATGCAACTGAAAAATGAATATCATCTGGTGGCAAATCAGAAACTTTCAAAATTTCCATACCCAAAAACTTACCTTCTTTTAAACTCAAAAATACATCATTGGGTTCATTACTCTTTTTATTTTGCACTTTTGCTGCTGCTTCTTTATCGCCAGCATTTAGAACCAAAATTTCATTTTTTATTTCTGCTACATTAAAGCCTTGAATGATATTTTCCTCTCCATATTTTTGAAAATATTCGGAAATGCTGATATAATTAGGATTTCCTGATTTCATTTGACCGATAACAGGAGTCATGTCTACTTTTTCTAAGGCTAAAACTGATGTATTTATCATGTTAATATTTTCCATATTTATACTTCCTTTCTTGCAAAACAACACAAATATCTATTTTTTTATATGTATATAAACTTTATAGAAGGCTTAGCGTGTCGACTTTATCGACACGCTAAGTCGAAAACAGGTTTTCGACTTATTAATCAATAATTTGTTTTATCAATTTAAAAGTCTTGAAGCTCTCCAAAGTTTTTAGTTTAGATATTAAATTACATATTTTCGTCATTGATTTCAGAATTTATTTCAAATTTTTGCCCTGCCACTTCTATTGCTTCTATGTTTTTCAAAGGAATTGTTTTAGAAAATAAGATATAAGTAACTGCTTCATTTGTTTCCTTATTATAGGAAACAGATTTATCTTTACAATCATTCCACAAATTATAAACCTTTCCATTTTTTACATGAATAACAATATCTTTTACACCTGAAAAAGAAACATCTTCTGCTTTCTGATAGTTTTGAAAAATAGCAACTGCTCCAGAAGAAAATACTGCTTTTTTAATAAAAACTTCAATTGGAACATCTTCTCCAGTGAAATCAGATTTTCCAGATAATGTATAATTTTGTTCAATTGCTACTTCAATAGAAGGCTCATATTGTGTAGTTGTTTTATTTTTTTGTATGATTGCTACAGAACATAATAATAATACAATCACTACAATAATAGGTGCTACTTTTTTTATTTTCATTACAATTCCTCCATATAAAAGCATATATATTTTGAATTCGGAAATCGAAACAACTGATTTTTTTCAAAAATTTTAATCATCTACTTCAACTCTATAAGTTCCAGCTATTGCTCTTGATGGCATTTTATTTGTAAGTTTGAAGTAGAAATCTTCACCAGAATATACCCACGCATACTTAGTAACACTATCTGCGTGATTAAAATAGTATGTCTTATTTGCCATAGACTGGTCGTTTCTAGCATCCATCCAACTTACCATAATATCTTGTTCTGCATTAGCCGAAACTGTAACAGCAATAGAGTGGTCTAAATCTCCAGACTTACCAACATTAAAGTATCTATCAGAATAAACATAATTACTTATGTTATATTTTCCGCTATATGGTAGTGAACCTTTGCTAGTTGGAATATTCATGCCTCTTGCTGTATCTGATAAACAATCTACATCCACTGTTTCATCAATTCCTAAATAACAAAGTTCATAGTCATCAGTAACTTCATATTTTTTGTTGCCAATAAGAAATTGCGTTCCTGGTGTTTCTCCATGAGCTTCCATATAATCAATACGTTCTTCTTCACTTAAAGGAGTATCCATACTTCTACTATCTTCAGATGATATGTTATATATCTCATAAGGGACAATTTCACCTTTTGGTTCAGAACTGCTTAATTCATTTGCGTATGCAGATGTTGAAAATCCCATTAAAAGCATTGTTGCAACGATTAACAATTTTTTCATACTAAATTCCTCCTAAACTATTTACAAAATACTATCCTTTTTGGTATACTAAATGTAAATATCTTATAAAAAATAGAATTTTTACTGTGTGTCCGCACGAGCAATTTCTTTTTTTGTAAGATATTTTTTATATATTTATCCTCCTCTCCAACGCATTACAATACTCTCCTTTCTTTTTTTATTTATAATATCAGCCCAAAGACTGTATTATTTATCCTCAGAGCGAAACAGTTCTTTCAATTCTTCTGCTTCTTCACGAGTTAGTTTTTGCCCTCCAGTAAAAGCAGATACAAAATTGAATATAGAATTATTAAAAGATGTTTTTACTAATTTTCTTGTCCATTTCTGCACTACTTCTTCTTTGGTACAAGTAGCGTAATAAATATAGTTTTTACCACTATCATCTACCTCAATTAAACCCATTTTTTGAAGGTTTGTCAAATAAGTGCTTAATGTCTGTTTTTTCCACTTTTTGTCAAGTGTACCATTCATATATTCTGATAATTCTCTATAAGAAAATCTTTTATTTTCTTCCCAAAATTTTTCCATAATCTGCATTTCTGTATTGGTCAAACCGTAATTTTTTTTCATAAGCAAATGCTCCTTTTCTCTTTAGTGAGGGCATTTTTTATAAGATGTTTCTCCAACTAATTCTTCATTAATTCTATCACCACATTTTGTACATTTATCAGCTTCATATAGGTACATTGTACAACTACCATCAGAATGACGTTCATGGTCTCCAAATGTACAAGATACATAGTTGTGCTTACATAATGCCCTTTCTTCATTTCCTATTTCGTAAGTATTTCCTTCATTATCTACAATTACTTTATCATTCCATGAATTAAATGTTATAAGTTCCTCTGTCAAAAATTCTACCATCTCTCCTTTTGGTTCTGGAAGTGTAGTTTCAACTGGTGCTTCATAAGCAAATACTGTACTTATACTCAAACAGCACATTACAAATGCTGTTACAATTGGTAAAACTCCCTTTTTTCTATTTCCTTTTTTCAAGTTTAATACCCTCCTTTTCATCATAGAAGAATGTTCACTAATTAATCCCGTATAAAACAACTTCTTACTTTTTACATAATCGTAGGCAGATAAATCCACCATATAAAAACAATACTTTTCTATCATATCATCATCATAATTTTTTACTGTTTCACTGTCGCAATATATTTCACTCATGCTCCATATTTCAAAATACAGAAAAATACAAATCGGATTAAACCAATGAAGTGCTACAACCGCAATCGCAATAAATTTTACAATAAAGTCTTTATTTCTAATATGTGTCAATTCATGTCTTATGATAAAATCTAATTGTTCCGCAGTATAGTCTGTGTTGTATGGAAGCACTATCATAGGAGAAAACAATCCTGTTGTAAAAGGGCTGTCACAATTTTCAGTATAGATTAATTGTACACTTTCTTTTATATTCAACTCCTTTTTTATTTTTTTGAAAATTGCTGTTGCCTCTTTTTTCTCTTTACATATTGTACTTTTTACGAGTTTCTTTCTTGCTATAAAATATCTTGCAACCTGTACTATAATGATGATAACTGCTGTGACTCCTGAAAATATCACAATTCCCCAAGCGTATTTTACAACATCGGACAGTATCCATTTATCAGAACCTATATGAATGGTATTTCTGATAAATTTCATATTGCCAACAATATTTTGATTGCTCCACCAGTGATAAGGAATAGGAATATGTAATGCTTGTAATATATCCTGCATATAATACCGAAACTCTGGAAAGGGGAATACATAAAAAAGCAAACATACTTTTAATAAATTGTATCGCCATTTTGCAGTAAAATGTGCCTGTGTGTATAGGGAAGTCACAATGTACAATACAAATAAAACAGTTCCAGAGAATGACATGATAAAAAGTATGTTGCTCTGAAATGAAATCATTCTTTCCTCTCCCTTTAGAACTATTTTATTATAGGTCTAATAATATATTACTTGGCACATTTTGTCAATACAAAAAAATAAAAATTATGACTAAATTCTGCTTTATTTTTATAGTTATGATAAACAAATTTTTCTTTATTTTCTAATTTTTTAGTTTAAAGTGATTTCATAATAAAACTGCATACTCACAAAAAATTTATTTTAAAAATAAAAATTGCTATTAAAATTTTTTGTAATTTTAAAATCTATTTTTAATAAAATAACAAAAATTTCTTAAACTATTTTTTCAAATAAATAAGTAGATTGGAAATAATTAGAATTCATAAAAATTTGTATACAAAGTCATTTTTGCACCAAGTGCAAGCAGGGGAAAGGGATATCCCTTTCCACGCTTGTTGGGGCGACCCCAAACCCCAAATGCAAATTTTTTTGAAATTTGCAAAACGCCTTCGGCGTGGCTTTTCCTTTTTTTGGAATGTCGTTTTTATTGTACTGTATATAAAAATTACTATTGAAAGTAAAACCATTTTTGATAAAATTCTTATCATAAAAATTTCTTATATTCTTAAAATTTTACAAAAAAAATTCCCTCTTAGTAGCCTAAAATACAAAATTTCTTTGTTCCTTTTTATATACTATCAATAATAATTACTATTAAAAAATAAAACTATTTTCATGTAAATTTTGCAAAAAAATCTTCCCATTAAAAATTTAAAATAGAAAATTTCTTTGCTTTATTTTTAATACTATAAATAAATATTACTATTTTTAAATAAAACTATCTTCATGTAAATTTTACAAAAAAAAATTCTCCCTTAGCAGACTAAAAAAGAAGTTTGTTCTATTTCTTTTTTGCCATTAAGAAAGAATATCTATAAAAAATGCTATATGCCCTATTTGCGTTGTAGCTACAACACTTTTGAAGGTTATTTTTATTTTATTGACTTTATATACTTTCATTTCAATTCATTTCTAAAAACGTTGTACATACAACATTTCCAAATATCAGTATATACATCTATTACAAATTACTGTTTTTTGTACCTGAAAAGGCAATTTCCTCTTGTCAACTAAAAAACAGAAACGTGTCACGTTTCTGTCATTAGTAATCAAAGGAAAAACCCTACCAACGAAAGCTAGAATGTATTCCTTTTCTGTCTAAATACTCTTGTCTAGCCTTTTCTTTTTCTTCTTCTGTTGGGGCAGTTTTATATTTTGTATATAGATTTCTATTGATGATGCTATCAAATTTTTGCTGTAATTCTTTTGCAATTTTTTCTTCCTCATTGTAACATTCAAAAATATGGTATTGTATCAGTAATAGAAATAAATCTTCACTAATCTGCACTTGTTTCATACTGTTATCCCCTTTTTGCATTTTGCGTCAGTTGCGTCGATATTTTTAATATATCTCCGTTGTGTAAAATATCGACGCATATCGACGCACTTTTTACTTTTTTATTCAAATTTATATGCTTCTATAAAAATTTTTAATTGCCTGTTTTCCTTGATTTTATCGCATTTTTTGGCATTTCCTTTTTTCATGTTTTTCGCTTTGCGTCAGTTGCGTCGATATTTTTGATATATCCTCTGTTGTGTAAAATATCGACGCATATCGACGCACTTTTTACTTTTTTATCTAAATTTATATGTCTTTATAAAAATTTTTGATTGCCTGTTTTCCTTGATTTTATCGCATTTTCTGGCATTTCTTTTTTTCATGTTTTTCGCTTTGCGTCAGTTGCGTCGATATTTTTGATATATCCTCTGTTGTGTAAAATATCGACGCATATCGACGCATTTTTTTATTTTTTTCCATCTGCTACACGTTTCAGGCAAATTTTTCTCTCATGCCCACGTTTATTTTCATACTGAATACCATATTCTTGTAAAAGTCGGCTGTTCAACACATTTAATTTTCTAGTAACCACATTTGCTTGTATTTGCATATCTGGTAGTTTTTCAACCAGTTCTGTTGCTGTTCCTTGCCATTCTGGACTTTCTTTTGTTAATAATAAATTGATAGCCTCTAAAAGCGGATTGATTGGCTCTTTCCATAATTCTGTTTCTGCCCTTTTGAAATTCCAAACACAATGTTCTCTGTCAAATTCAATCGTCAATTTCTGGTCTGCTTGGTCACGTCCTGCAATATCCAACACAGCAATATTGTCTGTACGTTTTTTCTTTTGCATGATGAAGGCACCGTCCGCTGCTCCAAGTAAACCATTCGTTCCAGAAATCATTTCAAAACTGTCTTCTGACTGCAACTTTCTCGTGTGATGCACTACCAAAACGCAAACATTATGTTTGTCACTAAACTGTTTTAACTTTGTCACAATATCATAATCGCTAGAGTAGCTATATCTATCTCCTCCAACTTCTCTTATTTTTTGAAGTGTATCAATCATAATCAACTTTGTGTCAGCGTGTTCCTTCATAAATTTGCTAAGCTGTTCTTCCAAACCTTCGTTCAAAGATTTTGACATTGTAGCAAAATAAAAGTTACTTGTGCTTTCCATACCAAACATTTTTGAAAGTCGTTTTTGCAGTCTGCTGAAATCATCTTCCAATGCTAAATATAATACACTGCCTTGATTAACTTTGTAATCCCATAGTGAAATACCCATGCTGACATGATAACCTAACTGTGCCATAAAAAATGATTTTCCTACCTTCGGAGCACCAACAAAAAGGTATGTGCCATTATAAATCAGCCCATCCACAATAGGGACTTTTGGCGGAAAAGCTGTATCATATAATTCTTCCATTGTAATCGTATACAACACCCCCTGCTCAAAATTTTTTGTATTTTGTTCATTGCTTTTTTGCTGTTTTTCTGTTACAATAATATTAGTTTTTAGTGATTGTCCTTTGTCTGTTGCACCAGATGTAATAGGGACAATCTTTTTTTCTTTACTCATTGGTTTTCCTCCTTTTTCTTTTGGTATTTGAAATAGCGAAAGTCTTTTACTTACCATTTCTCATACCCTGTATTGTGATAGTAATTAAATTGATAGTATCCAATAAATCTTGAGATACTTTGTTACCTGCTTCAATACGATTCAGTTCATTCAATACATTTGCTAACTCATTTTTGAGTGCCTTATACACTTTTGGATTTCCTATTACTTCAATTTTTCTTTTCTGCAAACAACATATAATAAAATCCTGTTTGCTCATACCTGACAACTTGACTGCTGTTTCAATTTGCTTATTTTCTTCTGGGGAAACTCTAAAAGATACTGTTTTATTTCTCCATCGTCCTTGTTGGTCTAATTTTTTTATTGACATAATAACACTCCTTTTGTAAAATTTATATCTCATCACTTGTTCTTTCAAAATCAAGACGGTCTGCCATTTCTGACTGCCTTGAGGGAAATAAGTGAGCATATCTATATGTAATTTTTTCGCTTTCATGTCCAACTCTATCTCCTATTGCAAGAGCCGTAAACCCCATGTCTATTAGCAAACTGACATGACTATGCCTGAGGGAATGAATAGGTATTCTCTTTACTCCAGCAGCTTTAGAACCTCTATCCATTTCATGATGTAAATAATGTTTCGTGACTGGAAAAATCCTGTCATTTGCCTTTAAACTGTAAAATAATTTAAAACAGTCTTTCATCTCATCTGCTAAAAATTGTGGTATTTTAATTAATCTGTTGCTCTTTTTTGTTTTCGGAACAGTCACAACATCTTTTCCTTTTAGCCTTTGATAAGATTTGTTAATTGTCACTGTTCTGTTTTCAAAATCAAAGTCGGTAGGCGTTAAAGCAAGCAGTTCTCCCTCTCGAATGCCACACCAATACAACATTTCAAAAGCGTAAAATGAAAGTGGCTTATCCATCATCACATCGGCAAATTTTAGATACTCCTCTTTTGTCCAGAATAACATTTCCTTGCTTTCCTCCATGCCCATCGTACCTGCTTTCCTTGCTGGATTGACTGTTAAATCGTAATAGCGGATAGCATGGTTAAATATAGAACTTAACTGTGCATGAATCGTTTTTAAATAAGTAGGAGAAATTTCCTTTCCTGTTTTTCCTTTTTGACTTCGCATTTCATTCTGCCAGTCAATAACATCTTTTGCTGTAATTTCTGACAGTTTGCGTTGTCCCAAGTAGGGCAATATCTTACTTTGTATAATACTTTCTTTTGTTAGCCAAGTATTCTCCTTCAAACGAGGACGAATATCCTTTTCATACAGTTTGCAAAAACTTTCTAACGTCATATTCACATCAGCCTTCTTTTGTAGCTGAAACTGACGCTCCCAATTTTGAGCTTCTTGTTTGGTAGTAAAACCTCTTTGACACTTTTGCTTACGTTCGCCTTTCCAGTCATTGTAGCGAACCATAACATACCAAGTATTATTTTTTTCATTTTTATAAACTGACATTTAATCCCTCCTTTTTTGTGTCCCATAAAAATGTTCATAGAAAAATTGACGGTCAATACGCCCAGCCATTACAAAACAGCCTTTCTTTTCCAGTTCCTTGTTTAGCTTGCGTATTAGCTTATAAGCATAAGACTCTGAAACATCTAATACTTTCATTACATCGGATACTTTTAAAAACATTTTTTCCATTATCATCATTCCTTTCACTACTATTCACTATACTAATTTGTATAATGATATGATACTATACTTTTTTGTATTTGTAAAGTAATTTTCAAAAATTTCTATACTTTTTTGTATTATTTTTTTTATTGATTATTGCCACACTTTTATGTTATACTGAATTATCAACATTTGTTAGGAGATAGAATTATGGCAATAGGAGAAAGAATACACCATTTTAGATTATTACATGGCTTTACACAAAAATATTTAGGCAAACTATTAGGATTTAACGATATGCAGGCAGATGTCCGCATTGCTCAATATGAAAAAGGTGTTCGCAGTCCCAAAGAAAAATATTTGAACGCATTAGCAGAAGTTTTTGAGGTATCCCCTCAGGCACTTGCTGTTCCTGATATTGACAGCTACATCGGACTTCTGCACACACTTTTTGCAATGGAAGACATTTACGGTCTGTACGCTGATGAAATCAATGGAGAACTTTGTATTCGCCTTGATAAAAACAAAGGGACAACCTACCTTTCCATGTTTGACATGATTTCTGCTTGGCAATCTCAAAGGGCAAAATTAGCTTCTGGTGAAATCACAAAAGAGCAGTACGACCAATGGCGATACAACTATCCTAATATGGGAAAAAATAACAAATAACTTTTGACAACAAAAAAAGTCTTACCAAATTAATTCATTTATTTGGTAAGACCACTTATTCTTTTTTATAGGCACTCGACAGCCACTTGCTTGCTGATGAGTAAATGCCTTTTTACAAATGTTATCAAATTGTTATCAAACGCCCTTTTAAAATTTCTGAAACCCGCTGTTTATGTAGGTTTCAAAAAAATTTTAATTATTCCCACTCAATTGTTGCTGGGGGTTTACTTGTAATATCATAAACAATACGATTTACGTGTTTGACTTCATTTACAATTCTACTAGAAACTTTATCCAAAACATCATAAGGTATTCTAGCCCAATCAGCAGTCATAAAATCTGTTGTTGTAACACCACGTAAAGCAATAGTATAATCATATGTTCTAAAATCGCCCATAACTCCTACACTTCTAATATCTGTAATCACAGCAAAATATTGATTAATACTACGTTCTAATGCTGCATTTGCAATTTCCTCTCTAAAAATAGCATCAGCCTCTCTCAATATTTCAAGTTTTTGTTCTGTCACCTCACCAATGACACGAATACCAAGACCTGGACCTGGAAAAGGTTGTCGCCATACAAGCGTATCAGGCAATCCTAATTCTATACCCATTTGACGAACTTCATCTTTAAAAAGTAATCTTAAAGGTTCAATTAACTCTTCAAAATCTACAACGTCAGGTAGTCCTCCAACATTATGATGAGATTTAATTACAGCACTATCCCCTAAACCACTTTCAATTACATCAGGATATATAGTACCTTGCACAAGATAATCTACTTTACCAATTTTTTTAGCTTCATCTTCAAATACTCTAATAAATTCTTCTCCTATTATTTTACGTTTTGTTTCTGGTTCTGTCACGCCTTTTAATTTATGTAAAAATCTTTGTTGAGCATTTGCACGAATAAAATGAGAATGAAATAAGTTACTAAAAACAGCCTCTACTTCATCACCTTCATTTTTTCTCATAAGACCATTATCTACAAAAACACAAGTTAACTGCTTTCCTACCGCTTTTGAAACAAGTGCTGCAACAACGCTAGAGTCCACTCCTCCAGAAAGAGCACAAAGCACTTTTCCCTCTCCAACTAAATTACGAATAGATTTTATTTGGTCTTCAATATAATTTGTCATAGTCCACTGTCCAGTGCAACCACATATTTCATATAAGAAATTATAAATCATTTGAGAACCTTTTGGAGTGTGATTTACTTCTGGGTGAAACTGTACAGCGTAAAATCTTTTTTGCTCACATTCTATAGCAGCAGAAGGACAAGTAGCTGTTTTTCCAATTATTTTAAATCCTTCTGGCAATTCAGTAACATAATCTGTATGGCTCATCCAACAAATTTCATTTTCATTAATTCCTTTTAGTAATTTACTAGAAGTATCAAAAGTTACTTCTGCTTTACCATATTCACTTTTTGCACCAGCATTTCCAACTTTTCCACCTAATGTATAGGCCATAAGCTGACAACCATAACAAATACCTAATACAGGAATACCTAGCTGAAATAGTTCTTCAGAACAGCGAGGAGCATTTTGTTCATACACGCTATTAGGACCACCTGTAAATATAATTCCCTTTGGATTTTTTGATTTAATTTCTTCTATAGATTTATTCCAAGGCACAACTTCACAATATACATGATGTTCTCTGACGCGTCTAGCAATCAACTGATTATACTGACCGCCAAAATCCAATACTATAATTAATTCTTGGTTCATTTTCGTCCTCCATTTTTTATACATCTACTCTTTTTAAAAGGAAAAATGCCGTAAACGGTATTACGGCAAATTATTATTAATATCATACCACAGCAAACAAATTTATACAATATAAAAGAAAAAATATCATCAATTTTACTATAATTTACTGCAACATAAATAGTAAAAACCCCCCTTCTCTATGTGATATAGAGAAGGAGGTTTTTTTTAATTTCCTTTACTACTTAATGGATTACTTCTTTCTTGCCAAAAAATATTATTATCTGGTTCTGCTTTTCCAGTTTCTAAATCATATTGAGAATTTTGACGAATTTGATATAAATCACTTCCTGAAACATCACTATTATATTGTGCTTGTCTTTTATATTTATTCTTTTTTGCCATTGTCATCACCTCAACAATAGTATTTGTTTGTTTTGCAATATTATTCTGTTGCTTCATGGAAATGTTTTGCTTTTCTATTTTCATTTATCACTACTTGTGCAATATTCATAGCATGATCAGAAATACGTTCCAAATTGGTCAGTGTATCTAAATATCTTACTCCTGAACGAACATTACACAAATTATTTGCTAATCGATTAATATGACCCGCTCTTAGCTTATCCTCCATATCATCTACAACATCTTCTACTCTTACTGTTTCATAAGCATAAGTTGTGTCAGAATATTCCAACGCTTTTAAAGCACTATCATAACTTTTTTTGGTTGTTTCTATCATCTGAAGTAATTCTTCTACTGCTGAGTCAGAAAAAAATACTTTATCTCTTTCTAATGCTTCTGCACAAGCAGCTAAATTTTTACAGTGGTCGCCTACTCTTTCCATATCTGTGATAACAGCTAATAATGATGTTACAGTAGAATTTTCTGACTGATTAATGTGTGTATTACAAATTTTTACAAGATAATCAGAAATACTATTGCAAAGATTATTAATTGTTACTTCTCTTTTTCGTACTTTTTCTATTTGTTCATGATCACGTTCCAATAGTGCTTTTAGAGAAGTATCAATGTTTTTTTCTACAATATATCCCATGCGAACTACTTCTAATACTGCACTTTGTACTGCAAAACTTGGTGTTTCTAATAAACGGTCGTCTAAGTGTACTAATTTACTTTCGTCTGCTTCTACTTCTTCATTTTCTACATGGTTTAATTTTTTCGCTATGCTAATAATATAACCAGAAAATGGGAATAAAAGTGCAGTTGTTGCAATATTAAATATAGTATGCACTATACTGATTTCCGTTTGTGAAATAGGGCCTAATCCCATTTGAGGATTTATTATTTTAAAATACAGTATACTCAAAGCACTAAACAAAAATGTACCTGTTATATTAAACAATAAGTGCATATAAGAAGCACATTTTGCATTTTTACTAGCACCAATACCAGAAAGCATAGCTGTAATACAAGTACCAATATTTTGTCCCATAATGATATATACCGCAGCATTAAATGGTACTAATCCAGATGCTGCTAATGTTTGCAATATACCTACTGATGCAGAAGAACTTTGTATAATTGCTGTTACTACAGCACCTGCTAAAACACCCAAAAGCGGACTATCTCCTAATGTAACAAAAAGTGTTTTAAATACTTCTGACTCTCTCAAAGGATATACTGCATTAGACATCATTTCAATTCCTATAAACAATACACCAAATCCAATTATAATAGATGATATTTCTTTATGTGCCATTTTTTTTGCAGTAATCATAATGATTACACCAACCATAACAACTACTGGTGCAATTACTGCTGGGCTTAAAAATTTTGCCCACTCCACACTGGAAACGAGCCAACCTGTTACAGTAGTACCAATATTTGCACCCATAATTACACTCATAGATTGCGTTAAGTCCATCAATCCTGCATTGACAAAACCAACTACCATTACTGTAGTTGCAGAAGAACTTTGTATAATTGCTGTTACCATTGTACCAAGTAAAATACCCATCACTTTGTTTTGCGTCAATGCTTTCAAAAGCTGTTTCATTTTAGAACCAGCAGCATTTTGCAAACCTTGTGCCATAATTTGCATACCATAAATAAATAGTGCCAAACCACCTACAAATGAAATGATAATGTCTACGTAATTCATATGTTCCTCCTTTACTTGTAAAAATCCCCACCTTTTTCCTTTTCCTTGCTATAAAAATACCTTGAAACAAATTCAATGTATCATTTCTATTTCTAAAATTCAACAGTATTAACATAGATTTAACAGAATATAACAAAAATTATAACATATTAATATTTTTTTTTGGTATCATTTTATTTATATTGTACAAAATCTCTTTTTTTATTTCAAAAAAAAGAAGTCTTTTTTCAAAGACCTCTTTTTTCATTAAAATCTTTTAAATTTACATTTTCATGCTATTATCTGCTACAATTTGCAGACGTGCTGGCTTTCCATTCCAAGTAATTAATTTTTCTTTTATTAAAAACTCAACATTTTTTTCTTTTTTAATTTTTGTACGAAATGTTCCCTGTTCTAAACAGTCTTTTTTGCAGTCAGAACAGCCTTCTTCTCCTCTTTGAAATACTTCATAACATTTTTTTCCTGTATAATCATATACACCTGTTAATTTTTTTCCTAATTTATTGATGTAATATAATTCATATGTTTCCACATCACATACATATATAATATCATCTAATTCATCTAACAAATTTAAATAATTTTGGCTATTTTTTTACAACAAATTATTCTTTTCAGAAACAACTTTTCTCTCTCCATCATCTACAATAGGTTGCCCTGCTTTTGCTTTTGTTATGAATTTTTCATAAAATATATCTGGCGTTTCTGGTTTTCCAAAATAAAATCCTTGTATTACATCTGGAGATAGTTTTTGTAACACAGTACGTTCTTCAATAGTTTCTACACCTTCTACACAAACACGAATATTTACACTATGTGCTAATTCAATCATATTTTTAATTAAATGAGAATTATATCCACCCTCTTGTATAGATTTTACAAAACATCTGTCAATTTTGATTTCATCAACTCTTAATTCTTTCAAATAACCAAGACTAGAATAACCTGTTCCAAAATCATCTATAGAAATTTGTATTCCTTTTTTATTTAATTGATAAAAAAGTAAATTAAAATAAGAATAGTCTTGTAATTGTATACTTTCTGTTACTTCTAATATAATAGCACTTCCTGGAAGATTTGCCTTTTTTAAAGCATCAAACACAATTTCCATTAGTCTTTTATCTTTTAATTGTATGTATGATAAATTAATATTCATTCGGAAATTAGGCAAAAATTCTCTCCATTGATAGCATTGTTTTGTTGCTTTTTCTAATATCCATTTTCCTGCCTCTAATATTAACCCTGTCTGCTCTAATATAGGAATAAATACTACAGGACTAATTTCACCGTATTGCTTAGAACGCCAACGCATCAATGCTTCTGATTTTACAAGTGTTCCATCTTCATTTTTTACAACTGGTTGATAATAAATATAAAATCCTTCAAAATTATTTTTAATACTTTCTAATATCTCCTCTTTTAAGTCAATAAAGAAAAGATGCCCTTTATAATTATCTATAGAAAAGAAAGAAAGTTTATTTTTTCCTTGCTGTTTTGACTGATTTAACGCATCTTCTGCATATTGATATAAATTGTGATAGTTATTCACGTCCATAGGATAGCCTACTGCACCTGCTGAAACAGTACTATATGTTTGAATAGAAAAGTCTGTTTTTATTCTATCATAAAATGCTTTTGCACTATCTTTTGTGTATCCTACTAAATTCGCACCAAATTTATCACCATCTAAACGATAAAGTTGACTATCATAATCTAAGTTTTTATCTATAATTTCAGCAAGTTTTTTAAGTTGTTCATCTCCATATTTTCTACCATATTTATCATTTACGTTTTTAAAGTCGTCTATGCCCAACATTAAAAAATAACCTGTTTCATTTTTTTGAAATGCGTCTTGAAATATTTTTTCTAAAACAGTTTGATTTTGCAGTCCTGTCAACTGGTCTATTTTTTTACTTACTACATTTTCTGAAATACTTCCTGCAATAATACTTGGTTTTCCTTCTTCATAAGAAACACACTTACCTATACAGTTTACCCATACAGATACTCCTTTTCTATCAATCATACGATGTTCCAGAGAAATTTGGTCTGTTTGACCATTTTTAATTTCCTCTAATTTTTCAGCTACTCTATTTCTATCTCTAACATCTATTACAGAAATCCAGTCTTCTATACCGAAAGAAATATCTAAAAAAGGCAAAGGATATTTTTCCCAAATACAAGAGGAAAAATAAAACTGTTGTTGTTCTACATCTAATACAAATAAATAATCCTCTATGCTTTCTCCCCAAAAAGATAATATTTCAATATATGGTCTTAATTTCGCTTGTCTGTCTTGCTCTCTTTGCAAAAAAAACACCTCCTCTGTAACTTTCCATTTCAATATTATTGTTGTAATTTATTATCGCATATTTCATAATTTATTTCAATCATTTTTATACCTAGACATTAAAAATTACACTATGAAAATGAAAAGCTGCAAATATTGTAATATAATTTTATTCAAAAATTTTTCTTTTTTTTATATTAAACCATACATTTTAAATATACGTACTAATTTTGTTCCCATAGGCATTGCTCTTAAGTCATCTTCTTTGATGCCACCAATCAAAAGCATAACAAGACCATATACTATTACAGCAATAAAAATAGCTATAATTGTAGCAACAGTATTACTATTTAAAAATGCAAAAAGAGCTTTATAGGCAGCAAAACAAACGCCTCCCATAACTGCTGAACCAATTAGAGGTTTAAACAAAGAAGCTAATAAATCAATACGTACCCTCATAATATGAGATAGCATAGCTAAATTAAATATAGAAGCTACTGCATAACAGCCTGTTGTAGACAAAACTGCTCCCAGAACATTAATAGAAGGTATTCTAATTAACAAAGCATTTAATATTATTTTTACAATCGCACCTAATATTGCTCCTGCAACAGGAACTTTTACTCTGCCAATGCCTTGCAAAACGCCTGTTACAGTTTGACACAATGCTAAAAATATAATAGATACAGAGCCTACAATTAATAACATACCACCATCTGGTGCTTTTGGAAAAAGCATTTGTATAATTTGATTTCCTAGTACACCTAATCCAACACCTGCTGGAACAGAAATAATCATAGACACACGTAATGTCATATTCATTTTTCTTTTCACATCTTTTTTTTGATGTAATCTCATAGATGCTGCAATACTTGGTATAGTTGCAGTTGCTACTGCTGTAGATATAGATATTGGTAATGTTGTCAGTGTTACATATTTTCCAGACAACTGTCCATATAGAGCTTTTGCTTCTTCTAGTGTATGCCCTATATTGATTAATATTTTTTGTACCATAACCATATCAATTAAATTTGTCATACTAAATACTGCTGTACCTGCTATAATGGGTGCAGCAGTATTTAGTAATATTTTTGCAATTTCTGTACCTGTTTCTGCTGTTTCTTTATTTCTATCATATTTTGTTTTTTTGTATACTACTGGCTTCAAAAGTGTATAAGAAAACATAATGACAATCAGACCAGCAAGTGCACCTATTCCTGTACCTGCTGTGCCTCCTGCTGCTCCCATAATAATATTTTTTTCTCCTGCTGCTCTATCTACGCCATAGCCTAATAAAACATAGGCTAAATAAACACTAAAAAAAGCATTAAATATTTGTTCTACTATTTGAGATAGTGCAGTTGGCAACATAGTATTCATACCTTGAAAATAACCTCTATATGCAGACATAATTGCCACAATTAATATAGTAGGCGATAATGTCAATATACAATAATAGCTGCTTCCATCATCACTCAGAAAAAAAGCCATTTTCTTTGCACATACAAGCATCAATATCATAAATAAAAATCCAAGCATTCCAGAAACTAACAACGAAACTTGAAATACTTTATGAGCATTACGATATTCTCCTGCTGCTAAACGTTCTGAAACCATTTTTGAAATAGCAGCAGGCAGTCCTGCTGAAGATAATATCAATAAAAATGTATAAATATAATAACCTGCACTATAAATGGCATTGCCTGTATCCCCAATCATGTTTGTCATAGGAATACGATATAAAAATCCTAAAAATCTTACCATAATACTTGCAAAAGCCAATATTGCTGCTTGTTTTACAAAAGAACCACTTTTTTTCTTCACCATAAAAGCACCTCAATCATAATACATTTTTATCCATGAATACGTATCTTTCTTCTCAATCCTGCATCTAATACTTTTTTTCTCATACGCAAATTTAGCGGTGTTACTTCTACTAGTTCATCATCATTTATAAATTCAAGACATTGTTCTAATGACATTTGTATCGGTGGTGTTAATTTTAAAGCATCATCAGAACCAGATGCTCTTGTATTTGTCAACTGTTTCTTTTTGCAGACATTGATGTCCATGTCCTCTGCTCTTGCATTACGACCTACTATCATACCCGCATATACTTTCACTCCTGCACCAATGAACAAATCTCCTCTTTCTTGTGCATTATACAGCCCATAGGTAATCGCTTCTCCATCTTCAAAAGCAACAAGAGAACCTTGTGAACGAATAGGGATTTCTCCCTTATATGGTTGGTAACTATCAAAAACAGAATTTAATATACCATTTCCTTTAGTATCTGTCATAAATTCATTTCTATATCCAATCAATCCCCTTGCAGGAATACTAAACTCTAAACGAGTATATCCTCCTTTTGATGGATACATATTTGTCATTTCTCCTTTTCTACTTCCCAGCTTTTCAATGACATTACCAACAAATTCTTCTGGCACATCTATTGTTACATTTTCCATAGGTTCTAATTTTTTACCATTTTCTTCATGAAAAAGTACTTCTGGTTTTGAAACTTGAAATTCAAATCCTTCTCTTCTTAATGTTTCAATGAGTATAGAAAGATGTAATTCTCCACGTCCAGAAACTTTTAAACATTCTGGTGTATCTGTATCTTCTACACGCAAACTAACATCTGTATTTAATTCCTTATATAATCTATCACGAATGTGTCTTGATGTTACAAATTTCCCTTCTGTTCCTGCAAATGGACTATCATTTACTGAAAAATTCATTGATATTGTTGGTTCTGAAATTTTCACAAATGGTAATGCTTCTGGCTTTTCTGGAGAACAAATAGTATCTCCTATCATAATATCTTCCATACCTGAAATAGCTACAATCTCACCAACACCTGCTTGTTTTACTTCCTGTCTTTGCAATCCCTCAAATGTATACAATTTTGTAATTTTTACTTTTTTCTGCATCTCTGGATTATGAATATTTACAATAACTACTTCATCATTTACACGTATCGTACCATTTCCAATTTTACCTATACCAATTCTTCCAACATATTCGCTGTGGTCTATTGTAGAAATTAAAGCCTGTAATGGTGCTTGTAAATCTCCGCTTGGTGCAGGAATGTGTTTTATAATCGTTTCAAAAAGAGGTATCATATCTTTTCCTTGTTCTTCTAAATCTAATGTTGCAACACCACTTCTTGCAGATGCAAAAACAAAAGGAGAGTCTAGTTGATTTTCATTTGCATCTAATTCAATAAATAATTCTAACACTTCATCAATTACTTCTTTTGGCCTTGCTTCTGGGCGGTCAACTTTGTTTACGCATACTACAACAGGCAAATTCAATTCTAATGCTTTCCTTAACACAAATTTTGTCTGTGGCATAGCGCCTTCAAAAGCATCTACTACAAGTACAACACCATCTACCATTTTTAATACACGTTCTACTTCTCCGCCAAAATCAGCATGGCCTGGTGTGTCAATAATGTTAATTTTAATATCTCCATAATGTACTGCTGTATTTTTTGATAATATTGTAATACCTCGTTCTCTTTCAATATCTCCGCTGTCCATAACTCTTTCTTGTACTACTTGATTAGAACGAAATATGCCGCTCTGTTTTAATAATTGGTCTACTAATGTTGTTTTGCCATGGTCAACATGGGCAATAATTGCAACATTTCTAATTTGTCCTATTTTTTGTTCCATTTTTCATTAGCTCCTCTTTATTATTGAAAATTCTATAAATATTGTATAAAATTCTCTATATTTTACCACATGGTATACAAAACCGCAACACAAAATCAATATAAAAAGCCTTTCATAATAAATATGAAAGGCAATAAGAGCATAACCTAATTTATATATATATTTCAATGCAAAAGCATCTATGAACTATACGATAATTGATTAAGCACGTGTTACATTAGCTGCCTGAGGACCTTTTGCTCCTTGAACAACTTCAAATTCTACTTCCTGGCCTTCTTCAAGTGTTTTGTAACCTTCTGCCTGAATAGCAGAGAAATGTACAAACACATCATCTTCTCCAGGTACGGAAATAAAACCAAAACCTTTTTCTGCATTAAACCATTTTACTGTACCTTTTTTCATGTTAAAATCCTCCTACGTAAATAAAAAATGCTTACTTATATAACGTATTTAATAGTACCATATATTTTCTATTCTGTCAATAAATATTTCTGCAAAAAGTTAATATTTTCCAATATTTATCTTTTTTTCTAATTTATAGGGTATAATTTGTGTCATTTTTTAAATTTCCATTTGAAATAGCTTGTCTTGCCAAAAAGTCACATCTTTCATTCTCTACATTATCTGCATGACCTTTTACCCATATAAATGTTACTTTATGTTTTTCTAATAATGGTAACAATCTTTGCCACAAATCAATATTTGATACGATTTCCTTTTTATTTCTTTTCCAATTATTTTCTTTCCATTTTTTTAGCCAACCCTTTTCAATAGCATCTACTACATATTTAGAGTCACTATATAATGCAACCTCACAAGGTTCTTTTAATGCTTCTAAGCCTTTTATTACTGCTAGTACCTCCATACGATTATTTGTTGTTAATTGATACCCTTGTGACAATTCTTTTCTTGCACTGCCATATAAAAGTACTGTGCCATATCCTCCTGCACCTGGATTGCCTGAGCATGCACCATCGGTATATATTGTAACTGATTTCAATATCATTTCTCCTTTTCTTTTTTTAAAAATGCTTTTGCTATCACTATATCATCTGGCGTCGTAATTTTTATATTTTCATAATGTCCTTCTATTACGAACACAACATTGCCATCTCTTTCTACAAGCATAGACTCATCTGTACCTATAAAATTTTCTTTTTCTGCTTTTTCAAATGCTTTTAGTAATAAATCTTTTTGAAATGCTTGAGGTGTTTGTATATACCAAACAAGATTTCTTTGTGGTGTTGTTACAATTTCATTTTCTGTATTACAAATTTTAACAGTATCTTTTGCTTTGACACCCAATACACAAGCTCCTTTTTGTTGTGCTGTTATAATCGTTTTTTTAATATCCTCTATCTCTACAAAAGGACGAACACTATCATGTACTACTATAATTTCTGTTTTATTATTTGCTGCACAAATTCCTGCATATACGGAATGTTGACGTTCTTTTCCTCCCTCTACTATAGTAGATACTTTTTGAAAACCTTCTCTTTTTACAATGCTCCAAAGTAATTCTATTGTATCACTTGCTGTTACTAAAACAATTTCATCAACTTCTTTACATTGTTCAAATTTTTCTATAGTAAAAGCAATAATTTCTTTTTCTCCCAATTTTAAAAATTGTTTTTTTATTTTTGTACCCATACGAATACCTGTTCCTGCTGCTGGTATTACTGCAGTACAATATTTTTTAATATTCATGTTATTCTCCTTACAAATAAAAACAATACCATTATTTTTTTGATGTTACTACTCCAAAACAAAAGCCCTGCACAAAGTACAAGGGCTATTATTTATATTATTTTTCATAAATGTGCTATTCTTACATTCAATTTTTACTATAATTATACGATAATATTTATTTTTGTCAATACTTAACAATATTCACTTTGTAAAAACGCTTTTTTTGTACATTGTCTGTATTATTTTATTATAATATAATATATATTTAGATATATTCATTTTTTAAGTATTGACTTTACTATGAAATATTGCTAAAATGAATGTTTTGCATTTTTTGCAAAATTATGTTATTCTAAAACAAAGAGATTTTAAATTGGGGTGTGAAATATGGAGAAAAACAGGAAACAGTAAAACTGTACATTTAGTATTTCATAATTTTTTTGTAAATACTATACGTGGGTTATTATTTTGCTACAAAAAAGTTCATTAGAAGTCAAAAATATTGTAAATTTAATTTATAATTTACCCATATCAAGCGACCTTTCATTATATTAGTTAGCGACTATTACTTATATATTATATGAATTTAACTAATATCTGATAAACTATTGTATGATAAAATAAAAGAGATTTGTTCCATTTATTTTTATAAAAATCAAAAAAATTGAAACAATGTCCTAAGCCCTTCCATCACAAAAGAGAAATTGATAAACAGTTTACAGGCAGCAAACAGTAAAACTGTACTGCTTTTTTGTATTTTTTAAATCGTTTTTGTACATACTTAACAAAAACAGTAGTAATGACAGAAAGGAGATTTTTTATGTTTCAAATTGGTGAAAAAGTGGTTTATCCTATGTATGGTGCTGGCGTTGTGGAAAGTATTGAACAAGATTTTCACGGAACAAAATTAGAAATGTATTATATTATACAAATTCCTAAAAATAATTTAAAAATTCGCTTAATTGCAAATAAATCAGAACAACTCGGTGTAAGGGCTGTATCAAACAAAGAAGAAGTTGTAAAAGCATTAGAATATGTTGGTGCAAAAAAAATTATCATGCCAGAAAATTGGAGCTTACGTTACAAAGATAATTTGGAAAAATTAAAAACTGGTAAATTAGATATGGTTACAGAAGTTGTAAAAAATCTAAATGAAAGAGAAAAAAGAAAAAAACTTTCTAATATAGAAAAAAAATTGTTAAATACAGCAAAGCAAATTGTTTTAAGTGAAATTATATGTTCTTATGAAATTGATACAGAAAAAGCAGAAGAATTACTTGCAAATTTAGTATTAAATTGTTAATATCTTAATAACACTATTATGGGGGAGGTGATATAGTGAAAAGATTATTGGGAATTGTAATTAGTTTAATTGTTACAGCAGCATTTTTTGCGATATTTCATTTGTTGTATCTGCTGGACTTATTTCGTCTAAACCGCATTGTACCATTTTACGTGCCTGTGGTGATTTCTATTGTACTTGGCCTTATTTTTTATTTTATTTTTTCTTCTGCTGTCACAAATAAAATTATGACACAAATGGCAAAGACAGAAGAAAAACTAGTTAAAATGAACTTAAAGGAATTAAGTTTTAGTTTACTGGGTTGTATTATAGGACTTGCTATAGCGAATTTAATTGGTATTGCATTTAATGGCTTTGGACCTTTGGGAACAGGCATTATTATATTATTAAATATTGTGCTTGGTTTTTTGGGGTTTCGTGTTGCTCGTAAAAAGAAAGATGAAATCAATGTAAGTAATCTAAAAAATGTATTGGCAAATCCTGACTCTAAAAAAAATATTATTGCACATGGCAGACCTAAAATATTAGATACTAGTGTTATTATAGATGGAAGAATATTAGATTTACTTCAAACGGGTTTTATTGAAGGAAAAATATTAATTCCTAATTTCGTTTTAGAAGAACTACGTCATATTGCCGATTCTTCTGATTCCTTAAAAAGAAACAGAGGAAGACGTGGATTAGATATACTTAATGAAATTCAAAAGCAGCTTTCTGTTCCAGTAGAAATTGTAGACTATGACCCAAAAGAAGCATTAGAAGTAGATACAAAATTATTAAAAATGGGCGAAAAAATGGACGCTTTTGTTGTAACAAATGATTTCAATCTAAACAAAGTAGCAGAATTTCAAGGTGTTCGTGTTTTAAATATTAACGAATTAGCAAATGCAATTAAACCAGTTGTGTTACCAGGAGAAGAAATGCAAGTAACTGTTATAAAAGCAGGAAAAGAAAACGGACAAGGTATTGGCTATTTAAATGATGGTACTATGATTGTTGTAGAAGGTGGCAACCGTTTTATTGGTGAAACAAAAAATGTTGTTGTGACAAGTGTTTTACAAACAGCAGCAGGTAGAATGATATTTACTAAAATTGCAATGGCTGTTTCATAATTACAACACAATAAAAATATATTTTATCCCCTTTTTTTATATAGTTTATATAAAAAAGGGGATTTTATAATTGATAGAAATAATACTTCATGATATAATACTGTTTAATTTTAATTGTTTCTTTAAAGTAATCATTAATTTGGGAGAAATAAAATGATTGATATAGATAAACTAAAAATAATACTTACAGAATATAAAAAGCATTTTTATAGTCATTGGAACAACGAAAAATACAAATGGGAAGCAATAAAACATTTTCAGTCCCATTGGAATATAGAAGCAAAAAATTTTGCTGAAATGTTTGAATATGCTACAGCTAAAACAGGTAATTTACTTACATCAAAAAATTTTTATCCTAGAGTAATGATAATAGCTTTTGCAAAAGTTGATGCTGAAACAGTTCGTCAAATGTTTCGTAAGTTATTTAATGAAAATTACTCTCTTTCAGAACGTATTGAATTATTCCAAAATGTTTCTGAAACTATTAGACAAAAATATGATGATGGTACATGGAAAAATCACTTTCAAAATATATATACTATTAGTGTATATATTTGGTTAATGTTTCCAGATAAATATTACATTTATAAATATACTATTTATAAAAATGTTGCTACAGAATTAAACAGTAATTATGAACTAAAACATAATGGCTCTATAAACAATTTAATAAATGGATTTTGTATGTATGATGAAATTTGTGATATTATTCAAAAAGATACTGAAATAAAGTCAATACTTCAAAATATAATTACTGATGATTGTTATACTGACCCTTATCTAAAAACTTGTACAATTGATTTTGGCTTTTATTTGAGTAAACTTTATTTAGAACAAAGCCAACCAGAACATTGGTTTCCTCAAAATTATACTCCTGAAATTTCTATAGAAAAATGGTCAGAACTTTTACAGGACAGTTCTATATTTAATTTAGCAGCACTTCAAATTGTAAAAAGAATAAAAGATTATGGTGGGCAAGCTACTTGTAAACAACTTTCTGAAAAATATGGTGAAAGTCCTAATTTTTATAATGTAAACTCTTTTACTTTAGCTCGTCGTATTGCTGAAAAAACACAATGTCCTATTATTACAACGGAACAATGCCATACTAAATGGTGGCCAATACTTTACATTGGAAAAAAAGCAAATAATACTACAGAAGGTTGTTTTATTTGGAAACTACGTTATGAATTAGATAAAGCATTAGATAAAACAGATTTGTCATATATTCCTTTATATTCAAATTCTAAACCAGCAATTTGGAAAATCAGCCATGGTACAGAAGCAACTGGTATTTCAAATCAAAACAAAATAATATTTGAAAAGCGAAATGTTGTAGTTGTTCATAGTAATACAAAAGCTAAAGGTACATCAAAAGTTAAACAAGGGCAAGACTTTATCAATACCATTAAAAAAGGAGATTTCTTTTATTTATGTTATGGAAATAGCATACAATTATTGGGGCAGTTCATTAGCGAAAAGGCTGTACCCAATAAAGAAATTCAAAATGAATGGTATGAAAGAGAATATTGTATTATAGCAAAATCAAAAGATACTTCAGCTTATAAAGGTACTCAAAAATGGTGGACACCAAATAATAATTCTACTTGCATAAAAATAAGTGAAGCAGAACAAGATTTATTTGAAAAGTTGATATTAAAGCCATATTTTGATATATCATTACATTCACTTTTTCATAATACAGAAAATACTGCTATTTCAAAATATACGAAACAGGACTTTTTAGCTGCTGTTTATATGACAGAACAACGTTATACTATGCTTGAGGCATTATTAAAAAACAAAAAAAATATTATATTACAAGGTGCTCCAGGTGTTGGAAAAACATTTATTGCTAAAAAACTCGCTTACACAATTATGGGAGAACAAGACGACAGTAGAATTAAAATGGTTCAATTTCATCAAAATTATTCTTATGAAGATTTTATAATGGGCTATCGTCCATGTGGTGCTGATTTTAAATTGACAGAAGGCACTTTTTATCGTTTTTGTGTTGAAGCTTCAGAACATAAATATAAACCGTATTTTTTTATTATTGATGAAATCAATAGAGGTAATATTAGCAAAATATTTGGTGAACTGCTTATGTTAATTGAAAAAGATTATCGTGATACAGCAATTACTTTATCTTATAATGATATTTCATTTTCAGTACCAGAAAATTTATATATTATAGGCATGATGAACACAGCAGACCGTAGCCTAGCTATAATGGATTATGCTTTGAGAAGACGATTTAGTTTTTTTGAAATAGAACCTGCATATTATTCAGAAGGATTTCAAAATTATCAGCATAAAATAGCAAATAAAACGTTTGATGCCCTCATAGAGCAAATAAAGCTTTTAAATAAAGAAATTATTTCAGATGCTTCTTTAGGGCGTGGATTTCAAATAGGTCATAGTTATTTCTGTGATGAAAAAGCACAACATTGTACTACAGACTGGTTACGTTCTATTGTAGAATTTGACATCATACCCATGCTGTCAGAATATTGGTTTGATGAAACAGAAAATTTAGAACGATGGAAAAAAAATTTGCGTGGTGTTTTTGATGACAAATGATAAGTCAATACTTATAAAAAATATATATTATATGTTGTGTTATGTATTTCCTATTTTAAAACAAAATAATTATAATAAAATTGCTTCTGAAAAATTTGAAAAAACACAAGATTTATTTGCTGCAATACTTTCAAAAGGCATAGCGCAACAATTAAAACGAGGACTTTATTATGAGTATATTACACAATATGAAACATTATCTGTATTACGTGGAAAATTAAATGTTTCACAAACACTACATAATAAAATGCAAAAAAGACAAAAATTATATTGTGAATTTGATGAATTATCTGAAAATAATTTATATAATCAGATATTAAAAACTACTATATATTTTATTATAAAAGATAAAAATTTATCAAATAAATACAGAACTGCATTAAATAAATTATTGATATTTTTTAATGATATTACTCTATTAGAACCATCAAAAATAAAATGGCAACAGCTCCATTATCAACATAATAATAAAAATTATGAAATGCTTTTAAATATTTGTTATTTTGTATTGCACGGAATGTTGCAGACTACTGAAAAAGGAAAATATCATATCATAAATTTTTCAGAGGAGCATATGGCAAAATTATATGAAAAATTTATACTAGAATATTATCGCTATCATCATAGCTATTTATCAAAAATAAAGCCTGCTCAAATAAAATGGAATTTAACAATGCAAAATGATAAATCAATGACTTGTTTTCTTCCTATAATGCAAACAGACGTAATGCTTTGTCTTCATGATAAAACTGTAATTATTGATGCAAAATATTACAGTCATATACTTCAAAAACATTATGATAAATACAAATTACATTCTACAAATTTATATCAAATTTTTGCTTATGTAAAAAATCAAGATAAAAACAACACAGGCAATGTTTCAGGAATATTGTTGTATGCTAAAACAGAAGAAGACATCACTCCAAATTTTACTTTTCATATAGGTGGCAATCAAATTGAAATAAAAACATTAGACTTAAATACAGATTTTAAAATAATAGCAAAACAATTAGACAACATAGTTACTTCCTACTTTAAAAAGTAGTATGCGTTTTCTTTAACATACATAATAGTAAGAAAACGCAATACTATGGTCAAATATAGACCATTTTATGATTAATTCTCACATCATATAGTTTAATTTAAAACTGTTATATTAGTTTATTTTTTACTTTTTTTAAATTGTTCTGACTTTATCATCTGTTTCATTTCGAAAAAGCAGTGCAACTGTTTCAACATGAATACTATGAGGAAACATATCAACAGGTTGTACTAATTTTACACAATAATTTTGTTGTACTAATATTTTAATATCTCTTGCCATTGTTGCAGGATCACAAGAAACATAAACTATTTTTTTAGGATTAATCTTTAATATTGTATTTAGAACTCTTTCATCACAGCCTTTTCTGGGAGGGTCTAACACTACTACATCTGCTGGTACAGGTAGTACATTTTCTGCTGCTCCCTGCACAAATTCCACATTTTCAATATGATTTCTTTTGGCATTTCTTTTGGCATCTTCTACTGCCTCTGCTACAATTTCACAGCCTACTACATATTTTGCTTTTTTTGCAAAAAATAAAGACATTGTACCAATACCACAATACAAATCTAAAACAGTTTCATATCCATTCAATTGAGCAAATTCTAATGCCTTTTGATAAAGTTTTTTTGTTTGCACAGGATTTACTTGAAAAAATGACAATGGAGAAATTTCAAATTCTAATTCTCCAATCGTATCTACAATAAACTCTTTTCCCCATATTACATGATTTTGATTTCCCAATATCACATTTGTTTTTTCTCTATTAATATTTAATACAATACTTGTCATACCTTCTATACATTGTAATTGTTGTATCAATATTTCTTTATGAGGTAATTCTCTACCATTTATCACTATACAAACCATAATCTGACCTGTATAAAATCCTATTTTTACCAATATATGGCGTACAAGCCCTTTATGAATTTTTTCATCATAAATACCAATATGATATTGTTGCAAAAATTGTCTTACTATTTCAATAATTTTATCGCTTATTTCATGTTGTAAAAAACATTTTTGTGTATCAATAATTCTATGACTTCTTTTTCCATAAAATCCTATTTCTAAGTTTTCGTTATGCTTTGCTACAGGAAATTGCACTTTATTTCGGTATCTCCAGCAATATTCCATTCCCAATGCAGGCAAAACTTCTACAGTATTTAACTGTGCTATTTTTTTTAATGCCATTTCTACTTTTTTTGTTTTATATTCTAACTGTCCCTCATAGCTCAAATGTTGCAACTGACACCCTCCACATTTTGAAGCAACATCACACAAATGCGAAACACGTTGAAAAGAAGGCTTTAATATTTTTATTAATTTACCATAAGCAAAATTCTTTTTTACTTTTACAATTAAAACCTCAATTTCTTCTTGAGGTAATGCTCCCTCTACAAATATAGCAAAACCCTCTATTTTTCCTATACCTTCTCCTTCGCTTCCTAAATCATCTATTATCATAGTATAACATTTATTTTTTTCTACAGGTACATTTTCCAGTACTGTTTTTTTACTCATTCCGCTTTCTTCACCTTTCTTTGTTTTGGTACTTGCCAATAAGGGCAAACTGTACCCTTACAAACACAATATCTACAACTTGCAACACTACAATTTGCTTTTCCTTCTCCTGTATGAAGCATTTTTCTCATATTTGCCAATGTTCTGCGTACTTCTCTTCTAATTGCTATAGTATTTTTAATATCAAACATATAATCTTTATATACCAATCTACCATATTTAGGACGTACACCGTATACATCTTCTATCAACAAAAAATAAGTAGCAAGCTGCATTCTATCTCCTGGATGAGGAAAATTATCCTCTTTAATACTTCCGCTTTTAATTTCTACAGGTATTATTGCATTACCTAATCTTTTTTGAAAAATATAATCAGGTTTTCCTTGTATATCATATTTTTTAGAATATAGCAACTTTCCAAAGTCCTTTTCTCTTTTATTTCCTTTTTGGTCAGCATATATCAATTTATAGCCTAAAAATCCTTGTCTTTTTTTTCTTTTTCTCAATATCCAACACTGTTCTTTCAGCCAAAGAAAAAAAAGTAATACAAAAGGTACATAGGAAAAAATCCAATCCATATCTTTTAAAAGAAGCATAATCACCCCGTCCTTATTTTATTAATAAAATGAATACACAAACAATTAAAATAATGATGATTGCTGTAAAACAAAAAAGAAATATTTTCTGTTTTCTTCTAAAATTTTGATATTCTTTGGCATGATAAGCACGCCCTCTTGCAAAATGGGCATCTCTTGTTTTTGCCGCTGTCGTTTTTGATTTCGTTTTCTGTGACTGAACAAGTTTTACTTCTGCCTTTTTTGTTTTTGACATCTGAAATAATTTGCTTCTTCCATAATAACGTTCAAAATACCACTGATAAGGACAATAGGTATATCGATTAACCTCTGAGGCAGATATTGTTGTTCTATCCCATTTTAATTTCATTGCGATATTCCTTCCTTGTTAATATTCGGATTTTCTGATATTTCTTTGAAGCATTTTGTGATAACCTGCCCAATTTCCTTGATTACTGTTATTGTCTATCATTTCCTCAAATACTTTCGTTTTAGCATCTAAATTATCTGCACAATGCAGTATAAAAGCCTCTATTGTTTTAGGCAATTTAGGAGAACCATATTCATATTCTCCATGATGAGAAATCATACAATGTTTTAACAAACTTTCTAATGTTTTAGGAAAACCTTCTATATCAGAAGCAGTATCTTTTATTAGTTCAGAACCTATCATCAAATGTCCTAATAGTTGTCCATCATCTGTATAGTCATTTTCTGGAAATTCTGAAAGTTCTATCAGTTTTCCTACATCATGTAGCATAGCCGAAGCAATTAAAATATCTCTATTCACATATTTATAACGTGGTGCTGCAAAGTCACATATTTCTGTTACAGAAAGTGTATGCTCTAACAAACCGCCCATATAGCTATGATGTACGCTTTTGGCAGCAGAATGTGTTTTAAACTGTTTGCTCACAATAGGGTGTTTATAAAAAATAGCTTCTAACAATTTTTTAATATAAGGATTTTCTATCGTTTTAATATAAGACATCAATTTTTGATACATTTCTTCAATATTTTTTTCTGTACAAGGAATATAATCTGCTGGGTCATATTCCCCCTCCATACTACGTCGTATTCTTTTTACATTTAATTGAATATCATTTTGATAAGTCACTACTGTTGCATCTATTTTAATATATTCATTTTCTTCAAATGTTTTAATGTCATTTGTCATATCCCAAACTTTTGCATCTACCATTCCTGTTTTATCTTGCAATTTTAAAGATAAATAGGTTTTTCCTGCTCTGGATTTTAAAGATTGTCTACTTTTGCAAAGGTAATGCCCTATAACAGACTCTCCTTCTTTTAATTCATTTATATATCTCATTATTTTGTTTTCCTCCTAAAATATATACTATACTATTATTTATATCATTATTACAACTATTTCTAAAAAAACATACATTCTTTCTTATTATACTCTATTTTATGACACATTGCAAAAATAAAATACGCCTTTTTAGTAGTATATTCCAAAAATATTAAAAATATTTAATATTTTCCAAAATATTGAAATTTATATTTTTACAAAACAAAAAACCGCCAATATATGACGGTTTCAGTCTGTCAAAAAACCTTATTCTGCCGTAAAAAGCAAGGGGTATGGGGAGTGCAACTCCCCATTTTAATCCGCAAGGCGAGCTTTGCCCGCCTGAGGAAAACAGCGAGTTTCAAGGCTTTTAAGCCTATGGAACAAGCTGTTTATACTTCTATTATTTAAACAAGTCGAAAACCTGTTTTCGACTTAGCGTGTCGACTTTATCGACACGCTAAAACCGCCAATATATGACGGTTTTTTATTTATCTTGTATAAGTAGAATTTGCAAATCTTGTATGTTGTCCTAGCCAAGTTAATTCTACTGTACCTGTAGGGCCATTTCTTTGTTTTGCAATAATTAATTCTGCTTGATTTTTTTTTTCAGTTTCAGGAAAATAATACTCATCTCTATACAAAAATGCTACAATATCAGCATCTTGTTCTATTGCACCAGACTCTCTTAAATCTGAAAGCATTGGTCTATGGTCAGCTCTTTGTTCACAAGCACGACTTAACTGGCTTAATGCTATTACAGGAGCGTCCATTTCTCTCGCAATCGCCTTCAAAGAACGAGAAATTTCTGAAATTTCTTGTTGTCTAGAGTCATTTCTGCCATTGCCGCTCATAAGCTGTAAATAGTCAATTACAATTAGTCCTAAGCCCTTTTCTAATTTCAACCTTCTACATTTAGAACGAATATCTATAGGAGAAATACCTGGTGTATCATCTATATAAATAGGTGCTTCAGAAAGAGGCCCCATAGCTTCAATTAATACTATCCAATCTTTTTCTTCTAATTCTCCTGTTCTCATTTTTTGAGCATCTAGCATTGCCTCAGAACAAAGCATTCTATTTACTAACTGTTCTTTTGACATTTCCAATGAAAAAATAGCAGTAGGTACATTTCCCCTAATTGCTACATTTTGAACAATATTCAGTGCAAATGCTGTTTTACCCATAGAAGGCCTTGCTGCAAGCAATATTAAATCCGATTTTTGTAGTCCTGCTGTTTTGGCATCAAAATCTGTAAAACCTGTTGCAATGCCTGTTACTTTTCCTTTATTGCGATATACTTCTTCTATTTTTTCAAAAGCATTTACTGTAATATCTCTAATGCTTACAAATTCCTCTGTACGGCGGTTTTGTATAATATCGAATATTCCTTTTTCCGCCTTTTCCATAATAAAACTAACATTTTCTTTTGCTTCATAGCTAATTTGAGAAACTTCTCCTGCTGTTTTAATCAGTCGACGTAAAAGTGCTTTTTCTTCTACAATATGAGCATAATGCTTTACATTAACAGAATTACCTACTGCCGTAGAAATAGATACAATAAAGGGTAATCCTCCAATTTGTTCAAATACTTGTTTTTCTTCTAATTTATTTTTTATAGTTACTACATCTACAGGAATACCTGATGAAAACAATGCTTCTGCTGCTTCAAACACCATTTTATTATCTGGGCGATAAAAGTCATCTGCTCTCAATATTTCCAATGCTGCCGCTACCGCCTCTCTATCCAAAAACATACAGCTTAATACTGCCTGTTCTGCGGTATCATCATGAGGTGGCACATTTTGAAAATTTACAGCAGTTTGTTGCTTTTCCTCCACCTCTATTCCTCCTTTATTATGCTTCTACAATTTTAATTGTAATCTCTGCTGATACTTTTGGATGCAATTTAATCACAGCAGTTCTTTCTCCTACCATTTTAATAGGATCACCTATAGATACTTTCTTTTTATCAATTTGCATACCTGTTTGTTTTACAATTTCTTCTGCAACTTCTTTATTTGTAACAGAACCAAACAATTTACCATTTTCTCCTGTTTTTACTTTTACAGTAACTGTTTTATTTTCTAATTCTTTTGCCATATTTTGTGCTTGTTCCAATTCTTCTTTTTTTCTTTTTGCTTCTGATTTTTGTTTTAATTCAAAATCATTCAAATTTGATTTTGTTGCTTCAACAGCAAGTTTTTTAGGAAACAAAAAGTTTTTTGCATAGCCATCGCTTGCATTTACTAATTCTCCTTTTTTACCAACACTTTTTACATCTTCTAACAATATTACTTTCATAATTAAGTATCCTCCTTTAAATAACTTTCAATAGCTTCTTTTAATTTCTGTTCTGCTTGCTCTATAGTACAATGAGAAAGCTGTGCTCCTGATATTGTCATATGGCCACCACCGCCTAGTTTTTCCATAATCATTTGTACATTGATTTCTCCAAAACTTCTAGCACTGATATACACCACTTCTTCTAAAAAGCAACATACAAATGATGCTTTTACTCCAACAATATTCAACAAATCGTCTGCTGCCATAGCTGCCGTCAATACAGAATTTTCTACATTAGAAGGGCAGACAGAAAAAGCCATATCTTTATAAATCATTTTTGCATCTTTTACAGCAGATGCTTTTGCTTGATAAGATGCCATATCATTTTGAAAAAGCAATCTAACACGAGTACTATCCGCACCATGTCTTCTTAAAAATGCTGCTGCTTCAAATGTAATTGCACCTGTTTTCGCACAAAAATTTTTAGTATCTACTGTAATGCCCGCTAATAAAGCATCTGCCTGTAATGGCTTCAATTTTATTTTCTCTCCAAAGTATTGTATCATTTCTGTTATCAATTCACAAGTAGAAGAGGCATATGGTTCATGATAAATTAATACTGCATTATCTATAAAATCTGTACTCTTTCTATGATGGTCAAACACTACAATTTTTTTAGAAATGTCCAACAACTGAGGACAAATTGTCATAATTGGTCTATGTGTATCTACTACTACTACAAGTGATTGTTCATTTGCTTTTTCTATTGCTTGTTGTTGTGTAATAAATACAGTTTTATATTCTTCTGTTTCTTCTAAACGCTCATATAGTCTTTTTATGCCTTCTGAAACCTCATCAAGTACTATATAACAAGGCTTTTCTATTGTTTGTGCTATAGTATAAATGCCCATACAGGCCCCTATAGAGTCTAAATCTGCCTTTTTATGTCCCATTACAAATACATCATTTGTTTCACCTATCATTTCCCAAAGTGCATCTGCTTTTACTCTTGCTCTAATACGAGCATTATGGCTGATTTCTCCGCTCTTTCCACCATAAAATAAATATTTTTCTCCTTCTTTTATGAGTACTTGGTCGCCCCCTCTACCTAATGCCAATGCAACTGCTGCTTTTGCACTTTTCATTGCTATTTCTAAATTTTTGCCATCTACTCCTATCCCCATACTAATCGTAACAGGAATATGTTCTCCTACTGTAATTTCTCTAATTTGGTTTAATAATTCAAATTTTTTTTCTTTTAATATTTCTAATTGTTTTTGTGAAAAAACAAAAATATATCTATCTTTTTCAAACTTTTTAATAATACCTTCTACACTAGATGCAAAACTATTCAGTTTTCTATCTATCAATGCTGTTAATATAGGCAATTTACTTTCATCAAGTGTTTCTATAACTTCCTCATAATTATCCAAAAAAAGAAGTGATACTACTGTTTTTTGTTCTTCTAATGTTGTTTCCAAATTTTGATATTGTGTTGTTTCTACAAAACAAAGTAATGCTGTATTGATAGTATCATTTTCTGCTTGTTCATTTATTTCACAAAAACTAGTGTAAATATCAAATGTTCTTCCCTTAAAACAAACAGATTGCTTTTGTTCTTTTATATCATAATAAGGAAACAATTTTCGAAATATTTTTTGATTTCCTTTTAAAGCTTTTCCTCCAAATATTTGTTCAAACATAGTATTATAAAAAAGTAATTTTTTTTGTGTATCTATTACAGCGTATGGTAAAGGAAGCTGACTCGGCAATTCTAAATTTACATCATTTTTTTGTATAGCAATTTGTTCTACTTTTCTACTTTTTTTATTATACAAATATCCTGCTAATATCATTATAATACAATGTATTATTACAATAAAAAAAAGTATATCTATATCATATTTTATTTTTGCTGAATGCACAAACACAGCAATTAACAAGCATAGCAAAGAAAAAACAACTTGCCATTTTTTATAGTTACTATTTTGTTTCAAAATCAAACTCCCCCTATAGCAGAATATTATTTTCTGTTGTCTAAATGGTGCAGTATTCCCAAAAGAGATGCCTTCCATTCTTCACTATTTTCTTCTTTCAATAGTCCCACTTTTATTCTGCTAATTGCTTTTTGGTCCAATGTTTTAGAAGAAACCCCCAATTTATCGGATAGCAAATATAATATAACTTCTATGTTTGCCAATATTTCTGCCCTTTCTGCCGTTGTAATATCATTGTTTTGCATAGACAAAAATAATTGTGAAACAAAGCTTAATAATTGACATTGTAAAGTATCTATCATTTTAATATTTTTTGCAATTTCCATTTTTTAAACCCTCCTCTCTATTTTAACACCATATAAGAGCCTAAAAATTTGAAATATGTTGTTTTTCTTGCAATCATTTTTAATGCTGCATCTAAATCTTCCTGCACTTCTGTTTCTAAATCTACAAAAAAAATATAAGTACCTAGCTGATGTTTCATAGGACGAGACTCTATTTTTGTCATGTTAATATCCCATATAGATATAATATCTAATATACGATATAAATCACCTGGTTTATGTCCTGTTGTAAACACAATAGAGGTTTTTTTACCTTTTGCTTGTTGTTTTGGCTTTTGCTTGGACACTACAACAAATCTTGTTTTATTTTGGTCATCGTCTTGCACTCCTTCATAAAGTGCTTTTAATTGATATACTTTTGCTGACTGCTTTGGAGAAAGGCTTGCAATACACTCTTTACTTTCTGCTACCATTTTAGCAGCTTCTGCTGTAGAGTTTGTTGCCTGTAATAAAACATCTGGAAAATATTTTCTCAAAAAACCAGTACACTGGCTCAACGCTTGAGGATGAGAAAGTATTTTTGTAATTTTTTCTCCATTATATTCTTTTTTTACTAAAAAATCTTCCCAAACAGGTATGATTATTTCTCCTTTTATATAAAGTTCTGGTGTAAATATCAATAAATCTATTGTGCTAGTAACAGTACCTTCAATAGAATTTTCTAAAGGTACAACACATTCTTCAATTTCGTTTTTGATAACGCCTTCTAATGCAGCATAAATATTATTATATTGTAACAGTGTAGTTTTATCTGTTACTGTCTTTTGATATAAAAGCACTGCTTGCTGACTGAATGTACCATCTGGTCCTAAATAGCCTATTTTCATGTTGTTTCACCTCACTTTTGTGTTATGTTTGCATTATATTGTATTTTACCATATTCCGTATGTTATCTCAAGTATGAAAAGAAAGCCTTCTTTACAGTATAATTATAGTAATATTATAAAACAAATTGAACAATATCAGCGACTATGTTATAATTATTTTTATCAATATAATAAATAAAAAGAATTTTAAGGAAGTATATAATATGATTACCTATGATGTATTTAAAGAATTATTTTATATGTTTAGTGATGAACCAGAATTTGAAGTATATTTCAAAAACAATAGTATTATGTATAGGATTACAAAATATAAAGACTATGTTACATTTCAAAAAAGTGGTAGTGGAGAAATGAGATATAAAAATTTAGATGAACTATACCATTCAGAATTAATAGATGGTATATGCCTTAAAACAGACTGGGAAAATATAGAAGACATTATTTTATGGCCAATGTTTGATTTTTCATGTCCTTCAGATATTGAAAAAATTAGAAAAATATATGAAATGTATGGGAGTGTCTAAAATATCTAGTGACAACCGAAGTGAAGCTAAAAACATAGAGAAACTTTTTATAAGTGAAAAACTCTCCTTATTTAACGTTTATCTACTCCCATATGTTTTATTAATTTGTATATTATTATAGATGATAAAAATTAAAATTATCTCTAAATAGTACTGTTATATTTTTTATCATCTGCATTTTAATGCTTTTTGATAAATAGCAATCATTTAATGCTTTTTGAATGTCTACTAGCCATTTTTGCACTATAGTGTGTACTGGAATAATATCAAAATATTCTATAGTTTCTATTGCACCAGTCTTTTTACACATTTTTCTATATGCAGAATATGCCTTATTTACATCTACTAAATATTGTTTTATTGAATTTATTTCATTATCACACAACATTTTAAACTGAGCCTGAACATAGCAATTCATAACTGTCATATATTTATCAGAATTTATTTTTTTATGGCATTTCTCAAAATAATCCATTACATAGTTATCAATGTCTTTTTTTATTAATTCAAATAAATCATTTAATTGTTCTGCTTTACTTTCAATATTATGCCAACCAGTAGCAGTATTATAAGTATTTTTTGCTGTTATAAGTGTTGCTATGTCTGTATCATAGCCTACAGTAAAATGAGGTATTGCTCTATAATTTTTGTTATAACAACTTGAAACTTCTGTAATGATAACAGATAGTATCCCATCAAAAAATTCTTTTTGAATAATAATATAATCATAAATTTCACATTCATTCTCACGACGAAAAGCATAAAAATTGCTGTGATTTCCTACAAACAAAAAATCTGCAAAGTATTTTGACATATAACTTATCAAATTCTTTTTTATGGGAATACATTTTTTATTTGACATATTTTACTCCTTTTCTATGATATATCAGTAAAAATAATATACTCTCACCTATATCATAAAAAAGGTGAGAGTTTTTATATTCAAAAAATTTACTATTTCAATATTGTATGAAGCACTTTGAGCAAAGGCATATCATTCACTGCTTTTACAAAAACAATTCCTCTTTTTTTACAAAATTCTTTTATTTCCACTTCATAACTTTCTACTGCTTTTTGATAATCTTTCAACATTTGCTCTGTCAATTCCAAATCTCTCGCCTCAGAAGTTTCTTTATCTACCAATCTTATACTACCCCTTTGTTCAGGAAAAATATCCTCTCTAGAAAGCACCCATACAAGCACTACTTCCTGTTTTTGATATTGTAGCAGTTTTATAGCTTCTTTCCAATTATCTTCTGTCAAAAGGTCAGAAAATACAAATGAAACACCTCTGCCCAAATGCAGAGCTGCACATTCTTTTATTGTTTTGGTAAAAGAAGTTTGTCCATTTTGTTGTATTTGATTTAAAAACTGAATTACTTCTGCAAAACGATGGTAAGATTGTGTATTCAATTTTTTTTGTTGTAAACCATCTCCCCAACAATACAAATTGACTTTATCCATATTTTTTAGTGCAACATATGCTATAGAAGCCATTAAAGCCTTGCTGTACAATGCTTTTTTACTTTCTGACATAGAGTTACTACTGTCTAAAAATAAATTGATAGTAGCCTGTTTTTCCTCCAAAAACACTTTCATATATAGCTTTTCAAAACGTGCATAACTGTTCCAGTCAATTCTTCTCAAATCATCTCCCATAGCATACTCTCTATAATCCGAAAATTCAAGAGAATTACCTTGTGCTTTTGCTTTTCTAGCACCATTATAACCGTCTACACCTAATTTTTGTTTCATATTTAAACAAAGTGCTTCTAATTTTGTAAAATATTGCTTTGTAAAAACATCATTCAGATTTTCCATTTTCGCCCTCATTTAATAAAATTTCTACAATATTATCTGCTGTCATGCCCTCTGCGATGCCCTCAAAATTTAAAAATATTCTGTGTCTAAGCACAGGTTTTGCTACCTCGTTAATATCTTTATAAGCAACATGATATCTACTGTCCAAAAGGGCGTATATTCTCGCTGTGGTAATAATCGCTTGTGCTCCACGAGGACTAGAACCATAACGCACATATTTTTTAACTTGTTCTGGTGCAAGAGCTTGTTCAGGGTGACTGTGTAATACCAAATCCATAGCATACTCTGCAACTGCTTTTGCGACAGGAACTTGCTGAGCAATTTCTCTCAATTCTAAAATTTCCTCACCACTACAAACTTTTTGTGCTTGTTTTTGTTCTGTACCAGTTGTCATTGTTACAATTTCATAGAGTTCTTCTTTATTTGGAAAGTCCACATTTAATTGAAACAAAAATCTATCCATTTGTGCTTCTGGTAAAGCATATGTTCCTTCCATTTCGAGAGGATTTTGTGTAGCAAGTACAAAAAAAGGTTTTGGCAAAATATAAGTAGTTCTACCTGCTGTAACTGTTTTTTCCTGCATAGCTTCTAATAAAGCACTTTGTGTTTTAGGGGTAGCTCTGTTAATTTCATCTGCAAGCAATAAATTTGTAAATATCGCACCTTTTTGAAACTGTAATATATTATTTCCTTCATTATCTTTTGTTAATATACTTGTACCAGTCACATCTGCGGGCATTAAATCAGGTGTAAACTGTATTCTTGAAAATTCCAAATCAAGCACTTTTCCTATTGTTTTTACAAGTTGCGTTTTACCCAATCCAGGCAAACCTTCCAAAAGTACATTGCCACCAGCTATCATAGCAGTCAACACATTTCTTATCAAACTTTTTTGTCCCACAATCACATTACTAATTTCATTTTCTATTTTTTCAAATTTTTGTTTAAACTCTTTTATTTTTATTTCATCTGCTTCCATTATAGTCCCTCTTTTCTTTTTTATACATTATAAAATGGCTTTTTATTTCCGTCAATGTTCTGCCAAAACCGTAATCATTTTTTTATAAAATTGACAGAAATTTTTCAGAAATAAAATACTTTTCTTTTACATCATTTTGTAGTATCATAATATGATAGTTTTTTAAAATAATAGAAAGGAAAATATTTATGGATAGTATGGATAGAACAACATCAACAAATTTCACAGTATTATTTATGTTTTTAAACCTATTATTTTGGACATTTGTGTGGGAGCCAGTAGCGAATACACTTCACCTTTCTACATTATGTCAGCTAGCATTATTTCAAGTAATACTTTTTTTGCTACCCACAGTACTCTATTTATATTTTACAAAATCCTCTCCAAAACAAATACTTAGACTCAACCGCATCAGTATTAAAAACATTATACTGATTACTTTTATAGCCATCACAATACAGCCAGCTATGGCACTACTATCATTTTTATCATCATTTTTGTTTAAAAATAACGTTTCAGCAACATTAACTGCAAATAGTAATTCCAACATTATACTGCTTTTAATATCACTAGCTATAGTACCAGCCATATGTGAGGAATTTTTTTTCAGAGGGGTAGTATTTTATAATTTTCGCAATTTGCGTTTAAAAAAGGCGTGTTGTATCACAGGATTTTATTTTGCACTCATGCACATGGATTTACAGCAAATGGCATACACATTTGTCATAGGGATATTTTTTTGTTTTCTGGTATATCGTACAGATAGCATATATTCCTCTATACTAGCACATTTTGTTATAAATGGCAGTCAAACAATATACACCACAATACTAACACGTTTAAAAAAGCAGGGGACACTATCGGCGATATTGGATTTACTCACACCAAAAGGAGAGTTTCATTCCATCATAACGCTTTTTTTATTTTCTCTGCCATTTTTTATAGGATTTTTATGGATTTTCTGCAAAACAAATACTGCACCATCTGTACTAACAGAGCAAGGCTTTCCGGCGTACCGTCCTAATAGAAAATGTAAAGAAACGCCATACGATTTATTTTTCTATGCCACAATAGCGATATATGTCATTGCAGCGGTCACACCACTTTTATTTTAATAATAGAGTACTACATAATAAATTAAGAGAGAATTTTTCAAAAATGAAAAAGTTCTCTCTTTTTTTGTATATAAAAAACTCTGTTCTTAATTCAATAAGAACAGAGTTTAAAAAATGAGTAATTGCCCTCTCCCTGTTGACAATGCAGGGAGCAGCAATAGGGCAATATACCCTTTTTTTGTAGCATTTGCTTCGGGACAATGCAAATGCTTTTAGCGTTCATAGATTTATATTATAGGGCAAAATCTATTACTTTATATCAACGTTTATTTTTTATTAAGGACTTTTGTATCAATGTTTCACCGTTTGGACACGAGCCATTACAGTATGGCTTTATTATTCGTTTATTATTGTGTAAAAGCTACTGTTGTTACTGCTAAACGTGTTTCACTTTCTTGGTCACCAACTACAGTTGCTATATAAAATGTGCCTGCTTGATTTGCTGTTGGTACTGTCAATGTTAATGTTCCACTTGCTACTTCTGCTGTTGCACCACTTACTTCACTTCCAGCTGTAGCTGCATCATATACTTTGTATGTTGCACCATCTACTGCTCCTGTTACTGTGTATGTTGCTTCTGTATCACTAGCACTTGTAAATGTAAAGCTTGCATTTTCTGTTTCAAGTACTGCTGGTTTCTGTGTTTCAAAAGCTACTGTTGTTACTGCTAAACGTGTTTCACTTTCTTGGTCACCAACTACAGTTGCTATATAAAATGTGCCTGCTTGATTTGCTGTTGGTACTGTCAATGTTAATGTTCCACTTGCTACTTCTGCTGTTGCACCACTTACTTCACTTCCAGCTGTAGCTGCATCATATACTTTGTATGTTGCACCATCTACTGCTCCTGTTACTGTGTATGTTGCTTCTGTATCACTAGCACTTGTAAATGTAAAGCTTGCATTTTCTGTTTCAAGTACTGCTGGTTTCTGTGTTCCAAAAGCTACTGTTGTTACTGCTAAACGTGTTTCACTTTCTTGGTCACCAACTACAGTTGCTATATAAAATGTGCCTGCTTGATTTGCTGTTGGTACTGTCAATGTTAATGTTCCACTTGCTACTTCTGCTGTTGCACCACTTACTTCACTTCCAGCTGTAGCTGCATCATATACTTTATATGTTGCACCATCCACTGCTCCTGTTACTGTGTATGTTGCTTCTGTATCACTAGCACTTGTAAATGTAAAGCTTGCATTTTCTGTTTCAAGTACTGCTGGTTTCTGTGTTCCAAAAGCTACTGTTGTTACTGCTAAACGTGTTTCACTTTCTTGGTCACCAACTACAGTTGCTATATAAAATGTGCCTGCTTGATTTGCTGTTGGTACTGTCAATGTTAATGTTCCACTTGCTACTTCTGCTGTTGCACCACTTACTTCACTTCCAGCTGTAGCTGCATCATATACTTTATATGTTGCACCATCTACTGCTCCTGTTACTGTGTATGTTGCTTCTGTATCACTAGCACTTGTAAATGTAAAGCTTGTATTTGTTGCTTGAAGTGCTGCTGGTTTTGCTGCTGTTACAGTAATTGTTACTGCATTACTTTCTTTAGCAGAACCACCATTTGCTGCTGTAGCTTTTACTGTAATTGCAGTATCTTTTGCTACTGTGTTAGCTACAGTCAATAAACCTTCTTCTGAAATTTCAACGCCAGCAATAGGATTACCTTGAGCATCTTTTGCTGTCCATGTTACAGTTTTATCTGTAGGTTCTGCTGGTGTTAATGTTGCTGTAAATTGTAATTCTTTTCCTGCTTCTATTGTTCCTGCATTGGCATTTACTCCAGGTGCTGAAATCTCAACACTCTGTACTTCTATTACAGCTGCTACTGGAACTGTTGCTTCTGACGCAACTGCTGCTCCATCTGTAACTGTTTCTCCACCTTTTTTCAAGTTGAATGTACCATTTACTGTTGCATCGCCACCTGCTGCTAAACCTTCTGCTGGGAAGTTTGTTGCTGTAAATACTACTTCCCAACCAGTTTTATCTGTTACTGCGTCATTAACTGCTGCAAGTGCTGCTGTTTCAATAGCTTCCACTACTTTAGCTTCATCTTTTGCATCAGCTGCTGAAATTTCTTCTGTTGTTACTGTTGCAAGTGCTCCTTTTGCTGCTGTAATATCTTCTGTACTTGCTGCTGCTGTTACAGTTACTTCTGCACTACCAAATTTTGTATCATCTACTGTTGATGTAGCTGTTACTGTTACTTTAGCAACTGTTGAGTCTTGTGCTACTGTTAATGTAGGAGTTGTTGTTGTATCAAATTTGTATGTAGTATTACCTTCGTCTACTGTTGCACCTTGTGCGTCTACTGCTACTGCTGTCCAATTTACTGTATCTGCTGCACCACCTGTTACTACTACCTCTGCATCAAATGTTACTGCAGTTGTTCCATTTGCTAAAATGCTGTTTGAAGATGCTGTTACTGTTACAGATGTAACGCCATCTACTTCTCCACTACCTTCTCCAACTGCTACTTTTGCACTACCAGATTTTGTTTTATCTACTGTAGATGTAGCTGTTGCTGTAAATTCATCACCTGCTACTGCACCTTCTGGTATTGTTAATGTTAATGTACCTGCTGTTTCATCAACTGTATAATTTTCAGCATCTACTGCTGCACCAGCTTTATCTGTTACAGCCCATGTTACTGTTGTAGCTGTGCCTTCTGTAGCAACTACTTTTGCTGTAAATGTAATTTTATCACCTGCTACTGCACCTGTTTCTTTGCTAGCTGTTACTGTTACACTTGTTACGCTTGCTTCTGTGCCTGGTTCATCTGGTGTTACAGGTGTATCAGGTTCAACTGGTTTATCAGATACATCAGGGATATTATCACCAGAATTAGAAGTATCTATAGTACTCTTGTCTGTAGCTTCAATTTTATTTACAGTACCTTCACCTGTAACTTCTGAGCCTTTAGCTGTAGATGTAGATGTAATTGTATCCACTTTAGCATCTGCAGCAACATCTACTTTAGCTGTAGCTGTGTCAGAAAGTTCTACTTTTCCTACTGTAGCACTATCTTTTACAGCAACGTCAGCACTTGCACTATCGCTTACTTTTACATTGTCCACTGTAGCGTTTCCGTTTACAGCAACACTTGCTTCTACACTACCATTTACTTCTACATTTTCTAAGCTTGCACCATTTCTTACAGCGATGTCTGTGCTACCTTCGCCATTCAATACGATGTTTTTTGCATCGCCTGTTACATTCACTTTGTTAACGCCTTCTGCATTTTCTGCAACTTCAAGGCTTGCCTCTTTACCTAATTCCACTGTGCCTACACTTGCACCTTCTGCTACTTCCAATGGAGCAGTTGCTTCAGCACTGTCTATAGTAAAGTTTTTGATTGCAGTTGCAAATTTCGCTACAACAGTTGCAGCTAATTTTCTTGGAGTGCTTGTTGTGATTACTACTTGAGAACTTGGGACATTGTTTTCTACTACTGTAATAATACCACTTACACTTGTTTTTCCTTCAAAGAAAATGTTGATTTTTGCAGTATATGCTGCAGCTACTGCCACATCACTATCAGCATAAGCACTTGCTACTACTGCATCGCTTTGTACTTTAATATCAACATCACCTTTAAATCTAATGTCATTTAATTTCAAGCCGTTGTCTGGATAAATTGTTGTAGTACCTGTCAATGTTTTACCTTCGTAGTCATCTGCATCAGATTGAGAACGAATAGTTACATTGTGTGTTTTTTTGTCTTTGTCGCTAGAGCTGGAAGAGCTAGAACCTTTGCTGCTTCCGCCGCCGCCACCGCCGCTAGTCCATACCATGTTACCAGCGTCAGCTGTTCTGTTGTCTTCTGTGCTAGTGTTATCTCTATCAGTTGTGTCAATTTCACCTGATGGTGTAGTTGTTGTGCTGCCGCCACCTAATACTCTATCTAATGTAGAAACAGCTTCTGCTCTTGTCATGCCTTTGCTACCACCAAAGCTACCATCAGGGTAACCGCTTAAGTAACCTGCTGCAACTGCTGCTCCTACTGCACCTTTTGCCCATGCTGGAATTTGTGCTGCATCTGTAAAGTTATTTGCTGCTGCTTCATTTGATGTTAAACCTTTTGCATTGCAAATAAATACTGCTGCTTGCATTCTTGTTACTGTTTCGCCTGGTCTGAATGTACCATCTTCGAAACCACTTGCTACTCTACCACCTACTGCTTTTGCTACATCAGCATAGAACCAATCACTTTCTTTTACATCGCTAAAGTTAATAGATGCACTAGAAGTAAATGCTGTTGGTGCTGCACTATTTAACAATCTTACAAACTCTGCTCTTGTAATTGCTCTGTCTGGTTTGAATGTGCCGTCTTCATAACCGCCAATTCTACCCTCATTTTGCCATTTTGTAATTGTAAACTCTGCCCAGTGGCCAAAAATGTCATTAGATGCTCCAAATACAGGAGCTACACTGCTTACTGTCATAGCTGTTGACAGCAAAAATGCTACTGCTTGATACTTCTTCATTTCTAAAATTCCTCCTTACAATATGTAAAATTAATTTCGGAACGAGGCTCTCTCATTTTTTTCAGAAGCTCCACCTTCCCATTTGTTGCCTAAAAATCTATAATATTAATTTGTCCCAAAAGGTATACCTTTTTAAAAAGTTTGCCGCATTTCCAAAAAGATACATTTGTTATAGATTTTTATGCCTTTACTATAACACAATTTGTTCGAATTGTCCAAGAAAATTTTTAAAAATATACTAAAAGTGAAAAAAATCTATTTCTTCAAAAAGCATACTTTTTGACAAATTTGCTGCTTCTAGATATACGAATTTACCTATTTTTTAATGCTTTTTTCTATTCTATTTTTCAAAAATTTAAATTATTTTATCACTTTTTTTCAAAAAATCGTTTATTTTAACTATTATTTTTCTTAAGTTAATATAGTCAATGTTATACTTCATTGTAAATTCAACATTCTTAGAAAAGTTACTCTTTTTACCATCCAAAAAAATTTTGTTTAAATTGCACAAAAATTTTTGCCATATTTTACAAAAAAAAGATAGCTTACAATTAAGAATACAAATTTTATCCAAAAATGAAAGCTATTGAAAATTTAATATATACTTATGAAATAATTATACAAATTTACATAAAAATAGTATTAATTAGGGAATATAAAAATTAGAAAAAATCCTGTTATATAAAGGTAAAAATAGATTTTAGTAAAATTAAAGAAAAAAGTAAAATTTTGAATTAAAAAATGATATGAAAAAATATAGAAATTTTGGTAAATTACATGGCATAAATTGTCAAAAAGTATGCTTTTTGAGAAATTTGCCGTGTTTCCAAAAAGATACATTTGTTATAAATTTTTATTCCTTTACTATAACACAATTTATTTAAAATGTCCAAGAAAATTTTTAAAAATTTGCAAAAAGTGAAAAAAACTTATTTTTCCAAAAAGCATACCTTTTGGGACAATAAAATTATTAAGGAGGAGTTTAAGAAATGAAAAAGTATCAAGCAGTAGCATTTTTATTGTCAACAGCAATGACAGTAAGCAGTGTAGCTCCTGTATTTGGAGCATCTAATGACATTTTTGGCCACTGGGCAGAATTTACAATTACAAAATGGCAAAATGAAGGTAGAATTGGCGGTTATGAAGACGGCACATTCAAACCAGACAGAGCAATTACAAGAGCAGAATTTGTAAGATTGTTAAATAGTGCAGCACCAACAGCATTTACTTCTAGTGCATCTATTAACTTTAGCGATGTAAAAGAAAGTGACTGGTTCTATGCTGATGTAGCAAAAGCAGTAGGTGGTAGAGTAGCAAGTGGTTTCGAAGATGGTACATTCAGACCAGGCGAAACAGTAACAAGAATGCAAGCAGCAGTATTTATTTGCAATGCAAAAGGTTTAACACCAAATGAAGCAGCAGCAAATAACTTTACAGATGCAGCTTCTATACCAGCATGGGCAAAAGGTGCAGTAGGAGCAGCAGTTGCAGCAGGTTACTTAAGCGGTTACCCTGATGGTAGCTTTGGTGGTAGCAAAGGCATGACAAGAGCAGAAGCTGTTTCTACATTAGATAGAGTATTAGGTGGTGGCAGCACAACAACTACACCATCAGGTGAAATTGACACAACTGATAGAGATAACACTAGCACAGAAGATAACAGAACAGCTGACGCTGGTAACATGGTATGGGCTAGCGGCGGTGGCGGCGGCGGAAGCAGCAAAGGTTCTAGCTCTTCTAGCTCTAGCGACGACAAAAAAACACATAATATAACTATTCGTTCTCAAAAAGAAGCAAATGACTACAGCGGCAAAACATTGACAGGTACTACAGCAATTTATGTTGATGGTAGTGGTATTGATTTGCAAGATATTAAATTCAAAGGCGATGTTGATATTTATGCAGATGATACAGCAACAGCAGCAGCTTACATAGGAGAAGATACTGCAGTAGCAGCAGCAAGTAGTACAGTTGATATTTATTTTGAGGGTAAAACAAGTGTAAGCGGACAAATCACAGTAATTAGAAACAACGTAGCAGGTGCAGACAAAGTGGTTATCAGAACACGTACACCAAGAGCATTGAGTGCATCTGTATTAGCAAAAGTAGCAACAAAAATTGTTGGTTTTGAACTGAATAAAGTAGAAGCACAAGCACCTGTTGAAATTGCAGAAGGAGCAAAAGTAAATACAGTAGAAGCTGGAGATAATGCTGTTGTAGAAGTAGCAGCAGATGCTTCTGTTGATAAAGTAGATGTAACAGGTGACGCAAAAGACATCGTATTGAATGGCGAAGGTAGTACAGACATCGCTGTAAGAAATGGTGCAAGCTTAGAAAATGTAGAAGTAAATGGTAGTGTAGAAGCAAATATTGTTGTAAACGGAAATGCTACAGTGGACAATGTAAAAGTAAGCGATAGTGCAAGTGCTGACGTTGCTGTAAAAGATAGTGCTGCAGTAGGAAAAGTAGAACTCAGTGATACAGCAACAGCAAAAGTTGATGTTGCACCAGATGCAAAAGTAGATACTATTACATCTTCTTCTACAGCAAAAGGTTCAGAAGTTACAGGTGAAGGTACTGTAAATAAAATTGAGGCTACAGTACCTGGTACAATAGACACATCTAATGCTGGAGAAAATGTACCTGATGTAGAACAGAAAGAAGAAGAACCATCTACACCAGCAACAGTAACAATTACAGCAGCAGATGTAAAAGGAATAACATTAGATACACCAGTAGCAGGTGGAGATGCTAAATTAAAAGGAGTACCTACAGGTGTAAAACAGTCAGGAACAACATGGACAGCTGCAAGCACAGCAGCAACAGTAGCTGAAGGTGATGATACAACACCACCATCAACTGAAGGTGGTGACGGAAATGAAGGCACAACACCACCAACCGAAGATGGCAACGGAAATGAAGACACAACACCTACAACAAAACAATACACAGCTGCAATTACATTAACACCAGAAACAGGTTATGTTTTTGATGAAACAATCACAGCAACAGACTTTGCTGGTTTAGTAGATGCTATAGAGGGTAACATATCCATAAGTGCTACAGAAATTAAATTTACTGTAAAAGCAGATATAGCAGGTAGTGGCACTACAGACCCAGAACCAACACCAGAACAACCAACTATTACAATCGAAAAACTTACTGATTTTGATTTAAACAGTTGGGCTGCAGAAAATAATACTGTAACAGTCAATGCAACAACAACTAATATTGATAATGGTGGAGAAGTTACTTGGAGTGTAACAGGTGGTGCTGAAGGTACTAAATTTGCAACAGAAAAAAGCACAGTTACAAGTAATGCTACTTCTAATACATTAACAATAGCTGAAGGGGAAACACCAAAAACATTAACTATAGAAGCTTCTTATGATGGTAAAAAATTAGAAGAAACAACACTTGTTTTGAAAAAAGAATTTAAAGGTGCTACAGCTGCAGCTGAGCAAGTTGAAATAAGTGGAGCAGTTGGTCAAAGCCTTCCTGCTGACCAAAAAATTACTGTTACATTAGCAAAACCTACTGACGCAGGAGCAGATGCAGCAGAACCTAAATTTAAAGCAGTTGATGCAACTGAAGCTACAAGTTGGATTGCAGGATTGCCAGACGGTATTACTGCTACTGCAGCAGCTATTGCAGAAAATACTAATTCAGTTAAATTTACATTAGCAGGAACACCAACTACTAAAACCGGTAATGTAGCAATTACAATACCTGCAAAATGGATTGTTGGTCAAGAAGATACATCAGAAACAATTACAGCAGATACATCAAAGGTAACATTTAATATTGATGATGGTGAAATAGCAGCAACTGAAATAACTGCATTACCTGGAACAGCTGATATGAAAGCTGGAGCAACATTTGCAGACTTAGAAGCAAAAATAACAGCTAAAACTGGTGATGATGTACATTATACAAAAGGTGATATAACATGGTGGTATAAAGATACTGGTGTTAGTGGTGATTATGTAGAAGTTACTGGAAAAACTGCATTAGAAGGCGGAAAAAGCTATCAAGCAAAAATTGAATTAAATGCAGATACAGATTGGGCATTTGGTTATAACGCACAAACAGTTACACTTCCAGACGGCACAACAGAACCATGTCAAGTATCTTCTGATAAAAAGACATTGTTCGTTGTAGTTGACTTAGGTGCTGTAGAAGTTGGTAATCCAGGAGATACTGAAACACCAATCACAGGAGAAAAGAATGACTTGTTTACCGTAAATATTGCTACTGCTCCAGCAAATGATGGAGAGGTAACTGGTATTGCAGCAGCTGATGGTAAAGGCTTTACACTAACTACTTCTGGTAGTGCAAAATGGTCTACAAAATCTGGTACTGATGCTGGTGTTGTTGAAGCAACTATCTCTTGTACAGCTGATGATACTCATAAGTTTGAAGCTAATGCTGACTTAGGAAGCTATAATGTTACAATTAATGGACAAACGGTAGGTACAATAACAGCAACGGTTGCATCTGTAAGTGAAAAAGTCGCAACAGTTAAATTAACATACACACCCGATAGTGGAAATGAAGACGCTGATAAAATATCAGCTGTAGAAATCACAGAACCAACAGTAGCCCAAACTGTAAACTTAAATGATACAACAACAGATGCAAATAAAATTACATTTAAGGCTAAATTGAAAAAAGGAAATACAGATGTTACAGAAGCAGGTGAAACAATAAAATGGAGTGTAGCAAAAGCAGATAGTGATAGCGGAGATATAAAAACTACTGCATTTGCAAATGCAAATACAACTACAGCTGACGGCGGAATTGCTACTGCAGAATTAACTATTGATGTAGATACAACAGCAAAAGGATTAGTTGTAACAGCTTCTTATGAAGGTCAAGATGCAGTAACAGATGGTGCAACTCCAGCAACAACAAACATCACTATTATAACAAAAGCTACAGATATAGAAAAAAATACAATAGCTGGTTTTTTCACAAGTGGCAATCAAGTTGAAATTAAACTTACAGATGTAGATACTAACACTGATGCAGATGGTCTTAAACAATTACTTCAAGATGCAATTACCGAAAAATTAGAAGCTTTAGATGAGGCTTGGGCAGTAAAAGAAATTACAATTACAAACCCTGATAGTATTGCACTTACAGCAGGAGAAGAAACTAAAGTAACTATTACAGTTACATTTACAAAAGGTGGAGTAGAAATAACTGATGCCGCTGTTTCAGATAAAGAAGTTAGTGTAACAGCAAAAAGTGCTTAATAAAAGCAAAAAAATTGCATAACTCAAAAACAATATAATTAGTAGTAAAGTAGTGTTCTAAAAATATAATATACAATTATCCTAATAAAAAATAAACGTTGATAGAAGTAATAGCTTTGCCCTATGATATAAAACGAATTAAAAAAAGCATTTACACTGTTCCAGAAGTAAATGCTACATATAAAATAAATATATTATTCTGTTATTGTTCCTTATAATAGGGAGAGGGTAATATATATTGTTTTTAGCTCTGTTCTTATTTGCTTTAGAACAGAGCATTTTTTTATGATATAATATTTGTCCCATCCCCCATTGTATCACTACCAATTTTTTAATATAGAAAATTTACTAAATTTACAGTTTAATATTTCATAAAACAATTACAAGCACCATTTTTGGAATAATCTATGTAACATTTTTTCTACAGTTGCCTTTTTCATATCACTTGCTGTAACCAAGTCACATCTACCTGCTTCTGTACCATTGATATAATAAACCAATTCCCCCACTTTTGTATTTTGCTCAAATGGTGCTTTTAAAGAAGGAACTATCTCTTTTTGTGTCTGTATTTCTGCATTTTCTCCTTTTTGTCCCAACATTGAAATCTCTTCTTTTACTACAATTTCAACGCTATTTTCCATTCCTTTATATACAGGCAATTCCCCTACTACCTCTCCTTGTTGCAGTCCTTTTTTAATTTCATATTGAGAAAAACCATATTCAAACAATTTTATAACTTCTTGAAAACGTATTTTAAAATCTGGTGCTGCCATAACAACCCCTATTAACTGCAAACCATCTTTTTCTGCTGTACCAGAAAGACAATACAGTGCTTTTCCTGTAGAACCTGTTTTTAATCCTGTAGCATAGTCAGGATACCATTTTAATAATTTATTAGTATTTGTTAAACCAAATTCTGACTCGCCTTTTCTTGTTTTATGTACAATACTATCTTGCCATGTTTTTGTAAATTCAAATATTTCAGGGTGTTTTGTAATCAACTCTTTTGACATCAATGCAATATCATAAGCACTTGTAACATGACCATCAGCATCTAGTCCACAAGCATTTACAAAATTGGTGTCATTCATACCTAACTCTTTCGCTTTACTATTCATTTTTTCAACAAAGCTTTCTTCGCTTCCTGCTACAAACTCTGCCATACTCACCGCTGCGTCATTGGCACTAGCTATTGCAATACATTTTGTCATATCTCTTGCTGTTTGCTGTTCTTGTGGTTCTAAAAATACCTGAGAACCTCCCATAGATGCTGCGTGTTCGCTCACAGTTACCATATCATTCCAATCAAATTTTCCCTCTTGTTCTGCCTCATATATCAAAAGTAATGTCATTACTTTTGTAACACTTGCAGGAGGCAATTTTTCATGACTATTTTGTTCATATAATATCGTACCTGTCTGCGGCTCCATTAATATAGCACTTTTTGATTGTAATGCTAAATCTGTTAAATTGGGATATTGCTGTTGAGCAAATATTGTCGTGATTGTTGTTGTAATGGAATAAAACAGTGCTACAATAAAACAAATCCATTTTATTTTATCATTTCTCATATTAACCCTCCTTTTGTCTACTATAAATTTATGTCAAAAAAGTATGCAATATGAAAATTTTAATAAAATCACTTTAATAAATTTTAAAAATTAGGACAATACTATAAATAAATGAAATTTAGGAGGTAATATTGTATGAGAGGTCTTGACACACCTGTTACCCGATTAAGAAGACAAGTTTTTAAAGAAATTGCAAAAGTGGCATATTCTTCTGAAAATATTAATGATGATATTGAGGCAATTCCTTATATTATATCACCCGGAGATACACCACATTACAGAGAAAGTATTTACAGAGAAAGAGCTATCGCTTCGGAGAGAGTTCGTCTTGCTATGGGAATGTCACTTCGTCCAGAAGACCAGCCTGTACATATCACAAGCGGTCTAGAGGAAAGTAATATTTCACAAAAATATTATGAACCTCCTCTTATGCAGGTTATCCCTTCTGCCTGTAACGCTTGTGATGTAAATAAATATGAAGTAAGCAATCAATGCTGTGGTTGTGTAGCTCACCCTTGTCAAGAAGTTTGTCCTACAGATGCTATTTCTAGAATAAATGGTCACGCCTATATCAATCAAAAAAAATGTATTAAATGTGGAAAATGCAAAGCTGTTTGTCCTTATGATGCTATTGCAAAAAAAATACGCCCTTGTGCTGCTGCTTGTGGCGTAGATGCTATTGAAAGTGATGATTTAGGTAGAGCTTGTATTAATACAGATAAATGTGTTTCTTGTGGTATGTGTATGGTAAATTGTCCTTTTGGTGCTATTGCAGATAAATCACAAATTTTTCAGCTTATTCGTGCTATGAAAAAACAACAAAATGTAATAGCAGAAGTTGCCCCTGCTATTATAGGACAATTTGGTGAAAACATTTCTGCTGCCAATATCAAAGCTGCATTATTAGAATTAGGTTTTTATAAAGTCTATGAGGTAGCAATGGGTGCAGATATTGGTGCTATGACAGAAGCACAGCATTATGTAGAAAAAGTAGTTTCAAAAGAATTACCTTTTTTATTAACATCCTGCTGCCCTTCTTGGTCTATGTTAGCAAAAAAATATTTTCCTGAAACTATAAATAAAATTTCAAATGCACTCACTCCTATGGTAGCAACTGCAAGAAGTATAAAACAAAAGTATCCTGATTGCAAAGTTGTATTTATAGGACCTTGTGCCGCTAAGAAATTAGAAGCATCACGAAAAAGTGTCAGAAGTGATGTTGACTTTGTAATTACATTTGAAGAACTGTGGGCTATGTTTGAAGCAAAATCAATAGATATGGATACATTTACAAAAGAAATTCCTATGAATGATGCTACTGGTGTTGGTCGTGGCTATGCAGTATCTGGAGGTGTTGCAAAAGCCATTGAAAAATGTATTCATGAATATTATGATAATATAGATGTGCTTATAGAAAATGCACAAGGACTATCAGAATGTAAAAAAATACTTATGATGGCGAAATCAGGAAAAATGAACGGTTGTTTAATAGAAGGTATGGCTTGTCCCAGAGGTTGTGTAGGTGGTGCTGGTACAAATATAGTAATTAATCGTGCTACAGCAGAAGTTAAAAAATTTGTAAAAAATTCTAAAAATGCAATTCCTGAAAAAGAACTAGCAGATATAGAATTATTATAATAAAAAAAGAGATTAAAAACCGCAACTATTTTTTTTAAAATAGTTACGGTTTTATTTTTTATTACATTATTAATTATAATATAAAATGAGTTATAATATAAATTTTTCTATAACAGCTGCAATACCATCTTCGTCATTAGACAATGTAATATAATCTGCAGCAGCTTTTGTTTGCTCTGTAGCATTTTCCATTGCTACGCCCAGTCCTGCAAATTGTAGCATTGTAATATCATTATAACCATCGCCACAAGCAATCACTTCTTCTTTTGAAATACCTAATATTTTAATCAGCTTTTCCAAACCATATGCTTTATCTATTCCCAATGGCAAAACTTCTAAAAAGAAAGGGTCAGAGCGAAATATATTTAGTTGTTTAGAAAGTGCCTGTTTAAATACAATCTCTGCTTTTTCTACATTTTCTGGATTTCCTGCCAACAAATATTTCGCTACTGGAAATGTAACATATTCTATTATACTTTTTGGTGTTACTCTTTCTAGCTGATTTACTCTTAATTCCAGTTGTATATATTCATTATCGTCTTCTGTAACAAGCTTATCATTTCCTTCATATGTCATTAAACCAATGTCAAATTTTCTAGAAAGTTCATATACTTTTTGTAAATGTCCCTCTGGCAAATCTGCCTCAAAAACACATTGTTTTGTTGTAACATTTATAATTCTTCCTCCATTAAAAGCAAGTATATACCCATTGTTTTTATCTAGTTCTAACTCAATCGCTTTAGGTAATACTCCTTTTACTGGTCTACCTGATGCTAAAACTACTTTTACACCTTTTTGTATTGCCTTTTGCAATGCTTTTTTATTTTTCTCAGAAATCTTTTTTTCTGAATTGACTAATGTGCCATCTAAATCCAACACAATCATTTTATAATTCAATGAAATGCCTCCCCCTTTTCATTTGTATTTTATTTTTTAATCATTTTAATTGTTCTGAAAACAATTTTTGATATAAATATCCTTCTCTTACACCATAAGGACTCATTATAATATCTTTACAGTCTACATATTCACACACTGTATTCATTACAATCATACCAGGTATAAGTGTATGCACACGGTCAGGGGATACTTTCAATACTGTTTTTAATACTTCATTTTCATTGCCTTTAAATTGCTTTAATAATTTTGGCACATCTTCTGCAATAATTACACTGTTATCTTTAAGCTTTCCAAACATATCATTGTTCATATTTTTAGCTGCTCTAATAGAACCGCCTATACCTATAACATTGTCAAATGTTTTGTTATTTAAAAATTTTACTTTTTTCAATTCTTTTTTTACTACTTCTTCTATTTCTTTTTTTTCTTTTTTGTTAGGAAATAGTCCTGACACATAATTAGAAAACATAGAAAGAGAACCAAATGTCAAACTAACTGCATTTTGTATTTCTCCTCTTTCATACACTAATAATTCTGTACTACCTCCACCAATATCTAGCAAAAGACCTCTATCTAAATTGATAGAATGTGCTGCACCAATAAAATCAAATGTTGCTTCTTGGTATCCTGTCAATACATCTATAGAAAGTCCTGTTTCTGCTGTAATCGTTTGTAAAGCCTCATCTGTATTCGAAATATTTCTTAATGATGCTGTAGCAAATACAAAAAGTTGTTTTAAAGGAAAATGTTCTGTCATTTCTCTATATTTGTTTAAAACATCACAAGCTTTTTGAATACCTTTTTTTGTCATTTTTCCTTTTTTTACATAACCTGCAAGTCCTGCTGTTGTTTTGTTATTCAGCATAGGGTAAATGTCGTTTTCAGATACATCATAAATACAAAGACGAATAGTATTAGAACCTACATCAATGACTCCATACATTCCACTATCTTTTTGTTGAGATTTATCCAATATTGAAAAATCTTCCATTCCTTTTTTCCTCCTCTTTATTTATTACTATAATTTAAGAATTATAGCACAAAAATACACTTTATTCAACGTTTATGCAAAATGAACAAAAAATTGGTATCAAAATAAAATATGTTAAATATAATAAAATGTTGATATTTAAAGCAAAAAAGGATATTCGTAATAGAAATATATAAAAAATAATATATGAAGTGAAATTTTTTAAAAATAGTATATAATATCTAATAAATTTTATTATTTGCAGACATAAAAAAAGTGTTGAAAACTAAGTCAATGCGATAGAAAAATTTGTCAAAAACTATACTTTTTGGCAAAATAGATTTTTTTCACTTGTTGCAAATTTTTAAAAATTTTCTTGGACATTTTAAATAAATTGTGTTATAGTATAGGCATAAAAATTTATAACAAATGTATCTTTTTGGAAATGCGGCAAATTTCTCAAAAAGTATACCTTTTGGGACAATATAAATTTTTATAATTATATAAAGAGAGGAGGGCAAACTCTCTATTACCACATCATAATGTTTATTTATTTTTTTATTTAAGGAGGAGTTTAAAAAATGAAAAGGTATCAAGCAGTAGCGTTTTTATTGTCAACAGCAATGACAGTAAGCAGTGTAGCTCCTGTATTTGGAGCATCTAATGACATTTTTGGCCACTGGGCAGAATTTACAATTACAAAATGGCAAAATGAAGGTAGAATTGGCGGTTATGAAGACGGCACATTCAAACCAGACAGAGCAATTACAAGAGCAGAATTTGTAAGACTGTTAAATAGTGCAGCACCAACAGCATTTACTTCTAGTGCATCTATTAACTTTAGTGATGTAAAAGAAAGTGACTGGTTCTATGCTGATGTAGCAAAAGCAGTAGGCGGCAGAGTAGCAAGTGGTTTTGAAGATGGTACATTCAGACCAGGCGAAACAGTAACAAGAATGCAAGCAGCTGTATTTATTTGCAATGCAAAAGGTTTAACACCAAATGAAGCAGCAGCAAATAACTTTACAGATGCAGCTTCTATACCAGCATGGGCAAAAGGTGCAGTAGGAGCAGCAGTTGCAGCAGGTTACTTAAGCGGTTACCCTGATGGTAGCTTTGGTGGTAGCAAAGGCATGACAAGAGCAGAAGCTGTTTCTACATTAGATAGAGTATTAGGTGGCGGCAGCACAACAACTACACCATCAGGTGAAATCGATACAACTGACAGAGATAACACTAGCACAGAAGACAACAGAACAGCTGAAGCTGGTAACATGGTATGGACTAGCGGCGGTGGTGGCGGCGGAAGCAGCAAAGGTTCTAGCTCTTCTAGCTCTAGCGACAAAGACAAAAAAACACACAATGTAACTATTCGTTCTCAAAAAGAAGCAAATGACTACAGCGGCAAAACATTGACAGGTACTACAGCAATTTATGTTGATGGTAGTGGTATTGATTTGCAAGATATTAAATTCAAAGGCGATGTTGATATTTATGCAGATGATACAGCAACAGCAGCAGCTTACATAGGAGAAGATACTGCAGTAGCAGCAGAAAGTAGTACAGTTGATATTTATTTTGAGGGTAAAACAAGTGTAAGCGGACAAATCACAGTAATTAGAAACAACGTAGCAGGTGCAGACAAAGTGGTTATCAGAACACGTACACCAAGAGCATTGAGTGCATCTGTATTAGCAAAAGTAGCAACGAAAATTGTTGGTTTTGAACTGAATAAAGTAGAAGCACAAGCACCTGTTGAAATTGCAGAAGGAGCAAAAGTAAATACAGTAGAAGCTGGAGATAATGCTGTTGTAGAAGTAGCAGCAGATGCTTCTGTTGATAAAGTAGATGTAACAGGTGACGCAAAAGATATTGTATTAAAAGGCGAAGGTAGCACAGATGTTAGTGTAAAAAGTGGTGCATCTGCACAGAATATCGTTGTAGATAGTGCAGAAGCAACTGTTGAACTCAAAGGTGATGCAAAAGTAAGCAATGTACTTTTAACAGGTGACGCAACAGCAGCAGTAAAAGTAAATGAAAATGCAAAAGTAGAAAATGTAGCAGTAAGCGATAGTGCAAGTGCTGACGTTGCTGTAAAAGATAGTGCTGCAGTAGGAAAAGTAGAACTTTCTGACACAGCTATAGCTAAAGTAGATGTTGCAGCAGATGCAAAAGTGGATACTATTACATCTTCTTCTACAGCAAAAGGTTCAGAAGTTACAGGTGAAGGTACTGTAAATAAAATTGAGGCTACAGTACCTGGTACAATAGACACATCTAATGCTGGAGAAAATATACCTAATGTAGAACAGAAAGAAGAAGAACCATCTACACCAGCAACAGTAACAATTACAGCAGCAGATGTAAAAGGAATAACATTAGATACACCAGTAGCAAATGAAACTGCTAAATTAAAAGGAGTACCTACAGGTGTAAAACAGTCAGGAACAACATGGACAGCTGCAAGCACAGCAGCAACAGTAGCTGAAGGTGATGATACAACACCACCATCAACTGAAGGTGGTGACGGAAATGAAGGCACAACACCACCAGCTGAAGGTGGCGACGAAAATGAAGGTACAACACCTGCAACAAAACAATACACAGCTGCAATTACATTAACACCAGAAACAGGTTATGTTTTTGATGAAACAATCACAGCAACAGACTTTGCTGGTTTAGTAGATGCTATAAAGGGTGATATATCCATAAGTGCTACAGAAATTAAATTTACTGTAAAAGCAACTATAGCAGATAGTGGCACTACAGACCCAGAACCAGGTGACCCAGTAGCAACAGGAATAAAAATAACAACATCTAATAAGGATACAACTATTTTGCAGGGAGGAACACTGCAATTTGAAGCAACATTAACAGGTGGTGAAGGCTTTACTGAAACAGACACTACTGATGTAGAGTGGAAAGCAGTAGATACTGATAAAAAAGAATATACTATAACAAATGGTTTATTAGATTTATCAAAAGAAGATCCACAACCTAAAGATAAAACTGAAATTACAATAACAGCTACATCTACTAAAGATAAAGATACAGACGGTAACTTCCTTGTAGGAACTACAAAAATAACAGTAGAAGCAGTTGCAGACGATACAAAAAAAGCAGCTGCATTAAAAGCAGTAGAAGATGCAATGACAGATGCTAGCAAAACAGTTTCTATGACTTTAATCGAAGGATCAACTCAGGCGGCAGTGGAAGCTAAAATAGCAGAAGAAGCTAAAAAAGCATTAGCTAATACTGAGTATGCAAGCTGGACAGTAACATTTGCATATGAGGGTACATTTGAGGCTTTAACTACAGAAACAAAACAAGTACAAGGTAAATTTAGTGTAAAACAAACTTCTACAGCAGATCCAACAACAAGTGAAGAAGCAAAAACTGTTAAAGTTGCAGTAACAAAAGCACCTATTGCAGAGGCAGTTATTACACTTACAGCACCAGCAGTAGGTAAAGCATCAGCAAATGCAACAGTAGATAGTAATGTTAACTACACAGTAACATCTACTACTTGGAAAGAAGTAGGTGGACAAAGTGATATGACAGCCAGCGAAAAGTTTGAAGCTGGAAAAGAATATCAAGCAACTGTAGTATTAACAGCAAAAGACAACTATACATTTAATGCTGAAACAACAGTTGCAGACGTAGCAGGTGCTAAAGGAAAACCAACTATAGCTCCTGGTAGCAATGGTGAAACAGCTACAGTTGTTGTAACATATGACGCATTGAGTAATACTCCACAAGAAACAACAGTAACATTAAGCAGTACAACATATACTGTAGACAATGAACAGAAACAAATATCTGAAAAAGATACAAACAAAATCACAGCAAATACAACAAAAGTGACAGACTTTAAAAATGCGTTTACTGTTACAGCTACACAAGGTAGTACACAATTAGAAGGAGTTACTGTAGAAGTATATACAGGTGATAAAGTTGCAGCAGCAGAAACATTGACATCTGGTGATACACTGAAAGTTTTGAATAAAGATGGTCAAGAATTAGCTAGTTATACAATTGTTTTCTCAACTGGCGGCAGCGATGGCGGTTCTGACGGCGATGGCGGTTCTGACGGCGATGGCGGTTCTGGCGGCGATGGCGGCGATGGCGGCGATGGCGGCGATGGCGGCGATGGCGGTTCTGGCGGCGATGGCGGTTCTGACGGCGATGGCGGTTCTGGCGGCGATGGCGGTTCTGGCGGCGATGGCGGTTCTGACGGCGATGGCGGTTCTGGCGGCGATGGCGGTTCTGGCGGCGATGGCGGTTCTGACGGCGATGGCGGTTCTGACGGCGATGGCGGTTCTGACGGCGATGGCGGTTCTGGTGGCGATGGCGGTTCTGACGGCGATGGCGGTTCTGGCGGCGATGGTGGTTCTGACGGCGATGGCGGTTCTGGCGGCGATGGCGGTTCTGGTGGCGATGGCGGTTCTGACGGCGATGCATAAGGAACATAACAATAACAAACAAATTGCATAACTCAAAAGCAATATAATTAGTAGTAAAGTAGTGTTCTAAAAAATATAATATACAATTATCCTAATTTAAAACAAATATGAATATAGTAATAGCTTTGCCCTATGATATAAAGCTATAAAAAAGTATTTATTTGCCCAAATAAACGCTTATAGAAAACAAAAAGTACATACCCCAATTTGCTGCTCTCTTTATTAGAGAGGGGGTTATACTGGCTGTTTTGGCTCTGTTCTTATCGACCCAAGAACAGAGCATTTTTTATTGCATAAAAAATAAAAATGATTTAAAATTTATAGTGAAATATATATCACCTCATTCTATTATCATACTACACTCCCCTATTTTTTTTGTATAAAAAACATTTTAAACTGTATACATAAACGTTTTAAACCATTATTTTTAAAAATAGAAATGTAAAAAATTTTACAAACAGAGCATTTTTAACGTGCTTTGTACTAAAAATAGTACAAAAGGAGTATAAAAATAGTTTTTTGAGATTATTGTGTTTTTATTGTATACATAGTATAATATTAAACAGAAAAACAAATATAAATTGTGCAAAAAGGTATTTATTTTTCACAAAAAAAATAAAATAGATAAAAAAAGTCATTTTTTTTCAAATTTTTTATTCATATTTTTACAAATGTTGAAGTAAAAATATACTCCTAAATGCTCTATTTGTATCTAAATTATATAAAATGTATAAAATTATAAACAAAGAACAAACAAAGCAGTAATGAGAAGAGATGAATTATTATGAATACAATAGATAACAATGACTTTATGATATTAAACAGCATTATTTATAAAATTTATACCAATCCTGATTTTTTGGCTATGAGAAAAGAACTTCTGGAACAGTTGAAAATGATAATTGATTTTGATAGTGCAGAATTTCACCTTTCTAAAGGCGATGGAAGCATATCACTAACTTCTTCAGTTTCTTATAATAAAAATGCTTCTGTTGATTTTTCTCGGGTATATGAAAATATTGATTATAGTCAAGGAATACTTTCTACAGGGAAAAGTATGGTTTACAGAGAAACAGATATTATATCTGATAAAAAAAGAATGGAAACAGAATACTATAAAAATGTATATGAAGTAAATAATTGGCATTATTCTTTGCAGTTGGTATTAGGGCATAATGAGCGTTTTTTAGGTGTCATTACATTTTATAGAGATAAAGAAAAAGATGATTTTAAATATTCTGATGTATTTAAAGTTCAGTTAATAAAAGACCATCTTGCCTATAGAATATATCAAGAACAAGAAAACAATATAAAATCTGGAGATAAAATTTCTATACAAGAAGCAGTTGAACTATACGGATTGACCAAAAGAGAAAGTGATATATTAGAATTGCTTATCAGTGGTTACAGCAATAAAGAAATTTGTGACCAGATTGTAATTGCTAATAATACATTAAAAAAGCATATATTAAATATATACAGAAAATTGGACATCAAAAATAGAGTACAGTTAATTCGTATGATAAAAGAAACATAATATTGTATTTGTGTGTCGTTGTAGTCTATGTGAATAGATTACAGTGAGTTCAAATAAGAAACACTATTCTAAATTAAATTGAGGTGATAATCCTAAAAAAATGTTTTTTATTCTGATTGCTATGGTATGAGCAAAAAGAGAAAGCAGTAAAAAGGATTAGCGTGTAAGAAAATTAATTTACACAAAAAACTATCGTTTAGAGAACAAGGAGGAAAAAGTATGTTAGAAAAATTTAAAGACACAAGCGAATATTTGGGAAGAGTTTTAGGTTATATTCATTCAGACATAAGTGAAATTTCAGATGCAGAAAAAGAAAAAATCACAAAAGAAACAGTTGACCATTTTGATAACTATGTAAGTCCAGGCTGGTTAAAATATCGTAAATCCGTATCTACAAATGCTGCTATGTTGGAATGGCAAGACCACGACAGTAATGTTACAGACTTATATGGAAATGATTTTATTGACTGTTTAGGTGGTTTCGGTATTTATACTTGCGGACATAAAAATAAAGAAATCGTTGAAACAGTAAAAGCTCAGTTAGACCATCAAGCACTTCACTCCCAAGAATTGTTAGACCCATTGCGTGGATATTTGGCAAAAGCAGTTGCTCAAATTACACCTGGTGACTTACAATACTGCTTCTTTACAAATGGTGGTGCAGAAGCAAATGAAATGGCTCTGAAATTGGCAAGGGTTGCAACAGGCGGACGTTGGTATGTTTCTACTGTAAACGCTTTCCATGGTAAATCTATGGGTGCTGTTTCTATGGGTGGTAAAGATACATATCGTATACCATATACACCAATGGTACAACAAGTTATCCATGTTGAATATGGTAATGCAGAAGATGCAAGAAAAGCAATCAAAAACTTAATCGCTGTAGGCGAAAAAGTTGCTGCATTTATCGTTGAACCAGTACAAGGTGAAGCTGGTATTATCATTCCTCCTAAAGGATATTTGAAAGAAATCAGAGCTATCTGTGATGAATATGGTGTTGCTATGATTTGTGACGAAATTCAAACAGGTATGGGACGTACAGGTCATATGTGGAGATGTGAAGGCGAAGATGTTGTTCCTGATATCTTAACATTTGGTAAAGCATTTGGTGGTGGTATTATGCCAATCACAGGTTTAATTTGCCGTCCTCCAATGTGGACAGAACAATTAGTTGACAATCCATGGTTACTTGGCTCTCCTACATTTGGTGGTAACCCTGTATGTTGTTCCGCAGCTATCGCAACAATCAAATATATGATTGACCATGATATTCCTGGCGTATGTGCTAAAAAAGGTGCATTGATTAAAGAAGGTTTGGATAAATTAGCAGCAAAATATCCTGATTTGATTGACGAAGTTCGTGGTATTGGTTTAATGCTTGCAATGGAATTTAAAACTTCTGAAATTGGTTATCAAGTAGCAACAGGTATGTTTTCTCGTAAAGTAATCACAGCTGGTACATTGGTAAATGCAAAATGTATTCGTTTTGAGCCTGCTTCTGTAATTACAGAAGAACAAATTGCTCAAGTATTACAACGTTTGGACGAATCATTAGCAGACACAAGAGCAGCTCAGAAATAATATTGTAATTATATCTCTTCCCCACATAACAAATATCGTTTTTGTGGGGAAGATATTCATAAATTATTAAAGGAGGAAAGCAATAGCATGACAATACAAGAATTAGTAAATAATGCAAGAAAAGCACAAGCTCAAATTATAGATTATACACAAGAACAAGTTGACAAATTAGTTTATGAAGGTGCTAAAATCATTTATGAAAATGCAAAACCTTTGGCAAGATTAGCTGTTGATGAAACAGGTTTAGGTTGCTATGAAGATAAAATTGGTAAAAATACAGATACAGCAGCTGTTTTTTGGGATTATTTAAAAGACAAAAAATCTGTTGGTATTATCAATGAAATTCCAGAATTGGGTCTTTTAGAAGTAGCTCACCCAGTAGGCGTTATTGGTGCTATTACACCTGCTACAAACCCAACTGTAACTCCTCTTGGAAACTTTATGCACGCTTTAAAAGGTAAAAATGCAGTTATCATTTCTCCTGCACCTCGTGCAAAAGAAACTACTACACAAACAATTGATTTAATTAGAAAATCTTTAGTAGCAAATGGTGCTCCTGCTGACTTAATACAAGTAGTAGACGATGTTACTATTGAAAGATCTGCAGAATTGATGGCACTTTGCGACCTTGTTATTGCAACAGGTGGTTCTGGATTAACAAAAGCTGCTTATTCTAGCGGAACTCCAGCTTATGGCGTTGGTCCTGGTAACCCTCCAGTTATATTAGACAGAGGCTATGACCTTACTGATGCAGCAGAAAAATCATTTATTGCTATTGGTAGTGACAATGGTATACTTTGTGATGGTGACAACTTACTTCTTTATCCTGAAGAATTGGAAAAAGATTTCTTTGCAGAACTGAAAAAAGCTGGTATTGTTCTTTTTGAAGATAAAGCTGATATTACAAAATTTAGAGAAGCTTTATTCAGTCCAGAAGGTAAAGTAAATTCTGAATTAGTTGGTAAAGATGCAAAAGTAATTGCTGATGCAGCTGGTGTTTCACTTGCTGATGGTGTAAAAGTAATGGGCATCAAAATTGATGGCGTTGGCAAAGAAGACTTCCTTTGTAAAGAAATTATGGGACCTATCGTTGTATTGAAATCCTATGATACATTTGAAAACGCTGTTGATATGGCAGTTAGAAATATGAGAGAAGCTGGCGGAACTGGACATACAGCAGGTATTTTTAGTAACGATAAAGAACACATTAGATATGCTGGTGAAAAAATTCCTGTAGCTCGTTTGTTAGTAAATCAGCCTACACCAGATGCTTGGGGTCCTGCAACAAATGGTTTATCCCCTGCTGTTTCTGAAGGCTGTGGTACATGGGGTAACAATATATTAGCAGGCAATGTTGACTACATTCATATGGTAAATGTTTCTAAAATTGCTATGCCTTTAGATGTAAAAGTTCCTGATGCTGACGAAATTTTTAAAAACTAATAATTTATAGTGGAAAATATACAAAAATGAACAAAATTAGATAAACATATTAAGGAGGAAATTAATTATGGTAGGTAAAAAAGTTGTACATCACTTAATGATGAGTGCAAAAGATGCACATTATGTAGGCGGTTTGGTAAATGGTGCAAGAATAGTTGACCAATGGGGCGATGTTGGTACAGAACTTATGGTTTATGTAGATGGTGACATCAGCTTATTCTTAGGCTATGAAAAAATCGAATTTTTAGCACCTGTTTATGTTGGTGACTTCATGGAATATCATGGCTGGATTGAAAAAGTAGGAAATCAATCTTATACTTGTAAATTTGAAGCATGGAAAGTTGCTACACAATTAGATAGAACAGATGCTGACTTAAGTGGCGTAGCAACACCTGGCACAGCAGCAACAGCTTGTGAACCTCCAGTACTTTGCGGTAGAGCAACAGGTAGCTTGTTTATTGCGAAAAAAGACCAAAGAGGTCCTCAAGAAAGTACTTTCATGGACAGAAAACACCCAGGTGAATAATTTATTATAATACAATATAACACTCAAATTAAAATATTATTATGAATATAAATTTTAATTATTCCTTTTAATCAGAATTATCATTTGTTGATTTTGACAGTATACTGAAATATAGGCTATAGGTTTGTTTTTGCAAGCGTTTTATAATACAGCATAAATACACCTTTCTATAAAATCGCCTTTTGCTTCTATATTTTAGTTGCTGTCAGCATCAACTTATTTTTGGCACATTTTAATGGTATTTTTATAAACCTTTATTTATAAAAGGGAGGTTGGTCTATGGAAGGAACAAAAGAAACATCAAAAAATGATTTTAAAAGACTTTTAATTGTTTATGGCATTATATTTGCTGCATTCATTTTAATAGGATTTTTAGTACCTGATAATCCAGATGATTTTGGAATATTGACTACTATTCCAGCTATATTTATGATTATTTTCATATTTAGAACAAAAAGAATTGTAGAAGGTCTGACATTAGCAACTATTTTATGTTGTATTATGGTACATAAGGGAGGCTTTATTCCAGCCTTTGCTGATATTGCACAAGTGGCTATGTTAAGAGAAGATACTGCTTTCTTAATTATCGTATGTGGTTTAATGGGCAGCCTTGTTGCTTTAATAGAAAAAAATGGCGGTGGATTTGCTTTCGGTGAATTTGTTGCTTCTAGAGTAAAATCACCTAAATTAGCCCTTTTTGGCACAATGTTATGTTCTGCTCTTTTCTCACTAGATGACTATTTAAGTTCTTTAACTTCTGGTATCGCTATGACACCTGTTAATGACAGATATAAAATTCCAAGAGAAATGACAGCTTATGTTATTGATACAACAGCTGCACCTGTTTCTGTTTTAAATCCTATTTCTACATGGGCTGTATTTATAGGCTCTCTTATGGTAGCAAATGGTATTGCAGAAGAAGGACAACAATTACCAACATATATGGCAACAGTACCTTTTAATTTCTATGCTGTATTTGCACTCCTTATTATGATATTGACTGTTTTAGGTGTTATTCCTAAAATAGGCCCTATGAAAGGAGCATACGAAAGAGTTGCAGCTGGTGGACCTTTAGCTCCTCCAGACTCTGAAAAAATTGATATTCGTTCTGGTAAAGATAGTATTGTTCCAGAAAATCCAAAACTTCGTAATTTCTTCGCACCTATACTTATTTTAATTGGTGCAGTTGCTTTCTTTGATTTTGATATGCAAAAAGGCATCATAACAGCAATATTTATATGTTTTATATACTTTGTTGCACAAGGTATGGATCCAGAAGAATTTGCAGACACAGTAGTAGAAGGTCTGAAAAACATGGTTTTACCTATATTACTTATGATACTTGCTTTCTGTTTTGCAGAAGCAAGCCAGCAAGTTGGATTTATTGATTATGTTATTGATGTAGCAGTTAGAAATATTACATTACCTTTCTTACCTGTAACTGTTTTCTTAGTATTTGCAGCTACTGAGTTTATTATGGGTATCAACTGGGGTATGTACATCATTGCTATTCCTATTGTTGCACCAATCACACTCGCTTTAGGCGGAAACATCGCTGTAACAGTTGGTGCAGTTGCAGCAGCAGGCGTTTGGGGAAGTCATTGCTGTTTCTATTCAGACGCAACAATATTAACATCATCTTCAACAGGTTGTAACAACTTTAGACATGGTATTACACAAATTCCTTACGGTGTAATGGCGGGTATTATCTCCGCAATAGGATATATCATTTTAGGACACGTGATATACTAAAAAAAATATTTGTCATGTAATCCAATTACATTATTTATTCTACACATAACAAACATACATAACCTTATATAAAAACCACTAAAATATAAAAATTAGTGGTTTTTTATATAATTCGCTGAAAGCATTTTATTTTTTTCTGTTTCTGCTTCTTCTTCTATATCTCTTTGCTTTTCTATCATACTTTTGCTGTTGTATTGTTTGTATCGTTTCTGAAACTTCTTCTAATGCTTCTGTTGCTTGTTCCCATAGCTTTTCTGTTACTTCTGCCATTTCTTTATCTTCTATTATAATATCTTCTTCTATATTATACTCCTGATTTTGTTCTTCTTTTCTTTTTAATCCATTTCCCGCCATATCATAAGCCTGTTCATAAAAATATTCTTGAGAATTCAATTGTATTGTTGCTTTTTTTACCTTCTGGTATTTACCATCTGACATTTGTTCTCTTGCTTTGACATTATCCTGCAACATTGTATGAAACATTGTTCTAATTCTGTTTTTAATGTCATTATCATATATTGGTACTGCTACCTCTAAACGACGTACAGTATTTCTTGTCATTAAATCTGCTGAAGAAATATACATTTTTTCTTCTTTTCCTTTTCCAAATATATAAATACGAGAATGTTCTAAATATCGCCCTACAATACTAATTACTCTAATATTGTCTGTATATCCTTCTATTTTAGAACGTAAACAACAAATTCCTCTTACAATCATATCTATTTTTACACCTGCACGAGATGCTTTTATGAGTTGGTTCATAATTTTTTTATCTGTTAAAGAGTTGATTTTAATACCAATATAAGCCTCTTCTCCTTTTTTCGCTTTCTCTGTTTCTCTTTCTATCAATGCAATTACTTTATTTTGTAGACATTTTGGTGCAACCATTAAATGCTCTACATTTTCTACGACTTCCCCCAATGCAATGGCTTGAAAAACAGCTGATGCTTCTTGTCCAATGTCTGGATTTGCTGTCATAAGAGAAATGTCTGTGTACAATTTTGCTGTGTTTTCATTATAATTACCTGTACCAATTTGCGTAATATATTCTATTTTACCCTCTTTTTTCATTGTAATCAAACATAACTTAGAATGTACTTTTAAATCATCTAATCCATATATTACATGACAGCCTGCTTCTTCTAATCTTCTTGACCATTCAATATTATTTTCTTCATCAAATCTCGCTTTTAATTCTACCAATACATCTACTTGTTTTCCACTTTCTACTGCTTCAATCAATGCACTTACAATTTTGCTTGATTTTGCCAAACGGTACAATGTCATTTTGATAGAAACAACATTCGGGTCAACTGCTGCCTCGCTGAGCAAATGCAAAAATGGCCTCATACTTTCATAAGGATAGCAAAGCAATATATCCTTTTTTTCAATTTGCTCTATCATATACTGTTTGCGGTTAAAAACAGCGGCAGTTTGAGGTACTCTTTTATCAAAAAACAATTCGCTTTTTGCTCTCAAATAATCTCTAATATAAGAAACAAAAGATAAATCAATAGGAGCGTGAGAATAAAATGTCTGTTCTTTTTTTAATTTCATATATTCACACAGTTTTGCAACAGTAGTGCCATCTAATTCTCTTGTATGTTCTAAACGTACAGGAGAAAGTTTTCTTCTACGTTTTACTACCTCTTCCATATGCTGTCTATAATCTAAATCTTCGTCATATATTTGTTCTGCATCAATATCAGCATTTCTTGTAATACGTATTAATGATTTTGCACTAATTTTATAACTTTTAAATACTTTAGGTAAAAAATGCAATATTAATTCTTCTGCAAGCATAAAACTGCCTTTTCTAGATGGAATTTCTATCAATCTTTCAAATACACCTGTATTACATGGTATAATGCCAATTTTTTCTTTTTCATTTTTGGTACTTAACACCGCTACCGCATAAATGTCTTTATTTTTTAAAAATGGAAATGGTTGTTTTTTTCCTACTACAATACTAGAAAGTAAAGGAGCAATTTCTCTTTCAAAATATTGTTCTAAATATACTGCTTCTTTTTTAGATAATGATTGAAAATTAATAATATGAACGCCTTCTTTTTCTAGTCCTTGAAGCAATTTTTCATATATTTTATCTTTTTTATCTCCTAATTCTTTACAACGTTTTAATATAGCTTCAATTTGTTGTTGTGCTGTCATATTTGTTTTATTGTCTTTTGTATTTTCTGATAAAAGCATTTGATCTCTTAAAGAACCTACTCTTACCATGAAAAACTCATCTAAATTACTTTGAAAAATAGACAAAAAAGAAAGTCTTTCACAAAGAGGTACATTTTCGTCTTCTGCCTCTTCTAGAACTCTTTCATTAAATTGTAACCAAGACAATTCCCTATTTTGAAAACAAACTCTTTTTTCCTCTTTCATATTTTTTCCCCCTCTTATATCATTTATTTCTATATTTATGGTACTATGAAATTACATAGCATACCCGTTTTATTCATAAATAACTTATATAATCATACCACATATTTCGTTGATAGGAAATGTTATTTTTATATATTCTATGGACAAACATCATGTATGTTTCTATTTCATACAGTATTTATTTCATATTACTTTTTATTAATATTCCAATCCTTTTATTGCTTTTATTCCTTTTTTATAATAATGTTTTATATTTTTCATTTCTGTTACTAAATCTGCATATTCTATCAATTTTGTACTTGCATTTCTTCCTGTTAGTACAATATCCATTGTTTTTTTTGTATTTTGAAGCACTTCAATTAAATTTTCTTCTGTTAAAAAATCAGATACACAAACTGTTTTCATACAAAATACATTTACGATTTCATCTAATATTATCATATCATATTTTTCGCAAAGTAATACTTTTTTGCACAATTCCCATGCTTTTTGAATACAGTCTATTTGCTGTTGAGGTGTTTTAGTCCAAGAATATCCTAATCCTGTTTGGTATAATGTTACATTCAATTTTTTTAATAATTTTATTTCTCCACTTTCAAACTCTGGCGATTTTAAAAATTGTATCATACAAACTTTTTTTCCCCAGCCTAATGCTCTAATACACAGTCCTATTGCTGCTGTTGTTTTTCCCTTTCCTTTTCCTGTATATAACAATACCATTTTTTTCACCTCTTTATTATTTTACTCTACTTTGTAAATCATTTCTATAAAAATGATTGTATCCATATTGTTTTTGCTTTATAATAGAAAAAAATCAATGTAACATAATTTATATGAAGGGAGATTTTTTTTTGTTAAATTACACTTTAGAAGAAAAAATAAAAACACTTTCTACACAATACATTGAACAGCAAGCTACTGCAAGTCTTTTATTGCTTTTAATGAGTGCTTTAGACAGAGAATACCAAACAACAGATATTCATTATACCATACACAATGACATTTTAGAATTACAAAATGCAGTAAAACATTATATCATACAACTTCAGTATATATTAGATAATGACGATGAAAAAGTACGTCTTTCTGCATTAGACAATTGTATTCAGCTTAAAAAGAAATTACTTTCTATTTATGAAAATATCTACCAATATACTTCTTTGTGGAATATTCATTATACTAGAATTGGCGATGAAGTTGCCATTAGAAAATATAAAGAAGAAAATATTACTCAAAAAAAGGTAGAATGGGAAATTTTTTATTTGGATTGTTTAGAATTTTTAAAAACTTCTGAAGATGTTTTGACACAAAAAAGCAGAATGGGACAGCTTTTAAAATGTATTCCCTTTCAAATAGCACGCTCTAAATATTATGATATGATAAATCAAAGTTTACAATACTCTTTTAGTGGTGAAACAGAGCAATTTATTTCTTATTCTTTAAATACTTTTTATCATATTATTGTTCCCGAAAAAAGTAAATATTATGGAAAGTATTTTACAGAATTGTCACAATGGCTTTGTTCTCTACAAAATGTTGTACCAAGCGAATTATCTGATGAGGCATTAAATGAACAGTATAGTGATTTCAATTCTGTTTTTGAAAATTTAGAAAAAATAGAAGATATGTTTCATTGCCTTTTTAATGATATTAATTCACTGATATTACTTTTTTATTTGGGATACTCTTTTTCAGAGCTGACTGAAAAAGATGTTTGTCATGCTGACCTATATCATACAGTATGTGAAATGTTCAGTGGAGAATTATCTGAAGCAGAAAAAGATGCTTATTTAGAACGAGTTAGTACTTCTTTAGAAAATGCTGTAGAGCCTATTATTGACAAAGCGAATGATATAGGAAAACAAGAATTAAATTACATGAAAAAAATAAATGATTTTTCAGAATTAACTGATGACACCAAAAAAATACTGTTAACAGAAGATTTTATTCGCAGTTGTTATTATGGTGACTTAAATGAAGAATTATTTCATTTTGATGCACCTCAAGACCAGCCCCCTGCTTCTCAAGAATGGAAACAAAAAGCATTTGATGATTTTATAGCTCACATAAAAGAAGCATTTTCTGCTATGCCTGTGGCTGTTAGAAAGGCAACAATGCAATTATTTTTAGGTGTTTTGCCTCCTATGTGTACAGTAGAAGAAGTCATTTCTATGATTAAAAATGCTATAGAAACTGCCCAAACATTTGAACAAAAAATACTTATTGTGGACAAAGTGGGCATGATATTTGAAGGACATGGTTTTCAATGTGCTAATCAATTACAACAGCATTGTGGCTGCGGACATGAACATCACCATCATCACCACCATGAACACGAACATCACCATGACTGCGGTTGCGGACACCACCATCATCATTAAACAATAATAAGGGAGATAATAAACATGAATTTTACATTTAACCATTACAACTACAATGTATTAGATTTACAGAAAAGTATGCAATTTTATGAAAACGCCTTAGGTTTAAAAGAGGTAAGAAGAAAAGAAGCAGAAGATGGCAGTTATATACTTGTTTATTTAGGAGATGGCAAAACAGATTTTACATTAGAATTAACTTGGCTACGTGACAGAAAAGAAGCCTACAATTTAGGAGAAAATGAATTTCATTTAGCATTTGTAACACAAGATTTCGAAGCAGCACACCAAAAACACAAAGAAATGGGTTGTATCTGTTTCGAAAATCCTTCTATGGGTATTTATTTTATAAATGACCCTGACAATTATTGGTTAGAAATTGTTCCTGCAAAATAACAAAAAAGTCCACCTTTTTGGTGGATTTTTTATTATTTTATACTTTTTATTATGAAATCAACTTTTTCCTCGAAAAAATTTTTCCCATTATCTTTTTCTATATCTTCTTTTTTTATGTTATGTAATGTATGAAGTAATATTTCTAAATTTTGTTTATCTAATCTCTTAATAGCAGAAATATAATATTCGTATAAATTTGGTGTCCATAATACCATTCTGTGAAACATTTCATACCAATCTACAGCATACTTTATCATTTTATAGCTATTAGATAAAAAAATATAAATGCCTTGTTCTAATTGCTTATATTTTTCTGATATATAGAATATCGTATTTAAAATATCCTCCATAGCAGAACAAGGCCCTTCTGTTTTATCATCAAGTATATTACATAGTCTTTCAATTGCACTCATATCAGCTTCTGTTCTCACTTTATATAATGCTTCATCAAATATTTCAATGTCATCATCTTCATTACACATCAATTTCATTTTGTCCATAATTTGCAAACATTGTTCTATAGAATTTAAACTATAATCCATAGTACTCTCCCTCATTTCATATTAATTCAATAAAACGATATTAAAAAATTTCTTTTATTTCAATATAATAGCTACTATTTTTTTTGCTAATTCCCACAATATAAAATAATTATTTATTTTTATTAACTTATATAATACCTACTTCTTTTCGTATAAAATCAATACTCTCTTTATAATAGCCTTCTTCATCATATTTTTCTATATCATATAATGTATTAAGCAATATGTCTAAATTTTGTTTATCTAATCTTTTTATAGCAGAAATATAATATTGCTCCAAATCATACGAATTTAATAACAATTGATGAAACATTTTATACCAATATGCAGCATACTTTATCATTTTATAGCTATTAGATAAAAAAATATAAACACCTTGTTCTAATTGATTACATCTTTTAGCTATATAAATTATACTTTCTAAAATATCCATCATAGCAGAGCAAGGTCCTTCTGTTTCATCATCGAGTATATTACATAGTCTTTCAATTACACTCATATCACCTTCCATACTCACTTTGTATAATGCTGCATCAAATACTTCAATATCATCATATTCATTACACATCAATTTCATTTTGTCCATAATTTGCAAACATTGTTCTATAGAATTTAAACTATAATCCATAGTACTCTCCCTCATTTCATATTAATTCAATAAAACGATATTAAAAAATTTCTTTTATTTCAATATAATAGCTACTATTTTTTTTGCTAATTCCCACATCATAAAATGGATATGTAGCAAAAAAGAAACTACAACAATACCAAAAAATGCCCCTGTAAAAAATCGCAAAGCATTATTACTAAACCATTTTGTTTTTAATTGCAATGTGCCATCTATTATTAAAGGCATTGCAAACACAATACACCAACCCCAACTAGCATACCAATGCAATGATAAAAATAACAAACATTCTAATATCATTCCTACTAATTCACCAGTACATCTGGCACAAATAGGAAACTGTTTTCCTTTCCAAAAAAAAGAACGAGCAGGCAAACTATGACAACCAAAAAATATTTTTAAAAAAAATCCTATTTTTTTCATATTCCTATTTTTTTAAATCAATAAGGAACTCCCATTGTAAACATAATACCATACAATATCGCATAAAATGCAATAGGCAGTACAGTACCTATTATAAAGCCAATCAATGCACCTATGCCTGCCTTTTTACCGCTTTTTGGTTTCGTATCTTTCCACACAATATACAATATCAATCCTACAATAGGAAAACAGCAGCCTAATACACCCCACCATGTACTGCCGTTATCTTCTACCAGTATTTGATTTTGATTTACTGGTACATTGCAATAAGGACATTGTGCTAAATTGTTATCGATTTGTTTTCCACAATTTCTACAATACATATTTTTTTACCTTCCTTTTTATAATCCATAACTTGCAAAGGCTAAAATAATCATACACAAATAAAATAATATAGGAATTAATACACTTAACACAAATCCAATTAATGCACCAATACCTGCCTTTTTACCGCTTTTTGGCTTGGTATCTTTCCATACTATGTACAACACCAATCCTGCAATAGGAACACAACAGCCTAATACACCCCACCATGTACTGCCATTATCTTCTACCACTGTTTGACCTTGCATTACTGGTGTATTACAATAAGGGCATTGTGCTAAATTATTATCTATTTCTTTACCACAGTTTCTGCAATACATAAAATCTCCCCTTTTCATTACTTTACAACAACTATCGTAAACAATACTATTATAGCAATAATTGCTATTCTAATCAATATTTTTGCTTTATACAGCAAAAATAGCAGAGAACATTTTTTACATTTCTCTGCTATTTTTATTATTTATATGCTATTATTTTTTCATCTGTGCTAATCTTTGTTCTACTTGTGCTAACATTGCTCTATATTTTGTTTCTTTTGCTTTTTCTTCTTCAATTACTTTTTCTGGTGCTTTTGCAACAAAGCCTTCATTACTTAATTTCTTCACAACTCTTTCAATTTCTTTTTGAAGTTTTTCTTTTTCTTTTGTCAAACGCTCTACTTCTTTAGCAATGTCAACCAATTCTGCAAATGGCATATATATTACTGCATTATGAATTACAACAGAAACAGCATCATCACCTATATTATTTTTATCAGATTGTACAAAAACATCACTTGCATAAGATAATGTTTTAAAGAATACTTTTGATTTTTCAAATATATCTGTAGTTTCTTTATTTTCTGTTACTACAAATACTTGTGCCTTTTTAGAAGGTGCTACATTCATTTCTGCTCTAATATTACGGATACTTCTAACAGCTTCTTTGATTACATCAATTTCTTTTTCGTTTTCTGTAAATGCCCATTGTTGCTTAAATTCTGGCCATTGTGAAATCATAATACTTTCTTCTTCATTTTGTACATTTAAAAACAATTCCTCTGTAATAAAAGGCATAAATGGGTGAAGCAATTTCAATGCAGTAATCAATACTGTTTTTAATGTCCAAAGTGCTGCAATTCTGGTATCATCTTCTTTATTATAAAGACGTGGTTTTACCATTTCAATATACCAGTCACAATATTCGTCCCATAAGAAATCATGTACTTTTTGTGCTGCAATGCCCAGTTCATAACCTTTCATATTTTCCTCTACATCTTTGGCTAATGTATTTACTTTGGAAAGTATCCATTTATCTGCTGATGTCAAATTTGAAGGCATTTCTTTTTGTAAATCTTCTTCCAAATTCATAAGCACAAAACGACACGCATTCCACAATTTATTTAAGAAGTTTCTACTAGCTTCCAATCTTTCCCAATAAAAACGCATATCATTTCCTGGTGCATTTCCTGTAATTAACATCAATCTCAAAGCATCTGCACCATATTTTTCAATTACTTCTAATGGGTCAATACCATTACCTAATGATTTTGAGAATTTTCTGCCTTTGTCATCTCTTACCAAACCATGTATAAATACATCATGGAAAGGTGTTTGTTTCATCCATTCCATACCAGAAAATGTCATTCTAACTACCCAGAAGAATATAATATCATATCCTGTTACCAATACACTCGTAGGATAAAAATGTTTTAAATCTTCCGCATTTTCATCAGGCCAGCCTAATGTAGAGAAAGGCCACAATGCAGAGGAGAACCAGGTATCAAGTGCATCTTCATCTTGTGTTAATGAAGTGCAACCACATTTTTCACATTTTTCTGGTGCTGTTTTAGAAACAGTAATATGACCACAATCAGCACAATAATATGCTGGTATTCTATGTCCCCACCAAAGCTGACGAGAAATACACCAATCTTTAATATTATCTAACCAATGTAAATACACTTTACCAAATCTATCTGGTATAAAACGAAGTGATTGATTTTTGTATATTTCAATAGCTGGTTTTGCCAACTCGTCCATTTTTACAAACCACTGTAATTTTATCATTGGTTCTACAATTTTATTGCAGCGTTCATGTGTGCCAACAGCGTGTGTAATATCTTCAATTTTTACTAAATAACCTTGTTCTTTTAATTCCGCAACAATTTTTTCTCTTGCTTCATATCTATCCATACCTTGATATTTTCCAGCATTTTCATTCATAGTACCGTCATCATTGAGTACATTAATTCTTTCTAAATTGTGGCGAACACCTACTTCAAAGTCATTAGGGTCATGTGCTGGTGTGATTTTTACAACACCTGTACCAAATTCTCTATCTACATAACTATCTGCTACAATGGGAATTTCTTTTCCTACCAAAGGTAATATACATTTTTTACCTATGAGATGTTGATATCTTTCATCATCTGGGTGTACTGCTACTGCGGTATCTCCTAGCATTGTTTCAGGACGTGTTGTAGCAAGAAGTAAATTTTCATCGCTTCCTACAATAGGATAATTTACATGATAAAAATGTCCTGCAGTATCTACATGGTTTACTTCTGCATCAGATATTGTTGTCTGACACTCTGGACACCAGTTAACTATTTTTTCTCCTCTATAAACATATCCTTTTTCATATAGTCTAACAAATACTTCTAATACTGCATCAGATAGGCCTTCGTCCATAGTAAAACGAACTCTTTCCCAGTCACAGGAACTTCCTAATTTTTTAATCTGATTTAATATGATGCCACCATATTCTTCTTTCCAAGCCCATGCTCTTTCTAAAAATCCCTCTCTGCCGACATCTGCCTTAGTTAAACCTTCTTCTGCCATTTTTTGTACTACTTTTAATTCTGTAGATATACTTGCATGGTCAATGCCAGGTAGCCATAATGTATTATAACCTTCCATTCTTTTCCATCTAATTAATATATCTTGTATAGTATTATCTAATGCGTGCCCCATATGAAGCTGTCCCGTAATATTTGGTGGTGGCATAACAATACAATAAGGTTTTTTTGTTTTATCAATTACTGTATGAAAATATTTTTTTTCCATCCATTGCTCATATAAACGTTCCTCCACTATGGAAGGGTCATAATTTTTTGTCAATTCTTTCATTCGTTTTCCTCCTATACCTTCACGTTTGTTTCTTTTTTATATTTTCTTTCAAAAAAAAAGAGCTTTCTATCCTATAAAGGACGAAAGCTCGTGGTACCACCTTTTTTTCTGTTTTAAAAAAAACAAAAACAGACACTCAAAAGTCTATAACGTGACAAACCGTTTTTGCTTACACACAAATATTGCTTCAGCAAAAAAGCTCCAAAGCTACCTTCTCTATTTCCACACTGAAAAACTTACAGCATTTGTTTTTCTCTCTGAAAGCTGGAAAATAGATACTCCTCTTTTTCTTTGCTTTTTTCTTAATACAAATTTTATTAAACCTTTTTCATTTTGTCAACACCTTTTTCTATAACAACATACACAAAATGAAAAATTAGTACAACATTACTCCATTCCCTTTTGATACTTAGATATATTCAACAATATGCCTATCATAGCCATAGCAATTGTTAATGAAGTACCACCATAACTTACAAAAGGCAACGGCTGACCTGTATTCGGTATTGTATTTGTTGTAACAGCAATATTGATAATACTTTGAAAAGCAATTTGTGCTGTAATACCTGTTGCTACTAAACTTCCAAATTGGTCTTGTGCATTCATGGCAATTTTAATGCCACGCCACACTAGTATGGCAAAAAGCAGTATTATGAGTGCTGCTCCTAGCATACCTAATTCTTCTGCAATAATAGCAAATATAATGTCATTATATGCCTCTGGTAAAAACGTTTTTTGTCTGCTCTGTCCTAATCCCAATCCAAATAGTCCCCAGAAGCTAAAGCATAAAGCCCTTGTATAATTTGGTATCCCTTACCTGTTGGGTCTGAAAAAGGGTCTAACCATATTTTAATACGTGTCAAGCGATAACTTAATGCTGGTATCAATACTAATATTGCTCCTGCACCTACCACAGGCCCACTGATATAAGCAAAATATTTTATATCAAATCCTGCTGCAAAAAGCATTGTTCCTCCTATTAAAGCCAAAAGCAAAGCAGTACTAAAATTTGTAATTGCAATCATACCACAAGGAATAGCTACAATAGCTAAACATTTTACAAAACCTGTAAAATCTTTTAAATACTCTTTATGTATACATATAAAATGTGCTAAATATAATGTTGTTGTGATTTTTACAATTTCAGAAGGCTGAAATCCCCAAAGCCATCTTTTTTGACCATTTGCTACTGTACCAAATGGTATTAACAGCAAAAGTAATATACAACCTACAATATATGCTGGTAATGTAAAACGCCTCAAATATCTATAAGGGAAATTTGCCATAATAAACATACCTACAAAACCTAATAGGCCATTCCTAATTTGCTTTTTTACAAAATAAAGCATATCATTGTTGAACTCTTCTGTTGTCATTGCTTTATAATAACTAGAACTAAATATCATTACAATACCAAACAATACCAATAATATCACTACAAAAAGTACCATATAGTCATAAGATGCTCTTGTTGGTCTTTTTTGTATTGTTGTTGTTTTTCTTTTTTTAGCCGCAGAGGCTTCTGCCATATAACACACCTCTTTTTACTTTATATACGATTTTACTAACTTCTTAAACAAATCTCCTCTTTGTTCATAATTGTCAAACATTCCCCAGCTTGCACAGGCTGGAGAAAGTAATACGCAATCCCCTTTTTCTGCTTTATCATGACACAAAGCAACCGCTTGTTCAAATGTTTCACATTTTGAAATTGCTGTAAATCCTGCCTCTATTGCTTCTTTTTCAATCTGTTCTGCTGTTACACCAATTAACACAAGATGTTTTACTCTACCATTAAAAAGACTTACCCAATCTGCAAAAGATACACCTTTATCATATCCTCCACCAATTAATACAATAGGACGTTTCATTGCTAATACTGCTCTAATAGAGGCATCTGTATTTGTGCCTTTGGAGTCATTATAATATTCTACATCATCTATTGTTGCTACATATTCTATTCTATGCTCTACCCCTGCAAATTCTTTCGTTATTTTTATAATTTTTTGCAAAGGTACTCCAGCACAAATAGCAATCGCACAGGCTGCCATAACATTTTCATAATTGTGTATACCTAACAGCTTTAATTCATCTACATGAAATAATGTTTCATGTATGTCTTGCCAGCAAACTTTTATGTTGCCATTTTGCAAATAAATACCTTCTTTTAAAACTGTTTGACTACTAAAGAAAAATACTTTTGCCTTTGTTTTTTCTGCCATAGCTTTACAAACAGTATCTTCCCAGTTTAATACACAATAATCGTTTTCTGTCTGTTTCTGCCATACTCTTTCTTTCATAGCAATATAAACTTCCATTGTTTTATGTCTATTTAAGTGGTCTGGTGTAATATTTAGTACAGCACTGATTTTAGGGCAGAAAGTATGTGCTTTTTCCATTTGGAAACTACTTATTTCTGCTACAACCCAATCATCACTTTTTAAGCTTTCTACTTTTTCACTGTATGGTACACCAATATTACCTACTACTACTGTATTTTGATATTGTGATTTTAATATTTCTCCTACTAATGTTGTTGTTGTTGTTTTGCCATTTGTTCCCGTAATAGCAACAACAGGGCATGGTGTCATAGTATAGGCAAGTTCTACTTCACTCCATACAGCAATATGATTTTTTTCTGCCTCTTTTAAAAAAGGTAAATCACAAGGTACACCGGGACTTAATACAATTAAATCTTGTTTCAATACTATATCATCTGGATTTTTTCCTGTATACAATACAATGCCCTTTTTTTCTAAATCTTCTAAATCTGTGTCTTTGCTCAATTCTTCTCTTTTTTTCAAATCCTGTAGTGTTACAAAAGCTCCTTTTTTGCAAAGTAATTCCGCAGCAGATATGCCACTTCTTGCCATGCCACAAACAAGTACATTTTTCCTTTATATTCCAATGAAAACCCTTCTTTCTATGCCACAAACAAATATCGACAAGCCAAAAATGCTATCAAACAAAGCATTGTAGTAATTACATAAAACACTGTTACTACTTTTGTTTCACTCCAACCACACAATTCAAAATGATGGTGAATAGGTGCCATTTTGAAAAAACGTTTTCCACCTGTTTTTTTAAAATACAACACTTGTATCATAACAGAAATAGACTCTAAAAGATATATAAACCCTACAATCACTATGAATATAGGCATTTTTAGCAAAAATGCAGACGCTGCAACAAATCCGCCTAGTGCAAGAGAACCTGTGTCTCCCATAAATACCCTTGCTGGATAAGCATTAAATATCAAAAATGCAAGTAATGCTCCTATGACACCCCCACAAACAGGCAATATCGTACTTCCTGCTCCCCAAGATACCAACATAAAAAAAACAGCTATAATTAATGTTATACCACCAGCTAATCCATCTAAGCCATCTGTTAAATTAACACCATTTACAGTACCTAACACAGCTACTATTAAAAATGGTACAAAAACAATACCTAAATCAACTGTCATGCCTTTTGTAAATGGTATATAAATTGTTGTTCCCAAATTGGATTTATAGAGATACCAAGCAAATAAACCAGTAATAACAAGCTGCCCTACTATTTTTTGCATAGGTTTTAGTCCTAAAGAACGTTTTTTTACCACTTTGATATAATCATCTATATAACCTATTATGCCAAACCCTAATGTTACAAGTACAACAGCTATACCATCATAATTTTGTTTTAAAAAGAAAATACTACCCCCACAAAATGCAATCAGTATGGCTATGCCTCCCATAGTAGGCGTACCTTGTTTTTTTAAATGACTTTGAGGGCCATCATCTCTTTCTGTCTGTCCGTATTTCATTTTATGCAATATTGGTATAAGTATAGGGCAAGTATTACGCCTATTACAAACGCAATCATAATTGCATAAATCCCCTGTATCAACTGTTCCAAAATTTATTTCACTCCTTGTAATTTTCTGCTGTTTTTTCAAATTGTTTACTTCTTGAAGCCTTATTAAAACAGTGTCCCCCTCTTTTATAAGAAATTCCATTTTGCCAAAATCTTCTTGTGTATCAAAATGGTATACCTCTTTTGTGCCTTTTTGCTTTGCACTTTCACTATAAATATCTGCTACTTCTCCTATTGAAATAAGTATATCAATATTTTTTT